>NZ_CVRM01000037.1 GCF_001258055.1 Phaeobacter italicus | reverse complement strand
AATGCTCCTAACCTCGCTCCGGCGGGGTTATTTCTGTTTGTGAAGGCCAACAAGGGCAATCACCAGGACACGCAGCCTAATCGTCGAGCGCCGCACACAGTCAGGGGCGGACAGGGGTGAAGCTGCGCTCCTCTTTCTTAATTCATCGGGCTCTGCTAACGTAAACACAACAATAATGCCAAGGCAGGCAAAAGAGCAGATGGGAACGGGCTTTAACGGCACTTACGTGATTGCGTGGGCGCAGACCGAGGTGGATGGTCTGCGTGCGGCTTTGCCTTGCGCGCTGGCAGCTGGTGCCACTTGGCGTTGGACTGGCGAGGCGGTCCGGGTGGATGGCCCGAGTGATGTTCTTCAACTGGCACCTTCCGACGATGCGCAGGCGTTGCGCAGACGTGCAGCACGATCCGTCAGGCGGCTGGTCGGCTTGGCAACTGCTGTGGACGATCAGCGCACCGAGGAAGATGACAGCGCGCCCCTGCGGGATCGCCATTTCGTCGTCACTGACGGGCTGAAAAATTTTATCGTCACCCTGATTGATGTGGGGGCAGGGCGCCGACCGCTCCTGATGTTCGTAGACAGTGTCCCGCCGCGGAACCGGGATTTGTGGATCGCTGAGCTGCGCCTTGGCGATGGGCCGGACATGGGCGCACCTGCTGAGGGTGGGGTGATCTGCTTCACCCCGGGCACGTTGCTGCGCACGCCGTCAGGAGGGGTGCCGGTAGAGATGCTCCAGGAAGGTGATTGGATCCAGACCCGCGATAGTGGCGCCCAGCAGATCCAGTGGATCGGGCGTCGACGGATGAGTGGCGCGCGCTTGTTTGTCATGCCGGAGTTGCGACCGATCCGGATCCGGGGGGGCGCATTGGGGATGGCACGCCCTGACGCGGATTTGCTGGTCTCCCCGAGCCATCGGATGCTGGTCGCTGGCAAGGCGGTGCAGAGCCTTTTCAACACACCGGAAGTTTTGGTGACAGCACGCGATCTGGTCGATGGTCACGGCGTCAGTGTGGATACATCGCTGCGGGAGGTCACCTATATTCATCTTCTGTTGGCAAACCATCAGGTCCTTTGGGCCAATGGCGTTGAGACAGAGAGTTTTCATCCGGCGCAGGCGGCTCTGGATGTGCTTGGAGCAGAGGATCGCAGCAGGCTTTTGGCCCTATTGCCGGATCTGGCTGTCGACCCCATGCGCTATGGTGATTTTGCCCGTCGCAACCTCAGCATGCCGGAGGCTGCGATCCTCAGGCATGCTGCCTGAACTGGCCAGATCTGACAGCCGCGCAGGATCAGGAATGGGCGTTAAAAATCGGTGTTGACTCCCCAAACCGCTCGTCTATACACGCGGCTTCATTGGTGTTGGTGGCCCCCGCAAGGGGATGCCTGTCGACTCGGTCAAACCCGGGGAGAGGACAACGCCCTTCGAAACCATATACGAAGGAGATCAGCCGTGACCAAACGCACGTCTGCCAAGTACAAAATTGACCGCCGTATGGGCGAAAACATCTGGGGTCGCCCGAAGTCCCCGGTGAACCGCCGTGAATATGGCCCCGGCCAGCACGGTCAGCGCCGTAAGGGCAAACTGTCCGATTTCGGTATCCAGCTGCGCGCCAAGCAGAAGCTCAAGGGCTACTATGGCGACCTGACCGAGAAGCAGTTCCGCCGCATCTATGGTGAAGCTGAGCGTGTTAAAGGTGATACCGGTGAAAACCTGATCGGCCTGTTGGAGCGCCGCCTGGACGCAGTCGTATACCGCGCCAAATTCGTTCCCACCGTTTTTGCTGCACGTCAGTTCGTGAACCACGGTCACGTTCTGGTCAACGGCAAGCGCGTGAACATCCCCTCCTACCGCGTGAAAGAGGGTGACGTGATCGAAGTTCGTGAGAAGTCCAAGCAAATGACCGCCCTGCTGGAAGCTGTTCAGCTCGCAGAGCGTGACGTGCCGGATTACATCGAAGCCGACCACTCCAAAATGACCGCAACTTTTGTTCGCGCACCCGGCCTGGCCGACGTGCCGTACCCGGTTGTCATGGAACCGAACCTGGTCGTCGAATTCTACGCCAAAAACTAAGTCCGCCCTTTTGGAAACGGATTTTCGGGGTCGCCATCTTGGCGGCCCTTTCTCGTTTCTGGCCGGTCGAAAACGTGATGGGTTGGCGATGAGCATGTGATCACTTTTTGCCCTCGCCTGACTTTCCGTTTGTCATTGCAGCCGATCGCCACCTATCCTGCCGACAGACGCCCGTTCAGAGGCGAAGTTCAGGAAGGTAGACCCATGTCATTCACCCGTTTTCTGGGGCTGGCCGCAGCAGCGGCGATCAGTCTTTCCGCAAGCGCTACGCTGTCGCTTGCAGCTCCTCTCCAGCTCAAGCCTGCGGATCCGCAGCCAAAGGGGCTGAAGCCGGGCCTGTCGGTGCGCTATGCCTATCCAAGTGATGTCAAGACGCTGCGCGCTGCAGCCAAGGCACTTGAGGCAGGCGCAGAGGCGGGCCCTCCTCTCAAGGGGTTGGACTACCGTGACACCAACATCGGGGAAAATGCACTCACATCAAAACAATCCGAAATGGTCGCGGCAGACATCCGTGGCTATGTCAAATTTGATGCGCCCGGCGTTTATACCATTGATTTCCTGACCAACGATGGGCTGCGCGCTACAATTGGCGGTCAGGTGGTCGGTAAGTTTGACGGGCGGCAGCCGTGCGAACCGACGTTCGCGGAAGAGGTCCAAGTGCCCAAGGCGGGCTGGTACCCGGTCCATATTCTGTATTTCCAACGGCTCAACACATCCTGCTTGCACATGCGCATGGCGCCAAAAGGCAGTCGTCCGACTTGGATGGCAAACAGCGCATTTGGTCGGTGAAAAGGCTGCAAACGTGAAACGCGACGGGCGGACCTGCCGTTACAGCGGCAGGGGGCGCCCCTCTGCGATCGCCTCCATCGCGAAATAGGACGTGACGCTGTCCAGCTCAACGCCCGAGATCAGGCGTTGATATACCCGATCATAGCTTGCCATATCTTCTGTCACGACCTTCAGCTGATAGTCGTAGTCGCCACCAATTCTGTGAAAATCGACGACCTCGGGAATTGTCAGAACATGGCGTCGGAACGTCTGCAGCCAATCGGCGGAATGGTGGCGGGTCCGCAACATCACAAAAACCACCAGATCCAGGCCGAGCTGTTTGCGGTCAAGCCGAACGGTGGAGCCTTGCAACAACCCGCTTTCGTTCAGCGCCTTCAATCTGCGCCAGCAAGCGTTTTGCGACAGTCCGACCTGTTCTGCGAGATCGCGCTGTGACAGGCTGGCGTCTTTCTGCAGGGCGCGCAGGAGGGAAAGGTCGATCTGGTCTAGCTTATGGTTCATGAGCGCGATCATAGGCCGCGCTGAAAGCCAAGTTCAATGCACCTCTGTTGCGGTGCTGCACGATGGCCGTCGCTCGAAGCACAGGGGAGGGCGTCTTGTCGCTTTCCCATTTGATGCAGGGCGGTTATTACGATCCCGCATCAAGGAGCATATATCATGACCCACATCGCGCCGCAGCCAGGCATTATGGATATCGCCCTCTATCAGGGCGGGGCTGCCCATGTGAAGGGGATGAGCAATGTGACCAAGCTCTCCTCCAACGAAAACCCCCTCGGGCCGAGCCCCAAGGCGATTGAGGCGATGCAGGCTGCCGTCGCTCAGATGCACCGCTATCCAAGCTCAGATCATGCGTCCTTGCGTGGGGCGATTGGCGACGTTTATGGGCTCCCGGCCGAGCAGATTATTTGCGGGGCGGGCAGCGACGAGATCATCGCGTTTCTCTGCCAGGCTTATGCCGGTCCCGGCGATGAAGTGCTGTTCACCGAACACGGATTTGCGATGTACCGCATCAGCGCCTTGGCTGCGGGGGCTACTCCGGTCGAAGTGCGCGAAAGAGAGCGCGTGACCGATGTCGATGCCCTGATCGAGGGCTGCACGGACCGCACGCGGCTGGTGTTTATTGCAAACCCCAACAACCCGACCGGCACGATGATCAGCACGGCCGAACTTGCCCGCCTTGCGGATGGGATTCCGAAACAGGCGATCCTGGTTCTGGATGGGGCCTATGCCGAGTATGTAGAAGGCTACGACGCGGGCGCATCGCTTGTTGCAAGTCGCGACAATGTTGTGATGACGCGCACCTTTTCAAAGATCTACGGCCTTGGTGGTGCCCGCGTAGGGTGGGGATACGCCCCCAAGCCGATCATCGATGTGCTGAACCGGGTCCGCGGCCCCTTTAACCTGTCATCGACCGCCTTGGCAGCTGCCGAAGCCGCGGTGCGTGACACGGCGTACACAGAACATTGCCGCAAGAAAAACGCGACCTGGCGGAGCTGGCTGGCGGAGGCGTTGGCCGAACTCGGCATTCCGTCGGACACGTCTTGCGCCAATTTCATTCTGGCCCGTTTCGCAAGCGCGCAAGAGGCTGAGAGCTGTGATGCCTATTTGCAGAGCCGTGGTTTGATCGTGCGGCGTGTGGCAGGCTACAAACTACCGGCGGCTCTTCGGATGACTGTCGGGGATGAGGCGTCCTGCCGTGCACTGGCGGCGGCCGTCAAGGATTTCAAGGACACTCATTCATGACTCAACCCGTTTATGACCGTATTGCGCTGATTGGTCTCGGCCTTATTGCCTCCTCGATGGCGCACGCCATCCGCCGCGGAAATCTGGCCGGAGAGATCACAGGCTATGCGCGCAGTGAAGCCACCCGCGAAACTGCCCGCCGGATCAACCTGTGTGATCGGATCTGCGATACCGCAGCCGACGCCGTAGAGGATGCAGATCTTGTCGTGCTTTGCGTGCCGGTCGGGGCGATGGGCCCGGTCATGGAAGAGATTGCGCCCAAGTTGAAGCCCGGCGCGACGGTTTCCGATGTGGGCTCTGTCAAACGCCATGTCATCGAGGCGGTTCAGCCCCATATTCCGCAGGGCGTGCATTTCGTACCCGCACACCCATTGGCAGGGACCGAGCATTCCGGCCCGGAGGCGGGTTTTGCTGAGCTTTATGACAACCGCTGGTGTCTGTTGGTCCCTGTGGAGGGAACGGATCCGGACGCGGTGGAGCGCCTGCGGACCCTGTGGGAAGGGATGGGCGCAAATGTCGATGAGATGGACGCAGACCACCATGATCTGGTGCTGGCTGTGACGTCTCATGCGCCGCACCTCATTGCCTATACAATGGTGGGTGTTGCGGATGATTTGCGCCGTGTCACAGATAGTGAGGTCATCAAGTACTCGGCCGCGGGTTTCAGGGATTTCACTCGAATTGCGGCGTCGGATCCGACCATGTGGCGGGATGTTTTCCTGACAAACAAAGATGCGACGCTCGAAATCCTCGGGCGTTTCACCGAAGAACTCTTTGCGCTGCAACGGGCGATCCGGACTGGTGACGGGGAACATCTGCACGACTATTTCACCCGCACCCGTGCCATTCGGCGTGGCATCATCGAAGCGGGGCAGGATACTGCTGCGCCGAACTTTGGTCGCGGAACCAAGTCCTGATGCGCGGCCTGGGTGGAATGCGCGTGTTGGCCGGGTTGATCCTGACCTGTTTCGCCATCCCGGCGCTGGCAGATGCCCCCACTCAGTCACTGCGGCCGGAAATCCGCCCTGCGGCGGTACTGGCTTCGGTGGTTGAACCGCTCCTTCGCCCGCAGCTGCGTCCGCTGTCTGAACAAGGCATTGCACTGGCCGCGCTGGAACTACCCGTCAGCAAAGCCGGGCCTGATATCTCGCTGCGCCCTGTGGTCCGTCCCGAGGCTCTGGCAGAGCAGATTTTGTTCGGCAAACGCAAACTGCGCAAAACGTCCGTGTGTGGTGACATCGACATTCAAGGTGAAAAGGTCGGGACCGTGCCGGGGCGGCTGAAGGGCTGTGGTGCGAAAAATGCAGTTCGGGTCAAATCGATTGCGGGGGTAACGCTCAGCCAGCAGTCGGTCATGACTTGCGAAACGGCCAAGGCGCTCAAGAAATGGGTCGATCGGGATGTGATCAAGGCCTTTGGTCGACGCGATCAGGTGGTCAGCCTTCGGGTCGCCTCTCACTACTCTTGCAGGACACGCAACAATCTGCCCGGCGCGCGCATTTCCGAACACGGGCGGGGCAAGGCCATTGATATCTCCGGTTTCGTTCTAGAAAGCGGGCGCGTCGTCACTGTGCTGAATGGCTGGGGCGCACGAGACACCCGAAAGGGGCTGCGCAAGATCTGGAAAGCGGCCTGCGGACCTTTTGGTACAGTTTTGGGCCCGCAATCAGATCGGTTCCACCGCGATCACTTTCACCTTGATGTGGCGCGCCATCGCGGCGGGGCCTATTGCCGCTAACCCCGATCAGCGCAGGACAAGGCGCGGAGCGGGGCCAATCGGCAGAGGCCCAAGCGCAACGTAGCCCGATTTGAATGTCAAAGGCAGGTCGAGATCCCGGTGATTGCCACCGAGGCCGGCAAAGACACGCAGCACACGTTCGACGCCCGCGCGGGTTTGAGGGCCAAGCAACTGGGCGGCTTCGGCCATGTGCAGGATATCCTGCCAGTTTTCGATCTGCAGGGCGATATCCCCTTCGGCAACGCCGGTCTCGTCGATGCGCAGGCCGCCAGTGGCCTTGATCCGCATGGGGCCCCAGCGCGCTTCTGCAAGGTGAAGGGCAATGTTGCGCGGCTGCGGGCGGCGCAGCTCAAGAGCCTTACGGTCCCAGGCGGTATCAAACTGGACATCCATATCAACGGCAACGGTGTCCAGACGCTGAGGGAGCCCGTCAGCTGCGGCCAGCTGCTGGCGCAGCACGGCACTGGGAAGGACGCCATTGGCCTCGGCGGTGATGGCGTAAGACGCCGGATCACCCTGCTGGCGCATTTCCAGATTAAGCGCGTGCCCCTCAAGCCAGGGGGTCTTGTCCAGATCAAGCTGCCAAGCAGCTGATGAAACCCCTAAATGCTCCAGCTGCAGCGCGAGACCCGGTGCGAGCTGCAGTGATGCCTCCAGCGCTTCGGCCTGCAAGACAACGGTCTGGTCCAGATAGGAAACCCGCTGCGGCGTAGAGGGAAATGCCAAAGTCAGATCGCCGGGCCAAATTGCGGGGCTGATCAATTCCAGCCATTCAGCCCGCCACGCGGTTCCCGTGCCAGGATCAGCCAGCACAGGTGCCGTGATCCGATTTCGCAACTCCAGGGGAAAGCCGGTCGTTTCCAGATTGGCGAACTCAGCCTGCCAGCCCTGACGCCGTTGTTCCGCGAACCAGGCAGACACGCCCTGCCTGACGCCCCAGCTCGCTATCAACCAATAGAGCGTCAGCGCAATGGCGGCGAGGAATGCGATTTTTGTACCGCGGATCATCATTCGGCCTCTTTTCTGGCGATCAGAATTGATGTTTATAGGCCGCGTTCAAAAAAGGGCCAGCGTCATGACCATGTGGGTATTCGGATATGGATCTTTGTTGTGGAACCCGGGCTTTCCGGTTGCCCGCCGCGAGGTCGCGACCTTGCCCGGCTACGCGCGTTCTTTTTGCATGAAATCCATCCATCACCGCGGCAGCGTCGAAAAGCCCGGATTGGTGCTTGCATTGGATGCCATCGAAGGCGCTGCCTGCACCGGTCTCGCTCTGGCCGTCGAAACGGGCCACGAAGAGCAGACCCTGGACGAGTTGCGCGCCCGCGAGCTGATTTCCTCGGCTTATGTCGAACGCGATCTCACCGTTTCGCTGGCCAGCGGCGGAGAGGTGACGGCAGTGACCTATGTCATTGACCCCGATCATGACCAGTATTGCGGTGGTCTCAGCCTGGAAACTCAGGCACATATCATTGCAGGTGCGATTGGCGGGCGGGGGCCGAACCCGGAATATCTCTATAATACTGCCGATCACCTGGCCGAGATTGGTTTGCGTGACCCGGATCTTGACTGGCTGTCTGCCCGAGTGCGTGATTTGGCGTCATAAAGCCTTGGCTCTTTTGAGGTTTTGTCTATAGGCTGCTGTTCTGGAAGAACACCTTAACGTGTCAGGAGCCACAGAACATGGCGCAGCCAGACCGCGAGAGCAAACCGCAGTTTTCCCAACCGGTACGTCAGATCATTTTGATGCTGATTGCCCTTGGCCTCTCCGGGTTTGGTGCCTTTGTCGCGCTGCCGCGCGTGCTGCCGGTGTTCGAGGCAAATCCCTGGCTTAACGGGTTTATCCTGTTGGTGTTCGTGTTCGGCGTGCTGGCCTGTTTCTGGCAGGTCCTGCAGCTTATTGGTTCGGTGCGCTGGATCGAAGGTTTTGCCGCAGGGGTTACGCGCGAGGATGATCGCCCGCCCTCTATGCTGGCGCCACTTGCATCGCTGTTGCGTTCACGCGGGGCACGGATGCAGCTGGGGTCGTCTTCGACCCGCTCCATTCTCGACTCTGTCGCTACTCGGATCGATGAAGAGCGTGAAATCACACGCTATATCGTCAATCTGCTGATCTTTCTTGGCCTTTTGGGGACGTTCTATGGTCTGGCCACCACCGTGCCTGCCGTTGTTGACACCATTCGCAGCCTTGCCCCGCAAGAGGGAGAGGAAGGGATCGCCGTATTCAACCGCCTCATGACCGGGCTCGAGGCGCAGTTGGGAGGCATGGGCGTTGCTTTTGCGTCGTCGCTCCTTGGTCTCGCGGGCTCTCTGATTGTGGGTTTGCTCGAACTGTTCGCGGGACACGGCCAAAACCGTTTTTATCGCGAGCTTGAGGAATGGCTGTCGTCATTTACCCGCGTCAGCCTGTCCTCGGAGGAAGGTGGCAGCGGCGAAACCGGGGCGATCTCTGGGGTGCTCGACACGATGACCGAACAGATGGACGCGTTGCAGGGCATGTTCGTGCAGTCTTCACAGGCGCGCGCAGAGGTCGATCAGAAACTGTCTGCGCTGGTCGATGCGATCACTGATATGAACCAACGACAGGCCCAGTCCGAAGGTGTCACTGCAGCGCTGGAACGGGTAGCCGTTGGTCAGGAGGCACTGACAGAACTGATGCGCGCGCACGGCGATAGCGGTCTTGACGCTGAAAGCCGGATGCGACTGCGGTCCATCGATGTTCAGATGCTGCGGATCCTGGAAGAAATCTCAGCGGGCCGTCAGGAAAGTCTCGCGGAATTGCGCAAGGACATCGACCTGTTGGTCAAGGCCTTTGCACGCCCGCAAGGGCTCGGCCGGACCCCGCGCAGCGGCCACGAGGGCTAGGTCATGGCGCTTTCCCGTCGTACAGGTCAGCGTTTCCAGGCATCGATCTGGCCGGGATTTGTGGATGCGATGACGGGCCTTCTGCTCGTTTTGATGTTCCTGCTGACCATTTTCATGGTGGTGCAATTCGTGCTGCGGGAGACGATTTCCGGGCAGGAAAGTCAGCTGGACGAGCTGGCAGCTGAAGTTGGGGCACTGGCTGATGCGCTTGGGCTTGAAGAGCGGGAAAACAGTCAGCTGCAGGCTCGATTGGGGGCGCTGTCTGCCACTCTTGGCACCACCCAGGATACGCTGGAACAGGCGCAGGCTGATCTGGTCGAAGCCCGCGGGCAGATCAGCGATTTCGAGGCACAGGTCGCCAGTCTGCTTCAGCGCCAGCAGCAGGCAGAAGCCACGATCGCCGGGCTGACGACAGAACGCGATCAGCTGGCCGAAGAGCGCGCCACCCTGGAAGGTGAACGCGACAGTCTTTCGCAGGCGCTGGCGGCCAGCCGTGAAGAAATTGACGCACAAGTCGAAGCGGCGCGTCTTGCCGCCGCAAAACGCGAGGCGCTGGAGGCGTTGATTGCGGATCTGGAAGCGGAGACCGAAGCACAGGCTGCGACGGTGGGCTCGCTTGAGGCTGAGTTGAGCGCGACCGAAGCGGAACGCCTGGCCGAAGCCGCTGCTGCAGAGGCGCTGCGCAACCGGCTTCAGAATGCGGATGCCGAACTCACGGCGATGACCCTCGCGCTGGAAGAACAGCGTCAGGCGGCTGAGGACACATTGACGTTGCTCGCTGCAACCGAGAGCGCAAAGACACAGTTGGATGCCCGGCTGGCTGAGGTATTGAACGCGCTTGATGCCGCCAAGGCCACAGCCCGCGATCGTGATGAGCTGGCCGAACGGCTGACCCGTGTTCTGGCGCAGATGGATGTGTCCGAGGCCGCGGCCAATGATCGGATCGCCGCTTTGGAAGCAAAGCTTTCCGATCTCCAGCAGCAGCGTGATCAGGCGCAGTCTGCCCTGGATACCGTCACAGACGACAAGGCCGACACCGAAGAGAAACTGCTGACCGCTCTTGAACAGCTTGAACTTGCAAATGCTGCGGCTGCGGACAGGGATGTGCTGCAGCAGCGTCTCTTGGCGGCCCTAAGCGACAGGGAAGACGCCAGCGCAAAGGCGAGTGATCTTGCCTCATTGGCTGAACAGCGCGCCGCACTTCTGGCGCAGGCCCGAGAAAGCCTGAGCCAAGAGCAGGAAATTTCACAGGAGGCGCAGCGCCAGACCGCTTTGCTGAACCAACAGGTTGCGGCTCTACGTGAACAGCTGGGCAGTTTGCAGGCCTTGCTGGATGACTACAAGGCGCGTGACGTTGCACAGCAGGTGCAGATGCAGAACCTTGGTCAGGATCTCAACGCAGCTCTTGCGCGGGCCGCCGCAGAGGAGCGCCGCCGCCGGATCCTTGAAGAGGAGGAGCGAAAGCGACTGGAGGCCGAGGCCGCACAGCTGAGTGACAAGGCCCAGGATTTGGAACAATACCGGTCAGAGTTCTTTGGGCGTCTGCGCGATGTCCTTGGCAATCAGGAAGGGGTCCGAATTGAAGGCGACCGTTTCGTCTTTGCCTCTGAGGTGTTGTTTGCGCCAGGCAGTGCAGATCTGTCGCCCGAGGGCCGTGCGGAAATCGCCAAGGTTGCCCGTATTCTGCAAACCGTCGCTGCCGCCATTCCGCAGGGGATCAACTGGATCATCCGGGTTGATGGGCACACCGATGACACGCCCCTTGGGGCCCATCCGAAGTTTGCCGATAACTGGGAGCTGAGCCAGGGAAGGGCGTTGTCTGTCGTCCGCTATATGGTGCAGGCGCTGGGGATCCCGCCCGAGCGCCTGTCAGCCAATGGCTTTGGCGAATATCAGCCAGTCAACCCGGCGGAAACGCCGGAGGCGCGCGCTCAGAACCGCCGGATCGAGCTGAAATTCACCGAACGCTGACTGGTGCGGCCCAACGAGGGCGCAGCCGGGATATCAGTGCCAGGGCCTCTTGCGGTGGCGCCTGTTCCCGACGCTGATAGTTGCTGCCATCCCGCTCGCGCTGCAGCAGGCCGCAAGAAATCATTGTTCGCCGTAGCGTCGCGGGATCTTCAAAGCTGTGCATCCCGTTCAGGCGTGTGTTGATGTCTTTCTCGCTTATTGCAGTGGCCGCAGGGATCCGTGACCAAAGCACAAAGAGCGCAAGTGTCTGGACTGATCTGCGCGATGGCCATTGGCGCAGGCGTCCCGCATCGTCGAACTGGGCCAGGGTGCGCTCGATCAGCCGTTGGTCCGTGGCATTCGTTTGCTCAGACGGTACAGCCGATTGGGCCAAACGTACGCCCGCTGCCGTGCTTGAGCGCAGGTGTTGATGGTTCTGGTAGCCACCCGCGCGGGCCAGCATATTCATCAAGGTCAGATGGGACGGGGCCGTGTCACCAAGTTGGCGAGAGAGGTGTCGGGTGAATTGAGACAGATCCCCGATGGAAAGCGGGAGAGGTGATTTCGTCATGCTGCATCCATTGCGGCGCCAGCCAATGTCGTTGGTCGCTGTCCTGACGACGGGCGCCTGTGCAAGAGACACGGGAAACCAATCAGTGCATGTGGCAGGTTTAGCATCCCCTGAAGAGGGGCAGCGACGCCTCGGTGTCTGCCGACCGTTCAAGCAACCTACCCCCAACCATGGCCGAGGCCAAGAGGGGCTTGGGCTTTACTCTACGATCATTTGCCGGGTTTCGCGATCAATCACTTCCCCTGCGCGGCTGAGTGTAGCAGTTGCGCTGTAGGTTCCTGCCGGTAGTCCGGTGCCGCGCATGCGTTTGCCCGTCGCACGAAACAGCTGGGCCTGACCTTTCTCAAGCAGGTCGGTCTGTTCAATGATGACCCCATCTGGCCCATCGATCCGCAATGTCATGCTGTCTCCACTGCGGCTGCCAAAGGCATAGACCCAGAAAACCAGCGCCGAGGATCCGGCCGGAAGGGGGGAACGATCTGCCTCTCCGGCCTTGATGGCGCCGAATTTGGGGATCTGGTTGGAAAAGCCGCTGCCAAGAAACCCGCCTGCCTGATACGGGATCTGCTCCCGCCACAGGGCATCCGTGCCGCCCGAAGGGGCACATTTCGCGATCATGTCAGGGGTGAAGGGATCAACCGGCCTGCCGTCCAAGCGAACCGACAGGTGGAGGTGCGGAAACTGCGTGCTCCCCGAGAGGCCCACCTGGCCCAAAGGCGTTCCACTTTTGACCTTGTCACCTGTGGCGACCTGGATAGAGCCTTTTTTCATGTGGCAATATTGAGTTTCCCAGCCGCCGGGGTGGCGCAGCAATACGCCGTTGCCGCATTCACGCCCTGCAATCGCGGGATCGTCTCGACCGAGAGAGTAGCGATCCGTCATCCCGTCGCGCGCACCAACGACGGTGCCGTCCGCTGCTGCCAGAACAGACACGCCATCAACCATATCGCTGAGGTAGGGCAGGGCGATATCCGTGCCCTTGTGACCATCGTAGGTCAGCCCGTTGCAGGTATAATCCCGCATCGACGCGCCGGGGTCATGGTCGACGTATTGTTGGATGTGGCAGGTCTCGCCGAGCGTGCAGTCCAGCGGCCAGTCCAGAACAAGTTCGCTCGCCGCGACGGGCGCGGCGAGCGATGTGGCAAATGCCAAAATAGGCAGTCGGTGCATTCCGGTTTTACTCAGCAGTCAAAAGCGGAGGTTTGTCGCCCGAAATCTGTGGCTTTCCGGGGCCTTCGATCCGCAGATCAAGCTTGCCGTCCTTGATGCCGACCTTGACGAGCCCGCCCTTGGACAGCTTGCCAAACAGCAGCTCCTCGGCCAGTGGCTTCTTGATGTGCTCTTGGATCACCCGGCCGAGTGGGCGGGCGCCCATGCGGTCATCATAACCCTTGTCTGCCAGCCACTCTGCCGCCTTGCGGGTCAGCTCGATAGAGACATTGCGATCCATCAGCTGTGCCTCAAGCTGCAGCACGAATTTCTCGACGACCTGCAGGATCACCTCTTTCGGCAGTGCACCGAAGGAGATCACCGCGTCCAGGCGGTTGCGGAATTCAGGGCTGAATGTCCGCTCGATTGCTGCCGTATCCTCGCCTTCGCGACGGTCGCGGCCAAAGCCGATGGCGGCCTTTGCCTGTTCCGACGCGCCGGCGTTGGAGGTCATGATCAGCACCACGTTGCGGAAATTGACAGTCCGGCCGTTGTGATCGGTCAGCTGGCCGTTGTCCATCACCTGCAACAGGATGTTGAACACGTCCGGGTGCGCCTTTTCGATCTCGTCCAGAAGCAGCACACAGTGAGGGTGCTGGTCGACCCCATCCGTGAGCAGGCCACCCTGATCAAACCCGACATAGCCGGGAGGGGCGCCAATCAGGCGGGAAACGGCGTGTTTCTCCATGTATTCCGACATATCAAACCGCAGCAGTTCAACACCCAGTGTATCGGCCAGCTGCTTGGCCACCTCGGTTTTGCCGACGCCGGTCGGGCCCGCAAAGAGGTAGTTGCCGATTGGTTTTTCCGGTTCGCGCAGACCGGCACGAGCCAGTTTGATCGCACTGGACAGGGCTTCGATCGCGGCGTCCTGACCAAAGACTACCCGCTTGAGCGAGCGTTCCAGATCCTTCAGCACCTCTGCGTCGTCCTTGGAGACGTTTTTGGGCGGAATGCGGGCAATCTTGGCCACAACGGCTTCGATTTCTTTCACGCCGATGGTCTTGCGACGTTTGCTTTCTGCGACAAGATGTTGGGCTGCACCCGCCTCGTCGATGACGTCGATCGCCTTGTCCGGGAGTTTGCGGTCGTTGATGTAGCGCGCCGACAGCTCCACCGCGGATTTGATCGCATCCGAGGTGAATTTGATCCCGTGATGATCCTCGAAATAGGGCTTCAGGCCTTTCAGGATCTGGATCGAGTCCTCAACAGAAGGTTCGTTCACGTCGATTTTCTGGAACCGGCGCGACAAAGCGCGATCTTTTTCAAAGTGCTGGCGGAACTCCTTGTAGGTCGTGGAGCCCATGGTCCGCAGCTTGCCCCCCTGCAGCGCAGGCTTCAAAAGGTTCGATGCATCCATCGCACCGCCAGAGGTGGCACCCGCACCGATCACGGTGTGGATTTCGTCGATGAACAGAACCGCGTCAGGGTGCTCTTCCAGTTCGGTGACGACGGCCTTCAGTCGTTCTTCAAAGTCACCGCGATAACGGGTGCCGGCCAGAAGCGCGCCCATGTCGAGAGAGTAGATGGTGGTATTTGCAAGCACCTCTGGCGTTTCGCCAGCGACGATCTTGCGCGCCAGCCCCTCGGCAATCGCGGTTTTGCCCACTCCGGGGTCGCCAACCAGCAGCGGGTTGTTCTTGCGACGGCGGCACAGCACCTGGATGCAGCGTTCCACTTCGTGGCTGCGGCCGATCAGCGGGTCAATGTCGCCTTCTCGCGATTTTGCGTTCAGATCGACGCAGTACTTCGCAAGGGCACTCTCTTTCTTGTCGCCATCTGTTGTGGCCTGTTGCTCTTCCTCGATTTCGGGAGAACCGGACACATGACGTGTTTCGCCAAATGCGGGATCCTTCGCCACACCATGGGCGATGAAATTCACCGCGTCATAGCGGGTCATGTCCTGATCCTGCAGGAAGTACGCGGCATCGCTTTCGCGTTCGGCGAAGATTGCCACCAGAACGTTGGCGCCGGTTACTTCGGTGCGGCCAGAGGATTGAACGTGAATTGCAGCACGCTGAATGACGCGTTGAAAGGCCGCCGTTGGCACGGCTTCGGAGCCGTCAATATCCGTCACCAGATTGGCGAGGTCTTCGTCAATGAATTCTACCAGGGTTGCACGCAGTTCTGAGAGATCGACGCTGCAGGCGCGCATGACGCGTGCGGCTTCGGGCTCGTCCAGCAGGGCAAGCAGCAGATGCTCCAGAGTTGCGAATTCGTGACGCCGTTCATTTGCCAGCGCAAGCGCGGCGTGAATGGCCTGTTCCAAAGTGCTCGAGAATGAAGGCACGGGCGTGCTCCTCTTGGTCTTGGGTTGGCTGTGAGGCTGTGGTGGAATTGCCTTGCCGTCCACAGTCCAACCATGTCCTGATAGTATTAGAGTTTGGTTGATAGCTGCCCGGCTTCAAGTTCTTTCTTGCAATTTCATGTCACATTTATCGTGACTGTGCCGTGAAAAGGCAGCGCATCAGCTCAGAAGTTGTCCTTTCTGCTGCGGATTTCGGCAAAGACTTCCGCATCTTGCGCATGGGCCATTCCCAGCGCATTTTTCACCTCTGCCAGATCCGCACGCAGAAACGGGTTGGTGTCCTTTTCTTCCTGCAATGTAGAGGGCACGGTGGGCCGACCTTCGGCGCGCGCGTTGTCGATTGCGTTTGCCCGCAGACGAAGCGCCTTGTTATCGGGCTCAATCGTGATTGCAAAGCGGGCATTTGACTGGGTGTACTCGTGCCCGGAATAGACAGTGGTTTCGCTCGGTAGGGCCTTCAGTTTCTGCAGGCTGGCCCACATCTGTTCCGGGGTGCCCTCGAACAATCTGCCGCAGCCAAGCGCCATCAGACTGTCCGCGGTAAAGACGGCCTTTTCGCTGGGCAGGTGAAAGGCGATGTGCCCGACGGTATGGCCCGACACATCAAGGACCTCCACCTCAGCCCCAAGGCAGTCAAACCGGTCTCCCTCGCTCACGGACAGATCCAGATCCGGGAGGCGATGCGCATCGGCGCTGGCTCCAACAACCTTTGCGCCAAAGGCGGCGCGCAGCGCATCGACGCCATCGACATGGTCCCAGTGGTGGTGTGTGAGCAGGATCAGATCAAGCCCCCAGCCGCGCTTGTCCAACTCGGCTTTGATCGCTGCCTCCTCTGGTGCGTCGACGAGTGCCGTCTGGCCGGTGTCGTCATTGTGCAGCAAAAAGGCATAGTTGTCTGACAGGCAGGGCAGGGTGATGATCTCAAGGGGCATGGTCATTCGCTTCTCGATGGGTAAACTGACGGCGACTGGCCTCAGATTGGCCCAAGCAACGGACGCCCGCAATGCATCTTGATGTTCAGGATCTGAGGAACTTTTACTACCGTAGCAAGCTGGGGCGCGCTGCCCAGGCGTCGATCCGGGGGCGTTTGCGGGATCTTTGGCCGGAGGCCACAGGGCAGACCGTCGCGGGCTTCGGCTTTGCTGCGCCGCTTCTGCGGCCCTATCTCAAGGATGCGCGCCGCGTCATGGCGCTGATGCCGGGCCCGCAGGGGGTGATGCAATGGCCTGCCGGAATGGCGAATGTCTCTGTCCTGTGCGAGGAAACGGCCTGGCCTATCGAGACGGGCCATGTGGATCGGTTGGTCCTGCTGCACGGGTTGGAGACATCTGATCGTCCGTCACATCTGCTGGAGGAGTGTTGGCGCGTTCTGGGCCCCGGCGGGCGGGCGGTTTTTGTCGTGCCCAATCGTTCCGGGCTGTGGGCGCGGTCGGATGATACGCCGTTTGGCTTTGGGCGGCCCTATACACTGAGCCAGGTCGAGAACCAGCTGCGGCTTCATCAGTTCACCATCGAACGCCATTTGGGCGCGCTTTACCTGCCGCCGAGCCAACGTCGGTTCTGGCTGCGGGCGGGGCCGTTGTTCGAACGCTTGGGAGATCGTTTGCCCGCGATGCTTGGGGGTGGTGTCTTTTTGGTCGAGGTGAGCAAGCAGACCCACATTCAACGTGGTGAGATGACACGCCTCAAGCCGCCAAATCCGATCCGGGTGCTGGAAGGGCTTTCAAACCCCATGCCTGAGCCGGCCTGACCCAGGCCAGAATTCGAGCTTCTTAAACTTGACCACTGGCAGGGGGTGTTTGGTCTGTGGGTGCCCTCAGGTCATGATTCCCCGCCGATTGCTCAAATCCGCGCTTTCGGCGCTCATTTTCGACGGTTTCGCGGTTTTTTGGCCACGCAGCGCCGTTTTTCACTGTTTTGGAATCGCAAAATTGACCCCTAAAGTTGGTTTTTTTGCCGCATGTTCTGCCTGTTCCCGGCGGAATATCGCCTACACCATTGAAATTAAACAATTGTTTGATTTCGACGTAGGTTTTCAAGGCAGTTGATAGGTTGCCATCCCTCTGCTACATCCACGCTGATTTTGACGCCCCACCGAATTGTGGGGAGACCTCACGCCCCCGGACGCAACTTAGCGGTCGCCAACCGGGGCCAATATCGGAAGGGTGGACGTGTCCGAACCAGCTTCGATTTCCGCAGGCATTGCTGCGCGCTATGCCACCGCGATCTTTGAGATCGCCGAAGAAAGCAAGGCGCTTGATAGCCTTGAATCCAGCATCAACGATCTGTCCGCCGCGCTGGCGGACAGCGAGGATCTCCGCGATCTGATCACGTCACCTGTGGTGTCGCGTGACGAGCAGGAGACCGCAATCAGCGCCGTTGCTGCCAAGATGGGTGTCGCACCCGTTCTGGCAAATTCCCTGGCTCTGATGGCGCAAAAGCGTCGCCTGTTCGTGCTGCCCGCGCTGATCGAAGCGCTGCGCGCACGCCTTGCAGAGACCCGCGGTGAGATCACTGCCGATGTCACATCGGCAAAAGCGCTGACCAAAACCCAGAGCGAAAAGCTGGCCAAGACCCTGGCAGAGCGCACTGGCAAGAAGGTCGTTATCAATGCAACCGTCGATGAGAGCATCATTGGCGGTCTTGTCGTTAAAGTGGGCTCGAAGATGATCGACAACTCGATCCGCTCCAAGCTCAACTCCCTACAGAACGCAATGAAAGAGGTCGGATAAATGGGTATCCAAGCAGCAGAGATTTCTGCGATCCTGAAAGACCAGATCAAGAATTTTGGTCAAGAAGCCGAGGTGGCAGAAATTGGCCGCGTGCTGTCCGTTGGTGACGGTATTGCCCGCGTCTATGGCCTCGACAACGTTCAGGCCGGTGAAATGGTTGAATTCCCCGGCGGCATCATGGGTATGGCGCTGAACCTGGAAGCCGACAACGTTGGTGTTGTTATCTTCGGTTCCGACCGCGACATTAAAGAAGGTGACACTGTAAAGCGCACCAACTCGATCGTGGACGTTCCCGCTGGCCCCGAGCTGCTGGGTCGCGTTGTGGACGGTCTTGGCAACCCGCTGGACGGCAAAGGCCCGATCAACGCTGCCGAGCGTAAAGTGGCAGACGTCAAGGCGCCGGGCATCATCCCGCGTAAATCGGTTCACGAGCCGATGGCAACCGGCCTGAAGTCCGTTGACGCGATGATCCCGATCGGCCGTGGCCAGCGAGAGCTGATCATTGGCGACCGTCAGACCGGTAAAACTGCCGTTGCTCTGGACGCGATCCTGAACCAGAAAGTCTACAACGACGCAGCTGGCGACGACGACTCCAAGAAACTGTACTGCGTTTACGTTGCTGTTGGTCAGAAACGTTCGACCGTGGCGCAGCTGGTGAAGAAGCTGGAAGAAACCGGCGCGATGGAATACTCCATCGTTGTTGCAGCAACCGCATCCGAGCCTGCACCGCTGCAGTTCCTGGCGCCTTATGCCGCGACCGCAATGGCCGAGTACTTCCGCGACAGCGGCAAACACGCCCTGATCATCTATGATGACCTGTCCAAGCAGGCTGTTGCTTACCGTCAGATGTCCCTGCTGCTGCGTCGTCCGCCGGGCCGCGAAGCGTATCCTGGTGACGTTTTCTACCTGCACTCCCGTCTGCTGGAGCGTTCCGCGAAACTGAACGAAGAGTTCGGCGCGGGCTCCCTGACTGCTCTGCCGGTTATCGAAACCCAGGGCGGCGACGTTTCCGCGTTTATTCCGACCAACGTGATCTCGATCACCGACGGTCAGATCTTCCTGGAAACCGAACTGTTCTACCAAGGTATCCGTCCTGCTGTGAACACCGGTCTGTCGGTTTCGCGTGTGGGCTCCTCGGCTCAGACCAACGCAATGAAATCCGTTGCTGGTCCGGTTAAGCTGGAACTCGCTCAGTACCGCGAAATGGCTGCCTTTGCTCAGTTCGGCTCCGACCTTGACGCCGCAACCCAGCAGCTGCTGAACCGTGGCGCACGTCTGACCGAGCTGATGAAACAGCCGCAGTACGCACCGCTGACCAACGCTGAAATCGTTTGCGTGATCTTTGCGGGCACCAACGGCTACCTCGACAAAGTCGACGTTAAGGACGTTGGCCGCTACGAAGCTGGCCTGCTGGCGCACCTGCGTGGCAAGCACCAGGACCTGCTGGATTGGATCACCAACGAAGATCCGAAGATCAAAGGCGATGCCGCCGACAAGATCAAAGCAGCTCTGGACGCGTTCGCCGCTGACTTCGCTTAAGGGGGGACGAGGCGATGCCGAGTCTTAAGGACCTTAAAATCAGGATCGAGTCGGTCAAATCGACCCGCAAGATCACCAAAGCCATGCAGATGGTGGCCGCGGCGAAACTTCGCCGCGCCCAGGAAGCTGCCGAAGATGCGCGTCCCTACGCCGAGCGGTTCAATGCCGTGATGGCCGGGCTTGCCGCTTCTGTCGGTGGTAGCGATTCTGCACCCAAACTGCTTGCCGGCACCGGTAACGACCAGGTTCACCTCCTGGTCGTGATGACTGCCGAACGCGGGCTCTGCGGGGGCTTCAACTCCAACATCGCCAAGCTGGCCCGGGTGAAAGCCCAGGAGCTGGTCGCGGCAGGCAAGACCGTCAAGATCCTGACAGTCGGCAAAAAAGGCCGGGACGCGCTGAAGCGTGACCTGGGCGATCATTTTGTCGGTCACGTGGATCTGAGCGAAGTCAAGCGCGTGGGCTATGCCAACGCACAAGACATCGCCAAGGACGTGCTGGCCCGCTTCGACGGTGGGGAATTCGACGTTGCGACGATCTTCTACGCGAAGTTCGTGAACGTCGTGACCCAGGTTCCGACCGCCCAGCAGGTGATCCCGGCGTCCTTTGAGGCCGCGGAAGACGGTGCTGCATCTGGTACTGCTGACTACGACTACGAGCCCGGTGAAGAGGCCATCTTGGCTGACTTGCTGCCGCGTGGCGTTGCAACGCAGATCTTTGCAGCTCTGCTGGAGAATGGGGCTTCCGAACAGGGTGCCCGGATGAGCGCGATGGACAATGCGACCCGCAACGCGGGCGACATGATCGACAAGCTGACCATCGAGTTCAACCGCTCGCGTCAGGCCGTGATCACCAACGAGCTGATTGAAATTATTTCGGGCGCCGAGGCGCTCTAAGAGACAACCGGAGACGAAACATGGCACAAGCAAAAGGCAAGGTGACCCAGATCATCGGCGCCGTTGTGGACGTTCAATTCGACGACCACCTGCCCGCAATTCTGAACGCGCTGACCACCGACAACAACGGCAAGCAGCTGGTTCTGGAAGTTGCACAGCACCTGGGCGAAAACACCGTCCGTACCATCGCGATGGACGCGACCGAAGGTCTGGTTCGCGGTCAAGCCGTAGCCGACACTGGCGCGCCGATCTCGATCCCCGTCGGCAACGCGACCCTGGGCCGCATCCTGAACGTCGTGGGCGAGCCCGTTGACGAACAGGGCCCCGTCGTGGCCGCGGAAACCCGCGCAATCCACCAGCCTGCTCCGGAATTCAGCGACCAGTCGACTGAATCCGAAGTTCTGGTAACCGGCATCAAAGTTATCGACCTGCTGGCCCCCTATGCGAAGGGTGGTAAGATTGGTCTGTTCGGCGGTGCGGGCGTTGGTAAAACCGTTCTCATCATGGAACTCATCAACAACATCGCAAAAGTGCACTCGGGCTTCTCCGTGTTCGCTGGTGTTGGTGAACGGACCCGTGAAGGTAACGACCTCTACCACGAGATGATCGAATCCAACGTTATCAAGCCCGATAACCTGGAAGAATCGCAGGTTGCTCTGGTTTACGGCCAGATGAACGAGCCTCCGGGTGCGCGTGCACGCGTTGCTCTGACCGGTCTGACCCTCGCAGAACAGTTCCGTGACCAGTCCGGTACCGACGTTCTGTTCTTCGTTGACAACATCTTCCGCTTCACTCAGGCGGGTTCCGAGGTGTCCGCTCTGCTCGGCCGTATTCCTTCGGCGGTGGGCTACCAGCCGACCCTGGCGACCGACATGGGTGCGATGCAGGAACGTATTACCTCCACCAAGAACGGCTCGATCACCTCGATCCAGGCTGTTTACGTTCCCGCGGACGACCTTACCGACCCCGCACCGGCAACCACCTTTGCTCACCTCGATGCGACCACCGTTCTGAACCGTGCGATCTCCGAGCTGGGCATCTACCCGGCGGTTGACCCGCTGGACTCCACTTCCCGCCTGATGGACCCGTCCATCGTGGGTGAGGAGCACTACAAGGTGGCATCCGACGTTCAGCAGATCCTTCAGCGCTACAAGTCGCTGCAAGACATCATCGCGATCCTCGGCATGGACGAACTGTCCGAAGAGGACAAGCTGACCGTGAGCCGCGCGCGTAAGATCCAGCGCTTCCTGTCCCAGCCGTTCGACGTTGCAAAGGTCTTCACCGGCGCAGACGGCAAGCAGGTTCCGCTGGAAGACACCATCGCGTCGTTCAAAGCTGTTGTGGCTGGCGAATACGACCACCTGCCCGAAGGCGCCTTCTACATGGTTGGCGGCATCGATGAGGTGATCGCAAAAGCCGAGAAAATGGCTGCTGACGCGGCCTAAGGAGGGCCCTGATGGCTGATACGATGCAATTCGACCTCGTTAGCCCGGAGCGCCGCTTGGCGTCGCTCCCGGTGACGGCGGTAATGATCCCCGGCGCGGAAGGCGACATGACGGCAATGGCCAACCATGCGCCGACCATCACCACGCTGCGCCCGGGTGTCCTGCGGGTCGAGAGCCCCGAAGGCACATCCGAGTATCTGGTGACTGGTGGGTTTGCTGAAATCGGCGCTGACGGTCTGTCTGTCCTTGCTGAGAAGGCAATCCCGATGGATCAGATGACACGTGCTCATCTGGACGAGCTGATCGAGGAAGCCCGCACGACCTACAAAACCGTGCAGGAAACCGATCAACCGCATGGCCTGGTGGAAGATGCCGCCAAGCTGCTCGCTGATATGGAAGCCCTTGGCACCCATATGAGCCTCTGATCCAGACGGTCTCTACTGCTTTTGAAACCGGCCCCTTGCGGGCCGGTTTTGTTTTTTGGCATCCTGTGGTTGATCGGGGTCAGACCCGAACCAGAAAAGGGCGGCCATCGGTCGTAAAGCGCATGCAGCGGATAGACAGCCCCCGGATCGGGGTGGATCAGGGCGACATTGAGATTTTCTCCGAGTTCGAAGAGGGCGGTGCCATGTGGGCCGGTGATGGCCCGCGTGAGCGTCGGCGTCATGTCCGCTTTGGCGAAAGCTTCAGTGCGCCACCTGTTGTGCATATCTCGACCTCTCTGGTCGACATGGCGGCTGGTACGGCGTTTCGCAGCGAACTGGTGGCCGAAGACATCACGGTCGATGGTTTCGACATTGTCTTCCGGACCTGGAACGACACCCGTGTCGCCCGCATCCGTGCGGCGTGGATGGCGATTGGCAATCTCCCCTTCGGAGATGACTGGGATGTGTCCTAAGGGTCCTGACGGTCCTTTGGGTAGCAGGTGGTCCTGGAAAAGGGCGGCAACCAGTCTTCCCGGCTCCTGCACCACAGCTCATATTCCGGCCTGAGCCCGTCGGAGTTGGCCATTGAGCCCAGATGGATTTCAATCTCTTCCCCGGTTTCGGCAAAGACAGAAGACCCACAGGTGGGGCAGAAATGGCGCCCGTTGTAGTGACGGGACGCACCGCTCACGCGGACGGCTGATGCAGGAAAGATCGCGGCGGCAAAAAACAGCGCCCCGTGATGGCGACGACAGTCTCTGCAGTGACATATTCCCACCCGAAGCGGGCTGCCCTCTGCGCGGAGGTGAATGGCTCCGCACAGGCAGGCTGCGTCGTAATGCTCTGCCATCTCTGACTCCTTCGGCTGCTTGTGCTTAACCTAGGGGAGTGCGCGCGCGTCTGTCCATCGCAGGACAAGATCGCAAAGAAAAACCCCCGCGCCGTGCGCGAGGGTTTGAAAGGCAATCGGTACGCATCGATGTCTTGCGTATCGCGTAGGCTTAACCGCCGTGGGTGAGCGACTCGTAGATCGGCAGCAGGGTCTTGTCTTCAAACAGCGAGGACACAGATGTGCCGTGCCAAATGTTCAGGATCGCCTGCGTGAACAGGGGGGCTGTTGGCAAAATGCGGATATTCGGCGCGGCAAGAACGGCTTCGGTCGGCTGAATGGTATCGGTGAGAACCAGCGATTTCATGACAGAATTCGTGACACGCTCAACCGCTGGGCCGCTCATGACGCCGTGTGTGATGTAGGCGTGGACTTCACGTGCGCCATTATCCAACAGCACCTGTGCCGCCTTGCAAAGCGTGCCGGCGGTGTCGCACATGTCGTCAACGATCAGGCAGATCTTGTCGGTCACGTCACCAATCACGGTCATCTCGGCAACTTCACCGGGCTTTTCGCGGCGCTTGTCCACGATGGAGAGAGGCGCATTGATGCGTTTTGCCAATTCGCGGGCACGGGCCACGCCGCCGACGTCAGGCGAGACCACCATGATATCGCTGAGGCTATCCTTGAACTGGTTTTTCACATCCAGCGCAAAGATCGGCGAGGCGTAGAGGTTGTCGACGGGAATGTCGAAGAACCCCTGGATCTGAGCGGCGTGCAGATCCATCGTCAGGATCCGCTCAATGCCGGCGCCGGTCAGCATGTTGGCGACCAGCTTTGCCGAGATCGGTGTCCGTGCTTTTGTGCGGCGGTCCTGGCGGGCGTAGCCGAAGTAGGGGATCACAGCGGTGATACGTTGGGCCGAGGAGCGACGCAGGGCATCGGCGATGATCAGCAGCTCCATCAGGTTGTCATTGGCCGGGTTCGAAGTCGGCTGAATGATGAACATGTCTTCGCCACGGACGTTTTCATAGACTTCTACGAAAATCTCGCCGTCGTTGAAGCGTTCGACGCGGGCATCTACCAGCCCTTGATCGACGCCCCGGTGCATGGACATGCGGCGCGTAATGGATTGGGCGAGCGGAAGGTTGGCGTTCCCAGCGATCAGCTTGGGTTCGTTCAAGGTCGGCATTGGCTGTTATCCCCAGGCAGCAATGGCAGTGTGACAGATTCGTGATGGTGGCCTCCGCTTAACATGCACGTAACGTCGCGCATAGAATTAAAGCGGAAGATCTGCCCTGCTGTTGCGTTCACAAAACGACAAATTACAAGTGCTTGCATATCTGATGCAGGCATTTGGCAATCGAGAGGTCTTTCTTGGTGAATGAAATCATTGGCAATCTACCCCAGGGGGTTTTTGCCCGCAGCTTCGGCTCAGGGGCGCGTCCGGTGCTTGCGGTTCATTGTTCGCTTGCGCATTCCGGTGCTTGGCGGGCGCTAGGCGCAGAACTGGAGAGTGAGGCGACATTGCATGGCTTTGATCTCTTGTCTCACGGGCGCAGCCCTGACTGGGATGGTGAGGGCATCCTGCAGTTGCGCAACCGGGACGCGGGCTTGGCATTGATTGACGCGATGGGCCTTGCAGACAGCGGACCAATCGACCTTGTCGGGCATTCATTCGGCGCGACTGTCGCGCTCGCAATGGCACAGGCGCGCCCTGAGTTGGTACGCAGCCTCACCATGATCGAGCCGGTATTGTTCGCCTCTGCTGGCATGGACGACCCGGCGGCGCTGGAGGTGATGCGCGAGGCTCATCTTGAAGTGCGCTCGACCTTTGCCGCTGGCGATTTGGAGCAGGCAACACGTCTGTTTAACCGCGCCTGGGGAACGGGCCATCCGAAATGGGCTGATCTTCCTGAACAGAGCCGGGCGGCCATGATGCGCAGTTTTCCGGGCGTCATGGCGTGCGACAGTCAGGTCTATGATGACGAGGCCGGTCTGGTGGCCGAAGGCCAGTTGGAGAAACTCCAGATGCCGGTAATGGTGATTGACGGGAGCGAGACGCAGCCAATCATGTATGTCGTGAGCAAAGCGCTTAGCTCACGGATTGGTGATGTGACCTTCCACAGGATTGCGGGGGCGGGGCATATGGTGCCGATTACCCATGCACCGGACGTTGCGGATCTGCTGCGCGCATTCTGGAACTGATCCGAAAAGAAAAAAGCGACGCAGCCGGGCTGCGTCGCTTTTGCGCCTGAACGGTGATCTGAAGGCTCAGAGAAGGTTGAGAAAACCCTCAATCTGATCGTCACCAATCGACCAGTCACAAACAAACCGCGCGGTGACAGTTTCATCCGCAGGGCCGTCAAGATCACCATCCCAAAGGTGATAGACGGCGCCCGCATCAAACAGTCTCTGATGGGTCGCGCGGGGAAGAGCGGCAAAGATCATGTTGGCCTGGGGGTCATGACTGAAGTCAGCCCCCGCCGCGCGCAGCCCCTCGGCGAGACGGGCCGCTTTCGTGTTGGCGGTGCGAGCGTTCCTCAGCCAGAGATCATCCGTCAGATAGGCCAGCATCTGCGCCGACAGGTAGCGATGTTTAGAGAACAAATGCGCGCCACGCTTGCGGCGGTATTCAAATTCCTGCGCCTTGCTCGGATCAAAGAAGATCACGGCCTCCACACCCATACAGCCGTTTTTGGTGCCGCCAAAAGACACGGCATCCACGCCTGCTTTCCAGGTCATCTCTGCCGGTGTGCAGCCAAGGGAAACCAAGGCATTTGCAAAGCGTGCACCATCAAGATGAACTGGCAAACCATAGGATTTTGCGACGTCACACAGCGCGCGCAGCTCTTCCTGAGAGTAGACCGTACCGAACTCAGTGACCTGAGTGATCGACACAGGCCCTCGCTGGGGGCCGTGAACGCCACGGGTCTCTTCCCCTTCGATTGCCGCGCGCAGCGACGCAGGTGTCATCTTGTCTTCCTTGGTGACCAGCGTGAGCTTGGCGCCCCCGGCATAGAATTCCGGTGCATTGCACTCATCCATATTGATGTGTGCAGGGCCGGTGCAAAAGATGGTCTGCCAGGGCTGGGTCAGGGTCGACAGGGCAAGCACATTGGCCGCCGTTCCGGTTGCAACGAGATAGACTGCGGCCTCGGGCGCCTCAAAGATATCACGGATACGGGCGGTGACCTGGGCCATTTCATCATCGGCGCCATAGCCCATCGCGTAGCCACTGTTGGCAGCGCCAAGGGCGGCCAGGATTTCGGGGCTGGCCGGGCCGGAGTTGTCTGAGGCAAAATGCATTAAATCGGCTCCTCGATAATGTGGTCTTCCCAGTCTTCTTCCGGGGTTTCAAATTCGGACACTGTCCAGCCGCGCACCGAGACGCCAGCATCATGAACCGTTTCAGGATTGCCCGTCAGCAGGGGGTGCCATTGTGGTAGCGGCTTGCCTTCCCACAGCAGGCGATACGCGCAGGTCTGCGGCATCCAATAGGCGTGGGTGTCGAGATTGTCTGGTTTCAGGACGATGCATTCAGGCACGAATTGATGCCGGATCTCATAGTGGACACAGCGGCAAGTCGCATCGTCCAGCAGCCGACAGGCCACACGCGTCAGCGCGACTTCGCCTGTGTCTTCATCTTCCAGTTTGTTCAGGCAGCATTTGCCGCAGCCATCACAGAGCGCTTCCCACTCTTTGTCATTCAGCTGGCTGAGCGGTTTCTTTTCCCAGAACCGCTTGGCGAGCCCCTTGCGATCAATGCCTTCGCTCATAGCGCGCTCAGGATATTGCGGGCCTTCTCGCAGTCGGCCTCCATCTGGGCGAGCAAACCATCGAGCCCGTCAAACGTCATTTCAGGGCGCAGGTACTCGACCAGTCCGACAGAGAGTGTCGCCCCGTAAAGGTTGCCGGTGAAGTCAAAGAGAAAGGTCTCGATATTCGGGTGGCTGCCATCAAACATGGGCCGCACTCCGACGGAGGCTGCGCCGTGATAACTGCCCTTGTTGGGGCCATCCAGAACATCAACAAGCACGGCATAGACGCCAAAGGCAGGCTGGTGCAGTCCATCGATGGACATGTTTGCCGTCGGATAGCCCAACTCGCGGCCGCGTTGCTCTCCTCCGATTACTTCGCCTTCGATGCGATGCCAATGGCCGAGCATATTCGCCGCATCGCGCGGGCGGCCGTCGCTCAGGGCTCGGCGGATCGCGGTAGAAGAGACCGTGTCCTCGGAATATTCCATCAACGGCGCAATGGTCACGCCAAACCCCATCTCGGCACCAAAACGCTGCAGGTCTTCTGCGGTCCCTGCACGGCCCTTGCCAAAGCAAAAATCCGATCCCACCACCACATGGCGCAGGCCCAGGCCGTCAGCGATGACCTTGCGGGCAAAGCCCTCTGGCGAAAGGCCGGACAGCGCGGCATTGAAGTTCAACTGATACAGTCGCTCCACGCCCAGCTTTTCCAGCCGAGAGGCGCGGGCCTCTGCGGACATCAGTCGAAATGCCGGGGCGTCGGGGGCAAAGAACTCACGCGGGTGGGGTTCAAATGTCATCACGCCCAGCGGGGCATCTGGCACCGCGTTGCGGGCAAGGTCGATCACGGATTGATGGCCGCGGTGGACACCATCAAAGTTGCCGATGGCGGCAGAAGCACCACGGTCCTGCGGGTCGACGAACTGGAAGTCACGGATAATGCGCATGGGCCTTGCCTAGCGGCGCGAGCACCCTGTTGCAAGGGCCATGCTTGGTTGCGGCCAGGTGACCTAGTCGAACTTGCGCGACGGCGCCATGACCATGGCCTCGCCGACAAGAACCTTTTTGCCCTCGACCATGCAGCGGCAGTCCAGCTTTACCCGGCGTTTGTCGATTTCGATGCCTGTGACCTCTACCTCGGCCAGAACCAGATCACCTGGCCGCACCGGTGCGAGAAACTTCAGCGACTGGCTCATGTAGATTGTGCCGTGGCCGGGCAGCTGCTCCCCGATCACCGCCGAGATCAGACCCGCAGTCAGCATGCCGTGGGCGATGCGGCCCTGAAACATGGTGTCCTGCGCATAGGATTCGTCCAGGTGAACGGGGTTGTGGTCGGTGGATACCTCCGCGAACATCTCAATGTCCTTGTCGGTGATCTCTTTGCGCAGATACCGCACCATACCCATCTCGATATCTTCGATGCAGATTGTGCCGCGTGGAAAGTTGTCCAACATGTGCTTCTCCCGATTGTAGGCCTCCGGGAGAAGCGGGATCATGCCGCAACAAAATCACCCCAGATAATCCATTGGGGTAATTTTATTACTTCGCAGTCGCAGAAAATCAAGTGTTTTCTGCGTTAGCGCAATTTGCCGATCGAATAGGTCGGTGCAGATTTTTCTTTTTCCAGATAGGCGCTTAGCGCGTCTGCATCTGGTTGGTGGTCGGTTTTCGTTTCTTTGGCCGCAAGTCCACCTGTGATGAAGAGTGAGTCCAGACCCTCTCCCATCGCGCCGGCGATGTCGGTGTGGGGGCCGTCTCCGATCGCCATGATCTCGCTGTCGGCGATCTCCTGGCCCAGTTCCGCGAGGCGCCGGCGTGCCAAGTCGTAGATCGGCGGATGCGGTTTTCCAAAGTAGAGGCTCTCTCCGCCCATTTCGGTGTAAAGCTTGGCCAGGGCCCCTGCACACCATTCCCGCACCTCGCCACGATCAACCACGATGTCCGGGTTCGCGCACAAGAGTTTCATGCCCATCTGTTTGGCATACAGAAAATCAGCACGATTGACGTCTGGATCGGCCATCGTGTCAAAGGGGCCGCAGCAGACGATGCCTTCGGCGTCCTTCAGCGGCACGCGGGTGATTTCTACAGGGTTTTCGATCACTTTCATGGGTTCAAAGAAGCCAGCGTCACGCTCCCACTCTCCCATGAAATAAACCTTCTCGCCCACTGCACCGCTCAACATCGCCGCGCGCGCAGAGTCGCCTGAGGTCGCAATGGTGTCATAGGCATCGGCCGGAACGCCAAATTCACCCAACTGTGCCGCAACGCCGGCACGGGGCTTGGGGGAGTTGGTGACCAGTACGACGATGCCGCCATCGGCGCGATAGCTCTGCAGGGCAGCGACCGCCTCGGGGTAGGCTGTGATGCCGTTGTGAACACAGCCCCAAAGATCAACGAACAGGGCTTTGTATTGATGAGAGACCTCGGCAAGGGAGGAAATGATCTGTGTCATGAGCCAGGCTTTCGCGTTGCGGATTGTTTGGCTCAGCTATGGCAGAGTGGGGTGGATTTGACCAGCAATCGCGGGGTTTTCGGAATTTTAACTCTTCGGGTGCAGAGTTGCCATGTCTCAACCTTGGGGTGTGTATGTTATGTTTCGATCAATTTCGATCCGTGCCCGTTTTGTATTGTCGGGCGTTGTTTCAGTTGCGGCCATCCTGATCCTTGCCGCAATCGCAGTTTACAGTCTCTGGCAAAGCGAGCAGGAGTTGGAGCGCCAGATACGGGTGACTGATGCCGTCCGCAAGGAGCTCTCTGTGTCTCTCCTTGCAGAACGCCTGCATGGCGGTGTCGCGCTATTGGTGGCCAGTGGCGGTGACATGATGGCCGTTCAACGGCAGGAGGTTCGCAATTCAGTTGACCAGGCGGGTCGGCAGCTAACACAAGCGCTGACTGATTTACAGGCCGCTGAATTGCCTGCGCAGGCGGAGGGCCAATTGGCGGCCCTCGTCTCCCTCGTGGATAAGTTGGTTGCAGAAGCAAACGCCATTGCGGCTCTTGCCGTTAACGATCCGGCCGATGCGGAGGCAAGAATGGGTGCATTTGAGGTTGAGTATACAGCATTCAAGGAGCGCTATTTGCCAATTGGCAAGGATATCGAGGCCAATGCGGAGATCACGGCAAAGTCGGCCCGCGCCCATGACATGGTGCTGCTTTACATTCTGCTTGGTGTGTCTGGGGTTCTGATTGTGACTTCGATCTACAACGCCCGGAAAATGATCCTCAATATTGTCAGGCCGGTCGCCCGCATGCGTGCCGCGCTGCATGAGGTTGCTGAAGGCGATCTCGGCTTGAAGGTCGCAGATCGGATGCGTTCAGATGAATTTGGCCTGATCGCCCGCGACGTGGATCGTGTTTCTGGCCGTGTCATGGAGGAACTGGAACGCCAGAGCGCCCTGCGCGCCGAAAACGAAAGAGTGATTGGCCGACTGAAGAGGGGATTGCGCCGCCTCGCAGAGGGGGATTTCAGTCATCGCATCGATGAACAGTTCGAAGGCGACTATGATCAGCTTCGGCAGAATTACAACGAAACCGTAGATCAGTTGAATGCGGTTCTGGCACGGGTTGTGCAGGCAGCTGCGGCCATTGACGCGCAGTCTGGCGATATTCGCTCCGCCTCCGACGATATGTCAGGCCGCACTGAAAGCCAGGCGGCAACGCTTGAACAGACTGCCGCCGCCCTGGAGGAGATGACAGCGAGCGTGCGCACATCTGCCGGAAATGCGGAAAAGGTCGAAGAGGCCGTTGGCACCGCCCGCAAAGATGTTGAGCACAGCGGTCAGGTGGTCGAGGGAGCCATGGAGGCAATGACCGAGATAGAACGGTCCTCTGGTCAGATTTCCCAAATCATCGGGGTGATCGATGATATCGCCTTTCAAACCAATCTTTTGGCGCTGAATGCGGGTGTTGAAGCTGCCCGCGCGGGTGAGGTGGGGCGCGGGTTCGCGGTGGTGGCCTCTGAAGTGCGGGCCTTGGCTCAGCGGTCCTCGGATGCTGCCAACGAAATCAAGCAACTGATCAGCTCAAGTGTGAAAACCGTTGAGGAAGGCGTCGAAAAGGTTGGCAGCGTGGGAACCGCGCTGACGCAGGTGGTCGAACAGGTCAACAGCATTGCAGAGCTGATTTCCGGCATCTCCAGCGAAGCAGCAGATCAGGCACAGGGATTGAACGAGATCAATGTCGGCGTGGCACAGCTAGATACCGTGACCCAGCAAAATGCCGCGATGGTCGAGGAGGCAAGCGGCGCCATCCGTAGAATGAATGGTGAAACTCGGGCTCTCAATCAGATTGTCGGACAATTCGTCTTGCTTGATGCGCCTGCATCAATTGAGCCTGCGTTTCATTCTGGGGGACCTATTGCAACTACGTCGATGGCTGAACCCTCTGCGCCGGACCTGCCTGACCCGTTGGAAGAGCCGCGCTGGGAAGACTTCAATGAAGAGGGGGTCAGCTGGCCATTCGATGACCAACCGCAAGCGACAGGCGTCGCATGAGCGTGATGGGGAAAAGGTCGGGCCGACATGGATGAACTGCGTCGGCTTGAACTGCCACGGGAACGGGGGGCCTGTGGCTGCCACCTGCAACAATCTTAAACGCCAGGTGAGAGCAGCCCGGGGAGGGGGCAGGGGATGCGCCCCTTCAGAGGGAAATGAATCCACGGGTCAGGGCAAGCGCCAGCGCGTGTTCCCGCGTGCTTGCCCCAAGCGCCTTGCGTGCATTTGCGAAATGTAGGGATACGGCCGCCTCGGAAAGTCCAAGCGTTTCTGCGATCCGCGCTGTCATCATTCCTTCGGCCAGAAGCGATAGAACCTCTCTCTGGCGCTGGGTCAATGGACTGGGGCGTACGGGCTGGTACCCGTTGCCCGGTGCAACCGTGTCACGCTCAATGGTGCTCACCAGAAGCGCAGAGAACAGCTGCAGTTCTACCTGGCTGGCGGGTTGGTCTTCGAGGTGATGACCGTCGTAGGCCAGGGTGACGAACCGGTCGTAGCCCGTCGCGTCTTTGTAACAGCTGCAAAAAAGCGAGCCGAAACCAGCGGCCTTTAGTCCGTGGTTCAGATCCCACTCACGTTTGTCGGACGCATCGCCGCGGTGCAGGACGCCGCAGTCAACGCTCATGTTGCCCTTTTGTTTTGACAGGTTCAGAACCGGTGGATCCACTTCGACATATCCACAGGCGAGATATTCTTCGATCCAATCGCTGGGCATGTCGGTGTTCATCCAGCGAATATCTCCCTGAATGCCGACGGCTTGCGCGACAAGAATGCTCTTTACTCCAATCTTGTCAGCTGCGCGCTGGGCGGCATGCCAGCGGTCCTGCTGATCCTGCGAAAAGAGCAGCGCATCCAGGGTGTCAATCAACCCGTTTTTCATCACATCACCAAAACCAAAAGCACAAGTAACAAACAGGCCGAGAGAGCGCACGCCTTGGTGGATCTCGGCGGCCTATCAATATCCCTAGGTTGGCTGATCCGGGGCCGTTGGGCAATCTTTTCCTGTGGACAGGGGCTTGGCCCGTGCCACCTCTGACAGGCGCTGGTTGGCGGTGTGAGTGTGTTGCCTCCCATTTTCGAGGCTTTTACGAGTGGGCCTTGTGTTGTCTCAGGGCCGCCCGGCGCCTGTCAGCAGGTCCGGGGAGTGTATTGGTAAAGAGGTCAAGAATGACGATTGAGTTTAGGCATGGTCTGAAGATGTGTTTGGTGGTGGCTGCAGTGTCTGCTCTGTCGACGCCAGCGATGTCGGCCGGTGGCAAGCCGAAAGGTGCCCAGCCGACCCCGCCACAGGAAATCATTTCGCTTTATCGCGGCATGACGTCGACTTGGAACAGTGGTGGTTCAGTGTACTGGGCGCCGGACGGCACTTTTCAGGGGATCAATCGGCGCGAAGATGCGGTTGGTGTCGGCAAGTGGTTTGTCACGTCCAAAAGCAAACTATGCGCCGAGGTTACTTGGAATGCGGTTGTGGCGGGAAAGCCCAAAACACTGGATGATGAGCAATGCTGGCAGTTCGTTACTGCGCCGGATGGCACCATCTGGGAGCGTTACCTGTCTGGCGACGACAGAAAATGGTACCGCCACAAGCGGGAAAAACAGTCCAAGGGCAACAGTCGCAAGCGGCTGTTTCAGAAGATCAGCGCGCAACTGGGGCTCTAGGCTCAGGTTGATAAGTGACAGCAGGGGAGATGTACCCTCTGACACATTGGCCGGGGACATGAAAAAAGGCGCCCGACGGGGCGCCTTTTTGCTGTGTCAATGCAAGGAAGATCAGACCTTGAGGTTGGGGATGATCTGCTTTTTGCGCGACATCACGCCGGGCAGAACGACAGTGTCGCCTTCGGCGGTTGCCTCAAAGCTCTTGGCTGCGACGGTTTTGACCAGATCGTTCGGAACCAGCAGGGTTGCCTCTTCTTTCAGGATGTCGACGACAAACAGCAGAACCTGGTCGACACCATCTTCGCTTGCGACGGTGGTCATGGTTTCCATCAAAGATGCCTTGCGGTCCAGAACCACGGCAGGGGCAGTGGTTTCCAGAACAGAAACGCGGAATTTCGTGCCGTCTACGGCGTATTCCTTGGAATCCATGCGCAGCAGTTCAGCGTCCGAGAATGCCGAGACATCAGATTTCGCGGCAAACATTTCTGACGCATACTCGGCAATGTCGACGCCCAGATCTTCGGCCAGGCTGTAAGCGACAGCTTTGTCTTCCTGTGTGGTGGTCGGAGACCGGAACTCAAGCGTGTCGCTCAGGATGCAGGTCAGCATTGCGCCTTTGATTTCGCGTGGTGCCTGGGCCAGGTCCGCGCCGATCATTTTCCACATGATGGTTGCGGTGCAGGCGACGGGCTCGATGCGGATGTTGATCGGGCCTTTGGTTTCCAGGCCGCCAACCAGCTTGTGGTGGTCGATGATCTCGCGGATATCGGCACCATTGATGTTCGCCGGCAGTTCGGCGGGGTTGTTGGTGTCCACAATCACAACCGGCTGATCATCCGCCACGTCGGAGATGATTTCTGGCTTGTCCAGACCCCAGTGTTTCAGCATGAAGGCCGCTTCGGTGTTGGGCTCACCCAAGAGTTTCGGAGCAGCGTCTTCGCCTTTGATCTGGTTCAGATACCAGGACCAGATGATGGCAGAGCCGGTGGAGTCGGTGTCAGGGGATTTGTGGCCAAAGACGAAGGTGGTCATGAAGCGTGTCCTATGCAGATGCCGGAATTTTGCGCGTCTTATAGGCATGGGCAGGGGCCTTGTCACCCCGGCCCGTTGTCTCATCAATGCGGCTATGTCGTTTGTGCAAAACTCTGCGTGGCTGCGGGGCCTGTTCGATATGCCCGTCGCCTCAGCGAACGGCTTTTCCTTCGGCGCAGTCGGGGATAGCATCCAGCCATGGACCGCGAAGATCAGCTTTATCCCCCCATCAAGGCACTCCTGGAAAGTCAGGGCTACACCGTCAAGGGAGAGGTCGGCGCAGCGGATGTGGTGGCCATCCGGGGCGAGGAGCCGCCGGTTATCGTCGAGCTCAAACTGCGGTTTTCGCTGTCGTTGTTTCATCAGGCTGTCACCAGGCTCGCTCTCAGCGACTATGTCTATGTCGCCGTGCCCAAACCGACGGGCCGTCAGGCGCGACGCATGCTTAAGGACAATCTGGCGCTATGCCGCCGCCTTGGTCTTGGGCTGATTACGGTCTTGAGCGATGGCCGGGCAGAGGTGCAATGCGATCCGGGGCCCTTTACGCCGCGCAAGTCAAAAAAGAAGCAGGCCCGCCTGCTGCGCGAGTTTCAGCGCCTTCAAGGGGATCCAAATGCAGGCGGTGCGACACGACACGGTATTGTCACGGCCTATCGCCAGGACGCCCTGCGCTGTGCTGCCTATTTGGCAGAGCACGGTGCCAGCAAGGGGGCGACGGTCGCCAAGGGCGCCGAGGTCCCCCGGGCCACACGTCTGATGGCAGATAATCACTACGGGTGGTTTGAACGGGTGGAAAAGGGCATCTATCAGCTGACATCCGCCGGCCGGGATGGGCTGGTCCACTGGGCCTATAGTTTTGAGCCCGTCGCCCCTATGTAAGGGCAGGGCACCCCTTTGGCTGAGGCGGCTGCTTGGCGGGTGTAAAAAACCTGCGAAATGAGGTCAAAAAATCTCAACGACCCTGTTGACTCACCCAAACACCCTGCCTAGCTATTTCGTCGTTAGCACTCGGCAGTGGTGAGTGCTAACACTCCCTGCCAAGGGTAGGGGGAGGAGACAACAACCTTTGAGCCTTTAAGGAGCTACAAAGATGGCATTGAAACCGCTTCACGACCGCGTGCTGGTGCGTCGCACCGAAAGCGAAGAAAAAACCGCCGGTGGCCTGATCATCCCCGATTCCGCCAAAGAAAAGCCGAGCGAAGGCGTCGTCGTCGCAACCGGTGAAGGCGCACGCAAAGACAGCGGCGAGCTGATCGCCATGGCCGTCAAAGAAGGTGACAAGATCCTGTTCGGCAAATGGTCCGGCACCGAAGTCACCGTCGACGGCGAAGAGCTGCTGATGATGAAAGAAAGCGACATCATGGGTGTGATCGTCTGAGCCTGACGCTCCGACACATTCATCTTCGCATAAACAAGTATTCTCAAGGAGAGTGAACAATGGCTGCTAAGGACGTCAAATTCGACACCGATGCCCGCAACCGCATGCTGAAAGGCGTCAACATTCTGGCCGACGCCGTGAAAGTGACCCTGGGCCCCAAAGGCCGCAACGTGGTTCTGGACAAATCCTTTGGCGCACCGCGCATCACCAAGGACGGTGTGTCCGTGGCGAAGGAAATCGAACTGGAAGACAAGTTCGAGAACATGGGCGCCCAGATGGTGAAGGAAGTTGCTTCCCGCACCAACGACGAAGCCGGTGACGGCACCACCACTGCAACCGTTCTGGCTCAGGCGATCGTCAAAGAAGGCCTGAAGCAGGTTGCAGCCGGCCTGAACCCGATGGACCTGAAGCGCGGCATCGACCTGGCAACTGCCAAGGTTGTGGAAGCGATCAAGGCATCTGCACGTGACGTAAAAGACAGCGACGAAGTTGCGCAGGTTGGCACCATCTCCGCCAACGGCGAAGCAGAAATCGGCCGTCAGATCGCAGACGCGATGCAGAAAGTCGGCAACGAAGGCGTTATCACCGTCGAAGAAAACAAGGGTCTGGAAACAGAGACCACTGTTGTCGAAGGTATGCAGTTCGACCGCGGCTACCTGTCCCCCTACTTTGTCACCAACCCTGACAAGATGATTGCAGAACTCGACGACTGCATGATCCTGCTGCACGAGAAGAAACTCTCCTCGCTGCAAGCAATGGTTCCGCTGCTGGAGCAGGTGATCCAGTCGCAGAAGCCGCTGCTGATCATCGCAGAAGATGTTGAAGGCGAAGCGCTGGCAACTCTGGTTGTCAACAAACTGCGCGGCGGCCTGAAAATTGCTGCTGTCAAGGCACCGGGCTTCGGCGATCGCCGCAAAGCCATGCTGCAGGACATCGCCATCCTGACCGGCGGTCAGGTCATCTCCGAAGATCTGGGCATGAAGCTCGAGTCCGTCACCATGGACATGCTGGGCACCGCCAAGAAAATCGAGATCACCAAAGACGAAACCACCATCGTTGACGGTGCAGGCGAGAAGGCCGAGATCGAAGCACGTGTTGCTCAGATCCGTACCCAGATCGAAGAAACCTCTTCCGACTACGACCGTGAAAAGCTGCAAGAGCGCGTTGCCAAACTGGCAGGCGGTGTTGCTGTTATCCGCGTCGGCGGCATGACCGAAGTGGAAGTGAAAGAGCGCAAAGACCGCGTTGACGATGCTCTGAACGCAACCCGCGCAGCTGTACAGGAAGGCGTCATCGTTGGTGGTGGTGTTGCTCTGGTTCAGGCTGGCAAGGCACTGGACGGCGTTGAGGGTGCAAACTCTGACCAGAACGCTGGTATCGCCATCGTCCGCAAAGCCATCGAAGCGCCGCTGCGCCAGATCGCTGAAAACGCAGGTGTCGACGGTGCTGTCGTTGCAGGCAAGATCCGCGAATCCGCAGACACATCCTTCGGCTACAACGCTCAGACCGACGAATATGGCGACATGTTCTCCTTCGGCGTGATCGACCCGGCAAAAGTGACCCGTACCGCTCTGGAAGATGCGGCATCGGTTGCTGGCCTGCTGATCACCACCGAAGCTATGGTTGCCGACAAGCCCGCCAAAGAAGGCGCGGCAGCTGGCGGCATGCCCGACATGGGCGGCATGGGCGGCATGGGCGGCATGATGTAATCACAAATCCCTCTGGGATTTGCGATGAGGCAAAAGGCGGTTGGTCATTTTGGCCAACCTTCCGAGAGCCTGCCGTTCAATACTGCAAGATTTGGGGCTGCCTTTGGGCGGCCCCTTTTCGTTTTCGCTATTTCCAACATATCGACCGTGGCCCCATGACCGCGGTCGCATGCGACACAAAGAATTCACTGGCGTGACATTTCCGGGCGCGATAGCAGCGTGACATGCGTTTGTTTCTGCTTGTCTCCCTCACCATGGTGGCCTTTGCCGCGAACTCCATTCTTGGCCGGATGGCGATTGGCGCTGGCCATATGGAGGCCACCAGTTTCGGCCTGTTGCGCCTGTTTTCTGGTGCCGTGACGCTGACGGTGCTTTGTCTGCTGAGCAAACTCTCGCTGCGTCGCGATCTGCGCCAGACCCTTTGGGGCGGGCTTGCCTTGACTGTCTATATCATCGGCTTTTCCGTGGCTTATAAGGATCTCGACGCCGGTCTTGGCGCGCTGATCCTGTTTGGAGTGGTGCAGGTGTCGATGTTCCTATGGGGGGCTTTGCGGGGCAGCGCGGTATCCCTTGGTCAGATCAGCGGCGCGGTGATCGCGCTTGCAGGTCTCACTGTGGTGGTTTGGCCGACTGACGGGGCGTCGGCTGCGCCGCTTGGGGCTTCGCTTTTGATGGCATTGGGAGGCCTCGGCTGGGCGGGCTACAGCCTGCTGGGGCGAGGGGCCAAGGCGCCTCTTGCTGCGACGGCGGTGAACTTTGCGGCTGCGACAGCGATGATGGTCCCCGGTGTGATGATCTTTGGGGCAGAAATTGTGGTGTCTCCGACCGGTGTCGTCCTTGCCGTCCTGTCGGGTGCGGTCACTTCGGGTCTTGGCTATGCGCTGTGGTACTACGTGTTGCCCCAGCTTGCGCCCGCAGTTGCCGCGACAGTTCAGTTGTCGGTGCCGGTGATTGCGATCGTTGCGGGTGCGGCTCTCTTGGGGGAGGTGATCGGCTTGCGCCTGACCATCGGCTCTGTCGCCGTGCTGGGCGGGATTGCGGTTGTGGTGCTGTCGGCCCCGGGGCGCAATCTGCGCGGCGCGCTTGGCTCGGCGAAAAACAACTGAGGCGGCACGTCATTGCACGGCAGGCCCCATCGGCACTTCACCTGATCGCACAACGCCCCTATCTGCGCTTGCAGAGGTCATTTCAAAGGTTCAGCGCTATCATGTTCCGTTCTCTTGTTCCCGTTGTTCTGGCTGCCGCCACGGCTGGCCTGACAGCAACTGCAGCGCGTGCTGATTGCGTTGTCCTGCTGCATGGGCTTGCGCGTAGCGAAATCTCGCTGGCGGTGATGGAGCAGGTGCTGGAGGCACGCGGGATCAAGGTTGTCACCCCAGGCTATCCGTCAACGGATAAACCGGTTGCAACCCTGGCAGCTGACACTCTGCCGGCCGCGATCACGCAATGTCAGGCACAGATTTCAGACCCAGAGCGCATCCATTTCGTCACCCATTCTATGGGGGGTATCCTGTTGCGCCACTGGCTGCAGGACAATCGGCCAGAGGCGCTTGGCCGGACCGTGATGTTGGCCCCGCCAAATCACGGCAGCGAATTGGTCGATGAGCTGGGCGACTGGGAGGTCTTCGGGCTTTTGAACGGTCCCGCTGGCCTGCAGCTGGGCACCGGTGCCGAAAGCGTGCCAAACCAGCTCCCCGCCGCCAGTTTCCCGGTGGGAGTGATTGCAGGCGACTTCTCTCTCAACCCGGTGTTTTCGGCTATTATTCCGGGGCCAGATGACGGAAAGGTCTCAGTCCGCAGCACCTATCTCGATGGAATGAGCGACCACATCGTGTTGCCCGTCACCCATACCTTCATGATGAACAACCCGCAGGTTATTGCACAGGCGCTGCATTTCCTCGACACGGGGCGCTTTGATCCTGACCTGACATGGCTTGATTCCATCACAGGCGAAATCGCTGACGCCTGCGCTGATGGTCGCTGCAGCAGCGAGGGGGAGCAGCCGCAAGAGGAGACGCAGCCATGACCATGCTGGAACTGACACTGACCGGAGCAGATGTGCTGCGCCCAGAGGGGCTGGAACATGGTGGAGAGCTGTCCTTTGCAGCGGGCCAGATCCAGACGGACCGGGCCGGGCGTCAGATCGACCTGTCTGGCTATCGCATCCTTCCGGGGATCATTGATCTTCACGGGGACGGTTTCGAACGCCATCTGGCGCCACGTCGTGGCGCGATGAAGCAGATGACCGAAGGGGTTATTGCCGCCGAAGCCGAACTCGCCGCCAATGGCATCACGACTGGCGTTCTGGCGCAGTTCTACTCATGGGAGGGCGGTCTGCGCGGTCCTGAGTTCGCTGCCCAGGTGTTTGAGGGGATCAAGGCCGCGCGCCCTGCTGTGGTGACGGATCTGATCCCGCAACTGCGTTTTGAAATCCACCTTCTGGAGGCCTACGACAATCTGCCTGCGCAGATCGCAGAGTGGCAGGTGCCCTATGTGGTCTTCAACGATCACCTCCCGCATGAACGCCTCGCACAAGGAAAGAAACCGCCTCGGCTCACCGGTCAGGCGCTCAAGGCAGGGCGTAACCCGGAGGTGCACTGGCAGATGCTCAAGGACATGCATGCCCGACGACCAGAGGTGCCCGCAGCCCTCGACAAGCTGGCAGCGGCCCTTGGCGCGGCTGGGGTCTGTCTTGGCAGTCACGACGATCACACGAAAGAAGATCGGGTGATCTGGCGCAATCGCGGCGCGCTGATTTCGGAATTTCCTGAGACGATGGAGGCGGCGGAGGCTGCGAAATCCGCAGGTGACCACGTGATCCTCGGCTCTCCCAATGTGGTGCGGGGCGGCTCGCACAAGGGCAATGCCTCCGCTGTCGAGCTGATCGCGATGGGGCTTTGCGATGCGTTGGCGTCCGACTATCACTACCCCAGCCCCCGCCGTGCAGCGCTGATGTTGGAAAAGACCGGGCTCATGGATTTGTCGGCGGCTTGGGCGCTGCTGTCTGAGGGCCCGGCAAGGATTTTGGGTCTTGATGATCGCGGTCGACTGGAAAGCGGAAAGCGCGCCGACATTCTGGTGCTGGACAAGCAGACCCACCGCGTTGCAGCAACGATTTCCGGCGGGCAGGTCAGCTATATGTCGGGAGAGATTGCAGGCCGTTTCCTGGCTTAACGGAGGGGCGCCGCGCATCAGGCCGGATGGCCCTCTTTACGGCGCGTCAAACCGGCAGGGCCGGTTCCACAGGGCACGACAGTGTCGTGCCGTTTGTTTCTTCTGGCCGGAAATATCCCGGGGTTTGGGGCAGCGCCCCAAGTCGGCAATGGCTCTGGGGGCAGCGCCCCCAGCCCAGTCAGCCCAGCCCGGTCAGCCCAGCCCCTAGTCCCTAGGCCTGCGCTTTCACCACCCGGTTTATATGGCCCATCTTGCGGCCCGGCTTGGCCTCGGCCTTGCCGTAGAGGTGGATGGCGCAATCGGCCTCCTTTGCCAGCTCCGGGATACGGTCCACGTCATCGCCGATCAGGTTTTCCATCACCACATCGGAATGGCGCTGACCGTCGCCGAGCGGCCAGCCCACAACGGCGCGGATGTGCTGTTCGAACTGATCCACGGTGCAGCCGTTCTGGGTCCAGTGGCCGGAGTTGTGCACGCGCGGCGCGATTTCATTGACGATCAGGCCTTGGGGCGTGACGAAGAGTTCGACGCCGAGAACGCCGACATATTCGAGCGCGTTCAGGATCTTGCCTGCCATCAGCACCGCATCCATGCGCTGGCCGGTGCTGAGGCGCGCAGGCACGGTGGTGGTGTGCAGGATGCCGTCACGGTGGACGTTCTCACCGGGATCGAAACAGGCGATTTCGCCGCTGACACCACGCGCCGCGATCACCGAGACCTCGTGGCTGAAATTGACAAAACCTTCGAGGATTGAGGGCGCGCCTGCCATGGCGGCGAGCGCTTCGCCTGCGTCTTCCGGCGTCTTGATGCGGGCCTGGCCTTTGCCGTCATAGCCAAAGCGGCGGGTTTTCAGGATCGAGGGGGCGCCGATCTCTGCCAGCGCGGCGTCCAGGCTGGCCTGATCGGTGATGTCTGCAAAAGGCGCGGTTTGCAGGCCGAGGTCTTGCAGGAAGGTTTTCTCTGTCAGCCGGTCCTGGCTGATCCGCAGCGCCTCGCGGCCCGGACGGATCGGTTTTTGCGATTCCAGCAGGTCCAGCGCGGAGGTCGGGATGTTCTCGAACTCATAGGTGATCACGTCGACCGAGGCGGCGAAGGCGGCCAGCGCCTCGGCGTCCTCGTAACCTGCGGTGGTCACGCGGTCGGCGACGTGGCCTGCGGGTGGGGTCGCGCTTGGTTCAAAGATATGGGTCTTGAAGCCGAGGCGGGAGGCCGCAACCGAGAGCATCCGCCCCAGCTGGCCGCCGCCGAGGATGCCGATGGTCGAACCGGGGGCAAGCACGTCAGTCATCAGAGGGTTCCTCCGGGATGGAGGCCGAAAGCGCGTCGCGCCAATCATCCAGGCGCTGGGCGAGGTTTGGATCCTGCAGGGCAAGGATGCCTGCGGCCATCAGGCCCGCGTTGGCCGCGCCAGCTGCGCCGATGGCCATAGTGGCAACCGGAAAGCCCTTGGGCATCTGCACGATGGAATAAAGCGAGTCGACACCGGACAGCGCCCGTGTCTGGACCGGTACGCCTACGACCGGCACACGGGTCTTGGAGGCGACCATGCCGGGCAGGTGGGCAGCACCGCCGGCGCCTGCGATGATCACCTGCAGGCCGCGGTCAGCGGCGCTTTTGCCGTAGCTCCACAGACGGTCCGGGGTGCGGTGGGCAGAAACGATCTTGGCCTCATAGGCAATGCCCAGTTCATCAAGGATCGTTGCGGCTTCCTTCATGGTGGGCCAGTCGGATTGGCTTCCCATGATGATGCCTACTTTGATGTCGGCACCGTTCGAGTCGGGCATGGCTGGTGGCTCCTGTCGCGGCTTGTCGAGCGCGCACTATAGGGAAATTCGGATTTTCCGCAATGCGGCGTGCAGTGCACATACCTGTGCAGCGTATGATGTGAAAAAGGGAGAGCGCGCTGCGGGGCGCGCTCTCCTTCAGCGGCTGTTGGATCAATCCCGCTGTTTGGGCAGGATCAGGTTCAGCACCAGACCTGCAACCCCGGAGAGACCGATGCCTGCGAGGGTGAAGCCTTCGCCGAACTGCAGTGTCAGACCGCCGAGGCCGATGATCAGAACGGTGGAGATGATGACCATGTTGCGTGCCTCAGACAGCGCGTCGCCCAGTTTGGACAGGACGGACAGGCCAACGACGGTGACCATGCCGAACAGCAGGATCATGATGCCGCCCATGACAGGCATCGGAATGGTCGAGAGGGCACCCGACAGTTTGCCGACAAAAGACAGCGCGATGGCGAACAGCGCCGCCCAGGTCATGATCGCCGGGTTAAAGGCGCGGGTCAGTGTGACGGCACCTGTCACCTCGGAATAGGTGGTGTTGGGCGGCCCACCCAAAAGGCCTGCAGCAGCTGTCGCCAGACCATCGCCCAGCATGGTGTTCTGGATGCCGGGTTTTTCCATGTAGTCCCGCTTGGTCACGTTGGAGATCGCCAGGATGTCGCCGAAGTGTTCAATCGCGGGGGCGATGGCGACCGGCAGGATGAACAAAATGGCGGCCAGGTTGAATTCCGGCGCGACAAAGTTCGGAACATCAAACCAGGGGGCGTCCGCGATTGCAGCAGTGCTGATCAGGCTTTCACCCGTGATGGTGCCGATCACCAGCGCGGCGATATAGCCGGCGGCGACACCGACAAGGATCGGAACGATTCTCATGATGCCGCGCCCAAGGATGGCGGTCAGCATGGTGGTGCCAAGGGCAATCGCTGCCAAGAGCAGCGCGGTGTTGCGCGGCATGATCTGGGTGTCACCCGCGAGGCCTGTGGCCATGTTGACGGCAACCGGGGCCAGAGACAGGCCGATCACCATGATGACTGGACCCACGACAACCGGCGGCAGCAGCTTGTGCAGAAAGCCGGAGCCAAAGGCGCGGATCGCAAAGCTGAGCACCACATAAAGGAGGCCAGCCGCTGCAAGGCCGCCCGTGGTCGCGGCCATACCCCAGGTTTGAACGCCGTAGATGATGGGGGCGATGAAGGCAAAGGAAGACGCGAGGAACACGGGCACCTGTCCACGGGTCACGATCTGGAAAATCAGTGTGCCAAGGCCTGCGGTGAACAGCGCAACACTTGGGTCAAGCCCAGTCAAAAGCGGCACAAGCACCAATGCGCCAAAGGCGACAAACAGCATCTGCGCACCAGTGAGCGCTTGTTTGATCGAAAAATTGTAGTCGGTCCCCTGCAGGCTGGGGTCCGGGGTCTGTTCCCTCGTTGCGGTCATGTCCAGGCTCGTCTCGTTGTGAAGTGGCTTGTCCCTGCCGTGCCCTGTCGGAGGCCGACCGGAAACAATTCGGGCGGTCCTAGCGGGTAATGCAGCGTTTGACCATGCGTCATGGCCCAGAAACCAATCACCGGACGGTGGATTTTTCAGTGATAGCGCAAACTTGGCCTCGCCATACCCGTTCGCGCACCGAAACCTGCGCGCAGATGAGAGGCCTGAGCTGTTTTGCCGTTCAGGCGATGATGTCCGGGGTCAGGCGGTCTTCGATCAAGGCGATCTTGTCCTTGAGGATCAGTTTTTGCTTTTTCAGGCGCTGAATGGTCAACTGATCGCTGGTTCCACGTTCCTGCAGCGCAGAGATCGCCTCGTCCAGATCGCGGTGTTGGGTTTTGAACACTTCAAGCTCCACCTTCAAAACATCGTCGGTTTTCATGGAGATATCTGTAGGAGCGTTCATTGGCGACTCGTCGGCTGGCGGGTGAAACTGGCCGGAGATTACGCTTTTGGTGCCGTTTGCGCCAGCGCTCTGGCGCCTTGGGCTTGTGAATTCGCATAAAACACCCATATTCTTAGGAAGTTGGTCGCCATAATGGGGCCACTCGCAGACGTCGCTTTGGAATCAAGGACGAAAAACGTGTCTAAACTTACACTTGGCTCGTATCCGCACATGTTGGGATTTGAGCAACTTGAACGCCTTCTGGAACGCTCGGCCAAATCCGGCAACGAGGGCTATCCCCCTTACAATATCGAACAGACCTCTGATCATTCCTATCGCATCACGCTGGCGGTTGCCGGTTTTGGCGAAGAGGATCTGGCAATCACCGTAGAGGACCGTCAACTGGTCATCCGGGGTCGTCAGGGCGATGACAGCGAAGGTCGTGTATTCCTGCATCGTGGCATTGCCGCCCGTCAGTTCCAGCGCATGTTTGTGTTGGCCGATGGGGTCGAGGTCGGCGAGGCGGTCATGGAAAATGGCCTGCTGCATGTCGATCTCACACGCGCCCGACCGGAAACCGTGGTTCAGACAATCAACATCAAGAAGGGGTAAAAGACATGCACACAGCATATCAGTTCGACAAGACGGACAGCCGCATCGTCTATGTCAAAGCCGTTGATGTAGCCGATCTCCCCGAAGAGGTGCAGGCTGGCGCTGCGGGGCAGAAACAGCTCTACGCCGTTCATGATTCTGCGGGAGAGCAGCTGGCCCTGGTCAGTGACCGGCGCATGGCATTTGTGCTGGCGCGCCAGCATGACTACGCACCGGTGCCAGTGCACTGACAATTGCGCACTGACCGTGCAGACAGGGCATCCGGGAGGGTGCCCTTTTTTATTTTTTAGTGTGTGCCAGACAAAGGGTGCGCCCCGGGGGAGGCGGCGGCTTGTAGTCGAATGCCTTTCACGAAATGCAGTGCCGCCCTTGCAGACGGGGTGACTGCGTGGTCTTGCTAGGGTCTGTGTTTTGGCGGGAGGGCCGTTTGATGCAATTTGATTTTGACTGGGTGGATGCATTTTCTGCCCGTGCCTTTGGCGGAAATGGATGTGCGGTGGTGCATGGTGGGGCGCATCTGCCAGTGGATGTTTGCACGGCCTATGTACGAGAGACATCTTTGGTTGAATGCACCTTTACCGGTCCGTCCGATGTTGCGGACGTTCATGTGCGCTACTTCCTCGCCTCAAGAGAGATCCCCTTTGCAGGTCACCCCACCATCGCAACTGTCGCGGCGTTGCGGGATCGTGGCTTGATGCAGGGGACAGAGATCACGCTGGAAACCGGCGCCGGATTGGTCCGGGTTACGGTTGACGGTGACATGATCGAGATGACCCAGATTGCCCCGGAATTCGGGGTGAAGGCGGATCCGGATCTTGTGGCAGCGGCGCTATCTTTGCCATCTGATGCGATTGTCGGGACGCCTCAGAAGGTTTCGACCGGCTTGCCTTTCTGCGTGACGGTTGTGCGCGATCGGGCCGCCCTTGAGGCGGCAAAGCTGGATCTGCCCGCCCTTGCAGCACTCGGCAAGACCCTGGGCGCCGATGGGATTGATATGCTGGAACCATTCGTTGTGCATTTGGGCGGAGCAACAGACGCCGGGGATACGTTCTCGCGCTTGCTGATGGCGCCGCCGAGCCCGCCTGAAGACCCGTTCACAGGCTCCGCCACCGGGGCGATGGCCGCTTATCTCTGGCATCATGGATTGATGGAAAAAGACCGCTTTGTGGCAGAGCAGGGCCACGGGATGGGGCGGCCGGGCCAGGCCGTTGTCACCCGTGTCGGTGACCGGCAGGCTCCTGATGGTATTCGCGTGGCAGGGCAGGGCTTCGTGCTGATGCGCGGCACTGTTGATCTGCCTGAAACACTCTAAGAGACGGATATGACACGACCAGCCGCCATTGCCGTGGTGCCATATGGCACCAAACTCAACAAAGGTTTCGCAGACATTGCGCTTGATCAGCTGGCCTGGCCGTTGGGTCAGCCGCATGAGTTGCGCGGAAAGACCATTCGCGACCTCGAAGAGCAGGATCATCTGATCCTTTACATCAAGCGAGCGATGCATATCACGAGGGCCCGCAATTGCCGTGCGCAGATCTCTGTCATGGTGGCAGAGCCCAAGATCATGTCGGCCCTGCACCACCGATTGCTGCCTTGGACAGGACGGCGGTTTTTCCGGGTGTTCACCTATGACGAGGAGTTGCTGGCGCGGCTGCCCAATGGTGTTTTTCTTCCGTTTGGGACCACTTGGGTGCCGGAATGGCAAACCCTTGATCTGAACAAACAAGAGGACTTGTCACTCATCGCCTCGGCAAAGCGGGATCATCCCGGTCATAAGCTGCGTCATCGGATTGTTGAGCATCTCCAGTCCGCGCGCCCAGACGCCGCGATCCTTGGCAAAGGGTACCAGGCGTTTGACGCCAAAGCGGATGGGCTGGCGCCCTATCGCTATAGTGTCGTGATCGAAAACGTACAGGAGAGAAACTATTTCTCGGAAAAGTTGGTCGACGCCATTCTGTGCGAGACGGTGCCGATCTACTGGGGCTGCCCCAATATCAGTGATTTTTTCGATCCGACCGGCATGATGATTTGCGAAACAGAGGCAGAGTTGCGGGCGGCCATCGCGATGATGTCGCAAGGGGACTACGCTGCGCGATTGCCTGCATTGCGGGCGATCAAAGCAGAAGCCGCGAGATACGGCGATCTTGAACGTCGCGTCGCAGAGGCATTGCTGGCCAGTCTTTGATGGCTTCTGCTCAAACAAAAAAGGCCGCCCATCGGGGCGGCCTTTTCCTGTCTTGGGTCCGGATCAACCAGCGATCAGACCCATGTTTTCCAGTTTCAGCAGAACCTGATGTGCGCAGTTGTCGACGTCGACATTCTCGGTTTCGACAGACAGTTCAGGGTTCACTGGCACGTCGTAAGGATCGGAAATGCCGGTGAATTCCTTGATCTTGCCTTCGCGCGCCAGTTTGTACAGGCCCTTGCGGTCGCGGCGCTCGCATTCCTCGATCGAGGTTGCAACATGCACTTCAACAAAGGCGCCATACTGCTCGATCTCTTCACGCACATGGCGGCGGGTTGCCGCGTAGGGCGCAATCGGTGCGCAGATCGCGATACCACCGTTCTTGGTGATCTCAGAGGCCACATAGCCGATGCGTTTGATGTTCAGGTCGCGGTGCTCCTTGGAGAAGCCCAGCTCGCTGGACAGGTTCTTCCGCACGATGTCGCCATCCAGAAGGGTCACAGGGCGGCCACCCATCTCCATCAGCTTGACCATCAGGGCGTTCGCAATGGTGGATTTGCCGGACCCGGAGAAGCCGGTGAAGAACACGGTAAAACCCTGCTGCGAGCGTGGCGGCTTGGTGCGGCGCAGTTCTTTCACAACCTCGGGGAAGGAGAACCACTCGGGGATTTCCAGGCCCTCGGCCAGACGGCGGCGCAGTTCGGTGCCAGAGATGTTGAGAATGGTGACATCATCCTTGTCGGCGATTTCATCCGCTGGCTCATATTGGGCGCGCTCCTGCACATAGACCATGTGCTTAAAGTCGACCATTTTGATGCCGATTTCTTCTTCGTGCTCACGGAACAGGTCCTGAGCGTCGTAGGGGCCGTAGAAATCTTCACCAGCAGAGTTCTTGCCCGGGCCTGCGTGGTCGCGGCCAACGATGAAGTGGGTGCAGCCGTGGTTCTTGCGGATCAGGCCGTGCCAGACCGCTTCGCGCGGGCCAGCCATGCGCATCGCCAGATTGAGCAGCGACATGGAGGTGGTGGCCGCTGGGTATTTGTCCAGTACCGCCTCGTAGCAGCGCACGCGGGTGAAGTGGTCCACATCGCCCGGTTTGGTCATGCCGACAACCGGGTGGATCAGCAGGTTGGCCTGTGCTTCGCGCGCAGCGCGGAAAGTCAGCTCTTGGTGGGCGCGGTGCAGCGGGTTGCGGGTCTGGAAGGCAACAACCTTGCGCCAGCCCATCTTGCGGAAGTAGGCGCGCAGCTCGTTCGGGGTATCCCGACGACCACGGAAGTCATAGTGCACGGGTTGCTGGATGCCGGTTACCGGACCACCAAGGTAGATTTTGCCAGCCTGGTTGTGCAGGTAGTTGACGGCAGGATGTGCGTCATCGTCGGCGCCAAAGACTTTCTCGGCTTCGCGGGATTTGTTCGGCTCCCAGCGGTCGGTCACGGTCATGGTGGCCAGGATTACGCCTTCCTGATCGCGCAGCGCGATGTCCTGACCGATTTCCAGCGAGCTGGCGAAATCTTCGGTGACGTCCAGCGTGATGGGCATCGGCCACAGGGTGCCGTCAGCCAGGCGCATGTTTTCAACGACGCCATTGTAGTCTTCTTCGCTGAGAAAGCCCTTGAGCGGGTTGAAGCCACCGTTCATCAGCAGTTCCAGATCGCAGATCTGGCGCGGGCTCAGGTCATGGCTGACCAGATCGGCCGCTTCGACCTTCAGTTTCTGGGCAGAGTCGTAGGAGACATAAAGCTCTGGGATTGGGGCAAGATTGTTTTGCATCAACTTGGTCCTGTACTTGAAAGGGACGAGGCCACTGGTTGTGCCGGTAAGTTCAGCATGAAGCGCGTCATACTCTGCGAACTTGCGGGCGAGAAACTGGTCGGTGAGCCGGTTCTTTTCGGCTGCACCACGGGTGGTGAGGGCGTAGGCAAAGCGCTGGCGCTTGTCGGGGCCTGCACGTTCGCTGACCTTGACGAAACCGGCCTCTGCGGCAGCCCGGAGTTGTGCGTTGAGACGGCCAAGCGAAATCCCCACAGCCGTCGCCGTTGCCCGCTGGGACGCATCAGGCGCCTTGTCGAGCTGGCTGAGGATGCGAAAAAGCAGGTCTTCGTCCTCAAGACTGGGATTGGCGGGGGCGGATGGCATTGGTCGACTCAAAGTGTGTTCACGGGTGAACGCATTTCATGCTTTGCTGTCGTAGCAAAGCCCAAACCACCTTGGCGTGTATGAAAAAGACCGCCGTTCCCAATTTGCAACGCAGGCGGAACAGGCGGTCTTGTCGGGATCCTGCAGGGGAACAGGAATTTGAGCTGCGCGAGGCTGAACGGGGCTCAGCCCTCCGCAAACCCCCACCCATCCGGGCGAAATCCGTGGTCGATCGCGACGCGGGTTGCCACCTCTTCGACCATCCAGATCGCTGACGCGGACAGGATCTGATCCGGCATGGTCGCAATGAGCGTTGCGGGGTCGTCGCATTCGGCCTCTGCCCATTGGGTGTGAAAGCCCAGATCCGCGAGTGCTTCGGCCAGTGGCATCCAGTCGCTGGTTCCGTCGCTGGACACAAAGAACAGATCCAGATCTGCTTCAAACGGCAGATCGCCTTCGGCCTGAAGGTCTGAAAAGGCCGAGAATGTCTCGGCCTTTTGCGTGTCGAAATCATGCGCCACGGCGCTTACTCCTGTTCCGCCAGGAAGCGCTCGGCGTCCAGCGCGGCCATGCAGCCCATGCCTGCCGAGGTGACAGCCTGACGATACTTGTGGTCGGTCAGGTCGCCCGCTGCAAAAATACCCGGGATCGATGTTTCGGTGGTGCCGGGGGTGACCGTCACATAGCCGCCGTTGTGGGTTTCCAGCACATCCTTCACCAGTTCATTGGCGGGGGCATGCCCGATGGCGACAAACACGCCCTTGCAGGGGATTTCAGTGATTTCGCCGGTCTTCACGTTCTTCACGCGGACACCTTCGACGCCAAGTGGGTTTTCGGTGCCAACGACCTCTTCCAACTCGTGGAACCACAGGGGTTCGATCTTTGGGTTCTTCATCAGGCGGTCTTGCAGGATCTTCTCGGCGCGCAGTTCGTCGCGGCGGTGGATCAGCGTGACCTTGGAGGCAAAGTTGGTCAGGAACAGCGCCTCTTCAACAGCGGTATTGCCGCCGCCGATGACCACGATTTCCTGGCCGCGGTAAAAGAAGCCATCGCAGGTTGCGCAGGCCGAGACGCCAAAGCCCTTGAACTTCTCTTCTGACGGCAGGCCAAGCCATTTGGCGCGGGCACCTGTCGCCAGGATCACGGCATCGGCGGTATAGGTCGTGCCACTGTCGCCTTTGGCCACGAAGGGGCGGCTGCTGGTATCCAGTGAGGTGATGATGTCGCCGATGATCTCGGTGCCCATTGCTTTGGCGTGGGCTTCCATGTTGACCATCAGATCAGGGCCCTGGATTTCGGTGTGACCCGGCCAGTTCTCGACCTCGGTTGTCGTGGTCAGCTGACCGCCAGGCTCGATGCCCTGAACCAGGATCGGCTCCAGCATCGCGCGGCTCGCATAGACGCCTGCGGTGTAGCCCGCAGGGCCGGAGCCGATGATCAGAACCTTGGTATGGCGCGTTTCGCTCATCTTGTTTCCCCAATCGATGTATTGGCGGTCTTGCCGCCGTCAGGCAAAGCATATAGCTGCACGCCAAGCTGTCTTAAAGCCCCTCGGTGGCCCAAGACCGCAGTCTCGCCATGCAGGGCTGTCTGGCCGCATGCGGGGCAAAGCCGGTATCCCAAAGGTGTTTGGCAAAGATTGTTGCGCAGTTATGAAAGATTATTGCGCGCGCCGTGGATGCTGGTATAACAAACGCAATCTTTTCACAGGAGCTCTCATATGGTCACAACACGCCTTGATCCGATTGATCGCAAGATTTTGTCGGAATTACAGGCCGACGGTCGCATGACCAATGTTGAACTGGCCAAGCGCGTGGGGATATCTGCGCCGCCGTGCCTGCGCCGTGTGCGCTCGCTCGAGGAAGCGGGGCTGATCCGTGGCTACCATGCCGAGGTCAATTCGCGCGAACTGGGGTTTGAGGTTCAGGTCTTTGCGATGGTTGGTTTGGAAAGCCAGGCGGAAGCAGAGCTGAGCGCCTTTGAGGCCAAGTGCCGTGAGTGGCCGCTTGTGCGTGAATGTCACATGCTGAACGGCGAAGTGGATTTCATCCTGAAATGCGTCTCGCCCGACCTCAGCACGTTCCAGAGCTTTTTGACCAGCGATCTGCTGACCACGCCCAATGTCGCGAGCGTCAAGACCTCGCTGGTGATCCGCGGTGCCAAGGACGAACCGGGTGTGCCGTTTGATGTGCTGGAACAGAGGCTCGCGCGCGAAGCGTGACGCAACGCATCTTTTACGCAAGAAACACGAAAGGCGCCGTGCATCCGCAGGCGCCTTTTTGCTGTCTTGCCCCCAAGTGCAACGCCTAGTTCATGTCGGGCTGTCGGATTTCCGCCCGCGGATAGGCGAGCGGGCCGAACCCGGAAACTGAGTCAACATGCGAAAACAGGTTCAAATAGAGCGTGCGGATCGCGTGACTGACCAGTTTCAACGCATCCGGGCCGGGGTGGTATGTCTCAAACGGCAATCCACCGACCTTGATCACAGCGTGGCGGGGCAGGCAGAGGTGATAAAGATCCACCGCCGTTGGCGGCGCCGTTTCCACGATGCTCATGCCGTCCTGGTATTGCTGTACCGGGACAAGCGTTGCACCATGTTCCAGGCGAATGCCCGGCAGCGGTGCGCGCTGTAGCAGTCGGGCTGCGGGGCCTGCAACAACAGTCCCCATCGGTTTGGCATCGCCCAGGCTGTCGGCGGTGAAGCTGGTCAGCTGATGGCTGCGACCGGCCTTGTCGCTGCGAGAGGGAACCAGGCTGGTGGATCCCTTCCAAAGCAGGGTTTCGGCTTCGCCGTCCATCGTGATCAGCTGGTCGCCGGGCAAAAGATCCTCAACAGCGATTGGCCCCTGTGTGGTTTCGACCAATGCGCCGCGGCAAAATGCTGTGAACGCATTCTCAAACAAGGGGAGGGACGGCGCCACATGGCGGGTCTCGGCAATTGTTCCGTCGCTTTGCAGGCTCATCACATCATAGCGCCGCAACTGCGGGCGGACCCCGCTGCGGAGAGCTGCGGGATCTTTCAGAAGGGCGTTGGCTTCGACGGCATTGGCAGCTGCGCGTCGCAGTGACTGTGGAATGGTCATGGCTACCGGGCCTCTTTCATAACAACACAGATACAATTCCGACGTTTCAGCGAGCAGCTGCTAAAAGCCGGGGTCTTGGGCCGCATCCAAAAAAACGGCAGATGCGGGGGAATTCATGTCAGCCTTGAAGCGGGCTGGGTCAGGCTGTTTTGGCCTGTTGTGTGACGGTGCGGTCCTGCTGGCGACGTTCGATCATGGCCTGGCGGTTGGCGCCTCTGCTCCAGGGCAGCTCGACCTCTTCGGACTTGGCAGCTGCCACGATGGATTTGATGAAGCGCGACTTCGATGGCATTGGCGTCTCCTGTCAGGGTGATCGACGTCCTGCCGATCAGCGCGGTGTTCTGACCTGTTTGACATGGCATTGCGCCACCAATGTGGCCGATCTGTGAAAATCGCCGCACCTCTGTCGAAATTGCAGTCCTAAAACGCAACAACCCGACCTTGGGTGGGCCGGGTTGTGGTGTCTGCACGGAACGGAGAGGTCAGAGCCGGATGCAGGAAATAAGCCTGCCGTAGTCGGCCTCTTTCAGGTGGGTGGTGCGCCGATAAGAGTAGAACCGCGCCGGGTCGCTGTAGGTGCAGTGCCCGGTCCACTGTGCGGCGCCGACACCTGCACTGCGCAATTTGTGCAACCCAAGCGACGGCAAGTCAAACAGGTAGCGGTCGCCTTCACCATTGGCGAAGAAACGAGCGTTTTCAGGGTCCTGGGCAATGAAGTCGTCAAAGAACTCCGGGCCGACCTCATAGGCGCGCTGAGAGATGGTCGGGCCGATCACCGCACTGGTATTTGCGCGATCCGCGCCAAGCGCTTCCATTGCGGCCAGAGTGGCTTCCAGAACGCCATCCAGAGCTCCGCGCCAGCCAGCATGAGCGGCGCCCACGACACCGGCTTTTGCATCTGCAAACAAAACGGGTTGGCAGTCCGCCGTCAGAATGGACAGGGCGATGCCCGGTACATTGGTCACCATGGCGTCTGCCTTTGCGCCGGCTTGCAGATCTGCCTGGTTTGCCTCGCTGACAGTCAGCACATCGGCAGAATGGACTTGATGAACCCGGCCCAGGGCCTCTGCCGGGACATCCATTGCCTCCGCCACACGTGCACGATTCATTGTGACCGCTTGCCGCTGGTCAGAAGATCCGAGACCGCAGTTCAGTCCCTCGAATATGCCCGAGGAGGCCCCGCCCCGACGCGTGAAGAAACCGTGGCGGGTGTCGGCCAGCAGGTCAGAGGTAAGAATTTCCAGCGTCATGCGTTCAATCCTGGTGGGGGTGTCATCTGTGCGGGATAAAGCGCCAGAACTTTGAACAGGTTTCCCATTTCCTCCGGGTGCGTCAACCGTCGATGTGCAGCAATCAGCTGGTCCAGCTGCTGGCCGCTCAAGCGGGCGGCGAGGGCTTGGGCGCGGGCGGTGATGCCAAGCCGCTCGAGGAACACGCCTTGTGGTGTCACACGGCTGAATTCCGCACCTGCCGATTTGGCAGCCAGCGCCAGCGCCTCAAAATCGACATGGGTCGTCAAATCCGCTTCGCCGGGCGACAGGAGCGGATCGCTGGGCGCATGAGAGCGCAGGGCCTGCAGGGTGTCGCCAAGCGAACGCCAGTCGCCATAGTCCACAATCAGGGCACAGCCGCCATATGCCGCAATGCGTTGCGCAAGGGTGCTGACAATCGGCTGCGCAGCTTCGCAGAGCTCGACCAGATCATTGTCGGATGTGTCCTCAATCCGATGGGAAAGCGCGGGTTGCGGTGCGACCGGCCCCAGACCGAACTGCAGGGCGCCGTCCTCGGATAGCCCGACCGATTTTTCGCGCCAGCCCTCACCATCGCGCAGGAACTGGCGCACGGGCAGGGCGTCGAAGAATTCGTTGGCCACCAGAAACAGCGCCTGATCGGGAAGTTCCTCGATGTTTTCGTGCCAGGTGGCGGCATAGCCGGAAAGCGCTTCGGCTTGGCGTTTGCGCAAGGTTGGCGAGGCTTCCAGAAGCGAGATGCGCATCGCGGCATGAAAGCCCGGCACGGCCTTGGTCGCGCGAAGAACATCGGCCATCAATGTACCGCGTCCAGGGCCAAGTTCGGCAAGGGTGAACGGGGTCGGGCTGCCTTGATCAATCCATGTCTGTGCCAGCGCCAGGCCGATCAGTTCTCCAAACATCTGGCTGATTTCGGGCGCGGTGGTGAAGTCACCGGAGGCCCCCAGCGGATCGCGGGTGGTATAATAGCCATAGGTCGGATGCAGCAGCGCCTCTGCCATGTAGTCAGCAACCGAGATCGGGCCATCAGTCCGGATGCGGGCTATGATGTGATCTTGCAGGCTCATGTCTTTGCCCCGCCATTTCGCTGGGCGCGCAGGATCAGGACCACGCCGATTGCGATCATCGGCAGTGACAGGATCTGGCCCATGGTTAAGCCGTAGCCACCGATATGAAAGGCCAGGCCAAGTGGGTTGTTTTCGGTGACAAATTGCGCGTCAGGCTGGCGGACGAACTCCACCGCAAACCGCGCAGCGCCGTATCCTGCAAGGAAAACCCCGGTCACATAGCCGGGCAGGCGCAAGGCACCTTTTCGATAGGCCAGCCACAGCAGCACCGCGCCAAGCAAGAGCCCCTCGAGCACGGCTTCGTAAAGCTGAGAGGGGTGACGCGCGCAGATTTCACCCAAGGCCTGCCCACAGGCCTGAGCGGCCTGTCCGGGGAACGCAACCCCCCAGGGGAGGTCTGTTGCGCGCCCCCATAGTTCGGCATTGTTGAAATTTGCCAGCCGTCCCAGCAGCAGCCCCGGCGGAACGGTATGGGCCACTAAGTCAGCAATCTGAAGACGTGGGATATTGTGGCGCAGTGCATAGATCCATGTCGCAAAGATCACCCCAAGCAGCCCCCCGTGAAAGGCCATGCCCCCTTGCCAGATGCGGATCACCTCGGCTGGGTTCTGCAGATAATAGCCGGGCTGGTAGAACATGACATAACCAAGCCGCCCGCCAAGAATAACGCCAAGGATGATCCAGGTCAGGAGGTCTTCGACCTGTGCTGGCTTCATCGGAGGGCGCTGTTCAGGCCAGAGCGCTGGTCGTCGCAGTGCGCCGACAGCCAAACGCCAGGCAATCACGATGCCAACGATATAGGCCAGCGCGTACCAGCGCAGTGCAAAGCGAGAGCCAAACAGCTCTACTGCAAAGATTTCGGGGGACAGATCGGGAAAGGGGATGAAAAAAGCGTGCATATGCCGTGAATGCCTGTGCTGGATCAGGAGGTCAACGCCTTGCCGCCGCGCCTCATGTCGCCCATATAGGGGACAAGGCTCACATGGAGAAGACAATGCAGACGCGCAACAAGATCATGGACGACATTTCGCAGCTCATGACCAACGCCATGGGTGTTGCTCACGGTGCTCGGGAAGAGGCGGAAACCGCCATGAAAAGCCTGATTGATCGCTGGCTGGCTGATCGCGACTTTGTGACCCGCGAGGAATTTGATGCGGTGCGTGCAATGGCGCAAAAGGCCCGTGAAGAAAATGAGGCTCTCAAGGCCCGCTTGGATGCGCTTGAGGCTGACAAATCCGCCTGATCGGCTGAACCGCTCTGGCTTGCTGGCCCCCCGGCGGGGTGCCGCCATGCTGGACAGTGCTGACAAGACCAGCCAAAAGGACCAGCGCCGCCCTTTGAGGGGCGGCGTTTTCTTTTGTGGTCGGGGTGGTTCCTGCGTCCGTGCGGCGGCGGCTTCCCAGCGGGTTTCCATGTGACAAAGGACGATTGCCGCAACATTGATCGAAGTTACGATATTTTGCGGGCAGTTTTCATTCGTCCACAACTTATTGCAGTTATCCCCAAATAAAGGGTTGCCAGATGCGTTTCGGGCGGCCACCATATCTAGTAGGAGAGGCGGAAAACCCCTCTCTTTCTTGAGCAGGCCGCTAGCAATTGGGGGTGCCAGACATCGCTTTTGCTAGAGAGCAGAGAGGTGGCATCATGGCTCTTTCCGAACAGTTTCTGGAAGACGAAATTCACCCTATCGACATTGTCGAACATCTGGCCTCCGATCACGATTGGGACTTTGACCGCATTGGCGATGACCAGATCGCCATGGCTGTCGAAGGGCAGTGGCGAACCTATTCGCTGACCCTCGCGTGGTCCGGCTATGAAGAAACCCTGCGAATGGTGTGCAGCTTTGAAATGGAGCCGCCAAAGGAAAAACTGCCCCAGCTGTATGAGCTGATCAACGAAATGAATGATCAGTGCTGGGCGGGTGGTTTCACCTTTTGGCCCGAACATAAGCTGATGTTGTTCCGCTATGGGCTGGTTCTGGCCGGTGGTCAGGTTGCCAGCGCTGAGCAGATCGACACGTTGATCAATGCGGCGGTGTCAAACTGCGAACGCTATTACCCGGCGATCCAGTTGATGGTGTGGGGCGGGCAGCCCCCGCGTGAGGCACTGCAGGTCGCCATTGCAGAGGCCTACGGGCGCGCGTAAACCTTCTCCCCAAACCGGATTTATCGAAGGGGAGGGGAAATGCAGGTATCCGAAATCGCATCGCGCGGTATTGCGTTGCTGGGCTGTGGGAAAATGGGGTCAGCCATGTTGGCAGGCTGGCTCGATCAGGGAGTATCCCCGGACGCAGTCTGGGTGATCGACCCCAATCCGTCCGATTGGTTGCGCCAGACTGGTGTGCAGATCAACGCCCCTCTGCCAGAGGGAGACAAAGCGCCCGGCATCGTGTTGATTGCGGTCAAGCCCCAGATGATGGGAGAGGCGCTGCCCCAGATGCAGTCGCTTGGGAATGGTCCGACCCTGTTCATTTCGGTTGCAGCAGGCACGTCCATCGCCACATTCGAAGATCTGCTGGGCTCACAGACACCGTTGGTGCGGGCGATGCCCAATACACCCGCCGCCATCGGTCGCGGGATCACTGCAATCATTGGAAACACACAAGCCAGCAGTGCGGATCTGGACCGCGCAGAGGCGCTGTTGCAGGCGATTGGTCAGATCGTTCGGCTGGAAAGCGAAGGTCAGATCGATGCCGTCACGGGTGTCAGCGGCTCAGGGCCGGCTTACGTTTTTCACCTGATTGAAACGCTTGCCGCTGCAGGAGAGGCTGAGGGTTTGCCTGCCGATCTGGCCATGCAACTGGCCAAAGCCACGGTTGCGGGGGCTGGTGCCTTGGCAGAGGCGGCGGAGGAAACCCCCTCGCAGCTACGCGTGAACGTGACCAGCCCCAATGGTACAACACAGGCTGCCCTTGAGGTCTTGATGAATGAAGCTGACGGTTTCCCGACGCTTTTGCGTCGTGCCGTCGGGGCCGCGACAGAGCGCTCCAAGGAGTTGTCCCGTGGCTGAGATTTCCTTTGATGAGTTTCTGAAGGTCGATGTGCGGGTGGGTGAGGTCATTCGCGCCGAGGATTATCCCGAAGCCCGCAAGCCCGCGATCAAGATGTGGGTGGATTTTGGTGAAGAGATCGGCGTCAAGAAAACATCGGCGCAGGTGACCGCTCATTACAGCCCGGAAAAACTGGTGGGAAAACAGGTCATGGCCGTTGTGAACTTTCCCCCACGCCAGATTGGTAAATTCATGTCCGAGGTTCTTGTCCTTGGATTGCCGGATGAAAGCGGTGAGATTGTTCTGATCGGTCCGGATGGGCCGGTTCCAATTGGGGGGCGGATGCATTGAGCAACGTAAAACGCCCCAAACTATGGATCACCCGCCCCATGACTGCCGCCGTTGAGGCGCGCGCAAGGGCGGAGTTTGACGTCGAGATCCGGGCTGAGACCTCGCCCCTCACGCAGGAAGACCGCAGACGCGCGCTGCGCGACTTTGACATTGTTGTTCCGACGCTGGGGGATGCCTTTGACGCGGCCACATTTGCCGATGTCCCAGAGCCGCGCTGTCGGCTTCTGGCGAATTTCGGTGTTGGCTTTAATCATATTGATGTTGCCGCAGCCAAAGCCGCAGGCATTGCAGTCAGCAATACGCCGGGTGCGGTGACGGATGCAACGGCCGATATTGCCATGACGTTGATGTTGATGACGGCCCGGCGCGCAGGAGAGGGCGAGCGTCTGGTGCGCTCGGGGGCGTGGCAGGGATGGCATCCTACCCAAATGCTTGGCCTTCATCTGACGGGCAAGCACGTGGGGATCGTCGGCTTTGGCCGTATTGGCGAGGCTATCGCGCGGCGCTGTCACTATGGGTTTGCGATGGAGGTGAGCTATCTGGCCCGCAGCAACAAGACGCCCGATTTCCCGGTGACACGTGCCAACAGCCTCTTGGAACTGGCGGCATCTGTTGATGTCTTGGTGCTGGCAGTGCCGGGGGGAGCCGAAACCAGGCATCTGATCACCGCCGAAGTGCTGGGCGCAATGCGCTCAACAGCGTTGCTGATCAATATTGCCCGCGGAGAAGTGGTTGATGAGGCCGCTTTGATTGCTGCGCTCGAACAGGGGCAGATCGCGGGGGCGGGGCTGGATGTCTATGAGTTTGAGCCCAAGGTGCCTGAAGCCTTGCGTCAGATGGATCAGGTGACACTGCTGCCGCATCTGGGAACCGCGACGGAAGAGGTGCGCAGCGACATGGGGCAGCTGGCGCTCGATAATGTTGCAGCCTTTGTGGCCGGTCAGGCGCTCGTGACCCCGGTCTGATCTATCCGGTCTGATCTATCCGGCTGATCCATCCGCTGGCCCTGACCAGAAAAAGGGCGGGATTGTCCCGCCCTGGCTATTGAGATGCCGATTGGGGGCACAGAAACCAGCCGGGCTCAGACGTCTGGATTATCGCCAGTAGCCTCGCGCCAATGGCGTCGGCATAGCGAGACATAGGTCTCATTGCCCCCGATCTGCACTTGCTCCCCTTCGGTGATGGTGCGGCCGGTCTCATCTTGACGGATGACCATTGTGGCCTTTTTCCCGCAGTGGCAGATCGTGCGCACCTCTCGCATTTCGTCTGCCAGCGCTAGAAGGGTCGCAGAGCCGGGGAACAGATTGCCCTGGAAGTCGACGCGCAGCCCGTAGCACAGCACTGGAACCCGCAAGTCATCAACCACGCGGGCCAACTGCCAGACTTGTTTGGGGGACAGGAACTGCGCCTCATCCACAAAGATGGCCGCCAACGGCCCCTGCGCGAGGCGGGCAACCACGCGGTCAAACAGATCATCGTCTGAGACGAACATGTCCGCCTCGGCGCCGATTCCGATCCGCGATGCGATGCGCCCCTGACCTGCGCGATCATCAATCGCAGCCGTCAGCAGATAGGTGTCCATATTGTTCTCGCGGTAGTTATGCGAGGCTTGCAACAACACCGTCGATTTGCCGGCGTTCATGGTGGAGTAGTTGAAATAGAGCTTGGCCATGGCGCTGATGTAGCCGGAGCGGGTCGCGGATGGAACGGTTTTTTCCGCTGACCGTGACGGCATAGTGAAAGATGCAAACGGGATGTGGGGATTGATCAATTGGTCAAATAACGCGCACCCAGCCCATCGGCCATCAAACAGAGGCGGAACAACCCGAGAAAGGAACCTCATGATCGCCGAGGGCAGGGTGCAGACTTGGGCAGAAAACGCCCCAGGCAGAGGCATACAGTACACGCCCCCGCCCGCTTCGCCAAAGTGCCGTTAAGGAACCCGGGGCGAAGTAATTCCCCAGATACCACGGGGATAGCCATAGCATCTCATTTCATCTAAAAGTCGGGAATGGGAAATTAACGCGTTTCTTCCCCAAAGGGGCAGGGGTCTTAACCAGGTAGAAATTGTATGGCAGACGTAGGTACTTATCTAAAAAAACACACAGAGGCATTGGTCAAGGATGTCGGGATCGAAGCGGCCTGCCAGATCACCGGGAAATCCAAGGCGACATTGGGCCGGTATTACTCTGACAATCCCGAACACGCGGATCGTTTCATGCCTGTTGATGCCGTTGCCAAGCTCGAGTCGGCAGCATCCTTCCCGCATGTGACCTCTGGTCTGGCGGATCTCAAGAACATCACGCTCTCTTATGGTGAATCCAGTTCAAGTGAGCGCAGTGGCGGGGTGAATTCTGACGTCATCGCGCTCAGCCAGCGGTTTGCGACCTTGATGAGCGAATATCAGGAAGCGATGGCCGATGGCATCATCACCATCAACGAAGCAAAGCGTCTGCTGCGCGAGACCGTGATGCTGCAACAGGTTCTGCTGGATATGAAACTGCACCTCGAAGAGGAAAGCGGCTGATCGCAATTGATGAACCGGCTGACATGGAAAACCCCGCCAGACATACAATCTGGCGGGGTTTTTTTATGCAAGTGGGATGCGGATCAGCTGACGCGACGCAACACCACTGACCCAACCGAATAGCCTGCGCCAAACGAACAGATCAGGCCAAGATCTCCGTTCTGCAGATCATCGGAGTATTTCGAAAACGCGATGATGGAGCCCGCAGAGGAGGTGTTTGCGTATTCCTGCAGGATGTTGGGCTGTTCGCCGTCCTCTGGCGTGCGTCCCAGAACCTTTTTGCCGATGAAATCGTTCATCGTCTTGTTGGCCTGATGCAGCCACAGACGTTTCAGCTCATCACTGGTGATCCCCTCGGCGTCCATGTGGTCAGTGATATGCTGGCTGACCATTGGCAGGACTTCTTTGAAGACTTTGCGCCCGTTTTGCATGAACTGCATGTCGCGGCGGTCCTGGACACCATCCGGACGCGAGCGGCGCAGGTAGCCGTTGTTATTGCGGATGTTGTTGGAAAACTCGGTCGCGCAGCGGGTCGAGAGAATCTCAAAATACGCACCGGTTGCGTTCTCTTCGCGTTCGATCAAGGTCGCTGTTGCCACATCGCCAAAGATAAAGTGGCAATCCCGGTCCCGCCACTCCAGATGGCCCGAGCAGATTTCAGGGTTCACCACCAGGGCCGAGCGGATAGAACCGGACCGCACCATGTCGGCGGCAGCTTGGATGCCGAACGTCGCCGAGGAGCAGGCGACATTCATGTCAAAGGCAAATCCCTGGATGCCAAGAAGCTGCTGGATCTCGATCGCAACTGCAGGATATGCACGCTCCATATTGGATGCAGCGCAGATAACCGCATCCACATCAGCGGCTGTCTTGCCCGCCTGTTCCAGCGCCTTCTTGGCCGCATCGACAGCCATCTCCGCCATGATCGAGGGTTCATCATCACTGCGCTGACGCAGCAGGGGATGCATGACCTCGGGATCCAGAACGCCGCTTTTGTCCATGACGTAACGCTGTTCGATGCCAGAGGCCTTCAGAATGAACTCTTCCGAGGAATGCTGAAGCGGCTCCATGTCACCCGCGGCAATCGCCTCGGCGTTTTCTGCATTGGTCTTGTCCGCGTAAGCATTGAACGCCGCGACCAGCTCGGCGTTGGTGATCTTCTGTGACGGGGTGAAGACGCCCGTGCCGGTGATGGCGGGTGTGAACATGACGGAACCTTCGGGTGGTTTTCAGAGTGCCGCATATCTGGGCATTATCGTTGCACAAGGTCAAGATCCACAGCCCCAATGAGACCGCAGGCTGCACCTACGTCAGCCGCGCGCATAAGAGATTTTACTTTCACTTCTTGAATGGTTCGAGTTCCGAAATATATGCGCGAGGGTAACATGCCCGTGAGCACAGCCAGGCCATCCCGGTTCGAAAGGAAGCAACAGCCATGCCCAAGACAGCAAACTGCCCCGAAGTGACAGCTCTGCTTGGCGTCTTTGCGCTGTATTGGAAGGTGGATGCCTGCATCGACGATGCCCCGGAGGCGCCGGAATTGAACCGAATGGAATCACATCTGTTGATCGGCCTGGATGAGCCGCGCAGGATGGGAGAGCTCGCCCGCAGGATGCAGACTGTGCCCTCCACCGTCACCGCCGCAGCAGACAGTCTGGAGTTGCTTGGCCTCATCCGGAGGGAGCGCGACCCAAGGGATCGGCGGGCATGGCAACTGGTTCTTACCCCCGCAGGGCAGGTCCAGAGGGCGGCTCTGCAAAATGCCGCTGCAGAGCTGTTTCGCGAGGTTTCAGGACTGTCTGAAGAAGAAACCCAACAATTTGCGGCCCTGTCTGCAAAAATTCATGACAATATACTAGCGACGGAAACGAAACCGTCCGGGAAGGAGTGACGAGATGAAGGTTGGCGCGAAACTGCTGGCCGGGGTGCTGGGACTTGTGATGGGGGCGGTGCCCGCCCTTGCACAGGATGTGGCAAAACCGGTGAAGCTGATGGAAGCTCAGGCTGGATCGAAACCGATCAAGCGGGAATTTTTCGGACAGGTGACAGCAAAGGAAACAGTCGATCTGGCCTTTCAGGTTGCCGGGCAGGTTGTCAAATTTCCGGTGACAGAAGGGGCGTTTGTCCCACAAGGGGCCTTGATCGCTGAGCTGGATCTGGAACCTTTTGAGCTGAAGCTGGAACAGGCTCAGCTGCAAAAGGAGCAGGCAGATCGAACCGTTGCGCGTCTGGAAAAGCTCACAGGAACCGTAAGCCAGGTTTCAATCGACGATGCCGAAACACAGGCCGGGCTGACGGCGATCGCGTTGCGTGACGCATCATATGCATTGGAGCACGCGACCCTGAACGCCCCGTTCGATGCGCTGGTTTCCAGTCGTGAAGTGGCCCTTTTCAGCACTGTAGGCGCGGGTGCCCCGATCGTGCGATTGCATGACATGTCAGAACTGCACATCGAGGTCGATGTGCCAGAAGTTCTGTTCCAGCAGGAAGAAGAAACAGACGCGCTGACCATCACTGCGACCTTTCCCGGCAGTGATACACGTTATCCGCTGCAGATCCTTGAGTTTGATGCCGAAGCCAGCAGTGTCGGCCAAACCTACCGTGTCACCTTTCGCCTGAGCCCGCCAGAAGACCGTCAGGTCTTTCCCGGTGCATCTGCAACGGTTCAAGTCCAGGTTGATACCGGTGAAACCGGCGTCATCGTCCCCCCGTCAGCGATTGTGGCTTCGGCCAGCGGCGAGACCGGGGTCATGCTGTTCAGCCCGAATGGGGCGGACGAAGGAACCGTGTCTTGGGTCAAGGTGGAAACAAACCCCACTGACAATGGCCAGATCGAGATCCTCAGCGGGCTGAATGGCGGCGAGGAAATCGTTCTGACCGGGGGCAGTGCTCTTGTCGATGGTCAGGCGGTTCGCCGCTTTACCGGCTTCAACAACTGAGAGGCAGACCATGGATATCGCACGCGGGTCGATAAATCGGCCGCTCTATACATGGATCATCATGCTCACTGCCCTCTTCGGGGGGATCTGGGGTTTTTTGAACCTCGGGCGGCTTGAGGATCCGGCCTTTACCATCAAACAGGCGGTTGTCATCACCCAATACCCCGGCGCGAGCGCTGAGCAGGTCGCGCTGGAAGTGACGGAACCGTTGGAATCCGCCATCCAGCAGATGGGCGAGGTGAAGGAAATCCGCTCCATGAATCAACCGGGATCATCCCGGATCGATGTGGAGATGAAAGACACATTCGACGGAACAGAGCTGCCCCAGCTCTGGACCAAGCTGCGCGCCAAGGTCGAGAACGCATCCCGCGGCCTGCCCGATGGCGTGGGAAAACCCTATGTCGATGATGGCTTTGGCGACGTGTTCGGTGTGTTCTACGCCGTCACCGCCGAAGGGTTCACCGATGCCGAGCGGCACGAATTGGCCACCTTTCTGCGCCGCGAGTTGCTGGCCGTTGATGGGGTTGCTGACGTTCAGGTCGCGGGCCTCCCAGAGGAAGCGATCTTTGTTGAGCCGAAGATGGCCATCACCGTCAATCAGAACATTCCCATCGGGGCAGTGGCCAACGCGCTGGCAACGGCCAACTCTGTCCGTCCGGCAGGCAGCCTAGACAGCGACGGGGTCGAAACCCGTCTGAGCGCACCGGAAGGGTCGGACTCCGTCTCTGAAATCGCGGGTCTCACAGTGGGATCGCAAGGTGAGGTCATCAATGTCGTCGATATGGCAGATGTCCATCGCGGTCGGGTCGATGACCCCGGTCAGATCATCCGTTTCGACGGGGTCGAGGCCTTTACTCTTGGGGTTGCGGGCCTGTCGAGCGAGAACATCGTGGAAGTCGGCAAACGGGTAGATGCCCGCCTTGCCGAACTCGACAATCAGATCCCCTATGGCGTGGAGCTGAAGCCGATCTACCAACAGCACGTGGTGGTGGAACAGGCCTCCAACGACTTTCTTGTGAACCTCGCCATGTCTGTCGCGATTGTGGTGGTTGTCCTTGCGATCTTCATGGGCTGGCGGGCCGCGGTGGTCGTGGGCACGACATTGCTGCTGACGGTCGTTGGCACGTTGATGTTCATGAACCTCTTCTCAATCGAGATGGAGCGGATTTCTCTTGGGGCACTGATCATCGCGATGGGTATGCTGGTGGACAACGCAATCGTTGTGGCTGAAGGCATGCAGATTGCGATGGCGCGTGGAAAGACCTCGCGCGAGGCCGCACATGAGGCCGCAGCCAAGACGCAAATCCCGCTTCTGGGTGCAACCGTGATCGGCATCATGGCTTTTGCCGGTATCGGTCTCAGCCCGGATTCCACAGGCGAGTTCATGTTCTCCCTGTTTGCGGTCATCGCGATCTCGCTCTTGCTGAGCTGGTTGCTGGCACTCACCGCGACGCCGCTGCTTGGCCACTACTTCTTTAAGCAGGGCAGCGGCGATGACCTGGATTCCTATTCCGGTTTCCTTTTCCGGGGCTACGGTGCGCTGTTGCGTCTGTCGCTCAAGATGCGTTGGCTGGTTGTTCCGGGGCTGATTGCTGTGACCGTGCTGTGTTTCATCGGTTTTGGGCAGGTCAAACAGCAGTTCTTCCCCAACTCCAACACGCCGCTGTTCTTTGTGAACTACAAGCTGCCGCAGGGAAGTTCGATCCAGACCACATCTGCCCATATGCAGCAGGTAGAAGACTGGCTGTCCGACAGAGAAGAGGTCGCCTCGGTCGCGAGCTTCATCGGCAAGGGGGCGACCCGCTTCATGCTGACCTACGAGTCAGAGGATCCAAACCCAAGCTACGGCCATCTCATCATCCGGACCAACAGTCTGGAAGCGATCCCGGCGTTGCAAGAGGATCTGGAAGCCTTTGGCAAGGCGCAGTTCCCGGAAGGCGAGTTCCGCACCCAGAGGCTGGTTTTCGGCCCCGGTGGCGGCGCTCCGATCGAAGTGCGCTTTGCTGGGCCTGACCCACGTGTACTGCGCGCTTTGGGGGACGAGGCGATGCAGCGCCTGCGCGAAGGCTCTCCCAATATCCTGAGCGTCCGTCAGGACTGGCGCGAACAGGAAGTCACGCTAAAGCCGGTCTACGCAACAGATCGGGCCCAGACGGCAGGCGTGACCCGAGAGGCCATCGCCGATGCGCTGCAGTTCTCCACGGATGGCCTGACGGCTGGTGTCTTCCGCGAGCGGGAACGCCTGATCCCGATCATCATTCGCCGCCCGGCGGAGGGAGAATACAATCTGATGGATCAGCTTGTATTCTCGGAATCCGCTGGCAGCTTTGTTCCGCTGGAGCAGATGATTGATGGGGTGAATGTCGTCGTAGAAAACACGCTGGTGCATCGCCGCGACCGTGTCGCGACCCTGACCGTCGGCGCAGACATCCCACCGGACCTGACCGCAGCGAGCGTGTTTGCCGAGATCCGCCAAACCATCGAAGCCATCGAAGTCCCCACAGGCTATACGATGGAATGGGGCGGCGAGCACGAGAACTCTAGTGATGCAAATGCGAGCCTGGGCAAGCAATTGCCGGTCACCATTCTCATCATGGTTCTGATTTCGGTTCTTCTGTTCAACGCGATCCGCCAGCCGATCATCATCTGGTTGCTGGTTCCCATGTCCGTAAACGGTGTGGTTATTGGCTTGCTGGGAACGGGCATGCCCTTCACCTTCACTGCGCTTCTTGGCCTGCTGTCCCTGTCTGGCATGCTGATCAAGAACGGCATCGTCCTGGTCGAGGAAATCGATCTGGTTCGGGCAGAGGGCAGACCGCTGCGCGAGGCAATTGTCGAGGCATCCGTCTCGCGTCTGCGCCCGGTGATGCTGGCGGCCGTGACCACGATCCTCGGGATGGCACCGCTTCTGAGCGATGCGTTCTTTGTCTCGATGGCGATCACGATCATGGGCGGGCTTGCATTCGCAACGATCCTGACCCTGGTTGCCGCGCCCGTGTTCTACCTGATCTTCTTTGGTCGGGATGAAAAACGCGAGGCCGCAGTCGCATAGGTCTGCGACCATAGCAAGACTGAGAACCCCGGCAGATCCTGCCGGGGTTTTCTTATGGAGCAATCACCTTATGCGTGTGCTCTGCAGTTGATGCGCTGCTCTTCATCCTGAGGTGTTCCATCCCCCAAGCCGCAATCCAAAGGGCACCGTTCGCAAGGCGCCCCCTGTTAAGGGATCGGCTCGGTTTCACCGACTCGGATCTTGCCCCAATCGCTTGGGGATACGGCCAACTCTTGCCTTAATCTGGCCGAAACCTTTCCCGGTTGGCCCCGAAAACACGGAAATCCGGGGAATTTCTTACCCAATTCCTTTCGGAAATAGCGCCGATTGTCAGGGCATTATTGGATAATTTTCACCAAATCGTTCAGGTCAGGTAAAGAAAATATGGCGCCTGCCAAGGCTGCCAAACGATGGGTGGCCTCACGTTAACCTTCTGTTAATCCTGTCATAATCTGTCCCTCTTTCTGACAGGTCCGCACAACTCCAGGCCGCATTCCGGCCCCAGCCCGCTCGCAGGATCAGGGTGTGGGAAAAATGGAGTGGACCATGAAACGCTTACTTGCAGCCGTTGCGGCTGCCATAATCAGCGGCGCCTCGTTCGGGGCGCCGGCAGAGGCGCAATCGGCCCGTGTCAGTGCTGTTCCCGGGTGGGAGGCAGTTGGTCGATTGAACATCTCGGGGCGCAACATGTGCACCGGCAGTCTGATTGCGCCCAACCTCGTGCTGACTGCAGCACATTGTCTCTACAACCCTCAGACGGGTCAGGCGGTAAACCCGCGCACCATCAAGTTTGAGGCAGGATTGAACGGACGCAGGGCCAAGGCCGAGCGGCAGGTCGTCAAGGCGGTCATTCATCCGGGCTACAGACATCGCTGGTCAGACCGAAGTGAACCGGGAAGCGACATCGCGGTTCTGAGGTTGAACAAACCGATCAGCGCAAGCGAGGTGCGCCCCTTTGCGCTGGCCGCTGCCCCTTTGCCGGGTGATAGCGTGGATGTTCTGTCCTATTCGATGCAAACCTCAACCAGACCGGCTCGAGAGCGGGGATGTACCATCCTGTCGTCTCGCAGTGAGACGCTGGTTACCTCCTGCAAGGTGGACTACGGGGCCTCTGGCTCTCCGGTCTTGCAGATCGTGCCGGGGCAAGCGCCGAGGCTGGTTTCTGTGATCTCGGCCAAGGCTCAGATGGGGCGAAGACCAGTGTCGCTTGCGACATCGCTAGACGGATCGCTGTGGGCGCTGATGCGCCGCGCGGGCTGAGACCGGCCCGATACGCCTCCGCTCCGTTTCCCACAAAACGTCCGTGGGAGGCGGTCGGCCAGATCAGCAAGAGCCCCGAGGAATTTCCTCGGGGCTTTCTGCTTTCTCAGGACGGGGCAGGGCTTAAGCGTGGATGAAATGCAACCTGTCAAAGCTCGACCGCCAGGCCGCGACCTCGTCTTGAACGGTGTCCCCACGCAGTGCGCGCGCGATAAGGTCAGCCAGACGCGGAGCATCAGCCGCCGTCATTCCCCAACGAACCAACTCAGGTGTGCCAATCCGCAAACCGTTCAGATCCCCCGCCACAGTCGCGACTGGCAGGCCGATGCCGCAGGCCAGAAACCCGTTCTTGCGCAGCAGTTTTGAAGCTGTCTGGCCACCCCCATATGGGGCCGCGAGAACCGCAAACTGGTGCGACTGGGTGGCAATGCCCGTGCTTCCCTTGAAGGTCGTTATGCCGTGCTCATCCAGCGCGGCGGCCAGAGCATTTGCCATGTCAATCATCTCGGCCGCATAGGCTTTCCCGAAATCCCGCCAATCCAGAAGCGTGACGGCAAGAGCCGCGGACTTGGCAACGTCGAAATTGGCGGTCATGCCAGGAAAGGCGATGCTATCCAGTATCTCTGCCAATCCGGCGTCGTTCGTGACGATCAAGCCGCCAGCGGGGCCACCGAGGCTCTTGTAGGTGCTCATGGTCATGAAATGCGCCCCTTCCGCCAGTGGATCAGACCAGGCCTTTCCAGCGATGATGCCGCATTGATGAGCCGCGTCAAACATCACCTTTGCCCCCACTTCATCGGCAATCGCGCGCACCGCGGCGACGGGATGTTCGAACAGGTTGAGGCTGCCCCCGATGGTGATCAGCTTAGGGTGCTCTTTTCGGGCCAAATCGCGCAAACCATCAAGGTCGACCGTATAGCCATCGGCCGCGACAGGGGCCTCCAGGCAGCGCAACCCAAACAGACCGGCGCATCCTGGTCCGTGATGTGTCACATGCCCGCCGATGCTGGCGGGCGGCGCGATGATGGTATCCCCCGGTTTGCAGGTCGCCATGAAGCCATAGAGATTGGCCAACGCCCCGGATCCGACGCGGATCTCGGCATATTTTGCGTCAAACACTTCTGCTGCGAGATCGGCTGCGATCACTTCGATCTCCTCGATCGCCTCCAGCCCCATTTCGTATTTGTCACCGGGATGGCCAAGCGAAGGCCGGGAGCCGAGACCGGACGCCAACAGGGCTTCGGCCTTTGGGTTCATCACGTTTGTAGCCGGATTGAGGTTGAAGCATTGCTCTTCGTGAATGACGCGATTTTCTTCACAGAGTGCGTGGATGCGCTGCAAGAGAGCGGCAGAATCCGCATCTTTTGTCGCGGAACTGATTGCCTCGATCCGGTCTGCAGAGGGTGCAGCCAGCCAGTGGCGGGGGGCTTGGGTCATCTCATCCTCCTTGGTTGCGGGCAGTCTGCGTCTCTTTGCGGTGACGTGGCAAATCAGATTTGCTATTTCTTGGGGTAGAAAAACTAAGCCTATGCGAGATGCCCATGCCCGTTGCTCCTCTGCGCCCCAAGGGGCCGCCACTGAATGCGATGCGTGCCTTTGAGACTGCGGCAAGGCGGGAGAGCTTTGTGGCCGCTGCCGAGGAATTGGGGGTGACACCAGGGGCTGTTTCACAACAGGTGAAATCTCTGGAAGACTGGGCCGGAAGCGCGCTGTTCCGGCGTCATGCGCAGGGGGTGACCCTTACAGAGGCGGGACAGGCGTTGCTGCCGACGTTTGTCGCAGCTTTTGATGCGCTGGGCGCTGCGACGCAGGCATTGCGATCGATCCGTCCGGTGCAAGAGCTTCATATTGCGGCACTGCCCTGTGTCGCGCAGCTTTGGCTCCCTGCGCGGCTAGAACGGCTGCGCGCCGCGTTTCCTGCGCTCAAGATTTCCGTAACAGCGATGGAAACCCCGCCGAACCTCAACCGTGAGCTGTTTGATTTGGCGTTGTTTTACTACCCTGCGGATGACGCCCCCTCGCATGCGCTGCCCCTTGCGCAGGATCGGATCTTTCCGGTGTGCGCCCCCTGCATCGCAGCCCGTCTGACACAGGTTGCAGATATCAATGGCCAGGTGCTCTTGCAGGATCAGACATGGGCGCAGGATTGGGTGATCTGGAGCAGGGAAGCAGCCGTTTCAATCCAAGACCCTGAGAAAGGGCCGCAATACTCCCTCTACAGTCTGGCGCTGCAGGAAGCCGTCGCAGGGGCAGGGGTTCTGATGGGCCACGAGGCGCTGGTGGCTGATGCGCTGGAGGAGGGCCGTCTGGTCCGTCCGTTTGCGACGCCAGTCGCGGACACCGGTCGCGCCCTGATGCTGACGCAGCCCCCGCATGGGCGCCGTGGGCCGGACCTTGGCGCAGTTGTGGATCAATTGCGCAGGGCCTAAAAGGCGTCCCCCAAATAGCAAAAGGCCCCGGACAGTTCGTGCCGGGGCCTTTTGATTTTTCAAAGCTTGGTGGATCAGCCTTGCAAGCTCTTCACTTCGACATCGCCCTCAGCCTGTGCCTTGATCGCGCGGGCGGCGGCGTTGGCACCTGCGGCCGTGGTGAAATAGGGGATCTTGTCGTAGAGCGCGACAGAGCGCATGTCTTTGCTGTCCTCAACCGCCTGAGCGCCCTCAGTGGTGTTGATCAGCAACTGCACATTGCCGTCCTTGAGCATATCCACAACATGCGGACGGCCCTCATAGACCTTGTTCACGATTTCACAGGCCACACCGTGACCGTCGAGCCAGCTTTGTGTGCCCCGCGTCGCAACAAGGGTGAAGCCCTGACCAATCAGGATCTGCGCAGCCTCCAACATCAGGGCGCCCTTGTCGGCGTCCTTGATGGAGATAAAGGCACGTCCCTTGGAAGGCAGCACCATGCCAGCCCCCATCTGCGCCTTGAGGAAGGCACGGGCAAAGGAACGGTCCCAACCCATGACTTCGCCAGTAGAGCGCATTTCCGGGCCAAGCAGAATGTCGACACCGGGGAAGCGGGCGAAAGGCAACACAGCCTCCTTGACGGAGAACCACGGCATATCCGGGTCTGCAAGGGTCATCGGATCCGCCATCGGTGTGTTCACGTCATAGCCCGCATCCGGTTCGTAGGGCGCACGTTTGGGGAAGGCAGAGAGCGGCTCGCCAGCCATCACGCGCGCGGCGATGGAGGCAATGGCGCTGTCGGTTGATTTCGCCACAAACGGGACGGTCCGCGAGGCGCGTGGGTTTACCTCGATCAGGAAGATCTCGTCCTTGCCTTCGTCATTGGCCTTGATCGCGAACTGAATGTTCATCAGACCCACCACGTTCAGCGCCTTGGCCAGCGCCTCGGTCTGGATCTTGATCTCTGCAATGATCTCCTTGGAGAGAGAGTAGGGCGGCAGGGAGCAGGCGCTGTCACCAGAGTGAACACCGGCTTCTTCGATGTGCTGCATGATGCCCGCAACGTGAACCTCGGTCCCGTCACAGATGGCATCCACGTCCAGTTCCACCGCGCCGGCCAGGTAGCTGTCGAGCAGTACCGGGCTGTCGCCGGAAACCACCACGGCCTCTGCGATGTAGCGCTTCAGCTGGTCCATATCGCGGACGATTTCCATCGCGCGGCCACCCAGCACGTAGGACGGGCGGATCACCAGCGGGAAACCGATCTCGCCTGCAATTTCCAGCGCCTGCGCGTCGGTGGAGGCGATGCCGTTTTTCGGCTGCTTCAGGCCCAACTGGTTGACCAGTGCCTGGAACCGCTCGCGGTCTTCGGCCAGGTCGATGGCGTCGGGAGAGGTGCCGAGGATCGGGATGCCTTCCGCTTCCAGCGCGTTCGCGAGTTTCAGCGGGGTCTGGCCGCCGAACTGAACGATGACGCCGTGCAGCGTGCCGTTTTCCTGTTCCGTGGTCAGGATTTCCATCACGTGCTCAAACGTGAGCGGCTCGAAATACAGCCGGTCAGAGGTGTCATAGTCAGTCGACACCGTTTCCGGGTTGCAGTTGATCATGATGGTCTCGTAGCCCGCATCAGTCAGTGCAAAGCAGGCATGACAGCAGCAATAGTCAAACTCGATCCCCTGACCGATCCGGTTGGGGCCACCGCCCAGAATGACAACTTTCTTCTTGTCAGAGGGGCGCGCTTCACATTCCACGTCACCAAAGGCCGGTGCCTCATAGGTGGAGTACATGTAAGGGGTCTGGGCCTCGAACTCTGCCGCGCAGGTGTCGATCCGTTTGAAGACGGCATTGACCCCAAGACCGCGGCGTGCCTTGCGCACGTCGCTTTCGCTTTGGTCGGTGAGCTTCGCAAGGCGGGCGTCGGTGAACCCCAGCATCTTCAGCGCGCGCAGGCCTTCGCTGTCCTGCGGCAGGCCGTCAGCGCGGATTTTTTCTTCGGCATCGATGATTTCGCGGATGCGGGCCAGGAACCAGGGGTCAAACTTGGTCACGGCCTGGATTTCATCGTCGCTCAGACCGTGGCGCATGGCCTGCGCAATGGTGCGCATCCGGTCGGGGGTCTGCTTGCTGATTGCTTTGATGACCGCTGCCTTGCCGTCGGCGGTTTCGTCGGCGCCGGGGATTGCAACCTCGTCAAAGCCGGTCAGCCCGGTTTCCATAGAGGCCAGGGCCTTCTGCAGGCTTTCGTGGATGGTCCGGCCAATGGCCATCGCCTCACCCACAGATTTCATCGCGGTGGTCAGATAGGGCTCGGATCCTGCAAATTTCTCGAATGCAAAGCGCGGGATCTTGGTCACGACATAGTCGATTGTCGGCTCGAAGGAGGCCGGGGTGACACCGGTGATGTCATTGTCCAGCTCGTCCAGGGTGAAACCAACGGCCAGTTTTGCGGCAATCTTGGCAATCGGGAAGCCGGTTGCCTTGGACGCGAGCGCGGAAGAGCGCGACACGCGGGGGTTCATTTCGATGACAACCATACGGCCATCAGCCGGGTTCACCGCCCACTGCACGTTGGAGCCGCCAGTTTCCACGCCGATTTCCCGCAGAACCGCGATCGAGGCAGAGCGCATCATCTGGTATTCTTTGTCGGTCAGGGTCAGTGCAGGCGCGACGGTGATCGAATCGCCTGTGTGCACGCCCATCGGGTCCACGTTTTCGATGGAGCAGACAATAATGGCGTTGTCAGCGGTGTCGCGCACCACTTCCATTTCATATTCTTTCCAGCCCAGAAGGCTCTCATCCACGAGGATCTGATTGACCGGAGACGCGTCCATGCCGGAGCGGCAGTAGTGGATGTAGTCTTCGCGGTTGTAGGCAACACCACCGCCTGTTCCGCCCAGTGTAAACGCGGGCCGGATGATCGCAGGCAGACCGATGTCTTCCAGCTCGTCCAGCGCCATCTGAACACCGGCATCAAGGTCCGCAGACCCATCTGCCTTGTTCGGCGCGGTGATGATTGTGGCGCGCGGGTTTTCCAGGCCAAGGCGGTCCATCGCTTCGCGGAACAGCTTGCGGTCTTCAGCCATTTCAATGGCTTCGCGCTTGGCACCGATCATTTCGACGTCAAATTTTTCGAGGACGCCCATCTCTTCCAGAGCCAGTGCCGTGTTCAGGCCGGTCTGTCCGCCCATGGTCGGCAAAAGCGCATCGGGGCGTTCTTTTTCGATGATCTTTGCAACCACTTCGGGGGTGATCGGTTCGATGTAGGTTGCATCGGCCAGACCGGGGTCGGTCATGATGGTGGCGGGGTTGGAGTTCACCAGAATGACCCGGTAGCCTTCCTCGCGTAGCGCTTTACAGGCTTGGGCGCCCGAGTAGTCAAATTCGCAGGCTTGGCCAATGATAATCGGCCCCGCACCAATGATCATGATCGATTGGATGTCGGTTCTTTTCGGCATGGCCTGAATCCCTCTGATATGCGCGAGTCATGGGCACCACCATGCGCCCAAATTGTCCTGCGTTATAGGGACCGCGACGAAAGGTTCAAGAGGGATCGGAAACGGAATTGGAAATGCCGCATCCCTCCCTTTTGTTCGCATAGCGTACGGCTATATATCGGCGCAGGACGAAAACGGAGCAACCACCGGTGCGGATTCGCTTTGACAAGGGGCCTTTGGGGGCCGGGACATGTTTTGACCAGCCGTCGCGCGTTATCCGCGCCGACGACGCAAGTGAGGTGCCTGCAGCCCTCGCCGCGCTGGATGCTGCGCGTGGGGCAGGGTACTGGCTTGCGGGCTATGCGTCTTATGAACTGGGCTATGCGCTGGAACCAAAGCTGGCGGCGTTGATGCCGCAAGAGCGACGTTTGCCTCTGATCTGCTTTGGAGTTTATGAAGCGCCGTCCGTTTCTGGCTCGGCGGGCTGCACGCATCCGCAGGCGGAAAACGAAGCAGGTTTGGAAGGCATCACACCGCGCTGGACTTTTGAACGCTACGCAGAAGCCTTCACCGAGGTGAACCGCAATATCGGCAAGGGGGACATCTATCAGGCCAACCTGACCTTTCCGATTGATGCACAGGCCTATGGCAGCGCTGAGGAGCTTTATGGCGCGCTGCAACACAGGCAGACGGTGGGCTACGGCGTGCTGGTCCAGCAGGACGGGCTGCCCGATCTTCTGTCGCGCTCGCCAGAGCTGTTCTTTCGCACCGACGCGGATGGGACCATTGAAACGCGGCCCATGAAGGGAACCCAGCCCCGCAGCCCGGACCCGCGGGAAGATGCCCGTCGTCGTGACTTTCTGCGTCAGGATGAAAAGAACAGGGCAGAGAACCTCATGATCGTGGATCTCTTGCGCAATGACATTTCCCGGGTCGCCCAGACAGGGTCGGTGCATGTGCCAGAGCTCTTCTGTGTCGAGAGCTATGCAACCGTGCATCAGATGGTTTCTCTGGTGCGGGCAAAGTTGCGGCCAGATGCCGGGCTGGCGGATATCTTTGCTGCGCTGTTTCCCTGTGGCTCAATCACGGGGGCCCCAAAAATCCGGTCGATGCAGATCCTTGCAGAGCTGGAGCCCTGGGCACGCGACATCTATTGCGGCACCATCGGCTGGGCCGGACCAGATGGCGCGTCGGAATTCAATGTCGCAATCCGAACCGTGATGCTGCAAGACGACAGGGCCACGCTCAACGTTGGTGGTGGTGTCGTCTGGGACAGCACCGCAGAGTCCGAATATGAGGAAGCCCTATGGAAAGCCCGCTTTGCCCAGGTGACACCATCCAGAACGATCCCGCTTTCCGCCTGATCGAGACACTGGGCTGGCGTCCCGCCGAGGGCTTTCGCAACAGGGAAGGGCATCTGACCCGCATGGCTCGCAGCGCCGGCGCATTGGGCCTGCGCTTCAACCGCCAACGCGCAGAGCAGATGCTGGACGAGGTGCAGGGCGCAACACCGCTGAGGTGCCGCCTGACGATGGATGCCACCGGCAGTTTTGATTTGACGACCGCGCCACTGACCGGCGCGCCGTCTCTCTGGCGCATCGCCCTGGCAGAGGTGCGGCTTGATCCGGATGACGTCTGGCTGCGGCACAAAACCACCCGCCGCGCGGTCTATGATCGGGCCCGCGCCGAGTTGCGCGAGGGTGTCGACGAGCTGCTGTTTCTCAACACCCGCTCAGAGCTGTGCGAGGGCACAATCACCAATATGTTCGTGACCACGCGCGAGGGCAGGATGCTGACCCCGTCTCTTGGGTGCGGGCTGCTTCCCGGCGTGCTGCGCCAGCATCTGTTGGACAGCGGGCAGGCACAGGAAGCGGTGCTGACAATTGCGGATCTGGAACAGGCAGCCGCGCTTCATATGGGCAATTCCCTGCGGGGGCTGATCCCGGTCCAACTGGCCTGATCTGTGGCCCACGCACGCCCAGCAGCGCTTTTGCACGTCTGACGGGGGCGATTTCGTCCAGTTCGCTTGACAAGCGCGCTGCAACCTTGTGTACCACCGCGGATGAATTCCGCGCCATCTTGGGCGCATCCTCCGATTTGACGGCCCGCCCGGCCTGATGTGCCGGTAGAATGAAAGGTCACCTCATGCACGCTTATCGCAGCCATACCTGCGCCGAACTGAACAAATCCCACGTCGGTGAAACCGTCCGCCTGTCGGGCTGGGTCCACCGCGTGCGCGACCACGGCGGCCTCTTGTTCATCGACCTGCGCGACCACTACGGTGTGACCCAGGTGATGGCGGATCCCGACAGCCCGGTCTTTGCCGAGATCGAAAAGGTCCGCTCTGAATGGTGTATCCGCATCGACGGCACCGTTAAGGCCCGTGACGAAAGCCTCGTGAACCCGAAAATCCCGACCGGCGAAATCGAAGTCTTCATCCGCGACATCGAGTTCCTCGGCCAATCCGAAGAGCTGCCGCTGATGGTCTTTGGCGAGCAGGAATACCCGGAAGAAACCCGCCTGCGCTATCGCTACCTCGATCTGCGCCGCGAGAAGATGCAGAACAACATGCTGCTGCGTTCGAACATGATCCGTTCGATCCGCAACCGGATGTGGGATCAGGGGTTCAACGAATACCAGACCCCGATCATCACGGCCTCGTCTCCCGAAGGCGCGCGCGACTTCCTGGTGCCGTCGCGTCTGCACCCGGGCAAGTTCTATGCGCTGCCGCAGGCGCCGCAGCAGTTCAAGCAGCTGATGATGGTTTCGGGCTTTGACAAGTACTTCCAGATCGCGCCCTGTTTCCGGGACGAAGATCCGCGCGCTGACCGGTCGCCGACCGATTTCTACCAGCTCGACATGGAAATGTCCTTTGTCACCCAGCAGGATGTCTTTGACACGATTGCGCCGGTGATCGCGGGCGTGTTCGAGGAATTTGGCAAGGGCCGCAAGGTCGACGCCGCAGACGAGTGGCCGCAGATCTCTTACAAGGATGCAGCGCTGTGGTACGGCTCTGACAAACCGGATCTGCGCAACCCGATCAAGATGCAGGTGGTCTCGGAACATTTCGCAGGCTCCGGTTTTGCGATTTTTGCCAAGCTGCTGGAGCAGGAAGGCACAGAGATCCGTGCGATCCCGGCACCCACAGGCGGCTCCCGCAAGTTCTGCGACCGTATGAACAAATTTGCCCAAGGCGAAGGCCTGCCGGGCATGGGCTATATCTTCTGGCGTGAAGGTGCGGATGGTATGGAAGCTGCCGGTCCTCTGGCCAAGAACATCGGCCCCGAGCGCACCGAGGCAATCCGCCAGCAACTGGGTCTGGGGGTCGGCGATGCGGCCTTCTTCCTCGGCGGCAAGCCGAAGTCGTTCGAGGCCGTCGCAGGCCGCGCGCGCAACGTCATTGGCGAAGAGCTGGGCCTGATCGACAAGGACCGCTTTGCCTTTGCCTGGATCGTGGATTTCCCGATCTACGAGAAGGACGAAGAAACCGGCAAGATCGACTTCGAGCACAACCCGTTCTCCATGCCTCAGGGCGGCATGGACGCGCTGCTGGCGGATCCGCTGGCGGTCAAGGGCTACCAGTACGATCTGGCTTGTAACGGTTACGAGCTGGTGTCGGGTGCGATCCGGAACCACAAGCCTGAGATCATGTTCAAGGCCTTTGAAATTGCAGGCTATGGCAAGGAAGAAGTCGAAAAGCGCTTTGGCGGCATGGTCAACGCCTTCCAGTACGGCGCCCCGCCGCACGGTGGCTGCGCAGCCGGTATCGACCGCATGGTGATGCTGCTGGCAGATGAGGCCAACATCCGCGAGGTCATCATGTTCCCGATGAACCAGCGCGCCGAAGACCTGATGATGTCGGCACCAAGCGAGCCGATGAACGACCAGCTGATGGAACTTGGCCTGCGCGTCATTCCGCAAGACCAGTAAGGCGGCGAAAACTGCAGCCAGCAATGGCGATCACAGGGCCCGGACATTTGTCCGGGCCTTTTTCATGGGTGACATCCTGGCCATCACTCTCCTTGCGACGGAGATGGCGGAGTTCTGCGTATAACCCGGATAGGCCCTGTGGAGGTGGTGCGATATGCACTAGGATCGGGCCAGGACATCAGAGGATGAGCACGGCAATGCGCTTTGACGGAGAATTGGCTGAAATCCGCTTTGGCTGTGGCTTGTCGCCAAATCACGCGCTTGCAACCGGTCCAGAGGATGTCCTGTCACAACTGGCCGCGCCAGATCTTGCCGCGCAGGCGTGGCCTATTCCGGATTTTGATGGTGCGATGGCAGAGGCGCGCGCCTACATTTCCCTGCGCCAAGAACAGCGAGAAGCGGTTGGTACAGAGGCCTTTGAAGCCAGGAATGTCGCGCTGACGGAACAGCGTGCCCGTCTGCGCGACCTGAGAGCGGACTGGTTCCGCTCTCGGTTGCTGCGGTGCGCCACAAGTGCGCAGCCATTTCGGGAACGGCTGACGCTGTTTTGGGCCGACCATTTCACCGCGCAGGGCAAGGTGCCTGCGCTGCGCTATGCGGCAAGCCCCTATGTCGAAAGCTCCATCCGTCCCAATGTCTCCGGACTGTTCGAGGATCTGTTGATCGCGGCTGTTACCGGCCCGTTGATGCTGCATTATCTGGATCAGCATCGCTCGACCGGGCCCAACAGCCCCCGCGCCAAACGCGTGTCAGACCGTCGGGGTCAGGATATCGGGCTCAATGAAAATCTGGCCCGCGAGGTGCTGGAACTTCACACGCTTGGGGTTGATGGGCCCTACACCCAGCAGGACGTCCGCGAGCTGGCAGAGCTGTTCACCGGATTGGGCTATTCGCTGAAGGATGGGTTTACCTTTCGCCCCGGCTGGGCAGAGCCGGGTGCCGAAACCGTTCTGGGGCAGAGCTATGGAGGCGACAGTGCGCAACTCGAACCCATCCTGAATGCGCTGCGTGATCTGGCCCGCCATCCTGCCACCGCTCAGCACATATCCCGCAAACTGGCGGTGCACTTCGTGTCAGACGCACCAGACCGTCATCTGGTGGCCTATATGGCTGCCCGCTATCAGGAAACCGGTGGTGATCTTTTGGCGGTCTATGCCGCGATGCTGGATCATCCAGAGGCCTGGCAGCCTCAGCTTGCGAATGTCAAACCACCGTTTTCCTATCTCGCCTCTGCCTGCCGGGCGCTTGCAATCCCGCCCGCGGCGTTAGGTGGCCTCAGCCGTGGCCAGATCAATCGCTTTTTCCTCAGGCCGATGCAGGCGATGGGACAGCGATGGGAGTTCGCGGGCGGGCCAGACGGCTGGGCAGAGGCGGATGCGGCCTGGATCACACCGCAGGCGTTGGCGGAGCGGATCCGTTGGTCAATGGACGTGCCTGCGCGATTGCTGAGAACACTTCCAGATCCGCAGCAGGCGGCAGATCAGGCTTTGGGTGCCCGGCAGGATGCACGGCTGAGGTTCGTCGTCTCTGCTGCGGAAACCGAACGCGAGGCCCTTGGTCTCATCCTGACATCACCAGCATTTCAGCGGCGCTGAGACGGGGGCGGAGATGAACCAACATAAATCAGACCAAGAGGCGCCAATGCCTGCGCGGACCTACAGCAGGCGGACGTTTCTTGCCCGCAGTGGCCTCATTGGCTGTTCGCTGGCCGCCAGCCCATTGCTGACGCCGGTCAGCTTTGCCGCCGCGCCGTGGGACAACCGGCTGGTGGTGATCATTCTGCGCGGTGGCATGGATGCGCTGGACGTGATCCAGCCCTATGGGGATCCTGCCTATGCCGGGTTGCGCCCCAGTCTTGCGGGCGGGCCGGGAAACGGGGGGCTGGATCTTGACGGGTATTTCTCCCTTCATCCCGCTCTTGCCCCGCTGATGCCGCTTTGGCAGGCGGGAGAGCTGGGCTTTGTTCATGCGGTTTCCACGCCCTATCGGAACAAGCGCAGCCATTTTGATGGGCAGGATCTGCTGGAAGCAGGCACCCCTGGCTTGCACCAGCGCCGCGATGGCTGGTTGAACCGGTTGCTGCAGGTGACGCCGGGCGTGGAGGCGCGCACCGCATTTGCAATCGGTCAGGGCGAGATGAAGCTGCTGCAGGGCCCGGCGCCGGTGTCGGATTGGTCACCGGATGCGCAACTGGCGCTTAGCCCGCAGGCAGAACGGCTGGCCAGCCTGATGATGGAAGATGATCCACTGTTTCACGCCGCGCTGTCAGAAGCGCTGGACCTTGCCCGCGATGGTGCGCCTTCGCCGTTGGGCGGGGAAAAACGTCCTGCCGCGCATCGGCGGATCGCAGATTACGCAGCGCAGCAGCTGCGACAGGATAGCCGCATCGCGGCATTTTCGATCAATGGCTGGGATACCCACAACCGGCAGTCCGGGGCATTGCGCCGCAGTCTTGGTCGGCTGTCAGATACGATCCTGACTCTGCAGGCCGGGCTTGGCACGGCGATTTGGCGCAAGACCACGATTGTTGCGATGACCGAGTTCGGCCGCACCGTGCGCGAGAACGGAACTGGGGGGACGGACCATGGCACCGGCGGCGCTATGGTACTGGCTGGAGGGGCCATTGCAGGTGGCCGCGTTCTGGGCCAGTGGCCCGGCCTTGACGAGGCGGCGCTGTTTGATCGCCGCGATCTCATGCCGACCGGGGATGTGCGGGCCTATATGGGCTGGATCCTGAATGCGATGGCCCAGACCAACCGTGCCGATATTCGCGATGTGATCTTTCCGGGCGTGGATCTTGGCAGGGATCCGGGCATCGTCCGTGCTTAGATCATGCCGCTTTTGCGGAGAACGTGGTGGTCAGGGCTGGGTGGCCAGCACCGTCAGCGATCCGAACGGTCCAGAATGACCAATGTGGTGCCATCACGCTCGCGGTTGCGGCGAATTTCGCGCGCCGAAAACCGGGCCTGCACATAAAGAACAATCCCCAAGGTGGCCGAGGCGACCAGCAGAGCTTCTATCATTTAGATGGCAACTTTCTGTTTCAGACGTTCCTGCACGAGCCCGGCGATACGTGCGGTCACAGCGGCGACCGGGCGGCCCGTGCTGCGGGCATCTGCCAGCTCGTCTGCCGCTCCCGCGAGGCTGCTGTCACCGACACTGCGGGCGACCCCGCCGAGGAACTGGGCAACATAATCAAGCGTCTTGGTGTCCTCTGCCTCGTTCAGCACTTCTGCGGCATGGGACATGTCGTCCTGAAAGGCGAGGAGATCAGGCTCGATCACCTCATCGCTCAACTCGCGCGGGCCAGACATTTGGCGATCGGCAGGCAGGCGCGACAGTATGGCGGACTGGAATTCGGCAAGGGATGTGATGGGCTTGGGCAGGAAGCCATCGGCGCCAGCCTCCATCGCCATGGGTTCAGCGTTTTCATCGCCCGAAGTCCCCAGGATCACGCCAACCCGGGGGCTGCTCTCGGCGACGGCGCGGATCAGATCGGCCCCCGACCCATCCGGCAGGCCAAGATCGGCAATGACAACAGAGGGGCGATAGACCTTCAAGTGGCGATAGGCTGACTTCAGGCAGTCGGCGCGTCGGATGCGGGCACCACTGCGCAGGCACAACAGGCGCATCGCCTCACAGGCGTAGCGACTGTCTTCCACAACAAGGATTGTCAGCCCCAATAATGGCCGCTTGGTGGTGGGCAAGCGGTGGGCGGCAGCGAAAAGTTCCGAATCGTCCATGGCTAAGGCTCCTACTGGATAGGCCTCAACGCTATGGAATCGAGGCTAACACGTGGTTAACAGTGCGAACGCGCGTTCCGGCCCCTGTTTTTCAGCGCTCTGGTGTCCGCAGCGTCATGGGATCCGCGCGGATTGGCGCACTTGCCCGAGCAAGGGGGCTGGCTGATAACATCGGCAAAACACATCAACAGGAGAGACCTCACATGATTGGCCGCCTCAACCACGTTGCCATTGCCGTGCCCGATCTGGATGCCGCATCCGCCCAGTACAAGAACACTCTTGGCGCCAATGTCGGCGCCCCTCAGGATGAGCCCGATCATGGCGTGACAGTTGTCTTTATCGAACTGCCCAACACCAAGATCGAACTGCTCTACCCCTTGGGCGACAATTCTCCGATTGCAGGGTTCCTGGAAAAGAACCCCGCCGGCGGCATCCATCACATCTGTTACGAGGTCGACGACATCCTGGCTGCTCGTGACAAACTGAAGGCAGAGGGCGCCCGTGTTCTGGGGTCCGGTGAGCCCAAGATCGGCGCACATGGAAAACCGGTTCTTTTCCTTCATCCGAAGGATTTCAACGGCTGCCTGGTGGAATTGGAGCAGGTTTAACTCTATCTGCATGTCCAAGGCCCGGACGCATTTGTCCGGGCAGGACTGACGGCACGATCCAAGAGGGCGAGAGACATGGGCGTTACATCCGGTTTGGTACTTTATGCAGTGATCTGGTTCATGACCTTCCTGATCGTGATCCCGATCCGTCTGGAAACCCAGGGCGACCGGGGTGAGATCGTGCCGGGCACCCATGCTGGCGCGCCAGAGCACCATTATCTGAAGCAAAAGGCCTGGATCACGACGCTGGCGGCAGCCGTTATCTGGGGCATCCTTGCCACCATCATCCTGGGCGGCTGGATCACGGTGAATGACTTTGACTGGTTTGACCGTCTGCCTGATCCTGAGTGATCTGCAGCTCTGAGACATGAAAAAGGCGGGCCCGATGCCCGCCTTTTTTGTTGTCACGACCCGCTTGGGCCATTCGTTCACGCCGCGCGGGCAGCCAGCCTGTGGAACAGATGGGTGAAGGTCGCCGCGCCAATGATCGGAATCACCAGGTTCACAAGGGGGATCGACAGGGGCATCGCCATCAGCACCCCCGCCAGCCAGACCGAACCCATATGTTTGCGGCGCAGGCGGCGCGCTTCTGGCATGCCGACCCGGCGTGCCGCCGCAAGAGTGAAATATTCCCGGCCGAGCAAAAACCCGTTCAAACCCCAGAAGATGAACAGCGCAAAGGGCGGCAAAGCCAGATACAGCACCAGCGCCAGGATGTTGGCGCCAATCAGAACGCCGAGGAAATTCACCGTATCGCGCACCCCATCCCAAAAGGCTGTTTTCTGTGCAGGGGGCAGGGCGGGGTAATGCCGGTCCTCAACGGCTTGGGCAACGTCATCAAGAAACAGCGACGTCATCGCCGAGGCCACAGGGACCATCAGGAACACTGACAGCCCCAACATCAGGAAGACAGACGCCACTGACAGGATGTTGTCCACCCATGTGACTTGCCCGATCAGGGGCAGCGTCATTTCCGGCCCAACCAGCCATTGAACCAGCACCACAACCAGCACATAGGCGGCCACCAGCAGGCCGAACGTCAGCCCGATCCCGCGAAACAACACCTGACGAAAGCGTGGATCGCCCGTTTGGCCGAGCGCCTTGAAAAAATCGTTCAGGATCATGTTTCTATCCATGTTGTGATGGCGGCTAGATCAGGGCGGGGCCGCTCTGGCGGCACGTTGCCTTCGGTTGCGATATGGATCAGTCCCGCGATGCGTTCATTTTCGGCCAGATCAAAAGCCTCGCGGCAGAAAATAGGGTCGTGGCTGGCCCAGCCGGACAGCCAGTTTGCCCCCCAGCCCGCGGCCAATGCGGCATTCAAGAGCGCCAGACAGACCGCGCCCGCAGAATAGCTTTGTTCGATGGGGGGGATCTTGGGGCTGTCTTTCTGAATTTCGACCACCACCACCGCAAGCTGGCCCAGTTCAAATTGCGTGCGCGCCTTGGCAATGTCCTCTGGCGATTTCTGCAGACGTTCCCCGGTCTTGGTGGTGAGATCGGCAAGGCGCGCCATTGCGCCACGTTCCACGACGATAAAGCGCCAGGGCTCCAGCTTGCCGTGATCCGGCGTGCGCGCTGCAGCCTGTAGCAGCGGCATCAGCTCGTCGCGGCTTGGCGCCGGGGCAATCAGCGTCTTTGCAGGCCGAGAGCGGCGGGACTGAAGAAAGGCAAGAGCGGCGTCGTTGCGTTCGGGCATATGTGAAACCTTTTTACATCACGTTCCCTATCTCGGAGGGAAGCAGCGGTTTTTCAAGTGGAGCCAACCAAAATGGCCGGTCTTGTGCTGGCTGGGTCAGCCCTTGTCAGGGATCAGCGGGCAAAGTCGGAAAGGGGGATATCCTGCACAGGGGCCGAAAGTCTATGGATTTCCGGGGGCGCTTGGGCCAATAGGCGGGGATGGGGAAGCCAAAACAGAAAGACCTGCCCGATCTCAGCGACCTTGCCGAGGCGGGCAAGGACATCCTGGTTCGTGTGACGCCAAAGGCGGCGCGCGACAGTGTTCAGCGGACTAGTGGTGACAGCGGCGAACTGGTCCTGAAGATCACCACCACAACCGCGCCGGAGAATGGCAAGGCAACCGAGGCTGTGCGCAAACTGCTCGCAACAGCCATGAGGGTGGCGCCTCGGGATCTTGTGCTGCTGCGCGGAGCGACCTCGCGGGAAAAGCTCTTTGGATACCGGCCTTGACGACGCGGTCGCTTGGTCTGGCTGTCAGCTGCCGGGTTTTACCTCTTCCCCGCCTTCGCCGTCGCGAGCAAATCGGTAGACCCCCTCAGGAAGGTCAAGCGCAGCGGCAAGATCGCGGATCTGATTGTGCGACAGGGTGATCATCTGGACCTCATCGGTGCGGGGGTCCAGCTGTTCAACCGTGACGCACTCTGCAAAAACATTGATGGAGACATCTTCCATCAACAGCTCGGCCTCGTCATCAACAAGCGTGATCACCGTGGCGTCGAATTCATGTTCGATGGTAAACATATCCCCAGCTTGCACCCCATTTTGACGGCTGGCAAGAGGGCAACGGCTTCACGCGAACTTGTGCCGCTGCGCCGGGGATCGTCTGCCATGTGATTGATCCTGCGCCTTTGTGGCGCATATTATGGGACAAACCACGTCGAGGAGACATCATGCGCAAGCTGTTGCTGTTGTTGGGATTTGCCGTTGCGGGCTGCAACATGTCGGTTGATACCGGGCCGGTATCCGCGCCGCCGGTCCGCTCTGGTCCGGTAGAGGGAATGTCTCCGGCGGAGGCCAATAGCGCCTTTGCCGCTGTCACCCGGGCTGTCGAACCTGTTTCAGAGCAGGAATGCCGCGCGCGCACACAGGGTTTGAACTGTGATTTCCTGATCCGCATTGACCCCGATCCGAACGCGCCTCCCAACGCGTATCAGAGCCTCAATCGGTCCGGGCGGCCCGTGATCACCTTTACCCGCGCCATGTTGGGGCAGATTGCAAACCGGGATGAGCTGGCGTTTGTCATGTCCCATGAAGCCGCCCATCACATCCGTGGGCATCTGGCGCGCAAACAGCAAAGCGCTGTCGCGGGCTCTATCCTGCTGGCTGGTCTGGCCAGCGCGACCGGGGCGAGCAATGCAGGCATTGCCCGCGCGCAGGATATCGGGGCCATTGTCGGCGCGCGCACCTATTCCAAGGATTTCGAGCTTGAGGCGGACGAGTTGGGCACGATCATCACCCACAAGGCGGGCTATCGTCCCAGTGTTGGTGTGCGTTTCTTCAACCGTTTGCCGGATCCTGGCGATCGCTTCCTTGGCTCACACCCCGCCAATCCGGACCGGGTGCGCATCGTAAATGAAACGATCAGACGGTATAATCTCAATTGACCCGAACTCCTGATGAGGCCGTCGCCTCGCTCCGCCAGATGGGTGTGATCCTCACCGACCGGGGATCGCGCTATGCGGTCAGTGGCGCGCAGGTCACCAGCCGCGAGGAGGTTGACGCGGTGCTCGCCGCGCTCAAGACCGACCGCGCCTATGCCAAAGCCACCCACAACACCTGGGCCGCTCAGCTGCCAACCGGCGGGCTGAAGGCCGACGATGGAGAGAGCGGCGCCGGCATGGTGATCCTGCGGATGATGGAGCGGGACGGGCTGAAGGATCATGTGATCATTGTGACCCGCTGGTATGGCGGCAAAAAGCTGGGCGGCGACCGGTTTCGCCGCGTCCAGGATGCTGTCCGCGCTTATGTCGATGAAATTAAAAAATAATTCCTGATGCCCCTGGTTGCCCTAGGGGCATTTGATCTGTGTCAATTTCGGTGATGCCTCACACGTCTAAGCTGCACCTGGAATAAATGATTCTGGGGAAAGCGCGATGACCACTCAGGCAACACTCAAAACCCATGCGGCCCTGTTTGATCAGATGGCCCAGACCGTGGGGCTTGATCTGCAGGAAGAGGCAATCTCTGGCAATTTGCGCTTTGATGAGATCAGCGAGGCGGTTCTGCGTTGCACCCGATGTGGTGGCGTCGGTGCCTGCCGCAAGTGGATGGAGCAAGGCGCGCGACCTGGGGCTGAGGCTCCGGATTTCTGCCGCAATCGCGATCTTCTGTCCTTTCTGAACGAAGGCCAGTCCTGAGGGCCCGCGTGGCTTTCCAGAATCGCCAAGGAGATTTGACATGCAAACATTGGGGGATCCCCTCCGACATCTGCGGCTGATGGCGCGGATGGGGAAGGTCGTTGGCGCCGATCTGAGCGCTTCTTTCGCGGCCGGAGATTTTGACCAACAGGACTGGGCTGCGATGATCACCCGCTGCCGTGGGTGTAGTGAAGTGCACCGCTGCGAGCGGTTTCTGGCCGCTCATGAGCAGACAGACAGCCCACGCAGCATGGCCCCGATGGAAGGGTGCCGAAACGCGGCAAGGCTCACTGCGCTGCGGGACCGCGTGGCATGAAAGACCTCGCTTATGAGAGCGAGCATCTCGGTGATCTTTTCCGGCATCTGTGGCTATTGCAGACCGTGGCAAAGGCTGCGGGCATCGACCTTAGCGCGGCCCTTCGCAGCGGAGAGTTGAGTCATCTCGATTATGCCAAGCTGGTGACGCGCTGCCGCAGTGGCGGTTGCAGCAATGCCTGCGCGCTGTGGTCATCGGCGCGCAAGCCGGGGGAGGGGCCAGCAGTCCCCGATTTCTGCCCAAGTGCGCAGACCCTGAAACGTCTCATGCCCTGATCCAGACGGGCATTCCGCGCATTACACACTGACAGGCGCTCCTTGCAGGGGCGCCTATTTTTGTCTCATCCCTGTCGCTTGATCCGCCGCAGGTGCCAACGATAAAGCAGGGGCGCAAGCAGATGGTCATAGACCAGCGTTGCCAGCTGGCGCAGCCCCGGAAGGCCGACAATCCGCCCCAGCCATCGATAACCCGGCATTTGGGACCACAGGACAAGAAAAGCGGGGATGCCGCTCAGGACTTCGCCCTTGTGCCGCACATGGAGCCGCCGCGCCGCCTGATCGGCATCCACACCCCATCGGGCCAGATCGCAGGCGTTCAGATCGTCAAACCGCACTGGCAGGTCCCGCCGTTGCGACAGCCGCGCATAATGGTCGATTTCGACGCTGCACACCGGGCAGTCGCCATTGTACAGCACATCTGTCTGCTCTTGCTGATCGGCCACGGTGGTGTTCCTGCTTTTGGCGCTAGAGGGATGCATGGCTGCCATCGCAGAGCGGCGCCTTGTCGGTGTGCTTGCAACCGCAGAAGAAAGCTTTTCCGTCCTTCTCTGCAGTGTATTTCACCGGCGCAAACCCCGTCCCCGCATGAGAGCCATCGCAGAACGGCTGACGCGAAGATTTACCGCAGGAACACCAGAAATAGGTCTTTCCCTCCGTCACCTCGACGGGGAAGGGGGCTTTCTGGGCGATGTCCGGAGTGTCTGTCTTGTCGCTTGGCATGGCTGGGGGATCTCCCTGGCTGGTTGCGGTTGAGGGAGAAGATAGGAGGGATTTGGCGCGAGGGGAGGGGCAGATAGCCGCAAGCCTGTGCAAAACAAGCCCCGCGCAAAGCGCGGGCAGCGCCCGACGCGCCCGTCAAACTGTAGGTTTGCCCCCGGCAAAACGGAGAGGGCGGTTCGCACCCACCCAGGGTCAGGTGCTGGCAAGGTGTGCGGCCTATTCGGTCGCGTTTTCTACGGGGCGAGCCGAAAACAAGCACAACTCCAGAAATCGCAAATTGCTGTAGTTCGTTGGGTTTGTGCTTGACTGAGCCTCAAACCGCATGAACTCCGAGTAATTCTGATACACATCGCGGCGATTATGCTGGTCACTGCGTGGCAAACCAAAATGCAACGCGACACGGCTGTCCCAAATTGGCCAGACATCGGGAGCGAGAAAGTGGAACATTTTGGACGTTCCAACCCAAGAATTATTTAGCGCTGGCTCTTCTGGGAGAAAACCGCCCCGGATATCCTCAACACAAAGGCCGTCCAAATTGTATGATTTCAGGATTGTGGGCATCCAGCCATAGACGGCATGTGCCAAGACGAGCAGGCCTGTCTTGTCATGGACAGCTGAACCGAACGCCAGCAAAGCATCGTATCCAAAGTTATAGCTCTCTGAGTTTTCTTTGTTGGTGTCCCAATCAGAGATAAAAGGCTGGAGGTCGATCGGCTGAAACATGACTGAATTCGAATGTTCTCTTATGAAGCTATGACGCCCCACAAGTCATACTCCCCAGCCTCATCAACTTCGACGGCAACCAGATCGCCAACCTGCAACCCTTCCGTTCCCTCGTCAATGAACAGGTTGCCGTCGATTTCCGGCGCGTCGGCTTTGGTGCGGCAGGTGGCGATGCCGTCCTCGTCGATGTCATCGACAATCACTTGCATGGTCTGGCCGACCTTGGCCTCCAGCTTGGCCTCGGAAATCGCCTGCGCCTTCTCCATAAAGCGCTCCCAGCGCTCCTGCTTCACCTCTTCCGGCACATGGTCCGGCAGGTCGTTGGAACGCGCGCCGTCGACGTTTTCGTATTTGAAACAGCCCACACGGTCCAGCTGCGCCTCGTCCATCCAGTCGAGGAGATGCTGGAACTCCGCCTCGGTCTCGCCGGGGTAGCCAACGATAAAGGTAGAGCGCAGGGTGATGTCCGGGCAGGTCGCGCGCCAGGCGTTGATTTCATCCAGTGTCTTGGCGGCCGCCGCCGGACGGGCCATGCGGCGCAGCACGTCGGGGTGGGCGTGTTGGAACGGAATATCCAGATAGGGCAAGAGCGCGTTGTCCGGATCCGCCATCAGCGGGATCAGCTCGCGCACATGCGGGTAGGGGTAGACATAATGCAGCCGCACCCACAGCTCATCCGCGGGGGCCAGCTTGCCCAGCTCGCGGCTGAGGTCCTGGATATGGCTGCGCACCTCACCGTCTTTCCAGGGGTTCACATCGTATTTGCGATCCAGCCCATAGGCAGAGGTGTCCTGCGAAATCACCAACAGCTCGCGCACGCCCGCGTCCACCAGCTTCTCTGCCTCCCGCAGAACGGCATGGGCCGGGCGCGAGGCGAGTTTGCCGCGCATGTCGGGGATGATGCAGAACTTGCACTTGTGATTGCAGCCCTCTGAGATCTTCAGATAGCTGAAGTGGCGGGGCGTGAGCTTTACCCCCGCTGCAGGCAGCAGATCCACATAAGGGTTGGGGCTGGGCGGTACGGCAGCATGGACCGCATCCAGTACCTGCTCGTATTGGTGGGGGCCGGTCACGGCCAGAATGCGGGGGTGGTGTTCGCGGATATAATCCGGCTCTGCACCCAGGCAGCCAGTCACGATCACCTTGCCGTTTTCCTTCAGCGCCTCACCGATGGCTTCAAGGCTTTCGGCCTTGGCACTGTCGAGGAAGCCACAGGTGTTCACGATCACCGCATCAGCCCCGGAGTAATCCGGCGACACGCCATAGCCCTCGGCGCGCAGGCGCGTCAGGATACGTTCGCTGTCCACCAATGCCTTGGGGCAGCCAAGCGATACCATGCCGAGGGTGGGCTGCCCGTCACGGGGCGCCTCACCAAGCCGGGGCTTGGGCGCGAGATCAGGTCGAAGGCTGGGCGGATTGGTGGAACCGGGTGTCTGTGTCATGCGCGCGCGTATACCCTGCGCTGGGGTCTTTGGGAATAATGGAATTTGCAACCCTGCTGCTCCCCTTCAGGGGGACTGTCAGGGCAGGTTGGGGATTCTCGCGTCAGTGATGGCGATTCGGATGCCGCATTGCTGGCGCAGATTTGTGAAAACCGACATTTGTTGGCCCATCACGCCATTTTTTGATCCGTTATTTAAGTTTTTGGTTTACGCAGCCCCTGTATCCTTGGCAGAGTTTCGCCACGAATGGGGCTGAGAGGGTCAAGAATACCCCCGGTTCCCGGTACTGAGCCTGCCGACAGGCGTGATGCGGCGAGGGCGATCCGAACGTGACCAGGACCGGCAATATGCCCGGCCAGATGTCGCAAGGGTGGCTGATTGTGTCGCAATGCGGTAAGGCTTAGCGTGTCAAACCGGTGGGGGCCTTGGCCGCCTGCCAACTCGAAAACAACAGGGAATACATCATGAAACTTCTTTCGTCGCTCTCGACACTCGCGATCGTGGCCTCGGCCAGCATGGCTGCTGCGGATTGCAGCGAAGTGGTCTTCTCCGATGTGGGTTGGACGGACATCACCGCCACCACGGCGGCGACAACCACCGTATTGGAAGCGCTCGGCTATGAGACCGACATCAAGATCCTGTCCGTGCCGGTGACCTATACCTCCATGGCAAACGGTGACATCGACGTGTTCCTGGGCAACTGGATGCCGACAATGGAAGGCGACATTGCCCCCTACCGCGAAGCAGGCACCGTCGAAACCGTGCGTGCAAACCTTGAAGGTGCGAAATACACGCTCGCGGTCAACAGCGCCGCAACCGAGCTGGGCATCAAGGACTTCGCCGACATCGCCGCCCATGCGGACGCGCTTGAGGGCAAGATCTACGGCATCGAGCCGGGCAACGACGGCAACCGTCTGATCCAGTCGATGATCGACGGCGGCTCCTTTGGTCTGAACGGTTTTGAAGTGGTCGAAAGCTCCGAGCAGGGCATGCTGGCTCAGGTCGAACGCGCCTCCCGCAAGGGCGAGCCGGTTGTCTTCCTTGGTTGGGAACCGCACCCGATGAACGCTAACTTCGAGATGGGCTACCTCACCGGTGGTGACGAATTCTTTGGCCCGAATTTCGGTGGTGCGACTGTCTTTACCAACACCCGCAAAGGGTATGTCGAAGAATGCCCGAACGTCGGCAAGCTGCTCACGAACCTCGAATTCTCCCTCGCGATGGAGAATGAGATCATGGGTGCAATCCTGAACGACGGCGAAGACCCCGCAGATGCGGCCAGCGCCTGGCTCAAGGCCAACCCGGATGCGTTCATGGGCTGGCTCGACGGTGTGACTACCAAGGACGGTGGCGATGCAACCGCAGCAGTAAAGGCGTCTCTGGGTCTGTGATCTGACGCATGAATGCCCTCCACCACAGCCTTGTGGTGGAGGGTTTTTTTTGACCTGAATTCGCCCTTTGTGCGAATTCCGACCACTTCTCATCGAAAGGCAGGCGCATGGACTGGCTTACCGACACAAAAATCCCAGTCGGGAAAACGGCAAAGGCTGTTTTCGAATGGTTGCAGGACATTGGAGAGCCCTTCTTTGACTGGCTGTCCTGGCTTCTGGAGCTGTTGATCGACGGCATCCTCTGGGTGTTGCAGACCCCGCATCCGTTCATCACCGTTGGTGTCTTTGTCGCCATCACTTGGCTGTTGCAGCGCAACTGGAAGATCTGCGTTTTTGTTGCACTTGGATTTCTGTTCATTCTCAATCAGGGCTACTGGGAAGAAACCACAGAAAGCCTGACACTGGTTCTGTCGGCCTGTCTGGTCTGTATGGCCATTGGTGTGCCCATCGGTATTGCGGCGGCCCATCGCCCGCGTCTGTTTGTGGCCATGCGACCGGTGCTTGACCTGATGCAGACGCTGCCGACCTTCGTGTATCTGATCCCGGCGATTGTGTTCTTTGGCATCGGGATGGTGCCGGGGCTCATTGCGACGGTGATCTTTGTCTTGCCTGCGCCGATCCGCTTGACCCATCTTGGGGTGTCGTCCACTCCCAAACCCCTGCTTGAGGCCGCTGAGGCCTTTGGGGCCACCAAATCCCAGACGCTCTGGAAGGTGGAGTTGCCCTATGCCCTGCCGCAGATCATGACCGGCCTGAACCAGACCATCATGCTGTCGCTGTCGATGGTGGTCATCGCCGCGCTGGTGGGGGCTGATGGTCTCGGCGTGCCGGTGGTCCGGGCTCTGAACCAGGTCAATACTGCGCTTGGGTTTGAATCGGGTTTCGTCATCGTTGTTGTGGCGATCATCCTTGACCGTGTCCTCAGAGTGGAGCGCTGATCCATGACGGCTGTTGAATTTGACAATGTCTCCATCGTCTTTGGGGAAAAACCGCAAAAGGCCCTGCCGTTCATGGACGAGGGCATGGACCGTGCAACCGTCAAGAACAAAAGCGGGCAGGTCTTGGGCGTTCACAATTGCACGCTCACCGTGGAAGAGGGCGAGACGCTTGTTCTCATGGGGCTGTCGGGCTCTGGCAAATCGACCCTTCTTCGGGCCATCAACGGGCTGAACCCGGTGGTGCGGGGGGCGGTGCGGGTGTCTGACGGCTCGCAAATGGTGGATATCACCAACGCCGATGGCGCGACCCTGCGCCGGATGCGCCAGAACCACATCGCGATGGTGTTCCAGCAGTTTGGCCTGCTGCCCTGGCGCACGGTGCGTGAAAACGTCTGGTTGGGGCTTGAACTGGCGGGGCTCTCCAAGTCCGAGCGGACCCGCCGCGCCAATGAACAGCTGGAACTGGTGGGGCTGTCGGACTGGGCTGATCGCAAGGTCGGAGAGCTGTCAGGCGGTATGCAACAGCGGGTTGGTCTGGCGCGTGCCTTCTCGACCGAAGCACCGATCCTGTTGATGGACGAGCCCTTCTCTGCGCTTGACCCGCTCATTCGTACCAAGCTGCAGGATGAGCTGCTGCGCCTTCAGGAAAAGCTGAAACGCACCATCATCTTTGTGTCCCATGACCTGGACGAAGCCTTCAAGATCGGCAATCGGATCGCCATCATGGAAGGGGGGCGTATCGTCCAATGTGGCACCCCGTCCGAGATCTATTCCAAACCGGAAGACGAATATGTCGCCGATTTTGTGGCGCATATGAACCCGCTTGGGGTGCTCTCGGCCAAGGATCTGATGGGGCCTGCAACTGGCGCACTGTCCACAAGCGTCGATGCTGAAACCAGCATCCGCGATGTGATCCACCGCTTTGCGGAAACGGATTCTCCCATCGGGGTGACGGAAAATGGCCAACTGATCGGGCAAGTGACCAAGGACCGGGTTCTTGCCAAGCTGGTGGACCCGCTTGGGCAGGGCTGATCGGCACATGATCTAGAAAGCGGGGGGGGCGGTAATCGCCCCCCTTTTCGTTTCAATGTGCCTGCGTGATCACCAACCAGTCCCTGCCAGACCTCAGCCCGTCGCATCTGCCTTTGCCTGAGACCCGCAAAGAGGTAAGCTCTGCCCAGACCCCGGAAAACCGGGGCTGCAAGGCAAGAGGGTTGGGCTGATGAAGCTGATTTTGCGCAGCGTGATGGCGCTGCTGATTGCGGTCGTGTTGCTGGTTGGGGTGCTCTTGGTGTTGCCGGGCGAGAAACTGGCGAAACTTGCAGCGGATCAAATCGAGGCGCAGACAGGTCGGACAGTCACATTTGGCGGGCGTGTCGGCTATACGCTGTGGCCGACATTGGGGGTTAAGGCAGACCGCGTGGCCCTTTCCAACGCCTCCTGGGCTGGTCCTGAACCGATGCTGACGGCAGAACGCCTGACCATCGGCATTGCCGCTGCGGATCTGATCGCGGGCAAGGTGCGGGTGACAGAGCTCTCAGCGGTTCTGCCGCAGCTCAACCTCAGCACCCGTGAAGATGGAACCGGCAACTGGGTGCTGGAACGTCCGACCGCGGCAGATGTTCAAACAACCGCATCTTCGTCGGGGGCTTTTGACAGCCTGCCGGTCAGTATCGAGGCGCTGAACCTGACCGGGGCCACCCTGCGCTATGCCCCATTCGGAGAGGCACCGGTGGAAATGCGCCAGGTCGACGTGGCGCTGGCATGGCCGGATCCCACCGGGACCGTCGATATGGATGTCACCCTGCGCCCTGCCGGTGCGCCCGTCCGTGTGGTTGGTGAAATCGGCACATTTGCGGCCTTTTTGGCAGGAGAGGTCTCTTCGATTGGGGCGAGCATCACAGCCAAGGATACCGAGCTGCGGTTTGATGGCCGCGCAGAGCTGACAGGTGCTGCCAGTGGCCGCCTGACCGGGCGCAGCACTGATCTTGGCGCGACATTGGCGGCGTTCGGGGTCGCACCGGGTGCAGAGCTGCCAAAGGTCGGTGAGTGGCTCATCGGGGCGGATGCAACCTATACCTCTGACGGTCGGCTGGCGCTCAGGGATCTTTCGCTTTCGGCGGATGAAAACCGCATCACAGGCGGCGCGGATATCACGTTGGCAGGCAAACCCACCATCACCGCACAGCTGAGCGCCGGCGCGCTTGACCTCGCCCCGCTGCTGCCGGGCGACAAAGGGGATCTGCCTGCCTCTGCCGCGGCGGGCGAGGGGGACGACCCCGTCAGCGATGGCTGGTCACGCGATGTGATCGACATGGGGTGGCTTGCAGGATTTGACGCCAATATCGCTCTGGACGTCCAAGCCGTGGACACTGGCTCGCTCCGCCTGGGAGAGAGCAAACTGGACTTTTCGCTCGACAATTCCCGCGCCGTGCTGAAGTTCCTGCCAGCCGCTCTGTTTGGGGGACAGGTCCAGGGCCAGGTGGTGGCCAACAATCGCAACGGCCTTTCTGTCGGCGGCAAGCTGAGCTTTCAGGGGGTGCGGATCGAACAGATGCTGGGCCAGACCGCAGGATATGATCGCCTGAACGGCGAAGCACTGGGCGAGTTGGAATATCTCGGTGTCGGCAACTCTCTGGCGCAGATCATGGCCTCGCTCAGCGGTAAGGGCTGGCTGGAAGTGGGCAAGGGTTTTTTCACGGGCTTTGATCTTGAACAGCTGATGCGCAGCGGCAGCGGCAATGGGGGCAGCACGGTGTTTGATCAGCTCACAGGCAGCTACACGATCGAAAACGGCAACCTCCTGAACAAGGATCTGCTGCTGACGCTCAAGGGGCTTCGTGCCGTTGGTGAGGGGCGCGTTGGCCTTGGCGCGCAGGATATCGACTATCTGTTTACCCCCAGCCTGCAACGTGGCGATGGGGCATCTGCACTATCCATACCGGTCGCGATTACGGGCCGCTGGAGCGATCCGAAAATTCGCCCTGATCTGAAACGCGCGCTTCAACCAGAAATCGACGCGGTTGAAGAACAGGCCAAGGAGCGGCTGCGCGAAAAACTGAGCGAAGAACTGGATACCGAACTGGCGCCGGAACAGGATCTGAACGAGGCGATCCGGGACCGTATCGAACAGGAGGCAAAGGAACAGTTGCTGCGCCTGCTGGGCGGTAACTGATCGTCCCCTTCGGAAACGAGAACGCCCGCCAATTGGCGGGCGTATTTCTTGGAACAGCCGCGGGGTGGCCTCAGAATGTCTGGTCGTAGTCCCCAACCAGCGGCTCCGTGCGGATGACCGCATCAATCTCGGCAAAGATTTCGCGCAGCTCTGCCTCGCTTTCACTGCTTTCGCAGACGACAACAAGGTTCGGCGTATTGGAGGAGGCCCGCACAAGGCCCCAGGATCCATTGTCCAGGATCACGCGGGCCCCATTCACGGTCACCACCTCTTTGATGGCGCGACCGGCAAGGGTGTCGCCAGCCTCTGCCTTGGCTGCCAGCTTTTCGACCAGGCGTTCCAGCACCGTGTATTTCTCGGTGTCGGCGCAATAGGGCGACATGGTCGGGGTTGACCAGGTTTTGGGCAACGCCTTGCGCAGATCGGACATGCTCTTGTCGGGGTTGCGGTCCATCAGCTTGCAGATTTCCACTGCAACCCGCATGCCGCAGTCGTAGCCACGGCCTACGGGTTCGGCGAGGAAATAGTGGCCGGATTTCTCAAACCCTGCCAACGCGCCAATTTCCTTTACCCGTCGTTTCATGTGGCTATGGCCGGTCTTCCAATAGTCCGCAGTCACGCCATTGGCCTTCAGCTCGGGGTCGGATGCAAACAGTCCGGTGGATTTCACATCCGCCACAAAGGTCGCATTGGGGTGCAACTTGGACAGATCGCGCGCCATGATGACACCGACCTTGTCGGCAAAGATTTCTTCGCCTTCATCGTCCACCACACCGCAGCGGTCGCCGTCGCCATCAAACCCCAGCGCCATATCCGCTCCAGAGGCCTTCACGCTGTCGGACATGTCATGGAGCATCTCCATGGCCTCGGGGTTGGGGTTGTAGTGGGGAAACGTGTAATCAAGCTCGTTGTGGCTCTCGACCACTTCGACGCCCATGCGCTTGAACAGCTCCGGCGCAAAGGCCGAGGCGGTGCCATTGCCGGTGGCGCAGACGACTTTCAGCGGGCGGGACATTTTGAAATCTCCGACCAGATCGTCGAGATAGGCCTCTTTCACGCCATCCACGAATTCATAAGACCCGCCAGGACGTGCAACGCCATCGCCATTCAGGACGATATCGCGCAGTTCGGCCATCTCGTCGGGGCCGTGGGTCAGCGGGCGCTCAAAGCCCATCTTGACCCCGGTCCAGCCGTTGGGGTTGTGGCTGGCAGTGACCATGGCCACGGCGGGAACGTCGAGGTGGAACTGGGCAAAGTAAGCCATCGGAGACAGGGCAGGGCCGATATCCTTGACCTGAATGCCAGCCTGCATCAGGCCAAGGATCAGCGCCTGTTTGATCGACAGCGAATAGTCGCGGTAGTCATTGGCCACTGCAATGACAGGTTCAATCCCGCGCTTGTGGATCTGGGTACCAAGCCCCAGGCCCAAAGCGGTCATGCCCGGCAGGTTGATTTCCTCAGGGTATTTCCAGCGCGCGTCATATTCGCGAAACCCGGTCGGGGTAATCATCGGATCGCGCAGGAAATTCCAGGTGTTGGGGCTGACCTCGGGCAGGGGTTTGGTCATTGTAAAATCACTTTCCTCAATCAAATGCGAATTGGGTCGGCCTTCGCCAGCGCGTCAAAGCGCATCAGCGTCTCGATCAGCTTTGGCATCTGGTCGAGATAGATCATGTTTGGCCCGTCGCAGGGCGCATTGTCGGGGTCTTCGTGGGTTTCGGTGAAAACAGCCGCGATGCCGGTGGCGACAGCCGCCCTTGCAAGAACCGGGGCAAATTCTCTCTGTCCACCGGACGCTCCGCCCAGGCCGCCGGGTTGTGCGACGGCATGGGTTGCATCCATCACAACCGGGTATCCCGTCCGTGCCATTTCAGGCAGGGATTGCATGTCGACGACAAGCCGGTTGTAGCCAAATGAAACGCCACGCTCTGTCAGAAGAATGCGGTCATTTCCCGTGCTCTCGATCTTGGTCACAACATTTGGCATGTCCCAGGGCGCCAAGAACTGCCCCTTTTTGACGTTGATTGCGGCACCGGTTTTGCCTGCAGCAAGCAAAAGCGCGGTCTGCCTGCACAAGAAAGCGGGGATCTGCATGATGTCTACAACTGCAGCGACCGGCTCACATTGCTCTTTTTCATGGATGTCGGTGATGACAGGAACACCAATCTGTTTCTTGACGGAGTCCAGGACCTTGAGCCCTTCGTCCAGCCCCAAAGCAGGTTTCGCATTCAAAGAGGTCCGGTTCGCTTTGTCGAATGACCCTTTGAACACGAATTGAGCGCCTGCCTTGTCACAGGCTTCCTTCAATTTGCCGGCAACCATTTGTGCATGGTCTGCGCTTTCCAGCTGGCAGGGGCCGGCAATGAGTGTCAGCGGACAGTCATTGCCGATGGTGAGGTCGGCGACGGAGATGTGTTTCATGGCTTATGAAGATACCTGTTCTCGGAGGATGGACGCTGTGAGCGAGCACATCAGGTAGATACCGGAAAAGATGAGGAATGCCAAAATCGTATTTTCAAATCGGCGGGGATACGTCGGTTCCTGACTTGGCACCGGTTCGACGGCGGTGGTCAGATAGCGCACCTGCCTGTTTGCCTCCATCCGGGTGGTTTCAACCTGTTGCAGCGCGGATTGCAGCATCATGTCCCGCGTTGCCAGATCTGCCTGCGCCATCTGGATTTCAACCGTCAGGCTGGCGAGAGAGTTCTCTCCCGCAGAGGCGTTGATCATCTTGTCGTTCAGACGTTGGATCAGGCTGTCGAGACGGGCGATATCGGCGCGCGCCCCCGCCACCTTGGCTTCGTTGGGGCGGGTGTTGTCCAGCAGCGCAGCCAGTTCCAGCTCGCGTTCCTGACGCTGGACCTCAAAGGTGCTGATCTGCGAGCGCAGCGACAGGATGACCCCCTCGGGATCCAGCACCGTGCCGCGCTGTTGCAACCGCACCAGACGTTCCTGCGCATTGCGGCGCTTTTCCTCGGCCAGATCCAGCGCGGCTTCTGCTTCGCCCACCTGATCGGAACGCTTCTGCTCGGACAGCTGGTTCACCTTTTCCTGTGCATAGCCGATCAGGCGACGAGAGAACTCAGCCGAGAGTTCAGGGTCCGCAGCCGAGACCTCCATCCGGATAACACCTTCGGTCGGGTCATAGCCGATCTTCACGTTGCGCGAATAGATCTTGTAGGCCTCTTCGTTGGTGGGGTCGGTGGTCAGGCGCTGGATGGGATCGATCCACTCCTGGGTGAAATGGCTCTTGAAACCGGCCTCCCGGTCAAGCCGCAGCATTGCTTCCTTGGATTGGAGGTAGCTTTGCACCGCGATAGAGTCCTGACTGGTCGCGAACTGCGTCCCGCTCAGCAGGCCGCCCAGACCACCGCCACCGGCGCTGTCTGCCTTCAGAACCAGAAACTCGGACTTTGCCGCATACATCGGCGTCGCCACGGCAAAGAAATAGTACCCAGCAAGAATCGTCGGCAGCATCACAAAGAACGCAAGCCGTGCCCCGAGAAGAGCCAGCTTGCGCCGCCGACGGCGCGCGATATCGCGTTGGATTTCCTGAATTTCCCGATTGCGTCGCTCTGCGGGGCTCAGCTCGGTTGCGGGCAGGGCGATTTTGTCTGGCGCGACTGTCTGGGGCAGCTGCACGCTGCCGGGCGCGCGCGGCGATCCCTCGGGCTGGGCGGTGTTGGGCTGGACCACCAGTTCCAGCATATTGGCGCGCTCAAACGGGTCGATCCCGCGCAGCCGCAACTGGCGCACGGCGTCAAAGTCGGAGGTGGCTGGCAGGTTGTGTTTCTGTGCGAGCCGTCGCGCCATCCGCAATTGCCGCCCGGTGAGCCCTTCCTTGCGGATCTCATCCAGATCGGTAGAGGCTTGGGCCGTGGTCTGCTGGCCCGGCTGGGGCGATGGGCTGGCCGCGCCTGCCGCAGGTGCCGGGCGGGTCGATCCCTGCATATCCGGCTGGGCGGCAGCGGGTTGCGGGCTGGTATCTGCCGGTCTGGCAGACGTGTCAGCCGAGGCCGTGTTTTCCGGGCCGGGCACGGGTCTTGCCGCAGCGCTTTGCGTGGCGCCCGTCTTGCGGATGCGAAACTTCTTAGCCTTGGGTTTGGTAGTCATAAAGCTGCTTTGCCTCTTCCAAGGTGTCAAACATGTGCAGATGTCCATCCAGCAGCACCGCTGCCGAGCGAACAAATTTCTCCAGCGTCTTCGGCTGGTGGGACACCATGATGATCGTGGTGGTCTCAAGCCTTTCCTGCAGGATTGAGCCAGCCTTCTTGTTGAATTCCACGTCGGTGGTGCTGGGCATCCCCTCGTCAATGAGGAAGATATCAAAATCCAGCGCCAGCATCAGTGCAAAACTGAACCGCGCCCGCATACCCGACGAATAGGTGCCAAGGGGCTGATCGAAATACTCCCCCAACCCGCAAAGCCAACGGCAGTAGGCTTCGACATAATCGGGATCGAGACCGTAGAGATTGGCGATGTAGCGGGCATTGTCCATCGCTGACAGCCTGCTGATGACCCCGCCCATGAACCCCAGCGGAAAGGAAATGCGGCACCCCCTGCGGATCTCGCCTTCATCCGGCTTTTCCAGCCCCGCCATCATGTTGATCAGCGTCGTCTTGCCGGTGCCGTTTGGGGCCAGAATGCCCATGGACCTACCCAGATCCACGCGAAAAGACACCCTATCAAGGATGACCTTGCGCTGGGTGCCGGTCCAGAAGGACTTGCTCACGTTTTCAAACTCTAGCATCGCGGGTTCCGGTGCTGCTCATCCCCGTTTGGGGTCTCATGGTCGTTTGGCGCCAGCAGGACGGCTGGCGCGCACGACCTTATGATTGGTCTAACACGTATGTGTTAATGATCTAGGCGGTCATTTGGACCATATTATGTCCAATTGTGACAGGCATTATCAACGGCCCGTTACTCCCTGAGGTGAGAAGGGGCAACCCGGATTGACCCCAACCGTCCAAATCGGCCCGAAGGAGGCGCGCAACATGACCAAGGTGGAGGGGCTGGAGCAGGACATCCGCGCCTGTCGGCTTTGCGCCGAACGGTTCGCCGCAACCGCCACCGGTCACAGGCCGCGACCGGTTACCTGGTTTCGCTCCTCTGCGCGGATCTTGATTGCCGGGCAGGCACCGGGGGCGCGCGTCCATGAAAGTGGCAAACCCTTTACCGATCCCTCGGGCGATCGTCTGCGCGACTGGCTGGGCCTGAGTGAGGCGCAGTTTTATGACAGGGATCTGGTCGCGATCGTGCCGATGGCATTCTGCTTCCCCGGCTATTCTGCAAAAAAGGCAGACCTGCCGCCGCCTGCGATCTGTCGCAGCACCTGGCATGATCGCCTGATGCCCGAACTCTCTCGGCTGCAGCTGCGCATTCTGGTTGGTGGCTATGCACATGGCTATCACCTTGGCGGCAAAACCTCTGTTCAGGCGCGGGTCGCGCAATGGCGAGACCACGCGCCGCAGGACTTTCCCTTGCCACATCCGTCCTGGCGCAATACCGCATGGCTGAAACGAAACCCCTGGTTCGAGGCGGAGCTGCTGCCGGTTCTGCGCGCCCGGGTGCAAGAGGTGATCGCATGACGCAAGAGACCCCATTGGATACCAGCCACGCCGCCATGGAGGCCGCACCGCAGGACGACGCTGCGCGCCTGCGATTTTATGAACGGCTGGCGGACAGTGAACTGTTCTTGATGCTGGAGAAGGAAGCCGAGGGCGACACCATTTCGCCTGCGCTGTTTGAAACACCCGACGGCACCTTTGCGCTGGTGTTCGACCGCGAAGACAGGCTGGCCGAGTTTGCAGGCCAGATCGTCCCCTACGCGGCGCTGTCCGGTCGGATGGTGGTGCAGATGCTTGCAGGTCAGAACATCGGTCTGGGGGTCAATCTGGATGTTGCCCCCTCCGCAATCCTGATCCCGGCGGACGCCGTCACCTGGCTGCAACAGACCCTTGGTCAGGCTCCGGCGGAGGTTGATGCCGAAATCGAAAGCGTGACCGCGCCGCGCGGCCTTCCCGAAGTGCTGATTTCCTCGCTTGATACCAAACTTGCCACCGCCGTTGGCCTGGCGCGGTCTGCCTATCTGGTGGGTCTCACCTATCAAGGTGGCGGTCAGGGGCATATGCTTGGGTTTGTGGATGCCGTTGAAGGGGCCGAACCCGCACTTGCCAAGGCAGTGGGTGAGGCACTGACCTTTTCGGGCATCGAGGCCGGGGCGCTCGACGTGGGCTTTTTCGCCGCAAGCGACGCAATGGCGGGTCGGTTGGCGCGGGCCGGGCTGCGTTTTGATTTGCCACAACCTGACCCAGCCGGTCTGGCAGGGCAGGGGCCGTCAGCGCCAGGGCGTGATCCAGATCGCCCCCCGCGCCTGAAGTGAACATGTAGCGCCGCGCAGCCGACAAGGGGCCCTTGGCAATGTTACAAAAAGCCCCGCAGACCCATCCGGTCGCGGGGCTTTGTTTCAGTCTGGCAGATTTGGGCGCATTCGTAGGGCGCGCCCAAATCCCAGGGCCAATCAGGCGGATTCGCTTTCGCCTTGCAACTTGTCTTGCGTATTGGTCTCGAAATCAGAGGCATCATGACGTTCGTGCAGCTGGGTGTGCAATTCACCAAAGGCGCGGTTCACCATCCGACCGCGTGATACGGCCGGGCGGGCGTCGATCTCTTTTGCCCAGCGCACCACATGGGTGTAGCTTTCGACGTCCAGGAACTCGGCAGCGCTGTAAAGCCGCCCCAGAACCAGCTGGCCGTACCAGGCCCAAATCGCCATATCCGCGATGCTGTACTCTTCGCCCGCGATATAGCGGTTTTCGGCCAGCTGACGATCCAGAACATCCAGCTGACGCTTGGTTTCCATGGCAAATCGGTTGATGGGATATTCGAACTTTTTAGGGGCATAGGCATAGAAATGGCCAAAGCCGCCGCCCAGATAGGGGGCGCTGCCCATCTGCCAGAACAGCCAGCTCATGACCTCGGTGCGCGCTGCGCCTTCTTTGGGCAGGAAGGCTCCGAATTTTTCGGCCAGATGCACCAGGATCGATCCGGATTCAAAGACACGCACCGGTTTGTCGCCGCTATGATCCATCAGCGCAGGGATCTTGGAGTTCGGGTTCACATCAACAAACCCAGACCCGAACTGATCGCCATCACCGATATTGATCAGCCAAGCATCATATTCGGCGCCGGTGTGACCGGCAGCCAGCAGTTCTTCCAGCATCACGGTGACTTTGACGCCATTGGGTGTTGCCAGCGAATAAAGCTGCAGCGGGTGCTTGCCCACCGGCAGTTCCTTGTCATGGGTGGCCCCGGCAATGGGGCGGTTGATAGAGGCAAACTGCCCGCCGTTTTCCTGTTCCCAGGTCCAGACTTTAGGGGGGGTATAGCTGGTATCGCTCATCTCTAGGCCTTTGTGTCTAGTGTGTTTTCGGCGCCGTCCTTAGGCCGGGCCAGTCAAAAGCTCCTGCATGAATTCAGGAGCCGAAGTGCCGCGTTGACTGAGAACATAAGGGGCGAATTCGAAATTCCAATGACTGGAAGGTCTGGGTCGCACACTTTTTCTTGACCTCTGGCTGCTATCCCCGGCGATGCAGGTTGGCCTGGTTGCGCGGTTCCTTCACGCTGCGATCACATCGCCTCCGTTCTGGACACAGGGCCGTGAGCCCCCCTTCGCAAGGCGACCGATCTGCATATTGTTGAGACAAGCCGCCCGATTGGGTTGGTGTTTTTACAAATGGGGCGTCTCCTGCCGGGATGTTCCGCTCTCTTAGGCCCACGCGACAAAAAGGATTGCCTATGAAACGTGTTCTCTTCGCTGCCATCGCTGCCGCATCATTCGGACTGCCCGCATTTGCCGGGGACCAATATGTCGATGGGACCGGCTTTGCCGTCTCTGGCTACGACGTTGTCGCCTACCGCGATCTGGCTCAGGCGCCCGTAGGCTCAGCCCAGCCCGAAGCCGTGCCAGGCAAAGCGTCCTACACTGCTGAATACAACGGTGCGAAATTTGCCTTCTCCTCCGCAGAGAACCGCGACAAATTCACCGCCAACCCCGAATATTATGCGCCGCAATACGATGGCCACTGCGCTTATGGTGTCTCCAAGGGCGGCAAGGTTCCGGGCAACCCCAACCTGTGGCGCATCGTTGACGACAAGCTCTACCTCAACATCACCAAGAACGTGGTCGGCTTCTGGGAAGAGGACATCCCCGGCAACATCAACCTGGCGGAAGGCAACTGGCCGGGTATCGAGCCGGACGCCGCCTCTGACCGGGTGATCCCGAACTTCACCTCCACCGCGCCCAACAAGGGCTGATTGCGAGAGCGGCCAACCAAAATCGGGGCCAGCCAACGGGGATAGCCGCAGTCCAAAACGGTCATCCCGGATCAATCTGGTCAGACCGGAGCCCGAGCCGGTCTGGCCACAGTGCCCCCCACGAAACCGAGTTGGCCAAAAGAAACAGCGCCGCGGAGCAATCCGGGCGCTGTTTTCAAATCTATCGTCTTCGCCGCGCCAGATGTGATCCGGAAAAGCGATGAATGTATCTGCTCAGCGTTTGCGGTCGCGTCGTGCGCTCATCGGCTGGAAGGCCACGCCGACATGGGCTTCGCAATAGGGTTTACCCTGCTGCACCGGCAGGCCACAGAACCAGAAGTCCTCGGTTGCCGGGTCGCCCACAGGCCATTTGCAGGTGCGTTCGGTCAGCTCCATCAGGCCCAGTTTCTTGGCCTTCTTTTCGACCTCGTTCACCTTCGCCAGCGCCTCGGGGCTGATTTCGTTGGCCGAGGGCTGCGGTGGCAGTGGCTGACCAGCCGGGATGATCTGACGGCGCGCCGGGGTGGCGGGCCGTGCATCCGCAGACGCAGGCTCCGGTGTGACCGGGCGGGCCGGTTCGGTCTTTGGCTGCGGTTTGGGTTTTGGTGCGGCAGCTGCGGGTTTTGGCGCGGCTGCTGGCTTTTCCTTCGGCTCAGCGGCAGGCTTGCTGGTGCCACTGTTGCGGTTGGACAGCCCCAGGCGATGGACCTTGCCGATCACGGCGTTTCGGGTCACGCCGCCCAGTTCTTTGGCGATCTGGCTGGCAGATTGCCCTTCGCCCCACATTTTCTTGAGCAGTTCGACGCGCTCGTCTGTCCAGGACATCTGTTGCCTTTCCAAGCTAAAAGCGGCCCCAGGAACCTGCGGCCGCCATCGAATTCCGTAGTGATCTCCTATTTTAATCACTGCGGAGGGAGTTACAAGAGCGTCTTGCCATATGGGCGGCCACTTGGGTCAGTCTACATACATGGAACTGGCACAGGATTGGCACGGGACTTGCAAGGGGCTGTCGCCTGCGAAACCCGCTTGCCCCCGGTTCCGGCCCGTGGTTTGACAGGCGGCAATCGCAGTGATGCCAGTCTGCAAGCCCACCAATACAGCAGGAGATCCCAAGATGCCCCGCGATACTGCCCCCATTGCCCTTGGCGAACGTCGCTTTGGTCAGGTGAACTGGCTGGGGCTCGCCACGCTTGCCCGGCGCGAAATCACCCGCTTTCTGGTGGTCTGGACGCAGACACTGATGGCGCCAATGGTGACGGCGGCGCTGTTCCTGATGATCTTCAATATCGCCATCGGCCCCAGCAGGGGAGAGGTGATGGGCGTTCCGTTTATCGTGTTTTTGGCGCCCGGCATCATGATGATGACGGTGATCCAGAACGCATTTGCCAATACCTCCTCGTCCATCGTGATCACCAAGGTGCAGGGCAATATCGTCGATACGCTGATGCCGCCGCTCTCCGGGCTTGAGATTTTGCTCGGTTATCTGGCGGGTGCAGTGGCGCGGGGCGTTCTGGTTGCTTTGGGGATCGGCACAGGCATCATGCTGGTCCTTGGTGTGGTGCCCCAACACCCGATGATCGCCCTGATCTTTGTAGTTCTGGGTGCGCTGTTTCTTGGGGCTTTGGGGATCGTGGCCGGGGTGTTTGCGGAAAAGTTCGACCAGATGGCAGCGATCACCAATTTCATCGTCACGCCGCTCGCCTTTCTGTCGGGCACGTTCTATTCGGTGGAGGCACTGCCACCGGTTCTGCGCGTCGCGTCGCATCTGAACCCGGTGTTCTACCTGATCGACGGGGTGCGATTCGGTGTTATCGGCACCTCCGACAGCTCTCCGTTTTTGGGGCTTGCGGTCTGCAGTGTGTCCAGTTTTGCCATCGGTCTTCTGGCCTGGGTGATGCTGCGCAGCGGCTACCGGCTGAAATCCTGATCACCGCCGCTCGGTGGCTGGGCTGAGGGGCGCTGGCGTCCCTCCCGCCAGGCAAGAAGCGCGGCGCCTGCCAGAATGACCCCGGCCCCAGACACGGTGATCCAATCAGGCGCCATCGCAAAGAACAGCAGATCATAAACCGTGGCAAAGATCAGCGTTGCATAGCTGAATGGCGCGACAAATGACGCATCCGCCCGCGCCATGCCGTTGATGAAACACCCTTGTGCGCAGGCCATCAGCAGACCCAAAGCTGCCAGCAATCCCCATTGCGCCGCTGTTGGTGTCTGCCAGACCGCCAGCACCGCAACGCTGGCAATTCCACATCCCAGCATATTGTTGAACCACAGGATCTGCAGGGGGCGTTCCCGCCCGGCAAGCCGCTTGATAAAGATCAGCTCCAAGCCCATCACCATCGCCGCAGCCAGCGCAAGCAGGCTTGCGGGCTGAAAACTCGCCGGGGTCGGGCGCAACAGGATCATCGCCCCGACCAGCGCAATCGCGGCGGCAGCCCACCGCCAGGGGCCGACGCGCTCTCCCAGCAGCGGTATGGCCAGCAACATGCCAAACACCGGATTGAGAAAGGTGATCGCCGTCGCATCTGCGAGCGGAATATAGGCGACAGATGCAAACATCAGCGTCACCCCCAACCAGCCAAAGCTGGTCCGCCCCAGATGCAGCCCCCAATGGGGGGACACAAATCGCGGTCTGCGGATGGCAACCACAGCGGTGATCGCAAGAAAGGCAAAGAGAAACCGCCCAAAGCTGATCTGCAACGGATGCAGCGCAGGCCCGGCCGCAACGGTGCCAAGCGCCTTGGCGATCAGCGTCGTTGCCGCGATGAAGACTGTGGCCAGCAAAATAAGAGCCGCCGCCAATGCGGGGTTCTGAGGTGTGTTGAGAAGGGCGCGCGTTGTCATGAATGCAGCGTTGCCCTGCCGTTGCGGCCTTGGCAAGCAGGCAATGTGGCAGCCGCCGTGAACCGGGCCAGGCGGTGGTCTCTGTCAGAACGGGCATCACTCTGCCAAAGTGGCGCATGGATTTGGGCAAACTGGAACGCTGCTCGCTCATTCTGTTGGTTTGCGGTGGCAAATTTGGCTTTTCTTTCGCCACTTCCTCCGTTATGGAGCCACTCATGATCACCTTTGCACATATCACCCAGCTGCGACGCCGACGTCTGCGCGCCTAAGTGTTCGACCGGACAGGCTCCGGTACGCCGATGTCTTTTGTGATCACCGCCCCTCTGTGGCCCCTCTTTCTCTCTCGTTCCAAAACCGTTGACCCGGGCCTGTTGCTGCGTCACTGCTTGGCCCACCATTGTTAAAAGGAGGATCCAGATGATCCCGTCCGTTCTGCCGACCTATAACCGCGCGCCCCTCAGCTTTGTGAAGGGCGAGGGCGCCTGGCTGATCGAGGCCGATGGGCGACGTTTTCTGGATCTTGCTGCGGGAATTGCTGTCAATGCGCTCGGCCATGCCCATCCGGCGCTGGTCAAGGCGCTGAGCGAGCAAGCTGAAAACCTCTGGCATGTCTCCAATCTCTATCACATCCCCCAACAGCAGGCGCTGGCGGATCGGCTGGTAGAGCACAGCTTTGCCGACACCGTGTTCTTCACCAACTCCGGCACCGAATCCTGTGAACTCGCCGTGAAGATGGCGCGGAAATATTTCTACGAAAAGGGCCAGCCAGAACGGGTGGAAATTATCACGTTTTCAGGCTCTTTCCACGGTCGCTCCTCTGCCGGGATCTCTGCGGCCGGTTCGGAAAAGATGACCAAGGGCTTTGGCCCCATGTTGCCCGGTTTTGTGCATCTCACCTTCGGGGATCTTGATGGCGTGACCAATGCAATCTCTGACAAGACCGCCGCAATCCTGATCGAGCCGGTGCAGGGCGAGGGTGGCATTCGCCCGGTGCCGGATGCCGAACTCAAGGCGCTGCGCCAGATCTGCGACGCCCACGGTCTGCTCTTGATCCTGGACGAAGTCCAATGCGGTGTTGGGCGCACGGGCAAACTGTTTGCTCATGAATGGGCGGGCATTACCCCCGACATCATGATGGTTGCCAAAGGCATCGGTGGCGGCTTCCCGCTGGGCGCTGTGCTTGCAACAGAAGAGGCCGCGAGCGGCATGACCGCAGGCACCCACGGCTCCACCTATGGCGGCAACCCGCTGGGCTGCGCGGTAGGCTGTGCCGTGATGGATCACGTCAGCGACCCGGCCTTTCTGGCCGAGGTGAACCGCAAGGCAGGCCTGCTGCGCCAGAAACTCGAGGGTCTTGTGGCCTCCCACCCCGAGGTGTTCGAAGAGGTGCGTGGCACCGGCCTCATGCTGGGTCTGAAATGCGTGGCGCCCAATATCGATGTGGTCAATGCAGGCTATGACAACGAAGTGGTCACCGTCCCGGCTGCGGATAATGTCATCCGCCTGCTGCCGCCACTGACGCTCACCGATGATGACATCGACGAGGCCTATGCCCGTCTGGATCGCGCCGCGACGGCTGTTGCGGCCAAGGCCTGAGCATCATCTTTCCCCAAATACTCCGGGGGTGCGGGGGCTGGCCCCCGCCATAGCCGGAGACGGGCAGGGCCGTTGGGGCCTGCCAGGACAACCGAAAGCGATATCCGACATGAACCATTTTCTCGATATTCACAAAACCGACGCCGCTGATCTGCGCGCCATCATCGATCAGGCCCGGATCACCAAGGACGCCCGCCAGGGGCGCCCAAAGGCAGCTCTGGATGACGAACAGCCGCTCAAGGACCGCATGGTCGCGCTGATTTTTGAAAAACCCTCGACCCGGACGCGCGTTTCCTTTGATGTTGGTGTGCGCCAGATGGGGGGGCAGACGATGGTGCTGTCAGGCAATGACATGCAGCTGGGGCACGGCGAAACCATTGCTGACACCGCGCGCGTGCTGTCGCGGTATGTCGACATGATCATGATCCGGACCTTTGACGAAACCGTGCTGACCGAAATGGCCGAATACGCCAGCGTGCCGGTCATCAACGGGCTGACCGACCGTACCCACCCCTGCCAGATCATGGCAGATGTGCTCACCTACGAGGAACATCGCGGCTCCATCAAGGGCAAGAAGGTGGTCTGGTGTGGCGATGGCAACAATGTCTGCGCCTCCTTCATCCACGCCGCCGGTCAGTTTGGATTTGATCTGACCTTCACGGGTCCGGCGCAACTTGATCCCGAAGAGGAATTCGTTGGCCTCGCCCGCAAGGCAGGCTCGCAGATCATCATTGAACGCGACGTGAACAAGGCTGTCGAAGGGGCGGATCTCGTGGTGGCGGACACTTGGGTTTCCATGCACGACAGCCAGTCCTCCAAGGAGCGCCGCCACAACATGCTGCGCAGCTATCAGGTGAACGAGGCGCTGATGGCGCAGGCCAAGCCGGATGCGCTGTTCATGCACTGCCTGCCGGCCCACCGCGAGGAAGAAGTGACAAGCGCCGTGATGGACGGGCCGCAGTCGGTGATCTTTGACGAGGCGGAAAACCGTTTGCATGCGCAAAAGGCGATCATGCGCTACTGCCTCGGCAGCTAAGCCATCAGGCGCTCCTGTCCCGACATGAAAGGGGCAGGGCCGCTGCCTTGCATAGGCTGCCCCTTAATCAGCGCACAAAAAAAACCGCCGCATCGGGGTGATGCGGCGGTTTTTCGTTGTTTCGCTCTGGCAGAGATCAGAGCGCGATTGCACTCAGCACCAGGAACACGCAGCCAGACAGCAGGGCCGCAGCAGGCACCGTGATGACCCAGGCGGCCACAATGGTCATGAAATGGCTGCGGCGCACCAGCTTGCGGCGGCGGCGCTCTTCCGGCGCGATCCGTTTTTCCGCAGGGCGGCTGGCAGAGGTCCGCTTCAGGCGGCGTTCCATGTGCCATTCCCGGAAGAAGCCGACGCCAAACACCGCGCCCACCGCGATGTGGGTCGATGACACGGGCAGGCCCAGCCAGCTCGCCACGATCACGGTGATGGCAGCGGAAAGCGACACGCAGTAGGCGCGCATCGGATTCAGTTTGGTGATCTGACTGCCCACCATGCGGATCAGCTTGGGGCCGAACAGGAACAGGCCAAAGGAGATCCCGAAGGCGCCGATCACCATCACCCAGGTCGGGATGGTGACTTTGGCTGCGATGTCACCAAACTGGGCGGTGTGGACAATTGCCGCCAGCGGACCAACCGCATTGGCCACATCATTTGCGCCATGCGCAAAGGACAGCAGCGTTGCGGAAATGACAAGCGGCAGGGCAAACAGCGCCTTGAGCGACTTGTTGCGGTTTTCCATACCTTCCGACTGGCGCTTGATCAGCGGTGCGGTGATCACATAGCTCAGACCCCCCACGGTTGCGCCGATCAGCAGGGCAATCTCCAGGTCGATCTTGACGATTTTCTTCAGGCCCTTGAGCGCGAGATAGGTCGCAAAGGCACCCGCCATGATCCCCACCAGCACCGGCACCCAGCGGCGCGCAGCTGCGATCTTGTCGTCCTGATAGATGATCTTGGCCTTGATAAAGGCGAGAAAGGCCGCAGCGATCACGCCGCCCAGAACGGGCGAGATCACCCAGCTGGCAGCGATCTTGCTCATCGTGGGCCAATTCACCGCGCCAAAGCCCGCAGCCGCGATGCCCGCGCCCATGACGCCGCCCACAACCGAGTGGGTGGTCGAAACCGGGGCGCCAACCCAGGTTGCGAGGTTCACCCAAAGCGCCGAGGAAATCAGCGCCGCCATCATTGCCCAGATAAAGATCTCCGCGCTGGAGACACCCGAGGGGTCGATGATGCCTTTGGAAATGGTCGACACCACATCGCCACCGGCCAACAGCGCGCCTGCGCTTTCGGCGAGGGCTGCGATCACGATGGCGCCGCCCATGGTCAGCGCATTGGCGCCCACAGCCGGGCCCATGTTGTTGGCCACATCGTTTGCGCCGATGTTCAGCGCCATGTAGGCGCCAAAGGCTGCGGCAGCTACAACGACGAAATTGGTGGGTGCAGACCCCAGGAAGACGGCCGCGCCGACGCCTGCCAGCACGATAAAGACCAGCGCGATGCCCGGCGCCACCAGGGGGCGCGAAACATAGGCCGTTGCCAGTTCCAGTTGAGAGATCCGGTTCAGATCCCGGTCAAGAGTTTTCCATTGCGGTCGCTCAGGTGCGTCGCTCATTGTCTCAGTCCCGATTCTAGAATTGAGCACGCGCCTAATGGTCCCTTGCGCAATACGCAAGGGTTTCGTCATGAAACTGCCGTCAAACCGTTACAATGCGCGCAGCAACGCGCTCAGTTCCGGTTCGGCCACAAGGTCGGCCGCCTTTTGGGGCGACATCCATTCCCGGATGCGCTCGTCGCGCTCGGGGTAGTTCTTGGCAAGCTCGCGCACACGCACCTTGTAGACGAGGGTTTCCACCATCTCGCCTGTGCCATTGTCACGCTGCTTGAGATAATCATAGCTGCCGGTTGGTTCGTCTTCGACCTGCGCCTTGATCACGCCTGCTTCTTCCCAGGCTTCCTGCAGCGCAGATTGGGATCCGGTCTTGCCCTTGATCGGCCAGCCCTTGGGAACGATCCAGCGGCCGGTGCCGCGGCTGGTGATCATCAACACCTCTTTGCCCGCCTCACCCTGGCGATAGCACAGGGCTGCGACCTGCAATCTCTTGGGTCGTAAAATCATAGGTCTGAGGAACTCTTCCCAGGCGGAAGACAGAAGGGGTTTCATTACTGCTCGGCTTTCCGGGCCATGAAAACTGGCCACTCGCTAATCAAGCCTATTATCTTGCGGCTCCTGAGTGAAATTCAAGAGGGTCCACCCACAAAAATCGATCAAACTGACAGTTTTCACCAGTTTTTGACCGAATTTAGGCGTTCATGCGTGTGGGTTTGTGGGTTTCGCCGCTCACTTTCGTGGTTTTGCACGCAAAGTGGGGTCCGCAACGGTCGGGTCTTCGGGCCAGGGGTGTTTGGGATACTGGGCGCGCATGTCCTTGCGCACGTCGGCGTAGGAGCCAGACCAGAACCCCGGCAGGTCGCGGGTGATCTGGATCGGACGCTGCGCCGGCGACAACAACGTCACCTTCAGCGGCGTGTTGGCGACCGTCGGATGGCGGGTCACTCCGAACATCTCCTGCAGGCGGACAGAGATTTCGGGAATATCCTGGCCGTAATCAATCGGCAGCTTGCGTCCAAGCGGCGTGGTGAAATGCGGTGGCGCAAGCTGGTCAAGCCGCTGCGTCTGCTCCCAGTTGAGCGCGGCGCGCAGGGCGGGCAGCGGATCAAACCGTTTCCAGTCGTCCGCGCTGCGCACCCCTTCCAGCATCGGCAGGAGCCAATCCTCCAGACTGTCCAGAAGGGCGCTGTCGCTGAAATCCGGCAGGTCTTCGCCTGCCTCGCCAACCAGACGGACCCGCGCAACAAAGCGCGCCGCTGCGCCGCTCAGGCGCAGCCCCAGATCGCGCACCCCCTCCAGCATTGCGGTGGCCACTACATCCGCTGGAACGTCTTTCCAGATCTGGTCGTCCAGAACCACCGCGCCCAGACATTGCTGCCTGCGTGCGACGACCCGTCGATCACGTTTTGACCAGTGGCAGGTGTTTTCGGTTCGGATCTGGTCGGCAAATGCCTCTCGCAGCTCTGACAGGGTGATCTGTGCGGCCAGCCTCAGCCGGGCCTCGCGCGGGTTGCCGTCGCTGTCCAGCGCCACAATGAACGGTGGAGCGGCCAGCGGGTCGTCATCCGGCAGAACCGCGCCCTTGCCACCGGAAAGGACATAGCGTGGCGCTTCCCCCTTGCGCCGCTGGCCGATGCGATCGGGATAAGCCGCCGCTGCCATCACCGCAGGGCGGGCGCCCGGCACTGATGCGGATCCTGACACACCCGCCTGCCGGGTCAGCCGTTTGGCTTCGCTCTTGATGCGGTCTGTCGCAGGCAGGTTCAGCTGATAGCGGCGCTTGCGGAGAAAGGCTTTGGGATCTCGCAGCGCCTCCAGCCGCAGGGCCAGATCGACAGGTGCACCGCGCAAAGGATCGCGCTCTGCCATCAGGGCCGCAAGCGGTGCAGCCTCGGCACCGTGACGTTGCAGCATATGGGCCAGCCGTGGATGCAGTGGCAGTTTTGCCAGCGCGCGCCCATGGTCGGTGATCCGGTTGCGTTGATCCAATGCACCCAGCATCTGCAGTAGCGCCTGCGCCTCCTTCAACGCACCATCGGGAGGAGGGGTCAGAAATGGCAGATCCCCCGGCTCAGCCCCCCACAAGGCCAGCTCCAGCGCGAGCCCGGAAAGGTCGGCGGCCTGAATTTCTGCCGGGGGAAAGGCGGCCAACGCGCCTTCCTCGCCCTTGGTCCAAAGGCGGTAACAGGTGCCCTCTGCCACACGGCCCGCACGCCCCTGCCGCTGGGTGGCTTCGGCGCGGGTCACACGTTCGGTCACCAGCCGCGACATGCCAGAGCCGGGATCAAACCGGCTGCGCCGGGCCAGCCCCATGTCCACCACCACGCGCACATCCTGAATCGTCAGCGAGGTTTCCGCGATCGACGTCGCCAGCACCACCTTGCGCAGTTTGGCATCGGGTTGAATGGCGGCGCGCTGTTCGGCAAAGGGGAGCGCGCCAAACAGGGGGCGCACCACGCAGTCACCGGGCAGGCGAGAGGCAAGCGCAGCAGCGGCTTTGCGGATCTCTCCCTCGCCGGGAAGGAACACCAGAATGCCGCCCCCTTTGGCTTCGGACCCGCCTGTGCTGCCAGAGCCGGGTGGGCGGGTTTCGGCCTCTGCCCGCACCACCAGATCCACCAGCGCATCCAACCTGCGCGGCCCGCGGCCTGTGCGCGTGTCAGCAGGAAGCGGCGCGTCGAGCCAGCGGGTCTCTACCGGATAGCTGCGCCCCTCGGAGGTCACCAGCGGCGCCTTCATCAGCTCTGCCACGGGTGCGGCATCCAGCGTTGCGGACATCGCCAGCAGCATCAGGTCGTCGCGCAGCGCTCCTGCGACCTCCAAGCAAAGCGCGAGACCGAAATCGGCATTGAGCGAGCGTTCGTGAAATTCGTCAAAGATGACCGCGCCAACATCGGGCAAATCGGGATCAGACTGCAGCATCCGCGTCAGGATACCCTCTGTCACCACCTCAATGCGGGTGGCGGCGCTGGTCTTTGCCTCGCCCCGGATCCGGTAGCCGACCGTCTGGCCAACCCGTTCGCCCAATGTATCGGCCATGCGCTCTGCTGCTGCGCGTGCCGCGAGCCTGCGGGGCTCCAGCATGATGATGCGCCCCTCGCACAGCCCGGCCTCCAGCATCGCCAGCGGCACCCGAGTGGTCTTGCCCGCACCGGGTGGGGCCTGCAAAACGGCACGGCTCTGGCTGCGCAGGGCAGCGATCAACTCGGGCAGGGCATCATCAATGGGCAGTCTGGTCATGCCGCCTTATCGCCAATGGCAGGCCAAGCGTCCAGCGCAGAGCGACGCGCCCATTGACGACCTGCGACGGATGTTCTCTGGACAACGCCCGCCCGGCTGCGCCATCAATGCCCGACACCGGACGGGAGCGAGAGGGGCCAATATGTCAGCAACAGGCAATTCCACACGGGCAGGGCGTGGCGCAGTCCCGGATATCGACGATCTGGCCGCCCGCATCCTGAACGGAGAACGCCGCGCGCTGGCTCGCGCCATCACGCTGGTCGAAAGTGGCCGCGCCGATCACCGCGAGGCGACCACCCGGCTTCTTGACCTGCTTGCACGCGAAAACCGCCAGTCGCTGCGCATCGGTCTGTCCGGCACGCCGGGGGTGGGGAAATCCACCTTTATCGAAAGCGTCGGCATGATGCTGATTGGCGCGGGTCTCAAGGTGGCGGTCTTGGCCGTGGACCCCAGTTCCACCCGCTCAGGCGGGTCGATCCTTGGCGACAAGACAAGGATGGAACACCTCAGCCGAGAGAAGAACGCCTTTATCCGCCCCTCGCCAAGTCAGACCCATCTGGGCGGTGTTGGCCGTCGTTCACGCGAAGCGGTGGCGCTGTGCGAGGCCGCTGGCTTTGACGTGGTGCTGATCGAAACCGTGGGTGTGGGCCAATCCGAAACCGTGGTGGCCGAGATGTCGGACCTGTTCCTGTTGCTCTTGGCGCCAGCGGGTGGGGATGAACTGCAGGGCGTGAAACGTGGCATCATGGAAATGGCCGACATCATCCTTGTTAACAAGGCAGATGGAGATCTGAAGCCCGCCGCGACCCGCACCTGCGCCGATTACGCAGGCGCATTGCGCCTGTTGCGCAAGCGGCCGCAGGATCCGGAGGGCTTTCCGAAGGCGTTGATGGTCTCGGCCGTTGCCCGCGAAGGTCTGGCGGAAGCCTGGGCAGAGATGCAGGCCCTTGCGGACTGGCGGCGCGAAAACGGCCACTGGCAGCGGCGCCGGGGCGAGCAGGCCCGCTACTGGTTTGCCGAAGACGTGCGCCAGGCCCTGCTCTCGCGCCTTGAAACTCCTTGGGCGCAGGAACGGATGGCAACGCTGTCCGAGGACGTGGCAGAGGGGCGTGCAACCCCGGCTGCCGCCGCCCGTGACATGCTGCTGGGCCTTGGCGTCGGCTGAGACCACGGCAGGTTGCCGTAACGTCGGCCCCACCAAGCAGGTGCGACCAATCAGGCCCAACCAATCAGAACCCGGCAAAAAGAGCCGCCACAGCGTATCTCTGCGCTGGATTTCGCCGCTGTGGCACGCTAGAAGGGCGCGAACCTTGGCTGCATGGGCGGGTGGATTGACCTTGGTGTTTGTCCCCGCGCGCGTTTCCACAAGGGCTGCCACATAAATCTGTTTCATATGGCTTGACCCTGCGCGCGATTCCTCCTACACGCATCCAACCAGTTTTCGGGCGCAGCCAATGGCCGCGCCCCTTGTAATTTGGTGCCCGAACAGATGCTGCATCAGCGGGCGCCCCAGATACGAAGGATAAAACCATGTCGCGCCGTTGCGAACTGACCGGAAAAGGCCCGATGACTGGCAACAATGTCAGCCACGCCAACAACAAAACCAAGCGTCGCTTTCTGCCGAACCTGAACGACGTGACCCTGCAGTCCGAGACCCTGGGCCGTGGCGTCAAGCTGCGCATCTCTGCTGCTGCACTGCGCTCCGTTGACCACCGCGGTGGCCTGGACGCCTTCCTGGCGAAAGCCAAGGACGAAGAGCTGTCCTCCGCTGCTCTGAAGGTCAAGAAAGAGATCGCAAAGGCACAGGCGGCAAACGCCTAAGGCTTACGATCCGACCGGATTAGAAACGCCGTGCATGTGCTGACATGCGCGGCGTTTTTCGTTTGACGGCTGTCTGTGGCTACTCTGGTGGTCCTGGTCCAGCGTGCGGCGCTTTTTCGTCTTGCGGGGGGCGGGCTGGGGCGCATATGTCGGCTGTGATGATGTTTCTTCGTGCATATCTGACCATCTTGCTGATGGCGGCGCTGTCCCTCACCGGGATCAGTGCGCAGGCGGGTATGCGCGATGCCTCCGGGCAGATGGTGCTCTGTACAGGCACTGGCCCGGCCATGGTCTATGTCGACAGCGACGGCCAGCCGACCAGCCCGCCTGCCGACTGTCCCGAGTGTTTCACCTTTGTTGCCGATCTCGCGCTGGGGGGGCTGCCCGCTGGCCGGCAGATCGCCCCACGGGCGCTGCAACTGGACATCGCAACTGTCACGCTCAGCCCGCAGCCCCTGCGTCTGGCGGCCTGGGCGCGCGCGCCGCCCATCCTTGGTTAAGTCGCCGCATCCTGCCGGGATGCCTCTGATTTACTGATATTTTCCAAGGATAGACCAATGATCTTCAAATCCTCCATCACGGCGGCTGTTGCTGCCATCGCCATGTCCACCGCCGCTTTTGCCGCAGATATCACGGTGAGCGACGCCTATGCCCGCGTGTCCTCCAAGGGCGCAAAGAGCGGCGCAGCCTTCATGGTGATCGAAAACACCAGCAGCGCTGATGATCGCCTGATTGATGTGCGCAGTGATGCGGCCAAGCTGACCCAGCTGCACACCCACAAGGCAGGCGATAACGGTGTGATGCAGATGCTGCACGTCGAAGAGGGCTTTGCCATTCCGGCGGGCGAAGGCCATTCGCTGAAGCGTGGTGGTGATCACGTGATGCTCATGGGGCTGAAGGCGCCGTTGGCGCATGGCGATGAGGTCGCGCTGACGCTGGTGTTCGAAAACGCCGGTGAGATCAGCGTGACAGTCCCTGTCGATCTGGAACGCAAACCGGATCATGGGGCCATGAAACACTCGCACTAAGGCCGCGCGCCCTTACGTGCCTTCCGCTTGCGCCTGTTTGACCCCGCATAGGTCAGACAGGCGCACAGGGGCGGGAGGCCGTTTTCTTTCTGTCCCGATGTATTACACAGAAGCCAGCCTCCACCGGTTTCACTCCAAATCCTGCCAGCCACGCGGCGGATTTTGCTTCTGCCTTCTCTGATCTGCCCCTAGGATCACCCAGATCGCAGCGCGGTGTTGCGATCGCTCAATAGATAAGAGACCTCGCTCCAATGGCTCAGCGCATCCTGTTCGTCTGTCTTGGCAATATCTGCCGCTCTCCCGCTGCCGAAGGTGTGTTCCGCACGCTTTGCCCCGAGGTTGAGACCGACAGCGCAGGCACCGCCGGCTACCATGTCGGCTCGCCACCCTATGGACCCATGCAGGCCGCAGCGGGAGCACGGGGCATCAATCTGTCAGATCTGCGCGCACGCCAGTTCAAACCTGCCGATTTCGGCCGCTTTGATCTGATTGTCGCGATGGACGGCGACAACCTTCAGGATATCGAGGCACAGCGACCGGCAGGGGCAGAGACACCCGTCAGGCTGTTTACTGATTTCGCGGCTGGCTCTGGTGCGGATCACGTGCCTGACCCCTATTATACCCGCGATTTCGACGGCTGCCTTGATCTCATCGAGGCGGCAGCGCAGGGGCTTGCGAACAGCCTGCGTTGATCGTGAGTTGAATGTGCAGAGCAGGGCAGGACGGCACGGGCCTGTCGGCTCAGTCCTCCAGCACCTTCAGATCGCCAGCCAGCCACGGCAGTTGCTGCACGGCGGGGTCGATCACATGTCCCTGCACCAGGCGCCGCATGGTCTGCGCCACATCCCGTGGCACGCGGTCGGCCCAGTCCGAACTGGAAAACAGCGAGATCCGCCGCGAAAACGCGCCAAAGGGCAACGGGAAGGCTTCCAGATCCTCGTGAAAGCGCACCGCGCGCATATAGCCGAGCGGGGTGGTGATGGCCCAACCGATCCGTCGCGCCACCAACGCCATCAGCGCCTGATGAGAGCCGATCTCGAACCGTTCCTCAAACAGCAGCTTCTGGCGGGCCAGATGTGCCTCAATCTGCTGCGAAATCAGCTGGCTGCTGTCGTAGCGCAGAAAGGGAAGGGACTGCAGGATATCCATCTCTGCCTCAGGCTTCAGCAGCAGGCCCTTGGGCGCCACCAGCATAAAGGGATCCTGCACCAGCGGATATTCCGTCACGCCTTCGCGCAGCGCACCGGTGGTGGCAGTCACCGCAATGTGCAGATCGCGCGCATCCAGTGCTTCCAGAATGTCGTGGCTGGAGGCGGTGATCATCTTGAACCGACAGTTCACCAGGCTCTCCGCCAGCGTGGTCACAAGGCGCGGTGTCAGGTCATTGTCGAAATCGTCAATCAGCCCGATCGACAGCGTTGACAGGTGGTTGAGATCAACAACGCTCAACTCGCTTTGTGCCAGCCGCAGCTCTGCCAGAACCGCTTCGGTGCGGGCCAGAAAATTGCGCCCCACCGGCGTCAGCACCATCGGTCTGCGCCCGTGGTTCACCAGTTCCGCCCCCAGCGCGCTTTCGAGATTGCGCAATTGCTGGCTGACCGCAGGCTGGCTGAGCCCGGTCAACGACGCGGTCTGGGCAACAGATCCGGTTTTGGCCAGAGCTTCAAACACTTCAAGCCCGCGCAGCGTGACGCCTTTCATCAGCATTTATGCGCTCCTGCATCGGAACCACGACAGGTCGGGGCCTGTCGGCGGCAAACATCATCGCGACAGCACACAGAAGATCGCCTCCCGCGTGATCTGGCTGTTATCAAAGCCAATATCGCCACCGGTGCAAGACCAGATCGGGAAAATGCGCGGATCTGTCTGATCTGACGGCCGCGCGCACCGCATATGGGCAACGAAAAAATGGGCAAAAAAACAGCCCCACGACGCGCAGCTGCCAAAACAAAAGGCGCAGGCCCTGTGGCCGCGCCTTTCGGATGCAAGAAACCAATCGGTCTGTCGCAGCGATCGCTGGATCGTTCGCTGTTCAGCCGCAGATGCGGGTCGCGTTTTCGCCAAAAGCCTTGTAGCGCGCCCACAGCCGCTCGTCCGAGCGGCGATCCGACTGGCGCACCACTTGCGCCTGATGCGGGTCCTTGAACCATTTCGACACGGTCTTGCGCTCTGCCCGGTTCAGGCTCGCGTTTGCGACGCTCTGAATGCAGCGGCACAGCGAAGGATTCGCAGCCGAGCGATCCGACTGACGGCAGGCCTTTTCAATGGCGCCAGCCCCGACAGGCGCGGGCAGAACACCAGTCACCAGCGTGGCGCATAGCGTGGCAGTCACGAAAAACTTCATCTTCATTGTCCCTAGAACCCTGCAAATGCTCAGATCAAGGCGGGTCTTCTGGCCCGCTGCTGCCAGGACTATGGCGCAAGCGCAGGTCAGTTTCAATCAAGGTAAACGAAGGGTTGAGCTTCAGCGGAAACCTGCCACTTTTCCGGTATATTGGCGCTTTGGCAGGCCCAGCTGGGCAGAACCCCCAGGCCCGCTCCACGCCGCTGCGACGCCAGACGGGGCCCGGGGAGGTCGCTTTGTCGACACCCTGCTGGAGGGCAATCAGGACTGGTTCGGCCCGCGCAGGGAGCGGATCATCTGGCGCACGGATTTCCAATCCTCCGCCTCTGCGGTTTTGCCGCTTTCCTGACAAATCCTCATCTTCTGAGCCACTTCCGCCTCGGCCCGATCCCCATGCGCCGAATAGAGCGCACGTGCATATTCTGCGGTTTTGATGGCATCCATGTCGGTGGTCCTCCTGAATTGCGCGTCCCTCGTCACAACGGCACTGAAATCATGGAACACCGCCACTATAGCGCATTTTGGCCAGCCTTGCAGCGATGGCGCGCGCGGCGGGCTTCTGGGTCAGGCTGTGGTGCGGGGCAGGCTGCGCAATTCGCCCCTTGGGGGCGGGGCAAATGGCCGCCAGACAGTGGCAGGCGATATGCCGCTCCGGGCCGTGTGCATAAGGTGGTTGAAGGATGTACGTGCCATCTTGACCAAACCCTAAAACCAAATCATATCCCCCTGCATGACAGAGCTCGACAAAATCCGCAATTTCTCCATCGTCGCGCATATCGACCATGGCAAATCCACCCTCGCTGACCGGCTCATCCAAGAGACCGGAACGGTCGAGGACCGCGATATGAAGGAGCAGCTGCTCGACAGCATGGATATCGAGCGCGAGCGCGGCATCACCATCAAGGCCAACACCGTCCGCATCGACTATAAGGCCGAGAACGGTGAAACCTATGTGCTCAACCTGATCGACACCCCCGGTCACGTCGACTTTGCCTATGAGGTCTCCCGCTCCATGCGCGCGGTCGAAGGCTCGCTCTTGGTGGTGGACAGCACCCAAGGGGTAGAGGCGCAGACCCTCGCCAACGTCTATCAGGCGATTGACGCGGATCACGAGATCGTCCCGGTTCTGAACAAGATCGACCTGCCCGCATCCGATTGTGACCGGGTGGCAGAACAGATCGAGGATGTGATCGGCATCGACGCAACCGATGCCATTCAGGTTTCGGCCAAGACAGGGCAGGGCATCCGCGAGACGCTCGAGGCGATCGTGCACAAGCTGCCCGCGCCCAGTGGCGACCGCGATGCACCGCTCAAGGCGATGCTGGTGGACAGCTGGTATGATGCCTATCTCGGCGTGATCGTTCTGGTCCGCATCATGGATGGCACCCTGAAAAAGGGCATGCGCGTCAAGTTCATGTCGAACGGCACCCTGCACCACGTTGACCGCATCGGCGTGTTCCGCCCCGCGATGCAGGCGGTGGATGTGCTGGGGCCGGGTGAAATCGGCTTTCTCACCGCGTCGATCAAACAGGTCCGCGACACCCGCGTCGGTGACACCATCACCAATGACCGCAACGGCACCGAGCTGGCGCTGCCCGGCTATAAGCCTGCACAGCCCGTGGTGTTCTGTGGCCTCTTCCCGGTCGACAGCGCCGAATTCGAAGACCTGCGTGACGCCATCGACAAACTGGCGCTCAACGACGCCTCTTTCAGCTACGAGATGGAAACCTCTGCCGCGCTTGGCTTTGGCTTCCGCTGTGGCTTCCTCGGGCTTTTGCACCTTGAGGTGATCCGCGACCGGATCGAACGGGAATACAACATCGAACTCATCACCACCGCGCCCTCCGTGGTCTATCATGTCTACATGAAGGGCAAGGAAGGCATCGAGGGCGAGATGATCGAGCTGCACAACCCCGCCGACATGCCCGACATGTCCAAGGTCGACCACATCGAAGAGCCGCGCATCAAGGCCACCATCCTGGTGCCCGATGAATACCTTGGCGATGTGCTGAAGCTCTGCCAGGACCGTCGCGGCATTCAGGAGGATCTGACCTACGCCGGCTCCCGCGCGATGGTGGTTTATGACCTGCCGCTCAATGAGGTGGTGTTTGACTTCTACGACCGTCTGAAATCGGTGACCAAGGGCTATGCTTCCTTCGACTATCAGATGACCGGCTACCGCGAGGACAATCTGGTCAAGATGTCGGTGCTGGTGAACGACGAGCCGGTGGATGCGCTGTCGATGATGGTGCACCGTGACCGTGCCGAAATGCGCGGCCGCGCCATGTGCGAAAAGCTCAAGGACCTGATCCCGCGCCACATGTTCAAGATCCCGATCCAGGCCGCCATCGGCGGCAAGGTGATCGCCCGCGAAACCCTGTCTGCCCTGCGCAAGGACGTGACCGCCAAATGCTACGGCGGCGACGCCACACGTAAGCGCAAACTCTTGGACAAGCAGAAGGCCGGTAAGAAGAAGATGCGCCAGTTCGGCAAGGTCGACATCCCGCAAGAGGCGTTTATTTCCGCCCTCAAAATGGACAGCTGAGCACCGTCCAGGAAACGCTCCGGGGGAGCGTTTCAGGCGCGAAGGGGCGGAGCCCGGCTGACCATTTTCGAGGGCGCGCGGGCGAAAGCGGTTGGCAAAGCCAATTGCGTGCCCGCACCCCGGCAATGACGCAGTGACGAAGCGACACCTTCAAACGCATACAAAACGGGGCCACGGCCCCGTTTTCTGTTTCCAGAGATCGCCAATCTCCCGCCCGGTCGCCAGACCGGGCAGCGCCCGATCCGCCCCCACGGGCGGGCGCTATGCACTCGCCCAGGGTCAGGCGCTGCACTTCAGTTCCTGGAGTCGGCCGGTTACAGCGATAGGTGCGTTTGATTGCGTTGATACACCAAATAAGTGAAATTTTTCTGGACACAGGAAAGGGCTATTGTACGGTCTGGTGAGCAACTGCCTGTTTATTATGTGAAATGAATATATCTACCAAGTATGTGCTCTACGTGGACGAGAGTGGAGATCAGGACGTAAAAAAGTTTCGAACTGAAGAACGTGTGCGTGGATCTGACCCATTTCTCGTGTTTGGAGCCTGTCTTGTACCTGTGAAGTTTCAAGACGAAATGAGACAAGCTTTGACCACGTTTAAGAGTGAAATTGGGGTCAAGCAGCTTCACAGCACAGATCTCGTTCATCTGAAGACTGCCTACTTCTGTAGAAAGGTTCAGAGTATGCGTGTTCTGCTTTTTGGGCTTGTCTCTAAGAAGGAAACGCTTGGCGGTTACACGAAACAAATAGCCGACTTGAAGGATACAGAGGCTTACTACAACAAATGTGCGGCATACTTGTTAGAGCGATTGGGCCACTTCATGTCTCATGCTGGTATCGGTCCGGATCAGGTGGAAATTGTTTTTGAAGAGAAGAAGCATGATTACAATAAGCTAAGGAACCTTATCGGAACTATGCAGAATACACCGCACGATGATCGAGCGCGTTACCTGTCAAGAATAGCTCCACATCGAATAAGGGCGCAGGCAAAGAAAGATGAAATCTTACTTTCTTTGGCAGATTTGACTGCGTTTAGCTTGTATCAATCCGTTTCAAAGCTTCACTCCAATTTTGGTTATCCAGAGTTTCGCTATATGAGAGAGCTCCGACCAAAGTTCTGGAAGAATCCAAAGGGCGAGAAGATTGCAAACTTTGGAGTGAAGTACATTCAGGGACCATTCAAAATGAATTTGGAAGGTGATGCGCTGAAATTCGCTCTCTCTATGTACCAAGATAAGTGACCGCTTAACAAACGCTTTTAGTCGAATGCGTTTCCGTCTCTCACACCCGGTCGCTAGACCGGGCAGCGCCCGACCCTCCCCCCGGGAGGGCGCTTCGCACCCACCCAGGGTCAGGCGCTGCCCTTTGTGGTTTTCACGCTGGTCCGAGGAAATCACTCCAACACAGCACAGGTTTGCCTTTGGTAAACGGGGGAGGGCGCTTCGCACCCCCCAAAAACGCCAGACACTTCTCCCCTGCGATGTCACACGACCCCGGCGAGCCAACAAAAAACCGCCCAGCCCCTCGGGCCGGACGGTTCTGTTGTCCTGAACCTCACTGAAATCAGAGGCTGTTCTGCACGTCCTGTGCGGCGCCGCTGATGGCTTGGCCGGCTTTCTGGATGTCGCGGCCGGCGCCTTTGGTGGTTTCACAGGCGCTGAGCGCCAGAACGGCCCCCAGGAGGGCGAGGCCGGTGAGGGCGGATCGGGTCATCACATGTCTCCCTTGCTCGATCTTGCCTAGGTGATAGCAAGCCCGCTGGCGCTGATCCAGTCTCTCTGCGCCTTCTGCCGGTCACATCCGCGCAAGGGTCACATTCCCGGCAAGGGTCACATTCCCCCAAAGGCAAGGGCGCGCCCCGCCCGCATCGGCCCCCGATTTGCGCCCCTCTCACGTCAGCGCCGCGCGCGCCCCTGCAGACCTCCCCCAATTCGGTGAGTTTCGCGTGGCGGTCAACATCTATAGGTTGCATCAGTGTCCAGCAACCAAGCCCGTTAGCCGCGGCACCACAGCAGCAGCGGCACCGCCGGGCTGCGACAACAATGGGGAGGATCCGTGTTGAAACCGTGGGATGCCAAATCCGCCATGCAGAACGCAGACAAGACACCGGTTGGAGAGCCCGCCACCTCCAAGGCTGCCGCCAAGATCACGGGGGCGGTCACGGGGACGGTCTCTGCGCAGGTTGCATCGATGGTTGCCGTGGCCGAGCAGGACTGCCTGGCCCAGCAATGGGCAGAGCTGCGCCGCGACATCGATCAGGCGCTTGCGCGTGTGGATGCGGGCTCTGTCGGCTACTGCAACATCTGTGGCGATCGCATCACCGAGGGGCATCTGGCGGCCCATCCCGGCACCAGCTTCTGTGCCGCCTGCGCAGGCTAGCGACATCGCAGCGCTTTCCATTTTGCGCGCGCTCGCCTAAAGCGGGGCAACCCATCTGACGGAGCCCCCATATGCCCACCTGCGCCCTATGCGCGGCCGATGCGCCGCTTGTCACCCACACCGTTTCGGGCGCGCCCGCAGATCAGGACGGCGATGTCGCGCTGTGTGCGCCGTGTCTCGCGGCGGCGCAGGGCGCGCCGGACCCTGCACATCTGCGCTGCCTTGCGTCCTCCATGTGGTCAGAGCGGCCCGCGGTGCAGGTGCTTTCGGCACGGCTTCTGGCGCAGCTGTCCGATCATGACTGGGCGCGGGATCTGGCGGACCAGCTGTGGCTCGAGGACGACATGCGCGCCTGGGTCGAGGCCACGGACGACAGCGCCGCAGGCGCCCATCGCGACAGCAACGGCACAGAGCTGGTGGCAGGCGATACCGTGGTGCTGATCAAGGATCTCCCGGTCAAGGGCGCAGGCTTTACCGCCAAACGCGGCACCGCGGTGCGGGGCATTTCGCTGGTGGCCGCCAACCCAGAGCACATCGAAGGCCGCGTTGAAGGCCAGCGGATCGTGATCCTCACCAAATTCGTCAAGAAGAAATAGGCGGCCCAGCCGCCACACCGGGGCAAAAAGCCCCTGCGCCCGTTGCCGGCTCCTGCCGGATGTGGCACAACCAACAGCAACAGACTGACCAGATGAGTTTAGCTTATGACTGACTTCGCCGAACGTCGCCGCATGATGGTCGACACGCAGATCCGCCCGTCGGATGTTACGAAATTCCCGATCATCGAAGCCATGCTCGCTGTCCCGCGCGAGGCTTTTGTCGCGGATGCTCAGCGTGAAGCCGCTTATGCCGACAACAACATTGATATCGCGCCCGGTCGCGTCCTGCTTGAGCCGCGCACGCTGGCCAAAATGCTGGATGCAATCGACGTGCAGCCCGACGAGCTGGTGCTCGATGTGGCCTGCGGCATGGGTTACTCCACCGCTGTCGTGGCCCGTGTTGCGCAGATGGTGATCGGCGTCGAAGCCGACGAATCCCTCGCAAGCGAGGCGCAGGACCAGCTGTCTGCGGTCTCTGCCGACAACGCCATCGTGCACATCGGCGCGCTGGCAGAGGGCGCCGCGGAACACGGCCCCTACGATGTGATCATGGTGCAGGGTGGGGTGGAAACCATGCCCGAAGCGCTGCTGAACCAGCTGAAGGACGGGGGCCGCATTATCGCGATCTTCATGTCCGGCGCATTGGGTGAGGTCAAGATCGGCTACAAATCCGCCGATCAGATCTCCTGGCGTCTGGCCTTCAACGCGGGCGCCCCGGTGCTGCCCGGCTTTGAAGCGGCCAAGGAATTCGCGCTCTGAGCGTGATGGGATAAGATCAACCCCGGCCACCAGGCCGGGGTCTTTTTAAGACCGGACACGCCTGCGTATTTTGGGCGGACATGCTCTTGATGGGGCTGTCACTTGGGATGGACCAACTATAAGAGGCTCGAAATGGGCAAGAAATTGACAGCAAAGCTGTTCAAGGCGTTTGTTTTTGCTGGGGGGGCCGCGATGTTGCTTGGCGCGCCCAAGGGGGCTGCTGCCGACAACCTGTCGGATGCCATGATCGGCGCCTACAAGACCAGCGGCCTGTTGGAACAAAACCGCGCCCTGTTGCGGGCAACGGACGAAAACGTCGCGGCTGCGGTTGCACGTCTGCGCCCGGTGGTCGATTGGGTCGCGCGGGCAGAGCGCAATTACCTGCGCAACGGCTTTACGGGCGGGGCGTCCTCCAACCATGACACAACCGTGTCCACCGGCATTGATGTGTCGTGGCTGCTGTTTGACAATGGGGTTTCCCGCCTCAGCCAGATGGCTGCACAGGAAACGGTTCTGGCCACCCGTCAGGCGCTGATTGACATCGAACAGCAGGTTCTCTTTGCGGCCGTGCAGGCCTATGTGAACGTGTTGCTGCAACAGGACAATGTTGCCCTGCGGTCCAACAACCTGCGGCTTTTGCAGGAAGAACTGCGCGCCGCCAACGACCGGTTTGAGGTGGGCGAGGTGACACGCACCGATGTCGCCCTTGCCGAAAGCCGGGTTGCCGCCGCCCAGGCGAGCCTCACCGAAAGCCGGGGCGCGTTGCTGGATGCGCAGGCGGTCTATGTGCAGGCCGTCGGCAGCAAGCCGGGCCGCATTGCCGGTCAGCCGCCCTTGCCCCAACGCGTCGCCTCGCTGCAAGCGGCCGAGTCCATCGCCATGCGCAACCATCCAACCATTCTTGCCCAGCAACACGCGGTCAAAGCAGCCGATTTCGCAGCCCAAAGCGCAGGCCGTGGTCTGGGCCCGACGGTCACGTTCCGCGCCAACATTGCGCATGCGGAAAACGCCACCGGCCCCGGCACGCGTGATTCTTCCAGCGCCAGCCTGACCCTGGCACAGCGGCTCTATGCCGGTGGTTCCGTGGCATCGGCCCGTCGCGCCAGCATCGCCCGCCTGCAGGCAGAACGCGGTGCGCTGATCACGAACCAACGGGCCGTGACACAGGATGTTGCTGCGGCGTATGTGGCATTGGACACCGCCCGTGCCAGCTTGCGCTCGTCCAACGAACGTGTGCGCGCCGCGCGCGTGGCGTTTGACGGCATCCGCGAGGAGGCAACTCTGGGCGCGCGGACCACGCTGGATGTGCTGCAGGCTGAACAGGAACTGCTCGCAGCTCAGACCGCGAGCGTTCAGGCCCGCGCCAATCAGGCCTTGGCGGCCTATGCGCTGCTGCAGGCACAGGGCCTGCTGACGGCAGAGCATCTGGGCCTTGCGGTCGAAATCTACGATCCGACCCTTTACTACAACCTGGTAAAGGACGCGCCAGCCCACGTAAGCCAGCGCAGCAAGGATCTGGACCGCGTCATGCGCGCTTTGGGCAAGCAATAAGCACTGCCGCCCGAAAATCAGCCAGTCTGCACGACTGACGAAACGGCCCGCCTCTGGCGGGTCGTTTTCTGTCTGCAGCCCGAAATGCAGGTCACCCTGACCTTTAATATTGTGTTTATCCACACGGTTGTCTGCGCGCGGGCGGGCGGCTACACTCAGAGGTAAGAGGCGAGAGTGATAGGCAAAAATGTCGGAACCGGTTACGCAGACAGAAATTGAAGACGTGCTGTCGTCGATCCGCCGTTTGGTGAGCGAAGACAACCGCGCGGATCGCAATCCGGACCACGGGGCAGGGCGGCGCAATGGCACTGCCGCCCGCGTTGCCGAGGCAACGGCTGATCCCCGCCCCAAGGCACCTGTCACCCGACTGGTCCTGACCCCAGCTCTGCGGGTTCCGGAAAATCGCCTGCAGACAGAGGATGCGCCGACACCCCCGACAACGCCGGTCGCCACCAGCCCCCTGCAGGACACTGGTCAGGCCCCTTTGCAGGACATCCCGGTTGGCGACGCCCCTGTGGCCGAGACGGTGCCGATTGCGCCCGCTGCTGCACCCGCCTTGCATGACAATGATCCCGACAACGAGGATCTCGCCTTTTTCCAAGGTCTGCAGGCCGCAACGCCGCGCGGTGATGAACCGGGTCCGGACGACGAAGCGGCGACAGATCACGGCATCGATCACAGCGCGGACACGATTGTCTTTCAGGCGACCCCTGATGCAGATCCCGCAGAAGCCCCGGCTGATGAGGCGGTAGAAGAGGTGGCTGAAACGGTGCAGGCGGCAGATATCGTCACAGATGACAGCCTGAGCGAAGCCACCACCCCCAAGCCATCCCCGTCAGAGGACGCGCCTTGGGCGGATCCGAACTCTACCCTGTTTGAGGCCGCAGGCGTTGCGCCCAGCCGCGACAGCACGCCCAAACCCGCAGGTCAGCTCAATCCCAAAATTGGTGCGGTGGTTCAGAAACTCGCTGAGATGGAGGCCGCCAACGCCGCGCGCCCCGTTTTGTGGGAGCCGGATGGAAGCCGGGACACGCCTTATGCCGGCTCCGATCTTGAACCGCTGCAATGGGCCGACACCGACCCTGCCGAGCCCACGACGGATGTCACCGCTGACCCCTTGGCAGAGGCTGACGTGACAGCAGAACCGACCGCGACGCCGGTTGCGCAAATGGACAGCCCAGTTGCTGAGATGTCGGCGCCCACCTCCGCAGAGGCAGAGCCGCGCCAGCCTGATCCACAGCCAGAACCTCTGGTTCTTTCCGAACCGGCACAGACATCCCCGGCAGATCCCGCCACAGTAGATGGTGCCAGCCAGATTGCAGAGCAGGCCGTGACAGACGTCGCGATGGACCAGCTCGCCGCAGAAGACAGCATCCTTGATGAGGAAAGCCTGCGCGAACTGGTTGCCGATATCGTGCGCGCTGAACTGCAGGGCGCCTTGGGCGAGCGGATCACGCGCAACGTGCGCAAACTGGTGCGCCGTGAAATCCAGCGCGCCTTGTCGGCGCAGGATCTCCTGTAACGCGCACGCAGCTTACGGAGCTGTGGCACCTGTCCACAGGTATTGCCCTTCAGGGGTTAGCCAGCAACCGGCTCTGCCAGTTCAAGAAGCTGGTCCAGATCCATGAACTCTTCCAGGTGATCGGCCAGCGCATCCAGCGTGGCCTCGACCCCGTCGTCATAACCGGTAAGGCTCTCGACCCCCAGCTGACCAAGAAAGCTGGCCCGAAAGGCATCTGCCGAAAACAGCCCATGCAGGTACGAGCCCCGCACCCGCCCATCGCGAGAGGCCGCCCCCTCCAGACGCCCCTCAATGCTGAGCCACGCACGCGCACAATCCGGCCCGTCCGTGCGGCCCATGTGGATTTCATAGCCGCTGACCGGCAGGTTGCCATCACGGGTCACTGCCTCGGTCAGGGTGACACGCTTTTCGCCGGCCATCACCGTATGGACATCCAACAACCCAAGGCCCTCGACCTTGCCGGGGCGACCATCGACCCCTTCAGGGTCATCAATGGTCTTGCCCAGAATCTGATAGCCGCCGCACAGGCCCATCACATGACCGCCACGGCGGTGGTGGGCGAGGATATCAATATCCCAGCCCTGCGCCCGCAGATAGGCCAGATCGCCGATGGTGGATTTGCTGCCGGGGATCAGCACCAGATCCGCGTCACCGGGCAGGGGCCGACCTGCGGGTATGATTTCAACCGTGACATTCGGTTCTGCGGCCAATGGATCGAGATCATCGAAATTGGCCATCCGCTCCAGCTGGGGCACCACGATCTTGCAGGCGCCGCCGGGGCGTGATGCGATGTCCATCATGTCCTCGGCAGGCAGCTTCCAGGCGTCCCAGAACCACGGGATCACCCCCATCGACGGCCATCCGGTGCGCGCGGCGATATCATCGCGACCCGCATCAAACAGGCTGCGATCTCCGCGAAAGCGGTTGACGGCAAAGCCCTTGACGCGCGCCAGGTCCTGCGGCTCCAGCACGGCATGGGTGCCCACGATCTGCGCAATCACGCCGCCACGGTGGATGTCGCCAACCAAAACCACCGGCACATCTGCCGCGCAGGCAAAGCCCATGTTGGCAATGTCGTTCTTGCGCAGGTTGGTTTCCGCAGGAGAGCCCGCACCTTCGATCAGGACCAGATCCACATCCGCCGCCAGCCGGTGAAAGCTCTCCAGCGCGGCCTCCAGCAGACCGGTCTTGTCGCGCATGAAAGACCCGGCCGCCTGCGTGCCACGGCGTTTGCCCTGCACGATCACCTGCGCGCCGGTGTCTGTTTCGGGTTTCAGCAGGACAGGGTTCATGTCGGTATGGGGCGGGCGCATCGCGGCGCGTGCCTGCAGGGCCTGCGCCCGGCCGATCTCTCCGCCTTCGGGCGTCACAGCCGCATTGTTCGACATGTTTTGCGGCTTGAACGGGGCCACCGACAGGCCCCGGCGCACAAAGGCGCGCGCCAGCCCCGCAACGATCATCGATTTGCCGACGTTGCTGCCGGTTCCCTGGATCATGATGGCCCGTGCTGTCATGGCCGCCTCTTTTGCGCTGTTGATGGGTCTGTGTCTCAGCTCTCAGCCATGGCGGATTTTTCCCGCGCTGAAAAGCCCGACGAGCGGCCTAATCGACCATGAAACCGCCATCCCCAAAAGAAAAAACGCGCCCCCCCGGGCGCGCTTTTTTGACAGGTTTTCTGTCCCAGACTGGCAGGTCTGTAAATCAGGCAGCTTCGGCCTGCGCCGCGTTGCGACGTTCGCTTTCTTCGCGCGACAGCGCGACAGAGGTCCGCACACCGCGGCCAACAAATTCCATCAGGCCACTGACCACACGCTCGTTGGGGTCGATGCCTGCACAGCTCAGTACTTCACGGCCATCACGCGACCGTGCCCAGCGGGCAATCTGCTCCGGGCCGTTGCCATATTTCTTGTCATCGGCGATCGCATCGTCAAGCGCAGCCAGAACAACCGCAGCAAACAGCTTGCGTGCCCGGTTACCTTGCTCATTGTTATATGCGGTGCCGTCAACGAAATCTCGCATCTTGCTTCCTTTTTGTTCTTGCTATTGCAATTTCGGCGTGGCGCTCCTTATGGCGGAAATGTGACGATTCGGATAGCCTGCATATGCATATCTTTTATGCGCATTTTGCATAGCTTTGTGCGATCGCACACGACATATCGTTGTCTTGCCAGCCTACTTCCTGCCAGATATAGGGGCGGTTAACAGTTCATCAACCACCCGAGAGGGATTTTTGATATGCCTAAAATCAACGGTAACGAGATCCGCCCCGGCAACGTGCTGGAGCACAATGGCGGGCTCTGGGCCGCCGTTAAGGTCGACCACGTCAAGCCCGGCAAAGGCGGGGCCTTCGCCCAGGTCGAGATGCGCAACCTGCGCAACGGCTCCAAACTGAACGAACGTTTCCGTTCCGCAGACAAGGTGGAGCGCGTACGTCTGGAGCAGAAAGACCAGCAGTTCCTCTATGAGAGCGACGGCATGCTGGTGTTCATGGACTCCGAAACCTACGAGCAGATCGAACTGCCCGCAGACCTCTTGGGCGATCGTCGCCCGTTCCTGCAGGACGGCATGACCATCGTTGTGGAATTCTACGAATCCGAAGCGCTGAACGCCACCGTGCCGCAGAAAGTCACCTGCAAGATCGTCGAGACCGAGCCGGTCGTCAAAGGTCAGACTGCTGCAAACTCCTTCAAGCCCGCGATCCTGGACAATGGCGTCAAGGTCATGGTGCCGCCCTTCGTGGGTCAGGACGAAATGATCGTCGTGAACACCGAGACAATGGAATATTCCGAACGCGCCTAAGCGTCGAAAAATTCCACAAGATCAGCCCTCTGCGTATCCGCGCAGGGGGCTTTTTCATGCCTGCTGCCACGCGTTGCCTTTCTATGGGATCAGCCGCGTTTGTCAGTTGTAGTCGATCTCCAGCTCGCGCAGTTCCAGCGGAAAGCCGCATTCGTCCATCATCTTGCCATAGGCCGCAGTGAACCCCGCCAAAGACGCCCGCAACGCGGTTTCGCCCCCGTCGTAGGGCCGCACGATATGGACATCCAGCGTCGTGCCGGCTTGCATCCAGCGGATCAGGTTCAGCGCATCATTCCAGCGCGCCAGGGCCGTCACCTCGGCCAGACCCTCGTCGTTGATGTCGCCATCCGCGATGGCATAGAACACGGCCTGCCGGTCAATGACAAAGCCGACGGCCTGACCGTGCACCACATGCGTGGGGTATTGCCGCGGCGCGATCTCGCGGTAGTGCAGCTGCGGGTAGGTTTCCGGCGGGCCGATATCGTCGCGGGTGACTTCCAGCCGGATGATCGGCTCTCCGTCGCCCCCGGTCCAGGCGCTGCAATCGCGCCAGTCGTGTTCCTCTGTGATCCGCTCTTCGACGGCGACGGACCAATCCTGATATTCCCAATACTCACTCGCCCAGGCCGAACCGGCGCCCAGCGTGAGGCTTCCGGCAACAGCAATACAGGGGAGTTTTGACAAAACGGCCATATACAGATCCTCACATTGGTCTCGCAGCAGTCTGCGCAGACTAGGGGCAAGGTCTTGCTATGACGTTACGTCATAACTCGCGGCGGTGATTTCGGCAGCGCCATGTCCGTGATCTGCACAGGTTCACGTGCGTCTGGCGCACGGAAAATGGGGTGCAAATCGTCCAATTCAGAGGATCTGGCGGCGGGAGAACGGCAATCGCCCAAAATTTGTGCAGGGCGATGGACGGCTCAGCTGTCTTTGCTCCAGCGCACGGTTGCCTCGCCCGCCTGCATGTCATCGCCCGCCCGATCATACCGCAGGTAGGCAATCCCGTGGGCGCCTTCGGTCGTGAACAGGGTGCCAACGGGTTTCTCTGCACGCCGGATCTCGCTGCCGCTGGGGGCGGATCCGGAAACAGCAACCGTCACGAGCCCCTTGCGCAGCTCGGTCTTGTGTTTCATCCGCGCGGTCACCTCCTGACCCACATAGCAGCCCTTGCGGAAATCGACGCCATTCAGCCGCTCGAACCCCGCTTCCAGGATGTAGCTGTCCGGGCCCAATTCAATGCCGGTCTGCGGAATGCAATGGGCCACACGGATCGCATCCCAGTTGCTGCCGTCATCGCCCCCTTCGGCCCCATAAAGCCGCCAGCCCAATGCGTCATGGCGCGGGTCCATCAGGGCGCCCTCCGGCGCGGGGCCGGTGCCCCGTTTGACCTGCAGGTCGGTGTCGCTGATCTGAACATCCGCGCGCAGCCGGTACATGCTCAGCCGTTTGGCAAGAGAGGCGGCCAGGCTTTCGTCGACGTCGATCAGCAGGTCGTCACCCTCTGCAAACACAAAGAAATCAGCCAGATACTTGCCCTGCGGTGTCAGCAGCGCGGCATACACCAGCCCCTGATCCACCTTGGCAACGTCATTGGTGATCAGCCCCTGCAAGAAGTCACGGGCGTCAGAACCGGTCAGGCGCAGGATGCGGCGGGTCGTCATGGGCGGGCTCCAGTTGTTCGTCGTCTGGCTTTGCTGTCGGGTCACTGCGGGGCGCAGTGGTCGGCTGGGCTACAGGTTGGGGCTGGGCGGGCAGGGGTCAAGCCCCGGTGCCCGGATTTAGCCAAAGATGCGGCGCGCCAGTCGGCGGAACCAGGGGGACTGCTCGTTGCTGTTGCGGGTGTCACCGGGCACCTGTGCTGCCACGCCTTCGCGGTCGACCAGGGTTTTGCCGTCCTGAAACTGCAACCGGTAGAGATCGGCATAGATCCCGCCACGTTCCAGCAGCTCCTCGTGGGTGCCCTGATCCATCACCTGACCGCGTTCCATCACCACGATCTTGTCGGCATTGCGAATGGTCGACAGACGGTGCGCAATCACCAGCGTCGTCCGCCCGCCAGAGAGTTTCTCCAGCGCCTGCTGCACCACCTTTTCGGACTGCGCATCCAGCGCCGATGTCGCCTCGTCCAGCAACAGGATCGGCGTGTCACGCAGCAGGGCCCGTGCAATCACCACGCGCTGACGCTGACCACCGGACAGGGCAGAGCCGCGCGGCCCCACCAGCGTATCCAGACCATTGGCCAGTTTCGGCAGGAAGTCGGACACATGCGATGCCTTCAGCACCTCTTCCAGCTTTTCGTCGCTCACATCGGTGCGCCCCAACAGGATGTTTTCCCGCAGGGTTTCATCAAACAGCAGCGCCTCTTGCGTCACCACCGAGAACAGGCTTCGCAGGTCGTTCAGCTCCAGATCGCGCACGGGCACGCCGCCCACGGTCACGTCGCCCTCCTGCGGATCCACCAGACGGGTGAGCAGGTTGAAAATGGTCGATTTGCCAGCCCCTGAGGCGCCCACCAGCGCAGTGGTCTTGCCCGCCTCCGCCACCAGCGATAGCTGGCGCAGCACATCAGACTCGCCATAGCGCAGCGTCACATCCTTTAGCGCGACCTCCGGCAGGCCCTTGGGGGCTGCTTTGGGGCTTGCGGGCGACACCAGTTTGATCGGGGCGTCCATCAGCTCCTTGATCCGCTCCATCGCCGCCGCCGCGGCCTGCCAGGTGCCGCTGATCGAGGCGAGCCGACGCATCGGATCAAAGGCAAGACCAATGGCCGTGAAAAAGCTCATGAACTCGCCGACGCTCTTTTTGCCTTCGATGATCTCGGCGCCGCCATAGAGAACGACGCCCATCACACCAAGACCGGCCATGATGTCGATCATCCCGGTGGTCGAGGCGACACCAAAGGACGCGCGCACCTCTGAGCGGACGAATTGGTCCATGTGACCGCCAAAGCGGTTGGTCTGATAGTCTTCGAGATTGTTCAGCTTGATGGGCACAATCCCGTGAAAGATCTCGTCGAGCCGGGTGGCAAGCGATGCCCCCAGATCGCGCGCCTGAGAGGCCTTGCGCCGCACATAGCGTTGCACCGCCGCCAGCGGCAGCAGCAGCATCGGCAGGCCGATCAGCATGATCAGCGTCCATCGCCAGTCCACGCTCACCGCCACAGCCAGAACCGCCACCAGCTGGGTCACATCGCGCCCCGCACCGGTGATGATGGCCTGCCAGACCGAATTGATCGCCATCACGTCGCTTTGCACCCGCTGGATCAGAAAGCCGGGGGGGTGCACCTGATGAAACGACGGATCCTGCCGGATCAGCCGCGCCAGCATGTCCTTGCGCATATGCGCGGCAGAGGTCTGGGAGATTTTGCTCAGGATGACCTTTTGACAGACGCTGGCCATTCCGCGCATCGAAAAGATGATGAGAAACGCAAGGCTCACCCAAAACAGCGCATTGGTGTTGCCCTCGACAAACACGAGGTCAAACATCGGCTGCATCATGTAGCTGAGCGCGCCAACGGTGCCGCCCTCAATCAGCATGAACACGACAGCCAGCGCCAACAGAGCCATGTAGTGGCGCAGATACCCGCGCCACAGCCAGCCCAACAACTCGCGAGAGGACATATGCGCAGGCTTGTTGGCCGCCGCCTTGACCTCAGTCTTGACCGGCGCCGGTTTTGGCGGCTCCTGCGGGGCAGGCGGCTCTGCGCTCAGTTCTGGCTGGCTCAGCTGGCCTGCTGCACCATCCGTTTCTGGCGTGGCAGAGGTCTCTGTTTTGCTGGGGGAATTGGGGTCAGTCTGGGGCAAGGCTCGCAACCGATAAGTTTTTTCTGGTGCTGACGGATGCGTCAGACCTGCGCCATTTAAGCAGCTGGGGGCAAAGGTGCAAGCATCGGGGCCTGCATCAGTCGTGGCCTGCCCCCGCGTCCCCTGCCGCAGAACCGCCGGGGCAGAGTGCATTTTGCGCCGGCTGGAACCGGGCAGGAACTGGGCTGGAACCGGGCAGGAACTGGGCTGGAACCGGGCAGGAACCGGGCAGGAACCATGCGCCTGCCCAGCCTCCCCCCGTCAGCGCCCCGATCGGCAGGGGCGCCTGCCTTGGTCATCAGCTATGGCGCTGCCCGATCGGATGGCGCAGCACGATGACCAGAAACAAAAGCATCGACAAAACCGCGAGGATCGATCCCGACTTGGCCAGACCCTCCCCCCGTTCGGTGATCGCCATCACGATGCCGGGCACCAGAACGATCACAGAGAGCGTGGCAAGGCCAAGATGCAGTTTTGCCAATCCCGCCGCAGCGGCCTGCGGCGACAGGGCGTAGTAGCTGCCAAACAGGCTCATCGCGGCAAACCCCAGAAGGTTCAGATGCCCATGCGCGGGCGACAGCGTGTGGTCCTGGCTTGCCGACATCTGGATCCCCCAGATCATGCCGACCAGGGCAAAGACCGCGCCGATGGCAAAGAACATGGATGCAATGGATTTCATGTCAGGGTCTCCTCAATCAAGGGGCGGGCCGGTAAAGGTCAGGTTGTGGCGGCTGCCCGCTTCGATGATGGCGGGCATATCGTCGGGGATTGCAAATTGCCCCTTTGCCATCTCGTCAAAGAACCCTTCGAAACCACCTGGGGTCAGGATCACCAGATGACGACAGGGCGCGCCCTCCAGCACCTTGAATGTGTGTTCCTTGCCCTTGGGGATAAAGGCGCTTTCACCGGCTGACAGGATCTGCTCGTGCCCGTCGATCCAGACGCGGCAGCGGCCGGTAAGGATCACGAAGGTCTCGTCTTCGTTATGGTGGATATGGCGCGGCGGGCCGCTGCCCTCGGGCGAGAGACTGTCGACAATCGACATGGTGCCGCCGCTCTCTTCCGGGCCGAGGATGGTTTTATAAAGGACGCCCAGCCATTCGATGGCGCCGTCGTCTTTGCTTAGGTCTTTCATCGTTTCACTCCCTCGCACAGGTCTGAAACGAAAGCGCTTCCGTTGACACAAGCATACTGTTGGGCAAGGCTATCAGGCAAATTGTGGTATCTGATACAAGGTATCGGCCAGATGAATTTCGCGACCCTCGATCTCAATCTGCTGCGGGTTCTGGATGCGGTCTTTGCCGAAGGCTCCACCGTCAAGGCAGGCCGCCGCCTCGGCCTGTCGCAATCGGCGGTCTCCGGCGCGCTGTCGCGGCTGCGACATGCGCTGAATGACCCGCTGTTCGTGCGTCAGGGCAACCAGCTGGTCGCAACCGAGTTCGCCGAAAGCCTGCGCCATGATCTGCGCGCCGAACTCGACCGGCTGGAAACGCTGCTGTCACCGCCCAGTCATTTTGACCCGGCAACTGCCAGTGGGCTGTTCCGGATCTCTGCGGCGGATTTCTTCTGTGACATGCTGATGCCAAGGCTTGGCGATCTGCTCAGCCGCAAGGCGCCGGGCATCCGGGCGCAGCTGTTGGATCTGGTGCCGCGCCACCATGTGGAAAGCCTTGAACGCCAACAGGCCGATCTGGCGCTGCTTCCCGACACCGACCTGCCAGACTGGATGATGCGCGAGCCGCTGTTTCGCTCGGAATATGCGGTGCTGGCGCGCCGGGGCAATCCCGCCACCAAGGATCTGCGCCATGGAGAGAGGATGCCCTTCGATCTCTTTTGCAGCCTGCCGCATGTGCTGTTTGCGCCCCACGGTGATCTGACCGCCCAAAGCGACGAGGCGCTGGCAAAGGTCGGGCGCAGGCGGCGCGTGGTGATGACGGTGCCGGTGTTTTCCGGCGTCTGCCGGGTGGTCAGCGAAAGCGATCTTATCGGGCTGTTGCCGCTGCAACTGGCGCGCAAGGTCCAGCCGGTCTAAGGGCTTGATCTGTTTGTGCCACCGATTGCCATTGATCCGATCCAGCTGATCGGGGTCTGGCACCGCAAGGCTGACACGGCCCCGATGGCGGCATGGATGCGCCAGCAGATCTTTGACATCCTGCGCCCCCTCGACCGCATCGACCTGCGCGGTCTCGCCAAGGAAGCCAATCCCTGAGACCCGTGGGAACAGGTCAGGCCAGTCCATCGCGAAAACAGATGCGCCGCAAAAACACGCAGGCCGCGTGCGCCATCCGCACATCGTCGTGTGGTTGCATTCTTGCTCTTGCAGAGCCCGCAGACCCGCGCCAAGGTCGCGCAACACAGACCTTCAGGAGTGCAGCATGACAGCGGATGTCTCCCTCGCCGCCGGACGCGGTTATCTGGCCATTCCCGGCCCATCGGTGATCCCCGATGCGGTCTTGCAGGCCATGCACCGTCCGTCCCCCAATATCTACGCAGGCGAGTTGATCGACCTGACGGCGACGCTGGTGCCCGATCTGCGCCGGGTGGCGCGCACCGTCCATAACGTGGCGATCTACATTTCCAACGGCCACGGCGCCTGGGAAGCCGCCTTGATGAACACCCTGCAACCCGGAGACAAGGTGCTAGTGCCCGCCTCGGGCCGCTTTGCGCTGGGGTGGGGCGAGATGGCCGAGGCACTGGGCATTGAGGTTGAAATCCTGGACTACGGCACCGGCAAGCCCTGGGACATGGATCAGGTCGCCAGCCGTCTTGCCGCGGATCGCGCGCATCAGATCAAGGCGGTGTTGGCGGTGCATGTCGATACCTCCAGCTCGATCCGCAACGATGTGGCGGCGATGCGGGCCTGTCTTGACGCAACCGGACATCCGGCCCTGCTGATGGCCGATTGTATCGCATCGCTCGGCTGTGATCGGTTCGAGATGGATGATTGGGGCGTCGATGTGATGGTGTCGGCCTGCCAAAAGGGGCTGATGGTGCCTGCGGGCATGTCGTTCGTGTTCTTCAGCCCCAAGGCCGCCGAGGCCCGCGCGCGCCTGCCGCGGATCAGCCGCTACTGGGACTGGAGCCCCCGCGCCAACCCGGAAGAATTCTACCAGTATTTCGGTGGCACCGCGCCGACCCATCATCTTTATGGTCTGCGCGCGGCGCTGGATCTGATCCACGGCGAAGGGATAGAGCAGGTTTGGGCGCGCCATCACCGGCTGGCACAGGCGATCTGGGCCGCCTGCGAGGTCTGGGGGTCGGATGGCCCGCTGCGCATGAACGTGCAGGATGTGGCTTTGCGCTCCAACGCGGTCACGTCACTGCATATTGGTGGCGACAACGCCACCCGCTTGCGGGGGTGGCTGGAACAGAACCTTGGCCTGACCCTCGGAATCGGCCTTGGCATGGCGCCACCCAACAGCCCGGAATGGCACGGCTATCTGCGCTTTGGGCACATGGGCCATGTGAACGGTCAGATGATCATGGGCCTGCTGGGCGGCGTCGATACCGGGCTCAAGGCGCTGGGAATTGCGCATGGCTCTGGCGCGGTAGAGGCCGCAGCCAAGGTGCTGGCAGGTGTTCGCGGGGAACAGGCCCCGGATCAGCCCGCCACGAGCTGCTGCGGCTGAGCGCGGCCCATAACCGCGACCCGGACACGAGAAAACGCGCGCAGGCCAGTCCCGCGCGCGTTTCTTCTTGTCGAATTGGGATGTGCAGACCTTAGGCCGGGCGCGTGGCCCGTGCATCGGCCAAGGCCAGAGGCAGCGCCTCTGCCAGGGCATCCAGCTGATCATCCGGCCCGCAGCTGATGCGGATACAGCGGTTCTGGGGCGCCGCAAAAGGCATCCGCACAAAGATCCCACGCGCCACCAGACCGTCCAGCACCGCCTTGGCAAAATCGCCGTCATGGCCACAGTCGATGGCGACGAAATTGGTGGCAGAGGGCAGGGGCACCAGCCCATTGTCACGCGCGATCTGCCCGATGCGGTCGCGTGCTGCGCCAATCCGGCCCACCACCTCAGCCAGCCAGTCCTGATCCTCCAGCGCCGCCAGCGCGCCGATCTGGGCACTGCGGTTCATGCCGAAATGGTTGCGCACCTTGTTGAACGCGCCGATCAGCTCGGCCGCGCCCAGCACATAGCCCACCCGCGCGCCAGCCATCCCGTAGGCCTTGGAAAAGGTGCGGGTGCGGATCACACGGGGGTCATTGATGTCCACGGGTGTCGCCGTGCCCTCTGGCGCGCATTCGATATAGGCCTCGTCCAACAGCAGCAGACAGCCCTCTGGCAACTGATCCAGCGCCGCAAGCAGATCTGCACCGCTGTGCCAGCTGCCCATCGGGTTGTCGGGATTGGCGAGATAGACCAGTTTCGCATCCACCTCAGCGGCCTTGGCAAACAGCGCATAGGGGTCTTCGTGGTCGTCCTTGTAGGGCACCGTATGCAGCACCCCGCCGAAACCCGCGACATGGTAGTTGAAGGTGGGGTAGGCCCCAAGAGAGGTGACAACCGCGTCGCCCTCGGCAATGAGCAACCGCACCAGATATCCCAGCAGCCCATCGATGCCTTCCCCGACCAGCACATTGTCCGTGCTGATACCGTGATGCGCGGCAAGGGCGGCGCGCAGCTCATGGCTTTCGGGATCGCCGTATTTCCAGATCTCGGCCACAGAGGCCTGCATGGCGGCAATCGCCTTGGGCGAGGGGCCAAAGATGTTCTCGTTCGCGCCCAACCGCGCCACGAATGGCGCGCCGCGCTGGCGCTCCTGGGCTTCGGGCCCGACAAAGGGAACAGAGGCGGGCAGGGATTGGGCGAGCGGGGTATAGCGTGGCTGTGTCATGGGCGCAGATAACGCCAAGCCCGCGACGCAGGCAAGAGGCCGAGACAATCCGCGCGCGCCATCCAGCCCCCATATGCCCCGGCGTCAGGCTGGCATGGTCCGGGGATCCGGGGCAGTCTTTGACCAACAAACAGACGGAACAGGCGGGCCGCATATCCGGTCACGCAGGAGGAACAGACAGATGGCACGCGTCTCGGTCACAATTGAAAACCACATTGCCCACGTTACGCTGACGCGCGGCGACAAGATGAACGCTCTTGACTCGCAGATGATCGAAGATATCATTGCCGCCGGGGAAAGCCTGATGGACAGCAAGGCGCGCGTTGTTGTTCTCTCGGGCGAGGGCAAGGCGTTTTGCGCGGGGCTTGATCTGATGAGCTTTGCCCAGATGGGGCTGCAAAACCCCGAAGAGTGGCTGATGGCGCGGGACTACGGCGATGCCAATCAGGTGCAGCAGGTGGCAATGGTCTGGCGCCGCCTGCCGATGCCGGTGATTGCGGCGATCAAGGGCGTGGCCTTTGGCGGCGGTCTGCAACTGGCGCTGGGGGCCGATATCCGCATTGCCGCGCCGGATGCAGCGTTTTCGGTGATGGAGATGAAATGGGGCATCGTTCCCGACATGGGGGGCATGGTGCTCTTGCCACGGCTGCTGCGCTCTGACGTGCTGCGCAGGCTGACCTATACGGCTGAAAAGGTCTCGGCGCCGCAGGCGCTGGACTGGGGGCTGGTGACTGAGCTGGCCGAGGATCCCATCGCCCGCGCCCAGGAGCTCGCGACGCTGATCGCAGGCCAAAGCCCCGCTGCCATCCGCGCAGCCAAGGCCCTGATCGAAACCGCCGAAGCAAGCACAGACCGGGCCGAGGTGCTGCTGGAGGAATCCCGCGTTCAGGTCGGCCTGATCGGCAAGCCCGAGCAGATGGAAGTGGTCGCCGCCCAGATGCAGAAACGCGCCCCCAAATTCGACTGAGGTCGGCACCAGCCAACCCCTGCAATAAAAAAGGCCGCGCCGGGATCTGACCGGCGCGGCTCTTTTTGTTGTGTCTCACCCACATTTGCGGGCAGGCGGGCCTCAGATAGAGGCGCGGTAGATCTTGTCGATGTTCGACCCCAGCGCGGCGTTGTAGTCCTCGTCGCTCATGGCCACGTTCAGACCTTCGGTCAGGGCGCGGCTGAAGGAGGCGATCATGGTCTTGTTCTGGGCCAGCTTCTCGCAGGCATCGTCGGTGCTGTAGCCACCGGACAGCGCCACAACACGCACCACCGCATCATGGGCGGCCAGATCATCATAAAGACCGGCCTCGGTCGGGATGGTCAGCTTCAGCGCCACTTTGGTGCCTTCGGGCAGGGCGTTCAGCTCTTCCAGGATGGCCGCTTTCAGCAGGGTTTCCGCTTCGGCCTTGGTGGCGGAGTTGATGTCCACTTCCGGCTCGATGATCGGCAGCAGGCCCGCTGCCGCAATCTGGCGACCAACGATGAACTGCTGGCCCACGACGTTCTTGATGCCCGCCTCATTTGCGGCCTTCACGACAGAGCGCATCTTGGTGCCGAAGATACCGGCCTTTACCGCGCGCGACAGCAGGTCATCCAGGTCGGGCATCGGCTTCATGGTCTGTACGTCGTCGGCCTCATCGGCGAGCCCCTTGTCGACCTTCAGGAAAGGAACGACGCCGCATTTGTCCCAAAGATACGCAGGCACCGGAATGCCGTCGATTGCGGCGTCCATGGTTTTTTCAAACAGGATCGCGCCAAGGATCTTGTCGCTGTTGAAATCCGGTGCGGTGATGATGCGCGCGCGCATCTTCTGGATTTCGCCGAACATCTCGTCGTCGTTGCTGTAGGCGTCTTCCATCACACCATAAAGCGCCAGCGCCTTGGGGGTGGAGCCGCCAGATTGATCGAGCGCCGCAATGAAGCCCTTGCCGTTTGCGATACGGTCGAACTGAGCGGTCTGTGTCGAGGTTTCTTGCGCCATGAGGTCGGGTCTCCACTGGATGGGAATAACAATCTACTCCCGTCTATACCTTTAGTTTTTCAGGAAACAACTCTCAGCATCAAATGGTTGCGCTAACGATCGCGCTAAAGCTGTCGCAAAGGGGGTGGCGGATTTCAGAACCCCGATGCGAGTCGTTCGTGCAAGGATCATGAGGTCGGGTTCAAATGCTGTTTCAACGGCTTGTTGGGCGCTGGCAGGGTGCGACCCTTTGGTTGCACATTGCAGCTGTTAGCATCCTGTGGTAGAGGGGCCAAGCGCTTCACTATTTGCATTGCAGCTGCCCATTTTCACATTCAGGGCGTACACTTTTGAGGTTTTTGTGTCGTCAGGATTTTGCATTCTTACGATGGTGAAGGATGAATTTCATTTCCTACCCATCTGGCTGAAATACTACCGCCGTCATTTTGCTGATGCTGATATTTTTCTGTTGGATAACAAATCCGGACCGGAGTTTCGGGAACTTATCCCCAGCTCAGTCAACCGGATCACGGTGCCAGATCATTTGTCCGGGACCGTTGGAGGTCCGAAAACGGTATACAGGCGGGTTTCCTTTGACTCGGCGCGAGCCAGTTTCGTGTCGCATTTGGGCAATGGATTGCTGAACTACTACAAGGGTGTGATTTACGTTGATGTCGATGAGTTCCTGATCCCTTCCGCTGAGTTTGGACATTGTTTGTCCCGTTTTCTGGCATCAGGCAAAATCGGGCAGGTAACCGCTGCACTTGGGGTGAATGTCACGCAGCTGCCCGCGCTGGAACCGGCGGCGCTTGATCCGGCCCGTCCCATTTTGGAGCAACGCGCCTTCTGCTATTTGAGTGATCGCTACAGCAAGCCTCTGGTACGCACAGGGCCTGCGATGTGGGGTACGGGGTTTCACGGATGCAACAAACCCTTCACGATCGACGATGATCTCTTTCTTTTTCATATGCGGGATAGCGATCTGGACACACGGCGGAACAGCCACGTGATGCGCCACAAAGAGTTTCAGGACCATGGCAAAGGGGCAGGAGCGACCTGGCAAAAAGACGCATCCTGGGTTCTGGACACGCATCTGGGTCGGCTGGAGCGGTCGCGGGTCTCACAGGCTACGTTTGATACGGTGGACCATGGGTATCGGGTTCGCGAAGTCAGAGAAGGTTTCCACCGTGTGCTTTGTGCTGATGGCACACTATCGCGCCAAAGCCAATTTGACATCTATCGCATTCCGCCTTCCTTCGCGTCACTGGTGTGACGCGCTTGGAGGTGCAAAGGGCGATGTTGGTCACCCTTTGCAGGGAGGCGTGGTTTCGTGCCTTTTTTGTCTGCCGGGCTTACTTAGTCTGCCAGACCTTGCGAGGCGCGCGCGGGGGCAGACGGGGTTTGTCGGTCACGGCTGTGCCCCATTGGTTGACCGCTGCTTTGCGACCTCGGCCACCTGCAGCGGCAGATCGGGCGCGCCCGTCACCTGCGGATCATAAGGCGTGCGGGCAAAGACCTCTCTCACCATCGGGGCAAAGAACGACAGGGGCAGGGTGTCATAATCGGGATCGAAACTGGCCTGATCCCAACGCTCGCAGAACTCTGCGCAATCGTCGAAATACCGATGGCCGCGATGGCGTTCGCGTTTGTGCTGGTCAAACCCCTCCAGGTGCTGCCCGTAATACAGCATCTGGAAATCGCCGTGGGTTTCAACGCACCAGCGGCATTGTTCGCGCACAAAGGGTTTGAGGATGGTGGCGGCGTATTCGTCGTGATTGTAGGGCGCAAAGATATCGCCGATGTCATGCAAAAGCGCCGAAACCACCCAGTCGATGTCTGCCCCATCCCGCCAGGCGCGGGTGGCCGATTGCACCGAATGGCCCAGCCGGGTGATCTGATAGCCTGACAGGCCCTCGTCCAGATGCTCCAGCGCGTGCAGCAGCCGGTCGGCGGTGCCCTTGGTATATTCAACCTCATGGGCCGTCAGGAATTCATACTCTTCCTTTGTGCCGTCCTTCATCTGCCTGAATGTAACCCGGTCCATGACGGTCCTTTCGTGGTGGCGATTTCTGCTGTTGGGAAAACTCTGCACCCAAGCCGGCTTTACCGCGATGGCAAATAGTGGAATGCTTTCATATCTTTTTGTTATGAAAGGCCGTGCAATGGCCCGCCGAAAACTGCCGCCGATGAATGCCCTTGTCGCGTTTGAGGCCGCTGCCAGACACGGTAGTTTTACCCGCGCAGCCGAGGATCTGTCGGTGGCCCAGCCCGCTGTGACCCGCCACATAGCACGGCTGGAAGACTGGATCGGCGCGCCGCTGTTTCTGCGTCGTGGCAATCAGATCCGCTTGACGGCTGAGGGCGAAACCCTTGCAGAACTCGCAACTTCCGTGCTCGACCGGCTAGAGGTCGGCTTGCAGGATGTGGCGCCTGTCAATGATCAGGAATTGCGGATCGGGGCCTCCTTTGGGGTGACACATCTGTGGCTGATGCCGCGGATCGGTGCGATGCGGGCGGCGGCGAATGTCACGATCAATTTCATCACCTCGGATGATTATCGCAGCTTTGACGATCGTGCGATTGACTGCTCCATTCGCTTTGGGAATGGAGATTTCGGGGACAACGCCGCAGACCTGCTGTTTCTGGAGACCTGCCAGATCGTCGCCAGCCCGGAGTTTCTGGCCAATCATCCGACATTTGATCCCGATCGTCCCATTGCGACGCTTGATCCGGCGTTGCTGTTTGATCATGGCGATCCGCATCTCAATGGCTGGATCACCTGGGCCCGCTTTTACGAGCGCGAAGGCCAGAGCCTGCCGTCCGGCCAGCGGCTGCGCACGGTGCTGAGCTACCCGTCCATGCTCGACATAATCTGCGCAGGCGAGGGGATTGGCCTGGGTTACTGGGGGCTCGAGGACCAGATGGTGCAGGACGGGCGGCTGGTCCGGGTGGGGCCTGCCTTGTCGCGGCCGCACTATGGCTATTACCTTGTCTACCGGCCTGACATGACAGCCAAACCCGCATTCCAGCGCCTGCGCACCTATCTGATGGGCGCGGCCTGACCCCCGTCGTCTGAACGAAAAAGGCAGACCCGAAGGCCTGCCTTTCTGGATCAACAGAGATATCCGCAGATCACACCAGACGCGATGCGTCCTTGGCTGCGCGGACGAAATCCTTGAACAGCGGGTGCGGATCGAAGGGTTTGGATTTCAGTTCCGGGTGGAACTGAACACCGATGAACCAGGGGTGATCCTTCCATTCCACGATTTCAGGCAGGCGACCGTCGGGCGACATGCCAGAGAACTGCAGGCCGCAGGCTTCCAGCTGATCGCGGTATTTGGTGTCCACCTCATACCGGTGACGATGGCGTTCCTCGATCTGGGTGTCGCCATAGACTTCGGCCACTTTGGAGCCCTCGGTCAGGGTCGCGTTATAGGCGCCCAGACGCATGGTGCCGCCCTTGTCGTCATCGACCTTGCGCGCGACGGTGTGGTTGCCCTGCACCCATTCCTTGAGGTGATAGACCACCGGCTCAAAGCGTTTCTGGCCCGCCTCGTGGTCAAACTCCTCAGAGCCCGCCTCGGAGATGCCTGCAACGTTGCGCGCAGCTTCGATAACCGCCATCTGCATGCCAAGGCAGATGCCAAGGTAGGGCAGCTTGTGCTCTCGGGCATATTGCGCCGCCTTGATCTTGCCTTCGGTGCCGCGCTCGCCAAAACCGCCGGGGACCAGAATGGCGTTATAGCCCTGCAGGTAGGGCGCGGCGTCTTCCTTGTCGAAGAGCTCGGCATCCACCCATTCGATCTTGACCTTGACGCGGTTGGCCATGCCACCGTGGGTCAGCGCCTCGGCGATGGATTTATAGGCGTCTTCCAGCTGGGTGTATTTGCCGACGATGGCAACTTTCACTTCGCCTTCCGGGTTGTAGATGCGGTCAGCCACATCTTCCCAGCGATCCAGCTTGGGCTTGGGCGCGGGGTTGATCCCAAAGGCATCCAGAACCGCCTGGTCCAGACCTTCGCGGTGATAGGCCAGCGGTGCCTCGTAGATGGATTTCAGATCCTGCGCGGCAATCACAGAGTCGGCGCGCACGTTGCAGAACAACGCCAGCTTTTCGCGTTCCTTGACCGGGATCGGACCTTCGGAGCGGCAGACCAGAATGTCGGGCGCCAGACCGATGGAGCGCAGTTCCTTGACGGAGTGCTGGGTCGGTTTGGTTTTCAGCTCACCCGATGCCTTGATGTAGGGCAGCAGGGTCAGGTGCATGAAAATGCACTCGCCGCGCGGCTTGTCATTGGCAAACTGGCGGATCGCTTCAAAGAAGGGCAGGCCTTCGATGTCGCCGACAGTGCCGCCGATTTCGCAGAGCATGAAATCCACCTCATCTTCGCCAATGGAGATGAAGTCTTTGATTTCGTTGGTCACATGCGGAATGACCTGGATCGTCTTGCCGAGATAGTCGCCACGACGTTCCTTTTCCAGCACGTTGGAATAGATCCGACCGGAAGAGACAGAGTCCGTCTTGCGGGCCGCAACGCCGGTAAAGCGTTCATAGTGGCCAAGGTCCAGATCGGTTTCGGCGCCGTCATCGGTCACGAAGACTTCGCCATGTTCAAACGGGCTCATCGTGCCCGGATCGACGTTCAGATAGGGGTCCAGTTTGCGCAGGCGGACAGAGTATCCGCGTGCCTGCAAAAGTGCCCCGAGAGCGGCAGACGCCAGCCCTTTGCCCAGTGATGAAACAACACCGCCAGTAATGAAGATGAAACGCGCCATGAGTGTCGGCTGCCCCCGTGAGAAGTCAGAATTCAGCTGCCCGGCGGTCGCAGAAAACCGCAGCATCACGGGACTTAACGTATAAGGGATTCGCGCAAAATGCGCAAGCAAGCCGCAAGATGCTGTTACGGCTGGCTTTGTTATTTCTAAGTCTGGTGGATTCTTGCGAATCCGGCCGGTTGCCCGGCCTGGAAGTTAGCGTTGCTGATCGGCAGGATCAGTCGGCGCTGGGTACCAGCGGTGCATTGTCGCCCTGTGCAGGCGGCAGCAGATCGCTGCCCAGCGGGCTGGACGGTGCATCTGCCGCACCAGCATCCTGACCGGCAGGCAGGGTGATGCGATCCAGAACGGACGAGCCGGAGGATTTCTGTGCTGCCAGAATGGTCAAGGTGATCGACGTTGCGATGAACGCAATCGCCAGGATCCATGTCAGCTTGGTCATCGCTGTTGCAGCTGCACGGCCAGACATGGCTCCGCCGCCACCGCCGCCGCCCATGCCCAGTCCTCCACCTTCGGAGCGCTGCAGCAGAACTACGGCAATAAGACCCAGGGCCAGGAGAAGGTGGATGATGAGTACGACGTTTTCCATAGGATCCTACGGCGGTTGGCTGAGTATCGGGCGGTAAATAGGGAAGATTGGCCTGAGGGGCAAGGGCTCAGTTTGCCTCGATCCGGCCAAAGACCGCCAGGGCGTGACCTCTGTGCCATGAATGGCCTGCACTGGGCCGCAACAAGAGCCAATTTGCATTGGCATTTTTATGCGGGCGTGACTGTTGGGCGGGGTGTTCAGGCAGTGCGCAATACGCGCAGTTCACGATTGCGAGGCGCGACGCAGTTCGCGCTGGACAGAACGGCAATCCACAGGTCAGCATGCGGCCATGCCCCATGATCACTGCGACCACCCGCATAGCCTCCTGCCGCCTGACCCCGCGCTTCGCGTGAAGGCGCTGGAAACGATTCTCACCCGGAAGGGTCTGATTGATCCAGCTGCATTGGATGAAATCATCGACACCTATCAAAACCGCATCGGCCCGGCCAATGGCGCGCGGGTTGTGGCCCGCGCCTGGTCTGATCCGGCGTTCAAGGCTGACCTGCTTGCGGATGCCGACCCGCTGCTGGCGGATCTTGGGTTTTACGGGCGTCAGGGCGAACATGTGGTCGTGGTCGAAAATACCCCGGCGCAGCACAACATGGTCGTCTGTACCCTATGCAGCTGCTACCCGTGGCCTTTGCTGGGAATCCCGCCCGGCTGGTACAAATCCGATGCCTACCGCGCCCGCGCAGTGCGCGAGCCCCGCAAGGTGCTGGCGGAATTTGGCGTGAGCCTGCCGCAAGACACATCTGTGCGGGTCTGGGATTCCACGGCGGAGGTGCGATATCTCGTGCTGCCCATGCGCCCGGAGGGCTCTGACGGGATGAGCGAGGATGAGCTGACCGCCCTGGTGAGCCGCGACAGCATGATTGGCACAGGGCTTGCCCGCAAGCCGGAGGCACCCGCATGACACGGATGCATGACATGGGCGGGCGATTCGGTGATGGCCCGGTGCGGCCCGACGCAGAGGATGCGCCGGTGTTTGCCGAGGACTGGCACGGCCGCGCGCTGGCGGTGACGCTGGCGGCAGGGGCCTTGGGGCAGTGGAACATCGACACCTCGCGCCACGCCCGAGAGCGGCTTGCGCCAAAGGATTATGCGCGTTTTTCCTACTACGAGAAATGGCTGGCGGGTCTGGCAACGCTGCTGGTCGAAAAACAGGTGCTGCGCGCCGAAGATCTGGCCCAGCCCGCTGATGGCGGCGAGGGCGGCGAGGGCACGGGCGCGGCGGCTGTGGCTCCGCATCCGCTGGCTGCCCGTGCGCTGAAGGCGGCGGCTGTGGCTCCGCATCCGCTGGCTGCCCGTGCGCTGAAGGCGGCGGATGTGGCCGCGGCGCTGGCAAAGGGTGGTCCGGCGGATCGGCCCAGTGAAGTGGCGATTGCCTTTGCCCCCGGCGACGCTGTGCGCTGTCGCAGGCCCGGTGGCAACCGGCTGGTGGACGGCGGCCATACGCGGCTGCCCAGCTATGCGGTTGGGGCGCTGGGGCGGATTGTGCGGGTGCATGGCACCCATGTGCTGCCCGACAGTGCGGCCCACGGCCTGGGAGAGGCGCCAGAGCCGCTATATGCGGTGGCCTTTGCCGCGTCAGAGCTGTGGAGCGCGCCGGAACATCCCGGCGACGAGGTTGTGCTGGATCTGTGGCAGAGCTACCTGGAGCCGGTATGAGCGGACCAAAGACATTGGCGCCCGAGCGCCCAGAACCCGCCTTTGAACAGCCCTGGCACGCGCAGGTCTTTGCGCTGACGGTGCATCTGAACGAAAGCGGGGCGTTTTCCTGGACCGATTGGGTGGCGCGGTTCTCGGCCACCTTGCGCCGGCATGGGCTGGGCAGGGATCTGAACGGCGGAGAGGATTACTTTGCCGCCTGGCTGGAGACGCTGGAGCACTACCTGGCAGAGGCCGGGACAGTCGCCGCGCAGGGTGCAGAGGACATGCGCCTGAAATGGGAGGCGGCCTATCTCGCCACGCCCCATGGCCAGCCGGTCCAGCTGGAAGAGCCCTCCGCACAGGAGAGCTGAGCCCGGATGCAGAGGGCCGGGATGAAGTGGGCCTGAATGCAGAGGGCCGGGATGCAGAGGACTGGCCCGCGCGCGGGTGGACCGGTGCGGGGTTGATCGGTGCAGGGGCTGATTGGCCGAGCTGCTATTTTTCATCTTTTGGTCTGGCCCGCCGGTATGGGGCGGGCGGTTGTTGGGGCCTCTCACGGTCCAGAAACAGGATCTGTGACAGACGAAGAGGGCGGCGCCGCCGCGAAAAGGTTGGACAGGCCGGTCAGGGCCTGGCGGACAGGATCCCGATCTGCCCCCGCAAAGCGCGGCGTGCCAAACTGCGATCTCTCGCAGCACCACGCAGGGCGGGGCCAATCTTGGGTCGTCTGAGTTGGTGGCGCGGCCAGATATGCAGAGGCCGCGCAGGGTGTGATCGATCACCTGACAGTCTGACACATCCGTCTGAGAAGATCGTAACCACTGCGTTCGGTGGGTAGGCAACGGGCAGGGGAGTGGGTGAGAGCTGGGGGAGGGGCGATTGCTGCGGGTGCTTTGCGCAGATAGCGACCTTTGCAAAACCGAGGCCGCAGAACCCCAACCGGGGTGCGATCGGCCCTTATCGGTCATTAATCGGCGCCAAACAAAGGTCGGCTTTGAGTTCTTCAAGTCTTC
>NZ_CVRM01000036.1 GCF_001258055.1 Phaeobacter italicus | reverse complement strand
GGCTGTGCGTGTCCTCTGCGTCCTCGTCCTGTGCCGAGAGGGTGCCGACAACCGCGCCGCCCGCGTTTTCCGAAACCTGCGTGCCGGAGAGATCCATGCCGGTGACGGCGTCGTTGGTATCCGTGACCTCGACGGTGAACCCTTCCGTGTGCGAGGTGCCCGCCGCGTCCGTGACAGTGACCTGTACGTCGATCTGGTCCTCGACCTCATGGTTGAGGGCAACGCCTTCCTTCAGCTGCAGCTGGCCGTCGACCACTTCAAATCGGTCATCCGAGACGGAATAGCTGTGCGTGTCCTCTGCGTCCTCGTCCTGTGCCGAGAGGGTGCCGACAACCGCGCCGCCCGCGTTTTCCGAAACCTGCGTGCCAGAGAGGTCCATGCCGGTGACCGCGTCGTTGGTATCCGTGACCTCGACGGTGAATCCTTCCGTGTGCGAGGTGCCCGCTGCGTCCGTGACAGTGACCTGTACGTCGATCTGGTCCTCGACCTCGTGGTTGAGGGCAACGCCGTCTCTCAGCTGCAGCTGGCCGTCGACCACCTCAAACCGGTCATCCGAGACGGAATAGCTGTGCGTGTCCTCTGCGTCTTCGTCCTGCGCCGAGAGGGTGCCGACAACCGCACCGCCCGCGTTTTCCGAAACCTGCGTGCCGGAGAGGTCCATGCCAGTGACCGCGTCGTTGGTATCGGTGACCTCGACGGTGAACCCTTCCGTGTGCGAGGTGCCCGCCGCGTCCGTGACAGTGACCTGCACGTCGATCTGGTCCTCGACCTCATGGTTGAGGGCGACGCCATCCTTCAGTTGCAGCTGGCCATCGACCACCTCAAACCGGTCATCCGAGACGGAATAGCTGTGCGTGTCCTCTGCGTCTTCGTCCTGCGCCGAGAGGGTGCCGACAACCGCACCGCCCGCGTTTTCCGAAACCTGCGTGCCGGAGAGGTCCATGCCAGTGACCGCGTCGTTGGTATCGGTGACCTCGACGGTGAACCCTTCCGTGTGCGAGGTGCCCGCCGCGTCCGTGACAGTGACCTGCACGTCGATCTGGTCCTCGACCTCATGGTTGAGGGCGACGCCATCCTTCAGTTGCAGCTGGCCATCGACCACCTCAAACCGGTCATCCGAGACGGAATAGCTGTGCGTGTCCTCTGCGTCTTCGTCCTGCGCCGAGAGGGTGCCGACAACCGCACCGCCCGCGTTTTCCGAAACCTGCGTGCCAGAGAGGTCCATGCCGGTGACGGCGTCGTTGGTATCCGTGACCTCGACGGTGAATGTTTCGATATATTCCGCGCCTTGGCTGTCGGTGACAGTGATGTCGATGATGATCTGATCTTCGACCTCGTGGTTGAGGGCGACACCGTCCTTCAGCTGCAGCTGGCCATCGACCACCTCAAACCGGTCGTCCGAGACGCTATAACTGTGCGTGTCAGCGCCATTGCGGTCGTTTGTGCTCAGCGTTCCGACGACGGCGCCGTCGTCGTTTTCATTCAGGCTGTTGCCGGAAAGATCCATGTCTTCCGGCACATAATTCGGGGGTGGAGTGTAGGGTGCCGGATCTGGTCCGTCACCGTCACCGTCACCGTCACCGTCACCGTCTGTGTCGCTGGGTCCGCTTACCGCCGGCGGTTGCCCTGTATCGGTTGGCGGCTCCGGCTCGGCGCCATCTGTGCCGGGCTGTGGTTCGGGCTCTTGCGGTTCGCTTGGTTCAGGTGTTTGCGGTGCGCGCGGCTCGGAGGGCTCCGGCTCTGTCGGAGTGCCGGGTTCTGTTGGCTCGGTTCCTGGATCTACAGGTGCGGGTTCCCCCCCGGTGTTAGTGGGAGGGGTGCCATCGGTGTTTGGTGTTTTGACACCATCCAGCCCTGGATCGCCGGTGGGAGATGGTGTCGGCTCAGGCCCATCAGGTGCCACCTTGGCAGATGTGTTTGGAGCAGTGCTGGCCGTTCGAAACGCCACGGCATCCTCCCCACCAGTGGGAGAGGGGCCTGTGCTGTCAGGGTTGGGTGCATCAGGGGCGGCGGGCTGCTGGTAGTCGGCCGATTGACCGGTCTGGGCGAGCCCGCGGAGTTCGGAACCTGATGATTGCGGTGATTGTGCAGGTGAGGCGGCAGATGGGTTTGTGCCGCTGTCGGATCCGCTGTCTGCCCCCTCAACATTCTTCTTGGCGATGTAGGCGCCTTCCTGCTGTTCACCGGTGTGAAGGGTGCTGCGGCTCTGATCCTCTGGCGTGACCTGGACGCCCCGGGACAGCTCTGCTGCGAAGGCTTCCTTGTCGTGCTGATCCTTGGTTGCACGGCTTGCAACCCCCTGGCCGCCCTTAATGGTGTCACTCATCACTTTGGTCCTGTTGCGTGCTCAAATCGCAAGCGACCATAAAGTGAAATGGTTAAGGCGCTCTCTCCTTTCTCGAATAATTTTAATTACTTATTCTCGTCCAGCGTGTGACATATTCATCAATGTGAAAGAAGTTACGCGCACACACTGAGTTCAGTGAGTGGTGTGGAATGGGTGCCAAGATGGAAGAATCTGCGTTCAAGGGGCGCGAAACGACCGCCGGGACGAGGTTGCCGATCTTGGCAGCCTCGTTGGCGCTGAACGTGGCCGCGCTGGTCATGCCAGTGGTGATTTTGCTGATTTTTGATCGCGTTATCCCTTTTCAGTCCTTGGACACGCTTCAGATGTTGACGCTGTTCTTGCTTGGGAGTGCGGCGTTGGAGCTGATCCTGCGCTGGAGCCGGTCGACCCTTTTGAATGCCACAGCAGAGCAGGCGGCGGTGTCCAACTATCGCCGTTTTGTTGACCGGATTTTACGCGCCAACACGGTGGCCTTTGCGCGGGATGCTGCGCCGATACATCTCGATCGTTTTGCTGCCATCGCTCAATTGCGGGATCACCACGCGGGGCAGAACCATGCCTTGCTGATTGACCTTCCTTTTACGCTGCTTTTTGCGGGGATGATCGCAATGATCGGCGGTTGGCTGGTCATGGTGCCCATTGCTGGGCTGACGGCTGTTCTGGTTTTTTCGCTTTTGATGAAGCGGGCGCAGTGGGCTCTGTTTGATCAACGCAAAACGCTCGACAATCGGCGCTATGCCTTTTTGTCCGAGGTTCTGTCGAGCAGTCAAACGGTCAAGGCAAACCGGATGGAGCGGCAACTCAAACGTCGTTTCGAGCTGCTGGAAGACCAAACAGTCGACATCAGCCAGAGGCTCATTCGATTTTCCGGCCTGGCGCAGAGCTTCGGCGCGATTTTTGGCCAGCTGTCGGTGGCAGCGATGGGTCTTTTGGGGGCTTATTTGGTGATACAGCAGCAGATCGGCATTGCCGAGATGGCCGCCTGCATGTTGCTGAACGGTCGCATTGTACAGCCGCTGACCAAATTGATGACACTGTGGGTTCAGTCAGAAAATCTCGCGTTGTCGTGGTCCAAACTGCGGGAGGTCGATGCCCTGCCCGTCAACTCCGGAGCAGAGGAAGAGCGCAGCTCGTTTGAAGGTGAGCTGACGCTCGAAGGTGTAAGGCTGGTTAATGAGGGATGCGAGGGCGAGCAGGTCATCGTGCCGGATTTGTGTGTTCTGGCTGGGCAGACCGTTCTGATAGAGGGGGGCGCCGCCTGGCAGAGCCAGGCCCTGTTCGAGGTGATCGCAGGACAGCGGCCTCCCGCTGTGGGGCAGGTCTTGATTGATGGTAAGCCCGCCACCTCAAGAGTGTCGGAGCGCGGCGAAGGGGCCTTGGTGATACTGGAGCCGGATCCAGCCATCCTGTCGGGAACCTTGCTTGAAAACATCAGTGCCTTTGGCGATGAGGCCCGTGTCAGCCGTGCCAAGGATTTTGCGGCTCAACTTGGCCTGGAAAAGCGGGTTCACCGCCTGCCAATGGGCTATAACACCAAGCTGGGAACCGGCAGCGGGTTTGAAAATGATCCTGTGAACCGTCAGCTGATCGCTTTGGTGCGGGTCTTGGCCCTACGTCCCCGGCTTCTCATCATGAGCGAGCCGACTGCCGTTCTGGATACCGCTGAAAGGGACGCGCTGTCTGCCTGCCTTGCCGGACTGGTGGAAAAGCCAACCCTTCTGATCGAAAGCCCGGATCCGCGGATGAAGCGGCTGGCAGAGGTTACATGCAAACTGTCCGCTCTCGACGGTGACAATGTTGCAGATTGGGAGGCCGATGCCCGCCTTGACCGAGATGCCGCAGAAAACCTGAGGAGGGACGTCGCATGAACATGGTCCGTACCCAAGATGCTGGCGCGCTGATCAGGGAGTTGTTGGTTGTTGGCGGTTGGCAGAACAATGAGGACACTATTGCAGAGGCGTTTCCGCACTTGTCGGAAACCCTGGATCCGGCCGACCTGATCCAGACGCTCGACAATCTGGAAGTGCCCTATGTCCAGACCACCTGTCTTGAGACGGAAATCACCGAAGATGAATGCCCCGCACTGGTGATCCCGGTGAATGCGCCATGCTACGTTGCGCTCGGCCAGCGGGGGGATATCCTCGAAGTCGCCGACCCACATGGCGAAACCGCTGTTGAAATTCGACCTGCGCGGCGCCATTGCACGGTCATTCGGATTGAGAAATTCACCTACCAGCCGTCGCTGCGGGCAAATCAGACCGTTGGTGCATCTTTCTCTGCCCTGCGCCAGATGATGCCGGGTCTGCTGGTTGCGGCGTTCCTAACCAATCTTCTGGGATTGCTGGCGCCGCTTCTTATCATGGCGATCTATGACCGGGTGATCCCATCTGGTTCGGTTGATCTTTTGACATCTTTGGTGGTCGGTGTCGCCATTCTTGCCTTGTCCGATTTCATGTTCCGCAATGCGCGCACACGGGCGCTGGCATATGTTGGACAAAGGGGAGAGCGGGCGCTTGCTGTTGCCCTTTTTGGCAAGCTGATGAGCCTGCCTCTGGCCCAGCTCAGAAAATCTGACGTCAACCAGCAAATCGCGCGGTTTCGACAGTTTGAATCCCTGCGGGAGCTGTTCACGGGGCAGGTGATGACCACGCTGATCGACCTTCCGTTTGCGGTGATGTTCTTTGCGGTGCTTACCTACTTGGCGCCTGCGGTTGGCCTGCTGACGCTGGGACTGGCCGTGCTACTGGTGGGAATTGGCTTTATTTCACTGCCATTCCAGCAGCGGCTGGATCAGGCAGCGGCAGAAGCAGGCGCTGCAAGCGCAGGCGTTGTACAGGATGCGGTGGTGCATCAACGCGCCTTGGCGAACCTGGGCATGCAGTCTCAATGGCTTGAGCGTTGCATGCCGCTTGCTGAAGCATCAGAAGCTGCGACTGCAAAGGCGCGACAGCTGCGCAATCTGGTGCAATCCGTTTCGCAGAGCATCGTTGCGCTTGGTTCGGTTGGGGCGATCATCATCAGCGCGCATGGGGCTGTGTCCGGCAGCATGACATTTGGCGCGCTGATTGCGTCGATTGCGCTGGTCTCCAAGGTGCTTGCACCCGTTCAGGCGCTGCAGTCATCGCTCGGACAGTTGGTCGGCTTTCGCAAAAGCCAGGTGCAGGCCGATCGGGTGTTGGCTTTGCCGGAAGAAATGGAATTGGGCCTGCGCCAATCTCATCAGAAAACGTTGCAGGGCGGGATCGCTTTCAAAGGCGTTGGCTATCGTCCGGATCCGCTCAATCCTGCTCTGCTCACGGCGGCGGCGCTGGACACCAAACCCGGTGAGTTGGTCGTTGTCATGGGCCGCGATGTGGCGAGCCGGACCGCGGTTCTGGACCTTGTCAGCGGTCTTGCCAGCGCCTCGACCGGCGCGATTGAACATGATGGGATCGACATTCGCCAGATCGCACGGGATGAGCTGCGCAAATCGGTATCCTATGCGACTTATGATCCCCGCCTGTTTTACGGCACAATCAGCCAGAATTTCCGGCTGGCCTCTCCTGCGTTGACGGATGCTGATATTTCCAGGGGGCTCGATGCGATCGGAATTGCGGATGACATCAACGCCCTGCCAGATGGCGTGCGGTCGCGGCTGAATGATCGGTTGCTGGCCACCCTGCCGGGAGAGGTCGTTAAGTGTCTGACGCTGGCGCGCACGATGATCCGCCCGTCTTCGATCTATCTGTTCTCCGAGCCGACAAATGGCCTGTCCCAACCCCGCCGTGCGCAGTTCAAATCCTGGCTGGAGGAGCAAAGGGGACACAGTACGGTCCTGATCGCGACCGCAGATCGCTCATTCCTCCAAATGGCAGACCGGGTCATCTTTCTCAATGGTGACAGGGTTGTGGTGAATGACACTGGCGCAGCTGCCATCAAAAAAGTTCAGGCTGTTCTCAAAGCAATGGAAACCTAACCAATGGGCACGTCATCTATGAAACAGAACCGCAACGGGCCGATTGCACAGGCCAAGCAGAAAGCGAAAGCAAAGCAGCCTCGTTTTGCGGCACTCATCGCAACGATTTTCTCTGGGATGGTTGTGGCGCTTATTGTGCTCGCGGGGCGAACCGATGTGCCCCAGATCACGAGAGCGCCGGGCACCATTGTCCCACTTGGTGACTACACCCAAATCGAGGTGATGGAAGGGGGCATCGTCGACCGGGTGCATGTGCAAGACGGCGACCGGGTTCAGGCGGGCGATGTCCTGGTTGAGCTGCGTCATCCGGACCTGACGAAGGAGCAGCAGAAACTGCAAGAGCAGATCACAATCGCAGATCGCAAGCTGTCGCGGGCCCAGACGGTGCTGAGCGCGCTGGAAAGCGGAGTTGCGATCACCGCCGATCGACTGGAAGCACTGCGCAGCCTGGATCAGCACCGCGCCGCCGCCACGCTGGAGATCTACGCAGAGAGCCAGCGGGTGAAATCGATGTCGATCTCCCAGCACCAGGAAACCTTGGATATTCTGGAGGCGTCCCACAAATTCACGCTGGAGCGGGTGGCGCGCAAGGCAGAAGAGCTGGAGCGCGCCCGTCAGCTGCACAAGCAGGGGCTGACGACGCTGCGGGATTTGGGTCGTGATGCGGACCAACTGGATGCCTTGCGCACCGCAGCCTCTGACGGAGAAGTCCGACTGGCAGAAACGCGCAGTGCCCTGACACTGGCCCGTGCAGAATTGGCTGAGCAGACGTTGACGTTGCGCGAAGAGATGCTTGATGAAATCGAGGAACTGAGTGACCAGCGAAGCGAACTCGCGGTCTCCTTGCGGATTGTGGACCGAAAGCTTGAGGGTCTGCAGATCGTCGCCCCGAGCATGGGGGTCGTTCAATCCGTGGCGTTTCCCAACGAGGGTGAGGTGATCGCGCCTGGGGAAACCATCTTTGAGTTGCTGCCCACCCGGCTTGATCTCATGGTAGAAGCTCGCATTCCCAATGGTGAGATCGGCCATGTCGGCGTCGAGCAGCCCGTCAATCTCACAGTTGATACTTATGATGTTCGCCGCTTTGGCAAGGTTCAGGGCCGTGTGACCGCGCTGTCGCCTGTGCCGCTCATTGATGAGCAAACAGGCGCAACTTATTTTCGCGCCTCCATCCGGCTTGATGGTCGCTCTGTCGGGGCGGGGAGTTTCGAACGTCCACTTCAGGCCGGCATGACGGTGGTTGCGGAAATGACGACCGGCGAAAAATCACTGCTCGCCTATATGTTGAAGCCGGTTCACCAGACCATGACCAACGCGTTCAATGAACGCTAAGGCAAGGCAAGTCTCCGCATGGGAGTACATCCGTGCGGCGACTGGCCTTTCTATCAGAGGTTGAGCACCAGCCGCGCCGACTTTGCGCGTGACACGCAGGTACACATGTAGCTGTTGGTTGCCTGTTCGTCGGGGGTCAGGATCCCGTCCCGGTGATCGACTTCTCCGTCGATCACATCAACGATACATGACCCGCAAAGACCCTCTGAACAGCCGAAATCAACCGGAATCCCATTTGCTTTCAACACATCAAGAATGCTCTCGTCAGACTGGACCGGCAGGATCTGCCCGGTTGATTGGATTTCAATCTCAAAGCTGTCTTTGGCACCAAGATCGGCATCCGCAGCGGCCGCGAACCGTTCAAAATGAATGGTCCCACCCCGCATAGCGCTGCCTGCGTCAAGAACGGCGTTGAGCATCGGTTCCGGACCACATGCGTAGACGTCGCTGCCGATGGGCATGGATTGCAGTACAGAAGCGAGGTCCAGCTGCCCGTCGGTGTCGTCACAATGCAAATGATATCTGTCGCCCAGACCCAGCGCGCGAAAAGCCTTGTCCATCGCCGCAAGATGGCGGGAGCGGGCGAGGTAGTAGATCTGAAACTCGCGACGGCTGTTGACCAACTCGCGTGCCATGCCGACAAGCGGCGTGGCGCCGATGCCCCCTGCGATCAGGGTGACGTAGCACTCACCTGGCTGAAGTTTGAAGTGATTGCGCGGGCCGCCAATTTCGACTGTGGCGCCAGATTCCAGCTCGTGCATCGCCCGCGAACCGCCGCGGCCGGCGTCCTCGCGTTTGACGGCGACGTTGATCTGCCGCCCATCCTGGCTCCAACTCCAGATCGAATATTGCCGCACGAGATCCGCACCGAGGTGAATATCGACATGGGCGCCGGGTTCCAGGCCCGAGAAACGGCCATCAAGGATTTCGAAGGCAAAATCACGCGTGTCCTCGCTGAGATCTGTCTTGCGAAGCAGGCGCGCGGTTTTGGTGTCCATCTCAAATCCCCCAGATAATGCAGGCGTGCAGCCCTAGCGGCAAATTGTTCGTTTCCGAACTCTCATGAGCCGATTTGAGATTGGTGTTCAATTTGAAAAATACTCATACTCGGATGAATTGATATAACCCCAAGCCAAGCAGGGTGTCCCACCCAATAGAGTCGCCATGTCCAGACGTCACTACAACTTGCCTCCTCTGACCACCCTGTCAGCCTTTGAAGCCGCTGCACGCCATCTCAGTTTCAAGAACGCCGCACAGGAGCTCTCGGTGACACCGGGGGCTGTCAGCCACCAGATCAAAGCCTTGGAGGGCGAGCTGGGCGTTGCGCTGTTCCAGCGCAAGCATCGAGGGGTTGAACTGACGCGGGAAGGTCAGGATTTGTTTGAAACTCTGGTCACGTCGTTCAGACAGATTTCGCGACAATTGGGGAAGATCCGTCAAACGGGCGAAGACGATGCTGTCACCGTTGGCTCAACCACGGCTGTTGCCGCGCTCTGGCTGTCGCCCGTTATCATCCGATTTTGGCGCGACTACCCTGATTTGAACATTCATCAGATCACACAGGACCGTCCCTTTCACGACACCCGCGAATTCGACTTTTTTATCCGCTATGGTCGGGATGGCGATACAACGCTCAGCCACACAGCGATTTATCGCGACGAACTGGTTCCCGTGGCAACGCCGGATTTGGCGGCGAAACTGGAAGGGGTGTCGCTGGGCGAGCTGGCGGGTCAGCGGTTGATCCATCTCCAAAGCGCAAGTCAAAGCTGGACAACATGGAGCGACTGGTTTCTGGAGTTGGGACATCGTGGTGATGTCTCCCCCGGCACACGAGTGACGAGCTATTCGGTTGCGTTGCAAATCGCGCGCAAAGGGGCAGGTCTTGCGCTTGGTTGGCGCCGGTTGATCCAGCCAATGATCGATTCAGGCAAGCTGTCCATTGTTGGCGATTTCAAGCTGCCCGCCCCAAATGAATTTTATCTGGTCGGATTGCCGGACGAAGAACTGTCGGAAAATGCGAGGCGGCTGAAATCTTGGATCTTGAATGATGCAAAGGGGCTTTCGGTTTAGGTCAGATCACCCATGAATGAAGTTTTCTCCTATTGAGCAAAAACGCTCTCCGGCGGCATCTGGGCAAAACTGGATCGTCCGCCAAGGAGAGTTCGATGAACAAACACAGCAAACTGTCATCCGTTCTAAAGCCTGTCAGCGTCGCAAATGGCTTGCCGAATGAACACTATGTGGACCCAGCTGTCTTTGCTGAGGAACGTGAATCTGTTCTGTTTGCCAACTGGTCAGGCATTGGTTTTGGCAAGGATATCCCCGAAGCCGGAGATGCCAAACCTGTTGATTTTCTTGGTATGCCACTGTTGCTGGTCCGCGACCGGAATGGCGATATCGGAGTGTTCCAGAACACTTGCCGCCATCGTGGGATGATCCTTGTCGACAAGCCTCAGAAAATCCGGGGAGCGATCCGCTGCCCCTATCACAGCTGGTGCTATGGTCTGAATGGAGAATTGCGTACCACACCGCATGTCGGCGGTCCGGGCCAAAACACACATGAAGACGTTCAGATGGACAAGCTCGGTCTGGTTCGCGTCCGCTCCCATGTGTGGCAAGATGTGATCTATGTTAATGTCGACGGCAACGCCCCGGCCTTTGAAGAGGTTCACGCCGATCTGTTGGAACGGTGGGCAGAATTCGAAAAACCGATCCACCATGGCGGTGAAGCGTCTTCGTTCAAATTGGAGGTGGCGACCAATTGGAAACTGGCGGTCGAGAACTACTGCGAGAGCTACCACTTGCCGTGGGTTCACCCGGGCCTGAACAGCTATTCGCGCCTTGAAGACCACTACAATATCGAAGTTCTCGGGAAGTACTCTGGGCAGGGAACGCTGGTTTATCGTCAGCTGAAAGATGAAGACGGCACGACGATGGCCGATTTCGACGGGCTCAGCGACAAATGGGATGAAGGCGCCGAATATGTTGCGGTCTATCCTAATGTATTGCTTGGAGTGCAGCGGGATCACTGCTTTGCGATCGTTCTGGAACCCAAGGACTGCGAAAATACGGTCGAGCACATTGAACTCTACTATGCGCGCAGCGAACGGGAGACGCCCGAATTTGATGGTCTGCGCGCGTCAAACGCGCAGCTGTGGAAAACCGTGTTCGAAGAGGACGTTTTTGTCGTCGAGGGTATGCAAAAGGGGCGGCATGGGGTTCTTTTTGATGGCGGACGGTTTTCGCCAGCAATGGACGGACCTACCCATAATTTCCACCACTGGGTCGCAAGCCAGGTCGAAAAGGGCCGCGAGGCATGAGCGGATTTCTGGCAGGCGGGCTTGCACGTAACTACGTCGCGGGAAGCTGGAGCGAAGGGGATGGCGGCGGGACGATCGCCATCGAAGACCCAGGAAAAGGAGAGCATTTTGCGGATGCGGCGCAGGCGGGCGAAACTTCGCTAGCGCAAGCCTTGCAGGCGGCGCGCGCGTCTTTTGAACGCGGTGATCTTGCGGACATGAAACCCTCAGACCGGGGCCGGCTGATGTTGCGGGTCGCGCAGGAAATTCGCGGTCTGGCCACGGAAGGGGCAGAGGTTCTCTGCCGCGAGAGCGGCAAAACGCTCAGCGCGGCGCATGAAGAGTTTGAGGAGGCGGCACAGTACTTTGAGTACTACGGAGGTGTTGCCGACAAGATCGAAGGAAAATCGATCCCGCTTGGTCCCGACTATGCGGATTACACTGTATTTGAACCCTACGGTGTATCCGCACAGGTGGTGCCTTGGAATTTCCCGGTTTCGATCGCCGCGCGCTCCCTTGCGCCGTCGATGGCGGCTGGGAATTCAACCATCATCAAGTCACCGGAACTCGATCCACTTGCTCTTGCGATGCTGGGAATAGCGTTGGAGCGTGCGGACGTTCCCGCAGGGGCTGTTTCGATCCTTTGTGGTCTCGGTTCTGATATCGGTGCCAAATTGGTCGCGAGTGGTGAAATCGATCAGATCGTCTTCACTGGCTCTGTCCCCACGGGGCAGGCAATCCTGCATGCAGCGGCCGAAACGGTCACCCCTTCGCTGATGGAACTGGGCGGCAAATCAGCAGCTGTGGTGTTCGAGGATGCCGATATTGATGGGGTCTTGAACAGCCTGAAATCGGGAATTTTCTACAATGCGGGGCAGGTATGCTCTGCCATGGCTCGGGTACTGGTTCATCGTTCTGTCTATGAAGAGGTCGTCGCGCGTGCGGCGGAGCTCGCGAATGGGCTGAGCGTCGGGCACGGATTGGACAATCCCGATCATACGCCCGTTGTGTCTGCCCAACAGCTGTCGCGTGTCGAGGCTCTGACCTCAACAGCGCGGCAGGACGGAGCCCGAGTAGCGGCAGGTGGTGCCAGACTGGACCGTGCTGGGTATTTCATGGCGCCAACCATCCTTGCGGATGTGGACCCGGCTTCGCGTGTCGCCCAAGAAGAGATTTTCGGGCCCGTCACCTGCATCACGCCTTTTGACACAGAGGCTGAGGCAATCGCGGCAGCGAATGGGACAGAGTTTGGCCTCGTCGCGGGGATCTTTACCCGCGATCTGGCGCGCTCTCACCGTGTTGCGCGCAAACTGCGCGCAGGTCAGGTGTTCGTCAACGAATGGTTTGCAGGGGGAATTTCGACACCCTTTGGCGGCGTCGGAAAATCGGGGTTTGGTCGCGAAAAGGGGCTGGAAGCGCTGTATAACTACGTTCGCACCAAGAATATCGCAATTTCGCTGAAGGGTTAGCTATGAACAGCGCCGAACTCGAGCGGGCCCTTCTAAAGGCGCATGCGGAGACCGATACGACTGCGCTGATCCGGCTCTATACCTTGGCGGGCGATCAGGCAGAGGTGGCGGGTGAAATCGACCGGGCCTGTTTCTATCTGACACACGCCTTTGTCTTTGCACTGGAAGCAGGCGCTGCAGAGGCGGATCCGCTGAACGCCCGCCTTGCAGAACGCGGACGAGCCAAACGGCTAACTTTCTGAAATGTCGCAAACGGGCATTTTTCGCTGAAACACGGCTGGCACCATCTGGGGTGCCGGCACTGACGAGACTTTACATATTCACTGGGGGAACAGGTGCATCAATCCGTTCGCACCTGTCCGACAAGGCTCTTGAAGGGGGCAAAAATGCGCACAGAAGCACAGGCCGTGGTCATCGGAGGAGGTGTGATCGGATGTTCCATCCTTTATCACCTGACCAAACTGGGGTGGTCCGATGTCGTCCTGTTGGAGCGGGATGAACTGACCTCGGGGTCGACCTGGCATGCGGCTGCCAACATTCATGGTTTGCATGACAGCACCAATATCAGCCGTATCCAGCACTACACCATGACGCTCTATAACGCGCTTGAGGAAGAGACCGGGCAGAGCTGTGGCGTGTTTCAGCCGGGCTCTCTGTATCTGGCACAGACCGAAGAGCGGGAGCACCAGCTGAAACTGCAGGCCGCGAAAGCCAAGCTCTATGGCATGAATTTCTACGAGATCAGCATTGATGAAGCCAAAAAGCTGAATCCTCTGGTCAACTATGACGGCATACGGTGTGTCATGTATGAACCAGATGGCGGCAACGTTGACCCATCTGGGGTCACGAACGCCTATGCGGTTGGGGCACGGCAACGCGGAGCCGAGATCCATCGTTTTACCCCGGTCACAGCGACCGAGCAGCAGGATGATGGAAGCTGGCTGGTCAAGACACCCAAGGGTGACATTCGCACCAAATGGGTGGTCAATGCAGCAGGGCTCTGGGGGCGCGAGGTGGCCGCGCTCGCTGGGGTGGAATTGCCTTTGCAGCCGACGGAACACCAGTATTTCGTCACTGAAACGATGACTGATGTGGCGGAACACGGATCGCGTCTACCGTCTGTCAGTGACCGGGACGGCGAATATTATCTACGCCAAGAAGGGCAGGGGCTCCTGGTTGGTGCCTACGAGAAGGACATGAAGTTCTGGGCAGAAGAGGGCACGCCGCTGGATTTCGCGCATGATCTCTTTCCCGATGATCTGGAACGGATCGAAGAAAACATGATGAACGCGATTGAGCGTCTTCCGGCTGTTGGTGAGGCAGGCATTAAGCGCGTCATCAACGGCCCGATGATCTGGTCGCCGGATTCTAACGTGCTGATGGGCCCCGTGCCGGAGCTTGAGGGTTATTTCTGTTGCAACGGCATCATTCCCGGTTTTTCGCAATCGGGGGGCATGGGCCTGATGGCGGCGCAGTGGATCATTGAAGGGGAAACCCAATACGACATGTTCGCGTGGGATATGGCGCGGTTCGATACCTGGGCGACGAAGGAATTCACCAAGGCCCGCGTACAAGATCAATATGCCCATCGTTTTGCGATCCATTTCCCGAACGAAGAGCGCAGCGCAGGTCGCCCTGCGCGGACACGTCCGATCTATGAACTGCAGTCAGAGATGGGAGCCGTTTTTGGGCTCAATGCAGGGTGGGAACACCCGCTGTGGTTTGCAGACCAGCCCGGCACCAAGGATACCAACGGCTTCACGCGTCAGAATTGGTGGGCGCCCGTTGGCGAGGAATGCAAGATGTTGCGTGATCGGGCGGGCATCATCGATATTTCCAACTTCGCCAAATATCGCTGCAAGGGGCCCGGCGCGGCTGACTGGCTGAATGCGGTCTTTGCCAACAACATGCCCAAGACGGTTGGGCGGTCTTGCCTGACCCCACTTATTTCCAAACGGGGTGGTATTGCCGGTGATTTCACAGTGACCCGCACTGCCGAGGATGAGTTCTGGGTGATCGGCTCTGGCATGGCGGAGCGCTATCACAAGCGGTTCTTTAAAGAAGTCCCGCTGCCCGAGGGCACCAGTTTCGTATCGATGACCGAGGCCATGTGCGGCTTTAACGTGGCTGGACCGAAATCACGCGAGATGCTCCAGCAGCTGACCAATACGTCGCTTGCGACCGAGGATTTCCCGTTCATGCGTTCAGCCATGATCGAGGTGGCCGGAATTGAGGTTCTGGCGCTGCGGGTGTCATTTACAGGCGATCTGGGCTGGGAACTGCACTGTAAGAGCGAAGATCAGCTGCGGCTCTATTCCGCGCTGTTGCAGGCAGGTCAGCCATTCACAGCAGGCCCGGTAGGGAGCCGTGCACTGATGTCGCTGCGGGTGGAGAAGGGCTATGGCTCGTGGAGTAGGGAATACAGCCCTGAATATTGGCCGCAGGAGGTTGGGCTTGATCGTCTGTGCAAGCTGGACAAGGACTTCCTCAACAAGTCGGCCGCTGTTTCCGTCCTGGAAAACGCTGCACGTGAACAACTGGTTTTGCTGCATCTGGACGAGGCAGACGTCTCAGCCTCAAATGCTGACGCGACGGGCGGAGAGCCGATTTTCAAAAACGGAGAGGGCATTGGGCGTGTTACCAGCGGGGCCTATGGCTACAGCGTCGGGATGTCCCTGGCGCTAGGCTACGTCAAGAATGCGGGTCCGGGTGATGTGGTTGATGTGATGGTGCTGGGGCGCCCGCACAAGGCAACGATCCTCAGCGAGCCCCCGTTTGATGCAGATGGGGCGGTCCTGCGCGGCTGATCAGACCTACCGAAATTGGATTGGGGCACGGCAAAGCTGTGCCCCTTTTTTTGTCGGATTTTTTTATTGATTGACTCATTAGTCAATAAAAACCAGCATCGCGCAGAAAGCCAACCGGCCTGTCATTATTTACCCTTCTAAGGGGTGAACGCACGAGAGAGCGAACAGGGAGACATCGATGACCCGACCCAACATCCTTATTTTCATGGTGGATCAGCTGAATGGCACATTGTTCCCGGATGGCCCCGCTGACTGGCTTCATGCCCCGAATCTGAAGAAACTGGCCGAACGGTCCACGCGCTTTCGCAACGCCTATACCGCTTCCCCGCTTTGTGCGCCGGGCCGGGCGAGCTTTATGTCTGGTCAGCTTCCCTCAGCGACACGGGTCTATGACAACGCGGCAGAGTTTGCCTCTTCGATCCCGACTTATGCACATCATCTGCGCCGGGCGGGGTACTACACCTGCTTGTCCGGCAAGATGCATTTTGTGGGCCCTGACCAACTGCATGGATTCGAGGACAGGTTGACCACCGACATCTACCCGCCTGATTTTGGTTGGACGCCGGATTATCGCAAGCCAGGAGAGCGGATTGACTGGTGGTACCACAACATGGGTTCTGTCACCGGAGCCGGTGTTGCGGAAATCTCAAACCAGATGGAATTTGATGACGAAGTTGCCTTTCACGCCACCCAAAAGATCTATGATCTAGCCCGTGGCAAGGATGATCGTCCGTGGGCATTGACCGTCTCCTTTACCCATCCCCATGACCCCTATGTGGCGCGCAAGAAGTACTGGGATCTGTACGAGGACTGCGATCATTTGCTGCCAGAGGTTGCAGATCTTGGCTATGACAATCATGACCCCCATGCAAAGCGGATCTTTGACGCCAACGACTGGCGAAACTTCACCATTACAGAAGAAGATATCCGCCGTTCCCGCAGGGCGTATTTTGCCAATATTTCCTATCTGGACGACAAGATCGGAGAGGTGATGGAGGCGCTGGAAAACACCCGGCAAGAGGCAATCATCCTGTTTGTTTCCGATCACGGCGACATGCTGGGAGAGCGCGGTCTTTGGTTCAAGATGAGTTTTTATGAAGGGTCTGCGCGCGTGCCCTTGATGGTTTGTGCACCGCAAATGGCGCCTGGCCTGGTGGAAACACCGGTTTCCAACATCGATGTTTGCCCAACGTTATGTGATCTGGCCGGTGTCAGTATGGAAGAGGTGATGCCCTGGACATCTGGCGAAACACTGGTGCCGCTTGGTCAGGGCGGTGTCCGCAGCACGCCGGTCGCGATGGAATACGCTGCTGAGGCCTCTTATGCGCCGATGGTGTCTTTGCGACTGGGCCGTTGGAAGCTGAACCTGTGCACGCTTGATCCGGATCAGCTCTTTGATCTGGAAGCGGATCCGCACGAGCTGAACAACCTGGCGAAAGATCCAGCTTATCGTGACACTCTGGATCAACTCAAATCGATGGCAGATGAGAGATGGGATTTGGACAGATTTGACGCTGACGTTCGTGAGAGCCAGGCGCGTCGTTGGATCGTATATGAGGCGCTGCGCGAAGGTGGTTATTTCCCTTGGGACTATCAACCGCTGCAAAAGGCGAGCGAACGGTATATGCGCAACCATATGGACCTGAATGTGGTCGAAGAAAACGCGCGCTTCCCGCGAGGGGGCTGACAAACGGCGACGGAGGGTGTGCAATGCCAAAACAAGGAATGGAGCCAAAACGTCGCGCCGATCTGATCGGTGCGGTCATTGACGAGATCGGAGAGGCAGGATCTCTGGATGTAACCGTTTCCAGCATCGCCCGACGCGCGGGAATGAGCAGCGGTTTGGCGCATCACTATTTCGGCAGTAAGGATCAGATGCTGATTGCTGCGATGCGTCACATTCTTGCGGTGTTTTCCCAACGGGTTGCGGCCGGCTTGCGTAAGGCCGAGACGCCTTATCAACGACTTTGCGCGATTATCGCTGCCAATTTTGAGGATCACGTTTTTGACCGACGCAAAACCTCTGCCTGGCTGAGTTTTTATGCGCTGGCCCAAAGCAATCCGGAAGCGCGACATTTGCTGCGAACCTATCAGCAGCGGTTGCGCAGCAACCTTCTGCATGATCTCCGTTTTGTCTGCCAACAACCGCAGGAGGTGGAGCCAGTCCTCTCCGCGCTGATTGACGGTGTCTATTTGCGCGCTGCCCTGCGGCGCGATGGTCCTGATCCGGCGGCTGCGGACAAGGTAAAGACCGCGCTTGATGCTCTTTTGGCAGCCCATGCGCCGCTAGACGGCCAGAGCCAACCAAGCCGGTAATTTTTGCCTTTTCCACCAACTGGATATCTGTACGGTCAGAGCGTCTGGACGCTGGTTTGAGAGAGGGACGTTATGAAACTGCTGCGATTTGGGGCACCAGGTGCGGAGAAGCCCGGGGTATTGGATGCAGAGGGGCGGGTACGCGATCTTTCCGCGCATGTCGCTGATATTGCAGGTGATACTCTTCTGCCAGAAAGGATGGCCGAACTTCGTGCGCTTGATATTTCGACCCTCCCGGTGGTGGCGGGCACCCCTCAGAAAGATCTTCGCATTGGCCCCTGTGTAGGGCGAACTGGCAAGTTCATCTGCATTGGATTGAACTATGCAGACCATGCAGAAGAAGCGGGGATGGATATTCCGCCAGAGCCAGTGATCTTTGGCAAATGGACCTCAGCCATTTGCGGGCCAGATGACGCCGTCGAGATCCCGCGGGGGTCAGAGAAAACCGATTGGGAGGTCGAACTGGGCATCGTGATCGGCAGGGGCGGGAAGTATATTGATGAGGCCGACGCCTTGAGCCATGTCGCAGGGTTCTGTGTCGTCAATGATATTTCAGAGCGTGACTATCAGCTCAATCGTGCGGGCACTTGGGACAAGGGCAAGGGGAATGATACCTTTGGACCGATTGGCCCCTGGCTCGTGACACCGGACGAGGTGGAGGATTACAACGGCCTACACATGTGGCTGGATGTTGATGGCAAACGGTATCAGGACGGATCTACCGCGACGATGGTCTACAAGGTGCCGCATCTCATATCCTATTGCAGCCAGTTCATGAGCCTGCAGCCAGGAGACATCATTTCCACTGGCACGCCACCCGGTGTGGGCATGGGGCAAACCCCACCCGTCTATCTGAAAGGCGGAGAAACCATGCGCCTCGGAATTGAAGGGCTGGGCAGTCAAACTCAGGCAGTGCACCGGGCCTGAGCAACCCGCCCGTCAGACTGCTGAAAACGCAGTCGTTCCAAACTGCGATGGCATTCTTCCTGTTTTGATGGCTTTCAGGTGACGTGAAGGCTTCGGACACAGATCTGGGCCGCGAGGAGGTCGTCCAGAGTGCTGGAATGAACCAACGGAAAACCGCAGCACAGGGCATCCCGTGCTGCGGTTGCTTTTGTCAGGCGAAGGAAACGCCGTTTTCCGCCATCGGCAGTTCGGCAACGACGACATCCAACTGCGCGATGGCGTTCGCCAATGCGGGTGCGGACGGCGGCGTTCCCGGCTCACCAATGCCGGTCGGCGCCTCAGCCGAGGCCACGATATGGGTTTCGATCTCTTTAATATCGGAAATCCTCAGTGGCTCGTAGTCGGGAAAGTTTGACTGCTCGACAGCACCGCCGTCCAAGGTGATCTGGTCGCGCATCGCATGACCAATGCCATAGGCGATGCCACCCTCGATCTGGGCCTTGATCACGTCAGGGTTCACCGCAATGCCGCAGTCCACGGCAGCGGTGACCTTTTCGATCACAATCCCATCATCCAGATTGCCAGAAAGTTCCACCACCTCGGCAACGTAGGAGCCAAAGGATTTGTGAACGGCAATGCCCTGCACCCGGCCAGGTGCGGCGTTGCCCCATCCCGCCTTTTCGGCGGCAAGTTTCAGCGCGCCGGCCTTTCGCTCGGCGTCACCTTCTCCTGTCAGGTAAGCCAGACGGAATTCGACAGGATCCTTGCCCGCGGCACGCGCGGCCAAATCCATCATCACTTCCATCACGTAAGCGGTGTGTGTGTGGCCAACAGACCGCCACCACAGAACCGATGTGGCTTTCTCCGTATCGGTAAGGCCAAGCGCCTGGCCCGGAATGGTGTAGGGGCTGTCTGCGATACCCTCGACAGAGGAATGGTCGATACCATCGCGTACGGCAAACCCTTCAAAGGATGTGCCTTTCATGATCGACTGCCCCGCGACCTGATGTTCCCAGCCAACGATCGTGCCGGCTTCGTCCAGTCCAACGCGCACCTTATGGCCGAAAGCGGGGCGATAATATCCGCCCCGGATGTCATCTTCGCGGTCCCAGACCAGTTTGACCGGGCGTGATCGGTCAGTCATCACAAAGGCCAGACCCGCCTCTACCTGGTAATCTGCATCCGGTGTAGCGCGGCGACCAAAAGACCCGCCGGCCAGCATTGTGTTGATGTGGATTTTGTCCGCAGGCAGCCCAAAGATCTGCTGGTAGGCCATATGCGGCCCGGTCGGCATCTGTGCGCCATCATGCAAGACGATGTCGCCTTCCTCTGTTTGTTCAATCGTACAGTTGAGCGGCTCCATCGGCGCATGGGCAAGCAGCGGAAAGTAGAAGGTTTTCTCGACAACTTTGGCCGCGCCGTCGACAGTGCTGCGCACTGATGCCAGATCTGCCTGGTTCACATTGAAAACAGGATCAGCGTCCAGCGCTGCCATGATCTCATCTCGGATGTCTTGCGATGACCTGTTTTCGGCGGCGGACAGATCCCAATCCACATTCAGTGCATTGCGAGCCTGCATCGCGGCCCAAGTAGTTTCGGCATAAACTGCCACACCATGATTGGTCGGCAGTGTCTGCGCCATGATGAAGCCTTTCACCTCACGGGCAGCGCTGTCATCGAAACTTGCAACAGTACCGCCGCGTTGCGGGGTTCGCTTGATCATCACCACCATCTGATTGTCGAGCTGGACATCCATCGCAAACTTGGCTTCGCCGTTGATCTTGATCGGACTGTCTTTGCGCCTGGTGCTGGCTTTGCCGATGATCTTCCACTCTGACGGATCTCGCAAACGGGGCGTTTCAGAAGGTGCGAAATCTGCAGCTGCGGTCACAAACTCGCCTAGTGGGGCAGCGTTTCCAGCACCGATGATCTGACCGTTCTGGATATCAAGTTCAGCAGCGTCGATACCCCAGTCGCGCGCGGCGGCTTTGATCAACATTTCGCGGGCATTGGCGCCGGCGGTGCGATACTGCATCCAGGAATTTGCCATCGCAGTTGAGCCTCCTGTCCCCTGAAAGGGGCCGAACAGGAGGTTGTTGTAGACCGAAGCGTCAGATGGCGCGAACTCATAGCTGATCTGATCCATGCTCACCCCCAACTCTTCTGCGACAAGCGTGGTGAGGCCGGTTGCAGGGCCTTGCCCCATTTCAAAGTGCTTGACGATAGCGATGACATTTCCATCGCTGTCAATCTTCACAAAAGGGTTGAGCAATGCGTTGGCAGATTTTGAGGCCGCCATCGCCCCATCGGCCTGGACACCGACATAAAGGACGGCGCCTGCAGCAGCAGCGGTTTTCAGAAAACCACGACGTGATAGTTGCGTTGTCATCGTTTATGCCTCCAGAATTTCTGCAGCACGCAAAACGCCAGCACGGATGCGCTGGTAGGTCGCGCACCGGCAGGCGTTGCCATACATGTACTCATCGACGTCTTCTGCGGTGGGCTTGGCGTTTTCGCGCAGCAGGCCTACGGCACTCATGATCTGTCCGGATTGGCAGTAGCCGCATTGCACGACATCCAGCTCAAGCCACGCTTGTTGAACTGCGGCGCCAACCCTGTCCTCTGCCATCTTTTCGATGGTCGTGATCTCTGCGTCTTCCACATCTTCGATATAGGTTTGGCAGGATCGCACGGGTTCACCGTTCAGATGGACGGTGCACGCTCCGCAGGAGGCAACACCACAGCCGAATTTCGTGCCTGCGAGCTTGAGCTCGTCACGAATGACCCAAAGAAGTGGGGTGCCAGGTTCGGCGTCCACATCTCGCTGTTCTCCGTTGATGTTAATTGAGATCGCCATAGCTAAAGGTCTCCCTGTTGGCTGGTGATGGGGTGCTGTTTGGTACGGTGTGGGGGCCCTTCCCGGTCTTGGGCACACCAGTGGCGTCAGCACCGTGGTTGGCATTAGATATAGATCAGCCCATGAGAACGTCCGTGCCTTATTCTCCGAATGGTCTGCCTAATCCTCCAATCGGCAGCTTGTAGCCGTTCCGTGTTCGCGCGAACGGCGCTAGGTTCTCCATGGGCTCAGGAGAGGTAAGGTGGATGGTTCCAGACGATCTTGTTCGCGACGTTTTTGAATTTGTGCAGACCAACGGCGAAATGGGAGAGGCCTGCCCCACGGGGATCGACGGGTTCATCGCAATCAGCAAAGGAGGCCCATGCGAGAAACCGCGTTGTGCGCTACAGTGCGGGAGATACCTTGATTGTGAGCCATGCCGTGGCGCTGGAGGCAGCTGTCATTCAGGCCAGCCCGCAGCAACCCTACACGGCATTGGCATTGCACCTGGACATGAGCATTCTTCGCAGTATGGCCGATGAAATCGGCGGCCTGGAAGAAAACAGCGCGGCGGGTCACTCGGTCGATGCAGATGTGTCCGACAGGGCCTTGATTGACGCAGTTTCACGATTGTTTCGCCTGTCACGCGATCCCGTTGAGGCCAAGGCACTGGCGCCACTTGTCCTGCGAGAGATCCACTTTCGTCTGCTGCGGGCAGGGCATGGCAGAATGTTGCGGCAGTTGCTGCGTCAGGACAGCCCAGCAAGCCGTATCTCAAAAGCGATTGCCGTGTTGCGCAGTGATTTCCGCGAGAGCATCGCGGTCGCAGATCTGGCAGCCTTTGCAGGAATGAGCCCGTCGGCATTCCATGAGCATTTCAAAGCCGTAACCGCCACCACTCCGCTACAGTATCAAAAAGATCTGCGCTTGCTGGAAGCCCGTCAGCTTCTCTTGTCAGGCGGGGTTTCGGTTGCTGGTGCGGCCTATGATGTGGGCTATGAAAGCCCGACCCAGTTTAGCCGGGAGTTTTCCCGAAAATTCGGCGCATCGCCCAGCGATATCAAATCCCGAGCGGGGGCTGTGGTGGTTTGAACCGACGCTGAATGTTGAACGAAGGCAAGGCTGCATTAGCTCATGCTGATGAAGCTATGGTTTGTTCTTTTTCTCCTGGTGGCAGCCTGCGGGCGCGCTGTGCCTGACAATGCCCGTATTGTCATCGCGGGGGATTCAATAATGGCCTGGAACCGCAGTCGGGGCGGCGCAGTTGCGCAGCAGCTCGAACCCCGTCTGGGGGAGCAGGTGGGCGATGTGTCTCTGGCCTTCGCCAGAGTGTCTGGCGGGCAGGGCCCCCTTAATATTGCCAATCAGCTCGCAAACGTGCGGGCAGATTGGATTGTCTTGAATGGTGGGGCGAATGATCTTGGGCGGGCATGTGGGTGCTCTGGTTGTCTCCCAGCACTGCGAAGGTTGGTTTCAGAGGATGGCACCCGTGGGGATATCCCCGAACTGGTGACCCAACTGCGATCAAGAGGGGCCAAGGTTCTATGGGTGGATTACTACACTGCCCCTCGGTTTGCCGGCACGAGGTGCGACACGCTCTATCAGACATTTCAGAACCGCCTGCAGCGCATGGCTTTGGCAGATCCTGGAGTTGTCGTGCTTGACCTAGATACTGTTTTTGACCCGGATGACCTGCGCTTGTTCGACAGGGACCGGGTTCACCCTTCTCTGGCGGGATCCCGAAAAATCGCCCAAGAGATCGCGAGAGTGATCGAGCCGCGCCTCTAGTCGCTTTTGAACGTGTCGCACGGGTCGCTGCGGTTTACTGGTTGGACAATATGTGTGTGATCAAAAGCCATGCCGCCATCGGCCTCGACAAAGCCAATTGATTTGACGGCAACGTCAGGGGCTGCGCGGGCCAAGACAGCGGGAATGCCCCAGTCTGTTCTGGCATGACCATTGCCCGCGACGACGGCAATCGGGGCGCCAAAACGGTTCAGCGCGTCAACGGCCGCGCGGGCAAACAGGGCATCGCGGTATCGTTGTATGTCTACCATTCCTGCCATCATCTCCAGCGGCATCGCTTTGCAGTGGGCTTCGAATTGCATCGTTTCGCGGGCAGCTTGCTGCATTGGGTCCAATGGCTCTGTCAGGCCGTATTGTTCCGCCTCTTGGCCAAACAGTGCAGCCGATCCGTCCGTGTAGACAGAACGAATGCTCTCCCGTGGGGCTGCGGCCCCTATGATCTTGGCGCTGTCGAGTGCCGCAAAGATCGGTGCATAAAGGGCGAAATCCGGCCAGTCACTCTTGGCCCAGATACCGGCGATGGCGTCGGGATCTTGATTGGCCTTCATGCCCTCTTCCGGGGTGAGCATCTCAAACACCACGGCGGTCGGGCGCAAGGCGGCAATTGCATTGGCCTGTTCCTTGTGGGCATCGGGATTGTCGTGAACCTCTCCGAGAATGACAATTTCTGCCTCGGTCGCAAACACCCCGTTGCTGAGATGATCTGCTCGCGCCTGGGCCACCGTCATGACACAAGCAGCCGCCAGAATAAGATGGTTTGATTTCAATGACATGAAAGAACTCCGATCAGGCACTGGCCGCATGTGGAAGAATATAGGGCACATTCGCAGGAACGGGAGCCGAGACCCGCAAGGTGCAACCATAGGCGCACGATAGGACACCATCCGTCAGAACCTCCCGTGGGGAGCCGGATGCCAAACACTCTCCCCGCGAGAGAACCGCGATTTTCTGCGCGTACATGGCGGTGAGGTTCAGGTCATGCATGACGGCAATGACACCGCCCCCCTGTTCGGCAAACTCTCTTGCCAGTTCCATCACCTGCAACTGATGCGCGATGTCGAGGCTTGAAACGGGCTCGTCCAGCAACAGCCAACGAGTTTGCCCATCCTCCACCGGCTTCCAGATCTGAGCGAGCACCCGTGCCAGCATGACGCGTTGAGCCTCTCCTCCGGAAAGCTCTTGAAAGGTCCGTTCCGCGTAATGGGAAAGCCCGACGCGGCTTAGTGCTCGCATCGGGATGCTGTCATCCGTTGCCCCGCTGCCAGCCTGAAGCCCGAGACGCACGACCTCGATGACAGTAAATGGAAAGGCAAGCTGCGAGGCTTGCGGTAATACCGCACGTTGCGCCGCGAGCTGCCAGGGTTTCTGTTGCTGGATATCGCACCCATTCAAGGTCACACGACCGGTATAGGGCAGGGTCGCGGTGATCGCTCCCAATATGGTGGATTTGCCAGATCCATTGGGGCCGACAATTGCGGTCAGCTCTCCTGCTTCGGCGCGCAGGTCGACACCGTTTAGCGCTGTGCGTGCGCCGTAGGTGACGCGAATATTGTCTGCAATCAGGGTCATAGGTCCACCATGCCGCGGCGTTTGAGAAGGATCCAAAGGAAAACCGGCGCCCCCATAACAGCGGTGACGATGCCAATAGGGAGCTCTGCGGGGGCGATGATAGTTCGCGAAATCACATCGGCAAGAACCAGCAAACTGGCTCCGAGCAGGGCCGCATTTATCAGAAGCGTGCGGTGATCTGGCCCCGACGCCAATCGCAACAGATGCGGTACGACAATGCCGATAAATCCTATTCCCCCGGACACCGCGACCGCGGCGCCCGTTGCACCCGCCACAGACAGGATGGTGAGCGACTTCAGACGTTCGACATTCAAGCCGATATGGCCAGCGGTCGCCTCGCCCAGGGCTAGCCCGTTCAGCCCACGTCCCAGCATGAACGCCAGCCCGACGGACAAGGCGATCAGGGGCGCTGCTGCTGTGACTTTGGTCCAGCTTGCCCCAGCAAGCGAGCCCAGCCCCCAGAAGGTCAGATCGCGAAGCTGCTGATCATCCGCGATGTAAACCAGAACACCGGAGAGAGCGCCCGCCAGTGCACCAAGAGCAATGCCTGCAAGCAGCATCGTCGCGACCGAAGTCCGACCCTGACGGGTTGAAACCCGATACAGCAGCAGGGTTGATCCCCAGCCACCAAGGAATGCCGCTATCGGAATTAAATGTCTGCCTGCCAGACTTTGCAACGCAGCTGGAAGAAATCCCCCAAGCACGATTGCGATAATGGCACCCAGCCCGGCGCCGGCGCCGACGCCAACGATGCCTGGGTCGGCAAGCGGATTGCGGAACAGACCCTGCATTGCAGCACCAGACACGGCAAGTGCCGCGCCCACAAGGATCCCCATCATCAGCCTCGGCAGACGGATATCCAGCATCACGACTGTTTCGATCTGGCTAAACGGCGTGCCGGCCACTGCTTTGCAGACAAGAGTGCTGAGCCGAACCTCCGTTGCCCCGGTTTCAAGACTGACGGCTGCTGACATCAATAAAATCACTGCCAAGATCACATGCAGGGCGCGTGCTTTTGCAAATCTGTCACGAGAGACGATTGGAATGTTGGTTGTTGCCACCATCGCTCAGGACCCATCCGCATACAGCTGACGGTGCAGTTCAGTGACCGCCTCTGCGGTGCGGGGCCCAAACCCCAAGAGCAATAGGCCATTCATTCTGATGATCGATCGCGTTTTGGCTGCTGGCGTCAAACGCATGGCAGGCAGCTCCAGCAGGGCTTCATCGCTGATCGCATGATTGCCCCTGCGGTCCATCATCAGAACGACATCGGGGGATGCAAGGCCGATGGCCTCGTCAGAGAGTTGTTTGTATCCAGATACATCTGTCACGGCATTGATCCCGCCGGCCATGCGGATGATGGCGTCAGCTTCGGTGTCTTGCCCTGCTGCAACGATCCTGCCGTCCTGCGCGGACAGGACAAACATGACACGATGTGCGTTGTCGCTGGCTGTTTTTGCCTGCTTTTCCGCCGCAGCAAGGCTCTCTCTTACCTCTGCGGCGAGCGTTTCGCCACGCTCGGGAACATCCAGGGCCTTTGCAACAGCCATGATCTTGGCCGCAATTCCGTCGCCATCCACGGCAGACGGAATTTCGACAAACGAGATGTCAGCGCCACGGATCACATCCAGCGCTTCGGGTGGGCCTGCGCCTTCCTCTGACAGGATCAAGCCGGGCGCAACCGAGAGGATGCCCTCTGAAGATAAGGCGCGCATGTAGCCCACATCAGGCAATGCAGTGATGTCTTCAGGATAGACCGAAGTCGTGTCGCGGGCTTTCAAGCGGTGTTGCTGGCCCAACGCAACCACGATTTCGGTGACAGACCCGCCGATCGACAGAACGTCAGCCTGTTCCTCGCTGCCAGCTTTCGCATGCAGCCGATTGACTGAAACGGCGAAAGCCAGTCCAAGGCAAAGACTCAGCATCGTAGCGAAAAGGGCAAAGTTATCGCGCAGCGGTGTCATGCTGCCCCCTCCTGCAGGTCAGGCAGCGCCGCCACGATCCGGCCCCAGTCTTCCCGACTGTCTTGGCCTTCCTTGCCAACGCCAAAGACCTGGAAGATCAATCCGCCTTGGGCGTCAAATGCTTCGACAGATACTGCAGGGCCACGTTGTGTTGGCTTCTCAACCGCCCAGACCTCGGCAACGGTGTCCAAGCGCAAGTGAAGGTTGAACCGTTCATCCATGACATTCTGCCAAGGGCCCATGAGGCGCAAGTTCTGGATTGGACCGGTATGGATCTGGATGCAGCCACGGTTGCCCACGAAAAACATGATGTTGATGCCTGCGTCCCGAACGGCCATCAGCATGGTATTCGCAGCTTCGGGATCCAGCGCGCGCACAAACGGCGCACCAGCCACACGATACGCGCCAAGGCGGTTCATCTTCAACTTGGAACACAGGCGCAGAAACTGGTGGGTGTCGGTCATTCTTGACCACTCGTGTCGCAGCACATCTGTTTTCTCGGGTCGGGACTTTGCCGGTTCGCTCTGAGCGCGCTCTGTGACCTCCTGCCCGGCGGACTGGTCTGCCATCGCCAGCCCTGCGATCAGTTCTGGCCACATTTCCTGCCGGGATGTCTCTCGCAGGTGTATCTTGTGAACTGCATCGCCAGCTGCATCAAAAACCTGCAGAGACCGTTTGGGGCCGGCGTCGGATAGGGTTTCGACGGCGTAGGCATGCACCCAATGGCGTGGGAAGATCCGCAGGTCGATCTCCTCTGTCAGGGTCATCGCGGCATGTTCGCCCGGATGATAATTTCCGTATTCTCCGACTTTTTCGTGGACACAATCACCAACCCGCGTCAGCGCCATGACCTCGCCCAGCTGTTCAGCTGCGGCAATGATGCCATCGGGGTGCGGAGCAATCCGCGTCGCATTGATCCCTACGCCCGCGGCCACCAGCTGCGCTTCGGCGATTGAGAGTTTCTGCGCAATGTCGCGGGCGCGCAAGTTGGGATGGTCCTGCACAAAGGCACGGATTTCTTCGGGTGTTGGGGTGGCTCGGTCGAGCATGGCATCCTCTCAGATCTGAACAGGTCGGATGGCTGGCTCTGAAGAAGGGGAGCATGGCTGTCTTAAATTACTTGACTGTTTTAGTATGCTTAAAGTATCGCTGCAACCCGTCGCGATATAGATATCGCAAAACGACGATCAGCCTCGCCAGCCTTTGCCAGTTGTGGCCCCCCTAAAAAACAAGGATGGCGAAATGCTTACCCCTCTTTTGCGCGGAACCACCGCGCTTGTGTGTGTCCCGCTTGGCGTGGCGCTAGCGGCCCCTGTTGCCGCTCAGGAAGATCCCGGATTTCTTGGAACTCTCATTCTAACGGCTGGCAAGCGGGATCTGACTTTTGGAACTGCACTGCCTCGCACAGTCGTGGACGAAGAGGAAATTCAGGACAGGCAGGCGAGCACCGTCGCGCAACTGATTGACTCTGTTCCAGGCGTATCGCTGGTGAACGGCACCACTCCACAAGGGTCGGGGATCAACATTCGTGGCTTCGGGGCCAACACGACCTTTGGATCAGACCAGAAAATCGCGGTGCAGGTCGATGGTGCAAGCGTCGGTTCAGAAGAGCTCTATCGCATCGGGACCCAGTTGTTTACGGATCCGCTGCTTTACCGTGAGGTCGAGGTGCTGCGCGGGACCATTGGCAGTTTCGCCTATGGCTCTGGTATTGTGGGCGGCGTGGTAAAGCTGGAAACCAAAGACGCCTCCGACTTCACCGGAGGGGTGCCGGGTTTCGGTGGATCGCAGACATTTGAGTACAGCTCCAACGGTGGCGGGTGGGTCACATCGACCAATCTCGCCTGGATGCCAACTGAGCAGACGGAGTTCTTGCTGAATTATTCGCTGCGTGATCAGGGAGATCTAGAGGCAGGTGACGGCACCACCATCGGCAACAGCGCGTTTCGAACGCCGTCTTATCTGGCAAAAGGCAAGTTCACTTTTGGTGATTCAGATGCCCATTCGATTACCCTTAGCCATTCGCGAACTGAGGCAGACGACAAGGATGTTCCCTACGATCAGTTTGCGACGGACGGCGGCAGCTTTGGGAATGTCGACCGCCTGACCGATACCCAGCAAACGGTCCTCGAGTATCGCTTTGCTCCCGGAAATGATCTGATCGATCTGCGCGCCAATCTCTCCTACGCAGACCAAAAGATCGAGTATGACTATGTCCCCGGCTCTTCACCGCTGGAAGGCACGCCCAGTTTCCCCTTCCTCGTGGGGACCGTGAATGCAGACCAGCGCTATGAGACGACCAAGCTTACGATCACCAACCGGTCGATTTTTGAAACCGGCACCGTATCCCATGATCTACTCGCTGGTTTCGAAATCCAACGACGGGAACGGGCAGACAACACAGCCGCCGGCGCGCCGGGTGGCACGAATGACCGCGTGGCATTGTTTGTTATCGACGAAATGTCGATAGGGCAATTCACCGTGACCCCCGCCATCCGTTACGAAAGCTCCAAGATCGACAGCGCGACTGCGCTGGCCGGTGTTCCGAATTCATATGACAGTGATGCGCTCATGGGTGGACTTGCCTTGGCCTACGACTTTGGCAATGGTCTGTCGGTCTTTGGCAGCGCGGCTTATACCGAAGGTCTTCCGATTATTGATGATCTGGGCACCAGCGCAACGGCCCAACGTCGGATTAACCAGTCAGAGAAATCCCGCACCTACGAAATCGGCGCTGAATACACGGGGACTGATGTCTTTGCAGCTGGCGACAGCCTGACGGTGCGGGGGAACTACTACGACACGGATCTTTACGATATCACCAGCTATACGGTTTCGGGATCAACCAGTGTCGAACTGCGAGACGTTCAGTCAAAGGGGTTCGAACTAGAGGCCTCTTACGGGATGGCCAATGGAACATATGTTGATTTTGCAGGGCACCGCGCTGACGGAACCGAGTTCAATCCAGACGGGACATCCGCAGTCTGGCGCAACACTGCAGCGGATCGCTTGCAGCTGACCGTTGGGAAGAAGTGGGACAATTGGCTGGATCTGAGCTGGGAGTTGGTGCACTCGGCAAATCGCCGGGATGCCCTACGCAACGACCTGGCAGATGTCACCGTTCACAATCTCCGCGCGACATGGCGCCCGCAAGAGGGTGTGCTGACAGGGACGGAGTTCCGCGCAGGGATCGAAAACCTGTTGGACGAGGATTACGTTGGCCACTTGTCCTCTGCCAGCCGCAAGGCACCGGGCCGCACCTTCAAGGTGTCTGTGACCAAATCATTCTGACGTAAGAATAAAATGGAAACCGGGGCCATCAGTCCCGGTTTCATCCCGCAGCAAGCTGCGTCCTTAGCCAATCGCGAAAGACACAAGCCGCAGGCAACTCCTCATTGATAGACAAGAAGTAGCCCTCTTTGCTCTCGATCTGACCGGGATGGGCCTGCACCACCAACCCGGATGTGACCGCGTGTTTGGCGACAAGCTCACTCACCAAGGCGACGCCGTTGCCATGGACGGCCAATTGCAGGGCCATCCCATATGTGTCTGCAAAGACCGTCGGCTCTTGGACAGGGCCGTTTGCTTCGCCCCAAGTCGCCCAGCCGTTGGATGTTCCCACGGTTTCGATCAGCGGGCAGGATCCGAAATCAGTCTCTAGGTTTGGCGATTTCACGGCAATCAGGTGATCCGGCAACAAGCGCTGAGAGCCCGCGCCTACCTGCTTCTCTGAGCCGAACCGAATTTGCACATCCGCACGGGAGGCGTGAAAATCATCAGGCCAGATTGCGCTGAGGATCCGCAACCTGATCTCAGGGTTCTGCGTTTTGAAGGCTGCCAGGTTAGGGGCGATGACCCATTGTGCAATACTGACAGAAGTCGCAACAGTCAGGAGGTCGCCCGCCGCGCCGATGTCAAATCTGGCGGCAGCCCCCGATAGCATTTCAAGCGCGCTGCCAACCTCTGGCAACAGTTTGCGCCCGGCGTCTGTCAAGGCAAGGCCACGTGTTCGACGGACAAACAAATCGACCCCCAATCGCATTTCCAGGGATTTGACCTGTTGGCTGACAGCAGATTGCGTGAGCCCGATTTCTTCTGCCGCTGCAGTAAAACTGAGCGTCCGTGCAGCCGCCTCGAAAGAGCGAAACCAAGTCAATGGAGGAAGAGATTTACTCATTGCGCAACTCAGCCATTAGTATCGCTAATGGGTAAGCACATAATTCATTCGTTTGTCAAAAAATTCGCCTGTTCCTAACGTCTTCTTGCGCGACAGGAGAAGCAGCATGGAACCGGAAATTCGAAAAATCGTCACCTACGACGAGGAAGTCTTGATCGAGGGCTTTCGCCCGGCAAAAACACCCTGGCGCATGTTCGCAGTCGCGGTGGTTTTGAAAAACCCTTGGGCAGGCAGGTATGTAGAGGATCTGAACCCAGAGATCTACGCCTACGGGCCGGTACTCGGTGAATTGATGACCGAGCGTATGATTGCCCTGGCTGGCAGCGGCCAAGCGATCGAAGCCTACGGGAAAGCGGCTGTTGTAGGCTTGGATGGCGAAATAGAACACGCCTCCGGCCTCATCCATACCTTGAGATTTGGAAACCATTACCGCCAGGCGGTCGATGCAAAATCCTATCTGGCATTTACCAACACCCGCGGGCCCGCCAACGCACCAATCATGGTTCCCTTGATGGACAAGAATGATGCCGGTCGTCGGTCACACTACCTGACCATACAGTTCTCTGTCCCAGATGCTCCGCGTGACGATGAAGTCGTGGTTGTACTGGGCGCCGCCACCACCGGCAGACCCCATCACCGCATCGGTGATCGCTATCAGGATCTCAAGGAGTTGGGTCATGACGTGGACAACCCGGCCGCGGTCTGAACACGCTGGGCTAGCGGCCGTTAGGGCAGGCACAGGTCGGCCGATTTTGCTCCTGCACGGTGTTGGCTTGCGGGCAGAGGCCTGGGGCGCGCAGCTTGATGCGCTGACGTCCCATTATCAGCTGACAGCACCGGACATGCCCGGCCACGGCCTAAGCCCGCTGGATGCGGGGCTCGAAACACTTTCGGATTACGCCGATCGCATGGGTCATGTTCTACAAAGCCTGAATAGCCCGGCTGTTATTGTCGGCCATTCAATGGGGGCCATGATCGCTGTCGAACTGGCAACACGGTTTCCCCAGCTGGTCGAGGGGCTGGTTGCCCTGAACGCGGTGTTTGAACGCAGCAGCGAGGCGTCTTCTGCAGTTTGCTCGCGTGCCTCTGCACTGGATGGCGAAACGCCGACAGATCCGTCACCGACCCTGGAGCGCTGGTTCGGAACGGATCAGCCCCCTCAACGCGCGGCCTGCCATACCTGGCTCTCGGAGGTGTCGCCGATGGGCTATAAACTGGCCTACACCGCTTTTGCACAAAGCCAGAAACCATCACGATCCGATCTGAGCGGGATCCGGTGCCCGGCGGTTTTCATGACAGGGCAGTTGGAACCAAACTCGACCCCCGCAATGGCCGAAACCATGGCGGAAATTTGCCCCGGCGGACGGGCCCAGATCGTCGAAGGCGCCGCACATATGATGCCGATGACCCATCCGGGCGACGTCAACACAGCCCTGTTTCAGTTCCTCAAGGAGGTCTGGCAATGACCACCATTGATCCGCGTGACCTGCGGCAGGCTTTTGGCCGATTTATGACTGGTGTCACGATTGTCACCACGGTTGATCCCCAAGGCACGCCCGTTGGATTTACTGCGAACTCTTTTTCTTCGGTGTCCCTGGACCCACCATTGTTGCTTGTCTGCCCCGGAAAGTTCCTGTCAACGTTCGATCACTTCGCATCCTGCGACTACTTCGGGGTCAGCGTTTTGGCAGAAGGGCAGGAGGAAATCTCCAATACTTTTGCTAGCTTCAAGGGAGATCGATTTGCACGATCCCCATACCGGTTGGCCGCCAACGGCGTGCCCCTGATTGACGGTGCGGTGGCTCAGTTTTCCTGCAAAACCCGCGAGCTTGTCGATGCAGGCGATCACGAGATTCTGTTGGGGCAGGTCGAAACCTACAACCACCGCGATGGGCCGGGTTTGGGGTATTCAAACGGTCGCTATTTCAGCATCGGACTGGAGCGCAAGGCGTTTGAAACCACCCAAGCGCCTACGCTGGCCGGGGCCATCATCGAACATGAGGGCAAGGTTTACCTCGAGGCCACGTCAGAAGGTCTTCGACCGCCACAAATCGAAATACAGGATCAGTCGCAGCTTCGCAGTCTGCTCCGCAGCCATCTCGCTACGGCTGGGTATAACACGCAACTCCGTGCCGCTTATTCCGTCTTTGACAGCGGGCAGGCCCATTTCGTCTACATCCTTGCCTCCCTGTCAGAGCCTCCCTCGCGCGCGGGTCGGCTGACGGCAGTTCCGCTCAACGCTCTGGCCGATGCAACCTTTGTGACACCCTCAATCACCTCGATGATGTCTCGTTTTGCCACAGAAAGCCGTCAGGGGGATTTTTCCCTATATCTCGGCACTGCCGAAACCGGCGATGTCCACCGTTTCTCAGAAAGGACCTGATGGATGGAGTTTTCTCTCTTTGCTCATATGGAGCGCACCAGCGCCGACCAACCCCAGGACCGCCTGTATGAGGAGTTCATCGAACTCTGCAAGATGGCCGATGACGCAGGAATGCGCGCTGTCTGGACCGGAGAACACCACGGGATGGACTTTACGATCGCGCCCAACCCCCTGATGTCACTGGTTGATCTGTCTCATCATACCAAAAACGTGCGGTTGGGCACCGGGACGGTGATCGCCCCGTTCTGGCATCCGATCAAACTGGCAGGAGAGGCCGCTGCAGCCGATCTGATGACGGGCGGGCGGATCGAACTTGGCATCGCGCGTGGTGCATATTCTTATGAATACGAGCGTCTGCATCCCGGTCTGGACCCTTGGGAAGCTGGGCAGAGAATGCGTGAAATCGCGCCCCTGTTGCCCAAACTGTGGGCCGGTGATTGCAGCCATGAGGGAGAGTTTTTTCAGTTCCCGTCAACAACCGCAGCGCCCAAGCCTGTCCAATCAGACGGCCCCCCAATTTGGATTGCTGCACGCGACCCCAACAGCCATGAATTTGGCGTGGAAAACGAGTTCAATATTCAGGTGACACCTCTTTGGCAGGGGCAGGAAGAGATAGAAACCCTGATGGTGCGCTTCAATGCGGCCTGTGCAAAACACGATGGCAAGCGCCCCAAAATCATGTTGCTGCACCATACGTATGTCGGCGCGGACGATGCAGATGTCGGGCGTGCGGCACATGAACTGTCTCGCTTCTACAATTACTTTGGCGCATGGTTTCAAAACAAACGCCCCGTGCGTCAGGGATTGATAGAGCCGCTGACCGACGACGATATTGCTGCGAACGGCCTGATGGCTGCAAAGAACCTTGCCAGAGATCTGACCATTGGCACCTCAGATCAGGTCACAGATCGGCTGCGGAGATATCAGGATCTGGGCTATGATGAATTTTCATACTGGATCGACAGCGGAATGAGTTTTGAGCGCAAGCGTGCGTCTCTCGCCCGGTTTATCGACACCGTCATGCCCAAGTTTCAGTGAGGACGCCCCATGACCCAACGGACACATTTTCAACTGTTCATTGATGGCATCTGGACCGAAGGATCGGCAGGTCAGGTGATGACCTCTCAGAACCCCGCAACGGGCGAGGACTGGGCCAGTTTCGCCTGCGCAGCGCCCGATGATGTTGACCGGGCAATTGCCGCGGCCCGCCGCGCGTTGTCTGATCCGGCATGGAGAGACATCAGCCAGACCGCCCGTGGCAAACTTCTGTCCCGTCTGGCTGATCTGGTTGAGAAAAACGCGGCCCGTTTGGGAGAAATCGAAACTACGGACAGCGGCAAGCTACTTGCTGAAACAGCCAGCCAAACCGCCTATGTGGCTGATTATTATCGCTACTATGCAGGGCTTGCTGACAAGATCGAAGGCGCCGTATTGCCGATCGACAAACCGGACATGCATGTCTTTACCCGTCGTGAACCGATTGGGGTGGTTGTGGCGGTTGTTCCGTGGAACGCCCAGATGTTCTTGACCGCGACAAAACTCGGTCCTGCATTGGCGGCGGGCTGTACTGTGGTGCTCAAAGCCTCTGAAATTGCCCCCGCACCAATGCTGGAGTTTGCGCGCCTGATCGAACAGGCGGGCTTTCCACCCGGCGTGGTCTCCGTCATCACTGGTGACGCGGAAAATTGCGCCATCCCACTGACACGGCACCCCGATGTCGACCGGATCGCCTTTACCGGCGGACCAGAAACCGCGCGCCATGTGGTTCGCAACTCAGCCGAGAATTTTGCTGTGACAACACTGGAACTGGGTGGCAAATCTCCCATCCTGGTTTTTGATGACGCAGACCTGGAAGGCGCGGCCAACGGGCTCATCGCGGGTAATTTCGGGGCCTCGGGCCAAAGCTGTGTTGCCGGGTCTCGTGGACTGATCCATCGCCCGATCCTCGACGCGCTCATCGCCAAGATCGAAGCAAAGATGCAGTCTGTTGTCGTGGGTGATCCGTTGGATGCAGGAACCCATATTGGCCCGCTGTGCACAGCGGCCCAGATCGCAAAAATCGAAACCACCCTTGCCGCAGCGAAAGAGCAAGGCGCAAAAATCCGCTTTGGCGGTGAACGCCTTGACCGCCCGGGAAACTACATGGCGCCGACTTTGGTTGAATGCCCGAATCCGAACATCGAAACCTTAAAGGTTGAAATGTTCGGCCCTGTCATGTCGCTTTTGCCATTTGACACCGAAGAAGAGGCCATCGCCCTTGCGAATGAGACCGAGTTTGGGCTCGGCTCCGGCGTGTTTACCGAAAACCTGGCGCGCGCTCACCGCGTGTCATCTCGGCTGAAGGCGGGGATCTGCTGGGTCAACACATATCGCGCAGTCTCACCCATCGCGCCATTTGGCGGCTATGGCCAATCTGGCTACGGAAGAGAGGCAGGCCTTGAAGCCATTCAAGACTACACCCGAACCAAAACCACCTGGATCAATACCTCTGACACACCAATGGCGAATCCATTTGTGATGCGATGAAAGGAATGTCGGTTGTAAATCAGGCCTCGGCCTGAATTTACATAATCCTGCTTATTGGATCCCGATGTGATGGGAGGGGATTCGAAACCGAGTTGCGACAATCCACCAAACTTGCTGAAAGGTAGTTCGTTCGCTGCTGGAAAAACAAAGTGTTTTGATAAGGTATTGCGCCTGCGGCCCGGCGTTGATAGGGTTTGGCCGTCCAGCGATGGGTGTTGCCCAGCCAGATGTTTGTATGAAACCTCAGGCTGACAGCATGCGAAATTCTTGGAACTTACTCATCCTCTCTCTGATCACTCTGGCCCCGGACCTTGGCGCCGCGGAACAGAAAGATGCCGGGCTTTCCATTGAGCTCAACTCGGTCGAAACCATCGAAACCAGTTGCCGGATCAGCTTTCTGGCTGAAAACACGCATTCTGCAGATATCGGACAAGTGGTTTTCGAAACCGTCTTGCTGGACAACGATCAACACGTTGATCGGCTGATGCTGTTTGATTTTGCCGACCTTCCGACGGGGCGGCCACGGGTGCGCCAGTTTGTTCTGCCAGATCTGAATTGCGCGCATCTTGGGGCTGTCCTGATCAATGGTGCCGAAACGTGTCTCGGCTCGGACGAGACCGTCTTGCCCAATCAGATGTGTACCGGCGGGCTTTCCCTGACCTCTCGCACTGACGTGGAGCTGCTCGGATGATGGATGATGTGCTGTCGCCCCTGCTGGCGCTCTACGATCTTGGTGGGCCAGTCGTTCTGCTGCTCTGCGGTTTATCGGTGATTGTCCTTTCAGTGGTTCTTTACAAGCTCTGGCAGTTTGCTGCCGCCGGGGTGGGAAAACACCATCACCTCCATCTTGCAGCAACAGATTGGGACCAGGGCAAGCGTGATGACGCACTCCGCCATCTCGAAAAATCCTCCAGCTATCTCGCAGCTGTTATGGGCATGGCCGTAGAAGGCGAAGCGGAGTTTTCTCGTCTGGAAGCCGAGGCTGAAACTCGGTTTGCAAGGCTTGAGCGGGGCTTTCGCCTGTTGGATTCTGTCGCACAGCTGGCCCCGCTTTTAGGGTTGTTTGGAACTGTTTTGGGCATGATTACAGCGTTTCAGGCCTTGCAGGAGGCCGGGGCGCAGGTTGATCCGTCTATCTTGGCAGGTGGGATCTGGGTCGCGCTTCTGACAACAGCTGTTGGCCTTGCCGTCGCGATGCCGACAGCTGTGTTGCTCAGCATTCTTGAGAGCCGGATGGATGCCGACCGCGTATTTGCCCAAAAGGCGATCCAGATGTTTCTGGCGCCCCGCAGTGACATCCGGCACGTGACTGCCCCCATCCGACATCACGCCCATGCGTAGGGCCAAACGCAGGCGTCCGCTTTCGATGACATCGTTGATTGACGTCATTTTTCTGCTTCTGCTGTTTTTCATGCTGTCATCAACCTTTTCCCGCTTTGGTGAAGTCGAACTGACCGCTGCCGCGGGCGGCAACAATCCGCAGGATCGCCGACCAGTTTTTGTTTCGCTTCAGGCAGATACGCTTCGGGTAAATGGCCGCGATGCTGAGTTGAGCGACCTCAAGGACCGGTTGAAACCGCAGCAACAGAATGCGCAAACGCTTTCCTTAATTGTCTCTCTCGGGAACAGGGTCACTGCGCAGCGGCTGACCGATTTTCTTGCTGTGGTGAACGGTATTGCGGGGCTGAGTGTTACGGTCCTTGAAACGTCATGATCCAGAAACGGCAGAAAAAACACCGGGAACCGACCATTGCGCTGATCAATGTCGTGTTTCTCATGCTCATCTTCTTTCTGGTGGCCGGCCGCATTGCGCCCCCCTTGGACGCAGACCTGCAGCTGGTCCATACCGAAGACTTGGCATCATCACCGCCGCCAAATGCGCTCGTGATCCATGCCGATGGCCGGTTGAGCCACATGGGGCAGAACATTGCGGACCCGGCCCGCTTCTTAACTGGCCTGCCAGCTGAGATGCAGGCAACTGTCCGCATTGTCCCCGACCGCGATCTTGCTGCCAGCCAGCTGGTCCGGATCGGCCAAAAATTGCGTCAGGCGGGGGCCGAGAAAATCCTCATCGTTTCCGAAAGGGGCCTGCGATGATGCGACGTAGACGTGCGGCAAAAACATTTGCCGTCGCCCTTGCCGTGACCGCACATGGGGTATTGGCCTACACGCTGGCCCCGGCGAAAGGTGAAATTCTGATGGAGGCAGGGCAAGGCAGCAGCGATGTACACCTTGGCACCGCATTCAAGGATATGGTGGCCGGCACAGCCAGTGCATCGCCCCCACAGCTAGACGCGAAAATCGTCACGGCACAGGAAAAGCCGCTGATTCAGCCCCACCGCCCCACCATCGCAAACTCATCTGCGAGGCCGACTGTCGACCGAACGCACGCAGTGCAAAGGCTCACGTCACGGTCTGCAGGTACAGCGCAAACGGTTGCGGCGCGGCGCCCCTCACCCCAACAAGACACGGCCAAGCCGGCAGAAAAAGTCGCGCCGCAATCCGCAGTGACAAGGGTGGCCCCAAAAGCGGCGCAACCGGCCCCGACCAAACCACAACAGAGCCGACGCGGAGGTGCCCAGTCTGCTACGGCTGGCGACACATCCGGCCGGGCAGAAGCCAAGGCAACCCGCCGAGGTCAACCCGACGCCACAGCCGCGCAGACACAGGGCAATGCCGCAGCCAGCAACTATCCCGGGCAAGTCATGCGCAAACTGGCCCGGGCAGGAAAACCGCGGGTCAAATCCCGCGGTGTCGCTCTTATCTCATTTACGATTGGGGCCAACGGGGGGCTGACGTCAGTCAGCCTTTCCCGGGCCTCCGGGTCGGCAGCCTTGGATAAGGCCGCTGTTCAGCTTGTGCGCAGGGCCGGCCCCTTCCCCAAACCGCCCGCAGGCGCGCGGCGCAGTTTTTCGGTAAAGATCCAAGGGCGATAGACATCTTCGATGTTAGAGAGACGCCGCCGCACGGCTGGCCTGATCATATTGCCCCGACAATGACCTCAGACTGCGGGCCAGCGCGCGCAACTCCTTGCCCGGCAGTTCCGGCCCCATTCCACCATCCAACAGGCATTGGCGCCGAATATCACGGTAGGCGTCGCAAAGATCCGCACCGGTTTGCGAGGTGCGATAGAACACCTCCTTTCCGCGTTTCTCAGAATCCAGGAGCCCAGCCTTCAACAGCTTTCGGAGGCCATAGTTCACCGTGTGGGTATCCTCGATATTAAGGAGGAAACAGATGTCCGTGAGCCGTTTGTCTTTGCCGCGATGGTTCACATTATGCAGGATCAGGATGTCCAGAGGGCTGAGGTCGGCCTGCCCGGCCGCTGCCATGCAGCGGATCATCCATCGAGAAAACGCGTTGTAGGCAACAATCAGACCGAACTCCAATTCAGAGAGTTCCCAGCCTTCGCCTTCCGCCAAGTGACGGGAGGATACGATTCTGCGGCCATCAGGCGGTGTATCAGGCAAGTTTGGCTCCTTTTTCGCCAATAAAACGTTGGCGTTTTGCATTCGTATCCATTGGACGGGAGTGTAAGGCCAAGTTCAAGCACGGATTTTCACCAATTCGGCGCGATCCTGTGGACCGGCCCAACGTCTCACTTGCATAACGTTGACAAAATGTCAGCGTTATGCAATCAAACTATCAATAAACAAGAACCAACAAATTTGACTGACATGGAGGTCATTATGAAACTTACACATTTGTTCAGCGGGGCCACCGCTGCAATCGCGGGTCTGGCAATGTCCGCTCAGGCCGCCACTTGGGACATGCCCACGCCCTACCCCGACGCCACCTTTCACACGGTGAACATCGCTGGTTTCGCCGAGGATGTCGCAAAGGCGACTGACGGTGCACTTGAGATCAAGGTTCATTCTGCAGGTTCGCTGTTCAAACACCCGGAAATCAGCAAGGCAGTGCGCAGCGGGCAGGTTCCGATCGGTGAATTCTTCCTGTCCCTCTTGGCCAATGACGATCCCGCCTTTGGTGTCGACTCCCTGCCCTTCCTTGCCACCAGCTATGATGATGCAGAACGTCTTTGGGCCGCGCAGAAAGACGTCATCGATGGTCTTCTGGATAAACAGGGCTTGATGGCGCTTTACGCTGTACCGTGGCCGCCCCAGGGGCTGTACACCACCAAAGAGATCAACAGCATCGAAGATCTGGCTGGCCTGAAGTTCCGCACCTACAATGCGACGCTTGAAGAATTCGCAAATCTCGCAGGCGCAGCACCCACCCAGGTTGAAGTGCCGGATATCCCCCAGGCTTTCAGCACCGGTCGCGTGGAAGCAATGATCACCTCTCCGTCCACCGGTGTGAATTCCAAGGCATGGGACTTCCTCAGCCACTACACCGATATCCAGGCCTGGATCCCCAAGAACATCGTGGTGGTGAACAAACGTGCCTTTCGCCGTCTTGACGACGCAACCCAGAAAGCCGTGTTGGATGCTGCAGCCGCTGCAGAAGCACGGGGCTGGGACATGAGCCGCGCCGAAACCAGCGAAAAGGTGAAGGTTCTGGCCGAAAACGGCATCACTGTCTCCCAGCCCTCTCCGGAGCTGATCGAAGGCCTGAAAGCGATCGGTGCGCATATGCTGGAAGGCTGGCAAAACAAGGCAGGTGATGCCGGCGAAGCTCTGATGGAAGCTTACAACCAATAAGCATGTGTGCCGGGCGCCCTTGGCGCCCGGTCATCTATCAGGGAGGGATTGCCATGCGCGCCGCGCTTGATTTCGTCTACAGAGCAGCCGGAGGTTTGGCTGCAGTTTTCATCGTTGCCATCGTCGCCATCGTCTTTGCACAGGTTTGCCTGAACCTCGCCGACAAGATTTCGGTTGCGATGACTGGACAGGGCGTTGGCCTGACGATCCCATCATATTCCGATTTCACCGGGTTCTTTCTTGCTGGATCAAGCTTTCTTGCGCTCGCCTATGCACTGCGCGCCGGCGGTCATATCCGGGTGAGCCTCCTGACCAACAAGATGCCCGCAGCGATGGCCCGCCTCAGCGAGATCGCGGTTATCTGCCTCGCCCTAGTGATGGCTGGCTATGCAAGCTGGTACATGGGGCTGCTGGTACTGGAATCCCACGAATTTGGCGACCGCAGCTCTGGAATGGTGTCTGTTCCGCTCTGGATTCCGCAACTGCCGGTGGCGTTTGGCCTCATTATTCTGACGATTGCGCTGGCAGATGAGCTGATCTGCGTCCTGCGCGGCGCTGAGCCCAGCTGGCAGGGCAAAGGCGAAAACCTCCTCAACGAATAGGATTTCCCGATGTCGGTTGCTGCGCTTTCCATCGTCCTTCTCTTTCTCCTGTTTCTCTTTCTGGGTGCGGGCCTTTGGGTGGCTTTTGCCCTACTTGGTGTCGGTGTCGCCGCCATGGCCCTATTCACCGAAGCGCCTTTGGGGCTGGTGATGGCAACCACTATGTGGGGCCACAGCAATTCCTGGGCGCTGGCGGCATTGCCCTTGTTTATCTGGATGGGAGAAATCCTGTTTCGCTCACGCCTGTCAGAGGACATGTTTACAGGTCTGGCCCCGTGGATGAACCGCCTGCCCGGCCAACTGCTGCATGTGAATATCTTTGCCTGCGGGATCTTTGCTGCGGTTTCCGGCTCCTCCGCCGCAACGGCGGCCACCATTGGTAAACTGTCAATCCCCGAACTGGCGCGCCGCGGGTATCCGGAAAAAGTGGTGATTGGCACCCTTGCTGGCTCAGCGACGCTTGGTCTTTTGATCCCGCCGTCAATTATTCTGATCGTCTATGGCGTTGCGACCGAACAATCCATCGCCCGCCTGTTCGTCGCCGGCGTGTTGCCGGGTGTCCTGCTGGTTTCGCTCTTTGTCGGATATGTCGCCATCTGGGCCTTTCTCAACCGCAAGTCCCTTCCCCAGGGCGACGCTACGGAAAGCAGCCTGAGCTTTGGTGAAAAGCTCAACAGAACACGCCGCCTGATCCCTGTCATGTTGCTGATTGCCGGTGTCATCGGATCGATTTACGCAGGCATTGCCTCTCCCACTGATGCAGCGGCGGTTGGTGTTGTGCTTGCGCTGCTGCTGTCCTGGCAGTCGGGGTCCCTAACCCGCCGTACCTTTGTCGACGGCCTCATGGGCGCTACAGTAACGTCCTGCATGATTGCCTTCATCCTTGCCGGCGCGTCCTTTCTGACCGTTGCGATGGGCTTTACCGGCATTCCCCGCTTGCTGGCGGAATGGATCGGCTCGCTCAACCTCTCGACCTTCACGCTTCTGGCTGCACTGACGATCTTCTTTGTTGTGCTTGGCTGTTTTCTTGACGGGATTTCCGTCGTGGTGCTCACGGCGTCGGTCATCATGCCCATGGTTCTTGAGGCGGGGATTGATCCGCTCTGGTTCGGTATTTTCCTGGTGATCGTGGTTGAGATGTCGCAGATTACCCCACCAGTTGGCTTCAATCTCTTTGTGCTGCAGTCGCTGACCGGTCGCGATATCCTGACTGTTGCCCGCGCCGCGTTGCCATTCTTTTTCCTGATGGTTGCAGCCCTTGTCCTCATCGTGCTTTTCCCGTCTATCGTGACCTACCTGCCCGAACAGATGTGAGCCGATGACTGACCTGCACACACAACCTGCTGATTTCACGCCACTGATCCGCACGGTCGGGATAGATGGCATGCTCATCAGTTTTGGCGAACGATTGAACGAGCCAGCAAACCGCGCGGCTCTTGCACTGCGAGCTGAGCTTGGGCGGTTGACCTGGGATGGCATCGAAGAGGTCTCAACGTCCCTAGTCTCTACCTACATTCGTTTTGATCCGCTCCATCTGGATCACAGGACCCTACGGACCAAGCTTGAGGGGCTTCTAGCGTCCAAGGATTGGTACGGGGCTCCGTTGCCGGAAAACCGACGCCTGTGGCGCATTCCGGCAGTTTTTGGATCTGAACTCGCCCCTCAACTGGAGCAGGCAGCAAGCGCGGCCGGGCTGAGCCCGGAAGACGCGATTGCACAGCTTGCTGCCGCCCGCGTTCGTGTCCAGACCATCGGGTTTGCTCCGGGCCAGCCTTATCTCGGTGAACTGCCGGAGGCCTGGGATATTCCCCGTCAAAGCCAACTCACCAACCGTATCCCAGAGGGTGCGTTGGCGGTAGCCATTCGCCAAATGGTGCTGTTTTCGGTCGCAACGCCAACTGGCTGGATGCACGTTGGTCAAACAGCGGTGCAATTGTTTCAACCACAAAGCGCAAATCCCTTTGTGCTCCGACCCGGCGACGAGGTGGCATTTACCCCCGCTACCGCCGAGGAGATCACCAACCTGCGGGCCGACCCGATGGGCGGCGCCAAGGCCGAGGTGCTGAAATGACCCGATCACTCAAGGTTCTGCGCATTGGCCCCGGCTGCACCGTTCAGGACGCAGGCCGACCCGGCTGGCTGGAATATGGCGTGTCCCGCGGTGGCGCCGCGGATCGACTGGCACTTGCCGAAGGTGCGGCGCTCCTTGCCCAATCCCACACCCTCGCAGCACTTGAGATGGTCGGCATGGGTGGAGAGTTCGAGGCCACAGAAGACCTCCGCATTGCCTTGACCGGTGCCCCGATGAAAGCCTCGATCGACGGCAGCGCCATTGCCTGGAACGCCAGTCATGTCCTTCCTGCGGGCGCTCGCCTCAGCATTGGTGCAGCCTTGCGCGGAACATACGGCTACCTGCACGTCGGCGGCGGCCTTGTGGTGCCCGAACAACTGGGAGCACGTTCTGTTCACCTTTCAGCAGGGATCGGTGCAGCCTGCCAATCTGGCGACACACTCCCCGTGGGCGAAGATGGCCAGTTCCAGACGGGGCTGGGGCTCAAGGTGGCCAACCGGTTTGAGGGCGGACAGGTCAGAATGGTGGCCAGCCTGCAAACCCATCTGTTCGCTGAAAAAGACCGCGCCCGTTTTGAACAAACACAGTTCCGCCGCGGGACGCGCGGAAACAGAATGGGGGTGCCATTGGATAGTGACGGTGCCGCGTTTTCACCTGACGGGGGGCGGACCGTGCTGTCAGAGGTCATCAGTCCCGGCGACATCCAGATCACTGGTGACGGAACCCCTTATTTGCTGTTGGCAGAATGTCAGACGACAGGGGGCTATCCTCGCATTGGGACGGTCATCCCCTGTGATCTACCTCTCCTCGCCCAAGCCCCGGCCGGTGCGCCCCTCTGCTTTCAGTTTGTCACTCTTGAGGCAGCTTTGGAGGCAGAGGAGAAAGCCCGTTCTCATCAATCCGGTTTGCGCACGGCGTGCAAACCGCTCATCCGTGATCCCCACACCATTGCGGATCTCTTGTCCTATCAACTGATCAGCGGCGCGATCGCTGGCGAAGAAGATGTCTTGTAAGGAGCTGACATGACCCGAACTGTCGATCTGAACGCCGATATGGGCGAAGGTTTTGGTGCCTGGAACCTTGGGGATGACGCAGCCCTTCTGGATATCGTCACCTCAGCCAATATTGCCTGCGGTTTTCACGCAGGTGATTGGGACGTGATGGCCAAGACAATGGCAAATGCACGCGAAAAGGGCACTGGCATCGGCGCGCATCCGGGTTTCCCCGATCTGCACGGGTTTGGGCGACGCCGAATGGACATCCCGCATGCCTCACTTGCCAATCTTGTGCGCTACCAACTTGGTGCGGCGCAGGCGATGGCGACTGCGGCCGGCACCAAGGTGCGCCACCTGAAACTGCACGGTGCATTGGCGAATATGGCCTCTGAAGATCAGGACATGGCGCGAGCCTGTTACGAGGGGGCACTGTCTGCTGATCCTGATATCATCGTCATGGTTCTGGCAGGGACGGCCCAGCAAGCCGCTGTCGCAGAGCTGGGATGCGCCGCCGCCTGCGAAATCTTTGCAGATCGCGCCTACAATGACGACGCAACACTGGTCGACCGCAAACTGCCAGGATCCGTCATCCACGACCCCAAGGAGGCAGGTCAACGTATGGTGGACATGGTACGTGAAGGGGCAATCATCACGGCCAGCGGAAAACGGATCGAAACACGCATCGATACGATTTGCCTGCACGGTGACACCCCAACGGCCGTCGCCATCGCCGCAGAAGTCCGCCGCGCTTTGAAAGACAGCGGTGTAGGGCTGGCCCAATTCACAGGCGCCCCGATCTGATGACAGCGCTTGCGCGGGCTCACTTTTCCCGCGCAAGCGCTAGGCACACGCAAGCTGGGCCTGGCCGATCCACCCTATTGTCGCTTTGCCCAATGGGCGCGGTAGCTGTCAAATGCGGCAGAAAACCCATCCAGCGGCCAGCTCAGCGCGTATCGTGCGCCGCTGCGATCTTCAAAACGCAGCTCCAGAACACCGCCTGCGCGCATCTCTCTCAGGACAGCGCTTGAGCTCTCGGCATCGAAATCACACTGCGCCCACAACAGACATTGGCGGTCATCCTGAACCCAGACGATGTCGTCGCCTCTGCGGATCTGAAACCCACCCGGCAGAAAAACACTGCCCGGTTCAGGGCCAAACTGGATCCGGTCGCCCGCCCCGTCAGGCGTAACAAAGGCAAACAAAGCGCCAAGTTTCGGGGTCTGTGTATAGACATCTACCCAACGCACATAGCAGCGCTGGCGCAGGCCTGATGGCTCTTCTCTCTCATCACAGATTGTCTTCCAAACCCCATGGGTTTCGTATTCCGTTACACGCCAGTTTCCAGCTGTATCGCGGCCATCAAGGTCCTGCGCCACTGCTGCACTTGCAGTGCTCAGTACCATAAGGCCAACAGCCGCAAACCCGCGACCGATGGCCAGACCAAAAGAACGAGGTAACATATTCATCTCCTGAAAACGGTGGTCACATCAGCCACTCAAATGCCGCGACGCATATGAGGGTGTTATACCCGCCGTTTGAGAGGAGTTGTGGCTGCGAGCGGTGACATCTGCTCACAACTGCGATAGGGCGGCCAATCACTTCGGTGAAACCTCAAGTGACATCAGCCCGCTGTGCCCAAGACCTCGCTGCGATCAGCCAGCAGTTCCTGCACGAGAGGATTGGGGAACCGGCGGCGCAAGGTGATGGCATAGAACGTCTCTCGAATGCGAGGATGCTCTCGGGCTTCGACCAGACGCCCAGAGGTCAGCTCGTCCTGAACGACGATAGGCGCCACCAGCGCAAGACCGATGTTCTCGCGGGCAAGCAGACGCATCATTGCCATATCGTCCACCTCGGCCACCACCTGAGGCACCACGGACAGTCGACTTGCCATGGCATCGAATGCTGTGCGCATCGTGGTATCGGTGGTTGGCAGGACAAAGGGATGGTCTTCGATAAGATTGCGGATGGGCTGTTCTGGATCAAACCGATCCGGAGAACCAACAATGCTCACCGCCTGATCTGCGATCTGGTGCGTCTCGTACGGTGTCAAACTGTCGTTTGGGGGTTCGCGGTTCATCAAAACGAGATCGAGATTGAGGGTCGCGAGCCCTTCCAACAACTCTGTTGGACTACCAGAGCGGACGATCACCTCCACATCTGTGCGCGCCAACATTGGCCGCAAGAAACCGATCTGAAAGTTGCGAGACAGTGTCGCAAGGGCACCAACCCGCAACGCCTGCCGACTGCGCCCTGTTTCCTGCAGCGTCGCGATAAGCTCTTGGCCTGTAGCGAAAATCGCATCTGCATGATCCAACGTTATGCGCCCTGCTTCGGTCAAATGCAGCTGCCGACCTCGGCGATCAAACAGGGGGTGACCCAGACGCTCCTCCAGCTGTTTAATCTGCACCGACAGTGCCGATTGCGACAGATTGAGACGCTGCGCCGTGCGGGTCAGGTTCCCGTCATGAGCGACGGCCCAGAAGTAGCGAAGGTGATGATAATTGAGCGGCATTCGTTCATTTTATTAGAACGAAAAGATCAAAACAATGAATTTTTCCTAACCCTGGAACTGTTCTACCTAGTCCGGCAACGCAGCGCTCCTCTGCTGCCACGCCTGATGGGAGATCGACATGTTCCTCACTCTGCTGCCATTTCTGGCACCCGCCATTCTGATCGGATTGGCCCTGCGCGCCCGCAATTTTCCAGGACAACGCCCCGGCAACCTGCCCCGCCTGGCCGAATGGGGCGCATTGGCTGCATTCGCGGTGTCTGCCATCTCTGCATTGATAGTGATCTTGCAGGGCCCCGCCACCTCCCCCTTGATCGGGGTGTATGGCGTTGGCCTTTCCGCCCGCCTCGATGCGGTGAGCGTCACAATGCTCTGCCTTGTCAGCTTTATCGGTTGGATCGTCCTGCGCTACAGCGCAACCTATATGGATGGCGAAATGCGGCAGGGCGCATTCACCGGATGGATGTGCGCAACGCTTGCTTCGGTTCTTCTTCTGGTCATGTCTGGCAATCTGATCCAGCTGCTTCTTGCTTGGACAGCGACCAGCCTGAGCCTGCATCAGCTGCTTTTGTTTTATCCCGAACGGACCACTGCGCAGCGTGCGGCTCGCAAAAAGGCGGTGGTCGCCCGCGCCAGTGAAGCCGCCTTGGCCGTTTCGGTCGCTGTTCTGGTCGGCGCATATGGAACGACGGACATCGCCACCATCTTGGCCACCGCAACACCGGATCTTCTGACGGTTTTCGCAGCCCTTGGGATTGCTTTGGCCGCAGTTCTGGCCTCGGCCCAGTTTCCTGTGCACGGCTGGCTGACCGAAGTCATGGAAGCCCCCACTCCCGTTTCTGCGCTGCTCCATGCAGGCGTGATCAACGCTGGTGGCTTTCTCCTCATCCGCTTTGCAGATGTTATGCTCGCTGCACCCGGCATCATGGCGCTTTTGGTGATGCTCGGCGGCTTTACCGCGCTCTTTGGCGGCCTTGTGATGCTGACCCAGCCCGCAGTCAAAACCTCTCTGGCATGGTCAACAATTGCTCAGATGGCCTTCATGGTCATGCAATGTGGTCTCGCGCTGTTCCCACTCGCCCTTCTGCACATCGTGGCGCACTCGCTTTACAAGGCCCATGCCTTCCTCAGTGCGGGTGAAGCCGTCAGCAACGTTGCGGCGATCCGCCGGCCTGGTCCCGTCGCGGTCCCCAGCGCGCGCAATGTGATGCAAGCCTTCGGGATCGGGATCGTGATCTATGCGGTCGTCGGGGGCGTCTTCGGCTTTGACGGCAAGTCCGTGCAGGCGGTCGCCCTTGGCGTCATCCTGATCTTTGGTGTGGCCTATCTGCTGGCTCAGGGATTTGCGGACGCCGCCCCTGGTGCGCTGACCCGCCGGACAGTGATCTATGCCGCTGCAACATCGATCAGCTACTTCGTTTTGCAGATTGTCGCACTGAAATTGACCGCAGGCACCCTGCCCGCGACTCCATCCCCCGGCCCGCTGGAATGGGCGCTCATCATCCTCGCCTTGATCAGCTTTGGCCTGGTTGCGGTTGCGCAGGCCACATTCCCCCTGTGGGCCACCCACCCGGCTGCGGCAGGCCTGCGCGTTCACCTGTCCAACGGGCTTTACGCCAACGCTCTCTTTGATCGTGTCCTTGATGGCTGGTCAAAGCGGGCCACAACCTAACCCCAGGAGATTTGCACGATGTTCATGAAGCATGAAACCTACCCCGCCGCGCTCCTGGAGCTTGTCAGCAAGGCAAATTCAGCCAGCCGCCAGATTCCGCCGCTCTTTCCGCTGACCTCAAGCGTCGCCGTGAACCCGTTCCTTGGCCAAACCGAAGAACCCCTCGCAACCGCGTCGGCGCGGCTGGCGCGTGTGGCGGATGGCCGTGTCACTCCGGCTCGGAGCCACTGGAGGGACAAGATCGCAGCGGGCGACATCCTCGACGACGATCTGACGGACGCTCTGGCCGTTGTGGCCGGTCCGTTTGATGCCCCATCCATTGAGGATATCCAGGCTGCACTGGACGCAGGTGACACGGACGAACCGAACCCGCTGCCAACTGTCGCGGAACTGGCTGCAGACGTATCTGGCATTGATTGGCCGGGACTTATCAGCGAACGGATCGGCGCCTTTGCGGCAAGCCATTTTGATAACGGGCAGGCGTTGTGGCAACCGGATCGCACCGGAGGCACCTTTGCAGCTTGGCGCCAATTTGCGAGCCGCGATCTGACCCCGGAAATTCACGGCCTCAAGGGGTTTGGCGCCTTTGTATCGGCGACCAACCGCTCGCAGTGGCGGGCCATCGGGCGGGCATCGGAAACCCTGGGGATCGGCTTTGATGCTGCGGCAACAGCCTTTCACCGCTATCTCATCACCCTCGAAGGTTGGGCTCAGTATGGCCGCTACCTGCTGTGGCAGGCAGAACTGGCAGGCAAGAGCGACACCACAACCGTTGAATTGCTGGCGATCCGGATGGTCTTTGACGAGGCGCTGTTCCACCAGTATCGCGAGCAGATCATCGATCGGTGGCACGACATCATCGCCGAGCATGAGACGCCGGTCACCCCAAGCCGGGACCTTGTCATTGACGCGATCCTTCAGGAAGCAGGAGACCGGGCCCAGCAGCGTAAACTTGGGGCGACGTTGGCCGCACGCAAGACAACAGAAGCCGAAGACGAAAACCAGCGGCCTGCATTGCAAGCGGCCTTCTGCATCGACGTCCGCTCCGAAGTGTTCCGCCGGGCACTGGAAGCACAGGACGGTGCGATCAAAACCATCGGGTTTGCAGGATTCTTCGGTTTGGCAGCAGCCCACAAGGCAGCTGGTTCGGACGTCTGCGAAGGGCGCGGACCAGTTCTGCTCAATCCGGGCGTGACCTCCTCGGCAGTAGAAGCAAGCGATGCAGATTTGGCGCGGCGTTATGCGGCACGTGCGAAACGGGCCTGGGGGCGGTTCAAACTCGCCGCCGTATCGTCCTTTGCTTTTGTCGAGGCGACTGGCCCGGTTTATGCTGGTAAGCTGCTGAAAGATGCCTTCGGCACCGGCCACAGCGCCCGGGCTGATCCCGCACCCCAACTGGACAGCTCTGTTGATCTGGCGACAAAGGTGACGACGGCCAAGACGATCCTGTCCGCCATGTCCCTGACCAAAGGATTTGCCCGTGTTGTCATGCTTGCAGGCCACGGTGCGGACGTGGCCAACAACCCTCACGCCAGTGCGCTGCATTGCGGCGCCTGCGGCGGATACGCTGGTGATGTAAACGCCCGGCTGCTTGCCGGTCTGTTGAACGACAGCGCAGTCCGGGCCGGACTGCACGAGCAGGGGATCGAAATCCCTGCTGACACCGTGTTCCTGCCAGCGCTGCACTACACGACGACTGACAAGGTGACTTTGTATGAGCAGGACATCCCCGCAACAGTCGCCGCCGGGCTGACCGCAGAACTTTCCAAGATCCGCGGATGGCTGGATGCTGCTGGCGCGTTGACCCGCACAGAGCGGGCCGCCCGCCTGCCGCGTGCAGACAATGGCGAGGATATCCTTGGCCGTGCCACGGATTGGTCCGAGCTGCGCCCCGAATGGGGACTTGCCGGCTGCTGCGCCTTCGTCGCCGCCCCGCGTGGGCGGACCGAGGGGACGGTACTGGATGGTCAGTCGTTCCTGCACAACTACGACTGGCAGGCCGATGACGGTTTTGGTGTGCTAGAGCTGATCATGACTGCGCCGGTCGTTGTCGCGAGCTGGATCAGCTTGCAGTATTACGGATCAACCGTGTCGCCCACGCTGTTTGGGGGTGGCAACAAGCTGCTGCACAACGTGGTCGGTGGCATTGGAGTGCTGGAAGGCAACGGCGGCGCTCCAAAACCGGGCCTGCCTTGGCAGTCGGTGCATGATGGCGAGGCGTATCAGCACGATCCATTGCGCCTTTCGGTAATCATCGAAGCGCCGCAGGAGGCGATGACCGATATTCTGGAACGTCACCCGACGGTTCGCGCCCTGTTTGACAACCGCTGGCTGCACCTGATTGCGATGGACAGCGACGGCCAGCTGGCCGCACGCTACGATGGAGATCTGAAATGGTCCGCAATCACACCGGCGGCGAAAAACGACGGTGCCAGCTTTGATTTGGCAGCGGAGTGATTTTCATATCCGGAACCAAACACCCCTCGCAGCATTGCGGGTGGGTGTTTGCGTTTCACGGATCAGATCGGGCTAGCAAGAAAATCACGCCCCAACGCCTGCACACTGCGGATATGTGCAATCGGCGTTTTGGCCAGCGGAAACAGGCACGCCTGGAATGAATGATACAGGTCTGGTTTGCCTTCAAAGATCGTCATCTTCGGCTTGCCCGAAGGATCGATCTCCGGGATCCAGCCACCGTTTTTGTGATCCACAAATCGCGCCGACGCGAACTGCCACAATCTCCGATACCAATGTTCGTCCTCGTCTCTGCGCTCCAGCTTGATAAGCGTGGCTAACGCGCCGATCGCCTCTGTCACAGGCCAGCAGAACCGGTTTGCCATCGCAATCGATCCATCAAAATTCAGCGTGTAGGCAAGACCGCCCTCGATAGAATACCCCTCGGCTTTTGCACCCACCATCCAAGCATCTGTCAAAGCCTGTTCGATCAACGCGCGCGCCCGTTTGGGAGCAGTTGCATCCCTGCGATCCGTCAAATCCCAATGGTGAAGCAGCAGGCGCCCCAATTCCAGCGAATGCCCCGGTGTCGTACCTGCCGGGCGGAACATCGGATCACCGGAGTATGCCCGATCAATCTGCCAGTTCTCCGTATAGTGTTCGGGCAAGCGCCAACCCTCTTGCGGGGCGATTTGCACGGTGAACCTATCAAGAATGCGACCGGCACGGTGCAGGAACAGCTCCTGTCCAGTTGCTTCATAAGCTGCAAGGAGCGCCTCAACCCCGTGCATGTTGGCATTCATGCCGCGGTAGGTTGAAAACGGCGACCAATCCCTGCTCCACTCATCCGCAAAAAGGCCTGCCTCTTCTTCCCAGAAACGTTCCGCCAGGACATCTGCCACATCGGACAAGAGCGGATCTGCAGCCGCATGCCCGGCCATCTTTGCAGTCGACGCTGCAAGCAGAACAAAAACATGCCCATAGGCGAGCTTGCGGGGATCAGCGATCTGATTACCTCGCAGCCCCCAGACATAACCACCGTGGACTTTGTCATGGTGAAAATCCCGCAAGTAGGCCAGCCCCTGCTCGACCATCTTTCCCGCGCCTGCAAGCCCGATCATTTCAGCAAGCGCATAGCAGTGAACAAGACGCGTTGTACTGTGCAGCTCCTGCAGGTCGTCAGGGCGGTGGTTTCCCTGCATGTCGAGCTGCTGGAAACCGGGCGTTTCCCCCAGGCTTGCCTCAAAAAATTTCAACTGACGCAGAGCATCGCTGCGCAGGAAAGCGCGATGACCCTGATCATCAACCCAAAATCCAGCTGCATCGACAGCAGCGCCGCAGGTGTGGGGGTCCGGGGCGGTCATCACATATCTCCTGAGGGTTTGTGACACCGTTATTCCTTGAACAGTTAGCGCTGTCAAAGGCGCTGTTGCATCTCACGATCCGGCGACCTGCGCCACAGCACCATCGCCGCGCCAAGGCCCAACAGCGCAATCCCTCCGAGGATCAAATATGCCGAGGACAAACTGAACCGGGCTCCGATTTGGCCGGCAAGCGGGTAGGTGATGAGCCAGCAAGAATGGCTGAGGGCGAATTGGGCTGCAAAGAGAGCGGGCCGATCTTCTGCGCTGGCCGATCTTCGCAAAAGGCGGCCGGTCGGCGTCTGCGCGATGCTGAATCCACACCCAAGAAGGGCCCAAAGCACAACCATGCCAGTGAAACTGCCCAGCCACGGACCGGCGAACAGCCCTCCGGTCAGAACGCCCCCGCCAAGCAGCATCATCGGTTTATCTGCAACGATCTCAAGAACACGAGGCAGCAGCAAAGCAGCAACCATTGATCCTGCGCCAAAGGCTGACAGGGCAATCGCGACCTCGGGTTCCCCCAACTCAAACCGCCCCTTCACCAGAACAACAGTGTTCACAATCACCATCGAAGATGCGGCCGCGACGGTCACATTCAGGGCCAGAAGCCCCCGCAGGCGCGGCGTCGCAAGATACAGGCGCAGCCCACGTGTCGTGCGCTCCCAGATACCGCGAGGTTTTGAGGGGCGCGGCGATGAGACCGGCACGGACAAGACCAACACTGCCGACGCAAGAAAACCCAGAACCGTGCCACCGAACAGCACGGGGAAACTGACAACTGTCAAAAGAGCCGCCGCCAGCATTGGCGACAGCAGACTTTCAAGATCATAGGCCAATCGGGATAACGACAGGGCGCGGGTATACTCTGCCTCGTCCGGTAGAACGTCCGGAATTGTCGCCTGAAACGTGGGGGTAAAACCAGCTGACGCCGCCTGCATGAGGAAGATCAGGACATAGATCTGCCAAACCTCGGTGACAAAGGGCAACGCAACGGCAACCACCGCACGCAGCACGTCCAAACCCACCAGCATGGTTCGGCGCGGAACCTGAACAGCCAGCGCCGACGCCACCGGCGCAAGCGTCACATAGGCAACCATCTTGATTGCGAGCGCTGTGCCAAGGACGACACCTGCGTCATCACCCGCAATGTTCCAGGCCAACAGGCCAAGCGCGACGGTTGCCAGCCCCGTGCCCAACAAGGCAATGACCTGAGCCGCGAACAGGTGGCGATAGGTCCGGTTTGCAAGGATCGACAGCATGAAAACTACAACAGTTTTGCAAGCGCGCGCAGCTCTGCCAGCTCCGCTTCGCTGCTTTCGGTGCCGATGCAGTGGTCAATATGATCGTGGATCAGAACCCGCTTGGCGTTGCCCACCGCTTTCTCGACGGCCTGCATCTGCACCGCGATATCGGAACAGGGTTTTTCGTCCTCCAGCATCTCGATCACGTGGCGCAAATGGCCCTGCGCCCTTTTCAATCGGGTGATGAGCTTGGGGTGAGTCCTGTGTTTGTGAGGGTGTTCCATATAGTCGACATATCCCCCCTAGGGGGTTGGATCAAGGAACATCTGCAACACCGGACAGGGGGTCCTGCCTGGCCGCCGCTTGCAGCCAGCGTGCCAGTTCCGCGGCATCCGCTCGGTGTGGGTTTCGATCAAACGGGAGCACGATATAATGCCCCTGATCCGTCGAAAGCTCCGTATCTCCAATGCGTTGCAGACGTCCTTCTTGTAGATAGGGACGCGCAAAGATATCCGCGACCAACGCAGCCCCAAGGCCCTTTGCTGCAAACTCCAACGCGATCAGCGATTGATCTACTTTCAAAACCGGTTCAGGAACTCCGCCGCTCAACCCCATCTCGGCAAAGAAATGCTGCCAGGTGTCCACCACCCCTCCCAGCTCGATCAATGGCAGCTCTTGCAGATCCTCTGAGCCAACTGACGCAACAAGGTGCGGCGCGGCGACAGCGATCACCTTGTTGCGCAAAAGGGGCACAGCCATGCCATCCGCCCAGCGACCATCGCCGTAGCGAATATCGATGTCGATTGCGTCACCATCGACTTTCTCCGCCCAAGAGGAGGACAAGACCCGCAGTTTGCTGTCCGGGAACTCTCGTTTGAAGCGTTCCAATTGCGGAACCAGCCACAGGATGTTCAACGAGGCCAGGCAGCGAATTGTGATCTCGGACTTGACGTCCTTGCCGAACAGCGAGGCGGTGGTCGCGTCAATGTCGACAAAAGCCTTGGCCACCACCGGTAGGTAGGCATGACCAAGGGGGGTCAGCTCTAGTGACTTTCGGCTTCTGCGAAACAGCTTGTGGCCAAGCTGCGCCTCTAGTCCGCGGACCTGATAGCTGACCGCGGATGGGGTAAGCCCCAGCTCCCCCGCCGCCAAGGTGAAACTGCGCAAACGCGCGCTTGCATCAAAAGCGCGCAGCCATGTGAGCGGAGGAAGATCTTGGTACATCCCCAGAGCCTGACAGTTGGGCGAATTTTTTCAAGGTCATGACAAATTTTTTTTCGTTTTGGAAAAGAGACCCCGCTCTGTAACGCTCGCATGACAACAATCGCGAGCGGATGCCACATGGCGGACTATGATTTCATTATTGTCGGAGCGGGCTCCGCCGGCTGCGTCTTGGCCGAACGCCTGACACGATCAGGACGCCATCGCGTGCTTTTGCTGGAAGCCGGCGGCAGGGGCCGGTCTCCCTGGATCTCCTTGCCGCTTGGCTATGGCAAGACCTTCTACAATGGGTCTGTAAACTGGAAATACCATACAGAAACAGAAAGCACTCTTGCAGGGCGCAGCGGGTACTGGCCACGGGGCAAAGGTGTCGGCGGATCGGGGGCCATCAATGCGCTGGTCTACGCCCGCGGCCTGCCATCGGACTTTGACGATTGGGAAGCCAACGGCGCCGTCGGCTGGGGCTGGCGAACGGTCGAAGCGGCATACAGCGCATTGGAAACACAGGTCGCGCCGGATGGGTCCAAGATCGGCGCGGGACCGATCCATGTGCAAGATGTCTCAGACCAGATCCACGTATCCAATCGCCACTTTTTTGCCGCGGCGAAAGAGCTTGGGCTGCCACAAACGGACAATATCAACGCACCAGGCGGTGAAGGCGCTGCCGTTTACCGGATCAACACAAGCGGGGGCCGCAGAATGCACTCGGCTCGGGCTTGTCTGTCCCCTGCGTTGCGCCGACCCAACCTCACTCTGATGACCGATGCCTTTGTGGAACGTATCCACTTTGATGGCCGCAGGGCGGTCTCTGTAAAGGCCAAGGTGAAAGGCAAGCCGCGGCTTTTGTCAGCCGGTCGGGAGATCATCCTGTCAGCCGGCGCAGTCACTTCACCGCGACTGCTGCAGCTGTCCGGCATCGGCCCGCTTGCGCTGTTGAAACAACATGGAATTGATCCGGTCCTCGACGCGCCCGAGGTTGGTGGCAATCTTCAAGACCACCTGGGGATCAACTACTACTTCAAAGCAACGGAACCCACGCTGAACAACGCACTTCGCCCTTTTCACGGCAAGCTGCGGGCAGCTGCTCAATATGCTTTGGCTCGGCGCGGACCTCTGGCTCTGTCGGTGAACCAATGCGGGGGTTATTTCCGCTCAGCTGCGGATTTACCTGCTCCGGATCAGCAACTGTACTTCAATCCGGTGACATACACGACAACACCCGATGGCAAGCGCGAGGTGATCCAGCCAGATCCATTTGCGGGCTTCATTCTTGGCTTCCAGCCCTCTCGCCCCACCAGTAGGGGCCGCATCGATATCCGCAGCGCAGATCCGCATGATGCCCCGTTGATCCAACCTAATTCGCTCGCGACTGAAGAGGACCAGGCGCAGGTGGTGGCAGGGGGAATGCTGTGTCAACGCCTCGCACGGACCGAAGCATTGCAACGTCTGATCGAGACCCCGATGGAGCCTGACATCCGGAGACTTTCTGCGGACGAAATCCTCGCAGACTTCAGAGAGCGTTGCGGAACTGTCTTCCACCCCGTCGGCACCTGCCGAATGGGTGCCGATCCCAAGACGGCTGTCGTCTGCCCGCAGCTGCGTGTGCATGGCATCGACGGGCTACGGGTTATTGACGCCTCTGTTTTTCCCAACATCACGTCAGGCAACACAAATGCCCCCACCATGATGCTGGCCCATCGGGCCGCTGATCTCATTTTGGAGTCCACATGAGCACACCCTACTCTGCCTCTGGCGCCGTCCCCTTGAGCAATGGCCAAGGACAGGACGACACAGGCCCACGCATCGCGAAAATTGAAACCTTCTGTACGCCCCTTGTTGGATTTGTACGGGTCACCAGCGAAGACGGACAGCAAGGCTGGGGTCAGGTGTCGACCTATAACAGCGATCTGACCTGCGAAATCCTCCACCGACAGGTCGCCCCTTGGGCGCTCGGCCGGGGGATGGATGCGATGGAGCAGGTGATCAGCGAAATCCCCCTGCGCGAACACAAGTACCCCGGCACGTATCTCCGCCGCGCGATGGCTGGTCTCGACACGGCCGTTTGGGACTGGCGTGGCAGAGACGCGCAGAAACCTGTTGCTGCGCTTCTTGGGGGATCGGCAGGGCCAGTGCGGGCCTATGCCTCTTCCATGCGGCGGGACATTTCACCAACTGACGAGGCGGACCGGCTCAAGGCATTGCGCGACCAATTCGGATTTGATGCCTTCAAGGTGCGCGTCGGCGCAGAATGCGGTCAGGATCGCGACGAATGGCCGGGACGAACAGAAGAAATCATCCCGGTCATCCGACAGGAATTGGGCGCAGATGTCGCGCTGCTTGTGGACGGAAATTCCGGTTTTTCAGCTACCCGCGCCATTGATGTGGGGCACATGTTGCAGGACCATGGCTATGAACACTTCGAGGAACCCTGCCCCTTCTGGCTGCTCGATGAAACCGCCAAGGTTACGAAGTCCCTGACGATGGACGTCGCCGGCGGAGAGCAGGATTGGGACATGCAGCAATGGCGCCGCATGATCGATACGCGCGCTGTCGATATCCTTCAGCCAGACATTCTATACCTCGGCGGGATCGGCCGCAGCATGGAGGTCGCCCATATGGGGGCGGAGGCTGGCCTGCCCTGCACCCCGCATTGCGCCAATCTCTCCCTTGTGACCCTTTTCACCATGCACATGCTGCGGGCCATTCCGAATGCTGGGCGGTATCTCGAATTCTCGATCGAGGGCGATGACTACTACCCCTGGCAACGGGATCTGTTTGTGAACACCCCCTACACCATTCAGGACGGGCAGGCCCATGTCACAGACGCGCCCGGTTGGGGCGTTGAAGTTTGCCCCGAATGGCTCGCCCAGTCGTCCTACAAATGCAGCGAAACATCACGATGACACAAGACCAGCTGATCTCTGACTACATGAACACCGGTCGCATTGCGGACCTGCCGACCAGCCATTTCATTGGCGGCCAGTCAGTGCCCCCCGCCAATGGCAAAACAATGCTGAGCCATGACCCCGGTACTGCCACGGCATTTTCCGAATTTGCCCGTGGCAACGACCAAGACATCGATCATGCGATCACCAGCGCCTGCGTCGGCTTCGAGGTCTGGCGCAGCACTCCCCCGGCCAAACGCTGCGCCGTTCTGAACGAAGCTGCCCGCCTGATGCGCGCGCAGAGCCATCAACTGGCTCTGCTCGAAAGCATCGACAGCGGCAAAACCCTGGCCGAGGCTTCTGGTGATATCGCGGGTTCGGCCAGATTGCTGGAATACTACGCAGGGGCAAGTGACAAACTGGACGGGCGCAGCGTGAATCTTGGCAATGACAACGCGGCCTTTACGGTCAGGGAACCTGTTGGCGTGACCGCGCATATCATTCCTTGGAACTACCCCACTTCGACGCTGGTTCGAGGGATTGCCCCGGCTCTTGCTGCAGGGTGTTCCGCAGTAGTGAAGCCAGCTGAGACAACGCCCTTCACGGCCTTGATGATTGCTGAGCTTCTGGTCCGCGCCGGCCTTCCGCCTGATGTGGTGAACGTCGTCACAGGCACTGGCCCAGAAGCCGGAGCGCCACTGGTGCAAGACCCCCGCGTTCGGCACGTGACCTTTACCGGGTCAGTTGCCACAGGCGTCGGCGTCATGCAGCAGGTGGCGCCGAATGTGACAGGGCTCACTCTGGAGCTGGGCGGGAAATCGCCGCTGATCGCTTTTGCGGATGCAGATATCGATGCTGTTGTCGAAGGAGCGTTCTGGGCAATTTTCTCGAATGCCGGGCAAATCTGCTCTGCCGGCTCTCGACTGGTCATTCACCGCGACATCCACGCCGAGGTCCGCGACCGACTGATCGCCAGGGCACAAGGCATGACCATCGGCCACGGGCTGCGCAATCCAGACATGGGCGCAGTAAACTCGGATCGTCACCTGGCTCAGATAGATGGACACGTAGAGCGGGCCCGGTCCTGTGGAGTCGATATTGTCTGTGGCGGACACAGCCTGACCGATCCCGAGACCGGGCTTGGCTGGTTTTATACTCCGACAATTTTGGATGATGTCGCAGCAGACAACGACGCTGTGCTGAAAGAAATCTTCGGCCCCGTGCTGACCATCCAGGTCTTTGACGACGAAGACGAGGCGCTGACGCTTGCAAATGGAACGGAGTTCGCGCTCGCCGCGGGAATTTATACGCGTGATATTTCAACAGCCTTGCGCATGGCACGACGGGTAGATGCCGGCCAAGTCACAGTGAACGACTATTGGGCCGGTGGGATCGAATTGCCATTTGGGGGCAACCGAAAATCCGGCTTTGGTCGGGAAAAAGGGATCGAAGGGCTGGATGCCTATCTGCGGTCGAAGGCGATCACGGTCGCAGTCTGATCCACTTGGCTAGGCACGCAGACAATCTGCAAGAACGCGCGCTGCGTCCTCCAGCGCGCGTTCATCAAATCCTGCGAACCCCAACACAAGACCTCGCGCAGTCTCTGGACCTTCGAAAAACCCTGAAAGCGGCATGAGGTTGACACCCCGCTTTCTCGCCCGCTTGGAAATCTCGTCATCTGACAGCCTGCTGGCCAATTCAAGCGATGGCCGCACGACCAGATGCATACCCGACGGGATGTTGTCCACCTCCAGAAGATCCCCTGCATACCGCTCTAACGCGGTGACAAGCGCGCTGTGACGCTTGCTATACATGCGCCGCATCCGCCGGATGTGGGTTGCGAAATCTCCGCTTTCCATGAACCGCGCCATAACCGGCTGGACCATGACAGATGCTTGTGGATCAACGTCACCGACACCCTCGCGGAAACGTCCGATCAACGACCTTGGCACCACCACAAACCCCAGGCGCAGCGCCGAAAACACGACCTTTGAGAAACTGCCGACATAGATAACCCTATCATCGTTGCTAAGGTTCATCATCGCGGGCAAGGGTTGGCCCTGATAGCGATACTCGCTGTCGAAATCATCCTCGATGACATAGCCGTCGTTCTGCTTGGCCCAGTCAATCAGCTCCAGTCGCCGCGACAGCGGCATCGTCACACCAAGTGGGTAGTGCCGGGACGGCGTCACGATCACACCTTTGGCCTCTGACACTGTGTGCTGATCGCGCCGGATGTCAAAGCCCTGATCGTCAACGACAACAGGTACAGCCTGCAAACCGTTCCTCCGCAGGGCGCGGTTCATCGCACCGTAGCCCGGGTTTTCGGTCATCACGGCATCACCGGGCGCAAAAAGCGTTTCGGCCAGTATGCTGATCGCCTCTCCCAGGCCCGATGTGATGATGATCTGATCCGCCCCACAACGCAGGCCGCGCCATTGCGCCAGATGCTCAGCGATGGCCCGGCGCAGCGGATGCCAACCAAAAGGGTCCGGGCGCTGCAGCAGTTCGACATCAGGGTAACGCCAGACCGCGTCGTGATGTCGGCTCCATTGGCGAAATGGAAACTCTGCCATGTCTGGGGCAGAAACATCAAAAGGACGCGGCGGTACGGGCTGAGAGATCTCATCAAGTTCTGCGGGACCCAATGGATCCGTCGCAGAACGAGGGGCAAGATCGGGCAGCTCTGCCTCGACAAAAACCCCGGATCGCGCTCGTCCTTCCAGATATCCTTCGCTGATCAACTGGTCGATCACGGCTGCAACCGTAACGCGCGAAACGGACAGCTCTGCTGCCAGCGTCCTGCTGGACGGTAATTTGCTGCCAGGTGTCAGGCCGCCATGCAGGATCAATCGCCGCAGCTGCATCAGCAACTGCGCTTGCAGCGTTTCACCCCCGTCGCGATCCAGCGACAATGATAGCAGGGACGCCCCTGTTTTGGCCTTAGTCATAACGGGAAAGTTGGACAAATCCATAAGACCAGTCAATCACCGTCTTGCTACCAACTGCCCCTAGAAACGATCCTTCATGTTGTACCAGGCAAATGCCAGAGGCAGGGACAGGCGCCGGAGGGGGCCAAGTTCAAACGGGCGGAGCGGACGCTGCATGAAAGCCGGGTGATACCGCCGCTTCCGACCAAGCGCCTGTTCAGCAATCAGCTTGCCCGCATAAGGGGCCATAGTGACGCCGCTGCCATGGTAACCCAGCGCGGCCCATGTGCGCTCCATCCCCGGCACCGCACCTGCAAAGGGCACAAGATTGCGCGTCATGCAGATCAGGCCGGACCAGAAGTACTCCGTCTCAACATGACGCCATTTCGGAAACATCCGGTCAAAATCGGCGCGTGCCTTTCGCCTGGTTGCAGCGATGTCATGTTCGCTAACCTTGACTGATCCGCGCAAGCCCAGCATGAGCCGCCGGTCTGGCAGCAGTCGGAAATAATGCAGGAGCGTCCGGCTGTCGCAGACCATCTGCTCGCTCCACCATCCCTGGTCTTGGATTTCCTCTTCGCTCAGCGGGCGCGTGACAAGGATGTTGGACTGAACCGGCAGATACCGCTGCGCAAAAGCGCCAGGCAGATCATCCGAAGAATAGCCATTGGTCGCGAATATCAGGTTTCGCGCCCGCAACCGACCATTCGGCGTTTCCAGCACATGTTGCGCGCCATCATGCGTGATCCGCACCACCGGCGTCTGCGAATGAAACGTCACTCCTGCCTTGTCTGCTGCTGCGGTAAGACCAAGAACGAATTTCATCGGATTGAGGGCAAAACCGAGCGGCAAGTGGACTGCCCCGTGGTAGTCTGGCGAGTTCAGCCCATGGGCCGCCATCTCTTCTTTTGGAACGAACTCATAATCCAGCCCATAGCGGTGCTGATAACTCTCTCCGTATGCCCGGATCTCTGCCACTCGATCGGGACGATGCGCCACATAGGTGTAGCCCTTGGAATGCCTGTCTGCGTCAATTCCATGAACCTCCAGGTAGGTTTCGACCAGATCAACCGCTGCGCGCTCGGCATCAAAGAAGCACTGCGCATCTTCCCTGCCGAACTTTCGCACTATCTGCCCATCGGCCAGCTTGGCGCTCCCGACTGAAACCAGCCCTCCATTGCGCCCTGAGGCCCCCCAGCCGGGAGTTGCAGCATCAAGAAGTGTGACCTCGGCCCCCGCCTCAGCGAGAGTCAGCGCAGCCGACAACCCCGTGTATCCGCCGCCAACGACTGCGAACTCCGTCTCAGCCTCCCCCTGCAAAACAGGGTAAGCGGGGGCAGGTACTGGCAGAAACCGGTTCCAATAGCGATCTCGGATCGGTCGATCCGAATAGGCGAGTGGTTCATAGATCCGCTTCATTCCCGTCTGGCCTTTGCCTGTCATCAACACTGTGCTGCCTCTACGGCCTGCAATGTCGAGATCTGACACCGCTCTAGGCGCAAATCCAACGCAAATCTCCTTCTCCAGATGCAAATACTGAAACATTTCCTCTGCATTCGGAGCCGTTTGTTACAGAATTGACCCAAACCGTCACCATCACGCGAGAAGGCTGTCATGAGATTGTACCGCGCAGCGTTGACGGGCCTAATGGTCTCAGAAAAAATAAAAACCACGAGGGTAATATGAGTGATCGCATGACAAAAGGATTGCCTCCTTTGACAGTTCAGACCGTTGGTCTGATGTTCATCTCAGGCTTTTTTGCCACCAACGCCTTTGATCTTTGGGGGCAGATGATCAGCCCTGCGCTTGGCTTTGCCAATCTCTCGCCGCACGGTTTGGCCCGCAGCCTGCTTGGCAGTTTCGGTCTGCCAAATGGTGATTTCGCCGGCTATTTCGTGCATTTCTATCTGGTGGGTCTGATCGGCTACCCGGTCGGCTGGCTTTATATCTTTGAACCAATCTGGACCCGTGTCATGGGCCAAACGCACTGGTTCCTGCCTTCGGCCATCTATGGGTTTGGTCTTTGGGTGTTTGCCATCGGTGGGATTACTGCCATTGCCGGGCTGCCGTTCTTCCTCAACTTTACCGGCATCACGTGGGTCGCCCTTGTAGGGCATGTTCTCTACGGGATCGTCATGGTCGCGATCATGCGGATGATCGAACGCGACTGACGCGAAAATTCCCCCATAGGAAACAAAAGCGGCAGCGACCAGTGATGGCGCTGCCGTTTCAATTTCCGAAAAGAAACCTCATCAATCGAGGGATACCCACAAAACCCGCGCATCTTCCGGACCGGTTGACACACAACAGTGACCCATTCCGCTGTCATAATAGACACTATCGCCTTCCCTCATCGGAAGGGGGCGATAGTGCTCTGTATATAATGTCACCTCGCCACTGATGACATACATGAACTCTTCCCCACTGTGGCGGATCCAAGTGTCGAACTCTGACACATCACGCGCCTTGATCTGACTGATGTAGGGCAGCATGCGCTTGCTCGTCAGCTCATTGCAGACCAGCTCATGATCATATGTTGGCGTTTCCTGATGCTCACCTTCACCTTTGCGGGTGTGGTCGCGACGACCGGATATGTCGCTTTTCGCCGATTGCACAAAGAGTTGCGGCGTCTGAAGGTCCAACGTCTGCATCAAGCGGCGAATGATCTCGAAACTTGGCCGGGTCTGGTTGTTCTCGATCTTCGACAATGTGGAACGCCCGATGTTCGCCGCTTTTGCCGCCTCCTCAAGCGTCAGGCCCTTTTCCTTACGAGATTCGCGAATCATTTTCCCCAGGGCATCACCATCCGGCGCCTCAATCGCTTCTGATGCGGGGGTTCCGTCTTCTTGGCTGACCGGTTCCATGCTTCACAATCTCCTGTATTTCCCAACGTTTACTGCCAACTCACAGTTTCGTCAAAATTTCTGACACAAACAGATCATTGCCTAAGCGGGAAAAGTTTCCTAAAGGAGGCGAAATGTGAGCATTAGGCGTCATTCGACTCCTAAGAGAAGAAAAATTCAGAGGGAGCGAGATATGAGCCTCTATGATCTGGTCGTTATCGGCGGTGGCCCGGGCGGTTATGTCGCAGCTATTCGTGCTGCACAGCTGGGCCTAAAGGTCGCCTGCGTCGAAGGGCGCGGCGCACTTGGTGGCACTTGCCTGAACGTCGGCTGCATCCCATCAAAGGCGCTCCTCAGCTCCTCCGCCAAGTTCGAGAGCCTGTCGCATCTCGCGGGCCACGGCATCGCGGTTGATGGCGCCTCTCTTGATCTCGGCGCAATGATGGGCCGCAAGGATAAGATCGTCGGTGATCTGACCAAAGGCATCGCGTTCCTGTTCAAAAAGAACGGCGTGGATCTGATCGAGGGCTGGGCCAGCATTCCCGCACCTGGCAAGGTTCAGGTCGGCGACGACGTTTTCGAAACCAAGAACATCCTGATTGCCACCGGATCCGAGCCTACCCCGCTGCCCGGTGTCGAGATTGACGAAATCGACGTAGTGTCCAGCACAGGCGCCTTGTCGCTGGCAAACGTGCCAGAGCATCTGGTGGTTGTCGGTGCAGGCGTGATTGGTCTGGAGCTTGGCCAAGTGTGGTCCCGTCTCGGCGCGAAAGTCACCGTTGTTGAATACCTCGACCGCATCCTGCCCGGCATCGATGGCGAAATCGCCAAGCTTGCACAACGTGCCCTGTCCAAGCGCGGATTGAAATTCCAGCTGGGTCGGGCCTTGAAATCCATCGACAAGGGCGACGAGGGTCTTACCCTGACGCTGGACCGCGTCGGCAAGGACAAAGAAGAGCAGCTGCAGGCGGACAAGGTTCTGATTGCGATCGGCCGTCGCCCCGTCATCCGTGGTTTGGGGCTGGAAGCTCTCGGCGTCTCGGTCAACGGGCGTGGCTTTGTTGAGGTCGACGAACGCTTCGCAACATCTGTTCCGGGCATCTATGCCATTGGCGACTGTGTCCCTGGGCCAATGCTGGCTCACAAGGCAGAAGAAGATGGCGTTGCCTGTGTCGAAATGCTGGCGGGTGAGGCCGGGCATGTCGATTACGGCACTGTTCCCGGCATCGTCTACACCGATCCAGAGGTCGCATCGGTTGGCGTCACGGAAGAAGCCCTGAAAGAAGCAGGCACCGACTATGTCGTCGGCAAGTTCACCTTCATGGCGAACTCCCGCGCCCGCGCGCAGGGTGAAACCGATGGCGCGGTCAAGGTTCTGGCAACCCCGGAAGGCAAGATCCTCGGTGCCCATATTTGTGGTGCGCACGGTGGTGACCTGATCGCAGAACTGGTTCTGGCCATGACAAAAGGCGCAACCGTCAGCGACGTTGCTGCAGCTTGCCATGCTCACCCCGCGATGGCCGAAGCAGTCAAGGAAGCCTGCCTGGATGCGATGGGACGCGCCATCCACGCCTAAGCCTGTGTTGTCCGCAAAGACGCCTGAGGAGGTCATCCCCATGAACGCCCCGATGCCCCGGCTCCGCCACCCGGAAAAGTCGAAGAAGGCCGACAGCGTGATTCCGCGCAAGCCAAAGTGGATCCGCAAGAAAAAGATCGAAAGCGCCGAGTATTTCGAAACTCGTCGCCTGATGCGGGACCACAATCTGACCACCGTCTGCGAAGAAGCCGCGTGCCCCAACATCGGGGAATGCTGGTCCAAACGCCACGCGACGATGATGATCATGGGCGAGGTCTGCACCCGTGGTTGTTCTTTCTGCAACGTCGCGACAGGTCGCCCGGACGCGCTTGATGCGTTCGAGCCGGGCCGTGTCGCGCAAGCGGTGAAAAAGCTGGCGCTGCGCCATGTGGTCATTACCAGCGTGGACCGCGACGATCTGGACGATGGTGGCGCAGAGCACATTGCACAGACAATCCGCGCTGTCCGCCATCAGAACCCCGAAACAACAGTCGAAGTTCTGACGCCTGATTTTCTGGGTAAGGGTGATGCCGCGCAGGTCGTCTTTGACGCGGCCCCGGATGTGTTCAACCACAACCTCGAAACAGTTCCGCATCTTTATCCCAAGGTCCGCCCGGGTGCGCGCTACTACAGCTCGCTGCGGCTCTTGGATGATGCAAAACGCGCAAATCCGCAGGTGTTCACCAAATCTGGCCTGATGGTCGGCATGGGTGAAACCCTCGAGGATCTGCGCCAGGTGATGGACGATCTGCGCGCTGCAGACGTCGATTTCCTGACCGTGGGCCAATATCTGCAGCCCACGCCGAAACACCACCCGATCGATCGTTTTGTCACACCGGAGGAGTTTGACCAGATCGAACGGATGGCACGTAGCAAAGGGTTCCTCGGCGTCTCCGCGACACCTTTGACCCGATCGTCGTTCCACGCGGACGAGGATTTTGCTGCCCTGAAACAAGCCCGTGAAAAGCAGCTGGCAGCTGCCAACTGACGGCTTGGCATCAGGGATAACACCCTAAGGAAGAACTCAAGGGAGGAAAAATATGGAAGTTTTGAACTCGTTTGTGGGCTGGGTTAACGGGATTGTATGGGGCCCGTTGATGCTCGTCCTCATTCTGGGCGTAGGTCTGTTCCTGCAGATCGGCCTGAAGTTGATGCCGATCCTGCGCATCGGAACAGGTTTTGCCCTGCTGTTTAAAGGTCGTGAAAGCGGTGAAGGCGAAGGCCAGATCACCCCGTTCAACGCACTGATGACAGCGCTGTCCGCTACAATCGGGACAGGCAACATCGCAGGCGTTGCAACCGCCGTTTTCCTGGGCGGCCCGGGCGCGCTGTTCTGGATGTGGATGACCGCACTGGTTGGTATGGCAACCAAATACTCCGAAGCCGTCTGTGCCGTGAAATTCCGCGAGCAGGACAGCCAGGGTAACTTCGTCGGTGGTCCGATGTACTACATCAAAAACGGCCTCGGCGCGAAATGGCAGTGGCTGGGTGTCGCCTTTGCCCTGTTCGGCGCAATCGCCGCATTTGGTATCGGCAACGGCGTACAGGCCAATGGCGTAGCCCAGGTTCTGGAAACCAACTTCGGTTTCAACACCTCGGTTACTGGTGTCGTTCTGATGATCCTGACTGGTGCCGTGATCCTTGGTGGTATCACCCGGATTGGTGCCGTAGCAGGTAAGCTGGTTCCGTTCATGGCTGTCAGCTACATCGTGATGGGTCTGATCGTTCTGCTGATCAACGCCGATCAGCTGGGCACTGCGCTTGGTATGGTGTTCACCCACGCCTTCACCCCGTCCGCTGCCGAAGGTGGCTTTGCCGGTGCAGCTGTTTGGGCAGCGATCCGCTTTGGTGTGGCACGCGGTGTATTCTCGAACGAAGCCGGTCTGGGCTCCGCTCCGATTGCACACGCTGCTGCTGAAACCAAAGGTCCGGTAAACCAGGGCCTGATCGCGATGCTTGGCACGTTCATCGACACCATCATCGTCTGCTCCATCACCGGCCTGGCAATCATCGCCTCCGGCGCGTGGACTTCTGGCGAAAGCGGCGCGGCACTGACCTCGCTGGCGTTCGAGACCTCCCTGCCCGGCTTTGGCGGTTACCTGATCGCAATCGCGCTCTCCATTTTTGCCTTCACCACCATCCTTGGCTGGTCCTATTATGGCGAAAAATGCGTAGGCTACCTGCTCGGTGCAAAAGTCCTGATCGGCTACCGTGTTCTGTGGATCATTGCGATCTACTTCGGTGCCACCGCTGACCTCGGCTTTATCTGGCTGCTGGCGGACACGCTGAACGCAATGATGGCGATCCCGAACCTGATCGCACTCGCCCTGCTGAGCCCGGTCGTCTTCAAAATCACCAAGGAGTTCTTTGCCTCCAACGGTGCAACTGAAGAAACCGCAAAAAACGCCGCTGAATAACGACCCAAATCACCTTCGGAGCGCAGCCAGCGCTGCGCTCCGATCCCTAAAACCAACACCAATTCAAGGGCTAGACGCTATGACCAATGCGCCGAAACGAACCCCGCTTTATGATCTGCACGTCGAACTGGGCGGCAAAATGGTGGATTTCGCCGGCTGGGAAATGCCGGTCCAGTATCCCATGGGCATCATGGGCGAACACAAGCAGTGCCGCGAAAAAGCCGCGCTGTTCGACGTCAGCCACATGGGTCAGGTAATCCTGCGTGGCGAAAACGTCGGTGAAAAGCTGGAGGCGATCTGCCCGCAGGCCTATGCAACCCTGAAAGAGGGCAAGGCCCGTTATGGCTTCTTCACCAACGAAGAAGGCGGCATCATGGACGACCTTATCGTCTCCAATGCCGGTGATCATTTCTTTGTCGTGGTCAACGCTGCTCTGCGTCACCAGGACATCCCGCACATGAAGGCCAACCTCGAAGGCGTCGAAGTCACCGAGATCTTTGACCGCGCTCTGGTTGCCGTTCAGGGCCCCGCTGCGGAAAACGTTGTGGGCGATCTGTGCCCCGCCGCGCGCGAACTGAAGTTCATGGAAACCGTCCTGGCTGACATCGATGGCGTGGAATGCCGTATCTCCCGTCTCGGCTACACGGTGAAGACGGCTACGAGATTTCCATTCCCGATGCTGACGCCGTTCGCATCACCAAGCTGTTCCTGGCTCATGATGACTGCGAACCTGCCGGTCTTGGCGCGCGTGACAGCCTTCGTCTGGAAGCGGGTCTGTGCCTCTACGGCAATGACATCGACCAGTCGACGTCCCCCATCGAGGCGTCTCTGGCTTGGGCAATTCAGAAGCGTCGCAAGGAAGAAGGCGGCTTCCCTGGTGCAGCGCGCATCCAGAAAGAACTTGCCGAGGGTGCAGCGAAAAAACTCGTCGGCATCAAACCGTCTGGCCGTGCACCCGCGCGTCAGCACGTCGAAATCCAGTGCGCCGAAGGCAACACCATCGGCGAGATCACCTCTGGCTGCTTTGGCCCCACCGTCGGTGGCCCGGTTGCAATGGGCTACGTTTCTGCCGGTCACGGCGAACCCGGCGAACAGGTCAAGCTGATCATTCGTGGCAAGGCACATGACGCGGAAATCGTCGCCCTGCCCTTCGTCACCCAGAACTACAAACGCTAAGCTCCAGGAGAAGCTGCAATGACCACTTATTACTCCGAAGATCACGAATGGATCACTGTTGAGGGCGACACCGCCACACTCGGCATCACCAAGCACGCGGCTGACCAGCTGGGCGAAGTTGTTTTCATCGAACAGCAGGACAGCGGTGAAGAATTCGAAAAAGGCGGCGAGATCGGCGTCATCGAATCCGTAAAAGCGGCTTCCGAAATCTACGCACCGCTCGATGGTGAAATCACCGAAGTGAACGAAGATCTGGCCGACAACCCCAGCGCGCTGAACGAAGATCCCGAAGGCGCAGCCTGGATCTACAAGATCAAGCTGTCCGACAGCTCCCAGCTGGAAGATCTGATGGATCTGGACGGCTACAAAGCCCTGATCGGCTAACCAAGACCCTTCCCCCCGCCGGTATGGTCCGGCGGGGAAACTCTGAACTAGGACATCACCAATGGCCTTCAAACTGACTGATTACGAAGCCTACGACTTCGCAAATCGCCGCCACATCGGCCCGTCTCCGCGCGAAATGGCGGACATGTTGCAGACCATCGGCTTCAACACGCTCGACGAGCTGATCGACGCCACCGTACCGCCTGCCATCCGCCAGAAAGAGGCCCTCGACTGGGGCCCGGCGATGACCGAGCGCGACGCCCTCTTCCACATGAAGGAAGTGGCTTCCAAGAACAAAGTGCTGACCTCGCTGATCGGTCAGGGCTACTATGGCACCACCACCCCGGCGCCTATCCTGCGCAACATTCTGGAAAACCCGGCATGGTACACGGCCTACACGCCCTACCAGCCCGAGATTTCCCAGGGCCGCCTTGAAGCGCTGCTGAACTTCCAGACCATGGTCAGCGACCTGACCGGTCTCGACATTGCCAACGCATCCCTGCTGGACGAGGCAACCGCCGCAGCAGAAGCAATGGCGATGGCGCATCGCGGCGCACGTTCCAAGGCGAACAACGCAGCTTTCTTTGTCGACAAGAACTGCCACCCGCAGACCATCGCCGTCATCAAGACCCGCGCCGAGCCTCTGGGCATCGACGTTGTCGTTGCCGAGCCGAGCGAGCTGGACGCAGGTGCAGTATTTGGCGCCATCTTCCAGTACCCCGGCACCAACGGCCATGTGACTGATTTCACCGACCAGATCGCCGCCCTGCACGAGCACAAGGGCATCGCGGTTGTCGCGGCTGACATCCTGTCGCTTGCGCTCCTGAAGTCTCCTGGTGAAATGGGCGCGGACATCGCCGTCGGCTCCACCCAGCGTTTCGGCGTGCCGATGGGTTATGGTGGCCCGCACGCTGCGTATATGGCGACCACCGACAAGCTGAAGCGCTCCATGCCGGGCCGCATCATCGGCGTGTCGATCGACGCACGTGGCAACAAAGCCTATCGTCTGTCGCTGCAGACCCGTGAACAGCACATCCGCCGCGAAAAGGCGAACTCCAACGTCTGTACTGCTCAGGCGCTGCTGGCTGTTATTGCGTCGATGTATGCCGTCTATCACGGTCCCGATGGCATCAAAGCGATCGCGCAATCCGTGCACCGCAAGACCGCGCGTCTGGCCGCAGGTCTGGAAGAGGCAGGCTTCAAGGTTGAGCCCGAAGTCTTCTTCGACACCATCACCGTCGAAGTTGGCCACCTGCAGAAAACCGTCATGGAAGCTGCTGTTCAGCGTGGCATCAACCTGCGCAAAGTTGGCGAGACCAAAGTTGGCATCTCTCTCGACGAACAGACCCGCCCCGAAACCATCGAGGCCGTCTGGGGTGCCTTTGGCATCGATCGCAAGGACGACAGCTCCAACAAGCAATACCGCCTGCCGGAAACCCTGCTGCGCGAGAGCGAGTATCTGACTCACCCGATCTTCCACAAGAACCGGGCCGAGGCTGAGATCACCCGCTACATGCGTCGCCTGGCGGACCGTGACTTGGCGCTGGACCGCGCAATGATCCCGCTTGGCTCCTGCACCATGAAGCTGAACGCGACCATCGAAATGATCCCGGTCACCTGGCCGGAATTTGGCAACCTGCACCCCTTCTGCCCAGAAGATCAGGCGCAAGGCTACCACCAGATGATCGATGATCTGAACGACAAGCTGTGCCAGATCACCGGCTATGACGCGATCTCCCAGCAGCCGAACTCCGGCGCGCAGGGCGAATATGCGGGCCTGCTGACGATCCGCAACTACCACGCATCACGTGGCGAGGCGCACCGCAACGTCTGTCTGATCCCGACCTCTGCACACGGCACCAACCCTGCCTCGGCGCAGATGGTGGGTTGGAAGGTTGTTCCGATCAAAGCGGACGCCAACGGCAACATCGATGTCGCAGACTTCCGTGAGAAAGCAGAGAAACACTCTGACCACCTCGCAGCCTGCATGATCACCTACCCGTCGACCCACGGCGTGTTCGAAACCACCGTTCAGGAGGTTTGCCAGATCACCCACGACCACGGCGGTCAGGTCTACATCGATGGCGCGAACATGAACGCGATGGTCGGTCTGTCCCGTCCAGGTGACATTGGCGGCGACGTCAGCCACCTGAACCTGCACAAGACCTTCTGCATTCCGCACGGCGGTGGCGGCCCCGGCATGGGTCCGATCGGCGTCAAAGCGCATCTGGCAGAGCACCTGCCGGGCCACCCGGAGTATGGCTCTGCACTGGGTCCGGTTTCTGCGGCACCATTTGGTTCGCCGTCGATCCTGCCGGTGTCCTGGGCCTACATCCTGCTGATGGGTGGCGCAGGTCTGACGCAGGCGACCAAAGTGGCGATCCTGAACGCAAACTACATCGCTGCCCGTCTGCAGGACGCATATCCGATCCTCTACACTTCCGAATCCGGTCGTGTGGCGCACGAATGCATCCTGGACACACGCCCGCTCAACGATGAGGGTGGTGTGACCGTAGACGATGTGGCCAAGCGTCTGATCGACAGCGGTTTCCACGCTCCGACCATGTCCTGGCCGGTTGCTGGCACGCTGATGGTCGAGCCGACGGAATCCGAACCCAAGGATGAGCTGGACCGCTTCTGCGATGCCATGCTGTCGATCCGTTCGGAAGCGCAGGATATCATCGACGGCAAGATCGATGCTGAAAACAACCCGCTGAAGCATGCACCGCACACTGTGCGTGATCTGGTCGGCGAGTGGGATCGTCCCTACTCGCGTGAACAGGCCTGCTTCCCTCCGGGCAACCTCGGTGTTGATAAATACTGGCCCGCGGTGAACCGCGTCGACAACGCCTATGGCGACCGTCACCTGATCTGCACCTGCCCTCCGATGGAGGACTACGCAGAGGCGGCTGAATAAGCCACTGCTCCAAGAACCGAGGTGTCGCCGGTACCGACCGGCGGCACCCCTGTCCGGACCAAATCCACGTCACAGTACGAGAGGCAGACCAATGACCCACTTCTCCACGCAACATGCCCAGAACGATTTTGCCGTGGCACCACAAGGCCGCAAACAGCGCAATATCGACGTCATCCTGCCCGAGAGCGCGTCTCGGTCGGCGGCTCAGGTCATCACAGACCTGTTTCACGCTGCCAACCATCTGCTTGACGATGTGTATTACCGCGTCCGCGTCTGCCCGCTTGAGGCCCTGTCCAGCGATCCTTCCGCCGCGCGGCCGCGTCGTCTGGTGATCTTTCTGGGCGATATTCAACAACGCTGGCAGCTCGACTCCAAGGAACGTGCCCGGGTCAATCAGGTCATGCGCGTGGCCGATCGCACGGCCTTCGTAGGTGGGGCGATTTTCCTGTTGCACGAACTGGAGCGCGGTCAGGACTTGGATCTTGCGATCCATCCGAACTTCCAGGCCTCGGCCGGTGAATGCAACCTGTTCTCAAGCGAACCCGGTGCATCCACCGCAGTATCGGGCTCCGTGCACTCTGCAATCAGCAGCTTCGCCGCGCCACGCATGCTTATTGACATCATCGCGGCCGACTGTGGCCGACTGGCTGCGGACGGCATGGCGAACTATCTTGGGCTAGAGGCCCGCAAAGGCCCAACCAAGAGCCGGGTCGCGCTGAACCTCGAACAAAAATCCGCAGGCGATACGCTGATTTCCCAGTCTCTGGCGGTGATGCAAGACCACATTGAGGCCCCGCTTTCTGTTGCAGAGCTTGCCGAGAGCCTCAGTGTCTCGACCCGATGCCTGCAGCGGCGCTACACCCGTCACTTCCAACGCTCCCCGCTGAGCGTCTACAGGGCGTTGCGGACCGAACGTGCACACCAGCTGTTGACACAGACAGATATTCCCGTTCGTCAGGTCGCTGTTGCGACTGGTTTTGGCAGCTACCAAAACCTGAGCCAGCACATCCGTGAGACCTATGGCCATTCCCCCGACGTCATCCGCCGTAGTGCGTTTCGTGGGGTAGCACCCGAAACGGTTCGCCCTACCCGTTTTCGCCAGAACGAAGGCCTGTCCGGCGAAAATAGAGTTATGTGACTGCCCCTCTCTCCCTCCTTAGGTAGTCACACCAGAAGCCACGCCTCCGCCTAGCGGTTGGCGTGGCTTTTTTCATCTGCTCCAAGAGTGCGAAATCAGTCTTCTGCGCCAGGCAGGCTATCCGTCCATGTCCGGAGCTGATCCAGAAAACCCAACGCCGAGCATCCCAGATGCGTAACCTCGTACTGAACTGACACCGGTGCCGTATCCAGCACCTGGCGCGACACCAGGCCTTGTGCCTCCAACTGGCGCAGCCGTTCGGTGATCATTTTCTTGGACGCTCCCGGGATCATTCGGGACAATTCGTTGAAACGGACTGGACCGTCTTTCAGGTGCCACAGGATCGAAGCCGTCCATTTGCCGCCCAGAATACGCATACCGCGCTCAATCGGGCAGGGCTCTCCACAGGCAAACAACGCGCGTCTGCGTTGCGTTTTTACAGGTGTTTCAGTGATTGCCATGGGTGTCGTTCACAAAAAAGTAGTAGGTTACAAAAAGTAAACTGGTTGAATTTCCTTGTCTAGTCTCTCACCTCTCCCTCAACGCGACGAGACATATCAACAATCAGGAAAACACAATGTCCAAAGTTCTTATTCTGAATGCAGCGCAGCCCTACGAGTTTGCACCCGGAAAGCTCAACGCGACTTTTGCTGAGCGCGCAAAATCCCGGCTCGAGGCACAAGGCCATGAGGTGCGCCTCACCACCGTCGCGGAAGGCTATGATGCAGATGCGGAGATCGCCAGCCATCTGTGGGCCGACACCATCATCCTGCAGTTTCCGGTGCACTGGATGGGCGTGCCGTGGTCGTTCAAGAAATACATGGACGAAGTCTACACCGCAGCGATGGACGGGCGATTGGCAAACGGTGATGGCCGCACCGAGGCAAACCCCAAGTCGAACTACGGCATGGGCGGCACGCTGCAAGGCAAGACATATCTGCTGTCCGTGACCCTAAACGCACCGAAAGAGGCATTTGACACTCCGGCCGAGCCATTCCTTCAAGGCGACGGCATTGATGATTTGCTGAAACCCCAGCACCTGGTGTTCAAGTTCTTTGGCCTGACGGCCTTGCCGACGTTCATGGCCAATGATGTCATGAAGGCCCCCGAGGTCGAAGCGGATCTGCAACGGTTTGATGCCCATCTCGATGCAGCATTCCAGCACGCAGACGGCGTCGCGGCCTAGAGCAGAGTCCGACAGCACCCGCAGTTTTGCGGGCGCACTCAGATTGATACAATAGATCCCCTGGGCCACCCGGCCTACTGAAAGGAATTTCAATGACCGACACCCCTGAACCCATTCGTGTTGATATCGTCTCGGACGTCGTCTGCCCTTGGTGTGTCGTGGGCTATAGCCAACTGGCCAAAGCCGCAAAAGACACCGGTATCGCGCTCGACGTCCACTGGCACCCCTTTGAGCTGAACCCGCAGATGGAAGATGAAGGCGAAAACCTGCGCGAACATATCACCCGAAAATATGGTAGCACAGCCGCGGAATCCCAACAGGCCCGCGACCGGCTGACCTCCCTTGGCGCAGAGCTGGGCTTTGCGTTCCGCTTTAGCGATGACATGCGGATCGTGAACACATTTCGCGCCCATCAATTGATTGACTGGGCCGAAGATCAGGGACGTGGCCAAGAGGCCAAACTGGCCCTGTTCAACGCCTATTTCACCGACAGAAAAGATCTCCACGATCCTGAGGTACTGGCTGATATCGCAGACAGCATCGGGCTCGACCGGACTGCAGCAGCCGCCATGCTCGACAGCGGTGACCGCACGGAGCAGGTGCGCGCAAAAGAGCAGTTCTGGACTTCTCGTGGTGTGACAGGTGTGCCCGCCATGGTGTTTGACCGTCAGCATCTTGTGACCGGTGCGCAAGGGGAAACCAACTATGCCCGCATCCTTGAACACCTGGCTGGCCAGCGAAGCTGACAGACGCCAATGAAACAACGCCGCCCAGACCTGGAATGGGCGGCGTTTTTGACAAGCGCATGTCAGATCTGAGCGATCTTGGCCTGCAGACCGGCCATCGCATCGATCCAACGATCAGGGTCAGCGGCTTTTTTGGCGTAGTAGTCGGCAACACAGTCGTGTGGCAGGATCAAAAAGCGCTCGTTCCTGATGCCCTCCACCACACAATCGGCAACTTGGGAGGGGGAAAGGATTTCCGACAGGCTCAGAACACCACCCGAAACCCCCTCTATCATGCCGGTATCAACATATTGAGGACACAGAACGCTTACCCGGATGTTGTCTTTCATATGGGTGATCGCGAGGTTTTCGGCAAACCCCATCGCCGCGTGCTTCGTCGTGGAATAGACCGCCGCGCCCACCTGCGTCAGCAATCCCGCCGCCGAAACGGTGTTGACCAGATACCCCCCACCAAGGCCAGTCATTAGCGGAACAAGCTGCCGAGCCGCGCGAACATGGGCAAGAACATTGATTGCCCAAGCCATTTCCCAGACAGCGTCAGGCGCGCCCGCGGCGTTGTCAAAGGACAAATCCACCCCTGTCAAAACACCGGCGTTCGACACAAAGATATCAATCGGTCCGACGTCCCTCTCGACTGAGGAAATCATCGCGGCAATGTCCTGTTCCTTGCTGACGTCACATCCATAGGCCAGCCCATCAAGGTCCGCAGCCACGGCAGCGGCAGCCTCGGCATCCAGATCAGACACAACAACCCTGGCACCCGCGGCAGATAGCTTTCGGCAGATTTCGCGGCCAATGCCTGCACCGGCTCCGGTTACGACGGCGAGTTTACCTGATGGATCCATGATGCTGTCCCTTCTCGTGGCGGCCAAGCGGCGGCATGCCTAGGCAAACAGATCCGAAACCGCCAATCCACAGTTTTCTCTGCCCGCTGCCCCGCGCGTCTTGTCATTTTCGCAGGCCCTTTGGCCTGCCTGCCGGACAAAGTCAGTCGTGATGAGCGCCTGGATATGGAATCACCTGCTTACGGACAGGCAGCAGTCCAAGCCAAGTGTCGCAAACTTGCCACTGCGACGGCAGTGCAATACCGCACTGCCCCCAAGTTTGGCGCAACAGATAAAATGCGACCTAGCCCATGCCGGGAAAACGCGTTCCCGCGCCGTTTCGTCGAACCGGTCAACACTTTGTTCAGACAGCCGTGGAATTGAATGGGCAGACGTGCTCATTCAACAGGACCACACCAATATGCTCGCTCCGTTTCACACGATCTCTGGCAAGCTACTGGCGGCGATCACCATCGCGATTACCGCGCTAGTGATCTGCTTTACCACCTACAGTGCCTTCACCGTCTCGGCAGAAGTCGAAGACCGCATTCTGGAAATGGCGACGCAAAGCGCCTCGGACATTTCCCAGAACCTCTCTGCCGAACTGACCGAAGCCACCTCAGCTGCTGCCGCTCTTGGCGGCGCCGTATCCGGATTTGTGCAAGACGGCAAAGCGTCGACCGCCGACATCATCAAGATACTGGAAGGGGTTCCAGGCCGATACGAGATGGTCTTCTCCTCTTGGCTGTCCGCGATCCCGGATGGCGCTACTGAAGACTTTATCGAAGGAACCGAGGGCCGCAACGCAGACGGCGTGTTCACTCCTTACTGGACCAAGTCATCCAACGGCAGTTTGAATTTTGAAACCTTTGGCGTTGACCCGACAAGCACCGCAGAATGGTATCGCTTGCCACAAGTCACCCGCCAAAGCGTCATTACCGAGCCCTATCTCTCTGACGAGGGGCGGCTTCTGACCTCGGTTTCGGTGCCTGTTTTCGCCAAGGATCAGATCATCGCAGTCGCAGGTGTCGACATCATCCTCGATCAGCTGGCCGGGTTTGTGAACGAACTTTCCGTCTTTGACGGCGGCAACGTCATGCTGCTTGGCCAAGGTGGCAAATGGCTGGCTCATCCACAAACCGATCTGATCACACAAGCCTTTGAGGGGCATGGCGCAGCTGCGTTTCAGACCGCTCTTGAAACCGGTGAAACCCAGATCGTTAGTGATCTGCCAAACGGCGACACCCGACTGTTCTTCCCGTTCTCGGCTTATGGCATGAACAAGACGTGGGTGTTGGTGATGGACGTGCCCCGCCATGTCTTTGTCACTCCTGTCATGGAAAGCATCTACAAGGAACTGGTCAGCAGCGCCCTCCTGCTTGCCATGACGCTTGTGACGATCTTCTTCACTGCGCGATCCCTTGTCCGTCGCCCACTGAACAAGATGCTGACCGCAGTGAACGAGCTGTCCTCCGGCCGGGTTCACACACCAATCGATATTCCGACCCGCAAAGACGAGATCGCCGATATGGCCGTCTCCATCGAGACCCTGCGTCAGGGGCTGGCGGAAAAGGAAACAATGGAAGCCAACAGCAAACAGGAACAGGCCGATCAGGACATGGTTGTGCAATCCCTTGCTGATGGGTTGCAGAAACTGGCTGGTGGCCAGCTGAACGCCAAGATCGATCAAGAACTGCCAGGGCGCTATGAACAGCTGCGCCGAGACTACAACAACATGGTCGAGCAGCTCAGTCACCTGATCGATGCCATCAGCGTATCTGCGGAGTCTATCGACCGCGGGGTCAGCGAGATTACCACTGCCTCAAACGATCTTTCACAGCGCACCGAACATTCGGCAATGCAATTGGAAGAAACAGCCACTGCGCTGAATGAGCTGACGCAGACCGTCAAGCATGTGGCCAACGGTGCGCGGGAAACCGAAACCCTTGTGGCCTCGGTCAACCAGCACGCAAAAAACAGCTCTGTCATTGCAAATGAAACCGTGACGGCGATGGACTCCATTGCTCAGACCTCCGAAAAAATCACTCAGATCACCGGCATGATTGATGACATCGCGTTCCAGACGAACCTTCTGGCTCTCAACGCAGGCGTCGAAGCAGCCCGCGCTGGCGAAGCCGGCCTTGGTTTCTCTGTCGTGGCGGCAGAAGTGCGAAACCTTGCGCTTCGCTCTTCCGACGCGGCGCATGAGATCAAGGAACTGATCACCGCATCCGGAAATCAGGTGGCTCATGGTGTCAATCTCGTGGGCAAGACCAATGACTCGCTGCAGACGATCATCGACTCCATCGGCAGTATCTCGGATCATGTCGGGGACATCGCCAAACAGGCCGATGAGCAATCGCAGGGCATTTCGGAACTCAACGGTGCCATGCGCAGTCTCGAAACGGCGCAGCAGCAAAACGCGGCAATGTACGAAGAAACAGCTGCGGCCTGCACGTCGCTGGACCAGGAGACCACAAACCTGTCTCGTCTTGTTGCCGACTTCCAGACGGATGGCGCGACGGCAGACATCGCCCACTTTCCCGGCAATGCCTATCGCACCGCTGCGGAATAAAGCCCTGTTTCAAAATCACAAAACGCCCGGCTCTCGCCGGGCGTTTTTCATTTGAGCCTCAGCTCAGAGACCCCATTTTTCCTTGATCCCTTCAAAGAAACCAGTGGTCTGCTTTACCTTGACCCAGTTGTTCACATAGTTGATCCAAACCTGATCCGCCTGCGGCAACAGCATCGCGATGGCGGTTGGCGATCGGGCTTCGGCGTTGGTCACACGCACGACCGGGAATTTCGAGGTGAGTGTCGCCCCTTCGATATTCGACGTGATAAAAACGTCCGCCCGCCCGGCCAGAACTTCCTGAAAACCGCGTGCGGGGGCCTCTACCACTTTGATCGTTGCCTGCGGGAACCATTCGCGCACGTTTTTCTCAAACACAGTGCCCAGGGTCGTCGCGACGGTCACATCCGGGTTGTTGATCGAGTCATAGCCATCAAAACGGTCAGCCTTGTCTTCAGTGGTGAAGGGATACATCTCAACCGAAATATAGCTCTCCGAGAACCCTGCGACCTTCATACGGGCCGGCGAAATCGACGCGGATCCGGTCAGATGATACTGGCCTGCAACCACGCCATTCACGAGCGTTTTCCAATCTGTCGGAACGAACTCGACTTCGACACCGAGGTCTTTGGCAAGCTCGGTCATGATGTCGATATCAAACCCCTTGTAGCTGTTTGTCGCCGGGTCGCGCAGGCTCATCGGGTTCCAGTCACCGGTGGTGCCAACCTTCATGACGCCACTGTCCAGAATTTCGTTGAGCGCAGATTGCGCAGATGCGCCACCGGCGCTGATCAGACCCAGCGCTGCAACAGCGGCGGCTTTGAGGAATTGCTTCATGTTTCGCTCCCACGGAGAATTTCACTTTTTCGGCACCAAGGGTTTGCGCCTTGATAAACGCAGATCGAAAAATATAACCCAATAAAGTCGACTTCCCAGAACTAGTTCAAAAAAAGCGAAATCATATGGCTGCTTCGGCAATCGAGCTGCGCGGTGTCAACAAATGGTATGACACATTCCACGTCCTCAAAGATATCGATCTCACGGTGGCCAGCGGTGAAAAGGTCGTGATCTGCGGGCCGTCGGGATCTGGCAAGTCAACTGTTGTGCGCTGCATCAACAAACTTGAGCCACATGACACCGGCATCATCCGCGTCTTTGGCCAAGAGATCACCAATGACCCCCGCAGCTACAGCGCTATGCAGGGCGATCTTGGAATGGTCTTTCAGCAGTTCAATCTATTTCCGCACCTAAGCGTTCTGGAAAACCTCACGCTGGGGCCGACAAAGGCCCTCGGCCTGAACCGAAAAGAGGCCGAGGAACGCGCGCGCCGTTATCTGGAACGCGTGCGCATCCCCGATCAGGCAGACAAACGCCCCTCGCAATTGTCCGGTGGCCAGCAACAGCGCGTCGCAATCGCGCGGGCGCTGTGCATGGAACCCAAGGTACTGCTTTTTGACGAGCCGACCTCAGCCCTTGATCCCGAGATGATCGCCGAAGTTCTGGATGTCATGATCACCCTCGCGCAGGACGGTATGACCATGGTGGTGGTCACCCACGAAATGGGTTTTGCCCGCAAGGTTGCGGACAAGATGGTCTTCATGGATGGCGGCGAAATCGTTGAACAGGGTCCGCCGGACCATTTCTTTACCACCCCAAAGTCAGAGCGCTGCAAGACGTTCTTGTCGCAAATACTTCAGCACTGAGGCAGACCATGCGGATTTCATCATTCTTGGCGCTGGCCTCGCTCGCGGTTCTGGCAGGTTGCGGATCCTCCGCCACATGGGGCTGGTATGTCATCGACCCCACAACCGCGGCTGGCTGGACCAATATCAAGTTTCTCATTTCCGGCATGGGAGACACCATTCTGATCTCTGTGATTGCGGCGGTGATCTCCATTGTCTTGGGTCTTCTCGTGGCTTTGCCGGGCCTGTCGGAAAAACGCGGCTGGCGCATCGTCAACAGGGTCTATGTCGAACTGATCCGCGCCATTCCGCTTTTGCCGATGTTGTTTTGGGTGTTCTATGGCCTGCCGATCATCTTCAGGTCGATGGGCCTGAACGTCCCGATTGACCCATTCTGGGGTGCCATCATCACGCTGGCGCTGTCGGACAGTGCCTTCACAGCCGAGATCTACAGAGCGGGTATTCAGTCCATCGCCAAGGGCCAACGCGAAGCTGCCCAGACGGTCGGGCTAAGCTATGCGCAAACCATGCGTTACGTCATCCTGCCACAGGCCATCCGCAGGATCCTGCCCCCGCTTGCAAATCAGTTCATCTACATCGTGAAGATGAGCGCCTTTGCCAGTGTGATCGGAATGCAGGAGCTGACCCGCCGGGCAAATGAGCTGGTGGTCACGGAATACCGACCGCTTGAAATCTATACACTCCTGATCCTGGAATACCTGATCCTTGTTCTTCTCATCAGCGCAGGTGTCCGCTGGCTGGAACGTCGGATGGGATCGGATGAACGAAGCTAGACCCATTCACAAAAAAGGAGTCAAAGTCGATGGACTGGACCGCATTCATGTCAGAAATCGAAGGTGAGATTAACACCTACGCCAAGGAAGTTCCTGCCACCATGAAAGGCTTTGCCGCTATGGGGGCCGCCGCCAAAACCAATGGCGCCCTTAGCGAAAAAACAAAGGAAATCATGGCACTTGGAATCGCAATCGCCACCCGGTGCGACTCCTGCATCGGGTTTCACACAAAATCCCTGGTGCGCCTTGGCACGACGAGAGACGAATTCTGCGAAGCGCTCGCCATGGCAACCTACATGGGTGGCGGTCCCTCGATGGCCTACAGTGCCAAAGCCCTGAAAGCATTTGACACCTTCTCGGCCACCTGAGCGGTAAGAAGGGGGTCAACTGGCGTATGTTGACCCTTCCTCGTCCAGGATCGCTTTCAGCTCCGACAGATGGCGGCCTGCTTGATCGGGGTAGTCATCTAGCTCCTGCGCCGTCTTTTCTGCAATTTCGTCCGACAACACCCGAAGCGGCTGTCCGGTCTGCAACGCGCGGATATAGGTCTCAGCGGCGCGTTCAAAATAGTAGAGCCGGTTGAACGTATCAGCGACGCTATCCCCGATCACCAGAACCCCGTGGTTGCCCATGACCATGACGCGCACCTTCGGGTCTTTCAAAAGCAGGGCGCAGCGCATCCCCTCCTCTTCAAAGGCCAACCCGCCAAACTGCTCGTCCACAACCATGCGCCCATAAAAGGTCGCGGTATTCTGATCGATCGGAGGCAGTGTGCTGTCTGCCAAACAGGCCAGAACCGTGGCGTGAATAGAATGGACATGCATAACGCAGCGCGCATGCGGGCAAAGACGGTGGATCGAGCCATGCAAACCCCATGCCGTTGGATCCGGCGCGTCAGGCTGATCCATTGTGGTGGGATCATTAGCGTCCAAAAGCAAAAGGTCCGACGCCTTGATGCGCGCAAAGTGGCGCTGATTGGGGTTCATGAGGAACTGCGTGCCGTCTTCATTCACTGCCAGACTGAAATGGTTCGCCACGGCTTCGTGCATATTGAGCCGCGCCGTCCACCGAAAGGCCGCGGCCAGATCAACACGTTCGGCCCAGTGGGCAATATTTGCAAGCTTCTGCTGATCCAGCATCTTTTTCACTCCCCGACTGATCGGCTCTCTTGGCACCGTTCCCGGGCCCATCAGGCGACGGTACTGCCAAAACAACTGATCGCAAAACAATTTGCTGGGCGCGCGAGCAAGAGCGCAAGCAATGACAGGTTTTAACACTTGCCACCCACGCCGATCCCGTATCCGTTAGGCGCATGAAACTGACCGGCCCATTTCTCTTTATTCTTGCGACCCTGATGATCGATGCCATCGGCATTGGTATTGTTTTTCCGATCATGCCCGATCTGATGGACCGAGTGGGTGCAGCCAGCACCGCAGAAGGCGCGCTATGGGGCGGGATCATGATGTCCGCATATGCAGCTGCCATGTTCTTGTGCGGGCCAATTATCGGAAGCCTGTCGGATGCCTACGGTCGCAAACCCATCCTGATCGCGGCTCTCCTGACCCTGACGCTGGATTATGTGATCATGGCGATGGCGCAGACCTATTGGGTGCTCTTGCTGGGGCGGATCATCGCGGGGATGGCAGGGGCAACCTACATCACGGCAACCGCGTATATCTCAGACATTGCCAAGCCCGAGCAGCGCGGCGCAAGTTTTGGCATGATTGGTGCCGCCTTTGGCATCGGCTTTGTCCTTGGCCCTGCCCTTGGCGGCGTGGCATCGGGCTTGCATATCACTGCCCCGTTCTGGATCGCCGCGGGCCTCTCTGCGCTGAATGTTGCGTTCGGGTTGTTCATCCTGCCGGAATCGCTCAAACCAGAGAACCGTCGTTCTTTCGGCAGAGCTGACATTAACCCATTTGGATCAATCTTGCGCGCCTTTGCCATTCCCGGCCTTGCCGCACCATTGCTCTGCATCTTCGTTTTTGAGTTTGCAAATCTCGTCTACCCTACCCTTTGGGCCTTTTGGGGACGCGAAGTCTTTGCCTGGGATGGTTTCACCATTGGGCTCAGCCTTTCCGCATACGGTGTCCTGATTGCGATTGTGCAGGCAGGCCTGTTACCTCGGCTCACCCGCAGCCTGGGCGATGGCCGAACACTTATTCTAGCCAGCGGCGCGGCGATCGTCGGCATGGTCGGATTTGGATTTGCAGGTGCGATCTGGGCAGTAGCCGTCTTTCTGCCCATTGCAGCGCTATCCGACATGGCCCCTCCCTTGATGACCGCATTTGCTGCCAATCGGGTGGGGGATGATCAGCAAGGTTTGGTGCAGGGGGTGATTGCTTCTCTGTCGTCAGTTGCAGCCGTCGCCGCCCCAATTGCACTGACCGGGGTATTTGAAACCTTTGTCGATGACCAAGGCATCTACTTTCCCGGCGCACCATATGTTGTTGGAGCCGTCCTGGTCTTGGCAATCCTGCCTTTGATCATCAGGATATGTCGAACCTGACGGCTGGCCAGTCAAAGCACCGCATTCACAGGCAAGCACCCGGTAAACGCCATGACCAAACGTCTGGGCGACCGGACAAATTCAAAGGCATTATCTTGTGGGGGTAGTGGCGGACCGAGGAGGATTCGAACCCCCGACCCCTTGATTCGTAGTCAAGTACTCTATCCAGCTGAGCTATCGGTCCACTGCGGCGGGGTTTACTGCTGTCCTGAGAGAGTCGCAAGCCCAAAGCGCAAAGAATTGCAAAAAACTGCGACGGGGCCATTGGCGTGGCTTTTACCCAGGCCCAAAAGAACAAAGGCGCCACTGAGGCGCCTTTGGTATGATCAAAACCCGAGTTTTGATCGTGTCTGGCTGACTTCGGTCTGGAATTTATAGCCCCGGACAAAACCTGCGTTCTTGTCCACTGGCCACCATTCCGGGTCGTTTGGCCAACTGCGCCAGACTGTGCCCCAGGCATCCACCACATGGCTGATGCAGGATCTATCGCTAGGGCTCGCACCGGCGCGGCGGCCGTCAGGATAGTACCAGATCAGATCCTGGCACATGCGCCCGTTCGCATCGATGCTCCATGTGCCGGCCCCAAGGTTGTCGCTGGAATTCGCACACCACGCGCGCGCCTGACCGTTGGGTGCAAAATAGATGCCGCCGCCACAGTTGTTCGTCCAAAGTTCGGTCTTGCCCGAGTAGATCTTTGCGACTTTCTGAGTATCCGGGATCTTTGCACTGCGCGGCATCGGGTCAGCACTGGCCACGGCTGGGATCACCATGCCAACAACGGCAGCAATCAGGTTGCGGCTGAAAGATGTCATCTTCTTTCCCTCCTTGATGGGGCCAGCCAAACACGCTGACACATAGAGATTACCCCGAAAACAGCATTTCACGAAGACGCTGGCTCAAGGCGTATCAAAAACCGGTGCCACCGTTGGCACCACAACAGACCCTGGTCAGAACAGGAAGTTGTCTGCGTTATCAAGTTCGGCGATCGTGGTGTTTTCCACAAACACAGTGACGTTGGCGAAGTAGATTGCCACATCATCTCCGACGAGACCGAAATCCACGTCATCCATGCTCTCGGCTCCTCGGTTCAGGCGAATACGGTCGACGCCAACCTCAAAGTCAACGATCCGGTCCGTGTGATCGCCCCGATTGAAGACAAAGACATCCGCTCCGGCCCCACCATACATGGTGTCATCGCCGGTGCCGCCATTGATCCGGTCCGCACCCGCACCGCCGCGCAGAACATCCGACCCATGCCCGCCAAACAGCCGGTCAGCGCCCGCACCTCCGCCGACGTCGTCATTTCCGACACCGGCAAATAGCAGGTCGCGCCCCACGCCACCGCGCAGGATGTCCTCTCCTCCGTTGCCGTGCAGGGTATCGCGCCCGTAGCCGCCAATCAGGCGATCGTCCCCCAACTCGCCGCGCACCTGATCGTGGCCGCCGCCAGCCCGCACCACATCATTGCCAGAACCCAGCAGCACCTCATCATTGCCCCCGAAAGTGCGCAGGTTGCTTTCTGAATTTTGCAGCGTCGAAATCCTGTCGTCACCTGCCAGCATCAGCCGCGAAAGTTCGCTCGACCCGAGTGACGAAAAATCTGAAAAGCTCAGCGTCAGATCGGACATGGAAATAATCGGTGCACCATCAAGCGAATGGTCGATCGCGTAAATGATCCATTCGGCCTGATCTTCGCTAGAGAAATTGCCAAACAATCTCAGGATGGATCCGTCTGACCCGACCTGTTCCAGCTCTGTGTCGGACACAACCGTCGTAAAGGCCTCGCGCCCCTTTTCCAGCCCGTCAAAGGACAACCGATTACGCAAAGACGAAACACCAGGAACGGTGGCTACAAATACATTGGCCATGGGGCCCCTCATCAGACAAGTGGAACAAATTGATTAAAAGGGGATACGTTTTTACGGCCTCTCTGGCAAATTTCAGGCATCGAGACATGGTTAACGTTGCATTAATGCGGCCAGAAGGCAGACAAAGATCAGCAAGTGTCGGCATTGTTCCCAAATAAGGGACAGAGTGCGGGCTACGCGCGGATGTCCGGCAGTGATTCTGCCCCTGCAACCCACCAATTTCGGGGGGCATCAGATCATCTGCGCTGTCCCGTCAGCACCGCTTTTGTCCGTATATCGCGCAGCTGTGCGCTCAAATCGGATGCATCATTTTCCGCATAACTGTCGCGCGCCATCAGCCAGGGCACGCAAGATCATGCCGTAAATATATGATTTATCTTCATTATTTTCACTATACCCATTTTGCATAGCACCGTTGCAATCGGCATTGGATTGTTTTGGGGGGCCTACGGTACCGAATAAAAAAGAACACCGTAACGGGAGGACCGAATTATGAAGTTTTTCGCGAGCACGCTCGCAGTTGCGACCCTGTCGGCAACGCTGGGAACAGCTGCGCTGGCAGAAGTGACCGTCAAGGTTGCCTATGACGCGGACCCGGTTTCGCTGGACCCGCATGAGCAGCTGTCCGGCGGCACCCTGCAACTGTCGCATATGGTTTTTGATCCGCTGGTCCGCTGGACGCAGGATCTTCAGTTTGAACCGCGCCTGGCGGAAAGCTGGGAACAGATCGACGAAACAACCATGCGCTTCAAGCTGCGCGATGGTGTGACCTTCCACAGCGGCAATGCCCTGACAGCCAAGGACGTTGACTGGACCTTTGACCGCCTGAAGCAAAGCCCCGATTTCAAGGGTATCTTTGCGTCCTTCACCGACGTGGAAGTTGTGGATGATCTGACGTTTGATCTGAAAACCTCAGAACCCTATCCGCTGGTCCTGCACACCGCGACCTACATCTTCCCGATGGACAGTGCGTTCTACACCGGCACCACCGAAGACGGCAAAGACAAGTCCGAGCTGGTCAAGCACGGCGACAGCTTTGCATCGCGCAACCTCTCTGGCACTGGCCCGTTCACCGTCACCGAGCGTGAGCAAGGCGTAAAAGTGGTCTTTGATCGCTTCGACGGCTACTGGGACACCGCATCCGAGGGCAACGTCGACAACATCATCCTGACCCCGATCAAGGAAGACCCGACCCGCGTTGCTGCCCTGCTGGCAGGGGATGTGGACTTTATCGCGCCGGTTCCGCCGACCGACCTGAAGCGCGTCGAAGAGCACGACGGTACAACCCTGATCACGATGCCCGGCACCCGGATCATCACGTTCCAGCTGAACCAGGACCGTGTTGAAGCGTTCAAGGATGCCCGTGTTCGTCAGGCCATCGACTTTGCCGTCAACAATGCAGGTATCGTTGATCGCATCATGCGTGGCTTCGGCACCGTTGGCGCACAGGCCAGCCCGGCTGGCTACCTCGGCCATGATCCGGCTCTCGCTCCGCGTTACGACCTGGAAAAAGCCAAAGCTCTGATGGCCGAAGCAGGCTATGCAGATGGCTTCACCGTCACCATGATGGCGCCGAACAACCGCTATGTGAATGACGACAAGATCGCACAGGCCGTTGCCTCGATGCTGTCCAAGATCAACATCAAGGTTGACCTGCAAACCATGCCGAAGGCGCAGTACTGGCCCAAGTTCGACGAGCGCGCAGCAGACATGATGATGATCGGCTGGCACTCTGACACCGAAGACTCCGCCAACTTCCACCAGTTCCTGACACACTGCCCGGATGCGGAAACCGGCAACGGTCAGTACAACTCCGGCAACTACTGCAACCCGGAAGCAGACGCTCTGATGGCGCAGGCAAATGCCGAAACCGATCAGGCCAAGCGTGCCGAGTTGCTGAGCAAGCTGGAAGGTATTCTCTACAACGAAGCCGCCTTCATCCCGCTGCACTGGCAGAACCTTGCCTGGGGTGCACGTGAAGGTGTCCACGCAGAGAAAATCGTGAATGCTCTGAACTTCCCGTACTTTGGTGATCTCGTCGTCGAGTGATCCTGATCCGGCCGGGGCGGCCCTGCTGCCCCGGTCACACCGCCAGCTTCCCGAAAATTGCACTTCTTAATGGGCATGTCCCTGCCGCCCGACGGGCGTTTGTGGTTTTGTGTCCATCAACAAGTGACCGACTGAAGGTAATCAAAACATGCTCGCTTACCTCGTGAAACGTGTGTTTCAAGCGATCGCGGTGATGTTCGCCATCTCGCTGATCGGCTTTGCGATCCAGGACAATCTGGGCGACCCCTTGCGCGAACTCGTTGGCCAATCCGTTTCCGAAGAGGTGCGTCAGCAGCTCCGGGACGAACTGGGCCTGAACGACAGCTTTATGACCCAATACATCCGCTTCCTCGGCAATGTGCTGCAGGGCGATCTGGGAACCTCATATTTCTTCAAGGAACCGGCCCTGGACGTCATCCTGAAGAAACTTCCCGCGACGCTGGAACTGGTGGCTGGGGCCACGCTGATCATCATCGGCCTGTCGGTTCCCCTCGGCGTCTATACCGCGATCAAGCCCAACTCTGTCCTGAGCCGTATCATCATGGGCCTGTCCATCGTCGGGATTTCCATTCCCGTCTTCCTGACCGCGATCCTGATGATCTTTGTCTTCTCGGTAGAATTGGGCTGGTTCCCCTCTTATGGCCGTGGTGATGTCGTCCATGTCTTCGGCTATTGGGAAACCAACTTTGCCACGGCAGATGGATGGGTTCACATTATGCTGCCCTCCGTGGCACTGGCGTCAATCATGCTGCCGCTCTTTGTCCGCTTGATCCGCGCCGAAATGATGGAAGTCCTTCAGAGCGAGTATGTGAAATATGCCCGTGCAAAAGGGATCCGGCCGTATCGGATCTACTTTGTCCACGCTCTCAAGAACACATTGCTGCCGGTCATCACCGTGGGTGGTGTACAGATCGGCACAATGGTCGCCTACACCATTCTGACCGAGACCGTTTTCCAGTGGCCGGGCATGGGGTTCATGTTCCTCGAAGCCGTGAACCGCGTCGATACCCCCCTGATCGTGGCCTATCTGATCGTCGTTGGCTTCATCTTTGTCGTTACCAACACAATCGTCGACCTGATCTACGGTCTCGTCAATCCAACTGTTAACCTGGCGAGGATGGGCGCATGAGCAGCCTGAGCACAAACCAACCTACCCCCTCACGCTTCAGCCGCCTGTGGAACTCCAACATGGGCTACAGTTTCCGCCGCAACCCGGTGGCAATTGTTTCCCTGGCGATCTTTCTGATCATTGCAATCGCGTCCACCTTGGCACCGGTTTTGGCCCCGTTCGATCCCTACGATCCGGCCCAGATCGACATCATGAACAGTGAATATCCACCGATGTGGGTGGACGGCGCGGACCCGCAGTTCTTTCTGGGCACCGATGATCAGGGCCGCGATCTGTGGTCGACGATCCTTTATGGAACGCGCCTGTCGCTTTTGATCGGCCTTTGTGCTGTTGCGCTCCAAGCTTTCCTAGGGATCTCCATCGGCCTGGTGGCAGGATACGTCGGGGGGCGGATCGACAGTCTCTTGATGCGGCTGGCAGATATTCAGCTGTCGTTTTCGACGCTGATGGTCGCGATCATCTTTCTTGCCGTGACCCAAGCCATGTTTGGCAGCGAGACCTTCAACCAATATGCGATCTACTTCCTGATTGCGGTGATCGGCGTCGCCGAATGGCCCCAGTACGCCCGGACAGTCCGCGCAACGGTGCTGGCCGAGAAAAAGAAGGAATATATCGACAGCGCCCGTGTGCTGGGCTTTGGTCCGATCCGCATCATGGTGCGTCACATTCTGCCAAACTCTCTATCGCCGATTTTCGTGATCTCAACGGTGCAGGTGGCGAATGCAATCATCTCCGAAGCCTCCCTCAGCTTCCTGGGTCTTGGCATGCCTCCAAGCCAGCCCTCGCTTGGCTCGCTGATCTCGTCTGGCTTTGACTACATCTTCTCGGGCAGCTGGTGGATCACCGCCATTCCCGGTGTGGTTCTTGTTGTGCTGGTTCTGGTCATCAACCTGCTCGGTGACTGGATGCGCGACGTCCTGAACCCCAAACTCTACAAAGGATAAGAGCGATGTCGTTGCTTTCCGTCCGTGACCTGACGGTCAAATTCGCTATGCGGGACAACACAGTTACCGCGCTGAACCAAATCTCCTTTGACCTCGCCAAGGGGGAACGACTGGGGATCGTGGGGGAATCCGGCGCCGGTAAATCCATCACCGGATTTTCACTGATGAACCTGCTGAGCCGACCCGGCTATATCGACAGCGGCCAAATCCTGTTCGGCGGTCAGGACATCACCCAGCTGTCCGAAGCGGAGATGCGCAAGATCCGGGGTAATCGGATGGCCATGATCTTTCAGGATCCAATGGTCACCCTGAACCCCGTCCTGACAATCGGCCAGCAAATGGTAGAGACCCTGCGCGCGCATCGGTCGCTCAGCAAGGCAGAGGCCGAGCAGATCGCGATCCTGAAACTGCGTGAGGTCTATATCCCGTCTCCCGAAGAACGGCTGAACCAATATCCGCACGAGCTCTCGGGCGGGATGCGCCAGCGCATCATCATCGCCATGGCGCTGTTGCTCGACCCAGAGCTGATCATCGCGGATGAACCGACCACTGCTCTGGACGTGACCATTCAGGCCGACATCATGGAACTGTTGTTGGAGCTCTGCCAATCAAACAAGGTTGGTCTGATCCTCATCACCCATGACCTGGGCGTCGTCAGCCAGATGACCGAACGCACATTGGTGATGTATGCAGGCCGCCTGATCGAGGCAGGACCGACGCGCGAGATCATCAATGACCCACAGCACCCTTATACCCAAGGGCTGATCAATGCGCTGCCACAACAGACGCTGCCTGGACAGCGACTGAAACAGATCCCGGGGAACATGCCGTCCTTGACGGCCATCCCCACCGGCTGCCCCTTCAGCCCGCGCTGCGAATATGCAGTCGATCATTGCCGCAAAATCCTGCCCGAAATTGTCCGCTATGGTCAGGTCGAGGTCGCATGTCACGAAGTCAGCCGCCTGCAGAATACCAACTTTGAAGAGGCCAGCGCATGAGCACCGCATCCCAGCAGACCAAACCCCTGCTTGAGCTGAAGGGGCTGGAAAAACGTTTTGATCTCGACAAGGGGTTTTTGGAAACGGTGAAACTACGTGGCGGGCGCCTGACCCGCGAGCGGCGATCGGTCCATGCCGTCAACAATGTTTCGCTCAATGTCGACCGTGGCGAAGCGCTCTGCATCGTGGGGGAGTCCGGCTGCGGAAAATCCACTGTGGCTCGGCTGGTTGCGGGCCTGTTGTCACCGACCGGTGGTGAAATTCACTACGATGGCGACCGCATTGACGATCGCAGTCGCGCAGCCATGATGCCGCTGCGCAAGAAGATGCAGATGATCTTTCAGAACCCATATGCGTCGCTCAATCCCCGGATGACGATCCAGCAGGCACTGGAAGAGCCGGTGCGCCACCACAATCCGCAAATGAACCGGGGTGAAGTGCGCGACAAGGTGGCAGAGGTCATGCGCTCCGTTGGGGTCGATCCCAGCTGGTCCAGCCGCTACCCGCATGAATTCTCAGGCGGGCAACGCCAGCGGATCGCCATCGCCCGTGCATTGACAGTGGACCCGGAGTTCATCATCGCGGACGAACCGATCTCAGCCTTGGATGTTTCCATTCAGGCGCAGGTGCTGAACCTGATGCTGGAGGCCAAGGACGAACGCGGTCTGACCTATTTCTTCATCACCCACGACCTGAGCGTGGTCGAGCATTTCGGCACCCGCGTGGCTGTTCTGTATCTTGGCACTTTGTGCGAGTTGGCGGATACCCGGACCCTGTTTGAAAACCCCAAGCACCCTTATACCAAGGCCTTGCTGTCGGCGGTTCCAAAGCTGAAGGATGAAGGCCCCAGCCATATCCGGCTGCAAGGCGAAATTCCGACACCCATCAATCTGCCGCAGGGTTGCCCCTTTCAAACCCGCTGTGCATTTGCCAATGCTAGGTGCCGCGAGTCGCGGCCTCGCCCCCTGCTGCAGACCGACGGCAGCACGGTGGCGTGTCATGCCGTGGAAGAGGGACGGCTGGACGGCTGACCCTTTACCACCCCATCACCCCGGACCCCTGAACGGACCTAGGCATCTTGGACATCATCTGGCTCAGAGACTTTGAATCGCTCACGACGCACAAGAATTTTTCTCGTGCGGCAGAGGAGCGCAATGTCAGCCAACCCGCGTTTTCCAGGCGCATCCGCGCCCTGGAAGACGAGGTGGGGGTCAAGCTGATCAACCGCCAGACCTTTCCCCTCTCGCTCACCCCTGCAGGCGAGGTCTTTCTGTCTCAGGCCAAATTGATCCTGCGCACCTATTCGGAAACGATTGAACGGTGCCAGACCATTGATGCGGCCGGCGAGAACGTGATCCGCTTTGCTTCCAGCCAGTCGCTCTACATGACCCATTTCCGGGATCATATCGAGCCGCTGATGGAGGCGGGCGGGCTGGATGTTGATCTCAACTCGACCAGCTGGGCCGCAGATCAGTTCGTCTCGGCCCTGCAACAGCGCTACTGCGATGTTATCCTGACCTATTGGCATCCCGCGATGGACTTTCTTTCGCCGCTGGAAGTGAGCAAGTGTGATTTCCTCACCCTGTCAGAGGATCAGTTCGTGCCAGTGTCAAAGACCGGCCCTGATGGGGCGCCCCTGTTTGATCTGCGCCGGGACACCAAACGCCAAATCCCACTGCTGTCCTACGGCAGCGCATCTGCGCTGCGCTCTGTTCTTGACCACACGTTGCGTCAGCAGATCAGCCCGCCCAACCTGTTGGTGGTAAATCAGAATGCGCTGGCAAACTCGGTCAAGGCGATGATCCTTGAGGGCTTTGGTCTGGGCTGGCTCCCCCGCAAACTCTGCGAGGCCGAACTCGCAGAAGGCCGTCTGGCTCTGGCCGGCGGTGACGAGTTTGTCACAGCTCTTTCCGTGCGCCTGTACCGTGAGACGGAAAACACCAAACCAACTCTTCACGATTTCTGGCGCAAGATGAGCGCCAGCATTGCCTGAACGACACACCGTCCCCACGGGGACAAATCATCTATTTTTCAACGGGCTAGCTTTGCCATTATCTGTTTGTCGGGGAAACAGGTCGCTGCCGCACCTTGCCTTTCCTGCCATCTCCCGATGGAGCGGCGGGTTTTGAAACCTGCAAGCCCGTCTGCACCGCCAACATCATGGCCCAGGGCCTCCAACCCGCGCTGCAGCGCCGCGACCTCAGATCTCAGCATTTTGTTGACGCGCCCCCAAGGGGCGACGAAATCGCCAACACCAAACTGAATGCGATCGCCGACATGGCCAACAAACAGCGCGTAGAGATCGCTCTTGTTGTAGTCCTTTAGAACGTAAAAGTTCGGCGTCACCAAAAATGCAGGTCCATTGCGCCCTGCAGGCAGCATCAAATAGGCCTCGCCGCGCCGTTCGTGGTTTGGAAAGGGGCGGCCAGATACGCGGGTGATCCCCAGTTTTTCCCAGTCACGGATACGACGCCCCTGATCCGGCCCTTCCAACGTGCAAGACACGGACGCGGGCAACCGCACCTCAAACCCCCAATCCCTGCGCCGGTCCCAGCCATGATGGTCAAGATAGGCGCCAATTGATGCAATCGTATCCGCCTCAGAGGTCCATATATCCGCCCGCCCGTCACCGTCGCCGTCGGCTGCAAATTTCAGGAAACTCGATGGCATGAATTGCGGCTGACCCAAGGCCCCAGCCCAACTGCTCTTCATACTCTGGTTTGGCGCTTGGCCTGTTTGCGCGATCTGCAAGGCCGCAATCAACTCTGCCCGGAAAAAAGCGGCTCGTCTGCTCATGAACGCCTTGGTTCCAAGAACCTGAAACGCATTATGCGGAATGGCCGCTTTCCCGTAGGCGCTCTCTCGGCCCCAAATCGCAAGGATAATCCGTCCGGGAACACCTGTGCGCTTTTCCACCTGGGCGAGGACAGCGGAATGGCGTTTTGCCATCTGTCGTCCTGTGGCGCTTGCTCCGTTAACCGCGCCACGGCCAAAGTACCGACCCGGCGCGCCGAACTCCGCCTGTCGTTGTGCACGAGGCGCTTGCCGGTTCGACCCCGGCGGCACCAGATCGGGCAGATCCCAATTCAGGCTCACACCGCGAAAGGAGCGGTCAAAGGTGGACCGGGACACACCTGCCTTGCGTGCGGCGGGCCAAATCTCTTGTAAAAGCCAGGTCTGAAAATCGCGCTCGATCTTTGCGCGGTTTTGGGCCAGAGCCGGGCTGACGAGTGCCGCGCAGACCATCAGAACACAAACCAAACGCGTGAGCATAATCATTCCTCTTTCCCCAACCGGCACAATGTCCCCTGCCCTGCCAGCCTAACCACAGGCGCGACACGCGTCGCGGGGAGAATTGCTGCAAAATCAGCTCTTTTCGATCGGCACCTCCAACCCGATTTTCTTGCGCCCCATAACAACCGACGTTCTGAACCTGCGCACATTTGAATCCTCAAAAAACAGGCGCTTGGTCAGTTCTTCAAACGCGGCCATATCCGACGCCGTGCAGATCAGACAGAAATCTGCCTCACCAGTAAGATAATAGCACTGTTGCACCATCGGCTCTGCCTCCGCGCGGCGGGTGAAGGCATCGATCTGATCCAGTCGTTCGCGTTCCAACTCGACCATCACGACAAAGGTCATGGGCATTCCCACCTTCGCCGGATCGACCAACGCAACATCACCGGTAATGACCTTTCGTGCCCGCAGGGATTTGACCCTGCGCTGAACAGACGCAACAGATAGTCCCGCTTCTTCCGCCAATGCCTCAAGACCAATTCTGGCATCCCGCTGCAAAAGCCGCAGGATCGTCACATCTGATGTATCAAGTTTCTCGCTCACATCTCACCCGAAATTTGCAAGTTTTTCTCATTTCAAGGCAATAATTGCACATCATCGCGCAAGTCGCTTGGATAAAATGTGGTCATGGAACAGATCAACGTCACCCTCGACCCCGCCAAACCGCTCGCAATGCTGCAGTCCTGCCCGGCCTATCAGCCCTCTCCGCTCTCCGTTCATAAGGTTGGAACGCATGACGTTTGGGTTAAGGACGAAACCCAACGCATGGGACTTGGCGCGTTTAAGGCAATGGGCGGCGTCTACGCCGTCGCCGAACTCCTGGTGCGCGAATGCGGGACATCTATCCAGGATCTCACCAGCCCCGAAGCACGTGACAAAGCGGCGGGTGTAAACTTTGTCTGCGCAAGTGCGGGCAATCACGGCATGGCGGTCGCCGCCGGCGCAATGCTGTTTGGCGCAGGCTGCCGCATTCACCTGGCCGACACCGTTCCCGAAGATTTCGTGTCCCGCCTGCGTGCAAAAGGGGCCGAAGTCGTGCGCTCTGGCGCCACGTATGAGGACAGCATCGCAGCCGCGATCAAGGACGCCGAAGACAGCGGCGCCATCCACCTCGCTGACGGATCATGGCCCGGCTACACGGAGCCACCCCGCCTGGTGATGGAAGGTTACACGACAATCGCAGAAGAAATGCGCGACAGCTTTGCCGCGGCGGGCAGCTGGCCGACCCATGTATACCTGCAGGCCGGTGTCGGTGGCCTTGCCGGTGCAATCGCCTACATGATCCGGAAAAACTGGGAGGTTCAGCCGGAAATCATCGTGGTTGAACCCGATGCGGCCCCCTGCCTGAGCGAAAGTGCGAAGGCAGGTGAAATGGTGACGGTTGCGGGGCCTGTCTCCAACATGGGGCGTCTGGACTGCAAAACGCCGTCCATGCTGGCGTTCGAAATCCTGTCAAAAGCGGCTGACCGCTACATCGCTATCTCGGATACCGACGCCCTTGCAGGTGTCGCCAAGGCGCATGACCTTGGTATTGGCAGCACTCCCTCTGGCGCTGCCGGGCTTACAGCCTTGTTGCAGGAACAGATGCATAAATTGCCCGCAGACGCCCGCCCCTTGGTGATCTTGTCCGAAGGGGCTGTGCAAGATGACTGATCTCGATCTTGTCGCGTTTCGCCGCGACTTGCACGTGCATCCCGAAACAGGGTTTGACCTGCATCGAACCGCAGACAGGATCGCAGCGGTGCTTGAGGCAGCGGGATTGTCCGTCACCCGCAACATTGGCACCAGCGGAATTGTCGCAACGCTCCAGCGCGGGCCCTCAAGCGAAGGCATTGCCTTGCGCGCAGATATGGACGCCCTCCCAATTGAGGAAGCAACCAACCTGCCGTACCGCTCGACCAATGCGGGCGTTTTCCATGGGTGTGGCCATGACGGACACAGCACCATGCTGGTTGGGGCAGCTTTGGCTCTGGCGGCGGATCCCGGCTTTGACAAGACGGTCCATTTCATCTTTCAGCCGGACGAAGAAAACGGTACCGGCGCAAAGGCGATGATCGACGACGGCCTGTTCAGCCGCTTTCAGATCAACAGGGTTTTTGGCCTCCACAATATGCCCGGAATGGCGGTTGGGCAGTTTGCAACGCAGTCCGGGCCCTTCTGTGCCTTTGAGGACAACTTTGACATCAGGATTTCTGGGAAGGGCGGCCATGCCTCCATGCCCGAACGCGGCGTGGATCCCATCGTGACCGGCGCCGCAGTTGTCACCCAGCTGCAGACCATCGTATCACGCGCGGTCGCACCACGAGACCACTGTGTTGTGTCGGTGACTGACTTCCAGACTGACGGTGCGCGAAACATCCTTGCCAGCAATGTGCAGATCACCGGTGATTGTCGGGGGTTTGATGCCCATGTTTCTGCCCGGATCGAAGAGCGCATGCGCGCAATCGTGGATGGGGTTTGTGCGGCGCAGGGCGCAAGCGGTCGCGTTGAGTATTCAACCTCGTTTGAACCTCTGGTGAACGATCCAGACGCGACCCAGTCCGCGATCAAGGCGGCTGGCTTGGTCGGTCAGGTGGACGACGCCTACGGTCGCGTCGGGTTTTCCGAGGATTTTGCAGCATTCCTGCAGCATCGCCCTGGCGCCTTTATCCTGATGGGGAACGGAACCGAGGGTGCAAATGCCATGCCGCTGCACAATCCGGGCTATGACTTCAACGACGATGCCATTGCGCCGGGGGTGGCTTATTGGTGTGCGCTGGCCAAAGCCGACTGACACGGCGGGTCAACTGTCCGCAAGGGGAAGCCGAAAGGCAACGCTGAGCCCATCTGATCCATCCACCTCCAGCGTGCCTGCGTATTTCCCGACCGTGCTGCGGATCATGCGCCAGCCGAGCGAGCCAGACCGTTCTGGCCGCTCGTCTTCCTGACGCAGCCCGCGGCCATTGTCCTTGACGGTCAGGCGAATTTCATCCGCCTCCTCTTGGATATGTACCCTGACCACCCCTTCAGAGCGCCCGACAAATGCGTGTTTGAAGGCGTTGGTCAGCAATTCGCCAACCAGCAGCCCCAAATCGATCGCCATGGACGCGGAGATTTCTGGGTCCTCCCCTTCCACGCAAACATCCACCTTGAGCGCATTCGAACTAAATGCAGCCTCTGCGTTGCGCGCGATATCTTCCAGAAATGGTCGCGCCTGCAGCCGATCCACACGGGCAGATTTCTGCAGCTGTTCGTGGGCCTTGATGATCGACTGCACCCGCTGTTGCAGATCTCCCAGAACTGATTTGGTTTCTTCGAGCTCAGCATCCTTTCGGCTCATCCGGATCAGGGCACCAATCAGGGCAAGGTTGTTCCCGGTGCGGTGATGGACCTCCCGCATCATCAAATCACGCTCGTTCAGCGCCTCGATCAGAACGCGGTTTTGTTCTTCCAGCTCAGCAAGGGGATCGCTTTTGCGGATGCTCGCGATGGCATCTGTAACGCGCGCCGCAACTTCGGCCAGCTCATCTGCCCGCGTGTGGCTCATGAACAACATGTCCACCTCGGTCCCTTCAGACCCTGTGTTGATGACGTGCTGGTCGGCCAGTCGCCCCAAGCCCTTGAGCCCAAGGCCAAGACCCGGCACAACGAGCCGATCTGTGGGCGATGGTGCGGCTCCGCTCTCGATCCCGCTGCCCTGGTCTGTCACGATCGCACGCAGTGCAACCCGCCCACTCTCCTGTGTCAGGCTAAGACGGACGCGGCCATTTTCTGCGTGTTGCTGTGCATTGCGTGCTGCTTCAAGCAAAGCTGTGACAGCCCGTGTCTGTGCAAACGTTCCAAGGTCCAAAGCTTTGGTGACGGCCATCGCTGTAAAGCGCAGACGTTGAATGTCTTTTTCGGTTTCCGCCTTGATCGTGATCAGATGGATCGACATGGGCTCAGTTCTCTCTGGCTATGCGGCAGACAACGATCCCGGCGTCATCGCGACCTCTGAAATTTTCCGCCATCAGCTTGCCGGCAATCAACAGGGCAGAGCGCATGAGCAACGCGGGCTTGGCCTGCAGATCCCGAAGGGTGCGAATGCCGTCCGTATGCATGATGACGATATCTCCTGGCTCCAGCGCAACCTGTTCATGGAAGGGTTTTGCGTCCAGGCCACCCAGGCGCCCGTCACGGGTGGCAAACCGTTTGGTGTCCTGAATGCGGGCTCGCAACGTCGAGATGTTGCCAACCGACGCAAAGTTGACAGAACGTCCCGCGCCATCAAGTGACAGGCAGGCCGCGACCGCGCCACGTGTCCCCGCAATATCGGATGAGGCGTCAGTGAGGGTCTGGACAACATCCCTCCCTCTGCCCCGAAAGAAGCTCTTCAGCAGCTCGGTCGTCGCATCGGCTGCCTTGGCGCCATGTCCCAGGCCATCACACAGGATCACATCACTCGGCCCGGACAGATCCTGCCCGCCCCGCGCTGGCGCAAGACCCCATCCGTCCCCGCAGCGCTGTTCGTTTGGATGCGTGACGAGAAGACCCGCGATTTCAACCTTGTCTCCGGCTGCCAACCTGCTGGTTACGAATTCACAGGCGACCGTGGTGCCTTCATCAAGGTCCGAAAAGATATCAAACCGGTCAGCCAGGCGTCGCATCGCCCCAAGCCCAAGCCCGGCAGACGCCACGCTGCTTGCGCCGTCTTCCATCATCCGTTCGATCGAAACGATGCCCGGCCCCTGATCATGCACAATCATGGCCAGCCGCGGCCCGCGCAGCCCCGGCATGATCTGCAGCAGACACCTGCCCCGACGGGCATACCGCAGCGCATTTGTAGCCGCCTCACTGACGACGATGACAATTTCTTCGGTTCGGTCGCGTGAAAACCCCGCCGAATAGGCGAGTTGTCGTGCCAACCGTCGGCACGCCGAAATGTCGCTTGGATCAGCTATGGGCAACCAATGGGTCATAGTCGGGCCACCATTGTCACGCAGGTTCCTTTGCCTACTGTAGTTTCAATTTCCATCTGATCGCACAGGCGGCGCGCACCTCCCAGCCCGCGCCCCATGCTGCCTGCCGTGCTGAATCCATCGCAAAGCGCGGCGTCGACATCAGCAATCCCCGGCCCTTTGTCCCGGCAGACCACGGTGACACACGGCGGATGCACCTGACTGTAGATGCGCGCCTCGCCTCCGCCACCATGCATGACAGCGTTGCGGCCGATCTCGCTGACGGCCGTGACAAAGCGTGTCTTTTTCACGGAGCGCGCGCCCAACTTCTCCAGCTCCTGCCCCGCCACGCGGCGCGCATGCAGGACATCCCGGTCCCGCAGCAGAACGCAAACGCTCACCAATGCCCCTTCCGGAACGCTCATGCCAATGGTTTGCCCCTGAGATCCTGCAGCGCATGGCTGAGCGACAGCGCCGTTTTGCTCTCTGGCAGGTCCATGCCAAGTTCGACCAGCGTCATCGCAACGGCAGGACGCATGCCCACAACATAGGTCTGCGCATCCAAAAGTTTGGAAACACTCGCCAGCTGCGCCAGGATCCGGCCAACAAAGGTATCGACGATTTCGAGCGCGTTGATATCCATGACGACAGCGCGCGCTGAATCCCTCACAATGCGTTCTGCCAGTGCCTCTTGCAGATCAAGGATATCCGTGTCCGAGATATCCTCTTGGATGGCAACGAGAAGCACACCCTCGACAAAGTAGATTGCTGATGCCGCGCTCATCTTACTGTTTGGCCTTGTGGACAATCTCGTAGCCCACCCTGTTCAAAGCATCCGCAAGACCGGTGCGGATGGTCGAACGGGTGGTCACTTCGCCGACATCGACGCCGAGCTGCACCATTGTCTGGGCAATCGTCGGGCTGATGCCGCTGATGATGCATTCCGCGCCCATCAATCTGACAGCCGATGCCATCCTCAGCATGTGCTGAGCGACCTGCGTGTCCACGGTCTGCACACCTGTAAGGTCAACGATCACGACCTCGGATTGACGCTGCAGGATGGTTTCCAGCAGGTTTTCCATCACCTCCTGAGCGCGGGCAGAATCCATCGTACCAATCAGCGGCAGGGTCAGCACCTTGTCCCACAACTCGACAACCGGCGTTGACAGCTCCTGCATCTGATCGCGCTGTTGTTCGATGATGCGATCACGTTCTGCAATAAAAACCTCGGTGCAATAGACCGCAAATGCGTCGATCACCCGGCTGATAAAGAAAATCTCTTCCACCAGCTCGCCTGCCTGATCTGCCAGCAGCTCCTGCAGCTGAAAAAAGATCGGGCCCTTGAGCGCAAGAACAAACGAAGCCATATCGCTCGGGCTCACGCCACGGGCGCTGCGCTCTTGGGTGACATCCACCAAAACCGTGCGCAGCTCTGTCCAGGGCTCGCTGCTCAGATCAAAGCGGCTGCCGGTATCTCCCTCGGCAATCCCTGTAATCATCGCCCGCAGCAGAGAGGAGGTCTGTTCACGCCCTTCCTTGTGAGAAAACAAATCGGTTCTCTGGACACCTTCGTCGCTCTGTGTGGAAATCCAGCCATCCAAAATCGCGTCAAACCGTTCCCGAAGGATGGACAGGACCGTGCTTGTTTCAGTTTCCGACATATTTTCCTCAAGAAATGGGATCCACCTGACACGCGCCCTACACATGCGCGCCAGCTTTTTTGTATCAACGTCAACTATGTAGACCCCGAAAACCGCTTCGCCAGCACCTTTGAGATTTTTTAATTCGTTGGCTGGGCTCTCGTCGGCGTCAAGCCGCCGCGCAACCCAAAGGCTGTGATTTCTTGGCGGCCTCACCTTGCAGGGCAAACTGGATCCGCTAGTGTTGCGGCAAAGAGCACGGAAAAACGGCGGGCAAGATGGGCATTTCACGACGGCATTTCGGATTGGGGCTTGCGGCCCTCGGCTTGGGAGCATGCGGCGGGGGCCTCCCCACCGGGGAAACCAGCCCGGTGAAATCCACAGGCCTTCCCGCAGATCTGAGACCAATACCAAACGCGGCCTATGACGCATGGGTTGATGCATTCAAGCCACGCGCTCTTGCGGCTGGGATCTCTCAGAACACACTGAACGCTGCGTTCCGCGGGACCGGCTATTTGCATGGTGTGATCAAACGCGACCGAAATCAAACCGAATTCAAACGCAGCCTGGAGGACTATCTGTCAATCGCCGCCTCAGATGAACGGGTCGGCAAAGGACGTGCCGCCTTTGCCCGCCACCGCAGCACCTTGGCCGCTTTGGAGCAAGCCTACGGCGTGGACGCCGAGATCATCGCAGCGATCTGGGGGCTTGAGAGCTTCTTTGGCGAACGCAAAGGCGATGTTCCCGTTATCTCAGCAACCTCAACCTTGGCATTTGATGGCCGTCGCGGCGCGTTTTTCGAAAAGCAGCTGATCGCAGCCCTGCGCATCCTGCAGCGTGGCGATATCACGCCCGCCCGCATGACCGGCAGCTGGGCGGGCGCCATGGGCCACACACAGTTTATTCCAACGTCCTACCAGGCCTTTGCGGTGGATTTTACCGGCGATGGAAAACGCGACATCTGGTCAGAGGACCCCAGCGACGCGCTGGCATCCACCGCCGCTTATCTTGCCCGCAATGGCTGGACCCGCGGGCAAGCGTGGGGACGCGAGATCACTGGCGACACATCAGCGACAGGCACAGTCATCCAGCCCCAACCAGGGGGGCCGCGCTTTGCGGTGACCGGAAACTTCCGCGCCATCAAACGCTACAATAACTCTGATGCCTATGCGATCGGCGTTGGTCATCTTGCTGACCGGATTGCAGGCGGCGGACCGTTGCGCACGCCCTTCCCACCTGATGCAAACGGACTCACCAAAGAGGACCGGATTGCCCTGCAAAAGGGGCTCACAGCCAGAGGTTTCGATACCGGTGGTGCAGATGGGGTGATCGGCCCCAACACCGAAAAGGCTATCCGCGCCTATCAGCAAAGCCGCGGTCTGCCTTTGACCGGAACACCATCGCAGTCCCTGCTACTGGAGCTCTAGGGTCAGGATGCATTGATTTGGCTATCAGCAAAAAGGGCGCAGAAACTCTGCGCCCTTGTGGTTAGTGTTCTGTTTGATCCTGTGCAGCGTCAGCTGACCATTTGCCAATCCATGCTTTCGGCCTGACCATCTGCGCCATAGGTCTCCATCGATTTTGGAGTGCCGGGCGTCACCGTGAAATGCGCGACAAGCTCGGCAAGTTTGGTCGCGTCCCCCCGCAGCATATGGCTGGCTGCGGTCGATTGTTCGACCATGGCTGCATTTTGCTGCGTCACTTGGTCAAGCTGGCCCATGCCGATGTTGATCTCATGCAAGCCAGTTGATTGGGTAACCGCACCATCAGCAATCTCAGACACCTGCTTTGAGATTTCGCTGACCTGATCAACAATCGCATTGAGCGCCGCACCCGCCTTGCCGACAAGCTCAACCCCCAGGTCCACCTTCTTCGAGCTTTCACTGATCAGGGTCTTGATCTCCATCGCGGCGTCCGATGTGCGCTGTGACAGACCCCGAACCTCGGATGCAACCACCGCAAAGCCCCGACCAGCTTCGCCTGCACGGGCCGCCTCCACCCCGGCGTTCAACGCCAAGAGGTTGGTCTGGAACGCGATATCGTCGATCACACCAATGATCTGCGCGATGTGTTTTGAGCTTTCTTCGATATCGGTCATGGCGGAAACCGCGCTGCCGACCACATTGCCGTTCTCAACCGCCTCTGTCTTGGCCTTTTGCGTCGTCCCTTCAGCCTGGCGCGCGCCCTCTGCCGCGGACTTCACGCTGGCGGTCAACTCGTCCAGCGCTGCTGCGGTTTGTTCAAGGGTCGCCGCCTGGCTTTCCGTCCGGCGAGACAGATCATCAGAGGCCTGGCTGATTTCATCTGCACCATTGCGGATGGAGGAGGCAACATCGACCATCTCCACCACCGTGTTGCTCAGCGTCTCGGCGGTCTGATTGAAATCAGCCTTGAGCTGGGCGTAGCCATCTTTCAGATCCTCGTTGATCCGCACGCTCAGATCCCCCTGCGCCAAGGACGCAAGACCATTGCCGATCGCTGTGACGGCCGCCGCCTGCTCTGCCTGATGCAAGGCGCGTTCCTCTTCTGCAGTTTTGGCCAGCTCGTCCTTTTCCACCAGCCCGTTGCGGAATACGGTCAGAGCCTGAGCGATCCTGAAAACCTCGTCACTGGTGCGATCAAACCCTTTGATGGGGCTCATATCGCCGTTTGCCAGCCGTTCCGTTGTGCGGCTGATAGCATTCAGGGGCCGTTGGATCAGCACATGCGTCACAATCAGTGCAGCGATCAAAAGACCCCCCGCGACCACCAGAAGCCGTTCAATATTGGCTTTCGCCTCTGCAACCTCGGCGCCGATCTGCCCCGCCATCGTGGCTATCTCGCTTTGGCTGCCTGCCCCAAGGTCAGAGGCACGGTTGGCAATCTGCAGCACCGCTGCAGTTGTCGCCTCGGCCGCGCTGCGGGCATCCGCATCGGCATTCAGCGACGCAATCCGGTAGGCAGACAATCCGCTATCAGCCTGCGCAAGGGCAACAATCTGATCAAGCGATGCTGCCAGAACACCGTCGTTAAAGTCTCTGTATTCCGCCAACGCCCCTGCCGCGCGAGCCATCGGCTTGGCAGCCGCCAGCGTCCGTTCCGGATCCTGCGAGGTTACGACCGCAAGCGCAGAGGTCTGAAAGTTGCTGATCCATGTGTTGATCTCCAGCAGCGTGTTGAGAAAACCAACCTCATTGGTCAAAAGGCCCTGGATTGCGTCCTTTGATCCTGTGCTGGCATCCTCCGCTGCGATCGTCAGCTCAAACACCATGTCATCAACCGCAGTTGACAGCAGCCCATCGGCTGACAGCCGCGCAGCGAGCACCTCTTGGCGAAGTGCTTCTGACTGGAACCGTCCACGGGACACGGCATCAGACAATGTTGCGGACACATTGCGCAGCTCTTCCGTATCTACAACTTCCGCCGCTTCAAGCCCATCGACCACATCAGACAGTCGGCCCGCAGACGCCTGTGCGAGATCGCTGAGGATCGACCGCATTGAGAGATCGGAACTGTTGCCAATCGCCAGTGCGATGCCGGACATCAGGTTGATCTCTCCGCGCGCTTCCAGCAGGGCTTGCAGCGTTGCAAACTTCACCTCGACCAAATCAGCCAACGTTTCCTCGACCGATGTGATGGTGTCTTCGCCCCCCATGGACAGGTTGAAATACGCATCATCAGCAATTTCAGCCAGGGTCCCCTGAAGCGTCGCGCTCAACTCCTGCAATTGGCCGGTCAGGCTGATCACCTCGTCCGAGTTGCGAAATGCGATCCTGCGCGAGGACACGGATTCCGCCAGCGCGGTTTTGACTTGCACCACATCTGGCTGAAACTCCGATCGCAAGGCTTCGGGCATTTGTGCGACGGTCTGCTCCAGCTGCGCGACTGCCGTCTCGACAGTCTGCGTGGCACTGGTCAATTGATCGGCGTTGTCTGCCATCATCACATTGACCATCGCGTCTTTTGTTTCGCTCGCGGCCCCGATCATCTGTCCACTCAACTGCAATTGGGGCAGCTTTTCTGTCGAAAGGGTCGTCATCTCGGATGAAACCCGTTCAAAGGCAAGGATCACTGCAAAGCCAAGCGCCGCCGTGGTTCCTGCCATCGCCAGCAGGATGAAAAACATCTTCGCGCGGATGCTGGACAGGGGATTCCATTTGCGTAGCGCACTTGTGGGAGTCTGCGTCGTCATGATCTTACCTGTAAATTTCAGTTCACATTCGCCGCCCGGTTGTGGCGGCTCTCAGACAGGCCGGCGCAAACAACGCACCGGCCCATGAGATAAAGTCAGGACTCGCCGCCGGTCGCGACCGGCTGGAAACCACCGTCCTGTGTAATGCGGGTCAGGAACACATCGTCCATGCCCTGATTGTCGCCGGGGCCAAAGGTCATGGTCACGCCACCAAAATCGACGGTGCCCAATCCATTCATCGCGGCAAGGAAGCTGTCGCGTGTCAGCTCTGCACCAGCGGCTTTCAGCGCCTCAATGGCAAGCCGACCGGTCAGATACCCTTCAAGCGAAACAAAACCTGGCTCGGCTGCTGGGTCCAAAGCCTTGAGCGCGGCCTGATAGTCCGCAACTACGGCAACAGATGTATCCCACGGGAAAGGCACGACCTGGCTGATGATGACACCTTCACCCGCATCGCCAAGCTCCTTGGCGAGCGCGTCAGAGCCAACAAAGGAGATATTTACGAAGGTCGGATTGAACTTCAGCTTGCGCGACAGTTTGATGAACTCTGCCACCGGCTTGTATGCGCCAACCATGACAACGGCATCCGGTTTTGCCTTGCGGATGGTCAACAGGGCTTTTTTCACAGCGGTCGTGTTGCGGGTATAAGTGCCCTCCGCGACCAATGTCATGCCGCGCTTTTCCAAGGCTGCGGTCACACCAGCGAGACCAACACGACCAAATCCATCGTCCTGATAGAGCAGTGCGATGGATTTCATGTTCTGCTCATCAACGAGATGCGCGATCCAGGCCTCTGTCTCGGCGGCATAGGTTGCCCGCACGTTCAGGATGTTGCCGTGGCTTGCATCACGCAGAAAACCGGCACCGGTAAACGGGCCAAGAAAAGGAACGTTTGCCGCTGTTGCAATAGGCTGTGTTGCGGATGACGTAGGCGTACCAACCGCGCCGATCAGGCCAATATGGTTGTTGTCTTCGATGACTTTCTTGACCAGCGCCACCGAACGGTCGGGCTCATAGCTGTCATCCATGCTGTCCAAGGCGATCTGGCGTCCGTGGACACCGCCTGCGGAATTCGCTTCGTTGAATGCCGCCTGCATGCCCAACTGCATACCTTGGCCAAGCGCAGCCGCCGGCCCTTCCAGAGCGGCCACCTGTGCAAAGCTGACTTTGTCTTTCGTAATGCCTTGTTCGGCCAGGGCCATCGCGGGCAGCGCCAAGGCCAGCGCCGCTGAAATCATTGTCTTTCCGAGATACATAGATCTACTCCACCTTCGAGAACGCTGATGGAGAGTGAGGCGTAGGCGTTAACAAACCAGATATGCGACAAAGTACCCCTACGTCAGAAATGCGACCAATTTTATCGAGAGTGCGGCAAGCCGCCTGACCCTGCCGGTGCGGACGTTCCCGCGGAATTTGGTTAATTCAATCGACGCAGGGGCGCCTGTCTGCTAACCATTGTGAACATTTTGAAGTGATTGTTTATCGGGTATCGCTGTGAAAATTCCTTTGTTTTTTGATGGCTATGACCTGAAGGCCTATGATTTCCCAGGGGGTCGGCCACTGTCTCATCTACGCGAGCGGCTACGGTATCACTATCGTCTGATGAAAGGGGCCCAGCCCAGTACCGGCTTTTATGTTGCCTTCAGCAACCTCGCCAAAAGCCTTGAGATGCTTGGCCATGAAATCTGCATAAATGACTTTGGATTTGCGCGCCGCAACCCGGATTACCCTGTCGGCTTCAGCGGATATCTTGCTCCGCTGGCGCGATTCGGCCTGCAGAACCCGATCCTCTATGGTCCTGGCCGCGTGCCTGATCCAGACCATCTGGCCGCGCTCAGACAACGCATGAACCTGGCGACGGTCACCTATCCGTCACAATGGCCGATCATGCTCAACCCGGTAGAAAGCAGAGACCTGTTTGCCCCGATGTTTGTCGGCATCGACACCGATGCCTGGCCGGATCTTTCCAGCCAAACCAAAACCGTCGATATCCTTCTCTACAACAAGGTTAGATGGGAGGTCCCAACCCGTGACGTTGATCTCATGGCCCCCCTTCGCGCGCTGTTCAAGGCCCGCGGACTGGCCGTGGAAGAGATCCACTATGGCCATCACACCCCTGAACAGTTTCGTGCCAGCCTAGGCCGCAGTCGCACGATGGTATTTTGCACCGAACATGAAACGCAGGGGCTCGCCTGTCAGGAGGCGATGTCGTCAGGACTGCCCATTTTTGCCTGGGATGAAGGGAAACTCAGCGACCCCAGCCAACAGCGGATCGCGCCGGGGCCTGTCACCCCCAGTTCAGTCCCGTATTTCGATGACCGCTGTGGGCTGCGCTTTACCACCCAGAATATGGAAGAGCGGTTTGATCAATTCTGGAACCAGCGGCATGGCTTTCGTCCGCGCGATTATGTGGTCGAAAACCTCTCGCTCTTACGCGGCGGGCAACGTTTCATGGAGCTTTACGGAGCCCTGTGCGACCGCGCCGGTATCCCCACAGATCCAAGCAGACCTGTCACATCGGCCTCTGTCTGACGAAAAACCGCATCCGGTATCGCCGCAATCGCTTGGGAACAGGCTTTGATCGCCTGTTGATCCAACGCTGACAGACATGAAATCAGCGCGTCAGGAGTTGCAGCATCGATCGTCCACCCCTGCCCCGTCTGCGCAATCTTGCGACCGGTTTCAGTGCCTGACAGCGCGATGACCGGGCAATTGTGCCAGCCTGCCTCATAGATCCGATTTGGCAGCAGCAAATCCGAATTCCCGCCCGCCTGCCAGAGATCCTGCGCCCAGACCACGTCACAAGAGCCGTAACAGGCCGCCAGACCATCGGGATAGGCATAAGCGCCGTGAAACACCACCTGCGCCACGTCCGCTATTCGGTCGTGAAAATCCGGCAGGACGTGGTCGTGGATCTGCCCATGAATATGCAGCTCCACCGCGCCACCCATCCGCTTTGCGGTTTCCAGTAGCAACTCAAAACTCGGGCGGCAGCGGATCGCGCCGATCCAGCCCAGACGGATCACCCCCGCATCTCGACTGTCGGCGACGGGGTCGGGGCGACGGGCATCATCTACCAGCACCAGCTTGTTTTCGACCAGATGCCAAGGCCCGTCATACCCCTGCCGGTTCGAGAAGTAGCCTCGGTGGAACCCGGGAGAGGAGAGCCACAACGCACTGACGCTCTGCAAAAGGCGCCGCTCTGCCAGACGTGCCAGACGGGATTTAGCGCCGTCCCCTTCCAGCAGGCTGTGAATATCCAGGACCTCATAGGCGATTGGCGCTGTGCTCTTGCTACGCCTCTTCACCACGCAAGCCAACGCCAGCATGTCGAGATTGCGCGCAACCAGAACATCAGCGGACGCCACAATCGGCGCAAGCCGCGGATCTGCAAGCGCCGCTTTGAGTGCGAGCGCAGCTCTCTTCATGAGACCGTGCTGGCCGATCTGCCCCAGATCAATATTCTGCCACGCGACCTCAGGCTTTGGTCCTTTGCGGGACGTGACCGAAATCACCTCATGCCCCAGCTCGTGAAACGAGCTGAGACGCCGCAGTTGCGCAACATCCGTCAGATCAGACCCAAAGCAGACAATCCGCGCCAAACCTATTCCCCCGGCGCGCGTATTGACTGATTGGACTGGCCGTAGATCTGCGGCTGCGGCAGGGCGGCGCATCCCGACAAGACACCCACATGCAAGAGACCGCGCAAAATCCAGTAGTTGCGCCGCCCCTCTGACATCCCGTTCATCAAGGCCGCACACAGGCAATAGATCACCTTGGCAAGCGCAAGAACAATAAGCCGACTTTTGGCAGCCCAGCCACTGGACCCAGAGGCATAGCTTTGCCCCATGCGATAGCGCCGCCTGGCCAACCACGCCAATGTCAGCCGATCAGCTGAGACATCCTCCTCGACAACCGCGTCCGGGTTGACTGCAAACGTCGCGCCACGGGCAGAGAGTGCAAAGAAATACGCCGTATCCTCCCCACCACTGGTGCCGCGTTTCAGATCAAACTCCACGTCGCTCCAAGGTGTGCCACAAAAGCGGACCAGCGCATTGCAGCTGTGGGCGGTCTGGCGCGGGCTGATCTGCCCCGTCGCGCTGCGCCGGATCTCTGGCCAGTTGCTGTGCCAGTCCTGCGCAACCATCCATGCAGGCGCATCTGCCGGATAGCGTGTCAGGGTCGGGCCGGACACCACATCGGCCTGCCCATCCAACGCACAAGCCATCAGCTGCAGAAGCCAATCCTCCGGCGCAACCTCATCATCGTCAATAAAGGCGATCCAGTCAGAGCCACGCTGACGTGCAATGCTCAGACAGGCGTTGCGCGCAACAGAGATATTGGCCGCCGGCGCATGCACATAGGTCACCGGCCAACTGCCCGGTTCCTCCCGCACCAGATGTTCGGCGCTGGGGCGCGCGTCGTTATCCGCCACGATGATGTTGATGAAACACCCTTCAGGCGCGCGCAGTCGGGCCAGCGAGGCAAGTGTCTCAACCACGCTCTGACGTCGATATGTGCAAAGAAGGACCGAGATCCGCTGCATCAGTTTCAGCCTTTTCCTATTCCCCGCCAGAAATGGCGCAGTGTCATTCCCAAAAATCCGACCGCCCAACTCATGTGCATCGCAAACAAGGCCACGCCGGCCCAGGCGCCCTTTCCACCCAGCTTTCGCACTCCAAGACCGCTGATGGCCGCGAGCGCCACAAGATAGGCAACAGGCCAAAACAGCGTGACTGGAAAAAGTGGTGAAATCAGGACAGCCAGCACACAGACCACGAAATTCAAGACGGGGATCAGCTGCCGCAGCCGGGGGCGCATTCCATGCTTCAGAATGGTCCGTGCCCGCCCTGCCCCATAGTTGCGGTATTGGCGTGATAGCGCGCCAAGGGTATCTCGCATGATATAGCCAAGCCGCACATCCCCCGCCAGCCAGATGCGGCCGCCAGCCTGAGAAAGCCGCCAATCGAGCTCTGCATCTTCGTTGTGACTAAAGTCGGGATCATATCCCCCCACCTTGCGAAAACAGGTCAGATCCATCAGCGCGTGATGGCCATGATCCACATATCCCGAACGGCGACCGCCCCGATGGGCAGAGCCGCCTGATCCCGCAGGGGTATCCACCACCCACGCTGCCGCTTGGCCAAATGGCGTGCGTCCGGTCGATACCATCGGGACCACGACGGATGCCTTTTCCCTGCCGTCCCGAAATGCCGCCACCAGATCACTGGCAAATGCCTGAGGATACAGCGCATGCGCGTCGCACCGCAGCAGCAGGTGAAACCCATCTCCGTAGTGTTCGACAGCCCGATTGATGCCTGCCGACTGGATGCGATCGGGATTGCGCATCACATGCACAGGACAGGGCGCGCCAGCCGCATAGGCCGTCACCAGATCAACCGTGCCATCCGTGCTGCCACCATCGGCCACGACCACGCTGCACCGGTCAGGATCTTGCAGCAACGGATCGCACAGAAGACTGTCGAGACAATCAACAATGTGTTGGGCTTCATTCAGCGTCGGGATCACAAGCAGGATGCGCAGCGCCTGCGCCCCGTCGGTGACGTCACGCGCACCAACCTCGCCTGTTTGCCTGCTCTTCTTCATGCTCTTATCGGCCTGCAAAGTGTTAACAACCTGTCTAGCGGATCGGAGGACGCTGGAACAGATTGATTTTTGCGCGTAGTCTGGCCGGACAATCCAGACCCGGCCCCAGGCGGTATCGTGCAGCGCAAGGGGGTTGGGGGCGCAACAACAACGATGGGGTCAACCACGTGTCTACGCCAAAGACGTCCTTTGCCGCTGATGACGGGCAAGAAGTGCTCGATCTCGGTGCGATTTTCGCGATCATCTGGCGCGGCCGCCTGCTGATCCTGCTCTGTGTTCTTTTGGGTCTCGCCTTTGGCGTCTGGCGCGGCTTCATCGCTGCGGTCCCCCTGTACGGAGCCGAAGTGCAGCTGGTGCTTGATCCGCGGGATGAAAAGGTCGTCGACATCGAAAGCGTTGTCAGCAGCTTGTCAGCAACGGACGAGGTGATCCGAACCGAAGTCCATATTCTCGGCGGCCGCGAGCTGGGCGGCCAGGTTGTTGACCGGCTCAATCTGGTTGCGGATCCTGAATTCAACATGTTGCTCCGTGATCCCGGATTTGATCCAGTCCAGAGCCTGAAGAACGCGATCAAGACGATCCTCGGAATGGAGATCTATCAGATAACCGGCGACCCCGATCCCGCATTCCTGCGTGAAAAGGTGATCCAGACGCTTTTGTCGAATGTCGAGGTGGTGAACATCCCCGACACCTATATTTTCTCGATCTGGGTTCTTAGCGAAAATCCGTTCAAGGCTGCCGAAATCGCCAATGCATTTGCAGATATCTATGTCGAAAACCAGGTGGCCGTAAAACTCGATGTGACCGCACAGGCGACCGGCTGGCTGGCTGAACGGGTGACTGAACTGCGCGGGCAGTTGGAAAAAAACGAACGGCGCGTTGCAGAAATTCGGGCCCAGGCAGACGTAACCAGCCCTGCCCAGCTGATCGGATTGGAAAACCGGCTGATTTCCCTGCGCAGCGCGCTTTCTGAACGCAGCGAAGAGGTCGCGTCCCGCGCCTCTGCCCAGGCGGAACTGAGCGCCGTTCAAACAGAAGCAGATCAACGCGCCGCAGCCCGTCGTTTTGGCTATGGCGCATTGATGAGCCGCGCCAGCGATCCGCAGACTGGCTGGCGTGCGGTTCTTGCTCAGGCCGCCCGTGATCTGCGCGAGGCCGAGGCCAAGGAACAGGCCATCCGCACCTCAATGGCCGAGCTTGAGATCACCATCGCCACACAAAGCGATGCGCTGACTGAAATCGTTCAGGCAGAGCGCGATGCGGAATCCAGCCGCCTGCTGTTTGAAAACTTCCAGAACCGTTTGCGAGAAACCTCCATGCAGGTGGGGCTGCAACGCGCCGACAGCCGGGTGATCTCGCGGGCTTTCCCACCAGACAGGCCCGCCCTCCCCCAAAAGAGCCGTATCCTGATCCTTTCGGTGTTTTTTGGCGGGTTCATTGGCACGGTTCTGGTTGTTGCGTTGCAACTGACCCGCGCCCGCCTGCATTCGGCCAGCCAGATTGCCAACATCACATCTGTGCCGGTGATCGCCGTGCTTGATCAGTTCACCCAAAAGGTCCGCCCCGAGGATGCTGCCGCCCTTGGCCCGCAAACCCGCGACGGTGAGGCCATTCGCAACCTGCGCACCTCTCTTTTGATGGCTCGCGACGATGTCCCGCCTCAGGTGGTCGTCTTTACCTCTGCCGAGAGCGGGGATGGAAAATCGACACTGTCCGCCGCGATGGCGCATAACATTGCGCAAATCGGCAAATCGGTCTTGCTGATCGACGGTGACATCCGCCGCCACTATCTGTCCAACCCGCTCGCCAACGGCAATCAGCATCCGGGTCTGTCGGATGTTCTGTCCGGCAAGGTCGCATTGGCTGACGCCATCCTGCCCGGAGCATTGGGTCAGGTGGATATTCTGCCTGCAGGCACCGTCAGCGGGAGTGCTGCAGACCTGCTCAGCCAGGGGGGTCTGCCGGATCTGTTGGCAGAGGTTCGCAACCATTGGGATGTTATCGTGATCGACACACCGCCCATCTCGGTGGTGCCCGACGCGCGGATCATTGGCCGCCACGCTGATCTCCTGATCCTACTCGCCCAGTGGAACACCACACGCCAATCGGTCTTTGCCGATGCCCTGCGCCAGTTGGAACAAGGTGGGCGCAGCCCCGATGGCATTGTCCTGACCAAGGTCAAGGCCGGGCGCAAACCGCTCTACGGCCCGGCGCGACGGTCTCACGACAACTACTATCGCGGCTGACGGGCAGGCATCATGCAGGTTTCCTCTCTCGTTCGGAAATCCCGAAATCTGGCCCGCCGTGCAATCGGGCTTCCGGTCCTGAACTATCAGGTTCTGGGAGAGCGATGCTCTGGCACCAATTTTCTGGATCAGCTGATCCTGCAGAATTTCACCCATGCGCGACCGCGATATGAGATGTGGAAACACGCTTTCCCGAATTTCATCGCTGCCCCATCAGATGTCGTCTTTGTCGTCATTTTTCGCGAACCCTATGGTTGGCTCGAAAGCATGTACGGCAAACCCTGGCATAGCCGACCAGAGCTGAGAGCCCTGGCATTTTCCGACTTTATACGCTCCGAATGGCAAAGCATCGTCGACGTACCACAGTGGTTCGACCTGCCCCGATCCAGCCCGGCGGAAAACCAGCCGCTCAATCAGGATCTGCATCCCATCACGGGGAGACCCTTTGCCAACCTCCTAGATCTGCGGCGCGCCAAGGCCGAAGCGCTGCTGTCCCTTCCTCTGCGGGGCGCAAAGGTGGTTTTCACCACCCATGATGAGGTCAGCACATCCCCTGAAACCATCATCGCACGTCTGGCCGAGATCAGCCCGGTGCCCCCACACCCGGATTTGAAGGTGCCAAAGGGGCATTTCGGCTGGTCATGGTCGGATCGCAACGTAAAGCCCAAAACTCCCGGTAGTCTCATCAGCGCAGAAGATCGCAGCTGGATAGCCAGCCAGCTTGATCCGGCGCTTGAGGCTGCGATGGGTTTGCCGTTGTGAGTTGCCCCTAGCCACTGCGCGGCACGTCCGTCCATCGCCCCAGCGCACGACCGGCATAGATCCACGCCATCGCGATCAGCATGTGGCGGATCGAATGCTCATTGTAGATGACGTTGTCCGACAGGGCTGCGACCAGATTGATCAGAATGTAGAACAGGAAATACCCGGCTGTGACACTGCCATCCTGCAGATACCACTGAAAGCAACGGATCACGACGCCAATCAGCAAGCCGAAAAAGGTGACAGCACCCAACAGCCCATTGCCGACCATCAGCTCGATATAGCTGTTGTGAAACCAATAAAGCCCCTCATCCACATAGGCTTCGATATATAGCCGCGCATATGAGGGAACTGACCAGAACGCCCCAAAGCCAACCCCACCCAGTGGGGCCTCTGCGATCTCCTCCAGACCAAAAGCCCAGATCACGGTCCGCCCGGTCAATGTGCTGTCCTTGCCCAGCTTTTCCAGCAGCAATCCCAGCGCATCTATTCCGGACAGGACAATCACAAGCGGCACCAGAAACAGCACCATCAGCGAAAACACCAACGCCACGCGCCGTGCGGTGCCCCCCCAGCGCCGGATGTAGAGAACCGGCACGTAGATTGCGAGGATGGCAAAAGTCACATAGGCCCCTGCCGATTGCGCCATGCCGAGGACCGGGATCATCAGCGCCGCGCCCACCAATCCGACCACAGCCATGCGCCAATAGAAACCAAGGCTCACCAGCCCATGCGCCGCGTTCACGGTCGCCTTCGCCAGCGAGTTCTTGTGCATGTAGATGCCTTTCAACGCGCCATTGGGGTGGTAGGCCGGCGCAAGAAAGGTCACGACCGAGTTCAGGTAGGAAAACACCACACCAATCGCAGAGGTCAGGCTGACGACAATCATTGTCCGATGCGCCGGAATGGCAGACGCAATCCGGATCGCAATCAACGTCGTCATCGTCAGCTGAAAACTACGATATGCCGTAACCGGTGGGTTGACGCTCCACAGGGTTGACGCCATCGCAACCAAACAGGGCAGCAGCACCGGCCAGGCCTGCCATATGATCTTGGCGCTCTGTCGCCAGTCCCGCAGAAACCACAGCACTGTCAGCGCATAAAGCGCCATCCAGCCCGGAGATTGAAACCCGAGGCGGTACACAACACCGGTTCCTGACATCGCCGCAAGGATCAGATACCCCATGTGGATCTGCCCACGGGTCAACCAGAACCCGCCGCGATTGCGCCGCAAGCTGGTTTTCGATGCGTTCTCCCCCTGAGGTCGAGGCGGGTCGGCATCCGCTGTCATGGTCATTGTGCTGCCCCTTTGCTGCTCGGGCTTGTCCCTTTCGCCTCAGACGCTGCCAAAGCGGGATCTGCTACAATGGGTAACGCGTCTTGCGCTGTCGATCCAGTCACAGTGGCTTGGGCTGCGGGCACCATCCAAGCCGCTGACTGCCCGATGGTGCCGCTTATGCGCAGCCGCACGACGCGGCGAGAGGCGGCCGCTGCAAGCTTGGACCAGAACCCCGCCGCAGAATGGCTCAAATCCAGTGAACCGTCGGATCGGCGCGGAACAGGCAGCGCTCCGGCGCCCTCCCCCAGATGCCAAACCACCGGTCGGCGCAAAAACCGCGAGACAGCAGCCTGCAGCCGCAAGCCTGCGCGATTTCGCACAACCGCACCGAACCAGACCAGGTGATCCGGCCGGCCCAGCGTAAGCCAGACAGCCCGCAACCAGCGCCCCGCTCGCACCTCACGCGCCAGCACCAGCTGCGCGTGACGCCGTTTCAGGGATCGCAGCCGCCTGCGCAGAGCGGTGTCGATCTGCGGGGCGTTGATATCTTGTGCAATCCGCCTGAGGGCATCCATCTGCGCCGTCAGATCCGCAGGCACGTTGCGATAAGACACCGATCCCGCATGGCGCCGGTAGAGATAGGCCGCCATCGGCAACACCCACATCTTTGCACCGGACAGCACCAACCGCAGATACAGGTCGTAATCCTCTCCAACACGGAGCGCGCTGTCATACTCCAATTTTTGCAGGGCATCGCGACGAATGAGAGGCTTCAGATAACCGACGTGTCGCAGGCCGGATCGCTCCACGCCGCTCAAGACGATATCGTTAACACCCAATCGTCGCGGCTCTGCTGGCGCATGTTGTCCGAGGATCGTCTCGCCCCGCACCATTGGCCGGTCTGAAAACAGGATGAGATCATCGGCAACGAAATCGGCCTGCAGTTTCAGGGCAGACGCCAGCATCAGCTGCAAACGACTTGGATGCTGACTGTCATCGCTGTCGCAGATCGCCACCCATTCCCCTGTCGCTATCGCCAGTGCCTCATTTCGCGCAGCAGCCGGGCCACCCACCGAGGTGCGCCGCAATGTTCGAACCCGCTTGTCCTGGGCTGCAAACCCTTGGATGATCTCCCAACTGTTGTCTTCTGAGGCATCATCGACAACGATCAGCTCCAGATCGCTCAACGTCTGTGCAAGTACCGCCGAAATCGCGAGCCCGATGTAAGCGGCCCCATTGCGGTTCGCCATCACCACAGAGACGAGCGGACCGGATCTATCCATTTTTGCCGCCATCACCGAAAAACGGTCTGGGCAGATCACTTTGCACATCAGACCGGGCCACGATGTCCTGAGCGGCAGGCACCCGCCACGCGGCCGACAAACCTGCCGGATCGCCGTAGGTCAATGTCAGCGCGCAACGCGACGCAATGAAACACAGCTCTGCCCACAGCGGGCTTTGCGCGTGATCCGCACCCAAATCTGGCACCCGCCGCCACTCTCCGGCCTTGGGATGGGGCTGACCCGGCGCGATCAGATGGATGGTCCGGCTCTCTCGCCCGGCATCAGCAGGGGCGATCCGACGCGAGAGTTTTGCCCAGACCGCAACCAGAAGCGGTCGCAGCAATCCGGGCCGTTGCAACAAGCCACGTGCAGCCGTCCACAATCGGACCGCTTTCAGATCATCGGCAAGGGCTTCGAACGCAAGACGGCCCTCCAGAATACGCCTGCGATCTGCGATAATCTCTTTCAGATCCTTCAGCTGATCCGCATCCAGACTGCCGCACAGGTGCTCCATCGCGTCCATTGCTGCCAGAACCTGCGCCTGGCTGGATCGATATGACAATGACCGAGGGTGGCGTCGGTACAGATACAGAGCCTCCGGCAGCACCCACATCGTGCCCCCCTGCAGCAGATACCGCAGATATAAATCCTGATCCTCACCAATATGCAGCGTCTCGTCATAGCGCAGCGCCTCAAGCGCGGAACGTCGCATCAACGGCTTGAGATACCCCAATTGTCCACCCCCCTGCCCCTTGGCCGGGATCCGCAGCATATCTGCAGCTGTAATTTGCCACGGGTCCGCCGTTGCAGCTTCACCCAAGACACTCTGCGGGGCTGCCAGCGGCTCGGTGGCAAAATGGATCATATCATCAGCCACGGCGTCTGCTGACAGCGCCTCAGCAGCCCGCAGGAGCCGCGAAAGTCGGTCTGGGTGCATGATGTCATCAGAGTCGCATATTGCCAGCCAGCGCCCCCTTGCATGGCTCAGAGCCCGGTTTCGGGCGGCCGCAGGCCCAGACGGGCTGTCGTGGCAAAGCACCACAATGCGGGCATCCTGTGCTGCCAATCTGTCGAGGATTTCAAGCGAACCATCGGTCGAGCCATCGTCCGCAACAATAAGCTCCAGCCGGTCATGGCTCTGCAACAGTACGGAACGGACAGCCGCCTCCAGATAGGCCGCGCCCTGATGGTTTGCCATGATGACGGATACCAATGGCGCCGTCGCGCTCGCCTGCCCCGCCGGTGTTGTTTCGCCCGGTCCCTGCATCTGCCTGCCCATCTTTGTCTTACCCCAGATCTAGCAGCCCGTTTTCCGTGGCGCCAGTAGAGCAAAATGTTAAGACTTGTTAATACCGCAAAGCACCGAACAACAAAGACCAACCAAGGCACCAAGATGAGTGAGCAGCGCAGGGCCCCCTCCCCCGGCAAGTCAGAGTCACAAGAATTGCACCGAACCGGCCCGACGCTAATCGGGATCGGCGCGCAGAAATGTGCCTCGACCTTCATCCATGCCGCGATCGGCGCCCACCCCGATGCCGCCGTCTCCGACCCGAAGGAGATCGACTTCTTCAGCGCCTATTTTGATCGCGGTTACAGCTGGTACTGCGGCCACTTTGCGACCGGCGCTGAAAAACCCGTCCGCTTTGAGGCATCACCATCGTATTTCTACGATCCCCGTTGCCCCGCGCGCGTCAAAGCCTTCGACCCAGACATCAAGATCGTCTGCTTGCTACGGGACCCCATCGCGCGCGCCTATTCGAACCACCTGCACGAAGTGATCAAGGGCCACATCCCCCCGCTTCCTTTTGCACAGGGGCTGGCAAACAATCCCGCGTATGTCGAACAGGGGTTTTACCACCGCCACCTGAGCCGCTGGCTCGACACGATGGGGCCTCCACAGGTGCTGGTGCTGCTTGCAGAAGAGATCAGTGCAGATCCGATTGCCGCCGCTCAGACAGTGTATCGCTTTGCAGGCTTGGATGACGCCTACGTCTCACCCGTTCTGACGGAGCGGCGCAACGAAAGCGACCGCGCCCGCAGTCCGCTCCTGCGGCGCGCGCTGCGTGCGGGCGGGGACCAACTGCGCAAGGCAGGTCTGGAAGACGCGCTCGCGCGGGTAAAACAGACAGGACCGGTTGCGACCCTGTTGCAGGCAAACTCTCAAAACATGCGGGAGGTGGTCCCACCGATGACCGAATGCGACCGCGAAACCATGCTGGGGATCTTTGCGGATGATCTGCGGGCCCTGCCCGCTCTCTTGGGGAGAGAGAGCCTTCCTTGGGACAGTTGGAAGGCTCTAAACAGCTAATCAGACACTAATGTACACATATGTCTAGAAAAGGATCGCATCCTGCGCAAGCAACAGGTCCAGCGTCAGCACCTCTGCCTTGTCATTGATCACCGCGATGTTTTTCCACCCATCCGCGGTTTCCATCTGGACGAGATCGCGTGTCCCCCTGCCCCGCTCGCCATCCAGCCAACGAAGTTGGTCTGCGCTGTCTATCCCCAGCGCACTGAAATCAAGAGTGTCCCCGTGGGACAGCCGGAAGTCATTGACCCGATCCGCCCCACCCGCAGGTTTGAACACGAAAACATCGGCGCCCCCGCCGCCACGCAGCTGGTCGAACCCTCCGCCACCATTCAGACGGTCGTCTCCGCTGCCACCGGCCAAGCGGTCACGACCGCCCCCGCCGAACAGGAAATCATCGTCTTCCTTTCCACGCAGGATGTCGCGGCCCCGGTTGCCATAAAGATGGTCAGCCCCCTTGTCGCCAACAACCTGATCATTGCCCGCCGCACCACGGATCAGGTCATCACCTTCTGTGCCAAACAGATCTTCTGCGGCAGAGGTCCCCGTGACCTCGCTGGCAAAGGAAGATTGGTTTCCATCCGTGCCGTCGTCCCCCGGCAATTTGACCTCTTCGATAACCGCGACCAGAGGCGGTGCATCGGGATCGGGCGTGCCAGCCCAGGCCGATTGTTTTTCCGATACCGCCCAGAGATCAGCAAAGCTTTTGACCGGGCCGGAATACCAAACCTGCCCCGGCATATCTGCGGCGCTGTATTCGGCCAGAACCACACCATCCACCCGGAAAATCGCGCTGCTACCCGTCAGCTCGATTTCGTAGGTATGCATCCCCTCCGAGGCGTCAAACCCAAGATCAATGACCTGTGTCCCCGCGGGGCCATCCGCCAGCCGGATCCTGCTGCCGTCCTCGGCCTCCATATGGATGCTCAGCTGGACCTGTGTTGTGTCGGCGCCCACAAACTCGAAATCGAACTCCAGCCAGCGGTCATTTTGATAGTCCTCCTGAAACAGGAACATCCCGAAAACAGTGCCGTCCTGCATATCCGGCGCCTGTGCGGTCCAGGACCAAACCCCGGTTTCATGCGCGGCCTCTGACTGGATCTCTCCGCCAGAGAATGTCCGCTCACCAGCGTCATTGTCGGACGTCAAATGCAGTTCCACCGCTCCATCGGAATTGATGACCACGTTTTCTGCAGACCATTTGGTATCGACGGACTGGCCCGCGTTCCAAGTTGAGACCAGCCAATCATCCTCGTCCCGTTGCTGCCCCGGCAGGCGCAGATCAAGAATGGGATCGGTGTCTTCAGTCGTGGTCATTCTGGCGTCTCCAAACCTGATGGCCGCTTGAGCGGTCTTGCCTCAGGTTTGGTTTTTGAGGCGAAGCATGGCGGGATTGTGCCATAATTGCCGCCTATTGATGCCTCATTCATAAAGTTTAACACAAACTCAATACCCATCTTAGAGGGTTCCATTTGAAACGAATTGGACCCAGGCCCTGTGGCCCACAACGGGCCACAAAGCGGCATGACAAATGATACCGCACAGGCCAGAGCGCTGGACCACACGGCAATATGCGCCGCCGTCCCCGCGGGGACGCGACAAGAACTGGTCCGGCAGGACCGAGGGAAGCCAAAACAAGGCACCCGACAAAACCCGCGACCCGGCAGATGGATCAGGGGCTAAGGGCGGATGCGGCAGCTACATTAATGACTGTTAACCATCGCCGTGCGCTTTGCCAGAAAAAAAGGCCGCCCCGGGGGGCGACCTTTCTGGTCCGTAGATGGTTGTGTGCTCAGCCTTTCAAGGATCAGCCGTCACCGTCCAGCGCATCAAAGAAGGCAGAGATCGCATTCTCCAACCGTTTTTGATCCACGGCAGAAAAATCCCGCTCCATCGCCATTTCAATCCGGCCATCCCGCGCCTGGCAGCGCACTGTCCCCGCGGGGACAACGCAGCGCAATGTGGTCTTGGCCATGCCGGGTTTCTTTTCCGTGGTGGCGGTTTCGCGCATTTCGGTAGGGGCTTTCAACGCCTCCTTCAAAACAGCCAGTTCTTCCTCGGCGGAGGCAAAGGTCGCACCGCGCAGCACAGCCTTGAGCCGTTCGACTGCCGTTTGATCTTCGACCAGCCGTTTTTTCAGATCCAGACCAAGCGCCCGCGGAATAGCCTCAGCAAAGGACAGCTCTGCACCGATAAGTTCAAGCAGCTCAGCGAAGTGGCGAATATAGCTGCGCTTCTGCCGCCCGGCAGAGGCATACAGGATCGCAACCGCATCCTCGACCGTCTCGGAGGAGGTTTCCGGATCCTGAGCATAAGAAAGCGCGAGCTGCGCCATCTCGGCAAATGAGATGTCACGACGGACAAGGTTTTCATCCACCATGCGCCGATAAAGGCCCTGAAGCGTCTCGCCGCGTGCCACCAGACCTGCGGGGATTTGCCCGTAAATTTCGTCTCCGGTTTCGGCATAAAGCGCCTGATAGGCCGACAACCGGCGAAAGCCCTGAACCAGCTGATAGCCGTCGCCGTCTTCCTCTACCCGGATGGGGTTGGACAGCCCAAGATCGCGGATCGACTCTTTCAGCTCATCCAGATCAGGGTCACGATTTACCGCCCTGTCACGGATCAACTTGCTCGTCGAAATCTTGTCGAGCGGGATACGGTCCACCACCAGACCCAAGTTTTTGAGGCGAACGAACTCATGCGCGAGCCGGTCATTTTCGGCACGGATGTTTTGCTCTGCTTCGGCACGGGCCCGCAGCGCATCGGCGTTTTCGCTGATCGCAGTTGCCATCGGCCCACGGCGCGCGTCACCCGGTCGGCCCATAGATTTGGTTTCAGGTGCGCGGGCAGGGGGCTCCACGGCCGGGGCAGGGGAGGGCTCCGGCGCGGGGTCAGACGGAAAGTTGATGTCGAACATTCTGCGCTTGCTCATGCCTCATCCTCCAGCTTGTTCCATGCCTCCAGGGCATTGCCCTTGAATTCTTCGTAAGCCTGATCAAACGACGCCCGTGCGCGCCGCCAGGTCTCGCGCGTCATATCGCGATAGTCGATCTCGTAGATCGAGCTCAGGAAGCGCCCCGACTGTTCAACCGCCCGGGTCATTTCAATCGGGTGATCTGTCATCCGATCACCAAACACCTTGAAGAACGCATCACGCATCGCCCGGTGCAAGTCATTGCCGGATTCATAGCGCGTCAGAAGAAAGCGGACCTCCTGGAAAACCTTGGGAAGGCTGAATGTCCCCGCGGGGACAACACCGTTGAAGGCAGAAAGATCTTCCAGCGCTTCGGACAGCTGCCCGATAAAAGAGGTGGTGGAGTCATATTCCCAATATCCGGGCCCGGACGGGATATAGAGCATGTCCGCAGCAAACACCGCATTCATCGACTGGTAGCCAATGGCCGGCGGGCAGTCGAAGATCATCATGTCATAATCCTCGGAGGGCAGCTGATCGAGGTAGCGCGATACCGCCGCAAAGAATGACCATTCCGGATTGAGATGACGATACTGCGCTGAGGCGAATTCAACAAAGGCGGCGTTGGCACAGCTTGGGATGATATCAATGGTTGGCCAGCTTGTTGGTTTGACAAAGTCGCTGATCCGCAAATCCTGCAAACCCATGCCTGTGATCGCGTCAGGCAGGCGCCGTTCGGGCAGGGCGTTACCACTTTCTGCGCCGCGGGTCGTGGCGTTCATCCGCTCTGTCTCGCGGACCAGATCGCGCGCCATGATCCCCCAGACGGTGTAGTCCTCCGTCACGTCGCTCAACCCCATCGAATGGGACAGCGTCGCCTGCGGGTCAAAATCAACGCAGAGAACCCGGTAGCCATCCAGCGCCGCCGCGTGGGCAAAGTGCAGCGCCACGGTGGATTTCCCGGCACCGCCCTTAAAGTTTGAGACCGCCACCCGCAGCGCGCGTTTGCCCGCCGGTCGTTCCGGCATCAGCGACTTGCGGTTGACCTTCAGGCGTCGGCGCAGCTCGTTGATCTCTTCCAGCGAATACCAACGCTGTCGGCCATCGGCCTCAACATGGCCTTGCGGCAGGCTTGGGTCTGCTGCAAGGCGGCCGCGCAGGGTGGATTGGTTGACTTTGAAAATCAGCTCCGCCACTTCCCAGCTGGAAAAGCGGCGCAGGGTTTTTTCCATCTGTGGTGAAAACGTCTGCTGCCGGATCCAGGTCTGCATCTTGAGAGATTGCGCCTGCATCTGTGCCAGGTCTTGATGGGTAAACATCTCTGCTCCTCAATCTTACGTCCGACATTATTCTTGCCTTCGGACGCTTTTTCTTCCTCAAAACCCGTTTACGCCGAATTTGCAAAAAACGCAAAACCTATTATCGTAGCAATCAGCGTCCTGTCCCCGCGGGGACATCCTGCGGAAAAGCGCCTGAATTCCCTTATTTTATGGGGCATCCGATTCGGAACGACATCATGGGGCCACGCGGATCTTGAGAGTCTTTTGAGGCACTACAGACCCTTATATAGGGTGACACTGCTTTCCCGCCCTCGACATATTGGGGGACATTTTTGCACTATTAGGGGACGCCCTGACTGTCACCCAATACCAATTAATACCGATTTTTGATTCAAAAATGGAATTGGGGATGGATACCCGATCACTGAGCCCTTGACAGAATCGTGCCGCTGGACGCAAATCGGATACACAAACTGAAATGCGTTGAGTTCGGCACTGACCCATACCTCTTGGCAAAGAGAGGACCGGTCCTTTTTCCAGCCATCAACGTCCAGCAGGATCTCATGGCCAACATGAGACGACGAGGCACCCGTTCGCGCACGGACGGAGACATGAGGGCAGCCATGCTTGCCAATAAACCAGTCGGGCGTAATGCCTCGGCATTGAAGTATGATATTCTGACCGCGATGGGGACTTATGCCTTGTCGCTGGAAAAAGGACCACAGCGGCTGGTTCTTCGGTTCATGACCCTGATGACGGCGCGCTACAACTGGCAGCGTGATGAACTCGCCGTTGGTCAGCGCGAGATCGCACGAATGTGGTCTGTAGACGAACGAACCGTGAAACGCGAAATGGCCAAGTTGCGCGCTTTGGGCTGGCTTATCGTGAAGCGCCAGGGAGCCCGGGGTCGCGTCACTGAATACGGCTTTGATCTCGAGAGGATCCTGGAAGACACCAAAGCCAGCTGGCCTGCGGTCGGGCCTGACTTTGAACATCGGATGAAAGGCGCAAACGAACCTGAGCGCAATGTCGTACCTCTGATGACCGGGACTGCAGCACCTGCGCCTGATGTCTCTGACGGGACAGAGTGGAGCCTGGCCAAGGCCGTCCTGCATCAGGAAGATGGTGCCACCTACACCGCCTGGATCCAGGCTCTCACACGGGAGAGCAGGGCAGGGGGGAGATTGGTTCTGAAGGCCCCCAGCCGCTTTCATGCCAACTACGTCATCTCGCACCTGCGCGACCGGTTGCTTGCAGCCTGTCGTGATGTCGACGACGATGTCGAGATGCTGACAATCCTGTCTTAGTCACGGACCCCAGACAGAGAAGAGGCCCCCACCGGCAAGTGAGGGCCCGTGTGACAAGATCACAATCAGGACGCCCTAGCGCTGTGCGCTTGGTACCTTGTTCTCGAACCAGCGAAACCCAAGGGTGATGACACCCGCGATTGCCATGTAGACCAGCGCCAGCAAAAGCAGGGGTTCATAGACAATAAAGGTATCGGATCGCACCCGCGAAGAGACCGCGTAGATGTCGAGGACCGTGATCGTTGCCACCAAAGGCGTCGCCTTGAGTTGCAAGATGGTTTCCCCGCCCAAGGTCGGCAGAACGTTCCGCACAGCCTGAGGAAGCCAGATGCAACGGAACATTGTCATACGGGGCATCCCGAAGGATTTGGCGGCCTCCAGCTGGCCCTTGGCAACGCCAGAGAAGGCGCCGCGCATCACTTCGCCCTCATAGCCCGCATAAGACAGCGTCAGCGCCAAAACAGCATATGGCCACGCCTGCCGCAGATAGGGCCACAGCTCGCTTGAGCGGATCCACGGAAACTGCGGGAAGAGAGAGCCGAGACCGTAGTACAAGAGCCAGATCTGAAGCAGCAGGGGGGTGCCGCGGATGATGGTGCAGAACAGCCGGGCAGGGGCCGCCAGATACCAAGGGCCAATTGCCTGGGCCAATCCAAGCGGCACCGCCAACGCAAACCCAAGGATGCTGGTTACGACGAGGATCCAGACAGTGGTCCACAATCCCTCGGCCGCAAGCGGTGCATACTGCGGGATCCAGTCCCAGCGCAAAGACAGCGCACACCAGACAACCAAAGCTGCAAATAGGATCATCATCACGATGCGGTGGGGAACAAACAGCGATTTCAAGGACGTCATGGCTGCCCCCCCTTGAGCGACGGCTGTCCCCTACGCGCCCACCGTTCGATCCAGCCAAAGATCAGTCCCGAAAACAGCGTGACGAGAAGATACAGCGCCCCAGCCGCCAGGAAGAAAGTGAAATACGCCCGGGTGCTGCTGGCGGCCTGTCGGGTTTCAAGGGTCAGCTCGGCAAAGCCGACAATCGCAAGGAGCGCAGTATCCTTGGTTGCGATCAGCCACAGGTTTGCCAGACCGGGTGTTGCAAAGCTCATCATTGCGGGGATGGTTACCCGGCGCATGGTCATGAAGGCCGGCATGCCATAGGCGCGGGCGGCCTCGATCTGGCCCGGAGGCACGGCTTTGATGGCGCCACGCAGGACTTCGGTGGCATAGGCGCCCTGGACGATGCCCAAAACCCAGATGCCCGCGACGATGCCGCTGATTTCAACGCGATCATACCCCATCGCAGTCGCCGCCTTGTTGATGAGATCGGTGCCTACGTAATAGAGGATGAGGATCAGCACCAACTCCGGGACGGCTCGGATGACGGTGGTGTAGATGGCCAGCAGATCCCGCAGAACCGGCCCCCCGTACAATTTGCCGTAGGCGCCGAAGAGACCGATGATCAGGCCCATTCCAAAGGCGCCAAAGGCGATTTGAAGCGAATTGAGGAGGCCCCTGAGCAGGTTGCCGCCCCAGCCCGGTGGAGAGAGCGCAAGCAATTCTGCGCTCTCTGCCAGTCCCAGCAGTTCAAGGACGTTGGTCACGGCCAGGCCTTATTCCGAGTAGATACTGGTCGTGAAGTACTTGGAGGTGATTTCAGCGTGGGTGCCGTCTGCAAGGATCATTGCGATCCCCTTGTTCAGGGCTTCCAGAATGTCTGTTTCACCTTTGCGGACACCCGCGCCGACGCCTTTGCCGAGGATTGCCTCGTCATTGGCGACGGCACCCTTGATCTCGCAGCAGGCGCCCGCATCGGAGCCAACGAAATCCGCCATTGCGATGCTGTCTGCCTGGGTTGCGTCAATGCGCCCGGCAAAGAGATCTTGGTTGGCTTCATCCTGGGTCTGGTAGACCCGCAGTTCGGCGCCGGTGAAATATTTCTGCGCATAAGCCTGGTGGATAGTCGACGCCTGGATGCCAACGATCTTGCCCTCCAGAGAGGCGGGCGTTGCGTCGATGTCCATTGATTTGTCCGCCACGATCACGGCAGGGGTGTTGTAATAGGGGTCGCTGAAGTCGATGGTTTTCAGGCGCTCTTCGGTGATCGACATGGAGGCCATGATCGCATCGATCTGCTGGCCGGTAAGGGATGGGATGATGCCGTCCCAAGCAACGGGCGTGATGACACATTCCAGCTCTGCAGCGGCACAGACAGCGTTGATGACATCGATCTCCCAGCCGACCCAGGTCCCGGAGGAGTCAAGCGAAGCGAAGGGTGGATATGGTTCGGCGGCGACGCCAATCTTGACCGGTTCGGCCTGCGCCATCACCGCTGTTGCGGCCAGCGCCACGGTTGTAAGAAGGGTCTTCCGGATTGTTTTCTGAAGTGCCATTTTGGTTTGTCTCCCAGTTGATGTATTTGTTTTTGTTTATTTTATTGGGCCGCACACTTGGAGTGTGGCCGGTTATGCGACTGATCGCAGAAACTGCTTCAGCCGTTCTGATTTTGGATTGCCAAAGACCTCTGCTGGCGGGCCTTGTTCTTCGATCCGCCCTTCAAAGAGGTAGACCACGTGGTCCGCGACCTCGCGGGCGAATTTCATTTCATGCGTGACCAGCAGCATGGTGCGCCCCTCGGCGGCAAGATCGCGGATGACGGTCAAAACTTCCCCGACAAGTTCGGGATCAAGTGCGGAGGTCGGCTCGTCAAACAGCATGACGCTTGGATCAACAGCGAGAGCCCGCGCAATGGCCGCGCGCTGTTGCTGCCCTCCAGACAGAAAGGCGGGAAAGGCATCGGCCTTGTCGCCCAGGCCAACGCGGGCGAGCAATTCGTGGGCGCGAGCAACAGCCTGATCACGCGGCATCTTGAGGACGTGGACGGGAACCTCGATCACATTTTCCAGCAGGGTGCGGTGGGTCCAGAGATTGAACTGCTGGAATACCATTGCCAGCCGGGTCCGGATGCGTTCGATCTGCTTGCGATTGGCTGGGCTGCCGTCTGCGCGCATTTCCACGGTCTCGCCGCCGATAACGATTTCGCCCGACTTTGGTGTTTCGAGAAAGTTGATGCAGCGCAGCATGGTGGACTTGCCAGACCCGCTGCCTCCGATGATGGCGACCACATCCCCCTGGCGGGCGGTCAGAGAGACGCCTTTCAGTACCTCAAGCGAGCCGAATGACTTGTGCAGATCGCTGATGCGGATCGCTTCGGGCCGGGCTGAGCTGGCTGAAGGGGTCGGATCGGGCATTTTCGTCTGTCCTCATATTTCGACTTGTAGTAAGTCGCAGTTCCAGTAATTATTCAAGTGTATAATTAACTGTCTGCCAATTGGAGTGCCCGTGTCCCCAGAACGCCGGAAATTTAAGCGCGCCAGCGCAGAGGAGCGCAAAGAGGCCCTGATCGAGGCCACGCTTGAGCTGGTCGCCGAAAAAGGCGTGAGGGGTGCAACCGTGCGGGACATTGCGGAGCGGGCGGATGTGACCCAGGGCCTGATCCGGCATTACTTTTCCTCAAAGGAAGAGCTGATGACCGCCGCCTACGAGCATCACATGGTTCGGATCACCGATCTGACGTCGGCGCCGCTCAAGGAAATTTCCGCGGATGCCAGCGGTCGTCTAGCGGCATTTGTCTCTGCGTCCTTGCGCCCACCGGTGATGGAGCCCACTGCAGTCGCCCTTTGGGCGGGGTTTTTGAACAAGGTCCAACAGGATGCGCATATGCGGCAGATCCACCAGCGGACCTACGACTATTTCCGCCACAAGCTGGCCGAGATGATCGCCGCCGCCTTGGAAGAGGCGGGTCGCCCAGCCAGCCCTGCGCGGCTTCATCACCTGGCGGTGGCCTGCAACGCTGTGATCGATGGCCTTTGGATGGAGGGCGGCGCCCTTCCTGAGATTTTTGCTGAAGATGAATTGCCCAAAATCGGCTTGGAATCCGTTGGCGCGATTTTGGGACTTAACCTGGAAAACAAGGTGGATCAGCCATGAGAATGACAGATGTGACCCGGCGGCTCGCAGGTCTTGGTGGGGCCAAATGGGAAGTGCACCTGAAAGCCCGCGACATGATCGCGGAGGGGGCTGATATTGTCGAGATGACCATCGGTGAACCGGATGTCCCCCCGCCAAGCGCCCTGATGGATACCGCTTGCCGTGCCATGCTCGCAGGGCGGACGGGTTATTCCGATGGCCGCGGAGAAGACAGCCTGCGACAGACTTTGGCGGCGCGATATACCCATAGTCTGGGGCGACCGATCGGTGCCGAAAATGTCCTGTGCTTTCCGGGTACGCAGACAGCTCTTTATGCTGTGATGATGGGGGTTGCCGAGGCGGGGGACGAGGTGCTGGTGGGCGATCCGATGTATGCGACCTACGAGGGCGTCATCCGGTCGACGGGTGCAAAAGTGGTTCCGGTTCCCCTGCGCCCTGAACACGGGTTTCGCATGCAGGCCGATGATATCGCTGAACGGATCACCCCCCAAAGCCGGGCCATTTTGCTGACCACGCCGCATAATCCCACTGGGTCAATTCTGACGGCTGATGATCTTGACGCGATTGGCGCGCTGGCGGTGCAGCATGACCTCTGGATCATTTCGGATGAAGTCTATGAGCAGCTGGTCTTTGATGCGGCAGAGTTCATGTCACCGCTGTCTCGTGAGGCTTATGCGGATCGCGTGATTGTGGTTTCGTCGATTTCCAAATCACACGCCGCGCCGGGGTTTCGCAGCGGTTGGTGCATCGCAAGCGAGGCATTCTGTGATGCGTTGCTGCCGCTGTCTGAAACCATGTTGTTCGGCAATCAACCCTTTATCGCGGACATGACCGAACAGGCCGTGCGCGACGGGTCTTCTGTCGCAGCCGGAATGCGCAAGCGTTTTGCTGCGCGGGCCGAAAAGCTGGCAGACCATTTGCATGGCGCGACAGGATTGCGCGTTCATAGACCCGAGGCGGGCATGTTTGCGATGATCGACGTTTCTGCGACGGGCATGGATGGCGATGCCTATGCACATGACCTTTTGTTCAACGGCGGTGTGGCGGTCATGCCTGGGTCATCCTTTGGCGAGAGCCTGCGCCAGTGGGTCCGGGTCGCATTGACGATTGATGATGCGGAGTTTGACAAAGCGCTTGAGCGGATCACCCGTCATGCAAATCAACGCGCTGAGGCCGTCGCATGAGCAGTGAGGCAAAGACATCTGATGCGCCCACTGTCGGTGAAGCGCTGGTTGCCGGGCTCGTAAAACGCGGGGTCCGCCACGTTTTTGGCATTCCGGGCGTGCATACTGTCGAACTGTATCGCGGTCTGACCAACTCTGGCATCCGCCACATCACCCCGCGCCATGAACAGGGTGCGGGCTTCATGGCCGATGGCTATGCGCGCGTATCCGGCCAGCCTGGCGTTGCTTTTGTCATCACTGGGCCGGGGGTGACGAACACGATCACGCCGATGGCCCAAGCCCGCGCGGATTCCGTGCCGATGCTGGTCATTTCCGGTGTTAATGAGAGCCAGACGATCGGTCGTGGGTTTGGCCATTTGCACGAATTGCCGGACCAGCATGGGCTGATCTCTCAGGTTGCGCTTGTGTCCGGTCACGTCAGCAAGGCCGATGCGCTGTCTGCCACATTGGATCAGGTGTTTGCGCCGATTGACGGCTCACAGCTGGCCCGTCCAGGCCCCACTCATGTGCAGATCCCGCTGGACATCGCAGGTCACCGCGATGCCACCGTGCAGGGGGAAGGGGCACAGCCCCCTGACTGCCAGCCCCAGCGGTCGTCTGTTTCAGATAAAGTGGTTGCCGATATTCGTGAGCGGCTCAGTCGTGCGGCCCGTCCGCTGATCTTGGTCGGGGGCGGTGCGAAAACCTGTGGCATTGCGCTTCGCCAGCTGGCTGAACAGCTGTCAGCGCCGGTTGTGCAAACGGTGAATGCCCGTGGTGTGCTGTTTGATCATCCCTTGTCCGTACCTGCTAGCCCGACGCTTTCTGCGGTGCGGGCTTTGATCGAAGAGGCGGACGTCGTGCTGGCCCTTGGAACGGAACTGGGCCCGACGGATTACGACATGTACGCAACAGGGACCATGCCCAAGCTGGCCGGTCTGATCCGGGTAGACCTTTGCGCCGAGCAACTGAACCGCCATCCAGCCGATCTGGCGGTGCAGGCGGATGTTTCCGCGGTCTTGGCGGGGCTGCTGGCGGATCTGTCCACGGCCAGCGCTCTGGAGCCGGGGTGGGGCAGTGATCGCGCTGCGGCGGCCCGTTCCCAGGCCTGGGAGGAAATCGGGGCCGGCTATCGCGCACAGGTCGATGTGCTGAATGCCATCCGGGACGCGGTGCCGGACGCTATAATTGTGGGGGATTCCGCGCAGCCGATTTATGCAGGCAATCTTTACTACGACCACGATCGCCCCGGCGGCTGGTTTAATGCAGCGACCGGCTATGGTGCGTTGGGCTACGGCATCCCCGCAGCGATCGGGGCCGCTGTCGCAGCACCGCAGGCGCGGGTCGTTTGCATCGTGGGCGATGGGGGCGCCCAGTTTTCCCTCCCCGAAATCATGACCGCGGTCGATGAAGCCCTGCCAATCACATTCGTGGTCTGGAACAACTACGGTTATCAGGAAATCGCCCGGTCAATGGAGGATGTTGGGGTGCCAGTGCTGGGCTGCGATCCAACCCCGCCGGACTTTGCGGCAACCGCCGCGTCCTATGGCATCGCCCACAAGGCAACTCCAGCCATTCCCGAAGAGGTCGCATTGGCGTTGCGGGCTGTCGCCCACGCTGGCGGGCCGGCAATGATCGAAATCACCACGCCAAAATTCGTCCCTTCCGGACAGTGAGCATCAAGGACATGCAGATGACAAATCCAACCTATGAGTTCCGCCGTGCCATTACCCGGCGCCCTGCCGCGAGCATTGTCGATGGGCTGCGGGCCGAAGACATCGGCACGCCGGATCTGGACAAGATGTTGGCGGCGCATACCGAATATGTTGCTGCACTGAAAAGCACCGGCGCAGAAGTGATCGAGCTGCCGCCGCTTGAGGCCTATCCCGATGCGGTCTTTGTCGAGGATACCGCTTTGTGCCTGCCGCAGGGGGCGGTTCTGATGCGCCCGGGTGCTCCGTCCCGTTTGGGCGAGGTGGCAGAAATGGCCCCGGCGATCCGTGCGGTTTATGATGATGTGCGCGAAATCAAAGGACCGGGCTATATCGAAGGTGGCGACATTCTGGTCACCGAACGCGAGATCCTGGTCGGGCGCTCTGCGCGCACGGATGCGGCAGGGGTGGCAGAGCTGGCCGAAATCGCAGCTGAATGGGGCCACAAGCTCCGCGAGGTTTTCACGCCAGAGGGTGTCTTGCACTTTAAGACCGATTGTTCGCTGATGGATGGTGAGACGATCCTGGCGACCAAGCGTCTGGACGCCTCGGGCTGTTTTGAAGGCTACCGCGTCCTGCATGTCGCGGACGGCGAGGAAGCTGCAGCAAATGCGATCCGCTTCAACAATCTCGTTCTGATGGCTGCAGGATTCCCGCGAACGGCGGACATGTTGAGCCGTGAGGGGTTTGAGGTGGTTGAGATCAGCAATACCGAATGCGCCAAGCTTGATGGCGGCATGTCGTGCCTGTCTTTGCGGTTCTGACGGCCTGCGGCGTGCCTATAAGAGGTGATCGACACGCGCGCGGTTGAAACTTGGCTGCCCGACCCCTTATGAAAGGCAATCGGGCAGGCAAGGACCATGAAGGCATCGCGATGAGCAGGACAGAACGGATTTGTGTGATTGGCCTTGGCTATGTCGGCCTTCCTCTTGCCGTGGAGTTCGGCAAATCCCGGCCAGTTGTTGGCTTTGACATCAATTCACAGCGGATCGAGGCCCTTTCGCGCGGCGAAGACAGCACTCGCGAAATCACCGCAACGGAATTGGCGGCGGCGACTGAACTGACGCTGACCTCTGACATTGCAGAGATCGCGGAATGCGCAATCTATATCGTCACGGTTCCCACGCCGATTGATGCCAACCACCGACCTGATCTTGGTCCGCTCCTTGCTGCGTCTGAAACTGTGGGCAAGGTGCTGAAGCCAGGTAACCTGGTGATCTATGAATCCACGGTCTATCCCGGCGCAACCGAAGAAGATTGCGTTCCCGTGCTGGAGCGGGTTTCTGGCCTGGTGTTCAACCGGGATTTCTTTGCCGGCTACAGCCCCGAACGGATCAATCCGGGCGACAAAAACCGCCGGTTGCCGGATATCGTCAAGGTTACCTCCGGATCGACACCGCATATCGCTGATAAGGTGGATGCGCTCTACCGCGAGGTGGTCACCGCTGGCACCCACAAGGCCGAGAGCATCCGCGTCGCTGAAGCCGCGAAAGTCATTGAAAACAGTCAGCGCGATATCAACATCGCTCTTATCAACGAACTTGCCAAAATCTTTAACCGGATGGACATCGACACCGAAGCGGTGCTGCGCGCCGCCGGAACAAAGTGGAATTTCCTGAACTTTCGTCCGGGTCTTGTTGGCGGGCATTGTATTGGGGTCGACCCCTATTACCTGACCCACAAGGCCGAGCAGCTCGGCTATCATCCGGAAATCTTGTTGGCAGGCCGTCGTCTGAACGACGGGATGGGGGCCTATGTGGCGAGCCAGATGGTCAAGGCGATGCTGCAGAGAAAGATGGCGGTGGCTGATGGTCGGGTTCTGGTCATGGGCTTGACGTTCAAGGAAAACTGCCCCGATCTGCGCAACACGCGGGTGATTGATGTGGTGCGTGCGCTAGAGGAATACGGTCTGACGGTTGATGTTCACGATCCCCATGCAGACGCTGTTGAGGCACGGGGCGAATACGGTGTGGATCTGGTGCAGGATCCAGATGCAGGCGCCTACGATGGCGTCCTGCTTGCTGTTGCCCATGATGAGTTCCGCAGCATGGGCGTGGGTGCGATCCGTAGTCTTGGGCGCGCAGGTGCAGTCGTCTATGATCTGAAATATGTCCTGAAACCGGAAGAGGCGGAATTGCGGCTCTGAGTCCGGCTGAACCACGGCGCCTGACTATTTTGGCAGTTTTGGCAGCTTTCCCCCGCGCCAATAGGCGCCGGTGTCTTCGCGCAGCGCCTCATATTGGCGGATCCGATCCTGTGCGGCATCGCCGCCTGCATCCACGAGATGCGTAAGCAGGCAGTCCAGAACAGCCATCGCGCCGGCATATCCCCCAAATGGATGCAGCGCGTTATCCGCAACCTGCAACAGATGATCGGGGGTCAGACCGGGGGTAATCACCTCGCTGTCCGTAATGAGAACAAGCTGTGCACCGCGGGATTGCGCGAAATGCAGCGCCTGAAGGGTCTCGGCCGAATAGGGGGCAAAGGTCATCGCCACGAGACAATCGTATGGGCCGATGTCCATCATCTCGTCTACGGCTGTTCCCATGTGACGCGGCACCAGGTCCAGACCGGGCAGGGCCATGCGGCCTACGTAGTGAAAATAGTAAGCCAGCGCATAGCTGGCACGGGTCGCCGTGATATAGCAGCGCCGCGCCGAGGTGAGCGTGCGGCATATCTTGGCTGTACGCTCAGGCGTCATCAATCGCAGGGACCGGGCAACGATGTTGACTTCGTTTCGTGCGATGCGCCCGTGGCGCTCTGTGGCTTCGTGCTGTTCGAGCCGATCCAGCCATGCCAGCCCAAGACCGCCCTCGCGCTCGGTGGTGAGCGATGCGCGAAACGGCCCGCGCAACCCTTCAAAACCGTCAAACCCCAGATGAGAAGCCAGCCGCACAAGTGAGTTGGTACTGACGCCTGCCTTTTGTGCCGAGACGCGGATCGGGTCGAGACCAAAGTCACCGGGGTTGTCTATGATGTATTTCGCAGCCCCCGACAGGGCAGGGGGCAGATCAGCCATATCTGCCTTCAGCCGCTCCAGGAGGCGGGTCTTTTGTTTTGGGTCCGGGTTCTGCTCCATGCGGGGACTTCAAACATATGTGTGAGAAATCGCAAGATGGAACATCTGTTTTTCCGCCCCCATTGATGACCAACAGGGGCGGAACACCATCTTGTCATGAGGTCTCAGGCAGAGACCACCTGCAAGTCTTCCACGTCCGGCGCGGTGATAGAGCCATCGTCTGAGACCGTGACTTCATCACCATGGGTGAGTTGATCCAATCCCTTGCAGGCGACCAGCATCAAGATGTCCTTTTCGCGGGCAACAATCGCCATGTGGCTGAGCCATCCGCCAACTTCACTCAGGACTGCGCCAGAGCGCTGAACATAAGGCAGCCAGGCCGGGTTGATCATGCGGCAGGCAAGGATGTCGCCGTCCTGGAACCCGTCAAACACCTCAGGACCGATGGCGGTTTCATCCTCGACCCAGAAAATGCGGGCTTTCACGCTGCCGCTACCAGCCACGCATGTTCCGCCAAGTGATCCGTCGCCCGACCCCGCCTGAGCCCCAAGCGACAACAGTTCGCAGTCGCGCAGGGTCAAAGACACCTCGCTGGGAGCAGAGCGTTTGCGCAGGTCTTCGCGGTTTTTGCGGGCTTCGGCCTTGCTGCGCAGCGCTGCAAGCGCGTCCCAGTTGCCGGACAGGATTTCCTCCATCGTCAGGTAGAACACCAGATCATCAAGGCCGGTCGTTTCTGCCAGTCCCAAAAGCGCGCGGCGCAGTTCTGCAAGAACCCGCAGGGCTTCATGCTTGGCCTGCTCTTTCAGGTCCTGATAGGCGATGGCCAGTTCAACCGTTTCATGCAGGTCATCCGGCAAGTTGGCCGGGGTGTGGACACTGCCGCTGATTGGTTCCACCGCACTATCAAGAAGCGATGACAACAGTGCTGGTGCCTCGCTGTAGCGCGGCGCGCTCAGCTCGTAGTCAAAGATGGACCGGTGTCCCATCAGCGCCTGCGCACGTGCCTCGGCTGCTTCGCCCGTGCAGGACGACAGCAGGTTGGATGGCGCATGGGGCAGTTCAGCGTGCATCAGATGGGATCGGATCGCAGGATCCCCCGCTGCTGCCGTGCTGGCCTCCCCCATGGTAAAGCCTGCCAGAATGTTGACCTTTTCAGCCTCGACATAAATGTCGGTGACAAACATGTCGCGCAGCGTCTGAATGGCCTCCAGCTGTTTGGGCAAGGGCAGGGCGCGGTAGTCAACCGCCTGCCAAAAGGCCAGCTGATCGGTCAGCGCGGGCAGGGTTTCCCCCCGAAAGCGATCGATCATCGGGCGGGCCTGCTTGCGCAGCTGTTTGGCTTTGGCCGCCGTCAGCTTGAGCGTCATTTGATCTTTCAGCTGAACATCGACGTAGGTCTTGCCAAACAGGTTGACCAGATGGCCGGGGCGGTTTTCGGGCAGGTTGTAGGGGACAGACAAAGCCCGGCACGCGAGGTCGACACTGCCACCCGGTGCCCAGAGACTGCCCATCAGCGAGAACGACAGCGGGGTGGGGCGGGGCAGAACCTCGGACATTTCATCCTGCTCCAGAATGGTCTGGTCTGCGGTGGCGTCGCCATACTGATCGAGGAGATCGCGCCATTCTCTCAGACGGACCTGTTCGGCCTCGGAACCCAGCGTCAGGGTGGTGATGTCGCGGCTCTGGACGATCTGGAAGCGACCATTGGCATAGGCCCATTCCACGTCCTGCGGGCAGCCGAATGTGTCTTCGATCTGTTTACCAAGTGCCAAAAGCGGCGCCAGATCCAATGTCGTGTCCTGGGTTTCGTCCGCAGGCAAACCGGAATAGCGGCCAAAGCGGAGAGAGGTCGGGGTGACGCGGCCCGAAACCAGATCTTCGCCGCAGCCTTCGACCCATTCCACCATCGTCATTCCTGGCGCCATTGGGTCTTGAGTAAACAGAACACCGGCGTATTCGGCCTGCACCATTTCCTGAACCACGATATTGCCCTGATCGGCGCTGTCACCTTCACCCGAGTAGCTGGCAGCCCGTTCAGACGAGAAGCTCTGAACAACCTCATCCAAGGCAGAACGGATCGTGTCGGCCGTCACATCAAGCACGGATTCAAACACCCCGGCAAAGCTCTGGTCGGCGCCATCTTCATTAGAGGCCGAAGAGCGCACCGCAACGGGTTTGCCACCGGCAAGGGCGAAAACATGTGCCGCAAAGACGTCTTTCTGGGTGTCAGACATCGCTTTGTAGTCGTGAATCGCATCAGATCGCACAATGACGCCGCCAGGAACGGGCAGTCCCGCATTTTTCAGGATCGACAGGCGCAACGCCTTGTTGCCTGCTTGTTCCAGTTCCTCGGTATAGCCCATCGGGATCACGCCGCGCGGCAGTTTGGCAAGGCGGCGTTTGTGAGCACGCAAGGAGAGCGCGTCGCCCAGTTTGCGATGCAGACCCGTGACATACGCACGCTGGACCAGCAGCAAAGACAGGCTGAAGCAAAGATAGGCATTGGCGGCCCCTGTCAGGCTGAACACCATCGCAAACAATGCAGGCACGCCTAGGATCATCCACAACTGTTTCTGTCGCCGTGTTTTGGCAACAGCCCACAGGAGGTAAATCGCGGCCAATGCGCAAAACAGTGCGGGCATGATGAACAGCGGATCTGGCAAGCCCAGGTCGGCCATCCACAGGAATGGCGTCTGCAGGCTGGCGCTGGCCTCTTGTGCGGCTGACACACCCAGCATCATGACCGGCAGGAATAAAAGCGCGGTCAGGTTTTTCATCGGTGTCAGGCCTTTTTCGGCATAGAACGCCTGGACGGCGCGGGCCTTGCGCACCGGGTCATGGGCCAGCCGCTCTTTCAGTTCCTTCATTTCATCAGCTGTTTCACCAGTGATGATCTGGTCGCGCTCAGATTTAAGGGCGACCGGCAGGATCAGAATGCGGGTGATCAATGACAGGGCAAGCAATCCCCACAGAATATGGCTGCGCTCATGCACCCACAGGAGGCCAGCCGCGAGCGCAGAGATCGCCTTGTCCCACAGCCCGCTTTGTTGGTCGGCCAGCCAGGCCTGAACATGGGGTTTGGGTTTGGGGGCAACGAAGTATTCCCAAGGCAGAGTGTAGCGACCAAGGAAATCGATGCCCTGCTGCGACAACTCCAGCCCCAGAACCTGGCTCATGAAGCAGCTGCGCCGATCGTAGCAGGCTGCCAGAGTGGGCTTGTCGGGATCCAGCAGCGCAATCTGTGCCATCAGATCCTGCGTTGTCATCTTGCGGATCGGAATATTGATGGCGCCGGGCAGATGGCCAGAGGCGAAATCGCCGGGATACCGGGTGTCAACGATCTGCAGGTCTTCCGTGTTCAGAAGGTCTGTAAACTCGGCAGTGGTCAAAAGAGTGTCGCGGCCGGGGTATTCGGGAATCGCGCGCAGGTCGGAGAGGGTTTTGACATCCTTGTCAGAGAATTCGCGCCCTTCCACGATCCATTTCTCGATGCCGCCGGCAATAAAGCTGCAGTCGATGCCAAGCTTGGCCAATTCTGCACAGGTCTCAGAGCTGCGGTTGCCATTGTGGCAGAACAGAACGACCTTCTGACCGGGTTGAACCGGGCGGCTCTGGAGAAAGTCGGGAAAGCGGATGTGCGTGGACCCTGGCAGGGTTCCCATCGCATTCTCTCCGGTTTCGCGGATGTCGAAGAATACGGTCTCCCCATCCTCAAGGGCTGCAGCTGCGTCCTCTGTCGACATCGCGAGCGGATGGTCGGACTGTTTGGAGAAACTGGTCTCCTTCAGGGTAGCATCCTTGATCTTTGTGCCATCAAATTGCGCAGGCCGCACCAAAGTCGCCTGCAGCCTTGCCTGATCTGCCGCTTTCTGGGTGCTGAACTGCCAGTAGTTGAGGAACGCGAGCGCCAGGGCGAAAAGAACCAGACCGCTGATCAGCTTGACAGGATAGCGCCGCGCTTCGGCTCCTTTTTTGGGCTGGAAGCCCAGTTTGGTCGCCACGACAGCACCAAGACCCGAGACCATTGCGACGCCGACTGCGAGCACCTGCGAGAGAGAGGAGACAGAGCCGATGACAAGTTCGGGTGAGGGAATGGCCCAGGCCGCTCCGGGGGCGAGACAGCACACCGCGACGCAGGCCCATAGGGGGCAACGGAGGGGCTGGGAGGATCTATGAGTTTGTGTAAGCACGGAAGTTCCTGTCGGACTGAGGTCCGATCTTCAAATTTTTGACGAATTTTATAAAAAAGCGCTGAATTCGTTACTGAAACGTTAATTTTTATACAGTCTGCGGGCTACAGTCGTAAAATTCTTTGTACTATTCAGTAACGATTAACCGAATTTTCTTAATAATCAGGGCAGCATGTGGGCGGACTACCTTGTTTGAACAGTGACCCGGCCCCAGAAGGAGATCACCGGTGATGAAGAGTTTGAAGTCTGTTGGTTGCATTCTGCGCTTCGCAACGCCCGCTTTTGCGGTCGCCCTTGGATTGATGCTTGTGCTGGCGGCTCCCCGCGCTGCGCAGGCTGAAATCACGCTCACCTTCGGCACATATGCGGCTGATAAGCCGACTGTAACTGTCCGAAAATACATGCCTTTCCTGACCTTCCTGTCCAATCGCCTGGGAGAGGAGCTGGGCGAGAAGGTGACGATCCGGATGACCGTTGCCAAGGAATATGAAGAAGGGATCAATCAGCTCGCGGATGGCGAGGTGGATTTTGCCCGCTTTGGCCCGGCCTCTTACGTGCATGTGATGAAGAAGAACCCTGATGTCCAAATCGTCGCGATGGAATCGAAAAAGGGAGAGAAGCGGTTCAAGGGTGTGATCGTGGTTCATCAGGACAGCACGATCACGAAATTGTCAGATCTCGCCGGGTTGAGCTTTGCCTTTGGTGACGAACTCTCAACCATCGGCCGATATCTTGCCCAGAGCCATTTGTTGGAGGCGGGCATCACGAGCGAGGATCTGCATACCTTTGAATATCTGGGTCGTCACGACCTGGTGGGAGAGGCGGTTGGCGCTGGAAAGTTCACCGCAGGCGCATTGAAGGAAAGTACTTTTAAGAAGCTGGTTGCAAAGGGTGTGCCGATCCGCGTACTCGCCAGTTTTGACAACGTGACCAAGCCCTGGCTCGCGGCATCAGATTTGCCGGAACCCATTGTTCTCGCCATGCGCAAGATCATGTTGTCCTCTGAAAATGAAGAAATTGTTCGCAGGGTCTCCAAGAATGGCTTCCTTCACGGAACGGATGCCGATTACGATTTGATCCGTGATGCGATGGAGCAGAGCGAGGCGTTTTAGCGTCACGACTAAAGGACCCTTATGAAACGTACGGGCATTCTCTTTCAGATTGTTGCATCGCTGGCGCTGGCCGCGCTGCTGGTTGGCGTGGTGGTTGGCGATCTTGCACGCCGCTACGAAACGCGCAATCTGCAGGCCCAGCTGAAGGAACAGGCCGAGACGACAATCTCTCTCCTCAGCGGGCTGATGCTGGAATCGATCATCGTCGAAGATGTTCCGGTTCTGGAAACCGGCCTGAATGAGGCAATCGCCCGAAACCCCAAGCTGCTACATATCCAGATCCGCAGTGTGGATGACGTTGCGATTGCTGAGGCAGGCTCTGCCGAAGGCGTCGCAGAAGAGGATTTTGTCAGGTACGAAAGCCCGATCACGCTGGATGGGTTTGACTTTGGCCATATGGTGGTGAGCTGGTCGACACGCGAAGGCCAGTTGTTGGTTCAGGAAAAGGTGCGTCAGACAATCATGTGGACCGTCGTATCGGTCGCGGTTCTGTCGCTCTTGGTGCTGATCCTGGTTCATCAACTCACCCTGCGTCCCCTCCACATGATTCATCAGCGGATGTCGGATGCGATTGCAGGTATGGCCAGTCGGCGGGACCGTCTGCCTTGGTTTGCCTCGCGTGAGTTTCGCGCGTTGAACTTTTCTGTCGGTGTGCTTGAGGACACCTTTGAAGAGCGCGACGAACGCGAATTTGCACTGGAGGACGCCCGCAAAGCCGCCGACATCGCAAATCGCGCGAAATCAGAGTTCCTTGCCAACATGAGCCATGAGATCCGCACGCCGATGAACGGGGTGATCGGCATGGCTGAGCTCATCCTGGAAACGGATCTGGATGACGATCAGAAGATGTATGCGGAGACCATTTCCAAATCTGGCTCTGCTCTCCTGACGATCATCAACGACATTTTGAACTTCTCCAAGATCGAAGCAGGCAAGATGGAGCTTGACCGGGCTCCCTTCAATTTGCAGACGGCGATCGAGGATGTCGTCACATTGCTGTCGCCCAAGGCCGCGGAAAAGAATGTCGAGGTTACCCTCCGTTACGACCCCGGTCTGCCAGAATTTTTCGAAGGCGATGTGGGACGTATCCGGCAGATTTTGACAAACATTGCCGGAAATGCGGTCAAATTCACCTCGGCGGGATATGTCTACATCGAGGTGTCAGGCCACACCGCAGGCGGCTATAGTGATCTGCGCATCTCGGTAAAGGATACAGGCACGGGCATTCCTGCGGACCAGCTGAACAGTATCTTCAATGCGTTTGAACAGGTCGACGGTGCTGCGACACGCAACTTTGAAGGCACGGGTCTCGGGCTTGCGATCTCAACCCGTCTTCTTGGCATGATGGGCGGGACTGTCTCGGTGACATCGGTCCTCGGCGAGGGCTCCACCTTTACGGTCGAACTGCCATTGAAGGTGCGTGAGCATCAGCGACAGCCTAGGGTCGATGAGGTTTCGCTGGAAGGGTTGAACGTTCTGGTGGTCGATGATCTGGAACTGAACCGCATTATCCTGAACGAGCGGCTTGATACCTGGGGTGTCAACACTGTTGCGGTTGCCTCCGGTGACGCGGCACTGGAGACGCTGCTTGATGCCCGCCACGAAGGCCGCAGCTTTGACATTATTCTGCAGGATTTCCAGATGCCGGGAATGGACGGTCATGAACTGGCACGTCGCATCCGCGATATCCCTGAATATGTCGACCTGCCCATCGTGATCCTGTCGTCGGTGGAAAATACGATTGACCAATATACCCGCGAACGGCTGGGCCGGTGCGAGGTTGCACTGAAACCGGTGCGTGCGTCTCAGCTTCGTGCAGTGATGTCCAAGGCGCTGAACGGCGGGAGCCCCGCGAGACCCGGAAAGCTGAGCACAGCCGCGCGCGGTGCCGCCCCAGCACAGCCACAGCTGAAACTGCTGTTGGCAGAGGACAACAAAACCAATCAGCTTGTCGTCACCCGCATGCTCAAATCCGCGCCGATCGAGGTTATCGTTGCATCAAACGGCGAAGACGCGGTGGATCTGTTCAAGGCTCACAGGCCCGACATCGTTCTGATGGATATGATGATGCCGCAAAAGGACGGGATCGAGGCGACAGGTGATATCCGCGCCTTGGAGGCGAGCCGTAACTGGCCCCGCTGCCCTGTCGTTGCGCTGACGGCCAACGCGCTGCAATCCCACAAGGAGCAGTGCCTTGCTGCAGGCATGGACGATTTCCTCAGCAAACCGATAAAGAAGCAGGAGCTTCTGGATGCGGTGACCAAATGGGTCGATGTCGACCCGGTGCAAATGACCGGAACCTGACAGGGTTGGCTGTGACAGCCTGCTTTCCTGCGCCGAAGTGACGGCCTTCTGGAAATCGCGGTCTCTCTAGGTGCGCCGGATTAGCTGGTGCAGGTTGGACAGGGCGAACAGAACGGCTGCAAGGCAGACGATCGTCGGACCGGTTGGGGTGTCAAAACTAAACGCAAGCTGTAGCCCACCGATCGCCGATACCGCGCCGATGACTGCGGCAATCAGCGTCATGCGTTCTGGTGTTTTGGCAAATGGCCGGGCCGTGGCGGCGGGAATGATAAGAAGCGCAGCAATCAGCAGAACGCCAACGACCTTGATGGCGACTGCGACAACAACCGACAGCGCGAGGGTCAGGATCAACTGTTCCCGGCGCGGGTCAATCCCGGCCGCATGCGCCAGATCGGCATTGAGCGTGGACGTCAAAAGCGCAGACCAGCGCCACCACAACAGTGCGATGACCATCGCGGCCCCACCCCAGATGATCAGCAAATCTGTCTGGCTGACGGCAAGGATATCACCGAAAAGATACGCCATCAGATCAAGACGCACGCCGCTGAGAAATGAAACAGCAACCAGCCCGAAGGCCAGCGAAGAATGGGCCAGAACACCAAGCAGCGTATCGACGGCATAGCCCCTTCCGCTGAGGCTGGAAACGGTGCTGCCCATTGCCAGTGCCATCACCAGAACGCCCGCAAACACCGAGGTATCAAAGCTCAGGGCCAGCGCGACGCCCAGGATTGAGGCATGTGCAGTGGCGTCACCAAAATACGCCATCCGGCGCCAAACCACGAAACAGCCCAACGGTGCCGCGGCCAGTGCGACACCCACCCCCGCCAGCGCAGCGCGGATCAAAAACGCATCAAAGATCATTGGCTTTCGGTCTCTTTCGCGGGCTGCGGGTCGTGGGCGTGATCGTGTCCGCAACTGTGGTCATGGGAATGGGTGTGTTCATGTCTGTAAAGCGCGAGCGCGCCTTGGGTGCCCGAGCCAAAGAGTGCGCGGTATTCCGGAGCAGAAGCCACCTGTTCCGGCGCGCCTTCACAACAGATATGACCGTTGAGGCAGATCACCCGATCAGAGGCCGCCATGACGACATGCAATTCGTGGCTGACCATCAAAATGGCGCAGCCGAGCTCCTGGCGGAGCTTTTCGATCTGTTGATAAAAGGCTGCTGATCCCGGCTGATCGAGGCCCTGTGTCGCCTCATCCAGGATGAGCAGTTGCGGGTTGCACAAAAGCGCACGGGCCAGAAGGACCCGCTGAAATTGACCTCCGGACAGGCCGGTCATCTGTCGTTGCATCAGCTGGCCCGCACCTGCCTGCTCTAGCGCGCGTTTTGCTGCCTCGTCGTGAACAGCGACTGGCAGGCTGAGAAAACGGCGCACTGTTAGCGGCAGGGTCGGGTCGATATGCAATTTCTGCGGCACATACCCGATGCGCAGATCCGGCGCCTTGTTGAGCGCGCCCTGGCTGGGGCGCAGAGCACCGATAATGGTGCGCAAAAGCGTGGATTTACCGGAGCCGTTTGGTCCGACGACCGTCACGATCTCTCCTGGACTGATGGCAAAGTTGACGTTGCGCAGAACCGGGTTGGCATTATGGGCGACAGTCACGTTCGACAGCGTGACAAGGTTCATGCCGCGCCCCCTGGCTGGCATTTGGGGCAGAGCCCTTCGGCCTCCATCACGGTGCGCTCAATCTGAAAGCCGACTTCGCGGGCCGCCTCGCCAAGGCGGCCTTGGGTGGCTTCGGCAGGGGCTTCTGCGACGGCGTTACACTCGCGGCAGATCATGAACAATGGGGCATGTCGTTCGCCCGGATGACAGCAGGCGACAAAGGCGTTCAGTCGTTCGATTTTGTGGACAAACCCGTTTTTTACAAGAAAATCCAATGCTCTGTACGCAATCGGTGGCTGGGATCCAAATCCTTCTTTGCGCAAGACATCAAGAAGATCATAGGCCCCCAGTGCACGATGGGCCTCAAGTAGGATTTCCAGAACACGTCGGCGCACGGGGGTAAACTGCAGGCCGTTGGCACGGCAATGGGCATCCGCAACTGCGATCCCGTCGCTGATGCAGTGGCTGTGGTCATGCGCGTCAAAGCCGATGGGATCCATGTTGTGCTCCGGTGTGAGTCTCGTAAGGGACTTGATATGTAATGTTATGACGTTTATCAACCACTGCAATGTTATAAGATTACATAGGTGAGATATGACCAAAATCATCAGAGCCGCAGGCCTGACCGCGGTTGGTTGGGCGATGACCGGGCTAGCCTGGGCTGATGTTCCGTCGGTTGCCACAGACATTTCCCCTGTTCACGGGTTGGTCGCGCGTGTCATGCAGGGTGTCGGACAGCCCGATCTCGTCGTTCCCCCCGGCGCGTCCCCGCATAGCCATTCGATGCGCCCCTCAGAGGCCAAGGCACTGAACCGGGCTGATGTGGTGTTCTGGATCGGGCCCGAGCTGACGCCGTGGCTTGAGGGACCGATTTCTACCCTTGCGTCCAAGGCGGTTGTCGTGCCCCTTCTGACGACAGAAGGAACGCAAACGCTGGTGATACGCGATGCCGTGCAGTTCACCCTTTCCGGCGATGCACACCACGATGACGATCATCATGATGACCACGGCCATGACAGTCATGGCCATGACGAAGGCGGCCATGATGAGCATCATGATGATCATGCGGACCATCACGATGAAGATCATGACACTCACGACGATCATGGTCATGCGCATGAAGCAGGAAGTCTGGATCCCCACGCTTGGCTGATGGCCGAGAACGGTTTGGCATGGCTGGATGTCATTGCCGATGTTTTGGCTGAAAAAGATCCGGAAAATGCAGGGTTGTACCGTGACAACGCCAAGGCGGGGCAGGCGGAGATCATTGCTGCGGCCGCGCAGATCAAATCAGACCTGGAGTCTGTGCGCGACAAGCCATTTGTCGTGTTCCACGATGCCTATCAGTATTTCGAAACCGGATTTGGTTTGCCCGCGGCCGGCGCGATATCCTTGTCTGACGCGTCAGACCCTAGCCCGGCCCGCATTGCTGAGATCCGCGACGTGGTTACGGACCAGCATGTGACATGCGTCTTGTCAGAGCCGCAGTTCAATCCGGGCCTTGTTGCCACGGTTCTTGATGGGACTGATGCGGGAACCGCCGTCGTCGATCCGCTTGGCGTCGCGCTGGAGCCGGGACCGGGGTTTTACACGGATCTTTTGGCCAGCATTGCCAATGCCATTGCGGATTGCAAATAAGATACGCAAATAAGATACAGGTGGCGGGGCCGTCAGCGGGCCCCGCGATCAGCAAGCAGATGGACAAGCGTTGCACCGGTTTCGTAGTAGGTGCTGCGCAATCGAGCAAAGGGCAGGCTGTGGTCGCGGCTGACCGGAACGGGCAGGGCTGTGTGATCGCCGCTCAGCAGGGCCTCTGCCATTTGACGGCCAAACACCGTTCCGGGCCCGATGCCGCGACCTGAGTATCCAAAACAGGCATACCCTTGGCCAAGATCGAGAATCTTGGGGATATGCTCGCTGGTCATTGCGATCCGCCCGGCCCATTGCGCTTCAAATGGTTGATCTGCGAGGGATGGGAACATCTGACCCAGCTTGCGGCGCAGCCAGTTGATATGAACGGCGCTGCCGACATGGGAAAGCGCGCCCATGGCCCCGATGATGAGGCGCCCCGCCCGGTCACGTCGCCAGGACGACATCACAAGCCCGGTGTCCCAGCAGCCCTCTGATCCCGAAAGGATCTGGTCGCCGAGGTGATCTGGCAATGGCGCGGTTGCCGCCTGAAAATAACTGACCGGGATCGTTGCAGGGGCGGCATATCCTTTGATCGGCAGGGGATAGGCATTGGTCGCCATTATCAGATGACGCGCCCGCACTGCGCCCGTTGCGGTTTTCACCAGCCACCCTCGCGGGCCCTGCCCATTGTGGGAGATCTCGGTTGCGGCAGATTTTGCGTGCAGTTTTGCACCCTGTGCGACCGCCGCGCGGGCAAGCCCGACGGCATAGGCATAGGGTTGGATCGTTCCCGCGCGGGGATCAAACAGCGCCCCGTGCACCTGATCGCTGCCAACCCGTTCGCGGGCTTCCTCTGCCGAAATAAGCGCAACCGGTGCACCTATCGCAGTGAGCTGGGCGTGGCGCATCTGCAAATCCTGCAGGCCGCTTGGCGCATGGGCGCAATGCAGCGTTCCGTTGTGGGTCGGCTCGCAGTTGATCTGGTGGGCACTGATGATGTCGAAAACAATTGACGGTGCTGCTGCGAGGGTCTGGGACAGGTGGGCGCCATCCTTTTGTCCAAGGAGCGCGTCGATCTGCTTTGGTGGCAACCACAGTCCGGCGTTGACCAGGCCAACATTGCGACCGGAGCCACCCGCACCAAAGGTATCTGCCTCAAGCAGGCAGACCTCGGCGCCAAGTTCGGCAGCCCGCAATGCCGCAGAACAGCCAGTATAACCGCCGCCAATGATCACCAGATCTGCCTCCACCTCGCCAAGCAACGGTGGGGCCTGAACTGTTTCCTGTGCTGTTTGGTGCCAGAGCGTTTGCGGAAGATCAGCGGTGATACTCATGTCGTGCTACCGGTTTGATGGTTCAGATCAGATCAATACAACGGCAGTAGCGTAGACCGCGGGATCTGCCGAGAAAAATATGATCAAACGCCTTCGCAGAATTGGAATTTCCCTTATCCTGATGGTGTCTGTGCGGAAGGCGCACCAATGCCGACATCTTCACGCGCGACCGAAACAGATTTCACGATTGCATGGCATTCAACCCCGACTGCGAGGCCAAGGGCCTCTGCAGAGCGACGGGTGATCCGGGCGAGAACAGGACCAGCGGCGCTTTGAAGAGACACCATCATGCCAGGCCCACCCCCGCTGTGCAGTGCAGTGACCCGGCCCGGGATGATATTCAGGGCAGACAAACCTTCCGGGCGGGAGCGGGAAAGGATGACATCATGTGCGGCGATCCTGAGACGCAGGCTTTGCCCAAGGGGTTGGTCGTGGCCGGGCAGGAACAGCGCAATGCCCCCTGCTGACAGTTCGCTCAGCCCGTCCGGGTGGTGTTTTGTCACCTGTGCCTGGATCAAGGCACCCGCAGCGCGCACACCCGTCGGCAGCACTTCTGGATCGCCAAGCACCTGATCCGCCGGGCCGGACTTCAGGCACCGCCCGTTTTGCAGCACCACCACAGTCGTTGCCAGGCGGGCGACTTCGGCGACAGAGTGTGTGACGTACAAAATAGGGATCTCGATCTCGTCCCGGAGCCGTTCGAGATAGGGCAAAATCTCCGCTTTGCGCGCATCATCCAGCGCAGCGAGCGGCTCGTCCGCGAGGATCAGTTCGGGCGAGGACAGTAGCGCCCGACCGATAGCGACCCGTTGCTTTTCCCCGCCAGACAGGTTGATCGGTGCCCGATCCAAAAGGTGGCCGATACCGAGAAGGTCCACAACCCTATCAAAGGACGCAGCAGGTTTCTTCCCCCGGGCAAACCGCTGTCCGTAGGTCAGGTTTTTCGCGACGCTCAGATGTGGAAACAGCCGTGCGTCCTGAAAGATATAGCCGATCCGACGTTTGTGCGTGGGCAGGTCGATCCCGGCATTGCTGTCAAACAGAACCCTCTCGCCCAACCGGATCTGCCCTGAGTCAGGTCGCAACAACCCAGCAACGGCATTGGTCACGGTGGTTTTCCCGGCCCCCGAGCGGCCAAACAGCACGGTAACACCGCGTGGTGCGTCAAAGGAAAGATCAAGCGCAAAACTGCCAAGGTTATGACGGATGTCGAGTGTGATCATGGCGTACCCCGCACCCGTTTGGCGATCCTCTGGGACAGCCATTCCGACAAAATCAATGCGCTCATGGCGATGCAGATTGAGACGATGACCAGCCGTATGGCCGCGCTTTCGCCGCCCGGGACCTGAAGGAAGGCATAGATGGCCGACGGCAACGTTCGGGTCTGGCCGGGGATATTGGCGACAAAGGTGATGGTTGCGCCGAACTCTCCCATCGCCTTGGCAAAGCACAGCACCATGCCCGCCAGAATACCGGGCAGGATCAGCGGCAAGGTAACGGTTGCAAAAACCCAGAACCGTGACGCTCCCAGGGTGGCGGCGGCCTGCTCCAACTTGGGATCCACCGCTTCAACCGAAAGGCGCATGGCCCGCACCATCAACGGGAAACCCATCACTGCAGCCGCCAGTGCGGCGCCTGTCCAGCGAAAGGCCAACACGATACCAAACGGTTGCAGCAAAGCGCCAACAGGACCGTTGGGTCCAAATCCCACCAATAAGATATACCCGGTGACAACAGGAGGTAGGATCAATGGAAGGTGGACCAGACCGTTCAAGAGGGCCTTGCCGCGAAACGACCACCGAGCCAGCGCAACAGCGGTCAACAGGCCCAAGGGTAGGGACAGAAGGGTCGCCCAAAACGACACTTTCAGCGACAGCGCGACCGCCTGCCATTCCTCCGGCCCAAGCCACTGCATCTTTTTGGATCACTCCGTTAGAACGTCGAAACCTTGCCCGACAAAAATGGCCTGTGCAATCTCACCCTGCAAAAAGCTGAGAAAGGCAAGGCTTGCTTGCTGCTGCCCGGTGGTGGTCGCCGCGGCAGGGTAGATGATCGGCGGATGGCTCTCCCTTGGCAGTTGGTCGAGGATCTGCACCAGTGCGCTCGCTTTTGCGTCGGTCTCATAGACGATACCAAGCGGCGCGGCGCCTTGCGCGACCAGCGTCAGGGCCGACTGAACATTGTCTGTTTGCGCAATATGTGGGGAAAAATCATCCCACAAATCAAGTGTTTGAAGCGCAGCTTTGCCGTAGATCCCAGCCGGGACCGCGTCGATCAGCGCCATCGCGAGTGGGCCATCTGACAGGACAGCCAACAGCCCGGCCTTGTCTGACAGGTCGAGTGTTTCGACTGCGTCAACGGGCGCGATCAGAACAAGTCGGTTCGACAGCAGATCAACCCGGCTCTGCGGAACGATCAGCTCTTTTTCCTCGGCCCAGTCCATCCATGCGCTGTTGGCCGAGATGAACACGTCAGCGGGTGCACCGTATTGCAGCTGCCGGGCAAGGAGCGAGGATCCAGCGAGAGACAAATCCGCCTTGATCCCGGTGGCGCGTTCAAATTCTTCCGTGATCTCACCGAGCGCCTTACCAAGGCTTGCAGCCGCAAAAATAGTTATTCTGTCCGGACCTTGGGCTGTCGCCTGTTGCGGGGAAAGCAGCGCAAGTCCAATGGCGACCGCGATCCCCGATGCACGACGCACAAGACCCCTTCTGGCGACGGCAAGGACGCGCTGGATCTGTTGCAACAAGGGCCGTAGTTTCAAGGGTTTGCTCCTCTGGCAGCGACAGCTGTCAGATTAGGTGGCAATGGGAGCGGATCACAAGGGGGACGGTATGATTTGCGGGAGCCTGCAAAAAACGGGCCCGAACCTTGTTCGGACCCGCTCCAGAAAGAGGCGCATGGTGACGCCGCCTATCAGAAAAGGGTAACAGCTCCCGCATCTGCGGCTTGCTGTGGGGGCGGAACCGGCTTGGCTGCCGCGCGTTCGACTTCGCCCAGTCGGCGATCGTCCTTCACTTGGGTCTGCTGGGCAGCGCCTGTGGTCGGATGGAACCGGACACGCCGTGCAGATGTTCCGCCGACACTGGAGGAAATAACCGGGATGCCCTCATCACGGAGAAAGCGCTGCACAAAGTCAGCATTTGAGGCACCAATATCGGATAGGTTGGCCGACATCTTGGCGCCGCCAAAAACCTTGGCTTTCAGATTTTCGCGGCGCGCCCCTTTTTTCATGATCCCGTTGATCAACAGTTCCATTGCATGGATACCATAGCGGGCATTCACGCTGTCGCTGGCGGTGGAGGAGGCCAGAAGAAAATGGTTCATTCCCCCGACGCCGACCTGGTCATCATAAATACATGCCGCAATGCACGACCCCAATACGGTGGAAAACACCACCGTTGGAGAGGTAGAAACACGATATTCGCCCTGAAGAACGGTCACCGTCGAAGAGTTAGCGAAGACGCTCAAGGTGGTTTCCTTCCCAATTAGTCTCAGGTTTTGCAGGCCTGAATGAGTGTTCCGGCCATACGCGCAAGCGAGACCTGTTGTTGCGCGCCGCCCATTTCCCAGGCGACACGTGGCATGCCGTAGACAACGCTGCTTTTTTCATCCTGCGCAAAGGTCTTGGCACCGGCTCTGCGCAGCTCCAGCAGCCCTTGTGCTCCATCTTGGCCCATACCGGTTAAGATTGTCGCAACAACATGTTTTGCCATCGGGACTGCGGACATAAAAAGTGCATCGACAGATGGCATATGCCCAGAAATGGGTGGGCCATCCTTAAAGCGGGTGCGCAATGGTTTGCGGGGGGTCAGCCCCATGTGGCGCGGCTGCCCTGCGGCCACATAGACATTGCCGGGCGCGATGGTCATGCCATCTTCTGCGGCGCTGACTTTGGCAGGGCAGACCCGGTCCAGAAGAGACACCAATCCGCGGCCAAAGTTCTTGCCGGTGTGCTGCACAATCAGTGTTGGTGGGCAATTGATCGGAAAGCCAACGAGCACGCTGCGCAGGGCTTCCACACCGCCGGTAGAAGACCCGATCAGGATGATTTTGTCACTGCCGGGTGCCGCGTTCGCCGAACCGGACGCAGATTTGTTCATTGTGGCGGGTTGGTTGCGCCGTGGCGCCCGCACCATCATGTCAAAATACTGAGAAAAGGCGCGGGGGTGATCCGATTTGGTCAGCTCGAAGATACCTGCGCCCACGTCCAACAGCGGCGAAGATCTCCGCGCGGGTGTAGAGGTTTGATTGTCCATGACAGACACCCAGCGGATGTCCAGCGCCGAGAACAGCGCCATCATCATTTCAAATTCGGGAAGTTTCGTGAAACCGTCTTCGACAAATGCAAACTTGGGCTGGCCGGCTTCGGCCTGATTGTAGGCCATCATCAGATTGTTGGCCAAAAGCACCTGCATACCAGGGTAAGTGGCCTCCATATGCTGTTGCAAAGTCTGCGCAAAACGCCGGTCCGTGGTGATGATCAAAAGGCTCTGTGACAATGTTCATTCCGCTTGTTGCGTTCGGACAAGGGCCGAAAGGTTTCGAATGGGTGCATCCGCGCCGCTGGGGCGCGAATGCGCGAGGCTGGATCAGAAATCCTGCCAGATGTCTTTTGCTGCGTTGCCGTCAAA
>NZ_CVRM01000035.1 GCF_001258055.1 Phaeobacter italicus | reverse complement strand
TCAATCGCTACACGGCCCTTGGCATACCCATCACAGAGCCCGTAGGATAAGTCCGGCTGGGGAAGGGGAAGTCCGTTCAAACCCCGATTTGTGCAACAGAGCCCATCGCCGATATTGCTTGTCGTGACGCCGACCGCGCGGATCTCCAGTGTTTCCTCATCCATACCGAGATGAAGCTTGCGCCACAGGCGTTTCTTTGATCCGCCATGTTTGCGCGCGTTCCATTCTCCTTCGCCCTCGGCCTTGATCCCGGTGGCATCGATCAGCAGGTGGAGCGGTCCCGATCCGCCCCGGTACGGGATGGCGACGTTCAGTGTCTTCTGACGGCGGCACAGGGTGCTGAAGTCCGGGACTTTCCAGTCCAGTCCTGCCAGACGGAGGAGGCTTTCGACGAACCCGGTGGTTTGCCGGAGGGGCATGCCGAACAACACCTTCATCGTCAGGCAAATCTGGATCGCTGCATCGCTGAACTCGGGCTGACGCCCCCGCTTGCCTGTCGGCAGCGCATGCCACGACATCTCAGGATCAAACCAAATTGATAGCGAACCGCGCTGCTTCAGCGCCGTGTTGTACGAAGGTCAGTTCCTGGTCTTGTACCTCGTAGGGGACCAACTGCTCATGCACCGTTGCTACCCCACTGGATTCAAACAGTGAATCCATCTCACCATTTGTGCAACAAAGCCCCCGAAGACCCTGGGCGCGATTCTGTATCAAAGGGCTGACCTGCCGGAATCTTTGGAAATCTGACCTGCCAACGCATGCATCATCCAGATTGCCGCCTTCGGGCGGCATTTTTTTGGAACTTTCGATGGCAGATAATCCCGTGGAAAATGGCAGAAAAGCCGCCCCGGTTGGTTTTGCGCAGATCTGGGGTGTTTTAAAACAATGACTTACAAGGTGCGCGCTGGCATCAATGGCATTTTTTCAGTGGTCCCGACATGCACAAGACACGAAAGGCCGGGCAAATTGCCCGGCCTTTTTGGTAGTGACATTAAGGTACCGTCTGACCGGCCATGCCCAGTTCAGAGAAGGGCGCGGACCTTTTCCAGCAGGGCGGCATTGACGGCAACCCCGTCGCTGGCGGCGCGAATGCGGGCCTGGTGGCGGCCGTCACCGGGCAGACGCGCCCCATCCTGATCCCGGAAAGACGCGATCAGCTCGCTCAGCTTTTCCTGAAACAGCCCTCCCGCTGTTGCCTGCGGGTCTATCGCAATGAAGAATTGGCCAGTCTTCGGCGGCCCGCCTGCGGTTCCGGAAAATGGGCTGGCAACCGCGCCAAGCGTGGCACCCGTCATGGCCGCGGCCATCAGTTCAACCGTAAGCGCGATGCCAACACCTTTGTACCCACCAGAGGGCACCATGGAGCCCTTGAGCCCGGCCTCGGGGTCGGTGGTTGGCTGGCCCTCTGCATCCAGAACCCAACCTTCGGGCACCGGGTTGCCTTCGCGGGCGTGTTTCATCACCTCGCTTTTGGCGATGGTGCTGGCGGATTGGTCGATCAGCAGCGCCGCGTTGCCCTCTGCATCGGGAGCGGCAATCGAGAACGGGTTGGTCCCCACGACCGGTTTCGCCCCGCCAGAGGGGGCAATGGAGGCAGGCGCATTGGTGAACCCGATCCCCAGCAATCCTGCCTGTGCCAGTCGCTGGGTGTGAACCCCAAGAACACCGCAGTTATAAGAGTTGTTGATCGCCAGAACCGCCACGCCCATTTCGCGTGCAAGCGGGATCAGTTTTTCAAAACCCGCATCAATCGAGCTGTGGGCAAAGCCTGTGCCACCATCAACGGTGACCACTGCCGGGCGCGGGGTATCCAGTTTTGGCACGGCCTGGCCATCGACCTTGCCGCATTCCACATGCTGGGCGTAGATCGGGATATAGGCGAGACCGTGGGATGCAACGCCGTCCGCTTCTGTCATCGCCGTCGCAACGGCAAGAGGGCGGGCGTTGGCCTCGGATGTGCCTGCGTTCACCAGCGCACGGAAAGCGAGATCTTCGATCTCGGTGAGGGTCAGCGTTTCGGTCGCGGTCATATCAGTCTTTCTGTTTGATGCGATAGGAAGGGGCAGCTCGGGCCAAAGGGCCCTGGCCTGCCCCGGCTCAGTCGTTGTCGCTTACACCTGCACCGGCACCTTTGAGGCGGCTTTCTTCCGTCGCCGGAGCAAAGGTGCGGTGGGCAAATTTCTCAAGCTGCGACCAGCTGTCTTCACAGACCTCGGCGCGCAACAGCGGTTCCTGCTGGCCCGTCATCTCGGCAGGTGCGGAAAACACCAGCGTCGGAGCCTGACGCAGGCGCAGGGCCTCCGGACTGGCCTGAACGCAGAGCCGCTTGCCGTCTGTGGCCAGGCGCGCCCCCTCCCACTCGGCAGCGACCGGCAAACCCAGGCGCAGGGCCGCACCACCCATGAACGGAACCGCAAGCAATGGCAGGCTCACGTTCTCCATCGTGATCTTGCCACGTTCAAGGAGCCGTGCCGCGCAATCGCTGAGAGAGGCGCCCGCAATCAGCGGGCTCATCCGGCGGGCCGGCGCATGCCAGACCTCCGCCCGCAGTGACACCGGAGAGACATCAATGGCGGGAATTCGATCATTCAGGTTCAGCAGCTCAGCCAGAAGCTCGGTGCCGGGAAAGCCAAAGGAGGACAGCCAGCGTGTGCCTTTGGCCGCCTCTTCTGCCAGCCCCCAAGACAGGCCCGCACCGCGCGCTGCCCGTTTGCTCATGGCTTCGATTTCATTCAGCGAATGGCTCACGCGGCGGTCTCCTGCAGATTGGGAAAGACCCAGAATTCAGCGTTCTCAGAGGTCAGTTCAAAAGGAAGGGGGGCATTGCCATACATGCAGATCCGAACCCAGCGGTCAGACCGGGGGTCAAATTGTGTTGCCCCGAAAAAGGACAGTTTGCAGCGCAACATGTCGATGGGTAGCACCCGGTCCGAAATGGTGTTGTCGCGGATTTCAGCGTAGGGCGCGCGCCCGACAATCTGGGCCCGCCGCAGGACGTGGCGGTGTTCGGGATGGCGCAGCAGAAACTCTGCCACTTGCGCCTCGTCCGGCCAATGGGCGAGCGCCCGGTAGAGCATCGCCGCATCCCGCCCCGGTGCGAGGGGTTGTTCGTATTCCTCGATCGGCTCTTCGAACCGTTCACCCAGACGCGGTTCCAGCTTTTCTTCGGAAACATACCAGGCTCGTGCCTTGTTTTGCGGGGCCTGCCAGTCCGTTTCGATGGCCCAGGAATAAATCTCGTGCAAAAGCCCGCGCAGATCACCGATGGTCATGGCCCCGGAAATCCGGAAGGTTGCGGTGTTGTCGGCGGACATTTCTTCGGCATAACCATCGACCAATGCGCCGTAGGGCTCCAGCATCAGCGAGGCGATCCACTCCTGGCCTTCAACTGTCAGCGCGTCTTCGGCCCAGCGGTACAGACCATCCCAAGGGTTCATCCCGGTCAGGGCATGGGCCTCGAGGTAGTGGTCGGTTTTCGCGACATCACTGCGCAACCCCGCCAGTTTCTCAATCTGGATGGGATGGTCGGAGTGCCATTTGGCAATGGTGATTTTGCTGCGTTCGACCAACCCGCGAAACAGGCTGACATCCTCGGGGCTTGCCTCGGCGATGTTGCGCACGGTCTGGATCGCCCGTTCCCGCGCGGCAACCCAGTTGTTGAACAGAACGGGATGGTTCAGCAGAAATGGCGCCATGCCAAGACCGGTGGAATTGCCGATCCCCATGGACCTTGCGATCTCGATATCCAGTTTGGCGGCGGTGGTGCCTGTGGCCGCCGCCCGGCAGTTGGCCATATGCTGAACCAGATCCATCACAAACCACCGGGTCAGATAGACAGACAGCATTTCAACCTGGAAAGGCGCGCGAAATTCGGGGCGGTCGGCAATCATCTCGCGGTCAGCTGCGCCCAGCTTGCCAGAGCCATAGACCGCCGTCGTCCGCATCAGATAACCCACCGCATCGATCTGCGCGCGATCAGGTTGCACCCCCGATGCCAGGGCCGTGACCACATGTTCCCACAGACGAACCGACCGGTTCGCCCGCGACACGGACAGTTCGCTTCCGCTCACACGGCCTGCTTCCTGCACAGGGATATTGCGGGACAGACGGTCGATATCGTCAGCGGTCGGCACGCCATCAAACAGGGTGAAGGTGGCATCCCATGCCTCGGCGATCACCCGGTCGGATCGTTTTTCAGGCGGAAGATCATGGGCAAATGCAATCAGGGAGTAAGACCGCTCAGGCCCATGCGCGGTATAGACGGCGTGGCCCTGCCCTGTCTCATCAATTTCAAACGCGGTCTGTTCAAATCGCCACTGCTCGCGCGCCAGACGGCGCGTCAGCACCCGCATGAAAGACAAACGCGACTGATGCATAGAGCCAAGACGCGCCAGGCGCATGACGGTATTAGGGTCGCGGCATAGGATCTCGTTCATTCAAGTTTGCCCTTGCTGTCTAGACGTTTCACGATGACCCGCCGACCTGTGCCAGCCGATCATCGCAGACGATACGCCGGGTGCAGAGACACCCGGCACATTGCTCAGCTATCTTTGCCTTTCGCCAAGGTGATGCGCAGCGCATCCCAAAGCGACGGCAGCAGGATCAACGACACTGGCACGGCGGTTACGACGATGAAGCTCTGCAATTTCGATACGCCACCCGATCCGACAGAGATCAAAATCACGGCCATCACGCCCATCGCCACGCCCCAGAACACCCGTACAGCGGTGCTTGGGCTGTCGCCTTCGCTCATGGTAGCGGAAATCACGTAGCTCATCGAATCCCCGGTCGTGGCCACAAAGATCGTGGTCAGGATCAGGAACAGGATCGAAATCACAAATCCCATCGGCAGGTTTCCGGTGATCGCAAGCAGCGCCGCAGGCAGGTTGAAGCCTTCAAACGCTGCCGAAATGGTACCGGGATCGGCCAGTTCCATGGCAATGCCGGTCCCTCCGATGATGGTGAACCAGAAATTGGTCACGATGGGCGCGATGACCGACAGCATGATGACGATCTGACGGATCGACCGCCCCCGCGACACCCGTGCGATGAACATGGCCATCAGCGGACCATACCCCATGAACCAGCCCCAGAAGAACACGGTCCACCAGCCCAGCCACCCCGGCTCGCCGAACAGACCAGCATCGCCACGGTAAAGCGCCATTTCAAAGAAGCTGCCCAGATAGGCGCCAAACCCGGCAAAGAAGGTGGCAAAGATAAAGCCGGTCGGCCCAGCCAGCAGAACGAACATCAAAAGCGCAGCGGCCAGGATCACGTTGACTTTGGACAACAGCTGAATGCCACGGGACAGACCCGTCATGGCCGAGATGGTGTAGATCGCCACGAGCCCCGCGATGACCACTGCCTGGGTTGCAAAAACATCCGGAAGTCCGAAGAGGTCCGACAATCCATAACTCACCTGCAGCCCCAGGAAACCGATGGGGCCAACGGTGCCAGCAACCACTGCGATGATGGACGACGCATCTGCTAGCACACCAATCGGGCCGTTGATCGCCTTGTCGCCAAACACCGGATACAGAAGGGTCCGCGGGGCCAGTGGAAGACCTTTTTCATAGTGGTAATGCATCAGCATCACGGTCGTCAGCGACCCCAAGATAGCCCAGGCAAGAAAGCCCCAGTGCATGAAGCTCTGCGCGATTGCGGGCGTGACTGCGGCCTCGCTGCCGCCTTGCGCAGCAAACAAGGGCGGAGAATAAAGAAAATGGGCGATCGGCTCCCCCGCGGCCCAGAACACCCCGCCCCCTGCAAGCAAGGTGCACATGATCATGGAACCCCACTGAAAGGTGGAAAACTCAGGTGCGCTGAGCCCGCCAAGAATGGCGCGGCCACCGGGCAGGACGCAAAGAACAAGTCCGATCAGAAACGTCGCGAGCAGCAGAACCTGCCAGTACAGGCCAAAGTAGGTCGCAGAGACATTGAAGCCCCAATCGACCATCGCAGAAAGACCTTCCAGATCGACCAGAGCCGCGGCGCAGAACAGCGCAATGAAACCACCCGACAACAGGAACAGCGGCGTGTTCAGCCCCCTGCCCTTGCTGCTGTGTTGTGTGTTGATAGATGTCTCAGACATCTGAACCTCCCCATCTGACCGGATCATTCTGTCACCGGCCCTGTTGTGTGCTGTCGCCCCAGATCAGGTCTTGGGGCCGAAATTCTCCGCAAAGAAGCGATACCAGTTGTCCCCCATGACACCGGCCACTTCGTCTTCATTCATCCCCACAGCCCGCAGGCCGTTCTGGATGTTGTCGAAATCACGATTGTCCCTGAACCAGCTGGGCATCTCCGGGAAACCCGGCGCGGCGGCTGATCCTTCGCCGTAGTCGATTTCCTTGGTCCAGCGACCGACGCGCATCCATTCGACAATGCTGTCGGGCTGATCCTGGCAAAGGTCGGTGCCGATCCCGAGGTGCTCCACCCCGTATTTGTCGGCGGTGCGTGCGATCATCTCGCAGAAACTTTGCAGGGTGCAGTCGGACTTGTCCTTGAGGTGGTGGGGATAGACCGAAAAGCCCAGCATGCCGCCGTGGCCGGTCACTGCGCGGATCACATCATCCTTCTTGTTGCGCAGCGCGGGCGACCATTCGTGCGGATTGGCATGGGTGATCGCGATCGGGCGGGTGGACATCTCCGCCGCCTCGATGGTGGAGCGGTCGGCAGAATGGCTCATGTCCACGACCAGGCCGACCCTGTTCATCTCCTTGATCACCTGCTTGCCCATACGGGTCAGCCCCATGTCCTCAGCCTCGTAACAGCCGGTCGCCAGCAGCGACTGGTTGTTGTAGGTGAGCTGCATGAAACGGGCGCCGAGCGTGTGCAGGATCTCGACCAGCCCGATGTCGTCCTCTATCGGCGAGGGGTTCTGAAAGCCAAAGAACACCGCGGTGCGCCCGGTTTCGCGGGCCTTGTCGATGTCGCTGGCCCACTGTCCCTTCATGATCAGATCCGGGTACTGCTCGAACCAGCGGTTCCACTTTTCGAAGTTCAGAACCGTCTCGCGGAAGGTCTCGTGATAGGCAATGGTGACATGGATCGCGTCCACACCCCCCTCGCGCAGCTGGCGAAAGATCTTTTCCGACCAGTTGGCATATTGCAGGCAGTCGATACGGTATCCGGTCATTCTATCCCTCCAATTACGCGGGATGGGCGCAGCCATCGGCGCACGCGCCGATAGCAACCAAGTTCATCTGCCCTTGCATCAGACCGGCTTACCGGCGCTGATGTAGGCGGTCTTGACGGTGGTGTAGAACTCCGCCGCTGCCTTGCCCTGCTCGCGCGGGCCATAAGAGCTGTCGCCGCGCCCACCGAAGGGCACGTGATAGTCCGTGCCAGCGGTCGGCAGGTTCACGGTCACCACACCGGTGCGCGCGTTGCGGCGGAAGTGGGTGGCGCGGGCCAGTGACTGGGTGACGATGCCCGAGGTCAGGCCAAAGTTGGTGTCGTTGACCACCGCCAGCGCCTCGTCATAGCTGCCGACCTTGATCACGCTGGTCAGCGGCGCAAACATTTCCTCGCGGTTGATGCGCATATCGTTGGTGGTGTTCAGGAACACGCCCGGCGACATGTAGAAACCCTCGTGCGGCATCTCCAGACGCTGGCCACCGCAGGCCAGTTCGGCGCCCTCGGTCTTGCCGAGGTCCACATAGGCCAGGTTTTCGTTCAGCTGCTGCTCGCTCACCACCGGGCCCATCTGCACGCCCGCTTCCAGCGCGTGGCCCACTTTCATGGCCTGTGCGCCTGCCACCAGTTTCTCAACAAAGGCATCGTGCACAGCTGCGTGAACCACGAGCCGGGAGGAAGCGGTGCATTTCTGCCCGGTCCCGCCAAAGGCACCCCCCAGCGCCAGGGAGACGGCCAGATCCAGGTCAGCGTCATCCATCACTGCCAGCGCGTTCTTCGATCCCATCTCCATCTGCACCTTGGTCAGGTTCTGGATGGCAGCAGCGGCAATCCCTTTGCCCACCGGCACCGAGCCGGTGAAGGAAATGGCGTTCACCTTGGGGCTTTCGACCAGGCGCTGGCCGATCGAGCGGCCGGAGCCCATCACCAGCGAGAACAGACCCTTGGGGATGTCCTGACGCGCGATGATCTCGGTCAGGGCAACAGCCGATGCAGGAGTGATGTTGGCAGGCTTCCACACCACGGCATTTCCATAGCAGAGCGCCGGCGCGATTTTCCACGAAGCCGTTGCGGTCGGGAAGTTCCAGGGCGAAATGATCGCCACCACGCCCACCGCCTCGCGGCGCACGTCCACTTCGATGTCCGGGCGCACGGAGTCGGCGTTTTCACCGATCTGGCGCAGGCACTCGGCAGCGTAATAGGTAAAGAACTGGCCGGCGCGGTAAACTTCGCCCTTACCCTCGGCCAGCGGCTTGCCTTCTTCGCGGCTCAAGAGCGTGCCCAGTTCTTCGGCCCGCGCCATCAGCTCGTTGCCGATGTTCATCAGAACCGCCTGTTTGCGCTCCAGCCCGTAAGCAGCCCATTCGCGTTGCGCCACCTGCGCCTGATTCAAAGTCGCCTCCAGCTGATCGGCGCTGGCTTGGGCGAACATGCCAACCAGATCGCTCAGATCCGACGGGTTGCGGTTTTCGATTTCGCTCTCGCCCGCCAGCCATTCGCCGGCAATCAGGTTTTTCTGGAGATCGGTCATGGATGCATCGCCTCTGACAAATTTGAGTTGCCACGGGTATGGACACTGACCCACCATTCAATCAAACTAAAATTACTGAACCCAACTTCAAGCAAACTGAAGCAAAGAGCGTGACCATCAAAATCGAACTCCTGCGAGGCTTTGCTGTTGTGGCACGCAGCGGAAACCTCAGCGATGCGGCTGACATTCTCGGGCGCACCCCGTCGGCCGTCTCCATGATGCTGAAGCAGTTGGAAACCCACCTCGGGGAGCCGCTGTTTGAAACCGACCGCAAGAACAAACTTACGGCGCTTGGCGCATATGTTCTGGAGCAGGCCGAACGCGAGTTGCAGCAGTTCGACAATATGGTCAAGGCAATCGAAGGCTACGCCAATGCCACCCATGGACATGTGCGTATTGCCACTGTCCCATCCGTAGCCGGATCCATCATGCCCGTGGTGTTTTCAAAGTACATCAAGGACTTCAGCAAGATGGACATCGAGTTGCGGGATATGGATTCCAACTCCATTCTGCATGAATTGTCCCGGAACCGTATCGACATCGGCATCGCGACCATGGGGGAAAACAGCGCGGGACTACACAGCCAGCATCTGCTGTCAGATGCCTTCGGCGTTATCTGTCACCCCTCTCATCCCCTTGCGCAGAATCGTGGGCCTGTCGACTGGCAGGCCCTGACGGGAGAGAGACTGATAGCAAACAGTCTCTCTGCGGGTATCGATGTGCCTGCCTGTAAAACACTACATGCAAATGCCCTGCTGACCGCACAGAACCTGACCTCCATCATGGCGATGGTACATGCCGAAATCGGAATCACGATTCTGCCGGAAATGGCTGCGCGGGCGGCAAACGCGACCGGGCTGATCTTTCGCCCATTGGCCGATTCGCTGGCAAAGCGGCAGATTCACATGCTCCGGAAAAGAGAGGCCGCCCTCTCCCCTGCCGCGCGGCTGGTCGAACAACACATTCTCGCCTGTACTGCAGACATGATCCAAGGACCAACGGCATGACCGATGCCCCTGCCCCCATTTCCCTCGCCATCCTGATCTTTCCCGGATTTCCGATGGCCTGTCTGACCTCCTGCATAGAACCGCTGCGGGCGGCGAATGAAATCTCCGGACAGGAAGCGTTCCGCTGGACCGTCGTCGCCGAAACAGAGGAGCCGGTGGCCTCTTCTGCCGGGGTGACCTTTGCGCCGGACGCAAAATTGTCCGATCTGCAACCGCACGACTATCTTCTGTTCACCGCAGGCCCGAACGCCCAGTTTGCACATCCCTCGCGGGCCAATGCAGCCCTGCAACGGCTGATGCGCAACAGAACCCGGCTTGGGGCCTTCAGCGGAGGCGTGTTCCCGCTTGCGCGGACCAAAATGATCGACACCAATCCACTGTCTGTCCATTGGTGCTATGAAGCCGCCTTCGAGGCGGAATTCCCCGAATTGGATGCACGCAGCACCGTTATCTGCGATGAAGGCGACTTTCTGACGATCTCTGGCGCATCAGCCGTTTTTGACCACATGCTGACCTTGATCGAAACCCATCTGGACGGCAGCGTCATGGCAGAGGTCGCCTGCTGGTTCCAACACCCCTACGTGCGCAGCGCCACCTCGGCTCAGAAAACCCCTGCCTTCTCCACGGCCAAGAGCATGGATTTGATGCCCAAAAAGGTTGCTCAGGCCATTGAGCATTTCGCCGAACATATCGAAAGCCCGATCCAGATCAGTGATGTCGCGGATGCCATCGGTGTTTCACCACGCTCGCTGGAGCGCAGCTTCAAGGAAGCCACAGGGCAAAGCCCGCTGAAGTACTATCGCATGATGCGCATGAACCAAGCCCGCCAGCTGGTGCTTTATTCCAGCACCTCGGTGACGGAAATCGCCTATATGGTCGGCTATGGCACGCCCGGTGCCTTTTTGCGGATCTACCGCGAAACGTTCGGCGTGACGCCGATCAACGACCGGCGTGCCAAGAACTCTCTTCGTGTCAAAAGCGGCGACGCTCTGCCCGCGGGATGACGCGGACGCGCCATTCTCAGGCGATGGAGCGCGCGGCCGTCACAAGGGCATGATGGAGCGATGCCGCAGAAGAGCGCGGCCCGAGAACCACCATCTGGTCCTCAGCCGTCCGCCACAGAAAAACGCCCAGATGCTCCACCGTGCTGCGACAGGCGCTGCCAGGGGGCATTGCACGCACATCAGCCTTGGTCAGGCGCTCAAACAGATCACACAGCTTCTTCCCGGTAACATCAAAGCGGCACCATGCGTCCGTCTGTTCCACCACCGAGGCCCTATCACCGAGCGTCGCCTTCAGTTGCTGCGCCAGCAGCTCGTGCGTTTCGTGCGGAGCCGCGCACATCCACTGTGACGGGCTGATCCAGAACGCAGCCAGTTTCCCCGCCTGCGCCGCCTTGCCAGCAACCGGCAAATCCAGACCGTGGTTCTGCGCCATTGCCGAGATCACGGCCGCCTCCTGCCCGTTTCGCGCCGCCACTGACGCAAACGCCGTCTCGACGGTCTCGGCGATTTCAAACGGCCCAATCCGGTCAACACGCGGCGTATGAGACCCAAGCGGGGTCAGTGGTTTCAGTTTATGCACGGAGCTTCTCCCCTTCCGGGTCCACAAAATGGGCGCTGACAATCTCGACCAGCATTTCCTGTTTCTCCAACGGGTTGACCAGACGCAGCTGCTCTCCCAGGCGCTCTGCCCCGCCTTTGACAAACCCAAGCCCAATGGCCGTCCCAAGAGTGGGCGAATAGGCAGCAGAGGTCACATATCCCTGATCATGCGCCGCATCGACAGGGCCCGACGCAGCCATCAGATGCCCCCCGGCAGGGAGGCTCTGTGCTGGGGTCACGGGCTTCAGGCCGACCAAGCGCAGGGCATCATCGGTGTTCATGCCCTCTCGGCGGCTCAGCACGTTGCCGATGCAGTCCTTCTTGCCAGACACCATCCGCCCCAGGCCAAGGTTCAGCGCGGTGGTCGTTCCGTTTAGCTCATTGCCCGCGGCATGTCCTTTTTCGATCCGCATGACCCCCAGCGCCTCGGTCCCGTAGGGGGTGACGTCAAACGCCTCGCCTGCGGCCATCATTTCCCGCATGAGCGCATCGCCATACCGGGTCGGCACCGCGATTTCATAGGCCAGTTCACCAGAGAACGAGATCCGGAACAGCCGCGCCCGGCAGCCCCCGCAAACAGTGATTTCACCGCAGGCCATAAAGGGAAAGGCGTCATTCGAGATATCAAACTCAGGATCAACGATCTTTTGCAGGAGTTTGCGCGCATTCGGCCCTGCAACCGCGTATTGCGCCCAGGCTTCGGTGGTTGAAATCAGCTGAACATCCATGTCCGGACACAGACACTGGCGGACAAATTCCATGTTCCGATAGACCAAAACGGCGTTGGCCGTGGTTGTGGTCACAACAAAATGGTCCTCAGCCAGGCGCGCGGCCGTGCCGTCGTCATAGGCAACACCGTCTTCGCGCAGCATCAGACCATAGCGCACCTTGCCAACTGGCAGCTTTGCAAAGCCATTGGCGTACATCATGTTCAAAAAGGCTGCCGCATCCGCCCCCTGCACATCGATTTTACCCAGCGTAGTGACGTCACAGATCCCGACAGAGCGACGGGTCTGCTGCACCTCGCGATCCACAGACTGGCGCCAATGGGTTTCACCCGGTTTCGGAAACCACTGCGCCCGCAGCCAGTTGCCAACCTCGACAAAAACGGCGCCCTGTTCCTCCGCCCAGGCGTGGCTCGGCGTCAGGCGGGTCGGATGGAAATCCTTGCCCACTGCGCGCCCAGCAAGCGCCCCCATGGCCACCGGCGTATAAGGCGGACGAAAGATCGTGGTTCCCGTCTGGGGAATGGACTTGCCGGTCAGCTCTGCCATCACCGCGAGGGCGCCGACATTGGACGTCTTACCCTGATCGGTCGCCATCCCAAGCGTGGTATAGCGCTTCAGATGCTCAACCGCGGTAAAGTTCTCCTGGTGGGCCAGCTTGACGTCCTTGACGGTGACATCGTTTTGAAAGTCGAGCCAAGCGCGCTTGGCGCCCTGCACGTGCCAGAAGGGCGTCAGAGACACGGGCGCGTCCTCCGCCTTTGGCAGCTCTGGCGCAGGCACTGTGAACCCCAGATCTGCCAGCGCCTCCCCTGCCTGCTCTGCCCCGCTGCGCAGGGCGGCGTCGGTGGACATGGCCCCCATCGCGGCCCCTGCAACATGCTGGCCAACTGGCAAGTCCTGCCCGGGGACAAAGGCATGGAGATCGCCATCCCAAACCGGGCGCCCCCGCTGATGGCAGGTCAGGCCAAGGTTCGGGTTCCATCCGCCGGACATGGCCAGCGCACCACAGGGGATGATCCGGGTTTTACCATTGGCCATCCGCACCGTGACAGAGCGGAGCCCCAACCGCCCGGCGGTTTCCACGATCTGTGCACCCGCAAGGAGCTCAATTCCGGGGATTTCAGGGGCATCTGGGCGTACGTCGACCACTGCAGGCACATCCACGCCTTTGGCCTGCAGGTCACGCGCGGTTTGATGAGCATCGTCATTGTTGGCAAAAATCACCACCGAAGACGCCGGTGTCGCAGCCCAGCGATTGGCAAAAGAGCGCACCGCCCCAGCCAGCATGATCCCCGGTCGGTCGTTGTTTTCAAACGCAATGGGCCGCTCAATTGCCCCTGTCGCGATGATCGCCCGCTTGGAGTAAATCCGCCAGAGCGTCTGGCGGGGCTTACCCGCATCAGGCGCTGCGACATGATCCGCGTTGCGTTCGACCGCGCCGTAAATCCCATGGTCATATGCCCCAAACACCGTCGTGCGCGGCAGAATGCGGACATTGCCCATCACTGCAAGCTCTGCCTGGACCTGACCCGCCCAATCTGCGCCCGCAATGTCCGCCAATGGCTGTGCTTCGCTCAACAGGCGACCACCCAGCAAGAAATCTTCATCTGCGAGGATCACCCGCGCACCCGCCCGGCCCGCCGTCAGCGCCGCCGCCAGCCCCGCAGGCCCAGCCCCGACCACCAAAAGATCACAGTGCAAAAACCCTTTGTCATAGGCATCCGGATCAGCGTCTCCTGTCAGGCGCCCCAGCCCTGCTGCCTTGCGAATAATGGGTTCATACAGTTTCTCCCAAAATGCCTTGGGCCACATGAACGTCTTGTAATAGAACCCGGCGGTCAGGAAATTGGCGAACCGATCATTGATCGCCATCATATCGCGTTCCAGCGAGGGCCAGCGGTTCTGCGACCGCGCGTCCAACCCGTCATAAAGCTCTGCGACCGTGGCACGGGTGTTGGGTTCCTGCCTGCCGCCGGTGCGCAATTCAACCAACGCGTTTGGCTCTTCGCTGCCCGCGCTCAGCAAGCCGCGCGGCCGGTGATATTTGAACGATCGCCCCATTAGGCGCACGCCATTCGCCATCAGCGCCGAGGCCAAGGTATCACCACTGCAGCCCTGATAGCTCTGCCCGTCAAAGCGAAAGGATAGCGGCTGACCACGATCTACCAGACCTCCGCTCAGCCGGTTCACCTGCTGCGTTGATACCGCGCTCATTGCGAGGGCTCCTGGACAAGGTTGGCCGCCTTTTGCGCAAGGGCAACATCCCGGGCCAGCTCGACCTTGAGGATCTCATGGGTGACAGTGTTGCGGGTCACGACCAGCCAGGAGCGATCCCCCTGTTCATGAAACCAAAGTTCACGATGCTCACCAGCCGGATTTTCGCGAAGATACAGATAGTCGTGGAACTGCTGCAGCGCGGTCTCAGACAGCCAGTACGGGCGGTTCATCAGCCCCGCATCGCCGAGATAGGTGAACTCCTGCGCATCGCGCGGCCCCAATAGCGGATGGTTGATAATCATCTCGTCTTGTCCTTAGTGCAGGTTGGGTTGGGCGCCCTGGCCCTTTTCGTCGATCATGTGACCGCTCATGAACCGGTCCAGGCGATAGGCCGTGGCGGTTTCATGGGGGCGGTCGGTTTTCAGGAGATGTGCAAAACAATAGCCCGCGGCAGGCGTGGCCTTGAAGCCGCCGTAACACCAACCGCCATTGAAATAGAGCCCTTCGATATCGGTCCGGTCGATGAAGGGAGAGCCATCCATCGACATATCCATGATGCCGCCCCAACTGCGCAGCAGCCGCGCCCGGCCCAGCGCCGGGATCAGGGACATGCCGCTTTCGACCACATCCTCGACCACTGGCAGATTGCCGCGTTGCGCGTAGGAATTATACATGTCGATGTCGCCACCAAAGACAAGGCCGCCCTTGTCCGATTGGCTGCAGTAAAAATGCCCCGCACCATAGGTGATGACGCCGGGAATGAACGGTTTCAGCCCCTCAGAGACAAACGCCTGCAGCACATGGCTTTCGATGGGCAGACGCATCCCTGCCAAGGCCATCACCCGGCTGGAATTGCCCGCAACCGACACGCCGACCTTGCCCGCGCCGATATAGCCACGAGAGGTCTCCACCCCTTGAACCTTGCCGCCCTCGATCCGCAGGCCGGTGACTTCGCAGTTCTGGATAATGTCGACGCCGCGCATGTCGGCGCCGCGGGCGTAGCCCCATGCCACCGCATCATGGCGCACGGTTCCGCCCCGGCGGTGCAGCAGCCCGCCCTTGATGGGAAAACGCGCATCATAAAAGTTGAGGAACGGGTACATCGCCCGCACCCCGTCCGTATCCAACAGCTCTGCATCCGAGCCGTTCAGGATCATCGCATTGCCGCGTCTGCGCGCTGCATCACGCTGGGCATCGGTGTGAACCAGATTAAGGATGCCGCGTTGGCTCACCATCGCGTTGTAGTTCAGATCCTGCTCGAGGTTTTCCCACAGCTTGAGAGAAAACTCATAAAACGGCTCGTTTCCGTCCAGCAGATAGTTCGAGCGGATGATGGTGGTGTTGCGGCCGACATTGCCGCCCCCAATCCAGCCCTTTTCCAGCACTGCGATCCGGGCAGCGCCAAACACTTTCGCCAGATAATAGGCCGTTGCCAGACCATGACCGCCGCCACCGATAATCACATAGTCATAGTGCGATTGAGGCGCGACATCCCGCCATTGCGGGCGCCAGCCCTTGTGCCCCGTCAGGGCCTCTTTGATCAGTCCAAGCGCAGAGTACCGCATGCCAGCTCCTGTTCCTTGCAGGAGCATTTGCCCAATAAGCGCGCCGACTGACCGTGGCGGTTCCGGACGAGTTTATATCCGGAACCGACATCGACCACCGATTGTCGCCCTTGGCGTGACGGGCAGTGGCATATGTTGTGCCGGCGCACCCTGTATCAACAAGAGCCCGTCTTAGGCTGAGCGCGCAGAAGAGGCAGGGAATGGAGCTGATTCTACGTGGTAATGCACCGTTTCTGACAGCGCTGCATCAATGGGGTCCGCCCCTCCCCGCGCAGCGCCGCCTGCAGAGCTGATCCTGAACTTGTCCACCAGATCCGCAAGTTTCGTAGCATCGCCGTCCAGCATATGCCCGGCGGCAGTCGCTTCCTCCACCATTGCGGCGTTTTGCTGGGTGACCTGATCCAATTGGCTCACGCCGGTGTTGATTTCGTTGAGGCCGGTTGATTGCTCAACCGCCCCTTCGGCGATCTCTGACACCAGTTGCGAGACATGATTGATCCGCTCGACAATGCTGGTGAGGGCATCACCTGCTTTCCCGACCAGCTCTACGCCGTGATCGACCTGACGCGAGCTGTCCTCGATAAGCGTCTTGATTTCCATCGCCGCATCAGAGGACCGCTGCGCCAAGGCGCGCACTTCGCTTGCGACCACCGCAAACCCACGCCCCGCCTCGCCTGCACGGGCGGCCTCTACCCCGGCATTGAGAGCCAGAAGATTGGTCTGAAAGGCAATATCATCGATCACCGAAATGATCTGAGATATCTTACCTGAGGATTGCTCGATCTCAGTCATGGCAGACACGGCGTTCTGCACCACGACCCCGCTGGTCTCTGCTTCCTGACGGGTTTCGGCCATCGTGTGCTCTACCGTGCGGGTTCGCTCGGCGCCAGAGCGGATGCTGGCGGTCATCTCTTCCAACGCTGCTGCGGTTTCTTCCAGCGTGGCAGCCTGGCTTTCGGTGCGATAAGACAGATCACTGGAAGATTGCCGAATTTCGGCCGCGCCGTTGCGAATACTGGCTGCCGCATCTGCGATCTGCCCGAACGTCGCCCCAAGCGTTGCAAGGGTATCGTTGAAATCGCCGCGCAATCCCTCGAAAGACGGCGGAAAGGGCGTGTCGATGGTTGCTGTCAGATCTCCATCCGACAGGCGTGTCAAATGCGCCTTCACGGTCTGGAAAACACCTGCCTGCTCTTCCTCTCTTTGTTTCTGGGCCGCCTCCAGGGATTGCGCAGAGGTGCGCATCGCCAGGGACTCGTCCTTGAAACCATCGACCGCGCGCGCCATGCGGCTCAGTTCATCATTGCCGGTCGTCCCCTTGATTTCGACATCAAAGTCACCGCGGGTAAAGGCGCCGACTGCCATGGTCAGGGCACGGATCCGACGGATCATCAGCTCAAAACAACCGATTGCAAACAGCATGACCGCGATGGAGGCCGCAACCGCAACCATCACGAGGCGATTGAGCGCAGTGCCGCTGCGCACCTCAACCTCGCGGGCGAATTCAACGATGCGGGTGTTGATCTTCTGCTCCTCGGCTCTCAGCAGGTCGATCCAGGCGGAAGATGCCTGAAACCACGCGCTGCCGGAAATATCCGCGGCCTGCCCTTTTTCGTAGTTGGCAACAAGTTGGCGGCGCAGCGTTTCCAGTGTCAGATACTCAGGTGACTGCTGCAAACCAGCAATCCAGCTGCCCTCGTCCAATGCTGCTGAGGCCTCAGCCAATAGAGCATCCTGCCCCCCGACAAGGGATACAAACCTGTCGTGCAGGGCCAGATCAAATCCCTGCCCAATTCCCACAGCACCCGTTGCACGTTCCAGACCGGCACGTTCTTTGGCGGTGCTCATCAGGAAGCGCGCCTGCAAGAGCGCCTGAAACCGGCTGGAATTGTCCACGCTGATCGCCGCCCGCGACACATGCAGCAGATTGTTGATGATGCCGGTGTAATAAGACGCCATGTCCGGCACCGGAATCGCCAGCCCGTCCACATTGGCCCGCATCAACGACAATTCAGCAAGGGCAGTTTCTGATGTGCGGTAGGCGTCTGGGTGGTCAGCTGCCAAGCGCGAAACCTGCCCCAACGTCCGCCCCAGCACGGCGTCGGTCGCTGCGCGTTGGCTTGTCAGATCCGCTGCGAAATTCTGCCCCTTGGAGGACAGAAACCCAGCCGAGAATCCGCGCTCTCGCTGGAGTTCATGGATCAGATCACCGATCAGCCCATCTTCCGCGGTCTTTTCAGCGGCAATGACAGCAACCTGATGGTTTTGTCGCTGATTGTTGATCTCCATCAGCACGAAAACCCCAGCCAGTGCCAAGAGGGGTCCAATTACCAGTAGCATTACAAGTCTAAGCCGCATGAAAACACCCAAAACAACCCAAAGATACACGCGCCATCCTGACAATCCTGGATTTACAAATGGTAACCCTAACAACCCTTGCGTGCAGATGATCGGATATCGTCCAAACTGTCCGTAATTGTGGCAAGAGGCGGCAGAACAGGACTAAACCAGAATGGTGATGTGCTCCGGTTCGGAGAGCCCCCCTGCGGGATCTGCCCGTTGCCGCGTCACGTTGCCGTGATCGCGCCCACAGATAGAGCCAAATTTTCCCGTCTTTTCAGATGCCTGAAAATACGGCGCGCACCCTGCGCGTTCGTTTTTGGCTGGGCCGCCGCGTCAGGGCATCGGCTGCGCTCTTGATTTCCGGCAGTGTTAGCGATAACGATGCCGCAAACATCACACTCTAGAGGCCGGATTTTTTGCACCGGCCTGCATGACCCAGTCGGAGTTGCACTTATGACCTTGAAAATTGCGATCAATGGATTTGGCCGGATTGGCCGTGGCGTGATGCGCGCCCTGCTGGAAAACAACGTCGAGGACGTCACCGTTGTTGCGATCAACGACCTGTCCCCGGCGGACACGCTTGCACATCTGCTCAAGTACGACAGCGTGCACGGCCGCCTCGCGGCAAAGGTCACGGTCGACGGCGACACCATGCAAGTCGGCAAGCACAGCATTCGACTGACCGCGATCCGCAACCCCGAAGAGCTGCCCTGGCAGGACGTGGACATTGCCTATGAATGCACCGGTCTGTTCACCACACGCGACAGCGCAGCCAAGCACCTGCAGAATGGCTCCAAGCGGGTTCTGATCTCTGCCCCCGGCAAAGAGGTCGACCGCACCGTTGTTTATGGCGTGAACCACGGCGATCTGACCAAGGACGACATTATCGTCTCCAATGCCTCTTGCACCACGAACTGCCTCGCACCGGTTGCCAAGGTTCTGGATGACGCCTTTGGTATCAAGACCGGCTACATGACCACAATTCACGCCTATACAGGCGACCAGCCGACCCATGACACCAGCCACAAGGATCTCTATCGGGCGCGCGCTGCGGCGCTATCGATGATCCCGACCTCGACTGGCGCAGCCCGCGCCATTGCCGAAGTGCTGCCCCACCTCAAGGGCCGCCTCGAAGGCTCTGCGATCCGGGTGCCGACACCCAATGTGTCTGTGGTTGACCTGAGCTTTGTGCCGGAAAAAGACGCCACAGTCGAAAGCGTGAATGCCGCGCTCAAGGCCGCGGCCGAGGGCGACTTGGCCGGCATCCTGTCCTACGAAACTGACCCGCTCGTTTCGATCGACTTCAACCATGACCCGCATTCGTCCTGTTTCGCCGCACCGCAGACCGCTGTCACCTCCGAAGGTCTGGTCCGTGTCGTAAGCTGGTACGATAACGAATGGGGCTTCTCCAACCGCATGATCGACACCGGCCGCCATATGGGCAAGGTGATGAACGGCTGATCAGAGCCGAGGCGTACAACCGCGCGTCACAATCGAAAAGGGCTGCCAATTGGCAGCCCTTTGTCGTTTCACAGGCCCATTTCGTCACGGGCACGCGGTGTTCAGATCCGAAAGATCGGCTGCAAGAGGCGCGGAACAAGGGAACGGAACCGCAACGCTGCGTCCGTCGCCGCAAGGCAGATGCACGCCACGCCGTCTTCGGCCACCGGGGTATGTTCCAGGTCATCGTCAGCCACCTCCAGATCGCCAACACCAAAGCGGCCGGTTTCGTCCCGAAACGCGCCCTGCAGGACCAGCGTCAGCTCCAAACCGTTGTGGCCGTGGTCTGGAACGGCTTGTCCTCCGGGGATGTACAAAAGTCGGACACTGCCGCCCTCGTCATGGCTGAGAATGGACTGGCGCACCCCCATGCCGAGGCTCTTCCACTTGGGCGGCAAGCCGCCGAGCGCCTCCATGACCGGTGCGGGAAAGATGCCGGACCGCTCATAGCGCGGGGTCTCAATGACCGGCTCGTCCAACATGTCAAAGACGCGCTGACGCAGCCCGCCGGAGAGATCGGCAGTGCCGCAGCTTTCCAGGATGGATCCCCCAACCGCCTCATGTGCGGTGGCGCGGGCGCGACAATCATCGCACATGGACAGGTGGGTTGCGACCACCAGCGAATAGGCCTGTGGCAGCGATCCTGACACATAGGCAACCAACAGAGGGTCCGGGATATGATGACGCACACCGGTCATGTCAGTCCTTGTTCCTTCAATTCGTGACGCAGCCGCTCTAGACCGAGACGGATGCGCGATTTTATCGTACCAAGCGGCAATCCGGTCTGGTCCCGGATATCCGAATGAGTGAGCTCCCCAAGGTAGGCCTTTTCGACCATTTCCCGCTGGGCGGGTTTCAGACGGCGCAACGCGGCGCGCAGTTTTTGTGTTTCCTGATCCAGCGCCAGCACCTGGGCTGCATCTTCCTGTGTCTCTTCCGGCAGCTTCAGCTCTTCCGGGACCGGCCTGCGCTCCTTGCGGATGACGTCGATCTGGCGGTTGCGGGCGATCTGAAAAATCCACGCAGACACCTGCGCACGCTCTGGATCAAACATCGCCGCCTTGCGCCACACGGTCAGCATGACATCCTGCACGACATCCTCCGCCTGACTGGGTGACATGCCAGAGCGGCAAATCACGCCTTTCAGTCGGGGCGCGAAATAGTCGAACAGGCGACCAAACGCCACCCGGTCGCGATTGTCGCGCACCGCCAGCATCCAGACCGTTTGGTCAGATAGGCTTTCCCGTTCCACTTTTTCCCTTTCACGCACAACACTTGTGTCACGGTCTACCGTAACTGGAGCGTCGAGCGCTGCAAGAGATTGGTCGCTTAGCGAGGTCAGCATACCGGGATTACGGTGCTTTTACGCTTTTGGATCACCGCGCCTGCCACTTTTTTCAAAAATTTTGTCTTCCAGATCATTTCATACGTTCATTTTTGATCCGACGCCCCCAACCCAGCGTAACAAGTTGAAAACACAAATGGAGACAGCATGTCATTTGATGCATTTTCATCTGCCCGCCAGCGTATCGCGATCGTCGGCGGTGGCATTTCCGGCCTGGCGGCAGCGTGGCTGTTGTCTAAGACGCATAACGTCACCCTATTCGAGGCCGCACCGCGCCTTGGCGGGCATGCCCGTACTGTTCTGGCGGGGCGCAACGGAGATCAGCCGGTTGATACCGGGTTTATTGTCTTCAACTACGTGAACTACCCGCATCTGACGTCGATGTTTCGCGATCTGGATGTGCCTGTTGTCAAAAGCGACATGAGTTTCGGAGCCACCATCGGGGACGGCAGCGTCGAATACGGTTTGCGCAACCTCGGTGCCCTCCTCGGGCAAAAACGCAACGCAGCGCGCCCTGCCTTTTACCGAATGGTGCGCGATATCCTTCACTTCAACGCCAAGGCTGTGCAGGCGGCCAACACTGATAGCGTCACAATCGGTGAGCTGGTGAACGAGTTGAAGCTGGGGGACTGGTTCCAACGCTACTACCTGATGCCGATCTGCGGGGCGATCTGGTCGACCCCGCCCGAAGAAATTCGCGATTTCCCGGCCCAGTCCCTGGTTCGTTTCTTCCGCAATCACGCTCTCCTCAGCGCAACGGGCCAGCATCAATGGTGGACCGTAAAAGGAGGCAGCATCGAATATGTCCGCCGCCTGACCGCGCGGCTGGAACAGATGGGGTGCCAATTGCGCCCCGGCACCGCCGTCCGTGGTGTTCAGCGCACCGCCGAGGGTGTGCGCATCCATCTGCCAGACGGCACCGAAGAGGCTTTTGATCAAGTCATCATGGCCTGTCATTCCGATGACAGCCTGCGTCTGCTGACACATCCGACAGAGGACGAAAAGAAAATCCTCGGCGCGATGCCCTATCAGGACAACGAAATGATCCTGCATCATGACGCGCAGCAAATGCCCAAGCGGCGCGCCTGCTGGTCCTCCTGGGTCTATAAGGCCGACCAGCAAGACGATCGCACCGCAATCGGTGTCACCTACTGGATGAACCGGCTGCAGAACATCGACGAACGCGATCCGCTGTTTGTCTCGCTGAACCCCGTCTCACCGGTGCGCGAGGAGATGATCTACGATCAAAAAACATTCCGCCACCCGGTGTTCGACAAGGCCGCATTGCGGGCGCAGCAACAGATCAAGGACATCCAAGGCGACAATCACACCTGGTTCGCGGGTGCCTACCTGCGTCACGGGTTTCACGAAGACGGGTTTGCCAGCGCCGTTCGGGTCGCACGTGACCTGCAGGCGCGGGATGCGCAGATCCATGAGAGGATCCCCGCATGAGCCATTGGCCCGACCATATCGCAGGCCAAACAACCCACGCGCGCCACGGGCAGATCTCCAACGCGTTTCGCTATGGCGTCGACTACGTGCTGATCGACCCGCGCAGCAGCCACGGCCCTCTTCTGTTTTCGCGCAACCGGTTTAACCTCGCCTCGGTGCGGGACCGCAACCACGGCGGACGCCCCGGCAAGGGATCAGGCGTTGCCTGGGCCGAAAGCGTGTTTGCAAATGCAGGTTTGTCACTAGAGGGCACCACGATCCGCCTGCTGACACAGCCGGGCTACCTCGGCCATGTGTTCAACCCCGTCAGCTTTTGGCTGGCCTTTCGCGGAGACCGCCTGCATGCGGTCATCGCCGAGGTGAACAACACCTTCGGCGATCGGCACAGCTATCTCTGCCACAAGCCTGATTTCACCGCGATCGCTGCCAGTGACCGACTGGTGGCGCAAAAGGTCTTTCACGTCTCTCCCTTTCAGGAGATTGCAGGCGATTACCGCTTCAACTTTGACATCACCCCCCGCCGCATTGCGATCCGCATCGATCACCGCAATGGCAAGGAGGGCGTGATCGCCACCCTCACAGGTCCACGCCGTCCGCTGACAAACCGCGCACTGCTTGTGGCCAGCCTGCGCCGTCCGGCAGGCACCATGCGCACCGTTGCCCTTATCTACTGGCAGGCGCTGAAACTGAAACTCAAGGGCGCGACGTACCGCCCTCGCCCCACACCACCCGAACACGAGATCAGCTGATGCTTTTTATTACCAAACGCGTAAAACATGACTTTCTTGACAGCTGCACCCGCATTCGCAACGGCAGCCTGCGGCTGACTACGCCAGAGGGCGACACCCACGACTTTGGCAAGGGCGACCCACAGGCGGATCTTCATATCCACGACTGGAGCGCGATCACCGCCACCGCGGCGCGCGGCGATATCGGGCTGGGAGAGACCTATGTGGCGGGGCTTTGGGAAACCTCCAGCATCGAGAATGTCATCAAGGTCGCGCTGCTCAATCTCGATCACCTGTCCGATTTTGCCTATCCCAGTTTCTGGGCAGGCCTGAAGTTTCGCGTTGTCGATCGGTTACTGCGTGCCAATTCGGTCAAGGGGGCATCGCGCAACATCAAGGCGCACTACGACGTCGGCAATGAATTCTACCAGCTCTGGCTGGACGAAAGCATGACCTATTCCTCCGCGCTCTATACACCCGGAGATGATGATCTGGGCCGCGCACAGACCCGCAAATACGACCGCGTGCTCAGCCGTCTCGGAGCGGGGGAGCGGATCCTGGAAATCGGGTGTGGCTGGGGCGGCTTTGCAGAACGCGCCACTGAGACAGGTCGCCATGTCACCGGGTTGACCATTTCACCCAGCCAGTTTGGTTATGCCGACGCCCGAATGGACGGGCGCGCCGATATCCGGCTCTGCGACTATCGCAACAGCGAAGGCACCTACGACAACATCGTCTCCATCGAAATGATCGAGGCCGTGGGCGAACGCTACTGGCCAAGCTACTTTTCGACGGTAAAGAGCCGCCTTGCGGAAAACGGGCGCGCCGTTATTCAGGCCATCACGGTTCAGGACAGCTATTTCGATATCTATCGCAACTCATCGGACTACATCCGCCAATATACCTTCCCCGGCGGGATGCTGCTGTCAGATGCGGTGATTTCCCATCAAGCCCGAAGCTCAGGGCTGAAGGTCAAGAACAGCTTTGCCTTTGGTCCCGACTACGCCCGCACCTGCCGCACCTGGGCCGATCGCCTGGTAGATATGTCGCCCAAGATCCAGGGCCTTGGCTATGGCGAAGGCTTCCTGCGCAACTGGCGCTACTACCTTGAGGCCTGCGCGGCCTCCTTTGAGGTGGGGCAGACCGATGTTGTCCAAGTGGAGATTGCTCATGCCTGACACTGCGATACCGATCCTCAGCCGACTGAGCGGCGTCATTGCCTCTTGTGCAACCGCTGCCTTTTGCAGTGTCGCCACCCCCTCAAAGGCCGAAATCGGCCTTTCGGCGCCAACCAAGCTGGGTGAAGTCACGTTTCGCTGGCTCGGTCTGCCACTTTACGACGCGAGCCTGTTTCTCGAAGGCGAACAGCAATTCGACTGGAACACGCCGCTGGCGCTGCGCCTGTCCTACCGCCGGGCCTTTAGCAAGGATCAGCTGATGCGCGCCACCGCCGCGGAAATCGAACGGCTGGAGGGCCAACGCCCGGATCAGGCCCAGTTTCTGCAAAAACTGGACCAGTGCTTTCGCGATGTCGGTGCAGGTGACAGTTTTGTTGCCAGTTCCCCCTCTCGCAACCAGGTGGCGCTATATCTGAACGGCCGACGCACCTGCTCTGTCCGTCACCCTGACGCGCGCAAGCGCTTTCTCAACATCTGGCTGTCCGACAACAGCCGTGCCGCGCGCCTCTCGCGGGAGCTGCGGGGCCAGTAATGCAGGCGCACCGGATCTCTCTCTTTGCGTTGATGCTGGCAGCCGCCGGCCTGCCGCTCTACATCCATCTGCCGCGATTTGCGACGGCGGAACTGGGTGTGAGCCTAGGCACGCTGGCGGTGGTTCTCGCGGGGATCCGGGTGCTTGATTTCGTGCAGGATCCCCTGCTGGGCTGGATCACCGACCGCTGGCCACAAGAAAGAGCAACCTTCGCAGCCCTCGCCGCATTTGGCATGGCAGGCGGTTTCATCCTTCTCTACTCGGCGCGGCCCAATGCCGGTGGCGTGGTGCCTTGGCTGGTTGTGGCGCTGGTGTTGCTGTTTACGGCCTATAGCCTTGGCACTGTCCTGTTTTATGGCCAAAGCACCACATTGGCAGGCAGCCCCGAGGCGCTGATCAAACTGGCAAGCTACCGCGAAACCGGGACATTGGCAGGCATCATCATCGCAGCCCTCGCCCCTACGGCGCTGGTCGCATTCGGTGCGGCGCAGGGGGGATACCCCGCCTTTGGGTGGGTGCTGGCGAGCCTGTGCGTTCTGGTGTGGTGGATGACCCGTGGACTATGGACCAATGAAGCGCCGCGTGAGGAGCCGCTCTCTCTTGGTGCGCTGCGCGATGCTGGCGGGATCAGGCTGTTGGCGCTTGCGCTGGTAAACAGCCTGCCCGTCGCCATGACCTCGACCCTGTTTCTGTTCTTCGTCGAAGACAAGCTGCTGCTGCCGGACCTGGCCGGGCCCTTTCTGGTTCTGTTTTTCCTGGCGGCCGGCCTGTCCGTACCCCTGTGGAGCCGGGCCGCCGAGCGGTTGGGCGCCCAGCAAGTGTTGTTTCCCGCAATGCTGCTTGCGATCCTGTCCTTTGCCGGGGCGGCCTTCCTCCCACAGGGGGCGGGCGTTGGCTTTGCGTTGATTTGCATCGGGTCCGGCGCGGCCCTTGGCGCCGATATGGTCATCCTGCCGGTCTTGTTTTCCCGCACGCTCGCGCGCGCCGGGCTACAGGCAGGTCAGGCATTTGGCCTGTGGTCCTTTGCCGCGAAACTTGCATTGGCTGCGGCGGCTGTCCTTCTTCTTCCTCTCTTGCATATGAGCGGTTTCCAACCCGGCGCCGAGAACAGCGCAGCGGCGCTTCAGACGCTGACCTGGGCCTACGCGGTCATTCCCTGCTGCATCAAACTCATCGCCGTGGCGATGGTTCTCCGACTACCCAGAAAGGTAATCTCCTGATGAAACTCCTGCTTGTAGCGATTATTGCCTTGCTGCTACTGGCGCTTCTTCGGCCCGGTTTCGGCTTTCGCAGCCAACGCCCGCACCACTACGAGGGAACCGGCCCCGTCTTTGACATTCGCACCCATCTGAGCGGCGAGATGATCTCGGAAGGGATCATCTATGGCCCGATGGGGCGCGTCGTATCGCGTTTTGTTGCGACGATGAACGGCGAGTGGAGCGATCACACCGGAACGCTGAGCGAGGATTTCGTTTATGCGGGCGGCAATACCCAGGCGCGCAAATGGTATCTCACCATGGGAGAAGACGGCGCATTCACAGCCACCGCGGATGATATCATCGGCGAAGGGCGTGGCCAGCAAACTGGCGCGACCGTTCAGCTGCACTACCGCATCCGCCTCCCCGAAAGCGCGGGCGGTCATGTCCTTGACGTCACCGACTGGATGTACCTGATGGAGAACGGCACCATCATGAACCGCTCTGAAATGCGCAAATTCGGCATCAAGGTTGCCGAGCTGGTGGCCACCATTCGCCCGAAAGGCAACTGAGATGTTTGCAGGCAAGACATGGTGGCTCGTCGGGGCGAGCGAGGGGTTGGGCCGCGCCATCGCAGCCAGGATGGACGCAGAAGGCGCGCGCCTGGTTCTGTCAGCCCGCAGCGCAGACAAGCTGGACGACCTGGCAAATGAACTGTCTGACGCCACCGCCCTTCCGTTGGATGTGACAGATCCTGACAGCATCCAGCAGGCGGTGGAGCATATCGGGCAAATTGACGGTGTGCTTTATTGTGCCGGTGCCTACGACCCGATGCCCGCACAGGATTGGGACCCCGAAAAGGTAGAGCTGATCTGCGACGTGAACTTCATGGGTGCGATGCGGGTCGTGGGGCGTGTCATCCCGCAGATGGTAAAGCGCAACAGCGGCCACATCGCCCTGATCGGCTCTCTGGCGGGTCACACTGGTCTGCCCGGCGCGACCGGGTATGGGGCCTCCAAGGCCGCGGTCATGCATATGGCAGAAAACCTGCAAGCCGATCTCCATAAGACGCCGATCAAGGTTCAGGTCATCAATCCGGGCTTTATCGAAACGCGCCTGACCGCCAAGAACGATTTCAACATGCCGATGATCCAGACGCCTCAGGAAGCGGCGGACGCCTGCATGCGCGCCCTGCGCAGCGGGCGGTTTTCAACCAGCTTCCCCGCGCCTTTTTCCTGGCTCTTTACCATTGGCAAACACCTGCCCCGCCGCCTGTTTCTGAAACTGATGGGAAGCTGAAAATGACCCTGCCCCGCAACGTGATCATCTTTGGCGCCTCCGGCGGCATAGGTTCGGCGCTGGTCGACCACTACGCAGCCCAGCCCAATGTCGAAACCCTCCACGCCGTTGCGCGCCGCCCCCTGCCCGAGCGGCCAGGCGTGCAAAATCATCGCGTCGACATCACGGACGAGGCCGCACTGGAAACGCTGGCCGGCCAGATCCGACAGTCCAAGGTCCATCCTGATCTGATCGTGGTCGCCACCGGAATTCTGTCGGACGAAGATGGCCTGCAGCCAGAAAAATCCTATCGACAACAATCCGTGGCTGCCTTTGAACAGGTCTTTGCGATCAACACCTTCGCCCCGGCGATGATTGCGCGCCATTTTCTCGGGCTGATGCCACGGAAATCCCCCGCTACCTTTGCCGCACTTTCGGCGCGCGTCGGGTCGATCAGTGACAACCAGCTGGGCGGCTGGCACGCCTATCGCGCCTCCAAGGCCGCGCTGAACATGCTGATCCGGAACTATGCCATCGAAATGGGACGCACCCATGAACAGCTGATTTGTGTCGGATTGCACCCCGGTACCGTGCGCACCGACCTGTCTGACCCGTTTTCCAAGAACGTCCCCGAAGATAAGCTGTTCGACCCGGCGCAAGCTGCAGGGTATCTGGCTGACGTGCTTGCAGGGCTTACCCCCCGCGACAGCGGCGCGGTGTTTGATTGGGCCGGAAAGGCGATCCCCGCCTGACAGGGGCCAACCCCAAGCCCTACCATCAGGCAAAACACAAGGCGGGTCCGCAAAGGTGGGGCTAGGCCGTTCCTGCCCGGCCTTGCCGCTCTCCCCTTGGGCGTGCGACACTGATCTTGTCCGGGCCTGCACCGGTAAACCGAACTGATCAGCCCACGGGACAGCATCGCCTTGAAATCCGTCCGCCTCCGCCTCCTGCTGCTTGCGCTGTTGCCGCTGGCCGTGATGATGCCGCTCTTGCTGGTTGTGGCGATGGCCCGATGGAACGCGGACTATGATGACGTTCTGATCGTCAATGTGGAAAGCGACCTAAAGATCGCGGACCAATATCTGCGGCAGCTGAAAAACGGAACCGGCGATGATCTGGCGGCGATTGCAGGCTCTGCCCGCTTTGCCGAAGTGCTGAGCGACCGCCCCCATCTTCAGCTGGATTTTCTGGATCGTGAACGCGCGCGGTTGCAGCTGGATTTTCTTTATTACCTGCCCATGCGCAGCATAGACCGCGATGCCCGCCGCTGGCCGGTGATCGAACGGGCAAGCACCGGCTTGCTGGCCTCTGAAATCGATATCTTTTCAGCGGCTGATCTTGATGCGATTTCCTCTGAGCTGAGCGCCCGCGCTCGCATCCCCCTGATCGAAACCGAAGCCGCCGTCCCCACCACCCGCCCGGCAGAAGATCGCGGCATGGTCATCCACTCTGCCGCGCCGGTGACGGTAGAGGGCGCGCGCGGCGTTCTGGTGGCCGGGCGGTTGCTGAACCGTGACCTTGATTTCATCGATACGATCAACGCGCTTGTCTATCTGGGCGACAGCCACAGGATCAGCCGCAAGGGAACCGCAACCCTGTTTCTGGGCGACACCCGTGTGTCAACCAACGTGCGCCTGTTTGAGGATGTCCGTGCCCTTGGCACCCGCGTGTCGCGGGCTGTTCGCAATGCGGTGCTGATCGAGGGAGAGACCTGGCTCGACCGGGCCTTTGTGGTCAACGACTGGTATATCTCCGGCTACCTGCCCCTGACCGACAGCTTTGGCGACCGGGTCGGCATGCTCTACGTCGGTTTTCTAGAGGCGCCTTTTGCAGCGGCCAAATTCTCGGCCTATTGGACCGTCGTTCTATCGTTCCTGTCGGTTCTGTTGCTGTCAGCGCCGCTGTTTTTGTGGCTCGCCAAGGGGATCTTTGCACCGCTTGAAAAGATGAGCCGTACAATGGGGCGGGTGGAACGGGGCGATCTGACAGCCCGCAACGGTCACATCGGGCGTCAGGATGAGATCGGTCAGGTCTCTGCCCATCTCGACAGCCTGCTGGATCAGGTGCAGGAGCGCGACCAGAAACTGCGCGACTGGGCAGAAGAGCTGAACGAGAGGGTCGACCAACGCACCGCCGAGCTGCGCGCGGCCAACGAAAAACTGGAAGCGACCTTCAAACAGCTGGTGATGAGCGAAAAGCTCGCCTCTATCGGGGAAATCACTGCCGGGGTCGCGCATGAAATCAACAACCCCGTTGCCGTCATTCAGGGCAATGTCGACGTGGTGCGCATGACACTTCCGCCGGAGGCCGGGGCCGAGGTCGCAACAGAGCTGGACCTGATCGACAACCAGATCCTGCGGATCAGCGCCATTGTCGGCAAACTGCTGCAATTCGCCCGCCCCTCAGAGTTTGGCACCTTCGAGGAAAGCCTGGATATGGCGCCGGTGGTCAGCGACTGTCTGGTTCTGGTCGATCATGTCGTCACCAAACAGGCAATCACTGTTGAGAAGGACTTCGAAACAAGCCCGCAGGTGCGGATCGATCCGGGTGAGCTGCAGCAGGTGGTGATCAACCTCATCCTCAACGCGGCCCAGGCCATGGGCGGGAGCGGCACGCTCACGCTCACCCTGCGGGAACTGGATCATGACGGGGCCCCCGGTGCGTGCCTTACCGTTGCAGACACAGGCCCCGGCATTGCCGAAGATGTGCTGCCTTCGGTGTTCAACCCGTTCTACACCACCCGCCTTGGCGAAGGCACCGGGCTGGGCCTGTCGATCAGCCAGACCCTGATTCAGCGGGTCGGCGGATATATCACCGCCGACAACCGCATCGTGGACGGCAGTGTCACGGGGGCCGTTTTCACCATCTGGCTACCAGCAGCACAGGCCGAACAGGCCGCCTGAGACGATCAAACGCCCCAACTTGCGCATTTGCGGTCAATCGTCTTGCGCGAAACACCCAGCCTGCGCGCCGCCTCTGCGCGGTTGCCGTCACAGGCATCCAGCACATGCATGATGTGGCGCTGCATCACCAGGTCCAGCGTATCCATCGCAGCACTGCCAGTCACGCTGCCCGTGCCTGCGAACTCCTCGGGAAAGCCTCCAAGGATCACCGATCGTTCGATCAGGTTGCGCAGCTCGCGCACATTGCCGGGCCAGTCGTAGCGGCTGAATTTCAGCAGGGTTTCCGCATCCAGTTCCAAAGCGGGCATCGCCAGGGTAGTCGAAAACTGCTCCATGAACAGTGCGGCCAGCTCAACGATGTCTTCCACCCGTTCTTTGAGCGGCGGCATCTGAATGTTGACCACATTGATCCGGTGATAGAGATCAGCCCGGAAACGCCCCTCCGCCACGGCCTGGTCCAGATCCGCGTTGGTGGCAAACAGAAAGCGCAGGTTTAGCGGAATGTCCCGCTCTGCGCCGACCGGTCTGATCCTCTGATCTTCCAGCACCCGCAAAAGAGCAGCCTGCACCTGTTCCGGCATCTGGGCGACTTCATCCAGGAACAGCGTGCCGCCATCGGCGTACAGGAACAGGCCATCCTGACGACGATCCTGCGCATCGACCATGCCAAACAGCTCATGTGCGATGCGATCCGGCGCGATCGCCGCGCAGTTGACCGCGACAAAAGGTTTGTCTGCCCGGTCCGACAACGAATGCAGCGTGCGCGCAGCGATTTCCTTGCCGGTTCCGCTCGCACCAGTGAACAGCACGGGCGTCGGCATTGGCGCCAGCCGTGTGATCATGTCTCGTGCGGTCTGGATCGCAGGCGATTTTCCCAGCAGTCGGCCACGTGTTGCGGTCCCTTCTGCAGAGAGGGCATGTTTCAGCAGATAATTCTCGCGCCGCAGATGTTTGCGATCCAATGCCCGCGCCACAGAGTTCAGGATCTGATTGGCCCGAAAAGGTTTCAGGACAAAATCCGCCACCCCGACCCGAAGCGCCTGAATTGCGGTTTCAAGATCCGCATAGGCCGTCACCAGCACCGTATCGGCAAAGAGCCCGACCTTGCGCTGCTCCTGCACCCACTCCAGACCGGTTTTACCGGGCATGATGTTGTCCAGGATCACCAGATCAAAATGGGCCTGATCAAGAATCGCGGATGCCTCGGCGGCCGAGGCCGCCTGTTCTACCCTTTTGCAGCGGGGCGTCAGGATCTTGGTCATGAAATTGCGCATGCCGGGTTCGTCATCAATCACAAGGATCGACGCGCCAGCCAGATTTTCCCCATATTCGTCGCGGGGTGCCTCGGCAGTGGTCAGCACAATCAGTCCAGACGTACAGAGGGGCCGGACAATTTCTCATCAGAGGCATAGCCTGCCCGATCCAGCGCGAAATTCGCACCGGCAGCAATCACGATGATGGCGGCAAATCCCGTCAACATGGCTTTCATTTGGTTAATTCTCCACCTTAGTTGCGCGCTTCATGAACGCGATCAGATCCAGCCGATCCTGCGGGTCGGTGATCCGCTGCATCGGCATTTTGGAACCGGGAATATAGTGATCCGGTCCCAGATCGAAGAGGGCATCGATTGTCGTCTCGTCCCAAATTATATCAGATCCATCAAGGATCTCGGAATAGCGATAGCCTGCAAGTGTGCCGGCCTTTCGGCCAAATACCTGATGCAGGCTTGGCCCTGCCTTGCGCCCCTCGTCCGGTGTCAGCGCATGGCAGATTGAACATTTGCGCATGAACTGCCGCTCACCGTTCGACATGGTTTCGGGATCCCGCAGAAAAGAGCGATTGCCAGCCATTTCCGCCTCCAACTCTCCCATCACTGCGACGGGCCAGCCATAGGCCACATCATCCAATCCCGCCGCCCAGATTGTCTGGCCGTCCAAAGAAAAGGCGAGCGCCCAGACGGGCCCCTGCCTACTGGCCCGAAAATCGGAATGGATGCGCCAGGCTTTGGTGTCCACAACCATGATATAGCCCTGCCCATCCCCCACGGCGAGCAATCCGCTGTCAGAATGATGCGCCATCGCAAGGACGGGACGGCGATCCAGCGTGAAATCGGCAATCGCTGCGCCCGTTTCACTGTGAACCACCCGCGTGGCCCCGTCGACCGCACCATAGGCAATCCATTTCCCAGTCGGATCATAGATCAGCTGGTTGATGCCAAATCCCTGCTGGACCAGCCGCTGCGGCGGGCTGTCAGGCTGGTCAAAGATCAGGATTTCTCCGGCCATCGTTGCCGCATAGACCGCCCCATCGGTGCCAATCGCCACATCATTGATGCCGCTACCCACCTTGATTTTGCGCGCCTCTCCCTCGCCAAGGGGCCACAGGCCGATCTCTCCGTCCCAACTGGCAGACGCCAGAAACCTCTGGTCAGGCGCGACAGCCAAGGCACGCACCTTTCCAAGGTGCTGACCAATAGGGACTGCCTTGGCCTCTCCCTCCTGCCAAAGGTAAAGCGCGAAATCATCACCCGCCGTGGCCAACCGGCCTGCATCGACAAATGCCAGCGCCGTGACGGCTGCTTCGTGGGCCTCCAGCCACTGGGGCGCCCGTCCCGTCCACAGGGCCGCTGCATTGTCGAAACTGCCGGTTGCAACCTGCCCGCTCGGTGACACATCCAATGCCATGACCGGGCCCCCGTGCCCCTTGAGGGTTGTGAATTCTGCGGCCTCTTGGGCTGTGGCTTCCGGCAGTGGCAAGGTCAGGGTGCCACCGCCGTTGTCCTGTGCCATCGCTGCCGCGCCCAGCCATAGAAGACCAAGCCCCGATAGCAGCGCAGCCCGTCCAACCTCTGCCATGCCACCTGACAGAGGCTGACGCAAAGCGCAGGACAGGGGCCGCAGCGCCATGGGCCTTACTCGGCCGGTGTGGCGCCTTTGGCGCTGGTGCCATCCGCCTTCGTGACTTCGCCCTTTTCGCGCATTTCCTCCAGCCAGATCGAATGGTGCTGATGCGCCCAGGCCTCGTCCACCTCGCCGGTGCCCATCGCATCAAACGCGCCTTCCATGCCGACAGAGCCGATGTAGATATGGGCAAGGATGATCGCCATCAGGACAAAGCTGACAATCGCATGCCAAGTCTGAGCCAGCTGCATTTCCTCCTGCGGGGCCAACTCAACAGGCAGCACGCCATAGCCCAGCCACTGGGGCAGACCGGAGTCGTTCAGCACCGCAAATGTCTTGGCAAACAGCGGGAGCTCAAACGGGAACAGCAGCGACAGGCCAGATACCGAAATCGATGCGCCAAGCACAATCACTGACCAGAAGATCAGCTTTTGGCCAAAGTTGAACTTTTTCGCAGGCGGGTGCGCCTTGCCAACGATGCCGCCCATCTGACGGATCCAGACAAGGTCCGTCCGGTTCGGGATATTGTGGGCCACCCACATCACAAACACCATGATAAGGGCCAGCATGAAGGCCCATGAGACGTTGTTGTGGACCCATTTGCTCCAAATCAGCAGACCCGCGTTGATGTCTTTGCCGAGATACGGCGCAATCACCATGCGCCCAAAAAGACTGGCAAGTCCGGTCAGACCCAACAGAATGAATGATCCCGCCAGCACCCAGTGGGCAAAGCGTTCGATGAACTGAAAACGGGTAACCGTGCGACCGGTCGAGGGTTCGTCGATCCGGATTCGCCCGCGAAGAAGATAGAACACCGCAAGCGCGCCCAATGTCCCAAGGAGCAGCCAACCACCGTATTGGCGCAACGGTCCGTCTCGGAAGGTGAGCCAGCGCATGCCGCCATCCTGCACCAAGACGGTGGCAACATCGCCTCCGGCAGAGACACGCAAATTGGCCGCATTATACCGGATCGCACGCCACAACTCCGGGTCGGACGCCCCGCCAAGGGTGCCGAGCTGTTCCGTGATCCCTGCGCCGATGGCACCGGCGCCCACATCGTTGCTCCGGAAACTGTCGTCGATCTTTTCGCCACGCTGGCGCGCCAGAATGTCCTCAAGCGTCTGTGCACCGCCGGTGGCGCTGCGATCAGGGGCCGCGGCGGCACCGCTGTCCTGGGCGGTAGCGATCCCGGTCAGCAGGGTCAGCTGCATCAGAATGGCAAAGGCAAGGCGCAGCATGGGCTACACTCCTTTTTGGATTGTCTTGTCATTTGAAATCGAAAATCGGGACGGCCCGCAGCGGCGGGCCATCCCTTTTGGGTGAAGGGGGCCGGATCAGCCGCCCTTCTGTTCGTAGGCGGTTCCCCAGCCCCAGGCACCAGTGCCAAAGCCACGGGCAACCACGCGCTCGCGGTAGACTGCGGACACCACATCACCGTCACCGGCCAGCAGCGCCTTGGTAGAGCACATCTCGGCGCAGATGGGCAGCTTGCCCTCTGCAATCCGGTTGCGGCCGTATTTGGAGAACTCCGCATTGGAATGCGTCTCCTCCGGACCACCGGCGCAGAAGGTGCATTTGTCCATCTTGCCGCGGCTACCAAAGTTGCCTGCCTGCGGATACTGCGGCGCACCGAAGGGGCACGCATAGAAACAGTAGCCACAGCCGATGCACAGATCCTTGGAGTGCAGGACGACGCCTTCTTCGTTCTGGTAGAAGCAATCCACCGGGCAGACGGCCATGCAGGGCGCGTCGGAACAATGCATACAGGCGACAGAGATCGACCGCTCGCCGGGGGTGCCATCATTGATGGTCACAACACGACGACGATTGATACCCCAGGGCACCTCGTGCTCGTTCTTACAGGCGGTGACGCAGGCGTTGCATTCAATGCAGCGTTCGGCGTCACAGAGAAACTTCGCTCTTGCCATATCTCTTCTCTCCTTATGCTGCGCTGATCTTGCAGAGAGTACACTTCGTCTCCTGCATCTGGGTCACGCTGTCGTAGCCGTAGGTCTGCGCGGTGTTGGAGCTTTCCCCAAGAACATAGGGGTCTGCGCCATCGGGATATTTGTCCCGCAGATCGGCACCCTGATAGTGGCCGCCAAAGTGGAACGGCATGAAGGCAACGCCCTCACCGACCCGTTCGGTGACCATGGCCATGACTTTGACCTTGCCGCCTTCGGGGCCTTCGACCCAGACCTGTGCGCCGTCCCGCACGCCGATGTTGTTGGCATCACGCGGGTGGATTTCGACGAACATGTCCTGCTGCAGCTCTGCCAGCCATGGATTGGACCGGGTTTCCTCGCCGCCGCCTTCGTACTCGACCAGACGACCGGAAGTCAGAATGATCGGGAACTCCTTGGAGACGTCGTTCTTCTGGATCGACGCATAGAGGGTCGGCAGGCGATAGGCATGACGATCCTCGTATGTCGGGTAGTCTTCGACCAGATCCCGGCGGTTGGTATAAAGCGGCTCGCGGTGGATCGGCACCGGATCCGGGAAGGTCCAGACCACGGCACGGGCCTTGGCGTTGCCAAAGGGCGCACATTCATGCGCAATCGCAACGCGCTGGATCCCGCCGGACAGGTCGGTTTTCCAGTTCACCTTTGCCACCTTGTCATCATAGTCGGACGGGAACGGAGACATGCTCTGCTCGCCGACTTCCTCGGTGTAGTCCGCAAACCCGTCGACACCGGCCGCCTTGGCGATATACGCCCGCTCGTTCGGGGTCAGTTCGGTGTGCCAGCCCAGATCCTTCAGCATCTGATAGGTGAATTCGGGATAGCCATCCTGAATGTCGGACCCCGCAGAGTAGACACCTTCGGCCAGCAGATTGTCGCCATCCCGCTCGACGCCGAAACGCGCACGGAAGGTCAGACCACCCTCTGAGACAGGCTTGGACATGTCATAGAGGTTCGGCGTGCCGGGGTGGTTCAGCTCTGCATTGCCCCAGCAGGGCCACGGCAGACCGTAGTAATCTCCATCAGCAGGGCCACCAACTGCGCGCAGCGTTGTGCGATCAAAGGTGTGCTGATTGGCCATGTGGGTCTTCAGGCGCTCTGGTGTCTGACCCGTGTAGCCGATGGTCCACATGCCGCGGTTGAATTCGCGGGTCACACTCTCGATGTTCGGCGTTTCGGCATCTTCCATCTCGATATTGCGGAAGAACCGATCGGCCCAGCCAAACTTGTTGGCGAACTTCGCGATGATCACGTGATCCGGCAGGCTTTCGAACAGCGGATCGACGACCTTGTCGCGCCACTGCAAAGAGCGGTTCGACGCGGTGACGGACCCACGGGTTTCGAACTGGGTACAGGCGGGCAGCAGATACACACCATCGGTACGATCATGCAGCACGGCAGAAACGGTGGGATACGGGTCAACAACGACCAGCATGTCCAGTTTCTCCATCGCCGTCTTCATCTCCGTCATACGGGTCTGAGAGTTCGGCGCGTGGCCCCACAGAACCATGGCCCGGACATTGTTGGGCTGGTCCATGTTTTCCTTGTCTTCAAGGATGCCGTCGATCCAGCGGCTGACCGGAATACCCGTCAGGTTCTGCATCGACTTGTCTTTGCCGTCGGCCCCTTTGAGGGTGTCAAACTGGCCAGCAAGCCATTCGCCATCTTCACCCCAGACACGACCCCAATGCGCCCAGGCGCCTTTGGACAGGCCGTAGTAGCCGGGCAATGTGTGGCTCAGAACGCCAAGGTCGGTCGCGCCCTGCACGTTGTCGTGGCCACGGAAGATGTTGGTCCCGCCACCCGATGTGCCCATGTTGCCCAGAGCCAGCTGGAGAATACAGTAGGCGCGCGTGTTGTTGTTGCCGGTGGTGTGCTGGGTGCCACCCATACACCAGATCACGGTGCCGGGGCGGTTGTTGGCCAACGTCCGCGCCACACGCTTCAGCTGGCTGCCGGGGGTGCCGGTGACGCGCTCGACCTCTTCCGGGGTCCATTTCGCCACTTCTTCCTTGATCTGATCCATGCCCCACACGCGGGTGCGGATGAATTCCTGATCTTCCCAACCGTTTTCAAAGATGTGCCACAGGATCCCCCAGACCAGCGCCACATCGGTGCCGGGACGGAAGCGCACATATTCGTCGGCATGGGCTGCCGTGCGGGTAAAGCGCGGATCACACACGATCAGCGGCGCATTGTTCTGCTCTTTGGCTTTCAGCACATGCAAGAGCGACACAGGGTGTGCTTCTGCAGGGTTGCCACCAATGATGAAGATCGCACGCGAATTGTGGATGTCGTTGTAGCTGTTGGTCATGGCACCGTAGCCCCATGTGTTCGCAACACCTGCAACAGTGGTCGAGTGACAGATCCGGGCCTGGTGATCCACGTTATTCGTGCCCCAATAGGCGGCGAACTTGCGGAACAGATAGGCCTGTTCGTTGTTGTGCTTGGCCGAGCCGAGCCAGTAGACGGAATCCGGACCGCTTTCTTCGCGGATCTGCATCATGCCGTCGCCGATCTCGTTGATCGCCTGCTCCCAGCTGATGCGCTTCCACTCACCGCCTTCTTTTTTCATCGGATACTTCAGGCGGCGTTCGCCGTGGGCGTGCTCGCGGACCGAAGCCCCTTTGGCGCAATGGGCACCAAGGTTGAACGGGCTGTCCCAACCGGGTTCCTGACCGGTCCAGACGCCGTTTTGCACCTCTGCCACAACGGTACAGCCGACCGAACAGTGGGTGCAGACAGATTTGATGGTTTCAACAGCACCCGCCGCGGCGGTTGCGGCATTTGCCTTGGTGACAGAGCCACCCGTGGCGCTGATGGCGGCAAGGCCACCGATGGCCAGGCCGGATCCGCGCAGAAACGCGCGGCGGTCAACGGAGCTTTCCGCAACCTTGGACAGGATACTGGTCCGCTGGGGGCGTCGCGCAACCCCGTTGGTCTTTTTCCTAAGCATGTGTTCCTCCCTTGCTTCCCTTTCGGGCTCGCTGGGGTTTCAGGGGCCATTGGCGGTCGGGCGTCACGCAACCAGTTGCCGCAGGCGTTGGCGGATCACCGGTGCGTCAGAACCGGAGACTGTCGTAATAGGCGCGGGTATGCGCGGTATCCTGCATCACCTCAGATGTCAGGTCTGGCTCGGCCGCCTCGGCCGTGCCGCCGGTCGTTGCAACCGCCACCGCCGCAATCGGCGTTGTGGTCGCTGCCAGCTTGAGAAAGTCGCGGCGGCTCTGGGCCTCCTCGGTCTTTCTGGTCATGTGATCCTCCTCCTCAGATAGTTGGTTCACGGGGTTGTGGGACGGCAGGCCGTCCCGGCTCAGGCGGATTGCTCCGCACTCATCCGAAATCCTTCGGCTTCAATGTCCATGAAGACACGGCCCACCGCGCCGACAGCAGCGTAGAGGACCGAATTCTTGGCGGCTTCGAGATCGGAAAAGAAATGACCAGCCCAGGGGCCGATGTGTTTGTTGTAAAACTGTTTCTGATCGCTCAGCGGGGAAGCAGACCCAAAACGCCCGGCAATCAGCGCGCCCATCATCTCCATCAGCGAGGCAATGTTGTCCTCCGGCTCATAGACATTTTCGGCCCGTGTCATGCCCCGCGCGGCCATATCCTGACGCAGCGATGCCAGCGGTTTCTCATTCAGGAAACCGGTGAGATAATAGCTGGCGTAAGGCAGCAGCTCGCCGCGACCCAATCCGATGAACAGCTTGTTGAACTCCCGCTCGGCAGCGGCCGGCTTGGTGAGACGGGCGATCTTGGCCAGCGCATTGATCGCTGTGCCCAAATCAGTGTCATCGCCTGCGAGTCCCGCCACCTGCTCCAGCAGCATCTCATCCGGCGGGCCGGACAGCATAAGCCCCAGAAAGTTGTAGAGATCCGCGCGCAGACGATCCTCATCCTGCGGGATTGCAGGGGCGGCATCCTGTGCGATGGTCTCTGTCTGGGCTTGCTCGGCGGTCATTTAGGTCTCCTCGCGGGTCTTGATCTAGGGCGTTTCAGCGATGTTTCAGGTGGCGGAAGCGCCGGTATCTGCCTCGGTCTCTGCAGCATGAGTGTCTGCAGCAAAGGTAAAGCGCATGCGGCGTGGCGCAGCTGGCACCGGCTCCGGCTCGTCCAGAACCACGGGATGTGGCGCCAAAGTCGCCTCAGCCTCCTCGACCGCATCCCTTGGCGACAGCAGGGCCATGGTTGGCGGGCGGACGGTTTCGGATTTCGGTGTTTCAGCCTGCGCGATCAGGGGGGCGTTCCCCTCACCATCTGTCGCATCGCAGACCGTTGCCTCCTCAGCGGGCTGGGCATCGCTGTTGTCGGCGGCCTCAGCCGTCGCGACCGCTTCGCCCTCTGTCGCCTCCTGCGCCTGGCGGGCCAGCTCTTCGACATGGGCGGTCATGCCCTTGCCAACCTGATAGGCAGTCTGCAGGTTTTCGATCACCATTGCGCTGTCAGTGAAGTCTTCGCCATAGTCCAGCAGCCCGTCCACGTTCGCCAGCACCGGATTGCTGGTCCACAAACGACGCAGGGCGCGGGTACGGATCCGCGCCGGTATGGTCTCTTTCAGGAAGACGCTGAAATCATCGCCCTGCTGCATCTCGTCCGGGTCCGGCAAATCCAGCTCTTCGAGGATCTCGGCGTCGGTCTTTTCCTCCAGCGCCTCCTCTGCAGCCTGACGGGCAGCTGCGGCGACCTCGGCGGCCTCTGCCTCCTGCTCTGCCGCAACACGGGCGCGGCGACGGGACCAGAAATCATCCCCTCTCATGACAGGCGCGCCTTCTTGAGAGACGGCGAGCGATAGACATCCGTTAGCTGGGAAATCCGTGGATCGCCAATGCCGTCTTCGCTGGCGTCGGTCTTTACGCGGTCACGGCGGCGTTTCTTGAACGGCTCATCCTGATAATGCAGCTTGGCAAAGTCCCGCACCCACGCGATCAGCCCCGCAGGCATCGGCACCTTTTCCACCAGATCCTCGCCATTGTCCGCGTAATCCTGCGCCTCATAGGGGGATGCGGTCACCAGCAGCACTTCCAGCGGACAATCCCCTTCCACGCTGTCACGCAATACGACGTAGATGCAGGGTGGTTCGGCTGTCAGGCCATGCAGGTAGGCCTCTGCCTCCGTCCGGTGCAGCTCCAGCGGGAGGGTGGCCGCGTGGAATTCGCTGACCCCATCCTCCTCGCGCAGCAACTGCCAGCGCGCCTCCCCTGCTCCCGGCAGAACCGCCGTCGCCTTCCAGGACCAGCGCGCCCAACGGGTCACCCCCGGCTGACGGCGCATCACAACGCCCAGCGGCATCACAACCGTCTTTGCATTCGGATCGATGGTTTGCGTCACGTTGACCGCCCTGTCGGTTTTGTCGCTTTCCTCAAAGAGTGCCGCATCGTGACGGGCTGCCGAAAGATAAGATTTGCTGATTGCTCGATAAACAGGCGGTATCGGTCAATCTGACCAAGCTTTCAGCGACCAACGGGCCCGACCGGACGAAAAGTCTATCTTGAGCTTTTCAGTCGGAAAAATGCCCGGCCGTCAATCGCACGCCGCCAATGCGAATCACTCAACCTCTGGCCGCTACGACCAACAGCAAGCACACCGCGAAATCCGGTTTACGACCTGCGGGAATCATGCCTACTCTAAGGCCCGTTCCGGCGAAAAACCGCCACTTCAGGCAGCACTACAAAGCGCGAGGAAACATGCCTAAACATCTGATTTTATGTGACTGTTCCGGCACTCAGAACCTCGATAAAGAGGCCCTGTCTCAAGCGACCGGCCTGCCCTGCTCCAAGGTGCATTCCGCGCTTTGCACCACCCAGATAGAGCAGGCTGCCACGGCGCTTGAAGGCGAAGATGCAATTATTTGTTGTGCCCAGGAACACCGCTTTTTTGATGCTCTGGCAGAGGAGCTGGGCCGCCCCTCGCCTGCCTATCTCGATCTGCGTGACCGGGCAGGATGGACCACCGATCAGGCCTCAACACTGCCCAAAATGTCCGCATTGGTTGCCGAGGCCCTGCTGGAGATCCCCACAAGCAAGACAGTAGATGTCCATTCCGAAGGCCTCTGCCTGATCCTTGGGGCGCCGGATGTGGCCTTTGCGGCGGCTGAAAAACTGCAGGATACGCACGCCGTGACCGTGCTTCTTGAGCAGCCAATCGACCCACCGATGACCCGCGCCTACGACGTCATTTCAGGACATCTGCGACGGGCGCAGGGGGGGTTGGGACAGTTTGCCGTGACAATCGATCAGCTGCAGCAGCTGGATGTAACGGGCCGCAACTGGACCTGGGACGCTCCGCGAGATGGCGGCCAATCGATCTGCGACATCATCCTTGATCTGCGCGGCGATCGTCCGCTGTTTCCGGCACCGGAAAAACGTGAAGGCTATGTCCGCGCTGACCCCAAGTCCCCCACTGCGTTGGCGGATGCCATCCTGACCACGAGCCAGTTGATCGGCACCTTCGAAAAACCACTCTACGTGCGCAGCGAGCCGCTCTTGTGTGCCCATTCGCGGGCGGGCCAGACCGGTTGCACCCGCTGTCTGGACGTCTGCCCGACCGGCGCCATCAGCCCGGATGGCGACCACGTCAGCATCGACCCGATGATCTGCGCCGGTTGCGGGTCCTGCGCCTCGCTGTGCCCCTCTGGCGCCATCACCTATGACGCCCCGCCAACCGACGCCCAGATGCGCCGGATCCAGACGTTGGCAAAGGCCTATCTGGACGCAGGCGGCACCTCTCCGCGCCTGCTGGTCGTGGATGCCTACGGGCGCGAGATGATCGAGCTGACCGCCCGCCACGGCCGGGGTCTGCCCGCCGACGTGATCCCGCTGTCGGTCGATGCGCTCAACAGTTTTGGTCATGCCGAGGCGCTGGCGGCGCTGACTGCCGGCTTTGCCGAGGTCAACGTCCTTCTCTCGCCCAAGGCCGAACGCGATACGCAGGACCACGAAATTGCGCTGGCGGCAGCGATTGCGGGGGACCACCTGCGCCTGTTGGAGCCTGCTGATCCCGACCAGCTGAGCGAGCAGCTTTTTGCACCCGCCAAGGGATCCGCTGCCGTGGAAACACCCCAACGGCCAATGGGCACCAGACGCCAGATCACCCGGCAGGCCGCCAAGGCGCTGATGCCCGATGCGGACATGTTACCCCTGCCCGAGGGCGCGCCATATGGTGCGGTGCTTGTCGCGTCGGACAAATGCACCCTTTGCCTGTCCTGTGTTTCGCTCTGCCCCTCCGGTGCGCTTGGTGACAATCCGGACCTGCCGCAGCTCCGCTTTCAAGAGGACGCCTGCCTGCAATGCGGGCTCTGCGCCAATGTCTGCCCGGAGAATGCAATCAGCTACGAGCCCCGCCTAAACCTCACGTCTGCGGCGCTGTCACAGGTTGTCCTGCACGAAGAAGAGCCCTTTGCCTGCGTCGAATGCGGCACGCCATTCGGGGTAAAATCCACCATCGACAAAATCACCGAAAAGCTCGCAGGGAAACACTCCATGTTTGCCAATCCAGATGCCGCACGGATGATCCAGATGTGTGACGACTGCCGGGTCAACGCGCAGTTCCACCAGCAGAACAATCCTTTTGCCGGTGCTGATCGCCCCCGCGTGCGCACCACCGAGGACTATCTGAGCAAACGCAAGGACCACTAAGTCGCTCGCCCGACCTGCCCAGATCTGCCCCGACCGGGGCGGCGGGCCCACTTTTCACGGAACCTTCACAGCCGACGGCCCCGACGCAAGACGATGACGACTCTATTTCTGTTCCAACGGCGCGCCCAAATCAGCTGGGGCCAGCAGGGCCACATAGGCCATGATGTTTTCCAGCTCCTCCAGCGTCATTTCCACGGGAACGATCGGCGAGGGTCTGGCCTCGTCGAAAGGCGCGGTTACATCTGCGATCTGGGTAAAGGCAGGATGGGGTTTCAACGCATAAAACGCCTGAAAGCGGCCCTCCCAGTCGGACAGCGTTCGCAGAACGAAAAACGATGGCGTCGAGCCGATGCTGTTGATGCGTCCTGCCTCATCGACCGCGTGGCAGCGACCGCAATGAACGCGCGACAGGCTGTAGCCGAGGTCGGCATCGCCATCCCACGACAGTTCGGCCACCTCCGCTTCGCGGACCTCGGGGGCCCGAAACATTGCCACGCCAGCTGGGGCATAGGCCGCAATGGCGCGCACACCGACATCGGAGGTCAGCCATTTGCGCAGACGCTTGGCCCCGGCATGGTCAGGCGCAATCAGATCAAGATGCCAGGTCGTGTCGGCATCGGAAAACACTGGCGTGCCCGCCGCTGTGCCGTCGAGCCGCGCCTCCGCCGCTTCATCCACGGGAACCACATGAACGCGGATCTGGGTTTTCAGGGAAAATCGCGGCAGGATGTAGGCCAACAGCCCGGTGTCCACCAGCGCCTGTGGCACAGCCAGGCGGACAAGGCGCGGGGTCTCTTCAGCGCGGAGCGGGCCACCGGGCACAATGCCCCCCGCAAGCAGCAGCACAGCCGCACAAACCGCCAAAAACCGTATCCGAACCCGCAAAAGACTGCATACCAAACCCATACGAAATGCTAGGAAACCACCTACATCTTCGTCAAGGCGTGATCTCGGCCCCGCCGCAGCCGCCCCGAAACTGAAGACAAACAAATAACCAAGGAGCAACCCCGGCGTGTCTCTCTCTCGTGAAACCGTTCTTGAAACGCTCAAGACCATCAAGGATCCGCTCTCCGGCAGCGATATCGTCGCCGCAGGTATCGTGCGTGCGCTGAACATCGAAGAGGGCACTGTCCGCTTTGTTCTGGAAATCGACCCAGCCAAATCCGACGTTTACGCGCCGGTGCGGGACGAAGCAGATGCCAAGGTTGCGGCCCTTCCCGGCGCGGGCAAAGTCTCGGCCATGCTGACCGCCCATTCCGAAAAGGCCCCGCCGGATCTGAAGCCCAAGCAGGCCGCCCAGCCGCAAGGCCCGCAGAAAATCCCCGGCGTAGACCGCATCATCGCTGTTGCTTCGGGCAAGGGAGGCGTCGGCAAATCCACAGTGTCGGCAAATATCGCCTGTGCTCTGGCCGCGCAGGGCCGCCGTGTGGGCCTGCTGGACGCCGATGTCTACGGCCCCTCGCAGCCGCGCATGCTGGGTGTCTCTGGCCGCCCTGCTAGCCCCGATGGCAAAACGATCCTGCCGATGCGCAACCACGGTGTCACCATGATGTCGATTGGTCTCATGACCAATGAAGACCAGGCTGTTGTCTGGCGTGGCCCGATGCTGATGGGGGCCCTTCAGCAGATGATGATGCAGGTGCAGTGGGGCGCGCTGGATGTGCTGATCGTGGACCTGCCACCGGGCACCGGTGACGTGCAGATGACGCTGGCGCAAAAGGCACATGTGGACGGCGCCATCGTGGTGTCCACGCCGCAGGACGTTGCCCTGATCGACGCCCGCAAGGGCATCGACATGTTCCAGAAACTGAACGTGCCGATCATTGGCATGGTAGAAAACATGTCCACGCATATCTGCTCCAACTGCGGGCACGAGGAACATGTCTTTGGCCATGGTGGCGTCGCGGCCGAGGCTGACAAGCTGAACGTGCCGCTGCTCGCAGAAATCCCGTTGCATCTGGATGTGCGCGTGGCCGCCGACGGTGGCGCGCCGATTGCCGTCAGCAAACCCGACAGCGCACAGGCCAAGGCGTTTCACGATCTGGCGGCAGATCTGATCGCCAAAGGTCAGGCCTGATCCGGTGGCCGCCATGAGCGAACTCAGCTTTCCGCCTCTGATGGAGGGGCTTGCGCTCAGCGGGGCAGAGGATCCCTTTGCGCTTGCCTGCCAAAAGGCAGTGCTGGGCTGCGATGCGGGTCTGGTGGTCTACAACCTGTCCCACGACCGGTTGCAGGCTGCCCTCGTTTTCGCGCCCGAGGTCGCGCTGCAACAGGCTATGACAATGCTGCCCGTCTGTGGCATTGCGCTGCAGAACGCCCTGGGTGCGCTGGCCCCACCAGAGGTCGCGGTGCATCTTCAATGGGATGGCGGCTTGCGGATCAATGGCGGCCGGTGTGGCCGCCTGCGCGCTGCCTCCAGCACGGCAGAGCCATCAGAGGTGCCTGATTGGCTGGTCATCGGTCTGGACCTGCCGCTTTGGCCGCCGGGCGAGGGTGAAACCGGCGATCACCCGGAGGACACGGCCCTATATGCCGAGGGCTGCGCCGATGTGGACGCAGGCCAGCTTCTGGAAAGCTGGGCGCGTCACGCGCTGCACTGGATCAACCGCTGGGAGGACGAAGGCACCGAACCCGTCCATGCCACCTGGCGGGGTCTGGCGCAGGACATGGGCGAGGCCATAAGCCACAAGGGCCAGACCGGCACATTTCTTGGGGTGGATGAAGATTTCGGCCTGCTCCTGCGCGATGAGACAACCACCCATCTGATCCCTCTCACCACCCTACTGGAGACCCCATGATGCAGCTTGCCCGTGCCATTCATTTCGACGAGAGCGATCAGAACGTCTTTGCCAGCCCTGCCCGCACCGGCGAGTGGTGCATTTCCGGCGGGTTTGAGTTTTCAAACTGGGGCGAGGCCGATCTGATCGGCAAACAGCGTCAGGCCTTTGCGAACGGCTGGATGGGGCTGGAAACGGGTGGGCGGGCGACCTTTGTCGCAGTGACCAAGATTGAAGAGGCCGAGATGGCGACCCTCCGCGATCTGCTGGCCCAGCATTTTGTCACCTACTACGGCGCCCCAGGGATAGAGGCCGCGCGCCCCGTCGCCCAGGAAGAGCTCGCGCACATGGCTGACCTCTGCGCCGATCATGCCCCCAACACGCTGCTGACTGTGATGCGCGAACTGACAGAGGCCGGAGTAAAGGAGAGCTTTCGCGCCATCGAAGCGCAGGACGCTGGGCTGGAACAATTCGCCATCCACGTGACCGACGACTGAGATTGACAGCCTGACCAAACAACTGGCCCGAAAAATCGACTGGCCCGATAACAGAAAACGCCGCGCAGACCCGCGCGGCGTTTTGCATTTCGTCATTCCCAAAAGGCGACAGCGTTACGGTTTGGCGTTGAACACGAACAGGGCTTCGCCGTTGATCTGGTAGCTGTTGATCAGATCCTTTGCCTTGTCCGACACCAGCCAGTTCTCCAGCTCGGCCACCAGTTCCGTTTTGACATGAGGGTGCTTTTCCGGATTGACCGGCAGATAGGCGTATTGGTTGAACAACACCGGATCGCCGGAATACAGCAGCGCCAGATCTCCCTTGTTGGCAAAGTTGAGCCAGCTGGCACGGTCGGACATGATATAGCCGTTCATCCCTGCCGCAGTGTTGAGCGCAGCGCCCATGCCTGCCCCCACAGCATTGTACCAATCGCCAAACCCTTCCGGGTACAGATCGGCGGATTTCCACAGGCTCAGCTCTTTCTTGTGGGTGCCGCTGTCATCACCACGGCTGACAAAGGCCGCTTGCGAGGCCGCAACCTTCTGCAAGGCATCCGCAGCAGAGCCAGCCTCTGCCACCCCAGCCGGGTCTGCCTTGGGTCCGACAAAGACGAAATCATTGTACATGATCTCACGGCGATGGGTGCCATTGCCGCCTGCCAGAAACGCCTCTTCGGCTTTCTTGGAGTGGACCAGGATCGCATCCACATCGCCCGCCTCGCCCAGACGGATCGCCTGACCCGTCCCGACAACCAGCAACTGCACCTCAAGGCCCAGATCGGCCTTGATCTCCGGCAACAGCACCTCTGCGAGGCCCGAGTTGTGGAAAGACGTGGTCACCGCCATCTTCATCTCGTCGGCAAAAGCCGCCGTGCCCATAGCAACAGCCGCTAGCGCGCCCAACAACATGTGTTTCATTCGACAATATCTCCGTTCAAAAATGCACGTGCCTGATCTGTCTGCGGCCCTGCAAAAAACGCCTCAGCCGGGGAAAACTCCGCGACCTTGCCGTGCAGCACAAACAGAACCTCATCGGCCAGGCGTTGCGCCTGCCCCATATTGTGGGTCGACATGATCAACCGCGTCCCCGACGCCGCGACCTCTGTCAGAATCTCCTCGATCTCGCGCGTGGCCCGCCCATCAAGGGAAGCACAGGGTTCATCCAGAAAAAGCAGCCGTGGTTTGCGGATCAGCGCGCGCGCCAGCGCCAGTTTCTGCCGCTCGCCGCCCGACAGCAGGACCGCGGGTCGTTGCAGCGCATCGCCGCCCAGCCCGATCCGCTCGGCCCAGATCGTCGCCTCCGCCAATGCCTCTTGGCGTGCAACCTTGTTGAGCCGCAGGGGATAGGCGATGTTTTCCACCACGGAACGGCGCATCATCACAGGGGTTTGAAACACAAACGCCTGTTGGCGTTGCGCCTGTTCCGTCGGGCAAGCCCAGCTTATCTGCCCACCGCCGAGACGCAAAATCCCGTGCAACATCTTCAGCAACGATGTCTTACCCGCGCCATTGGGACCAATCACGATCGACGTGCCCTGCCCACCCAGCTGCAGATCAACAGGGCCCACAAGAACCTTGCCGCGCCTGCGCACCGACGCATTGCGCACCGAGACCGGAAACAGATCGCTCACCACCGGCCCTCACTCTCGGTTTTGCCCAGCCAGTGGATGGACAAGTTCACCGCCACAGCCAGCGCAATCAGCACAAACCCCAGCCCCAGCGCCATGGCAAAATCCCCCTTGCCGGTCTCAAGCGCGATCGCCGTTGTCAGAACCCGTGTGGCATGGTCGATGTTGCCCCCCACGATCATGATCGCGCCAACCTCGCCGATGGCGCGGCCAAACCCGGCCAGCGCCGCGGTCAAAAGCGCGCGGCGCCCATCCCAGAGCAGGGTGCAGATCCGCTGAAACTGGGTCGCATTCAGGGAAATCAGCAAATCGTGATAGTCGCTCCACAAATCGCGCAGCGACTGATGCGCGATGGACGCGACCAGCGGCACGATGATGATGACCTGCGCGATGATCATGGCCGTTGGTGTAAACAACAGCCCCAGCACCCCGAACGGGCCAGCCCGCGACAGCATCACATAGACAACCAACCCCACCACAACCGGCGGCAACCCCATCAGCGCATTCAAAACCGCAATCGTTGCCCGACGCATGCGGAACCGGCGCACCGCCAAAAGGGCGGCCAGCGGCAGCGCAATCAGGCAGGCCACCGCCAGGGCGCTGAGCGTCACCCGAAGCGAGCGCAGCGTGATCTCAACCAGATCCGCATCCAGCGTCACCAGCAGCCAGGCCGCCTGCATCAATCCGTCCCAAAGATCCGACATGTAAGCGGGCCAACTCTCCCTTGGGACCGGACGCACCGCTTCCCTGACTGCGTGTTTCGTTTCTCAAAATCACAATAATGCAGCCCCCAGAAGCCGAAAATGGCCCTGCGCCGGAAAAAGGACAATTTGACCGCGGCGCGTTAGCGCCACCAGCAAATCTGCGGACAAAAGGGGACAGGGCACGCCACAGGCCTTCTGTTGCCGATAGCCTCCAATTGGAGCCGATTTACCCGAGGACGCGCCGCGAAAAGCGGGATTAAGTCACTGCATTTGCTTGCGTGCGAAATATGAACATGAAAGAACACCACCCCAAAGTGCCATCTCTGGCGCAGCTTTGAGGAAATGCCATGTTCGATCTGCAAACCATGCGCGATCAGCTCGCCAACCACTACGACCTTGCCCCCAATCCGGCGCTGGCAGAAGAGATGTCCGACATCTACAGCCGCATGGACCGCGTGGTCAGCCCCGCGGACTGGGTGATGTTTGCCCCCTATGTGGCCGCCATCCTCGAGCTGAAGAAAAAGCGCAACGCGGTGATCCTTGCCCACAACTACATGACGCCGGAAATCTATCACGGTGTTGCGGATGTGGTTGGCGACAGTCTCCAGCTGGCGATCGAGGCCGCAAAGGTCGAGGCTGACGTGATCGTCCAATGCGGCGTGCACTTCATGGCCGAAACCTCCAAGATCCTCAGCCCAGACAAAATCGTCCTGATCCCCGACATGGACGCAGGCTGTTCGCTGGCCGAATCCATTACCGCCGAAGGCATCGCAGAGATGCGGGCAAAATATCCCGGTGCGCCAGTGGTGACCTATGTGAACACCACCGCAGAGGTCAAAGCGGCCTCTGACATCTGCTGCACCTCTTCGAACGCGGCCCAGATCGTCGCGGCGCTTGACAGCGACACCATCATCATGACCCCGGATCAGTACCTGGCGCAGAACATCGCCCAGCAGGTGCCGCAAAAGAACATCGTCTGGTGGGAGGGCTCCTGCATCGTACACGAGCAATACACCGCCAAGGATCTGCGCGACTTCCGCGAGTGGAACCCCGGCACACGCCTCATTGCGCATCCCGAATGCCCGCCGGATGTGGTGAACGAGGCGGATTTCTCTGGCTCGACCAGCGGAATCATCAAATATGTCACCGACGAGAAACCGGAAAAAGCCCTGCTGATCACCGAATGTTCGATGGCCTCCAACATCGCTGACGCTCTGCCCGAGGTCGATTTTGTCGGTCCCTGCAACATGTGCCCCTACATGAAGATGATCACGCTGGAGAAAATCCTCTGGTCGCTGCACACCATGTCCGAAGCGGTAGAGGTTGACCCGGAGGTCGCCGAAGGGGCCCGCGTGGCGGTGCAGAAGATGATCGACCTCAGCCAGAAACTGGGGATCTGATCCTTGGACCGCCCCGGCGCACAGGGCACGACTGGCACCCCCGTGACGGAGGCCCCGGCCTCTGAACATGTTGATGTGCAGGCCCTGACCGAAGGCACCGCAACCTGCGATACCAGCCGCATCATCATTGTCGGGGCCGGCATGGCTGCGCTTTATGCGGCTCTTGAACTGGCGCCGCGCCCCGTGCTGATGATCTCTCCGGAAACGCTCGGCGATGGGGCGAGTTCGGCTTGGGCGCAGGGCGGTGTTGCCGCCGCGATGGACCAGGCGGACAGCCCTGCAGCCCATGCCAGCGACACCGTGCGCGCAGGGGCTGGCACCGTCGATGCGGCCGTTGCTGCCATGGTCACGCAGGTTGCACGCGACCATATCCTCGACCTCACCGATCTTGGCACCCCATTCGATCGCACCCCGGACGGCGGATTTGTCATGAGCCGCGAAGCCGCCCATTCGATGGCGCGGGTTGTTCGGGTCAAGGGCGATCAGGCCGGCAAGCAAATCATGGAAACACTGATCGCTGCCGTCCGCGCCACACCGTCGGTACAGGTGCAGGAAGGCACGCAGGCGGTTCGTCTGGAATGCGTCGGCGATAGCGTGACCGGTGTCTGGGTCAGCGACGCCACCGGCACCTCTGCGCCGCTTCTGATCCGCGCCCCTGCGATCCTGCTGGCTGGCGGCGGATCTGGTGGGCTGTTTGCCCATACCACCAATCCCCCCCGCATCCGCGGCCAGGTCATCGGCTTTGCCGCCCGTGCAGGTGCGCAGATCGCAGATCCTGAGTTTGTGCAGTTCCATCCAACGGCCTTTGACATTGGCGAAGACCCCGCCCCCCTCGCAACCGAGGCCCTGCGCGGCGATGGTGCGACGCTCATCAACGCCGAAGGCGACCGTTTCATGCTGGCCGCCCACCCCGACGCAGAGCTCGCCCCCCGCGACATCGTTGCCCGGGCGATCTTTGCCGAAACACAGGCCGGACGTCGGCCCATGCTCGACACGCGCGCAGCCTTGGGCGCTGAGGTTCTGAGCCGCTTTCCCACCGTTGCCGAGACCTGCGCCCGCGCAGGCATTGATCCCGTGACAGAGCCGATCCCCGTCGCAGTGGCAGCCCACTATCACATGGGCGGCATCGACACCGACCTGCAAGGCCGCGCCAGTCTGGAGCGTCTCTGGGTCTGCGGCGAAGCCTCCTCGACCGGGCTACACGGCGCCAATCGGCTTGCGTCCAACGGGCTGCTGGAGGCGCTGGTCTATGCCCGCACGGCGGCCCAGGATATCGCCGCCACCCTTGGCCCGGCACCCGAGGATAGCGATCAGGCGCCACCCGAACTGCATCTGACCTTTGCGCCCGCCACGACACCTGCCGCCCCCGCCAGTGCAATTGCAGAGCTGCGCGAGACGATGACCGCTCATGTGGGTGTGCGCCGCGACGAGGCCGGGCTGAAAACCGCGCTCGCCACAATCGAGACCCTGCTGGCGCACTACGGTGACGACGAGAGTTTTGCCAATATGTGCGCCACCGCCACCCTGATTGCTGCCGCCGCCCTCGCCCGCCGCGAGAGCCGGGGTGGCCATTTTCGCGATGACTTTCCCGCCGCGGACCCGGATCTCGCCCACCGCACCCGAATTACCCTCACCGAGGCCCGCGCCATCCGCGCCGCCGCCGCACAGGATCTGACATGACCCCGTCCTTTGCCACCCTTCCCGATCTGATTGTCGAACCGCTGGTCCGCGCAGCCTTGCTCGAAGACCTCGGCCAGAGCGGAGATGTCACCACCCGCGCAGTGATCCCTGCCGCCACCACCTATGAAGCCCGCCTGAACGCCCGCGACGCAGGCGTCGTCTCGGGGATGCAGATCGCCCGGATCGCCTTTCATCTGGTGGATCCTGCTCTGCGGATCGAAACGCTGGTCCCGGATGGCAGCCCCTGCACGCCGGGACAGACATTGATGACCATTTCAGGATCTGCCGCATCAATCCTGTCCGGTGAACGTGTGGCTCTGAACTTTGCTGGGCGTCTGTCCGGCATCGCCAGCCTCACCAACAGCTTTGTCGCCGAAACCAAAGGCACCCAGACCCGCATCACCTGCACCCGCAAGACCACGCCGGGGCTGCGCATGGTCGAAAAACAGGCCGTCTTGCATGGCGGCGGCTACAACCACCGTTACGGGCTGTCGGACGCCATCCTGATCAAGGACAACCACATTGCCGCCGCCGGCGGTGTCGCCGCGGTTCTCAAGGCCGCCAAGGCCAACGTCAGCCACATGATGAAGATCGAAATCGAGGTCGACACCCTTGCTCAGCTCGAAGAGGTTCTGGCAACGGGTGGCGCGGATGTGGTTCTGCTGGACAATATGGACACATCAACCCTCGCCAAGGCGGTCTCCATGGCAAAAGGCCAGCTGGTGACCGAAGCCTCCGGCAACATGCGCAAGGAACGCATTGCCGAAGTCTCAGCCACGGGAGTGGACTATATCTCTTCGGGCGCGCTGACCCATTCGGCCCAGACCCTGGACCTCGGCCTCGACTTCTGAGCCGCGCCTTCAGAACCTGACATGAAAACGGGGGCCAGTCGGCCCCCGTTTCTGTTTTCCCCGATCAGGCAGGTCAGCCGCCATGCGGCATGTTTTCGGCCGGCTCACGAATGGGGGTCGCAGACAGCATCACCACGCTTGCCCCCTCCATGTTGCGGACCTCATAGTCCGCCCCCTCGGCGCCGGCCTGCACCTCTTCGGGCAGATGCGCGCAGGCCGCAGGCTCAATCGCGCACATCACCACATCCCGCCCGGTCAGCTGCGTCAGGCGAAAGGCCACCGCCAGATCATGCTGCAGACCCGACGCCTCACCCGAGGGCAATGACAGATAGGTGCCTGTAACATAAATCGGCCCCGGAGCCGGGCTGATCTGCGCCGCCATTGCGCGGCTGTCGCCCTGCCAGGCCGTCACGTCGCGATGCTGCAACAGGCTGAAAGCCACATAGATCAGCGCGAAAAACGCCAGAAGATTGCGCCCAAGCCTGTCCCAGCCGCCCCCACGCAGCGCCATCTGTTGGGAAAACAGCCCCAACAGCACCGCATAGTAGAGCCACACAAACCCCGACACCCGCGGCGGCAGGATAATGCCGGTCTTGATCGTCTGCACAAAAATCAACCCCATCCCCAGGGCAATGCCTGCCAGCGGATAGATCGCCCGCCAGGGATCCGCCTTGCCAACCAGCCAAATGGCCCAGGTAAACACCCCCAGCTGGAACACCGTCAACGGCAGGAAATGAAAGGAGACAAGCGAGGCAGAAGACGACAGGAATGTCCCAATGATGCCCAGGTTCTCAAGGGCCGATGCCAGATCATGGGCCGGGTTGGGGTTCCGCCACTCTGCCATCGGCACGCCAAAGATGCCGTGGAACAGATAGTTCAGTGTATAAATCGACCCCATCGCCAGCGCGAAGGACAGGATGAACACCCCAAGCGTCAGCGCGAGATCCTTGGCCGAACGCCGCACATCCGCCCGCGTCAGACAGAACGCCAACAGAAAAAACGGAAACGTCGTATAGGCCATCAGCGCCAGCGGCACAAAAGGCACCAGCAACCAGCGGCATGTTCTGGCCGACAGGACCGTGCTGGCCAAGGCAAAGGTGGCGACAATTGCCATGCCGGGAATGAGCGTGTTGAACCACCAAGAGATCAACAGCGACGGCGCCGACAGGCCCGCGATCAGGGCAACAGCGCCCTTGCGCCACAACTCTTCCCGCGCGCCCAAGGCGTTATGGGCCAAACAACCCAGCACAATCGCCCAAAGCCCGTTGTAGATCAGGTAATTGGCCCAGCTCGGCAAAAGCACATCACGCATGTGCCACAGGTAATTCACCCAGCGCCCTTCGGTCAGGGTCTTGATATAGTAGATCTCTGCATCACCAAACAGCGCCGGATAGTCGTCGTGACGGATCAGCGGATCGGGCAGCTGAAATGCTGCCGCAACCAGCAACCCCACATAGGCCACCAGAATAGTCGCCCACAGGTGCCGGGACGTTCCCGAAACCGCGCGACCACCCAGCCCGGATGCGTCAGCAATATAGGTCATGACTTCACGCGATGAACGCCGGGGGCCGTGCCAGCTGCACGGGCCTGCCGGGCAATGACCGCCGCACGCGCCTGGGCAATCTTGGTCACCATCGGGCGTGGCATCAGCGACACAACCCCGCGACGCAAGCGCCAGCCAAAGCTGCCTGCCAGCGGCACTTTTTGCCCTGTCGGCACTTCTGTCTCAAGCACCGCCTGCGGCAGGCCTTTGCGCCCCGCTTCGTTGACGTACAAAACCGTGTTGTAGCGATACCAGGGTTCCACGCCATCGGCCGATTTCAATGCCGGGCGCACACAGTCAAACGCAGTATAGCCGCGCGCTTCAAACAACTCTTGCCAGAACGAAAGGGGCTGCTCGTTGATGTGGAACTCGCCGCCCTGCCCCGGAACCGCGGCGGAAAACAGCACGCGGTCGGCGTGGCGGGTCAGACCATCAACCAGCTTCGCCGACGCGGCGTTTGGCAGATGCTCCCCCACTTCCAGACTTTGGGCCAGGTCAAATCGGCGGCCAAGATCGAAATCCTGTGTCAGATCTGCGGCATGAAACTGCGCCGCAGGAATGGCAAGGCGGCTGCGATCGACATAATCGCCATCCACACCCGCAACATCCTCAACACCAGCCTTGGCCCACTCGCTCAGCCAGACCCCACGTCCACTGCCCAGATCAAGAACGCTTTGCGCTGCCAGCCAAGGCTGCACAGCCGCAATCAGCGCCTGCGCCGAGCTGCGCGCTCCGGTATCGATGTAGTCGTAGAACTCGTTCGAATAAACATGCGACATGACTGTCTGCTCCTGTTTTACGCGCCGACGCCGGCGTAAACCCAAAGTCGGAAGAAGAGGTAATTCTGAACCGGCAACAAGACCGCTGCGATCCCGGCTGCCAACCACGAAGGCCAGTCCAGCGCCGGCCCGACAAGACCGGTCAGAATGGCCGAGGTCACAAAGCCAAGGCCGATGGTGATGCAAAAGCGCAGGGCCTGACCGGGTTCCGCCAACTGCTGGCGAAAGGTCCAGGCGGTCTGGCCGACATACTGGACCAGCACCGCAATCCCGAAGGCGAGCGCATTGGCAGCCCAGATCGCCAGCCCCAGCGACAGAAACCCGACATAAAGCATCACATACAGCGCCGCGACCGTAACACCGACGATGGCAAAGCGGATCAGATGCGCCGGGTCTTTATCCAGCAAGGCGCGGATCATGAGGCTTCCTTTTGCTCCGCCGCAGTGCGAGCCGCGCTTTGTGTGGCGCTGCGACCGCTGTCGCGCGCCTCAGGGCCGAAATCCACCGGATGCGCCATTGGCTGGCCGGTTTCCTGCGACTGGAAATACAGCGGGCGTTGTTTGCTCTCCATGTAGAGACGGCCCACATACTCCCCCAGAATACCGAGAGTGAGCAGCTGGATCGCCGAGAAGAAGGAAATCGCCAACAGAACCGAAGCCCAACCTGCAACCGTGTTGAACAGGATCAGCGAGCCGAACACATAGATCGCCATGAAAACCGTCACCAACAGGCTGACAAAGGACAGCCGCGTGGCAATTTTCAGCGGTTTGGTGGAAAAGCCGGTCAGGGCATCTGTTGCAAAGCGCAGCATGGCCTTCAGCGGATATTTCGTCTCTCCCGCGACGCGGGCCTCTCGGACGTATTCCAGACCGATCTGATGGAACCCCGCCCAGGCAAACATGCCCCGAATAAACCGCGCCCGCTCTGGCATCTGCAAAACGGCATCCAGCGATCTGCGGCTCACGAGGCGGAAATCGCCCGTATCCTTGGGAATATCAACGTCAGACAGCGCATTGAGCGTCCGGTAGAACAGGAAAGCGGTCGCTTTCTTGAACCGGGTTTCGCCCTGGCGTTCGGCACGGCGGCCATAAACCACGTCATAGCCGCGATCCATCATCATCATCATGTCAGGCAGAATTTCCGGCGGATCCTGCAGGTCGGCGTCCAGCATGAAGATACGCGCGCCTGTTGCGGCCTCCAGCCCCGCGGTCAGAGCAATCTGATGGCCACGGTTGGCTGACAGGCGAATGCCACGCACCACCGGATGACGCTTGTGCGCGGCTTCCATCGCGGCCCAGGTCTCGTCGCTGGAGCCATCATCCACCAGAATGATCTCAGCCCGCTCTTTCCAGGGTTCGATGGCCTGCACCAAACGGTCCACCAAAAGAGGGATGGACTCTTCTTCGTTATAGCAGGGTACAACAACGGATAGATGCACCTTCTCACCCCAGTTCTGTTTATCGTCTGCTCCTGACCGGAAGGACCATCCATCCGGCCGCCTGACGCGGTTAAGGCAAAATCAGGGGGGTATTTTGCCCTGAAATGGTTAACGCGTTGTTCCGTTTTTGGAGACATAACGTGGCCAGAACATGGCGAACTGGCGGTCAATCGGGGGAAAAACAGCGATTTTTAACTGGTTTTGATGCGAAATCACAAACAATCGCGCGGCAAGCTCTCGCGCCATTCCTTAACGCAGACCTCGTCTTCTGCCGGTCCTTCGGTTGCCACAACCTTGCGCCAAAGGTGGAAATTCTCGCGACCCCCCTGCATCAGGTTGTCGGTATCGACCTGCACCTGCCAATCACCCCGCGCAAAGGTAAACCGCCACTGGCTGGAGAATGTCGCACTCGCCGGATCATCCGGATGGATCGCATAACGCATGGCCACGTGGCTGCCGACCTCCATACCATGCACCGGATCAATGGCCGCGCCATAGTCGTCGAAGGTCTCTAAAACCAGCGTTCCGTCGGCCTCTTCATAGGTGTTGGATGTGCCAGAGGGCGCCCGCGTCACCTCTGCCTGATACGTCGGATACTCCCGCACAGCGCCTGGCGCCTGCGCCGCGACCTCTTCTGCGACCGACCGTTCCGGCAGGATCAGTGCACAGCCCTCCAGATGCAGCGTCAGCGCCACAGGCTCGGGCGAGGGCCAGACGATCGGCCAGTAGGACGTCGACAGCGCCAGCCGCAGCTTGTGGCCTGCCCGCAGGTGATGGGCACATTCGTTGAGCGCAAACTCAACCTCATAGCGTTTGCCGGGCACCAGCGGCGCGGCGGTTTCATGGCTGTCATCATGGCACAGGTTGCGCCCCCGGTAGGTGATGCGCTGCGACACGCCATCCGGCGCCACATCACAAAGCCGCGCCATCACCTGCGCCACGGGCTTGTCGACAGAAAACGCCAGCCGCACCCGCGCCCGCCCCAGCAGCTCCAGCGGGGCATCCAGTGGCTGCGTCTCAAAACAGGTGGACAGCGCATCATCCCCCGCCTGATCGCCCGGCAGTTCATTGTCGATCCGCATGCCCGCGCAGAAATAGCCGCTCGCAGCACCAAGGCTTGCCGGATTTGACACCACCGCCTCGCCTGCATCCGGGGTGGCCTGCAACAGGCCCTGTTGCCCCAGATGATGCACCACCTCGCGCACATTCGCAGACGGCCAGGCTGTTTCGGCAATCCAGCGGCCCTGCCGGGGTTTGTTTTCCTTTGTCGGGTTGAAATGCTCCTGCATGTAGGTGCGATAGTCGGGCAAGGTCTCTGCCCCGCTGTCTTCGCCCTTCAGCCAGCGATCAAACCAGCGCAGCACCTCTGCGTGGAAATCATGGGCCTCCAGCTTGGAGATATGGGCATAGCGGTGTTCCCAAGGACCGATAAGCGCCTTGGCCGGGGCCTGCATCTGCGCGGCAAGGGCGGGTGGCGCGTTCACATAGGCATCGGCCCAGCCAGTGATCGCAAGCACCGGTGCCTTGATCGCAGACCAGTCCTCGCAGACCGATCCATGTTTCCAGAAATCATCCCGCCGACTGTGACGCAGCCAGTCTGCCGCCATGAAAGGCAGCGTTTCGATCCGCTCCACCCAGGCCGCACGCCAGTCGGGGCGCAGATCAGGATCCAGCGGGCGGGTTTGGTAGGCATGCATCTGCGACGCCCAATTGGCATTGTCGCTCAGCAGGCAGCCGCCCATGAAATGGATATCATCGGCATAGCGATCCACGGTTGAGGCCACGCTGACCACCGCCTTCAGCGCTTCGGGCTGGCGTGCGGCCAGTTGCAGACCGTTAAAGCCGCCCCAGGAAATCCCGATCATGCCGATATTGCCGTCGCAACAGGGCTGCGCCGCAAGCCAGGCCAGCACCGCCTCGCCGTCGCTCAGCTCCTGTTCGGAATACTCATCGTCAAACAGCCCCTCGCTGTCGCCCGTACCCGCGATATCCACCCGCAGACAGACATAACCTTCGGCTGCAAAAACCGGATGTGTGGTGGCGTCACGCGGCGCGGTGCCATCGCGTTTGCGGTAGGGCAGATATTCAAGGATCGCGGGAAACGGCCCCTCTCCAGCCGGAAGCCACATCCGCGCGGCAAGGCGACGACCATCCGGCAGCGGGATCCAGATATGTTCATTTACTGTCGTCGTTGCGGCCATCTGGTTTCCCTTCTCAAGTGTCTGCGTTTTGATGCACCCGCCCCCCGGCAATAAACCGAGGCAGGCCGAGCCATCGCTGCCAGCCAAGATGATCCGTTTGCGACCGTCTCGCCCAGCCGCGACATCAGCCAGCCGGTGCTGGCAATACCCCCCGCAGGCCTAGTTTTTGCTGCCCGGCAAGATCGGCGCGGATTTCTCCAGCGCCAGCTCCGCATCGGAAAACACCCAAGGGCCCCGCACACCCGGCACCCCTTCGGGCGCGATCTGCATCTGGCGGTGTTGGATCTGCGGGTCGTCAAACGCCTGCCCGATGGTGTTGATCGGTCCCGCAGGCACGGTCGCGGCCTCCAGCGCCGCCAATAGATCCGCCTGCCCCCATTGCGCCAGCGCCGCCGCCAGCATCGGGGTCAGATCCCCCCGGTTGGCCACCCGCAGCTGGTTCGAGGCAAAACGCGGATCAGCCGCAAGCCCGGCCATATTCAAAACCTCGCACAGACGCGCAAACTGACCGTCATTTCCAACAGCAAGGATCACGTGGCCGTCCCGCACCGCCATCACCTGATACGGGGCAATATTGGGATGCTCGTTGCCCATCCGTGTCGGGCTTGTGCCGGTGGCGAGATAGTTCATGTTCTGATTGGCCAGCACAGCCGTGGCACAGTCCAACAGCGACATGTCGATATGCTGTCCGCGCCCGGTGGTATGGCGCTGCTCCACTGCCGCCAGAATGCCGATGGTGCCATAGAGCCCGGTGACGATATCCGTGATCGCCACACCGACCTTCTGTGGCTCACCATCTGGCGCACCGGTGATCGACATCAGCCCCGACATGCCCTGCAACAGAAAATCATAGCCCGCCCGCGCAGCATAAGGGCCATCCTGCCCAAAGCCTGTGACCGAACAATAGATCAGGCGCGGATTGATCTCTTTCAGGCTGTCATAGTCAAGCCCGTATTTCGCCAGCCCGCCCACCTTGAAATTCTCGATCAGGATATCGGCGCCCCGGATCAAATCCAGCACCGTCTGCTTGCCCTCTTCGGTGCGGAAATCAGCAGTCACACAGGTCTTGCCACGGTTCGCAGCATAGTAGTAGGCAGCGGTCTTGTCGCCATCACGCTCAATGAACGGAGGGCCCCAGCGGCGCGTGTCGTCGCCCTCCGGGCTTTCGACCTTGATGACCTCCGCCCCCAAATCAGCCAGCGACTGCCCGATCCACGGCCCCGCAAGAATCCGCGCGAGTTCGACAACTTTCAGTCCTGCAAGCGGTGTCATGGATCCCTCCCCAGCTCCACGGGCCCAGCGCCCCCTCGTAGTCTGTCAGAGACTTAGCCCATGGCCCACGGCGGCGGCAATGAATTTGATCAAAAATACCGGCGATGCGCGCAGGCGTCGCAGCCGGTCAACGCCGACCTATTCGAACCACGCGGCCCAGCCGTCCAGATAATAGCCAACCAGTGCATGAGACTGGATAGAGTTCACCTCTGCAGGCACCTTTGCCATATCCGCGCTGAAAACCTGAGCGGCCTGCCAGATCTCGTCGCTCAGATAGCGCAGGTTGTCAGGCAACATCAGGTCGCGGTCGCGCAGCGGCGACTGGCTGGCCATCACAAAGCCCCAGGCACCAAAGCTTGGCACATAGGTGTGATAGGGCCGCACAAAGAGCCCCTCGCCCGGCTGTTGGGGGTTGCGCGCAGCCGCCAGCGTGTTGGCAACCGACCAATAGGCCTCGCGCGCAAACAGGGGCGAGCCGGCCTGCGTGACAACAATGCCCTGCCCACTCAGCCGTTCGGCCAGCGCGCCATAGAACTGGCGGGAATAGAGTTTGGACAGCGCCAGGTTCTTCGGGTCCGGCAGATCCACCAGAACCACGTCAAACAAGGCATTGCTCTGCTCGACAAAGCTCCAGGCATCCGCAGTCACCACCTCGACCCTGGCATCCTGCAGCGCATGATCGTTCAGCGGGGCAAGTTGTGGATGATCGCGAAACAGCTCGGTTACTCGCGGATCAAGATCGACCAGCGTCACCGCATCGACATCGGGCCAGCGCAGCACCTCGCGCACCGCCATCCCGTCGCCACCTCCAAGGATCAGCACAGACCGCCGCCGCGGCGCCAACGCCAGCGCAGGGTGCACCAGCATCTCGTGATAGCGATACTCGTCAAGCGTATCGAACTGAATGGAATGATCCAGAAACAGCCGCACCCGATCACGGTAGCGGGTGACTGTGATCTGCTGATACGGCGTGGCCTCACTCAGGATGATATCATCCTCATAAAGGCTCGCCTCGGCCACCGAAACCAGCCGTTCTGCCTGCACCAAACCCGCGATGGTCAGCACAAAGGTCAGCGCCCAGACGCCAACTTGCTGGCGCGTTGCATCCCTGCGAAACAGCCACAATGACACCCCCGCAACGGCAAGGTTCAGCGCCCCGAACGCAAGGCTCGCCGACATCAGCCCCAGATGCGGGACAATCAACAGCGGAAAGGCAAGCGAAGCCGCCAACGCGCCGATGTAGTCAACGCTCAGGACGTTCTCGAACCGGAACTGCGGCGCGCCCACCTCTTTCAGCACCCGCGCAATCAGCGGGATCTCCATCCCCGACAGGACACCGGTCGCGATCAGCAGCCCAAACAGCGGCAGCGACACGCTGCCTGCCCAGGCGTAGCTGTAAAACACCACCGGCGCCATGAAGCCGCCCACCAGCCCCAGAAGGATCTGCGCCCAGATGAAGCCCCCCATCGCCTGCCCGACAAAGCGCGAAGCCCAGGCACCAACCCCCATCGCGGACAGGAACACCCCGATCACCATGGAAAACTGGCGCACGGAATCTCCGAGAAGATAGCTCGACAGGGTGGCCGCAATCAGTTCGTAGATCAGGCCCGAAACCGCCACCAGAAAGGTGGCAGCCAAAAGCCAAAGCGCCTGCATCCGGGCCTGATCTGCGACGTGGCTCATGACAGGATGACGGCCGCGATGATGATGGAAATCGCCACAAACAAAAATCCGATGACAATGGCCAGCGCCACATTCTGATCCTGTTCGATCTCCTTCAGGATGGGAAAGGGCGTCATCCAGTCCAGCACTTTCCACACGATCCACATGAGAGAGACACCAACAAAGGTGTAGACGACGGTGCTGATGATCTCAGCCAGCTGCACAGCTGCAAAATAGTCCATTGGATCCTCTTTCGCGTTACTTCACGCTTCTGTTTAGGGCATTGCCTGCGCTTGCCGCCCGGATAGAGGCGGTCAGGTCAGAGCTCGCACCACCGTAACCGGTGCGCGCGACATAGGTGGCGCTGCCAATGGCAATCGCCGCCAGCAGGCACATGAAAATTCGAAATGCGGTCATCTGCGTCCCTCACAGGCAGCGCCATGCCGAGACGGCAGATCCTGCTGGTCTTTCAGCCATATGGTTCGGGTCAATCCTCGTCCTCCCAATCGCTGCCGGCCATCCGCATCTTGCGGTTCAGCAGATGCCGCCCGCCCGGAAAAGCCGCCAGCAGGGCAAAGCCAAGAGCAAGCATGTAAAGCGCAAAGCCGGACGCCAGACCGCTATGCGCGCGAATGCGAATTTCCGACTGCTGCTGGGGCGCGGGCCCGCCTTTGGGGTTTGTCCAGATACCACTCTCATCCGGGTAGAGCCCCAGCGTATAGCTGCCCGCAACGGGCGCATGGAATTTCAGCTGCGCGGCGTTGTCGCCTTCGCTCCAGTTTTCCCCGCCTTCGCGGCCATAGTAATATTCCACACCCCGCGCAGCTGAAAACAGAAGCTGATCCTCCGGGTCGGTCAGCTCCAGCTCATAGGTGGCCCAGCTGTTACTTCCGTTGCCCCGCAAATCAACACTGACCAGATCTCCGGCGTTCTCCACCTCGAAGGTGAATTCTCGCGGCAGGTCCGCAGCGCGCACAGTTTGCCCGGGCAGCACCAGATCCCCCGAAACAGCCGAAAGGGACATACCGATGCCTGCACTCAGCACCACCCCCGCAAGGCCCAGCCAGATCAGAAATTTGCCGTTGGGAGTGCGCGGCATGGGCGACAAAGGATGCATCCGGTAGGATCGCGGCATAGAACAGCCAAAGCTCTCGGCAAAGGCGTATTTGTCCAACGCGACAGAGTGGTACACCTCCCGCTCCATCCCGCTTTTGGAAAACGTCAGCATAGACGGCACGCAATCCGCAGGCCCGGCGTTTTTCGCCTCAGCCCGGCTGCGCCCGTCCATGGCCAGATGCAGCACGCTGACAGAGGATGTCACCTTGTCACTGCGCGGCACCCAGGTGAATTCCCCTTCGGCATAGATCACCCGGCTGTTGGAGGTCTCGTAATACACATAGCGGCGCCCACGCTCCCAGACGCTGAGGCGCGAATTTGCCGTCTCTGCGCTATGCGCCGACAGCCAGCAGTCGCTGCGATGGCGGCGGGTAAAGATCACTTCGCCCTGCTCGAACGTCAGCCAGGCATAGCCATGTGTGGGCGAAAAGATCTGGTAGTCGATCCACTGCCATGTCCGCCCGCCCCAGCGCTCCTCCAGCTGCAACAGACCGATCACGGTATAGCGCACGCCAAAAATTTCGCCGCTCTGACCGATCTCCAGCATCGTGTCCGGACGGGGCGTTTCGTTGAACTTGCGCAGGGCGCGATAGCCCTCGACCGCATCCAGCGCGGTGCCACAATAGGGGCAGACATGGACAATCACCCGCCCACCGCCAAGCACGTCGAGCCCCGCCCCACATGCGGTGCAGTTCACCGCCAAAAGATCTGCAGCGCGGCTCATGTCTGACGCCCCGCGATTTCAAACGGATCCAGCCAACGCCCCTGAAACCACGTCTCGCCGTCCTCGTCCTGCTCCAAGGACAACAGCAGGCCATCGGGGCCCTGCAAATTGACATAGCGCTGGCGATCCCCCACCGCGATACGCTCGTCGAAACTGCCGCGCACGGCAATGCACTCGGCTTCCGACGTTTCCGTAGCAGTGTAGTTGCGCCCCTTATGGGCAAACTCCGCACCCAATCGCGGCCAGCCGGCGATCACCGGCGCCAGATCGCGCGGAATGCGGCTTTGCAGGATCACGTCCCCCTCATCGACCGACAGCCAATATCGCGCTTCATCCGGGGCAACCGCCCAGAATTCATCCCAAGTGCCCCGTCCATAGGAAAACCGCGCATGTCCCAGAATATGCAGCGCAACGCCCTCCACCACGACCTGATCGTCCAGATGAAACAGCAACGGCGCGTCATGCATCACCCCACTGTCGCCCGCCGCCAGCGCCTGACCTGCGGACAGAAAAACACTCGTCCCGCAGGAGGAGCAGCTCATCTGGCGAATACTCTTGAGGGCAACAGGCAGCCCCGCGCCGCAATTGGGACAGTTGAACTCGGTCATGGGGCCAAGTTCCCCATCCCTGCCACGATGGCAAGCGGGAAAAACCTTACCAAACTCCCGCTCCGCGATACACGGCGTAACACCACCGCAAGCGCAACACCCGATCAAAGGCATGGACACAGATAACTTGCCTACTAACTTTGTCGTAGTTGGAGAACTGCTATATTAGGGCGTTACAAACGATCATGTTAGCGCTAACTAGTGCGCAGGAGCGGACCGGGTGATTCGCGCCCTCCGCCGCATGAGACAACGGAGACGGACCATGACCCAGACCTGGCAGAAGCTGGCCAAGCATCGCGCAGATACCGCGGGGGTGCCGATCCTGTCGCTGTTTGACACGGCAAACCGGTTCGAGACGTTTTCGGCCGAAACCGACGGTCTCCTGCTGGATTACTCCAAAACCGCGCTCGACGCCACGGCGATGGACCTTCTGGAACATCTCACAGCCGAAGCAGGCCTCGCGGATCGCATCAGCGCCATGTTTCGCGGCGAGAAGATAAATACCACCGAAGACCGCGCCGTTCTGCACACCGCGTTGCGCGCCACTGCCGACACGGCGATCAAGGTCGATGGTGACGATGTTCTGCCCGCCATCCGCCACACCCTCCAACAGATGGAGAGCTTTGCCGAAGCCATCCGCACCGGAACCATCCGCTCCAGCACCGGCGCAAAATTCACCGATGTCATCAACATCGGCATCGGTGGTTCAGATCTTGGTCCGGCGATGGCCACCCTCGCCTTGGCCCCCTATCACGACGGACCTGCCTGCCATTTCGTGTCCAATGTGGATGGGGCCCATATCGCCGACACGCTAAAGGGGCTGGACCCGCAGACAACCCTGGTCATCGTCGCGTCAAAGACCTTCACCACCATTGAAACGATGACCAATGCCGAAACAGCCATCCGCTGGCTGCAGGCAACGCTAGGTGACAAAACACCCGAACATCTGGCCGCCGTCTCCACCGCACTCGACAAGACCGCCACCTTCGGGATCGCGCCCGAACGGGTCTTTGGTTTTGCCGATTGGGTGGGCGGGCGATACTCCCTTTGGGGGCCGGTTGGCCTGCCAATCATGATCGCCATCGGGGCGGATAACTTCCGCGAATTTCTGGCAGGCGCCGCAGCAATGGACGCTCATTTTCGCACCGCGCCCTTCCGCGACAACCTGCCGGTGATGCTGGCAATGGTCGGCATCTGGCACAACAACATCTGTGGCTACGACAGCCGCGCAATCCTGCCCTACGATCAGCGTCTGTCCCGCTTCCCCGCCTATCTCCAGCAGCTTGACATGGAAAGCAACGGCAAGAGCGTCGCGCTGGATGGCAGCCCCCTGCCCCGCGCCTCCGGCCCCATCGTCTGGGGAGAGCCGGGCACAAATGGCCAGCACGCCTTTTATCAACTGCTGCATCAGGGCACCCGTGTGGTGCCAGCCGAATTCCTCATCGCCGCCGAGGCCCATGAGGCGGATCTGACCCATCACCACCAGCTGCTGGTCGCCAACTGCCTCGCCCAATCCGAGGCGCTGATGCTTGGCCGCTCGCGCGAGGACGCCCGCGCCATCGCCGCCAAACGCGGCTTCACCGGTGAGGCGCTGGAAGAGATGGCAGGACATCTGTCCTTTGCAGGCAACCGCCCGTCTGTAACCCTCGCCTATCCCAAACTGACGCCCTTCGTGCTCGGCCAGCTGATCGCCCTCTACGAACATCGCGTCTTTGTCGAAGGCGTGCTCTGGGGGCTGAACTCCTTTGACCAATGGGGCGTGGAACTGGGCAAGGAACTCGCCGTCAGCCTGCTGCCGCTGGTCGATGGCTCCGCCCCGGCCGACGCCCACGAGACCAAAGACGGCTCCACCCGCGGGCTGTTGTCCAAACTCACCTGATCCCCGCCGCCCCCTCCATTCCTCAGCCGACAGAGAGAAAGCCATGGTTTCCCGCGTCATTCCCGTCCAGTCCTTTGACCTCGTGCTGTTTGGCGCGACCGGAGACCTTGCCCGCCGCAAGATCCTGCCCAGCCTGTTCCACCGCTTCCAGATCGGCCAGTTCGCGGATGATTGCCGCATCATCGGGGCCTCGCGCAGCGAAATGGACCGCAAGGGATTTCAGGACATGGTGGCCGATGCCATCCGCACCTTCGGGCAGGCAGGCGAGATCACCGAAGAGGAAATCACCGCCTTTCAGGACATGCTGCATTACACCGCAGTGGATGCGCGCGGCGAAAACGGCTGGGACACGCTTGCAACCCATCTGCGCGATGACGTCGTGCGCGCCTTCTACCTGTCGGTCGGTCCCAGCCTGTTCCCCGACATCGCAGGCCGCCTGCGCTCTACCGGGATCGCCACCCCCGACAGCCGCATCGTGCTAGAGAAACCCTTCGGCCACGATCTGGCCTCGGCGCAGGCGCTGAACGCCGCCTTGCGGGCCAATTTCGAGGAACACCAGATCTACCGGATCGACCACTATCTCGGCAAGGAAACCGTGCAGAACCTGATGGCCCTGCGCTTTGCCAACTCGCTGTTTGAACCGCTGTGGAATTCCTCTCACATCGACCACGTGCAGATCACCGTGGCCGAGAGCATCGGCGTCAAGGGGCGCGGCGAATACTACGACAAATCCGGCGCCATGCGCGATATGGTGCAAAACCACCTGATGCAGCTTCTGTGCCTCACCGCGATGGAACCCCCCGCCCGTTTCACCCCCAACGCCGTGCGCGACGAAAAGGTCAAGGTGATCGAGGCGCTGAACCCCGTCGCACCCGAGGCCATCGCCCGCGGCCAGTATCGCGGCCCCAGCGGCGAAGCCTACCGCGATCACGCAGGCAACCCCAACAGCACCACCGAAAGCTTTATCGCGATGAAGGTAGAGGTCGCCAACTGGCGGTGGGCCGGCACGCCATTCTATCTGCGCACCGGCAAATGCCTGCGCGCGCGCGAGTCGGAAATCGCCGTGTTCTTCCGTGATCCGCCGCATAACATCTTTGCCGAAGACACCGGCACCGGTGGCATCAAGGGCAATGTGCTGGTCATTCGCCTGCAACCGGACGAAGGCATCACCCTGCGCACCACCATCAAGGATCCCGGTCCCGGCGGCATGCGCCTCACGGGGGCCAATCTGGACATGACCTTTGCCGACAGCCTGCCAGAGGCCGGCCGGCCGCAAGACGCCTATGAGCGGCTCATCATGGATGTGATCCGGGGCAATCAGACCCTGTTCATGCGCGGTGACGAGGTCGAGGCCGCCTGGGCCTGGGCCGACCCGATCATCGCAAGCTGGAGCGAGGCCAATGATGTTCCCCAACCCTATGACCCCGGCAGCTCCGGACCAGAGGACGCGCTGCTCCTGATGCACCGCGACGGCCGCCGCTGGCGCGGTATCGGCGACTGAACCGCCTGTCCCGCTCTTTCCTTGGGCCACCCCGGCCCAAGGCCACCCTTCGCCCCTGAGGCACCTGCTGACTGAAAGAGGCACCCGAATGCGACTGAATGCGACCCTTACCGCCGTCACCGAACGGATCATCACCCGCAGCGCCAAAACCCGCACCGCCTATCTGGAACGGATGCGCGCCGCAAAATCCCAGGGTCCGGCCCGCGCGCATCTGTCGTGCAGCGGTCAGGCCCACGCCTATGCCGCCACCGGTCAGGACCAGTCGAAACTCGCGACCGAGTCCGCAGGCCACCTTGGCATCGTGACTGCCTACAACGACATGCTCTCGGCCCATCAGCCGTTTGAAACCTCCCCCGCCGCGATCAAGGAAGCCGTGCGCGAAATCGGCGGCACTGCGCAGGTTGCAGGCGGGGTTCCGGCCATGTGCGATGGCATCACCCAGGGCGAAGCGGGCATGGAGCTGTCGCTGTTTTCACGCGACGCCATTGCCATGGCGACAGGTGTTGCGCTCAGCCACAACGTCTTTGACGCCACCGTCTATCTCGGTGTCTGCGACAAGATCGTGCCGGGTCTGGTGATCGGCGCCCAGGTCTTTGGCCACCTGCCCGCCGTGTTCCTGCCCGCAGGCCCGATGACATCCGGCATCTCCAACGACGACAAGGCCAAGGTGCGCCAGAAATTCGCCGCCGGTGAAATCGGCCGGGACGAGCTGCTGAAATCCGAGATGGCCGCCTACCACGGCCCCGGCACCTGCACCTTTTATGGCACCGCCAACACCAACCAGATGCTGATGGAGTTCATGGGCCTGCACCTGCCCGGCTCCTCCTTCGTCAATCCCGGCACCGAACTGCGCGACGCCCTGACCCGCGAAGGCGGCAAGCGCGCCTTGACCCTGTCGGCCCTTGGCAACCACTACACGCCGGTCTGCGATATTCTGGATGAAAAGGCCTATGTGAACGGCATCGTCGGCCTGATGGCCACGGGCGGATCCACCAACCTGCTGATCCACCTGATCGCAATGGCCCGTGCCGGTGGCATCATTCTGGATTGGCAGGATTTTGCGGATCTTTCCGATATCGTGCCACTCTTGGCGCGGGTCTATCCCAACGGTCTGGCAGATGTGAACCACTTCCACGCCGCAGGCGGGCTTGGCTTCATGATCGGGGAGCTGCTCAATGCGGGCTTCCTGCATGACGACACCAAAACCGTCGCAGGCGAAGGTCTGGACGCCTACACCCACGAACCCTTCCTAGACGGCGGCGCGCTCACTTGGCGCAAGGGCAGCAGCGAAACCCTCAATGACAAGATCCTGCGCCCCGCGTCCGACCCCTTTCAGGAAACAGGTGGCCTCTCCCGGCTGACCGGCAATCTTGGCACCGGCGTGATGAAAATCTCGGCCGTCGCGCCCGAACACCGCATTGTCGAGGCACCCGCCCGCGTGTTCCATGACCAGGACGAGGCAAAAGCCGCCTTCAAGGCTGGGGAACTGGACAAGGGCGATGTCGTGATCGTTGTCCGCTTTCAGGGACCCAAGGCCAACGGCATGCCCGAACTCCACTCTATGACGCCCTTCCTTGGCATCATGCAGGGGCGCGGCCAGAAGGTGGCGCTGGTCACCGACGGGCGGATGTCCGGAGCCTCGGGCAAGATCCCCTCTGCAATCCACGTGGTTCCCGAGGCCCTGGATGGCGGCCCCATCGCCAAAATCCGCGACGGCGACATGCTGCGCGTCAATGCCGAAACCGGCGAGCTGGAAGTACTGGAAGAGGGCTTCCTGGCGCGCGAGGCCGTGGTTGCGGACCTTTCGGCCTATCAATACGGCACGGGCCGCGAGATGTTCGCCCTGTTCCGCAATTCTGTCACCTCCGCCGACACCGGCGCCACCGTATTCGGAGACTGAACCATGGCCATCACCCCGCAAGACGCCAGCATCCGCACCCGTGAGATCTGCAATCTCGCCCCGATCGTGCCTGTTCTGGTGGTCCATGATGTGGCCCACGCCCGCCCGCTTGCCGAGGCCCTGGTCGCAGGCGGCCTGCCCGCGCTGGAGGTCACATTGCGCACCCCTGCAGCGCTAGAGGTGATTGCCGAAATGGCCAAGGTCAAAGGCGGCGTTGTCGGCGCAGGCACATTGGTCACCCCCGATGATGTCACCCGCGCCATTGCCGCTGGCGCGCAGTTTGGCGTCTCGCCCGGTGCGACAGACAGCCTCTTGGATGCCTGCGAAGCACAGGGCCTGCCCATGCTGCCCGGCGCGGCCACCGCCTCCGAAGCGATGCGGCTTCTGGCGCGCGGCTATGACATGCTGAAGTTCTTCCCGGCAGAGGCCTCCGGCGGCGCGCCTGCCCTGAAAGCGATCAGCGCACCGCTGCCACAGATCAGCTTCTGCCCGACCGGGGGCGTAAGCCCGGACAACGCACACAGCTACCTGTCGCTCTCCAATGTGGTCTGCGCCGGTGGCAGCTGGGTGGCCCCAAGCAAACTGGTCGAAGCCGGAGATTGGGACGCTATCCGCGATCTCGCCCGCGCCGCAAGCCAACTGGCACGCTGATCCAGCCACTGACACAGCATGAAAAACGCCGCCCTGCCGATCACAGCAGGGCGGCGTTTTCACTTCACCGTTCAGGGCCTGTCAGCTCTCCGCCTTACCCCTCCAGTTCAGAGCGCCATGGCGGGTTGGCACCAGCCCGCGACACCGTGACAGCCGCCGCCTTGGCGCCATACTCCAGGCAGGCCCGCAGCTGTTCCTCGGCGATGTCGCCGCGCGCCGCATCTGTCAGCACACCCGCCGCATGGGCCGCTGCCAGAAATCCTGCGTTGAACGTATCCCCGGCCCCGACCGTATCGGCAACAACCGCCGACACCGCAGGCACCGCGACCTCAAGACCGGACCGCAGGATCCCCCGCGCGCCCTCGGCGCCGAGGGTCAGGATCACCAGCCCCGGCCCCGTTCCTGCCTCCCCCGCGAGAACCTGCCGGATCTTTGCCTCGATCGGGGCGTCGCCCGGATAGATCCAATGCAGATCCTCATCGGACACTTTCACGATACCGGCCCCCGCCACCATCGCCGCCAGCCTGCTGCGATAGGCCGCTTCGTCCTTGGCAAACCCCGCCCGCACATTGGGGTCGATCATGATCGTGCGCCGCCCCCGCTCGCGCGCGGCAAGGGCTGCATATGTCTCGGCCGCCGCGCCGTTGCACAGGGAAATCCCGCCAAAGAACAGGGTGTCCACCGCATCCGGCAGCTCCGGCAAACGGTCAGGACGCAGATGCCCCCCGGCGGAGTTTTCGTCAAAGAAATGATACTCGGCATGGCCCCCAACCAGATGCACAAAGGCCAGTGTGGTGGGTTGGGCAGACACCTCCGACAGGCTGTGATCGACCCCGGACGCATCCAGCGCCGCCACCAGCTGCTGACCAAACAGATCGCTCGACAGGCCGGTAAACAGCCCCGCCTGCATCGCGTCCCCAGTCCCCAGCCGACCCAGCGCCACCGCCGTGTTGTAGACCGCGCCACCACAATGCGGCACAAACCCCATCTGCGCCGCCGCCCCTTCGACACGCGGCACCGCCGTTTCGACAGGCGCCGGGATCATGTCGATCAGCGCCTCGCCACAACAGAGAATCATTCAGTCTGTCCCTTCCAAGTAATCTGCGCAGGCAGCGCCGCTGCCAGGATCCTGTCGGCATTCACCATATCATTGCCATCAGCCCGCGCCTCAGCCTCGGCGGGGGCAAGCCCGTGGATGTGCCACCGCTCCACCAACCGCTGCCGCAGCACCGAGCGCGGCACATCAACCCGCACCGACAGATCCCACATCGGCGCCAGATCGCGCCAGCCGTCGCTGTCAAACAACAGGTAATTGCCCTCCAGAACCGCAACCTCGCACGCCCCGTCAACAGCCCCCGCCCCGGCAATCGCCAGATCAAGAGAGCGGTCAAAGATGGGATAGATCACATCCCGATCAGATGCCAAGGCCGCCACCAGCCGCGCAAAACCGCGCTGATCAAAGGTCTCTGGCGCCCCTTTGCGCGGCAGCAGATCGCGCTCTGCCAGCAGCCGGTTATCCAGGTGAAACCCATCCATTGGCACCACTGCCGCCTGCGTGCCTGCCGTACATAGTGCCTCTACCAGACGGCTTGCCAGGGTGGATTTGCCGCTGCCCGGTGCCCCCGCAAGCGCCACCAGACGCCGCGCGCGACCGGCCTGTTGCGGCCGTGCCTGCACCGCGTCGACCAGATCCGACAGGGCTGTCAGCGTGTCGGTCTTGCTCATGCCTCTGCGAGCTCCGCTGCAGGTTCTGCCGCGCCGGTCATATAGGCCACCGCATCCGACATGCTGTGCGCCTTGGGGTCGATCACACACAGCCGCTTGCCCAGCCGGTGCACATGGATGCGATCCGCGACCTCAAACACATGGGGCATATTGTGGCTGATCAGGATAATCGGAATGCCCCGTGATTTCACATCCTGGATCAGCTCCAGCACCCTGCGGCTTTCCTTCACCCCCAGCGCCGCCGTCGGCTCGTCCAGAATGATTACCTTTGAACCAAACGCCGCGGCGCGGGCCACGGCCACGCCCTGACGCTGCCCGCCAGAGAGCGTCTCGACTGCCTGATTGATGTTCTGGATGGTCATCAGCCCCAGCTCGTTCAGCTTTTCGCGGGCGATCTCCTCCATCCGGGCGCGGTCCAGCTGCCGCAGCAAATTCCCCCGCCAGCCGGGTTTGCGCAGCTCGCGCCCCATGAACATATTGTCCGCAATCGACAACGCAGGCGACATCGCAAGGGTCTGATAAACGGTCTCGATCCCCTCTTCGCGCGCATCAATGGGGCTGGTGAACTGCACCTTGCGCCCCTCCAGCCAGACCTCCCCCTCATCCGGGATCACCGCGCCGGAAATCGCCTTGATGAGCGAGGATTTCCCGGCGCCATTGTCCCCGATCACCGCCAGGATCTCACCCGGCATCAGGTCAAAATCACAGTGATCCAATGCGGTCACCCGACCATAGCGTTTGACCAGACCGCGGGCTTTCAAAATGGGTTCCATCACACCGATACCTTTCTGATCCACTGGTCCACGGCCACCGCCGCAATGATGAGAAGGCCGATCAACAGATAGGTCCATTGCGCATCTGCCCCCAGCAGGCGCAAGCCAAGGGTAAAGACCCCGACAATCAGCGCCCCAAAGAACGTCCCAAGGATAGACCCGCGCCCCCCAAACAGCGAGATCCCCCCGATCACCACCGCCGTTATGCTCTCGATATTGGCAAGCTGACCCGAGGTGGGCGACACCGAGCCGATGCGCCCGATCATCGCCCAACCGGCAAAGGCGCAGATCAGACCAGACAGCATATAGACCGAGATCAGCACGCGGTTCACCTTGACGCCTGACAGCTCTGCCGCATCGGGGTCATCCCCCACCGCATAAACATGCCGCCCCCAGGCCGTATGGCGCAGCACATAGGCCAGCAGGATCACCAGCAGCACCATGAAGATCACCCCATAGGTAAAGACAGCCCCGCCAAGCTTGATCTTTTCGCCAAACAGCTGCAGCAGCGGCGCCTCGGCGGCGATGGTCTGGCTGCGGATGGTTTCATTGGCGGAATAAAGGAAATTCGTCGCCAGCACGATCTGCCACATGCCCAGCGTCACGATGAACGGCGGCAGCTTCATCCGCGCCACCAGCCAACCATTGATGAACCCGCAAAAGGTGCCGCAGATCAAACCGCAGACAACAGCGATTTCCGGCGGCAGGCCGTAGCGAAAGGTGAACTGCCCCATGACCACGGAACTCAGCACCATGATGGCGCCGACCGACAGATCGATCCCCGCCGTCAGGATCACAAGCGACTGCGCGCAGGCCACGATGCCCACAATCCCCACCTGCTGCAGGATCAGCGTCAGCGCAAAGGGGGAAAAGAACTTGCTGCCTAACAGCAGGCCAAACACGATCACCGACAGCACCAGCACGATCAGCGGCACCAGCGACGGCGTCACATGCAGAAGATGCTGGAATTTCTGGATGAAACTCTGATGGCCCTGATCGAACTCGGCCGTTTCCTGCGGGCTACCGGCGGCAGCGGCTTCATAGCTCTGCTGGGTAGACATGGTATCCTCCAAATCACCCACGCACCGGTGGGGTCAGTCCTTGTTTTCTGTCTCGATGCCCGCCAGTGCCGGGAACCATGTGCAGGCAAACCTGCGTCGGGAAAAAAGGGCGGCCTCAATGGGCCGCCCTCCCCATCACCAAGCGGGGATACGGGGCCCAGCAGGCTGCGCCCCGTCCATCGGCCTTACCCCCAGCAGAGGTTCATGCCCTCATTGGTGTCGATGCTCTCCACACCCTCGGCAGGCTGATCGGTCACCAGCGCAACACCCGTGTCAAAGAACGCCTTGCCCGGTGTCGGCTCCGGCTTTGCCCCGGTAGAGGCCCAGGCGCTGATCGCCTCGATCCCCTTGGACGCCATCAGCAGCGGATATTGCTGCGAGGTCGCACCGATCACACCGTCCTTGATGTTCTGCACACCAGGGCAACCCCCATCGACAGAGACGATCAGCACGTCATTTTCGCGCCCGATCGCCTTCAGCGCCTCATAGGCACCCGCAGCGGCAGGTTCGTTGATCGTGTAGACCACATTGATCATCGGATCCTTGGCCAGCAGGTTCTCCATCGCGCGGCGGCCACCTTCCTCGTTGCCTGCGGTGATATCGTTGCCAACAATGCGCGGATCGGTCTCGTCCCCCCATTTGTTGGGATCACCCAGATCAATGCCAAACCCCTGCAGGAAACCCTGATCGCGCAGCACGCCCACGGTCGGCTGGCTTACCGCAAGGTCCAGCATGGCAATCTTGGCATTGGCAGCCTCATCGCCCAGGCTCGCCGCCGCCCATTTGCCAATCAGCTCACCCGCCAAGAAATTGTCGGTGGCAAAGGTCGCATCCGCCGCGTCGATCGGCTCCAGCGGCGTATCAAGGGCAATCACCACAAGGCCCGCATCCCGTGCCTGCTGCACCGCCGGCACAATGGACGAGGTGTCAGAGGCGGTCAGCAAAATGCCCTTGGCGCCATCTGCAATGCAGGTCTCAATCGCGGCCACCTGGGTTTCATGGTCGCCGTCAATCTTGCCCGCAAAGGACTTGAGCGTCATGCCCAGTTCCGCGGCCTTCGCCTCGGCCCCTTCCTTCATTTTCACAAAAAACGGGTTGGTATCTGTCTTGGTGATCAGGCAGGCGGTCACACCCTCTGCCGCAAATGCAGACCCGGCCGTGGCCGCGAAACTCAATGCAGTACCCAAAAGCAATTTCTTCATGATGTCCTCCCTCAGCATCACTCATAAACCAACAAGGCCGTCGGACTGCCTCGTTGCCCAATAGGAGCCACGATTCTGCGGCTCGGGTCAATATATAAATCAACTTGACTTATTAAGTCGATATCCGCACTTTTCTCATGTCTCAAACCGTGATTAGGGTCCGCCGCATGGAACAAGAGCAAGTCAGATCCCTCAGCGGCGGCGTAAATCAGACAGGTGTGCGGGTTTTTAACGAACGCTTGATCCTGTCCCTGTTGCAACGCAACGGCCCCATGCCCGGCAGCGCACTCGCCCGCGGCACCGGCCTGTCCTCGCAGACCGTCTCGGTCATCCTGCGCAAACTGGAAACCGACGGGCTCCTGAAACGCGGTGAGGCGCAGCGCGGCCGTGTGGGCAAACCCTCGGTGCCGATGGGGCTCAATCCGGATGGGCTGTTTTCCTACGGGCTGAAGATCGGCCGCCGCAGCGCCGAGGTTCTGCTTCTTGATGTCTGTGGTGCGGTGCGCCAGCAACTGCGCCTGCGCTACCCCTATCCAACCCCGCAGGTGGTGTTTGACTTCCTGCAAGACAGCCTTGCCCGGATCGAAACCGCCCTGCCCGCCGATCAGATCAGCCGCATCTGCGGCATCGGCATCGCCACCCCCTTCCAGCTCTGGACCTGGCACGAGCAGATCAACGCCCCGAAGGCCGCGCTGGATGACTGGAGATCACTTGATTTCGCTGCGGAAATTTCCCGGTTCAGCGATCTGCCCGTCCATGTCGTAAATGACGCAACAGCCGCCTGCCGCGCCGAACATATCTACGGTCGGGGCAAGGCCTATCGCGACTATGCTTATTTCTACCTTGCGGCCTTTATTGGCGGGGGCGTGGTGCTTAATCACCGCGTTCTGGAAGGCCCGCATGGCAACGCAGGCGCGCTTGGCTCGCTGCCCACGATCACCAAGGACGGCAAGGACGCGAAACTCCTTGATGTGGCCTCCATGCACCTGCTCGAACAGCGCCTCACCAATCAGGGCGAAGACCCGGACCGCCTGTGGCAACAGCCAATGGACTGGAGCGGGCTGGAACCCGCAGTAGAGCCCTGGCTGGATCAAGCCGCCGAGGCCATTGCCCGTGCCAGTCTGACCACCTGCGCCGTGTTTGATTTCGAGGCCATCCTGATCGACGGAGCCCTGCCCGCCGCAATCCGCACAACGCTGGTACAGCGCACCCGCGCCGCCCTTGCCAGCCTCGACGCCCGCGGCCTGATCCTGCCCAGGATCGAAGAGGGCTCCATCGGCCCCAACGCCCGCGCCCTCGGCGCCGCCAGCGGCCCCATCATCTCGCAATACCTGCTCGACACCGACTCCGTCTTCAACGCAGCCCTGTAGCGACAATCTGTGCAGAATTTTACCAAATATTGAGCAGACGCCACCATCATGCTGTCAAACTGAAAGACTGCTTTTCGACAAATTGAGAGTTTTCTGCATGGCCTGCCTGCTTCTTCCAACAACCCCAAATAACCCGTTGCTTTCTCCAGATGACGAGCAGCGGGTCGGTGCGATGACATTGCGCAGGAACAGAAAGCTGCAGTTTGTCGAAAACGCATCGTTTGATCCGAGCATAACTTACTACGATGCCTCTTATGAGAACAGCCAGGCACACTCGACTCAGTTTTCCCAGCACATGGATGACGTGCTCAAACTTCTGATTGATCGTTATCCTGCTGGAAGTCGCCTCGTCGAAGTTGGCTGTGGCAAGGGCGATTTCCTCGACAAAGCAAATGACACAGGTCACTTTGTCTGTAGAGGTTTTGACACCACCTATACAGGGAACGCTCCCTATATCGAAAAGCGCTACCTGAAAGAAGATGATAGGATTGAAGCTGATATTGTTGTGCTAAGGCATGTCTTAGAGCATATCCCGCAGCCTCATACTTTTATTTCCATGCTAGCCAAGATCTTCGGCGAGGCTGAAATTTACGTTGAAGTACCGAATCTCGACTGGATTCTGGAAAACAATACCTTTTTTGACATCACCTATGAGCACGTAAACTACTTTAGCCAATATGCACTTTCCGCCCTATTCGGGCGCAAGGTCAAGATGGCCAACTTGTGCTTCTCGGATCAATATCAGTTCGTCATCGCAAATCTTGCTGAAGCCACCACCCAATTCACCAGTGCGTATGATGGCGAAAACTGGGATGATGTTAGCTTCGACGATTTGTTTCCTGCGCTGACAAAACAGATAGTAAATCTGGAAGGAATGACACAACATACAGGGAAATGTTACTTCTGGGGAGCAGCAACAAAGGGGTGTATGTTCCTTTGGCATGCGAACAGGCTCAATCGACTGGTAGACGTCGTACCATACGCAGTGGATATCAACCCAGACAAACAAGGTCGTTGGTTGCCAGGATCCAAAACAGCGATACGAGCCCCTGAAGATTTTTACAAAGACGCAAAGCCCGGTGACCTTCTCGTCATTTCCAACCCGGCCTACCAGCAGGAAATAAAATCCGAACTCTCCCGCCGGGATCTCGATTTTGTTTCAGTGACCTGTATCTAGGGTCAGGATGCATTGATTTGGCACCACTGGTTTACCTGATCTTGTTCCTGACAAGTCACATCGACGCAGAAATACTGGTTGTATTTCAAGGTGATGTAACGCAGCTCATGAGCAAGATCAGGTAAATCTTACAGACGCAGGGAGCGCTGCAAAGCAGCGGCTTTGACCGCTTTGAAATTGGCCCCGCCAGTTCCTGCGCGCTCAAAACCCCTGCTAAATTGCCCTTCCTGCGCCAGTGATGCCAAATCAATGCATCCTGACCCTAGGCTCATTCGAGGTCTCAGAAACGCCAGCTTGTCATTTTGGCTTCTTTGCTCTCCCCACCAGTCAAAAAGCGCAGCTGATGCTGCGCTTTTTATTGTCTGTCGTGTTGTCAGAACTGGGTCAGCGGATGCGTCGCAGGAACCCGCCTCTGGCCACCGTGATCAGCAGCCGGTCATGGATATCGGCGTCGATCTCGAACCGGTCATCTTCGCGCAGATAGGCTTCAACTGCGGTGCGGGGATTGTCCCCCTTGCCCCAGGGCCGGTCCGGGTAGGTGTCGTCATCCATGTCCTCAATCAGCGTATCAAACACCACGCAATAGCTGTCGACAGAAGTCAGATCCGCATAGGCGCGCAGCTCTTCCAGAACATGTTCGTGGGTGTGATTGCTATCCAGGCAGATCAGCACCTTTTTGTAGCCCTTGGCAAATTCCCTCACCTGCTGCACCACCGCCCCATCGATAGAGGAGCCCTGGATCATCTCGATGCGAGAGCGCATGGGATGGGCCTCAATGGCGGCGCGATTGTGGGGACGGATGTCGATGTCGATACCCAGAACCTTGCGCTGCGATTGCGCCGGGTCCAGCGTGGTGCCCGCTTCGATGGCCTCATGCATGTCCAGCTGCGCCAGCATCGACGCCGAGAAGATAAGGGAGCCGCCATGGGCAATCCCGGTTTCGATGATCAGATCGGGTTTGATCTGCCAGATCAGCTCCTGCATCGCCACGATGTCCTGCGGATACTGAATGATCGGACGCCCCATCCAGTGGTAGTTGTAGGAATACTGCGTATGCGCCGAGGCCCGCAGGAAGGCGAGTGCAGACTCCTGCAAACCGGTGTGGTTGCGCATCATATCGAGGCGGGCGGGGATATCGGCGGCAAAGGCTGTCATCTCTGGTCTCTCATTCTGTGTCATATGGTGTCTCGTGGGTCAGGCCGGGATGGGCTGTAAAATCGGCGAACGGGCCGGCGTGCTGTCGTCCGGTGGGCGCAGGCCGATCACCACCGGCGGATCATCCGGGTTAGCGGGGCGTACGCCAAAGCGCAGCAAATCACGGCGACCATAGGTGTCGGCGATCGTCTCGGCCAATTGGCGCACCGTCGTGCCGGTGCCGCTTGAGATATTAACAGCGCCCAGCCGTGTCCCCAGCAGCTCGCGGACCAGCAGCTCTGCCGCCACATCAATGTCGAGAAAATCACGCACCTGATCCCCGGCGGACAGCTCCACGCTGTTCCCGGCCGCCAGCTGACGGTGCAGATAGGCAATCAGCCGACGCGGATCCTCGCCTGCCCCATAGAGATAAAACAACCGCGCCCAGAGAAAGGAAACGCCAGCCAGCGGCAGCATATGCCCAAGCGCCAGTCCGCACGCCGCCTTGGCCGCTGCATAGGGCGAGCGCGGCGCAAGCGGGGCATCAGCCGCCACCGCACCCGGGCTCAGATCATATTCCAGGCAGGTGCCAACCCCGACAAAGCGTTCCACCCCGGCCGCAATCGCCCCTCGCGCCATTGTCAGCGACCCGCTGAGGCAATCAAAGTTGCGCGCCGACAGCTGATACTGCCCTGGCTCTGCGTACCAAGCCAGGTGAAGCACACCGTCACACCCCGCACAGGTCTGCGCCCACCAGTCCTGCGACTGATCAAAAAGATCGGCGCATTCCACCACCTGATCCGCGGCCCCCACCCCATCAATCCGCCCATCGCTGCCCGCACGCACCACATGGCGCAGCGGAATACCCAGACCGCGCAGCTGCCGGGTGACAGCGCGTCCAACAAATCCCGTCGATCCGGTGAGCAATAGGCGCGAGATCGTCATGGCAGCACCGTCAGGCAAACTTTTGCATAAGATCACCCTCAGTCAGCGCCACCAGCGCCTGCTCGGCGGCTGCGGCATGCAGCGGGTTGTCCGCCTGCCCAAGGTTGAAGACGATATCATTCTCGCGGATATCAGGCGCCGCCTCGACGTGGCGCAGCGGCACGCTTGCGATCCCTTGCAGCACCTGCATCGTCTCCGCAGGACAATTGCCAAGCACCGCAACGCCCTCCGCTTGCAGCAGATCGGGCAGAACCACACAGATATATTGCAAGGCCGCCGCAAGCCGGATCTGCGCCATCCGCTCTCCGATCGCTGGCCCCTGCCCCAGACCGCGCAGACGCGCCGCCAAGGTGTAGGTATCAATCGGGTCACTGCCATTCTGCATCCGCAACGACAGCGCGACCAACATCCGTTCGATGATGATATGATCAATCTGGCTACGCCGCTTTTGCAGATCGCTCAGCCCGCCTTGCTCTCTCGCCAAGCCAAACAGGTAATCAAGCCCACCACGATAGAGATCCCAGCCCGACTGCACCTCCTCAAAACCCAGCTGCGCCCGATCATCCCCGTCAAAGTGGCGGCTTACGGAATAGTAAAACGGCTCGGTCCCAAAAATCACATCTCCCGCACCCAAGTATTCGCAGGGCATGGTAAAGGCCCAGAAGGCAAGGTCATTGGCAAGCGGCGTGAGGTGTTTCTGCACCGCAACGCGAACCACCGAAATCTCCGCAAAAACCTTGTTGTCCAGCACATGCTCCAGCAGGCCCACATAGTTGCCCTGGGGGACGGTCACCTGACCTTGCTGCTGGTAGAACGGTGCTCCATAGGCGCCTGTAACCAGATCCTTGGTGAGCCAGGGCGCGTAGTAAATCCCGGCTTTTGGATTGGCGTCCATCTGTTCAATCGCCCGGATCACCCCTTTGAAGGCGAGCCGATCATCATCCGCCAGATAAACCGCATATTCCCCGGCCGAGGCGCGCAACGCTCCTTGAACATTGCGCTCTGCGCCGATGTTTTCACTCTGGCGCATGTAACGCAACGGGAGCTGACCCTCCATCGCGGCCACGACCTCGGCGGTCTCATCTGGTGAGGCATTGTCCGACACGATCACTTCGACAGGCCACGGCAGTTGGTGCAGATCCTCAGCCAAAGAGGCAAGCAACGTCCTCAGGTAAGAGGCCCGGTTAAAGGTCGGGATGCAGATGCTCAGTTTGATATCAGCCATGGTCAGCCTGCTTTCTTTTCGTGGATTGCACCCTGCAAAGGGGACACACGGCCCCCTTGGGCCGGGGCGGACAGTGGCGCGATGCTGGCGCTGCACTGCTGGCCTTGGGTGGCCTGCACCGGCGCCGGGCGTGGCATCACGGTCCAAAGTGTGGTGCCGTGGGTTTCAGTGATCCAGGCCAGATCGGCAGCGATCTCTTCGCGCAGGTTCCAGGGCAGGATCAGCAAGTGGTCCGGGGGGCTCTGATGCAGGGCGTCGGGCGCCACCACCGGAATATGAGCCCCCGGCAGAAACCGCCCCTGTTTAAACGGGGCCGCATCCGCGATGAAGCTCAGCAGGCGACTGTCGATGCGGGCATAGTTGAACAGCGTCGTGCCCTTGGCCGCAGCCCCATAACCGGCAACCGTCTCGCCCCGCGACCGGCAACGCACAAGGAAATCAACCAATGCGTCCGCCGCCTGATCTGCCTGCGCCTGCAGACCTGCGTAATAGCCCGGATCCTGAACACCCATCGCCCCCTCAGCCCCGCCTGCAGGCGGCACCGCCGTGGCTTCACGCGCGAGGAGCGCGCTGACGCTCGCCTCGGTCGCGTGCGCCGCGTCGTCATGGCAGGCCCAGACCCGCAGACTGCCACCGTGGGTGGACAATGTGCTGACGTCAAAAACCCGCAGGCCCGCACCGGCCAGAATGCGCTGAACCGTGGTCAGCGACAGATAAGAGAAATGTTCGTGATAAACCGTGTCAAACTGCCCCTGCTCGACCAGTTGGCACAGATGCGGAAACTCCAGCGAAATCACCCCTTCAGGTGCCAGCAACCCGGCTAGCCCCTTGGTGAAATCGTTGATATCGGGCACATGGGCATAGACATTGTTGCCGACAATCAGGTCAGCCCCTTGGCCCTTGCGCTCCTGGCGCAGGGCCTCTGCCGTCGCCGCGCCGAAAAAGGTCTGGCGTGTCTCGACCCCCTTGGAGCGGGCGACCTCAGCGGTGCTGGCGGTCGGCTCAAACCCGAGGCATGGCACCCCGGCGGCTACGAAATTCTGCAGCAGGTAGCCATCGTTCGAGGCGATCTCGACCACAAAGCTGTCGCCCCCAAGCCCCAACCGTTCAATCGCGCCATTGCAGAAACGGGTCGCATGGTTGAGCCAGCTGCGGGAGGTCGAGGAGAAATAGACATACTCCGCATCAAACAGCTCTTCTGCGGCGGCGAAATCCTCGGTCTGGACCAGATAGCATTGCGGGCAGAACAACAGGCGCAGCGGATAATGAACCTCTGGCGTGCGCAGCTGTTCCGCCTTGAGATAGGCGTTGGACGGGGGCGCGTGGTTGAGGTTCAGAACCTCCTGCGACAGCTCGGTCGCGCAATGCCGACATTTCATGACAGCACCTCCTGTTTGGTGCGGGATGGACTAGGATTTGGTGCAATTTCGCAAAGCCGCGGCAGCGTCAGATCCCGCTCAGACACGGCAACCGGGGGCAGCGGCCATTGGATCGCGAGATCGGGATCATCAAAGGCCACGCCTGCCTGATGGGCCGGGCTGTAGGGGCGCGAATGACTGTAGTGCAGCATCACATCGTCGCTCAGGGTCTGAAACCCGTGCGCAATGCCTTCGGGGATATAGACGCCACTGCCCGACGCCCCGTCCAGTTCCAGCGCGCACCACTGCCCGTAGGTGGCAGATTGCGGTCGCAGATCGACCAGCACGTCATGGATGCGGCCCGCAAGGCAGACAAGCAGCTTGGTCTCGGCAAATGGCGCGGTCTGATAGTGCATGCCCCGCAGCGTGCCCCTTCGGGTGCTGCGCGACAGGTTGGTCTGTGCCCACTGGCTCACCAGCCCCGCCTCAGCAAAGGTCTCGGCGCAGAACAGGCGACCAAAGGCACCACGGGGATCGGGCTTGGCCGACCAGCCGATGCGATAAACCCCCTCCATTGCAAACGGTTCGATCTTCATGCGGCGGCCTCGAACCGGGCGATCTGCTCTTCGCTCACCTCACGGGGATCGGCGCCGCCTTGCACCGCAGCGTACCAGTGCATGGTCTCTGCCACGCTATCCTCAAACGCCCAGCGAGGCTGCCAGCCAAGCCGCTGCTGCGCCAGGGTGCTGGACAGGCACAGGCGTCCGGTTTCCACCGGATGAGCCGCTTCTGGGCCATCGCAGATCACGTCCAGATCTGCGCCGGGATAGGCACTGCCGGCCGCTTTGACCAACTCAGCCACGGATTTCTCTGCCTGGGCATCCGGCCCGAAGTTCAGCGCATCAGGGACGCTGCTGTCCTCCGCCTGCGCCAAGGCCTCGGCCAATTGCATATAGCCTGCAAGCGGGTCCAGAACATGCTGCCAGGGGCGCACAGACTGGGGAAAGCGCAGATGCAGCGACTGACCCGCTGCGATGGCGCGCACGATATCCGGCACGATCCGGTCATCCGCCCAATCGCCACCGCCGATCACATTGCCAGCCCGCGCGGTCACGATGCGAATGTTTTCGCGTTCGAGAAACGACGCCCTGTGGGAGGCCACCAACAGCTCGGTGGCCGCCTTGCTGGCGCTGTAGGGATCGTGGCCGCCCAGCTGATCGTCTTCGGTAAAGGCATGGCTGCCCAAGACCGGCGCATAGACCTTGTCGGTGGTGGCCACCACAACGGTCATCGCTGCCCCATCCCGGCGCCTGCGGTTCATCACCCGCAACAGTTCCAAAAGGTTCAGCGTGCCGGTCAGATTGCTGTCCCAGGTTTCAACCGGATCCAGATAGGACTGGCGCACCAGCGGCTGCGCGGCGAGGTGAAACACAACATCGGGGCAATAGGCTGCGTAGTTGTCGATCAGGGCCGACCGGTCGCGCAGATCACAGATATCGCCGGGGATCAGCTCTTGCAGATTGGCAGCGGCAAACAGGCTCTGGGTCTCTGCAGGCAGGGCAAGCCCGCGCAAACGCGCTCCCTGCCGGGCCAGCATCAGCGCAAGCCAGGCCCCCTTAAAGCCCGTGTGACCGGTCACAAGGACCGATTTGCCCTGCCAGAACCCGCTCACGCCCAAACCTTCCACGGCGCCTGACCCGAAGACCAGAGCCCGTCCAGGTAGTTCTTGTCGCGCTGGGTGTCCATTGCCGCCCAGAACCCACTGTGTTTGTAGACAGACAGCTGCCTGCGCGCGGCCAGACGTTCGATCGGCTCTTTTTCCCAGATCGTATCCGGCCCCTCGATACCATCAAGCGCAGACGGCTCGCAGACGAAAAAACCACCGCTGACCCAATGGTTGTCGCCCGCGGGCTTTTCCACGAACCGGGTCGCCGTATGCCCGTCCATCTCGATACTGCCAAAGCGGCCTGCGGGCTGAACAGCTGTCACCGTGGCCTCTGTGCCCTGCGCACGGTGGAACGCAACCAGTGCGTTCACATCCACATCCGCAACGCCATCGCCATAGGTCATACAGAAGGTTTCATCGAGATACTGGCGCGCATGGGCCAGACGCCCGCCCGTCTGGGTCATCTCGCCGGTATCCAGCATGGTGACTTTCCAGGGCTCACAGTTCTTTTGCAAAAGCGCCAGCTCACCGGTGCGCATATCCACGCAGATATCCGCGTTATACAGCACGTAGTTGGTGAAATATTCCTTGATCATATAGCCCTTGTAGCCACAGCAGATCACGAAATCGGTAAAGCCCTGCGCGCCAAAGGTTTTCATGATGTGCCACAGGATCGGTTTGCCGCCGATCTCGATCATTGGCTTCGGCCTCAGATGGCTTTCTTCGCTGATCCGGGTTCCCAGACCACCGGCGAGAATAACGACCTTCATGCGTTCCTCTTTTGCGTTGCAGTTTCACCGCGTGGCACCGGGATCGCATGGACGTGGTTAAGGGCGGGTGAATCTTACCGCAAAGGCTACAAATTTATTCAATCCGCAGGCGGTTTCGCCAAACCGCAGTCCCGTACAAACACATCGTTGAGATAAGATTGCCCCTCCAGCACAAACGCAGTCTCTCCTGCCCAGTCAAACTCCTGGCTCAGGTAAAACCGTTTGGCAGGTAGGTTTTCGGCGTTTGAGGCCAACCAGACAGCGGGCACGCCCTGCTTTGCGCAATGGGCCAGCGCCGCCGACAACAGCGATCGCCCCAGACCGCGACCGTGATGGCGCGGCTGAACATAAAGCGTGCGGATCTCGACATCCGGGCCACCTGGAACTGGCGCGGGAGCCCCCATATCGACGCGGATATAGCCATCAATCCCCATGCGGTTCTGCGACACGATGATATGACTGGTTGGCGCGGCAATCACCGCCCGCATCCGCGCAGGCGTGTATTCTTGCAGCACATAATCCGCAAACGCGGCCCCCACCCCCTCGCGCAGATAGGTCGCCACCCAGACCTCAACCGACAACGCCGCCAAGCTGGGCGCATCCGCCATTTCCGCCACCCGCAGGGTGAGATCCGGGTGATCGGTCATGGCGTCATTCCTTGGTCTGCAAATACGATTGCGCGCTGGTGAACATGGACGCCACAAAGGCACGCGCCCTACGGGCGCAGGTCAGCCTTTCAGCCGGGCAATCTCGCGCGCCTCACCCTCAAATCTCCTCCACATCCATCACGCCATCCAGTGATTTCAGCGCGCCTTTGATCTGGGGGTTGATGGGGAAGGGCTGGCCCAGGTCCATCTCGACATCGCCGGGCAAGGCGGGGTCCTGGAGGTACATATAGACCTCTCCCCGCGAAGCGTTGCGGGCGGCTTTCTTTGCGTCTTCAAGAACTTGCGCAACCGTCGCCACCGCTTTTGCGTCCGAAACATAAACCCGAAGGGACGACCGGCCCGCATCGGCAATGGCGGCATCCACGGGCCCGACAGACCGCACCAGCAGCTTCAGCTGATCGCTTTCCATCGTCGCCTCAGCGGTGATTACCACCTTGGCGCCGGTGTCCAGAAACTCACGGCTCTTCTCCAGCACCTCGGAAAACAGCGTGACCTCATAGGCGCCTGACGTATCCGACAGCTGGGCAAAGGCAAAGCGGTTGCCGCGGGCGGATTTGCGTTCCTGCCGCCCAGCCACAACCCCGGCCATCTTGGCCATGAACGGGCCGCGCTCTGCCTTGGCGGTGACCTCATCCAGCGTCATCACATCCTTGCGCTTGAGCGCAGGCATATAGTCATCCAGCGGATGCCCCGAGAGGTAGAAACCGATGGCCTTGAATTCCTCGGACAGGCGTTCGGCGGGCAGCCAGTCGGGCACGTTGGGCAGTCGCGGTTCCGGAAGGTCTTCGCCCGCCTCGCCGAACAGCGACACCTGATTGGAGTTCTTCTGCTCCTGAATGGCGGCAGAGTAATCCACCAGCGCGCCGAGGCTTTCAAACACCCGGCGGCGGTTGCTGTCCAGCTGGTCAAAGGCCCCGGCCCGCACCATCATCTCAAGCGGACGTTTGCCGACCTTTTTCAGATCGACCCGGCGGGCAAAATCAAACAGCGTCGCAAACGGTTTGTCCTGCCCGCTTTCGCGCCGTGCCGCCGTCACCAGGCGCATCGCCTCCACGCCGACGTTTTTCAGCGCGCCCAGCGCATAGACCAGCTCTCCCTTGACCACATTGAAAGTCGCCTCCGAGCGGTTCACGCAGGGTGGCACATAGGGCAGGCCCAGGCCTTTCTTGACCTCTTCAAAGTAGATCGCCAGCTTGTCGGTCAGATGGATATCGCAGTTCATGACGCCGGCCATGAACTCAACCGGGTGGTTCGCCTTCAGCCAGCCGGTCTGATAGCTGACTACCGCATAGGCGGCCGCGTGCGATTTGTTAAAGCCGTAGTTGGCGAATTTCTCCAGAAGGTCGAAAACCTCCGAGGCCTTCTTGGCAGGCACCCCGTTTTCCGCCGCGCCCTTTTCGAATTTGGGGCGTTCGGCATCCATCGCCTCTTTGATCTTCTTACCCATCGCGCGGCGCAGCAGGTCCGCGCCGCCAAGGGTATAATTCGCCATCACCTGGGCGATCTGCATCACCTGTTCTTGGTAAACGATGATGCCCTGGGTTTCCTCAAGGATATGGTCGATCAGCGGATGCACGGATGTGATTTCGCGCTGGCCGTTCTTTACCTCGCAATAGACCGGGATGTTTTCCATCGGGCCCGGACGATAAAGCGCCACAAGCGCCACGATGTCCTCGATACAGGTGGGTTTCATGCGCTTCAGCGCATCCATCATGCCGGTGGATTCCACCTGGAACACCGCCACCGTCTTGGCGCGGGAGTAGAGGTCATATGTAACCTTGTCATCCAGCGGAATGGCGTTGATCTGGTTCTCCGCCCCCTCAGGCGGGTCATAGAGCTGGGTGCCGTCTGCGGCGATGTGCAGGTCGCGGCCCGACTGGAAAATCAGGTCCATCGCGTTCTGAATGACGGTCAGTGTCTTCAGGCCGAGAAAGTCGAACTTTACCAGACCGGCCTGTTCCACCCATTTCATGTTGAACTGGGTCGCAGGCATGTCCGAACGCGGATCGCGGTAAAGCGGCACCAGCGCATCCAGTGGCCTGTCGCCAATCACCACACCCGCCGCATGGGTACCGGCAGAGCGCAACAGACCCTCGACCTGCATGCCGTATTTCAGCAAGCGGTCAACGACCTCTTCGTTCTCCGCCTCCTCGCGCAGACGCGGCTCTTCCTTGAGCGAGTCCGCAATCGACATCGGCTTGACGCCCTCGACCGGGATCAGCTTGGACAGCCGGTCCACCTGGCCATAGGGCATCTGCAAAACCCGCCCCATGTCGCGCACCGCCGCCTTGGACAAAAGCGCGCCAAAAGTGATGATCTGCCCAACTTTGTCGCGGCCGTATTTCTCCTGCACGTATTTGATCACCTCTTCCCGGCGGTCCATGCAGAAGTCGATATCGAAGTCGGGCATCGACACCCGTTCCGGGTTGAGGAAGCGTTCAAACAGCAGGCTGTAGCGCAGCGGGTCAAGGTCGGTGATCGTCAGCGCATAAGCCACGAGAGAGCCCGCACCAGAGCCCCGCCCCGGCCCGACCGGAATGTCGTGGTCCTTGGCCCATTGGATAAAGTCCGCAACGATCAGGAAGTAGCCGGGAAAACCCATCCCCTCGATGATGCCCAGCTCGAAATCCAGTCGCTCCTGATATTCCTCGACGCTCACCGCATGGGGGATCACAGCCAGACGCTGCTGCAGGCCCTCATTGGCGATGCGGCGCAGTTCGGCCACCTCGTCATCGGCAAACTTCGGCAGGATCGGATCGCGCCGATACGCCATAAAGGCGCAGCGTTTGGCGATCTCCACGGTGTTTTCCAGCGCCTCTGGCAGATCGGCAAACAGCGCGACCATTTCTTCCTGGCTTTTGAAGTAGTGCTGCGCAGTCAGGCGGCGGCGCGGCTCCACCTGATCGACATAGGCCCCCTCTGCGATACAGATCATCGCGTCATGGGCCTCGTACATTTCCGTATTGGGGAAATAGACGTCATTGGTGGCAACCAGCGGCAGGTCCATCGCATAGGCCATCTCGATATGGCCGCGCTCTGTCAGCTGCTCCGCTTCGGGCTGGCCGTGCTCGCCCGGATGGCGCTGCAATTCCACATAGAGACGATCCGGAAAGATCGCTTTCAGCCGCTGCATCAATGCCTCGGCCGCCGAGCGTTGCCCCATCTGCAACAGCCGCCCCACCGGCCCGTCAGGCCCACCGCTGAGACAGATCACATCCCCTGCATATTGGGCCAGCTCTTCCAGCGTGACATGCGCCAGCTCACTGCCTTCGCGCATATACAGGCAAGAGTTCAGCTTCATCAGATGTTCATAGCCTGTCTCGCTCTGCGCGAGCAGCACCAGCGGCGCGGGCGGCTTGGGCCGCTCACCGGGGGCGGGATCCGTGAACCGCAGATCCACCTGACAGCCCATGATCGGCTGCACCCCTGCACCGCTGGCAGAGACCGAAAACTCCAGCGCTGCAAACAGGTTGTTGCTGTCTGTCACCGCAATTGCGGGCATCTCGTATTTCTTGCACAGATCCGGCAGCTTTTTCAGCCGCACGGCACCTTCCAGCAACGAGTATTCGGTATGGGTGCGCAGGTGAATGAATCGGGGATTTTGGGTCATGGCGCCAAGCTACCGCCGCAGGCCGCCAGAAGGAAGCGGGAAGGCAGCGACGTGACACCGAGGTCCGCGCAACCACTCGCAAGGAATGCGCAAGAATAAGGCAGGATTATTCCGCTTTGTTTGAAACTCTTTCCGCACCCTGCACGCCAGCCCAAGGCCAGAGAGGGTGAAACGGTTTAAAAATAACGGCATACAGCGGCACACCGCAATGATCTTGCGCCCCAATATTGTCTCATGGCAGAGTCACTTTTCCTTGCCAGACGGACAGCGCCCTTTCTAGGCTGTTGCCAACACAGGGAAAACCAACATCAAGACGCCCGCCATGTCTTCTACGTCGCATCGAAGGGATGGCACCCAGGGAAAACCAAGGTAACGCGACGGGTTTCTAACATGACGATCACCTTTCGATTGAACGGTGAAGAGGTCTCGCTCAAGGATGTTTCTCCGACGGCGACACTGCTGGACTGGCTGCGCGAAGACCGCGGGCTGACCGGCACCAAGGAAGGCTGCAACGAGGGCGACTGCGGCGCCTGCACCGTGATGGTGACCGACGCCAAAGGCGCCAAGCCGCTGAACGCCTGCATCCTGTTCCTGCCCCAGCTGCACGGCAAATCCATCCGCACCGTCGAAGGCGCGGCAGGCCCCGATGGCCAGCTGCATCCGGTGCAAGAGGCGATGATCACCCACCACGGCAGCCAGTGCGGTTTCTGCACGCCGGGCTTCATCATGTCGATGGTGACCGCCCACAAGAACGGCGCGTCCGACCACGATGACCAGCTGGCAGGCAACCTCTGCCGCTGCACCGGCTATGCCCCGATCATTCGCGCCGCCGAAGCCGCCAGCGCTGCGCCGGTCCCCGACTGGATTCGCAGCGAGGATGCAGCCAACCTGCCAGCAACAGACGGCGATGCCGCCTCCCTGCGGCCCGGCTCTGCCGACGCATTGGCCGCAGCCTATGCCGCGCGGCCCGAGGCGACGCTGATTGCGGGCGCCACGGATGTCGGGCTCTGGGTGACCAAACAGCTGCGCGATCTGGGGGATGTGATCTTTCTTGATAGCTGCGATGACCTGAAAGACATCACCGAACAACCCGACGGCAGCCTGCGCATCGGGGCGATGGTCGACATGAACCGCCTGCGCAGTACCCTCGCCGCGCGCCACCCGTCTTATGGCGAAATGCTGCGCCGCTTTGCCAGCCAGCAGGTGCGCGCCGCCGCCACCATCGGCGGCAATATCGCCAATGGCTCCCCCATCGGAGACAATCCACCCGCGCTGATCGCGCTTGGTGCAACGCTTGAACTGCGCAAGGGCGACAGCCGCCGCAGCCTGCCGATTGAAGAGTTCTTCATCGACTACGGCAAGCAGGACCGCCAGCCCGGCGAATTCGTCGAGGCCATCACCCTGCCCGCACGGCCTGCCGAACAGGGTGATGGCCTGCGCGTCTACAAGCTCTCCAAACGCTTTGATCAGGATATCTCTGCGGTTCTGGGCGCGTTCAATCTGACCGTTGAGGACGGCCAGATCACCGCCGCACGCATCGCCTTTGGCGGCATGTCAGGTGTGCCCAAGCGCGCCAGCCACGTAGAGGCCGCGCTGATTGGCCAACCCATGTCCTCTGCCACGCTCGCCACTGCGCGGGGCGAATTTGCCCGCGACTTCACCCCGATGAGCGATATGCGCGCCTCTGCCGACTACCGGCTGGAGGCGGCGGCAAATATGCTCGCGCGCTACTTTGACGATCTGGGCCAGACGCAGACGCCCACCCATGTGCTGGAGGTGAAGTGATGGCTGTTGCAAAACCTCTCCCCCATGACGCGGCGCGTCTGCATGTGACCGGTCAGGCGCGTTACGTCGATGACATCCCGTCGCCGCGCGACACGCTGCATCTGGCCTTTGGCCTGTCGACAGTGGCCCACGCAGACATCACCGCACTGGATCTGGATGCCGTCCGCCAAAGCGACGGCGTGGTGGCCGTGCTCACCGCTGACGATCTGCCCTTTGACAACGACGTCTCGCCCTCCGCCCATGACGAGCCGCTGTTGGCCAATGGATCGGTCCACCATATCGGCCAGCCGGTGTTTCTGGTGGTCGCCACCTCGCATCGTGCGGCACGGGTTGCGGCGCGCAAGGGTCAGATCAGCTATGCCGAACGCCCTGCCCTGCTGACGCTGGAGGACGCGCTGGCCGCAGACAGCCGGTTCGAAGATGGCCCCCGCATCTACACCAAAGGTGACGCAGACAGCGCCATCACCTCGGCGGCCCATGTGGTCGAGGACACATTCGATCTTGGCGGGCAGGAACATTTCTACCTTGAAGGTCAGGCCGCAATGGCCCAGCCGCAGGAAGACGGCGGCATGCTGGTCAACTCCTCGACCCAGCACCCGACCGAAATCCAGCACAAGGTGGCAGAGGCCATCGGCCTGCCAATGCACGCCGTCCGGGTCGAGACCCGCCGTATGGGCGGTGGCTTTGGTGGCAAGGAAAGTCAGGGCAACGCGCTGGCCGTGGCCTGCGCCATCGCCGCCCGCGCCACCGGCCGCACCTGCAAGATGCGCTATGACCGCGACGACGACATGACCATCACCGGAAAGCGCCACGCCTTCCGCATCTCCTATCGCGCGGGATTTGACGCAGAGGGGCGCATTCAGGGGGTGGAGTTCACCCATCTGGTCGATTGCGGCTGGGCGCAGGATCTGTCGCTGCCGGTGGCCGATCGCGCCATGCTGCACAGCGACAACGCCTATCTGATCCCCGCAATTCGCATCGAAAGCCACCGGCTGAAAACCAACCGTCAAAGTGCGACCGCCTACCGTGGCTTTGGCGGGCCTCAGGGCATGGTCGGGATCGAGCGGGTGATGGATCACGCGGCCCATAAGCTGGGGCTCGACCCGGTAGAGCTGCGCCAGCGCAATTATTACGCGCCGATGCAGTCCGCCACCGCGCCAGCGGGCGCGCCCCACGACAGCTTTGTCCCCGCGCCGGATGCGGCAGGCGATCTTGCCTCTCGCGGGGCGCCGGCTGCCCCCGCCGATGTCACCACACCGGCGGCAGATGTACAGACAACCCCCTACCATATGCCGGTAGAGGATTTCATCCTGCACGAGCTGACCGCCGAGCTGCTGGACACATCGGACTATGCAACCCGCAAGGCGGACATCGCCACGTGGAACGCCGGGAATGACCGCTTCAAGCGCGGCATTGCGTTTTCGCCGGTAAAATTCGGCATCTCCTTCACACTGACCCATCTCAATCAGGCAGGCGCGCTGGTGCATGTCTATCAGGACGGGTCGGTCCACCTGAACCACGGCGGCACGGAAATGGGCCAGGGCCTGTTCCAGAAGGTCGCGCAGGTCGCTGCCAGCCGCTTTGGCATCTCGCTGGAAAAGGTAAAGATCACCGCAACCGACACGGCCAAGGTGCCCAACACCTCGGCCACGGCGGCCTCCTCCGGGTCGGACCTGAACGGCATGGCGGTCAAGGCCGCCTGCGACACCATCCGTGACCGCATGGCAGCCTATCTGGCCGAGCGCTACCAGCAGCCCGTTTCGGCGGTGCGCTTTGAGGGCGATCGCGTCATCATCGGCAGCGAAGAGCTGAGCTTTGAGGCGGCGGCGATGGAATGCTACACAGGCCGCATCAGCCTGTCGTCAACCGGGTATTACAAAACCCCGAAACTGGAATGGGACCGCATTCAGGGCAAGGGGCGCCCCTTCTTCTACTTTGCCTATGGCGCGGCCATCACCGAGGTGGTGGTGGACCGGCTCACTGGTGAAAACCGGATCCTGCGGGCAGATGTTCTGCATGATGCGGGGGCCTCGCTGAACCCCGCGCTGGATATCGGCCAGGTGGAAGGCGCCTATGTGCAGGGGGCTGGCTGGCTCACGACAGAGGAACTGGTCTGGGATCAGACCGGCAATCTGCGCACCCATGCGCCCTCGACCTACAAGATCCCCGCCTGTTCGGACCGGCCCGATGTGTTCAATGTCGCGCTTTGGAACGGCGAGAACCGCGAGGACAGCATCTATCGCTCAAAGGCAGTGGGGGAGCCGCCCTTCATGCTGGGGATCTCGGCCTGGCTTGCGCTCAGCGATGCGGTTGGGGCCTATGGTGGCAGCTACCCTGCGCTGAACGCCCCCGCGACATCCGAAGAGATCTGGCGCGCGGTGCGCCGCATCGCGCCGGAGGCCTAGGAATGGGGTTCGACCTACAGGATCTGAGCCGCCAGATCGCGGCGCATGGGCCGGTGGTGCGGGTGGTGATTGCCGCCATCCGCGGCTCCTCCCCCCGCGAGGTCGGCGCCGCCATGCTGGTCTGGGACGGCGGCCAATCCGGCACCATCGGTGGCGGCACCCTGGAACATGAGGCCGCAGAGGCCGCCCGCCGCCAGTTGCAGACCGGTAACCGCCGTCTGCAGACCACCCGTGCGCTCGGCCCCGATCTGGGCCAGTGCTGCGGTGGCTCTGTCACATTGTGGAGCGAGATCTACAGCGCCGATGACCTCGGTGATCTGGACACAGACATCATCCTGCGCCCACTGGATCGCAAAGGCGCAGACACCCCGCCATTGGCACTGCGCCGCCAGATGGGGCTCGCCCGCAGCCAGGGACAGCGCCCGGAACCGCAGCTCAGCGATGGCTGGTTTCTGGAACCCGTGCACCGCCCCGACACGCCACTGTGGATCTGGGGGGCGGGCCATGTCGGCCGCGCCCTGGTCGGTGTTCTGGCGCCTCTGCCTGATCTCGACATCACCTGGGTCGATACCGGGCCTGAGCGGTTTCCGCCGGATGTACCGGGCCATGTCACGGTTTTGCCCGCTGCTGATCCTGCGCTTTTGGTCAGCCATTGCCCTGAAAATGCACATCATTTGGTGCTTACCTATTCCCATGCGCTGGATCTGGCGCTATGCCACGCCCTGTTGCAGCGGGGGTTCTCCTTTGCCGGGTTGATCGGATCTGCGACCAAATGGGCGAGATTTCGGTCGCGGCTGGCGGATTTGGGGCATCGCCCTGACCAGATCGCAAGGATCACCTGCCCGATTGGGGATCCTGCCCTCGGCAAACATCCGCAGATGATTGCGGTCGGGGTGGCGGCAGAGCTCTTGCGCATGGGCGCCACAGACGAGTTGAAGAAGGACAGACGCGCGTGACACACCCTCTCCTGAGCCTGCAGGGCCTGACCAAGGCCTATCCCGGAGTGGTCGCCAACGACCAGGTCTCCTTTGATATCGGCGCAGGAGAGGTTCACGCCCTGCTTGGCGAAAACGGCGCCGGGAAATCGACGCTGGTCAAGATGATCTACGGGCTGGTGAAACCCGACAGCGGCACCATGCTGTTGCGCGGGGAACCCTATACCCCAAGCGAGCCGCGTCAGGCCCGCGCCGATGGCATTGCGATGGTCTTTCAGCATTTTTCGCTGTTTGACGCGCTGAACGTGGCGGAAAACATCGCCCTTGGCATGGAAAACCCGCCCGCCATGCGGGATCTGGCAAGCCGCATCCGCGAGGTTTCGGAAACCTATGGCCTGCCGCTTGATCCCTATCGCACGGTTGGCGATCTCTCTGCAGGCGAACGCCAGCGGGTCGAAATCATCCGCTGCCTGCTGCAAGATCCCAAGCTGCTCATCATGGATGAGCCCACTTCGGTTCTGACCCCGCAGGAGGTGGATATCCTGTTCCAGACCCTGCAGAAGCTGCGCTCCGAGGGCACCTCGATCCTGTATATTTCCCACAAACTCGAAGAGATCCGCACCCTGTGCGATCACGCCACCATCCTGCGACTGGGCAAGAATGTGGGCGAATGTGTCCCGGCCGAGACCTCGGCGCGGGATATGGCCGAAATGATGGTCGGCACCGCGCTGCAGACACCCGAACGATCAGGCCGCGCGTTCGGTGATGTGGCGCTGGATATCACCGGGTTGTCGGTGCCTGCCCCATCGGCCTTTGGCACCGCGCTGAAGAATGTCCACCTCACTGTTCGCAAAGGGGAAATCCTTGGAATTGGCGGGGTTGCGGGCAACGGCCAGGACGAGCTGCTTGGCGTTTTGTCGGGCGAGACGCTGACCACCGACGATGCGGTCAAGCTGGAGGGTGCGCCAGTCGGCCACCTCGGCCCGGTTGCCCGCCGCCGCCTCGGCATTCTCGCAGCACCAGAGGAACGTCTGGGCCATGCCGCAGCCCCGGATATGAGCCTGACGGAAAACGCCATGCTGACCGCCGCCACCCGCGAAGGGCTGGCGAGCCGGGGGTTTCTCAAATGGGGCCTGGCGCAGGAGTTTGCCGAAAAGGTCATCGAGCGCTTTGACGTGCGCACCCCTGGTCCGCAGAACGCCGCCCGCTCGCTGTCGGGGGGCAATCTGCAGAAATTCGTCATCGGCCGTGAGGTGCTGCAAAGCCCCGAGGTTCTGGTGGTGAACCAGCCGACCTGGGGCGTGGATGCCGCCGCCGCCGCCGCGATCCGCCAGTCGCTGCTGGATCTGGCCGCGGGCGGCACCGCCGTGATCTGCATCAGCCAGGATCTCGACGAACTGATGGAGATCGCCGACAGTTTTGCCGCCCTGAACGAAGGCCGCCTGAGCGCACCGCGCCCCACCACAGGGCTGAGCGTTGATGAAATCGGCCTGATGATGGGTGGCGCACATGGGATGGAGGTTGCGCATGTCTAGCGCAGCGACCCTGCTGATCCCCACCAAGGGCCGCGTGTGCGGGTCGGTCGGGACTGTGAGTATTTTTGGAAAGATGACAGGCACGCAGGCACAGATCTGCGACCGGGGGGAACAACAACAATGATCCGGCTAGAAAAGAGACCACAGCCGTCGCGTGTCTGGTCGATGGCAACGCCGCTGGTGGCGGTGCTGGCGACCATGATTGCAGGCGGGCTTTTGTTTGCGGCGCTTGGCAAGAACCCGGTCGAGGCGATCCGCACCATTTTCTGGGATCCGCTGTTTGGCGAATTTGCCTTTTACTACCGTCCGCAGCTTTTGGTGAAGGGCGCGCCCCTGGTGCTGATCGCCATCGGCCTGTCCCTGGGCTTTCGCGCCGGGATCTGGAACATCGGCGCCGAAGGCCAGTATATCATGGGCGCCATCTGCGGCGCCGGTGCGGGCCTTGCGTTTTATCCCGCGGATTCTGCGCTGATCTTTCCCCTGATGGTGGTGGCCGGCGCGCTTGGCGGTTGGGCCTGGGCGATGATCCCCGCTGTGCTGAAGACCCGCTTTGGCACCAATGAGATCCTGGTCTCGCTGATGCTGGTCTATGTGGCCGAGCAGTTCCTGGCCTCGGTTTCGCTTGGCCTGTTGAAAAACCCCGAAGGCTTTGGCTTTCCCGGTTCGCGCAACCTGCAGTCCTGGGACGCCGCCCATAACGCCGAGCTGATCACCGGCACCGGCATGCACTGGGGCGTTGTGGCGGCGCTGATTGCGGTGATCTTTGCCTATGTGCTGCTGAACCGTCACATGCTGGGCTACCACATCCGCCTGAGCGGCGAGGCCCCGCGTGCCGCACGGTTTGCAGGCGTGAACCCCACCCGGCTGGTGCTGTTCTGCCTTGGCACCTCTGGCGCGCTGGCGGGTCTTGCGGGCCTGTTTGAGGTCTCTGGCCCCTCTGGTCAGATCTCCATCGATTTCAACGTGGGCTACGGCTTTACCGCGATCATCGTCGCCTTCCTGGGCCGGTTGCACCCCGTGGGCATCCTGCTGGCGGGGGGGCTGATGGCGCTGACCTACATTGGCGGCGATATCGCGCAGTCCAACATGGGCCTGCCTTCGGCGGCGATCCAGGTGTTCCAGGGGATGCTGCTGTTCTTCCTGCTGGCGCTGGATCTCCTGACCAATTTCCGCATTGCGCTCAGCAAACCCGAGGTGGTGTGACATGGATCTTTCTGCAATCAATCCCGTCCTCCTGGTCGCCTCGCTGATGGTGGCGGCCACACCGATCCTGATCGCCGCGATCGGAGAGCTGGTGGTGGAGAAATCAGGCGTTCTGAACCTTGGCGTCGAAGGCATGATGATCACCGGCGCCATTGCTGGGTTTGCCACCGCGGTGGAAACCGGCTCCCCCCTGCTGGGCTTTTTTGCGGCCGCCTTTGCCGGGGCTGCGCTGTCGGTGCTGTTTGGCTTTCTGACACAGATTGCGCAGGCCAATCAGGTGGCGTCGGGTCTGGCGCTGACATTGTTCGGCCTGGGGCTGTCGGCCTTGATGGGGCAATCTTATGTGGGGGTGAAACCGCCGCAGATGAGCGACATCCACATTCCCGTCCTCAGCGATCTGCCGGTGGTTGGCCCGATCCTGTTTGGCCATGACATCATTCTCTATTTCGGCATCGCGCTCACCGCCGCGGTCTGGGCGCTGCTGAAGTTCTCGCGCGCCGGGCTGGTGCTGCGCGCGGTGGGGGAAAACCACGATGCCGCCCATGCGCTTGGCTACAAGGTGATCCGTATCCGTCTGATGGCGATCCTGTTTGGCGGCGCCTGTGCGGGCATTGGCGGCGCCTACATCAGCCTCATCCGGGTACCGCAATGGACCGAAGGCATGACGGCCGGTGTTGGCTGGATCGCGCTGGCGCTGGTGGTCTTTGCCAGCTGGAAGCCCTGGCGCGCGCTGCTTGGTGCCTATCTTTTTGGCGGCGTCACCGTTGTGCAGCTCAATCTGCAGGCCGCAGGCGTTGCCATCCCGGTCGAGTATCTGGCAATGTCGCCCTACGTGATCACAATTATCGTGCTTGTTATCCTTTCCGCGGACAAGAGCAGCGCACCCGCCGCCCTTGGCCGCAATTTCCACGCCTCCCGCTGATCTGGCGGGGGTCGCTCATCGTCCAGGGCCCTCTCCTGGGCGTAACAACCAAAACGGGGAGTCCGTAAAGATGAAATTGAACAAACTGCTGACCAGCGCCGCTGTGGCGTTTGGCCTGGCAACCGGCGCCGTGGCCGCAGATGACAAAACCAAAGTCGGCTTTGTCTATGTTGGCCCGGTGGGCGATGGTGGCTGGACCTACGAACATGATCAGGGCCGCAAGGCCGTGGTCGAGGAATTCGGCGACAAGGTCGAAACCGTCTACGTCGAAAACGTGGCCGAAGGCCCCGACGCCGAGCGCGTCATGACCCAGATGGCGCTGGAAGGCGCGGATCTCATCTTCACCACCTCCTTTGGCTACATGGATCCAACCATCAACGTTGCCAAGAAATTCCCCAACGTGAAGTTCGAGCACGCCACCGGCTACAAGCGCGCTGACAACGTCTCGACCTATTCTGCCCGCTTCTACGAAGGCCGCGCCGTTCAGGGCCACATCGCAGGCCAGATGACCGAGAGCAACATCATCGGCTACATCGGCTCCTACCCGATCCCCGAAGTGATCCGCGGCATCAACTCTGCCTATCTGCACGCCAAGGAAGTCAACCCCGACGTTCAGTTCAAAATCGTCTGGGCCTTCACCTGGTTTGATCCTGCAAAAGAAGCTGACGCTGCCAAGGTTCTGATCGAACAGGGCGCAGACGTGATCCTGCAGCACACCGACTCCACCGCGCCGCAGGCCGCCGCTCAGGCCGCAGGCAATGTGATCACCTTTGGTCAGGCCTCGGATATGGCGGAATACGGCCCCAAGCCGCGCGTCTCCTCCATCATCGATGACTGGGCGCCTTACTACATCGCCCGCACCAAGGCGGTTATGGACGGCACCTGGGAAAGCAGCGACACCTGGGACGGCATCGGCGCCGGCATGGTGAAAATTGGCGAGATTTCCGACGCTGTTCCGGCAGAGATCAAGGCCTCTGCCCTGGCGCTCAAGGCTTCGCTGGCCGATGGCAGCTACCACGCCTTTACCGGCCCGATCAAGAAACAGGACGGCTCTGACTGGCTGGCAGACGGCGAAACCGCCGATGACGGCACCCTGGCCGGCATGAACTTCTACGTCGAAGGTCTTGAAGGCGACATCCCGCAATAAGCGGCTCGCACCATCTGATAGATGAAACAACACGAAAGGCCCGCCTCCTCTGGCGGGCCTTTTTCGTGGGGCCATGACTGGCCAGCGGCGATGGCAGACGTCGCAGGGGCCCCTGCCCTTGCCCCGTCATCTTTCCATAAATACTCAAATTCGGGGCGCGCGGCGCAGCACCTCAGTCGCGGCGAAACACCCGCAGCGCCAGCAGCACGCGCGAGCCCGCAGTCACCAGACACAGCGCGCCAAAGACCCAGGCCATAGGGGCAAACCATGCAGGCAGCAGACACAGGAGCACGAAAAAGCCGATGGTTTCGGCCCCTTCCAGCAGCCCCCCGGTGAAATAGAGCGTTTTGACACCGCGCGCTTCGCTCTTCATCTTGTGCTTTTCCGCCAGCACCGCGTAGCCGAGAAAACTGGTGCCATTCACATAGAAGGTCATCAGCAGGAACGCCCCGGCGACGCCGTTTTGCACAGGATCGGCCAGCACAAAGGCAAGCGGCACCGCGCCGTAGAACAGAAAATCGCAGGTGATATCAAGATAGCCGCCAAAGTCGCTTGGCTCGCTGGCGCGCGCCACCGCACCGTCCAGACCATCGGCCAGCCGCGACAAGAGCAACGGCAGCAAGGCCAGCGCAAACAGGCCACAGGCGATCATCACCGCCGACAGCAACCCCAGCGCCAGCCCCAGCAATGTCACCTGATTGGCGCTTATGCCTGCGCGCGCAATCACTGCGCCCTGGGCGTTCAGAACCGGATCAATCAACGGGCGGATCTTTGAATCAAACATATCTGTCCCTACTCCGAGCCCGGTGTCATTGCCATTCACGATTGCGCCACGGCTTTGAAACAGGCCAGCGCGAGCCTGCGGTGATTTTGCACAACGTATGGGAATTTTGGGGCTTTTGGTTGCTGCGAACTCATGCCACGCTCTGCGCCATGAACACCGATTTGATCAGCCTGGATGGCACCCCCGCAAGCGCCCTTGCCTTTGGCACCATGCAATTTGGCGGCCGCGCCGACGCCGCCCAATCAGCCGAGATGTATGCCGCCTGCCGCGCTGCAGGCATCACCCATTTCGACACCGCCTGGGTCTATACCGACGGGCGCAGCGAAGAGATCCTGGGCCAGTTGATCCGCGACGCGCGTGACAGTCTGCTGATCGCCACCAAGGTTGCCTATACCGGTGGTGCGGGCGCCGAGAATATCCGCCGCCAGCTGGATCAGTCGCGCGCGCGGCTGGGGCAGGATATGGTCGATATCCTGTATCTGCATCGCTACGACGAAGACACCGATCTACGCGAAACGCTTGCCACACTGGCAGAGCTGCGCGCGGCCGGGCAGTTTCGCTATCTCGGCCTGTCGAACTTTGCCGCCTGGCAGGTGATGAAGGCGATCATGATCGGACAGGAATTTGATCTTAGCCCGGCGATTCTGCAGCCGATGTATTCGCTGATCAAACGTCAGGTCGAGGTCGAGATCCTGCCGATGTGTGCCGATCAGGGGATTGCCGTTGCGCCCTATTCTCCGCTGGGCGGCGGGATGCTGACCGGGAAATACGCCGCGGGTCTTGCGGGCGACACGGCCGCGGGCAGCAGCCGGGGGCGGCTGGATGATGATCCGCGCTACCGCGAACGCTATGGCCAGCCCTGGATGCTGGACAGCGCGCGTGCCCTTGCGGATCTGGCCGCAGAGCTTGGGGTGGAGCCTGCGAGCCTCGCAGTGGCCTGGGCGGCAGGCTATGGCGCGCAGGTGACACCGATCATCTCTGCCCGCTCGCTGGAGCAGCTGCGCCCGTCGCTGGCGGCGCTGGAGATTGACATGACGCCCGCGCTTTATGAACGGATTTCGGCGCTGTCGCCGCGCCCTGCCCCGGCAACTGACCGGTTGGAGGAACAGGCATGAGCGATCAGATCCTTGATGTGATCATCATTGGTGGCGGGCTTGCCGGCCTCAGCGCCGCAGCCGCGCTCAGCCCCTTGCGCAGCACCCTGGTGCTGGAGAGCGAAAGCGCGCTTGGCTATCATTCTTCCGGGCGTTCTGCCGCGATGTTCGAGGCCCATTACGGCCCCGGCCCGGTGCAGGTGCTGACACAGGCCAGCGAGGCCCATCATCGCAGCAACGGCTATCTCAGTCCGCGCGGCATGATGCTGGTCGCAGGCCCCGATCAGGCAGAGGAATTTGCCGCCGATTGTGTGAGCCTGTCGCTGACAGAGATTCCCGTGGAACAGGCGGTGCAGATGGTGCCGGTTCTGAACCCCGCCGCGGTGGGCTTTGCCGCCTATCACGACACTGCCGAGGATCTGGATGCCGACCGTCTGCTACAGGATTTTGCCAAGGTCACGCGCAGCCACGGCGGGGTGATCCGCACCGATGCACAGGTCACGGCGCTGCAGTATGCTGCCGCTGACGGTATGTGGCAGGTCGACATCACCACGGGATCAGGGGCCGCGCGCAGCACCGAAACCCTGCGCTGCCGCAGTGTCGTCAATGCCGCCGGTGCCTGGGCTGATGAAATCGCCGCGCTGGCGAATATTGCCCCGATTGGGTTGCAGCCCAAACGCCGTTCCATGGCGCGGCTGCCTGCCCCCGGTGGCCATGATGTCACAACCTGGCCGATGATCATGGGGGTGGGCGAATGCTGGTATGCCAAGCCGGACGCGGGCAAACTGCTGGTCTCCCCCGCCGATGCCGATCCGGTCGCACCCCATGATGCCTATGCCGATGACATGGTGCTGGCCGAGGGGCTGGCCCGCTATGAAGAAATGGTCAGCGAGCCTGTGACGCGGGTGGAACACAACTGGGCCGGTCTGCGCAGTTTCGTCAACGACGGCGTGCCGGTGATGGGTCCCGATCCGGATCAGCCCAGCTTTGTCTGGTGCGCCGGTCAGGGGGGCTATGGCGTGCAGTCCTCACCAGCTGCCGGGCGGTTGATTGCCGCTTTGATGACAGGCGCGGCACCGGAGATTGACGCGGCCACCCTGGCCGCTCTCAGCCCGGCACGTCTGCGCGGGGCGTAACCGATCGGGCAAGCGGGCCAATTCCAAACGGCCCGATACGTATGGGCCCGACACATATGGAAAGGACAAACAATGGCCGTGAGATCCGTCCCTGGCGCAGCCTCTGTCGTGGCCCCGGCCGATGACGCGACCTCGCCCAAGCTGTTCTCTCCCTCTGCCGCGCGCAACCTTGCGCCGCTTGCAGATCTGATCGCCGCGATTGCCCCTGCCGCACGCCCGGACCGCCCCCAGCCCAAGGCGCTGGAAATCGCCAGCGGCACCGGTCAGCACATCACGGGCTTTGCCGCGCGCTGCCCGCATATCCTGTGGCAACCAAGCGAGGTCGATCCGCTGCGCCGGGCCAGCATCGATGCGCATGTGCGCGATCATGTGCGCGATCAGGCGAGCCCAAACATTGCCCCTGCGCTGCATCTTGATGCCACCGAAACCGACTGGCCCGCAGGGCTGGGGCGCTATGATCTCATCACTTTGTGCAACCTCCTGCATCTGATCAGCGCGCCCGAAGCCAGAACCCTGATTGATGGTGCCGCGCGCCATCTGGCGCCGGGGGGACGGCTGATGATCTACGGCCCGTTCATGCGCGCCGGAGAGCTGACATCCGAGGGCGACCGCAGTTTTCACACCAAGCTGACCGCCCATGACCCCGACGTGGGCTACAAGGATGATTTCGACGTCATGGACTGGATGCAGGCCCAAGGGCTTGAGATGGCAGAGGTGGTGGAAATGCCCGCCAACAATCTTGCCCTGATTGCGGAAAAACCGGCCTGAGCTGCCCCAAAACCGCATCCGGCTGATCGAGATCAAAGTCCGGGAACGGGCGTCGCCTTACGCATTCCATTACCTGAATGTGAAAGGATCCCACATCATGAACTGGCATGACAAACTCACCCAGACCCGCGACCGGCTGCGCCGGCTGAACCGCGCCATTCCCCAGACCGCGCAGGCCTTTGGCGGGCTTGGCAAAGCAGTCAAGGAGGGGGGCGTTCTGGAGTTCAAGCAAAAGGAATTCGTGGCCCTTGGCATCGCGGTCGCGCTGCGGTGCGAGGACTGTATCGGCCTGCATGTCGAGGCCCTTGTGCGGGCGGGCGCCAGCCGCGAAGAGCTGGGGGATGTGCTGGCCATGTCGATCCAGATGGGGGGTGGCCCATCAATGATGTATGCCTCAAAGGCGATGGCCTGTTTTGACGAGCTGACCGCCTGATATCGCGCCTGTCTTGAGTGCCGGGTCGGGCCACTGATGGTCCTGGCCCGCCCCCTTCACCCGGCCACGGCAGAGCGCAGATTAAAAGCCCCACAAAAAGCCCAGAGCCAGCAGAACAACCGGGCCGCCCCCTGCCACAACAATGCCCGTTTCCCTTTACCGAAAATTAGATGCGAATGCCCGATAGTCGCCGCAACGCATTTGCCTCAAAACAAGGGAAAATTGAAAGTTGCTTGAAAATCAGACGCCTGCCCCTTCCCCGATGCCTGCCTTGCCCGCCCAAAGCCCCGCCGCCGCCGTCGATGCCGACCATCTGGTCGCTTTGGCCAAGGCCACAGCTTTGGGGGATGGCGGTCTGCAAACCGCGCGTCTGCTGAATGAGGCGCTGGCGCTCGACCCCCAGCACCACGAGGCGCAGATCCTGCGCGAGCGGCTCTATCAGACCTTTGTGCCGCGCTGGCATTTTCCGATGCTGGCCGATCAGGCCCGCAATCAGGCCTATGCCGCGGCCATTGCTGCCAAGGTGCGCCCCGGTGACATCGTGCTCGACATTGGCTGCGGTGCCGGGCTGACCGCCATGCTGGCCGCACGGGCCGGTGCGCAGCACGTCTATACCTGTGAACAGCAACCCCTGATCGCCGAAGCCGCCCGTCAGGTGATCGCCCGAAACGGGCTGGCGGATCGGATCACCGTCATCAGCAAATGGTCGCATGAGATTGTCATTGGAAGCGACATGCCGGAGCCTGCGGATGTGGTGATTTCCGAAATCGTCGATACGGTTCTTCTGGGCGAAGGCGCGCTGGCGACGCTGACCCATGCGATGGGTGCGCTGGCCAAACCCGGCGCACGGGCCATTCCCGAAACCGGGCGTCTGCTGGCACAGCCTGTCGAGGCGGCGCATCTGGCGCAGCAGTGGCAACCGCAAAGCGCCGAAGGCTTTGATCTCAGCGCCTTTCACCATTTTGCCAATGTGGCGCAGATCACTCCGGGGGAGTTTTCTGCCAGCCCGCCGCGCTCGCTCGGCCCGGCGCAGGAGCTGTTCACCTTCGACTTCACCCGCCCCAGCATCGATCCCGGCCACAGCCAGCGCAGGCTGACCTGCGCCATGCCCGGCACCCTGCATGCGGTGCTTGTCACCTTCGAGATGCAGCTGGCAGAGGGCATCGCGGTCAACAACGGTCTGGCCTCTGATGGTCACTGGGGGCGCACCGCCTATCTGATGGAGGCCCCGTGCGCGGTCAAAACCGGCGCGGTGGTGTCGCTCACCGCGCAGCATGACGCCGCGCAGCTGAGCCTCAGCATCAACAGCACCCGCCCCGCTGCAGCCGCCCCGCAACCCGCACAGGACAGCGACGCCGCCATCTGGCTGAACCCCGCCTGGGCCGTCCCGCAGGACACCACAGGCCCCTGGCTGCCCCCTGCCCCCACGCCCCAGGACCGCCCGACCATCCCCTCGCAGGCGGCCTTTCACTAGGCGGGGCGACATGAGAACAAAGGCGGGGCCACACTCCCCGCCTTTGTCTTGTAGGAAGGGTTGTGCTTGAATTCGCACCGACGTCCTGGCAGCCTCTGTCAGGATTTTATTTTGCGATTTTATGACGATGCGACGACATTGGACCGACGCCGAAGTGCGCAAGGCCCTGACCCTCTATCTGCGGCTCGAGTTCGGCAATTTCCACAGCCGACAACCTGATATCATCGCTCTGGCCCGCGAGATCGGCCGCACCGCCAGTGCGGTGGCGCTAAAGCTCGCCAATCTCGCAGCATTGGATGACAGCCTGCCCCAGAAAGGCATGCAGAATGCATCTGCCCTGGATCGAAAGATCTGGGAAGAATTCCTGCGGACACCAGACACAATCCTCGATCATGCGGCACCGCTGACGCCTTTCCAGAACGAGGACCCTGTGGCTGGTTTTGCGGAAAGACAGGCCCGATTTGAGCAGCACCACCCGCAAGAGCCAACTGCCCTCGTCCGTCAGCGCCGAGGGCAGGCGTTCTTTCGCGAGATGATCCTGACCTCATACAAACACAGATGTGCGCTGAGTGGGATCGAAGACCAGAGGCTTCTGACGGCAAGCCACATCGTGGGATGGGCAGAGGATCACTCGGTACGTCTGAACCCGCAAAATGGCATTTGCCTCAATGCGCTGCACGACCGGGCTTTTGACAGGCACCTGATTTCCTTCGACGAAGACTATCGCCTGATCATCGCACAAGACGTGCCGAGCGAGGCCCGCAAATCCCTGGAGCGGATCGATAGCCCCCGCCTTGCGTTGCCAAGCCGGTTTCTCCCCAGCCAGAGCTTTCTCGAACGGCACCGACGCAAACTGCACGCGCGGCAGCAGGCCTGATCATAGGAAATGCCCTGCAGGGTGGGGCACAGGCTTTGCGCCGGGCTGCGCCCGTCGCGGGGCGGGCCAGGCAGGCCGCGCCTGCGGCGCGGCCTGCCTGGCCCAACGGGAACCTTCGGATTTCACATCCGAGTGGTGACGGGCGGGAGGATTGGCTGTTGCGCGTCTTTTCCGCTCCCTTGCACCTTCCCTCCAACGAAAAAAGCCCCGGCGCGGTGCCGGGGCTTTTGTTTTTGGTCAGGCTTAGCCGTTGACGCGGATGGTTTCGTTCTTCGGATCGTAGGGGCTGTCGCAGGTGACGACAGCGTCCCACAGTTTGTCCTGGATCTTCACCTTCAGCTTGGTGCCTTCCACGGCCATTTCAGGCTTCACGTAACCCATCCCGATGGATTTCTCGAAGGCGACCGAGTAGCCGCCGGAGGTCAGACGACCCACACGGGTGCCATCCTCGGCATAAAGCGCCTCGCGACCCCAGGGATCGGCATCTTCCGGGCCGTCGATCAACAGGGTGCAGCACTTCACGCGGACGCCGGTTTCGACCAGCTTGTCCTTGCCGTGGAAGTCCTTCTCCAGATCGACAAAGCGCGGCAGGTCGGCTTCCAGCGGGGTCGCGTCACGGCCCAGCTCGTTGCCGAAGGCACGGTAGGATTTCTCCTGACGCAGCCAGTTCTGGGCGCGCGCACCGACCAGCTTCATGCCGTGCTTCTCGCCGGCTTTCTCCAGCAGGTCGAACAGGTAGTTCTGCATCTCGATCGGGTGATGCAGTTCCCAGCCCAGTTCGCCGGTATAGGCCACACGGATCGCATTGACCGGGCACATGCCCAGTTCGATCTGACGGGCCGACAGCCAGGGGAAGCGCTTGTTGGACAGCGCGGTTTCCGGATCTGCGTCGACGATCACCTCTTTCAGCACATCGCGGGACTTGGGGCCTGCGATGGCGAAGACGCCCCACTGGGTGGTCACGTCCTGAATCTCGATGTAGCCGAATTCCTCCATCTTGTCCTCGGCCGCCTTGCGCAGGAAGTCGGCGTCATACTCGGACCAGGCGCCGGCGGAGACGAGGTAGTAGTTGTTCTCGCCGTTGCGCACGATGGTGTATTCGGTGCGGGTGGTGCCGAAGGCTGTCAGCGCGTAGGTCAGGTTGATGCGGCCGACCTTGGGCAGTTTGTTGCAGGTGAACCAGTCGAGGAACTGGGTGGCACCGGGGCCTTTGACGACGTGCTTGGTAAAGGCGGTTGCGTCGATCAGACCAACGCCTTCGCGGATTGCCTTGGCTTCGTCCACAGCGTGCTGCCACCATTTGCCACGACGGAAAGAGCGGCTCTCTTCGTCGAAGTTTTCAGGCGCATCCACGGGGCCGAAGTAGTTCGGGCGTTCCCAGCCGTTGACCCAGCCGAACTGTGCGCCGCGCGCTTTCTGGCGGTCGTAGGCGGGAGCGGTGCGCAGCGGGCGGGCTGCCGGGCGCTCTTCGTCCGGGTGGTGCAGGATGTAGACGTGCTCGTAGCACTCTTCGTTCTTGCGGGCCGCGAACTCGGTGGTCATCCAGTTGGAGGAGTAGCGTTTCGGGTCGAGCGACGCCATGTCGATCTCGGCCTCTCCGTCCACCATCATCTGCGCCAGGTAGTAGCCGGTGCCGCCAGCGGCGGTGATGCCGAAGGAGAAACCTTCTGCCAGCCACATGTTGCGCAGGCCCGGTGCCGGACCAACCAGCGGGTTGCCGTCGGGGGTGTAGCAGATCGGACCGTTGAAATCGTCTTTCAGGCCGGATTCGGCGCAGGAGGGAACGCGCTCTGCCATTGCCATGTACTGGTCGGCAATCCGGTCCAGATCCAGCGGGAACAGGTCGGCGCGGAAGCTGTCCGGTACGCCATGTTCGAAACGTGCAGGTGCGCCGTGCTCGTAGATGCCGAGGATCCAGCCACCGCGCTCTTCGCGGGCGTAGGATTCATTGTCGGCGTCACGGATGACCGGGTGCTCCGGGTTGCCGGCTTCGCGCCATTTGACCAGCTCGGGGTCCTGATCCATGACGATGAACGTGTGTTCAACCGGGATCGCAGGCATTTTGATGCCGAGCATCTTGGCGGTGCGCTGTGCGTGGTTGCCCGATGCGGTCACGACGTGCTCTGCGGTGATGACCACCTGCTCGTCGCTCTCGATGAGGTTGCCGCCTTTTTCCACCATCTTGGTGCAGGTGACTTCCCAGTGGGTGCCGGTCCAGTGGAAGGCATCGGCCTGCAGTTTGCGGTGGATTTCAACGCCGCGCTGACGGGCGCCCTTGGCCATCGCCTGGGTCACGTCTGCGGGGTTAATGTAGCCATCTTCGGTGTGGTAGATCGCGCCTTTCAGGTCGCCGGTCTCGATCAGCGGCCAGCGTTCCTTGATCTGCTCGGGGGTGAGCCACTCGTAGTCCACGTCGCAGGTTTCTGCGGTGGAGGCATAGAGCATGTATTCGTCCATGCGTTCCTGGGTCTGCGCCATGCGCAGGTTGCCCACCACGGCGAAACCCGCGTTCAGGCCGGTCTCTTCCTCAAGGGTCTTGTAGAAATCGACCGAGTACTTGTGGATGTGGGTGGTCGCATAGGACATGTTGAACAGCGGCAGCAGGCCAGCTGCGTGCCAGGTCGAGCCGGAGGTCAGCTCGTCCCGCTCGATCAGCATGACATCGTCCCAGCCTGCCTTGGCCAGATGATAGGCAATGGATGTCCCGACGGCACCACCGCCGACGACCAATGCTTTGACTTGGGTTTTCATGGGCCCGATCTCCCGAATAGATGACTCGTTGCACGGAGTTATGCCCGGCCTTGCGGTTTCGCTCCAAATCCATCCGACCCAAAACATGACAAAACCGACCTAGGGTCGCCCAGAATGGCGGTTTCTGGGGGGATCTGACGGATTTGAGGGAAAGCGTTGCGGGTTTGGCCTCTGGTTTTGCACCAGTTTGTGCCCCGCCACAGCAGGAGATTCCCGGCGTCGCTGGGTGCGGGCACGTGGCCCTGGCGTCGGTGTCTGACGTGCCGTTGGGTATTCGGTCTGTCGGCCAGTCTGCGTTTCCAGATGCCGGGGCCATGCTGTGTGATGTGGACCCCGGAGCGGGTAGAATAAGAAGGCGGCGCCGCCCATGGGCGGAAGGTGGATGGGGGTTGCCCCCCATACGCGGGATATCAATCATGCGTGCCCCTGCCAAAGGGCCCGTTTCCTTGGGGTGGCAGACGTGCCAGGCCTGCCAGAGATCGCGATCCTGAACAGTATGGCAGAGCCATCCAAAGCAATTCCGAACACAGCGTGCGCAGCTATGGCAACACCCCTGCCCCCGGACCTGGCTATGGATCTGGCTAGGGATCTGGCCGCGGGGTCAAATCTGCCTCCACCAAGGCGGTCAAAAGAGGCCCAACGCCGCGCCGATCATCCAGAGGCTGAGGCCAATCCAGGTCGCAGACAGACCCCAGAACAGCAGCGGATTGCGCTGGCGGTCCACGGGGTCAATGAAATCCGCCCGCCCCGCGCGCAAGGCAGACCAGCTCCACAGCAGAAACAGGACACCCCAGAACAACGGCAGCTCCATCACCACGGCGAGCCAGATGCAGAGCAGGCCAAGTGCCGCACGCCAGGGCCGTGGGCTGTGGTCGGTTGCGGGCGTGGCTGTTGCCCCGACAGGATCGCCCGCCGCCTGTATCATAAACGCCGCCCCCTGACTGTCCGCCGCCATCAGGCGGCCGTCCTGCAGATCCCCGGTGATTTCTCCCCCGATGCGCTGCACCGCGCTGCGCGCACCATCCAGCGAGGGCACGGCAAAACAGGGCATCCAGTAGCGGAATTTGCCACGGATCGTCTCTGGCACCTCTTCGGCCTGCGCCACAAGGCTGCCGTCGGGGTGGCGGATGTCATAGACCGGCCAGGGGATCTCTGCGATCTTGTGAAAGCTCCAGCCGAACAGCGCCCCGTAGAACCCTTCGATCAGGGTGATATCGGGCACGTGGTGATATCGGCGCAGCACCTGACCCGGAATGGCCTGATGGGGCGACGACTGCGATGCGGGCGCCATCAGGGTGCTGCCCTGAACAAGGGTGAACCCGGCCCCTGCCGGATCCCGTACAAGCGCGATGCGCGTTGCCCCGTCAAAGTCATGCGGCTCGATCTCGATGATGGTGCCGGGGTGGCCGCGTGCGATGTCGACGGCCTTGTCCAGATCGTCAACCTGCACATAAGACATCCAGAAGGACGGCATGTTGATCTTGGCCAGAAACTCCGGCATCGGGAACACAGCCGCAGCCGGATCGCCGTTTTGCGTGGCAAAGGCGTAGGTTGCGTCCTGCTCAAATCGCCAGCCAAAGAGGGTGCTGTAGACTGTCTTGGCCGCAGCCATGTCGTAGGTGGACAGGTCCGTCCAGGTGAAATGTCCGACAGAGGTCATGTCGTCTCCCATATGCAAATTCATCCCGCAGCTAGCACGGGCCAAACGGACAAATCTTGCGGAGTTGGTGGTGGCAAGGCGCTGGGGTCAATCGCAGCTGAGCGTGCTGCCGCGACGAATGCAGATCCCGACGCTGCGCGCCGTGCTGCCGTTGCCGAACGCCTGACCGCTGCGGCGCGCAGGGGCGGCGTCGTCCGATCCCAACAGGCCCTTCACCGACTGAAACAGATCGTCTTGAACTGCGGGCATATTGCGCGCGACGCCAGAGCCTGCGGCAGACACCATGCTGCCGATCAGCCCTGCTCTTTCGTCTGCGGGGGCAAGGCCGGTCTGCGGCAGATGCGCCGCGATGCGGGGGCCGGTGGTTTGCGATCTGGTCCCTTGGGCATGGCCGGGTCGGGTTTGACCGGAATGCAGCGGGTCGCGGGGCGCGGTATGTGTTTCGTCTGCCTGCCCAAACCGCAGGCGCACGCTGGAGACATAATCGCCCACGCTCAGATCCTGCCACTGGCCAAACGGGTCGCGTGACTGGCGTTCATAGTCGACAGCAGCGATGATTGCGACACAGACAAGGGCAAAGGCCGCCAAGCTTTTGATACTCATACCCGGATCCCCGACTCGTCCCGCATTGATCCCAACCTGATCCCACACCATTTTTGGAAGCTCTACCCGAGCCCCCTTAGTTAAGGCGTCTTAACCAGTAAATCAGGCGAGAGTTGGGCCAAGCGGGCAACCACGGGATGATTTCTATCCTACCTGCCCCTGTTGGCGCAGCAGGCGGGTCACATTTCCAGGATCTTGCCGGGGTTGAGGATGTTTTCCGGGTCCAGCGCTGCCTTGATCGCGGCCATGTAGCGGGTGGTGTCGCCCAGCTCTTGTGTCAGGTAGGGGCGTTTGCCCTGCCCGATGCCATGTTCGCCCGTGCAGGTGCCCTCCATCGAGATTGCCAGCTCGTTTAGCCAGCCGACGTAGGTGTCTGCCTTTGCGCGCTCTTCTGCGCTGTCCATGTCGATCAGCAGCAAGGCGTGGAAATTGCCATCGCCCACATGGCCCACCATCGGCGCCAGCAGGCCCATGTCTTCGGCTTTGGCCCGTGCGGCGCTGACACATTCCGCCAAACGGGAGATCGGCACGCACACGTCGGTAGAGATGCCCTTGGCGCCGGGTCGCAGCTGCAGGCAGGCCCAGTACATGTCATGGCGCGCTTGCCACAGCTTGCTGCGCTCCTCGGCGGTGGAGGTGGCTGCGATGTCAAAGCCTCCGAACTCTTCTGCGATGGAGGCAAACATATCCGTTTGCTCGACCACACCGGCGTCGGAGCCGTGGAACTCCAGCAGCAGCAGCGGCACCTCGGGCAGGTTGAGACCGGAATAGGCATTGGCTGCGCGCACGCTGAGCGCATCCAGCAGTTCGATGCGAGCCACGGGAATGCCGTATTGAATGGTCATCATCACCGCGCGGCAGGCATCATCGACGCTGTTGAAGGCACAACGCGCCGAGCGGATCGCCTCGGGGATGCCCTGCAGGCGCAGGGTGAGTTCGGTGATGAGGCCAAGCGTGCCTTCGCTGCCGACCAGCAGCCGGGTCATGTCATAGCCTGCCGACGACTTTCGGGCCCGTTGCGCAGTGCGGATCACGCCACCGTCGGCCATCACTGCCTCAAGCGCCAGAACATTGTCCTTCATCGTGCCGTAGCGCACGGCATTGGTGCCAGAGGCACGGGTTGCGGCCATGCCCCCGAGCGAGGCATTGGCACCGGGATCGATGGGAAAGAACAGGCCCTGATCGCGCAGATAGGTATTGAGCTGCTCACGGGTCACACCGGGCTGCACCACCACATCCAGATCCTCTGGGTGCACGGCGAGGATCTTGTCCATTTTCATCATGTCGATGCAGATCCCGCCTGCGGGCGCGTTGACGTGTCCCTCCAGCGAGGTGCCGGTGCCAAAGGGGATAACCGGAACGCCATGTTCGGCGCAGGTCTTGACGATCTCGCTTACCTCTGCGGCTGAGGTGGGAAAGACCACCGCATCGGGGGCCTGATTGGTGATCCAGGTGGTGGTGTGGCCGTGCTGTTCGCGGATCGCTTGGCCCGTCTGCAGCTGGTCGCCAAACCGCGCTTTCAATGTGTCGATGGCAGCGGCGATTCCCGCCTCGTTGCGCGGCAATGTGGTGGCTTGCACCATGGTTCTGTCTCCCCCCTCAGGCCCGGCTGGATGGGCCGGACATTTCACCTGTTAACCTAAGGTCCGGCAATGGGGTTGGGCAATACCCAGTAGCGGGTATCCCGCAGGCTGTCGGAGATTTACCGCTGCACCAGCGTCAGATGGCCCGCCCCCGCTGGCCGGGGGCGGGCAAGAGGCAGGTGGGGCGCAGATCAGCCGCCCAGTCTGCCCCCAAGTCAACCGCCCAGAGCGATACCCTCGCGGCGGGGATCGGCGGCGCCTTTCAGCCCTTCACCGATTTCGATCACATGCAGGCCTGAGGTCAGATCGCGGGTGTTCACCTCAAACCCCATCTCGCTCAGCGGCTGTTCAAGGGCTGTGGCCTCGGTGCCGGCTTCAAGATCATAGGTGCCAAAGCGGTTGACCAGATGCGGCAGGCCGACGGCCTGCTGGACATCCATCCCCCAGTCAGCCCAGGCGACGATGGTCTTTGCCACATAGCCGATGATGCGGCTGCCACCGGGCGAGCCGACCGCCAGCGCGGGTTTGCCGTCCTTCAGAACGATGGTCGGCGCCATGGAGGAACGCGGCCGCTTGCCCGGTTCAAGCCGGTTGGCAATCGGCACCCCGTCGCGATGCGTCCGGAAGGAGAAATCGGTCAGTTCGTTGTTCAACAGGAACCCCGCCGCCATCACCCGCGAGCCAAAGCCGTTTTCGATGGTTGTCGTCATCGACAGGACGTTGCCGTATTGATCCACGATGGAGATATGCGAGGTCGAGGGAAATTCGATCGACTCGTCATCTGCAAAATTCAGGGCGTGATCAAAGGCGGGATTGCCCGGTGCCACCTCGGGCAGCGCATCGTCCCCCGACAGCAGGTTTGCCCGGTCAGCCAGATAGTCCTGTGCCACCAAGCCCTTGGTCGGCATTGGGACGAAATCGCTGTCTGCCATGTAGCGGCCACGATCCGCAAAGGCGAGACGCGAAGCATCGCCGATCAGCCGCCAGGCCTCGGGATTGTCAGCGCCAAGGGCTGCGAGATCATAGTTGCCCAACATGCCGAGGATCTGGCCCACGGTCAGCGCCCCGGAAGACGGCGGCCCCATGCCACAGGCCTCGAATGCGCGGTAGGTGACACAGACGGCGGGGCGTTCCTTGACCTGATAGAGAGCCAGATCCATCGCCGACAGCAGCCCCGGATTTCCCTCTGCCCCGCGCACTGCAGAGGTGATCGCCTCTGCGACGGGACCGGTATAGAACCCCTGCGCGCCATCGCGGGCGATATGGCGCAGCGTGTCGCCATAGGCGGGGTTGGTGAGGGTTGCCCCCTCTGCCAAGGGTGTTCCACCCGGCAGGAAATAGGCGGCGGTCTCAGGCCAGCGCGACAGGCGGTCAGCGTCGCGTTCGATCAGACCGGCCAGACGCGGCGACACGCTAAAGCCGCCATCAGCCAGCGCAATCGCGTCCTCGAACAGGCTGGGCCAGTTGGCCTGTCCCCAGCGCCGGTGCGCGGCCTCCATCAAGGCAGGTGTGCCCGGCGTGCCGACAGAGCGCCCGCCGACAACGGCATCAAAGAACTTCATCGGTTCGCCGTTTTCGTCCTGAAACAGACGTGGCGTGGCCGCCAGCGGCGCGGTTTCGCGACCATCCAGCGTGGTCACTTCGCCGGTTTTGGCATCATACCAGACCAGAAACGCACCACCGCCAAGGCCCGAGGATTGCGGCTCTACCAGACCCAGCACGCTTTGCACGGCGACCATCGCATCTGCGGCCGTGCCACCTGCCTTCAGCACCTTGGCCCCGGCGGCAACCGCATGAGGATTGGCCGCGGCCACCATCCAGTTGTCGGCCTGCACCGGTGTCCCTGCGGCCTTGGCCTGCAATGCGGCGGCGACCTCTGGGCTGATGTCGGAAAACTCTGCCGCAACGGTTGCAGCGGCACCTTCCGGGGCAACGGCGTCGGCGGCCTCCTGCGCCATGGCGGCGCCTGCAGTGGCACCGGCGGCGAGCATCCCCAAAACAACGGCTGAATAGCGCATGATCCTCTCCCTGATTTTTGTGAAATGACAGCAAATATGATGCCATTCACCTTAGAGGAGAATTCCGCGCTGAGAAGGGAAAAGGGCAAGGCCCCATGCGCGGATCCACATCACCGGCGGATCCCCGCAAAGGGCCACTGCTGCCGCGTCCTCACAACATCGAGGGCACAACCTGATCCGGCGGTCGGTGGCCGTCTTCGAAGGTCTTGATGTTCAAAAGCACCTTTTCGCCCATCTCAAGGCGGCCTTCGATGGTGGCAGACCCCATATGCGGAAGCAGCACCACGTTTTCCAGCTCGCGCAGGCGGGGGTTGATGTCCGTGCCGTGCTCGTACACGTCGAGCCCGGCCCCCGCGATTTCACCGGCCCGCAACATCCGGGTCAGCGCGTGTTCGTCGATCACCTCTCCGCGGGATGTGTTGACGATCACCGCGTCGGGTTTCAGCAGCTTGAGCCTGCGGGCGTTCATCAGATGAAAGGTCGAGGGGGTCGAGGGGCAGTTGATGGAAATCACATCCATACGGGCCACCATCTGATCGAGGCTTTCCCAATAGGTGGCCTCGAACCGCTCTTCGATCTCAGGGCGCAGGCGGCGGCGGTTGTGGTAATGCACCTGCATGCCAAAGGCCCCGGCGCGGCGCGCCACAGCCTGACCGATGCGCCCCATGCCGAGAATCCCCAGACGACGCCCGGCCAGACGCCCGCCCAATAGCGCCGTGGGCGACCAGCCTTCCCAGTCGCCTTTCTGCATGATGGCGAGCCCTTCGGGGATGCGGCGCACAACGGCCATGATCAGCGCCATCGCCATATCGGCAGTGTCATCCGTCAAAACGCCCGGGGTGTTGGACACCAGAATGCCGCGCTGGCGGGCGGTGGCGACGTCGATATGATCCACACCTGCGCCATAGTTGGCGATCAGCTTCAGCCGCTCTCCGGCCTGGCCCAGAAGACCTGCATCGATGGTGTCGGTGACGGTTGGCACCAGCACATCGGCGTCTTTGACTGCGGCGGTCAGCTCGGCCCGGCTCATGGGGGTGTCATCGTCGCGCAGACGCACATCGAACAATTCGCTGAGCCGGGTTTCCACCGGTTCCGGCAACCGTCGCGTTACGACAACACTCAGACGTTCTCTTGCCACTGCTGGTCTCCCTCACCATTGCAATTCCTGTTCCTTTTGGCATCGTGGCTCAGGACGCGGGCAGGCACAAGAACCATCCCGCGCACCGGTCCATCTGACGAGGTTTTCTTTCAGGCAAAGGTGCAGACCCGGACGCAGATCGCGGGCAGATCACCGGGGCGGTTGCGTCCCTCACATAAGAAACCCGCACCCCCATCAGCCAGACCGGTCACAGCAGGCATGACACAGCGTCAGAAAGAAGCGAGCAGGCAGTGAACACAACGAAGGCATCTTTTCTGCGGTCCGCGTTGGCCGCATTTTGCGTGACCCTTGCAGGTTTTGGCGGCGCAGCCGCACCCGGCGTGGCCGAGGCCAAGGAAGCCCGGGGGCCGGTGACCAATCTGCCCCTGCCCCGTTTCGTGTCGATGAAAGCCGCCGAGGGCAACGTGCGCCGTGGCCCCTCGCTTACCCATAAGATCGACTGGGTGTTCAAACGTCGCGGCATGCCGCTGGAGATCACCGCCGAATACGGCCATTGGCGACGGGTCCGCGACCGCGATGGTGCGGGCGGCTGGGTGCATTATGCGTTGCTGTCGGGGGCGCGCACCGTGCTGGTCGAGGAAGACATGCTGACCGTCCGCGCCCGTCCCGAAGTGAATGCCCCGGTCACTGCAGCCTTTGAAATGGGCGTCGTTGCACGCCTTGGCAAATGCCACCTTGATTGGTGTTCGATCTCTGCCGGTGGCTATCGCGGCTGGGCGCCCAAGGAAAAGCTGTGGGGCGTGGCCCCGGACGAGCTGCGAGACTAGGATCAGCCCCCATCAACGGGGCGGATCGCCAGTGCGGTGCCGCCGAGATTGCGAAAGCTCTTCTGGCGGCAGGAAAAGACCAGGATCTGCAGATCGCTTGCCTGCAGGGTGAGCGCGTCAAATAGGGCCTCGATCCGGGCGTCATCGGTGTAGACCAGCGCATCATCCAGAATGACCGGAATGCCCTGACCGGACTGCGCCAGAAGCCGCGCAAAGGCCAGCCGGACCAGCAGCGCCAGCTGTTCCTGCGTTCCGCCCGACAGCTGGGTCAGGCTTTCTTCTGTTGCCCCCCGTGCGAGCTGGCTGGGCAGGACGCTGTCGGCATCTACCTGCAATTCCGCCTCGGGCCAGAGCCTGCGCAGAAGCGGGGCGAGTTCGCCCATCAGCGGGCCAAGATACTGGGCCTGCGCCCCGTCCTGTGCCGCCTCAAGCGCCTGATCGAGCCGCTGTAGCGTCGCCACCTCAAAAGTCACGGCGGCATGGGCTTTTTCCTGCACCGCGAGCAGATCCTGCACCTCTGCCAGCTCTTCCTCGACGGCGTGGCTGGCGTGGGTTTCGATGCGGCTGTCGAGCACCGCAAGATCACGGGCGATAACCTGCAGCCGCGCCTGGGCTGTTGCCTGCACCGAGCGGGCCCGCTGCGCTGCGGCACGCGCCTGATCCAGATCGGGGGCTGAGGCCAAGAGCCCCTCGAGCTCTGCCTGGGCGCTGTGCACATCCTCTGTCAGCTTTGGGCGGTCGGCCTCCAGCTCTGCGAGGGTGGCGCGCGCGGTGGCGTTGTCTCCCAGCACCTGCGCGGTGCGTTCCAATTCGGTCAGTGCCGCCTCGGCGCGCGCGCGGGCCAGTTGCGCCGCCTCCTGTGCGCTGGCCTGGGTGTGCCGTGCTTTGGTTACCGTGGCCTGGGCCTGCGTCAGCGCCTGTTGCGCCTCTGCCTGTTCCGCCTCCAGCCCGCTGCGATCCGCCTCTGTCCCCTCGGCATCAGCGGGGGCTGCGGGCAGTGCATCCAGTTTGGCGACCAAGGCCTCCCGCCCGTCGGGAGCAAGGGCGCGCAGGGTGGCTTCGGCCTCCTTGAGGCGACTGGCGGCTTCGCTGCGGGTCAGATGCGCGGCACGGGCCGCGTCCAACGTATCAAACCCGGCCGCGTGCAGGGCCTCCGCCAACGCGCTTTCGGCCTGTGGCAGGGCATCGCTGTCCCCGGTGCGGGCGGGCTGCACTGTCAGCGCGGCCAGACCCGGCACATCCAGCGTTGCGGTATCGGTCAGCGCGACCTCTGCCCCGTCGGAAAGCACAGTGCCATCCAGTGTCAGCACGGGATCTGCCCCCGCGTAATACCGCACAGACAGGGTTGCCGCCGATGCCGCACGGGCATGACGGGCCAAGGCCACCGCCTGGGCCTGCTGTTCAAGCCGCGTGAGGCATTGGGCATCCGGGCCCTGCGCCGCCAGCCTGCGGTCTGCCGCCATCGCCGCCTGCAATTTGTCATATTCTGCCAGCTGCGCCGTCAGTTCGCGCCTGCGCCCGGCTGACAGGCGGGCATTTTCGGCCTGCAGCGCATCGGCAACCGCCTTGCCTGCCGCTGTGACCCTGTCCTGTGCCGCCCTTGCTGCGTCTTCGGCCAGCTGCAGTTCTTGCGTCGCGGTCTGAGCGGTTGTCGCCGCGCGCTCCTGTGCGGTGGAGGTTGTCTGCACGGCGTCCTTGGCGCGGGCGTGATCGGTCAGACGCGCTGTCAGCGTCTCAATGCGGCCAATCGCCTGATCAAGCCGCACCCGCGCCAGATCAAGTCCGCGGATGGCCTGTTCGCATTTTTCGCGATGGCGCTCGGCTGTGGTCAATGCTGCCTCGGCCTCGTCCAGGCGCTGCTGGCGGGCGCGCTGTTCGTCGGGATCCTGCAGCTCTGCCTCTTCGCGGCGCAGGGCCTGACGCTGATCCAGTTGGTCGCGCAGCTCTCGCACCTGTGCCGCCAATGTATCGCGACGCTCTGTCAGTTCGGCCAAACGGGTTTCGGCCTCTGCCAGCGGGCCATTGGCGCGGGCGCGACCCTGTTTGGTCACCAGCCGGTCAAGTTCGGCGCGGATCTCGCGGCGGAGGCTCTCCATCTGCTGACCGCCGGTGACTGCGCCGATTTCGCCACTCAGCGACGACATCAGGTCGCGACGTGCGCCCAGTGTTTCCTTGGCGTCGGAGAAATCGGTCAGCCCCTGCCGCACCCAGAGCATCGCAGCCGGGCCATCGTCCTTGGGCGAGGTGATCAGATCCCTGAGCCAGGCCTCGGCGGCATCAGCCTGATGCAGGAGCGTCCCGCCCTGCCAGACCCGCACGCTGCCCTTGCCTGCAGATTTGGTGAATTGCTTGGCCACGCGATAGTCAACATCCCGATGGCTGAGCGTGACTTCGATCTCGGGGTCCCCTCCGGCGTGGGGCGCCAGCGCGCGCACGTCCTTGTCCCAGGATTTTGCATCCTTGAAGAACAGTGCATGCAGCGCGTCAAAAATGGTGGATTTGCCCTGTTCGTTTGGCGCGCTCAGCAGGTTGAGGCCGGGCGCGATGCCGTTGATTTCCACCGGGTCGGTAAAGCGTCGGACGTTTTGCAGCCGGATCGAGGTCAGTCTCATTCGGCGTCCTTTCGCACAAAGGCATAAAGCCGGTTGAGCGCAGCCGCAGCGACATCGCGGCTGTCCTGTGACTGCGCCACATCCTGGCTGTCGCGCAACAGAACCTCTGCCGCGGCACGCAGCGCACCGGTTGTGGCGATCTGGTCGAGATCCTCGGCCCGGTGTTCGACCCGCAGCCCGGAGGTGTCGAGGTCGAGATGGCGAAAGGCGGGGGCGTGGTCCTGGACCTGTTGCATCAGGGTGATGCGCTGATCCGCCCGCACCCAGCCGCGCGCGCGCAGCCGCACCAGCGTTTCCCCCCACGTGCTGCGATCCTGCGGCAAGACGCGCATCAGCTCTGCCGTGATGTCCTGTGTCGGGCTCAGCTCCAGCGCCAGATCCTGCCAGTCGAACTGGCCCACCGGGATCTCCTTCACCTCGGGTGGCGCGCCGGGTTGGGACAATTCGACCAAAAGACAGCTGCCGCGACCGGGGTGTTTGAAGCGGTCGCGCTCTGGCGTGCCGGGATACTGGCTGCGCGCATCCAAGGTGAACCGCCCATGCCAATCGCCAAGCGCGAGATAATCCAACCGGGCACTGGCGGCGCGATTGCTGGTTATGGTGTCAGCGCCGTTCTGGTCGCGGTCGAAATCAAGCACCGCGCCGTGGGCCAAGCCGATGCGCAGCTGGCCGTCTGCTGTGGCGGCGGTGTCCATCCAGACCGTGCGGTCATGCCCTGCAAACCGGTGCAGACAGGGCGCAGGCAAAAGCACGGCCCCCGGCGCCATCTCGACCGGCTCGGCCGTCATCAACAGGTGCACATTGTCCGGCTTGTGGCGCGCCATTTCAGCCCACAGGGGCTCGGCTGCGCCGCTGTCGTGATTGCCGGGAATGATCCACCATGCGACGCCATCTGCCCCGCCCATCGCAGCAAGCGCCTGACGGATCACCCGCGACGACGGCGTTTCTGTATCAAAGAGATCCCCCGCAATCAGCACATGGCCCGCCTGTTCAGTCACTGCGATCTCTGCCAGGCGGGCAAGGCTGGCCTGACGGGCCAGCTGGAGCGCGGCGCGGGTGTCTTCGTCGAATTGGCCAAACCTCTTGCCCAGATGGAGATCAGAACAATGCAGAAAGCGCAGGCGGGTCATGCAGGGCGGTGTCCTTTTGCGGGCGTCTTGGCTGGCGGTTTCGGCCCGCTGCGGGGCGGGGAGATCTTGCGGGGCTGAGCAGCAGAAGTGACAGAGCCACGCCGGGCCGTCAACGGAGGCAAACCCTCCCCTGCCCGCCCGCCCATCGCAGGCAGTGAGTCGCAAATCCGTGTCATCAGCGCGCAAATTGGAGCCAATCGGCGCAGAAAACCCGCGATAAACTCAAAAGCGCGGCAATATGCGGCCCTCTTACCCCAAGCAGGCAATTGCGCCCGCGGCTCAGCTGATTTACATGGGGGACCGTATATATGTCCGTTTCCCCTGCGGGACAGATCCGCACCGCCCCTATGGCTGGTCCGCGTCCCCCGCTTGACAGACCCCACGGGTCAGGCAACGGCGCCCATCCATCAGGTGCAGCGGCTGATCGCTCACCCCAGTTTCCGATATCGCTGAAAAAAGGTTGTGGAATATGGCAGAAAATTCGACCCCCGACATTTTGTATACCATCGTAGACGAAGCCCCCGAGCTGGCCAGCGCCTCGCTGCTGCCGATCATCCGCAGCTTTGCCGCAGCGGCGGGCGTCTCCGTCGGGACCAAGGACATTTCGCTGGCTGGCCGTATCCTTGCGACCTTCCCCGAAGCCCTGAGCGACGAGCAGCGTCAGAGCGATGACCTGGCAGAGCTGGGCCAACTGGTGAAGACCCCCGAGGCAAATGTCATCAAGCTGCCGAACATCTCTGCATCGGTGCCGCAGCTGACCGCGGCCATCAAGGAACTGCAGGCGCAGGGTTTTGCGCTGCCTGATTATCCGGCGGATCCGGCGACCGACGCAGAAAAAGAGATCCGTGCGCGGTATGACACCATCAAGGGGTCGGCGGTGAACCCGGTGCTGCGCGAAGGCAACTCTGACCGTCGCTCTGCCAAGGCCGTAAAGAACTTTGCCCAGAACAACCCCCATTCGATGGGCGCATGGTCTGCTGACAGCAAGACCAAAGTCTCCTCTATGCCGGGCAATGATTTCTACGCCAACGAAGTCTCTGCCACCATTTCTGCCGCACAGGCCGGCACCGCGAAGATCGAATTCGTCGGCAAGGATGGCACAGTCACCGTGTTGAAAGACAGCTGGCCGCTGGAAGAAGGCACCGTTGCGGATGCGACCTTCATGTCGGCCAAGGCGCTGTCGTCCTTCCTCAAGGACGCGATCGAAGACACCAAAGCAGACGGCACCATGTTCTCGCTGCACATGAAGGCCACCATGATGAAGGTCTCTGACCCGATCATCTTTGGCCACGCGGTAAAGGCATGGCTGGGTCCGGTCTGGGACAAGCACGGCGCAGCCATCGAAGCGGCTGGCGGGTCTGCGAACTCGGGTCTGGGCGCGGTTCTGGCGACCATCGACGGCATGGACAACGCCGCCGAGATCAAGGCAGAGATCGCCGCACTGGACCGTCCGTCCATGTATATGGTCGACAGCGACAAGGGCATCACCAACCTGCACGTGCCGTCGGATGTGATCATCGACGCCTCGATGCCTGCGGTGATCCGTGCAGGCGGCAAGGGCTGGGACGAGACCGGCGCCAAGGGCGACACCAACTGCGTGATCCCCGACCGCTGCTATTCCACCGTCTATGACGAGACCATCAACTTCTTCAAAGCCAACGGCGCGCTGGATGTGACCACTGCGGGTTCCGTCGCGAACGTTGGCCTGATGGCACAGAAAGCCGAAGAGTACGGCTCGCATCCGACCACCTTTGAAGCGCCTGCCGATGGCACCATCCGCATCGTGCTGGCCAATGGTGAAACGCTGCATTCCCACGAGGTCGAAGCGGGTGATATCTGGCGTTCCTGCACCGTGAAGAAGGCCCCGATCGAGAACTGGATCGAACTGGCGATGGATCGTCAGCGTCTGACCGGTTCCGAGGCGATCTTCTGGCTGGACGAAAACCGCGCCCATGACGCCGAGCTGATCAAGTATGTGAAGCCCGCATTGGAAGCGGCAGGCAAATCCGACCTGTTCCAGATCCTCGCCCCGCGTGAGGCGACAGCCCAGTCGCTGAAAACCATCACCGCAGGCAAGGACAGCATCGCCATCACCGGCAACGTGCTGCGCGACTATCTGACCGACCTGTTCCCGATCCTGGAACTGGGCACCTCGGCCAAGATGCTGTCGATCGTCAAGCTGATGAACGGCGGCGGTCTGTTTGAAACCGGTGCGGGCGGGTCGGCCCCCAAGCACGTGCAGCAGCTGGTCGAAGAAAACCACCTGCGCTGGGATTCCATGGGTGAGTTCTGCGCCCTCGGGGAATCGCTGAACTTCCTCGCCGACAGCAAGGGCAACGCCAAGGCCGGTGTGCTGGGTGCCGCTGCAGAGGCGGCGACACAGGGCATTCTGGATCACAACCGCTCGCCCTCGCGCAAGGTGGGTGAGCCGGACAACCGTGCCAGCCACTACTGGTTCGCCCGTTACTGGGCCGAAGCACTGGCTGCGCAGGGTGATGATGCCGAACTGGCGGCACATTTCGCCCCCATCGCGGCTGAGCTGGCGGCCAAGCAAGAGGCCATTCTGGCCGAATTGGCGGCGGTTCAGGGTCAGGCGGCTGATCTGGGTGGCTACTACCACACCGATCCGGCCAAGACCGCAGCGATCATGCGCCCAAGCGCGACGCTGAACGCGATCATCGGCTGATCCGGCCAAACACTGAAAACACCAAAGCGCCTGGAGAGATCCGGGCGCTTTTGCTTTGTTTGGTTGAATGTGCGGCGTCTCAGCCGGTGCGCTGATCCTGATGCGGCACCTCTGCGTCGGTTTCGATGGCAGATGCTGCCCGCACGAAAGCCCGAAGAAGACGACGCTGCGCCCGTTTGTGCAGCAGGTATTCCGGCGCCCATTGAACACCCACAAAGAACGCGTGGTGAGGGTCTTCGACGGCCTGGATCATTCCCTTGCTGTCGCGCCCCACGACCTGAAGCCCCCGACCCAGAACGCTGACGGCCTGATTGACGGTGCAGTTCACCTCCAGTTCCAGCCGGTCCATCACGCGACGCAGGCCGCTGGTGCTGATGAGAGAAACCTCTTGCCGGGCCATCAGCCGGGTGTCGAGATCCACCCCGTAGAAGGCTGCGGCGTCATTGTAGATGCTGCCACCCCGCGCCAGATTGAGCCACTGGCACCCGCCATTGACCGCAAGGACCGGGATCTGGCTGCCGCTGTCGTGACGCAGCAGATCCAGCAGATGCGGAGGCAGGACAACGGACCAGCCGTGGCTCTGGAACTGGGCAAAGGGCACCACGTTGTCAGCGGTGATTTCTGGCTGCTCGGCCACCTCGCTGCCGACGATCACGATGCCATCGACGTAGTCGCGGTCGATCGGTTGCGTCCAGGGCTGTTTGACTACTCGCGCCCCCGCCAGGCGCAGGGCAGCAGCCAGAAGGCGGGCCTCGCCGGTGGGGTGTTCTGGTGGCGTCAGCAGTGCAATAACAGGTCGCATACTCGGCACTCCGTCAAAATCGGGAATGAACGTCTTGGCCGAAACGATCCGATCCACTGCCGGTGGCAGGGGGGCCCAAAGCAAGTTCTGGGGTGGCTCACGTTCATTCAGTGAAGGTCTTGGGGGGACAACACGCCAGATGGGTTTCCGTTCCAAGGCCGCTACAATTTTAACGTCTTATTTGCGCGGGATGCGCGCAGATCGCCCCATTTGGCGGCCCCAGATTGGCAGCGGAGGCCGAATTATTCAGAATAAATCGAACGATAACAGTAGGTTGCAAAAAATGCGCCGCGACCCGCGCAAAGTTGCGGATCAGCCCGCCGTGTGATCCGCGATCAGCCCCCGCAAGACAAAGTCGGCCGTGCTTGGGCTGTTGGCAAAAGGAAGGTCATAGACGATGGCCAATCGGCTGAGCGCCTTGACGTCGACATCGTGGGGCATGGGTGACATCGGGTCGATGAAGAAGAACAACCCGTCCAGCCGCCCTTCGCAGATCATCGCGCCCAATTGCTGATCGCCGCCCAGCGGGCCGCTTTTCAACCGCGTCAGATTCAAATCCGGCAACAGGTCAAGGATACGTCCCCCCGTGGTGCCGGTGGCAAACAGCTCTGCCTTGGTCAGATCCCTGGCATGGGCCTGCACCCAGCTGACAAGCGCATCCTTTTTGGCGTCATGCGCAACAAGAGCCAGCCGCAGTGGCGCGTTTTTTGATCTGTCAGCCATTCGAGCTCTCCGGTGGGTGGGCGTTTCACTGATAGACTAGACAGCTCTCTGTCGGCGGCAAAGGGCAATTCCTGAGCCCCTGTGCGATCCTGCAGAGCAACCTGTGCACCTGCCTATGCGATGGGCAGCTTGCATCGTGGATGGTGCCCGCTTATTTCTGACTTTATTAGTCAGGTTTAAGGATTTCCGCATGACACACGCCCATTCTGCCCCGTCTCAGCCCAAGCCCCCGCGCCCCCTGCCCCGCATCCTGACCGTCAAGACAGCCTATCGGCTGACCCCCAACATGATCCGCGTGACCTTTGCCGGGCCTGAACTGGCAGGGCTGCCAGAAGGGCGGGAGGGGGCCAACTGCAAGCTGATGCTGCCCGAGCCGGGCGAAAGCCGGGAGGAGTTTGTTGCGCGGCTTCAGGGCGGCCAGCAGCCCCTGCGCCGGACCTACACGGTGCGCCATTACCGCCCAGATCTGCAGGAAATGGACATTGATTTCGTGGCTCATGGTGACACTGGCCCGGCATCACGTTGGGCCCATCACGCGCAGCCGGGTGATTTTCTTGGCTTTGCGGGTCCCGGCCCTGTGAAGGTCGCGCAGTTTGACGCAGATTGGTATCTGGTGGCGGCGGATCCTTCTGCCCTGCCGGTGGCGGCCGCAACGCTGGAGGCGATGCCACGCGATGCCAAAGGTGTCGCCATCTTCGAAATCACCGATGCGGCTGACCGGCAGGACATTGACGCACCTGCGAGCATTGAAATGCATTGGCTGGTTCATCCCGATCCGCTGAACGCCTCTGACCAGCAGGAGCGGCTGATCCGCTCGCTGGACTGGCCAGACGGGCGGGTGCAGACCTGCATCGCCGGGGAGTCCGGTGTCATCCGTTCGCTGCGGGCCTTTCTGCATCAGGAAAAGGCATTGGCGCGCGCAGATACCTATATCTCGGGCTATTGGAAAATTGGTCTGGTCGAGGATGAACATCAGGCCATGAAACGCGCCGAAGGCTGATGCAGATCAGGCGCCCCTCGGCTTGGGGCGCCTGTGTCCCGTCATAACGGCGTGCGGCGGCGAGTTGTTGCGCCTTGCGTGTCAAACCGGTGGCGGGTGCGGTTGGCCAGCGCCACAAGGGTGAGCATCACAGGCACTTCGACCAGCACACCCACGACCGTTGCAAGGGCTGCGCCGGAGTTGAGGCCGAAAAGGCTGATGGCGACGGCCACGGCCAGCTCGAAGAAGTTCGATGTGCCAATCAGCGCACAAGGGGCTGCAATCCGATGCGGCACCCGCAGCGCATAGGCCGCGCCATAGGCGATCAGAAAGATCCCATAGCTCTGGATCAGGATCGGCGCTGCAATCATTGCGATCACGGTCGGGCGCTCTACGATGACCTGCCCCTGTAGCCCGAACAGGATCACCACGGTTGCGATCAGACCGACGACCGACAGCGGTTTGACCGCGGCTAGAAACCCATCGATCCGATCCTGGTGCGCAAGACGCTGTCGTGTCCACAGGCCAGCCAGAAGCGGCAGCAGCACGAACAGCACCGCCGACAGGATCAGCGTGCTCCACGGCACCTCGATATCGGTGACACCCAGCAGGAATGCCACGATGGGGGCAAAAGCCACGACCATGATCACATCATTCACCGACACCTGCAGGAGCGTGTAACTCTCGTCCCCCTTGGTGAGCTGTGACCACACAAAGACCATTGCGGTGCAGGGCGCTGCCCCCAAAAGGATCAGTCCCGCGATATATTGCTGCGCATCAGCGGGCGCGATGAAGGGGGCAAAGACCACCTCGAAGAACAGCACGCCCAGCGCCGCCATCGAAAAGGGTTTGATCAGCCAGTTCACCACAAGCGTGATGGCCAGCCCCCTGGGTTGACGGGCGACGTCCTTGAGACTGGCGAGATTGACGCCGATCATCATCGGATAGACCATCGCCCAGATCAGAACCGCAACCACCAGATTGACGCTGGCGATCTCGGCTGCGGCGATGGCGGCGACCAGCCCGGGCGCCACATTGCCCAGGCAGATCCCCGCCACCATTGCCAGCGCGACCCAGAGGCTGAGATAGCGTTCAAAGATGCTCATGCCGGGTGGCTCCGTTCTGTGGTGTCATTGAGCCGCCCCGCTGCCAGCGCGCTGACGGCAACCATTGCCGCCGCTGTCCCAAGGCAGGCAGGCACCCCGCCGAGTTGATAGGTCAACCCTGACAGAACCGTGCCCAACAGGCGCCCGCCCGCGTTGGCCATGTAGTAAAACCCCACATCCATTGTCACGCGCTCCTCCTTTGAGAAGGCAAGGATCAGATAGGAATGGAGGGAGGAATTCACTGCAAACAGGCCGCCAAACACCATCAGCCCCAGCACCAGCAGCACTGTCAGCCACATGGCGGGCGCACCGGCCTGCAGCACGGCAAGGGCAAGCGCGGCAGGGACAATCGCGAGCAGCGCGGTCCAGTTGCGGGCTGCGGCGATCAGGTCTGCCTCGCTACGCTGGGCGGCGCGCAACAGCCGTGGAGCCGCAGCCTGAATGGCCCCGTAAAAGATGATCCAGACCGCCATGAACGTCCCGATCATGAAAAAGGCCGCGCGATTGCCCGCCTCACTGCCATCTGAAAGCACCGCGTAGAAATAGACCGGAATGCCAACCACGAACCACACATCCCGCGCCCCAAACAGAAAGACGCGGGCGGCAGACAGCCAGTTGATATTTGCGGACTTGGAGAAGACTTCCGAGAATTTGGCACCCTTGCGCCCGGCGGGCAAACCGGACGGCATTGCCAGCCCCACCGCAAGAAGGATCGCTGCCAGCACAGCGGCCATAGCCAGCGTGGCCCCGGTAAAGCCAACCGTGGCCAAAAGAGCCGCGCCCAAAAGAAAGCCAAGCCCCTTGACCGCGTTCTTGGAGCCAGTGAGGACTGCCACCCAGCGAAACAGGCCATCGCCCTCCTTGGGGGCGAGCAGCTTGACCGCAGATTTGGAGGCCATCTTTGCCAGATCCTTGGCAACGCCGGAAAGCCCCTGCACCACCATCACAAATACGACGGAGCTTGCGATCTGCCAGCTGGGATCCAGCTGTGACAGCGCCAGAAGCGCGGCGACCTGCAGCGCGAGCCCGGCATAGAGTGTCGTGGTCAGACCAAACCGGGCGGCGAGCCAGCCCGCCGACAGGTTGGTGACCATGCCCGCGACTTCATACAGCACAAACAGATAGGCCAGCTGCACCGCACTGAAGCCCAGCGTGTGAAAATGCAGCAAAACCAGCATCCGCAGCGCCCCATCGGTGAGCATGAAGGCCCAATAGGCTGCGGTCACCGCCACATAGGCCGACAGCCCCTTTGTGGGCTCGGCTGTTTTGGGGGCCGGTGTCACAGGCTGTCACCCACCATGCGGGCGACATCGACCAGACGATGGGCATACCCCATTTCATTGTCATACCAGGCGTAAACCTTCACCTGTGTGCCGTTCACCACCAGGGTCGATAGTGCATCCACAATCGAGGAGCGGGTGTCATTGGTGTAGTCCGCCGACACCAGCGGGCGTTCTTCATATCCGAGGATACCGGCCAGCGGGCCTTCGGCGGCGGCCTTGAACAGGGCGTTCACCTCTTCCGCGGTGGTCGCGCGGTCCAGTTCAAAAACGCAATCGGTGATCGAGGCATTGAGCAGCGGAACCCGTACAGCATGGCCGTTCAGCTTGCCCTTGAGGTCCGGGTAGATCAGCGTGATCGCGGTGGCAGAGCCCGTCGTGGTCGGGATCAGCGAAGTCAGAGCCGACCGCGCGCGGCGCAGATCCTTGGCCGGACGGTCCACAATGGTCTGGGTGTTGGTCACATCATGGATCGTGGTGATCGACCCATGTTTGATCCCGATTTCCTCGTGCAGAACCTTCACCACCGGGGCCAGGCAGTTGGTGGTGCAGCTCGCTGCGGTCACGATGCGATGGCGGGCCGGTTCATAGACGTCGTTGTTGACGCCATAGACAATATTGGCCGCATCCCCGTCCTTGACCGGGGCTGAGACGACGACCTTTTTGACGCCCGCGTCGAAATAAGGCGCCAGCTTTGCCTCGGTCTTGAAGACACCGGTGCAATCGATGACCACATCGACACCTTCAAGCGGCAGATCCTCGATGCGCTGTGTGCAATGGACCGGCAGGCGGGTGCCGTCGATGGTAATGCTGTCGGCATCATGAGAAAACGCCGCCTGCCAGCGGCCATGAACACTGTCGAACTCCAGCAGATGCGCGTGCATCTCGGGCGAGCCGACCGCGTCGTTGATCCAGGCAATTTCCGCTCCGCTTTCCAGCAGCGGTTTCAGGGCCAGTTTTCCCATCCGGCCAAGGCCATTTAGAGCATATACAGTCATGTTCATTCCTTTGTCCTGAGCGGCGCTGGGTTGCAGGCGCAGTCAGTGGTTGCGGGCGATGTCATCCACCGCATTTTGCAATGAGATCCGGTCCAGTTCTGCCAGCGGCAGCGCCGCAAAGGCGAGGATCCGGTTTTTCAGGGTTCCGTAGGCCTGCTGAAACGCGAGGCTTCGCTCTGCCTCGGTGCCCTCGGCCTTGACCGGGTCGGGCATGCCCCAATGGCCGGATATCGGCTGACCTTCCCAGGTGGGGCATTCCTCGTTTGCGGCCTGATCGCAGACGGTAAAGACAAAATCAAAGCGCGGTGCATCTGCACCCATGAACTCCCCCAGGTTTTTGGCGCGCAGGCCTGAGAGATCATGCCCCTTGCTGCGCAGCACCTCGAGCGCGAAGGGGTTCAGTCTGGAGGACGGCAGCGTTCCGGCAGAATAGACGTCAAAGCGGCCTCCACCGACACTGCGCAATAGACACTCGGCAATGATGGAACGGGCCGAATTTCCGGTGCAGATGAACAGCACATTATAGGGACGGCTGGGCATCGGCGCCTTGTCAGGCTCTGGCAGAGGCGAAGTGGACGGCAGGCACAGTTCTGGGCGGCCACGGCAGCAGTCGCGCATCAGCGCATCCAGTGTTTCGCGCATTCCGCCCATGTCGACCTGATAGTACAGCCAGGTGCCCTCGCGGGTCTGCGTCACCAGCCCGGCCTGCATCAAAGCAGACAGATAGGACGACAACGTACTGGGTTTCACATCAAGTGCAGTGCTGATTTCGCCAGCGGGCACACGATCGGGGAAACGGCGCATAAGCAGCCGAAACACCGCGAGACGCTGAGGGTGTCCAAGGACAGACAGGCGGAGGGGAATCATTTTTTCCATATTTCACGTTTTATCGAAATACAGCTATCAAGCAATCCTCTATTTGTGCGGGCACAGGAAAAACGGGCCCGCAGGCCCGTTGTTGTGTTGCTGGTGATGCAGTCGGTGCGATCAGGCTATTGCGCCCTGCTGCGGTCTCAGTCGTATTGAAGCTGTCCGGTGTAGGCCTGCCGCGACACGATCCCATGCACCATCGCAGAGAGGGTTGTCAGATCCGCCACCGGAAGGCCGATCGCCTGTTGCAGCTTGTGCGCATAAGGCGGCAGATCCGTGCATTCCAGCACGATGGAGGTCACATCGGGATAGCGCGCCACCAGATCCCGCCCCACGGCGCAGAGCTCCTCTGCCAGCAGATCTGCGTCGATGTCGGTTTTCTCATCCTTGAGGATCACGCTGGAAAATTCGGGCTGGTCCTGCATCCCTGCAACCGCGACCGGCACGTGCCCGGCACCGACGGCTTCGAAGTGGGCATCGGTCAGGGCAGACTGGCGCGCAGTGATGACCCCGACCCTGCCCTTGCCGCCTGCCATCTGATGCATCAGAGGGATCTGGATCAGACTGGAGGAAAACACAGGGATGGAAACCGCTTCGGCCAGTTCCTTCTGGTAGAGCGCCATGAACCCGCAGCTGCCGGTAATTGCAGCACAGCCTGCCTGTTCCAGCGCCTTGGCGCCTTCGATGAACGGGGCAAAGAATTCAAGGCTCGGGCGCTCCAAAAGCTCTGCAATCGTGGCGCCGCGCACCAGGTGTTTCATGATCTTGAACGGCTGGCTGTTCACACAGCGGATATGGCCCGGCGGCTTGGCAAAATGGGTGTCCAGACACAGCACACCAATCACGTTTTCAGACATCAATCATGCCTCTTCTTCTGGGGTTTCAGGGTCAGTTAAAGCGGGTCGTTTCGTAAGGGCGGCAATCAAGGTTCGGGGCCCTTCCGCTCAGCATGTCGGCCAGCAGCTCTCCCGTTTTGGGCGCCATCATCAGCCCGTAGTGGGAATGGCCAAACCCGGCAAAGAGGCCCGGATGATCGGGGAACTCTCCAATCATCGGCAAGCTGTCCGGAAACGAAGGGCGACGCCCCATCCAGAAGGTTGCGGTTTCTGTGTTCAGATCCGGGAATGCCGCCTTGGCCTGGGCGCGCATGCGCGCCTCCTTGGCGGGATCGACGGGGGCGTCGACCGCTGCGAATTCAGCCTGACCCGCCACCCGCAGCCCGCCCTCCATCGTGCTGGCGACGAACTTGGCGTCTGTGTCCATGACGGAATTGTTCAACTCGATCCCGGCGGCCTGAAATTCCAGGTGATAGCCACGCTCTGCCGCAAGCGGGACAGAAATCCCCAGTGGTTTCAGCAGTTCAGCCGACCAGGCACCCATAGTGATGACCAGCTTGTCACCTGTGAGCGTGTCGCCATCGCACTGGACGGTCCAGCCCGTTTCCGTTCGCAACAGAGCAGTGACAGACTGGCGCAGGATCTCGACACCCAGCCTTTGGGCCTTGTCTGCGAGGACTTCCATGATGCGGCCCGGCGACAGGGCACGGGCCTGATTGTGGATCAGGACAGCCGCCTGAAACTCTGACGACAGGGCGGGTTCGATCTGGCGTAACTGATCGGCGCCCACCAGTTCCAGCTGCGCCCCCTTTTCTTGCCGAATGCGGTAGTCAATCGACGTCAGCACATCCGGGTTGATCTGGCGAAAGGCGTGGACATAGGCGCTGTCCTTGACCAGATGTTCCTGCCCGGTGCCCGCCAGATGCCTGCGGTAAAGATCAACGGAGGGCATGCAGAGCGCTTCCATCCCGTCGGAGATCTCGCGCACCCGATCAGCGCGACCGTGACGCAGGAACTCCAGCCCCCAGGGCACCATGCGCGGCCAGTAGGTCGGCCGCACGCTGAGGGGGCGATATTTGCCAAACAGCATTTCCGGGATCTTTTTCCAGGTGCCTGGCATGGACTGGGGAATGATGGACCAGGGGGAAATCACCCCGGCATTGCCAAATGATGTCTCCTGCCCCGGCGCGCCACGATCCACCAGCCGCACCGAGAGGCCGCGTTCAGCCAAGGAGAGGGCAGTGCAGAGGCCAATGGCCCCTGCGCCCAGGACGATAACCTGTTCCTGCATCAAATCAGACCGCCTGTGCCTTGGCTGCGCGGGATTGCACCAGCTGGCTGATGATTGCCGGGCTTGCGATCAGCAAGGCAACGAGATCCGCCTGCAAGGACGGTGCGATGAACACCAGACCCGCGATCGCCATCAACACCCTGAATGCCACCCCCATCGGGGCCAGCCAGTAGCCGACCACAGCTGCGGACAGGGCGATCACCCCGGCGATGCAGCTCGCGGCGGTGTAGGTGAACTCCCACAGGTCAAACCCGGTGGAGGACACGAACAGCAAGACAGGCGCATAGACAAAGGCCATCGGCGCCACCACCTTGCCAAGCCCGAGCGAGAAGGCCGACAGACCAGTGCGGAAGGGGTTGGAGTTCGCAATCGCCGCCGCTGCATAGGCAGAGGTACAGACCGGCGGCGTGATCTCGGCCACGACCCCGTAGTAGAGCACGAACATATGGCTCGCGATTGGCGGGATGCCCAGCTGCGCCAGTGCAGGCTGTGCCACCGAGACCAGCATGATGTAAAGCGCCGTGGTCGGCACGCCCGCCCCCATCAGGATGCAGGCAATTGCGATGAAAACGAGGCTGATGAACAGGGTGAGATCGGCAACCGAGAACAGCTCCCACGCGCCGAACGTAAACAGCCCGTGCAGGTCAGAGCCAAGGTTCGCCGCCGCCTGTGTCACCATAAAGCCGATCCGGAAACCAACGCCGGTTGTGTTGATGACACCGATCACGATGCCCACAGCCGCCGACGCAGCGCCCACAGCCAGCGCGTATTTCACACCGGTTTCCAGCGTATCTGCCATCTCTGGCAACGTCGTGCGCGTCTGCGGATTAAAACAGGCCAGCACGGCGCCCGCCACCAGAAGGGCCGACATGCCCGGTTCAAACCCGCCGCCCAGATATTTCCAGACCACAAATCCGATAAACAGTGCCGGATAGATCAGGGTTGCCGGTGTCTTGATACGGCTCATGCCAGCAATCAGCGCAAGCGAAATGCCGCAGAAGGCCGACATATAGGGGGTGTAGCCCGAAAACAGCACCGCCAGCAGCCCCACAAGCGGCACCAGATTGGCCCAACCATCGCGCCAGACTGCGCCCAATTTGGGCAGCATCTCGGCCGACATCCCCTTGAGCCCAAGGCGACGGGCCATCAGGTGCACGACGGCAAAGACGCCGACATAATGCAACAGCGCCGGGAAGATCGCCGCAATCACGATGGTGGTGTAGGGCACCTCGAGGAACTCGGCCATGATGAAGGCAGCAGCCCCCATGATCGGAGGCGTGATCTGCCCCCCGGCCGAGGCCGCGGCCTCTACCCCGCCTGCGAAATGGCCGGGATAGCCCAGACGTTTCATGTTGGGAATTGTCAGCGCTCCGGTGGATACGGTGTTGGCCACCGATGAGCCGGAGATGGTGCCGAAGAAGGCAGAGGACACCACGGATACCTTGGCCGGACCACCGGTGTAGCGGCCTGCCAGAATGGTTGCGTTGTCGATGAACAGCTGTCCCAATCCGGTGCGCTGCGCGATGACGCCAAACAGCACAAAGTGGAACACGATGGTCGACACCACCCAAAGAGTGACCCCAAAGATGCCTTCCTGCGGGAAATACATCGAGGACACAAAGGTGCGGAACTTTACACCCGGATGTTGCAGCAATCCCGGAAACCAGGGGCCAAACAGCGCATAGGCAATGAACACGCTGATGATGAGCGGCAGGATCCAGCCAAGCGTGCGGCGGGCAATGTCCAGAACCAGCAGGATGAGGATGCAGCCAAACACCATGTCGTAGGTGTTGGGGTTGCCCATGCGAAAGGTCTGCTCTTCAATGCCAAGCGCAGGCACCCCATGCCAGGCAAACCCCATGCCAGGCAAACCCCAGGTACAGTGCAGATGCGGTGCCAAGCATCATCAGAAGGATGTCGAAATAGGGCACCCCACCCAGACGGAAGGCGCCGCCTTTGGCCCCTTTGTCGCCTTTGGATTTGAACAGGGGAAACAGCGCGTAGGTCAGGATGAACAACCCCGACAGATGCCAGCCCATGTGCCAGAAGTCCGGCGGCAGGGCAAAGCCCGCTGTCAGGTAGTGATAGGTGGCAAAGGCCAGCGCGACATATCGCAGGAACTTCGCAAACCCGTCCGAGACCTGACGCGTCGCAGCGCCTTCGTCATATTTTTCTTCAATCGCGGCGAGTTCTTCTGCGGTGAGGTCTCGCGCCTCAATGTGCGATGTGTCGCTCATTGCTCACCTTTCTGAATGCAAGGGAGTAAAAAACGGGCGGCGTCATTGGCTGACGACCGCCCGGGGGGAGAGGGTCGGTTTTCAGGTGCGCGCGGTCTTAGTCGAGCAGACCGGCTTCCTTGTAGAACTTCTCGGCGCCAGCATGCAGCGGCACGCCCAGTGCGGCGACGCCATCCAGCGCGGTGTCCGGGGTGATCTGCTTGCCCTTGGCATGACCATTGTCGAGCAGCTTGCGGGTGTTGTCGTTCCACAGCGCCTGAGTGATGCCATAGACCAGCTCTTCCGGCAGGTCAGAGGAGACCACGAGAAGCGCCGAAACCGCCGGGGTCTTGACCTCGTAGTCAACGCCTTCGTAAACGCCGGCCGGGATCTTGGAGGGGATATAGGCAGGGATCAGTTCGTTGATCTTGGCCAGGTCCTCATCCGTGAAGCTGTGCAGTTCCATGCCCTTGGTGGTGGCAAGCTGCACCATCGCGGAAACCGGCCAGCCTGCGGCATAGAAGTAGCCATCCAGCTGACCATCCGCGAGCCGTTCTGCGGACTGGCTGTTGTTCAGCTCTGCTTCGTCCATGTTGTCGCGGGTGACGCCCCAGGCTTCGAGCATCTGCAGCACAGCGACTTGCGTGCCCGAGCCGGCCTGCGCGATGCCAACACGTTTTTCTGCCAGATCACCCAGATCGCCCAGAGACTGGCCCTTGGGCAGCACCAGGTGCAGGTCTTCGGGGTAGAGATTTGCCACGATGCGCAGTTTCGGATGCGCCTTGCCCTCGAACTTGCCCTCACCCAGATACATGGCGCGGGTCACGTCGGCTGCTGCCATACCGGCCTCCAGCTCGCCGTTTTGAACTGCGGTGTTGTTGAACACAGAAGCAGTGGTGGATTGGGCAATCGCGATCAGGCCGGGAACGCCACACTGACCACCCTGATCGCAAGGGCGCGCGCCGGGTGGCGAGGAAATGCCGTTTGCGATGGTCCCACCGATGGGGAAATAGGTACCACCGGCACTGCCTGTACCAATGCGGAAGAATGTCGGGCTCTGGGCGGCTGCGGCTCCGGCCAGAAGGGCAACCGCAGCAACGGCGCCGCTCAGTCGGGAAATGAAACTCATTGAACTCTCCTGTTGGTTGGCCGGTCTTGGTGCACCGGCACGTTATCGCCTAATCATGGGATAGAGGTTGGATAAATACAAATTTTAATATCTTCACTTAAGCAAAGTTTGACTTATGAATGAAGATGGGATTTTTCCCACCAACAGGAGGCCACATGAACCTGTCTCAGATGACCGCCTTTCGTGCCGTGATGAGCTCTGCCTCTTTGTCGGAGGCGGCAGAAAAGCTGGGCCGCACCCAGCCAGCGGTCAGCCTGGCGATCCGGTCCCTTGAAGAAACCCTTGGCCTCCAATTGTTTGAGCGGCGTGGCAGACAATTGGTTCCGGTGCCTGAGGCGCAGTATCTCTATGCCGAAACCCGTGAGATCCTGGACCGGGTGAACAGCGTGACCGGCACAATGAAGAGCCTGCAGGCAGGACAACGCGGCAGTCTCAACCTTGCCTGCATGCCGGGGCCGTCCACCTTTTTGTTTCCCCGCTTTGTCAGCCGCAGTGTCGGGGACAACCCGGAAATCCACGTCTCATTGTCGTCGCGGACCTCCCCCCAGATCCGGGAACTGGCCGCGACCCAGGGCATTGATTTCGGTTTCGCAGATATGATCGGGCGGGCCCCTTCGCGTGGGACGTTCCGCCAGGAGACGATTTCGGCGGATTGTTACTGCGCAATGCCCCACGACCATCCCCTTGCCGCCAAAGAGACAACGGACTGGGAGGATCTCGACGGGGTTCCGCTTGGGCTTTTGCAAAGCACCCATATCAGCCACAAACAGACCGTGGCCCAGTTGCAGGCGGTGGGCGCACAAGCCAATGTCGTTCTGGACAGCCAGTTCTTCCTGCCGATGATGCCCTTCATCAGCGCCGGGCGCTGCCTGTCGGTTGTGGACCCGCTGACCGCCGTTACAGAGCAAGAGATCAGCATGACCGGTGGTCAGGTCGTGTTTCGCAGAATGGCGCATGGGTTTCGCTACGAATACACCATCGTCTCTCCCATTTTCCGGCCTCTGTCACAGCTGGCATCGCGGCTCAAGATCGGCTGGCAGGAAGAGGTCATGGGACTGTTGCATCAACTGGGGGCCAATCCGCAGATGACGGCGGATGACAGCGAAGAGACTGCCCCCTAGGGTCAGGATGCATCAGCAGCCAACAGCGTCCCCACACCATCCAGCGCCTGACTGAGCCGTTTCACAAACTCTTCCGCCAAGGCAGAGGGCGGGCGGTGTGCCGGTTGCATGATCGAGATATCAAGCATCACATTCGGCGCAAAGGGCCGGAACACCACCGGACGGGGGCCGGGCGCGATATTGAGATAGCCCGCCGCAGTGATCGGATCGCAGATGCAATAGCAAAGGTCGCGCTCTACCAGGGTCAGGGCAGGATGAAAGGTGCGCAGCTCAAACCGGTGCTCAAACCGGGATTTCTGCTGATCAAAGGCCGCAAGTGTCGCTATCAGGTTGGGGTGGCCTTCCTGCAGCGCAGCCATCGGTTTGCCCGACAGATCGCGCGCTTCGATCTGGTCCTTGGCCGCCAGCGGATCGCCTGCTGGCAGGGCGCAGACGCATTCCATCCGAAAATCCACCGTCCGGATCGCTGCAGATGGTTTGGGGGTCTCGCCGAGACCGATGTCATATTGCTGGGAGGCCACCCATTCCTCGATCACCGGCGAGGCCCGCATCATCAGCGAGGCGCGCACATCCGGTTTGTCCTGCAGGAATTCCCCCAACAACTGCGGCATCAGCAGGTTTGCCGCGGCAGGCATGCAGGCGATGTTCAGCCGGCCCTTCGTCAGCGCGCCGATTTCCCGCATGGTGCGCGTTGACAGGCTCAGTCGCTCAAGGATGGCCTCTGCCTCGCCGAGGAAATACTGCGCTTCGGGCGTTGGGACCATCTTGCCCCGCTGCCGCAGAAACAGCGCGATCTCCAGCTCTGCCTCCAGATTGGCGATAAGGGCGCTGATTGCGGGCTGAGTCCGGCCCAAAATCCGGGCGGCCTCAGAGACTGATCCGCTGCGCATCACTTCGCGAAAGGCCTGAAGTTGGCGGATGCTGAGATTCATGGTGCATTGATATCCTTGGGCATTTCCCAACCCCATAACAAAAATCTATTCGTTAATCAATTTAATCGCTTTGACTTAATACGTTCCGATCGCGAGGGTCGCCCCACCAATGCAGTGCCTGCAGAGCTGGCCTGCACTCAACACATGGGAGGGGAAGATGACCCGTGCCTTCAGTATCCTGCTAACCGTGCTGATATGTCTGGTCGCACTGGGTCAGTTCGTCCAGGTGATCACCCGCTACGTGCTGGAAATCCCGGTCATGGGGCTCGAGGAAAGCCTGCTTTACCCGACGCTGTGGCTGTACATGCTGGGGGCGGTGAACGCCTCTCGCGAGAACACGCATATTCGCGCCAATGTGCTGGAGATCTTTCTGTCGAGCGAGCGTCAGCATCAGGTTCTGGCGGTCATCGGCGAAGTCATCAGCCTGGCCGTTGGCCTGTGGCTGACATCTTGGGCGTGGGATTTCTGGAAATACTCCCAGCGGGTCTGGCGCGAGAGCCCGACGCTCTATCTGCCGACCTTTTACGTGGATGCCGCACTGTTCATCGGCATGGCCCTGATGATGATCTTTACCGCCTTGCAGCTGGTGCAGCACATCCGCGCCCTCCTGTCGCCGATTGCGGCCAACACCTCTACCCCAAAGGAACTCTGAGATGATCGAGATTGCGCTTCTCGCGGTATTTGTGCTGGTCGTTCTTCTGACGCTTGGCGTGCCGCTGCCCTACTGTTTCGGCGCTGGCCTGATGGTGATGTATTTCGTCGGCGACGTGGTCATGAAGGGCAATATGCTCTGGGGTTTTCAGCAATTGGGCAATCCCGTCCTGCTGGCGATCCCGCTGTTCGTGCTGGCAGGGACGATCATGTCTGTGTCGGGCATTGCGGCCAGTCTTCTGAACTTCGTCAATATCTTCATCGGTCACCTGCGCGGCGGCCTGGGCGTGGTTGCAACCGTGTCCTGTGCGCTGATTGGTGCGATTTCGGGCTCTGGCCTGACCGGTGTGGCGGCAATCGGCCCGCTGCTGATCCCCGAAATGGAGAAACAGGGCTATCCTCGTGAATACGCAACTGCGCTGATTGCCAATGCCTCTCTTCTTGGCCTGCTGATCCCGCCCTCTGTCACCATGATTGTTTATGGCTGGGTCACAGACACGTCGATCCTGGCCTGTTTTCTCGCCACGCTTGGCCCGGGCCTTCTCATCATGGCCAGCTTTTCCGTGGTCAACATCCGCATGGCGCGCAAGTTCCCGCTGCAGCTGAACGACCCGCCGAAGGGTGCAGCCTTTGTCGCCGAGGCGACCAGCCGCGGGCTGAAGGCCACCCCGGCTCTGCTGATGCCTGTAATCATTCTGGGCGGCATCTATGGCGGCATCATGACCCCCACCGAAGCCGCAGCCGTGGCCGTGATCTATGCCGTGCCAGTGGGCTTTCTGATCTACAAGGGTCTTGATCTGCGCACCTTCCTTGGCGCGGGTCGTGAGGCGGCGACCTCTGTGGGGGCGATCATGCTGATGATCCTGTTCTCGATGATCCTCAGCCAGATGTTCGTGCTGGAAAGCGTGCCGCAGGCCATTGTCGAAGGCATCTTCTCCATCACCGAGAACAAGGCGCTGCTGCTGATCCTCATCAACATTCTATTGTTCCTTGTCGGCATGGTGGTGAACGACGTGACGGCCATCATTCTGATCGCCCCGCTGTTGTTGCCACTGATGCAGGCCATCGGCGTGAGCCCGATCCAGTTCGCCGCAATCATGGGCGTCAACACCGCCATGGGTGGCGTCACCCCGCCTTATGCATCGATCCTGTATCTCGGCGCCCGCGTCGGTCAGGTGCCGGTGACAAAGGTGATCCGCCCAGCCATGACGCTGATCCTGCTTGGCTATCTGCCAGTGGTCTTTCTGACCAGCTTCTGGCCGGACCTGTCGCTCTGGCTGCCGCGTGTCTTTGGCTACTGAGACCCGCCAGCCTCTCCCTTCACAACAACCAAACCACCAACAGAGGAAACCACAATGAAGACCTTTCTGAAGTCCACCTGCATGGCAGCGGCCATGATCGCAACCGCGGGCCTCGCGATGGCAGACACACTGAAGATCAGCCACATCCGTCCGCAGGGTGCGACAATCGACAACGAACTGCGTGCCTTTGCTGAGGATCTGTCGGCCGCGACCAATGGCTCGCTGGAGCTGAACCTGTTCCCGGCCTCTGCGCTTGGCGACTATACATCGGTGCAGGAACGCATCTCTGTTGGTGCAATCGACATGGCCGTTCAACCCGCCGCAACGGCCGTTGATCGCCGGATGCAGATCTCTGCCTTCCCTTATGTGGCCGCGAACTGGGCCGAAGCCAAGAAGATCTACGGCCCCGGCGGCGCCATCTATGACGCGATGAAAGAGCTGTATGCCAAGCAGGACATCACAATGCTGGCGGCCTATCCGGTGTATTTTGGCGGCGTTGCGTTGAACACCGAAGCGGTTGATCCTGGCAATCCGACCTCTGCCAAGGGGATCAAGGTGCGCGTCCCCGGCATCAAGAGCTTCCAGCTGACAGCGGATGCGCTTGGCTATATCTCCTCTCCGATCCCCTTCTCCGAGGCCTTCACCGCAGTGCAGACCGGTGTGGTTGACGGCGTGGTCGGCTCTGGCGCCGAAGGCTACTATGCCTCCTTCCGCGATGTGACCACCACCTATGTGCCCGTGAACACCCACTTTGAAGTCTGGTACATGATCATCAACTCCGGCACCTTGGCCGAGCTGTCTGATGCGGATCGCGCAGCACTGGAACAGGGTGCAGTGGCGTTTGAAGCCAAGCGTTGGGAAACCGCCGAGGCAGATCAGGGCGCCTTTGAACAAAAGCTTGCAGACAATGGCGCCACCATCGTGTCGCTGAGCGACGCCGAACTCGCCGCCACGGCAGAGCACGTGCGCGCGCAGGTCTGGCCGCAGGTTCTGGAAGATGTCGGCGCTGACTGGGGTCAGGCCATCCTCGACAAGATTGCAGAGTAACCGCTGCAATCCTGACGGAAAGGCGCGCACCTCCCCGCGCCTTTCCTTTTCTCCCCAATTCATTTTCCTCTCTTGCCCCTCAAAGGAGCCACAGAGATGTTCAGATCCCTACGCCCGGATGGGGCGGATGATGTCACCCTGACACTCAACGGCCAGCAGATCACCGTCCCTGCGGGCCAATCCGTCTGGTCTGCGATTGCCCTTGCCGGTCAGCCGATCACCCGCAGGGCCGCCCTCTCCGGTGCACCGCGCAGTGCCTATTGTGCGATGGGGGTCTGTTTCGAATGCATGATGGAAATCAACGGCGTGCCCAACCAGCAGGCCTGCCTGCGTCAGGTCGAGCCCGGCATGACGATCAACACCCAGACCATTCTTGAAGACAGCAGGATCACCGATGCAGAGCTTTGACTGCGCCATCGTAGGGGCGGGCCCCGCCGGCATGTCCGCCGCTCTCACCCTTGCCGAACGCGGCCTGCGGATCGCCGTTCTGGACCGCGGGCAGCGGGCCGGTGGGCAGATCTATCGCTCTGCCAGCCAAAGCCCCCTGCCCGATGCCTCCGTCCTCGGCCCCGACTACACGAAAGGGGCTGATCTCATTGCGCGGTTCGAGAAGGCCGACGTGACCCATCTTAGCGGGGCAGACGCCTGGCACCTGGGCGATGATGGCCGTATCCTGTTTTCGCAGGATCACAGCACCCATGAGCTGCACTGCCGCGAGATGCTGCTCTGTCCCGGTGCGATGGAGCGCCCGATGCCCATCCCCGGCTGGACCTTGCCGGGGGTGATGACCGCAGGTGCGACCCAGGTGATGCTGAAATCCGATGCAACCGTGGCCGATGGCGCAGTTTTTGCAGGCTCTGGCCCGCTGTTGTATCTGATCGTTGCGCAATATCTGCGCCTTGGTGTGCCGATTGCCGCCGTCGTGGATACCACACCCAAAGACAACTATCTCGCCAGCGCCCCTCTTTTGCCCCGCGCACTGAAACAGGCCCGGCAACTGGCCAAGGGGCTCGGCCTTCTCAACGAAATCCGTCGCTCCGGCGTTCCGGTTTTTCGCTTTGCCAGCAAGCTGCAGGTGCTCGGCCGCGAAACAGCCGAAGGGCTGCGGTTTGATGCAGGGGGCAAGACCCATGACATCGCGGCTGAGACCGTGTTTCTGCACCATGGGGTTCAACCGAACCTCAATATGACCCGCGCGATGGAGCTGGATCATATGTGGAATGCGCAGCAGCTGTGCTGGCAGGTGGTGACAGACCCGTTTGGTCAGTCTTCTGTGCCGCATGTCTCTGTCGCCGGTGATGGCGGGGGCATCATCGGGGCTGACGGTGCATGCCTCGCAGGGCAGCTGGCCGCTCTCAACAGTCTATATCGCCTGAACCGGATCACCCTCGCACAGCGGGACACAGAGGCCGCATCCCCCCTTGCGGAACTGGCCTCGATGGCCCCGTTTCGCGCCTTTGTCGACCGGCTTTACCGCCCTGCGGAGGCCCTGCGCCTGCCCCAGGAAGACGACACGCTGGTATGCCGCTGCGAAGAACAGACCCGCAGAGATCTGCGCAGGGGCTTTGACCTTGGCGCCCGTGATCCAAACGCGCTGAAGTCCCTCACACGCTGTGGCATGGGGCCCTGTCAGGGACGCCAATGCGGCCACATCGTTGCGGGCCTGCTGAGCGACTGGCGCGGCGATAGCGCCGAAGACACCGGCTATTACCGACTGCGCAGCCCGCAGCGCCTGCTGACGCTGGAAGAGCTGAGCCGGTTTGACCACGTCACCCCAACGCAGGCACTCCCCACAAGGCAGCAAAACGAGGCCCCGGAATGAAATCGGATGTTCTGATTATCGGTGGCGGCATTCAGGGCTGCGCCACTGCCTATCATCTGGCCCGCCAGGGCGTCTCTGTCACGGTGATCGAAAAGGATTATGTTGCGCGCCATGCCTCTGGCGTCAACGCAGGCGGTGTCCGCCTTCTGGGGCGCGACATGGCCGAAGTCCCCCTTTCCAAGGCTTCGATGGAGATGTGGCAGACCCTGGATGACGATCTTGGGCTCGACACGGGGTTTCGCCGCCAAAGCATCATCAATATCGCCGCAGATGACCAGGACATGGCCACGCTGCGGACGCGCGAGACCAAGATGCACGCCGAAGGCTACACCCACGAACGCATCATCGATCAGGCCGAACTGAGAGAGCGGCTGCCTCAGGTCAACCCGTCCTGCGTCGGCGGCGTGATCTCGGAACTGGACGGCTATGCCATCCCCTACAAGGCCACCTCTGCCTTTCGCCTCGCCGCTGAACGCCACGGGGCACGCATCATCGAAGGCGAAGAGCTGATCAGCCTGCGCCGCCTCGGCTCCAGCTGGCTCGCTCAGGGCAGTCGCAACCGTTATGAAGCGGACACAGTGGTCAATTGTGCAGGCGCCTGGGCCGACCGCATTGCCCTGATGATCGGCGACAACGTCCCTCTCAGCCATGCGGCCCCGATGCTGATGATCACCACCCGTGTGCCGCATTTCGCCTCTCCCGTGGTGGGGGCCGTGAGCCGCCAGCTCAGTTTCAAGCAGTTTGAAAACGGGACGGTTCTGATTGGCGGTGGGGCCAAGGGCTTTGCAGATCGGGCCAAGAACCAGACGCGTCTGGACTATGCCAAACTGGCGAGCGCCGCCCGCACCACTGCCGATTTCTTTCCGATCATGCGACAGGCAAGCATCAACCGCATGTGGGCCGGGCTTGAGGCATATATGCCTGACAACCTCCCCGTCATCGGCCCCGCCGAAAATGCAGATCGCGCCTTCCATGCCTTTGGCTTTTCGGCCCATGGCTTTCAGATGGGCCCCATCGTGGGTCAGGTTCTGGCCGATCTCATCCTCAACGGACAAAGCCGTTTTGGCTTGTCCGCCTTCCGGATCAACCGCTATGACCGCAAGGTCCTCTAACAGGAGCCTCACATGAGCATCACCCGCATCGAAACCGGCCAACGCATGAGCCGCATCGTCAAACACAATGGCACCGCCTACCTCTGCGGCCAGACCTCGCAGGCGGCAACCGTCGCCGAGCAGACCCGCGAGATCCTCGCCAAGATCGAGGACCTTCTGGAAAAGGCAGGCAGCGACAAGACCCGCATTCTGCGCTGTGAGATCTGGCTCGCGGATATGGCGGATTTCGACGAGATGAATGCCGTTTGGGATGCCTGGGTGCCCGAAGGCCACGCCCCTGCCCGTGCCTGCGGCGAATCCAAGCTCGCCCGCGAGGTGCTGAAGGTGGAAATGCTGGTTACCGCAGCCTGCGACGCCTGAGGCCGCCCTGCCGATAAACGGGGGCGACCACATCGGGGCTCCCGCAGGTTTCATGCGCGGACCACCCCCCGACAGCCCCCACCGGTCGCCCCTTCCAACAGTGCCAAGACCGCCTTTGGGCGGTCTTTTCACGCCATCGACACTCTCAGGCCCGCCCACCCGATGACCTGAACAGGGACATCACCCTGCCGGCGTGCGGCAGGAGGCCACCTCGTGCACGCTGATTTCGACCGTGCGGCCTTAGGATTGGTGAAGAGCGAAGTCCGCTGGACTATTCCAAACGGAGTCTCGCCATCGCATATCCGAGCAAAAACGCACATGCCGCTCCGGCACAGATAAATGTGGCGCGCAAGGCGAATTCCCGACCGAGTTCCTGCTCCAGAACTGAGACCAGTAGCCCGCCGGTCATGGCCCCCAATGGCATCGAGCCCCAGCCGAAGAAACGGTAAATGCTGTTGACCCGCCCAAGCAGCGCAGACTGAATACGCCTTTGCCGCCACGATACCGTGATGACATTCCACAGCATTGCTGCGGCCATCACAAAAAACAGCGCGGTTGCCATGGCATAGGCAGACTGGCTCAGTCCGATAGATAGATAGCCACCCCCCCAAGTCGCAATTGACAGATACAGGCATCTTTGTGTTCCGAAAAAACCGACGAGCTTTGGGGCAAGAAGGCTTCCCGTAACGGCCCCAAGTGCCGCGACAGACAGAACGAGCCCGTAGGCATAGGCGGACATCGCCAGCACATCCTGCGCAAATAGAACCTGAACTGTGATCGTCGCCGTCGCGATAAAGTTGGCGATCCCCAAAACGACGGCAAGCCGCAGCAGCAAGGTATCGGCTCGCATGAAGGCGACCCCTTCCACGAGAGCTTGGCGAAAACGCGTCTTCGTCTGCGCCCTTGGCGCGAGTGTGATCATCCAAACAAACCCGGCGGACAAAACCAGAAGGGCCGCGTCAACACCGAAGGGGATGCCGATGCCCGCAGCGATCAGCGCACCAGCCAGTGGTGGCCCGATGAACTGATTTGTCAGTTGTTCACTGCTCCAGAGTTGCCCATTGGCCGCCTCCAGGTCTTTCGAGTCGACAATGGACGGAAGCATTGTCTGAGCGGCATTGTCTCTCAGCACTTCCGCTGAGCCCAAAACAAAAGCTAACCCCGCCAGCACCCACACTGCGCCCTCCGCTGGCTGGTTCACGGCCAGCATAAGGATCGCCAGCGCGATAGCAGCGCGCAAGAGGTCGGCTCTGGCAATCAGCTTGTTGTGTTCAGCATTGTCGATAATGACGCCCGCCGGAATCGCAAAAAGCAGCCACGGCAGCCGACTTGCCGCCGCTACCGCACCAATGGCCATTGGATTTTGCGACATCAGTGTCGCCAGCCAGGGCAATGCGAGGACAACAAGTCCATCGCCAAGATTGCTCAAGGTACCAGCCCCCAAGAGAAGGCGGTAATTCCGGTTTCTGATAAGAAGAGGTGCCGCCAATATTCAACCCTTTTGCAACTTGATACATCGTGGCATGGCCCAGCAGGTGCGGCAAGCTAACAGGGATGGATTTGTGGAACGCTCACCTTTCAGGTGAGCTTCTTTGGTCTTATTGGACGACTTCAGCAGTCCGGTCCTGTCTTGGTGAGCAGCCGAATTTGCGGGCATATTCTCTCGAGAACTGAGCCGGGCTCTGGTATCCGACCCCATAGGCTATCTCAGAGACTTTTGCGCCGGTGGTTCGAAGTTCATTACGGGCATGAAGCAGGCGCAGGTCTTTCTGGTATTGCAGCGGAGAGTTGCCGGTAACTGCTTTGAACTGTTCAAAAAAGGCCGAGCTGCTCATACCCACGCGAGCGGCGAGCTCTCTCACGACAAGGGGTTTGCCCAGGTCTGACCGGATCTCACTTGTTGCCACGAAGATCCGGCTGGCCGTGTTTTCGTGCCACAAAAGTTTTTGGAGCGTGCCGCCATGTTGCCCGATCAACAGCCGGGCGTGAATTTCTCGCGCCGTGATCGGCGCCAGCATGTGCCGTTCCTCTTCGGTTTTGCACTGGCAAAAATATCGGAGCAAGGCCGCCTCCAGATCGTCATCAGTGGGTGTGAGGCAAATTGAAAACGGATCTGACCCATGGTTGGCAGATGACTGGGGCACACCCGGAGCCAGGGCGCGAAGGACATCCAGATCCAGCGGAAAGACAAGCGCGACATAGGGATGATCGGGCGTGGCCTCAGTGATCCTGGAAACAACGGGCAGCGCATTGCTGACGATCAAAGACTGCCCGGCCCGCACGGTGAGAGTTCTGGTACTGGTCCCAACTTCTTTCGCACCTTGCAGGACCGCGCACAACAACGGACGGTAGACGTTTGCGTCATGTTGGGTGGTCGTCGGATGGATGAGAAACACCGCCCCGCCATCTTCACATCTCAGCACACCTTCAGTGACGCCTGAGCGATCAAGCCGCGCCAAAACATAGTCCAACAACGCCTGAGCTCCCATGAATGCCTCCTATTGGTCGCCCCATCCGTAGCACGCAACCAAGGCAAGCACTTACCCAAAACTTCAGATTGCGGAGGATTGTGCAAGAAAACTGGAGAATACCGAAAGATACATCCCGCCTTGGTGAGTATCGTGTGAACAGAACGTGAGGGAGTTGAGATATGAAAACCATGCTTATTACCGGGGCTTCGTCAGGCATTGGCGCGGCGACGGCCCGGCATTTTCAGGCAAAGGGTTGGAATGTCATCGCCACGATGCGCACCCCCGAAAACAGCCCCGAGTTTGGCGCGTTGGAAAACCTGCATCTGGCCCGACTGGATGTGACCGACGCTGGCTCTATTGCGACCGCCGTAGCCGAAGGCATCGAACGGTTCGGACAGATTGATGTTGTGCTGAACAATGCAGGCTATGGCGCCTATGGGGCGCTGGAGGCCTTTTCAATGGAGCGGATCCGGCGTCAGTTTGACACCAATGTACTTGGGGTGATGGAAGTGACCAAGGCCGTTCTGCCCCATTTCCGGCAGAACCGGTCAGGCACGATCATCAATGTCTCGTCCATTGGCGGACAGATCACCTTTCCACTTGGCGCGCTTTATCACGGCACCAAATTTGCAGTTGAAGGGCTTTCGGAGGCGCTCCACTACGAGCTGGAGCCCCTTGGCATTCGGGTCCGGATTGTCCAGCCGGGCATGATAAGAACCAACTTCGGGGGCAGTTCATTCGATTTCGCCATGGATGAAAACCTGCCCGACTACGCACAGATGGCAGAAGCGATGGGGCGCCTGTTTGGTAAGCTGGCGGCGAACCCTTCTGCACCTGAAACCGTTGCGCAGGTCATTTGGGATGCCGCCAACGAAACCGGAAGCCGCCTGCGATTTCGCGCGGGACCTGATGCAGAAGAGCTGCTCGATGCGCGCAAACACCAAGATGACGAAACCTTTATCGGTGGTATCAAGCAAATGATGGCGCCCTGAAGATTGCCAAACACTTCATAGAAACAGGGGATGATCCATGTACAGCGAAGCAATCGAAACAGGCGGCCTGGCCGTCGTGACCGGGGCTGCAAGCGGCGTCGGCAAGGCCGCAGCCCAGCGATTTCTGCAAGACGGTCTTGGAGTTGTGCTTGTCGATCTGGCGGGTGAGGCTTTGGACCAAGCCGAGGCGGAACTGCGCGATCTGGCAGGCACCGACACGATCGTTCAGGCCATTGCCACGGATGTCTCTGACGCCGACGCGATGACCGCCTTGGCGGATCAGGTCTTTGCCCTCGGAGAGGTGGCCGTCCTGATGAACAATGCCGGTATCGCACTGCCAACCGGCAGCTGGGAGAAAATGGAGAATTGGCGCAACCTGTTAGAGGTCAACCTCTTTGGGGTCATAAATGGTGTGCACGCTTTCCTGCCACGCATGATCAAAGCTGCGCGTCCCGCCGTGGTCATCAACACGGGGTCGAAACAGGGCATCACCACACCGCCCGGAAACCCCGCCTACAACACCAGCAAAGCCGCCGTGAAGGTGATGACAGAAATGCTGGCACATGATCTGCGCCAGGCCGAGGCGAAAATCTCCGCCCATCTGTTCGTTCCAGGGTTCACCTATACTGGCATGATAGAGAAGTTCATGCCGGAAAAACCCAGCTCTGCCTGGACGAGCGAAGAGGCAATCGGCTACCTGATGATGCGCATGTCGAACGGGGATTTCTATATTCTCTGTCCGGACAACGACGTGTCCGAAGAGCGCGACCGTAAACGTGTTGAATGGGCCCTGGGCGACATTATCAACAACCGCCCGGCGCTCTCACGCTGGCATTGCGACTATGCCGATGCCTTTGCCGCACATGAGGCATCGGACTAGCCATCCCAGAACAGCAAACACCAGATCAGGCCAGTGCCCCCTGTTCGGACAACACAGCTGACACCTCGCCTAACCGGCTGGCAGAAAAATATAAAAGCGCAGTGGCAAATGTTCTGTCCGCACATGTCCCCCCGGCCCCCAAAAGGTGATGGCGGCACACCTGCCAATGAATTCGTCTAGGCCGCGGAACTGTCTTTTTCGGGCTCTGTCCGCTCATGAAGCAACCCTTGCCATTCGCTATCCAATGTTGCTTCGGCTTGTGACTGAAGATCACATAACCAAGCGGGCACCACCGGGTGGGCATCATCTTCGCTGGTAAGTTTTATCGCGGCGCCGGCCTGTTCCGAGCTGACAATGCTTTTCAGCATCCTGATCCCCAGTCTCCAGTCGTGTGGATCATCGAATTTGCGCATCCGGTCCGTGGTAAACAGCTTGTGGATCAAGCGGCGCCTTAGCTGTGCTGCGCTGTGGGCCTCTTCCGGGCTATCGGGGCTGTGTTCATCGCTGTGCTCGGCCAGTTCACCGGCCGCAGGTAAGGCAAAGGACAGCCCCGCGCGAAGGCTGTGTTCGTCTTGGTTAAAGACCCGGCGCAGCCGTGCCGGAACGATACCCACCCGCGCAATTTCAACACCAATCCAACCGCCGCTTTTGGGCAGACAGGACCAATCCGCAGGCACCTCTACCTGTATGCCGTTCAGGGACATATCGTGGCTTGCACCTTTGACCTTTCCCTCGCCCGTATGGAGCATGACCGGCTCATGCAGCTCAAACCGCTCTTCGCTGCGAAGAAGCGGCGGCGTGATGGCGATCTTTGCCACCAAGAGCAACACAATCATGTTGACCACAGACCAGAACGCAACAACTGGCATCAGGTGGCTGGAAGCGATGATCTGGAAATTGTAGCTTGAGTTCATGGCAAGGCCGATAGCCATCAAGCCGCAAAGAAAAAGGCAGATTGCAACCGTTGCCGTGTCTTGGATCTCTGTTCCCTCACCGCCTTTGGGGGTGACCTTGAACGCGTGACCGTGCGGTTTCAGCAAGGTGGCAAGCACCACAGGCAGCAGCCGGAAGGCTTGCAGAACGCCATGTGCCATGGTTGCCAGCGGATGGTATTTTCCCGGCGCGAAGTGCTGCACAGCGGCAATGGCTGCAACAATTGCCGGAAATTGGTAGGACATCACCGTGTCAAAGGATGCATTGACCAGCGGCGGCACACCCGTGAGCATGAAAATGGCAGGTGTCACCATCGCGATCGTCTGGCCAAGCGACTGGGTGATCCAGTGGAACGGCAGGAAGAACAAGCGCTCGTACCACTTGAGGCCGGGGCCCCCGAACGGTCCCTCGCGAAGAAACATGATTTGGATTGCGCCCCGCGCCCATCGGGCCCGCTGGATGAAGAACGCATTGATGTTCTCTGGTGCCAGGCCGAACGCCAGACGCTCATCCAGATAACGCGTCACATAGCCTTTCCGCTTGAGCGCCAGCGTCAGGAGCATGTCTTCGGTGATGGAGCCCGATGGCAGCTTGTTGCCGATCTCCTCCAAGGCACTGCGCCGCACAATCCCGTTGGAGCCGCAACAAAAGGCGCAATCATACCCGTCGCGCCCCGGCATGATTGTCTCGAAAAAGAAGCGCTGATCGTCAGGCATAACCTTGCTCATGTTGAGTGAGGTCTGCATCGGGTCAGGATTGAAGAAGTTATGGGGGATCTGCACGATACCGATTTTAGGATCTTCGAAAAATCCCATTGCCCGGTAGAGAAAATTCTGTTGCGGAATAAAGTCCGCATCAAGAACGAGGAAAAAAGGGGCAGACGTGCGCGCAACCGCGGCATTGATATTGCCAGCCTTTGCATGGGCATTGTCGGCGCGGGTCAGATAGCCGGCCCCCAAGCGTTTGCTCATCAGCTGCAACCAGTCTCGCCGACCATCATCCAGAACCCAGACATTCAGCTTGGCTTTTGGCCAGTCCAGCTCTGTCGCGCCAACAATTGTCTTCTCGAGGACTTCGGCAGGCTCGTTGTAGGTCGCGATGAAAATATCAACCTCGGGCAGTTCACTGGGGGTCATGTGGCGCAACCGGGTCTCGTGCCTGTCTGCTTCCGGGGTACGGTTTGTGCGGCGCAACATGTAGGCGTAAAGCACCGCAGTATCGAGCCAGGCCAGAATCTCGACCACAAAGACGCCCCAGACAAACACACCCGTGACAGTGAGAACATTGACCGGCAGGACCGTTTCGAACAGCCGCCATATCAGATAGCGCAGGACAACCACGGCCAATCCTGCCACGACCAGCCGGTCGGCCACAGGATTGTTGCGCCAACGGTTCCCGAACAGCAGGATGGCCGCAGCAACCAAAAGAAGCGGTACAAGGGACTCAGCCTGCATCGGACGCGCCGAACCAGTCCCTTGAGTGTCCCGCAACGAGCGACGGCGCAATCCCCCGCAGCAGTTCCTCAAACCAATGGCCCGCAACGGTCAGCATGGTACCGAATTCGCGATCAAAACGAACCTCAGCAGTGCGCCCGACATCACAGAAGTTCTGCGCCACCCCAGCCATGCCAACATCCGCCGGAGCAAGGCGCAGCATCACCGACAGGCTGCCTTCGGTGAGATTTTCCGGCTCAGCCGCAAGCAGGCCGGTGGCCCGCTGGCTGCCTGCCCCGCGTAGCGCCTCGACAGTGGCGAGAAAGGTCTCGTCCGATCCCCGCAGGCGCACCCGGGCCGTGTCTCCGGGCCGGATCGCCTCAAACGCCGTTTCATGCACAAAAACCTCGACGAACCGGCGCGAACAGTCGAGCAGCTGCAACACTTCATCACCCGAAGCGATCACGGCCCCCTTGGCCGGGGTTGCCGACCAGACCACAGCCCCTGTCGGCAGCCGCGGGGCAAACCGATCGAACCTGCCGACCTCCTCGCGTAGCGCTTCGATCTCCTGAAGGAGGCCCACGCGCTGTGCCGCGATGCGGGCCTTACGGCCCTTGAGATCAGCCAAACGGATTGCGACTTCATCCCGACGCTGCCGGGCATAGCTGCCATCCTCTGTGCCCAAGCCGGGAAGAATACCATCCTGGATCCCGGCAATGCTCCGCACGGTTTCCTCGACCGCAGCAGTCAGGCGGATGACCTCGCCGTTTGCCTCAGCCGCAAGCGAAACCGCTGTCTCAGCCTGCGCCTGCGGCACCGAACCATTGGCAGAAAGCTGCGTAAACCGCAGAGCCTCTCGCGCGAGCCTGTCCTGCCGCTCGCGGGCCGCTGCCAGCTCCCCGCGCAAACCACTCAGCTGTGCTTCCAGAACCTCCCGGGCCAGCGTTTGCACCCGCTCCATCCGGACCACCAGTCGCTGATCCAGTTGGCTCAGCGTAGAAATTTCCGTGCTTATCGAAACCTCCTCCCGAGCCAGAATGCTGCTTCTGGCTTCCAATCGCGCAAGCTCGGTCCGGCTGGATCTAGAGGCTTGAAGTTCCACGATTGTAGAAGTCGGCAATACAGGAGTTGCAGGTGTGAGCGCGTCAGACGTGAGGGCCCCGTCAAAGGGGCTCTTGACGGAAATAATAGGCGCGTTCACCACTGCGGCCCGCGAAATGTAACTTGTTAAGTGCGGTATGAAAACCGTAAGCGCGGCACCAAGACAGGCAAGGCCCGTCGCAATCCGCATCGTTCGCTTCAGTTTCATGGCGAGACTCGGCGATTGATTTGCAAGATATTGGAGCATCCCAGCGCCGGGTTAACTGTCGGTTTCCGAACAGCGCCCGCCGGTGAAAATCTGGTTAAAATGCCACCAATCGTCCCTCAACCAACGGCATCAGGTAGCCGACCCAACCACGGACGGTACAGCCCGCTGAACCTTTTCACCCCCTTCAGGAAGATTGCCGTGCAAGATCTCAAAGCATGAAGAAATACTGTGCCCTTCGCCCCCGCCCACCCCTATCCGCCCCTGGCTGTGTGCTGCGCTCGACCATTAGGCTGCGTGTCCTGGTGATTGCCCTTGTTGGCCTTCACAAACAGGCAAACCCCGCGGACGCGAGGTTAGGAGCATT
>NZ_CVRM01000034.1 GCF_001258055.1 Phaeobacter italicus | reverse complement strand
AAACAACAATCACCCGCAACCCGAAAATGAACAGAAATCAGACTTTTTCCAAAAATTCTGAAAATATATGCAAAAACAAATGGTTATGAACGATCACACCGCCCACATATCGCTCTTACCACTCCCTTAGCCTCTGATAACGCCTGCCTTTTCAGCACATCAGGCCGACTCGGGGCAGGAATCCCGCCCCCTGCCCCCGCGAGTCACCTGATTTCACGGGCGTTTTTGGCGTCGGCGCCGGGATGATCAGACCACGCGGAGCTTTTGCAGCGGAGGCAGCCGCATCACCAGGAGCCCCCCAATCAAGGCAAGGTAGATCAGTGGCTCCAGCTGGAACCCTTTGGCCAACATCACGTAGTGCAATGCGCCAAGCAGGGCGGTCGGGTAAGTCAGGCGATGGAGCTGACGCCACTTGGGGCCCAGGCGACGAACCGACATGTTGTTGGAGGTGACGGCAAGCGGGACCATCAGAACAAAGCCGACCATTCCAATGGTGATATACGGCCGTTTGACGATATCGGCGATGATCTGGTCCAGAAGCTGAACGTCCAGCACCAGCCACACCATCAGATGGCAGACCACATAAAAGAAACAGAGCAGTCCGATCGCGCGGCGAAATCGCATGAGATTGAGACCGGCAAGACGCCGCAGTGGTGTCACCGCAAGGGTGAGGACCAGAAGCTGTAGGGCCAGTTCACCATAACGGTGCTCCAGCGCCTTGACGGGATCAACACCCAGATCACCATTGAGCGCCTGATAGAACAGGACGCCGGCAGGCAGAACACCTGCGACATAGACCAACCAGACGGGCAAGCGGCGGAGGAGGGTATTGATCTGCTGCATCAGAAATTCCGTGCCAGATCCATCCCCTCGTAGAGAGAGGCGACCTCTTTCTCGTAGCCGTTGAACATCAGTGTTGGCTGACGCCGGGCAAAGAGACCGCCGCCGATGCGGCGTTCACTGGCCTGGCTCCACCGCGGGTGGGAAACATTGGGGTTCACGTTGCTGTAAAACCCGTACTCGCGGGGGTTGGCCATGTTCCAGCTGGTTGGCGGTTCCTTGTCTGTCAGGGTGATCCGGACAATCGACTTGATCGATTTGAAGCCATATTTCCACGGCACAACAAGACGCAGAGGCGCGCCGTTCTGATTTGGCAGGGGTTTGCCGAATATCCCGGTGGCCATGATTGTCAGCGGGTGGCGGGCCTCGTCAAGGCGCAGCCCCTCACGATAGGGCCAATCCAGCACCTTATAGGCAGTGCCCGGCATCTCGGACGGGCGATAGAGCGTTTCAAAGGCCACGTATTTCGCGCCATCCTGCACGCCTGCCACGTCCAGAAGATCGGCGAGTTCGAACCCCTGCCACGGCACGACCATTGACCAGGCCTCTACGCAGCGGAAACGATAGATCCGTTCCTCCAGCGTCATGGCGTCGAGGATCTGCTCCATCGAATAGCTGCCGGGACGATCCACCATTCCGTCGATTTCCACACTCCACGGTGTTGTGGTCATCTGACCGGCATATGCTGCGGGATCGGTTTTCCCGGTGCCGAACTCATAGAAATTGCAGTAGGAGGTCACATCTTCCCAGCTGTTTGGCTCCAATGCTTCATCGCCTGCCGCCTGTGCCTGCCCCGCTGTCAGACCAGCCAGCCCCAGCCCCGCAGCCCCACCAAGACCGGCCATGATCTGGCGGCGGTTCAGAAAGGCCGCATAGGGCGTGACATCTTCCTTGGTCAGGTCGTTTTTCCAGCGATGGGCCATTCGGCGTCTCCTTTTCTGTCCTCTGCTCTAGGACCTAAGACAGACGCCGGGGCTTTCCAAAACATATCGTCTCACGTCTCCGCGATGGCACTGTAACCTGGCATCAGCTCATGCATCGGGCGACTGGTGCCATCCTCTTGCATGATGCGCACATGCCGACGACGCAGTTGCCGGGGTTCGTTGACCCCAACCGAATGGGCGATGGTCTCCACCTCGTGGATGATCTCGCGCGCATAACGCGCCACGCGAGTTGATTTTTCCTCGACCACGAGGCCCTTTTGCAGGTGTTTGTCATGGGTGGTGATCCCTGTGGGGCAGCTGTTCTTGTTGCACTTGAGCGCCTGGATGCAGCCAAGCGAGAACATGAAGCCGCGGGCCGAGGTCACAAAATCGGCGCCTGCCGCAAGCGCCCAGGCCACATCGCCGGGGTTCACCAGCTTACCCGAAGCAATCAGGCGAATCCGATCCCTCAACCCGTATTCATCACGCAGATTGCATACAAGCGGGAGCGCCTCGCGGACCGACATGCCCACAAGATCAATCAACGGCATGGGCGCAGCACCGGTGCCGCCTTCACCACCATCCACTGTGATAAAATCGGGCGCACTGTCATCCTTGCGGGCCGCGATATGCAGGAACATCTCTCGCAGGGCAGCTTCTGCCCCCACCACCAGCTTGATCCCGACGGGCTTGCCGGTGATCTCGCGAACATGGGCGATCATGTCGAGCAGCTCATCATAGGTGCCGATCTCGGGATGGCGGTTAGGGGAAATACTATCTTCGCCCTCAGGGATGCCGCGGATTTCCGCAATCTGTTTGTTCACTTTTGCGCCGGGCAGAATACCGCCTTTTCCGGGCTTCGCGCCCTGGGCCAGCTTCAGCTCGAACATACGCACGCTGTCATGGCTCGCGACCTTGCGCAGCTGTTCGTCGCTCAGCCGACCTTCGGCATCGCGGACACCATATTTTGCTGTCCCAATCTGGAACACCACATCGCAGCCGCCCTCAAGATGAAAGGGGCTGAGCCCACCCTCACCGGTGTTGTACCAAACACCGGCTTCTTTTGCGCCACGGCTGAGGGCGCGCACAGCAGGTGCAGACAGCGCGCCATAGCTCATTCCCGAGATGTTAAAGAAAGAAGGCGCCATGTAGGGCGTTCGCGCCGTTGGCCCGATCAACAGGGGTTCGCTCTCGGCCTTGCCCGTATCAAGCGCTGGGAATGCCGCGTTCACAAAGATAGGCGTGCCGGGAACGTTGAGGTTTCTGGTTGAACCAAACGCAACAGTATTGCCTTTGCCTTCTGCTGCCCGACCAACCCACTCCCGCTGGGCACGGTTGAATGGCATCTCTTCGCGGTCCATCGCAAAAAAGTACTGACGAAAGAACTCCCCCAAGGTCGAAAACAGCCCACGGAACCGCCCGATCACCGGATAGTTGCGTCGAACGGCATCTTCTGTCTGAAGCCGGTCCACGACAAACAGACATGCAGCCACCAAAACGATGGCCCCAACTGCAAAAACAAATGCGTAGACGAGAAATTCTATGGCGTTTGCCGCGAAACCCATGCAAAAACTCCTATATATCTATGGAACGCGCGGCCCATCGGCCTGTCCGCCCCTAACAAGCTTGCCGTAATCCGGTCAGCGGGCAAGTCACCTTTGTTCACAATGGGAGAATATCCATGTTTGCCAGAAACCGTTTGAAGTCTGCCCGTGCGCCCGCGTTCCTAGCCGTAGTCATTTCCTGTCTTGCGATGGCCCCAATCCCCGCAGCAGCCGGAGAAGAGGACCAAATCGTCAGCTATCAGACAACTCTGTCATTTGATGATGTGACCTTTGGTCTGGAAAATGCAATCACCGACCGTGGGCTTCTGGTGGATCATACCAGTCACGTTGGTGACATGCTGGAACGCACGCGCGAGGATGTCGGCTCTGACATTGTGCTGTTCGAGCAGGCCAAGGTTTATTCCTTCTGCTCTGCCCGCTTGTCGCGCGAAGTGATGGAAGCCAATCCGATGAATATCGCGTTCTGCCCCTATGACATTTTTGTCGCCCAGGTCCCCGGCGCTGACAGCGTGACGATTGGCTTTCGCGCGTTCCCAGAGGGAGAGATGCAGGTGATCCAATCCCTGCTTGATGAAATCGTGCTGGAGGCCATCGAGGAGTAATTTCCCCTCAGATCCTTCGCGACCTTTTGCTATAGTCCCCGCAAATACGGATCGGGACACATTCATGATAAAGCATCTGGTTGCAGGCCTTCTGCTGGCAGCATCTTTCCTGAGCGCCTGTACCGCATCGCCCCCGCCCGAAGACGGTGAGGTCTCGCAACTGGCGGACGCGCTGCAGCAGATGGGGCCGGGTATTGACCCGGACGAGGCCCGCCGCGCCGCTGCGCTGGCCTTTGCGCATTCAACAGATCTGGCCACATCCTATGGGGTGACGACCTCTGCCATTTTGCACAACACACTGGTCAACAGCGGCGTCAAACAGCGTGGGCTTTGCAAACACTATGCCGAGGACATGCAAAGACGACTGTCGCAGGAGGGGTTCACGACCTTGACTGTGCTGCGCGCTATCGCAGAACCACGCAACAGCTTTCGCATTGAACACAGCTCTGCGGTGATCGCGCCCGTTGGTGGCGACATATATAATGGGATCATCATCGACCCCTGGCGCGACGCCGGCGATCTGTATTGGTCGCCGACCCGCGCAGACCCACGTTATGACTGGGAACCCCGCATGACAGTTTTGCGACGCAAACACGAAAGGCGGCTGGCGTCAGAGGGCTGAGCCTGCGTCGCACAAGACGCCGACAACGGCAGATCCCACACCAGTGGAAAAATGCAAAAGGCCCGCAAGAAAGAGCGGGCCTTTATAATTTCTCACTTCAGGCCGGCTTCAGCCGGGCAGCACGTCAATGCACCACTGCATCATCCGGTCGCGGCCGGTCCGTCGTTCCGATGCGATCGCCAATGATGAGCCCCTCGGCCCCGGCTGACACCGGTACGGTGTCACCATCGCGGATATCCCCGGCAAGCAACATCTCGGCAAGGGGGTTCTGCAGCGCGCGCTGGATGACCCGCTTCAACGGCCGCGCACCAAAGACAGGATCATAGCCCTCATCAGCCAGCCAAGTTTTCGCGCCATCGTCCAGTTGCAGCGCGATCTTGCGACCAACCAGCCGTTTCTCAAGCCGGGCTAGCTGCAGCTCCACGATGCCATCCATGTCCTTGCGCCCCAACCGGTCAAAGATGATCGTCTCATCAAGACGGTTCAGGAACTCCGGCCTGAAATGTGCGCGGACGGCATCCATCACATCGCGCTTGGCATCCGCGGCATCCGCACCATCGGGCAACTGGCTAAGGGCCTGCGCACCGAGGTTCGACGTCAGGATAATAAGCGTCTGCTTAAAGTCGACCGTCCGGCCCTGCCCGTCTGTCAGCACACCGTCATCCAAAACCTGCAGCAGCACGTTAAAGACATCCGGATGTGCCTTCTCGACCTCGTCGAACAGAACCACCTGATACGGTTTGCGCCGGACCGCTTCGGTCAGAACACCACCCTCATCATAGCCGACATAACCCGGAGGCGCGCCGATCAGCCGGGCCACGGCATGTTTCTCCATGAACTCCGACATGTCCACGCGAACCATCGCGCTGTCATCGTCGAACAGGAACTCGGCAACCGCCTTGGTAAGCTCTGTCTTGCCGACGCCGGTCGGACCAAGGAAGAGGAACGAGCCAAGTGGCCGGTTCTCGTCATTCAGTCCAGCGCGGGCGCGACGCACTGCATTGGCAACAGCGGTCACCGCCGCATCCTGACCAATCACACGGCCATGCAGATCATCTTCCATCCGCAACAGCTTCTCGCGCTCACCCTCCAGCATCTTGGAGGTCGGGATGCCGGTCCAGCGCTCTACCACACCTGCGATCTGCTCAGGGCGCACCGCCTCTTCGACCATCAGCCCGTCGCGTTCAGATGCTTCTGCCTCGCTCAGCTGCTTTTCCAATCCCGGTATGACGCCATAGGACAGCTCCCCCGCGCGGGCGAGGTTGCCCTCACGCTTGGCAATGTCCAGATCAGCGCGCGCCCGATCAAGCTGCTCTTTCAACTCGCGGGCTGAGGCCAATTTATCGCGCTCAGACTGCCATTGCGCTGTCATTTCCGCGGATTGCTCCTGCAGGTCAGACAATTCCTTTTGCAGGGTCTCGAGCCGGTCTTTGGATGCGGCATCATCTTCAAGCTTCAGCGCCTCTTCCTCGATCTGCATCTGCAAAATCTGGCGATCCAGCGCATCCAGTTCTTCGGGTTTGCTGTCCACCTGCATTCGCAGACGCGCGGCCGCCTCGTCCACGAGGTCGATCGCCTTATCAGGCAGGAACCGATCAGTGATATAGCGGTGCGACAAGGTCGCAGCGGCAACAAGGGCAGCATCGGCGATGCGCACGCCATGGTGCAGCTCGTATTTTTCCTTGATACCACGCAGGATGGACACGGTGTCTTCCACTGTCGGCTCGCTCACCAACACGGGTTGGAACCGGCGCGCAAGAGCCGCATCTTTTTCGACGTATTTGCGATATTCATCCAAAGTGGTCGCACCAATACAGTGCAGTTCACCCCGGGCAAGCGCAGGTTTGATCAGGTTGGCCGCGTCCATTGCACCGTCGGATTTACCAGCGCCCACAAGGGTGTGCATCTCATCAATAAAGAGAATGATCTCGCCCGCAGCCTCTGTGACCTCGGTCAGGACCGCCTTAAGACGTTCCTCGAACTCACCTCGGTATTTCGCGCCCGCGATCAGGGCCCCCATATCCAGGGACAAGAGCTGCTTGTCGCGCAGTGATTCAGGCACATCCCCATTGACGATGCGCAAAGCCATCCCTTCAGCGATTGCGGTTTTACCGACACCCGGCTCACCAATCAGCACCGGATTGTTCTTGGTGCGGCGGCTCAGCACCTGCATCGCACGGCGGATTTCCTCGTCTCGGCCGATGATCGGGTCAATCTTGCCCTCACGAACAGCTTCGGTCAGGTCTCGGGCGTATTTTTTCAGGGCGTCATAACCATCTTCTGCGCTGGCGCTATCCGCCTTGCGTCCCTTGCGAATGTCATTGATCGCCTCGTTCAGGGCCTGCGCTGAAACACCCCCTGCATCAAGGGCGTCCTTTGCCTTGGACTTCACCATGCAGAGCGCCATCAAAACCCGCTCTACAGGAACAAAGCTGTCCCCAGCCTTTTCAGCGATCTTGGCCGCTTCGTCCAAAACCTTCGCGGTCTGACCGTCAAGGTAGACGTCAGCAGACGCACCCTGCACCTTTGGCAGTTTGGACATAGACAGATCCAGCGCCTGAACCACTTGGGCCGGGGTGCCGCCTGCACGGGAAATCAGATTGCTCGCGAGCCCCTGATCATCATCCATGAGAGCCTTGAGCAGATGCTCTGGCATAAGTCGTTGATGATCTTCACGTCGCGCAATGGTCTGGGCCGCCTGCACAAAGCCACGGGCCCGTTCAGTGAACTTGTTCAAGTCCATCTTGCTCTCCTTTTATAAGCGCCCCGTTCAGTGGCAACGCCCGCTTTGCGGCACGTCCCGGTCAGGGCCTCGCATCAAATGTGGGAGATCTTGGCGTCTCTTCAAGATCACCATGCGGCAAATATGTCACCAAATCCCTGACTTCGATCAAACTTCCCCGTTTCTGCACGATAGCCGCATGGATGAACCTGCACTGCAAGAATTGGGTCTTTCCTCCCTGCTCTGGCGGGTCTAAGCAGACTGGCAATCCCAGACCATGCCAGCCCAGTAGGAGATCTCTGATGACGACGCTTGCCGATGACCGCCTGATCGTAGCAATGGACGTACCCAACGCCATCGCGGGTTTGAAACTGGCCGAAGATCTCGGAGACGCCGTATCCTTTTACAAGATCGGCCTTGGCATGCTCACAGGAGGTGGGCTTGCGCTGGCAAACGAACTGAAACAGGAACATGGCAAGCGCATCTTTCTGGACATGAAATTGTTCGACATCAGCGCAACGATTGAGGCGGCTGTGCGAGGCCTTGCTCAGTTTGATCTCGATTTTCTAACAGTGCACGGTGACCCGCATGTGGTGCGCGCCGCAAAAGAAGGTGCAGCGGGCACAGATCTCAAGATCCTCGGTGTGACCATTCTGACATCCCTCGACCGGGGCGACCTTGATGAGGGACTGATCAAGGCAGGAGATATCCCGGATCTGGTCCAGGAACGCGCGGGCCTTGCCCTGTCTGCCGGGGCCGATGGAGTTATCGCAAGCCCGCAAGAAGCCGCGCTTATCCGCGCCCTGCCAGAAGCGTCGGGCAAGCTGATCGTAACACCAGGCGTACGCCCTACAGGTGCAGATCTTGGCGATCAGAAGCGGGTCGCAACCCCTGCAAGCGCTCTTGAAGCTGGCGCAGACCATATCGTTGTCGGCCGCCCGATCTGGGCCGCGCAGTCGCCGCGCACTGCAGCACAGGATATTCTGGCCACCCTGCCGCGCTAAGGCAGAAGCCCCGCGCAGATCGCTCTAGCGCTGCTCCAAAATTTCAAAAACACGATATCCCCTGCCGTCCAAGCCCACGGCAGGGGATTTTCAATACCGGACAAAATGACCCTCACGGGCCTCCCCTGATCAAAACGCCCAATAATTAGGCAAAAAGAAAATTTGGTAGAGACCTAGAGAGAGCCGCATATCAGGCCCCAAAAACACACATTGACCTTAGGTCAACTTGCCAAAACCAAAGGAAACTTTTCTTGGTGCCCGCTACAGCTGCGCCGAATTGTCCTGTGCCCCCAAAACCACACACCCAAAAGCAGAATTACATAATCCTGCGCTCATGCTTTGAGAAATGGACGAAATGACCGACCCTGAGGTCAAGACACTCCCCAAGACGACCAACTCTTCCTGAGGTTCGTCACCTTCCCCCGCTTTCAGCAGCGGGGGCCTTTCTTTTCAGCGACAGATCCGTGTCAGCCCCGCATGCCCATCGGCGTGTGCAAGATACTGCCTTAGATAGTCCGCGAAATGGGGCACCGCGAGGGGATGATCCAGGTACCACTGCGGCGTCACCAGCGCCCAGCCCTGCCCCTCATCTCCCAGAACGATGTCACGCTCCCTTTGCGCGGGCAGATGAGCAGCAAAGAACCAAACCCGGCCATTTCGCCGTTCATAGCTTTGGCGCCATGTGATTGCCGACACATCAACCTCAAGCCCGACTTCTTCCCGTGTCTCGCGCAAGGCGCAGGCTTCCGGGGTTTCCTGACCTTCACGTCCGCCTCCGGGGAAATCCCAATGGCCAGGGTAAGGAATATGGGCGAAATCATCCCGCTCGATCACCAAAAGGCGCCGACCGACGAACAAGGCCAGTTTTGCACCGTTGAATGTCATCTGAGCTGTCGTCATTTGAATGCGTCCTAAAGACATTCGCCGCGTCGGAGGATAACTTGCTGTTCTGCCCGGATCGCGCGATTCCCGCCCGCATCTGAACATGTTGTTTTGCCCGATGACAGACCCTGAGACGACACACCCCCATATTGACCCGTCAGAGGAGCAGCCGCCTGTTCCTTTGCAGGTGCTGTGCCGGGAATGTCTGTCCTATGGCGTGATGAAACCAAAAGGTGGCAAGGCCCCCGTCGCGCGCCGTTGTCCCAAATGCCAAAGCCCTCGGATTAAGGCCCATAGCGAGCTTTTCTCGCTGTCGATTGCTCACATGGATTGCGACGCTTTCTATGCAAGCGTCGAGAAACGCGACAATCCCGAACTGGCAGATAAGCCGGTGATCATCGGAGGCGGCCGCCGCGGCGTGGTTTCAACAGCCTGCTATGTGGCCCGCATTCGTGGTGTTCGCTCAGCCATGCCAATGTTTCAGGCGCTCAAGCTGTGTCCGGATGCGGTGGTGATCAAACCGCGGATGGATGTCTACGTCGATGTAAGCCACAAAATCCGCGCAATGATGGACGAGCTGACCCCCGATGTTGAGCCCCTCTCACTGGATGAGGCCTTTATGGACCTGAGTGGGACGCAACGGCTTCACGGGGCTCCGCCCGCGGTGATGCTGACCCGCCTTGTGAAGCGGATGAAAGATGAACTGGGGGTCACAGGCTCTATCGGGCTGTCGCACAACAAGTTCCTGGCAAAGGTGGCGTCCGACCTCGACAAACCACGTGGATTTTCAGTCATCGGGGCTGCCGAGACCGCTGACTTTCTGCATGACAAACCCGTTCGCATGATCTGGGGCATCGGTCCCGCTGCCCAGGCCTCTCTCGAAAAGGCAGGGATTCGCCATTTCTCCGACCTGCTGCGCTGGGAGCTCATTGATCTGACCGCCCGGTTTGGCTCGATGGGGGAGCGGCTCTATCACCTCGCGCGGGGCCAGGATCGCAGGCGTGTATCGGCAAATGCACCAGTGAAATCCATCTCCAAGGAAACCACCTTCAACGAAGACACAGCCAATATGGAGGTATTGGACGGGCACCTCTGGCGCCTTGCGGAAAAAGTCTCGGACAGGGCCAAGGCAAAGCAGCTCGCTGGCCGTGTTGTCACACTCAAGTTGAAACGCGCCAATCACAGCAGCCTCACACGGCGCCAGTCTTTGCGGGATGCCACCCAGATTGCAGACACGATCTACAGAACTGCCCGCAGCCTGCTTGATCAAGTCGGAGACGAGGGACCATACCGTTTGCTTGGCTGCGGGATTTCAGAGCTCGTGCCAGAAACGCAGGCAGACATCACAGGGGATCTGCTGGACCCTCAGGCCGTCCAGCGGGCAAAGGCCGAACGCGCCACAGATGCCATTCGCCAAAAATTCGGCGATGCCGCCATCCAGAAAGGGCGCGCCCTGCGGTAAACCTATTCGGCGGCCAGGGCGATCCGATCAAATCGGAGTTGCGAGATCTCAGCGACCACATCGGTCAGAACCTTGCGCAGGGGCTCAAAGTTCGCCGTTTTCTCAATTCGAGCTTCATCCATATAGAGACTTCGGTCGATTTCGACCTGAATGGCGTGCTGCCCCCGCGTTGGCCGACCATAGGCCTGGGTGATATAGGCCCCCGCAAATGGCGCATTGCGGGCGACCTTCAGCCCGGCGGACACAAAAGCCGCCTCGACCCTGTCGATGATCTCTGCGCTGGATGCAGCGCCAAATCGATCTCCAAGGACCACATCCGGCAGCCCCCCAATCCGGCGGCCAGACGTGGCGATCGCCTCGTGCGGCATGGAGTGGCAATCGATCAGTACCGCCTGACCGAACTCGACACGGGCCTGATCCAGAAGATTCTGCAAAGCAGCGTGATAGGGACGCCAATGGGTGTCAATTCTGCGATGAGCCTCTGTCTGGCTCAGCTTCCCGCAATAGATTGCGCGACCATGAGCCACGACACGAGGTATCACGCCCAGCCCAGAGGCCACACGGGGATTTTGCCCCCGTTTCACCACCCCGTCGATAAGCGCGGGATCAAGCTCCTCTATCGATCGATTGAGATCCACATAGGCGCGCGGAGCCTTTGCCATCAGCAGCGGCATCCCGAATCGCGGCGCGGCCTGGAAAAGTTCGTGTACAAAGGCATCTTCTGAACTGCGCAGCTGAAGCGGATCCAGAATCGTCTGGGCCAGAAACGCATCGCTGTAGTCCGAACCACTGTGCGGAGACGCGAAAACCACGCCTGAGCGCAGCTTGCGCGGCCTTTTTACCGAAAAAACTGTCTCAGACATGCGGGCTCCGGCCGATGAAATACAAGAAACAGCATAGTCTGGAAATTTCTGTGGTCAAAAGCTCTTGCACCCCCCTCCGACTCATTTTATAGACCCCTTCACCGGCGCGGTTATCCGCGCCCCATTCACTTTGGGGCCAACCGCAAACACTGGTATTCATGGGCGATTAGCTCAGTGGTAGAGCACTTCGTTGACATCGAAGGGGTCACAAGTTCGAACCTTGTATCGCCCACCATGAATTCATTGTTTTGATCCACGGATCGGAACACCCGCTAACCCAGGCGCTGGTTCGCGCCGCAGAACAGGAGATAGGCCATGAAGGTCAAGAACTCGCTCCGCTCGCTCAAGAACCGGCACCGTGACTGCCGCGTTGTGCGTCGTAAGGGCCGTGTCTATGTGATCAACAAGACCCAGCGCCGCTTTAAAGCACGCCAGGGCTGATCGCCAGACGCAGCATAGCTGATTTCGGAAAACCGCATCTTCGGATGCGGTTTTCTTCGTTTCAGGGCCTGCGTTCACCTCTATCTCTCCGTCTTTTCCGACCCGCACCCCCTGCCATCGCAGCGGCAGATTTCCGCTGCGACGCTTTTTCCCGATCATTTTTGTCGGTTTTGATTTGCATCTTTTGCCGAATCCTTTATCTGAGCAAATCAGTCGGGTTCAAAAGCAATTGCTGAGAACCCAGAAAAGTTTTGAATAGATGGGATGTACCATGCTGAAATCGACCACCATTCTGGCCGGCGCCCTGACCGCCGCCGTTGCAACCACTGCCGCAGCCGAGGGTGAGCTGAACCTCTACTCCTCCCGTCACTACGATACCGACGAACGCCTCTACACCGATTTTGAAGAGGCAACCGGTATCACCATCAACCGCATCGAAGGCAAAGCAGACGAGCTGATCGCCCGTATGCAGGCCGAGGGTGAGAACTCTCCCGCAGACGTTCTGCTGACTGTCGACACCTCCCGCCTGGCACGTGCCAAGAACGCGGGCGTCCTGCAGTCGATTGAAAGCGCAACCCTGGAAGAGCGCATTCCTGCCAACCTGCAGGACAACGACAACCAGTGGTTCGGTTTCTCCCAGCGTGCGCGCATCATCTTTGTCGACACCGACGAAGTCGCCAACCCGCCGCAAACCTACCTGGACCTGGCAAAGCCTGAATACAAAGGCATGGTGTGCCACCGTTCCTCCAGCAACGTTTATTCCCAGACCCTGCTGTCCTCGATCATCGAGAAACACGGCGAAGAAGCCGCACGTGAATGGGCAGCTGGCATGGTCGCGAACTTTGCTCGTGCGCCACAGGGCGGCGACACAGATCAGCTGCGTGGGATCATCTCGGGCGAGTGCGACATCTCCGTCGCGAACTCCTATTACTTTGCCCGCGCTCTGCGCAAAGACGTCAAAGGCCTGACCGCGGACATCGACCAGATCACCTGGATCTTCCCCTCTCAGGACGCTGAAGGTGCGCACATGAACCTTTCCGGCGGCGGCGTTGCAGCCCATGCGCCGAACCGTGAGAATGCCATCAAGTTCCTGGAGTATCTCGCCTCTGATCAGGCTCAGCAGTACTTCTCTGGCGGCAACGACGAATTCCCCACCGTGCCCGGCGTGGAGAAATCCGAAAGCGTTGCCAAACTGGGTGAATTTGTTGCTGACGACGTGAACCTGTCTGACGTGGCAGAGAACCTGCCGACTGCACAGAAAATCTTCAACGACGTTGGCTGGGAATAATTCCAACAACCCTGTGAACAGTCACGCCACCCGATGACGTGACACGCAAGGCGCAGGGCTTCCCTGCGCCTTTTCTGTGCGGACAAATGCCCAGCAGCCCGGTCCGAATACTCCCCTCCTGCAATTCTGGCACGCCGATGAAGCCAACAGCTCTCTGGACGGCTGCGGACGCACCGCCTATAGCATCCTCCCCAACACAGGATGCGCCAATCGGGAGGGTCGTCACCAATGACACATCAGTCGCAGCAGCCAGAGGCTCGGGCATGATCCGAACACCGGTTACGATCGTCAGCGGCTACCTTGGCGCGGGAAAAACCACGTTGATCAATCGCCTACTGCAGGAAGACCACGGTCTGCGCATGGCCGTGCTGGTCAATGACTTCGGCAAGATCAATATCGATGACGCCCTGCTGATGGACCGGGGCGCCGAGACTGTCGCGCTGAGCAACGGATGTGTGTGCTGTTCACTGGGCGATGATCTTGCACTGGCACTGCACCAAACGCTGAGCTCTGACACCGTTCCGGATCATATCGTGATCGAGGCCAGTGGCCTGTCCGACCCAGTGGCAATTGCGAACACAGTCATGAATGACGCGCGGCTGAGCTACGGTGGCATCGTGACGGTCGCAGACGGAGAGAACCTTTCGTCCCTGATCGAGGATGACCTCCTTCGCGATCAGGTCGTGCAACAGATCCGCGCCGCGGACACGGTGTTGATCAGCAAATGTGCGCGCCCCGCTGACGGGGTGATGCAGCAACTCGCCGAGCTTGGTGCAAGAACGCCGGTGGTGTTGGGCGAGGCCCCCGTTGCGGATCTGTTGTTTGATGTCCTTCCCTTGCCACTGGGAGCCAAGACAAAGGCAGCACATCGCGCCTATGTGACCTGGCACCATAACTCCACCACTGCAATTGATCGCCGCGCCCTTGGCGACAAGCTGGCCGAGAGACCGGAAGGCATCTATCGGATGAAGGGTTTTGTGCTGACCAACGGTGGCGCGTATGAGCTGCACGTCGTGGGCCGCCAAGTATCGGCCAAACGGTGTGAGGCGAAAGAAACCGCGCTGGTGGCACTGGGCCCGGCAGACCGCGTCACCCGGGATGAAATCGAAGCATGGTGGGCCAGCTGAACCACCGCTCTCTTTAGTCAATAAAAAGCCGCGTTGCCTGACGCGGCTTTTTTTGGGGCAAGGCGGCTGAGTTAGTGCCTGCGCCCGACCTGTCGACAGATCAGAATGACAGGCAGCAAACCAACCAGCATGATCACGAGGGATGGCACAGCCGCCCCCTCCAGGCGTTCATCCGAAGCCAACCGATACGCCTGCACAGCCAGGGTGTCATAGTTGAACGGCCGCATGATGAGCGTTGCCGGAAGTTCCTTCATCACGTCGACAAAGACAATCAACAGGGCAGTCATCAGGCTTGGTGTCAGAATGGGCAGGTGCACCCGGCGCAGCATACCCAATGGGCCCTGCCCCAATGACCTTGCTGCTGCATCCATATTCGCGTGCAGTGTCGCCTGCCCTCCCTCATAGGCGCCAAGCGCGGCGGCCATGAAGCGCACCATATAGGCCGCGACCAAAAGCCAGATGGACCCGGTAATCAGCAGACCAGTCCGGATTTCGAAGTTCGCGCGCATCCATGCGTCCAACGCGTTGTCAAAGGCCGCAAAAGGTACCATCAGGCCGACGGCGATCACCCCTCCCGGAACCGCATAGCCCAAACGGGACACATGCCCCGCGAGCGCCGAGGGACGCCCCGGACGCAGCCGCTGGTAGAACCCAAGACAGATTGCAGCGCCAACCGTCAGCATCGCTGCCGTCATGGCCAGCGTCACGGAATTCTGAAGGAAACCGAGGTAGCGTTTGCTGAACAGGCTTTGTTCTGATTCCAGCCCCATCTCAAACAGGACCAGAACCGGCAGAACGAACCCCAAAAGAACCGGCAGCGCGCAGAACACAATAGCCAGCGCGGCCTGTCCGCCTCGCAGCTCAACCGGTGGCATCTTAGCTTGCTGCTTGCCAGCATGGTGATACCGTGCCCGGCCCCGACTGGTTCGCTCTGCCAGTGCCAGAGCCAGTGCAAACCCGAGGAGACAAAGCGCCAATTGTGCGGCCCCTGTGCGGTCACCAAGAGAAAACCAGCTGGTATAAATACCCGTCGCAAAGGTCTGGACACCAAAATAGCTGACGGTGCCGAAATCAGCGATTGTTTCCATCACCGCCAGCAGCACCCCCGATGCAATCGCCGGACGCGCCATCGGCAAGCTGACCCGCCAAAAGGCCTGCAGGGAGGTATTGCCCAAGGCCCGGGCAGCCAGAAATGCACCTGCGCTCTGCTGCACAAAGGCAGCTCGCGCCAGCAGATAGACATAGGGATAGAGGACCAGAACAAGCATCAGGGCGGCACCGCCTACTGACCTGATTTCTGGGAACCAGTAATCCCGTGGCCCCCAGCCTGTCACTTCACGCAAGGTGGTCTGCACAATGCCGGGGTGGTCCAGAATGAATGTATAGGCATAAGCCAGAACATAGGCCGGGAAGGCCAATGGCAGAACCAAAACCACCTCAAGGAGACGCACGCCGGGAAACCGGGTCATCGTCACCAGCCACGCCGCGCCAACACCGACCATACCGGTTCCGATAGCCACCAAAAGGACCAGAACAAGGGTCGTGCCCGCATAGCCAGCCAGCACTGTTTCCATCAGGTGACGGATCGTGTCCGTTCCCCCTGTTGCAGCAGCCAGCGCGACGGCAACCATCGGCAGCAGGCAGGCAAGAGCCACAATCCAGGCAACGATCGCAAAAGCGGTGCCGCCGCTTTTCTTGCTGCGCCGTCGTTTGGAAGGAACAGAGGGTATCTGCGTCGACTTGCTCATGGGTCCGGGCTCATATCAGTGCAGACCTCTATTTCGATCATTTTCGTCGGAATTGCCAGCAACAAAGGCGGCCCGCATCCATTCGCCGCGCGCCCGAGGGGTCACAGCACAAAAAAGCACGACCAGAGAGATATCTCCGGTCGTGCCAGTCGGGGACCCTCATCAGGTCAATTCACCCATCGGGTTCAGTCGTAGCTGCGTTGATCTTCGATCACGAGCCCATCCTTCGGCAGGGCACCGGGCGCGACGATTTCGATCTTGCCCTTGAGCTTCAGCACCTCAACAACAGACTTCGCATAGGCCATCTCGTCGCCATCGGCCGCCTCAATCTGGACAGTCATGGCATCCATCTCGCCGTCACGGCTCGCAACAACGCGGGCCTTCACGATCTCGTCGTGCTTGTCGACCAATGCAGCGACCTGTTCTGGACGAACAAACATGCCTTTGATTTTGGTCGTCTGATCGGCCCGCCCCATCCAGCCTTTGATCCGCATGTTGGTGCGTCCGCAGGGGGATTGACCAGGCAACACCGCAGACAGATCGCCTGTTGCAAAACGGATCAACGGGTAGTCTGGATTCAAAGTTGTAACGACAACCTCGCCAACCTCACCCGCTGCGACTGGCGTGCCAGTGCCGGGCGTGACGATCTCCACGATGACCTGCTCATCAACGATCATCCCTTCCATCGCCGCACTTTCATACGCGATATTGCCGAGATCCGCAGTCGCATAAGACTGCAGGCAGGTGATCCCACGGTCGGCATATTCCTGACGCAGTGACGGGAACAGGGCGCCGCCGCCGACAGCCGCCTTGCGAAAGCCCAACTCCACCCCCATCGCATCTGCACGATCCAGGATCACCTTCAGATAATCTGGCGTGCCCGCATAGGCGGTTGCGCCGACATCACGGGCAGCGGTGACCTGCAGTTCTGTCTGACCCGTTCCTGCAGGAAGGACAGCGGCTCCCACGGCACGTGCCCCGCTTTCAAAGATCATGCCCGCGGGCGTCAGATGATACCCAAAGCAGTTCTGGACGACATCACCAGACCCAATTCCCACGGCGTGCAGGAAACGGCCCATCCGCCACCAATCATGATCAACCCCACCTGGTTCGTAGATCGGACCTGGCGACTGGAACACATGCGCAAACCCGCTCGCTGGCTTTACGGTAAAGCCACCAAAGGGTGGGTTCGCGGCCTGGGCCTTGCTCAGATCAGACTTTCGCAGCACCGGCAGACCCGCAAGATCTGTGACGCTGGTGATCGCTGCGGCATCAATCTGCCCCAGGCTGTCACCGTAACCGGCCGCTGTCTGTGCGCGGCCGATCTGCTGAGGCAGCAAGCGCGCGATATCAGCTGCGCGTGCATCCGCGCTGCGGGTTTCCAGCTCGTCAAAATAGCTCATGTCAGCCTCCCCGCCTCAGCTCAACCACCGCTTACGACGGCGATAGGACCGCACATCACGGAAGCTCTTGCGTCCTTCGTCCGACATGCCGAGATAGAATTCCTTCACGTCCGGGTTTTCACGCAGCTCGGCTGCTGGCCCATCCATCACGACGCGGCCAGATTCAAGAATGTAGCCATAGTGCGAGTAACGCAGAGCAACGTTGGTGTTCTGTTCTGCAAGCAGGAACGTAACGCCCTCATTCTCATTGATCGATTTCACAATTTCGAAAATCTGCTCCACCAACTGCGGCGCCAAGCCCATGGAGGGCTCGTCCAGCAAAATGGTTTCCGGGCGGCTCATCAGCGCGCGGCCCATCGCAACCATCTGTTGCTCGCCCCCGGAGGTGTAACCCGCCTGGCTGCGGCGGCGCTCCTTGAGGCGGGGGAAATAGCTGTAAACCATCTCCAAATCGCGCTGGATGTTCGCCTTGCCATCACCGCGGGTATACGCACCGGTCAGGAGGTTCTCCTCGACCGTCAAATGTTCAAAACAATGGCGGCCTTCCATCACCTGGATGACGCCCTTCTTCACCAGCTCGGCGGGATCAAGATCCTGTACCCGTTCACCGCGATAGGTGATGGAGCCCTTGGTCACTTCGCCGCGCTCTGAGTGCAGGAGATTCGAAACAGCCTTGAGCGTGGTCGTCTTGCCCGCGCCGTTGCCGCCCAGAAGGGCCGTGATACCGCCCTTGGGCACCTTGAGGCTGACACCCTTCAGGACAAGGATCACGTGGTTGTAGATCACTTCGATGTTGTTGACCTCAAGCAGCGTGTCTGCCTGCACATCGGTGGGTTTGGCTGTATCCAGCATCTTTTTTATCCTCACGTGGTCCCGACCGTTTCTGCCCTGGACGGGGTTTGTTGCCGGGTCTGTCTGTGGATGCGGCGCAAGCGCGCCGCATCATGAGTCCACTGCGCAATCAGCGCAGGGTGGTGGACCCCAACCCTTGCAGGTCAGGATCCCGCCACATCAGTTGCAGCGCTGTTCGATGTTGTTCTCTGCCGCATAAGCAGCGGAGTCTTCGTCGATCAGCGGCTGGATCACGTCACGGTCGCTCTGCGCAAAATCAGAGATCAGCGTCCACTCTTTGGCAGAGGCATCCCACTGGGTCATGCCAACCAGACCCGGACCACCGTGATTTTCACAGGAGACGTTGAACGCCGGACCAAACAGCGGCATGCCAAGTGCAGACATGCGCGCTTCAGGCATTTCCAGCGCTTCCATACCGTCGCGCATCATCGCAGGGGTGATGTCGGCGGTACCGTGGATTTCCTGAGCAGTTTTTGCAGCTTCGACAGCCAGCATCGCCGCATACATACCGCGGTTGTACAGAACGTTGCCGATCTGATCGCCAGCACCAGCTGCAAGGCCCTTGTCCACAACATGTGTCTGAATGTCGTCAAACACCGGGAAGTCACGGCCAACACCGTGGAAGGTTACGGCCTTGTAGCCATCCGCCTTTTCACCTGCCGGCATCACGTCATGTTCTGCACCGGACCACCAGACGCCGATGAAGTTCTCCATCGGGTAGCGGATGTTTGCCGCTTCCTGAATGGCAACCTGGTTCATCACGCCCCAGCCCCACATGATCACGAAATCAGGACGGTCACGACGAATTTGCAGCCACTGCGACTTCTGCTCCTGACCGGGGTGGTCAACAGGCAGGGTCGACAGGGTGAAACCATGCTTCTTGGACAGCTCTTCCAGTGTGCGGATCGGCTCTTTGCCATAAGCGGAGTTGTGGAACAGCAGCGAGATCTTCTTGCCGTTCAGATCGCCATCGTTGGCTTCGAGCAGGTAGTTGATAACACCCGATGCACCATCCCAGTAGTTCGCGGGATAATTGAAGACGTTGCTAAACACTTTGCCGTTCGCAGCCGAGGTCCGGCCATAGCCCATGGTGTGCAGCGGAATGCCGTCCGCGGTGACTTTGGGGATCAGCTGGTAGGTAATCCCGGTGGAGAGCGGTTGATAGATCAGCGCGCCTTCACCTTTGGTGGATTCATAGCATTCCACGCCCTTTTCGGTGTTGTAGCCGGTCTCGCATTCGATAACGCGTGCCTTAACACCGCCGATGCCGCCGTCACGCTCATTCACCAGTGTGAAATAGTCAGCGTAGCCATCCGCGAAGGGAATGCCACCAGCAGCATAGGGGCCGGTCCGGTAGCTCAGCGACGGGAACACAAGGTCTGCCATTGCAGGGCCAGCGGCCATCGCGGCGCCCAGCGCCAGTGTCGTCAGTTTCAGTTTCATCGGGTCTCATCCTCCCTTGAATTGTCCGATGGGGGTCATGCAGGGATTGATCTTATTGTTTCCCCGCCGTCTTGGTCAGCCAGCCCCGCCTTAGTGCGGGAAGGGCCAGAGTCTCAGCTTCTCCTTGGCCACGCGCCACAGCTGGGCCATGCCATGAGGTTCAGCAATCAGGAATACGATGATCAGCGCGCCCACGATCACAAGCTGGAAATGGGCCACGATATCTGTCGGCCAGCCCAACACGTCCACGCCAACCACCTTCAGGATCACCGGCAGCAGGACCAGGAACGCCGCGCCGGCAAAGGATCCGAAGATCGAGCCCAGGCCACCGAGGATAACCATGAAGAGCACGAGGAATGACTTGTTGATACCAAAGGCTTCACCAACCTCTACCGCGCCGAGGTAAACCGCAAAGAACAGTGCGCCGGAGATGCCGATAAAGAACCCCGAGACACCAAAGGCCGAGAGTTTGGCCTTAAGCGGGTTCACACCAATGATTTCGGCAGCAATGTCCATGTCACGGATCGCCATCCAGCTACGCCCGACGGTGCCGCGGGTCAGGTTGCGGGCAACAAGCGCGCAGAAGGTCAGGAAAATCAGGCTGAACATGTAGGTAGCCCAGGCCGGTGCATTCGGGCCGGTGATGATGATGCCAAACACATCACGCTCCGGCGCGTTGATCTGACCCGAGGCCGAGTAGTTGTAGAACCACGGCACCCGGTTGAAGAGCCACACCAGAAAGAACTGTGCCGCAAGCGTCGCAACCGCAAGGTAGAAGCCCTTGATGCGCAGGGACGGCAGGCCAAAGGCAACGCAGACCAGCGCCGTGATCCCACCTGCAAGCAGAACGTGAATGAACATGCTCACCTCGGGGAAGGCAGTCATCAACTTGTAGCAGGCATAGGCGCCCACTGCCATGAAACCGCCGGTGCCCAGCGACACCTGACCACAGTAGCCGACCAGGATATTCAGTCCGATCGCCGCGATCGAATAGATCAGGAACGGCAGCAGAATTGCATTCGCCCAGTAGTCGTTGATGAAGAACGGAATGACCAGAAAAGCAAAGGCCATGACAGCGTAGTACCGGATCCGGTCAAACTTGATCGGGAAGGTCTGGCTGTCCTCTTGGTAGGAGACTTTGAAATCTCCGGCTTCACGATAGAACATGGCTCAGATGCTCCCTTTTTCCTGCGCGCGGTTTCTCTGCGCCGCGTCGAGTTGATTTGTCTTGCTTGCGTAGCCGGTCTGTTCGGCGGCGCGTGCCAGCCGCAGATAGGCCAGAATTCCGGTAATGAGACCTGCCGCAGCGAGCAGGGAAGCGGTCACCATCTGGGCTTCTGTAAACCCTGTTGCGGAGAGCGCGAGGTAGCCAAAGGCCCAAAAACCTGACCATGCGACCACATTGATGATGGCGACCAGCTTGATCATGGGGTCGCTCCGTTAACCAACGACTCAGATTTCCGGCTTTCGCCACAATTCATCCAGCTCTTTCTGCTAGTCTGTGTGCGGGAAAAGTGAGTGGGAACCATGAGTTCAATTTTACAGGAGATCCGGCGGCTGGAGTCCGCCCGGGATCGCGGAGAGCTATCCGCAGAGGAATTTGCCGCCGCCAAGGAGACGCTGCTTGGCTCGGTCGAAGATGCAACTGTGATCTCGCAGGAGCGCCCGCGACGACGGGCCCGGCCTTCGCCAGCTCCGGTCAGCCGCAACGCCCCTTCGGGGTTCTGGGGCATCGTCGCCATTGCCCTTGTCGCGGCCTTGGCGATGACAGTGCTGGTCGGGCAAATGATCGGCGACTTCACCATTGCGCTGACTTTGGTGATCAGCGTGCTGGCTGCCGTTCTGGTCGCTGCCTTCCGACGTTTGGAAGGCTGAGCACCCCGCAGACCCGCTACCTTGTGCGCGGCCCCGAAAGGGGATCGCGCATTTGGCATATGCAGATCAGACGCGTTCAATGATCTTCTCCCCGAACAGGCCCTGCGGACGGAACACCAGGAACAGAAGGGCCAGCACATAGGCAAACCAGTTCTCTGTCGCGCCACCAACCAATGGTCCGACCAGGAACTCGAACAGTTTTTCGCCAACACCGATGATCAGGCCGCCCACGATGGCACCCGGAATAGAGGTGAAGCCACCAAGCATCAGAACCGGCAGAGCCTTGAGCGCGATCAGCGAGAGTGAAAACTGCACGCCAGACTTGGTGCCCCACATGATGCCTGCAACCAGCGCAACAAAACCAGCAACAGACCAGACCAGAACCCAGATAAAGTTCAGCGAGATGCCGACCGACAAAGCGGCCTGGTGATCATCTGCCACCGCACGCATGGCGCGGCCCTGCTTGGTATATTGGGCAAAGGCAACCAGACCAGCCACCAGAAGCGCAGCAATGATGGTCGCGACAAGGTCGAGATTGTCGATGAAGAAGCCGTAGTCAAAGATCTCGAAGGTTCGTTCGTCGATCCACAGGTTGATACCCTGCGGCAGGCCAACGTCCAGCGTCTTGATTTCAGACCCCCACATAAGGTCGGCCACACCCTCAAGGAAATAGGCAAGACCAATCGTCGCCATAAAGAGAATGATCGGCTCCTGTCCAACCAGATGACGCATAACAAACTGCTGCACCATCCAGGCCAAAAGGACCATGACGCCAACCGTCAGCAAGATTGCGACGAACGATGGCACCGTCCAGCCGAAGTGGGTGATGTGGCCGCCAAAGATCGCGTTGATGAGATGCGAGAACGGAACTTGTCCGTTCATGATGCCCACCAGCGTCATGGCAGCAAACAGGGCCATCACACCCTGTGCGTAGTTAAAGATACCCGACGCTTTGTAGATCAGGACAAACCCAAGTGCGACGAGCGCATAAAGCACGCCGGCCATCAGACCGTTGAGCGTGACTTCCATCGCAAAAACCAGTTGTTCAGGCATCCCGCTCTCCTCCTGCAGATGCCACATCGGACATCGGCGCAATCATCTCGAAATTCATTGTCAAAATGGTCTGGTCAGTCATGGCTGACCCCCAGATAGGCGTCGATCACATCCTGGTTGTTGCGCACCTCGTCCGGGGTGCCGTCACCGATCTTTTTGCCGTAGTCCATGACAACCACGCGGTCGGACAAGTCCATGACCACACCCATGTCATGTTCGATCAGGGCGATGGTGGTGCCGAACTCATCGTTCACATCCAGGATAAAGCGGGACATGTCCTCTTTTTCCTCGACGTTCATGCCTGCCATCGGCTCATCCAGCAGCAACAGCTTTGGCTCTGCTGCCAGCGCGCGTGCCAGTTCGACCCGTTTCTTGAGACCATAAGGCAGACGGGCGACAGGAGTTTTGCGGATCGCCTGGATCTCCAGGAAGTCGATGATCCGCTCGACCACTTCGCGGTTTTCCGTCTCTTCGGCCTCGGCCTTGCCCCGCCAAAGCGCCTGCTGCATGAGATTGGTCTTCATGTAGTTGAGGCGACCGGTCATAACGTTGTCCAGAACGCTCATGCCGTCAAACAGCGCGATATTCTGGAAGGTCCGGGCGATACCCTGGCGCGCGACCTCATAGGGGCGCATGGGCGGCCGTTTGGCCCCACGGAACCAGACTTCTCCCTCCTGCGGAACATAAAAGCCGGAAATAACGTTCAGCATTGACGATTTACCAGCGCCGTTCGGGCCGATGATCGCGCGGATTTCGCCTTCGCGGATATCAAAAGAGATATCCTTGATCGCGACCACACCGCCAAACCGCAGGGTGATGTTTTTCATCTCCATGACGACGCCGCCAATGGTGCGCCCGTCCTCGGTGATATAGCCTTCTTCCATATCCTTCACGACACCGCGCCTTTCGCCTTGTTGATTGTTGTGCTCCGGCTCATGGCCAGGCCGTACCGCTTTGCCGCGGCTGTGTTGATGCGCTGTTTCATTCGGCGGCCACCGACTGGGGCCGCACAGGCACAACCTTGGCATCGATGATATCGAGCGTCGCACTGATCGACCCTTTGCGACCATCTTCGTAGGTCACTTCCGTGCGGGTAGAGATCTGCGAGGACCCGTCATAAAGGGCGTTGATGATATCGGAGTATTTGTCTTCAACGATCACACGACGCACCTTGCGGGTCCGGGTCATCTCTCCATCGTCGGCATCCAGTTCTTTGTGCAACACAACAAAGCGATGCACCTGACAGCCGGACAGCATCTGGTCTTCTGCGACGGAGGCATTGACCGTTTCGACGTGCTCTTTGATCGACTGCAGGACTTTGGGGTGGCCTGCCAGTTCCTGATAAGAGGCGTAGGCAATATTGTTGCGCTCGGCCCAATTGCCGACTGCGGTGAGGTCGATATTGATGAACGCAACGCAGCGATCACGGCCGTTGCCGAACAGAACAGCCTCCAAAATGTCCGGATAGAACTTCAGTTTGTTCTCGACATACTTCGGCGCAAACATGGCACCATCTGCCATCTGGCCCACGTCCTTGGCGCGGTCGATGATCCGCAAATGGCCGCTGCCCTCTTCAAAGAAACCAGCATCGCCTGTTGCCACCCACCCTTCAGGGTCTTTGGTCGAAGCCGTGGATTCCGGGTTGTTGTAGTATTCAACAAATGTACCGGGAGAGCGGTAGTGGATCTCTCTGCGCTCATCGATCTTGATTTCGACACCCGGCGCAGGAACGCCAACTGTGTCGGCACGCACTTCGCCATCAGGCTGAACAGTGATGAAAACCGTCGCTTCTGTCTGGCCGTACAACTGTTTGAGGTTAATGCCGAGAGAGCGGTAGAACTCGAAAATCTCAGGGCCAATGGCCTCGCCTGCGGTATAACCGACGCGGATGCGGCCGTAGCCCAACGTGTCCTTGAGCGGGCCATAGACCAGGATATCGCCCAGCTTGTACTTCAGGCGATCCATCATGCCGACGGGTTTGCCATCAAGGATCTTGCCACCAACCTTCTTGGCATGTTCAAGGAAGTGGTGGAACATCTTGCGCTTCAGGGCGCCCGCGTCTTCCATCCGGATCATGACGCTGGTCAGCTGGCCCTCGAAAACCCGCGGCGGAGCAAAGAAATAGGTCGGGCCGATCTCACGCAGATCGGTCATCATCGTGTCTGCGCTCTCTGGGCAGTTCACGCAGAACCCACACCAATACGCCTGGCCGACCGAAAAGATGAAATCCCCGACCCACGCCATCGGCAGATAGGACAGGATGTTCTCACCAACCGTCAGATTGTCAAAATCTGCCGAGTTCCTGGCGCTCTCGATCACGTTGCGGTTGGACAGAACAACCCCTTTGGGCTTGCCCGTTGTTCCAGAGGTGTAGAGCATCACGCAGGTGCTGTCATAGGTCAGCTTGGCCTTGCGTTCTTCGAGATCCGGGGTCCATTCGTCGCGGGCCGCACGGCCCTGATCCTGTACATGAGAATACTGGTGCAGCGTATGATGATCGTATTTCCGCATGCCGCGCGGATCGAGATAGATCACCTGTTCCAGGTTGCTCAGCTGATCCTGAACCTCGATCACCTTGTCGACCTGTTCCTGATCACCTGCGATGACGAAACGTGCGCCACAGTGGCCCAGCACATAGGCCATCTCTTCTGCCACCGCATCCTGATAGAGCGGGACAGGAACGGCGCCGACGGACTGCGCTGCCACCATAGCCCAATAAAGATAGGGCCGGTTGCGACCGATGATGGCGATAAAGTCACCCTCGTTGACCCCTAGGTTGATCAACCCAAGGGCAAGCGCATCAATCTCCTGCTTGACCTCGGACCAGGTCCAGCACTGCCAGATGCCGAATTCTTTTTCGCGATAGGCCTGGCGATCGCCAAATTGTGCCGCGTTGCGTTCAAGCAGCGCCGGCAGGGACAACATCCCTGCGGCACCCGACTGCGTCTGAGCCACGTTCTTTCTCCTCCCCTTTCCGGCCGATGCGGCCGGAGCGATCGCTAAGCGCGATTCTGATCCCGATTAGGGACGGCCTCATGCTATGGCGTCAACTTTTTCTTGATGTTTTCTCAAATCTTACGAATTGTAACAGGCTCTCGACTGCGTCATCTCGCCCAGCCCGACAACCGACACTGCGCCGCATTCTCCTTTGCCATCGGGGCATTGGATGGTAGCCATGCAGCGGGGAGACACGATGAACCGATCCGAAAAACACCGCGCTGCGATGACGACCGCTGGGCTCAACCTGATTGCCCAAGCCATGTCGATCTATGACAGCGATCTGCGCCTCGCGGCCTGCAACCGCAGGTTTCAGGAAATGTTCGACCTGCCAGATCACCTGATCACCCCCGGCGCCCGGTTCGATGAGACCATCCGCCATATCGCAACCAGCGGAGAATACGGCCCGGTTGATGATATCGAAGCCTTTGTGCAGCAGCGCGTCGATCAAGCGTTGGATTTTGTCCCACATTATCTGGAGCGGGAGCGTAGCAACGGCCAGGTCATTTCGATCGAGGGGGCTCCGCTACCGCAAGGGGGGTGGGTCACGGTCTATACTGACATCACACGCACAAAACGGATCGAACAGTTGCTACGCGCCCGCTCTGAAGAGATGTCGGATCAGCTGATCGCACACACAGAGGAACTGTCTGCAACCAACCGAAAACTGGCCGCTACGATCACGGCGCTGGAAGAGGCGAAGAACCAGCTGACCGAGATCGAAGCACGCACCCGACTGACCACCGAGATGATGCCTGCGCATATCGCTCACGTGGATGCAGACGGCTATTACACCTATACCAATCGGCGGCTCAGCTCGGTCTTTCCCAGCCGTCCTTCCGAAATCCTCGGGATGCACATCGCAGATGCACTCGGTGGGCCGGCCTATGACAAAATCGCTCCACATCTGATGGCGGCCTATCAGGGTGAAAGCCCGGTGTTCGAGTTCAACGAAGACCACGACAGCCGTCGCATTCGGGTGGCCTTTACTCCCGACAACATGGGCGGTGTCTTTATTCTATCGATGGATGTGACGGAAGAAACCCAGACACGGGTGGCGCTGCAGCAGGCGAGACGACGCGAAATGGCCGCTCAGATGACGAGCGGGCTGGCACATGATTTCTCCAACCTGTTGACGATCATTCTGGGGATGCAGGGCAAGCTGGCGAAATTCGACCTGCCTGCTGATGCCGATGAGCTTGTCCAGGCCACCCTATCAGCCGCGCGCCGCGGCGGACGGTTGCTGAACCGGATTGCAGAAATGACCGGCCATCGGAGCCTGCGGCCGCGCGCGACGGATCTGCACGGACTGCTGCAGGAGCTGCAGGTCCTGGCAACACCATCGCTGCCGCAAGGGGTTGGGCTGAGTATCGTGGACCACACGCCGGATGTCCGCCTGCTGCTTGATCCCGGCAAGCTGCAAGACGCGCTGTTGAACCTTATCCTGAACGCCCGCGATGCCTGTGGCAGCCAAGGACAGATTACCGTCAGTGCCCACGTGGTTGGTCAGACCTGGCTCGAACTCAGCATCAACGACACCGGCCCCGGGTTTTCCAAAACTGCGCTTGAAAAGGCGCTCAATCCCTTTTTCACCACCAAGGGCAGTGAAGGATCAGGGCTTGGGCTGCCGATGGTCTACGACATGGCCAAATCAACCGGGGGCGATATGCGACTTGGGAATACGGTATCAGGGGCCAGTGTGACCCTGCGCATTCCCTACAGGCTCGCTCCGGACGCGGATGGCGGTCTTGCCCTGCTGGTCGAGGACAGCGAAGAGCTGCGAGCGACGTTCCGCGACATGCTGATTGATCTTGGATATGCGGTCATAGAGGCCACCAGCGTTGATGAAGCCTGCGCGTTGACCGCAGACATCGAAGGCATCGCTTTGGTTCTGTCCGATATCAAGCTGCAGGGGGCGGCGACGGGGATTGACCTGGCGGACCGCTTGCAGGGAACCGGCCTGCCCTGCATTCTGATGACCTCCTTGCCGACCTCGGACGCGCTGTTTCGGCAGGCGCTGAAACGCTGTCCGGTTTTGCAAAAGCCCTTTACCACACACCAGCTGTCAGCGCTGATCAAATCGGAGCCCGCCGCATGAGCAGACCCCTGATCACAATTCTCGATGACGAGCCGGAAATCCGCCAAATCCTGACGGAGACGTTGGAAGAGGCCGGGTTTCGCACCCAGAGCTTTTCGCGGGCGCGCGAGTTTGAGGCCTCCCTCAATCGGGTCACTCCGGATGTCTGCCTTGTTGACCTGTCGCTGCCCGACACCGATGGCCTCGCTTTGGTGCACCGTCTTGCGTTGGAGCAAGGTGCAGCGGTCATCATCATATCAGGCCGGGCCCAGGTACAGGACCGTGTGACCGGATTGGAACTGGGAGCGGACGACTACATCACCAAACCCTTTGACCCCGCAGAGGTCGTCGCTCGCATTCGGGCACGTCTGCGGGGAGGGCCAAGAACCGTTGCAACAACGGGCAACACTGCCCAGTTCTCTGGTTGGACGGCGCATTTCGATCGCTACATCCTGGAGGATGACACCGGTGAGGAAACACCGTTTTCCCATGCCGAGGGCGAGGTGTTGCGCCTGTTTCTTGAAAGCCCGAAGCGGCTCATTTCGCGCGCGCAAATGCAAGAAAGCCTCGGCGGCGGCGCAGGGGAGAGCTTTGATCGGGCGATGGACGTACGCATTTCACGTCTGCGCACGAAACTGCGTGAAGATCCCAAAAATCCAAGGTTGATCAAAACGATCTACGGAGCTGGCTACATTTTTCTGGGTGATGTCAGCTGGCTTTGACCCTGCCAGGGACTGCGCCCGCCCCACTGCAGACTGGACGGCGCGAATCGGCCTCGATATGATTCGGGCATGGCCACATGTCTGCTCTACCGCCAAGCACCGGCGCGGGCTCCGCGCTATTATCGGATCGAACTTGCGATGAACCTCTTTGCAGAGGTCTCTGTCCTGCGCGAATGGGGCGTTGCCGGTCGGAATGGGCAGAGTACCATCAACATCTATGGCAACCTGCGCGATGTATCTGTTGCTGCAGACAAACACCGCAATCGCATGATCAAACGTGGCTATGACCGGGCCTGACCCACAACCGCGCTGCTGATCCTCGTCCTTGGTTGCAATCCAACAGAACTGTCATAGCTCTTGCTTGATCCGCCAGGCGGCAGGCAATGGCGCTGCATTTGCGCGCTATTCGCGCGACATCACAGTCAAATCACATATTGGATCCAAAACTTGCATCTGGCCCTTTCAACTGCAGCAAAGCTTGCTTAAGACTTCCCCGACGAAAAGGAACATCGCATGACGCATATCACCCTGGTCCGTCACGGACAGGCCAATACAGGTGCTCGGGATGAAACCAGCTATGACCGGCTGAGCGATCTGGGACATCAGCAGGCGCATTGGCTGGGTGAGCATCTGCGCGACACCGGTGCGTTCTATCCGCGGGCCTACTGCGGAACACTGCGCCGTCACCTGGAAACGGCACAGGCCATGGGGCTCACAGATGTTGTGCAGGATCCTCGTCTGAACGAGATGGAGTACTTTAATCTCGCCGCGGCAATGGAAACACAGCATGGCCTGCCGATCCCGGTGGAGCGGGAGGGGTTTGTCGCACACATGCCCAAGGTATTTGCCGCTTGGGAGGCAGACGAGATCGCCAACCCACCGGAAAGCTGGCGCGACTTTGCCAACCGCACCCAATCGGCACTAGAGGAAATTGCCGCTGGCGAGGGGCCCGCGATTGTGGTCACCTCTGGTGGGCTGATCGCCATGGCCATGCGCCAGACAATGGGGCTGGATAGCGGTGGCACGGCCCGCATGGCGCTTGCCATCATGAACAGTTCGCTACACCGTCTACATCCGATGGGCGGCCAGCTCAGCCCTGTTTTGTTCAACGCGGTGCCCCACCTGGAACACCCAGATCGCCAATTCGCACAAACGCATCTCTAGACATTCAGCGCAGGCCATAGGACCAGCCAAGGGAGGACCGACCAATGCAGCTTTACTTTGCGCCCAACACGATTTCAGTCGCCGTGGCGATCGCCCTCGAAGAAGCGGGACAGGACTACGAGCCGATCCACATCGATTTTGCGTCCAAGGAACAGACCGGCGCCGCCTATGCGCAAATCAACCCCAAGGGTCGTGTCCCAGCGTTGGTGGTGGATGGCGGCATCCTCACTGAGACCGGTGCCCTGCTGGAATATATCGCAGACATCAGCCCTGACGCAGCGCTGCGCCCACAAGATCCGGTGCTCTTGGCCCGCATGCGCGAAGTGATGTTCTATCTCGCCTCCACCATGCATGTGAACCACGCTCACAAGATGCGCGGTGCACGCTGGGCAAGCGAACGCTCTAGCTGGAAAGACATGCAGAAGATGGTCCCGCAAACCATGAGCGCCTCTTGCGACTACATTTCACAGTTCGGCCTGCGCGGGCCGTTCGTCTTGGGCGATGAGATTAGCCTGGCTGATTGCTATCTCTATGTGGTGTGCACGTGGCTGGAGGGCGACGGGGTAACCCTATCTGATTTCCCCAAGATTCAGGAATTCATGGCAGCGATGGAGGCGCGCGATTCCGTGCGCGCCGTGACTGCCAAAGGTATGCTTTGAAGGATAAGATGATGACGCATTTGTGGGTAAGGGCTGAGCAGCGCCCAAACGAAGAACGGGTTGGTCTCACCCCGGAGGGCGCAAAGGCGCTGATGGACGCGGGGATCAAAGTCACGGTCGAGGAAAGCTCTGTCCGGGCTATCCCATTGCAGGGTTACATCGACGCAGGATGCGACATCGCGGCAGAGAACTCATGGCCCACGGCACCAGCTGATGCGATCATCTTTGGCCTCAAGGAACTGCCCGAAGATGGAACTGCTTTGCCACATCGGCACATCATGTTCGGGCACGCCTTCAAGGGGCAGCACTCTGGCAAGGCACTGTTGGAACGCTTCAAGGCCGGTGGCGGCACCCTTTATGATCTTGAATATCTGGTGGACGAAACCGGCCGCCGTGTCGCGGCCTTTGGCTACTGGGCCGGATATGCAGGTGCAGCCGTCACCCTCAAAACCTGGGCCGCCCAACAGCGCGGGGAAATCTGTGGTCCGGTTGGCGTATATTCGGGCAAGGAGGCCCTGCTTGCGGATCTGGGCGCCGAACTGGATGCACTGAATATCGATCGCCCGACCAGCATCGTTATCGGTGCCTTGGGTCGCGTGGGCACCGGCGCCGCGGATCTTTGTGAGGCAATGGGCGTCAAAGTGACAAAGTGGGATATGGCTGAAACCGCAACAGGCGGCCCATTCCCCGAAATCCTTGACCATGACCTGTTCCTGAACTGCATTTTTGCCCGCCCCGGCACTCCGGTTTTCGTGCCACGCGACGCATTGACTGCAGACCGCAAGCTCAGCGCCATTGGCGATGTCGCCTGCGATCCGGACAGCGATTACAACCCGGTTCCCGTCTACGACCGGGCAACCAGCTGGGATGCCCCAGCCCTGCGCGTCGCTGACACACCCGTTCTGGACGTCATGGCCATCGACAACCTGCCATCCATGCTCCCTGTCGAAAGCTCAGAGGACTACGCAGCACAATTGCTGCCGTCCCTGCTGGCATTGGGAGATCTGGACGCAGGCGTCTGGGGGCGTGCGGACGCAACATTCAAAGAACACACCGCAGATTGAATGCGGAAACCCTTGGTGCGGTGCAAACCCGCAACCAATGACCAACAGGGAGACAAGTCATGACAATTCACTGGTGCGGCACTGGTCTGTCCGCGATTCCCGGCCTGCGACGCCTGCTGGACGCGGGTCACGACGTTGCCGTCTGGAACCGGACCCCGGAAAAGGCGCGCGAAGCCGTCGGGGATCTGACCAGCAACATTCACGCCTTCAGCATCGCAAATCTTGGCCAGATGCTCAGCCCCAAAGATGTGATTGTGTCGATGCTGCCAGGCGACTGGCACGTTGAGCTCGCGGAACTGGCCATCGCACATGGGGCACATTTCGTGTCGTCATCCTATATTGCCCCGGACATGCGAGCCCTGGACCAAAAGGCAAAAGACGCAGGCGTATGCCTGATCAACGAGGTCGGTCTCGACCCTGGCATTGACCATCTGATGGCTCATGCGCTGGTGGCGGACTACAAGGCATCCGACGCTTTCGACAGCGAGAATGAACTGAGCTTCATCTCTTACTGTGGCGGTATTCCGAAAACACCAAACCCCTTCCGGTACAAGTTCAGCTGGTCTCCCTTGGGGGTGCTCAAGGCGCTGCGCTCTCCGTCCAGATCCATCCGCGACTTCAAGGAGCTGGATGTGGCGCGCCCTTGGGATGCGATCTCCACTTACGAAGCCCCGCTGCCCACTGCAGAGAGCTTTGAAGTCTACCCCAACCGCGACTCCATCCCCTTCATGGCGCAATATGAATTTGAAACCGACTGGAAGGTGAAAGAGTTCGTCCGCGGAACCCTACGCCTGAACGGTTGGTCCGATGCTTGGGCAGACGTGTTCAAGGAGGTCGAGACATTGGAGGGCGAGGCTGGTGATGCCCGGCTCAAGGAAATGTCCGATCAGTTCTGGGCCGACAATGCCTATGACGAGGGAGAGCCCGATCGGGTCGTGCTTTGCGTGGGGCTGAAGGCCGAGAAAAACGGCAGCCCCGTCTGGCACAAGACCTATGTGATGGACGCCTGGGGGGACGCTCGCGGTACGGCGATGGCGCGCCTTGTGTCTTACCCTGTCTCCTTCGCGATCGAAGCCGCGATGAACAACAAGATCGCCCCCGGTGTTCACGCCGCTCCAAGCGATTTGCAGTTGGTGGACGCCTGGATGAGTGAAATCGGGAAGCTCGCGCAGCACCTTGAGGTGGTCGATCACATCAGCTGATGATCGCCAAGAGAACACGTCCAAGGGCACCCCGAAAAACGGGTGCCCTTTTCCTTGGCGCGACGGTATTGGCTCATGGCGATTGCAGGAAATAGAACAGACCGATGTGGCTCTAGCGGCCGATCACATCTTCCTCGGCGCCCTGAACATCCATGCCCAAAGCCTCCATCCCCGCTTCCAGATTATCCGCGAGATGCGGCGTGCCGATAAGGTAGTCCGCAGTGGGAGTGGTTGCTTCTTGGCGGGCCGTAGCCATCGCTTCTTGCAGATCGGAGGCATCGAAACTATCCCGACCGATCCACATGATTGCGACAAGCTCCGCCTGTTCGTCTTCTCCCATGCGGTCGATAAAGGCGCGCAGCTCCCCCTCCGCGCGCTCCAGTTCTCTGGCCATCAGCGCAACCTGGGCCACTTTTCTGGCACTGATCTCTAGCATGGCTTCGCTCCTTCTGTGTCCGCGCTGCTGCAGTCTATCACACTGCAGACGAAACCAGCTGTCCTTGATCTGAGGCAAAGACGATGTGCGGAAGGGGGCCTGTCACTCTTCCTTGGCGAAGATGTCCATGACGCCCGACCGCCCGCGCAAGGCCACCGGCGGCAACGCGCGCCAGCGTCCGCGCGCGGGCGCGATCCCTGCGGCCTCCAGCGTCTGAGCAGAGGCGATAATTGTCTCTGGAACGGTCTTGCTATGTTGTTCGAGCCGCGAGGCGATGTTTACCGCATCGCCGAAAACCGAATATTCGAGCCTGTTTTCACTGCCAACCACGCCAGCAAAAACCTCTCCGGCGTGAACGCCGATGCCCACCTCCACGGTGTCCTCCCCCGCCGCAAGACGCTGATCTGACCAAGCGTGGATCGATTTGCACAGTGTCGCGGCACAGGCAAGCGCGCGGGCCGCTCCATTGGGGGCCCCACGCTCCGCGGGCGCCTCCGCAAACAAGAGCATCGCCGCATCGCCCATGTATTTGTCAATCATGCCATCATGACGGGCCGCGCTGTTTTCTACGTGGCTGCGGAACGTGGTAATGAAATCCCCCACGTCCTGCGGATCACGGGTTTCGGACCATTGGGTAAAGCCCCGTATATCGACGAACAGCACCGCCATCGCTTGCCTCTGTCCGTGTTGCAGGCTGTCCAGCCCGCCGTCAGCCAATTGATCGGCAATTTGAGCAGGCAGATAGCGGGTCAGATTTGCGCGCTCTTCCGCAGAGCTGAGTGCTCGCTGAAACAGGCGCCGCATCCGCGCGGCGGCCAGCACCATGACAAGCCCGGCGAGCAGGATCATCGTCAGCTTCATCACATTTGGCGGCCCCGTCAGGAGCCCGGCAATACGGGCCGCCTGATCCCCTTCTGGCGCAGTTGGCAGCCAAAAAATCAGTGCTGTCAGCCCCCCGGTCAGCAGCAAGGTCGCATAAAGCTGCATACGTGGATGCATCCGCATCACACCAAACGCCATCACAACCGGCACCAACCAGGCGGGCGGCAACAACAACGCCATGTTTCCGTCAAAGCCCCCATTCAGGATGCTGAGACGCACATTCAGCAACATGAACAGCGCATCCGCCGTAACGGTCAGCCAGGCCATCCACGGCCTGAACCACCCCTGAGAGGTCGCGAGGAAACAGCCCGCGCCAAGGACGAAATAAGCGATCATTGTCAGCAGGGCAAAGAACAACTGACGATGAAGATACGGCGCAAGCGATCCCAGGTCGGTTCCGGAAATAGTCAGACCAAAGACAAGCAGCAGACCAGTGGCGACAGCCATGCGAAGAACTGAGACAAGGCGTTCAGCCGCAACCGTCGCATCCTGCAGCAGTGGGTTGAGGCCTGCCTCGCGCATTAGCTGTCGGACCGTCCCAATGGCACAACATTCACCGGATCCGCACCTTGTCCAATACCTGACGAGGGGGCGGCGATTTCCTCGAAATCGAAGTTGTCCAACCGCTGAGCGCGGCGCCCGGCCTTGTCGGCACTGATCTTGATTTCCGCGATATCCTTGGCAGCCATCCCGAAATGGCGGTCCAGATTGCCAACACGATCCCCCAACCGCTCCACATCTTTGTGCAGCAGGCCAAGTTCTGTTCGGATCGCGCCGGCCTGTTCGCGCATGCGTGCATCCTTCAAAATCGCACGCATGGTATTCAGCGTGGCCATGCAGGTGGTGGGCGACACGATCCAGACCTTGGCAGCGAAGCCCTCTCTCACCACGTCCGCAAAATTGGCGTGAAGTTCCGCATAGACCGCTTCCGACGGCAGAAACATCAATGCACCATCCGCGGTCTCGCCATCCAGAATGTACTTCTCGGCAATCGCCCGGATATGCGCACGCAAGGCGCCCTTGAGCTGACGCGCCGCACTCGCACGCTGCTCAGGTGTCTCTGCGTTGCGCAACGCATCGTAAGGTTCCAGCGGGAACTTGGAGTCGATGACAATCGGCCCCGGAGGATTGGGCAGGTGGATCAGGCAGTCAGCCCGCTTGCCGTTGCTCAGCGTATGCTGAAACGCATAGCTGTCCGCCGGCAGCGCCTTGGACACGATATCATTGAGCTGAATTTCACCAAACGCCCCGCGGGTCTGCTTGTTCGCGAGGATGTCCTGCAAACCTAGGACATCTCCGGACAATTTGGTGATGTTGTCCTGCGCCTTGTCAATCACGGCCAGGCGCTCTTGCAGCTGGGTCAGCGACGTCACCGTGCGTTTGGTCGACCCGTGCAGGCTTTCTTGCATCCGCTCCTGCATCTCTGCCAGCGCCCGTGCCTGTCGCAGCGCATTATCCGCGAGCCGATCATTCATGCGTTGCTGTACATCGCTCAGACGGCTTTCCATTGTCTGCAGGATCTGCAGCTGTGCATTCGCCTGCGTGTCCGACACGGCCTGCAGATTTCCCCGAAGCGCCTCCTGCCCCATCGACAGCTGCTGTGTCATCTGTCCCAGCACGCCAATCTGGTGGCCCAGCGGCTCAATCGCTCGTGCGGCCCGCGCAGAATTGCGCAGCGACAAGATCAGCAGAAGAAACAAAAGAAAGATCAGCCCGCCACCGCCAACGATCACAAGGGCCACCGCGTCCATGTTTGCGATTGCCATGTCCATGTTTTCCATATCCGGGATCTCTCAGGTGCGGCCGAACAAGCGTTCGATATCGGCAAGCTTCAGTTCGACGTATGTGGGCCGTCCGTGGTTGCATTGGCCGGAATGGGGTGTTGCCTCCATTTCTCGCAGGAGCGCGTTCATTTCCTCTCCCCGCATCCAGCGACCCGACCGGATAGAGCCATGGCAGGCAACGCGGCTCAGGATCGCTTCGATCTTGGCCTGCACCAGCTGGCTTTCCCCCTGATCGTCAAGTTCATCGAGGATATCGCGCACCATCGCCTCGGCGTTGACAGTCCCGAGAATGGCAGGTGTTTCCCGCACCGCCACCGCACCGCCCCCAAAGGCCTCAATACCCAGACCAAACTTCTGCAGTTCATCTGCAACTGACAGAAGACGGGCGCAGTCATTCTCGCTCAGCTCTACGATATCGGGGATCAAGAGCGCCTGCGCCGCAACCCCGTTTTCGGCCATCTGGCGTTTCAGCTTTTCATATACCAACCGCTCATGCGCCGCGTGTTGATCGACGATGACCATGCCGTCGCGGGTTTGCGCGATGATATAGTTTTCATGCACCTGCCCACGCGCCGCGCCCAGGGGCAGCTCTTCCGCTCTCTGCTCCGGTGGCTCGGGCTGGTCTTCCTGCACCGCCTGGCCCGCCATAGCGGGATGTGGTGGTGCGGGGGCATCGATGACCCGCCCACTATAAGCCGATGCAAATTCCGAGAAACCGGGCGCATTGTCGTCGCCTTGCGGCACAGGGGCTCCGTCCGCGCGGTAGGGGGCCTGTGCCGCATAGGACAGGCTGCGCGCGCCCATAGAGGGTCTGTCCATCTGATAAACACGCGGTGCACCAGTTGCTGTTGGCTGTTCGGGGCGCATCGCGCCCAGCGTCGCCCCGGCAACGGTGCTCGACGCGCGGTGTCCGGCCTCAGCCAGTGCATGCCGCAGGCTGGAGACAATCAGCCCTCGCGCAAGACCCGGATCGCGAAACCGAACTTCTGATTTGGCGGGGTGGACGTTCACGTCAACCAGTGTCGGATCACAGTCGATGAACAGCGCAGCGGCCGGATGGCGATCGCGGCTGAGAAAATCGAAATAGGCTGCACGCAACGCGCCGGTCAGCATCTTGTCCTTTACCGGGCGGGTGTTCACAAAAAGAAACTGCGCCACGGCGGCACCGCGCGAATAGGTCGGCAACGCCGCATAACCGTAAAGCCGGATGCCCTCGCGGCTGGCATCTATCTTGAGAGCATTTTCCGCAAACTCGCGTCCCAGAACAGCAGCCAAACGCCCGTGCAGAGCATCAAACAAATCCCCGCTCAGAGGATCCGCCCGAAAGGTCACTCTCCCGTCACCGCCGCCCGACACATCCCGCAGCGTAAAACCAACCGATGGCTCTGCCATCGCCAACCGCTTGATCACGTCACCAATCGCCTGACTTTCGGCCCGATCACTGCGCATGAACTTCAACCGCGCAGGCGTGGCGTAGAACAGATCGCGCAGCTCAACCACCGTGCCACCGCGCAAGGCAGCGGGCTTAACCGGCTCAAGCTTGCCACCGGACACTCGAATTTGTGCTGCATCATGACCCGCAGCCCGGCTGGTGATGGTCAGCCTGCCAACCGCGCCAAGGCTGGGCAGAGCCTCACCCCGAAATCCGAAGGTGTGGATATTCAGCAAATCCGAGCCATCAATCTTTGATGTGGCATGACGCGACAGGGCCAGCGGCAGATCATCCGGCGTCATGCCGCACCCGTCATCGGTTACGCGGATCAGGGTCTTGCCACCATCGGCGATATCGATCGTGATCCGCGTCGCCCCGGCGTCGATCGCGTTTTCGACCAGCTCCTTGACGGCAGAAGCTGGCCGTTCAACCACCTCGCCCGCTGCAATTCTATTGATTGCGCTGTCGTCAAGCTGCCGGATCACCGGTCGCAAGTTTTCGCTGATGTGGGGGTCTGCATGTGCCATGCCGCTAGATTTAGCACGCAGCGCCACGATTCTTCCAGCCGCATTCGGGACGCAGACAACCACGGTCAAGCGCCTGCACACCGCCTGCAGGCAAGATGGCTTCAGACGCCTGCGGGGGCACCCGAGCGCAGGCGACAGGGGCCGAACCGGGCTGCGACTGCCAACAAAACACCCGACACCGTGGCAATCATTCCGGCTGCACTCACCGCGTCAGAGGCCCCGAGCCACAACGGACCATATCCAGCCAGAACATATCCCAGCACGGCAGAAACCACGGCAAAAACCACGCTCCAGCCAACCTGCCCTTCCAGCCGGTTCGACATCATCCGCGCCGCGGCTGGCGGACAGATGAACATGGCAATCACGATGATGGACCCCACGGCATCAAAGGCTGCAACAGCCGCAATCGCCGCAGTGATCACCAACGCAAGCCCCAACATGTTGGTCCGGATCCCCAGCGTGCGGGCAAAACCTTCGTCAAAGGTAGAGATCTTCAGCGGTCGCCAGAACAACGTGACAAACACCAGAACCCCCAGCAGGGTCAGCGCCATCCTTGACAGCTCTGGCGGCAGGTAGCTCAGCGCCACTGGATCAACAAGGGAGGCCCAGCCAGTCGCATCCAACCAGATCAGACTTTCGAGATTGCCATAAAGGGCGTGTTCCACATCCAGGTGGACCGAAGACGTGTCGGTCTGCTCCAACAGCAATACGCCGCCAGCAAACATGGTCGTAAAGACCACGCCCATTGCCGCGCCGGGCTCGATCCGCCCAAGTCGGCGGATCAGCTCGATCAAAACCACCGCGACGACCGCGGCGCCGGCTGCCCCGAACATCATCGGGCCTGCCGCAATCACCCCGGTCAACAAAAAGGCAACGACAATGCCCGGCAGAACCACATGGCTGATCGCGTCTCCGATCAACGCCTGACGACGCAGCAACAGGAAGTTGCCCGGCAGCGCACAGGCCACTGCGGCGAACACACCAATCAAGAGCGGCGTCAGGGACAGCGGGACAAATTCGGATCCACTCATGCCGATACCTCCTTTGGGCCACCAATCAAGTTGTCAATTTCACGTATCTGATCAGCTGTCAGAACCGTTTCGATATCGCGCAAGCCATCATACATCGCAGCGGCGGCTTCGTGGCTCTGATCGCTGCGGACCAGTGCCCAGCGATGCTCGTCGCGCAGCGCTTTGGCTGCGCGGGCCCGCCCCTTTTCCGTCGGCACCCCATCTGCGCGCAACAATCCATGACGGCGCAACAGGCGCAGGGTGAGCGGCTCATAGATGAGCTGTTCCTGGGCAACGGCCAACAGCCCCTGGCGCAGATGCACTTGTCTCTGGAAACGGATATGGCGCAGCACCGCGGCCAGAACGCCACGATTGGGTGCAAACAGCAGCGAAAGCGCAAAAAGTGCAAAGCTCACCAACACGATGATCGGGCCCGTGGGGAGGTTCGGCGCAGACGCCGAAAGAGCAGCGCCCACATAGGCAGCGACACCACCGGCCACCCCCGCCAGCAGAACCACGAGATCAGAGCGTTCGGTCCAAAACCGCGCGGTCACAGCCGGGATGATAAGGAGTGCCACGATCAGGATCAGGCCGACGATTTTCAGCCCGACAACCGTGACGGCCATCACCAGCCCCATCATCGCCATGTCGATGCGCGACACTGAAATGCCCCGCGCTGCTGCATATTCCGGGTCAAAGGCGACCATGGTCATGGGGCGCCGCATCAGAACGATCAGCAGCAGAGCCGCCGCACCGCCCCCCGCGATGACCAACGCATCATTCCACAGCATCCCCGCAGTCGAGCCCAGCAAAAAACCCTCCAGGCCCGCTTGGCGGCCAACCCCGAGCGTCTGGATCACGGTCAGGATCACAATGCCGAATCCGAAGAAGACGGACAGGACCGCGCCGATGGCCGCGTCCTCAGCCAGGCGGGTGTTGCGCGTCAACCAGTTGAGACACCACAGCCCGATCCCGGCCGAAATCGCAGATCCCAGCAACAGACCGGCCAGATTGCGGCCATCCCCACCAAGCGCGACCATGACAAGAAAGGCGATACCAACCCCCGGCAGAGTGGCATGGCTGACCGCATCACTGACCAGCGCGCGTTTGCGCAGGAACAGAAATGTCCCGGTAATACCCGCTGAAACACCAAGAAGGGTCGCACCGATGGCAACCAGCGTGGCGTTATACCCCAGCTGCAACAGCAGCGCGTCAAACAACATGATTAATAGACCCCGCCCATCACGGGTGCCACGCCAAGCTGATCCACCTGCGCTGTTGCCAGGCGCCCGCCATAGGCCGCTTGCAGGGTATCGGCGGTGAAGGCCTCGGATACCGGCCCCTCGGCAACCTTGCGGGTGTTGATCAGAAACACATTGTCGAAATAGTCAGTCACAGTCGCAAGGTCATGATGGACGACAACGACGGTCTTTCCCTCTGCCCGAAGCTGTTTCAGGACCGCAATGATCGCTTTTTCTGTTGCAGCATCCACGCCGGCAAAGGGTTCATCCAAGAGATAGAGATCTGCCCCCTGTGCCAGAGCACGTGCCAGAAACACGCGCTGCTGCTGGCCGCCTGACAGCTGGCCGATCTGGCGATCTGCGAAATCCGCCATTCCCACCCGCTCCAGACAATCCCTTGCAGCAGCCTTGTGGCGGCCAGTGATCCGGCCAAGGAGACCCAGTTCGCGGTAGAGCCCCATAATCACCACGTCGATCACCCGGGTTGGAAAATCCCAGTCGACGCTTGCTCTTTGGGGTACATAAGCGATCCGAGCGCGCTGGGTGTCCAGCGGCTTTCCAAACACCTGAACCCGCCCGGAAACCGGAGGCACCACACCCAATGCAGCCTTCAGAAGTGTCGACTTCCCCGCACCGTTTGGCCCGATGATGGCGGTCATCTTGCCTGCTTCAACAGTCATATCCACCGAGAACACGGCTGGTTTTTCGCCGTAGCTGACCGTCAGCCCCCGGATCGCAAAGGGGGACTGCTCCAATGCGGCGGTTCCGTTTGTGGCCGTCGGCATGCCATTGTCCCGAGCAAGTTCGAGTGTCATCAATCCTACCTCTTACAAACCGGCGTGCGACAGCTGGCCTGACATCCCCTTGGCAGGGACATCCGCGCCCAACGCACCGGCGATCGTCGTCATGTTGTGGTCCAGCATGCCGATATAGGTGCCTTCATATGTGCCATCTGCCCCCATCGCGTCCGAGAACAATTCGCCGCCGATGCGGACATCATGACCGCGCGCTGCAGCGCCTTCGATCAGGGCTCTGACAGAGCGGTCAGATACAGAGCTTTCGACAAAGACAGCAGAGACACCGCGCTCCACCAGAACATCAACAAGGGTGCCAATCCGGTTCAGCCCCGCCTCAGACTGGGTCGAGATGCCCTGAATGCCCATCACCTCAAAGCGGTACTCTCCACCGAAATAGCCAAATGCGTCATGGGCTGTGACCAGCACGCGGTTTTCTTCGGGCACTTGGGTCAGAATATCTGCGCCATAGGCGATCAGCTGATCCAGCTCCGCCAGATGGGTTGCTGCATTTGCCGCAAACAGCTCTGCTTGGTCGGGACGCGCCTCTGTCAGGGCCTTTTGCACCTCTACCACCACATCCTTCCACAGAACTGGGGTCATCCAAACATGGGGGTCAAATTTGTCTGCATAATCGTCATGCCCGCGCAGCTTTTCCTTTGAAAGCCCCTCTGCCACGGCCACGACAGTCCGCTTGCGGGCCAGATCATGAAAAAACTCTTCCATCTGCGCCTCAAGATAAAGCCCGTGCCACAACACCAGATCCGCGCGGGTCATGGCCACGATGTCAGATCGGGTCTGGCGATAGGCATGAGGGTCGACACCCGGGCCCATCAAGGCGCGAACCTCGACAGCATCACCACCAACCTGCCGCACCGCGTCTGCGATCATCCCGGTCGTGGCCACAACATTCAGCGGTGTCTGTGCGCGAGCCATCGCCGACTTGCCCGCGACAAATGGCGCCGCCAACAGGGCCGCAATGGCCAGAAAGGTCACTGCAACCAGCCGACGGTTCAAACCCGGTACGCGTGTCAGATCTGCGATTTTCAACCACATGGGGAGCCCCCTTCCAGCGTTTCACTGACCTCAATAAGAGCGTGAGTCTCGCGCCTGTCAATGAAAATGCGAATTATTCGCAAAAAGAAATGAGAATCGTTCGCAAAATGCCCGATTTTTTGTCCAAATAGTCAAAAATTCACCACGTCACCCTGGCCCGTCGCTTGCCAAGCAAGGGGTGGCGTGCGATTTTCGCACCAAATTCCAACGAGGATTCCCGGCATGGAAAGCCAAATTGCAGAGCACACTGCGCAGCTGCCGCAGGTGGGCGAACCCCGTAATCCCGGCATGGAGCTGGATCTGGACTGGGCGCTTGGCGTTGAGGCAAACACCTCGGCGATCGAACGTCGCTGTGCCACCCTGCCCGGCCGTCGCAGCGTAAAGAAAGACTATCAGGCAGCCTGGCTGCTGAAGGCGATCACCTTGATCGACCTGACCACCCTGTCCGGCGACGACACGGCCGGTCGCGTCCGCCGTCTGTGTGCCAAAGCACGCCAGCCGGTGCGCGCGGACCTGCTCAAGGCGCTGGACATGGGCCCGATCACCACTGGCGCGGTCTGTGTCTATCACGACATGATTGAAACAGCGGTTTCGGCGCTGGACGGATCCGGCATTCCAGTTGCCGCGGTTTCGACCGGCTTCCCGGGCGGTCTGTCGCCGTTCCACCTGCGTCTTGCTGAGATCGAGGAAAGCGTGAAGGCCAGCGCAAAGGAAATCGATATTGTCATTTCCCGTCGGCACGTTCTGTCAGGCAACTGGCAGGCGCTTTATGATGAGATGAAGGCCTTCCGCGAGGCCTGTGGGGATGCCCACGTCAAAGCCATTCTGGCAACCGGCGAACTTGGCACGCTGCGCAACGTGGCGCGCGCCTCGCTGATCTGCATGATGGCAGGTGCCGATTTCATCAAGACGTCCACCGGCAAGGAAAGCGTGAACGCGACCCTTCCCGTGAGCCTCGTGATGATCCGTGCCATTCGCGACTATCACGAACGCACCGGCTATCGCGTGGGCTACAAACCTGCGGGCGGAATTTCCAAGGCAAAGGACGCCCTGGTCTATCTGTCTCTGATGAAAGACGAGCTGGGCGACCGCTGGCTGCAGCCTGATTTGTTCCGCTTTGGCGCATCCTCCTTGCTGGGCGATATCGAACGCCAACTCGAACATCACGTGACTGGCGCCTATTCCGCAGGCTACCGTCACGCATTGGCCTAAAGAACGGAGAGGCAGATGCCATCTGAATGGGTCGTCAGTGCGATCTTTATCAGTCTCTGGATTGTTGCATTCCAGTGGCGGCGATGGCGTCTGCGTCTTGAAGCATCCGAATTGCCGGAGGCTGCGCGTGATCGTCTAGGGCCTGCGCCCTATTTCACGCCGCCCCCGCGCGATCGCCTTACACCCGAGCTGGTTCAGTTCGCCCGGTTTCACCGCAAAAGCCGCCTGCCGGGGCTGATCCTGCTCTTCCTTTATCTGACAGTCTTTGTCCTGTCGTTCCAAACCGGACAGTAACCGCGATGACCGTAAAAGAGATCTTTGAAACGATGGACTATGGCCCCGCTCCTGAAAGTGCTGCCGACGCTCTGGCGTGGCTGGTCGACCAAGGGGCCCGTTTTGGCCACTTCATCAATGGGGAGTTCACCTCCCCCGCTGACGGGTTTGACAGCAAGAACCCTGCAAATGGCGAGACCCTGGCAACGCTGAGCCAGGCAAGCCAGGACGATGTCGATGGCGCCGTCGCCGCGGCACGCAAGGCCCAAGGGAAATGGGCCGCACTGGGTGGCGCAGGGCGTGCCCGCTACATCTATGCCATCGCGCGCCTGATGCAAAAGCACGCACGCCTGTTTGCAGTTCTCGAAACCCTTGATAACGGCAAGCCGATCCGCGAAAGCCGCGACATCGATGTCCCTCTCGCACAGCGGCATTTTTACTATCACGCTGGCATGGCCCAGCTGATGGAAAGCGAACTGCCTGACCGCGAGGCACTGGGTGTTTGTGGCCAGATCATTCCGTGGAACTTTCCGCTGCTGATGCTGGCGTGGAAGGTCGCGCCAGCCATCGCAATGGGCAACACCGTTGTCCTGAAGCCAGCAGAATACACCTCTCTGACCGCGCTTTTGTTTGCTGACATCTGCCGCCAGGCGGGCCTGCCCAAAGGTGTCGTGAACATCGTCACCGGCGATGGTGCAGTTGGCGAAATGATCGTGAATGCCGATGTCGACAAGATCGCCTTTACCGGCTCAACTGCTGTGGGTCGTAAAATTCGTGAAGCAACGGCCGGCAGCGGCAAGGCGCTGACGCTCGAATTGGGCGGCAAGTCCCCGTACATCGTGTTTGATGACGCCGATATCGACAGCGCGATCGAAGGTCTGGTCGACGCCATCTGGTTCAACCAGGGTCAAGTGTGCTGTGCCGGGTCGCGCCTGCTGGTGCAGGAAGGGATCGCAGATCGCTTCCACGACAAGCTGCGCGCGCGCATGGACAAGCTGCGCGTGGGCAACCCGCTCGACAAGTGCATCGACGTTGGCGCCATCGTGGATCCTGTTCAGTTGAACACGATCAGCGAAATGGTGGCGGCCAACACCGCAGGCAAGGTGCATCAAGCGCGTGTCGACATGCCGGAAGGCGGCTGTTTCTATCCGCCCACGCTGGTTGAAGGGCTCGCCCCGTCTGATGCGCTGATGCAAGAAGAAATCTTCGGCCCGGTTCTGGTCTCCACCACGTTCCGTACGCCGGGTGAAGCGGTCGAACTGGCCAACAACACCCGCTACGGTTTGGCCGCGACGGTCTGGACAGAGAACGTCAACCTGGCGCTTGATATCGCGCCCAAGCTGGTTGCGGGCGTCGTCTGGGTCAACGCGACCAATCTGTTTGACGCGGCGGCTGGTTTTGGTGGCACACGCGAAAGCGGCTTTGGCCGGGAAGGTGGCTGGGAAGGTCTCAGCGCCTACACCAAGCCCAAAACAAAGACGAAACCACTGGAAAAGCTCATCGGTTTTGCAGGTGAAGGCGCGCCAGTTGATGCTGTCGACCGCACCGCAAAATTGTACATCGGCGGCAAACAGGCGCGTCCGGACGGCGGCTATTCCAAAGCAGTCTACGGCAAATCCGGCGCATTGCTGGGCCATGTCGGCCTCGGCAACCGCAAGGATGTGCGCAACGCCGTTGAAGCGGCTGCTGGCGCCAAGTCCTGGTCGAAGACGACTGGCCACCTGCGTGCCCAGATCCTCTACTACATCGGAGAGAACCTGTCCGCGCGGGCAGCCGAGTTTGCAGACCGGATCGACGCCATGACAGGCAAGAAATCCGGCGCCGATGAAGTCGAGGCCTCTATCCAGAGATTGTTCACCGCCGCGGCCTGGGCAGACAAATACGACGGTCAGGCGCACGGGGTCCCGATCCGCGGGGTGGCACTCGCCATGAAGGAAGCCGTTGGCGTGATCGGTGCGGTCTGCGCGGATGAAGCACCGCTTTTGGGGCTGGTGTCAGTCATGGCCCCCGCGATGGCGATGGGCAACCGAGTGGTCCTGGCCGCGTCCGAGACTTATCCGCTTGCCGCAACGGACTTCTATCAGGTTCTGGACACTTCCGATGTCCCTGCTGGCGTGGTCAATATCCTGACCGGTAGCCACGCAGAGCTGGCTGCGCCGATGGCATCACACCTGAATCTGGATGCAGTCTGGAGCTTCTCTTCCACCGATCTTTCTGCCGAGATTGAAAAGGCGTCTGCGGGCAACCTCAAGCGGACCTGGGTCAACAACGCGACAGCTATGGACTGGTCCACGGATCAGACCCGTCGCTTTCTCGAAGCCGGGACCGAGGTCAAAAACATCTGGATCCCTTACGGCGAGTAAATCCTGCCAACCGGGCAACATAAAAGGGGCGCGACCAGCAATGGCCGCGCCCCTTTTCATACCCTTCACCAGAGGTGATCAATTGGTCGACTGCAGACCTTCAGGTCGACCAACGACGACGAAATGAAGCTTCTCCGGCAGCAGAATTTCACGAGCAACCCGATTGACCTCTTCCAAGGTTACAGCGTTCACCTTGTCATTGCGGGTCACGACATAGTCGATCGGCAGGTCGTCCATCTGCATTCCTGCAAGGATAGAGGCAATCCGGCTGTTGCCATCAAACCGCAAGGGGTAGGCGCCAGTAAGATAGGTTTTGGCATCTGCCAGCTCCTTCTCACTTACGCCCTCTGTCGCCAGGCGTGCCCATTCGGTCTGAATGACCTCCACGGTCTCGGCAATTTTGCTGTTATCAGAGGCCACAGAACCCATGTAGACAGCCGCCAGATCCCGTGGGACCAAGTAGCTGTAAACGCCGTAGGTCAGCCCGCGCTTTTCCCGCACCTCAGTCATGAGGCGGCTGTTGAAGGAACCACCACCGAGAACTTGGTTCAGAAGATAGGCCGCAAAGTAGCGCGGATCATCCAGATCGATGCCAACGTGGCCAAACAGTGCAACGGATTGTGGTGTGTCATAGTCGATCACTGTAACCCCACCATCAATTGCTACCTCGGCAGGGCCCGGGATGGGAGCCCCGGTTGCGGGCAAATCCCCCAACAACTCGTCCAGAAGCGCACCCAACTCTTCAGCCGTAATATCGCCGACCGCGCCGACAAATAACCGGTCCCGGGCAAACGCCGCTTCATGCGCATCAAACATGTCCTGACGGGTCAAAGCCGACACGCTGTCGATGGTGCCCTCTCCCTCGCTGCCATAGGGGTGATCACCAAACGCCATCTTTGAAAACGCACGGCTGGCAATCTCATTTGGGTCTTTTTCGTCAGAGCGCAGACCCGCCAGAACCTGTGCGCGAACACGATCCAGCGCATCCTGATCAAAACGCGGTTCGTGAATGGTCAAGCGCAGCAGGTCAACGGCCTCCGCCCGGTTTTCACTCAGGAACTGGGCCGAAATCGACACCGTGTCACGATCAGCATCATAAGAGAAACGGGCAGCAAGACTTTCGAGCTCGCGCGCGTAGTCCTGTGCAGCCAAACCACCTGCGCCCTCCTCCAGCAGTCCGGCCATCAGATAGGTCGCACCCCGTTTGCCAGGCTGATCAAGAGAGGTTCCACCCCGAAACCGCAATTCCAGCGCCGTAAAGGGAATGCTGTGATCCTCGACCAGCCACGCCGTGATCCCGCCGGGCGAAACCACTTCCTTGATTTTGACCTCAGCCCAGACAGGCAATGCCAGAATACACAGGGCCAGCGCGGCACTGATGAATTTCAACGCCTTCATTGGCTCACCTCTTCGTCTCGCATCATCCAGCCCGTTACCGAAACCTCGGGGCGCAGAACCTCACGGGCCACGGCGATGATCTCGTCTGCTGTCACCGATTGCAGAATTTGCGGCCACGCCTGAACGTCCTCGATCGTCAGGCCCGATGTCAGGGCCCGGCCGTAGCGGTTCGCAATGCCATCCACATTGTCGCGCGCATAGATCTCGGACGCACGCAGCTGCAGCTTGATCCTCTCCAGCTGCGTTTCATCGACGCCCTCTTCAAGAAAACGCGCAAAGGTTTCGTCCAGTGCGGCCTCCGCCTCTTCAAGCGATACATCCGCGCCAGGCACGATCAGAAAATCAAAGGTCGTGTCATCCAGTGACACACCGGAAAAAAATGCACCTGTATAGACGGCGACCTGCTGATCGAATTGCAGTGCATTTGTCAGATAAGATGTGCTGCCCCCTCCCAACAGCTCTGCCAGAAGGTAAAGCGCGGCCGCCTGCTCCTGTGCCCCGCTGTCACGCTCGGGTGCAAGATAAGAGCGCTGCATGTAGGGCTGGGCAACGCGCGCGTCCTTGTAAACCAAACGACGTGCAGCGGTTTGCGGCGGCTCTTGGCTGCGCATACGCTCCGGGAGATCCGGGTTCGCCGGGATCTTGCCATAGTGTTTTTCGGCCAGACTGCGCACCTCATCCGGTGTCACATCACCAGATACGACAAGGATCGCATTATTTGGCGCATAATACGTGCCGTAAAATGAAAGTGCGTCTTCCATATCCAGCTCTTCCATCTCATGCCGCCAGCCGATGATCGGCTGACCGTAGCGATGGTTCAGATATTGGGCTGCATTCATCTGCTCGCGAAACAGGGACCGTGGTTCACTGTCGGTGCGCTGGTTGCGCTCTTCCAAGATCACCTCGCGCTCGGTTTCGATGTCCCGTCCCGTAAGGCGGATGTTGACCATCCGGTCGCTTTCCATCTGCATCATAAGGTCCAGACGATCCGATGCGACGCGCTGGAAATAAGCGGTGTAATCATAGCTGGTAAAGGCATTGTCGCGCCCGCCATTGGCTGCAACCGTTGCCGAAAGCTCGCCCGCCTCCAGCGTGTCTGTCGCCTTGAACAGCAGATGTTCCAGAAAATGCGCAACACCGGACTGGCCGATAGGCTCATCAGCAGAGCCTGCCCGGTACCAGACCATATGCTGCACTACAGGAGCACGGTGATCTTCTATGACAACCACCTGCATACCGTTTTCGAGCGTGAAACTGGTCACTAGGTCATCGGCAGTGGGCTGAGTGGCGCCGCTATCGGCCCTCGCCTGTGCGACCATGAGGCCGGTTTCAGGCACGGCTGCCTCAACTGCCAAAAGGGTCGCAACCACTGCTGCAGCCCGCGTGATCCGCTGGATCATCTGGCGATCTCCTTTCAGGGGCCTTCGTCCAATCCGGGAAAAGGCCAAATTATCTTAGTGCTGCATCGCCCCGCAAACGACCGGAGCAAGAGCAGGTGCAGAGCTATCCATGCAAACTGCACCGTGCACTCCGGAACGGGCGACGCAACACACCCTTGGCGTCCGATCCCGGAAACATAGGATCGGCGTGGCTAAAATCAAACTACGCTTGAAGACACCCTATACAAGGGGAATGGCGTTTTCGTGAACTGCCTCAACCGGCAAAAGCGCGAAAACGGACCGGTGTTTTACTGGTTCGGTGGCGGGGCCGAAGGTGTTTCGAAACCGGACCGGCGGAACAGTGCATTGACCTCGTCGGGGCGGATTGCCTCGCGTTTGTAGGCTTCCTGATAGCGATCCACCGGGAATAGCTTGAAGCGCGCAGTGCGGTTTTCACGTTTGCGCTTTTTTGCATCCAAAGCGGCTAGATCAATCCGCACATTGGGATCGACGCCATAACGACTTGCCGCAGAAACCAAGGCACCGTCGGATGCTGGCACACCTTCCCCCGGAACCAGAGCAGACGCGCGACCGCCAAGCGCGGCAACGGCTTCACCTTTGGGGTTGCGATCGGTCAGGTTGGCCTGGCCCGGTGTCGGTGCCGGCAGGCTGTCATAGGTTGTCGGCTCTTCCAGTGGCTTGCTTGGTAAGATCAGGAACTCGTCCGGCCCGGTGCCAGAGGGTCGCAGATCACGCAGACCTTTTTGCCCGCAGGCAGAAACGGCCAGAGCACCCATCAAAACAATAACACCAAAATGGATCCGCATGACCCGTCACTCCTGCCTGTTCAAAGGCTGTTTATCGCATTTGCCGCGTGAGGTCACGCAGGGTTTTTATGCCGCCCGTCAAATAGAATAAGCCCGGCCGCACCTGCAAAAATAAAGATGTCCGCGACATTGAAGACAAACGGATTGTTGATGCCGCAGCAAGACATATTCAGGAAATCGAGCACATAACCAAAAACCACCCTATCCACGACGTTCCCCAAAGCGCCGCCAATCACCAAGCCCGCAGAAATCTGCATGGCGCGCGCCTGTGCAGGCAAACGCAGGATCCAGATCACCAGGGCAACACAAATCACCAGTGACAGACCAATGAGGATCCATCGTGTCGTATCCGTCCCGCCACCAAACAGACCAAAATTGATGCCGGTGTTTTCCCCGTAGCGGAACCGCAGCAGAGGCGGGAAAACGTCAACGGAGAAGCGACTGGGCAGATCCATGACCTGTATCACCAGATATTTGCTGAGCTGATCCAGTATCAGCGCCAGTGCTGCTGCCCAGACCATCATCTTCGCGCGCATACCCACGTCCTCTTGCCTCGTCCCGTCTGCCCCAATCGGGCCCCTATATGCAAAAGCCGGGCAATGAATTGCCCGGCCCGTTGTTCATACACTCAGCGATCAGTGGCGGAAGTGGCGCATACCGGTAAAGACCATCGCGAGGCCTTTTTCGTTTGCCGCCTTGATCACCTCATCGTCGCGCATAGAGCCGCCCGGCTGAATTACGCAGGCACCACCTGCTGCGGCCGCTTCCAACAAGCCGTCCGCAAACGGGAAAAACGCATCAGACGCGACGGCGCAACCTTTGGCAAGGCTTTCTTCGAGGCCCAGCTCGGCGGCCATGCGACCAGCTTTTGCAGCAGCGACGTTGGCGCTGTCCAGGCGGCTCATCTGACCTGCACCAACCCCGACGGTCGCGTTGTCCTTCACATAGACAATTGCGTTGGATTTGACGTGTTTGGCGACTTTCCACGCGAACAGCATATCTTGCATCTGCGCATCTGTGGGTGCCTTTTCAGTGACCACTTTCAGGTCTTCCATGCCGACGTAACCAACATCCTTGTCCTGGACGAGCACACCGCCTGCCACCTGCTTGTAGGCCACGATGGGCTTGCGCGGATCCGGCAGACCATCGGTCAGCAGCAGGCGCAGGTTCTTCTTGGCGGCGAAGATCTCTTTCGCCTCATCCGAAGCACCAGGTGCGATCACCACCTCGGTAAAAATCTCGACGATTTTCTGCGCGGTTGCCGCATCCAGCGGCTGGTTCAGCGCGACAATACCGCCAAAGGCAGATGTGCGGTCACAATCAAACGCCTTCTGATAGGCCTCGACCAAGGTGGCGCCTTTCGCCACACCACAGGGGTTTGCGTGTTTGATAATCGCCACGGCGGCGCTGTCGGCCGGGTCAAACTCCGCCACCAGTTCATAGGCCGCGTCAGTGTCGTTGATGTTGTTGTAGGACAGTTCCTTGCCCTGCAGCTGTACAGCCGTCGCGACACCCGGACGGTTGGTTCCGTCGGTATAGAACGCTGCCTGCTGGTGGCTGTTCTCACCATAACGCAGGGTCTGTTTCAATTCACCGGCAAAGGCACGGCGGCGCGGGGCCTTCTCTTCAATCGCCGTCGCCATCCAGTTCGACACTGCCGCGTCGTAGGCTGCGGTACGGGCATAGGCGATCTGCGACAGGCGCTGACGGAAGGCATATGTTGTCTGGCCGTCATTGGCGTCCAGCTCAGCCAGCAGCGCCTCGTAGTCCTGCACGTCGGTCACAACGTTCACAAACAGATGGTTCTTCGATGCCGCACGGATCATCGCCGGACCGCCGATATCGATGTTTTCGATCATCTCGTCATAGTCTGCGCCCCGTGCCAACGCCGCCTCAAACGGATAGAGGTTTACCACCAGCAGATCGATGGCGCCGATGCCGTGCTCGTTCATCGCGGCAACGTGGGTGTCGTTGTCCCGCAGGGCCAGCAGACCACCATGCACCATCGGATGCAGTGTCTTGACGCGACCGTCCATCATCTCCGGAAATCCTGTCACGTCGGAGACGTCTTTCACGGTCAGCCCCGCATCACGCAGCGCTTTGGCAGAACCACCGGTTGACAGCAATTCAACACCACGCGCAGCCAGCGCCTTGCCCAAATCGATCAGGCCGGTCTTGTCAGATACGGAAAGCAGCGCACGGCGTACGGGGTGAAGGTCGGTCATGGCAGGGCAGGTCCTTTTCAGGCTCAGTCGATTAACGCGGGGTCGTCCCGGTTCAGGTCTCGCACGGCAACGGCAGTTTCCTGCGCTTTACTGAGCGTCCACCGGATGCGCGTTGCATAGTTCATTGCCCGCCCGGAGAGAACGATCTGTTTTGCCGCACGCGGCTTCAAGCGGGTCTTTTCCAGGTAGACACTGGGTTCCAGCTTCAGTTCGCAGGTCCCATCATGACGGAACACCCAGATTTCCCCGCTCTTGAGCGCCATGGATACCGCTGCGCCGCCCAAGTCAAGAGCCGCGTCCACATCAGGGTGCAAATGTAGCCGGATGTCGAACCCAACACCGCCCAAAGATTGGGCATCCATTGCCTTGTCAAAGCGGCGCTTGTTTCGGGTATCTATCGCCAGCAGCATGTCCTCGCCTGCCAGTCCCCGACCGTCCACGGCCAGCTCCAATGTGCGGGCATGGGTCAGGCCAAAGAGGCGTTCGTATCCGTTATGCCCGCCCTGAAAGCGATAGCCGTCTTCCAGATCCGACACTTCCAGCGGCACGGTGTCCGGTGCCTCGACCATGATCTCATGACCGCTGCCACGTTCCGGCGAAGACAGGCGAGCGCTGGAATGCCCTTCGATACACAAGGTCGAATGAGACGGCGACGCCCGACCGGCGCGGCGCCATTCAACGCCAAACGTTTCCCCCGACCCGCAGTTGACAATCAACGGTCGCCGTCCGGATGTCAGCTCGAACGCGAGTGTCGAGGCATGCCCGTTCCAGGATGCGCGCCCCTTTGGCGGTACAGAAGCGTCTATGATCACCGAGGTGCGACGCGCCGACAGCCGTGCGTAGCCCATCGCCAGCCCATCGGCGTGGCGCGACGTGACATGGCTGGCTGCAAGCGCATGATCCAAGCGACCTTCCAATCCGCGCCCGCCTCCGTGGAAACGCGCAAGCCCGCCGTCGCTGTGGCGCAGTGTCCGCAAGGTTGGGGCAATACGTTCGATCGCCTGTGTCTGTGCGGCTGGCACGCCGCGCCCTGCATCCACCTGGGCCGCTGACGCCCAGGTCAGAAGTGTGAAAACCTCCAGCAGCTCTTCGGGGTTGCGCGTAGGCAAGCCCCCCTGCTCGTCAATCTGGCTTTCGCATTCTTCGGCCAGAGCCTTAAGCGCGGGATCCACCTGATCCTCGTGCCCCTTCAGAGCAAGCCCTGCATAGATCAGCCCAGTCAACGCCTCGAATCTTGGCAAGCCGGGAGAGGCCCCCTGCCAACGCTTGGACAAGAACCAGGTCTGCCGCGACAATGCCTGAAAGAAAGCCTGCGACTGAACAGACGTGCGGCCAGACAAGAGGAACAGCGCATGATTGATCCAGCGGATCACCCTGCGCCCGGTGAGATCCGGAGACCAACCCGGCCCCTTGCCGGTGCCATAGGCATCAATCCAGCCCCAGACCCACAGCTGCGCCTTTTCCCGCGCCTTGAAGTCACCGACAGCAGCAAGATCATCCAACCAGGCGAACCCGTGCCGCTCGGCATCAAAGGCGACATCCGGAGCCGCCACATCCCAGAGTGCGGTGGTTGGCGATTCCACCAGATAGCCCGCAAACAAAAGGTTGCCGGCCACCAACTGGCGACCCCTTGCAAAACTGCCGATCGTGCGCGGCTCTGGCTGAGACACAAATTCTGTCGCGCCCGGCTGGCGCCGGGAGCGTCTTGCATAGTAGCGGTTCAGCAATCGTGTGCCACGCCGCGCCATTCTGTCGTATCTGGACATGCTCTCTTGCCTCACGCCGTTGGAATGGTCCGGGGCGTTTTGGCCTGAGCATAGCGACGCAAATGCGCCAAGTCACCGATAATGCGGCACTCTCTTGTTTCCAGAGGCAACAAGCCGCCACCCGCTGGCGGCAGCCCAATTGTTCAGGAGGCTTTGCGCAGCTCCGCCAAGTAAAAACCATCCATGCCGCCAAGATCCGGCCAGTAGTCCGGTCGCAAACGCAGCCCCCCCTCATCGGTGATCCAGGCAGGATCAATACCGGCCAGATTGCGCAGCCCTTCACCAACCTGCATGTCAGGGAACATGTCGAGTGCATCCTCGATCTGGCACTCCCCCTCGTCCGGTAGAAGTGAGCAGGTGCAATAAACCAGGCGCCCTCCCGGTTTCACGAGGCTCCAGGCGTGGGCAAGCATCTGGGCCTGCAACTCGATCAATTCGCCAAAGCCACTGCCGTCCTTGGCATGAGGCAAATCCGGATGGCGGCGAATGGTGCCCGTCGCAGAGCACGGCGCGTCAAGAAGCACGGCGTCATATTGGCCGGTCTCTTCCAGCGCATCGCCGACCACAACTGTCGCGCTCAGGCCTGTCCGTTCCAGGTTTTCCCGGAGCCGCGCCATCCGGCCCTCGGACTGGTCCACCGCCGTCACATCAGCCCCCGAGGCAGCCATCTGCATTGTTTTGCCCCCTGGAGCGGCGCAGAGATCAAGCACCTTCTCTCCCGGTTTGGCCGCGAGCAACTGCGCCGGCAGGGCAGCGGCGGCGTCCTGGACCCACCAATTTCCTTCCGCAAAACCGGGCAGGTTAGAGACCTGCACGGACCCATGCAGGCGATAGGACCCCGTGGGAAGCTTTACCGCATCAAGAGCAGACAGATCCACCCCCGGTTTCGCGGTGAGATCAAGAGGCGCACCAGCCGCATGTGCGGCTTCGATCTCCAGCATTGCCGGAGCCCCCCAAGCCTGCGATAGCGGACTGCGCAGCCATTTGGGCAGGCGCGGCACCCGCAATTTGGCCCATTCGGTCGGCCCCTGGTCTGCCACCTTGCGCAGAACCGCGTTGACCAGCCCCTTCAGCTTGCCATGACGTTTGTGCGCTGCAACGATGTTGACCATCTCGTTGACCACACCGTGTGCAGCACCGCCCTGACACAGTTCAACCGTTCCGATACGCAATGCGTTGTGCACCATCAGCGGCGTCGATTTCTTGAGGTGTTTTTGCAGGACGCGGTCAGCCCTCTCAAGATTGCGCAGGGTATCGGCTGCGAGCCGTTGCGCACGGGCGCGATCTTCGGGGGCGAGTTTGTCCAAGGCCCCTGCTGCATAACATTCCGACAGCAGCCTGCCCTCTCCCAAAACCTGATCCAGCAGGTAGATGGCACGGCGGCGGGCGTGGGTTCCATTGGACATTGGCGTCTCCTGATGCGGGCAGCGGCGGCATGGGTTGTCGCCAGCGGACGCGGGCGTATATCATAGAACGTGAACAAAGGAACCCGGCATGAGCGACGCTGATACATCCAACATCGAAAACCTGCCTCCCGCCGCCCAGCGCGCCCTGGCAGAGGCTGCAGAACGACGCAAAGCCGCAGAAGCCGAGCGACAGTCCCAACCAAAGGAACTGGGTGGGCGAGACGGCCCGGACCCCGCGCGCTATGGCGATTGGGAGAAAAAAGGCATCGCCATCGATTTCTGAACGGCCTCAGCAGGGGCCGCCCAACCTGTATTGCGGGACTTGATCAGAGCCCCAGCACATCAACCATGTCGTATTGACCGGGCTCCTTGCCCAGGCCCCACAGCGCGGCCTTGACCGCGCCACGCGCAAAAATCGCGCGATCAGTGGCGAGGTGGCGCAAAACGATCCGTTCACCTTGACCAGCAAACAGCACGTCGTGCTCTCCCACGATGTCACCACCGCGGATTGCGCTAAAGCCGATATCGCCACGCTTGCGCGCGCCAGTGATACCGTCGCGCCCGCTGTCACTGACCTCTGACAGGCTGACACCGCGCCCTTCGGCCGCAGCTTCACCCAACATAAGAGCGGTACCAGACGGGGCATCAACCTTGTGGTGATGATGCGCTTCGATGACCTCGATATCGAAATCCTCATCCAGTGCAGCGGCAACTTTCTTGGTCAGCTGCACGAGGAGGTTCACACCAAGGCTCATGTTGCCGGCACGCACCTGTGCGCAGTGACGCGATGCCGGTTCCAATTTTGCGATCTGTTCGTCGCTCATGCCGGTGGTTCCGATCACATGCACGGCACGGGCCTGCGCAGCAAGGTCGGCAAAGGCAAGCGTAGCTTCCGGGCCGGTGAAATCGATCACAGCCTGAGCCTTGGAGAATGCCTCTAGCGCATCATCTGTGACGGTGACGCCGACCTCGGCCCCGCCCATGGCGGCTCCGATGTCCTGTCCAACCCACTGATGACCGCTGCGTTCGACCGCACCTACCAGCCGGGCAGACAGGTTATCGAGGATTGTGCGGATCAACATCTGGCCCATACGCCCGGAGGCCCCTGTCACCACGATGCCGGGAATGTCGGTGCTGGTCTCTGCCATCGGATCGCTCCTTGCTTGGTTCTGCGCTTGGTTCTGCCGGACCATTGCCCGGATCTCTGTGCTGGATTTCTCCTACCCGCTTGCGCTGCGCTTGGCAAAGCCCCGCTTTCGGCATACATCGAAGGTATGGCTAAGAACAAACTCAATGAGGGCGCAGGCCCCTCCCAACGGCAGCTTCGCGTCGGCGAATTGATTCGTCGTGCGCTGTCAGAGATTTTCACCCGCGGCGACATTCATGACCCGGATCTGAACCGCATGTCGATCACCGTCGGCGAGGTGCGCGTGACCTCTGACCTGCGCATCGCGACTGCCTACGTGCTGCCGCTTGGCGGCAAGGGACAGGACGAGATCCTGAAGCTGATGGCCCGCAACAAGGGCGAGCTGCGCCGGATGATCGGAAAAAAGCTGGGGCTGAAGTTCACGCCCGAACTGCGCTTCCAGTTGGACGAGACCTTTGACCGGATGGATGACACCCGCCGCATCCTGTCCCAGGACGCGGTGCGCCGCGACACCGGTCAGTGATCGCACGGGCGGTGGCCGTGGTGCTGGCCCTATGGGCCGCACCAGTGGCAGCGGTGGATTGCCGCGACATCGCCTATGACGGAAACCGCTACACAATCTGCGAAGTCGACGCTGCCCAGGACAAGCTGCAGCTGTTTCTGCGAGACGGGGATGGCCAGATCTACGGGCATTTCTCTACCCTCGAAGACGATCTCAACAACCGGGGCAAAGTGCTGAGCTTTGCGACCAACGCGGGCATGTATCACCGCGACCGCTCACCGGTTGGGCTTTACCGTGATGGTGACACAGAAGAGATGCGGCTGGTCACAAACCCAGGTCCTGGAAATTTCGGCCTACTGCCTAACGGAGTGTTTTGCATCGGCGACACCCGGACCGATGTGATTGAAACCCTGACATTCGAGGCCACACAGCCTGATTGCCGTTATGCAACGCAATCGGGCCCGATGCTGGTCATTGATGGGGAACTGCATCCCCGGTTCTTGCCCGATTCGACGTCGTATTTCATTCGCAATGGTGTCGGCACCAGCGCCGATGGCCAGCGGGTGGTTTTTGCCATTTCGCGCAATGCCGTGACCTTTCATCAATTCGGGCGTCTGTTCCGGGATGAACTGAACCTGCCCAATGCGCTCTATTTTGACGGCAACATCTCACGTCTGCACGCGCCCCAGATCAACCGAAGCGATGCCGGCTTCATGATGGGGCCAATTGTGGGAGTAGTGGAGCCTGCAACGGACAACCCGGATGCCGACGACGCGACCAACTGATGTAGCTGGCTGATTGACAGGCCAGCGAGGCTGGGCTAACTCGCCCGCCTCTCACTCATAGACGCACGATCGGGGTACGACATGGGACGCAAACGCAAAGGGCGCGATATTTCCGGCTGGCTGGTAGTCGACAAACCTGCGGGGCTGACGTCCACAGCTGTCGTAAACAAGGTACGCTGGGCCTTTGACGCTAAGAAAGCAGGCCATGCGGGCACACTTGATCCCGAGGCAACTGGCGTATTGGCTGTTGCCCTTGGAGAGGCGACAAAAACCGTGCCCTACATCACTGACGCCCTAAAGGCCTATACCTTTACCGTGCGCCTTGGTCAGGCGACCAATACCGACGACGCCGAAGGCGAAGTCATCGCCGAAAGCAGTGACCGGCCCAGTGATGAAGCCATCAAGGACGCGCTTTTGCCGTTTCTGGGAGAGATCCAGCAAGTCCCACCGAAATTTTCGGCGGTCAAGGTTGATGGCCAGCGCGCCTACAAGCTTGCACGCGACGGGGAAGAGATCGAACTCGCTGCACGCCCCTTGTGGGTCGAAGAGCTGATTCTGGTCGATCGCCCCGACCCCGATCACGTCGTGCTGGAAATGACATGCGGCAAGGGTGGTTATGTCCGCTCTATCGCGCGCGATCTGGGCGAGGCGCTGGGGTGCCACGCTCACGTGAAATGCCTGCGCCGCATCTGGTCTGGTCCATTTGATGCGGAGGATGGGATCAGCCTTGAAACGCTGGACGACCTTGCGAAATCCCCCGAGCTCGACACCTATCTGCGCCCGCTCGAAGAGGGGCTAGCCGACCTGCCGGAACTGACCTGTACCCCGGAAGGGGCCAGCAAACTGCGCAACGGCAACCCCGGCATGGTATTGGCTTCGGATGTGGAATACGGCGAAGAGGCTTGGGCCTCTTACGAGGGGAAAGCAGTCGCTGTGGGTCAGTACAAATCCGGTCAACTGCGCCCAAGTCGGGTATTTGTCGGCTGACATGCCCGTGTTTGGCCCGGCCCCGAGTTGACAGCCGGGTACCAGACCGGCACCACGGATGCCATGATCACACGCACCCACACCAAGGGCGATGCCCCATCGACCGCAGTCTATTCGGACTGTGAGCGTTACAGATACAGCCTGACCCGCATCTGGGATGCTGCGGGCGATTGGGTGATGTTTGTGATGCTCAATCCCTCCACCGCAACCGAAGTGCAGAACGACCCGACGATCGAGCGCTGTGAACGGCGCGCTCGGGCGCTTGGGTTTGGCGGGTTCTGCGCCACCAATATCTTTGCCTTTCGCGCGACGGATCCCCGCGACATGAAACAAGCTGATGATCCTATCGGACCCGATAATCTCGATGCGATCCTCAATGGTGCGGCTTGGGCAGATCAGGTTATCTGTGCTTGGGGGACCCACGGCGCCTTTCGCGATCAGGGCGCTGCGGTCGCCAATCGCCTCGCGGGGGTGGGAAAGCCCCTGTTTCATCTGGGGCTGAGCAAGGCAGGTCATCCCAAACATCCGCTCTACATCCGCTATGCGCAGCAGCCTGAGCTTTGGGATCATCCACACAGCTAGGGTCAGGATGCATTGATTTGGCACCACTGGTTTACCTGATCTTGTTCCTGACAAGGCACATCGACGCAGAAATACTGGTTGTATTTCAAGGTGATGTAACGCAGCTCATGAGCAAGATCAGGTAAATCTTACAGACGCAGGGAGCGCTGCAAAGCAGCGGCTTTGACCGCTTGAAATTGACCCCGCCAGTTCCTGCGCGCTCAAAACCCCTGCTAAATTGCCCTTCCTGCGCCAGTGATGCCAAATCAATGCATCCTGACCCTAGGCAAAGCACAACGTCGCAACGCTCTGCTAACCAATGTTCTCTGTTTGTTTTGATTGCAACCCAGACGTGTGCAAGGCTGACAGCCTGTGATCCATCTGCTCAAAGGGGCGTCTGATGTTGATGCTGGCCGCACTGCTGGGAATGGCAGCCATTGGGGGCTTTCTCCTGTTTGAAGAGGCGGACGCAACCCCGTCCGACACTGATGACGATACCCAGGACCGCGACGTGCCAGACAATTCCCCAGCCGGGCAGCCAACCATTCCGATGGAAGAATTCCTGATCACTGGAGGCGACGGTAGCGATCACCTATCCGGAACAGAACTGCCCGACCGCCTACTGGGCCTAGGAGGCAACGACCAGCTAAACGGATATGGCGGCAATGATGATCTGGCGGGCGACGACGGCGATGACAGACTGTTTGGCGGCACAGGGGATGACACCCTTTCCGGGGGCAACAATTCCGACCTGCTGCACGGTGGGGATGGCAATGACCTGATCAATGGGGGCAATGGCGTTGACACGCTTTACGGCCATTTCGGCAATGACCACCTTTCAGGTGGCGAAGGCGACGACGTGGCCCACGGTGGTGTTGGGCAGGACACGTTGACAGGTGGCAGCGGTGCAGATGCGCTACACGGCAATGACGGGGGCGACAATATCAGTGGGGGCGCCGATCAGGATAGCCTGTTTGGTGGAGGCGGCGACGATCTACTGAACGGCAGCGACGACCGTGCCCAAAAGGACTATCTAAACGGCGGCGAGGGCAATGACACGATCATCGCTGGAGCAAACGATGTGGTCACAGGAGGCCAAGGCGCCGATCATATCGTATTTGCCCAAACAACCATCGAACCGCAGGTGACGGATCCGGATCACCCTGATGAGACCACCACTCAGCTGGAGCTGGTTGATTTTGAACCCGGCGAGGACCAACTGGCTCTCCATTGGGATCATGACGGCAACACAACACCAAGGGTGGAAGTGAAGCTGCAAGAGGGCAGCACAAACAGCCACGTCATCTCGATTGATGGGCAGGAAGCGGTGGTTGTTATCGGCCCCGACACCCTCCAGGCATCTGACATAATCCTTCTGGATCAGGATCAGGCGGCAAACCTGGGCCTGGCTGGGGATGCGCCTGCAAACCCCAGCTGAAACCGCAGCCAGACGTAGGCGGCACCTGCGGCACGGATCGCCTACGCGATTCTCTTTGCGTTTCTTTCAGAATCTGCATATATGCGCGTCTTGTTCCAAAGCTGGTCCGCCCTTTCATACAAGCGCGGCGCAGCTGAGGACACCTCCATGGGCCTGTGCTGGACGACATCCCGGCCTGTGCCATTCACACAAACCTTTAAAGGAGACCCCGATGTCGATCACTGCTGAAGAAAAAGCACGCCTGATGAAAGAATTCGCAACCAAAGAAGGCGACACCGGTTCCCCGGAAGTCCAGGTTGCAATCCTGACCTCGCGCATCAACACCCTGACCGAGCACTTCAAGACCCACAAAAAAGACAACCACGGTCGTCGCGGTCTGCTGAAGATGGTTGCTCAGCGTCGTAAGCTGCTGGACTACACCAAAGCCAAAGACGTGGCCCGCTACCAGGACCTGATCAAGCGCCTGGGTATCCGCCGCTAATCGCGTCGGTTTACCGGTCAAAGACAACGCCCGCTTCCATGGAAGCGGGCGTTTCTTTTTTGGGGGTCTGGTTGCCCTGCCTAGGCTGCTGCACTCGATGCAACAGAGGCCTCCTGCGCCGTCGCGATCGGAAGCAGCGAAATCCCCAATTGCTCCAGAATACGCACCCGGCGGGCTGCAAATGATTGTGCCCGGACCTGCAAGACGGCGATGTTCTCCTCCGCCGTTTCAAGAACTTTTCCGTCCTGTTCCAACCGCTGCCCTTGGGGTGCAAGGATCTGCCAGGCAAACAGCGCCCAGCTTTCCGGGGTCTCATGCCCCTCACTGCGCGCAAGGAGGAACAGCTGCTCCATCCGGTCAACCGCCACGCCGCCACCGGTGACCGGTGATGCAAGGAACGACAGCTTCTGGGTTTCCTCGGACTGTTTGCAAACCGCCAGATTGAACTGACGGCACCCTTCAGACCGCTCTGCAATGCCATCCAACGGCAGGCAAGGAACGATAAAGCCCGCCCCGACAAGATATTTCATCATCCGGGTGATATCAGCCCACTGCATCGCGCCAAAGAGCCCTTGCGCCAGCAAATCGCGTACGGTCGCCGGACCCTCAGAGAGTTTCTGCAGGACCGGATCATAGTCGAGCCCTGCCATGTCGACCTCCAGCCCGCGCCAAGACATCTTGACCGGGCCCGTAGAATAGCGACGCGCCAGCGCAAATGGCGTAGCAAACCACGCACCAACAGCCCCCCGTTCGGTAAACGGAACCCCGCCTTTCACAAACAAATCTGCCCGAAATTGTTCGTTGAGCATGACATCACGCAGGGATTCACGTCGGACCTGATCACATTCGTTATCAAGGATCTCAAGTTGCGCCTTGCTCATGCACAGCTCATCCATCTGATCAAGCAGGTTGGCCGCACCCAAGTAGTCAAGCTTGGCCTGTCCCATGTCTGCTGCGACATCGGCGAAATGAAACGGCGTCCAGTCTTTGTTGAAGAACTCATGTGCAAGGTAGTTGCGAGGCATTGCCCGCATCTTGGTCAATCGGGTTACCTGATCTGGGTTATAAGCGAAAAAATCAGCGCCGGATTTGCGTAGGGTTTCGGCAAAGGCAATGGCATCATCAATCCGTTTTTCAAGCGGGCCGGTCCCGCGCTCGGCATGGTCGGTGAGGATCCGACGGATTGGCATCGCCGCCGCCCACCCTGGTTGAGTATTGAAACTCGCGTAGACCACACCGCCCGGTTTCAGATGTTTGGCGATGAAATCATAGACCAACTTTTGATTGTCCCGTGAGACCCAGCTCAAGATACCATGCAGCGCGATCACGTCAAACTCGCTCGGCAGACCGGGAGAGCCTGCAAAATCCGCAAACGAGCGCTCATAGAAGTGGACATTTTGAACGCCGCCCTGTTCGGCCAGCGCCCGCGCCTCCGCAATATGTGCTGGATTGAAGTCCATCGCATGTACGTCAATGTGCGGATTTGCTGCTGCAATCACATTGGCCGTGAACCCCTGACCACAGCCCAGCTCGCAATAGCTGAATGTTTCGCGACCAAACGGATGCTGGACCCCCTTTGACAGGGCCGCAAGCCCCATGCGGGTTGGCGTCATCGCATGGAAGAAATCGTAGGTATAGCCAATTTCGGCTACATAGCCGGAAGTCCAGTCGTTCATTTAGCACCTTCTGCTGCTGATGAGGGCATGCGCCCTTTTGATCAGCAATTTGGCTAAATTTATTGATGATCCCGTTAACGGCTTCGCAGTTCACAAAGTTGTCAGGAAATCGCCCCATCAACGGCACACGCGCTGAACCCGCGCCGGCGCTTTTCCTTTCAATCTGTGGAAAAATCCTGTATGCGCCCCCCATCTGAGACGATGTGCCGAGGCCCTGGCACGCGAAGAAAGATAGATTGGGCCGGCGGCAATGGGGCCGCCACGCAAACGGGAGACCCGGAGGGCCGGGAGCGCTCCCTTTTAGGATACGACAGATGTTCAACGTAACTAAGAAATCGATGCAGTGGGGCGAAGAGACGCTCACACTGGAGACCGGCAAGGTCGCCCGTCAGGCTGATGGCACAGTGATTGCCACCCTGGGCGAGACCTCGGTTATGGCAAACGTGACGTTTGCCAAGGAACAAAAGCCTGGTCAGGACTTCTTCCCGCTGACCGTGCACTACCAAGAGAAATACTACGCTGCGGGCAAGGTTCCCGGCGGCTTCTTCAAACGTGAAGCCCGCCCGACCGAAAAAGAAACCCTGACCGCGCGCCTGATCGACCGTCCGATCCGCCCGCTGTTCGTTCCCGGCTTCAAAAACGAAGTTCTGGTGATGTGCACCGTGCTGAGCCACGACCTGGTCAATGACCCGGACATCGTTGCAATGATCGCTGCCTCCGCTGCGCTGACCATTTCTGGCGCGCCGTTCATGGGCCCGATCGCTGGCGCACGTGTTGGTTTCACCGATGGCGAATACGTCCTGAACCCGACCGTCGACGACATGCAGGATCTGCGTCTGAACCCTGAACAGCGTCTGGATCTGGTTGTTGCCGGCACCAAGAACGCCGTGATGATGGTGGAATCGGAAGCTTACGAGCTGACCGAAGCAGAGATGCTGGGTGCGGTGAACTTTGCACACGAGCAGATCCAGCCGGTGATCGACCTGATCATCTCGCTGGCCGAAGAAGCCGCAAAAGAGCCTTTTGATTTCCAGGCACCGGACTACTCCGAGCTGTACGAAGCGGTGAAAGCCGCTGGTGAAACCGAAATGCGTGCAGCATTTGCGATCACCGACAAGCAAGAGCGCACCGCCGCTGTTGCAGCTGCTCGTGAAACCATCAAGGCAGCTCTGAGCGAAGAGCAGCTGGAAGACGCGAACCTCGGTTCCGCGATGAAGAAGCTGGAAGCCGGCATCCTGCGCGGTGACGTCGTCAAAGGCGGTAAGCGCATTGATGGCCGTGACACCACCACGGTGCGCCAGATCGTTTCTGAAACCGGCATGCTGCCCCGTACCCACGGTTCCGCCCTGTTCACCCGCGGTGAAACACAGGCGCTGGCCGTGACGACCCTTGGCACCGGCGATGACGAACAGTTCATCGACGCGCTGCACGGCAACTTCAAATCCAACTTCCTGCTGCACTATAACTTCCCTCCCTATTCGGTTGGTGAAGTTGGTCGCGTTGGTTCGCCCGGCCGCCGTGAAATCGGCCATGGTAAACTGGCATGGCGTGCACTGCAGGCTGTTCTGCCCGCACCGACCGATTTCCCCTACACCATCCGCGTGGTGTCCGAGATCACCGAATCGAACGGCTCCTCCTCGATGGCGTCGGTTTGCGGTGGCTCGCTGTCCATGATGGACGCAGGCGTTCCGCTGAAGGCACCTGTTGCCGGTGTCGCCATGGGTCTGATCCTGGAAGACGACGGTTCCTACGCGATCCTGTCCGACATTCTTGGTGACGAAGACCACCTGGGCGACATGGACTTTAAAGTGGCAGGCACCGAAAACGGTATCACCTCGCTGCAGATGGACATCAAGGTCGCAGGCATTACCCCTGAGATCATGGAAAAAGCCCTGGCCCAGGCCAAGGACGGCCGGATGCACATCCTGGGCGAGATGTCCAAGGCCCTGTCGGAAACCAATGCGTTCTCCGTACACGCGCCGCGCATCGAAACCATGCAGATCCCGACCGACAAGATCCGTGAAGTAATCGGCTCCGGCGGCAAGGTCATCCGCGAAATCGTGGAAACCTCTGGCGCGAAAGTCGACATCAACGACGACGGCGTGATCAAGATTGCATCCGCTGACGGCACTGCGATCCAGAAGGCCTACGACATGATCCACTCGATCGTGGCTGAGCCGGAAGAAGGCGCAGTTTACACCGGCAAGGTCGTGAAAATCGTCGATTTTGGTGCGTTCGTGAACTTCTTTGGCAAGCGCGATGGTCTGGTACACGTTTCCCAGATCGAAAACCGCCGCCTGAACCATCCTTCGGATGTTCTGAAAGAAGGCCAGGAAGTTAAGGTCAAGCTGCTGGGCTTTGACGATCGCGGCAAGGTTCGCCTGTCCATGAAGGTTGTGGATCAGGAAACCGGCGAAGAAATCAAAGCCGAAAAGAAAGAAGAGAAAGCGGATTAATCCCTCCTCTTGCTTCTGAAAATGAGAAAGCCCCGGTGTTTCACCGGGGCTTTTTGCTGGATGGCCTGACTGGACGGCTTGCTGCAAAACACCTAGCAAGACTCCATGACCAAATCATACGTGATACATCTCGCGGCAAGCACAGCGCGCACAGATCTCGTCTCCGCACTGGTTCAGACACTGCCAGGCGGGCAGGTTCTGGACGCTGTGGACGGGCGAAAGATGTCGGCTCAGGAACGTGCCCAGGTTTCAGTGCCGCATTTGCTGGATCCGCGCTATCCCTTCCCGCTCATGCCCTCAGAGATCGGCTGCTTTCTCTCACATCGCAAAGCCTGGAAGGCCATCGCGGAGGGCGAGGCGGATTTTGGTTTTGTCGCAGAAGATGACGTTGTCACGACTGATGGTTTCGCTGATGCCTTGCAAATCGCACTGGACCACGCAGACAGGCAGAGCCTGATCCGATTTCCCATGGCCCCGCGCGAAAAGCCCAAATCGGTAGTCGCAACGAAGGGTGATGTGACGCTGTTTCGCCCTCAAGAGATCGGCCTGACCGCCGCGCTTTACCTGCTTGGCAAGGACGCAGCACATTCATTGTGGTCTCAATCAGAGCGGTTTGACCGTCCGGTAGATACCTGGCTGCAGATGCGGTGGGAAACCGGCGTCGATAGTCTGACGCTCTGGCCCAGCTGCATCAAGAGCGCTGCCGCAAGCCACGGCGGCTCCACCATCCAGAAAAAACGCAGCCGCATGGACCAGCTCAAACGAACTTGGCACCGGGCGCGCTATCGCGCAGCTATTACAAGTTTGTCGAAAGGCAGTTAGGAAGCGGCCACCAGACTGCAAAACGAAAAAAGGGGCCATGCGGCCCCTTTGTTGTTCATTGCGCAGGTTTACGCGATCACTGCGGCGCTTTGGTTTTGCGCAGGTAAGGGAAGATCGTCTCGAACTCGCCAAACTTGGCTTTTGCGTCCTCGTTCGAAACGGTTGGCGGGATAATGACATCCTCGCCCGGAACCCAGTTGGCAGGTGTCGCAACACCGTTGCCGATCGACATCTGCAGACCGTCAAGCGCCCGCAGGATTTCCGCAAAGTTGCGGCCAACTGTCATTGGATAGGTCATGGACAGTTTCAGCTGCTTGTCGGGCCCGATGATGAAGACAGAGCGCACCGTTGCGCTATCGGCGGGCGTCCGGCCGTCGGGCAGATAGGCCTCGGCAGGAAGCATGTCGAACGCTTTGGACACCGCAAGACCTTCATCCGCGATAATCGGGAAGCCCGCGGGGGTGCCCGCAAATGTTTCGATATCGCCTTTCCACTTCTTGTGGTCCTCGGCACCGTCGACGGAAACACCAATCACCTTGGTGTTGCGCTTGGCCCATTCATCCGCCAGCTGCGCGACCGCGCCGAATTCGGTGGTGCAGACAGGGGTAAAGTCCTTGGGGTGAGAAAACAGAATCGCCCAGCTGTCTCCGATCCAATCGTGGAACGAGATGGTGCCCTGGTCGGTTTCTGCGGTGAAATCCGGAACCACATCATTGATACGCAAACCCATGGGTCTCTCCTCTGCTGTCAAATGGATACATGGTATGGCGCTAACCTAACCACTGCGGAGGCAGGTTAAACCCTTGATGCGCAAACTTCACCGGAAAAGACGATCACGATTGAGGCGCGACCCACAGTGCAGTGATTGTTCCGGACCCGGCGAAAAAGGGAGAACATTTCCCTTGTCTTGCCAACAGGTGAATAATTTGATCAAATTTCTCACGCCCTCTTGCCGATCCGATATCGCAATGACAGAGTGACGCCAATTGCGGGCAAGCCCGTCAAATTCTGACATCTGGGAGGTCAGTCATGATCGAAAAACGTGATTTCTACATCAACGGCCAATGGGTCGCCCCCGCGTCTTCCAATGACTTCGAGGTCATCGACCCATCCACCGAATCCCCCTGTGCTGTGATCTCTCTCGGTGGTGAAGCTGACACAAATGCTGCAGTTGCCGCAGCCAAAGCCGCGCTGCCGGGTTGGATGGCAACCCCAGTTGAAGACCGCATCGCGCTGGTTGAAAAGCTGATCGCCATCTACGAGACCCGCACCGAAGATCTGGCACAGGCCATGAGCGCGGAGATGGGCGCACCGATTGACATGGCGCGGACCCAACAGGCCGGGGCCGGCAGCTACCACCTGCAAAACTTCATCCGCGCAGCAAAGAGCTTTGCGTTTGAACACCCGCTAGGCGATCACGCGCCCAACGACCGCATCATCCACGAAGCGGTAGGGGTCGCTGCACTGATCACGCCGTGGAACTGGCCGATGAACCAGATCACACTGAAAGTCGGAGCCGCAGCCATTGCGGGCTGTACAATGGTGCTGAAACCCTCCGAGCAGAGCCCGCTCAATGCGATGATCTTTGCGGAAATGATGGACGAAGCAGGCTTCCCTGCTGGTGTGTTCAATCTGGTCAACGGGGATGGCGCAGGTGTAGGCACCCAGCTGTCCAGCCACCCGGATATCGACATGGTCTCTTTCACCGGCTCTACCCGCGCAGGCACTGCCATTTCCAAGGCCGCCGCAGACACCCTCAAGAAGGTTCATCTCGAACTGGGCGGCAAAGGGGCAAATGTCATTTTTGAAGATGCCGACGAAAAGGCGGTCAAACGTGGCGTGCTGCACATGATGAACAACACAGGCCAGAGCTGTAACGCTCCGAGCCGGATGCTGGTTCAGAAAGGCATTTACGATCAAGCCGTCGAAGAAGCCGCTGCTGTCGCTGCCAAGGTCGAAGTTGGCCCCGCCTCCAAGGAAGGCCGGCACATTGGCCCCGTTGTGAACGAACTGCAGTGGAACAAAATCCAGGACCTGATCCAGAAAGGCATCGACGAAGGCGCGCGCCTTGTCGCTGGCGGCACCGGGCGCCCGGATGGGCTGAACAAAGGGTTCTATGTCAAACCCACCGTATTTGCTGATGTGAACAATCAGATGACCATCGCCCGCGAGGAGATTTTTGGCCCGGTTCTGTCAATCATTCCCTTCGAGACCGAAGAAGAGGCTATCGAGATCGCCAATGACACGCCCTATGGCCTAACCAACTATGTTCAGACCCAGGACGCAAACCGCGCAAATCGCATGGCCCGCAAACTGCGTGCCGGTATGATTGAGATGAACGGTAAATCCCGCTCGGCAGGCTCTCCGTTCGGCGGCATGAAGCAATCTGGCAATGGTCGCGAAGGTGGCAGCTGGGGGATCGAGGATTTCCTCGAGATCAAAGCCGTCGGTGGTTGGGCTGCTGAATAAGCACCCGCCGAAATCGTAGATGAGAAGAGCCGCCTAAACGGGCGGCTCTTTGTTTTTGCGGGGGTCAAAACAGGCTCTAATCAGGGAGATCCAACACTAGCTGCGGTTGTCCGTCCGACGTGCATTCAGCTGAACGCCCGTCCCATCCAATGGTCCCCGTGATCCTTTGGCGCCAGGCCGAGAAGCTGTCAAACTGAACCACGTCGACCGCTTCATGCAGATGCAGCGTCACGCGCCGACGCGCGCCTTCTGCAAAGACTTTGAGGCCCAGAAGTTCTGCGGTGAAGGGCTGCCCAAGATATGTGCCGCGCAGCGTCTGCCCAACCCTAAGGGTCTGCGGTCGTCCGTTTGACAAAGGTCTTTCGGCCTTGGCGCTGAGCGTGTTCCAGTCGCGAAAGCCATACTGCTGCGCAACCATCTCAAGCGCCGCACTATGAGACAGGTCCAGATTACGGGTTTGCAGCTGCTGGCGGAGCCGGCGCGCCTGCTGTTTGAGGTTCCCGACAGTTGGGAGCTCGTCTTGATGTGTCATTTGTCTTGCCTCTTGTTCAATCAACAAGATGCGCCTGAAAACGGGGCCCGCATTGCCATTGGCGCATCGCGTGGATGAGCAAAAGACAGAGAAATCAATTCGAGGGTTCACCTTGGTTCAAAACCGCGGGCGGCGGGGCCTCGTCCCCTGCAAACCGGCATAGTGACATAGCCGTGGTCACGTCAAGCCTGCATGATCGCCGGACAAGGAGGACAAATCGCTTGACCTCAACCTGACTTGAGCATGCAGGCTCGCCATTCCTGATCAACTGAGTGACAAGGAAAAGGACAGATGAACCACCACGTGACCACCACAGCCACCATCGGCACAGAACTCACCGGGGTATATGAAACCCACCTAACAGTCCGCGATCTGGATCGTTCCATCGCATTTTATCGCGACATCATCGGGCTTGAACTGGCCCGCGTCCTGCCGGAACGTCAGGTTGCGTTTCTCTGGGTGGGTGGCCCAGAACAGGGGATGCTGGGCCTGTGGGGGACGGGGACGGCTCCGATGGGCATGCGCCTGCACATGGCGTTTCGCAGCACGCCCGCCGCAATGGATGGCATTTGCGACCGGCTGAGCGATGTCGGCGTGCAGCCCCTCGATTTCAACGGCGCCCCCACAGAAGAGCCAGTGGTTCTTGGCTGGATGCCTGCGCTTTCGGTCTATTTCAAGGATCCTGACGGCCACTCGATCGAAATCCTGAGCTACCTGAACGAGGAGCCAGACCCTGCCTTCGGGGTTGCCGGATTCGCGCAATGGGAAACGCAAAGACGTACCGCCCAATAGCAAGGCTGGCCAGAGCCGCCGCAGAAGCATATGACATCGCAAGAGCCGAGAGGAGCCTGCGATGATCATCACCCGCCTGCATGGCCGACTGGGAAACCAGATGTTCCAATATGCCGCCGGCCGCGCCCTGGCCGACCGGGCAGGCGTTCCGCTTGCATTGGACAGCCGTGGGGCCATTTTGCGTGGTGAGGGCGTACTGACCCGCGTGTTTGATCTAGAGCTTGCCGATCCCGTTCACCTGCCGCCTTTGAAACAGACGAATCCACTGCGGTACGCAATCTGGCGCGGCATCGGGCAGAAAGTCGGCGCCAAACCATATTTTCGCCGCGAGCGGGGTCTTGGGTATAATCCGGCTTTCGAGGACTGGGGCGACAACAGCTATCTTCATGGCTATTGGCAGAGCCAGAAGTATTTTCAAAACAGCGCTGAACGTATCCGGAGCGATTTCACTTTCCCCGCGTTTTCCAATCAGCAAAACGCCGAAATGGCCGCCAGAATCGCGGAAAGCACTGCGATTTCTCTGCATGTGCGACGAGGCGATTACCTGACCTTTGCGGCACATGTTCTGTGTGATCAGGCCTACTACGATGCGGCATTGGCAAAGGTGCTGGATGGTCTGCAGGGCGACCCAATCGTCTATGTCTTTTCCGATGACCCCCAGTGGGCCAAGGACAACCTGTCACTGCCTTGCGAAAAGGTTGTTGTCGACTTCAATGGGCCAGAGACCGATTTTGAAGACATGCGCCTGATGAGCCTGTGTCAGCACAACATCATCGGCAACAGCTCTTTCTCCTGGTGGGCGGCATGGCTCAATCAAACGCCAGGTCGACGGGTCGCGGGGCCTGCCAAGTGGTTTGGAGACCCCAAGCTGAGCAATCCCGACATCTTTCCACATGACTGGCTGCGGATCTCCGTCTGACCTCAGAACGGGGCTTTTGCGCGGAACTTCATGGATTCTCCGCTGTCGGGGTGTTTGACCCGCAGCTCTTCCGAATGGAGCATCAGCCGCTCATGGTTTCTTGCGGGGCCTTCGGCATAGATCGGGTCCCCAAGAATGACATGGCCTAGCGCCAGCATATGCACCCGCAATTGATGAGACCGACCCGTTTTCGGCGTGAGACGCACGCGTGTCGCGGCCTCCTCGTATTTGGTCACGCGCCAATCCGTCACGGCTGGTTTCCCGGTCTCATGGCAAACCATCTGGCGGGGACGATTGGGCCAGTCAACGATCAACGGCAGATCAACTGTCCCGCTTCTCGGCTCAAGGCGCCCGTGCACGCGCGCGACATAGGCCTTTTTCGTCGTGCGCTTTTCAAACTGCATCGACAAATGCCGCTGCGCATGGGCGGTCATGCCAAAGATCATCACGCCAGAGGTGTCACGGTCCAGCCGATGCACCAGAAGTGCCTCGGGAAAGACGGCCTGAACCCGCGAGATCAAACAATCGGCAAGATGTTCCCCTCGTCCCGGCACACTCAACAATCCGTGCGGTTTGTTCACCACCACGATTTCTGCGTCGTGGTAGAGAATATCCAACGGATCCTGCGGCGGGTTGTATTCGCTTGAGAGTGTCATGGTCGCGTCCCTAGCGCCCTGCACACCACAGGGCAAGCTTTCGCAACGTCGTGCTTGCCGCGGCAGACCGCCCCCGTCAGGGTTGAAAGCACCATCCGATTGAAGGACCAGATCGATACCATGACCCACCCGACGATCGAGACCCTGCTGAACGTCGTTGCCAAGGGCGATGATAAAGCGATTGCCGCCCTGCTGGCTGAGGACGTGCAGTTTCGGCCGCCGACTTATTGGAAAACTTGGACGGGTCGGGCGCCTGTTGCTGCCATTCTAGGGCACGTCGGGCAGATCTTCACCGAATTCCGCTACTGCCGGATCATGGGTGATGGCGCTGATTGGGCGCTGGAGTTTCAATGCAAGGTCGGGGAGCTGGACGCAGTTGGTGTCGATTTGATCACCTTGGACGACACCGGGCTTATCACCCAGTTCGAGGTCGTCATGCGCCCCTACAAGACCGTCGGCGCGTTGCGGGATGCAATCATGGAACGGGTTATGCAAGATCCGCGGTTCATCGGCTTTCAGTCCGCGCTCAGCTGATTGAAATGGACCGTGTCCTGAGGGTTATTCTTTTCCCGGTTCTGGTCGCACAAGCCATTTCCGTCCGTCGAAGCGCGCTGCGCCTGCCAGAACCCATCGGACCCCGCAGTGGCGATGTCATTCGCAAGGTCGATCATCCGCCTCTGCGTATCCTGATTGCAGGGGACAGTTCCGCTGCGGGGGTGGGCGTTTCCACCCAGGCAGAGGCGCTCTCGGGTCAGTTGGCAGCACAGCTTTCCTGCACCCACGCCGTGCACTGGCGTCTGCTTGCAACCAACGGGCACCGCACGGCTGACACGCTGTTGCGCCTGCAACAGGAACCGACAGGTCGGGATGTGGATGTCGTGGTGCTGGCCTTGGGGGTAAACGATGTGACCCGCCTGACCAGCAAGACCCGGTTTCACATGGAACAGTCCGCCCTGATCAATTTGCTGAAACGGAAATACCGGGCCAAATTGATCATTCTATGTGGCGTCCCGCCAATGGCTCGTTTCCCAGCCCTGCCTAACCCTCTCGCCTGGTTTCTGGGACAACATGCCGCCCGTCTTGACCAGGTGCTTGCCCGCCTCGCTGAAACACAGGCCGACGTGCTGCACCTGCCATTCCAGATTGACCTGTCACCGGACATGGCGGCCCGGGATGGCTACCACCCATCAGCTAGGGCCTATCGCCTATGGGCCGAGGTTCTCTGCAAAACCATAAGGGGCTGGGGACACCCCGCTAGGCGCGACGCATCTGTCGAACAAGGGACGTGGAATAGATAATCAGAGCCAGCCAGATCATCGGAAAGGCAATCATCCGCGCACGCCCGAACTCCTCTCCAAACAGGAATACAGCAGCGAGAAAAATCATCGTCGGCGCGATATACTGCAGGATGCCGATCGTGGACAGCCGCAACAGCTTGGCACCGTTGGCATAGGTGATGAGCGGCACCGCCGTCACCACACCGCATCCAACCAACAGCACCGTATCCCCGAGATCACCACCAAAATGCGCGCCGCCGGTTGACGCAAGATAGACCAGATACCCGATGGCCGGCGGTGTCAGGATCAAAACCTCCAGCATGAAGCCCTGATTGGGGCCAACCGGGAGGGATTTCTTGAAGAAGGCGTAAAACCCCCAGCTGAGCGTGAGGCCAATCGCAGCCCAAGGCAAACTTCTTGCGTCCACCGCCAGCACAACGACGGCAAGGGCGGCCAAACCGATCGCGACCAGTTGGGCAACAGTCAGGCGCTCTCCCAGCAGTAGGGCGCCCAGCATGACGCTGAACAATGGGTTGATGTAATAGCCCAATGCAGCGTCCAGGGCATGCCCTGTGGCAATGGACCAGACATAGATCCCCCAATTCACGGAAATCAGCGCCGCAGTGACACAGCCCATCGCCAAAACCTTGGGGGACCGCAAAGCAGCCTGCAAATCGCGGGTGCGGCGCAGAACCACCAGCAGAATGCCAGCCACCGGGACCGACCACAGAACGCGGTGCGCAACGACCTCTGCCGCGGGCATATGAGAAAGCGCCTTCATATAAAGCGGCAGGAAACCCCACATCAGATATGCTGAAATCGCAAAGGCGAGCCCTTGGGGCGTATCGACATTCTCGCGTTTTTGCTGCGACATCCTGTGCCCCTTTTCCTTGCGACAAAGTTGATCCGCAGGATTGCAGCTCTCTCAAGAGTGAAGCGGACACGCCTTTATCGCAGCTCTGCGAAAAAGAAAAAGAGACCTTTGTGTTATCACCGGCATCAACAAAAATGATGGCCCGCAGTCAAATGATCGACTGCGGGCCAATGTTTCACGTGAGAGAGCGGAGCGGCAGTCAGGCCTTCACACGCTCCGATTTGGGGTCGTACATCGGCTTCAGCGACGCCTCGGCCTGCACCTTCACACCGCAGACGTCGATCTCGTAGGTCGATCCCAGCACATCTGCTGCGCTTTCTCCTTCGCACGGCACATAGCCCATGCCGATGGCGGCACCCAGCGTATGGCCATAGTTGCCAGAGCTGAGGTAGCCCACGTATTTGCCGTCGCGGATGATCGGTTCGTTGTGGAACAAGAGCGGCTCAGGGTCCGTCAGCTTGAACTGAACCATCCGGGCCTTGGGGCCGGTTTCCTTGCGCTCCAGCACCGCAGCCTTGCCAATGAAATCGTCCTTGCCGGTGGCGACGGCAAAGCCGAGCCCTGCGTCGACCACATTGTCCTCGCAGGTGATGTCATGGCCGAAGTGGCGAAAGCCCTTCTCGATCCGGCAGCTGTCCATCATGTGCATCCCGCAGAGCTTGAGCCCCATGTCCTGACCCGCTTCCCACAGGGTCTCAAACGCGTGGCCCGCCATGTCTGCACCGACATAGATTTCCCAGCCCAGTTCACCCACGTAGGTCACCCGGTGCACACGAGCGAGGCCCATGCCCAGTTCGATCTCTTGCGCGGTACCAAAGGGGTTCACCTCATTGGAGAAATCATTGGGCGACACTTTCTGCAGCAGCTTGCGCGCATTCGGGCCCATCACCGCCAGCACGCCCTCGCCTGCGGTCACGTCGGTGATCACCACGCGATGATCGCCCTTGTGGCGCATCATCCAGGTCTGGTCGGCAAGGCGGGTCACCGCAGGGGTCACCACCAGATAGACGGTCTCGCTCAGGCGGGTGACGGTCACATCCGCCTCAATCCCGCCGCGGCTGTTCAGGAACTGGGTGTAGACGATCTTGCCCGCCGGAACCGAGACATTGGCACCGCAAATGTAGTTCAGGAACTTTTCGGCATCCGGGCCTTCGACGCGGATCTTGCCGAAGGAAGACATGTCGTACATGCCGACGTTTTCGCGCACAGCGTGATGTTCAGCGGCGGAGTTTTCAAACCAGTTCTGGCGCTTCCAGCTGTACTGATACTCGCGCTCTTGGCCGTCGTTGGCAAACCAGTTGGCACGCTCCCAGCCGCCGATTTCGCCGAATACGGCGCCCTGTTCCTTAAGGTGATAATGGAACGGGGTGCGGCGCACGCCGCGGGCAGTTGCCTTTTGCCGGTAGGGGAAGTGGTCAGCGTACAAAAGGCCCAGGGTCTCTTTTGAGCGTTCAAACAGATAGTGCTTGTTGCCTTGGAACGGGTGCATGCGCGAGATATCGACGTCGCCCAGGTCAAACGGTTTCTGGCCGTCTTCCATCCACTGCGCCAGCGCCATACCTGCGCCGCCCGCGGACTGGATGCCGATAGAGTTGAAGCCCGCAGCAACCCAGAAGTTGTCCATCTCCGGCGCCAGGCCCAGGTGGTAGGCATCATCCGGGGTAAAGGACTCCGGACCGTTGAAGAAGGTGTGGATACCGGCCTCGGCCAGCATCGGCATACGGTTGCAGGCGGCTTCCAGGATCGGCTCGAAGTGGTCGAAGTCTTCCGGCAGCTGGTCGAATTCAAAGGTGTCAGGGATGCCGTTCATCGCCCAGGGTTTGGCGTTTGGCTCAAACGCCCCCAGCAGGATCTTACCCGCATCTTCCTTGTAATACGCGCATTCGTCAGGCACCCGCAGGACCGGCATCTGGGTGAGACCATTGATGCCTTCGGTGACGATGTAAAAATGCTCGCAGGCGTGCAGCGGTACGTTGACGCCAGCCATCCGGCCGACCTCATGGCCCCACATCCCGGCGCAGTTCACCACCATGTCGGCCTGGATGTGACCCTGGGACTGGCCATCATCGCTGATCCAGTCGACACCAGTGACGCGACGGCCATTTTTGGAGATACCCGTGACCTTGATCCGCTCCTTGACCAGCGCGCCGCGCTGGCGGGCGCCTTTGGCGAGAGCCAGCGCGATGTTTGCGGGATCACCCTGACCGTCCTTGGGCAGCCATACCCCGCCGGTAACATCACCCACGTTCAGATGCTCGTAGCGGTCCTTGACCTCAGCAGGAGAGATTTCCTCGACATCGACGCCAAACGCACGCGCCATGGCGGCCTGGCGGAATATCTCTTCCTTGCGCTCTTCCGTCAGGGCCACGGTGATAGAACCGCAACGTTTGAAGCCCGTGGCGACGCCGGTTTCTGTCTCCAGCGAGCCGTAGAGTTCCTGACTGTATTTCGCCAACTTGGTCATGTTGGCGGTCGCGCGCAGCTGGGCGATCAGGCCCGCGGCGTGCCAAGTGGTGCCGGAAGTCAGCTGCTTGCGCTCCAGCAGAACCACATCCTTCCAGCCCAGCTTGGTCAGATGATAGGCCACCGAACATCCGATCACACCACCGCCGATAATGACCACGCGGGCCTTGTTGGGAAGATCGCTCATCTCATGTCTCCAGATCTCTCTTTGGTCTGAGAATGACACGATCAGGCGACACAAAATGTATGAAAAACGCCAAGAAGACCCGAGATTTCACCCGCCCCTTCTTCCCCCTCCCGAAGCCCGCCCATTTTCCAGCCGCGATTTGCGAAGGCTAAGGGGGGTTATCCCGAAAAAGGCCTTGTATAGGGTCGAAAACCCATTCGAAAATCCACAAGCCAGCCCAATCTCCCGAACGCTCATCGTTGTGTTGAGAAGCAGGTTATTCGCCTTGTTCAGCCGCATTTCTCGATAAAAACCATTGGGTGTCGTCCCCAGATAGGTTTTGAATTTTCGCTCAAGCGATCGGGTCGAGATACCGAGGTGATCGACGATTTCGTTGATGGGCAGCGGATCCTCGATGTGATCCTGCATGACGCGGATTGCCTGGTCCAGATCTGCATCACCTGTGATCGTCGGCTTCACCCCTGAAAAAGGCTGCAAAGAACCATAGTCGCGCACTTTCTCATGCAGCAGAATGTTGGCGACCGTCATCTGCGCGGCGGCTGTTGTCAGCTGACCAATCAAGGTGAGAACCACATCCACAGTGGCCCCCATCCCGGCGCAAGTGACCACCTGGCCGTCTTCGCTGGCGAGCGCGAAGTTGGCGTCAAACAACCCCGAGCGCTCCCGCAGGAGTGTGGCATTCTCCCAATGCGTGGTATGCAGTCGGCCGTCACTCGCATGATCGCGGATATATCTGCTGGCTGCTTCCGCCAAAAGATATACCTTAGCGCCCCGGGTTCGGTAGGTTGCAATTTCCGGCCCAAGGGACAAGGCAGGGCAATCCGGATCACTGTTGCCAAGGACGAAAACGCAGTCCGCATCAGGGCGCGGCACAAAGGGGTCGGTTTCGACAACAGCGCCCGCCCGGCAACCGACCTTTCCGCCTGCGGCAGAGCGTAATGTCCACTGAAACGGTGGCTGTGCCAGCACCCGGTTCGCCAGCCGCAGCGGCTCTATCACTGCCGAGAATTCGGTCAGGACGAACCCCTCGGCAAGCAGGATGTCTACCTGCCAGGGGCCATGCCCCGCCCCGGTCTCATGGGGCGGGATGTCGCGCGGATCAGGCGCGGAGCCGTTCATTGTCCGGATCCCACATCGGCGCATCGGCCTGAACGACAGCACGGCACAGCTCTCCGTAGATGTCGACCTGCAGTTCGGTTCCCGGCTCTGCCAGATCTGCGCGCACCATTCCCAGCGCTATTGATGCACCAACACGGTAGCCCCATGCTCCCGAAGTGGTTTCACCCACAATCGCATCCCCGTGGCGAATGCAGGACATGTAAGGGGCATCTGCTTCACCGGCATCGACCTTCAAGGTCACAAACCGCTTGGCCACACCGCGCTGCTTTTCCGCCAAAATGGCAGCCTTCCCGGGAAACGCCTGCGGCTTGTCGAGCTTCACGAACCGCTCCAGCCCACCTTCCAACAGCGAATAGTCTGTTGAGAGGTCACCTTTCCAGGCGCGATAGCCTTTCTCGATCCGCAGAGAATTCAGCGCATACATGCCAAAGGGAACTGCGCCTGCCTCCAGGACAGCCTCATAGATTACCGGCATATCTTCGTTCAGTGCGTGAACCTCCCAACCCAGCTCCCCGGCGAATGACACCCGGATAAGGAATGCCTCACGGCCCGCGACGGTCGCCGATTGATGGGTGAGCCATCCGCTCTCGAAATCGCCATCACTGAGACCTGCAAGAATGTCGCGAGACTTCGGGCCTGTCACGATCAGCGTGTCGCGTGTGGTGGTAACATCCTCCACGGAAACAGAGGCGGGCATCGCAGAAAGCAGAATATCCCTGTCATGCCACTGCGCCGTCGCTGCGGTGATCATCATGAACGCCTCATCCGCCAATCGGACACAGGACATCTCTGTCAGAATGCGACCGCGGTCATCAGCGATATAGACCAGATTGATCCGGCCCACCTTTGGCAGACCACCTGTTATGAGACCTCGCAGCGCCTCGGCGGCGCCTTCGCCTGTGACCATGAACCGCGAAAAGCCCGGCAGATCCAGAACCCCGCAATGGTCACGCACGGCCTCACATTCTTCCTTGATGCGCTGTTCCCACGGGCCTGACCGGCCCCATGTATGCGTGGCTTCAAGGGATGTGTCATCGCCGGGCTTGGCAAACCAATTTGCCCGCTCCCACCCGTTGTAGGCCCCCATCTGTCCGCCCAGTTCTTTGACCTTGGCGTGTACGGGCGACAGCTTCTTCTCACGCGCAGCGGGCCATTCGTGGTGCGGGAAGTGCATGGCATATTCGTTGCCATAAACTTCCATGCCCTTTTGGTTGCAATAATCCTGATCGGTGTAGTCGGTGTAACGACGTGGATCGACAGCCCACATGTCCCATTCGGTATGACCATCCACGATCCACTCTGCCAGCACCTTGCCAGCACCACCGCCCTGCGCGATGCCAAAGGTGAAGGTGTGCGCCTCAAACGCGTTGCTGACACCAGGCATGGGGCCGATCAATGGCAGACCATCCGGCGCATAGGGAATCGGCCCGTTGATGACGCGACCGACACCGGATGTCGCCATCAAAGGAACCCGTTCCATAGCATCTGTGACGATATCCTCGATGCGGTCCAGATCGTCATTCCAAAGCTGAAAGCTGAAATCCTCGGGCATCGGATCATCTTCGGTCATCCAATGCCCCCTGCAATTCGGCTCATAGGGGCCAAGGTTAAAGCCGTTCTTCTCCTGCCTCAGGTAATATGAGACATCCACGTCGCGCAGCAGCGGCAGCTTGCCTCCATTTTCCTTGGACCAAGCCTCGACCTCCGGGACTTCATCGGTCAGAAGATACTGGTGGCTCATCACCATGGCCGGCACCGTACGGCCACCATAGGGTTTGAACCATTCCCCGACGCGCTGTGCATAGTAACCCGCAGCATTGACCACGTAATCGCAGGTGATGTCGCCCTTTTCCGTATGGACGATCCAGCTGCCATCATCTTTCTGGGTAACATCCGTGGCCGGGCAGAAACGGACGATCTTCTGTCCCAGGTCCCGCGCGCCTTTGGCCAAGGCCTGGGTCAGCTGGGCCGGATCGATATCCCCATCGGTCGGATCATACAGCACCCCTTCGAGATCATGCGTCTCCAGAAACGGATAACGCGCCTTTGCCTGTTCGGGGGTCCACATCTCCATCGGAATGCCCTGATAGCGGCCCATCGACATGGCGCGCTCAAACTCCTGCATCCGTTCCTTGCTATGCGCGAGCCGGATCGAACCCGAGACATGATAATTCATTGGATAGTCCACCTCGTCAGCGAGGCGCGAATACAGCTCGGTCGAATAGCGCTGCATGTTCATGATCGCCCAAGAGGTCGAGAACGTCGGCACATTACCCGCTGCATGCCAGGTCGACCCCGCCGTCAGCTCGTTCTTCTCAAGGAGCACACAATCGCTCCACCCCTTTTTGGCAAGATGATAGAGCGCCGAGCAGCCGACGACACCGCCGCCGATGATGACCACCTTGGCCTTGGTTGGAAAATCAGACATGGTGCCTCCCTGTGTGGCAAAGACCTCTTTGGGTCCTGGTTGCATGTTCCGCCCTGGAACGGATGAGATATGTTTGAAAGATGCGCGACCTCATCGCATGCCCGCCTGCGGCGCAGAGCTGAGTCCCAAAAGAACGCCGTAGATGACAAAACAGATGGCCAGCAGACGGCGAATCCAGACATTGAACACCGCCGCCATCGCAGCCTTGCCCATGACAACCCCGATCAGTGTGAACCCGGTATAGCTGAGCGTCGTCAGAACCAGCGCCGTCGGCATGATCACGACCATCTGCTCCCAGATCGGCACATTCGGCTGAACAAATTGGGAAAAAGCAGCAAGATATCCGGCCACGCTCTTGGGATTGATCGTCGCTATCGCCAATGCGTGCAGATAGACATGGCGGACAGGCCGCTCCGTCTGGGGCACCGGTCGCGTGGCATTTTGCCAACCGCGCAGTCCCAGATAGATCAGGAAGCCCGCTCCTATCATTTTCGCCAGCCAGACCCCGGTCGGAGACGCCGCAATCAGCGCGGTCACCCCAAGCGCAGACAGAACGAGAAACAGGCTCGCCTGGGTCAGAATGGCAAGAACTCCCACCATCGCCCGCAGAAAACCAAGGTTCATTCCGTTTGAAATGCAGTTGACGGCGTTCGGGCCCGGCGTGGTGACAAACACCGCCCAGAACAAGGCAAAAACACTCCAGGCTTCGAAACTCATCAGTACACCGGCGGAGCAATGACCCAAACGGCAACGCAGGGCTCATCATAGGGGTTCGACCACTGATAGGGTTCGTGGCGGATCCGGAAACTATCTCCCGGCCCGACTGAGAATTCCCGCCCACCAATGACCAGATCCAACCGGCCTGAGATCACATAACCCACCTCCTGAGTCGGCCGATCTGCGGGCGTCTGCATCTGTGACCGGGGCTGAAATGTGGAGTGCACCATTTCGAAATCATCGGTCAGATCAGGAGACAACAGCTCTTCAATCAACCCCTCCTCGCCCGAGCCCATCGGTCGGCGCGCGCCTGCCCGCACCACATATCCCTGCTCATCAGCGGGGGAGGCAGAATGGGCAAACAACATGGACATCGGAACATCGAGACATTTGGCGATGGCCCGCAGATCAGAGATCGAGGGCTCGGATTTGTCCCGTTCCACCTGGCTCAACCAACCAACCGAACGCCCAAGTCTCGCGGCCAGGTCTGTAAGGGTGAGGCTGCGCGACTTACGCAGCGCACGCAAATCAGCACCAAGGGTGGCAGGCTGGGGGCTTTGATCGGTCACAGATATGTCTCGTGAAAAAATGATCTACTTTTTCACAGTGGCGCGAGTCGGTGAAAATTCCAAGCATTTTTTCATTCTCTGCCCCGCTCCCACCCCAAAACGCAAACAGCCCGGCACAGGCGCCAGGCTGTCATCTTTCCCCAAATACTCTGGGGTGAGGCCCGTCAGGGCCGAGGGGCAAAGCCCCTGCGCATTCACAGGCGGCCAAAAACCGCCTTCAGAATTTCCGTCAGCGCCTTCGCATCTTCCGAGGTAAAGGCGTCAGGCAGATCACTGTCCAGATCAAACACCGCGATAACCTCCCCGGCACCGTTCAAGACCGGCAGAACCAGTTCGGATCGGGTCGATGAGGCGCAGGCGATGTGACCAGGGAAGGCGTCGACATCCGGCACCAATTGCACCTCGCCGGTGCGCGCGGCCGCACCGCAAACCCCACGACTAAAAGGGATCTGCAGACAACCATGTCCCCCCTGATAGGGGCCGATCTTCAACAGTTCCGGTGCCACAACCCTGTAAAACCCGGTCCAGTTGAACCGTTCATCACTGTGATGCACCTCGCAGGCGACCGTCGCCATCAGCGCCACATCATCGGTTTCCCCCTCGGTGAGGGCAGCAATTGTTCGGGCCAGATCGGCGTAATCTACTCGTGTCATTTCAGTCTCTGCAGGTCAAAGGACAGGAAGGGGGCATTTCTGCCCCCTTCCCTGCGATTGGTCAATTGTCAGCAGTCACAGCTGTCGAAATCAGTCGCGCTCGATCGCGATGGCCGTGCCTTCGCCACCTCCGATGCAGATCGCTGCGATCCCACGCTTGAGCCCGCGCTTTTCCAGCGCGTTCAGCAATGTGACCATGATCCGCGCGCCAGATGCACCGATCGGATGCCCCAACGCACAGGCCCCGCCGTTCACGTTCACCTTGTCACGCGGGATACCCATCTCGCGCATGAAAGCCATCGGCACGACGGCAAAGGCTTCGTTTACCTCCCAGAGATCCACATCATCGACGCTCCAGCCCAGGCGATCCATCAGCTTGCGCGCCGCCGGCACCGGTGCCGTGGTAAAAAGGCCCGGCGCCTGCGCATGACTCGCATGACCCATGACCCGCGCCCGCACGGTCAGCCCCTGCGCCTCGGCGGCCTCGGCCGACGCCATGACGAGGGCCGCTGCCCCATCAGAAATCGACGACGCATTGGCCGCCGTAACGGTTCCATCCTTGCGGAATGCAGGCTTCAGAGTGGGGATCTTGTCCGGTCGCGCGGACTTGGGCTGCTCATCAGCATCGGTCACAACCTCACCCTTGCGGGTTTTCACAGTGACAGCGGCGATCTCACCATCAAAAGCGCCGCTCTCCTGCGCTTCCAACGCGTTGGACAGGGACTTCAGCGCATAGTCATCCTGCTCTTCGCGGGTGAACTGATAGGTTTCTGCGCAATCCTCGGCAAAGGTTCCCATCAGACGGCCCTTGTCGTAGGCGTCTTCCAGACCATCCAGGAACATGTGGTCAACGACCTGGCCGTGACCGATCCGCGCACCACCGCGCATTTTGGGCAGCAGGTAGGGGGCGTTGGTCATGCTTTCCATGCCGCCTGCGATCATCGTGTCTGTCTGCCCCAGCGCGATCTGGTCATAGGCAATCATCGCAGCCTTCATGCCAGAGCCGCACATCTTGTTGAGCGTTGTGGCAGGAACCTCTTCGCCCAACCCCGCAGCAAAGCCAGCTTGGCGCGCAGGCGCCTGGCCCTGCCCTGCGGGCAAAACGCAGCCCATCAGCACCTCATCGACGGTCTTGGCACGCGCGCCTTCCAGCGCCGCACGGATCGCTGTCCCGCCCAGATCAGCCGCAGAGACACCATCGTACATGCCCTGAAACCCACCCATCGGCGTGCGGGCCGCACCCGCAATAACAACAGTTTTCATCAATTATTCCTCCCAATGTCGAAATAGTGCATACAAAATCGTAAGGATTAACGTCTAGATTGATCGTCAACACATATTGACGCGGGGACACTCACTCATGAGCCTGACCAGTACAACAGCCGATGGAACACAGATCGTAACCGTCAATGCCGAACGTATTGATGCAGCTATGGCAATCCAGTTCAAGGAGGACATGCGCTCCACGACCGAGAATGGTCCGGATCGCGTCATTCTCGATCTGTCAGAAGTCAAATTCATTGATTCGAGTGGCTTGGGCGCCATCGTTGCAGCGATGAAACAGCTGGGCCAAGGTCGCAAACTGGATCTCGCCGGCCTCACACCGATGGTGGACAAGGTGTTTCGTCTGACCCGCATGGATACTGTCTTTGACCTGTACCCCTCCCTGCCGGATGCGCAGGCGGTGAACCGCGTAGAATCTTGATTCAGGGCGCGCTGAAAAGGCGGAGCGACACGATCATGGTAGATAGTTTTTCCTGCTCGTTCACAGCGACTGAACTGGCTGCCCGCACGGGCGTTCAGGATGTTGTGAACCGTCTGCGTGAAATGGGCGTCCCCGAAGCCCGCGCAGACGAGGTTCAGATTGCCCTGACCGAGGCAGTGAACAACGTGGTCGAACATGCCTATGCGGGCATGGACGTGGGCGATGTGCGCATCCGCTGCAATCTCGACCCCGAACAGCTCTGGATATCAATTGGTGATGCGGGTGTTCCATTCAAGGATGGCCAACTCCCCGCTGGCACCCGACAAGACCTGAACGTCAGTCTGGAAGAGCTGCCAGAAGGCGGGTTTGGCTGGCTCTTGATCCGGGAACTTGCCACAGATGTTCAATATGAACGCAATGACGCAGGCAACAACCTATCCCTCCGCTTTGAAATCCAGATGCGCAATGCAAAGCCGGCCTAAGTTCGACAAAGGTCGGTTTTTTTGTGCTCCAGACCCGATTGGGTCAGCTTTCATGAACTTGTGAACAAAACCTGACGGCACGGCATCAGATTGCCATTGCCATCCCCCCTTCGCGCTCTAACCTTGCCCCAAGTTGGAGGAGGTATCATGCGCGATTTTCATTTCCCAGGCCGCTCAGCTGTTTACGCTGAAAATGGCATCTGTGCGACATCCCACCCTTTGGCGGCCGGAGTTGCCATCGACATCCTCAAACGCGGTGGAAACGCCATGGATGCCGCTATTGCAGGCGCTGTCCTTCTGGGAATCTGCGAACCGCAGATGACCGGGATTGGCGGCGATTGCTTTGCGCTTTATTCGCGACCGGGGGAGCCCGTGAAGGCGATGAACGGCTCTGGCCGCGCGCCCGCAGCTGCAGACGCCTCTGCCTTGCGCGCCCAAGGACACGACAGCATTCCACTCCGCAGCGCCCATGCCGTCACTGTGCCAGGTGCCATTGATGCCTTCTGCAAATTGTCCGAAGAAGAGGGCAAGCTGGGGCTTGATGCCCTTCTTGCTCCGGCGATCCACTACGCCGAGGCAGGCGTCCCGGTCGCGCCGCGCGTGGCATTTGACTGGCAAAACGATCAAGACACCCTGCAAGGAGCGGCCCGACAGTCGTACCTGATTGACGGCAAAGCGCCAACCATCGGGCAGATGTTCCGCGCGCCGGGGCAGGCAGAAGTCCTGCGCCGTATAGCAAAAGACGGTCGCGATGCCTTTTACTCGGGCGAGATCGCCGAAGACATGCTTTCGGCACTGAACGCCCTGGGCGGGGTGCATACCGCCGAAGACTTCGCTGGTGTGAGCGCGGATACCACCACCCCAGTCACGGGGGACTACAAAGGCATAGATCTAGTCGAGCATCCGCCAAACGGTCAGGGTGCGACCGCCATTCTCATGCTCAACATGCTCAAGCATTTTGACATCGCGGGCATGAACCCCCTCGGCGCCGAGCGCGTGCATATAGAAGCAGAGGCTGCCAAGCTCGCCTATGACGCCCGCAACCGGTTCATTGCTGACCCAGACCACACCAGTCGCCTTGACCACATGCTGTCACCCGAAACAGCCGTTCAGCTGGCCGAGTTGATCAACCCCCGAAAAGCCATGGCAGGCCCCAAGGCAATCAGCGAAGCGGTGCATAAGGACACGATCTACATCACCGTCGTCGACAAGGATCGGATGGCGGTATCGCTGATCTATTCGATTTTCCACGGCTTTGGCTCTGGCATCGCGTCGGAGAAGTTCGGCATCCTTTTGCAAAACCGTGGAGCCGGCTTCACTCTGGAGGACGGGCACCCCAACATGCTGGCGGGCGGAAAACGCCCGATGCACACGATCATCCCAGGCATGCTGCGCAAAGATGGGGAGGTTACGATGCCATTTGGCGTTATGGGCGGGGCCTATCAACCCTGCGGTCATGCACGGTTCGTCTCCAACTTGACCGATTTTGCCATGGACCCGCAGGCAGCGATTGATTTGCCCCGCGCCTTTGCAGATGGCGATGTCCTGAAAGTCGAGCGCGGCTATAGCGATGACGTGCGTCAGGAGCTGGCGAACATGGGGCATGACATCACCATCCCGGACACCGCAATCGGTGGCGCGCAGGCCATCCAGATCCATTCAGCCGGCATTCTTGAAGGGGCAAGCGATCCGCGCAAGGACGGCTGCGCTCTCGGCTATTGACGCATGTTGCCCCCATTTCTGCAGCACAGCAGTGGGGGCAGCGATCGGGAGATCAGTTCAGCTGATACTGCAGCGCGTAGACACCATCGTCAAAGCTTCCAAACATCTCTGACACATCAGGATGACCAATCGGCTCCCCGGAATAGTCGGGCAAGAGATTTTGCTCGGATACGTAGGCGACGTAATAGGTCTGATCGTTTTCAGCCAGCAGATGGTAATAAGGCTGTTCCTTGATTGGACGGCTGTCCTCGGGAATGGCCTGGTACCACTCTTCGGTGTTGGCGAATTCAGGATCCACATCAAAAACAACACCGCGAAAGGGATGCTTGCGATGCCGGACGACCTGACCAAGGCTGAATTTTGCGCGTGTTCTGAGCATGGATGCTGTACCTACTCTCTGAACATAGGGCGGGACAAGGGAAAATGTCCATAAAACGGCAGAGTTAACGTGGAAACAGACTGTAGGCAGAGATACGACAGTCCGCGATCTGCCGTCTCAATCCCTGAAACGCCCCCATATCTGCGCCGATCAGCTGCGGTTTCGGCGGTTCCGCTCTTGGTTTCTTGGCCGTCAGCTTTCATATAAGGGGCAACGACGAAATGGAGACAAAGCGCATGATCGATATTCTTGGCGGCGCGGGAGACAACGCCCCCGCAGGTGATCTGATCAAGGACGTTACCGAGGCCACCTTCATGCAGGACGTGGTCGACGCGTCGATGCAGGTACCGGTGATTGTTGATTTCTGGGCGCCATGGTGCGGCCCCTGCAAAACCCTTGGTCCGGCTCTGGAAGCCGCAGTGACCAAGGCAAAAGGCGCCGTGACAATGGCGAAGATCGACGTGGACCAGAACCAAAGGCTGGTTCAGGCTCTGGCGCAGCAGGGCCTGCCGCTGCAGTCGATCCCGACGGTTGTGGCTTTTGTACAGGGTCGCCCGATCGACATGTTTCAGGGCGCGGTCGCACCTTCAGAGATTGACGCCTTCATCAAGCGCGCAATCGAAGCCGGTGGCGGCTCTGCAGACGGCGGCTTGGGCGAAGCCGTCGAGATGGCCGAACAAATGCTGGCGGAAGGCAACATCGCGGATGCCGCTCAGACATTTGCTGCGGTGATCGGTGAAGACGACAAAAACGCCGCCGCCTACAGTGGTCTGGCCCGTGCGCATGTCGCGATGGGTGACCTGGATCAGGCAGAAGCAGTGCTGAACGGTGCCCCCGCCGAAATTTCGACTGCCGCCGAAATCGAAGCCGCCCATGCCCAGATCGCCCTGGCCCGTCAGGCCGAAAACGCGGGCCCGGTTGCAGAGCTGCGCGCAAAAGTGGACGCAAACCCGGATGATCTGCAGGCCCGTTTCGATCTTGCACAAGCGCTGCATGCCGCCGGTGATGCAGAAGCAGCGGTAGAAGAGCTGCTGGCCCTGTTCCGCAAGGACCGAGAATGGAACGACGGTGCTGCAAAAGCCCAGCTGTTCACCATTTTCGACGCACTCAAGCCCAACGATCCGATCGTGCTGAATGGGCGGCGCAAACTTAGCTCGATGATATTTGCCTAAGCGGACCCCAGCACTACAGTCCCTAGTCATGATACAGGCTAATGACTTGCCAGACACCTTGCCGGTGTTTCCGTTACCCGGGGCGCTTTTGCTGCCCCGGTCCCGACTGCCGTTGCACATCTTTGAACCTCGGTATCTTCAGATGCTGGAGGACGCATTAAAGACACCACAGCGGCTGATTGGGATGGTGCAACCTTTCCCCGGCAAGGACGGCACCAACGAACTGCATAGCATCGGCTGCGCCGGACGCGTTACCCAGTTCTCAGAAACAGAAGACGGGCGCTATCTGATCACGCTCTCTGGGGTTTCCAGATTCCGAATTTCAAACGAAATCGACGGTTTCACCCCGTACCGACGCTGCAAGATCACATGGGACGGCTTTGAACGGGATCTGGGCAAGGGCGAGCATGACACCCACTTTAACCGCCCTGGGTTTCTTGATCTGCTTGAGCGGTATTTTGAATCGCGCAACCTGTCGACCGATTGGGAAACGCTCAAGGATGCGGACGACGAATTGCTGATCAACTCGCTGTCCATGCTTCTGGACTTTGATCCGGAGGACAAACAAGCCTTGCTAGAGGCGCCCTGCCTTGCGACAAGACGCGAAACCCTCGTCACGCTGATCGAATTTCTTCTGCGTGGCGGCTCGCATGAGGAAACCCTGCAATGAGCCCTGACACCACCCATTCTGGTCAGCCCGAAGCCCCAGCCTTTGACCGCCGCATGCTTGAGGCTCTGGTTTGCCCCCGCACCCAGACGACGCTTGAATATGATGCTGATAGTCAGGAGCTTATTTCACGTGCCGCCAATCTCGCATTTCCCATCCGCAATGGCATTCCCGTAATGTTGGTGGATGAGGCGCGGGTTCTGGACTGATCCGTCAGACGACAAATGAAAAGCCGGGCCTGATGCCCGGCTTTTTTGGTCAGATCGGACGACCTTGCAAAAGGCGGGGCAAATCCCCTGTGAGGCCAGCCGCCTCTCGGATAAAAGTCTGGCGCAGGCCAGGGATAGCACCGACAACTCCCATCCCGATATCTCGACCCAAACGCAGCAACGGGTTGTCGTTGGAAAACAATCGATTGAATGCATCGGTTGCAGCCGCAAGGCTGGCGGTGTCAAAGCGGCGCCATTGCTGGTAGCGGTCTAGGACAAGCGAAGAAGCGATGTCTTCGCCCCGGCGCCTTGCCTCTGTCAGCACCTCTGCCAATGCACCAACATCACGAAGCCCAGCATTGAGCCCCTGCCCTGCGATCGGATGCACCCCATGGGCTGCATCACCAACCAGCGCCAGCCGCTCTGCGACAAAGGCATTCGCAAGCGTCAAATTCAGCGGATAGGTAAAGCGGTCCCCGGCCAGCCGGATGTCCCCCATGAAATCACCGAACCGCGGGCGCAGAATGGACAGATAGCTTTCTTCGTCGAGCGACTGGATGGCCGCCGCGCGATCGCTGCGCTCACTCCAGACGATCGAAGAGCGATTTCCAGGTAGCGGCAAAATGGCAAGTGGCCCGGGGGGCATGAAGAACTGATGGGCAATCCCGTTGTGCGGACGGTCGTGTTCGATTGCGCAGACCAGCGCGGTCTGCCCATAATCCCACCCGGTCCGCTTAATGCCGGCGCGTTCCGCGGTGCCACTGCGCCGCCCATCTGCCCCCACAAGCAAACGTCCCCGCAGACTATCTCCGCGGGCAAGCGTGACCGTCACGCCTGTGGCATCGGCGTCTTGCGCTATGACCGTCTGCTCATCAACCAGGGTGATCGCTGGCTCGGCCTCCATCGCGTCGCGCAAGGCCCGGCGGAGGTAACGATCCTCGATCATGTACCCCATCGGGCCTTCTTCGATTTCTGCGTGGTCGAAATGCATGAAAAAGGGCGAAGGCCCCTGTCCGGCACGCCCATCGGTCACTTTGATTTCCAGCATCGGCTGGGCTTGCCCTGCCACCGCGCCCCAGACGCCGATCTGGTCGATCAGTTTCTGGGAGGCCAAGGCCAGCGCGTAGCTGCGCCCGTCAAAATCTTCGCGCGCCCGCGCATCGCGGGGCAAGGCATCAATCAGCGTAACAGTATGTCCGGTCTGGGCCAGCGCCAGGGCCAGCGCCGGACCGTTAAGACCACCGCCGACGATCAGGATATCCGATGTGTTTTTCATGCCTCGCAATATGCCCCTGTCTTTGGGATTGTCCATGGGGCGCGGTGCCGCTACCGTCGCCTCATTTCGATAAGCAGGGAGAGACGCCGCGATGCAGGAATGGCTGACACAGACCGCAGCAGAGCTGGGACGCGGCATCGAGGCAGGGGAAATCTGCCCTCTGGCTTTGACCCAAACCTATCTGGACGCAATTGATGCGCACCCTCTGAGGGACCGCATATTCTCGGCGGTCACGCACGACCGCGCCATTGCCGAAGCCACCGCCGCCAAAGCGAGGGCAGAGCAAGGCCAGCGCCTGTCTTTGGTGGATGGTGTCCCGATCAGCTGGAAAGATCTGTTTGATACCGCAGGGACCGCAACAGAGTCTGGCTCCGATCTCCTCGCTGGGCGTATCCCGGATACCGATGCCTTGGTTCTGCGTGCCGCGACATCCCTTGGCACGGTCTGTCTCGGCAAAACCCATATGAGTGAGCTGGCTTTTTCGGGACTGGGTCTCAACCCGGTCAAGGCAACCCCACCGTGCGTGCATGACGCTGATGCCGCGCCTGGCGGCTCCTCCTCTGGTGCGGCGGCATCCGTCGCCTTTGGATTGGCGGCTTGCGGGATCGGCTCTGACACAGGGGGATCTGTGCGCATTCCTTCTGCCTGGAACGATCTCGTTGGCCTGAAAACCACCTCCGGTCGGCTCAGCCTGGAGGGGGTCGTTCCGCTTTGTCTGAAGTTCGACACCATCGGCCCGCTGGCACGCTCGGTCGAGGACGCCGCGATTTATCTGGGGGTGATGGAAGGGACATCCGGGCCAGATTTGCGGGGCAGTTCAATCAAGGGAATGCGCTTTGCAGACCTGCGGACCATCGCTCAGGACGATCTGGAGCCGACGATTGCCGACGCCTATGCCGATGCGCTGACCAAGCTGCGCAACGCTGGCGCCGACATCATCCCGCTTGAAGTTCCCGCCCTGCGAGAGGCGATGGGGCTCAGCCCAGTTCTGTTCACCGCTGAGGCATATGGCCTGTGGCGCGACGTGATCGAGGCGGCGCCACATCTGATGTTCCCGGAAATCCTGGAACGTTTCCGTTCGGGCAAGACGTTCAGCGGGCCGGACTATGTCGCTGCCTGGGCCAAGCTGGAACAGATTCGCATGGAATGGGATCAGGCCACAGCCGGTTTTGACGGCATCCTGTGCCCCGCCTCGCCGATCCTGCCCCCGAACATGCAGCGCCTTCAGGACGATCACGACTACTACGTGCGATCAAACCTTATGGCCCTTCGCAACACGCGGATCGGAAACCTGATGGGGCTTTGCGGTCTTTCTCTCCCGACAGGGGTGCCGTCATGCGGCCTGCAGATCCTCGGCCAACCCGATTGCGAAGAGGCTTTGCTGCGGGTTGGCGCCGCAGTGGAACAGGCACTGGCGTGAAAGCCACATTTTGCTCAGGCTGAAATTGCGCGGCTGGACGCAGGGGTATCGGCTCTGTACTTTGTTCGTAAACGGGACACTAACGATCCCGGACCTGAGGCCAGAAACATGAATTTTCCTGAGCGGTTTTCCAACCTGCCGCCTTATGCATTTCCGCGCCTGCGGGCACTGCTGGACCACCACACGCCCGGCGGCGATGTGGTGCATATGACTATTGGCGAACCCAAACATGACTTTCCGTCTTGGGTCACGGACGTCATCGTTGAAAACGCAGCAGGTTTCCAAAGTTACCCTCCAAATGAGGGGAGCGTAGACCTGCGGAATGCAATCGCGGATTGGGTCCAGCGCCGCTATGGCGTTGCAGTTGATCCGATGGCGCAGGTCATGGCGCTGAACGGCACCCGCGAAGGCCTGTACAACGCGGCCATGGCGCTCTGCCCTGAGCAGAAGAATGGTCAAAAACCCGTCGTTCTGATCCCGAACCCGTTCTATCAGGTCTACATGGTCGCCTCGATTTCAGTTGCGGCAGAACCCGTCTTTGTTCCCGCGACTGCAGAAACAGGCCATCTGCCCGATTATGCAAGCCTGCCAGAGGATGTTCTGAACCGAACCGCCGTGGCCTACATCTGCTCGCCTGCGAACCCGCAGGGCGCAGTTGCAAGCCGGGCGTATTGGGCCGAGCTGATCCGTCTGGCTGAGAAATACGATTTCCGCATCTTTGCTGACGAATGCTACTCTGAGATCTATCGCGACAGCGCCCCCGTGGGCGCGTTGACTGTCGCCCAAGAGCTTGGCGCTGATCCTGAGCGGGTCGTCCTGTTCAACTCATTGTCCAAGCGGTCCAATCTGGCCGGCCTGCGCTCTGGTCTGATTGTGTCAGGCCCCGAAACCATGAAGCGGGTTCACCAATTGCGGTCGTATTCGGGCGCGCCGCTCCCTGCCCCGCTGCAAGCTGCAGCTGCCCGTGTCTGGGCGGACGAAACCCATGTTGAGGAAAACCGCGCGCTCTACCGCGAAAAATACCTGATTGCAGACAAGGTGTTTGACGGACTTGATGGTTACATGGCGCCAGAAGCCGGTTTTTTCCTCTGGCTTCCCGTTCCAAACGGCGAAGAGGCCGCATTGAAACTGTGGACGGAAACGGGCGTGCGCGTTCTTCCCGGTGCTTATCTCGCGCAGGGGCAAGGCGCGGACAATCCCGGCCACGGCTACATCCGTGTCGCGCTGGTCGCACCGGCGGCGCAGACAGAGACAGCCCTGCAGAAACTGCGCAGCTGCCTCTACTAAAATTCCGCGTCGCGCCCTCTCCCGAGGGACCGGCGCCAAAAACGATAAGACCCATGGGAACGTACCTGCGGCAAACAGCAGGACCCCAGACGGACATAATGAAACGAGGTTGGCATGGCATTTCAGACGCGCAGTCGTGATCCCCTGTTGGACAGCACGATGCAGGCAGCCATAGAGAAACGCGGCAAGGAACTGATCGGCGCATTGCTGGTCGGTCTCGGCCTTTTGGTTGCCCTGATGATCGGAAGCTATTCAGCAGATGATCCTAACTGGATGGTCTCGACCGACGCACCGGTGCAGAACATTCTGGGACGCACCGGCGCCTCTGTTGCCTTTATTCTGATCACACTCTTTGGCAAGGCCAGCTGGGCCATCTCGCTGTTCCTGACCGTTTGGGGCGCGCGCTGTATCCTGCACAAAGGCGAAGACCGGTTCCTCTGGCCGCTTTTGCTGTCACTGCCTTGGCTCCTTTTGGTCTCGCTGCATTTTGAAACCCTTGTCCCGGCAGAGGGCTGGCGATCTGCTCATACCTTTGGGCTGGGTGGCATGATCGGCTACACCTTCCTTGGCATGTTGTTGGCCCTGCTGCCTGTCGGGCTGATTTTTCTGGTCAAGTTCCTGTCTCTGCTGACAGCGATTGGCATGCTCACCCTTGGGGCAACCGTTCTGGGCTTCACCCGTCCCGAAGTCATGCGTGGACTGCGGTTCGTCTTTGTCGGACTGGTGGTCATTTACGGCGCGATCGCCGGCCTTCTGGGGCGGGGTGCCGCAAGCGGTATGAAAGCCGCGCTGGACTATCGCAGTCGCCGCGCCGAACGTACCGCAGCGGCTGTTGCCATGACGGATGTCATGGACAACACCGACACGGACCCGCAGATGTTCGAGCCCGTTGATTATGATGATACCGCCTATGCCGCAGCTGCCGCGAGCGGCGCGCCCGCATTGGGGGGCGTACATGATCTCTCTGGCCGGGCAGAGCCGGGTTTTACCGCCCATAACACGGCAGAACCCACAGCGGCAAAAGAGAAAACCGGGCTGTTTGCGCGCGTTCCCAGCCTGATCCGCCGTGCGGATCCCGTCATGCCGGAACCGGAACTGGTGGAGCCTGTGCTTGCAGATACAGGCCTTCCGGACAATATCGACGACCTGCCGGGCGACGAACGGATCGCAGAAAAAATCGCCTCTGCCGTGCGCATCCGCCGTGCTGCAGATGTTCCTGTTGAGGACAGCTTCCCGTTGACGAAAGGCCGTGGCCAGCGGCCCGAGCCGTTGATCTTCAACCCCAACCACCCTGATGCCGGCCTGCCAGCTGAGCCGCCTCTGACAGCTGCGGGGAATGCCGCCTTTGTCTCAGCTGCGGATGAGATCGGAACCGCCACTGCCACTGCTGGTTTCCCCCCCGCGCCGTCGGTCCATATGGACATTCCCTCCGCTCCGGTTGATGCAGACGACGTGCCCCTTGGCTGGGATGAGCAGATTGCGCCAGATGCGCCGCAAGCGCCCGCACCTGCGACCTTTGTCGATCACGTTCCATCCGAGGACCTGCCCCAGCCCGCGCAGGTACTGCGGCGTGAACCACAGGTCTCCACTCCGGTCGAAGGACCTCTGGCTCCGACAGCAGAGGCACCAAGCACGCCCGTAGACATTCCGGTCGCAACCCCACGCAAGGCCGTTGTCGAACAGCCAGTCCGCAAACCCCAACAGCCATCGAGCCGGGCCAAGGCAGAGGCAGAACCGAAACTGGCGTTTGAAGACAGCCAGGCCGATTTCGAACTGCCGCCTCTGTCATTGCTCATGAACCCAGCCAGCATCGAGCGCCATCACCTCAGTGATGAGGCATTGGAAGAAAACGCACGGATGCTTGAATCGGTTCTGGATGACTATGGCGTCAAAGGTGACATCGTATCTGTCCGGCCAGGCCCAGTTGTCACCATGTATGAACTGGAGCCCGCTCCGGGCCTCAAGGCGAGCCGCGTCATTGGTCTCGCTGACGATATCGCGCGCTCCATGTCGGCGCTGTCCGCACGGGTATCGACCGTTCCCGGCCGCTCTGTGATTGGCATCGAACTGCCCAACGACAATCGGGAGAAAGTTGTTCTCCGCGAGATCCTGGGGAGCCGCGATTTCGGCGACGGCACACATGCCCTTCCTCTGGCGCTTGGCAAGGATATTGGCGGCGATTCCGTTGTCGCAAACCTTGCCAAAATGCCCCACCTGCTGATCGCAGGGACCACCGGCTCTGGTAAGTCTGTTGCGATCAACACGATGATCTTGTCGCTGCTCTACAAGCTGACCCCGGCAGAGTGCCGCCTGATCATGATCGACCCGAAGATGCTGGAGCTGTCGGTTTACGACGGCATTCCACACCTGCTGTCACCTGTTGTCACCGACCCCAAGAAGGCTGTTGTGGCCCTCAAGTGGGTGGTGGGTGAAATGGAAGACCGCTATCGCAAGATGTCCAAGATGGGCGTGCGCAACATCGCAGGCTTCAACAGCCGGGTAAAAGAAGCACTGGCCAAAGGCGAGATGTTCTCGCGCACTGTACAAACCGGTTTTGACGATGACACCGGTGAGCCCGTGTTCGAGACCGAAGAGTTCGCGCCCGAGGCGCTGCCCTATATCGTCGTGATCGTCGATGAAATGGCAGACCTGATGATGGTTGCAGGTAAAGAGATCGAAGCCTGCATCCAGCGTCTGGCGCAGATGGCGCGGGCCTCTGGTATTCACCTTATCATGGCCACCCAGCGTCCGTCCGTGGACGTCATCACCGGCACCATCAAGGCAAACTTCCCAACCCGGATTTCTTTCCAGGTGACCTCCAAGGTCGACAGCCGGACCATTCTTGGTGAAATGGGCGCAGAACAGCTGCTGGGCATGGGCGACATGCTTTATATGGCTGGCGGCGCAAAGATCACCCGCTGCCACGGTCCGTTTGTCTCTGATGAAGAAGTCGAAGAAGTGGTGAACCACCTCAAACAGTTCGGCCCGCCGGATTACATCGGCAATGTTCTTGAAGGCCCCGATGAAGACAAGGCAGACAACATCGATGCCGTTCTTGGCCTGTCCACAGGTGGAAACACAGATACCGAGGATGCGCTCTATGACACGGCGGTTCAGATCGTCATCAAGGACCGCAAATGCTCGACCTCCTACATCCAGCGAAAACTCGCCATCGGTTACAACAAAGCCGCACGTTTGGTTGAGCAGATGGAGGAAGAAGGGCTCGTTTCTCCGGCAAACCATGTCGGGAAAAGGGAAATTTTGGTCCCTGAGCAATAAATCACAAGGGCGGAGCCAGGCTGGCTTCGCCCTCTTCACATTTGGCAAAGCGCACTTATTTTGGACGTATGAAACAGATTGCCTGCGCGCTCGCGCTGACGCTTTGCTCTTCTGCTGCATGGGCGGCCGAAAAGCTCAGCCTTAATGAAGTCTCGCAATACTTGAACGGGATCACCACAGCTCAGGCCCCGTTCAGCCAGATCAATGACGACGGCAGCCTGTCGACGGGAAAGTTGTATATGCACCGCCCCGGCAAGATGCGGTTTGAATATGACGCTCCAAACAGCGGCGTTGTGATTGCTGGTGCAGGCGCAGTTGTGATCCAGGACCCCAAATCGAACCAGCCGCCCGAAACCTACCCGCTAAAGCGCACCCCGCTGTCGCTGATACTTGCCCGAACCGTCAAATTGGGTCAGGCGAACATGGTGGTAGGACATGACTTTGACGGCACTTCCACCATCGTGCGGGCCCAGGATCCAAAGAACCCGGAATACGGCAGTATCGAAATGATGTTCACCGATAGCCCCGTAGAGCTGCGGAAATGGGTGATCCATGACGGCTCGGGCGGCAAGACCACGGTCATCCTGGGCGGGCTGGAAACCGGCGTGACCCTGTCTTCCCGACTGTTCAACACCAGCGCCCCGCCATCCCGCTGATTGGTTTGCCTAGATCGAAACGCCCCCGCACTGTTACCGAACAGGCGGGGGTGTGTTTGTTTGTCTGTGGTGTTTAGCGGCGGGCCTGCCTGCAGGTTGCCAGCTGGGTCTGATACATGTTCGCCCGCGCCTGTACCTGCCCGGCAATCCGGATCAGCCATGGTTTGGAGCGATAGGTGCCACGTGCAAATCCCGTATGCCCATCGTGATAGGCCAGGTATTGGTTGCGGGCATCATAAAGCGACACGCCATTTCGTTCGCGGGTCTGGTTCATATACCAGCCCATGAAATCGGTGGCATCCTTGATGCGGTTCCGCTTGGCCCCGCGACGGCCCGCCGATTTCCGATAGTCGTCCCACGTCCCATCTAGCGCCTGACTGTAACCATAGGCGCTGGACTGGCGACCCAGAGGAATCACCCCCAAGGCAAAGCGATGTGGCGTGCGCGCATCAGACCGGAACCGGCTTTCCTGATAGATCGTGGCCATCTGCACATGCATCGGCACGCCCCACTTTCTCTCGGTCGCGCGGAAGGCTTTCAGGTATTCAGGGCGCTGTTTGATGATGCTGCACGCATTATCAAGATTTCGCGGCGGAGACCCGCTGCCACCACCGCAAGATGCCACGATCAACAGAAGGATCATGGCCCCAATGACTCTGCTCATTACTCTGCCTCTTTATAAACGTCTCGGGCTTCGTTGGCGGCAGTTTAGCCAATTGCCCGCTTCGTGAAAATCACATTTCCGCAGACCCGGCCGCATCGGTGCAACCGGGCCAAACGAAGGCGAAACAGGCGGCACAGGGCCACCTGTTTCAGTCTTCTAAAGATCAAATGTCGCAAAAACAGGGGCATGATCGCTGGGTTTTTCCCACCCGCGCGCGTCCCGCAGAACCCGGCTGGAATGTGCCGACGACTTGATGTCGGACGTCGCCCAGACATGATCGAGACGACGCCCCTTGTCAGCTGCATCCCAATCCTTGGCCCGGTAGCTCCACCAGCTGTACAGCCGCCCGTCAGGGATATCGTTGCGAGTGACGTCAGACCAACCACCGGCCTCCATCACATCGGTGAAATGCTCAACTTCGACCGGCGTATGGCTCACAACTTTCAGCAGCTTCTTGTGATCCCAGACATCGTCTTCACGCGGTGCAATGTTCAGATCCCCAACCAACACGGATTTCTCCGGGCGGTCCGCATGAAACCAATCCCGCATGTCGGTCAAATAGTCGAGCTTCTGACCGAACTTCTCATTCACCTCTCGGTCCGGGACATCACCGCCAGCGGGAACGTAGAAATTGTGGATGGTCACGCCATTTTCCAGCCGCCCCGCAACATGGCGGGCGTGGCCGAGACCTGCGAAATCCTTGTCGCCCACATCCTCAATCGGCAGGCGGGACAGGATCGCGACCCCGTTATAGCCCTTTTGCCCGCGGGCGATCATGTGGCGGTAGCCAAGAGCGGCGAACTGCTCCATCGGGATCTTGTCGACCGGGCTCTTGCATTCCTGCAGGCAGAGCACATCTGGCCCTTCTTCCTCCAGAAGTTTGACGACGATCGGTTCGCGCAGGCGAACTGAATTGATGTTCCATGTTGCAAGAGTAAAGGGCATCGCGGTTTCCTATGATCAGTTGGCCCAATATTGCCCAGCCACCCCGGAAAGCGCCAGACACCCAAAGGCGATCTGCAAAATAATGTTCCGCAGGCACGAGTTTTCTCGGGCAGGTCTCGCCGGTCCTGGTGGCCGACCCGACTGCTGCGAAACCCCGGCGAGACGCAAAGGCCACTTGACGCCCGCAGAAAAAAAGCCGGGCACAAAGGCCCGGCAGTCCAACAGGGAGGTGCATGTCATAACCCGGACATGCGCGGGAACTTTCGGAAGCGCCGTCTGCCAGATAGCGGAAGGCGCGTCCACTCAAATCGCGAGCTTGTATCCACCTGACTCGGTAACCAGGATACGTGCGTTCGACGGATCTGGTTCAATCTTTTGGCGCAGGCGGTAAATGTGGGTCTCGAGCGTGTGGGTCGTAACCCCAGCATTGTAGCCCCAGACTTCGTGCAAGAGCACATCCCGCTGCACCACACTTTCATTGGAGCGATAGAGGAATTTCAGAATGTTCGTCTCTTTCTCGGTAAGACGAATCTTGCGCTCATCTTCGGTTACCAACAGCTTCATCGACGGTTTGAAGGTGTAGGGCCCCAGCGCAAAAACCGCATCCTCGGATTGCTCGTGCTGACGCAGCTGGGCGCGGATACGGGCAAGGAGGACCGGGAATTTGAACGGTTTGGTCACATAGTCATTCGCACCTGCATCCAACCCCAAAATGGTATCGGCATCGCTGTCATGGCCGGTCAGCATCAGGATCGGTGCCTTGACCCCCTGCTTGCGCATCAAGCGGCACAGCTCGCGGCCATCGGTGTCTGGCAGGCCGACATCAAGAATGATCAGATCATAGAGCGCCTCTTTCGCACGCTCCATCGCGCCAGACCCATTCTCGGCTTCGAACACGTCAAAGTCTTCGGTCATGACCAACTGTTCGCTCAGCGCCTCGCGCAGATCTTCGTCATCATCGACAAGCAGAATTTTCTTCAGTTGGGCCATCGCCTTGTCCTCCTGTGCTGTTCACAACAGATGCGCAGTCCTGAGCCCAAGCACAAGATTTGCTGCAAGGGTTTCACGCCGACGTGTCTCTCAGACCGGATTTGTTTCACTTTCCTCCGCTTTCTGACTAGTAAATGGGTCGATGGGCCAGCCAGATGACATGGCCTGCCCCAAATGACACGATAGGATTCGCCGCATGAGTCTGATACCCTCCATGATTGACCTCCTTGCTCGCGCGCGGGTGGACCTGCGGATGGGGCTGCCGGTGGTTTTGACACAACCGGGCCGGGCCGTTCTGGCGCTCGCCGCCGAACAGCTTGATTCTGCGCGGCTGGCGGATCTGCGGGCACTCGGCCCTGTCGACCTCACCCTGACGGCGCGGCGGGCCGAAACCCTGAAGGCACGTGTCTATGACGGCGATATTGCGCGGATCATGATTCCCGCTGACGCAGATCTAGCGTGGGTACAGGCGGTGGCTGACCCTGCAGATGATCTAAACACACCAATGAAAGGCCCGTTGCAAAGCAACCGTGAAGGAGACGCAGACCTGCACCGCCTGGCGATTTCCCTTGCGAAGTCTGCGCATCTTCTGCCCGCAGCCCTGGTCTGCCCGCTGGATCACCCTGCCCAATTTGCACAAAGCCACGGGTTGACCGTATTGCCGCTGGCGGCGGTCGAACCCCTGATGGTTGAAAGTTCGCCCCTGCATCCGGTGGCTGCGGCCCGTCTTCCAATGGATGCGGCAGAGGCCGGACGCCTGCACATCTACCGCCCCGAAGACGGTGGAGAAGAGCATTATGCCATCGAAATTGGTCGCCCCGATCGCAACGCCCCCGTACTGGCCCGTCTGCATTCTGCGTGCTTTACCGGCGATGTACTCGGGTCATTGAAATGCGACTGCGGGCCTCAGCTGCGTGGTGCGCTCGCTCAGATGGGGGCTGAGGGCAACGGTGTTCTCCTGTACCTCAACCAGGAAGGGCGCGGTATTGGTCTTGCCAACAAGATGCGCGCCTATTCCCTGCAGGATCAGGGGTTTGATACGGTAGAGGCCAATCATCGTCTTGGTTTTGAAGACGATGAGCGCGACTTCCGGCTGGGCTCTGCCATTCTTAAGAAACTGGGATTTTCCTCTGTTCGATTGCTTACCAACAATCCCAACAAGATCAGGATGATGGAGAATACGGGCATCAAGGTAGCCGAACGGGTGCCGCTGAAAGTCGGCGAAACTGCCTTTAATCAGCACTATCTGGCGACAAAGGCCGCCAAGTCAGGACACATGCTGTAATGGCTGATCTTCTACGGGGCACACGCCCAGAAGACATGGTGCTGACCCCACGCGGGGTACGGTTTCAGGGGCGTACCCTGCCCTGTTCCATCGGCAAGGGCGGGCTCAGCAATCACAAAGTCGAAGGGGATGGAGCCACCCCTGTTGGATGTCACCGGATCGTCGGGATGCTGTATCGTCCAGACCGTCTCTCGCGACCGGCGCCATGGGCTGAGATGATCGGACCGCGTGATCTATGGTCGGATGACACAGACGATGCCGCATACAATCATCATGTCCGGGCCCCCTATACGAAGAGCCACGAAGCGCTGCGACGCGCTGATCCGCTTTACGACCTTGTGTTCATCACCGACTGGAACTGGCCGAAGGCAACACCTGGTCGTGGATCTGCAATCTTCATCCACCAATGGCGCCGCCCTCGATTTGGCACCGAGGGCTGCATCGCATTTTCCCGTAGCGACCTGTTGTGGCTCGCCCGCCGGATCACCATTGGCACAAGGCTGATCGTGCCACCGCTCGCAAGCAAAACAGTTGCTGGATCGTCAGGGCAATAGCGCCCCATAGGGCGACCTATTGCCTGCGAGCAGGGCTGTCAGATTTCGTAGGCACGCGCGCCGAAAATGGCGGACCCTACGCGTACATGGGTCGCCCCAAGTGCGACGGCCGATTCGAAATCGCCACTCATCCCCATCGAAAGCCCGGTCAGGCCATTGCGCTCTGCAATCTTGCGCAAAAGCGAGAAATGCAGGCTGGGCTCTTCTTCTGCGGGGGGAATGCACATCAGACCTTCGATCACCAGATCCATGTCGCGGCATTCCTTAACGAATGCATCCGCATCACGGGGGGCGATTCCGGCCTTTTGGGGTTCTTCGCCAGTGTTCACCTGAATGAACAGTTTAGGGCAATGCCCCAGCTCCTGCGCCAATCGGGCAATGGTTTTTGCCAGTTTCGGGCGATCCACAGTGTGAATGTTCTGAAACAGCTCCATCGCCTGGCGCGCCTTGTTGGTTTGCAGCGGACCAATCAGATGCAGATCCAACCCATCAAACCGCGTCGCAAAATCAGGCCATTTGCCCGCAGCTTCCTGAACCCGGTTTTCGCCAAAGCAGCGATGGCCCTCGTTCAATACCGACTCAACCCGCTCGTTGGGCTGGACCTTGGACACAGCGATCAGCTGCGTCGAGCCAACGGCGCGACCGGCCTTTTCCTCTGCGGTGTGGATGCGGGATTGAATGTCTTGAAGTGACATGACGGCCTCTCTGAAGTCTTGATCGCGCGCAGAGAAACACGGTTTTTGCACAAAAGAAAAGGGCGAGCTCCTATGAGCCCGCCCTCGAACCGTGTGGTTCAGATCAACTTAGAAGCTGAACTGAGCACCGAAGTCGGCACGCATCTGACCGTCGGCGTTGCCCGCTTTGGACTCGCCGATACCACCACGCAGGGAGACACCGCCGCCCAGGTCGTGGATCACGCCCAGACCAACGTTGCGGGTGTCTGCGTCGCCGGAGCCGTCGCCGTAAGCGAAGGTCAGGGTGGTTGCAGAGCTTACGTCGTACGCTGCGGAAACACCGTAGAAGGTGTCAGAAGCTGCAACGTTGCCGCCAATGGTTTCGTCACCAACCAGCAGGGTGCCGGAGAATGCGCCCCAGGAGCCGCCCAGCGACAGAACAACGATGTCGTCGTCTTCAGCTGCACCGTTGTCGGTCTCACCATATGCCAGAGCAGCGGTGATGTTGCCGAAGGTGTAAGCAGCGTGGATGTCGAAACGGTCGCCGTCGCCACCGTTCGGTGCTTGGTCGTAAGACGCTGCGACTGCGAAGTCACCAACTGCGTAACGTGCGTACACGCCGTTGGAACCTGCGCCACCGGAGGAGTAACCCAGGAAGCCGTAGTCAACACCGGAGTACTGACCGACGAAGTTTTCCAGACCCGGCTCGTTGCCGTAGTAGTTGGGCAGGTTGTCGATTGCGCCAGCAACGTTGCCTACGTCAACACGCAGACCGCCGTACTCAACGGAGAAACGCGCGCCGTTCAGGCCAGCTGCGTTTGCTTCGCCGGAAGCAGCATCTTCGTCAGCCTGCAGACGAACGCGAGCGGAGAATTTCACGCCTGCGTCGGTTTCTGCAGAACCGTCGATGTTCAGACGGAAACGGCTTACGATCACGGTGTCGGAGGTGCCGCCAACGGTGCGATCTTCAACGTAACCGATACCAAAGCGGCCGTAGCCACCGAACGAAACGTCTGCAGCTGCAACACCAGCGGTTGCGACCAGCGCAGTCGAAGCGAAGAGAATCTTTTTCATGTTTTTCCCTCGGGTTTAAATTTCCAAGCTCAAACAGGCGCTGAGTGGCACAAGTCTGAGTACGCAATCCGTTTCGCTCTTTTTGGGGTGGTTGCGCAAGCGTGGGAGGAGAGGCGCAAACCTTTCGAGGGTAAGTTGATGCATCGATGCCACAGTATCTTAACCCTTGCCGCATCAACGGCTTCGCACAGGGGGAGTCTATTAAAGAATAGGCTTGTTGCCGCCTGATCGCTTGTCTAGGACTAGTCCGCAACCGGTAATAGTAACGGATCTTGCCCATCATGCGCTGGCTTACGACTCTCGGACTTCTTTCGCTTGTGGCTGTAACAGCCAGCTGTGGTGCATTTGGCGGCAAGAGCCGCAAAGGCCCGTCTACCTACAGTGAAAACGTGATTGGCGGAAACCCTCGGGATCCGGACACATACAAGGGGACCACTATCTGGGACGCCTTCAAACCGACAAAGGCCGAGCAGATCGTTCAGGTGAATCGCTATCTTTGGACTGCGACGCTGGATGTGCTGGATTTCCTGCCGCTTCAAACGGTTGAACCCTACACCGGCGTTATCGTGACAGGCTATGGCACACCTCCGGGTGGTGGTCGGGCCTATCGCGCGACTGTTCACATCAAAGACCCGGCGCTGGATGCCCGCTCACTGAATGTCTCGCTGCAGACCCGGAATGGTCCCGTCAGCGCCAGTACCGCCCGCGCGATTGAGGATGCGATTCTCTCGCGGGCCCGCCAGTTGCGGATTGCCGATCGCAAGCTCTGACGCGAGGCGCCCCCCCCTTTTCTGCCCACTGGAACAGCTGGGCAAACATCACTATCACAAGCGCCAGGCCAAAAACCTGGCGTTTTTATCTACGAAGGACTGCTGTGATGCCCCGTTATGTTGCCCCGGAAATCGAAGCGCGTTGGCAGGACGCCTGGGAAAAAGCCGGGATTTTTCAGGCAAACCGCACAGACGACAAACCCAAATATTACGTGCTGGAAATGTTCCCCTATCCGTCCGGACGTATTCATATGGGACATGTGCGCAACTACACCATGGGTGACGTTGTCGCCCGCTACAAGCTGTCGACCGGCCACAACGTGCTGCATCCGATGGGATGGGACGCCTTCGGGATGCCCGCAGAAAACGCCGCGATGGCATCCGGGGGCCATCCTAAAGACTGGACCTACAAAAACATCGCGGACATGCGCGGTCAGATGAAGCCTCTGGGACTGTCGATCGACTGGAGCCGCGAATTTGCGACCTGTGATCCGGAATACTATGGTCAGCAGCAGGCCCTCTTCCTTGATTTCCTTGAAAAAGGCCTGGTTTACCGCAAGAACGCGGTGGTGAACTGGGACCCGGTCGATATGACCGTTCTGGCCAACGAACAGGTTGAAAACGGGCGCGGCTGGCGCTCGGGCGCGCTGGTGGAACGGCGTGAGCTGACCCAGTGGTTCTTCAAGATCTCCGACTATTCAGAAGAGCTTCTGGACGCGCTCGACAGCCTCGAGAACTGGCCTGCCAAGGTCCGCCTGATGCAGGAAAACTGGATCGGCAAGTCGCGCGGATTGCAGTTCTCCTTTGAACGCACCGATGGCGGCGAAGCGATTGAAGTCTACACCACACGGCCCGACACGCTGATGGGGGCGTCCTTTGTCGGCATTTCGCCCGACCACCCGATTGCCAAAGCGCTGGAGGCCGAATCGGACGAAGTCGCGGCATTTGTTGCCGAGTGCCGCAAGGGCGGCACCACAGAGGAAGCCATCGAGACCGCTGAAAAGCTGGGCTATGACACCGGCATCAAAGTGAAACACCCCCTCGATCCGAACTGGGAACTGCCTGTCTGGATCGCGAACTTCATTCTGATGGACTATGGCACTGGCGCGATCTTTGCGTGCCCGGCTCACGATCAGCGCGATTTCGAATTCGCCACCAAATACGACCTGCCGATCATCCCGGTGTTTGAAGATCCCAGCAGTGAAGGCGGCGATCTGAGCGAAGCCTACGTCCCGACAAAGGCCGAGAAAGTTCGCTACGTAAAAGGTTTCTCCGGAAACGGCGAACAAACCGGCGAAGAGGCCGTGAATGCGGCCGTCGACAAGGCGGAGGCTGACGGCTGGGGCGAAGGCGTAACCAAGTTCCGTCTGCGCGATTGGGGTCTGTCCCGTCAGCGCTATTGGGGATGCCCGATTCCCGTCGTCCATTGTGACAGCTGTGGCGTCGTTCCCGAAAAGAAAGAGAACCTGCCTGTCCGCCTGCCCGACGATGTCAGCTTTGACAAGCCCGGCAACCCGCTGGATCGTCACCCGACTTGGCGTGACTGCGACTGCCCGACCTGCGGCAAACCGGCCAAACGTGAAACCGACACGATGGATACATTCGTCGATTCGTCTTGGTACTTTGCCCGCTTCACCGCGCCGGATGCAGATACTCCGACCCGGATGGAGGACGCGGAATATTGGATGAATGTCGATCAGTACATCGGCGGTATCGAACACGCGATTCTTCACCTGCTCTATTCGCGCTTCTTTGCTCGTGCGATGCAGATCTGTGGCCACCTGCCTGAAAAGGCAAAAGAACCGTTCAACGCGCTCTTTACACAGGGCATGGTGACCCATGCGATCTACGAGAACGCAGAACGCAAGACCGAGAATGGGCGCCCGATCTACCACTACCCCGAAGAGGTGGAAGAACGGGATGGCGGCGTCTACGTCAAAGACACCGGCGAAGCGATCAAGGTGATTCCATCCGCCAAGATGTCGAAGTCGAAGAACAACGTTGTCGATCCGCTACAGATCATCTCGTCCTATGGTGCGGACACCGCGCGCTGGTTCGTGCTGTCCGATAGCCCGCCCGAGCGGGACGTGGAATGGACCGCCGCAGGTGCAGAAGCCGCGCACAAACACCTGAACCGTGTCTGGAACCTCTGCGACAAGATCGCCAGCATGGAGCCCGACGCGACAGGCAGCGGTGATGACGAGCTGCTGCGCGAAATGCACAAGGCGATCCGGGATGTAACCCTCAGCATCGAAACCTTCGGGTTCAATGCCGCGATCGCAAAGCTTTATGGCTTTACCAACACGCTGGCGAAATCCAAGGCGGGTACTGCGGCACAAAAGCAGGCCATCATGACGCTGGCACAGCTGATGTCACCCATGACCCCGCACCTGGCAGAGGACATCTGGCATCATCAAGGTGGCGCAGGTCTCTGCGCAACGGCGTCTTGGCCGGTGGCCGACGACACGATGCTGGTCGAAGACAGCGTAACCCTGCCCATCCAGATCAACGGCAAACGTCGTGGTGAAATCACCGTTGCCAAGGATCTCGACAAGGCGGAGGTTGAAAAACTCGCCCTCGCGCATGAAGCTGTGCAAAAGGCGCTGAATGGCGGCGCCCCGAAAAAGGTGATCGTTGTGCCGGGTCGTATTGTGAATGTCGTGGCTTAAACACGGATATCTCGCCGCTTTGGCCGCAACCTTTCTGGTTGCGGCCTGCGGGTTTACGCCGGTCTACGCGCCGGGCGGCACGGGCACGGCTCTTTATGGTGCCGTGACGGTTCAGGCCCCCGAAACGCTTGGGGCCAAGGACGATTCGGACGCCTATTTTCTCGTTCAAAACCTTGAGGAACGACTGGGGCGAACCGCAACAGGGGCCTATACGCTTGATCTGAACCTGCGCACCCGCAGCGAAGGTCAGGCGATCACCGCCGACAACGAAATCACCCGCTATTCCGTCGTCGGTTACGTGGATTACATTCTGACCCGTCAGGCCGACGGCATGATCGTTGCCAGCGGCAATGTGCAGAACTTCACGGGCTATTCGGCAACGGGCAGCACGGTGGAAACACTTGCTGGCGAACGCGACGCGCAGCGCAGACTGATGACGATTCTTGCTGATCAGATCACGATCGAACTGCTGACCACGGTCAATCTGGCCGAGGGCCGCCAATCAACGGAACAGGCCGGGGAATGAAACTGAGCCCGCGCGAGGCCGAGGGCTATTTTGCCCGCCCGGATTCGGGCAAGACCGGTATCCTGATTTATGGGTCCGATGCGATGCGCGTATCTCTCAAGCGTCAGCAGATGCTTGCGGCCCTGCTTGGCCCAACAGCCGAAGAGGAAATGCGCCTGACCCGGATGCCCGCCTCTGATCTGCGCAAGGATCCGGCCCAGTTGATGGATGCGGTCAAGGCCGTTGGATTTTTCCCAGGTATCCGGGCGGTCTTTGTCGAGGACGCCAACGACACCGCGACGCCAGCGATCATCTCGGCTCTTGAGGCCTGGCAGCCGGGAGACGCGCAGATTGTCGTGACGGCCGGCCAGCTCAAGGCGACATCCAAACTGCGAAAAGCCTTCGAAGGGCACGGCAATGCCTATGCCACCGGCATCTATGACGACCCACCCTCGCGCAGCGAAATCGAACGTATTCTGAGCGAAGCGCAGATTCGCGATGTGCCCGGGGACAGCATGTCCGCACTGGTCGACATCGCCAACGATATTGGCCCCGGCGATTTTTCCCGCATGGTGGAAAAACTCGCGTTGTACAAATACGAAGACAGCTCTCCCCTGACGCTCGACGACATTCAGGCCGTCGCGCCGCAATCCACCGAAGCTGCGCTGGATGACATGCTCAATATCGTGGCCGAGGGGCGCGGAGCGGAAATCGGACCATTGATGGGCCGACTGCAAGCCCAGGGCACCAACGCGGTTACGCTCTGTATCGGGGCAACCCGGCATTTCCGCACCCTTTACACCATCGCATCAGACCCCGGTGGCCCCGCACAGGGCATCGGACGGCTTCGGCCTCCCGCCTACGGGAAACGGCGCGACCGCCTGTTGCGCCAGGCGCAAAGCTGGGGCGCCTTCAAACTGGAAACTGCGTTGACGCTGCTTACCGACACGGATCTGCAGCTGCGGTCTGCCGGGCAGACGGCGCCGGCCCTGGCCTTGATGGAGCGCGCGCTTATTCAGCTGGCCCGCCTCAGCCGAGTGAACTGAGCCGACGACTTCGACGCTGCGTCGCCTTCACAGCCGGGTGAGGCTGGCTTGACCTGCGCCCTGCAAACCGCTTCCTTTCGCGTAAGAGAGTTAGGGAGATTGGACGTTATGTACACCGTCATCGGCAAGCAGCTTACCCGTTGCTATCGTGTTCTTTGGGCGCTGGAAGAGTTGGGGCAGGAGTATGATCTGAACCCCGCCCTACCGCAGAGCCCGGATGTCCTTGCGCTCAATCCGTCGGGTAAGGTGCCGATCCTGGTCGAAGACGGCGAGGCGATCACGGATTCGACTGCGATCATCACCTATCTCGCTGACAAGCACGGACAGTTAACCGCCCGAGCTGGTACGCTTGCACGGGCGAAACAGGACGCCGTGACGCATATGTTGCTTGATGAACTGGACGCCGTGCTTTGGACGGCTGCACGCCACAGCTTCATCTTGCCAGAGGACAAACGCGTTCCTGAGCTGAAAGACAGTCTGAAATGGGAATTTGCCCGCAGCCTGAACCGGCTCGAAGCGCGCATGCAGGGCCCCTACCTGATGGGGGAAGACTTCACCATCGCAGACATCATCTGCACGCACTGCCTAAACTGGGCATACTCTGCGAAATTTCCGCTCGAAAACAAGGCGCTGCTTGAATACAGCAAGCGGATGCGCAGTCGGCCCGCGTTTCAGAAGGTCGCGGCCTCGGTCAAGTAAGATCGCGCAGATATGCAATTGCGCCCTGCCCGGCCCAGCGACCTGTGGCCAGGCAGGCGGTAAGCAGATACCCACCCGTCGGGGCCTCCCAGTCCAGCATTTCACCAGCGCAGAACACGCCGGGAAGCGCACGCAGCATCAGCTGGTCATCCAAGGCCTCAACAGTCACCCCACCCGCAGTTGAAATCGCCTCATCCATCGGCCGCAGTCCGGCGTGTTGAACAGGGATCGATTTCAATACACCGGCAAGCGCCTCAGGATCAGTGGGCAGCGGGCGGCAAAACTCCTGCAGCAGAGCAAGCCGCGGTGGACTAAGCTTCAGCACTTTTCGCATATGGCTGGACCAGCTGGCCTTGCCGCGCGGGCGCGCCAGCCTTTGGGCGATTTCTTTCGCGCTCAGATCCGGCAGCAAATCTATCGTCAGCGGCGCCCCCTCGCGCACTGCCGCGCAGACAGTGTAAACACCACCCCCTTCAAGACCGCGATCCGAAATCACGGCCTCTCCCCGGCTCACCAGATCACCCGCCATGAGGGCGATCCCCTTGAGCGGGGCACCAAAATGGGACGCCATATAGGCAGACCAGTCCACCAAGAGACCAACATTTGCCGGTTTGAAAGGTGCCAGCGGCACGGCCTTGCGCATCAGGACATCGGCCCAGGCCCCATCTGGCCCCAAGCGCGACCAGCTCGCGCCGCCCATTGCCAGAACCGTGCAGCGGGCATCAACGCGTTGCGGGCCCTCCACGGTGTCAAACAAAAGCGCGTCGCCGTCCCAGCCCTGCCAACGCCATCGGGTTCGGCGCTCTACCCCATAGCTGTCGAGCCGGGACAGCCAGGCCCGCAATAGGGGTGACGCCTTCATTTCGACAGGAAACACCCGCCCGGTTGAGCCGGAAAACAGCGTCACGCCCAATCCACGGGCCCAGTCCTGCACCTCCTGCGCGCTGCAATGCGCCAGCATGGGTGCAAGCCAGGCAGCCTTGTCGCCATAGTTTGCCTGCAACTGCTCGCGGGGTTCGTCCTTGGTCAGGTTCAGCCCCGACTTGCCTGCCATCAGGAACTTTCGGGCGACCGACGGTTTGGCGTCGGCAATCAGAACACGATAGCCGGCCGCGCCCAGCGTTTCGGCCGCACGCAAACCTGCGGGTCCGGCCCCCACGACCACAGCGTCCCAGATCTCTGCCTGCTGTTTCGCCACTCTCTCATGCCTCTAATTACGGATTGCCGCCTCACCGCTTGTCATCAGCCGTGCGCGCTGCATCTTTGCATCATCGCCCAGCCATACCCAGAGAGCCTGCAAATGTCACCGCCTGCCGAAACGCCGCCGATCTGCCCCTTGTGCGGGCGCCCGATCCCTGCGGATGTTGACCAGAGCCTGCACCACCTGATCCCAAAGCTGAAAGGCGGCAAGGGTGGCCCCACGGTGCTGCTGCATCACATCTGCCACAAGGAAATCCATGCAACGCTGAGCGAAGCTGAGCTGGCACGTAGTTACAACACGGTTGCTGCCTTGCGGACCCATCCGCGTCTCGCCAAATTCATTGCGTGGATCCAAAAGCGACCGCCCGCATTCCGGTCACGTGTGACGGGCGGGCGGCGCAAAAGGTAAGCCGGGTCAAAGCTCGCGGGTGCAGTCCGCAAGAATGGCTGCCGCTGTTGCCGCATCCGCGGCAAGCGCATCGGCCATCAGCTCCCGAGCGGTGTCCAGCAGTTCCTCCGGCGGGACGATGCGGTCCACTAGACCGAACGCAAAGGCGTCCTCTGCGGGTATTTTCTGCCCAGCGGCAAGGATCAGCTTGGTACGGGCCGGACCAATCAAAGCTGTCATTCGCCGTGCATCTGACGGTTGCGGGCGATAGCCAAGCTTCATCACTGGATAAAACACCTTGGCCGTCGGCACTGCAATTCGCAGATCACAGGCAAGGGCCATGCCGTTTGCCCCACCGGCCAGCGTGCCATTGAGCGCCGCAATCGTGAGGCAGGGCAAATCCGCGATCGCGCCTGACAGGCGCTCCCACAGGGGAGAGGTGGCAAGCCCTGCCCGCGCAGCATCAAGGTCGGCGCCGGCGCTGAACACCTTGCCCGCCCCTGTCAGGATCAGGCCGCGCGCGACATGAGCCTGCCCAGCGATATCACAGAGCTCTTCCAGCATCTGTGCCGTAAGAGCATTTGCCTTTTCGGGACGGTTCAACGTAACCGTCCAAAGTCCATTCTCCGCGATATCCAGCTGGATCATATCAGACCGACCCGTTTGCGGATGGCCTCTTCGCGCAGTGAAATCTCTTCGCCCAGAAACTCATCCGCATCCGTGCCGCACATCCATAGCAACGCACGGGCGGGCCATTCGGCCGGAATATGGACAGACCAATCAAGCTGGCTGACAGGGTTGACGCCGCTTGCCTTGATCACGCGCTGCATTTCGGTAGCAACTGTTCCCGGCGACAGCCCCATGGCGCGAATGCCGTTTTCCGCCTCTTCCAGATGCAGGCTGCGGGTCAGCATCGCCGCCCCAGCCTTGGATGTGCAATAGCCGCTCCATCCCTCGACAGGGTTATGTGCGGCCCCAGAACTAACGGTGAGGATGGTTCCCTTACCCGCTGCCTTCATGACGGGAAGCGCTGCACGCATGCCGTAGAAAACGCCTTTGACGTTGATATCAATCAGCTTGCCCCAATCATCGGGCTCTGCGGCCTCCAGCCGGGCAATCGGATCCACGACGCCAGCGTTGTTGATCAGGACATCCAGGGAACCGAAATGCGCATGGGTCTTTTCAATTGCGTCGGCCACAGCAGCATAGTCGGACACATCACAGGCAAAGGTCAGCACATTTTCGCCGATCTCTTCTGCCAGCGCTGTCAGGCTGTCTTTGCTCCTTGCCAGCAAGGCCAGATTGGCGCCCTCGGCTGCAAAAACACGGGCAGCATCGGCCCCGATACCTCGGCTGGCGCCGGTGATCACAACTGTCTTGCCCTTGATGTCCATCTGATAAATCTCCAAATCCCTGTTTTGAAATGTGGTAGACTGCTTACGGGGAACGGTCCAGAGCGATGCCCCCTTGTTTCGGCTGTCCGACCTGCCAATGTTGGCGCAAATTTTTTGACCATGAAAGGTATTCTCATGTCCGTTTCATTCGCACGCAGCTGCGGCGCAGCGATTGTCCTGAGCCTGTCCGCGCAGGCCGCACTGGCCGATGTGTCTGCACAGGACGTCTGGTCGGACTGGAAGTCCTACATGACGACCACGGGCTATAAGGTCACGGGGACAGAAGCCAAGTCAGGCAATACGCTGACAGTCTCCGATCTGCTTCTGGAAATGCCGGTGATGGACGCTGAGGCAAGCGGTTCCATCGCAATGCCGAACATTCAGTTCGTCGAAAACGGCGACGGAACCGTAAACATTCTCCTGCCAAAGGAAATGCCGCTGCAGTTCAAGATGGATGGCCCCGACGGCGCGGTCGAAGGCACCTTCATCTACTCCCATGACGGCAGCCCGATGCTGGTCTCCGGTGATACGGATGAAATGACCTATGACTATGCCACTGCCCTTATGGGGTTCTCCCTTTCTGGTCTGAGCGTCCCGGGAGAGGACATTCCGGCAGAGGCTGTAAAATTCAAAGCGACGCTGACCGATGTGGTCACAAAGACGGTAATGACAAAAACCGATCTGCGTAGCTACGAGCAGACCCTGACCAGCGCGTCACTGGACTATGACTTTGGCGTCACAGACCCCGAAGGCAAGGGTGAGGGCAGCTTCAAAGGGGCTTTGCAGGGACTGACGTTCAACGGCACGACATCCATTCCTGACGGAACGGAAAGCGCCGACATGGCCGCACTTTTGCGCAATGGTCTGAGCGCCTCGGGTCGTTTCGACTTTGCCGGCGGCAACAGCGCAATCTCCGGCCGCGAGCGTCGCGACAGTTTTGCAATGGAAAGCGCGTCGCAAGGGGGTTCGATCTCCTTTGACATGAGCGACGCAGGCCTCACCTATGATGTGCGTCAGAACCAGACCGAGCTGAACATCAGCGGGTCGGACATTCCGTTCCCCCTGGCCCTTTCCATGGCCGAGACCGGGTTTAAGCTCATGGTGCCTGTGACCAAATCGGACGAAGAGCAGGACTTTGGCCTGGCAGTGTTCCTTCGCGACTTCGACGTCCCCGAGGTGCTCTGGGGTATGGTTGACCCGACCGGCGCACTGCCTCACGATCCGGCAACCATCGCGATTGATCTGGCAGGCAAGGCCAAGCTGGCGTTTGACATGTTTGACCCGGCCTCGATGGAAGCAATCGACAACGGTGAGCTGGCTCCGGGTGAGCTGAATGCCCTTTCGGTCAATGCGCTCGAAGTCTCTGTGGCAGGCGCCGAACTGACTGGAACCGGCGACTTTACCTTCAACAACGATGATCTGGAAACCTACGATGGCATGCCCGCACCTTCTGGTGAGGCCAATCTCAAACTTGTCGGCGCCAACACCCTGCTCGACACCCTGATCAGCATGGGGCTGGTGTCTGACAGCGACGCAATGGGCGCCCGCATGATGATGGGTCTGCTGGCTGTACCGGGCGACGGCGAAGATACTCTGACCTCCAAGATCGAACTGACCGAGGATGGCCAGATCAAAGCAAACGGCCAGCGCATCAAGTAATCGCATTTCCTGCGTCAATCTCTCAAAGGGGCTGCATTTTGCGGCCCCTTTTTTCGTCTGCGCCCTTGCGACGGCTGGCGGGTCTGTCTAGCTCTAGGTGCAACCAAACCGATGTAGGTGCACATGACACAGACCCCAGAAAGCCTCTGCCAAGCCCTGATTGACGCCGCTCGCAAAGCGGGCGCTGACGCTGCCGATGCAATGGCCGCTGAAGGCAGCTCTCTGTCTATCGAGGTCCGTCAGGGTGCACTGGAACACGCCGAACGCTCTGAAGGTATCGATCTCGGGCTGCGGGTCTTCATCGGGCAGCGCCAAGCCACAGTATCGGCTTCGGACACCCGCGCCGAAACCATCGAGGCAATGGCCGAACGCGCGGTCGCTATGGCAAAGGAAGCCCCCGAAGATCCATATGCCGGGCTGGCAGCTGCAGAACAGCTCGCGACGGACTGGGATCTGGACGCGCTGGAACTTTTCGATCCGGCAGAGGAACCGGCCCCCGCGATGCTGCAGGCCGATGCACTCGCGGCTGAGGCAGCAGGTCTGGCCATTGAAGGCGTCACACAGGTCCAATCCGCTGCGGCTGGATACGGCAGTCACGCCGTTCACCTCGCTGCGACCAACGGCTTTTCCGGGGGCTACAAACGTTCCAGCCGTTCGATTTCCTGTACTGCGATCGCTGGCACAGGAACAGGGATGGAGCGGGACTATGACGGGGATTCGCGGACATTTCAGTCCGATCTGCGCAGCGCCGCAGACATCGGCCAGCAGGCAGGCGAACGCGCTATTGCCCGCCTGAACGCACGCCGTCCCAAGACAGGCAGCTACCCTGTCCTGTTTGACGAACGGGTCTCCTCGTCACTCATTGGCCATCTGTTGGCTGCAGTGAACGGTGGCTCTATCGCGCGGGGATCTTCCTGGCTGAAGGACGCAATGGGAGAGCAGATCCTGCCCGATACACTCAGCGTGCTCGAAGATCCCTACCGCCCTCGGATGGCTGGCTCGCGTCCGTTTGACGGTGAAGGTCTGCCAACCCAAAGGCGTGCCATCATCAAGGACGGTATTCTCACTGGCTGGACACTCGATCTTGCCTCAGCGCGCAAACTGGGGCTCAGCAGCACGGGCAACGCGGCACGCGGCATTGGGTCTGTCCCCTCGCCGTCGCAGTGGAATATCGCCCTGACCCAGGGACACCAGTCGCGCGAACAACTGTTGGCCGATATGGGCACTGGTCTTTTGGTGACATCCATGATCGGATCCACCATCAATCCCAACACCGGCGACTATTCCCGCGGGGCGGCTGGCTTCTGGGTGGAGAACGGAGAGATTGCCTACCCGGTCAATGAATGCACCATCGCAGGCAACCTGCGCGACATGTTGCGCAGCATCGTGCCCGCCAATGACGCCCGCAGCCACCTGTCGCGGGTTGTTCCATCACTGCTGGTCGAGGGGATGACACTTGCCGGCAACTGACCCGGAGACAGATCTTGCGCTTCTGATCAGGGCGGCGGAAATCGCCGGAGATACCGCAAGCCGGTATTCCGGGCCTGATGCACGCAAATGGGACAAACCCGATGGTGCGGGCCCCGTGACAGAGGCAGATCTGGCAGTCAACGCAGCACTGGCGGATCTGCTACCTGCGGCACGGCCCGACTACGGTTGGCTGTCCGAGGAAACGGAAGACAACACAGACCGGCTCTCGCATGAGCGGCTGTTTATCATCGACCCGATTGATGGCACCCGCAGCTTTGCCGAAGGTTCGCGCACCTGGGCCCACGCCTTGGCTGTTGCCGATCGCGGTCGCATTACGGCAGCGGTCATTTATCTGCCCCAGCGCGAGCTGATGTATACCGCCGCTGTCGGCGAAGGCGCCAAATGTAACGGCACCGCAATTACCATCTCACCCCGGGTGGATCTCGAAAACGCAGAGATCCTGGCAGCCCGCCCGATGCAGGATCCTGTTCACTGGCTGGACGGCAATGTCCCCCCTTTCCGCCGCAGCCACCGACCTTCGCTGGCGTATCGCATGGCGCGGGTTGCCGATGCGCGCTTTGACGGGATGTTGACGCTGCGCCCCAGCTGGGAATGGGACATCGCAGCCGGAGATCTGATCCTGCGCGAAGCGGGGGGGCGCTGCAGCGACCGATTTGGCCGCGACTTGCGGTTCAACAATCCTCATCCTACGCTTAACGGGGTAGTGGCGGCCGCGCCGTCTCTGCACCGTCAACTGATTGCCGCGCTCGACCCCAAGAGCCCGGGCCTGCGCCCGCTTTGACAGCGGCGCGTTTGCAGGAAGATCAACGCAATGGTGAGGCCGACAGCCCTACAAGACCGCAGCCTGCAATGGCCCCCGCGCCCCGCGGGAGAGCTGCTTTGGGTCCACGCAAGCACCACGGAACGATACATGGCGCTCTGCGACGTCGGCCATCGCCTGAAATCGCTGCGCCCTGATCTGTCGATCCTCGTGTCCTGGGGACCAGAAATCACCACGCGCCCCAAGATTGAAGGCTGCGATCTCGCTATTGGGGCCCCGCCAGAGGATACCCCATCCGATGTTCGCCTGTTTCTCGATCATTGGCGACCTGATCTCTGTATCTGGTCCGGGGGCGATCTGCGCCGGGTTCTGATGCGCCAACTGGCCGAACGGCAGATCGACACGCTTCTTGTCGACATCACCCCAAAGGAATTGCCCGAACGCACCAGCCGCTGGCTGCCGGATCAACGCCGCCGCATGCTGGATCGGTTTACGGAAATCCTAACCCCTTCTCATGAAGCTGAGGCACGGCTTCTGCGCATCGGTGTGGCGCGGGACAAGCTGACGCTCAGTGATCCGCTGCGGTTGTCTGCAACGCCGCCAGGCTGCAACAACGACGAACTTGTCCATATGCAGTCCATCCTCGGCAGTCGGCCAATCTGGTTTTCCTCAGACACCGATCTGCAGGACCTCTATACGATACTGAACGCTCATCGCAGCGTTCTGAAATTGCTACACCGCCTTCTGCTGGTGGTGGCGATGCGCGACGAAGATGATCTTGCTGAGGCCCGCGACGCAATTCAGCACAGTGGCCTCCAGCTCGCAGATTGGGACAGTGGAGAAGAGCCCGACGATTACACACAGGTTCTTTTGTGTTCCTCCGAAGACAGCGGGCTTTGGTACAGGCTCGCGCCTCTCTCGCTGCTGGCGGGCAGTCTGGCGCGGGGCAATGGCGGTCAGAACCCGCTAGATGCAGCCGCGCTTGGATCAGCGATCTTGCACGGTCCCGGTCTTGGCACCCATCACGCCGCCTACAAACGCCTGCATGATGCCGGTGCCGCCCTAGAGGTTGACGGCGTGGAAGGACTGGCACAAGGGGTGCTGAGCCTGTCTGCCCCGGATCGAGCTGCCGAAATGGCTCTTGCCGGATGGGACATCGTAACCGAAGGGGCAGGCATGACAGATCATCTTCTGGAACTGATCCAGGACCTGCTGGACAGGAGAGAGGACAGATATGAAAGCTCCTGATTTCTGGGACAAACCCCCACGTGACTTTGACCTGCGCGCCACCCTGTTGGCGCCGCTTGGCCAAATCTACGGTCATGCCACAGCTCGACGGATTGCAAAGACCGAGGGGCTGCGCGTCCCTATCCCTGTCATTTGCATCGGTAATATCAACGCCGGTGGCACCGGAAAGACCCCCACCGTCATCTGGTTTCAGGAACGCCTGCGGGATATGGGGCACGATCCCCATGTCGTGACCCGCGGCTATGGTGGCGCGCTCAAGGGTCCGGTCCAGGTCGACCCCAGCCGCCACCGCGCGAGCCAGGTCGGAGATGAGCCATTGCTGCTGGCCGCCTTTGGCGAGGTCTGGAAAGCAGAGGACCGCGCCGCCGGGGCCAAAGCGGCTGTGGCGGCCGGTGCCACGGTCATCCTGCTGGACGACGGCTTTCAGAATCCGAGCGTGGCCAAAGACATGTCTGTGGTCGTGGTCGATGCAGCACGGGGATTCGGCAATGGCCGCTGTCTGCCTGCCGGTCCTTTGCGCGAACCAGTTCAGGCCGGGCTGAAACGCGCAGACCTTGTTTTGTCCCTTGGGTCAGCGGCTGCCCAGCAGACGTTTGCGCAGAATTGGTCAAACAGCATCGCTCCGCTGCCCCATTTCACCGGGGCACTACAGCCGCTGCAGACGGGTATGCCCTGGGCTGGCACCCCGGTTCTGGCCTTCGCCGGCATCGGACATCCCGAAAAATTCTTTGCAACCCTGCGGGACCTGGGGGCTGATCTGCGCCGGGCCGAGGCGCTGGATGACCACCAGCCTTTGTCCGCTGCCCTGATGACCCGGCTGGAAAACGAAGCCAAGCTTTTGGGCGCGCAGCTGGTCACGACGGAAAAGGACGCCGTTCGCCTCCCCGATAGCTTTCGCAGCAAGGTCATCACCCTGCCTGTCCGGCTTCAGATTGCGGGCGAAGATGCACTGTTGGCGCAACTGCGTGAGATTGCACCACCGCCACCCTAGCGATGGAAGTGGTCGAACCAAAACACGCGACAGATACAAAAAACCCGCCCTCTTGGGCGGGTTTTGTTTGTCCCGGATCACATCATTTGCAACTCAGCCATCAAGTTCCGCATCAATAAGCGCCTTGAAGTCTGCGTAGGACTGATTGGAGATCTTCTTGCCGTTCAGAATGAAGGACGGCGTGGATTCGATGCCGTGCTCGGTCGCGTTTTCCTGATACCAGTTCACGAGGGTCTGCGCCTTGGCGCCATCCTGCAGACATGCTTCGAGCTGCTCTTCTTCCAGCCCCGCGAGAAGGCCGATCTTGCGCAACGCATCGACGATTTCGGTCGCGCCGCCCGCGCGAGCCCAGTCAGACTGGCCCTTGTAGATCAGGTCGCTGATGCCAAAGAACTTCTCTGGGCCACCACAACGCGCAATCATCGAAGCCCAAAGACCGTAGCGGTCGAAATAGACTTCACGGTAGATGAATTTCACCTTGCCGGTGTCGATGTAGTCTTCTTTCAGCTGTTTGTACGCGCCCTGGTGAAAGTTCGCGCAATGCGGGCAGGTGTAGGACGCATATTCGATCAGCGTAACGGGCGCATCTTCGGCTCCCTGCACCATTTCGATGATGGTGGAGGTATCGACTTCGGCCTCCTGCGCATGGGCGGCGCCAATCAGCGGGTTACTCGGCAGGGCAGAGCTCCCCTGGAATGAGGCATAACCATAAACGCCAGCCGCTACCGCGAGCGACGCAAAGATACCGGACATCAAACGGGTCATTCGTACCCCTTTCTGAGTGATTTTTGTTTGGTCAGAACATTGCGCCCAAGCCGTTCAAGGGCCGCGCGCAAGTCATCATTTTCAACCCCGGTCGCCGCCTTGGCTGCCGCAGCTACATCTTGCGGATCCGGCTGTTGGGGCTTTTGCACCTTGGGGGCGTATTTGAACGAAACCTGCCCGTCGGCAAAACCGGTGGGCGCGGTCTGGGTGATGCGCACCTTGGAAATGGCATTGTAGCCATAAACCGCATTCACCTTGGCCCGCAGCGTTTCCTTTTGCATTTCAAGCATTGGCGCATTGGCACCGGTTGTCAGCAAAGTCAGTGTCGCCCCAAAACCACCACGACCGTAATTCACATTCACCGGTCTGGCGATTGGCGCGATATCCGGGCCCGCGACCTCTTCCCAATGGGTCAACAGCCGTGACACCGCAAAGCCCCGGCTTTCGCCAGCCTTGCGGATCTGGTCGTTGAGAAGCTGCGACGTGCGTTTGAAACCGCGAGATTTTGTCCGTTGCGTTGCCATGATCATGATTTTGCTTGACTGCCCGCCCTAATGTAAAGGGCTGCAATGCAAGCGCCAGCGAAACCCGGCCAAAAGAGATAAAGAATGCGTGACCTAGACAGCCAGCCCAAGCCACACAGCGACACCCTGCTGGAATGGTACGATCAGCACGCCCGCGATCTGCCCTGGCGGATCAGCCCTGCGGATCGCGCACAGGGGGTCTGGCCTGATCCTTATCGAATCTGGCTGAGCGAAGTGATGCTTCAGCAGACGACGGTTGCCGCGGTAAAGGACTACTTCCATCGGTTCACCACCCGCTGGCCAACAGTTGCAGACCTCGCCGCAGCCGAAGATGCCGATGTTATGGGAGAATGGGCAGGACTTGGCTATTATGCCCGCGCCCGCAACCTGCTCAAATGTGCGCGCGTGGTTGCGCAGGATCATGGGGGCGTCTTTCCCGACACCTATGACGGTCTGATCAAACTTCCGGGGATCGGACCTTATACTGCGGCGGCCATCTCTGCGATCGCGTTTGACCGCAAAGAAACGGTGCTGGATGGCAATGTCGAACGGGTGATGGCCCGATTGTATGACATCCACACGCCTCTTCCGGCGGCAAAACCAGAGCTGAAGGAAAAAGCCGCGGATCTGACCCCCACAGGCCGTCCGGGCGATCACGCACAGGCTGTCATGGATCTGGGGGCGACAATCTGCACTCCGCGCAACCCGGCCTGCGGCATCTGTCCCTGGCGCACCCCCTGTGCTGCGCGGCTCGCGGGAACAGCCACCGAACTCCCCAAGAAGACACCAAAGAAACCCAAACCAACCCGGCTTGGCTTCATTTATCTGGCGCGCAGCGAGGCTGGTGACTGGCTGTTGGAACAGCGGCCGGACAAGGGGCTGCTTGGCGGGATGTTGGGCTGGCCCGGAAGCGACTGGAACGAAGATCCGGTGGACAGGCCGCCGTTTGACGCCGACTGGCAAGAACTCGGCGCAGAGGTGCGCCATACATTCACGCACTTCCACCTGATCCTGCGTGTAAAACTTGCACAGTTGCCAACCGGTTATCATCCCCAAGGGTCAGAACAGATCATCGCCCGGCATGACTTCAGACCATCTGACCTGCCGACGGTCATGCGCAAGGCATTTGACCTTTGGAAAGGCCGCTGATCCCTTCTCATTTGGGTGCAAGAACGCCATAGTTGGCCCAATCTCGCAGCCTGAGATAGGAGGCCCCGGCCCATGATCGCCCCTGACAAACTGCGCAGTTGGCAGACAGCCCTGCCGTTCTGGCTGTCATTTCTGCTTGTTCCCCTGCTGGTCGTCTCTGCGCTGTTTGGCGGCTGGTTCATCCTGCTGCCCCCTTTGGCGACCTGGTATCTGTTTGCGGCGCTTGATGGCGTTTTCGGATTGAACACCGAAAACGCAGACCCGATGACACCGGACAGTGATCTGCGCTGGTATACCGCTCTCACGATGGCATGGGTGCCTGTGCAGTTTGTTCTGCTGATCGGTCTTCTGATCTATGTGCCACAGGCTGACCATCTGTCGACAGTTGAACGGATCGGTGTCTTTTTCGGGATGGGCGTTCTCAGTGGCACGGTTGGGATCAACTACAGCCACGAACTGATGCACCAGAAAAGCAGGTTGGAGCGCTGGCTGGCTGATCTCCTTCTGGCGATGGTGCTGTATTCGCACTTCCGCTCAGAACATCTTTTGGTGCACCACCGGCATGTCGCCACCCCCCGTGACCCCGTTACCGCGCGCTACAACGAAGGGTTTCACCGGTTTTACCCCCGTGTGCTGCGGCAATGCTGGCTGTCGGCCTTTCGGGCCGAAAAGGAACAGCTTTCGCGCCGAAACCAGCACTGGACCCATCCCCGTAACCCGTTCTATCGCTACTGGGCTCTGCAGGGGGCGATGCTGCTGATAGCGTTTCTTTCCGGAGGGCTGAGCGGTCTGATGCTGTTCTGCGTTCAAGCCGGCGTCGCGATTTGGCAGCTGGAACTGGTCAACTATGTCGAACATTACGGTCTGACCCGGAAATATCTGGGAAACGGAAAATTCGAACATGTACTGCCGCGACATTCATGGAATGCCGCTCATAAGGCGTCGAACTGGCTATTGATCAATCTGCAACGCCATTCCGATCACCACTACAAACCGGACCGGCGGTTTCCCTTGTTGCAGAACCACACCGAAACAGATGCGCCTCAACTGCCCTATGGCTATCCAGTGATGACCGTTGCTGCGATGGTTCCGCCGCTCTGGCGCAGGGTGATGAACCCAAGGGTCCGGAACTGGCGGCAAACCTATTATCCGGAGATCACCGACTGGACCCCCTACAACAAGGCCCTCCCAGCCTCTGACCGGCCAGAGCCTACCTAGGATTAGCCCAAAGGACCACGCCCCGCCCGATCAAACCCGCGGCAGAGCCCAGAGCGACAGGGGTTGGTTCAATCCGCGCAGCTCCTGATCCGGGTGGGCAACAAATCCCTCCCACAGGTCGGGGTCTCCGCCCTCCTCCCGCGCGCGCTGCAACAGGGCATCGCTGATGATGATCTGCGCCCCCAGTCGTCTGGTGCGCTCTTCCAGCCGGGCCGCAACGTTCACCGTATTTCCGATCACCGCATATTCCAGCCGGTTCGCGCCGATATCACCCAGAACCGTTTCACCAAAATGCACGCCAATGCCGACCTCTATCTCTTGTTCACCCGCGCGGCGACGGTCAGTGTTCCAGCGCTCCAGGGTGAGCTGCATTGATCGGGCACAGGCAAGCGCATTTGTGGCGTCCCTTGCGCCTGCGACCGGCGTCCCGAATGTCGCCATAAGCCCGTCTCCCAGGTACTTGTCCAAGGTTCCATCATGGCGGAAAACCTCCGTCTCCATCCGGCCATGGAACTCCTGCAAGAGCTGAATGACGTGATAGGCGTCCTGCTCTGCAGCGAGTTTGGTAAAGCCAATGATGTCGATGAACATCACGGCCACATCCTGCCTGCGGACCTGTTTCAGCGGCTCGTCATTCTGGGACAGCTGGCTGACCACATTGGGCGAGAAATAGCGCGACAGGTTGGCTCTTTCCCGTTCCAGCCCGGCATTGTTCTGGATCAGGATATAGAAACGACGCGAGGACGCCGCCAATGTCGCTGCGACGATCAGGAAAACCACGGCCTCTTGCAGCCGCAGCTGCAATCCAAAGCTGTTGGGGTCCATGAACTCCGCCATGATCGGGTCGTACCCTACCACCGCCATGACACCTTCTGTCAGCCCCGGCACAGGGTCCGTGAGCCACCAGGCAATCAGCGCGGCCACCAGCCACATCGTGACCGTCCAGACGCCTATGGCCATGACGGTCCGCCACGAATAGGCCAGCGTTCCGGCTGCAAGAATGATGAAGAAATACAGGAAATTGTCGAACCGATATTGCATCCGCAGTGGGGTGGAATTGTCGCTGAACGGATTGGGCACCACCATGCCAAAGGTCATGATCGCCAGATCAATGTAGATCAGCAAAAGCTCCATCCGGGACTGGCCGACACGCCCGACCCGACGGATGAACCAGCCGTTGATGCAGATCAGGGCCAGAATGAAATGGTAGTAGAGAACATCCCAGTGCGGGTTGATGTAGACAAGGAACACCGCCGTGATCGCCATCGCAATCCAACGTGCCCGCACAGCCAGTTCAAGACCGTTACGTTTGTGCTCTGTCAGCGCGTCCAGCGCATAGGGCGTTTCCTGGCTCGCCAGAGCTGCATCACTATCCAATGGTGGCGGCGGGGCCGTTTTTTCCATCGTGCTGGGTTCCATGCATCAGCGCCTGTCCTGCCATCAAACTAACTGCTGACGGGATCGTTTGCACGTGCGTATCACGCGCGCGAAAAGGTCGGAATGTGCGTCCGGGCCGCACCCGCACGAGGACACCCCAGATAGCAAAAAGGCCCCGCCGGACGGGCGGGGCAAGTCTGGCGCCGCCCCAATGGACGGCGCCTGCGGTTTCACACAGGTTGTGAAAAGGGTGGGATCAGTTCTGCAACTCTGCCCGGATCTGCTGACGCAGCACATCGATTGGCACGGTCTTGCCATCGCGCTTAAAGCACCAGTAGGTCCAGCCGTTGCAGGAAGGCGCGTTTTCCAGATGCGCACCGACCTGATGGATCGATCCTTTGATGTTGTCGCCAATCAAGGTTCCGTCTGCACGGACCTTTGCCTTGTGGCGACGGTTCATCGAGTAAAGCTCTTCGCCCGGGCGCAGCATGCCGCGTTCGACCAACTGGCCAAAGGGCACCCGCGGTTCGGCGCGTTTGCTGGCCGACACCTGAAGCGCCTCGCGGTCGAACTTGCGAACCGATTTGATCCGCTTTTCCGCAACTTCGCGGTAGGTCGCTTCGCGCTCGATGCCAATGAACTCGCGCCCCAGCATCTTGGCGACTGCGCCAGTCGTACCTGTGCCAAAGAATGGGTCAAGAACCACGTCACCGGGGTTGGTGGAGCCCAGCAGGATGCGGTGCAGCAGCGATTCCGGTTTCTGGGTCGGGTGGGCCTTGTTGCCGGCGTCGTCTTTCAGACGCTCATGGCCTGTGCAGATCGGCAGCACCCAGTCAGAGCGCATCTGCAAGCCTTCGTTCAGCGCCTTCAGGGCTTCGTAGTTGAAGGTGTATTTTGCACCTTCGGATTTCGACGCCCAGATCATCGTTTCATGGGCGTTGGTGAAACGCTTGCCGCGGAAGTTCGGCATCGGGTTCGACTTGCGCCAGATCACATCGTTGAGGATCCAGAAGCCCTCATCCTGCATCGCGGTGCCGACGCGGAAGATGTTGTGGTAGGAGCCGATCACCCAGATCGAGCCGTTCGGCTTCAGGATCCGGCGGGCTTCCTTCAGCCAGTCACGGGTAAATTTGTCGTAGACGCCAAAGCTGGAAAACTGATCCCAGTGATCATCAACCGCATCGACCTTGCTGTTATCCGGGCGGTGCAATTGGCCCTTCAGTTGCAGGTTGTACGGGGGATCCGCAAAGATCATGTCAACCGAATTTGACGGAAGACCAGCCATCACCTCGATGCAGTCACCATCAAGGATCGCGTTTAGAGGGAGCGCTGACGCGCCCCGTGTAAGTGTTTTGTTCATTTGCTCTGCCTCGATAACCACGGCGCATTTTTGCGCTCATTTTGGTTGTCCACAGGATGAGTTATCGGGGAATCGAGGTCAATTTGTTTTTTAGAACAACGCCGTGCGCTTCACTCTTGATACAATATCTTGTGTACCGGCTTAAAGGAACGACGATGATGTGGGGTCACACCGATCTCGATCAGCGCTTCGCGATGTTGTTTGGACGGGTAGCCCGCATTTTTATCCCAACCATATCCCGGAAACTGTTGCGCCAAATCCACCATGATCCGATCGCGTGCCAGCTTTGCGACGATCGAGGCCGCGGCGATCGAAACTGATTTGCCATCGCCCTTGATCACGAATTCCGCAGGCTGCTGCACACCCTTCGGGATCAGGTTGCCATCAATCAACAGATAGTCAGGGGGAGGGTCGAGCGCAGCGACAGCACGTTCCATCGCAAGATGCGACGCGCGCAAAATGTTCAATGAATCAATCTCTTCCACGCTAGCGTGTGCAATAGACACCTCTGCCGACTGAAATATGTCAGCCTCTACCGCCTCTCGTTTTTTGGCGCTCAGCTTTTTTGAATCATTCAGCCCGTCGGGAATGGCGTCCGGGTCAAGAATGACAGCCGCAGCCGTGACCGGCCCTGCCAAAGGGCCACGGCCCACCTCGTCCACGCCAGCGATGCGTCTATGGCCACGCGCGATGGCGGCCGCTTCCAAACTGTAATCAGGATGTTCCATATGACTGTCTGATCCGGTTTTGCGGCGCGGCGCAAGCCACACGCTCTCAAACAGCAAAAAAGGGGGGCAAAGGCCCCCCAGGTCTGCTCGACACCCGTCGCCTTATTTCAGCGACGTGTGATGCGATAGCCACGGTTTGTCAGGCACTCGGGGCGGTATCCTGTTCGGTTGCGCTGACCGTTCCAAAAGGTCACGCGGCAGGCGCTCGGCAGGTCGTGCTCGTAGCGATAATTCTTGCGCAGGCAGCCCCGCCCGATCAGCGTGCGGCTCTGGCTGTAGCGGGGGAAATACTTCACGCACTGCGCAGGCAGGTCATATCGGGCGATACGCGGGGGCAGCGGCTTGGGCCGATGCGGGTGATGCGGGCGGCTGACATGGTGATTGTCGTTATCGTCTGCCTTGTTGACAATCGCCCCGATGATGCCCAGCACGGCAAGACCCGCGAGAACCTTTGCAACATCTTCATCAGCGCGGGCCGGTGCAGCAGTAAAACCCGTGATGGCCACCGCTGCGGCCACGACAAGCGTGATGAACCTATGGTGGTGTTTGGTCTTGCCGGTTGTCTGACCAGCGATGTCCTTGGCGGCGCTGCGAATGCGGAACATGGTGTATCCTTCCTGAGAAGCTGCAAATCAATTGGTCCTGGGACCGATGCAGTCAGCCTGTCTCCACCCCCGCCGGACAGGCAATAACGCCCGCTTGATATCCGATATCAACGCCCGCAACGGCCTGTGGTTATTGAATATCGCGTCCCGAACGCGCAGGGTGATGGCATGAAACACATGCTTCTTCCCTGTGCACTGATCGCAGCCCTTGTGGGTGGACTGATCGCAGATGCGCGACCAGCGTCGGCAGCGGAATGCTATGCCGATTACAAAGCCAAACAGGATTCACCTCTGCGGCTCCACTATGGTGTGGCGCAGATCGGCGGAGCCTGCAGCAAGCCTGCCGCCAAGGCTGAAATCGCCAGTCGCCTGTCGGCGGAAGGCTGGACCCTTCTCAATGTCATGTCGGTTTTCGGACCCGAAGGACTGGCCCAAAGGAAAGCCGATGCCGGACCCTACTATCTCCGTTTCTGAGGTCCGCGCAGCGGGGAGCCGGGTGATCGCGCTGGGGATTGCGGCCATCGTGGCGCTTTTGGCTATTGCCGGCACCGTTTTGCTTCTGACCCTACCCGACGCCAACGCATTCAACGCCCGGGTCGAGCGGGTGTTTATTGAAAATGACCTGACCACCCAGGCAGAAATCAAGCTGCTGGAAATCCTCGCACAGTCCGGGACGGCTTTTGCTGAAACACTGACCAGCTACCGGATGGTGATTTTCGTGCTGCTGGTTTTTGCGACCATGATGATGGTTGCGGCCTTGGTCGTGCTGGCGATGCTCGTGATGCTGAACAGACGCATGGCACAGATCGAACGGGCGGGTATCCAGGTGACAGAGCTGCTGATCAGCCGCGAGGAAAATACCGTCTACCTCAACAACATGGGTTTCAAGCTGAGCGCTGCGGCGATGGAGACGCTATCGGTTCTCGCAGAAGCCCGCCTGGACGACGACGTCCTGTCAGGTGCGGAAATCGAGGCGATGATCTCTGGCCGTCCCGCCATCGACTGCGAAGAGGCCGCTGGCGCAACCCGGATCAAGCGTCTGCGTGATACGTTGGGCAACCAAATGGTCAGCGAGTTGCTGGTCAAGAACATTGCCAAACGGGGCTATGTCCTGTCGATCAACAAGGATGTCATCCGTATGGTATGATGCCAATTGCCGGATCAGGTCTGGAAAATCCTGACCCGGCGCACCACATCGGTTTTGACATTTGACAGGGACATGTCCCTGCCGACCAGATCCGGGACATCCGAATGAACATGCGCGCCGCTTCCGCCCGCCCGGCCTATGGCATCCTCGTAGAACCCCTGCGCGGACCCGTCACCGCTCGCCTCGGAGGGCGCATCATCGCTCAGAGCACGCAAGCCAAGGTGATGTACGAAACCCGCCTTCCACCTGCGGTCTACTTCCCGCAAGAAGACGTGCACAGCTGTATCGGCGCAGCAAACGGCCACCAGACATTTTGCCCCTTCAAGGGGACAGCGGGCTACCGGGATCTGGACATCGGCCAAAAGCATCTGGAAAACTCGGTCTGGTCCTATGATGATGCCCTGCCCGAAGCCGCTGGCATCGCGGGCCATGTGAGTTTCATGCCGAATTCCGAGGTTGAAATCGACCTTGGAACCAACACCCTTGACGCCCCGGACTACGGGAGCATCTCCGGCCCACTCGTCGATTGGCTGATGCGAGAGGCCGCACAACACGCAACACCCGAGGATTTCACCCAGAATCTGGCGGAGAAACTGGTGGAACACGGGGTTCATCTGTCGCGCTTGTCAGTGATGGCCTGGTCGCTCCATCCCATGATTGCGGGCAAGAATTTCATCTGGAGCCGCAAGGACAGTTCCGTCACCACCTACGCACCGAGTTACGAAATCCACGACCACCCAGCGTTTCAAAACAGCCCGCTCCGCCATGTGTCAAACGGGTTGGGTGGCATCCGTCACAGGCTGGGTACAGACCAGCCAAGCGATGCCTTTCCCATCCTCAAGGATCTGCAGGAAGACGGCGCAACCGATTATGTCGCGATGCCACTGCCTTTTTCCGACGGGCGGATCAATGTGCTGACAGTCGCCTCAAATCACCCTGACGGGTTCTCGACCGAGAACCTAGGTTTGATCTTTGAATGCTCTGCGGTGATCGCCCGCTTCTACGAGGTGTTCATGCAGCGCGAGAATGCGCAATCACTGCTTGAAACCTATGTCGGCAAACGCAGTGGCGCGCGGGTGCTCGGGGGTGAAATTCGCCGGGGTGACGGGGATGACATCGATGCCGCCATCATGTTCTGCGATCTGCGCAACTCAACCCGCCTCGAAGAGGAGCTGGGACGGACAGCCTACATCGACCTGCTCAACACCTTTTTTGAAACCGCATCGACCATCGTCCATGATCACGGCGGCGAGGTGCTGAAGTTCATCGGCGACGCGGTTCTGGCGGTGTTCCCTGCAGGCGACACGCCAGACGCAGCCCGCGCGCAAGCCCTGAAATCCGCTCGCTGCATTGTTGCTCATCTAGACAAGGCCGTTCACGAAGACACCGGTCAACGCAGCGAGTGCGCGATCGGGCTTGCGTATGGCGGTGTCACATATGGCAATGTTGGTTCGCGCGAACGGCTGGACTTCACTGTCATTGGCCAGGCCGCAAACATCGCGGCCCGGTTGGGGGACTATGGCAAGACCTGTGGCCATCCAATCGTTGTCAGTCGCGATCTCTTGGGCGATGCGGAGGATGGCATCTCTCTTGGGGCTGTCAGCCTGCACAATGTGTCTCGCCCGGTGGAGGCATACGCGATCCCCCTCGCGGATCTTTCCTCTCGACTTGACTGATCAGGGTGTGACCACTTTGCGTTGCTCAGCATCGCCCATCGAGATGACCACCGGATTGTCAGCCTGACGCGCCTTGAAGTCCGCTTTACCCGACAGGCCACACCAATTGATTTGAACCAGCGACTGCGCAATGGCACCGCCCAGCGTGGTGCCGGGCCCGGTAATGATAAAAAGATCCGGCGCGAATTCGCGTGCCGCAACCTGAACCGCACGAGTAAAGTCGTATGGTTCGACCACCTGGGTACCAAGGGTATAGGACCACAGCGCCTCAACCGTGTTTGCGCCGGGCCACCAGATCTGGCCGCGTCCATCAATCATCGGTTTGACAGGCTGGCGGAACAGATCAGCAGACAGCCGGGCGCGGCCTTCAGCGGCCACAGGCTCCTGCAGCTTGGTGTGGAACGCCGCATGATTGGGCAGGCGCATCGGGAACCGCTCCTGCAGCACAGGCACTGTTTTTTCAAAAGCCGAAAGCCCGGCTTCGTTTCCGGCAAGAACCAGCATTCCTCCCAGATCAATCGACAGAGAGAGGTCATGTTCCGCACGTTGATTGATCTCATCGACCTTCGACAACAGCTCAGCCTTGGCAACAAGGTCCAGCTGCCAGTCTTCGCTCTGACAGGGATAGACCAGCTGCCCGCCAATCAACTGCGACTGCATCAGCCCGCCCATTGTGTTCACGACCTCAAAACCGGCTTGATCGCTCAGCGCTCCGGCCGCTGCGAGTGCAATGTACCACCCCATAGAGTTGCCGGTCACGGCGACCACCTCGATATCCTCTGCCAGTGACTGCGCATCCGCGAGCGCACTGGCATAGATCAGAGGGGAGGCGACATCACCCCGCGAGAACTTGGCCATCGAAAACCGATCAGCCCCATCCAACGCGGTCACCGTTTCCTGCCCCCTGTCCACGCGCTGCGCGTCAAACCCTGCCAACAAATCCGCCTTGTCACCGTGAAACCGTGACAGGTAGCCAAGCTCGGCCTTGTTGTAGGTGCCGCGACCGGGGCAGATGAGAACGGCGGTACGGGTCATTGATCTTCTCCAATCAGACGCAAGGCTGCTACAACAATGCTGTCTTTTGACGGCAGGGTCGCGGCATAGGCCGGGCCGGTGGGAATAAAACAGTCTTCGGCCACGACGCGGGCCAATTGGCTGGTGCCTGCCTCATGGAACATGGCCATAAGCCCCTCAGACTGGCTTCCCGTTGTCCGGCATTCGTCGACGATAAGAATGCGGCTGCACTCTTTGGTAGCTGCCAACAGCGCATCTTTGGGAAGCGGCGCCAGCCAACGCAGGTCGATGACGCGCGCATTGATGCCCTGATTGTGCAGCTCTGCCTGAGCCTGCGTCGACAGGTAACGCCCATTGCCATAGGTGACGATGGCAAGGTCTGTCCCTTCTCCGTGTACGCCAACATCACCCAGAGCGATCCGCTGATCCGGCGAGGGATAGCTGCGCATCCACGCGCCATCCTTGGCCTCATGCAGGTCACGCATGGGGTAGAGCGCGATCGGCTCGATAAAGACGACGACACGTTGCTCTTCGCGAGCCAAACGCACCGCCTCCCGCAGCATCATTGCGGCCTCGGCCCCATCTGATGGGCAGGCAATGACGATGCCCGGAATGTCGCGCAGCACCGCGAGCGAGTTGTCATTGTGAAAGTGCCCACCAAACCCCTTTTGATACCCCAGACCTGCAATCCGCAGCACCATAGGGTTGGCAAATTGCCCGTTAGAGAAAAACGGAAGTGTCGCCGCCTCTCCCCGGATTTGATCTTCGGCATTGTGCAGATAGGCAAGGAACTGGATTTCCGGGATTGGAACAAACCCGTTATGCCCCATCCCGATCGCCAGCCCCAGAATGGACTGCTCATCCAGCAGCGTATCAATCACCCGATCCGGACCAAACCGCTGCTGCAGTTTCTGCGTCACGCCATAAACACCGCCCTTGCGGCCGACGTCTTCGCCCATGGCGACCAGCTCGCCATGCTCCAGCATCAGATCGGTCAGCGCCCAGTTGATCAGACGGCTCATCGGTTGCGGCTCTGACTGAGCGCGCAGATCGCTGCCGAAAACCTCGGCTCGGGCCTCTGGGCTCGGGCCATTACCGGACCTGCAGGTGCGCGCCGGTGGAATGAGGCTGGCGCTGACATCGGTTGCGGTTTCAAGATGCGGCCTGGTAACCGCCTCCGAGCGGATCCGCTCTACCCGCGCGCAGGTGTCGGTATAGATCTGGGCGGCCTCCTGCCGCGACAGGGTGCCGGCCTGTGACAGCAATCGCACACTGTGCAGCAGGGGATCATTGGCTTCATCCGCCTCCACTTCTGCCTTTGACAGATATGTGGTGGGAACATCGGCCCCCGCATGGCCATAAAGACGCACGGTGCGAACATGCAGGAACGCCGGTTTGCGTTGCTCTCGCACGTATCTTGCGGCCTCGCAGGCCACCTCGTAGGTGTCATGAATGTTCAGACCATCTGCCTGAAAATAGCGCATCCCCGGACGATGCGACATGGAGGCCTCGATCCACCCCTTGGGTGTTTTGGTCGAGATGCCGATCCCATTGTCTTCGCAAACAAAGAGCAGCGGCAGCGGGGTCGACTGCACCGACGCCCAGCAGGCCGTATTGATCGCCCCCTGAGCGGTCGAATGATTGGCCGAAGCATCCCCAAAGGAGCACATCACGAGACCATCCTGCGGCAGGACGCGGTGCTCTGGATCATGCCGCCGCGCAGCGCCAATCGAATAGGCCGCACCAACCGCCTTGGGGAGGTGGCTGGCAATGGTCGAGGTCTGGGGCGGGATCATCAGCGCCTTGGAGCCCAGCACCTTGTGGCGCCCGCCCGATGTCGGATCCTCTCGCGAACAGGCAAAGGACAAAAGCATGTCCCAAGCGATATTCTGTCCCGGCACCTGATCGGCGCGCGCAATCTGGAACGCGGCATCGCGGTAGTGCAGAAACGCCATATCAGTTGGCCGCAGCGCCCTAGCCACCGCTGCCATGCCCTCATGCCCGGACGATCCGATGGTGTAAAACCCCTGACCCGCCTTCTGCATAGCGCGGCTGGTGCGATCAAGCGCCCGGCTGAGGACCTGAGCACGATAGATGGAGACGGCCAGATCAGGTGAAAGCCTGCCTGATGGGGCCGCACCTTCGGGCAAGTTGCCCTTCACCGCATGGTCAAGAAAGTTCTGATGCACGATTTCGGCGCGATCCATGGCCGTACCCCTTTATCTTACTGGGTTTTTTTATTGCCCAATCCGATGTCATTTTCCAATGAGATTGCAGCACCCCTATATGAGTAAAGCTCATAGATTGGTTCCAGACCCCGGAAACAACGAAGGGCCGCGCAATGCGCGGCCCTTCTCAACTGGCGAAATGGCGGGGATCAATCAGCCTTTTCGCGCAGATTGTCGCGATAGAGCGCCTTGATCAGCGAAATCAGCATCAGCACCATCACGATGGTAAAGGGCAGAGCACCGATAATCATCGCATTCTGCAACGCACCGAATGGGTTCGCAGCTGCGCCACTGTTGCCCGCAATGATCAGCGCGCCGATTACAGCGGTCAGGATCAGACCCCAGATGATGCGGTGCTTGATCCCGGTTTCCTGCTCACCACCCGACATGATGGTGTTCATCACGAGAATGCCCGAGTCGGCAGAGGTCACGAGGAAGGTCAGGATCAGCACCACGCACATGATGGTGATGCCGGCCAGGAACCCGCCAGAGATCATCTGCTCAAGCGTTGCAAACAGCTTTGCCGTGTTGCTGGCACCAATCAGTGCGCCAGCGGCATCGCCATTCAGCTCAAGATCAATTGCGGTACCGCCAAGGATGGTCATCCACAGGAAGCAGACGATTGCCGGAGCGATCACGCAGCCAAAGATGAACTCGCGCACGGTGCGACCACGGGAAATGCGTGCCAGGAACAAACCAACAAACGGCGAGAACGCGATCCACCAAGCCCAGTAGAATGTGGTCCAGCCAGCCTGCCAACCAAACTGACGGCCCTGTTCACCTGCGGCATAGATCGCCTCTGCATCCAATGCTGCGGCAGAGGCAGGCAGACCTTCAGCAAAGCCGCTGAACGAACCCCACGGCGAGGTGGCCGAGCTGTAGACCGCGCTCAGATCCTCAGCCGGCAGGGACTGCGCAGCAGATGGGATCGCTGCCGCAAACGCATCTGCGGTCTGCGGGCCATAGGCACCGAAAGACAGCTGCAGGAAATGCAGGATGTAGTCGACCAGACCGCTACCGAATTTGCTCATGGCAAAGAAGAAGGACCCGAAGAAGACAAATGTCAGCAACAGGATCAGAGACAGAACCAGGTTCAGGTTCGACAGATATTTGATGCCGCGACCAACACCCGACACCGCCGACAGGATCGACAGCCCCATGATAACGACCAGCGCGGCAATCAGCCCGACGACACCCGGCTGCGGCGCCTCTGCGTCACCATTCATCAGCCATTCCATTCCGGACACCGCATAGACACCGTTGACGAACTGGCTGACGCCAAAGCCGATGGTTACCGACACGCCAAGGATGGTTGCCACAACGCCAAGCACATCGACCAGGTGGCCAATGAACCCGTTCGCGGCCTTGCCCAGCAGCGGGGTCAGCGCCGAGCGAATGGTCAGCGGCATATCACGTGTATAGGCGTAATAGGCCAGCGACAGACCGGTCATCACGTAGATGGCCCATGCATGGAACCCGTAGTGAAGAAACGTGTAGCGGTACGCTGATTGCACTGCGGCCTCGGAATTGGCCTCAACCGCACCGGACAGAACCACGGGGTTAGAGCCCCACAGGCCAAGCGGCTCGGCGGTGGCAAAAACCATGAGACCAACACCCAGACCGGCGCCGAACATCATCGAGAACCAGGAAAAGTTGTTGAACTCCGGCGTCGCATCAGCCGGGCCCAGCTTCTTGCTGCCTGTCGACGGGAGAATCGCGAGGATGAAAAGGAAGACGGCAAACAGGCCGACCGAGATGATGTAGAAGGAGTTGAACCCGTTCAGCAGCGTGCTGTTGACGGCGGACAGGACAGAATTTGCGTTGCCCGGCCAGATCAGCGCCCAGAGGACCAGCGCGGTCATCACTGTTTTACTGATCAATGCGATGGGCAGACTGTAGCCCTCATAAAATCCTGACGGAGCCTTTTCGATCTCAAGGTCCGTGAATGGTGGTTTTATCGACATGAGTGTTCCCTGTTAGCTGTGATGCGCCACTGTTTTTTGACCCGCTCCCCCAGGCGCTTCGGGGGCAGGTTTTAGGATCGACACCATCTGCAGAGGTCGACCAATGCGTCCGCTTTTTGCCCAACCTGTCTGACCACAGCTCCGCCCGCCCGGTTCGAAACCGGCAAAATGAGGACGGCGACAGCCAATCTGGAAAGGGCCATTTTGTTCGCATTCCGAGCTTTGTCCGGGGAATGGACAAAGGTGTCGGTTTCAAATCGGACATTTCAACCGCCAAGAACGACAGCGCAGGCAGAGAAAAGGCCGCGAAAACGACAATCCGCACCCGCCAACTGGACAGAAGGTGCGGGTCAGAGATTTTGTTATCGCTAGCACTCCGATGCGGCTTTAAGCACGGAATCAGGACGCACCGCTGCTCAGTTTGGCAGCACAGACCGCGAATCTTGCCGTAATTTTGGGCAGGCCAGCCCCTTCACGCGGCGTCCGCTACGGTTCGCAATCGCGCTTCTGGGGTGGCATGATGAAATTGTCGGCATGACGCCTGTTTCTTCATCTCCTCGCGCGACGCCCAGCGCGATGGCAGATCGACCTGCCAATACGCCTGATGCCCCCCGCATCGGGTGTACACAGCCGCGCGCACGTGGATCGGCAAGTCTATCGGTAAAGGCCCGAGGCAACACATCTGTCCTCAACAGCCTGCGCCATTCCGGCTCGCTGAAACTGCTGTTCCCCCGCCCCCACCAGCCCGCGCTTGAGGCCGTCATGATCAACACGGCCGGGGGTGTCACCGGCGGCGACCGTTTTGACCTGACTGCAACGGCAGCGGCAGGCACCGAACTCACCCTGACCACACAAGCGGCAGAGCGTGCCTACCGGGCCCAACCGGGCGAAACCGGCCGGATCCGCACCCATCTCGTCGTTGGCGACGGGGCCCGTGCGAACTGGCTGCCACAGGAAACGATCCTGTTTCAGGGGTGTCGTCTCGATCGGCATCTACAGATCGATCTAGAGGCATCATCCCGTCTCCTGATGTGCGAGGCCCTCGTATTTGGGCGCGCCGCGATGGGCGAGCGGCTCACCGATGGGGTCATGCAGGACCGCATCGACATCCGACGTTGCGATCAGCCACTGTTTCAGGACGCGATGACATTCTGCGGCGATGTCGCGGCCCATCTGGCCAAGCCAACAGTGGCAGCCGGGGCCGGGGCATTGGCCACAGTCATTTTTGTTGCCCCCGACGCTGAAGGTCGGCTCGCACCTTTGCGCAGAATGCTCGGCTCCACCGCCGGCGCCAGCCTCATTGGGTCCGACCTCCTGATCCTGCGGGCGCTCGCACCAGACAGCTATGCCCTGCGCAAAGTCCTGATGCCGATCCTGACAGATCTGCTTGCCGCGCCCCTCCCCAAGCCATGGATGACATGACATGAACTTGACCCCACGCGAAAAAGACAAACTCCTCATCGCGATGGCCGCAGAGGTCGCGAGGCGCCGCCTGAGCCGCGGTGTCAAACTGAACCATCCAGAAGCCATTGCCCTCATCACTGACGCCGTCGTCGAAGGGGCCCGTGATGGGCGCTCCGTTGCCGACATGATGGAAGCGGGCGCCGAGGTCATCACCCGCGACGACTGTATGGAAGGCGTCGCAGAGATGATTCACGACATCCAGGTCGAGGCGACATTTCGCGATGGCACCAAACTCGTCACCGTCCACAACCCCATTCGTTGATCCCATTCAGGAGACACCGCCCTATGACACTGCGCCCTGCCTTTCTCTTGCCCCTGCTGCTAGGCAGCGGCCCCGCCTTTGCCCACGGCGGTGCACATATGCATCCCCACGGTGCAGACACCTGGCTTATCGCGGCACTTGTTGCGACCGTCGTCGTCGGCTGCGCAAGCCTTCTGTGGCGGCGCAAATGATCCCCGGCGAGCTGATCCCCGCCGCTGGCAGTCTGGACCTCAACCCTGATCGCCCCGTGACGCTTTTGATGGTGGCCAACACCGGTGACCGCCCGATCCAGGTCGGATCACACTATCATTTTGCAGAGGCAAACCCGGCGCTCGACTTTGACAGAACCGCCGCGCGGGGCCAGCGGCTTGATATCGCGGCGGGCACCGCCGTGCGGTTCGAACCGGGCCAGCGCCGCGAGGTCCAGCTGATCCCGATGTCAGGCGCGCGCCGCATCTTTGGCTTTAATGCTGCCATCATGGGGGATCTGTGATGCCCGCCCAGATCACCCGTGCCGATTATGCGGCAATGTTTGGCCCGACAGTCGGCGACCGCCTGCGTCTGGCAGACACCGATCTGATTATCGAGGTGGAGCGCGATCTGATCGCTGAAGCCAGCGGAGGCGGCACTGCGCTCGGCTATGGCGAAGAGGTGAAATTCGGCGGCGGCAAGGTGATCCGCGATGGCATGGGGCAATCACAGGCCAGCCGCGCTGACGGTGCAGTCGACACGGTTATCACCAATGCGCTGATTGTCGATCATAGCGGGATCTACAAGGCAGATGTCGGCCTGAGAGACGGGCGCATCGCCGCCATCGGCAAGGCCGGCAACCCGGACACGCAACCCGGCGTCACAATCATCATCGGGCCGGGAACCGAGATCATCGCAGGAGAGGGGCGCATCCTCACAGCTGGCGGTTTTGACAGCCACATCCATTTCATCTGCCCACAGCAGATCGAAGAAGCGCTGCATTCCGGTCTGACCACCATGCTGGGGGGCGGCACGGGGCCCGCTCATGGGACACTGGCCACCACCTGTACACCGGGGCCCTGGCACATCGGACGCATGTTGCAGGCGGCGGATGCCTTCCCCATGAACATGGCTTTTGCGGGCAAGGGCAACGCCTCTCAGCCCCGCGCATTGGAAGAGCAGATCACCGCTGGCGCCTGTGCGATGAAGCTGCACGAGGATTGGGGTACCACCCCAGCTGCCATCGATTGCTGTCTTTCAGTGGCAGACGCGATGGACGTGCAGGTAATGATCCACACCGACACGCTCAATGAATCGGGTTTTGTTGAACACACGGTCGCAGCGATGAAGGGGCGTACCATCCATGCCTTTCACACCGAAGGCGCGGGAGGCGGGCACGCCCCGGACATCATCAAGATCTGCGGAGAGGCGCATGTTCTGCCCTCTTCGACCAACCCGACGCGCCCCTTCACCGTCAACACCATCGAGGAACATCTCGATATGCTGATGGTCTGCCATCACCTCGACAAATCCATCCCCGAAGACGTTGCCTTTGCCGAAAGCCGCATCCGGCGCGAAACCATCGCAGCAGAGGACATTCTGCATGACATGGGCGCCTTTTCGATCATCGCCTCGGACAGTCAGGCAATGGGGCGGGTAGGAGAGGTACTGATCCGCACCTGGCAAACAGCCGACAAGATGAAAAAGCAGCGCGGACGATTGCCGGAAGAGACCGGAGAAAACGATAACTTCCGCGTCCGCCGATATATTGCAAAATACACGATCAACCCGGCCATCGCTCACGGTATCGCCCATGAAGTCGGCAGTATCGAGGTCGGCAAACGCGCCGATCTGGTGCTATGGAATCCGGCCTTCTTTGGGGTGAAACCTGAAATGGTTCTGCTCGGCGGCTCGATTGCGATGGCACAGATGGGTGATCCCAACGCCTCGATCCCAACGCCACAGCCCGTCTATTCCCGGCAGATGTTTGCAGCCTTCGGCCGCTCGGTGGAACACTCCGCCGTCACCTTTGTGTCAGAGGCCGCACAGGCGGCAGGCATAGCCCAGCACCTTGGCCTCGCCAAACAGACCTGCGCGGTCAGACACACGCGCGACATTGGCAAATCGGATCTCAAGCTGAACACAGCCCTGCCCGAAATCGAGGTCCACCCCGAAACCTACGAGGTGCGCGCCGATGGCGAGCTTCTGACCTGTGCCCCGGCCGATAACCTGCCGATGGCCCAGCGCTATTTCCTTTTCTGACGGAGCCTGCAGATGTCTCTCCCGCTGAGCCAACACAAAATCCATACCCATGATGCAGAGGACCAGATCACCCTCACCTACGAAGACCGTTTCCTGCGCCGCAAAGTGTTGACCAGCGATAGCGGCCTGCGGTTTCTGGCCGATTTTCCGTCCACCCAATCGCTGGATGCAGGCGACGCCTTCGTCCTTGAAGACGGGCGCAAGATCAGCGTCAGCCCCGCAAAGGAGGACCTTCTGGAAGTCACGGGAGACAACATCCTGAGGCTCGCCTGGCACATCGGTAACCGCCATATGCCCTGCCAGATCGAAGCCAATCGTCTGCTGATCCAGCGCGATCACGTCATCCGGGACATGCTGCAAAAGCTTGGCGCGACGCTGCGCGATGTGGTGGAACCCTTCACCCCCGAAGGCGGGGCCTACGGCCATGGCCGGACCCACAGCCATTCACACTCGCACTCTCATGATGACGGGCACGGACATTCCCATGCCCACTGACAGCCAATTTCTGATCCTGGCGCAGTGGTTCTCTCCTGGCTATCCAGTGGGGGCGTTCAGCTATTCGCACGGGTTGGAATGGGCGATGACATCTGACGCGGTGAGCACCGCAACAGAGGTGCAGGATTGGATCGCGACAGTGCTGCGCGATGGTGGCGGTTGGTCTGATGCCCTGTTTCTGGCCGCAGCCTACCATGCCCCGCATATTGACGCAGTGGCGCAGACCGATGCCCAGTGCCGCGCCTTTGCACCGTCACTGGAACGCCTGCGCGAAACCGATCTGCAAGGCGCAGCCTTTTGCCAGATCACCCGAACAGTCTGGCCGCAAACACACCCGCACGGCATTCCCTCCAAACTCACCTATCCCGTTGCTGTCGGCTTTGCCGCAAAGTGCTGTGGTCTGCCACTGCGCGCGACAACCACGCTTTATCTTCATGCCTTCGCCGCAAATCTCGTTGCGGCGGCTCAGCGGCTTGCTCCCATCGGGCAAAGCGAGGCGCAGGCATGCCTTCACGCCCTTGCGCCGCTATGCCGGGACATCGCCGAACAAACCGACGATGGCGACCTCGCACGGCTGTCCTCAACCAGCTTCCTTGCCGATATCGCCGCAATGAAACACGAAACCCAGCATTCAAGGATCTTTCGCACATGAGCACTCTCAACGGCCCCCTGCGCATTGGAATTGGCGGACCGGTAGGTGCGGGCAAGACCACCCTCACTGCGGCGCTCAGCGAAGTGTTCCGCGATACGCACTCCATCGCGGTGATCACCAATGACATCTACACGCAAGAAGATGCCGAGGCCCTCATGCGCCTGCAAATTCTGCCGCAGGACCGTATCCTGGGTGTCGAGACCGGCGGCTGCCCCCACACCGCCATCCGCGAAGATGCCTCAATCAACCTCGGCGCGGTGGCTGAAATGCGCGAACGCCACCCGGATCTTGAGCTCATCCTGATTGAAAGCGGCGGTGACAATCTTTCCGCCACCTTCAGCCCTGAACTGGCCGATCTGACCATCTATGTAATCGATGTTGCCGCGGGCGAGGAAATCCCCCGCAAGGGCGGCCCGGCGATCACCCGTTCAGATCTGCTCATTATCAACAAAACGGATCTTGCGCCGCATGTTGGTGCTGATCTCTCGGTGATGGAGCGTGATGCCAAAAGAATGCGGGGCGCCCGCCCCTTTGTCTTCGCCAACCTCAGGGCCCGCGACGGCGTCAGCGCAATTCGTGCCCTGATCTGCGATCTTGGAGGGTTGGGCAACTGATCTAACCGTGGTTTTTACCCAATCACGCCCCCCCATGCGAAACATAGCGGCATCACTATCGCACCAGAAAATCGCTTCTTGTTGATCCAGCGGTTCCTGATCGTTCAATATCAGGGTAGTGAGGGGAGTTGATACTCCTGCGCATCCGCCATTCGGCGCCTGCGCGCTCCCGATACGCATGACAGGTTAGAAGACCGTGATGAAAGAATCCAATCCCTTGACCTCCATCCGCGAGAACAGCGTCTTCAAAGAAGGCGACATCTTTGTTCTGTTCGGAGAACTGTTCGGCCGCGGCTATGCCACCGGTCTGATCAATGCCGCGAAAGAGGCCGGCATGACCATCATCGGGGTCACCGTTGGTCGCCGCGACGACACCAACGCCCTGCGCCCTCTCACCGATGAAGAACTGGCCGAAGCCGAGGCAAATCTGGGCGGCAAGATCATCAACGTTCCGTTGATGGCCGGCTTTGACATGGACGCCCCGGAAGGCGAGAAAAATCCGACCGATCTGGTCAATGAAATGACCATCGACACCTGGCAGGAGCACAAGCTCGACTGGGATCTGATCGAACGCTGCCGCGAAATTGGCGTCAATCGCTTCAAAACCTCCGTCGCCGAAGTCATGACGCAGCTCGACGCCATGATCCCGGCAGGCAAGAACGTGTTCTTTGCCCACACCATGGCCGGCGGCATTCCCCGCGCAAAGGTGTTCATGGCCATCGCCAACCGTGTCTACAAGGGCCGGGGCAAGCGCTACATGTCGTCCCAATCCCTGATCGACAGTGATCTGGGCAAATTGATCCTGCAAAACTTTGACGAGGTCTCCGCCAACACATTTGGCCACCTCCTCGAAGCAAGCAGCGACCTGCGTGCCCGCATCGAAGGCGAAGGCGGGCAGGTCCGCTACACGGCCTATGGCTACCACGGCACCCGCATCCTGATCGGCGATGAATACCGCTGGCAGACCTACACCAACTACACCCAAGGCTACGCCAAAAAACGTCTCGAAGGCATCGCAACCGAAGCCTGGAACAACGGCGTAAAGGCCACTGTCTTCAACTGCCCGGAAATCCGCACCAACTCTTCCGACGTGTTTGCCGGCATCGAACTGTCGCTGGTTCCACTGCTTTCCGCACTCAAGAATGAAGGCGGCGGTGACTGGGTTGATGCGCAATGGGCGGCCTGCCAGGCCCTGCTGAAAGATGACGTCTCGCTGGACTCTGTCCTGCAGACTGTCCGCACCTACCAGCAAGACCCCGTCATGGTGACCTTTTCCGACTTCGAAGCCTGGCCCATGCCCAACAGCGCCGAACAGGTCGACAAGACCGTTGGCACATCCCAGGATATCGTTGCCCTGCACAAGGACCGCAAGGCGCTCGTCAGCGATCTGCTCAGCACCCATGTGGTCAACGCCACCGGCCAGCTGATGTTCGGCGAAGCCAGCGACCCCAGCGCACCGGTTCTGTGGCTCGACCACGACATCGTGGCCCAACAGCTGATCGCCTCCAACAGCTGATCTGGCGCTGACTGCAACATCCAAAGGCCCGTCTGACCCCACACCGTCAGTCGGGCCTTTTTCAGTCCGGCAACCCGAAAATCTGTAAACCCGACGCAGAACCGCCAGCGCCCCCCGTGGGACGCGATACAAAGGACTGTAGGAAAAACGCCAACCCTCTGGCGACCCCGGCAGGATTCGAACCTGCAACCTGCCCCTTAGGAGGGATGCGTTCATAGCGCTATTCCTTTTGTGATTTCTTAGAGTTGGGTGTTTGTACAGCGTCATCCTGTACGTGGTTTGTACGAAAACGGGCCCTAATGTCAGCCTCATCGGTCTCGGCGTGGGCATAGATGCGCATGGGCAAATTAGGGTCTGACCAGCGGCCAGCCTTGGCCGCGGTGACGGGATCGACGCCCTGCCGGACGACTAATTCAGTGAAGAACCCGTGCCGTCCGGCTGGGTGCGCAGAAAGGTACGGGATGCCCGCCCGCTTGCAGATTGTCTTCCAGCGCGTGTTGTAACCTGTCGAGCTGCCATAGCCGAAGATGCGCGCTTTCATCAGCTTGCCGGTCTTGCGGTTCTTGGGGCGTTTGGGCAGCAACGCGAGAAGCTCGTCCATCATCTGAGGTGAGACAGTGATCCAGCTTTCTGGGTGGCCCTTCTGCGCCTTCACTCGGACTTTGTTCTCGTGCGGCCGAAGGTCATCCGGCTCCAGCGATACGGCCTGATCAATCCTTGCAGCCGTCTCAAACATGAAACGGACCAGCGCGGCATTGTACGGATCAGCAGCACCGCAAAAGGCTTCGATCCATTCCTTGTCAGCTGGCGTGCGCTCTACACGGCTAAGCTTCCCGCGCCGCTTGTCCTGCGCGATCCGCTCGAATTTATCATAAGGCTTTACGCGGATCAGAGGTGTGCCTTCCAATTCGTGCGCATTGTTGATCACCGCACTCGCGGGCGTCACGATTTCGCGCCACCAAGTATCGGTCGACGCTTTGGGTTTCAGTTTCGGCCCAAGGCTCTTCAATAGTGCGCCAGATATCGCACCGAGCGACAAGTCACCGATTGCTTCGACAATCGGGATCAACTGCTTCGCTGCTTTGGGGGACGCGTTGTAGAGCATGATTGCATCAGAGAACGTCTTGCTCGGTTCGTCGCCCACGACATAGCGTCGAATTTGGCGTTCGGTCTCATGGTTTATCCAGTCCCGTGCACCCTCTTCTGTAGATGCCTTAGTGCTTCGCCGGTATGGGCCGGCGATTGGCCTGCCGTTGTATTCGATCCACCCCTTGGCCCAATAGACGCGGCCCCTCTTATAAATTTGGAGCGGCATGACTGGCCTCCTTCAAAAATCGTGTCGATCTGCGCGGGCGTGATCAGCATGGTCCGCCCAAGGCGGTAAAATGCGCCCGTCTCGTTTGCCCGCTCACGCAACGTGCGTTCTGAAATATCGATCCCCATCCCGGCCATAACTTCGACCCACTGCGCGGGCGTTTTCCCGAGCCCCAGGATCTGAGAGCTGTCTGAATAGTTGGTCTCTGCCATTTCAGTTGTCCTTGTCCGCTTAAGTTGAATCGGCGACACGCATGGAATCGCTTGTTCTGCACCTTCTGACGTGGTCAGATGTGATTAACAGTAAATGTTCGTCATTTTTTGCAAAGTTCGCGAATTTCGACGAAGTAGTCAATTGGAAAATTTCGATGCCGCAGAAACATGCTGATCTTTTTGCTGCAATGGGTGCTCGTCTCACCATTGCTCGCAATGAAATCGGCTTCTCACAAGCGGCCATGGCGGAAGCTATCGGCGTCTCACCCCGCGCGTATCACAGCTACGAAAAGGGCCAGCGCGGAATGCCTGTAGAAGCCTTGGTCGCGATGGGTGAGCGGTTCGAGGTGGACGTGCCCTGGCTGCTACTCGGCACCAAATCCATTCGGGCTGGGCATGATTTCGAGGCGCTCAAACACATCGAAAGCTCGCTGGATAAGCACCTCACCGATGAGGGCATAAGAATCAAAAGCGAAAAGCGCGGGGCCATTGTCGCGCGCTGGTATCAATCGCATGTCGAAGGTCGTGAAGTGACGGATGATGACGTGCACACATGGATCGAGTTGGTAAGGGAGTAATCTGGTGAACAAGGCAAGCAAACGCTGGAACATGTTGCGGCATTCGGTCTTGGAGCGCACTCGCCGTGAGGTGATCGAACCCTTCGGGCCGCTTTACCTGATCTTCCTGGGAACCAGCGTGTTCTTCCTGATTGGCTTGGGTCGACTATCACTGGCACAACAGACCGCCGAATACTCGGTTTTGGCCGCCATCATGATTTTTGCCATCGCTGCGGCTGGCTTTGCACTTCCATTTTTGACAGGCGCGGTGCTGACCCTTCGCGCGGCCGATCGAAAACTGGAACGTCTCCAACGCGGGTGAACCGATGGCTTTCGGCGTCTTCATCCACCGCAGCGACTCGATCTACGACGATATTCCCTCGGAGCGGTATCAGTTTCCCAAGCAATACCTCTCTCGCGCCCAACAGTGCGAAGGGGATTGGATCGTCTACCTGGAGCCAAGCAAGGTCAAAGAGACCAAAGGCTATTTTGCTGTCGCTATGGTCCAGGAGATCATTCCGGATCCTAGGAAACCGGACATGTTCTTGGCCGTGATTGAGCCGGGAACGTATCTTGATTTCGGCGACCCAGTTTCATTCCGGGACGAGAATTCGATCATCGAAAGAGGATTGCTGAACGATCAAGGCAAGATATCTGGACGCGCGCAAGCTGCGGTAAGAGCCCTTTCAGCTGAAGACTTTGCCCGAATAGTCGAACGTGGACTTGGACGAGATGAGGGCATCCTGCCTCGCGTAGGCGGCATGATGCAAATGCCTGGGTTTCAAGATGCTCAAACACCTTTCCAACACCTGCCTGCACGGGAACGCGTCAACCAGCTGACCAACCGCGCGGTTCGCGATCGAAATTTCAGAAAGAACGTCCTGCGCGCCTACGGCGAGCGCTGCGCCATCACTGGTTTACGTCTGATCAATGGCGGCGGCCGTGCCGAAGTGGAAGCCGCTCATATCAGACCTGTAGAGCATGACGGCCCCGACATTGTCAGCAACGGTCTCGCCCTGTCCGGAACCGCGCATTGGATGTTTGATCGGGGCCTCGTTGGATTAGCCGACGACCTGACTATTCTGGTTTCCCGCCAAAGCAATGACATCGAAGCCGTGACATCGATGATCAACTCATCCGGCAAGATCTTGGTGCCGGACCGCCTCGCCAACCGGCCAAGGACTGAGTTTGTAACCTGGCACAGAGAGAACTGTTTCAAGCATTAACGATACTCAGTGCGGACCTTGGTGCAAAACGCAGCTAACGGCAGAAAAGAGCCCACACCGGAAGTCCTTATTTTGTGCTGCGTGCGCTCGCAGCACGGATTGTGCTGCATTGGCGAAGGTTTTGATGCTGCAACACGGTGTAAGAAGCAGCCATTCGCGCAATCTGGAGCTTTGGTGTGGCATTCAAGGATCAGGTCGCGGAGCTTCCCACGTCAAAAAACCAAGGCAAAAAAGCTAAACACCATCGATGGGCTACAGCGTGTCGACCCGATGCTATGCTCCAGACGTCAGCGCGGCGCTGACGTCTGGGTTTGGAGGGAGGATTGGAGGGCATGTTATGCCACGAGTCCAACTTCCCGCAGTCACCCCAAAACGCAAAGCTTGGAACAAAGGGCGGATAATCGGCCAGAAACGGCCGCTGTTTCCCAAACAAGTTTGGGCAATCCGCGCTCGGCTCGAGATTGCAGGCTACCTTCGCGACCTCGCGCTGTTCAACGTCGCGATTGATAGCAAGTTGCGAGGGTGCGACTTAGTCAAACTCGCCGTGACCGATTTGGTCAGAGATGATCGCGTTCGCGAACGAGTGTCGGTGATCCAAAGCAAAACCAATCAGCCGGTTCGGTTTGAACTGACTGAAAACACGAGAGAAACGGTTACTGCTTGGGTTAGATCGCCTGAAATGATCGGCCGCCTTTTCGTGTTTCCCAGCCGATTTCATGACCGACCTCACATCTCCGCGCGGCAATATGCTCGACTTGTTCGTGATTGGGTGACTGCAATTGGACTGGAACCCAGCGGTTACGGCACTCATTCGCTCCGTCGGACCAAAGCTGCCGAGATATATCGCAAGACTGGCAACCTTCGCGCGGTGCAGCTTCTGCTTGGTCACACAAAAGTTGACAGTACGGTGCGATATTTAGGCGTTGAGTTGGAAGATGCTCTGAGTATTGCGGAGCGCATCGATATCTAAGCAATGTTGGCGAACGGTGCTTACCGTTCGCCAGATCATAAGAGATCTGAGATCACGCGACGTCGAAAACGAAATGCGAACCCATAGTCACGGATGCTGCGGTCGAAGCGGGCATTGCGGCTGTTCCCTGCGGCTGCAAAATCTGGGTTTGGTCGAATCCGCAGGGTTGTGGGACGTTCCCGTCGTCGTCAGGGTGAGCGTGCAAGAGGACGCGTCCAAAGTCAGCTAACAGCTTGCGTCTTTTCAGAAGTTCGGCGGTGAACATTCTTGATTGGGCGATGCTTTTTGTCTATTAGTGCACCATGGGATTGACGATGGCGTCGTCACTAACCGAATTCCGATTAGAGCATCCCTATCCAACCATCCTGAACGCCGGGATCTTGCTTTGCCGCTCTTGTGGTGAGGGAAGGTGCAACCGGTATGAAGCACGCTCCTCCTCGTCACACTCGGCCTGAACAGGAGTATACCGATGTCCGGAATATCCGAGTTTGGCGTTGCAGGACAGCGCCCAGATTTTTACCGTTTTCACCAAGGCGAAAAGGTGCTGCCTTTTGCCGACGCCGAATATGAAGCACGCTTGACCAAGCTGCGTGCGGTCATGGCCGATGAGGGCATTGATGCCTGCGTGTTAACCTCAATGCACAACGTCTCCTACTACTCGGGCTTTTTGTATTGTGCGTTTGGTCGGCCTTACGCTCAGGTGGTCACAGCGACCGAAACCGTCACGTTCAGCGCAGGCATCGACGCGGCACAGCCCTGGCGTCGTGGCTATGGTGACAACATCACCTACACTGATTGGCAGCGGAACAACTATTGGCGTGCGATCCAGTCTGTGACGGGGTCCGGTAAGGTAGTCGGATTCGAAGGGGATCACATTTCCTATACACAACTGGGCTTGATGGATGAATTCCTGGCACCCTCTGTCAAGAAAGACATCGCGCCGACAACCATGCGGTTGCGCATGCACAAATCTGAGGCAGAGATCGAACTGATCCGAGCAGGTGCCGCGACAGCGGACGTTGGTGGATATGCCATCAAGGACGCGATCAAAACCGGAGCGCGCGAGATCGACGTTGCCATGGCCGGACGCGATGCGATGGAATTGGAGATTTCCAAACGGTTCCCAGATTCTGAAATCCGCGACACATGGGTCTGGTTCCAGTCTGGCATTAACACCGATGGCGCGCACAACCCTGTGACCTGCCGCAAACTAGAGCGCGGTGACATCCTCAGCCTCAATACCTTCCCGATGATCTCGGGCTACTACACGGCGCTCGAGCGCACACTTTTCGTCGAGGAGGTGGATCCGGCCAGCCTCAAGGTCTGGGGAGCGAATGTCGCTGCCCATGAATACGGAATGAGCTTGCTCAAGCCGGGTGTGTCCTGCGCCGAGGTCACGCACAAGATCAACGACTTCTTTGCGGAGCGCGACATGCTGCAGTACCGGACCTTTGGATATGGCCATTCCTTTGGCGTTCTGTCGCATTACTATGGCCGTGAGGCAGGGCTTGAGCTGCGGGAAGATATCGACACTGTGCTTGAACCGGGGATGGTGATCTCGATGGAGCCAATGCTGACGATTCCTGATGGCCAGCCCGGCGCAGGCGGCTACCGCGAGCATGACATTCTGGTCATCACCGAAGACGGTAACGAGAACATCACCGGTTTCCCCTACGGACCGGAGCACAACGTCGTCGGGTAAACAGTCCTGATCCAAGGTATGAGCGGCTACAGCTGCTCATACCGGCTCTAGCTGTGAGCTTTCAGCAGGTTGTCCATTCGATCCAGACCGAGTTGGTTGGAGTTACCAAGCACCAACCTTGTTCGGAGGGATCGAATGAACGTGCACAAGAATGCCAGACTGACGCCATTGGGTCGAGAGCGGCTAGTGGGGATGATTGCATGCGGGATGAGTTTTGCGCAGGCTGGGGCGATCTGCGGCTGCTCTGCCAAGACGGCCACGAAGTGGTGGCGGCGGTATGAACAGGAGGGGCGCGAAGGTTTGCAGGATCGCAGTTCACGCCCTTATTCTCTGCGCAATCCTACGCCTGATGACGTGGCAGACCGGATCATCGCCTTGCGCCGTCAGCGTCTTACCGGGGCACATATTGCGGCAAGGACCGGCGTTTCGGCGGCGACGGTCAGCCGGGTTCTGCGCAGGGCGGGCCTTTCGCGGCTACGCGATCTGGAGCCTGCCGAGCCTGTACGCCGGTATGAACGCGATCATCCCGGCGACATGATCCACCTCGATATCAAGCGTCTTGGCAAGTTTGAGCGCGCCGGGCACCGCATCACGGGCGACAGGACAGGCCAGTCGAACAGCCGAGGGATCGGCTGGGAACATGTGCATGTCTGTGTCGATGACGCCTCGCGCCTGGCCTTCACCCAGGTCCATCCCGACGAAAAGGCGGTGAGCGCGGTGGCGCACCTGAATGCGGCGGTGGCCTGGTATGCGTCCATCGGGGTGAAGGTTGCGCGGGTGATGACAGACAATGGGTCGTGCTACAAATCTCATGCTTTCAAGGCCGCCTGTGCCGAGCTTGGCATCCGCCACATCCGCACCAAACCCTACACGCCCAAAACCAACGGAAAAGCCGAGAGGTTCATCCAGACTGCTCTGCGTGAATGGGCCTACGCCCGAGTCTATCAGACCTCAGACGACCGCGCCGCCGATCTGCCGGTCTGGACCCACCTCTACAATTGGCACCGCCCACACACGGCGCTAAAATCAAAACCACCCATCAGCCGGCTAGACTTTGATCGGAACAACCTGTTGAGGTTCCACATCTAGCGCGACACTATTTGTTGTTGCCCACCGTTTTGAGCCGCCCTCGGTGCCCATAGGGTGTTTCGCCGTATCGCTCTTTGTAATGCCGTGAGAATACGTTGTTCGAGTTGAACCCTGACGCCATGGCAACTTCCATGACACTCAGGTTGGTTTCTGTAAGCAATGTGCGCGCGCGTTCCAATCTGATGTTGCGATAGGTTTGCGCCGGAGCCTCGTTCAGCAATTGTCTGAACTGACGTTCAATCTGACGGCGCGAAATACCCGCGCTTGTGGCAAGTTCATCGAGCGTCAGCGGGTCCTCGATATTGTCATACATGGCCCGCAGAACAGCAAGGATACGAGGATTGCGAGAGCTGATGGCCTTGGCGATTGAGGAGCGCTGTTCGCTGCGGGTCGCGACATCGGGGCCGTTCAAACACATATCCGAAACGGCGATTGCAAAGTCTTCGCCATAGTCTTCGGCGATGATCGAAATCATCATTTCAGTTGCCGCAACACCACCACCGCAAGTCAGCAGACTTCCGTCCCTTTCGAACCTCTGTGGTGTGGGCTCCAGATCGGAAAATGCCTCAACAAATCCGGGCTGGTTTTCCCAATGAAGGGTGAAAGTCTTGTCCCTGAGAAAACCCGCGCGCGCGAGGGTCGCAGCACCGGTGCAGATGCCGCCAAGCTTGCCGCCAAACCGGGCGTGGCGGCGTATGCCCCCCAAGACATCGTCGGAGGCCGCCTGAATACTATTGTTGCCCGAACAGACAAAGAGGTAGGTATCGGGGTTCAGATCGTCCAGGCTGCCATGCACATCAATATCGATGCCGGAGGATGACGAAACAGCCCTGCCGTCATCTGAGATGGCCAGCCATCCATAGAGTGGTTTTTGGGACAGCTGGTTGGCGATGCGCAGAGGATCCAGAGCAGCGCTGAACGCGAGCAAAGTGAATTGGGGCAACAGCAGGAACCCGAACCACCGGGTTGCCTTGGGATCCTTGACCGGATAGCTGAACGCCCCCGCGGGCACGAGATCCGGCCGATCTACAGTCATGCTCTCGTTTTTGATCACAGGACGCGATTACTCCGCGATGTCCTCTGCCCAGAGCTCCGGTTTTTCATCGATGAAGCGCTGCATCAGAGCAATGCAATCGGGGTCATCTGCGACTATCACTTCAACGCCTTTCGAGCGTAGGAACTCTTCGTTCCCGCCGAAGTTGGTGTTTTCGCCGATCACCACGCGCGGGATGCCGAATTGAATGATCGTCCCGGTGCACATCATGCACGGGCTGAGCGACGTATAAAGCGTCGTGTCGCGATAGGTCTTCTGGCGGCCGGCCTTGCGCAACGCATCCATCTCGCCATGGGCAATCGGGTCGCCTTTTTGGACACGTTGATTGCGCCCTTGGGCTACGACTTCGCCGCCGCGCGCCAGCACTGAACCTATCGGGCACCCGCCTTCTTCAAACCCGGCTTTGGCCTCGTCGTAAGCGATGCGCAGCAAGCGTGTGTCGTCAGCGTTCATGTCTTGTCCCCCAGGATTGGCCCGTCGTAGTAGGGCAGCCGTTCAACGCTTGGCATCCAGGTGCCATTCTCCTGCAACTGGTCCATATGATCGGCAATCTCGTCAAGGGTGGCAAACCAGACGTCTTTGGTTTCCTGCGTTTTGGCAATCCATGCTTCAACCTGCTTCCACCGCGCCAATCTCCCTGTGAGAAAAGGATGGATGATCAGCATAAAGAAACCACCGGCGTCATACTGCGCCTCGAATTCCTCCCAGAAACCGCTGAGCCCGTGCGACGGGCTTGCAACTGGCATCATGTACCCAATCTCGTCGTAATGCGCGAAGGGGGGCCAGTCGTCGGTACCCCAATGCACAGGCATTTCGTAGAGAGATCCATTGGCCGTGTCCAAACGGTACGGAATGTCGTCGGCCATCATTGAGCTGTCATAGCGAATGCCGTGTTCGATCATCAGATCGACGACTTCCTGCGTTATGTTGTAGACCGGTGCACGGTAACCACGCGGCTTTTGCCCGCAGATGCGCATATGCGCATCGAGCGTGCGCTCGAACCACTCGCGCTGCTCCCCGCGTGTCTTTATAGGGTCTTCGTGCAAGTATCCGTGGTGGCCGATCTCGTGCCCGTCTTTCAGGATCGCCTCGGCCACATCCGGGTAGGTCTCCAAACACCAGCCGGGGATGAAGAACGATTGCTTCAGGCCCAGACACCGGTAGGTGTCGAGGATGCGGGGTAGCGCGACCAGAGGGCCATAGCGGCCCATTGAAATGGGGTAGAGCCGGTCGTGGCTGTCTTCGGGCTTGGCGATGTGGATCAGGCTGTCCGCATCCATGTCGAACGTAATTGCCACGGCGCATTTGGCACCATTGGGCCAGGGGATGGGGTTGCGGATCACATCGTCAGCTTTCGTTCAGGACGTGGGCGCTTTGCGTGTCCCACGACAGCCAGATTTCATCACCAGAGTGCAGATCGAACTTGGACAGTTCGCGTTCCTGCATCTGGACCTTGAATTCATGGCCCTGCGCGTCTTCGAGGAACAGGGTGACCATGGAGCCGACGAATTCTTCAGAAATCAGCTTGCAATACGCCTTGTTCCCGCCGACGGGTTCTTCTGATGCGATGTGCACCAGATCGGCGGAGATCACGAAGCTGGCGTTGTGGTCTTCGACCAGCTGCACCTCGTTCGTGGGTACTGTGAATTCGCCAGAGGTGGTTGTGATGCGCGCCGTACCGCCGTCAACAGATTTGACTTTGCCTGCCAGAATATTGTTGCGGCCCACAAACTCGGCGACGAACTGGTTTGCAGGGGCGCGGTAGATTTCCTTGGGCGTGCCGATCTGACCAATCTCGCCTTTGCCCATGATGATGACGCGGTCGGCCATCGCAAAGGCCTCGGACTGGGAGTGGGTCACGTAGACAAAGGTAATCCCCAACTCGCGCTGAAGGTCCGTGAGGACGGCCTGCATGCGAATTACCAAATGAGCATCCAGAGCTGACAATGGTTCGTCCAAGAGCAGGATCTGTGGCTCCATCACCAGCGAACGAGCCAGTGCAACACGTTGCTTCTGGCCACCTGACAAGGTCGAAATATGGCGGTTCTCAAATTCGAGGATCCCCATTTTGTCGAGCCACTTTATCGCACGCTCTTTGCGTTCCGCCTTGTCCACGCCACGCATCTTGAGACCAAATTCGACGTTTTCGCGCGCCGTCAGGAATGGGAAGAGCGCGAGTGACTGCCAAACCAAAGGCGTGTCGCGCTCGTGCGGGGCAACGTCATTCATCACTCGATCATTTAGGCGAATCTCGCCGTGCGTCGGCGCTTCGAGGCCAGCCAACATGCGCAAAGTTGTGGTCTTGCCGCAGCCGGATGGCCCCATGATTGCGAGGAACTCACCTTCGCGGATTTCGAAATCCAGTTCTTTAACTGCAACGAAATTGCCGAAGTGCTTTTGTACTTTGTCAAAGACAACCAGCGGTTTGCTCATGCGTGCAGGCCCTTGATTTGGCGGCTGGCGAAGAAGAGCTGTGCCAGCACAACCAGCGTCATTGATGTGAGGAAGACGAATGTCCCGATGGCGTTGACCTGCGGGTCAATATTGCCCTGAACGATTTCGAGAACGACCACGGGCAACGTAGAATTCAGGCCAGAGACAAACCATGACACAGCAAATTCGTCGAAGGAGACAGCGGCCGTCAGGAACAGGCTTGAAAAAATGGCAGGCTTGCAGAACGGCACGATCACATGCCGCATGGTCTGCCATTCCGATCCGCCCAGGTTCCATGCAGCGGATTCGAGGTCCGGGTCCATTTGGTTCAGCCGCAGGCGGATCACAGCCATGGCAAAAGGTGCTGTCAGCACGCTGTGCGCAATGATGATCGAATAAAGCTGCCCGGACATCCCGATCTTGGACAGCCACGCAAGCATGGCCAGCGCCATGATGATCAGCGGAATCGTGGGCGGCAGCAGGATCAGCGCAAGGTACGGGCCTTTGAATCGGAAGTTGTACCGGAAGTCGGAATAGGCCGTGCAAAAGCCTAGGAATGTCGCGATCACAGCCGTTGAGCAGGAGACGATCAGGCTGTTGCGCGCGGCTTTCCAGATGTCCGGATCGGCCAGGACCTTAGCGTACCATTCGGTCGAAAACTCACCCAACGGGATCGTCGGGAAGCGCTGCGAGTTGAAGGAAAAGATCATGCTGAAGATGATGGGCGCAAATACGAAGGCGAAGATCAGGACGACATAGATGCCAAGGATAAAGTTGAGGGATCGGCTCTGTTTCATTTTGCGCCCTTCCCCTTGCGATAGGCCAAAGCAATGCCGGTGAAGGCGATGGCAAAGAGCGTAACCATCATCATGATCGCGACAACGGCTGCGCGCGGCCATTGCTGGCCGGACTTGGTGGTATCGAGGATCAGGATTGGCAGGGTCGGTTCCTGCGATCCGCCCAGATAGAAGGGTGCCACAAAGTCACCAAAGGACAGAATAAAGCAGAAGATCGCCGCGATGATCAGCCCGGTCTTGGACAGTGGAATGATCACCTGCCAGATCGTGCGCAGGGGCGAACAGCCAAGGTTGCGCGCCGCCTCAATCAGGTTTTTGTCGATATTGGCCATCGTGACGGTTTGCAGTATGACCACCAGCGGCAGGGTCAGAGTCATGTAGCCCACCAGCGTGCCGAAGTTGGTGTTCAGCATGGTGTAGGGGCCAAGGCCGATGTAGCCCAGCACGGCATTTACCACGCCACTTTCGGACAGAATCACGAACCATGAAAATGTGCGCACCAGATAGCTGGTGAAAAACGGAATGATCAGCAGAAAGATCGCCCAGCGTCGCGTGCTTTCAGAAGCGCGGAAGGCCAATGCAAAGGCTGCCGGAAAGGCGATACACATCGCGCAGACGGTGGACAGTGTGGCGATGCCTATCGTGTACCAATAGCTGTCCCAAAAGAACCCGCGCGTCAGCATCCGCGACCAGTTCACGAACTCGAAGGCTTCGGTCATGCGATAGTTCTTCACCAGGAAGAACGACATCGCGACCATGAACAGAACCGGCCCGACAAAGAAGATCAGCTGCCAGAAGATGATCGGCAAACGCCACGTCAGCGCATAAAGGCTTGGGCGATTTTCAGGATTGGAAGACATGGGGCTGTGCAGGGCTTTCGCGTCTTAAGGGAAAAAGGGGGCGACCTGTTGGCCGCCCTTTTTTGGTTCTTTGGGCCCTAGATCAGGCGCTCTTGTACTCGGACCAGAAGTCGTTCCAGTCCTCCAGCGTCTGCTGCTGAGGAATGTCGCGGTAATGGACCCGGCCTTCCTTGATCAGTGCGATCGGATCTTGCGGATCACCATCGACCTGGTGCGACCGCTTGGCTTCCGCCATGTCAGCCTCGATCAGGGCGGCGCGGCCAGCCTTGGTCACGCAGAAGCCGGGATAGGCCGCCATCTGTGCAGATTTCACCTGACCTGCAGGGGACATCATGTACTGGATGAACTTCTTGGCCTCTTCGGCCTTTTCGCTGCCCTTGCCGATGGAATAGCTTTCAGTGAACTGAATGCCGCCTTCCTTCGGGATCACGGACGCGACAGGCGCGCCGTCTTTTTCTAGAACGCCGGTGATCCAGTCACCGATGCCAACCATCGCCTGCATCTCGCCGTTTTTCAGGCCATTGAACGTGCCGCCATAGTCAAAGAAGCCGCCAACCTGCGAGCGCAGGCTCATGGTGGTCTCCTGAACCTTGGACCACTGATCGTCGTTCAGGTTCCAAAGGTCAGCGCCATTCCCATCATAAAGGCTCATCTGACCTAGGGTCGGCAGGTGCCAGTCAAAATGGCCCACTTTGCCCTGAAGCTCCGGCTTCCAGAAGCAGGAATAGCTTTCCGCTTCTTTCGCTGTCACGGAGTTCTTGTTGTAGGAAACACCCAAGTGCCCCCCGCGCAGGATCATGGAATACATCTTGCCGTCCGCCCAGTGGCCGGGGAACTGCGAGAAGTCTTCGTGCAGCATGTCATCCAGCGGATAATCTGCCGGGTTCATTTCTTCGATGTAGCCAGCTGCGTTCAGCTGCTGCACGAATTCTGCGTCAGACAGGATCAGATCGTAAGTGCCCGGAGGGGATTGGGCGATCAGCGCCAGCATGTTGTCGCCACCAGCATAATACTTTGGCACGAACTTCACGTTGTTTGCAGCCTCATACTCCGCAACCACATCAGCCTCTCCATGGCCGTACCACGCAAGCATGTTGATTTCGGTCGTTGCCGCCCAGGCGCGGCTGACAAATGGTGTTGTCAGAACGGCTGCGCCGCCAGCTTTCAGCAGTTGGCGGCGGTTCAAGCCCAATAGTGATGAAGTTACGGTTGGTCTGTACATTTGTGTCTCCCGGTTGGTCACTCTTTCCCAGCAAAAGAGCATTTGATTTTTCGCCGAACCATAGTGTTCAGTCTGATTTTTGTAGAATGGTATGGTAAAATGAGACTTTTAGGAAATTTATCGTTGATATGCCTTCATAATGAGCAGTTATGCGTCAATAGCGCTCGATGAGCGTTGCTCCAAGGTGTTGATCATGGCATCCATGGCCGCGTATCCGCCCGCACCCAACTGAGCCTGTCGTGCGAAAAGCCCGATGTGCAAAGGGGCAAGAACCGGCAGGCCGTCTTGTTCAGAAAAAGTGCGCATGCCGCTTTGGACCGTCGGAGCAGTCAGGCACGAAAGGCCAAGGCCATCCTGGACCGCGCGTTGAACGCCACCAATGCCGGGACTGGAGTAAGCGATGCGCCAGCTTTTTCCCACCAACTTCAAAGCGGTAGCCATACGGTCGCGGTACACACAACCAAAGGGGTGCGCGACAAGGGGGATGTCAGCATGTTCCGGGATCTCGAACCCGTTGGCGCCAACCCAGGTTGGTTGTTCTTTCCAGTTGCGGAATAGGAACTGCTGGTCGTCCCCGTCGAACAATGCCACGGCGATATCGATTTCGTTGCTCCGCATGGCCGCCAGCAGATGCTTGGACAGATCACATCGAATTTCGATCTGTGTATCGGGGAATTGTCGGACAACGTCCGTCAAACAGGCTTGCAGGGTGTTGACCGCATAGTCCACAGGCAACCCCACCCGCAATCTTGCTGCGGGATCACGCTGCTCAAACTCCGCCATTGCCAGATCGTTCAGGCGCAGAATCTGGCGCGCATGTATGGCCAGAGCCTCCCCCCGCTCCGTGAGCGATATCTCTTTGCCCTTCCGCGCAATGAGCGGATAGCCAACCGCTTCTTCCAAGCGCTTCACTTGCAGGCTGATGGCAGGTTGCGTCCGACCAAGTATCTCGGCCGCGCGCGTGAAACTTGCCACCTCAATGACAGTGATGAAAGCTCTGAGGAGCTCTGTTGAAAGGTTGACCGCGCCCATACGAGAACATTAGCGCTGAAAATGTATAGCGAACAACGATAAAGTTGCTTTATGCAAATCGTATGATCACCCTCTATTCGAACAAGACGCTGACGGACTCTCCATTCGCGATCCGTGTGATCGCCTTGGCGAACATTGGCGCAATCGAAATCTCGCGAATTTTCGATGATGCGGTGACCGCTTCGGTAGCGCAAATTGTGTCGGTGATGACCAGGGACGTCAGATCAGATGCATTGATCCTGTCGACAGCCTTGCCGGACAGGACCCCATGGGTGATGTAAGCAGAAACTTCCGCCGCGCCATTTTCGAGCAGCGCCGTCGCGGCATTACAGAGCGTACCGCCAGAGTCGATAATGTCATCGACCAACATGCAGGACTTGCCAGAGACGTCCCCGATTATGTTCATGACTTCAGACGAGCCGGGCTTGTCGCGGCGCTTGTCTACAATTGCGAGGCCAGTCGAGAGACGTTTCGCCAAAGCGCGTGCGCGCACTACACCGCCTACGTCCGGGGATACGACCATCACATTGTCGCGGTCCTTTTGCTTTTCGATATCCCGCACGATTTCGGGCACCGCGTAAAGATTGTCGGTGGGAATGTCGAAGAACCCCTGAATTTGCCCTGCATGCAGATCCATAGTTAGCACCCGATGCGCGCCCGCCTGCGTGATCATGTTCGCCACAAGCTTTGCCGTGATCGGCGTGCGCGGGGCTGATTTGCGGTCCTGACGGGCATAGCCGAAATAGGGGATCACGGCGGTGATCCGCCCGGCAGAGGATCGGCGCAGCGCGTCGATCAACACCAGCAGCTCCATCAGGTTGTCGTTGGCTGGATAGGACGTTGATTGGATGACATAGACGTCATCGCCGCGCACGTTTTCCTGTATCTCGACAAAGACTTCTTCGTCGGCAAACCGACGCACGTTACACTCAGCCAGAGGGACACGCATATGCGCGGCAATCGCTTCAGCAAGCGGACGGTTACTGTTTCCACAGATCAATTTCATCTGTCGAGCCCCTCTGGTCAGAGTTTGATTGGATGTGCGCCGGGTTCAGGCCTTAGACCGGGAACGCCATCTCGGGTTTGTAGGTCTTGAAGCTTTCCAGATACTGCGCATTGGCCTGGCGCTGCCATTCGGTGCCGGGCTGGATCGCGGTGACGACCTTGTACTTTTCGCGATAGGACTTCGTATTGTCATTCTCTTCCATGACAATCGCCACCATGCCCGCAACTTTGCCCTTCTGCTGTTCAACCAGCTGGACAGCACCATGCATCGTGCCGCCGGTTTCAACCCACTGATCCACCAGCAAAACCCGCGTTCCGGGTGCAAAGGCGGGCGTGCGCATTTCCATCGACTGGGTTTGACCGGAGTAGTTGGTCATAGACGCGCTGTCTGTATCCACACAGAGCTTTCCGGGTTTGCGAATGGGCAGAAACCCCTTCCCGATACGGGCCGCGATGCCCGCCGCCAGAACAAAGCCCATCGCATCAAGGCCCGCGACGACGTCAATCTCATCGGCATCTAGATCAGCCACCAGATCATCCAGCAGATCATGATACGCCTTGCCGTTGATGTAGATTGAGGTCGGGTCAAGCCATGCAAACTTGTCGCCTTTGGTGTTCGGGGCCATCAGCGAGAAGTACCAACGGTCGTCTCTGGGTCCTTTGTCTTGAGCCATCTTTTCTCTCCCTTATGTCTGTGTGAGGTCCATGAGCCGCTTCAGGCGCTCAGGATCAATATTGTAGAAATCGCCGTCAAAATTGATGCCGGTCGCGACCATGAAAAGATCAACCGCATCTGCATATTGCGCTGCGTTTTCAGGTGTGATGCCGGATGCAAGGCCAAGTGCCGTGTCGCCGCAATGCGCGCGAAACGTGTCGATCTTGCCAACATCGGCTGCGTGGCCAGTCGCCACGCCGGAGGTCACAACGACGTCCATGTAGTGCGTCGCGATGCGCGCGCTTTTGCCATACTGTGCTGGATCAACGTCGCGCTGCTTTTTGAATGCGGTGCCGCCGATATAAAGCCCGGTCCAACCGCTTCCTTCGCGGATGGCCGCGATCTCATCTGCTTCGGGCTGATCATCTTCCGCACGGCGTTCATCCATACGTGCGTCATCGGCCCAGTAACCATCGACCTTGCACCCTTCAGCTTGCATCTCTCCCAGAATTGGGAAGGCAAACTTGCCGGTGACCGCCAGAAAATTCACCCCGAGCCAAATGTCCGGGAACGCCTGCCGCATCTCCTTGATGATCGGGACTAGTTTCTCTTTCTCGAAGTCGTGGTTGATCAGAAAAACCCCCGGACACCCGCCAGCAATGGCTGCTTTGATGTTCCGCTCGGCCTGTTCGCTGTCAAGCACATGAATGACAGGAAGAATGACAGGACCAGTTGCGCCAAAGGTCTTTTTGAAGTCGTGTCGATCCATCTCAATTCTCAATCCCGGTTATTGCGAGGACGCTATCATCGGCAATGGAATTTAGAAAATTTATTGTGCTTATTAGTTCATTTAGCTTGGAAATGAATGCATCTCGATGAGAACGCCTGCGGTTCTTTGCAAAACCAGCCGATGTCAAAGCGGAGCTAATCTTCGGCACGTCTCCGACGAGAAGCACGTAAGCTTCATTCCAATATGCCGAGAACTGTCTATGCTCCTTTGCGAATGGCCCCTCGCCAAACAATGCAACTACCCAGACATAATCCACGAAAGCCCGTGCCCATGGCCTCGTTCGACCCCTCCCGACCCGATGGTACCAACCGCAGTCTTGAGATTGCCGTTTCCGCTGACGGCACACCCAGAATGAACCACACCTACACAATCGACGCGCGATGCGGCGTGGCGGTGCGCGTCGGCGCAGGTCAACAGCTAACCGTGATGAACCCCAGCGGCCATCAAGTCTGCGATTTCTGGATTTTTGCAGCAGATGATGTGGGTGAGTATTCTTCGATGGAGCATTTGCACACAGCCCTAGGCTCGATATTCCCCAAAGTAGGTGACAGTGTGACCTCCAACCTGCGTCGCCCCTTGATGACAATCACGGAAGACACATCCGATGGTGTGCATGACACGATAATCGCCTGCTGCGATCATGCCCGGTACCAGCAATTGGGCTGCACGGAATACCACGACAATTGCGCTGATAATCTGCGGATGGCGCTGATGGCCATTGGCCTCAAAGCGCCAGCTGTTCCCGCCCCTTTCAATCTTTGGATGAACGTCCCTGTGCAAGCCGACGGCAGCACAAGTTTCGTCGCACCCGTGTCAAAACCGGATGACCAAGTGACCTTCCGCGCCGATATGGACGTCATCGCCGTCATGTCCGCCTGCCCTCAAGACGTCACGCCAGTCAACGGCGTGGGTGTCGCGCCAGACATTCTGAAGTTCTACGTCGCGGACACCTGACGTATCCGACCAATTCAAAAGCAGTTGATTGATACCCTCGCCGAAGTTGCGCTGTCATTGCGTCAGGAGCTTACGGGGAAAGATCTCAGCTCCGATGGCGATCGTTAACCTTGAAGTGGCGACGTCTAGCGGTTGTTCGAGCAAGGTACAGGGTTGGAACTACGGGCTCCCCTCCGTCATTCGGTAGTGGAACAGATTTTTGGGGCCCGACGAACTCTGAATGTCCGCTCCCGCGGCTCGCGGCCGCAACGCAGCGATGGTTGTGCTGCAAGAGAAAACAAATGCTGCGTCAGCAACATGGCTAAACATCAATGTCGGCAAAGTCCGCTCAGCGGACCTTTGCCGCAGGCCACATCAAGGTCTGCAATGCGGGACTTAGTTAGCTTTCGCTGCACCGCTCAGGTTGAACGCTGCTTATGCCACACCAGCGACCAAGGTTGGTAAAGCGCCGCTCCAGGGTCTGGAACGGCGTCGAATTATTACCGATCTGATAGTGGTTTAGTCAATCAGACCGATTTGTTTGTAAAAGGCATGGTTGTCCCAGAACAGGTATTCTTCATCCATGACACCTTCGTCGGTCCAGTGGCCCACAGTGGCCATGGTCAGCTTATAGCTTTGGCCGGTGGGTTGGATGAACTGATCGCCACCGATCGGCATCGGTTCCGAAAACGTGCCTTCGATCACACCAACTACGCCGGTCCATTCACCCTGGCCAATGCGGACAGGGTGGGTTTCGATCCGGGTGTCCGGTGCGAAGACGAAAAACGCTTTGAGGTCTTCGATATGCACGTCGAGACCTTCGGTCACGCGGCCATCGGGCCAATGCACTTTGATGTCTTCGGCGTGGCTTTCATGCAGCCGGTCCCATTGCTGGTTCGAAAACACTTCGAAATCGAGCATGTCGAAGGTTTCCAGGTTCTTGGCAATGCGCGCGTCTTCGGCCTGACGCTGGGCCAGTTCGGCCAGGGCGGCAGTGGTGACATCGTTATCCTGCGCAGCAGAAACCGTACCAAATGTGGCGGCCATAACGGCGGCGGTGATAAGGGTTGCGGTTTTCATTTCAGCTTTCCTTTGCTCTGTGTTCTGCATCATCTGTGATGCGATAAACGGAACATAGGTCCGCCAAATTCAGCCGAAAATGTTGAAGTTGCAGTATCACTTGGAACAAAATGTTCGCAATTTGCGATTATAAAACATCCGAGGTTTTTATGTCTTCCACGGCAAAGTCGATCAGCGCTCGGATCTTCCGGGGCAGCGCCCGACCCTCCAAGTAGACCGCATTCACGGTGGTCGTGTCACCGGAATAGTTCTGCATCAGCTCGACAAGCTTGCCAGCGGACAGCCCGTCGCAGATTGCGAAGCGCGGGGCATAGGCGATGCCAAGCCCATTGGTCGCCAGTTCTGCTGCGGCGCGGGCGGAATTGACATGAAAGCGGCCTTGTACCTGTACCTCCAGATCCTCTTCCCCCCTGTGAAAGACCCAGCGGCGCGGCGCGCGGCGGTTGGTGTCAACGATGCAGGCATGATGCGCCAGATCCGCTGGATGGTCTGGCTGCCCCTGCGCGGTAAGATAGGTGGGGCTGGCCACAAGGCGAGAGCGCAAGGTGCCCAATTTGCGTTCCTTAAGCGAGAGCATCTCGGATCGGCCGATGCGGAAAGCCAGGTCGATCCCGTCGCGCGCGAGATCCACATAGGCGTCGCTGAGACGCAGGTCGAAACTCAGGCCGGGATTTGCATCGGCAAAGCGGCGCAGCATCCCAACGACATAAAGCTCGCCAAAGGTAACTGGCGCCGAGACGCGGATCACACCGGTAAAACCGCGTGACCCTTCAGAGACCTCGGCCAGCAGGTCATCGAGATCGTCCAGCAAAGCCGGCGCGCGGGCCAGAAGATCCTCACCTGCCGGTGTCAGGCCAACCTTGCGCGTTGTGCGCTGGAACAGCCGCACGCCAAGCCGTGCCTCAAGCTCGGCCACATATTTCGAAGTCAGCCGGTTCGACACGCCAAGCTGATCAGCCGCCGCGGTGAACGACCCTGTCTGTGCGGTGGCCACGAAGGCCTTGAGTTCATCGGTGAGGTCCATGGGAAATTATTGCGAACACTTTGTGGATAGTCATTCAATAGCTTCGCCATTTTGTTGAATGTTTGCAAGCCGTAAATAGGGGTCAGAACACAGGCCGCGACAACGCGGCGAATAAAGGAGTAAAGACATGAAAATCGCAGTTATTGGAAATGGGAATGTCGGGTCAGGCCTGACCGCTGTACTGGCCAAGGCGGGTCACGATGTCGCCGCCTATGGCAAAGAAGACGACCTGGCAAGCGCCGTCGCAGCGGCCGACACCGTGATCCTCGCCACGCCCTATGGCGCGGCCAAGGATGTGGCCGGACAGGCGGATTTCACCGGCAAGCTGGTGATCGATGTATCGAACCCGGTGACAGACGATTTCTCGGGCCTGCAGGTCGCAGGAAACAGCTCGGCTGCAGAAGAGATCGCGGCAATGTTGCCCGGTGCCTCGGTCGCGAAGGCGTTCAACACCATCTTCGCCCAGCATTATGGCACCGGTCTGACCATCGGCGACCAGCCCTTGCAAACCTTTGTGGCCGCCGATGACAACGCCGCACGCGACAAGGTGAAAGCCCTCGCAAGTGAGATCGGCCTTGTCCCGGTGGATGCAGGACCGCTGAAAAACGCCCGCTACCTTGAGCCGCTTGGCTTCATGAACATTCAGTTTGGCTATGTGCTGGGCCAGGGCGCAGAAATCGCCCCTCAATGGCAAGCCGCGTAACCCCAAAAACAGGAGACAGAACCATGACCAATTATTCAAACGCCGACTACGCAGCAACCATCTTGCGCGTGTCCAGCGGCGTGCTGTTTCTGGCCCACGGGCTTCTCAAGGTGAATGTCTTCACCATCGCGGGAACCGTCGGCTATTTCGAAAGCCTCGGCCTGCCCGGCCTTTTCGCCTATCTCACCATTTTCGCCGAATTGGCGGGGGGCGTGGCCCTGATCGCAGGCGTGGCCACACGGTTGGCCGCCCTGGCGCTGATCCCGGTGCTGCTGGGCGCGACCTGGGTGCATTCATCCAACGGATGGCTGTTTTCGGGTGAAGGTGGCGGATGGGAATTCCCGCTCTACTGGGCGGTTGTGCTTGGTGCCATCGCTTTGCTTGGAAACGGCGCCTATGCGCTGAAAATCCCTGTCCTACAAACTACGTTGGGCCGTTTCGCCTGAAGCCATGGGGGCCGCTTTTGGGCGTCCCCCAAATCAACGGAGCATCGTCATGAACACCGCACAATCCCTTAATGATCTCAAAGAGCGGCTCTCTCCGAGCGACCGGATGCCGCTGGTTTTCCTTGGTCACGGCAGCCCGATGAATGCCATCGAAGCCACAGACTACAGCCGCGCCTGGACCAAGCTGGGCCGCAGCTTGCCCCGACCCAAGGCCATTCTGGTCGTGTCCGCACATTGGATGAGCAAGGGCACAACCCTGGTGGATGTGTCCGCCATGCCGCGCACAATCCACGATTTCTATGGCTTCCCCGAGGCGCTTTTTGCGCAGCAATACCCGGCTCAAGGCGATCCGAAGCTGGCGCGTGAGGTGGTGTCACTTCTGGCCAGCCACCATGCCGAAGAGGACGATCTCTGGGGCCTCGATCACGGGGCCTGGATGGTGCTGAAATACCTCTACCCCAGTGCGGATGTGCCGGTGTTTCAGGTCTCGATCGACATGCGACAAGACCTTGGCTACCAGCTTGAGATCGGCCAGGCTCTGTCAGAGCTGCGCGACCGCGGTGTTCTGATCCTTGGGTCAGGCAATGTGGTGCATAACCTGCGCGCCGCCCGTTGGGGCGCAGGCAGCGCACCGCAGGACTTCGCCGTCGAATTCGACACGCTATTTGCCGAAAAGCTCAAGGACCGGGACTTCGCCGCGTTGAGCAACCGCAAAGGTCTAGGGTCACTGCTGCGCATGGCGCATCCATCTGTGGATCACTATCTTCCCGCGCTCACCATTGCAGGGGCGTCTGACAAGCGCGATGCGCTGACCTTCATGACCGACGATATCGACCTTGGGTCGATCTCGATGCGCTCTTTTGTATTTCACGCCGCTTAAGGAGGGCGAATCAATGCTTGTAGACGGCAAATGGATGGAAAACTGGCAGCCGGTGCAAAAGGCGGACGAAAAGGGCCGTTTCGTGCGGCAAGTGTCGAGCTTTCGCAACTGGATCACCCCCGATGGCAGCGCTGGCCCAACCGGCGAGGGGGGCTTCAAGGCCGAACCTGGCCGCTACCGGCTTTATGTCGCCTTGATCTGCCCCTGGGCCTCGCGCGCGCTGATCGCCCGCAAACTCAAGGGGCTGGATGACATGATCCCGGTCACGGTGGTCAACCCGACACTCAGCGATCAGGGCTGGTCCTTTGGCGAATATCCCGGCAGCGACGAAGACCCTCTTTTCGGCGCGCGTTACATGCACGAGATCTATACCCGCGCCGATCCGCATTTCACCGGACGCGCGACGGTACCGGTTCTTTGGGACGAAAAGCAGGGCGTGATGGTGAGTAACGAAAGCGCCGACATCCTGCGCATGTTCGACACAGCCTTCGAGCATATCGCGCCCTCCGACCACCGGCTTTACCCCGAGGCACAGGGGGCCGAGATAAACGCGCTGAATGCTGTGATCTACGACAAGCTCAACAATGGCGTCTATAAATGCGGCTTTGCAAGCTCGCAGGAAGCCTATGACGAGGCCGTGGAAGGCGTGTTCTCAACGCTTGAGATGCTGGAAGACCGGCTGATCGGGGACTATCTTTTCGGCGACCACCTGACCGAAACCGATGTTCGCCTGTTCGTTACGCTGATCCGATTTGACGTCGCTTATCACGGTCTCTTCAAGGCAAACCGCAGACAGATCGCAAGCTATCCCCGGCTGTCGGCATTGATGGCGCGCATCTATCGCCTGCCAGGCATCGCCGAGACGGTGAATATGGATCACATTACCCGTGGCTATCATTCGATCAAAGCGCTGAACCCATCGGGCATTCGCCCCACCGGTCCCGCCAATATTAGGGCCTTGATCTCGGAAACCTAAGAAATTCCAGAATGTCTCACTGAGCACGTGTTGCGGAGCGCCTGTTCAGCGCTTCGCAAGAACTCGATCCCTTCCTGCTCGTGATCGCTTTGCCCCGCAGGCTGCCCCGGCGAACAGTGCTCGATTTTGAGGACGCACCGAATGACAAGCCCGATGAAACTGCGACCTCCGGGGATTTGGATGGAATGGCAGCTCAAACGGGTCGTCCCTGACCAGGGTTAAGATTCGGCTTCTCGAACATACTGCCTAAAACCTAACGGCAGCAGAGAGCGGTTCGCACCCGTTCACACCAAACGCAGCACTAAGCAGTTTGGGCTCGTTCGAGCTTTTCGCTGCATTCTACATGAAGTGCCGGTTTATCCGCATACGCACCCAGCAAAGAAATCGCAGACGTGTGGTGAATTGCTGTAGAACGAATCTAAGATTCCCACTGCTGACCCTCGAACCACGCCAACATTTGCAGTTAGATCAAAGCGAATGTCCGGCGCTGCGGTGGCTATCTCTCGCGTTTAACTCTCTTTCAGTCGCTTCTCGGCGTCTTTCGCTAGTTTCCAGCTGGTCTCTAACCCCGCCTGCAGCGTCGCGTAATTCTGCTCCTCGCGCAGCAAGTCGGCCAATGTGGTGACGGACGTGAGATGTGATTTCATCAATAGCGCCACGCAATGCGCCAAGCCATTCACCTTGCTGTTGATTGTCACTGAGAACTGACCCGGTATTTTCACCGAGATTTGACCCACCCT
>NZ_CVRM01000033.1 GCF_001258055.1 Phaeobacter italicus | reverse complement strand
ATTCTCAGTGACAATTTATAGGGCTACCGGGTCAGTTCTCAGTGACAATCAACACGCCGAGGACCGGTGGAGCGTTACCGACACTTGCATAAGACAGGCCCGCCTGCAGCGGGAACGGGTGATAGAGGTCATCCGGTTCCGGAATGATCTTCGCTTCAGGTAGACCTGGACTGTTGATAAGGGGCTTATTCCAAAGCCTTGAGTGGTGTGCGTACTCGCCCAAGCCATACACGCCCCCCTCAACGATGCATCCAAATGTCTTGGCGGCTGCTGCGAAGTTATCGAAACGCGTCAACAGATACCCATTGATTCATGGGGCAAGGGTCGTTTTCGCGTTTGTAGTTGGAGTTTGGTGTACCAATTCCGGCCTTGCGGTTGACGAAAATTTCGCCGCGCTCGTTTTCAAAAACGGTAATAAAGTAGATGCCTTGCTTGTATTCCCCCAACAAGCCGCCATACCCCATGAATATCTCTAGAGCTCGGTATTCGGCACCTGCCTCTTTAGCTTGGTTTCGCACCCGTTCCGGGTTCTGCGAATGCCTGCCTCGATTGCCCATATCATGGGTTATGTCGGTGACACGGATCACACCCCGTAGGCCTCTGGGTGCCATGCAATAGACAATTTTTTCGCCTAGTTTGAATAGATCTGTTTGAGAGAGTTCGGCCGATGGCTCTCCTGCGCTGAACCCGGAGCCGCCCGAGGCCACGACTTCCCATGTATTGATATTGGCTTGCACGGTTGCTCGACCCAAGTAGCCTTCTGCGGCGGGGTTAGTGAACGCCAACTGGACCGTGCCCCTGTGTTGTTTCGGGTCAACAATCTCGCCCAACGTTGCAACAGCCTGTACGGTGGTTTCCCCATCTTTGACAACATCTTCATATAGCGAGCTAAAGCGCACAGCTATGTCTTTCAGGTTGTATGTGCCAGCCTTCGGAGCGCTTTCATCGGCAACAGGGACGATTAACATCTCGTCGATATGTGTGCTGCCTGATTGCTGATCATTGGTGATTACGGATCCGCCTGGGATAACGGCTTCGTATCCATCCATGGACACTGTCGCGCCTGTTATCAAATCCCTGTCGATTAGCCGTTCTCCAGAGATGATTGGCTGCCCCGGACCACTAAAGTTAACCGTTAGTGACAAAGATTTTGTTGAGCCGGGCTCAAAAATGGCTTCGAAACCAGAGTTATCGACCGAGGGATCAACGGAGGATCTGATTTCATCTATCGACGCGGTCATACGTAGGGAGAACTCTTGCGCCGTGCTGGCAGTTCCGAGCGCCCAAAATAGGGTGGATGCAAATGCTACAACATATTTAGGTGTACTAAAACGATCCAAGGTAACCTCATGATTTGCAATAATAATTACACTCCGATTATCATGATTTTGGTCCAAAGTCGATAGTTGTAACGGATTGAGAGTAACGGCATTAAATCAGACTTTGGTTCATCACGCAGCATTGGTTAAACTGAGGTTCGTTCCAGACTTTCCCCGCACCGTAGGATGTGCCAAAATTAACCCTTTCTGTCACCGGCGGATTCGACCGTTTTTGACACAGCCGACGCGTCCAAAGTTGACGTTCGCACAGCCGCAGCGAAATGGCGCTATGTCCGCTTAGCCGACATCTAAAGGTGTTCGCGGCTGCACGTGCGGCGAAGGGCAGCTTTTCCCTTTGCGCCTGCGGCAGGGAGTGCTCGCCATGCCGCCAGATCCGAAGACTTTGCAAAGGTCGCTATCTGCGCTTCGCTGACGTTTGAGCGAGGCGCAGCATCGGCATGACAGATCGCGGAGCCTGGAATGTCCGCTTCCGGGAAATACTGCGAGATCTTTTGCCTTTGCGGCAGAGTTCCCGCTGCCCCCGGTTCGAATGTCTCGTTTGGGCTGGCTCGAGCCGATCACGGGTAGCCAGGAACGCTGTCACGGCAGACAGCCCGGCGCTGCGTCGCCGCAAGGCGGCAGCGAGCCCAACTGCATGATGCTGCGCCGATCACGAAGGTCTGCTATTATGATTTGATAGGATGAGAAGGAGTGTTTTTTGGATGTCCGATCCCTTTCAGAACGTAGATGCAGCGGGCGAAGAATTCATTGCAGCATTCGCCGACTCGATGGACGCACGACAATCGGATCCCCAAATGGAGAGCATCGTTGCAACGTATCTCTCAAAATTAAGATTTGCGGAAGGTAGCGTCACTGTCGAGGTCGGGGCTGGTGCCGGGGCCGTTACCCGGCGGATCGCAGCCCATGCCGAACCTGAACGGGTCATGGCCTTCGAACCATCCTCTGGCTTTGTCAAAGTGGCAAGAGGCCGAGCAAAGCAGTATGCCAACATCACCTTTGAAGTCGCGGACGGGACCGCATTGCCGCTTGATGACAATTCGGTTTGCAACCTCATTCTTCATACCGTCCTGACCCATGTTGTGGACCCCGCTCCACTTTTGAAAGAGGCGCGGCGTGTCCTGAAAGCTGATGGCAACCTTGTGGTTTGCGATGCGGACTTTTCAAAAGCCAGCCTGAGCAACAGCCCGAACGATCCGCTCAACGCTTGCGCACGCGCCTTCGTCGATGAGTTTGTGACTGACCCTCATATCGTCGCAAAAATGCGTTCTTTGATGATAGCGGCTGATTTCGAAGTGACCGAATTTGATGTTCAAAGTCGAACGATCGCGGATAACGATCAGATGCTGCCGTGGGTCGAAGAAACGGCAAAGCGGATGTTTGACAGGGGGGAGATCGGCCAAGAATTGTTTTCCGGCCTGGTAGCTGAATACAAGCGCCGGGCGATAGCCGGGACACTGTACGGGTATCAGGTTTTCGCCACCGCCATCGCCAAGCCCACATAGTGCGCCTCCAAGCCCCTGATATTTCGGGACCTAGGCTTTGCAAATTGTACAGGGGACATTGGGTCGAAGTCAGTGAAAGGCTACTCCGTCCCGCATCCCGTCCTTTCGATGATGATCGGTGGCTGCACTGGCAGCGAAGGTCAGCTCTTTCCAGTGCTGATGCAGCGTAGGATCGACACTTGGCTGTCAGATCTCGCGACTTTGCAAATTTCGCTATCTGCGCATAGCAGTCGAAAACAGGTGCCCCACCCTCAATTCTCAAGTGGTGGAGCACGAGGCGATAGTCGGTGCCGCAGTCAGTCACAAGCGTTGGACAACTCACGCCAGGCCCCGCAATCCTGTCCGCCCCAACACGGAACTCCAACACCTTGACGAATGCCGTGTAATAACTTGTAATTTAATACTTTTTCAAACCCTCCACCCCATCCATCATGGGTGCCACGCTCAGGCGGGCGGCGCGGGGGATGTTTTGTGTTGATGCTGTGTCAGCCATGTCTGCACCAGGTCCTTGAAACGCGTTGCGCGGATCCCTGCGTCCGGGCGGCGGCCCGGCAAGGATCATGAGGTCGGTCGGCTATCTCGCACAAATCGACCTGAAACGGAACGGCAAAAGATCTGCTGCGGGGAGGCGCGCGCCCTTTCAGCTGCCTGCAAAGGCGAGGACGGTCATGGCTGGCAGGCGCAGGATGTCCTGGGCCAGGGCAACACGCTCGGGTGTGTAATAGCCTTCCTCGTGGAGGATGTTCACCGTGGCAACCATCGACCCCCGCAGAATGACCGGCAGGTTGATGACGGACCCGCAGCCGAGCCGGCCGATCAGGTCTGCGTCGGGAAAGACCGTGTCGATATCGGCAAGGGTATTTGAGACAAATGTCTCGTGGCGGCCATGGACCTGTTCGAACCAGCGGTTCATCTCGATCTCTTTGGTGCCGGTTGTCGGGTAGTTTTGCGGATCATCGGTGTAGGTGCGGCAGGCAAGCATGGCATCCATGTCTGCGGTCATCACGGTAAACAGCTTGGCGCCGACCGTGGCCTTTGTCAGCGCACATAGCGCGTCATAGGCGGCGGTTGCATCCTGCGCCTCTGCCATGGCCTGCTCAAATGCCAGGCGGGCGGGTCGTGTATCAGTCATATCCTAGTCCTTGCGGTCAGGGTTGCCGCCTGATGCGGCGTAAAGGGATTGGGTGTAAGGGTCTTGGAACCGGCCGTCATGCAGCGCGCTGGCCGGGGCAATTTCAACGATACGCCCCTTGTGCATCACTGCCATGCGATCACACATGAAGCTGACGACAGGCAGGTTATGGGTAACCATCAGATAGGTCAGCCCCTGCTCGCGGCGCAGTTTCTTGAGCAGATTGAGGATCTCGGCCTGCACGGACACGTCGAGCGCCGATGTCGGCTCGTCCAGCAGCATGACCTTGGGCTCCAACATCAATGCACGCGCGATTGCGACCCGCTGGCGCTGCCCACCAGAGAGCTGATGCGGATAGCGAAAGCGGAACCGACGGTCGAGCCCCACAGCCGCCAGCATGTCCTCGACCCGCGCATCGCGGTTGGAAATGCCGTGGATCTTCAGTGGCTCACTCAGCACACGGTCGACGGATTTGCGCGGATGCAGCGAGCCATATGGATCCTGAAACACCATCTGGCACCGGCTGGCAAACCCATGATCGACACTATGCCCGCGCGGCTGCCCCAGGACGGTGATCTCTCCCGTCCAGTCGGGGGCAAGCCCGGCGATGGCCTTGAGGATGGTGGATTTTCCTGAGCCGCTTTCACCGACGAGGGCAAAGCTCTCTCCCTCGGCCACATCGAAACTTGCCGCCTCAACCACCTTGGTGGGCCCATATGAAATATCAAGGTTTTTCAGAGAGATCGCTGTCATGTGCCGCTCCATGCGCTGCGGTCGAGAACGGGGAGTTCCTCGCGGGTTTCTTCCATCCTGGGCACCGCCGCCAAGAGGCCGCGGGTATAGGGATGGGTGGCATTGTGCAGCTCGCTTGCGGCGCAGCTTTCGACCACCTGACCTGCATGCATCACCAAAATGTGATCGCAGTAGCGCGCCACCAGATTGAGATCATGAGAGATCAGGATCAGCCCCATGCCCTTGTCGCGCACCAATTCGTCGATCAGGTCCAGCACCTGGGCCTGTACAGAAACATCAAGCGCCGATGTCGGTTCGTCCGCAATCAGCAGATCAGGGCGCGGGATCAACATCATTGCGATCATGATCCGCTGCCCCATGCCGCCCGATACCTCATGCGGATAAAGCGCCATCACCCGCTTGGGATCATTGATGCGAACCGCTTCCAGCATTTGCAGCACCCGCGCCTGAACGTCGCGACGGGCAAGCCGTTCGTGCGTCCGCAGCGCCTCTGCGATCTGTTCGCCAATGGTCATCACAGGGTTCAGCGAGAATTTGGGATCCTGCATGATCATGGAAATCCGCGCCCCGCGCAGATCCCGCATCCGCCGCTCAGACAGGCGGCGCAGATCGATCCCGTCAAAGGTCATCTTGTCCGCGTCCTGCTGGCCGGGTCTGCGCACCAGGCGCAGGATGGCACGGCCGGTCATGGATTTGCCCGATCCGCTTTCTCCGACGATGCCGAGACGTTCGCGTCCAAGGGTGAAGGACAGCCCCTTGACCACCTCAACCCGCCCCTTGGGGGTTGGAAAGCTGACCCGCAGGTTTTCAAGTTCCAGCAAAGGCGATTGGCTCATGATTTGCCTCCCTGTTTGGGGTCCAGCACATCGCGCAGCCCATCCCCCAAGAAACAGAAGCCAAGGGATACCACGATGATGGCAAAACCCGGCATGGTGGCCACCCACCATTGATCAAGGATGAACGCGCGCCCACGCGAGATCATGGCGCCCCATTCCGGCAACGGCGGCTGGGCCCCCAGACCAAGAAAGCCAAGGCCCGCGGCGGTCAGGATGATCCCGGCCATATCCAGTGTGACGCGCACGATCATTGATGAGGTACAAAGCGGCAGCACATGGCCGGTGATGATGCGCGCATGGCTTGCGCCCAGCAGACGCATGGCCGAGATGAATTCGGCGTTGCGAAAGGTCAGCGTCTCGGCCCGTGCGATACGTGCGTAGGCAGGCCAGGAGGTGATTGCGATTGCGATGATTGCATTCTCGATCCCGGGCCCCAGCGCCGCCACAAAGGCCAGCGCAAGGATGAGCTTGGGCATCGACAGGAACACATCCGTGACACCCATCAGAACCTTGTCCGTCCACCCCCCGAAATATCCCGAAACCGCCCCGATCAGCAGGCCAAGTGGCGCCGCGATCACCGCCACCAGCGCAACGATCATCAAGGTGATCCGCGCGCCGTAAATCACACGGCTGAAGATATCGCGCCCCAATTCATCCGTGCCCATCCAGTGGGTCGAGGACGGCGGCAAAAGACGTTGAGACAGGTTCTGACCCAACGGGCTGTGCGGCGCGATCCACGGTGCAAAAACCGCAGCAAAGATCAGGGTCAGCAGGATCACCGCGCCAATCACCGCAAGCGGGTTGCGCATCAACAGGCGTATCATCCTGTAGCCGCGCCCCAGCGACGCCTGCACACGCGATGTGGGAGAGTCGTCAAGCAACCAATCTGTCATCGTGGTCATCGCCCCCTCCTATCGGCTGCGCGGGTCGAGCATGCGATAGAGCACATCCGACAGTTTATTGATGAGAATGAACACCGCACCGATGACCAGCGTCGCCCCGAGGACCGCGTTCATGTCGGCATTGAGCAGCGCAACAGTCAGGTAGTTGCCGATACCTGGCCAGCTGAAGACGGTTTCGATCATCACAGAACCTTCAAGCAGCGCCGCATAAGACAGCCCGATCACCGTGATCAGCGGTACGCGAATAGGCCGGAAGCCATGGGTCCAGATCACTCGCCACTCTGCCACGCCCTTGACGCGGGCAGTCGTAATGTACTCCTGCCCCAGCTGATCAAGCATGAAACTGCGGGTCATGCGGGCGATGTAGGCCAGAGAGAAAAACCCCAAAATGGTGGCAGGCAGGATGAGGTGATCAAGGGCGTTCCAGAACACGTCCCAGTCGCCAGCCAAAGCGGAATCGACCAGCATCAGACCGCTGCGCGGCTCTACCACACCCTCATAAAAGATATCGACACGCCCCGGCCCGGACACCCAGCCAAGGCCCGCGTAAAACACCACCAAACCCACAAGGCCAAGCCAGAAGGCAGGCACGGAATATCCCAGCAGCGCAAAGACCCGGATCAGGTGGTCGATCCATGTGCCCTGCCGAGCAGCAGCCCACACCCCAAGCGGCACCCCCATGCCCACCCCGATGATGATGCCGAGCGTCGCCATTTCCAGCGTCGCGGGAAACACCCGCGCCAGATCTTCGGCGACCGGGCGGTTGGTGGAAACGGAATGCCCAAGGTTGCCCTGAAAGACGTCACCGACATAGGCCAGAAATTGCACCGCAAGCGGACGGTCCAGCCCCATCGCGACGCGGGCGGCATCGTATTGCTCCTGCGTTGCCCGGTCTCCGACCACGGATAATACCGGGTCAATCGGGATGACCCGGCCAATGAAAAACGTGATCGCCATCAGCCCGACAAAGGTCAAAAGCGTGACGATCGCAAACCCTCCCAGCGCGCCAACAGAGCCGCGAAGGGCGGCGGGGGAAGACTGGATCCTGCTCAAGCTCTCTCCCTTTCCGTTTTGGCCAAACAATTGAAAATCAAACGCTTAGCGCGGTTTATCACCAGCGCCGAACCGGCTGGCGGGCGCATCTCTCGGCTTCAGGCATAGAGGAATTTTGATAAGTTGCAAAAAATATTTTTTGCGTCACAAAAATTTTTTTTGTAGCGTGAGACGGAGAGACCCACCCGAACCCCGCCAAAGCCACTACTTTGGCCAGGCTGGGAAATCCAAGAGTAAAGAGCGAGAATGCCACAGGAAAAAACGATCCAGGAGCCCAAGGTCGGACCCACGATTCGCAAGCGCCGCAAGCAGCTGAACATGACGCTTCAGGCGCTTTGTGATGCGTCCGGTGTGTCGGTTGGCTACCTCAGCCAGGTCGAACGCGACAATGCCACCCCGTCCCTTGGCACCCTTGCGCAGATCGCGGCGGCGCTGGAGGTTGGTCTGGATTATTTCATCTCGGCTTCAAAGCCCTCTGACGGGCTGACCCGCGCAGGGTCTCGCCCCCTGTTTGCGCTCGACAATTCCTCGCTGCGCTACGAAGCGCTGGGGGCAGAGTTTCCCGGCTCTGAAATGTCGAGCTACGTGCTGCATATTCCTGCGGGATACACGTCCGAAACCGTGAGCCACGAGGGTGAAGAGATCATCTATGTGCTTGACGGGGAAATCGAGCAGACGCTGGGCGATCAGACATTTCGCATGACGGTTGGGGACTGCCTGCATTATCGCGGCGACACCCCTCACGCCTGGCGCAACCCCACCGACCAGACGGCCCGCATCCTGTGGACGGGCACCCTGACTGTGCTGAACCGCGCGGGCGCAATTGATCTGCCGGAGCTTTCCCAAAAACCCGAGGCGTGACCCGCCCGGCATAACACCATTTCCAACAAGGAGACGATTTGATGAAACATCTGAAGACAGCGCTTTTGGCCAGCGCGATGATGCTGCCAATGGCGGCCCCTGCGGTCTTTGCCAAGAGCCCGGACAACGTGCTGGTTGTTGCCCAGAACATCGACGATATCGTCGCCATCGATCCCGCCCAGGCCTATGAGTTCACCTCGGGCGAGTTGGTGACCAACCTCTATGACCGTCTGGTCCAATATGATGCCGAAGACACCACCGTTCTGGCGCCGGGCCTTGCGTCGGAATGGTCCACGGATGAAGCGGCAAAGACCATCACCTTCACCCTGCGCGATGGGGCGACCTTTGCCTCTGGCAACCAGGTCACGGCAGAGGATGTGGTCTATTCCTTCTCGCGCGTTGTGAAGCTGAACCTGACCCCGGCGTTCATTCTGACCCAGCTTGGCTGGAACGCCGACAATATTGCTGAGATGGTAAAGGCCGATGGCAACACCGTCACCGTCACATATGCAGGTGATTTTTCCCCCGCCTTTGTTCTGAACGTGCTCGCAGCACGGCCCGCCTCTATCGTGGACAGCGTTCTGGTGCGCGAAAACGAAGTTGACGGTGACATGGGCAATGCGTGGCTGAATGCCAATGCAGCGGGCTCTGGCCCCTTTACCCTGAAACGCTATACCGCCGGTCAGATGGTCCGCATGGAAGCCAACCCGACCTATTTCAACGGCGCCCCCGAGGTGGACAGCGTGATCATCCGCCATGTGGCGGAAAGCGCGACCCAGCAGCTGCTGCTGGAACAGGGCGATGTGGATCTTGCCCGCAACATGACGCCCGATCAGATTGCATCGCTCAGCAGCGATGAAATCAAGGTTGAAACCTTCCCGCAGGCGGCGGTCCATTTCCTGTCCTTTAACCAAAAGACAGACAGCCTGACCAACCCGGCGGTTTGGGAAGCCGCGCGGTATCTGGTGGACTACAAAGGCATGACCGAGACCATCATCAAAGGTCAGATGGATGTGCATCAGGCCTTTTGGCCCAAGGGGTTTCCCGGCTCATATGATGAGACGCCATTCTCTTACGATCCGGAAAAAGCCAAAAGCATCCTGACAGAGGCCGGCATCAACAGCCCGATCACCGTGTCGCTTGATGTGATCAACGCCGCCCCCTTCACCGATATGGCGCAATCGCTTCAGGCGAGTTTTGCCGATGCGGGCATCAACTTTGAAATCCTGCCCGGCACCGGCAGCCAGGTCATCACCAAGTACCGCGAGCGCAGCCATGAGGCGATGCTGCTTTATTGGGGTCCGGACTTCATGGATCCGCACTCCAACGCCAAGGCGTTTGCCTATAATTCCGACAATTCGGACGACAGCTATGCCGCGACCACCACATGGCGCAATGCCTGGGCTGTTCCGGCGGAGATGAACGAAAAGACGATGGCGGCCCTGTCAGAGGGCGACGCAGAGACCCGCCTGCAGATGTACCGCGAGTTGCAGCAGGAGGTGCAGGCCAGCTCTCCCATCGTGATCATGTTCCAGGCCGCCTATCAGGTTGCAATGGACAAGGGTGTCACCGGCTATGTGAACGGCGCGACCTCTGATTTCGTGTTCTACCGTCTGGTCGACAAAGACTGATCCGGAACCTGAGCCGGGCTGCCTGCGATGGTGGCCCGGCCTCCCCCTTGACTGAAGCCACTTCCCCTTTTCCAACATCCGGAGCCCTAGATGAGCGCCTATCCCCTCACCGATACCCGCCTGGCCGCGTTGCGCGCCCGCATGGAGCAGACAGGCACCGATCTTGTCGCGCTTGGCCCGTCGAGCCACATGGCCTGGCTCACCGGCGTGCACCCCCACGGCGACGAACGGCCCGTCATGCTGATGGTGAGCGCGGATTACGCGGGATTTCTGATGCCTGCGTTGAATGCCGCCGCGGCGCGCCAGGATACCGATCTGCCCTTTCACTGCTGGAGCGACGATCAGGGCCCGGAGGCTGCGCTGGAAGAGGTTCTGGCGGCATGTGGGGCCACGCGCGCGGATCTGTCGGTGGTTCTGGATGAAACCATGCGCTCGGATTTCTCGCTGCGTCTTCTGGCGGCGCTTGAAACCCCGCGCCATCGTTTTACCGAGGACACTGTCGGCCTGTTGCGCACCCGCAAGGACGATCAGGAGGCCGCTGCCATCAAGGCAGCGCATCTGGCCAATGATACGGCGGTCAAGGCCGCCTTCAACGCCCTGGCCGAAGGTGTGAAGGAGCGCGACATCGTCGAAATCATCAAGGCGGAATATGCCGCCCTCGGCGCGACGCTGGAATTCTGCTCGGTCTGTTTTGGTGCCTCCAGCGCATTTCCGCATCACACCCCCGGCGAGACGCGGCTAGAGCGCGAGATGGCAGTGCTGATAGACACCGGCTGCCGTCTGGATGGCTACCCGTCCGACATGACACGCTGCGGCTATTTCGGCACGCCAACCGGTGCCTACGAAGAGGTCTTTGCCGTGGTGGAACAGGCGGTTCAGGCCGCTCTTGCCGCGGCCAAGCCGGGTGCGCGGGCCAGTGACGTGGACAAGGCCGCGCGCGACGTCATCACAGCCGCAGGTTATGGCGACCGGTTCCTGCACCGCACCGGGCACGGGCTTGGGGTTGATATCCATGAACCCCCTTACATCGCCGCCAATTCGGACCGCGTGCTGGAGGTCGGCAACGTCTTTTCCATTGAGCCCGGCATCTATCTGGATGGCGCATTCGGTGTGCGCCTTGAAGAGATCGTCATTCTGCACGACAGCGGCGCTGAGGTGTTTTCGCAGATGCCGCGAGACATGCAGCGGCTGAGCTGACCCTATCGGGCGGGGCCACGCTGCGGCCCTGCCCTTTGTCATGTCATTGGTTTTTGAAGATGTTTCGCCGCGCCTCAACCCACGCGGCGCAGCAGCCAGATAAAGAACCCACCCCCGACAAAGCCCGTGACAACACCGATGGGCATGTCCTCTGGTGCCATGATCGTGCGGGCGGCAATGTCTGCCCAGATCAGAAACAACGCCCCCAAAAGCGCCGAAAGTGGCAGCACCCGGCGATTATCACCGCCCACCATCAGCCGGGCGATATGGGGGATCATCAGCCCGACAAATCCGATCAGTCCCGAAAATGCGACCATCGTCCCGGTAACGAGCGCGCCCAACACAAAGATCTCCAGTCGGAAGCGGCGCACCGCAATGCCAAGGGTCGCGGCGGTTTCATCCCCAATTGTCATCGCATTGAGATCGGAACTGCGCAGCCAGAACCACAGCCCGCAGGGGATAAGCACCGCTGCCGGGTAGATCAGATGCGACCACTGCGCCAGCCCAAGCCCGCCCAGCATCCAAAAGACGACAGTGTGCGATGCGCGCGGGTCCCCCAGAAAGATCAGGAGGTTGGCCCCTGCCATGATGACAAAGGAAACAGCCACCCCCACCAGGATCAGCCGATCAGCGCTGGTCGCGGCTGCAAATCGGACAACCGCCAGAACCAGAACCGTGGCCCCAAGGGCCCCGACAAACGCCATCAGCGGCACGGTCAAAAGCCCCAGAAACAGGCCCGTGTGCAGCAAAGCAAGGATTGCGCCAAAGGCGGCTCCGGAGGAGATCCCCAAAAGATGGGGATCAGCGATCGGATTGCGGGTGACAGCCTGCAAAGCCGCCCCCACAATCGCAAGCCCTGCCCCCACAAGCGCCGCCAAAAGCGCACGAGGAAAGCGGATATCCCAGACGATGGCAGCGCGCCCCTTGGACCAGCTCGGCTCCACCAACCCCGGTGCAACCGCATCAACCAGCACACCCCAGACCGTGGCCAGCGGGATCGATACCGCCCCGACCGATACAGCGAGACAGATGGACAGCACCAGCACCAAGGTGCCGCAGACACCCCAAGGCAGCGCGGCCCCGCGTCGCCGCATTGCCAGCGGACGGTGTGTTGTGCTGTCACTCATGTCTCAACCCTCCTGAGGGATGCGCTGTCACTGCGGCCAAAAGGCAGCCGCGAGTTTCTTGATCGCCTTGATATTGCGTGGACCCGGCGTGGCCTCGACATATTCAAGCGTGACGAACCGGTCGTTTTTGACTGCGTCGATTTCGGCAAAGGCGGGATTGTTCATCATGAATGCGCGTTTTTCTTCGGCGGTGACATTGCCGTAGTTCACGATGACCACGATTTCCGGGTTGCGCTCCACGACCTCTTCCCAGGTCACGGTTGCCCAGCTCTTTTCAAAGTCGTCCATGATGTTTGTGCCTCCCGCCGCCTCGATCAGGGCGGTGGGCATGGCATAGCGTCCGGCGGTGAACGGGCTTTCTTCACCGCTGTCGTAGACAAAGACACGCGGTGGTTTCTGATCGCCCGCGCGATCTGGCGCAAAGGCTGCCAGTTCGGCGCGATAGCCTTCGATCAGGGCCGTGGCCTTGTCTTCAACGCCAAAGATCTTGCCGAGATTTTCAATGTCGGCGTACATGTCTTCCATCGACACTTTGGGTTTCTCGCCGATGTGGATACAGCTCTCTGTCAGTTCATAAACGGCGATCCCAAAGGGCTGCAGCGTCTGCGGTGTCACCTCGCCGCCCACCTTCATGCCGTAGTTCCACCCGGCAAAATAGAAATCCGCCTCTGCCCCCAATAGCACCTCTTTCGTGGGGTATTTCGCGCTCAGCTCTGGCAGTTGCTCGACCCCTGCGCGCATCTCCTCATCCAGGGTTTTCCAGCCGGAGATGCCGGTGTAGCCGACCATCCGATCCGCAAGCCCCAGAACCAGCATCATTTCGGTCAGGTTCACATCATTCGACACTGCTGCTGTTGGCGGGGCCTCAAATGTCACCTGACGGTTGCAGCTATCGACTGTGGTTTGGGCGGAAACAGGGCCTGCAATTGCCAGGGCCGCGATGATCGGGAGGGTCAGTTTCATTTCAGATAGCCTGTGTCTGTGTTTGCAAGATGGTAGGTGAGATGCTGCCGCCCGCTGAGCGACAGATGTTCGGCGTGCACACCGACGTCAAAAGCAGCCGACACCCGCGCAGGTGTGAGCACATCGCCCGGCGCGCCAAAGGCAATCGCCTGCCCCTGACGCAGCAACAGAATGTCGTCGCAGAGCTCTGCCGCGAGATTGAGATCATGCAGCGAGGTGACGATGGTCACATCGAGATCGCGAATAAGAGCAATCACTTCAAGCTGATGGCGGATATCCAGGTGGTTGGTCGGTTCGTCCAGGACCAGGATCTGCGGCTCTTGCGCCAAGGCACGCGCAACCATGCAGCGCTGTCGCTCTCCGCCGGACAATGTTCCAAAGGCGCGCTGTTCCAGATGCGCAAGATCAAGCCGCAAAAGCGCCTGATCGATCTGTGCGTTGCAGCGCTGTCCGGGGCGCGCAAACCCCTGCCGGTGCGGGATGCGGCCCAATGCGACAATCTCCCTTACGGTGAGGGCGAAATCGGTCGGCTGCTCTTGCAGGACCGCCGCAACCCGCCGCGCCGCGGCACGTGCGGGCATCTGCCAGATGTCCTGCCCATCAATCATGATCCGCCCCCCAAGAGGACGCGCCCACCTGTAAAGAAGCCGCAGCAACGTGGTCTTGCCTGCGCCATTGGCACCAACGACCCCCAGCACCCGCCCCGCAGCCAGCTGAAAAGACACCGGCTGCAGGATCATTGGCTGCGTCGCGCTTGGCCCCCAGCACACGGTGTCGACGGTCAGACTTGCCGCCCGCAGATCAACCACCATCAGTGACCACCTTGCTGGCCGCGCGCTGCGCGCACCGCGTGCAGGGGCACCGCCCACCGCAGGATTTCAGGACGGGCAAAGCCGCGGTCGCAGCCAATATCGCCCCCTGCGCAGATCAAATGTCTGCACGTCCTCTCACATAGCATTCTGCCCTCCGCAGAAACGCGTGACATCAGACGAAAACGTGATGCTGTGGCAGCGCAAGCGCAGCACACCAAGCTATTTCGTCCGGACGCCCCGCCCGGGAAAAAATATCTTGATGGCAGGTCTACTGACTTGCGGATCAACGCGCCCTGCCCCTTCCCGGCCCGGTGGGCCAGTGGTTTCGGCAGAGAGCTCCTCGCTCACAGTTGCGGGGGCAGTCACGGATTTGGTCCCTTTTGGGTACGCCGCACCGTGTTCCCTTTTCATCCCGGATTGCCTGAGGCGTCGCGAGAACCATCTTTCGCTGGTCTGGCGATCACCGACGTTTCTGTCAAGGGGGTTTCAGTTGCCAGCCTTGACTGGTTCAGCTGGGCTGGGTGTCACCACCGGCAAAGACCTCAGCCAAGAGCCCGCCACCGTTTTCCAGCCAGCGCTGCTCGGGGGGGCGCAGCAATGTGGACATGCGCTTGCGGTAGGCTGTCATGTCAGCCTCGGATAGAATGCCCCGCCATTTCTGTGAACTGGCACTGTGGAAAAACCCACGATCCTTGCGCCAGAACCCCTCTCCTGCGGACAGGGCAAAGCGGTCGGCATTGGCTTTCATGTTGTCAAAGCGGGCCGCCGCGATCAGATCTGACATCACCGCGGGCGGATGAGCGATGGACAGGTGATCCGCGATGTGCCCCACGGCCCATGCAAGATCGCGCATCATATCGGCATAATGCAGCGAAAGGTGATTGGGCGCATGGCGCCGCGCGATTGCGCTGTGGAAATGATCCACGATCGAAACCAGACTGGCGCCATCGCGATGGTCTCCCTCCAGAAAGATCGCAAACCCCTCGCGTGGGTCCGGCGGGAAGATGTCGCTCAGCACCGGTTCGCGCATGTTGGCCACATGGTTGCGAAAGGAAAAATGCACGTCGATCGGATGGCGAAACACCGTGATATAACGCAGGTCAGGCCAGTATGGGATCCCGTCTAGCGGCGTGTGCGTCTTGACCTGCCGCCTGCCAGGCTGCGCGTTGAGCCCGGCAACAAGGGCATCCTGTTCGGCAGAGGTTACATCCAGCCAGGGCGCCTTGCGTGAGAGCGCCGCATCCACGCCCGGATCTCCCGACATCAGCAACGCAAGAATGCCCTGCGTCCAGGTCGTGCCGGACTTGGGCGGTGTGGACACCACCACATCGCCCGCGCGGGGCTCGAAACTCTGCCAGCGGCTCGGATCAGCGATCTTGCCGCCATAACGACGGGAGGGTGGACTGGCTGGGCGTATCATTCCAAAATCAGACCACAAAAACAACCAAAGCGCGAGTCACATTCTGGGTGGCCAAACCGCATGCCGCAGCAACACCTGATGCCCAGCGCGCAATACGCACCAAAACTGGCAAACTGGCGATGGCGCGGCAGGGACCGCTCGGCAAGACCAAGAAATCAACGTGAAATGCGGCGGAAGGTCGTCACCCACAGCCAGCGTTTACCAATTGACAACAAACACACCCAATAGTTGAATTAATTCCGATCCACCCTTGTTTGATACTGTAATGATGAACCTCCAGATCGCTTTTATTGACAGTTCCGTAGCGGATTTTCACACACTTCTTGCCAATCTCCCCCAGGATATGGAGGCCATCCCGCTTGATCCTCGCCGCCCCGGCCTGTCCCAGATCGCGCAGGCGCTGGATGGCCGTGATGGGATCACCGCGGTTCATATTCTCTCTCACGGGGCTGATGGGACGTTGTTTTTGGGCAATGACTGCCTGACGGCCAGAACGCTGAAACAGGCACCGGATGCCTGTGCAACAATCAACCGGGCGCTCGCTGCGGATGCGGACATTCTGATTTACGGTTGCGAGGTTGCCGCGTCCGAACGTGGAGAGGCGTTTGTCGCGGCCCTCGCAGAGGCCACGGGCGCCAATATCGCCGCATCACGCACCCTGACCGGGGCGGCACGGCTGGGCGGGGATTGGCAGCTTGATCTGCAGATCGGTGCAATCACAACACCTGTCGCAATCTCTGCCGCTGGCCAAGCCGCGTTTCAAGGGGTGCTCTCGACCACGATCAACTATGCATCAAACACTGGAGGAGCAGTTAAAGCAGAGTGGGTCGACGGGACATCTGGTGTCACCGATGCCCCCGGAATTACCCTAACACTTGACTACGGCTACGGCGATGAAGCCGACGGACTGTTTACCAACCTGTCGCTGGCAGGGCTCCCCGGACAAGGCGTGGTAGCTTCAAACGGCATTTCAAACTTCAATGGATTCAGCAACGGCTTCCAATTGGCCGGATCTGCGAATTTCAGCTTCGAAGGCTTCGAGGTCGTCGGCCGGGGCCAAGCACTTACTGACCAGACATTTACAATCCGGGGATATGATGATTCCGGAAATGCGGTTGTCTCGCAGGTTTTGACATGGACCGCAGCTGGCCCGAGCACATACCAAACGTATTCCTACGGGTCTGGTGGCTGGACAACCAATACAGCATGGCAAGATGTGCGCAGGATTGCCGTCGACTACACCAATGATCCCGATTTCCAGGAATTTGCGGTCATTAATATCACGGTTGGCGATGCCGTCGGCCCGGTCAACACGGCTCCTGCACTCGGCGGCACCCCGGCCGATGACACGGCGACAGAGGACGTGGCAACCGCGATTGACCTGTCCGCCTATAACCTTTCGGACGCAGATGGTGATGACATCACCCTGACCCTTGCGGTTGACCGTGGCACGATCAGTTCGGTTGAAGGCAACGGAATCTTTGCCGGGGTGACGATTGCAACCTCTGGCACCACGTCGATGACACTACAGGGCACAGCAGCAGCCCTGAATGCGTATCTGGACGACACCAGCAAGATCACCTTTACCACCGGGGCAAATGACGTAACCACAGCCGTTCTGACCGTAACCCCCAATGACGGCACCAGTGACGGTGCGGCCGATACGGTGAACATTTCCATCCAGCCAGCAAACGACGCGCCGGTTCTGGACACGACGGCCAGCCCCACACTTGCGGCGATCGATGAGGACGCCGGCAATGACAATGGCAGCGGCGCCGACGGGGATGATGATGCCACGGACAATGCCAACAACCCCGGAACAACTGTCGCCGCTCTGGTGGTTGATGGAAGCATCTCAGATGTCGATGGCAGCGCGGTAGAGGCAATTGCCGTCAGCCAGGTCGATAACACCAACGGTGTGTGGCAGTTTTCCACCAATGCAGGCGCCAGCTGGAGCGACTTTAGCGCGACGACGGGCCAGGTGGTGTCGCTCACTGGTGCGGCGCGGTTGCTGGATGGCACGGCTGGTGGTGCAGGCACGAACCTGGTTCGCTTTGTTCCTGATCAGAACTACGTCGGCCAGGCCACGCTGACGATGCACGCCTGGGACAAAACCACCGGATCGGCTGGCGGTATCGCGGATCTGTCATCACCCGGTGGAACAACTGCATTTTCCACCGCAAGTGACAGCGTCACAATCACGGTCAATGCAGTCAATGACGCCCCCGTTTTCAATGGTTTGGACGCAACCCCCACCTATTCTGAGGGCGGCAGCGCTGTTGTTCTGGACAATAATGTCACCCTTGGCGACGCCGAACTCTCCGCTCTTACTGGCGGTCTTGGTGATTTCAATGGCGCAGTCCTCACCATCTCCCGCAATGGCGGCGCCAATGCGACTGACAGCTTTGGCTTTGAGCTGTCCACTGCGGGGTTCACTGTTGTTGCCAATCAACTGCAATGGAGTGCCGCGCCAATTGCCACCTTTACCGAAGGGGGGGGCCAGCTGCAGATCACCTTCCTTTCGACGGCAACCTCGGCCCAGGTGAACAACGTCCTGCAGCACATCACATATGCCAACACCAGCGATGACCCGAACACCAGCGCCGAACTGAACTGGATGTTTTCTGATGGCAATTCAGGCACCCAGGGCAGCGGTGGCGCCCAGACGGTAACGGCCACGCAGACCGTCGCGATTGGCGGGATAAATGATGCCCCAACCCTAAGTGCGACTGGCCAAAATCCAATCCATGTAGAGGGTGCCGGTGGACAGGATCTGTTCAGCTCTGTCACCTTCAGCCTTGTTGAACAGGTTGACCGGCTGGACGGGCTGACACTTACCGTCACAAATGTTGCAGATGGCGCGGCTGAGATCCTGTCCCTTGACGGCACGGATATTGCGCTCTCCGACGGGACGACCGCCACAACAGCAACAAACGGATTGGGAGTGAGCGTCTCTGTCAGCGGCAGCACAGCCACGCTCAGCTTTTCTGGTGCAACGCTGACGGCGGCGCAGGTGCAGACCTTGATTGACGGGCTGACCTACCGCAACACCTCTGACGCGCCGACCACGGTTGCCAATCGGGTCGTTACCATCACCCAGCTTGTAGACACCGGAGGCACAGCGGGAGGCGGCAGCGACACATCCGCCCCCAGCCTCACCAGCACTGTCAGCCTCACCGCCGTGAATGACGCCCCGACCTTGCAGAACCTGCAGGGGGATGACAGCGCCGTGGAACCCGGCCAGCACGCGGCCATTGATAGCGGCGGCGACGTCCTGCTCGGCAATCCTGATACCAGCGACTACTCAGGCGGCGTTCTGACGATCGCCGACAGCGGTGCTGCAAACTCTGCCAGCGGCAGTTTCTCGGTCAATGGCACAACTGTGACCTCAGGCGGGGATGCCACGCTTTCCGCAGGAGAGACGATCGCCGTGGGTGGCACCACCATTGGCACCGTACATGCAGCCAACGACGGGCAGGACGGGCGCATGTTGCAGATTGATTTCACAACCGCTGATGCCTCCAACGCCAATGTGCAGGCGCTGATCCGGGCGCTGACTTGGGGGGCGGCCTCCGGGACCGGCCAGCAGACATTCACGCTGACCCTGAACGACGGGGACGGCACCGCAAACGGCGGCGCTGAAGAGACCACGGCCGATTTCACCATGTCGCTCGGCAATCGGCCGGTCATCGCCAATCTGTCGGGGGATAGCGTCGCCTTTGTCGAAGATGGCGGTGCGGTCCTGCTGGATGCCAATGCGGATGCAGCCCTTAGCGATGCGGATTCAGCCAACCTCGGCGGTGGGAGCCTGTCGCTGGCCTATGTCAGCGGTCAAAGCGCGGACGACCGCCTTGTGATCGACACATCCGGCGCGGTCAGCCTGTCTGCCGCGCAGGCCGCGAATGTGACGGTATCCGTCGGCGGCACTGTTATCGGCACCCTGCGGGCGGGCGCTGCTGGCGGCGCGAGCGAGGCGCTCGTCATTGACCTGACGGCGGATGCCACCCCTGCCCGCCTGCAGCAGCTGATCTCAGCCTTGAGCTACACCAACATCAGCGAGGACCCCGACACCAGCGACCGGGTGCTCTCTCTCACGGTGGTGGATGACGCAGGCCTCACGTCTGATGTCGCGGCGCTCACCGTCAGCGTTGCGGCACAAGATGACGCCCCGACCCTCACGGCAACGTCGGAAAACCCCGGCTATAGCGAAGGCGCAACCGCAAGCGATCTGTTCTCCTCGGTCGCAGCCGATGCAATCGAGAACGGGCAGACATTTACCGGGCTCACGCTGACCATCGACAATCTTGCAGACGGCGCGGCCGAGGTGCTCCAGATCGACGGCAGCACACTGACCCTCACCCACGGCGCCACGCTGATGACAGCAACCAACAGCCTGAGCGCCTCTGTGACCGTCAGCGGAACCACCGCAACGGTCACCATCAGCGGGGCAACCCTCTCAGCGGCGGATCTGCAAACGCTGATCGACGGGCTAGCCTATGAGAACACATCCGACAGCCCTCAGGATAGCAGCACAAGGACCGTGACCATCACCGGGCTGACCGACAGCGGCAGCGCCACGGGCGGCAACAGCAACGCAGCCACGCTTTCGCTGACGTCAGTCGTAACCCTGACGGCGGTAAATGATGCCCCGGATATTGCCAATATCACCGCCCCTATCGCGGGCCAGGTGGTGGCGGGCAGCGGGGCACAGGCCGTGTCGGGGTTGGCTGGCGTCACGGTCTCTGATGTCGACTCGCCCGAATTCAACGGTGGCACCCTGGTGTTGCAGCAGACCAGCGGCACCAGCAACGGCAGCTGGGGCGTCGACGGAACCGTGGTCACAGCCTCCGGAGGCGCAACGCTCAGCGCTGGGGCAAGCCTTGCCATCAACGGCACGGTGATTGGCACGGTAGACGCAGTGAGCGATGGCCAATCCGGAAGCGCGCTGTCGATCTCATTCACCACGACGGATGCCACCCCCGCTGCCGTCCAGCTTCTGTTGCAGAACCTGACTTATGCTGCGCCCACCGGGGTTGAAACGCGCAGCTTCTCCCTGACCCTGACAGATGGGGACGGTACGGCAAACGGCGGTGATGCGGATGTGACTGTTCCCTTCTCGCTTCAGGTGACAAGCCAGCCACCCGAAATCAGCAATCTGAACGGCGACACCGTTACCTTTGTGAGGGGGCAGACAGCCGTGCAGCTTGATGCCGGCAGCGATCTGAGCGTGAGCGACCCGGACAATGCGGATCTGGGGCACGCCACCCTCACCGTTTCGCTGGAAAGTGGCGCGCAGGGTGGCGATCTTCTGCTGGTTGACACCACCGGCACCGTCACGCTGTCGTCGGGCCAGACCGATGGCTCGGTCATAGCCGTGGGCGGAACCGACATCGGCACCATCAGCGCAACGGGCACTGGGGGCGATGGCGAGGATCTGGTGATTGTCCTCATGGCGGGAGTGGCCTTTTCCCAGGTCGAAACCCTGTTGGACGCACTGAGATTTGACAATTCCACCGGCAGCGCCGCCCCGCTTGGCAGCCGGAGCGTCGGTGTCCGGTTTGACGCGGCGGATGGCGCCACATCCGATATGTCCCTGATCACGGTCACTGTCACCGCGCCGCCATCCCCTGGCGGAGGGGGCAGCACACCCCAGGCGCCGGTCGATGTGACCGGTGGCAGCGATGGCGAGACGTTCGATGGCACCAACCTCAACGATACAATCAATGGCGACGGTGGTGACGACCTGATCCGTGGTGGGCTTGGCCAGGATTCTCTGATGGGCGGCATCGGCAACGACACCATCCGCGGCAATGCCGGCGAGGATGAGCTGTTCCTTGGATCCGGCAATGACAGCGGCTTCGGGGGCGACGGCAATGATCTGGTGCTTGCGGGGCCGGGGCAGGATCTTGTGCGCGGCCACCAGGGCAACGATACCCTGCACGGGGGCAGCAACGCCGACACCATCTTTGGCGGTCGCGGGAACGACAGCGTCTTTGCGGGCAAAGGCAATGACAATGTCTATGGGCGTGCGGATGATGACCACCTTCGCGGTGGCTGGGGGGATGACACGATCCACGGCGGGACAGGCAGCGACACCATCCTTGCAGGCCAGGGCCACGACACGGTCTTTGGCGGTGAAGGATCGGACCGGGTGCGCGCGGGCTGGGGCGACGACAAGGTGTTTCTCGGCCTTGCGGATGATCACGTCTTTGGTGGCAAGGGCAATGATACGCTAATTGGCGGCATGGGACGGGACACGCTAAACGGCGGCGCTGGAAATGACCGGCTGCGCGGAGGCGCCGACAGCGACACATTCATTTTTGCCAAAGGGCGCGGCATGGATACGATTGCCGACTTCGACGCCACGATGGATGTGTTGGAACTCAGGAACTTTGGGTTTTCCTCGCCGCAGGAGGCGTTGTCGTTTGGGGCGCAGCAGGGCGATGATTTCGTCTTTAGCTTCGATGATGGCAGCGGCCTTATCCTGCGCGACGTATCCGAGGCAGAGCTGAGCTCTGTCATGATAATTCTCTAAGGGATAAAACCGCAGGGCCGCCGATCTGGCGACCCTGCTTTGTTCTGTGCGCTTTGCCCCGGTTCAGGCAACGCGAAGCTGTTTTTCCGCCGGACGCATTTCAAGGCGGTAGGCCTGACAGGTTTCGCCCGCGACCTCAAACCGAGGTCCCGCGGGGGAAAGATCGAACCCGACCTTGAGCGTCAGCAAGGCTGCGGTGACAGAGGTGAGGCACAGGAAAGAACGTACCTGCCACGTGCGGGACAGCCGAGCGAGGTTCAAGGCCATTTCCCGCCGCACGACGCGCCGTTCCCGGCTCGGGATGTCTTCGGACACAAAGACACGGGTGATTTCCCAGATCCCCGGATCCCGTGGGGCTGGTTCATCCAGGATATTTTCTGGCAGACCCGGCAAAAGACCAAGCTGGGCATCCCGCAGCATGTAGCTGGCATTGATGCTTTGCGCGGTTGTTGGCGTCAGACGAAAACCTGCCTTGATGCCCTCACTGTCATGGATCGCACAATAGACGCTTTCCGGCGTATCATATTGATCAAACTCCATGCCGCGGGTCTGCGGCAGGTGCCAGTCGTGGCGCTCAATGAAATGATGATGGCGGGCACGCAAAAGCCCGGTGAACAAGCCACCGGTCTGATCAAGGTTATCAAATGTAATATGTGTGGACTGCATCGCGTTACGGTCACTTTCAAATCAACACTGGGATTTAAAACCCCCTAAAGTTGACTAAAAAATTTCCATAAAACGGTGAAAGAATGGTAAATAAGACAAGAAAAAGGCGCCACAGGGGCGCCTTTGCGCGTTTTCAGCGCAAATTTAAGTTTTGAAGTATCGTAGCTTCGTGCCTAAACCGCCTTCTGCATCTCGCCTTCTGATTGCTGAATGACCCGCTGAATTTCTGCCAAAAGCACGGCTTTTCTCACTGGTTTTGCGATATAACCCACAGCGCCCAGCCCCAGATAGGTTTCGCGGTCTTCGGTGGCGGCATTCGCCGTCAGCATGACAACAGGCGTATTTGCGATGCGCGGCTCGCTCTTGGCCATCTGGATCAGCGTTTCCTTGCCGTCCATGACCGGCATCCGCATATCCAGAAGAACAAGATCAACCTCTGTCTCGGCAAGACAGGCCAGCGCCTCTGCGCCGTTTTCCGCTTCCAGAATTTCAACATCACTGCCCTGCAAGAAGGCGCGCACAACGCGACGGTTCGAGGCGGTGTCATCGACCACTAGCACACGGCATTTGCCCAACTCAGCCTCTGCCCCATTGGGCGCTGCCGGCTGCGGCGTGATCTTGGTCGGCGGCTCGACAGCGCGGATATCGCAGGTCAGCGTGAAGCGGCTGCCCTCTCCCAGCTGGCTGGACACCACCAGATCGCCGCCCATGTTCCGGGCCAGGCGGCGCGCAATCGACAGGCCAAGACCGGTACCAGGCACGCTGGGCGCGTCCTTGTTTTCGGCGCGGAAGAAATCGGAAAAGAGCTGCGTCAGATCCTGTTCGGACATGCCGCGCCCGGTGTCGTTCACATTGACGACCAGCCGCGTGCTGCCCTCGCCCGGCCGGGCCGCCACATCAACTTTGACTGCGCCCTGTTCGGTGTATTTCACCGCATTGGACACAAGGTTGGAGATGATCTGGCGCAGCCGCAGAATATCACATTCCGCATATTTCGGCACGCTGTCAGCAACATGCAGGCTAAGATCCAGCGCCTTTTCCTCGGCGCTGAAACGAAACACTTCAACCGCCGAGGCAATTTCAGCATGGAGATCGGCAATGGTGGGTGTCAGCACCATGTGACCGGATTCGATCTTGGCATGATCGAGAATATCATCGAGCAGATCCGTGAGCGCCTGCGATGACGTGGTCAGCAAGCGGCCATGTTGCATCAAGTCAGCCGGATCTGCGCGCCCCTCGGCGATCAACTCGGACATGCCACAAATCGCATTAAGGGGCGTTCTGATCTCATGGCTCATCGATGCAAGGAAACGGCTCTTGGCCTCGCTTGCAGCCTTGGCATCGGCCAGTGCCTTGCGCAGATCATTGGCCATCCTGTGCTGGCTCCAGATCGCGAACAACGTGTAGGCAGACCCGATCGCCAGGATCACGACGGCAAAAATGATCTCAGCGCGATTGCCGACAGACAGCAGGGTTTCGCCAACGAGAAATCCCAAGACCCCGATGATGGGCAGCGCCGTCAGCAGGCCAAAGAACATCCATTGCGAGCGCGCCACAACACAGTGATTGAGCGCGATCACAAGGAGCATCGCCCCCATCAGTTTCGCAAATCCGTCAGGTTCCAGAAACAGCAGAAGCGGGATGGTGTTGAAGGTCCAGACCCCGATAAAGGCCGAAATCACGAACAACGCGATCCCCGCCAGGGTCACCTTGCGGCTGAGTTGATGATACACACGAATGCCGATCAGTTCGATAATGATGTAAACAAAATAGACAGCTGCAACCTGGGCAAATGACAGGTAGTACAGGGAAATAAGCGACACGATTGTAATCGAGGCAAAGCGTGATGGCAGGTCCTCCTTGACCAGCTGGTTCTGGGCGGACACATCACGACGCAAGCTGGGCGTAATCGTCAGCATTGCCAATTTTCCGTAATGATCAGCACCTAAAACACCCCATCTTTGCTCCGGACCTGTCAGCGCGGTCACCGGATCACATAGATATGCACCTTGGAAGTCTGTTGCATCAAATCATATGTAAAATTCAATTCAATTGACCAGTCTGCGATTTAACTCTACCGCAGTTTTGCCCAGAAATCACGTGATCGTCATCGCAATGGTGCGGACTGTCTCCTCTTGGCGTCATGTCTGCGGCCCCATCGCAGGCAGCTGCGCATCATGCGGCCAGATGCGAGGTGATTTCTCCCTGGGCCTCATCCCATTCGGCCTGCAATCGCATCAGGTCCGTCCCGCCATTGCCATCTGCGTTTTCTATATCCAACAGCGCATGACGGAGCGCGCCAAATCCCAACACCGCTGCCGAACCTGCCAGCCTGTGGGCCTCGGCCCTGAGCGGATCGGACAGATCTTCACAGCTGTGCAGATCCGCGAGCAGCTGCTCCATGTCGCCTTTGTATTCCGCCAGAAATTCGACGCCACGGTCGCGGCCAAGTGCATCAAAGAACTGTTCGATATCAGAGAGTTCTCGGGCAGCTGCGGGTGCTGGCTCTGGCGTCTGGGCAGCGGTCGTCAGCTTGGTCGTTGGCAGGGCCTTTGCCACTGGCCGCCTGCTGCGCACCAGCGGCAGGGTTGCGCGGCGATCAATCACATCTGCCAATGTCGATTTGTGGACCGGCTTGGTGACAACCTCGGCCATGCCTGCTGCAAGGATACGGGCATGATCCTGCGGCGCCACATGTGCCGTCAGCGCAACGATGTCGACCCCATCAGCCAGGTGCCCGCTGCGGATCTGGCGAGTTGCCTCGATCCCGTCGACCCCTGGCATGGAAATATCCATGAAAATCAGATTGAAATCCTTGGCGCGCGCAGCGGCAACCCCCTCTGCCCCGCCGGGGGCCAAGGTGACGCGATGACCAAGGTTGCGCAACATCTTCTCAACCAGGATGCGGTTGATCTCATTGTCTTCAACCACAAGAATATCAAGCGCTTGCGGGTCTTGTTGCTCAGCCACAGAGGCGGCGACCTGCGGCTCTTTCTGCACAGCGTCATGCGTATCTGCGGCTACCGCAGGAGCGGCCGACGCGGTTGTGTTCGATACGCTCTGACCAGAGGCCGGCAGTGGTAGGGAAATCGTGAAGAGGCTGCCTTCGCCCAGCTCGCTCTCGCAGCTGATGTCCCCGCCCATTGCCTCGACCGTCCGGCGGGTGATCGCAAGCCCCAGCCCCGTTCCTTCGCTGCTGCGGGAATAGCTGGCATCCAGGCGGATGAAATCCTCAAAAATGCGGTCCAGATCATCCTCCGCGATGCCCTTTCCGGTATCGGCGATGCTGATTTCCACCCGGTCGCTGCTGCCAAGGCGCTGGACCTCAACGGCGACCGCCCCGTCCCGCGTGAAATCAACGGCGTTTTGCAGGATTTTCTGCAACACCCGCTGCACAGCAAGCGGTCGGCCCAAGACGTTGTTGGTGGGGCCCAGGTTGCAACTCCAGCTGAGCTCGTTCCCCGCCTGGCGGGCCGCAGTCTGCTGTGATTTGACCAGTTCACCAACGAGTTTGGCGAGATCAAATATCCGGCGGTTTTCATTGTCGACGCTGCTTTCGAGATTGGAGAGCTGCAGGACATCATTTACATGCCCCATCAGCCGGTCACCGGATTGACGGATCATGGTCACATAGCCGGATTGTTCGGCGCTCAGGCCGCTGTCAGACAGCAAATCAACCGCGCCCAGCACACCGGTCAGCGGCGTGCGCATCTCGTGGCTCATGACGGTCAGCAGCTCTGCCTTTGCCCGCTCTCCGGCGAGGGCCTTGTCACGGGCATTGCGCAACTCCCGCTCTGCCGCGATCCGGTCGGAAATGTCACGCAGATAGCTGACAAAGACAGTCTCGCCCTCTTCTCCATCCTCGGCGGGCTTGCTCGCGGTGATGGACAGCTCAACCGGAAAGACCTCTCCTGATTTTCGCTTTGCTTCCAGTTGGATACGGCCCTTTCCGATGACGGTTTCCTGGCCGGATGTGCGAAAACGCTCCATTCCTTCGGCATGCGCCTCGCGCAGGTGGTCGGGCACGATGAGGTCGGCCATGTTGGCGCCGGTTGCTTCGGCCCTGGAATAGCCAAAGATGGCTTCGGCGGCGCCATTGAATTCCTGGATTTTTCCGTCGCTGTCGACGACGAGGATCGCGTCAAGCGATGAGGTGACCATCGCGCGCATGCGCGCCACGGCCTCGCGGGTCCGCTCTGCCAGGCGCTTGCCCCGCTGGTAAAGCCGCCCCATCATCAATGTTGTCATCGTCAACGCCACAAGAAGCGCCAGAACCACAATCGCAAGGCGTGACAGAAGATCAAAGAAATTCAATCGTTTCTCTTCGCTCGCGCGGGCGTGTTCCGTCAGCCCCGCAAGCGCGAGATTGCGCAAATCGGTCCTGTTTTCCTCAAGTATTTCGCTGACCCTGGGCAGGCCAAACAAAAGCGCCTCATCCGGGCCGTCGATGTAGGTGATGAGATAGTCGATCCGCTGCTGCACGCGCGGCATGATCCCGGCGTTGTCAGGCGCGTTGCGGACCGGCGCGAATGTCCGGCTTTCACGGATGGTCATGATCCGGCTGAACAGAATATCGAATTTGCGCCGAACCTGCGCCAGATCCTCCACAGTTTCAGCTGCAAGCACCGCATTCTCGAGCTTCAGATGTTCGATTTCCGCTTGCGACAAGGTCCATTGCAGGCTGTCCGTTGCGGCCGTCGACAGACCATCAAGACGAAAAAGGACCTCTCGTCCCAGCCGCACCGACTGCACGGCCAGCAGCGCGACGACCACCGCAATGGCAATCAGCACGCCGCGCGAAAAAAAGGAGTTGCTGCGCAGTTTCACCTAACTCTCAACCTCGGCCAAGGGTTTCATTTGGTTACAGTAATCTCCTCCAACTGCCAAATGCTACGGGAATAAATCGCCTCTGTCTGGTAGGCTGGATCACTGTCGAACGGATAGACGATCCAAAGTGGCCCCTTATCCCTGAGCGACATGACCGCGCCGTTACGCTCATAGGCGACGATTGGGCCACCCTCCACCGCGTCAGCCAGCGGAATTTCGACGGAATAATCATTGATCGCGCGGGCTGTCAGCACACCATCGCCGTCGGTCGGCAGCTCCAGCGTCGTCAGAAGATGCACAAGGCTGACCCCGGCAAATTGCTGCACGCCCGAGGTCCAGATGGTGGCGGTGTCAAAACCGACCCGCGGCATTTGCTGCAGGTCTTCCATGGTAAAGTGGTGCTGGGCCGTGATCTGGCCATCACCCCCCTTTTCAGTGACCGTCAGCGCAGCCTCGGACGCAACGGCAGACGCGGCGCCAAATGCCATTGAAACGCCAAACGCAAACAGCAGTGCGGCCAACCTCTTGTAGAGGGTTTTCATATCAATCAATCCTTTTGCCACTGTCGTTGCAGGCACATTGGTTCAACCAACGCGACGCAACGGGTAGGTTTCATATAAAAGACAGAGACTTATCGTCGTCTGCCCTAGTTCCGATCTTGCAAAAGTTTCCGTGGTATTGATGTATGTTTTGTAACTTTAGCCACAAATTGGCCCCCGCCTAGGGGAATAATACACGAAATTTACATTCAACTCTACCGGGTTTCGTGCTACAGGCACTCCCGCCAGTGATATTGACAACTCGTAAACGAATGTCAGGATAGAGTTGCGGGGGTTAGCCCGACCTGAGCCAGGAGCTTACATGCGCATTTTATTGGCGGACGACCATGATATGGTCCGCGAAACCATTTCAGCCTATCTGCAATCCGAAGGTGGCGCGACGGTCACATCAGCTGTCGATCTTCCCGGGGCGCTCGGGGAAATCGCGGACAATGGCCCCTATGATCTGGTCTTGCTTGACTACAACATGCCTGGAATGAACGGGCTGGCTGGCTTGGGCACCGCGCTTGAGGCCAATGGCGGCAAGGGCGTCGCCATCTTGTCGGGCAGCGCACCCGCACGCACCGCAAAAGAGGCGCTGGATGCCGGGGCTATCGGTTTCATCCCCAAGACAATGGGGGCGCAATCGCTTTTGAACGCGGTGCGCTTCATGAGCGCCGGGGAAATTTATGTCCCTGTCGAATTGATGCGCAAGGAGGCAGAGGCACCGTCCCACCCGCTGGCAGACAAGTTGAGCCCACGGGAAATCGAGGTGCTGGATGGCCTGTGCCGTGGTCTCTCCAACAAGGAGATCGCCCGGGAACTGGAGCTGCAGGAAGTCACCATCAAGCTGCATGTGCGCACGCTGTGCCGCAAGCTGGATGCAAAAAACCGCACCCAGGCGGCGCTGACCGCCAAAGAGGCCGGCCTGTTCTGAAAACCAGAATATTAACAGATACCTAAGGCGCACAGCTCATGTAACTCACTGGGCCTGCGGCGGCACGTCTGCTTGGCCGTGACACTCGGCCATGCTAGGCCGATGCCGTGCTCCGCCACCAGTGGGCACGCAGGATCAGATCACGCGGGACCGAGGACATGCGCCAGCCAACAGCAGACACCGCCAATTGGATCAGTCGCTTTCAGGGGCTGATGCAACTGGATCAGGACACCCGCGAGCAACTCTTGCGCAAAAGCCAGATCATCAGCGCACCAAAGGGCGCAGTCATCTTTGGGCCCGGAAAATCGCCTGAAAACATGCTTTTCCTGCTGGATGGTACGGTTCGGGTGCAACAGGTGTCAGAGACGGGTCGCGAAATCCTGCTGTACCGGATCACGGCAGGCGAGAGCTGTGTGCTCACCACTGCGTGCCTGTTGGCCTACGAGGACTACGCTGCCGAAGGAATTGCCGAAACGGCGGTGCGCGCAGCCGCCCTGCCACGGGCGATCTTTGACGAGTTGGTGGCCAGCTCACCAACCTTTCGCAACTTTGTTTTTACCGCTTTTTCCAAACGGATAACCGATCTTTTTCATGTAATCGACGAGGTCGCGTTTCAGCGTATTGACGTCCGCCTGGCACAAGGACTGCTGGATCTGGCCGGACAGGGCGACCATCTTGCCATAACGCACCAGCAGCTGGCTGTTGATCTGGGCACTGCGCGCGAGGTGATTACACGGCAGATGCAGGAATTTCAGCGCCGTGGCTGGGTGCGACTGGCGCGCGGTACCGTCGACATCCTGGACCGTGACGCCCTGCGCCACCTGAGCGGACGTTGAAGGCGCATCACGAGACTGCGACGCGGCCACCTGCCCCGGTGTGCAGGCGTTGGTGACAAAGTCACAGACAGTGGTCGGCCCCCTCTGCGATGCTGGACCTGTGGCGCCAATCGCGCCATGTCCACCGGATTTGAGGAGACCACCCCATGCCACGCAATGTCGGATCCATTGACCGCCTCTTGCGCGCCCTCTTGGGCATTTTTCTGATTGCCGCGCCGTTTGTCACCGGCTGGCCCCTGTTCGAGGCCACCTGGGCCACCGTGGTGGCATGTCTGGCAGGTGGCGTGATGCTGGCTGTCGCCGCGAGCCGCTTTTGCCCGATCTACAGTCTGATCGGCATCAAGACCTGCAAGGCCTGATCCGAACCGGCTGAGACAGTCCAAACCCAATGGCACGGCCCGGCGTGACAGTACGGACCGGGCCACCCCCAAAAGAACTGAAAGTCACTCCGATGCACGCAGGCCTTCTTCGCTATTTTCCCATTTTGGACTGGGGGCGCAGCTATGGGCGCGTGACATTTGCAAATGATCTGATGGCGGCCGTCATCGTGACCATCATGCTGATCCCCCAATCGCTGGCCTATGCATTGCTTGCGGGGCTACCGGCTGAGGCTGGCCTCTATGCGTCCATCGTGCCGATCCTTCTTTATGCTGTTTTTGGCACCAGCCGCGCGTTGGCTGTCGGTCCGGTTGCCGTGGTGTCGCTGATGACCGCCGCAAGCCTGAGCCACATCGCGGATCAGGGCACAATGGGCTACGCCGTGGCGGCCCTGTCGCTTGCAGCGCTTTCTGGGGTGATGCTCCTTGCGATGGGGCTCATGCGGCTGGGGTTTCTGGCCAATTTTCTGTCCCATCCGGTGATTGCGGGGTTTATCACCGCCTCTGGCCTGCTGATCGCGGCCAGCCAGCTAAAGCACGTCTTTGGCATCCCCGCCGCAGGGCACAACCTGCCTGAAATCATTGGCAGCCTGGTTTCTGGCCTGCCGCAAACCAATCCCGCGACCCTTGCGATTGGTGTCTCTGCAACTGGCTTTCTGTTCTGGGTGCGCAAAGGTCTGAAACCTGCCTTGCGCGGGATCGGAGTCGGGCCACGGGCTGCGGATGTGCTGACCAAGGCCGGGCCGGTTGCCGCGGTGGTTGTGACAACGCTTCTGGTGTGGGGGCTGGATCTGGGCAATGGCGATCTGCAGGCAAATCCCGTGCAAATCGTGGGCCATGTGCCTGCCAGCCTGCCGCCCTTCACCCTGCCTGATCTCTCACTGGATCTGCTATCGCAACTGCTGCTGCCCGCCGCTCTGATTTCTGTCATCGGGTTTGTGGAGTCGATTTCCGTGGCCCAGACCCTGGCTGCCAAACGGCGCCAGCGTGTCGACCCGGATCAGGAGCTCATTGGATTGGGCGCTGCAAACCTTGGCGCGGCCTTTACCGGTGGTTTTCCGGTCACGGGCGGGTTTTCCCGATCTGTCGTCAATTTTGATGCAGGTGCCGCAACCCCCGCTGCCGGGGCCTTTACTGCAATCGGGCTGGCTGTTGCCGCGCTTGCGTTCACACCGCTCATTCATGATTTGCCCAAGGCGACGCTGGCGGCAACCATCATTGTTGCGGTTCTGGGGCTGGTCGATGTCTCAATCCTGCGACGCAGCTGGGCCTATTCCAAGGCAGATTTTGCCGCCGTGCTGGGAACCATTTTGCTGACACTTGGCCTTGGCGTAGAGGTGGGCGTTTCTGCCGGGGTTGGCCTGTCGATCCTGCTGCATCTTTACAAGACATCGCGCCCCCATGTGGCAGAGGTCGGCCGCGTGCCGGGGACGGAACACTTTCGCAATATCCTTCGGCACCGGGTGGAAACTGTCCCTTCGATCCTGACACTGCGCATTGACGAAAGCCTCTATTTTGCCAACGCCCGCTACCTGGAGGATATCATCCAGACCCGCGTGGCGCAGGACAAGGCGATTGATCACGTGATTCTGCAGTGCAGTGCCATCAATGACATCGACCTCAGCGCATTGGAATCCCTCGAGGAAATCATGCACCGTCTGAGTGAGATGAAGGTGCAGCTGCATCTGAGCGAGGTCAAGGGACCGGTGATGGACAGGTTGGAGCGCGGTGACTTCCTCGACCAGCTGACCGGGCGGGTATTCCTGAGCCAACATGAGGCGATGATGGCCCTTACCCCCCGCCCCGACCCGCAGGAGCCACAAAAGCCCAACGCACGTCCCCTGCAGATCGTGGGCGGAACAGAGCCCTGACAGGCGGCCATCGCCTGGCAGTCTCAGTGGGTCTAGACCTTTACGACTTGTACCCGCCCCGCCAACACCAGCGGTCGCAGCAGGGCCGTTTCAAAGGACGTGGGCGGTGCTGTGCGGTAGTCTGCAACGTTCAGCAGGGCCTTTCCGGCGCCACGAATGGCATCTGCCGCCGCCCGATCAACCGCGTGGAGAATGCGGCTGGCATAGGCCATGTAGGCCTCTCTCAATACATCGTGGCGCACCAGATAGGCACCCGTTGGCCGAAGAGCCCCCACCGCCTCTGCCGCGCCGGAATAGCGAAATCCGATTGCCGAGTGATGGTCTGGGCAGGCCACATCGGCGGATGCACATTCCAAGCGACCATAAAGCGATGTGCCCTCCCCTGCCTCGGTTGCGAGGGCCACCAACGCCCGTCCTTTTGCCACACCCTCGGCCTGTGCAATGGCCTGCTGCAAAGCCCCAAGGCAGCGCCGCGGAAACTGGGCAGGCACCAGCAGCACCAGCCCGTCATCCGCCGCGCCCCCCAGGGCCAGCCCGGCTGCAACCGCAGCAGCCGTTCCCCCGCGTGTTGGCTCCAGAATAAGTTGCCCGCAAAAAGAAATGTCGCGCACCTGCGCCGCGCAAAGACGGGCATCAAGATGGGGCACCACCACTGAGGCCGCGCCCAGGTTGGCCAATTGACCCAAGACGTCCTGAAACGGACTGAGCCCAGAAGGGCCCGCCAGAAAATGGGATGGCACATCCGAGGCACGATGCTGTGCAGCCACCGAGGGGTCAATCGGATTGGAGCCAGCCAGAACGATCGGGAAAATCATCGCGCCCCCTTTTCAAAAAACTTAATTGGTGAAGTGAGCCTAGATAAATCAATCAAACCAATCTCCTATCCGTGCGGAGACTGATTGCGCGCAAAAGTATAGTCGCGCATATACTTTTCCGCGCGATAAACGCACGTTTTGCCGCCAAGGAGGCTGCGTAAAAACCTCTGCCGGGTGCGGGTTTCACCGTGACAGCCGCGCTGCCCGACGATATGTTCGCGTTATGTCCACACCCATTTCATCAATCCGCAACCTTGGCCCAGCCTATGAGACCGCCTGTGCAAAGGCAGGAATCCACTCTGCCGAGGCGCTGCGCGAGTTGGGCGCTGATGCGGCATATGCGCGACTGCTGGAGCATGGAACCAAGCCCCATTTCATCGGCTACTATGTTCTGGTGATGGGCTTGCAGGGCCGTCCCTGGAATGACTGCAAGGGTGAGGAGAAGAAGGCGCTGCGCGTCCGGTTTGACGCGCTGAAGGCCCGCAGTTTTGATGAAAACAAATCCGCATTCGAACGCATCCTGAATGAGATCGGTGTCATCGACCGGCGCTGAGCGACGGAACCCAAATCGCCCTCAGGACGTTGTACCAACAACTGCAACCGCACAGAGAGGGCCACGACATGGATCTGATCCGTATCATTCTTTCCGTTATTCTTCCACCGCTTGGCGTCTTTCTGCAGGTCGGCCTTGGCAAGCATTTCTGGCTGAACATCCTGCTGACCCTGCTGGGTTACATCCCCGGTATCGTGCACGCCGTCTGGGTCATTGCACGGGAGCCGAAACATGCCTGAAGGCCTAAGCGATCATGAACCGCGCCTACAGGAGCTGGAACGCCTTGCGCACCGAATGGACAAGGCGTTTCACCTGCCCATCATAAATGTGCGCGTCGGTTGGGACAGCATTCTGGGTCTTGTTCCCGGGGTGGGCGATGCACTGGCTTTGGCGCCTGCGAGCTATATTCTGTTCTCTGGCTATCGCATGGGCGCCTCTGCGCCGACCCTCGCCCGAATGGCGGCCAATGTGGGGATCGACGCAGTGATCGGTTCTGTGCCTCTTGTGGGTGATCTGTTTGACGTTGGCTGGAAGGCCAATCTGCGCAATGTCGCCCTTTTGCGGAGGCACCTTGAAAAAAAGGCAATGGCGGGAGAGCCCTTGGCCAAACGGCTCGCCCGCCGCGGATTCGACCACATCAACGCACCGGGGCCGGACGCCCTGAACGTGGCGGGCAAGGCCAGACACCGCTGGGCTGACACCAGCTGGCCCCGCAAGCGGCGGGCGGCGCGCAGCTTGCGTCTGCGCCCTGTCTCCAGCTGACAAAACAAAAAACCGCGCCGGATTGCTCCGACGCGGTTTTTTTTGTCTCGTGACGGAAGCGGTGGCTTAGCCGACCAGCTCCAGACCGGAGAAGAAGTATGCGATTTCAACCGCTGCGGTTTCCGGAGCGTCGGAACCGTGAACGGAGTTTTCGCCAACGGATTCTGCGAACTCGGCACGGATGGTGCCTGCAGCTGCATCTGCCGGGTTGGTTGCGCCCATGACTTCGCGGTTTTTCGCGATAGCGTTTTCGCCTTCCAGAACCTGAGCAACGATCGGCGCGGATGCCATGAACTCGCACAGTTCGTCGTAGAACGGACGCTCGGCGTGCACTTTGTAGAACTCACCCGCCTGAGCTTTGGTCAGGTGGATGCGCTTTTGAGCAACGATGCGCAGGCCAGCTTCTTCGAACTTGGCGTTGATTTTGCCGGTCAGGTTGCGGCGGGTTGCATCGGGCTTGATGATCGAGAAGGTGCGTTCCAGTGCCATCGGGCGATCTCCTAATAGAAGTGTTAGATATTTCTGCGCCATCGACGGGTTGTCCCGGCGCTGGCGTTCTCGCGCCGCCTAACATGGCTGCGCCCTTATGGGAAGGGGGTTGTTGAGCTGCGGCGCCCGGCCTTTGCTATTCTGCGGCGGTCAGCGGCTCGCGCTGATCCACCCAGCGCACATAAAGCGCCGAAGCCAGCGCCAGCAGGCTACAGCCCAGGATCAGACCAAGGACGGCAAATGGCGCATTCTCCGCGTTGACGACACTGCCCGTGACCGTGGTCAGGATCGCCCCAACCGCTACGCCCAGCGCACCAGACAGCCCGGCAGCGCTGCCTGCCAACTCTGGGCGAACCGACATCAGACCCGTGCTGGCATTTGCAATGGTCAATCCGTTTCCAAATCCGACCAGAACTGCAGAGGCAAAGAACAGATAAGCGCCCCCTTGGCCGGTCAGGAACACGCTGAGCCCCAAAGATGGGCCCAGAACGGCACTGATCCGCCCGCTGAGGATCAGTGTCAGGAGCGGGACACGCCGGATCAATCGGGCAGAGACAAAGTTGCCGACCATGAAACCGCCGGTGATGATACCGATGCCCAGCCCCACCTGCGCACTGTTCATGTCAAACCACGCAGTCGCCACCATGGGCGCTCCGGTGATGAAGCAATAAAACCCGCCGAGTGAAAATGCGATGCAGGCGCTGTAGCCCCAGAAGCGTCGAGAAGAAAACAACAGCGGATAGCGGCGCATCTGCGCCATGAAAGTATCTGACTTGCGCGCGTTGGTTTCGCCGAAATCCCCCCAGACCATCAGCAGCACAATGGCCCCCAGAAGCGTATAAAGCCAAAAGGATGCCCGCCACCCAAAGGCGATATCCAGAAGCCCGCCAAACATCGGCCCCAGCATCGGCGCCAGCGCCATCGCCATCGTCACATAGCCCAGCGTGCGGGCGGCCTCCTCGGTGTCGAACATATCCCTGACAGCAGCCCGTGGCACCACGGTGCCTACGACGATGACGCTTTGAAGGAGGCGAAAGGCGAGAAAACTGGTGATATCCTGCGCCAGCGCCGCCCCGACAGATGCAAGCGTGAACAGCGAAACCGCAACCAGCAGGACCGGGCGCCGCCCAAATCGGTCTGACAGCGGGCCGATCACGATCTGCATCACCGCCGAAATCGACAGGAACCCCGCGATGGACAGGTTGGCATAGGCATAATCCACGCCGTATTCCGCCGCGATATTGGCCAAGGACGGCAAAAACATGTTGAGCGCGAGCACCGACAGCGCGGTGCACATGATCAGCGTGATGAGATGCGGATGGCTTTGGCCGGGGCGCATGAAAACGGCTTTCAGATAAAAGGTCTCCCTGACCTATCACGCCACCGACGCTTGTCCAGCGCTGCTGATCGGGCTGCGGACACGTCAGCTGATGCAATAGCCATTGACCCCTGCCCCGGTTTGGACAACAGAAGGTGCCATGCTACGGATCAAAGATATCTCCTATTCGGTCGAAGGCCGCCCGCTGATCGACCACGCGTCTGCCACCATCCCTGATGGGCACAAGGTCGGCATTGTCGGCCGCAATGGCACCGGCAAATCCACCCTGTTTCGCCTGATCCGCGGAGAGCTGACGCTGGACACCGGCGAAATCTCTTTGCCGTCGCAGGCCCGCATTGGCGGCGTCGCTCAGGAGGTCCCCTCCTCCGAGGTGACAATCCTCGATACGGTGCTTGCAGCCGATCTGGAGCGCGCCGCGCTGCTGGAAGAGGCCGAGACGGCAACAGATCCCGCCCGCATTGCCGAGGTTCAGACCCGCCTTGCCGACATTGACGCCTGGTCCGCACCAGCGCGTGCTGCGGCCATTCTCAAGGGGCTTGGTTTTGACGACGAAGAACACAGCCGTCCCTGTTCCGCCTATTCCGGCGGCTGGCGGATGCGCGTTGCGCTGGCCGGAGTTCTCTTTGCGCAGCCCGATCTGCTGCTTTTGGACGAACCGACCAACTATCTTGATCTGGAGGGGGCCCTCTGGCTGGAGAGCTATCTGGCCTCGTATCCCCATACTGTTCTGGTGATCTCGCATGACCGCGGTCTGCTCAACCGGGCGGTGGGGTCGATCCTGCACCTCGAAGACCGCAAGCTGACGCTTTATCAGGGCACCTACGACACCTTTGCCGAAACGCGCGCCGCTCGCATCGCCGCCGCCCTGTCGGAGGCGAGAAAACAGGACGCCCGCCGCGCCCATCTGCAGAGCTTTGTCGACCGTTTCCGCGCCAAGGCAACAAAGGCGAAACAAGCGCAGTCTCGCCTGAAGATGATCGAAAAGATGAAGCCGATCTCTACGCCGCAGGAAGCCGCGATGCGGGCCTTTACCTTTCCAGAGCCCGAAGAGATGTCACCCCCGATCATCCATATCGAGGGCGGCACCACCGGCTACGGCGAGGTGGAGGTGCTGAAACGGCTGAACCTGCGCATCGATCAGGACGACCGGATTGCGCTATTGGGCAAGAACGGTCAGGGCAAATCCACGCTGTCCAAACTGCTGTCGGACCGGCTGCCTTTGATGGCGGGCAAGATGACCCGGTCCTCCAAGCTGCGGATTGGCTATTTTGCGCAGCATCAGGTGGATGAGCTGTATGTCGACGAAACCCCGCTCGACCACCTGCGCCGTCTGCGCCCCGAGGAAACCCCAACACGCTGGCGGACCCGTCTGGCAGGTTTCGGCCTTGGTGCTGAACAGGCAGAAACCGCTGTGGGCCGCCTGTCAGGTGGGCAAAAGGCGCGTCTGTCCCTGCTGATTGCGACCATTGATGCGCCGCATATGCTGATCCTTGATGAACCGACCAACCACCTGGACATCGAAAGCCGCGAGGCGCTGGTGGAGGCGCTGACCGCCTATAGCGGCGCTGTCATTCTGGTCAGCCACGACATGCATCTGCTGTCGCTGGTCGCCGACCGTCTGTGGCTGGTGTCGGACGGGACGGTCAAACCATACGAGGGCGATCTGGACAGCTACCGCGATATGCTGCTGGCGCGTGAAAAGCCCGTTGAAAAACCCGCACCCAAAGCTGCCGCCAAACCAAAACGCGCCAGCCGGGACGAACTGCTCGCCCTGCGCTCTGAGGTCCGCAAATCCGAGGCGCGGGTCGAAAAACTGAGCGAAATGCGCGAAAAGCTGGACGAGAAGCTCGCCGATCCGGCCCTTTACGAAAGTGGCAAGTCGTCGGATATTGAGGTCTGGCAGAAGAAACATGCCGAGTGCATCGAAGCGCTTGGCCGGGCCGAAGGGCTCTGGATGGACGCATTGGAAAAACTGGAACAGGCCGAAGCGCAATGATCGACACTGCTTTTCTGATCACCTCCTTTGTGACACTGTTTGTCATTATCGACCCGATTGGCCTGACCCCGATCTTCATCGCCATGACCCAGGGCATGAGCGCGCAGCAGAAACGCAGCATTGCCCTGCGGGCCACGCTGACGGCGGTTGGCTTGCTGGCCCTTTTTGCCGCCCTGGGCGAAGCGGTGCTGGGCTTTGTCGGCATTTCCATGCCCGCCTTTCGCATCGCAGGCGGCGTGCTGCTTTTCCTGACCGCTCTCGACATGCTGTTTGAGCGACGCAACAAGCGGCGCGAAGATCGCAGTGAGGAAGATGACTTTGACGATCCGTCCGTCTTTCCGCTCGCCATTCCGCTGATTGCCGGACCCGGCTCCATTGCCACGGTGATCCTCTTGACCGGCCAGCAGCCGGGCATTTCGGGGTTTTTCATGGTCATGGGCGTGGTGTTTGCCGTTCTGGGCATCCTGCTTGTGATGTGCCTGTTCTCGGGCATGTTGGAACGCCTTCTGGGCAAAACCGGGATCACCGTTGTCACCCGGCTTTTGGGGATGCTGCTTGCCGCGCTTTCGGTGCAATTTGTGCTGGATGGTCTGCAGGCATTCGGCTTTGCCGGCTGATCCGGGCTCTGCCTCATCTCGAAATCCAGTGTCCCTGCCCCCATATTCACCGTAACAGGCCGCGCTACCTGCGCAGGCCGGACATGTGAGGAGAGCCCAGTTGAACGGTGACGATTATGGACGCCTGATCTATCTTGGCCTGCTGCTGGTTGCGGTGGGGTCCTGGGTTTTTGTGCAAAACCGTCAGGGTATCGGCAAGACCCTGCAGCAACTGGCGATCTGGGCGTTCATTTTTCTGGGCGTGATTGCAGGTTATGGGCTGTGGGATGACATCCGCACGACCGTCAGCCCCCAGCAAAGCGTCTTGCAGGACGAAGGCCGGGTGGATGTGCCGCGGTCACGGGATGGGCACTACTACCTCACGCTGGAGGTCAACGATGTTCCGGTGCAGTTTCTCGTCGACACCGGTGCAAGCGCTGTTGTGCTGAACGCGGCGGACGCCCGCCGTGTTGGCATTGATCTTGACGATCTTGCCTATCTCGGTCGAGCCCGCACCGCAAACGGAGAGGTCCGCACAGCCCGCACCCGCGTCGACAGCATGTCACTGGGTGGTATTACCGACCGCAATGTCAGCGTCGCGGTGAACGAAGGCCAGATGGATCAGTCCCTATTGGGCATGGACTATCTGCAGCGCTGGTCCAGCATCGAAATCCGCGAGGGCGCAATGGTGCTCACCCGGTAAGGCTGGTTGTCCGCAGCTTGCCTTGGCGGGGATCCTGCAAGCCACCGACTGCCCCAAGAGCGGCGGTGTCAGCCCTTGCTCTCGGCCTTCTTTTCCCATTTGCCGCTTTCCTCGGACCAGTATTGCGCGGCGCAGCCTGCATCAGTCAGGGTTTTCCACTGCGTCCGCGCCCGCGCCACGGCCGCCTGGTCGGTGCCATCAAACAGAATGCACACCCGTTCCAGCGATGCCACTTCGGCTGGCGTGACATCAGCGCCATCAACTGCCATCAGACAATGGGTGCCCTCTGCCAGTTCTGGCTGGGTTGTCAGCAACACAGGTTGAAGATGATCGCGGGGGCCACCCGCAACACCATGCGGAAGGAACCGGTCCTCTGGCCCCTGCCACAGACGATCATCCAGCCAGGTGATCCGCTCCTGATCCTGCCCGCGCACAACGATGCGCCAACCAGCGCCCATCGCCTTTTCGAGCAGGACCGGAAGCGTCTCGGCCAGCGGACGCCGTGTCAGATGGTAAAAATAGACAGCCCCCATGAGTGCGCTTAATCCGTCTCAAGCATATCCTGAACCATCCGGCTCAGGGCCATGACGCCCCAGCCGGTTGCCCCCTTCGGCGCATAGGCGGTGGGGCTGCTGACAGAGGCAACACCGGCGATGTCCAGGTGAATCCAGGGGGTTCCTTCCTGCACGAACCGCTGCAGGAACTGCGCTGCGGTGATGGAGCCTGCGGGGCGGCCGCCGACATTTTTCATATCGGCGATGCGGGATTTCAGCTGATCATCATAAGCCTTGCCCAGTGGCATCCGCCAGGCGCCTTCACCCTCGGCCTCTGCCGCCTTGAGGAACGCATTGCAGAAGGCATCGTCGTTGGAGAAGACCCCCGCGTTTTCATGACCAAGACCGATGATGATCGCCCCGGTCAGTGTGGCCAGATCAATCATGCCAACGGGTTTGAACCGCTCTTGCGCGTACCACATAACGTCACACAGGACGAGCCGACCTTCGGCGTCGGTGTTGATGATTTCGACGGTATCGCCCTTCATCGATTTCACGACGTCACCAGGCCGCGTGGCATTTCCTGAGGGCATGTTTTCCACCAGCCCCACGAGCCCCACAACATTGGCTTTGGCCTTGCGCTTGGCCAGCGCGCGCATGGTGCCCGCAACAACGCCCGCGCCGCCCATGTCCATTGTCATTTCTTCCATGCCCGCAGCAGGTTTGAGAGAGATACCACCGGTATCGAACACAACACCCTTACCAACCAGAGCCAGCGGCGCAGCATCTGCATCGCCACCTTTCCAATGCATCACAACAACCTTGGACGGGCTGTCAGACCCCTGACCAACCGACAAAAGGGTCCGCATGCCCAGTTCGGCCAGCTTGTCCTCATCGAGCACTTCAACCTCGAGGCCAAGCGCCTCCATCTCGGCCAGACGGTTGGCAAATTCCGTCGTGGTCAGAACGTTTGCCGGTTCATTGACCAGATCGCGTGTCATATGCACGCCTTCGGCAACGGCTGCCATCGGGGCAAAGGCGTCTTCCATCTCGGACGGGTTTTTGTGCGCAATGATCACCTCGCCTGCGCCGTCCTCTTCCTGTTTGCTCTTGTGGTTGTCGAACCGGTAATCGCGCAGCGCCATTCCCAGCGCGAGATCTGCCGCCCGCTGCATCGAGCCAGCCATAACAGTGACTGTCTTGCCGCTGCCAAGTGCCGCCAGCTTTGCCCCGGCCTTGCGCGCCTCGATTGGGGTGATCTTGCGCGGGGTGATCAGCACGTCCAGCGCCTCTGCCTTCATGCCCGCAGGCCATGCCAGCGAAATCACCTCACCGGCTTTTGCTTTTTCAAAAGACGCCGCTTCCACCAAACGTGCAATCGCGCCTTTGGTCAGCCGGTTGGCGGTCCGCGCCGCCTGCCCCAGCGTTCCCTCTGGCGTGATTTGAACCACAACACGTCCTTCCAGATCCGAGAGGGTCTTGGGGTCAAATTCGACAAAGCGGGTCGGGGTCAGCGGACGCATGTGCGGATGTTCCTTTTGCAAATGAAAATCGAATTGCCCAACAGGTAGCTTGCCCACAGAGCAATGGCTAGGGTCAAACATCCGCAGCCCGACGCTGGCGATGTCATCTCCCCTTGTAATGGGCAGAGGCACCGCATGATTTACCGCGCCGTGAACCGGTCTGCAGGCCAAGGATCGCCAACGCATAAATTGCTGGCAGATTGCAGTTTTCCCCGGCAAACAAATCCTCTAAGGTCGCGGGAAAACAAAGACAGTTAGGTCTGGGGGGATCGAGTGTCACGATACGACAGATATGTGCTGTCCCAATACCTGCTGTTTTTCGGGTTCTTCGCCCTGATTCTGGTGGCCGTTTTCTGGATCAACCGCGCCGTGGTGCTGTTTGATCGACTGATTGGCGATGGTCAGTCAGCCCTCGTTTTCTTTGAGTTCACAGCCCTGTCTCTGCCCAACCTGATCCGCATGGTTTTGCCTGTGGCGGCTTTTGCGTCCTCTGTCTGGGTGACAAACCGGCTCAACAGCGAGAGCGAACTGACCGTTTTGCGCGCCACTGGCACCAGCCCCTGGCAAATGGCGAAACCTGCGCTGGCCTTTGGGATCATCACGGCAATCATGATGTCGATCCTGACCCATTTCCTGCTGCCCACCTCTATCGCGACCCTCGAGCAGCGAGAGACGGAAATATCCCGTAACGTCACCGCAAAATTGCTGAGCGAAGGCGACTTTCTCCATCCAACGCGCGGCGTCACCTTTTACATCGGACGTATCGACCCCGATGGCACGTTGAATGATGTCTTCCTGTCGGATCGGCGCAACCCGGATCAGGTGGTCACATATACCGGAGGCAAGGCTTATCTGGTGCGCGATGAAGACCGGACGCATCTGGTCATGGTCGACGGGATGTCCCAGCGGATCGACATGCAGACCCGGCGCCTGTCCTCTACGATCTTTTCCGATTTTTCCTATGATATCAGCAGTCTTGCCAACAAGGCCGAGGAAAAGACCCGCAACATCCGCGCCATCCCGAGTCTTGAGCTGCTGCAGGACCGGGCCAGGCTGATCGCCGAAGGACCATACAGCGCTGGCGCTTTGGCAGAGGAATTGCATCTGCGGTTTGCCCGCGCGCTGGTCTGTGTCGCTGTGGCTTTGATCGGTTTCTCGGCCCTCATGGTTGGGGGCTTTTCACGATTTGGCGTCTGGCGCCAAGCGCTGGTTGCCTTTGTGCTGCTGATCTTTGTCGAAGGGCTGCGGGGTGTCGTTTCCGAACCGGTGCTGGAAAACGCCGACATGTGGCCGCTGATCTACCTGCCCACCGCCGTCGGCCTGGCGGCTGCATTGATTTTCCTCCAGCTCGCGTCCAAGCCACTGGGACCGATTTGGGCACGCCATCGCCATGGCCGTCGCTCGCAGAATGGCGACGAAACAGAGGGAGGCATGGCATGACGCTGGATTTCTACTATGCGCGCCGCTTCCTGCAGTGGTTTGCCGTTATCTGCGCTGTGCTGCTGACGCTGGTGATGCTCATTGATCTCAACGAGCAGATCCGGAGGTTTGATGCGCAGGATCTGAGCTTTGGCCAACTGTTCGGGTTGACCCTGCTCAACGCTCCCGCCGCATTGAGCGAGTTTCTCCCGCTCATCATGATCCTGACAACCATCGTGCTGTTTGTGGGTCTGGCCCGCAGCAGCGAACTGGTCGTGACCCGCGCCATTGGCCGCTCTGGCATCAGGGCGCTGGCTGCGCCTGTGGTGCTGGCGGCCTTTATCGGGCTTCTTGCGGTCAGCACGCTGAACCCGATCGTCGCCGCCACCTCCAACCACTACCGCGATCTCGCGGAAACCTATCGCAATGGTGGCCCGGCCGCGTTGTCGCTGACCGGCGAAGGCCTGTGGCTGCGGCAAGGCGGTGCGCAGGGCCAATCGGTCATCCACGCCAAAGGCTATAGCGGTGACGTCGAAGATGTCACGCTTCTCGGTGTGACCATCCTGTCCTATGGCCCGGAGGGTCGCCCGATCCGTCAGACCGTCGCTCGCAGCGCAACGCTGGATGGCAGCGACTGGGTTTTGACGAATGCAAAGGTCTGGCCGTTGGTCACCGGCGTCAATCCCGAGACCAACGCAACCGAACACGCCAGTTTGCGCCTGTCGACCACGCTGACATCTGAACGGATCCGCGACACGCTGGGGACCGCGACGGGGATCTCTGTCTATGATCTCCCCGCCACCATCAGAGAGCTGGCAGAGGCCGGATTTTCCACCAAACGCTACGAAGTCTGGCTGCAGGTTGAACTGGCCCGCCCGCTGTTCCTGATTGCCATGGTTCTGGTTGGCGCTGCCTTCACCATGCGCCATGCGCGTTTTGGTGGCACTGGGCTGGCCGTTCTGATGGCGGTCCTGCTTGGTTTTGGGCTTTATTTTCTTAGAAATTTCGCACAGATTCTTGGTGAGAACGGCCAGATCCCGGTGGCTCTGGCTGGCTGGGCGCCGCCGGTTGCCGCGATCCTGCTGACCATGGGTCTGCTACTACATGCCGAGGACGGATAACATGCGCCGCGCCCTGCTTTTATCGACTGTCCTGCCGTTTCTCGCGGTCGCACCGATGTCACTGCCGGCCCCCGCCGATGCCCAAGGTCGCCCCTTTGGCAGTCAGACGGCCGGGACAACGCAGACCCCTGCAATTCTGGTGGCAGATCAACTGTTCATCACACCAGAGCGCACGTTGGTTGCGCAGGGCAATGTCGAGGCGTTCCAGGGCAACACCCGCCTCAGCGCCAAGAAAATCACCTTTGATCAGACCGAAGGCTCTTTGCAGATCGAAGGCCCCATTCGCATTGACGAGGGCGAAGACGTCACCATTCTGGCGGATGCTGCGGAACTGGACCGCGATATGCGCAACGGGCTGTTGGTTGGTGCGCGCATGGTCTTCCAGCAACAGCTGCAGCTTGCATCGCTGCAGATGACCCGCGTCGGGGGCCGTTACACCCAGCTGTACAAAACGGCCGTGACCTCCTGCCATGTCTGCAATGACGGGCGTCCGCCGCTTTGGCAGATCAGGGCGGAACGGATCACGCACGACCAGCAGGAAAAGCAGCTTTATCTCGAAAGCGCGCAGCTGCGGGTGATGGATGTGCCCGTGTTCTACTTCCCGGCCATTCGCCTGCCAGACCCGACGCTGGAGCGCGCAAGCGGCTTTCTGATCCCTTCGCTGCGGACCACATCGAACCTCGGCACCGGGGTCAAGGTGCCGTATTTCCTCACGCTTGGGCCGCACCGGGATCTGACCATTGCCCCCTATGTGTCCTCGCGGACGCGGACGCTCGATTTGCGCTATCGTCAGGCGTTTCGCCGCGGCGAGATCGAAATCAACGGTGCCTATACCCGCGATGATCTCTATCCCGGCGAGGGGCGCGGGTATGTGTTTGCGGATGGCACATTTGATCTGCCCCGCGATTTCAAGCTGCGCTTTGACGTGAAAAGCGTCTCGGACGATGCGTATCTGGTGGACTACGGACTGGATGATCTGGACCGTTTGCGCTCTGAGGTGGTGCTGTCACGAGTGAAACGCGACAGCCTGCTGCGGGCCAGCGCGATTTCGTACAAGACATTGCGGGACAGTGAAAATCAGGATCTGATCCCCTCCTCCATCGGCAATATCTACTACGAGCGCCGCTTCTTTCCGGACCGCATAGGCGGGGAAATGCGGCTGTCGGTCGAAACACATGGCCACAACCGGACCTCTGATCTTGAAGGCAATCTGACGGATGCGGCCGGGCGCGATGTGGGGCGCGCAACCCTGGATCTGGACTGGCGGCGCAGCTGGCGGTTCAACAGCGGGCTTGTAACCGAAGTCTCGCTTGGCGCGGCCGCTGATATCTTTGAGGTCTTTGATGACAGCGTCTTTGACAGCACGAGCACCCGTTTCAGCCCCAGCAGCGCCCTGACCTTCCGCCTGCCGATGACCCGGCGGGAAGGCAGCGGCGCAACGCAATACCTTGAACCCATTCTGCAAATTGGCTGGACAGATATTGGCGACACCGCCGTGCCAAACGACGAAAGCAACTTTGTCGAGTTTGATCGCGGCAACCTGCTGGAGCTGTCCCGCTTTCCCGCGACAGACGCCCGCGAGGAAGGTGTGACCGTTGCCTATGGCCTGAACTGGGCGCGGTATTCCCCCAGCGGCTGGCAGGCCTCTGCAACCATCGGCCAGGTGTTCCGCGATACCAACGAAACGCGCTTCACCAAAAGCTCCGGTCTGGGCGGCACCTCTTCGGACTTGTTGCTGGCCGCGCAACTCAAACTCAATGACGAGCTGGCGATTTCCACGCGCGGACTGCTTAACGGGTCGCTGAACTTCTCCAAGGCGGAAGTGCGCGGCGATTGGATGACCGACCGGGCCAGCCTGACCGGCACCTATCTGTGGTTGGGCACGGATCCCGCTGAAGGACGGTCCGAGGAAACCTCTGAACTGTGGTTTGACGGCTCCTACGAGGTCTCGCCCGGCTGGACCGCAAGTGCCAATTTGCGATACGACATTTCTGACGCCCGTGCGACACGCGCAGGTGTCGGGCTCGTTTATTCCAACGAATGTGTAAAGGTCGATCTTTCGGTCAACCGACGCTATACATCGACAACAAGTGTTGAGCCGACAACGGATTTCGGCTTTACCATCGCGTTAAACGGTTTCTCCGTGGACGGCGGCAGCAAGAGTTACAGGCGATCATGCAAAAACACCTGAGTACCCGGCCCTATTTCGCGGCCCCCTTCATTTCCCGGCTGACACGCACCGCATCGGCGGTTGCCCTTGCTGCTGCGCTTTTGTTTCAGCCAGCCGTCGGCTCGGCACAGGGATTGTTTTCACCGGCCGTAACGGTGAATGACTCGGTTGTGACGAATTACGAACTGCAACAACGGGCCCGCTTCCTCGCCCTTTTGCGCGAGCCGGGCGATCCGCTGGAAAAAGCCCGCGAAGACCTGATCGAAGACCGGTTGAAGCTGGAAGTGCTGGCGCAGGCGGGGATTGACCCCACCGATGAGGAAGTCACCGCAGGGATGACGGAACTCGCCGGTCGCGCAAATCTCAGCCTGCAAGAGTTCCTGAACGTGCTGCGCGAAAACGGTGTTGATCCGCAAACCCTGCGTGATTTCAGCCGCGTTGGCATCGCATGGCGCGGCTATGTCGGATCGCGCTACATCGGTCAGGCCCGCCCCTCGGAAGAAGAGATCGACCGCGCGATGGGCCTGTCTGGCTCTGGTGGTGTTGAGGTGCTGCTGTCGGAACTCATCATGCCGATCAACGCCCAGAACGCCCCCCAAGTCGAGGAAGTCGCCCAGCAGGTTGCGCAGATGAACACCACCGCCGCCTTCTCTCTGGCAGCGACACAGTTCTCGGCCGCTCGCACCCGTGAAAATGGCGGCCGCCTGCCGTGGATGCCGCTCACCAATCTGCCGCCGCAGTTGCAGCAGGTGGTGCTGGAGCTGAGCCCAGGCGAAGTCACCGCCCCCATTCCGCTCGACAATGCGGTTGCGCTGTTCCAGATGCGTGATCTGCGGGAAAGCGCAGGCAGCGCGCCGCGCTACGCCGCTATCGAATATGCGGCCTACTATATCCCCGGCGGTCGGGCCCCCGAAGCACTTGCCGCCGCGCAAAAGCTGACTGGTCAGATCGACACCTGCGATGACCTGTATGGCGTGGCACTTGGGCAGGATCCATCCGTGCTGGATCGCGTCACCCTTGCGCCCTCTGAAATTCCGCAGGATATCGCGATCGAACTGGCCAAGCTGGATCCCGGCGAAACCTCTACCGCGCTGACCCGTAACAACGGTCAGACGCTGGTCGTCCTGATGATGTGTGGCCGCACCGCCGAGGTCAACGCCGAAGCCAGCCGCGAGGCCGTGGCCAATGCGCTGACACAGCAACGCCTTGGTGCCTTTGCAGACAGCCTTTTGGAACAGCTGAAGGCAGACGCCCGGATTGACATCAAATGACCACCACTGCCCGACCTCTCCCCATTGCGCTCAGCTGTGGGGAACCGGCGGGCATTGGCCCGGAACTCGCCGTAAAGGCCTGGGAAACGCTGAAAGACAGCTGCCCGTTCGTCTGGCTTGGCGATCCTCGGCATCTGCCAGCGACAGCCATCTGGCAAGAGGTTCGCACCCCGGCTGAGGCAGTGGACGTCAGCGCGACCGCCATGCCTGTCCTGCCTGTTGAATTTGCAGCCGACAATGAGCCCGGACGGATCAATCCTGACAATGCCCAAGGTGTGATCACGGCGATCGAAACCGGTGTCGCATTGGTGACCTCCGGGCAGGCTTGCGCTCTGTGCACCGCGCCGATCCACAAGAAGGCGCTGATTGACGGGGCGGGCTTTGCCTATCCTGGCCATACTGAATTCCTTGCACACCTTGGCGGTGACACGCAGGTGGTCATGATGCTGGCAAGCCCTGCCCTGCGGGTTGTGCCAGCCACCATTCACATTGCCCTGTCCGAAGTACCCCGCAAGCTGACCCCGGAGGGGCTGCGTGCGACCATCGAAATCACCGCACAAGGGTTGAGGGATCAGTTTGGCATCTCCCATCCGCGCATTGCTGTTGCCGGGCTGAACCCACATGCAGGCGAAGATGGCGCAATGGGTGCGGAAGAGCTGGACTGGATTCAGGATCTCATTGCCGACATGCAGGGGGGCGCCTATGTGCTGTCCGGCCCGCATCCGGCGGATACGATGTTTCATGCGGCGGCACGGGCACGCTATGATGCGGCCGTGTGCATGTATCACGATCAGGCGCTGATCCCGATCAAGACGCTCGATTTCGACCGCGGCGTCAATGTTACCCTTGGTCTGCCGTTCATCCGCACCTCGCCCGATCATGGCACGGCGTTTGACATTGCCGGTCAGGGGATCGCCAACCCCTCCAGCCTCATTGAGGCGCTGCGGCTGGCGCAGAGCATGGCCGCCAGCACTTGAAACTTCCTCTTGCTGGAAATATCCCCGCCGGAGGCATGAAACCTGAAGGCGCAGCCGCTGCGCCCTGTCGCAAGGTACCGATACTATGAGCGCTATCGACTCTCTCCCCCCGCTGCGCGAGGTGATCGAGACCCATCAGCTGTTGGCGCGCAAGTCGCTTGGCCAGAACTTCCTGCTGGATCTGAACCTGACAGCCAAGATCGCCCGACAGGCGGGCGATCTCACGGACTGTGACGTGCTGGAAATCGGCCCCGGCCCCGGTGGCCTGACCCGTGGCCTGCTGGCCGAAGGCGCGCGCAAGGTTCTGGCGGTGGAGAAAGACAGCCGCTGCATCCCGGCCCTTGCCGAGGTCGCGGCCGCCTATCCCGGCAAGCTGGAAGTCATTGAGGGCGACGCGCTGGAGGTAAACCCCCTCACCCATCTCACTCCGCCGATCCGCATTGCAGCAAACCTGCCCTATAATGTCGGCACAGAGCTGCTGGTGCGTTGGCTCACCCCAAAGGCATGGCCGCCGTTCTGGCAAAGCCTGACCCTGATGTTCCAGCGTGAAGTGGCTGAACGGATCGTGGCCCAGCCCGGCACCAAAGCCTATGGACGTCTGGCGCTTTTGGCCCAGTGGCGAGCGGATGCCCGCATCGTTCTGTCCCTGCCCCCCGAAGCCTTCAGCCCGCCCCCAAAGGTCCATAGTGCGGTTGTCCATCTGACGGCATTGGAAGAGCCCCGTTTCCCCGCTGATCCGGGCACGCTGAACAAGGTTGTCGCTGCCGCCTTCAATCAACGGCGCAAGATGCTGCGCGCCAGCCTCAAGAGCGTGAGCCCCGATATCGAAGACCACCTGAACGCGGCAGGCATCCCGCCCACCGAACGCGCAGAGCAGGTGAGCCTGGAAGCCTTCTGTGCGCTTGCCCGCAGCGTCAAGGCCGCCGAAAGTTGATCGCAATCCAGACCGTTTTATAGGGCACGCTAGCCCAGACAGAAAAAACCCGGCGCCCAGCAGACTGCTGGGGCCGGGTTTTCACATTTCAAATAGGCCGGTGGCTTATTCAGCGGCCTCTGGCGCGTCCTCTGCCGGGGGCTTTGCCTTGGGCTTGCTGGCGCGTTTTGCAGCAGGTTTGCGCTCTGCCGCCGGGCTGTCACCTTCACCGCCTTCAGCCTTTGCAGCCGCATCTGCCTTGGGCTTGCGCGGTGCGCGTGGCTTGCGGCTCGGGGCCTTTTGCGGCTTGGCTTCGCCCTGATCTGCTGACGGCTGCTCTGCAGCGGCCTGCTCCGGTGTATCCACCAGACCGCTGTCATCATCGCTGTCGCGCGGATCAACGACGTCAGGCTGCGGCGCATCTTCGCCCCGGCTGGCCGCTTCGCGTTCCTGGCGTTCCAGCCGCTCCTGGCGCTCGCGATCCCGCTCTGCCTGGCGTTCACGGTTCTGGCGTTCCTGCTCCTCGCGGCGCGCCTCGATCTCGCGTTGGGCTTCGTTCAGCATCCGCAGATAATGCTCGGCATGCTGTTGGAAATTTTCTGTGGCAACACGGTCATTGCTCAGCTGAGCATCGCGGGCCAGCTGGTTGTATTTATCAATGATCTGTTGCGGCGTTCCGCGCACCTTGCCCTCAGGACCGGAGCTGTCGAAGACGCGGTTGACAACATTGGCCCCCTGGGGGCGGTTCCGGTTCGACTTGGAACGCGAACGTGATTTTGACGATCTCATATGTCTAACGTCAGCCTTGATTGTATTTGTCGTTGGACCCAATTGGCGCGTCTTAGCGCCGGATCATCGACTATTTTGGGCTTGGCGTCGCCGGGAGGTATTCTGCACCTCGCTCAAAAGCGACACCTCTGAGTAATCATGTTCAGCCCCATCAGACAAGAGGCTGGGTTGAGTTTTCCGTGTTTTTTCTTTCAAAACTACGAATTCGGCGGCGTTTTCATGCCTTAGGCGGTGTTTTCGCCACAGTTGCGGCCGAAAACCACCCTGTCGCGCCCATCCAGATCTGGCAGGACACGTACATCCACCAACCCTGCGGTGCGCAACATTTCCGCAACCTGCGCGCCCTGAGTTGGCCCGATTTCCAAAAGCACCCGCCCACCCGGAGCGAGATATTCAGCGACCTGCTGCGAAATCGCGCGATAGGCGCTGAGCCCGTCAGCCCCGTCGGTCAGGGCCATTTCCGGTTCATGGCCCCGCACTTCGGCGGACAGGCCTTCCATTTCATCTAGCGCGATATAGGGCGGGTTCGAGACTATGAGGTCAAACTGCCCTTCGACCTGCGCAAACCAATCCGATTGGCGCACATCGGCGCGTGGCTCAACCCGGTGCAATACCGCATTGGCACTGGCCTGCAGGCAGGCTGCTTCGCTCAGATCGACGCCCAGCCCGGTCGCTTTGGGCTGTTCGGCAAGGAGGGTGACCAGGATGCAGCCCGATCCCAGGCCAAGATCAAGAACCCGGGCGAACGGTTCCGCCAGCGCGGCCTCGATCAGGCATTCGGTTTCCGGGCGCGGGTCCAGCACATCGCTTGAGACCTTGAAGCGGCGGCCATAGAACTCGCGCTCTCCCACCAGATGGGACACTGGCACGCGGATCGCGCGGAGCGAAATCAGCTGTTCATAGCGCTCGGCTACATCGGGATCGAGATCCTCGGGTGCGATCAGCGTTACCCTGCTCGCCTCGATCCGCGCTGCATGGGCCAGTAGAACCCGCGCGTCACGGGCGGGGTCAGGCACCCCTGCCGCCCGCAGCCGCGCGGCTGCTGCGGCCATTGCCTGTGCGGCTGTCTGCGGCGCGTTCATTGGCCCATCTCGGCCAGACGCCGCGCCTGATCGTCGGCTGTGAGCGCATCGATGATTTCATCCAGATCGCCCTGCATGATCTGATCGAGCTTATAGAGCGTCAGATTGATCCGATGGTCCGACATGCGGCCCTGCGGGAAATTATATGTCCGGATCCGTTCGGAACGATCCCCCGAACCCACCTGACTGGCCCGATCGGCGGAGCGTTCGCTGTCGATCCTCTGGCGTTCCAGATCATATAGCCGGGTGCGCAGAACCTGCATTGCGATCTCTCGGTTCCGGTGTTGGGATTTTTCCGAACTGACGACGATGATGCCCGTTGGAATATGGGTGATCCGCACGGCCGAGTCGGTGGTGTTCACGTGCTGACCGCCCGCGCCGGATGCGCGCATCGTGTCGATCCGCAGGTCTGCCGGGTCAATGCGCAGATCGACCTCTTCCGCTTCGGGCAAAACAGCAACCGTCGCGGCCGAGGTATGGATACGGCCACCAGACTCGGTCACGGGGACACGCTGGACCCGATGAACACCGGATTCATATTTCAGTCGGGCAAACACGTTGTTGCCTTTGACATGGGCAACCACCTCTTTCAGGCCGCCAAGTTCGGTGGACTGCTCTTCGATGATCTCAAACGTCCACCCCTGCGCCTCTGCGTAGCGTTGGTACATGCGCAGCAGATCCCCGGCAAACAACGCCGCCTCATCCCCGCCGGTACCGGGACGGATTTCCAGCATCGCAGGTTTGCTATCGGCTGCATCCCGCGGCAACAGGGCCAGCTGCAGCGCCTGTTCTGCCTCTGGCAGCGCCGCACGCAGACCCGGCAGCTCTTCCTCGGCCAAAGCCGCCATATCGGGATCTGCCAGCATCTGCTCGGCTTCATCAAGATCCGCAAGCAACCGACGATAGGAAATGATCTGCTCCGCGACCGGGCGCAGGTCGGAATACTCCTTGGCGAGGGCTGCAATATCCTCGCCGCTTGCCCCATCGGACATCGCAGCCTCAAGGTATTGAAACCTTTGCAGGATCTGTTCAAGGCGGTCTTCGGGGATCATGCTTGGGGTATCCGTTTAGATCTGACTTTGGCGGAGGGCCTGCCATGTGATATGCTAGGCCCATGCAACATGCCAGTCCCGATATCGCCAATCACCGGCCAGGCGCAGCAGCGAAACCCTGCGGAGGGGTCCTTGCAGCCGTGGTTTTGGTCACATCGCTGACATGTGGCGTGGCACAAGCTGATGTAAAAACACCGGACGGGCGCACCATCGACTGCTATTGCACCGACAGTAGTGGCAGCCGCATAGAGCTGGGGGAATTCATCTGCCTGCAGGTCGACGGGCGCATGTTTACCGCGCAGTGCCAGATGTCACTGAATGTTCCCATGTGGAGAGAGGTGCAGAACGGCTGCCTGTCGGCCGAAGGCGCTGATGCGGTCTCTGATCTGCCCCATACCACGTCAAGCACGGCGTGGCCGCAGATCTGAACCGCCGCCCATGCACCCGCGCCTATTGTGCGCCACCTTCCATCTGGGCAATCCAGCCACTGATGCGGTCGTTGTTGCTGCCGAGGTCAGAGCGCCCGAAACGCAGACGCGCATAGACCTTCAGCAGATCACCATCCTGACGTGCGGTGGTGTAATCGGGAAAGCCGATAAACCGCGTGCGCGTCACATAGGTGATCATCTGATCCTCGACCGAACCGGCAAGAACACGTGTACGCGGCGCGTTTGCGGCCACGGCATGGAAACGTTCAAGCCCGCTTTCGCCGGTCCGCATCACCCGAAAGACACCCCCGCGAAAGGTTCTGTCCTCCGAAAATTCCGGCTGGGTGTTCCAGTCCAGCGGATCACTGGGCGCGAGACGAATAAAACCGAGCACCACAACAACTGCTGCGATGCTCAGCCAGACAAATATCATCACGCGCCCCATATGCTATCAACTCTCTCCTGGCGCATGCCAGAAGCGATGCGCGTTACTTGGTTTCAACGCCCGGCAGCACACAGAGCAGCTCATAAAGCAGGTTTGCTGCAGTCAGCGCCGTATTGCCCGATGTGTCGTAAGGCGGCGACACCTCAACCATGTCACACCCTACAATATTCAGCCCCCGCAGCGCCCGGATCAGTTCCAGCGCCTGCGGCGTCGCTAGCCCGCCGATTTCCGGCGTACCGGTTCCCGGTGCATAGGCTGGGTCCAGGCTATCGATATCATAGGACACATAGACAGGCCTATTTCCGATATCGCGACGAATTTCCGCACCCAAGCCATGCAGAGAACGGTGCCACAGCTCGCTCGCTGGGAAGTGCTGAAAGCCCCAGCGCTGCGCTTCCTTGAAGTCCTCAGAGCCATAGCCCGTGCCGCGCAACCCGATCTGGTAGGTCTTGTCCGGGACAATCAGCCCCTCTTCATAGGCGCGACGGAACACGGTGCCGTGGGTCTCCCGCTCGCCGAACATGTCGTCATTGACGTCAGCATGTGCATCAACATGCACCAGTGCGACAGGCCCGTACTTGCCTGCGATGGCCCGCAGGATCGGCAGGGTGATGGAATGATCGCCACCCATTGCGACCGGGATGACATCGCCTGTCAGGATCGCCGCATAGCTTTCCTGAATGATGCGCAGGCTGTCCGACAGCGAAAATGTGTTGATCGCCAGATCGCCGATGTCACCGATATTGAGGCTGTCAAACGGCGCAGCGCCGGATGTCATGTTGTAGGGACGGATCATCGCACTTTCGGCACGGATCTGTTTTGGGCCAAACCGCGTTCCCGAACGCCAGGAGGTGCCGATATCCATCGGCACGCCCAAAATAGCCACATCCAACCCCTCAAGAGAGGTCGCTTGCGGCAGCCGCATAAAGGTGTTGGGCCCGGAGAACCGAGCAAGATCATTGCCGCTGATGGGCTGATTGAAATCGGTCATCGGCCTGTGATCCTCCAGCCAAGAAGACAAAGGATGCTCATCGCGACATGCGCCCCCGCGATCGCTGTCGCACCTGTGGTGTCAAAGGGCGGCGAGACCTCGACCACGTCGCCGCCGAGAATATTGATCCCGCGCAGCTCCTTGAGGATCGCCTCTGCCTGCGCAGAGGTGAGGCCACCCCAGACCGGCGTGCCTGTCCCCGGTGCATATGCGGGATCCAGACAGTCGATATCAAAGGTCAGATAAACGGGCCTGTCCCCCAGAACCTCGCGGATGCGGCGCGCGGTTTCGACAGGGCCGATGGCATGCACGGTGGGCGCATCAATGGTCGGAACGCCCAGATTGTCTTCGTTCGTGGTACGAATGCCCACCTGGACGGATGTTGCGGGATCGATGACCCCGGATTTCACCGCCTTGTAGAACATGGTGCCATGATCGACACGGCTGAAATCATCATCCTGCCAGGTGTCGCTATGCGCATCGAAATGCAGCAGGGAGATGGGCCCGTATTTCTCGGCATAGGCCTTGAGGATGGGGAACGACACATAGTGATCGCCGCCAATGGCAACGGTTGCTGTATCCGTCGCGAGGATCCCGCGGATGTGATCGGTCAGCGTGTCGGGAAAGGCCGCAACATTTGCATAGTCAAACGCCAGATCACCGTAATCCACGATCGCCAGCTCACTGGCCGGGCAGATGTCCCAGCCATATGGTGCATCGGGGCTTTGCAGGGCCGAAGCCTCGCGCACCGCACGCGGGCCCAGACGGGTGCCCGGACGATTGGTCACTGCCTGATCAAAGGGGATGCCGGTGACGGCAATATCCGCATGTGTCAGATCTTTGGTGTAGCGGCGTCGCAGAAAGGACGTGGCGCCCCCAAAGGTGTTTTCAAAGCTCAACCCTTTCAGGTCTTCGCGGGTGAAGGCCTGATCGACCTGTGTTTTTGCGTCTTCTAGCGCCATGCGGACTGCTCCCTCTTCTCGGGTTATGGCCACCTCCTAGCGAAAGCGCGCAGTCTTGTCATCTGAAAGGCCGCGCATTGCCGTCAGATCAGGTTGCGGGCTGTGCTCTTTCGACCAGCCGGGCAAAGAATGACGCGCCAATGGGCGAAATCTCATCGTTGAAATCATACTTCGGATGGTGCAGCCCTGCGCTCTCTCCCTGCCCGAGGAAGAGATAGGCGCCCGGTCGTGCCTGCAGCATGTAGGAAAAGTCCTCCGCGCCCATCTCGCGTCCGCCTTCGCTCTCGACGTTGTCAGCCCCTGCGATTTCCGAGGCCACATCCACCGCAAATGCGGTTTTTGCTGGGTCGTTGTAGGTGGCGGGATACCCCTCCTCATAGTTCAGCTCGGCCTCGACACCATAGCTGGCAGCCTGGCCTGCCACGATTTCCTTCATGCGCTGCATCACCATCTGCTGCACATCCGGGTCAAAACTGCGCACGGTGCCGTTGATGTAGGCCGTATCGGGCACAACGTTGTCGGTGGTGCCTGTGTGGATTTGGGTCACGGACACCACGAGATCCTGCAGCGCATAGTGGTTGCGGCTGACGATCGTCTGGATCGCCTGCGCGATGCCGCAGGCTGCCATCACCGGGTCGCGCGTCTCATGCGGCATGGCGGCATGCCCACCGCGCCCGTTGATATGGATGTGAAATTCATCCGTTGCGGCCATCAGCGCACCGGGCGTTGTCAGGAATGCCCCCACCGGCAGGCCGGGTGCATTGTGCAGCGCATAGACCTCTGAAATGCCAAAGCGGTCCATGATGCCTTCTTCCACCATGATGCGCGCACCGCCAATCGCCTCTTCTGCGGGCTGGAAGATCAGCGCGACACGACCGCTGAAATTGCGCGTCTCCGCAAGATACTTGGCAGCGCCCAAAAGCATGGTTGTGTGCCCGTCATGCCCACAGGCGTGCATGTTCCCCGCATGACCAGAGACATAATCGACCCCTGTTTCCTCCGGGATGGGCAGGGCATCCATATCCGCGCGAAGACCGATCGTGGGGCCAGTGCCTGCATCATTCCCCTGCCCGTTGATGATCGCCACCATGCCGCTGGTCGCAATCCCTTCGTGCAGCTCATCCACCCCGAATTCGCGCAGGCGTTCAGCCACAAAAGCGGCTGTCTTGGGCAAGTCCAGCGCCAGCTCTGGTATCTGGTGCAGGTGCCGACGCCAGGTCTTCATCTCTTCGGCGTAATCGGCAATTCGGTTCACAACCGGCATTGGGGTGGACTCCTTGGTCAGACTCGGGATTGATGCATCTGACACCGGAATAAGTTGGCCTGCAATGCAAGAAAATCACCTCATTCACGATGAAACTGCCGGAATTGAACGGCTCTTGGAAATCATGCGTCGCCTGCGTAACCCAGAGGGTGGCTGCCCCTGGGATATCGAGCAGGATTTTGCCAGCATCGCGCCTTATACCATTGAAGAAGCATACGAAGTTGCCGACGCGATTGAGCGTGAGGCGTGGGACGAACTGAAGGGAGAGCTGGGCGATCTGCTGTTTCAGTCGGTGTTTCATGCCCAAATGGCGGCAGAGGCCGGGCATTTCACCTTTCAGGATGTGGTCACAACCATGTCAAACAAGATGGTGTCGCGTCATCCGCATGTCTTTGGCGATGAGAGCCGCGAGAAATCGGCCGAACAGCAGACAGCCGATTGGGAAGCCATCAAGGCGGCAGAACGCGCTGGAAAGGCGCAGCAGGGCACGTTGGATGGTGTGGCAGTCGGCCTTCCTGCGCTCTTGCGGGCATACAAATTGCAAAAACGCGCAGCGCGTGTCGGGTTTGACTGGCCCACGACCAATGAAGTCATCGACAAGATCGCGGAAGAAGCCGCTGAGCTTGTTGAAGCCCGCGACAGCCTCTCCCAGGATGAGGTTGAGGAAGAATTCGGTGATCTGATGTTTGTCATGGCCAACCTTGGTCGTCATCTCGGCGTAGAGCCCGAAGCCGCCCTGCGGCGGGCAAATGCCAAGTTCATCCGACGGTTTGAGGGCGTGGAGGCGAAACTGGCGGCCCGCGGCAAACGGCCGGAAGACAGTGACCTTGCAGAGATGGACGCCCTCTGGGACGAAGTGAAGGCAGACAGCCGCGCCGAGAGCAACAGCTAGCTTGCCCCGACCCCCTTTGCCCCCCATATCTTTGTCATGCTTCGCTTAACCCCAATTCTCCTTGCCGTGATCTATGGTCTCGTGATGTACCGCTTCTCCGTGTGGCGGACGCATCGGGCACTGGATCAGCAATCGACACAGCTGGCAGATGCCCGGCTGCGGCAGCTGACCGACCAAATGGCCGCCGCTCTGGGAGTGAATTCCATCCCGGTCTATATTTACGAAGTCGACCCTGTGAACGGTCTCGCCGCCCCTGATGGGCGGATCTTCATCACGCGGGGCTTTTATCGAAAATACCGCAACGGCGAGGTGAGCGATGCCGAACTCGCCTCGGTCATTGCGCACGAATTGGGCCATGTCGCCCTGGGTCATGCAAAAAAGCGGATGATCGACTTTTCCGGTCAAAATGCCCTGCGCACGGCGCTGATGCTTATCATCGGGCGTTTTGTTCCCTTTGTCGGTCCTTGGATTGCCAATCTTCTCACCACCTTGCTGGCCGCGCGGCTGTCGCGCAGTGATGAATACGAAGCCGATGAATATGCCGCCGCACTTTTGGTCAAATCAGGCATCGGAACGGAACCGCAAAAGAGCCTGTTCCGCAAGCTGGAAGCCCTCACAGAAGCTCGCGCCGGGATGGCGCCGGCCTGGTTGATGAGCCACCCCAAAACCGAAGAGCGGATTGCTGCTCTCGAACGGCTGGAGGCCAAATGGGACAAGGCGTGAAGATGAGCTTCACCCTGTAACCATTTGCAAAACATGGTTAACACAAGTTAACCACCCCCTTTTGCCCCTTACCCCTTGCCGCCGCCCCTAACCTTCCCCACATGGGAAGGTAGTATTTCACTGCCGCCCTTTTCTTGGTGCAAACGGGCGGCACATTTGCCGGAGCCTCCATGCGCTATTCTGTTCTTGATCTTGCCCCCGTACCTGATGGGCAGACTATCGCGCAGTCCTTGCACAACAGCACAGAGCTGGCACAGAAGGCCGAAGCCTGGGGATACCACTGCTATTGGCTGGCCGAGCATCACAACATGCCGGGCATTGCCAGCGCGGCGACAGCGGTTCTCATCGGCCATATCGCAAGCCAGACGCAGACAATCCGTGTCGGGGCTGGCGGCATCATGCTGCCCAACCATGCGCCCTACATGGTCGCCGAAGCCTTTGGAACATTGGCGAGCCTGCATGGCGACCGGATTGATCTGGGGTTGGGCCGTGCACCGGGCACCGATATGCAGACTGCCCGCGCCCTGCGACGCGGCATGGCCTATGACCATGCCTCTGGTGACAGCTTCCCACAGGATGTTCTTGATCTGATTGGTTTTCTTGGCGCAGATGATCCACACCGCCCGGTTCGGGCTTTCCCCGGACAGGAGACATATGTTCCGGTCTGGATCCTCGGCTCCAGCCTTTATGGGGCGCAGCTGGCCGCCAACCTGGGACTGCCTTACGCCTTTGCGTCTCATTTCGCCCCCGCTGCACTGGAAGAGGCGCTGGAGGTCTATCGCCGTCAGTTCCGCCCATCTGCTACGCTGAGCAAACCGCACGCGATGATGGCAATCAATGTCTTTGCAGCTGACAGCGACGCCGAAGGCAGCCGACTGCGCACGACCATGCAGCAGGCCTTTGCGCGTCTGCGTCTCGGAAAACCTGGAAAACTCCCCGCGCCCGTTGATGATATCACCGACCACATACCAGCGCCGGTGCTTGCTGGCGTGAACGAGGCGCTGCGGATCTCGGCCACTGGCAGCAAAGACACGGTCCGCGCAGAGCTATCCACCATTGTCGCGCGCTATCGCCCGGATGAGGTGATCATCACGGGTCAGATTCACGATCATGAGGCGCGGCTGCGCTCTTTTGAGACAGCGGCAGAGATCCTGAGCGAGATCTGAGCCAGAGCGTCAGGCCGCAAGCGCCTTGGCCAGCCGTGGCAGGCGGGCCTTTTTCAACAGGGGGCGCATGTCCCAGCCGCCATCTGACAGGCGGTTGGCCTCGTCCAGCACCCTGCCTGCAACCTCGGCAAGGCCGTCGGGATCCTTGAGCCAGAAATCATAGAGCAGTTGATCGGGTCCGATACGGTCCAGCCCCTCCTCTGCCAATGTGTGGCGGGGGAAGTCCTTGTTGTTGACCGTGACAATCGCATCTGCGTGCCCTGCAACCGCAGCGGCCAGAACGTGGATGTCGGCCGGATCCGGCAACCAGAGCCGTGCCTCGACCCCTGCCACCGGTGGAACGCTCGCATTTGGCCAGGCCCCACAGATCAGGGCGATTTCCGCGCGCGCCTGCGCCTCTCCCGTCGGGCCGATCTTGCGCGCGGCGCGGGCCCATTCCTCAAGGATGCGGGCAGACCACAGCGGTTCAAAATGCCCCTGACGGGCCGCGCCCAGCAGCATCTCCCGCATCACGGTTGGATACAGAACACAGGTATCAAGAAGCAGCTTCATCGGGCGCGCCCCCTTGCAAGAGGTCTCAATCGAGCCGGAAGAACACAGCCTTCAGATAGCCGCTCTCGGCCAGTTGCGGCAGCTGCGGATGATCCGGCCCGGCATAGCCCGTGTGCAACAGCTGGCCACGACGCCCACCCCGGCCAATGCCACGCGCAGATGCGTTGCGGAATTTCGACAGATCTGCAGCATGTGAACACGAACAAAGCCCCAGATAGCCACCCGGGGCAACCAGTGGTGCCGCCAGCTTAGCCACGCGTTCATAGGCGCGCAGGCCCGCTTCAAGCGCGGGTTTGGACGGGGCAAAGGCCGGCGGATCACAGATCACCACATCAAACTGCGCTCCCTCCTCGCCAAGTTTTGTCAGCTCTTCAAAAGCATCGCCCTGACGGGCCACAAAACGGTCAGCCATGCCGCCCGCCGCAGCCCCCTGTGCAGCCAGATCCAGCGCGGGAGCAGAGCCGTCCACACAGGTCGCCTCAGATGCCCCCGCTGCCAGCATCGCCAAACCGAACCCACCCACATGGGAGAAAACATCCAGAACCTTGGCACCGGGTTTCACCAGCCGCGCGGCAAAGCCGTGGTTTTCCCGTTGGTCATAGAACAGGCCGGTTTTCTGCCCGCCCGTCAGATCCGCCATATAGGTTGCACCATTCATGCCCACGGCAATCGGCGCCTCAGGTGCGAGCCCCAAAAGGGTTGCGTTCTGATCGTCCAGCCCTTCCAGACCGCGGGCGCGGCCGGTGGCGTTTTTCAGGATGGTGGTGACACCTGTGACCGCGGCCAGCGCCTCGGTCAGGGCCTCCAGGTGACTCTCTGCCCAGGCCGCGTTGGGCTGCACCACGCAGGCATCTCCAAAGCGGTCGATCACCACCCCCGGCAGACCATCGGATTCGGCGTGAACCAACCGGTAGAATGGCGCATCATAAAGCTGCTCGCGCAACTCCAGCGCGCGGCGCAGGCGAATTGCAAACCAGTCGGTGTCGATCACCGCCGCCGGATCGCGATCCAGAATGCGTGCAATGATCTTGCTCTCGGAGTTCATCGCAACCAACCCAAGCGGGGTCATTGCCTCATCCTCCAGCACCGCCAAAGTGCCGGGGGCAAGCTTGCGCGTGCGCCGGTCAGTCACGAGTTCATTGGCATAGACCCAGGGAAAGCCGTGGCGCAGAGCACGGGCGTTTGCCTTGGGTTTCAGTTTTACGCGGGCGCGCTCAGGCGCGGAGGAAGAAGCTGTCATGCGCCTCTCTTACCTGCAAGATCTCCGCGTTGGAAGAGCGTCCCACACGCAAGACATCGACACACGCAAGACGCCAACGCCCCCATCCAAGCCACACCGCTGCACTGCGCGGCGCAGAAGACGCTAGCGGTCGCGCGATCGCCAGCCGCCGCGCCTGCGTGGTTTTGCAGCGGCCTCGGCTCCGGCGCGCAGCACCTGCGTCATCGGATGATCGGGCTGCGCTTCACCGTAGGCTGCGAGCAAGCCGGGGATTGCCGCCCGGCTGTCCTGACCATCGGGCAGGCTCAGAGCCCAATCAAGAAAGATGCTGCGACATTCCCCTTCGGATATGCCGTCCATGCGATAGGATTCGCGGATCAGCCCCTTGGGATCAAGGGCCGGATCCTGGCCGGTCGGCCCGCTTGTGGCGGTTGTGCTGTCTTGTGTCTCACTGCTCATGATCTGCCTCGCCCCTCCCTGTTCAGATGCCGCTTTGGCCTGTAGCCTTGGCCCGCGGCGGTGGTCCGCATCCATCGGACGATTGTAAAATCTGGCCCCGCAAAGCCAGCCACAGATATGCCAACCCCAGCTCGCCCCGTCCGTTCTGGATATGCCCTGACCCTGTCCGGTTTCAAGGCGATCCAGTTTTCAACCCAGGCCAGTTTTTACCGCTGCCCTGTCAGGTCTCATCGGCGTCATGAGCCCCGACCTGTGCCAATCCCTCTGCGATGATCTTCGCACAGGCAGCATAGGCCGTTTCCAATGCTTCGCGCAGCTCCGCCAAACTGTCATGGCCTGTGCTGCGACACAGGAACTGCGCACCACCCTCACCCATCGTATCCTCGTCGATCGCCTTGCCAGACACCAGCCGCGCGGCGGTCTGCACGGACCAGAATAGGTCGTAGCCGCGTTGCAACTCTGCCGCTCCAGCGGCATCCAGCCATCCGCAGGCGACAGCGCCGCGCAACCCGCTGGCCACATCCTGCGCCGTTTCCCCGCTCAGCAAAACACCGGCCTGCCCGATCAGTTCGATATCCAGCATCCGCCCTGCCCCGGTCTTTGCGTCCCAGGGGCCTGCGGGCGTTTTTGCAGCCGCCAATCGCTCACGCATGCTTGCCACTTCTGCCAGAACCGTGTCGCGTGGCCGGGGCTGTGACAGGAACCGTTGGCGAAATGCGCGGATGTCATCGGCGAGCGCCTCGGAACCGGACTGATCTTCCCCGGCAAGGGAGGCCACGACACGGGCGCGGGTCAGGGCCAGATGCTCCCACACCCAGGCATCGTTTTCCTGATAGGTGGTGAAGCTGTCAAAACTCGTCGCAACGGGGCCCTGTGTGCCAGAGGGGCGCAGCCGCATGTCCACCTCGTATAGACGCCCCTGTGACATCGGCGCGGTGAGCGCGGTAATCAGGGCTTGGGTCAGGCGCGCATAATACGGCCGGGTTGCCAATGCTCGCGGCCCTTCCGAGGCCTCCTGGCCAGCGGCGTCGTAGATCACGATCACATCCAAATCGGACTGGGCGTTGATCCGCCCCGCGCCAAGTGACCCCATCGCCAACACAGCCGCCCCGCGCCCCGGAGGCGTGCCGTGTTTGCGGGCAAACTGCGCCACCACCAGCGGCGCCAAAGCCGCAATCACCACCTCGGCAAGCTCGCTGTATTGTTTTCCCGCTGTTTCAGCGTCGATCAGGCCGCGCAGGTGATGGACACCAATGCGGAAATGCCATTCCTTGCACCAGCGCCGGGTCGCATCAAGCTGGCTTTCGTAATCCTCCTCGCGCGACAGCACCGCATCCAATGCGGCACGCAGCTCTGACCGCTCCGGCCAGGCATCAAAGAAGGATCCACCAAGAACCGCATCAAACACCCCTGAATTGCGCGACAGGTAACTTGCCAACGTCCCAGAGGTGCCAACGATGTCGATCAGCAGGTCGATCAGCTGCGGGTTCGCCTCAAACAGCGAAAACAGCTGTACCCCTGCTGGCAGACCCGCCAGGAAACCATCCAGCGCCACCAGCGCCTCACCCGGCTGTGCAGTGCGCGACAGACGGCTGAGAAGCTCCGGCTTCAACCGTTCAAAGATCTGCGCGCCCCGTGCTGATCGCAATGCCGGATAGGTTGGCCAGCGCGCGATGATATCGCCATCCAGCTCTTGGGGGACCGCAACCACCGGCGCGGCAGGCTGCGCATCCGGGGCAAAAAAGCCCTCCGTCAGCTCATGCACCTCGCTCAGGCGGGCTTTGACGTCTGCCATCAGATCATCGACATCCCGTCCCATCAGGCAGGCCACACGAGCAATGCCATCTTCGGACTGGGGCATCCGGTGGGTCTGGGCATCATGCACCATCTGAATGCGGTGTTCGACCTCTCGGTGGGCCACATAGTGGTCGATCAGCTGATCGCAGACCTCCTGTGGCACCCAGTTGCGCGCAGCCAGCGCCCGCAACCCATCAAGCGTTCCGCGCGGGCGCAGGGTTTCATCCCGCCCCCCGGCAATCAATTGGCGCGTCTGGGTAAAGAACTCGATTTCGCGGATGCCGCCGCGACCCAGCTTCATATCATGTCCGGGCACCGTGATCGGCCCACCGGTGCCTTTGTTCTCTCGGATCCTGAGGCGCATGTCATGGGCGTCCTGGATCGCCGCGAAATCAAGATGGCGCCGCCAGACAAACGGGCGCAGCGTGGTCAGGAACCGCGCGCCTGCCTCAAGATCCCCCGCACAGGGGCGCGCCTTGATGTAGGCGGCACGCTCCCAGGTGCGGCCAAGGCTTTCATAGTAGCGCTCTGCCGCCTCCATCGCCATGGCAACAGGGGTCACCGACGGATCCGGGCGCAGGCGGAGATCCGTCCGGAAAACATACCCATCCGCCGTACGTTCGCTGAGCGTGGTGCACATATTGCGGGTCGCGCGCACCATGCCCTGCCTTGCCTCGTAGAAATCCGCCGGATCAAAACGGGTTTCATCAAACAGGCAGATCATGTCGATGTCCGAACTGTAGTTCAGCTCATGCGCGCCCATCTTGCCCATCGCAAGAAGGGTCAGCCCCCCGGCACTCTCGACATCGTCATCCGACAATCCCGGCAGCTTCTTGCGCCGGATCAGCGCCGCGATCTCGACCTTGATCGCAACATCGGCACAAAGTGCTGCAAAATCGGTGAGCGTGCCAGTCACCTGCATCAGATCCCAGGCCCCAGCCAGGTCACACAGCCCGCTCAACAAGGCAACGCGCCGCTTGGCCTGCCGCAGGCCCGGCTTCAGCTGATCTGGTGCCAGTGCACGCACATCCCCCATGACAGCGGATATCGCCGCGTCTGGGTCGGCCAGCGCCTCTGGCAGCCAGCCCGCCTCTCGCAGCGCGAGTTCCTTGAGATAGGGGCTGGAGCCGGCCGCCCCTTTCACAAGCGCGGCTTGATCGCCGGAAAGATCCGGCAGAGAGACCAGCGCGTCCTCGCCCAGATCTGGATCAAAAGCGCGTGGAAGGCGCTGAATATCAATAGGATGTGCCATAACGCGAGACTGTGCAAATCCACCCGCAAGGTCAATCTGTGAAAGCGACGCAATGGTCTGGAAAAAGGACTGATGTGCCAACACATGACCCAAGGGTGACGCTGGGTAAGGAATACCGGAATGGTTGCTGGCTGGCAGTGCCGCTAAAACGGTCTGAGTGGTTGCGTCCGTCACGCCGGGGGTAAGTCGGGCGTATTTTTTTGACGAGTGATTGATTGCCCTACTCACATTTAGGGGGTGGACCAACTCTCGATCTGTCCAGAGCGCTGAGTGGCCCGCCAAAGGGAACGCAGCCCGACGACGCGACGCAACCGCTGTTCCATTCCTCTCAGCAGCTTTTCGAGATGATAAGGGGGCCCGCGCTGGCCATGCAGTTGCCCCTACTCCTGCCTTCGTTTTGTGGTTCTTTTACGCCCGTCGGCAGGATACGTTGGGGGCGGCGGCCAACCACCGCACAGTGACGATCAAGGGCCAGACGACAGATGAAAAGATCCAAGCCACCCACGCCGCGACCTCGCCGGGCAAAAGGGGCCAAACGGGCAACCGGTCGCAGACCTGGCATCATCTTCAACGCCCTACCAACCCATCGTGATATCCAAGTCCAGCTGACGCAACGCGGCGAACCAGTGATGATTTTCCCCGGTCGCACAGTGCTGTTTGACGATATGAAGTCCTATCTGGCCCGCCTTTCGCGCCCTTTCTGGCATCCAGGAAGCGAAGGACAGACCCTTCGCAACTTCGACTGGATCGTCAATATGCTTGCCGATCCGGATCATTACGATCAAGCCCTGCGGTTTCTGGACAGGAACTTTGCCGCGAACCCTCTGCCAATCTTCAATCGTCCCGCCGAAGTTCTGAAGACCCGGAGAGATCTCGTCACACATCACCTATCGGGTATCGACAGCCTGATCTGCCCGACATGCCTGAGGTTCAGCCCAACATCCCCGCAATGTTTCAGGGAAACATTCGAAAAGGGAGAGTTCGCCTATCCAGTTCTGATCCGACCCGCGGGCTCTCACACAGGGCATGATCTGCTGAAGATCGACACAGCAGAGGATTGGGACAAAATCCACCAGATCCCTTGGGGTGGGCGGACGTTGTACATGACGCAATGGATAGATTTCCGCTCGGACAAGGGGGAATGGCGCAAACTTCGGTTGTCGATCACCTCGGAAAGCGTCCGGTTGCGCCACATTCTCTATGGGGACAGCTGGCTGATCCACTCTGCCCATCGTGACACCGATATCGTGAATCGCGAACTGGACATACTTCTGAACGCCGATGATTGGGCCGCGTTGCAAACCCTCGGGCAGAACATCCGAAGCCGCCTGAAACTGGATTTCTTTGGCGTCGATATCGGCTGGAAATCCGACAGTGCCTTTGTCCTGTTCGAGGCAAACCCCTCTATGTCGATCCTATCTTATCACAACATGCCAACCCTGCGCCGCGAAGACTACACCGCCAACCTGCAACGCATCGAACAAGATGTCTGGCGGGCACTTGAACGTGTCACCAAGATCAAGCGCACCGGTAAGATCGGCAAATAATACAGCACCCACACCCCTTAATTCCCCCATCAAAACAACGACCCACCCTAAAAATGTGAAAAACATTTACATACACGCTTGAAAGCCGACGGGGCAATGCCGATATGCATTGATGTGAAGCGCATTAACATTGCGACGGCACATCAACGCTAACCTGGAGACCGCAATGACGAGTTACACTTCTACCGCCCCGCACCCGTCCGAACAGGGTTGGTTTTCCCGCACGGAGGCCTGGCTCGACCACAAGGGCAAAGGGGCCTGGATTGCCGCAATGGTTCTGGGCTTCGTCTTCTTCTGGCCTGTCGGCCTCGCCCTCTTGTTTTACATGATCTGGAGCAAACGCATGTTCTCGAAATCCTGCCGCCGCCGCACCTCCTGGACCCGCCACGGCATGTCGGCGATGAAATCCAGCGGAAACAGCGCCTTTGACGCCTACAAAGCCGACACGCTGCGCCGCCTGGAACAGGAGCAAAACGACTTCGAGGCCTTCCTGGAACGCCTGCGCGCTGCCAAGGACAAGTCTGAGTTCGATCAGTTCATGGACGAACGCGCGTTGAAAGCAGACGAGGATACACGCCTTGATGAAGACGACAGCGACGACGACGGCCCACGCGGCGGAAAACGTCACTGACAATCTGATCCACAGGCCCGGATTTTCCGGGCCACCGTGGACGCCAACGCCGAACAGAACGACCCGGGGGCGCCCCCATCCCGCCCCTGCCCTGCCCTGACCTGACCTGACCTGATGCACACCCAACCTGTCGATTGCTATCCAGAAAAGGAAACGCCGATGTCCGCCCTGCCTGACCCCGACTACCAGGCTGAATTCTATCAGTCCGTCGCCTCCAAGCGGCTTCTTGCCTGGGTGGTGGACAGTGTGTTCATCTTCATCCTTGCAAGCCTTGCCGTTGTCCTGACCGCCTTTACCGGGCTGTTCATCTGGCCGCTGCTCTATCTGGTGATCGGTTTTGTTTACCGGGTCGCCACCATTTCAAACGGTTCCGCGACCTGGGGGATGCGATTTGCTGGCATTGAGCTGCGCGACCAGCGCGGGCGTCGACTGGACGGCTCCCTCGCGCTTTTGCACACGGCCGGATACTCGATCTCGGTTGCGATCCCGGTGCTGCAGGTGATTTCCGTCCTGATGATGTTGACCTCCTCTCGTGGTCAGGGCCTGACCGACGCGCTGCTCGGAACCGTAATGCTGAACCGTCGGGGCGTCCGCCTGTAACTGCGAGATGCCAGACCTGCACGACCATGACGCGGCTGGGGTGAGACCCTGCCACAGCATCTTGTAAACCTTAATGCGATCTGGCCCCTTGGCGCAGTGCAGAGCCGTTGTTATCATCCAGACAAACCCTGCGGCCAGATCGCCCCGCGCAACCGCGAGCCATTCGCGGTTCCGGGGCGTTTTGCCCACCCCAAACGGATCACCGCGACCCGATGCGCCATACACTGCCCATTGCACCCCAGTTCTATGTGACCGCGCCCCAACCCTGCCCCTATCTGGATGGCCGGATGGAGCGTAAGCTGTTCACGGCGCTGCAGGGCGATGGGGTGGAGCAGCTGAACAACAGCCTGTCTCAGCAGGGCTTTCGCCGCTCGCAGAACGTGCTTTACCGTCCGTCCTGCTCCGAATGTTCGGCCTGCCTGTCGGCCCGGATCGACGTCGCGGCCTTCACCGCCAGCCGCAGTCAAAAACGCACACTCAAGCGCAACGCCGATCTGGAGCGGCGCGCCACCTCCCCCTGGGCGACCGAGGATCAGTACAGCCTGTTTCGGGACTATCTCGACAGCCGCCATGCAGACGGTGGCATGGCTGACATGGACGTCTTTGAATATGCCGCCATGATCGAGGAAACCCCGATCCGCAGCCGCGTGGTGGAATATAATGACCGCGAAACCAATGCGCTGACAGCCGTATCCTTGACCGATGTGCTCGAAGACGGGCTGAGCATGGTCTATTCCTTCTACAGGCCGAACCTGCCGCAGCGATCGCTTGGGACCTTCATGATCCTCGACCATATCGAAATCGCGCGCGAGGCGGGGCTACCCTATGTCTATCTCGGCTATTGGGTTCCGGGCAGCGCCAAGATGGGCTACAAGGCCAAGTTCACCGGACTTGAAGTCTATCACGGCGGCTCCTGGCAGGTGATGTCCGACCCGAGCGCCTTTGAAGATACGGCGCATCCGCTCTCGACCGACCCAATCGCTGAGCAGGTCGCCAACATCCACTTGCCGGAAACGCGCAAACCATACAGGTAATCCATGCAATTTCTTCATGCAGTCACGCTGGTCGTCCCCGATTACGACCCGGCGATCGAATTCTATTGTGGCACGCTTGGCTGGCAGCTGGCCGAAGATGTCGATCAGGGCGGCAAGCGGTGGGTGCGTATCCTGCCGCCGGGCGCAAGCCAGGGCAGCCTGATCCTCGCGCGGGCCGATACGGACGCGCAACGCGCCATCATCGGCAACCAGTTCGGCGGCCGCGTGGGGCTATTCCTGACCACCGACGATTTTGCCCGCGACCACGCCGCAATGGTGGCAGCCGGTGTGCAGTTCAACGAAACCCCTCGCCACGAGCCCTATGGCACTGTTGCAGTCTGGCAGGACCCTTTTGGCAACCGCTGGGATCTGATCCAGCCAGCCTAGGCACGGCAACTTGGCAGGCGTCATCTGTCATCAGAAACACCCACACGCAAAAAAGGGCCCTCCGATGGAGGGCCCTTTTTCAGTCATATGGATCGCAAGATCAGTTCGGGATCAGCGCCGGGACAATCGTCACGATCGACGGGAAGGTCCACAGAATGCCCAGACCAACCACCTGGATCAGCACGAATGGCAGGATCCCGCGGTAGATATGGCCAGTCGTCACCTCTTTTGGCGCAACCCCGCGCAGGTAGAATAGCGCAAAGCCGAAAGGTGGCGTCAGGAACGAGGTCTGAAGGTTCACCGCAACCATGATCGTCACCCACTTCGGATCGAAGGAACCACCGTAGATAACCGGACCAACGATGGGGATCACGATGTAGATGATCTCCAGGAAGTCGAGCACGAAGCCCAGGATGAACAGAACCACCATGACGATCAGGAAGACCTTCAGCTCGCTGTCAAAGCTCTTGAGGAACTGCTGGATGTAGTGTTCGCCACCAAAGGAGATCACCACCAGGTTCAAGAGCTGCGAGCCGATCAGGATGGTAAACACCATCGAGGTCACCTTGGCCGTTTCGCGGACAACTGGGGTCAGAACCCCGCCCTTGAACAGCACCCAGCAGCCGTAGATCAGACCGAACAGTGCAAAGATATATGCACCATATGCCACACCAAAGGCGATGACGGTTTCGGCGCTGACACCTTCCTGGCCGTTGATGCGCAGATCGAAGTTCACGCCAACCAGGATACAGATTGCCACGGCAAAGGTTGCCCAGATGATGATCTTGCCCGATTTGCCCTGATCCTGCAGCTTGCGATAGGCTGCCAGCATGATCGCGCCACCTGCACCCAGGGCCGCTGCGGGCGTCGGGTTGGTGATGCCACCAAGGATGGAGCCAAGCACGGCCACGATCAGAACCAGAGGCGGGAACACCACGCGGATCAGATCATTCTTGGCACAGCGCGCAGCTGCGGCCTTGCAGCCGTAAAGGACCAGAAGCGTCGGCAGAGCAATCAGCAGAACCGTCACACCCGGGCTCGTCGTCGGGGCAATCGCCACCACGTCGACCAAGGCAATCAACAGAACGCCGATGGCGCCAATGATCAGCGGTTTGGGATCAGCCGAGGGCGACACGCCGCGACCCACTGCCAGAACCAGACCTGCCATGACCATCAGGACAGTCAGACCGGTGCCGATCGGTGCAGCTGCTTCGATCTTCGCGATGCGGGCCGCTTCCAGTTCTTCTTCGGTCAGCTTGGTCGCCTCTGCCACGCCGCCAGCCGCGTCGATGGCTTCCTGTTCTGCAACCGCAGTATCCCAGGCCTCCTGACCATGCAGATCGATCATGGCCGCCTTACAGTCTTCGCCGACGTTGGTGCGCAGCGATGCTGTCTGACCTGCGTCAGAGAAGGCAGAGACGTTGACGTTCTGGCTGCCGATCAGGTTCACCTGACCAAGAAGCATCGCACCTGCAATGATTGCCACCGGAACACCCAGGAACCAGGTCAGGCCTTCGCCACGGGTGATTGGCTCGCCGGTCCCGCCTTCCAGCACCACAGCCGGGGCCTTGGACGGGTTCAGCATGGCATAGCCAAAGGCATAAAGCGCATAAAGCAGAGCCAGCATGATGCCTGGCAGCAGCGCCGCCTGGAACAGTGTCCCAACCGAAACAACGGCCGGCTCACCCAGATAGGTCAGCGCATCAGAGCAACCAAACTCCTGCGCGCGCGTTTCCTGCGCGGTGGAGTAGAGATCCCCCGCCAAGGTGCCGAGCAGAACGATAACGATCGAGGGCGGAATGATCTGCCCAAGCGTACCGGAGGCTGCGATCACCCCTGTCGCCAGTTCCGGCGAGTAGTTGTTGCGCAGCATGGTCGGCAAGGCCAGCAAGCCCATGGTCACAACCGTCGCGCCCACGATGCCGGTGGAGGCCGCCAGGAAGGCGCCCACAACAACGATGGACACAGCCAGACCGCCGGGCAGCGGGCCAAAGACGCGCGCCATGGTGGTCAGCAGATCGTTTGCAATCTTGGAGCGTTCCAGAGTGATGCCCATCAGAACGAACATCAGAACCGCCAGCAGGGTCTCGATCGATGCACCGGCCAGAACACGTTCGTTCATGCGGTTCACGATGAAGGAGATGTTGCGGTCCATCGCAACTTCCCACCCCTGCGGGAAGACCGGCTCGCCAATTCTGGGCAAGTCCGGATATCTGAATACCGAGACTGCATCTGTTTTCACGCCAGTGGCGAGCAGATCCCGATAGGCCTGCGACGAGGTGTCGATGGCCTGGTGGATCAGGATCCCCGCGCTGTCCAGCGCGGCAATGATCCCGAAGGAGATGACCCCGGCACCACCGATGGCAAAGGCCACCGGAAAGCCAGAGAGGATACCCCCGAAGAGGCAGAAAAAGACAATGATTAGGCCGATTTCAACGCCATCAAGTCCGAATAGCATGGGTGCCGTCCCTTATTTAATGCGCGCCTTCATAGGCTTCTTCACCTTCACCAAGGCTGTCCTTGTCGAGGTGCTTGTTCTCGCTGCCCTGACCTTCCACGAACTCAAGATATGAGCGGTAGAAGAAGGCAATCGCGTGCAGGAAGACGATACCGGCGAATGTCACCAGCAAGATCTTGAAGAGGAAATAGCCGTTAAAGCCGTTGGGGCTGAAACCGATCGTTTCCACGTTCCAGCGCAGCGCGCGGGATTTCATGACCAGACGCTCCAGCGTGTCAGAGGCCGACGGCTTTGGTACGATCAGATGACGCCACAGGAAATACCAACCATACATCCAGGTCAGAACGGCCGCAGGCATCATGAAGATCAGCGAACCGATCATGTCCACCATGCGCTTGGCGCGAAAGCTGATGCCCGAATAGATCAGGTCAACGCGCACATGTCCGCCCTGTACAAAGGTGTAGGTGACGCACAGGCACACCACGAGGGCGTTGTAGAGCTTCAGCTCTTCTGCGAACCAACTGATATCCTTTTCCAGCGCGATGCCGAGACCAAAGCTCATGTCCGGGCGGGCAAACACCCGCTGCATGAACACGATAACGATCTGCTGCAGCACCATCAAAAGACCCGCCCAGGCAAAGAGGCGTCCCAGCGTGTTGGCAAAGCCCTCCAGCCCGCGCACCACGCCCCACATGATCGAACGACGATACATGCCAACAGCCGTCAGCAGCAGGAATGCGGTGAACACCACAAAGAAGAACTCGACCGACCCGCCATAGTAGACGAACCGCATGATGGAGGCTTTGTCCGACCAGTCCAGCCACAGCTGCGGGTGGGTGACGGCATAGCCAAAGTTGTAGAAGGCGCCAGCGATGTTCTGGATCAACCAGTACAGACCGCCGAATAGGGCCCCGAAAAAGGAAATGCCACTTTCGTCCTGCATTTTTCCCTCGATTGATTGCGTGCAGCGCGGGCCTCAGGCCGGAACGGGTGAACGTTCGCCGGGCGCGTTCGGGACGGGCGGTTCATGCCACCGGTGCCTGCTGCAATTGCGAAAGATCCCCCGCACATCGCGGGGGATCCGATTTAAACCGTCCTGCGGGCTTAGCCCAATACGCGGTCGCGCTGCGCGGTGTAGGCGCTGGAGGACAGGTTGTGCCAGGCCGAAGACGCCTTCATGGAGGCCATCGCGCTGTCGTAGATCTTCTTGTACAGCTCGTCGCCCAGGTTCTCTTCGTGCACTTCCATGGAGGCCTTGCCGAATGCGTCCCAAACGCTGTCCGGGAATTCCATGACCTTGACGCCACCAGCCTGCAGACGCTGCAGAGCGGCACCGTTGTTGGCCAGGAACTGGCTCAGGTTCCACTGGTGTGCTTCAGCTGCAGCCACTTCGATGATCTTCTGGTGTGCCGGGCTCAGGCCCTCGAAGACGTCACGGTTGGTTGCAACAGACAGACCTGCGCCCGGCTCGTGGAAGCCCGCGGTGTAGTAGGTCTTGGTGATTTCCTGGAAGCCGGCTTTCTCGTCCGCCCAGGGGCCGATCCACTCGGTGCCGTCAATCGCGCCGGAGGACAGCGCCTGATACACTTCGGAGCCCGGAATGTTCTGAACGGATGCGCCCAGTTTACCCAGCGCCTTGCCACCCAGACCCGGCATACGGAACTTCAGGCCGTTGAAATCTTCGGGGCTGTTGATCTCTTTGGAGAACCAGCCACCCGCCTGCGCGCCGGTGTTGCCCGCCAGGAAGGACTTCAGACCAAAGATCTGGCCCAGCTCGTCATGCAGCTCCATGCCGCCGTCCTGGTAGTACCAGTTCACCAGTTCCTGAGCGGTCAGACCGAAGGGAACAGCGGTGAAGAAGGCATAACCCGGATGCTGACCCACGAAATAGTAGTCCGCACCGTGGTACATGTCGGCCTGACCAGAGGTCACGGCGTCAAAAACTTCGAATGCACCAACCAGCTCGCCTGCGGCTTTCAGGTCAACGGTCAGCTGACCATCGGACATGGTGGTGATGTTGTCTGCAACACGCTGAGCAGAGTCATGCACACCTGCCAGGCCACGGCCCCAGGTGGTGACCATGGTCAGGGTACGCTTGCCCTGTGCATAGGCCGGTGCTGCCAGAGTGGTTGCAGCAGCTGCGCCGCCACCCAGCGCGGATGTCTTCAGAAAAGAACGACGATCCATAGGTTTCTCCTCCCATTTATTTGGATAACCCCGAACCAGACGGCCGGAGTGGATCTCATCGAGTGGAGCAAGCCTATCCAGACCGCGCAGCATGTGAATACCTACTACTGCGTAGAAAGTCGCAATTTGGACAACTTTTTTGTCCAAAATCCATGCACCCCGCAAAGCCTGCCCCTGCCCTCAGGCAGGTGTTAGCGGCCGACTGTGCGCCTTGCGCACGTTTCTGGGCTTTGATTCCTCAATCCGATTGCGTAACGATTCGACCATGCGTCTGATCCCGGAATTCCTGCGCCCCAATTACGCGCAAAAGCTGTCTCTGCTGGCGACCCTGCCCCTCATCGTGGCCGGAGCCGCCATCGCGGTCCTTGTTTCAATCCAATCCCGCGAGCTGGCGGAACGCGAAATTCAGGCGCTGGAAAAACAACTCCTGCAAGCTAAGATGGCGGAACTGCGCAATTATGTGACACAGGCGCGTAACGGCTTTTCCCACATCTACGGGCTGGCAGCACCGGATGACGCCGAAGCCAAGGAACAGGTCACCCAGATCCTCAGCGCGATGATATACGGGCGGGACGGGTTCTTCTTTGTCTATGATTATGACGGCACCAATCTCGTCAGCCCACGCCAAACCGACTACATCAACAAGAACTGGAGCGGGCTGACAGACAGTCGCGGCACACCCGTCGTGGATGAATTCATCCGCCTCGCCCGTCAGGGCGCGGGATGGCACACCTTCATGTGGGAAAAACCCTCAACCGGTGAGGAAGCCCAGATGGTCGCCTATGTGATGGGGCTGCAGGACTGGCAATGGGCGATCGGCACCGGTGTTTTCATCGATGACGTGCTCGCCTCCGTTGCGGCCTCCCGCGCGGATGTAGAAAGCCGGATCCAACGGACCTTTTATTACATCGGTGCGATCACGCTGTTTGCGCTTGGCCTGGTCTTTGCCTCTGGGATGGTTCTGAACATCCGGGAACGCCGCCTTGCCGATGCCAAGCTGAAAGAGCTGACCCAGCGGGTGTTTGATGCCCAGGAGGAAGAGCGCGGCCGCGTCGCGCGAGAGCTGCACGACGGGATCAGTCAGCTCTTGGTTGGGGTGCGCTATGCCCTCGACAATGCCCGCAGGCGGCTGACGCGCGGTGATTTTGATCGGGTCGAAGCCCCCCTCAACAAAGGGATCTCCAACCTTGGCACCGCAATCACCGAAGTTCGCCGCATCAGCCGCGATCTGCGCCCCGGTGTTCTGGATGACCTCGGCCTTGGCCCCGCACTGAAAGCCCTGACAGATGATTTCGCGGCGCGCACCGGGATCGAAACCCGTTTCAGCACGGTGGTGTTCCGCAACCGTTTGGACGAAGAGGCCAAAATCGCGCTGTATCGCATCGCGCAGGAGGCGCTCACCAATATCGAGCGCCACGCCGAGGCAAGCGAGGTCACGATGGATCTGCGCGGGCACGCACGCGGGGCCACCATGCGCATCACCGACAATGGGCGCGGCCTGCCTCCCGCCCAGGACCGCTCTGGCCCGGGAATTGGGCTGCGCAACATGCAAGAGCGGATTGAACAGCTTGACGGAACCCTGCGGATTTTGTCATCACGTGGGGCGCAAAGCGGCACGGTGATCGAAGTTCTGCTGCCACTGAGCCACCTGCTGCCCCCCGGAGAGGCGTCAGCATCCAAGTGGGTCTCCTGACCTGCGCAACATGTTCGGACCCCCGCGTCCGGACGGCTCCTACCGGGCCACCAGACCAAGACGAGAGCAGCCATGCCAGACACCATCCGCGTTCTGATTGTAGATGATCACCCCATGGTCGCCGAAGGCATCCAGTCCATTCTGGAAAGCTATGACGATATTGAGGTCGTCGGCATTCCCTCCAACGGCGAAGAAGCGGTGGCCCAAGCTCGCGCGCTCAATCCCGATGTGATCCTGATGGATCTGAACATGCCGAAACTGGGCGGGTTGAGCGCGACCGAGATCATCCTTGAGGAAGCCCCCAAAACACGGATCCTGATCCTGTCGATGCATGACAGCCCGGAATACATCTCTTCTGCCCTGTCCCATGGTGCGATGGGCTATGTGCTGAAGGATGTCCCCACCGAGGAAATCCGTCAGGCCATTGATGCCGTCATGTCCGGCGAAACCTACCTCTGCACGGGAGCGGAGGGCTCTCTCAAACCCAAGGACAATCCCGACCGCGAGGCGTTGACCGGGCGCGAACAGACCATTCTGCTGGAACTCGCACAGGGCAAATCCAACAAGGATGTTGCGCTGGCGCTTGATATTTCTGTGCGCACTGTCGAAACCCATCGCAAGAATATCAAACGCAAACTGGGGATCTCCTCTACCGCGGGTCTGACGCGATATGCGTTGGAACATGGCGTTTTGCAGGGGACCGGTCACAGTTTCTGACCCGCCGGGCTGGCCCCTTTCCGCACGTTCCACCAATCTGCTGCGACGCAGCGCTCCCCGCGCCAAAATACGTCCGCAATGGGACCCTTTTTTCAGGATTTCGGCATCTCCCCCTCTGGCAGCACCGCCAACCGAGAGACAAAACTCGCAGTTGAGACCGAATTGAGCAGCATTTCCGCACTCAAAAACCTGAAAATGTCGCAAGCCAACTGGCTCACGCAAGAAAATTTCTCAAAACCGGGTGTTTTGATCTCTTTTGCCTGTTGACGCCCCCTCCCCCCCGGTCATAAGGTCCGCTTCAACGCTAAGAGGAGCCAGCGCGATGAAAACCCTAGTCGTAATCGTAGGAACCATGCGCATGGGCCGGTAACGGTACACCATAATCGAACCCATGCGCCTCCGACCTGAAATCGGGGGCTTTTTTTATGCGAAACGGACGATGCCGCCAATTGGAGCAATAAGCAGATGACACGTGAGATGACCGGCGCAAAAATGGTTGTTCAGGCCCTGAAGGATCAGGGGGTCGACACCGTCTTCGGCTACCCTGGCGGGGCTGTGCTGCCGATTTATGACGAAATCTTCCTGCAGAATGACATTCGCCACATTCTTGTGCGCCACGAACAGGGGGCGGTTCACGCCGCGGAAGGCTATGCACGCTCGACCGGCAAGCCGGGCGTTGTGCTCGTGACCTCCGGCCCTGGGGCAACCAATGCGGTAACCGGCCTGACGGATGCCCTGCTTGATTCCATTCCGCTGGTTGTTCTCACAGGTCAGGTGCCAACCTTCATGATCGGCTCTGACGCCTTTCAGGAAGCAGACACCGTGGGCATCACCCGTCCCTGCACCAAGCACAACTGGCTGGTAAAGGACACCGAGAAGCTCGCAGGGACCCTGCACGAGGCCTTTCATGTTGCAACCGCCGGCCGTCCCGGTCCGGTGCTGATCGACATTCCCAAGGATGTGCAGTTCGCCACAGGCACCTATCACGCGCCGAAACCGGCAGCCTCCCATTATCAGCCTCCGGTCAAGGGCGACCTCGACGCCATCACCGAACTGGTGGCCGCGCTGGAAACCGCCAAGCGGCCAGTGTTCTACACGGGCGGCGGCGTCATCAACTCCGGCCCCGGCGCCAGCCAGTTGCTGCGTGAACTGGTGGATGCGACAGGCATCCCGGTCACCTCGACCCTGATGGGCCTTGGCGCCTATCCTGCCTCTGGCAAGAACTGGCTTGGGATGCTGGGCATGCATGGTCTCTACGAGGCCAACATGGCGATGCACGACTGCGATCTGATGATCAACATCGGCGCCCGTTTCGATGACCGGATCACCGGTCGTCTGGATGCCTTCAGCCCCAATTCGATCAAAGCGCATATCGACATCGACCCGTCGTCCATCAACAAGGTGATCCGCGTCGACATCCCCATCGTCGGCGATGTGGGGCATGTGCTGGAAGACATCCTGAAAATCTGGAAAAGCCGCGGCCGCAAGGTGGACAGCGAGTCGATCGCCAAGTGGCAGTCTCAGATCACCGAATGGCGCGATGTGCGTTGCCTTGCCTACACGGCATCCGAAGGCACCATCAAACCGCAGTACGCCCTTGAGCGGCTTGAAGCCCTCACCAAAGGTCACAACCGGTACATCACAACCGAGGTGGGCCAGCACCAGATGTGGGCGGCGCAGTTCCTTGGGTTTGAGGATCCGAACCGTTGGATGACCTCCGGTGGTCTCGGCACGATGGGTTATGGCACGCCGGCCTCTATCGGGGTGCAGGTGGCGCATCCCGATGCTCTGGTCATCAACGTCGCGGGTGAGGCCTCTTGGCTGATGAACATGCAGGAAATGGGCACCGCCGTGCAGTACCGCCTGCCGGTCAAGCAGTTCATCCTCAACAACGAACGTCTCGGCATGGTGCGCCAGTGGCAGGAACTGCTGCATGGCGAACGCTACAGCCACTCCTGGTCCGAAGCCCTGCCCGATTTCGTGAAACTCGCCGAAGCCTTTGGCGCCAAGGGCATCTGCGTCAGCGATCCCAAGGATCTGGACGACGCAATCATGGAAATGATCAACTATGATGGTCCGGTCATCTTTGACTGCCTGGTGGAAAAGCATGAGAACTGCTTCCCGATGATCCCCTCGGGCAAGGCGCACAACGAGATGCTGCTCGGCGAGGCCGAAACCCAAGGCGTCATCCAATCCGGCGGCGCGGTGCTGGTTTAAGCCGGTTCAGGAACAGATACTGCGGGGCGACATCGCCCTGCCCCGATTTTTAGGAAAGGGACGTAAATGTCTGCCCTACACATCAAAAAAGGCTCCACCAGCCACTCCGCCTATAACCTACGTCCGAATTTCTCGGATGTTCAGGAACGTCACACCATCACCATTCTGGTGGAAAACGAACCCGGTGTTCTGGCGCGCGTCATCGGGCTGTTTTCGGGCCGCGGCTACAACATCGACAGCCTCACCGTGGCCGAGGTTGATCACACAGGCCACCTGTCGCGCATCACCATCGTCACCACCGGCACCCCGCAGGTGATTGAGCAGATCAAGGCACAGCTGGGCCGGATCGTTTCGGTGCATGAAGTCACCGATCTCACCGTGGCCGGTCCCTTTGTCGAGCGTGAATTGGCCATCGTCAAAGTGGTGGGTGAAGGTGACAAGCGCGTCGAAGCCATGCGCCTGGCAGAGATTTTCCGCGCCAAGGTGGTAGATACCACGCTCAACAGCTTCATCTTTGAACTGACCGGCGCACCGGACAAAATCGACGCATTTGCCGAAATGATGCGGCCCTTGGGGCTGACCAAAATCGCCCGCACTGGCGTTGCGGCACTGCTGCGCGGCAACTGATCGATCAGCAGCCCACAAAATCAAAAGGCGGCGCAGATGCGTCGCCTTTTTTCGTTCCGTGCAGGTGGTGATCTGCCTTCAGGCGCGCCGCGCCTGACGAGCTGCCCGTTCCGCCTGATCTGGAAAGGAGATGACGTTGCCCATCTCTTCCGCCCCATCCAGCGCCACTGCAGGGGCGTCAGGCTCTCCCAAGGAAGGCATATCGATAAACAGAGGATCCTCGCGCGCTTCGGCCCAGGTCATGACCGTCCCACTATTTGCACTGGTCAGATCAATTGGCCCTGGCACCCGGAAATCTGCCTCCTGCGCAGGATGTGATGCATCAAGCCGCCGCCCCCACGCCAACTGAGCACTGAGATCATTTGACTGCTCTGTGCCCAGCCGTTCCAGATTGCTGGCGATCCGCAGGCTTCCCTCGATGGTGATGGAGAAGGACACGCAATCCCCCTTCGTCAGTGCAAGCGGGGCTTCGTCGGTAGTCCAACGATAATACGCAAGGTCGCCATGATCCTCGCACCAGATCATGGCCTGACGTAGATTTCGATCCGCCCAAAGAATGACGCCAATCATATCAAGCCTCGCATAAGTCTGCCTATATTTTGTGATAAATCACATCCGTGGGACACCGTGAACCTCGAAAAACCAATTGATCACTTTGTGTCCGATTTATGCTATTTTGACGCTAGTTAGCATCAGCAGACACGATTTTCCAACGAACCTGTGCTATTTTGTTCAGAACAACGGTTAACAAATTTCAAAACAAGACCTCTAACCACCATCAAATGATTGATCTGCATGAGTAAAAATCAAAGATCTCCGGTTGAACTGCGATCCATGTTTGGTGCGAATCTGCGCCAGCTTGCCCAGCAATATCCGTCGATCTCTGAACTTTCTCGCCGTTTGGGCATCAACCGGACGCAACTCAACCGATATCTCACTGGCGAGAGTTTTCCTCGACCTGACATCCTTGACCGGATTTGTAGCTTTTTTGACGTGGACGCGCGCATTCTGCTCGATCCTGTCGATCAACTCGCCACCAAGGGGCAGATCCTTCAGGGGCCCGAACTTGCGGATTTTCTCGGCGCGGGGATCACGCGGCTGACGGATGATTTCTTTCCATCAGGCCTCTACCGATTTGTCCGACGCAGCTTTGTCCGTCAGGATCGTTACGTTCAGGGATTGGTCTACGTGTTTCGCCGCGATAGCGTGACCTATGTACGCGGCTACGAGGCCAGGGCCGCGATGCTGTATCAGGGCCTGCCGGTTGATGCCCGTTCCAGAGAGTTTCGCGGGCTGGTCACCAGTCAGGACGATGGCGTCGCCTTTCTGATCGCGCGGCGCGGATCGGTCACTGCGACCTTCAACTACCTGACCAAAGTGCCAACGATGGAGGGGCATTTCTGGTCAGGCTATCTTGCCCGTACCACGCACGAAAGCGACCACGGGGATCGCGTGGCCAGAATGCTCTATGAATACCTCGGCCAGGACACCGCAGCCGTGTTGCGCGCGGCCCGCTCGGCGGGGTTCCTTGCGGAACAGGCGCTGACCCAGTTTGAACGCCGCCTGCTGAACCCCGGACGCCAGTTTCGCTAAAACGTGTGGATCAGGCCGCCCCCTCCGGCTGCGAGATCAACCGATAGACATGCCAGCTGGCGTGGCCCAGCAGAGGCAACACCAAGAACAGCCCCAGAAACCCCGGCACCATCGCCACAAAGGTCGCAACCGCTATTACCGCCGCCCAAATCAGCATCATCAGAAAATTGCTTTGGACGTAGCTGAAGCTGGTGATCATAGCCGTGACGAAATCAACCTCCCGGTCCAGCAACAGCGGAAGCGACAGGACCGTAATCATGAACAACAGCAGGGCGAACACGGCCCCCACCCCGGTGCCCACAGCCAACATCAAGAGCCCGTTGCCCGTCAAAAAAACGTCGGCCGAGGTCGAGATATTGGTCATCGTGGAATGCCCCAGAAACAGGGCAAAGATCATATGCCCCAGAAAAAACCAGAACAGAAAAACGATAACGATGATGGCACAGATCGACGGCAGCTGGCGGCGGCGTTGATGCAGCACAACGCCCAGAATATCGCGCGTGGTCATGGGTTGGCGTTCATCCAGTCGATGGGAAACCTCATATAGGCCGACCGCGGCAAAGGGGCCGATCAGCGGAAATCCGATTGCCGCAAGGACCAACCAGAAGGTCGTGCCAGTCGCCATCGTGACCCAGGCCATCATCCAGCCCGCGAGCACATAGACACCAGCAAAGAACAGCCCGAAACCGGGGCGCGCCCGGAAATCTGCCCAGCCCCGCGCCAATGCCTCCCGCAGGATGCCGGCTGACATGGGCCGCAGCTGCGGCACTCCGAATTCCTTTTCCTCCATCAGTTGACGCTCCTCCTCTTTCTGGCCTGTCTGCTGCTCTGGCCCTTCTGCCGCTGTGGCCTGTCGGCTGTGCTGTTGCGATCCGTCAGGGGTTGGGCCCCGGCGGCGGACGGCGGTTGGGCCAATCCGTGGCCTCATGATATTGCTGTGCCAAGGCCAGCAGCGCCCGATCCCTGCCATGAGCTCCAAACATCTGAACACCGATCGGCAGGCCCTCGTCTCCAAAACCTGCAGGCACCGCCACAGAGGGCAGGCCAAGCAGGCTGACCGGGACAACCACCTCCATCCAGCGATGGTAGGTATCCATCGCCACCTCGTTGATGCGCGTCGGATGGCCCATCTTGATGTCAAAAGGCCAGCATTGGGCGGTGGGCAGGATCAGCGCGTCGTAGCGTTCAAACAACCGCGCAGCCGAACGCTGCCAGTCTGAGCGCAGATCGGACGCAGACTGGACCTCCTGACCGGTCAACGCCAATCCACGGTCCAGCTCCCATTGGGCGCTGGCCTTCAGCTGCCCGCGCTGACCTGCGAAAATCCGCAGGCTCGCAGCCAATGCATAGCTGCGCAAGGTCGACCAGGCCTGCCAAATCCGATCCGCCGGGAATGGCGGCTGAACCTCTTCGATCCTGTGCCCGAGATCGGCCAGCACATCCAGGCTGGCCCGCGTGGTTTCAAGAATGCCCGGCTCCATCGGATAGGCTCCGCCCCAGTCCCCCAGCCAGCCAATCCGCATGGGTTGCGCGGTCGGCAGCGGCGCTGTGGGGCTGTCAGCCCAGCAGGTCGCCGACAGGGGCTGGCGTGGATCAGCACCGGACATCACATCCAGAAGGATTGCGAGATCCTCGGGGCTTCGGGCCATCGGGCCGATTGTGGCGAGAGGATGCAGAAACAGATCCCCCCGTGGTTGGCTGGGCACCCGCCCCCACGTGGGACGGAACCCATAGACGTTGCACCAGCCCGCAGGGTTGCGCAGCGATCCCATCATGTCAGAGCCATCCGCCAGCGACAGCATTCCAGTCGCCAGAGCCGCCGCCGCGCCCCCAGAGGAGCCCCCGCAACTGCGCGTGGTATCATAGGGGTTGGCCGTAGCGCCATGCACGGGGTTGAACGTATGCGACCCAAGCCCAAATTCCGGCGTGTTTGTCTTGCCAACGATGATGGCACCCGCCGCGCGCAGCCGCGCAACGAACAGCTCGTCCTCGGCCGGAACGAAATCCCGCAACATGGGCGAGCCCTGCGTCGTCGTCAGCCCCGCCACATTGGCAAGATCCTTGATCGCAATCGGCAAACCATGCAGTGGCCCGCGGGTGCGGGCGTGATCGGCGGTTTCAGCCTCTTTCATCAGCTCCGCCCCATCGCGCCTGGCGACGATGGCGTTGATGTCGGGGTTCAGCGCATCAATCCGCGCCAGCGTGTGCTCCATCAGCTCTGCCGCCGTGAGCTTGCGCGTCGCAAGATCGCGCAGAACCTGACGTGCGCTTTGGAAATGTGCTGACATGATCGCCCTCGCCTGCTGTACAAAAACAGCCTAGCGACCCGGAAAACCAAAGAAAACCCGCTTGCGACGCAAACGGGTGATCTAATTTCAACGTTGGATTGAATAGACCCGATGTCGGGCCTGTCGCGACCTCAGTCGCCCTGCGCCTCAGAGCGGCTTTTGCCCGCGACATTCAACGCAAGTGTGGCCGCCATGAAACCATCCAGGTCCCCATCCAGAACCCCCTTGGTGTCTGAGGTCTCGTGGCTGGTGCGCAGATCTTTCACCATCTGGTAGGGTTGCAGGACATAAGACCGGATCTGGTTGCCCCAGCCAGCATCGCCCTTGGCTTCATGCGCGGCGTTGATATCGGCGTTCCGACGGTCCAGCTCCTGCTGGTAAAGCCGGGATTTCAGGGCCTTCATGGCGATATCGCGGTTCTGGTGCTGCGACTTTTCGGAAGAGGTCACGACAATCCCGGTCGGAATGTGGGTGATCCGCACAGCCGAGTCGGTGGTGTTCACGTGCTGACCGCCGGCACCGGAGGAACGATAGGTATCAACGCGGATATCGGCAGGGTTCACATCGATTTCGATGTTGTCGTCCACAACCGGATAGACCCAGACAGAGCTGAACGAGGTGTGCCGCTTGGCTGCGGAGTCATATGGCGAGATCCGAACCAGACGGTGAACGCCGCTTTCGGATTTCAGCCAGCCATAAGCGTTATGGCCGGAAATCTTGTAGGCAGCGGATTTGATGCCCGCTTCGTCGCCTGCGCTTTCGGACTGCAGTTCAACCTTGTAGCCCTTTTTCTCGGCCCAACGCACATACATCCGCGCCAGCATGGAGGCCCAGTCACAGCTCTCGGTGCCGCCTGCGCCTGCGTTAATCTCAAGGAAGGTGTCGTTGCTGTCCGCCTCACCATCCAGAAGCGCTTCAAGCTCCTTCTCGGCGGCCTTCTCCTTCAGCGCAACAAGCGCCTCTTCGGCATCCTTGACGACCTCGTTGTCATCTTCCATTTCGCCAAGCTCGATCAGTTCGATGTTGTCGGCGAGCTCTTGCTTGATCGACTTGTAGGTATCGATCGCATCCACCAGCATCTGGCGTTCACGCATGAGCGCCTGCGCCGCGTCGGCGTCATCCCACAGGTTGGGGTCTTCGACACGGGCGTTGAATTCCTCGAGGCGAAACTCCGCGGTTTCCCAATCCAGACGCTGAGCCAGCAGCTCAAGCGACTTTTCGATATCGGTCACGATGTTCTGAGTCTCGGCGCGCATGGCAATCCCTTGAAGTCACGTATCAGGCCTGCGTGATAAACCACCCGCGCGCTGCGGGCAAGCCAAGGCGAACCTGCGGTCTCAATGAAAAGACCGGAGAGGGTGTCGCCCCTCCCCGGTCCCAAAAACACTGCGGAAAAACCTGGCGTCAGTACAAGCCGCCAGAGCTGATGGTGCCAAAGTTCGCCTTGGGCCCAAGCACGGCAGTTCCACCATCAGATGTGGTCACCCGCCGCCCGGACTGTTGCACTTCCTCAAACAGCGGCAGGTTTGATCCCATCGCAAAGCCGCCGTCAAACGCCAGGCCAAAGATCGGTTCTGCACCGTCGCGGAAATACTCTGCCACCACGTTTGCACCGGAGGCTTCATCAGGCAGACGCGCCCCGGTAAAGCGGTCGATCTTGATGAAATGTCCGCCTTCCGGAACCTTGAACGGGCCACCACCGTATTTCTCGGTCGCTGTCTTCATGAACTGCTGGAACACCGGACCACACATGGTGCCACCGTAAGCGCCACGCCCCATCGGCCGCGGTTGGTCAAACCCCATGTAGCAGCCTGCCACAATGTTGGAGGTAAAGCCGACAAACCACACATCGCGGGAGTCATTGGTGGTGCCGGTTTTACCGGCGGTGGGCACCGGCAGGTTGATCACGCTGGAGGCGGTACCGCGGTCGACCACACCTTTCATCATCGAAGTCAGCTGATACGCGGTGATCGGATCCATGACCTGTTCACGATTATCAACGATGCGAGGGGACTGGCCCGCAGGCAACAGGGGCGACGAGCAGTCAACACAGTCGCGATCATCGTGACGATAGATCGTCTCGCCCCGACGGTCCTGGATGCGGTCCACAAGCGTCGGCTGAACCCGCTCGCCACCGTTGGCAAACATCGCATAGGCTGCAACCATCTGATAAAGCGTCGTTTCTTCAGCCCCAAGCGAGTTGGCAAGAAACGCACCCATGTTGTCATAGACACCAAAGCGTTCGGCATAGCCTGCGATGACCTCCATGCTGACCTCTTGGGCCAGACGAATGGTCATCAGGTTCCGCGATTGTTCGATCCCGGTCCGCAGAGGGGTCGGGCCGTAGAATTTATTGGTCGAGTTCTTGGGCCGCCACAGGCCCTGCGGCGTATTGATCTCGATCGGAGCATCCACAACGATGGTCGCAGGGCTGTAACCGCTGTCCAGCGCCGCCGCATAGACGAACGGTTTAAAGGCGGATCCCGGCTGTCGCTGGGCCTGGGTGGCGCGGTTGAACACCGAATGCTGGTAAGAGAAACCACCCTGCATCGCCAGAACACGGCCGGTGTTCACATCCATCGCGACAAAGCCACCCTGAACCTCCGGCACCTGCCGCAGCGACCAATGGTCGATCACACCGTCTTTTTCGACGGCGCGAACATGGACCACATCGCCGACAGACAGGTTGTCCCGGAAACTGCCCTTCATCCATTTGATATCGGCCCGCGGGACAGAGCCGGTGCCATCAACACCCTCAACACCAACTTCAAGGTTTTGGTCCCCAACGGACAACACCACAGCCGGATGCCACTTGCCGCCAAGGGTGATGTCGCGGGGCACTTCCGCCTCGCTCAGTGCAGCGCGCCAGGTGGCTTCCTCGGCCAGCGCTTCTTCAGGCAGGCTCACACCTGTGCCACGCCACACCCCGCGAGAGCGGTCGTATTTCTCAAGCCCACCACGCAGCGCTTCGGCAGCTTCGGTCTGCATTTCCTCGTCGATGGTGGCGCGCACGGTAAAACCACCGGTAAAGAACTCTCCCTCGCCAAAGTCCTGCGACAGCTGGCGGCGGATTTCGTCGGTAAAATAGTCCCGCGGCGGCAGCGCATTGCGGAAGCTGTCAAAATCGCCGTTCTGAACCGACCGCAGCGGCTGTTCCACCTCGACCTTGTAGACCGCATCAGAGATATATCCGTTCTCGCGCATCTCTCGCAGAACGTAATTGCGGCGGGCCAAAAGGCGGTCGCGCTGCGTCACCGGATGATATTTCGACGGCGCCTTTGGCATGGAGGCCAGTGTTGCGGCCTCATGCGGGGCCAGCTGGCTCAGGGTCTTGTTGAAATAGGTCTGGGCAGCGGCGGTCACACCATAGGAATTCTGACCAAGGAAGATCTCGTTCAGATACAGTTCCAGAATGTCTTCCTTGCTCAACGTGTCCTCAAGACGCGACGCCAGGATCAGTTCTTTGACCTTGCGCTCAGCCTTTCGGTCGCCCGAAAGCAGGAAGTTCTTCATCACCTGCTGGGTAATCGTGGAGGCGCCGCGCACGTTTTCCCCGCGCGATCGCACCGCTTCAACCGCCGCAGCGGCGATGCCGCGCATGTCATAGCCTTTGTGGCTGTAAAAATTCTTGTCCTCCGCCGAGATAAAGGCCTGTTTCACCAGATCGGGAATTTCTTCGGACGGGGTGAACAGACGCCGCTCCTGGGCGAATTCGTCAATCAGCTGCCCTTCACCAGAATAGATGCGGCTGATGGTTGGCGGCTGGTACTGGGCCAGCGACTCATGGCTGGGCAGGTCGCGCCCATAGATCCAGAACACCGCGCCGATGGTCAGCGCGATCATCGCGATGCCCAGCGTGATGGTGCTGAAGATGGAACCAAAGAACGATAGAATAAATCTGACCACTGTAGAGCCTTTCTCGCGCAGTGCCGCCTATATAGGCGCAGCGATGCGTGGGGTCAAAACGGGAAACAGCATATAGGCGCCACCTGCCCTGCAAAACCAGCAGAAACCCTCGCAAACTGCGGGGAATGGCTGCGCGCCCCTCCCCCTTTGTTGCCAACACGGCGAATGCGGTATCGGTTCCGCGCGTGTGGCATATATCTGTATCATAACACCAAACTGGGCCACCCTGCCCCCGAATGCGGGCTCAGGCGGCCATTTTTTGCCAACAACGCGTCACTGTCGCCGTCACTGTCGAACCAATGCCCGCGTCGCCTCGTCTTCGATCCGCCAGGCGATCAGCCCGTTCAGGATGCCCCGCGCCGTCCGTCGACGCCAATCGGGGTCCAGAATGTTGTTCAGATCCCGAGGGCTGGACAGAAAGCCGGCTTCAACCAGAACAGAGGGAATATCGGCAGACTTCAGCACCGAAAAACCCGCCTCGCGCAAAGGGCGACGGTTCATGTCACCGCCCTGCGCCTTGAGGCCTGTCACCAGCGCGCGCGCCAGTGCTTCGGAGCGGGGATGGGTTTCCTGCCGGGCCAGATCCAGCAACACATCCGTCACCCTGTCATCCACATGGCTTAGGTCACTGCCCGCCAACAGATCGCCCCGCTCGTGGCGTTCCACCAATGTTGCAGATGCAGCGTCAGAGGCATCATCAGACAGGACATAGACGGTCGTCCCATGTGCGCGGCCTTCGGACAGGCTATCTGCATGCAGCGACAGGAACAGATCCGCCTCCGCCTGATGCGCCAACGCAATCCTGCGTTCCAGCGAGACAAAGTAGTCGTCATCCCGCGTTAGCTGCACGTCAAACTGCCCTGAACGCACCAGCATTTCGCCCAGTTCAATCGCAAACTGCAGCATCAGGTCCTTTTCCTGAACAAGCCCCGCGTCGGCTTCGGCCTCAGCCCCCGGATCGATCCCCCCATGTCCGGGGTCGATCACGATCAAGAGCGGTGCCAGCGAATCCTTGCTGTCAGGCGCTGTCATCGGGGTCGGCGCGGGCAGATCCCAGCGCGCATCGCGCGGCGCGCCCGCCTTTGCGGCAAACTGCTCTGCCGTGGTATCGCGCAAGGCCACCGCCAGTGTCGCCGCAGCGCTAACCTCATCCACGTCCATCGCCACCCCGTCAACACCCATGGGGCGGGCCAGTTCCAGCACCAACCGGGACCAGCCGGGCACATAGGTTCCAAACTGCGCATTGCGGATGCCATCCGCTGTGGTCAGGGCATCGGCAGACAGCCCCGACCAATCGACCTCTTGGAAATCGACAACCACACGTGGCGGCTCTGTCAGGGTGAACACGCGGAACGGAACCCCTTGGCTCAGCCCCAGAGACAGATCGACACCGCCGCGGCGATCCTCTGCCGCTGTCGCGGAGGCATCAATTCGCGCAAGACCGCTAAACGCCTGCCCCTTCGCCGTTTGTGCCTCGGCCTGGCCCGGTCCAAAAGGCGCTGCCAGCACCCCAGCCGCCACCACAGCCGCCATCAGCGCCTTGTTGAATTTTCCTTGGATCATCCGCCTGCCCGTTTTCTGAACGTTTCCAGCCCGTCTCTTGCCGCCATCCTACGCCGCCAGCGCCGATGCAGGCCAGCAAAAGCCGCCTTTCTCAGCCCCCAATCAGCGCAAGACTGCCCAAATGGCCTAGCGCCCGCGCCGCTCCATAAAGGTTTTCAGACGCGACAGCCCCTCTTCGATATCCGCGGTGGAACGCGCATAGGAAAACCGCAGGGTCGTCGCCCCGCGCTTGGGATCGAAATCCAGCCCCGGCGTCACCGCAACACCCGCCTGATCCAGGATCTCCTTGGCAAAGGCCCGACTATCATCTGTCAGATCGGACACATCCGCATAAACATAAAACGCCCCATCCGGCGGCGCGATCCGGTCAAAGCCGGCTTTGGGCAGCCCCTCCATCATCAGGCGACGGTTTTCGGCATAAACCGCAAGATTGGCCTGCAACTCCTCTTCGCAGTCCATCGCTGCAAGGGCGGCAACTTGACTGGCGTGAGGGGCGCAGATGAACATGTTCTGCGCGATCCTTTCCACGACACGCACATGGTCATCCGGCACGACCATCCAGCCAACCCGCCAACCCGTCATGGAAAAATACTTGGAAAAGGAGTTGATGACATAACAGTCATCCGTCACCTCCAGCGCAGTCACCGCCTTCGCTTCGTATTCGATACCGTGATAGATCTCGTCTGAAATGAACGCGGCCCCCTGCGCCTGTGCCGCCTCGATCAAAGCCGCCATCGCAGGCTTGTCTAGCATGGTGCCCGTGGGGTTGGCAGGCGACGCGACCATCAGACCGGCCAGATCCAAACCGGCAAGATCCTGAGGAACCGGCTGCAGGCGATGATCAAGCGAGGTTTCAATATCAACCGGCGTCAACCCCAGCGCATGCAGGATCTGGCGATAGGACGGATAACCCGGCGCCCCGATCCCGACCCGATCCCCACTGTCAAACAGCGCCGTAAAGCTGAGAAGGAACGCCCCCGAAGAGCCCGGCGTGATCACCACGCGCTCGGGGTTCAGATCAACATTGTACCATTCGCCATAAAGCTGGGCGATCCGCTTGCGCAATGCAGGCAGCCCAAGCGCGACGGTGTAGCCAAGTGCATCCTGATCAAGCGCCTTGGCCAAGGCGTCGCGCGCCGCCGCAGGTGCGCCGGTCGAGGGCTGGCCCACCTCCATATGGATAATATGACGACCAGCATCTTCTGCCTGACGGGCGGCTTCCATCACATCCATCACAATGAAGGGATCGACGTTGGACCGGGTTGAGTTTCGCATGTTGATCTCCCATGGTGCAGCCATGACCTTTGACCGTTTCTCTCGCCTCGCGTCAATCCCGGCCCTGGCTCTTGCCGCGCTGTGTTTTGTCGCGACCACGCTGGCGACGACGGCGCAGGCTGCATCTATTTCCCTGCTGCGTGATCCTGACATCGAACGCGGGCTGAACGAGGTCGCAGCCCCTGTGCTGCGGGCCGCGGGCCTGAATGCCAAACGGGTCCGGGTGCTGGTGGTGAATGACTCTTCGTTCAATGCGTTCGTGATCGATTCTCAAACGATTTTCATACATTACGGGCTGATCCTAAAGGTTGACCGACCAGAGATGCTGCAGGCCGTCATCGCCCATGAGGCAGCTCATATCACCAACGGCCATATCGCAAGACGCACGCAAAACCTGCGGTCTGCCCAATCGGCCGCCGGTTTTGGCGCGGCGCTGGCTGTGCTTGCGGCAGCGGCCGGCGCTGGCGAAGCCGCCGCGGGAATTGCTCTTGGGACGCAGGCCTCGGCGGTGCGCGGATTTCTCGCCCACACACGGGCCGAAGAGGCTTCGGCCGACCGCAGCGCCGCCGGCACGCTGCGACGCGCAGGGATCAGCCCAAAGGGGCTTGTCGATCTGCACCGGATCTTTGCCGGACAGGAAGTGCTGAGCGCAGCCAACCAAGACCCCTACATGCGTTCCCATCCGCTCAGCCGCGACCGTATCCGCGCGGCAGAGGCCTATCTGGCCAGCCATGGCGACACCAGCAAGGCAGATCCCAATGCGCAGTACTGGTTCGCCCGTCTGCGCGGCAAGCTGTCGGCCTTTACCAGGTCTCCGAAATGGACACTTCGCCGCGTGGGTGAGGAACGCTACAAGGATGTTCGCCTGATGCGCGAAGCTGTCGCCCATCACCGCCGCAACAATCTGAACAAGGCGCTTGGCGCCATTGACGGTGCATTGGCGGTGCGTCCCAACGACCCTTACTACAACGAGCTGAAGGGCCAGATCCTGATGGAAAACCGCCGCTGGGAGGCCGCCCTTGGCGCCTACCGCCGCGCGGCGAGCCAAGCCGGACGCGATCCGCTGATCCTCGCGAGTCTCGGGCGCGCGCAACTTGCCGCTGGTCAGCCAAAGTCCGCGTTGAAATCCCTCGAAGCCTCCCGCAGTCTGGATTTTCGCAATGCCGGAATGCTGCGCGACATGGCTCAGGCCTATGCCAAGATCGGACAAACCGGTATGGCGGCCCTTGCAACAGCTGAACGATATGCCCTGCAGGGGCGGCTAAAGGATGCAGGTGTTCACGCCAAACGCGCCACCGGCCTGCTGCCCACGGGATCCCCCGCATGGCGACGCGCGCAGGACGTGCTGATCGCCGCCGAACAAGATCAAAAAAGGAAACGCAAATGATCCGTCTTTCTCTGCCCCGCACCGGCCTTGCCTGCGCCGCTGCTCTGGCCGCCGCGCTAAGCTTTGGCCCCGCTGCACAGGCCTTTGACCTCAGCCAGATGAGCGAAGAGGAACGCGCAGCCTTTGGCGCCGAAGTGCGGGCCTATCTTCTGGAAAACCCCGAAGTGATCCTGGAAGCCGTCAACAAACTGGAACAGCAACAAGCCGCAGCCGAAGCAGCCCGCGATGACGCGCTGGTCGCCGAGAACCTGAACGCGCTGCACAACGACGGGTTTTCCTATGTTGGCGGCAATCCAGACGGCGACATCACGCTTGTGGAGTTCATGGACTACCGCTGCGGCTATTGCCGCCGCGCCGCCCCCGAGGTTGAAAAACTGCTGGCTGCAGACGGCAATATCCGCCTGATCATCAAGGAATTCCCGATCCTGGGTGAGGCATCGGTCCTGGCGTCGCGATTTGCGATTGCCACCAAACTCGTGGCCGGAGACGAGGCCTACAAGAACATGCATGACGCGCTGATTTCGATGGGCGGCGCGCCAAGCGAGGCGACATTGCGCCGCCTTGCCGAGGGGCTTGATCTGGACGCTGACGCCATTCTGGCGCGGATGAGCGATCCCGAAATCTCGCGCCAGCTGCAGGAAACCCGCGCTCTGGCACAGCAGATGGCGATTTCGGGCACACCAACATTTGTTCTGGATCAGGAACTTCTGCGCGGCTTCCTGCCGGCCGATCAGATGGAGATCATGATCGCCGAAATCCGCGACGCCCGCGGCTAAGCCCCCTCGTCCCCGAGACAGAGCCCAACCTGGGGGCCAGCCCCCAGACACAGCCTAACCTGGGGGCCAGCCCCCAGACCCCCGGAGTATTTCGGGAAAGATGACAACCGCAAGACCAGACAGAAAAAAGGCGCCGGGAGGATCCGGCGCCATTTTTTGGTGGAACAGCGGTTGCGGTTATTCGGCAGCGGCGGCTTCAGCTTCGATCTGAGCGGCTTTCTTCTCGACTTCCTCAACGATGTGATCGACCATTTGTTCGTTGGACATCTTGTGGCTCGCCTTACCGGCCAGATAGACCATGCCGGACCCTGCGCCTCCGCCGGTAAAGCCGACATCGGTCATCAGCGCCTCGCCGGGGCCGTTGACCACGCAGCCGATGATCGACAGGCTCATCGGGGTCTTCACATGCTCCAGCCGCCGTTCCAGCGTTTCAACGGTTTTGATCACATCGAACCCCTGCCGCGCACAGCTGGGGCAGGAGATGATGTTGACGCCGCGGTGGCGCAGACCGAGGGACTTGAGGATCTCAAAGCCCACTTTGACCTCCTCCACCGGGTCGGCAGAGAGGCTGACGCGCAAGGTGTCACCAATGCCCATCCACAACAGTTGGCCCAGGCCAATTGCGGATTTGATGGTGCCGGAGACAAAGCCGCCGGCCTCGGTCACGCCCAGATGGATCGGGGCGTCGGTGGCCTCGGCCAGCTGCTGATAGGCCGCGGCGGTCATAAAGACGTCCGAGGCCTTCACCGAAATCTTGAACTCATGGAAGTCATGATCCTGCAGGATGCGAATATGGTCGAGACCGCTCTCCACCATCGCCTCAGGGCAAGGCTCGCCGTATTTGTCCAGCAAGTGCTTTTCGAGACTGCCTGCATTCACCCCAATGCGGATGGAACAGTTGTGGTCGCGGGCCGCCTTGATGACCTCGGCCACGCGCTTCTCATCCCCGATGTTGCCGGGGTTGATCCGCAGACAGGCAGCGCCTGCCTCAGCCGCCTCGATGCCGCGTTTGTAGTGGAAATGGATGTCCGCCACGATCGGCACCGGGCTTTCGCGCACGATTTCCTTCAGCGCCTTCGAGGATGCCTCATCCGGGACCGAGACCCGCACCAGATCTGCGCCCGCCTCTGCTGCCGCCTGAACCTGCGCCACGGTGGCCGCGACATCCGTGGTCAACGTGTTGGTCATCGTCTGCACCGCAATCGGCGCGTCCCCCCCAATCGGCACGTTGCCAACATGGATCTGGCGGCTTTTGCGGCGCTCGATATGGCGCCAGGGACGGATGTGATTGATCGACATTATCGGTGGCCCTGAGCTGCTGGGAACTTTGGGGTTAGATACGCGCTCTGTGACGGGGCTTCAATGGGGCGCAGCCGCGCAGACGGGCAAATCAATCGGCAGTCATGGGCAGATTGGAACAGGACACTATAGCGCCAAGGGCCGTGACCACCGCCGGGACAGTTGGGACAATCCGGACAATGGTCCAGACAGGTGCGCGATCAGTCGGTGATTTCGGGCGCCACATCCGCAGAGAGCGACGACGCCTGCAGTTCAGCAACCAGCGTGGCCAGCGCGCTGTTTTGATCCGCGCTCAGATCTGCCAGTTGGAACCGTTCCGTCAATGCATCAGAGGACAGAACCACATTCTTGGTCACCTGACCCCGATTGCCAACAGGACCATAATGGGCGCCGTTGACGGCAAAATAGATCGCCCCGCTTTCACCTGTCCGCAGCAACGGGGGCTCTTCGGTCAGCGGAATTTCGAAATGCTGCCCGGGCTCCATGATGGTTTCATAGATCACGCTGCCATCAGCGGCCGTGACCTGCACCCAGGAAGGCCGCACCGCAACCATCTGCAGGGCTGGAGCCACCTCTTCCACGACCTGCGGCACAGCCGGGCCAGGCAGATCCGCGCTCAGACTGGCCTCTGCGAGCGCCAGGCTAGGCAGTTCCGGCAGGGCAAAATTCCCAAGCCCGCGGGGATCAAGGGTTGCAATCGGGCCATCACGGGGGATCAGCACCGGAACATCCAGCGCCTGGGGCCGGTACAGCCGCGCCAGGGCCTCTGTTGCCGGATCTTCGCCCTCGGCCGTGGGTCCCTCGGCACCTGTCAGCGGGTCGAGATCAGCCAGCACGATGGGGGTCTGGTCAACAGGTGCCATCTGGACCTGCTGGATTTCCTTAAGCACCGCCCAGCCGCCATAGCCGATCCCGCCGATCAGCGCGACCAGAACCGCCAGAGAGCCGAGCGCGCGGGGCTCAACCGAGCTGAAGAAGCTGCTGGACGCTGGCACAAATGGCGTATTGGGAGAGGTGAATGCATCACTGCGCAGCCCGCCCATGCCCGTGGCGATCGGGGCGGCCGCAGATTTGCGAACCGACGCCTCGGCAGACATGCCGTGGGCCACCTGAAACCCGCTTTCCTGGCAGAAGGCGGCAAAGGTCGCATCGGGATCGAGGCTGAGGTAGCGGGCGTAAGACCGGACATACCCGGCAATAAAGCCCGGCGTGTCAAAAACGGTCGGATCGGCGTTTTCGATGGCGGCAATGTAAGAGGCCTTGATCCGCAATTCGCGCTGCACATCCAGGAGCGATTTGCCCATGGTGGCCCGCTCACCGCGCATCATATCACCCAGTCGCAGTTCGTAATCGTCAAAACCCTTCGGTTGCGACGACTGTTCGTGCGTTTTCTGCTTGCGCTGAGTGAGGCGCCCGATCATGCCTGCTGTCCCATGTTAGCCTGCCGTATTCGACATTCTGGGTCGTTTAGAAGCCGGTTGCCGCGACTCGCTTACGTCCCTTTGATTACAGCTACCGTAACATAAAAACGCAAAAGTGACACAGAACTGTGAATCACCCCGCCATTTCGGCACGATTCAGCGCACAATGGGACCAGAGTGCGTCCATTGCCTTGACCAACGCATCAATCTCCCTAGGGCCATGCACCGGTGACGGCGTAAACCGCAGGCGTTCCGTGCCGCGCGGCACCGTCGGGAAGTTGATCGGCTGGACGTAAATTCCGTGCTCCGACAAGAGCATATCGCTAAGTTTCTTGGTGTGCACGGGGTTGCCGACAATCACAGGGACGATGTGGCTGCCATGGTCGATGATCGGCAGGCCAAGCCCCTTGAGGCGCATCTTCAGGATCCGCGCCTGCATCTGATGCTGCTCCCGCAGTTCCGGCGCGGTCTTGAGATAGGCGACAGATGCCGCAGCCCCTGCCGCAACCGCCGGCGCAAGCGATGTGGTAAAGATGAAGCCCGGCGCATAAGAGCGGATGGCGTCACACATTTTTGCCGATGCAGCGATGTAGCCGCCCATCACACCATAGGCCTTGGCCAGGGTGCCGTTCACGATATCGATCCGATCAATCAGACCGTCCCGCTCTGTCACGCCACCCCCACGGGCACCGTACATGCCCACAGCGTGCACCTCGTCGATGTAGGTCAGCGCGTTGAATTCCTCGGCCAGGTCGCAGATCTCTGCGATTGGACCAAAATCACCGTCCATCGAATAGACCGACTCAAATGCGATCAGCTTGGGTGCGGCAGGATCGTCCGCCTCAAGCAGTTCACGCAGATGCGCCACGTCATTGTGGCGGAAGATCCGCTTGGACCCGCCATTGCGGCGCACGCCCTCGATCATCGACGCGTGGTTCAGCGCGTCCGAATAGATGATGAGACCGGGAAACAGTTTGGGCAGTGTCGAAAGGGTCGCGTCATTGGCGATATAGGCCGAGGTGAACAGCAGCGCGGCCTCTTTCTGATGCAGATCCGCCAGCTCCGCTTCCAGCTGCTTGTGATACACCGTGGTGCCAGAGATGTTGCGCGTCCCGCCCGAGCCAGCGCCCGTGGCATCAATTGCCTCGTGCATGGCGTTCAGGACAACAGGATGCTGGCCCATCCCCAGATAATCGTTGCCACACCACACTGTAATGTTCTGTTGGCTGCCGTCGGGGCGGGTCCAGACCGCATGGGGGAACTGGCCGTTCTGGCGCTCGATATCGATGAACGTCCGGTAGCGGCCTTCCGCATGCAGCTGTTCAATCGCAAGGTCGAGTTTCGCGGTATAGTCCACCGGCATCTCCATGGCATAGTGTGGCACCAGCGGATCTGGCGCGGCTGTGGTCAGGTTCTTTATATTCACAATAGTGAATGGTTAAACCATCCCCTCCGTTCGATCAACCGAATACGCGCGGCGGTCTGGCTCAGCCTTGATGTAGGTCAAATAAACCTTTGGGCCGGGGGCGGCAACAAGCGCGGCCCGCAAATCACCGCACCACGGGGCGCAATTCGACGCAGGCACGGCCAAACGGGCGCATTTTCACTACATTATGACCACTATCAGCGCCCCGCCACAGGCAGACGCCCATCTCCGACGCCCGATTTGGCACAACCGACACCCGCCAAACGCGGCGCAAGCCAGCGGCACAGCCCCCAAATCTGCAAAACCGCATTTGCATGATGCCCGCTGGCCCCTCCCCGCGGGCGCTGCTAGGCTCTCGCAGAATTCAACAAAAGCCTCAGGAGACACCCATGTCATTGAACGACGTACTGGACCGGATCGACAGCGATCTGGACGCTGCAACCAACCGCCTGATGGACCTGCTGCGCATCCAGTCGATCTCCACCGATCCGGCCTACAAGGAAGACTGCGACAAGGCAGCAGACTGGCTGGTTGCGGATCTGCGCTCTATCGGGATCGACGCGCACAAACGCCCGACCCCCGGCCACCCGATGGTTGTGGGCCACGTCGGTCCCAAAGACGACGCGCTGCCGCATGTGCTGTTTTACGGCCACTATGATGTGCAGCCCGTTGACCCGCTGAACCTGTGGAACACCCCCCCCTTTGAACCAAAACTGGAAGAGACCGAGCGTGGCACAGTCATTCGCGGGCGCGGCGCCTCTGACGACAAGGGCCAGTTGATGACCTTTGTCGAGGCCTGCCGCGCCTGGCAGGCGGTGAACGGCTCCCTGCCCTGCCGCATCACCTTCTTCTTCGAAGGCGAAGAAGAAAGCGGCTCGCCCTCGCTGGTGCCCTTCATGGAAGAACACGCCGCCGAGCTGAAGGCAGATCTTGCCCTAATCTGTGACACTTCCATGGTGTCGCGCGGTGTGCCGTCCATTTCCTCGCAGCTGCGCGGCATGTTGAAGGACGAGTTCACCCTGATCGGCCCCCGGATCGATCTGCACTCCGGCCACTACGGCGGCCCCGGCCTGAACCCCCTGCGCGAAGTCAGCCGCATCGTCGCGTCCTTCTATGACGAGGACACCGGCAAGGTCGCCGTCGAGGGGTTCTATGAGGGCGTGCATGAGGTGCCAGAGGACCAGCTGCGCCAGTGGGAAGGCTGCGGCTTTGACGAAAAGGACTACCTCTCCAACGCAGGCTACACCCAGGCCCACGGGGAAAAGGACCGCACGGTTCTGGAACAGCAGTGGGCCCGCCCGACGCTGGAAGTGAACGGCCTCTGGGGTGGCTACAATGGGGCGGGTTCGAAAACCGTGATCCCGTCAGAGGCGCATTGCAAGATCACCTGCCGTCTGGTCGGTGACATGGACCCGGACGCGCTGCGCCTGAAGATCCGCAAACACGTCGAAGAGCGGCTGAAGCCCGACTGCAAGGTGGTCTGGGACAACGATCTTGAAGGGTCGCGCGCCTCGGTGATGAACATCGCCCGCCCCGAATTCGAGGCCGCCCGCGGCGCGCTGTCTGATGAATGGAACCGCGAGGCTGTCTTCTGCGGCATGGGCGGATCCATCCCGATTGCGGGCTTCTTCAAATCGATTCTCGACATGGATGCGATGCTGATTGGCTTTGCCAATGAAGACGACGCCATCCATTCCCCGAACGAGAAATACGATTTGGAGAGCTTCCACAAAGGTATCCGCTCCTGGGCGCGGGTGCTGGATGCTCTGACCACGAAATAACATGACCAGTGGTGTGCGCCCCGGCGCGCACCACGCCCCCACCCTGCTGGCAACTGCGACCACGAGATACGCAAATCGCCATGACCACAGGCCGCAAAGGACAGAGGCCACAAACGCAAAAACCCTTCCAAAGAAGGGTGCGTTCATCCGTATTCTGGAAGAAAGTGGCGCGGTTGACGGGGCTCGAACCCGCGACCCCCGGCGTGACAGGCCGGTACTCTAACCAACTGAGCTACAACCGCGCATGGGCCTTTCGGCAAATCAGACGCAGGCGCCTGATATATGTTTCCCCTCCGGGGCGGACCCTGACCACCAGGGCAGTGAATGAAAGTGGCGCGGTTGACGGGGCTCGAACCCGCGACCCCCGGCGTGACAGGCCGGTACTCTAACCAACTGAGCTACAACCGCGCATCATTTCATTTGGACCCTTTGACCCGGATCCGGGGCTTACAGCAGTGGCGCGGTTGACGGGGCTCGAACCCGCGACCCCCGGCGTGACAGGCCGGTACTCTAACCAACTGAGCTACAACCGCTTGCTGTTCCATCCAACGTCGCCGCTGAATGTTGGGCTGTAATATTCCTAGCGCTCGGGTATCGTCAAGCGGTGTTTTGGCATTTTCTTCCGTTTCGGTGAAAAAAAATGCCAAAGCCCCCTCTCCACCTATCAACCCATTGATTTTCCCGCATTCCTAAGCGGTTAGAGCAGGAAGTTATCCACAAAACCAACCGAGAGTTGGCCGCACGTGAGGGAGAGATGGGAAATCGATTCCGCAAACGCCGCGCGACTTGTCAGGCAGCCAAATCATAAAGGGCCACCGCCTTCGGCGTCTGGTAGAGCTGAACATTTCCAAGGGGAGAATGGTGGGTCGTGAGAGGCTCGAACTCCCGACATCTTCGGTGTAAACGAAGCGCTCTACCAACTGAGCTAACGACCCGGTGAGCGCTGATTTAGAGAAAGCGCGCGGAGGGTGCAAGAGCGAAATTGAAGTTTTTTGAAAAAAACTTCACTCCACCCTCAGAACGAATTCCTCACCGTTTTCCAGCACATAGACACAACCCTGCTCATTCGGCAGCGCGGCCATCTCTGCGCGGCCTAATCCACAGATGATCCCTCGCAGCACCTGACCCCACAAACCATGCGCCACCAGCACGGTTGGCTGCTCAAGCGACATCAGCACCGATCTGATGCGCGCCTCAAAGGCGTCGAATCCCTCTCCGCCCGGAGCCTCGCAAAAGAGATCCAGCGCATGGGGGTGGGCGGAACTGATATCCGGATGGCTCTGTGCGATCTCGTCCAGCGTCCGCCCCTCGAAGACACCGGCCATCGCCTCTGCAAGACGTGGATCCGTCTCGTAGTCACGGCCGCCAAGCGCAATGCGGGCGGTCTGTTGCGCCCGGCGCAGGGGCGATACCAGACAAGGGATCCCCCGATCTTTAAGAACCGGCGCCATCAGCATCGACTGCATCTCTGCCTGCATCCGTCCCTTGCGGGTCAGATCAGATTCCTTGCGCCCCTGCACACGCTTCTCCGCGTTCCAATAGGTTTCCCCGTGGCGCAGGAACCAGATCTTCGGAAATTCAGACATTGCAAGACCCTTCTCGAAAATACGCCAAAACAGCTAGCGTCGGCGCTGTGTGATGGAAAGCGGTTTTCGCGGAAAGGGCCAGGGTTGCGGGCTCAGCTCGGCGCGAAATGAAATAAATTTCAGAATTCAGAAAAAATTTCGACCCGCGTTGACCGAAGCGACGGACGGCTCCTAGGGTCGGCTTACGCAACAAATTGCGGGACGTGAAAAGACTTGCAGGGAGGCAGGTCATCGCGGCCTTATCAGGGGTAAACCACCCCAGCACTTGGGAGGAAAATATGAAGAAAACCGCCTTTGTCGCGGCTTTGGCCCCGGCCGCAGTCGCATTGTCGATGGCATCCGCCACTCCGGTTCAGGCAGAAAGCGGCCTGCGCTGCGAACCCGGTGAGACGTATATCATGAACGTCATGGTCTCTGGTCACCCCTATTGGGTTCCTGTCTATCAGGGCTTTAAACAGGCGGCCGAGGCCTTTGGCTGCGAGACGATTTTCTCGGGCACACCGGATTACGACATCACCAAGCAAATCGCGTCCTTCGAACAGGACATGGTGAAACAGCCCGCAGGCATCCTGGTGCATCCGATGCAGTCGGATCCGTTCATCGAACCGATCAACCGCGCCATCGAAAACGGCACCGAGATCGTCACCTTTGCGGCAGATTCCCCAAAATCCAACCGCACCGCCTATATCACCTCCGACAATCTCGCCGAGGCAAAATTTGCCGCCGATGAAATCGTCAAGCAGATCGGTGAAAGCGGCCAGTATGCCGTTCTGGAAAACCCCGGCCAGTCCAACCACGATCTGCGCGTCACTGCTCTCATCGACTATATGGAGGCAAACTATCCGGAGATGAAACTGGTGGGACGTCAGGCCACCAATCAGGACAGCACCGCCGCCTATCGCGCCACCGCATCGATCCTGCAGGCCAACCCCGATCTTGGCGCGATCTGGATCCCCGAAGCAGGCTCTGCCGAAGGTGCGGTTGCAGCCATCCTGGAAGCCAAGTCCGACGTCTTGGTCATGCACGCCGATATCACCCCGGTGACACTGGAACACATCAAGGCAGGCAATATCCACATGGCTTTGAACCCCAACCAGGGCATGCAGGGCTTCATGGGTTTCCTCGCCACCTTCATGGCGTCGCATTCCGATGTGTTTGACCCGTTCAACGACTACAAGGTCTCTGGCTACAATCCGGTTCAGATCCCCTTTGTCGACAATGGGTTTGCAGTCATCACCAAGGCAAACGCCGACAGTTTTGACCTGAACACCTACATGGAAGGTCGCGACCCCAGCTGACCTCAATGGCGGGCCGCACTGGCCCGCCTCCGCCCTCTAGCCCGGACCGGCCCATGCAAGACGACGTGATCCTGAACATCTCTGACCTCCACAAATCCTTTGGCGCGGTGCGCGCCCTGCGTGGGGTCAATTTCGAACTGCGCAGGGGAGAGATCCATGCCCTGGCCGGGGAAAACGGTGCGGGCAAATCTACCTTGATGAATATCATCGACGGCATCCTACAGCCCGACAGCGGAACCATCTGCTGGAACGGCACCCCCGTCAGCATCGCCTCGCCCACCGAAGCCCAGAAACTGGGGATCGGGCTGGTGCATCAGGAAATTGCTCTGTGCCCGGATGTGAGTGTTGCCGAAAACATCTTTATGTCCGCCACCAACATCAGCCGCCGCCTGCTGATGGACTATCGCGCCCTGGAAGACCGCGCGCGCAGCATCCTCGGACAGCTCGCCGATATCGACTCGGCCATGCTGGTGCGTGATCTGCCGATTTCCCATCAACAGCTGGTTGAGATCGCCAAGGCCCTGACCCTCGATTGCAAGGTGCTCATCCTAGATGAACCCACCGCAGCCCTGACTGAACGCGAAGCCCAGATCCTGTTTTCGATCATGCGGCGTTTGGCCGATCAGGGTATTTCCATCATCTATATCTCCCACCGAATGGTCGAGATCTTTGACAATTGTGATCGGGTCACGGTGTTTCGCGATGGCCAGTACATCACCACACAGACTGTCGCGGATATCGCGCCATCAGATGTGGTCAACGCGATGGTCGGGCGGGTGGTCGACACGCTTTATCCGGACAAGATGCGCCCGCAGGATTGTGCATCGGATAGGACACCACCGATCCTTGACGTGCGCAACCTCAGCGAAGCGCAGCGCTTTCGCGACATTTCCTTTCAACTCAAACGTGGCGAGGTGCTGGGGCTGGCAGGTCTGATTGGCGCCGGACGCAGCGAGATCGTCAAAGGCATCTGCCAGCTGGAAGGCGATGTTTCAGGTGACATTTCGCTCAACGGCACTCCCCTGTCGATCAGAACCTACGGGGACAGCATCCGTGCAGGGATGGTCTATCTTTCCGAAGATCGCAAAGGCGACGGTGTCTTTCTCGACATGTCGATTGCCGAAAACATCTCGGCCCTCGACCTCGGGCTTGTCGGCAACCGGGTCGGCACCATCGATGCCGCGCGCGAAACGGATCTGGCTGAAACGCTCGCCGCCAAGCTGAACATCAAATACGGCCGCCTCAGCGATCCGGTTTCCTCGCTCTCCGGGGGCAACCAGCAAAAGGTGGCCATTGCCAAGATGCTGTCGGTCGACCCCAAACTGATCTTTCTGGATGAGCCGACGCGCGGCGTCGATGTGGGCGCCAAGGCCGAAATCCACCGCATTCTGCGTGACCTGGCGCGCTCTGGCGTGGGCATCGTGGTGATCTCATCGGAACTGCCCGAACTGATCGGGGTCTGTGACCGCGTGCTGGTCGTCCGGGAGGGACAGATCAGTGGCGAAGTCAGCGGTGAAGACATGACCGAAGAAAACATCATGCATCTGGCCTCCGTTCTGGACGCCGCCGATGCCCAACTGCAAAGCGCCTGAGGGAGGCACCCGTGGAAAAGTCGATCAATCTGGCACCGCCTGCAACACAGGGCATGGGTGCGCTGAAGAAACTCCTCAGAATGCGCGAGACAGGGCTGATCCTGATTATTCTGGCGCTCTGTATCGGGATGTCCTTTGCCTCGCCCTACTTTCTGACCTGGGTCAACATCCGCGCGATGGTCATGGCCTTCGCGGTTGAAGGCATCGTGGTGGTCGGCATGACCATTCTGCTGATCTCAGGCGGCATTGATCTGTCAGTGGGCTCTGTCACGGCACTGGCTATGGTGATTGCAGGCTGGCTTTTCCTGCAGGGCATCGACCCTTGGGTTGCCTCGCTCATCTCGATTGCCGCCTGCACCGGCATTGGCGCTTTCATGGGGTTTTTCGTCACCCGCGTCGGCCTGCACCACTTTATCGTCTCCCTCGCAGTGATGGTGATTGCCCGTGGCGCCTGTCTCTTGTTCACCGGCGGTCGCCCCATTGGTCTCTTTACCTTGCCTGCTGAGTTCAAATTCATCGGTCAGGGGGCCATTGGCCCGATCCCGCTGGTCATTATCATCTTTCTGATCGTGGTCCTGGCCTTTGACTTCATGCTGCGCCGCACCACCGCATTTCGCAAAGTGTTCTATACCGGCAGCAACGAAAAGGCCGCCGCCTATTCCGGCATCCGCACGAAAAAGGTCATCTTCCTCACCACCACGCTCTGCTCTGCGCTTTGTGGTGTAGCGGGCATCATCTACATGGCCCGCTTTGGCTCGGCCCAGCCGACCTTTGGACTTGGGATGGAACTGAATGTCATCGCCGCCGCCGTGATCGGTGGGGCCAGCCTCAATGGCGGCTCCGGCACCATCTTCGGTGCCATCCTTGGCGCGGTGCTGTTGTCGGTCGTCTCCAGTTCCCTCGCCCTCCTCGATGTCTCGGTCTACTGGCAGGACATCATCCGAGGCTCGATCCTGTTGGCGGCGGTATCCATCGACCACTACCTGAACAAGCGGCGGAGGTGAGCAGATGGCCGATCCAAGCCCCGACTTTCAACTGACCCGACAGATCCACACTGTTCTTGTCCTGCACTTCATCGAAGGCATGAAACAGTCCGAAATCGCAACCAAACTGAACCTCTCCACCTCCAAGGTGAACCGCCTGATCGCCCAGGGCCGCAAACTGGGGATGGTCAAGATCGACATCGAAAGCCCGTTTGAGAGGCTGTCAGAGCTTGAGGCCCGCCTGGTTTCCGCCACCGCCCTCAGCTCGGCGATGGTGACCCCAACGGTGTCCGGCAATGCCGACACCAAGCTGCAGCAGGTGGGCAAGGCAGCCGCGAACATGCTGATGGAGACGATCCGCGACGGCGACGTCATTGCCATCACCGGCGGCAAGGCCGTCAGCGCGGTGGTCGAAAACCTCTCGCCTGAGCGGGCGCTCGACGTGACGGTGGTGCCGCTGACGGGCGGGGTTCAGGGGAAATTCTACACCGACGTAAATCACCTCGTGACACGGATGGCCGAACGTCTGGGCGGCAAGCCGATGTTGGTGCATGCCCCGCTCTTTGCCGAGAACACGGAACAGCGCAACATGCTGACCGACATGGCGTCCATCAAGGAAGTCTTTGATCTGGCCCGCAGGGCGGATGTGGCGCTGACGGGGATCGGGTCGGTAGAGCCGCGCGGCTCCAGCTACTACGACCTCAACCCGGTCCCCGAAGCCGATCGCAAGATGCTTGTCAGCATGGGGGTCACGGCAGAATTCATGGCCCATCTGATCGGACGCAACGGTCAGCTGGCAGACTATGGGCTGAACCGGCGTCTCGTCGCCCTCAGTCCCGAGGAAATCCGCAGCTGCCGCACCGTGATCGGCGTGGCAGCAGGCCCCCACAAGGCCCGTCCCATCCAGGCGGTTTTGAACGGGCATTTGGTCAACAAACTGGTTTTGGACGAGGAGACCGTGACAGCGGTCCTCGCACAGATGGAAGGAACAGAACATGCAGCATGACATGATGAAACGCGCCATCGGCCGCTCCGGCATCGAGGCCTCGGTGATCGGGCTTGGCACCTGGGCCATTGGTGGCTGGATGTGGGGCGGCACGGACGAAGAGGCCTCGATCTCGGCCATTCAGGCCACGGTGGATGCGGGGGTCACGCTCATCGATACGGCCCCGGCCTATGGTCAGGGCCTGGCCGAAGAAATCGTCGGCAAGGCCTTGCAGGGACGGCGGGATGAGGTCGTGCTGGCCACGAAATGCGGGCTCGTCTGGCACACCCAGAAAGGCAACCACTTCTTTGACTACGATGGCGCGCCGGTTCACCGCTATCTGGGCAAGGACGCGATCATCTACGAGGTCGAACAAAGCCTGCGCCGCCTGCGCACCGATTACATCGACCACTACATCACCCATTGGCAGGATCCGACCACGCCGATCGACGAAACGATGGAGGCGTTGGAGCAGCTCAAAACGCAGGGCAAGATCCGCTCCATCGGGGCCAGCAACACCACCACCGAAGACATCGCCGCCTATGTCGCGGCAGGCCAGCTGGACGCGGTGCAGGAAGAATACAGCATGGTCAAACGTGACATTGAAACCTCGCTTCTGCCCCTGTGCAGCGAGCATGGGGTTTCGGTGCTGAGCTATTCGTCGCTGGCGCTTGGCCTGCTGAGCGGCAAGGTCGGACCGGATCGCGTCTTTTCCGGCGACGATCAGCGCAAGGACAATCCGCGCTTTTCGCAGCCCAACCGGCAGAAGATCGCCGCCATGATGGAGGACATCGCCCCGGTCGCGGATCAACATGACGCCAGCCTTGCGCAGATCGTGATTGCCTGGACCGTGCAGCAACCCGGCATCACCTTCTCGCTCTGCGGGGCGCGAAACCCGCAACAGGCCCGCGAAAACGCCGCCGCCGGGAGATTGCGGCTCAGCGCAGAGGAACTCGACCTGATCAGCCACGCAGCAGCGCGGCATCTGCGCGACCTAGACGCCTAACCCCAACCCGCCCCCTATCCGCCATTGCAACGCCGGGACACGCAGTCCCGGCGAACGGAAGAGACTTGCCCATGACCCGACAGGACGACTTCGACCGCATCCGCCAGAATGGCGACTTTGACGTCCTTGTCATTGGGGGCGGGATCAACGGCCTTGGCGTTTACCGGGATCTGTCGCTGCAGGGGCTGCGCGTGCTTTTGGTGGAAAAACACGATTTCTGCTCCGGCTGCAGTGCTGCCCCCTCCCGGATGATCCACGGCGGGCTGCGCTACCTTGAAAACGGCGAATTTGATCTGGTCCGGGAATCTCTGGCCGAGCGGGACGCCCTTTTGCGCAACGCACCACATCTGGTGCAGCCCCTGCCGACCACCATTCCGCTGACCACGCATCTGTCCGGCCTGTTCAACGCCGCAATCAGCTTTTTCGGCTGGGCGGGTCGTCCGGCCCAACGCGGTGCGCTCCCTGTGAAGGTGGGCCTGTCGCTCTATGATTTTGTCACCCGCAAGCGCCGCCAACTGCCCCCCCACCGCTTTCGTACCGCGCGCGCAACCCATCGCAAGTGGCCTGCTCTGATGCAGGATCTGCGCTATTCCGCGACCTATTATGATGCGTGGATCTCCATGCCCGAACGCCTGGGGATCGAGCTGATCCGCGACACAAGGCACGCGGCCCCGCACTCCATCGCGCTGAACTACGCCGAGGCCCGCCCCATTGGGGACGGATTTGAAATCTGCGACCGGGAAAGCGGCCTGAGCCATGCGATCCGCCCCAAACTGATCATCAACGCCTCGGGGGCGTGGCTGGACGAGGTACGCCATAGTCTTGCCCCCCCGAAACCGGGAAACATCGGCGACCGCAGACCGCTGGTTTCCGGCACCAAGGGGTCACATCTCATCCTTGACGCGCCAGAGCTGTTCCGGGCGCTGGATGGGCATATGATCTTTTTCGAAAATGCCGATGGCCGGGTTTGCATCGTGTTTCCCTATCTCGGCAAAGTGCTTGCAGGCTCCACCGATATTCGCGTCGACACTGTCGGGCGGACCCGCTGCGAAGACAGCGAACGCGACTATATTCTGGCCTCGCTGCGCCGCGTCTTTCCCGATCTGGCCCTTACGCCCGATCAGGTCGTCTTCAGCTATAGCGGCATCCGTCCCCTGCCCCGCAGCGATCAGGAATTCACCGGGCGGATCTCACGCGGCCACTTCACCCATCGGATCGACGGGGACATCCCCCAAATCTGCATGGTGGGTGGCAAATGGACGACCTTCCGCGCCTTTGCCGAACAAACCGCAGACGAAGCGCTGGAGATGCTTGGAACAGCGCGCAAATGCTCCACGCAGGATTTGCCGATTGGGGGGGGGCGCGATTTTCCGCGCGATCACGCAACCCTTGCCGCCACATTGGCGCAGACCTTAGGACTGGGCCAAGAACGTGCCCACCACCTTGCCCAGACCTACGGCACCTCTGCCCACGAACTGCTGCGCCAATGTTCGCTGCAATCAGCCCCCCTGCCCCAGGACGCGGATCAGGCTGTCAGCAGCGGCGAAATCGACTGGTTCGTGACCCATGAATACGCCCGCCACCTCTCTGATGTGGTCCTGCGCCGCACCAGCCTGGCCATCACCGGTCGGATTTCCCTGCCGATGATCCAGGACATCGCCATGCAGATGGCAAAGACACTCGGCTGGAGTGGCGACACCACCCAGACAGAAATCGAAACCCTCATCACCGAGCTGCACCAATATCACGGCGTCAGCGCCGAAATGCTCGCACAAAGATCAAGACCAAGGAGTACCCAATGCGCCTAAGCACCAAAGCCCGCATGAACCGTCTTTTCACCCACGGCGGTTGCCTCGACGTGGCGATCGATCACGGGGTCTGCAATGAACCCAGCTTCATGGTCGGACTGGAAGACATGCCGGCCGTCATGAACACGCTAATCGACGCCCGCCCGGACGCCATCCAATGCGCCTATGGTCAGGCCGATCTGCTGCAAAGCCGTCCGGAAAAGGACAAACCAGCACTGGTCATGCGCATCGACATGGGCAACCCCTACAATGACCAGCGTCACCGTGTGATGTGGTCGATGCTGCAAAACGCAGACGAGCCGATCATTGGTGCCCTAGAAATGGATGCCGCCGCGGTTGTTGTGAACCTGTTCATGCTGCCGGACGAGCCGGAACTGTTTCGCCAATGCGTCGAAAACATCTCGCGCGTGCGCGCAGCCTGCCACAAATACGGCATGCCACTGATGATCGAACCGCTGGTCATGCTGCCCAATGACGTGCGCGGCGGCTATCAGGTTGATGGCAACGCAGAGAAAATCGTCACCCTCACCCGTCTGGCAAGCGAGATGGGCGCAGACATCATCAAGGCCGACCCGACCGAAAACCCCGAAGACTTTCACCGCGTAATCGAAGCAGCGCGGGTGCCAGTCCTTGTGCGCGGCGGCGGCAAGGAAGACCTCAAGACCGTGCTGATGAAATCGGCCGCTCTGATGGCGCAGGGCGCAAAAGGCATGGTCTATGGCCGCAATATCTATCAGCATGACAACCCAAAGGCCGTCGTGTCCGCTCTCATGGCGATGATCCATCAGGGCGCAAGTGGCGAAGAAGCATGGGATATCTACAACCGTGGCTGACACTAGCGAATATCTGTTGGGGCTGGATGCCGGCAACACCGTGATCAAGGCCGTCCTGTTTGATACGGACGGCCACCAGATCGCCATGGCGGCCCTTGATGGGGCCTCCCAAACACCTGCCCCCGGTCAGGTAGAGCGCGATCTGGATGAACTGTGGGACAACGCCCGCCAGGCCATCCGCGCCTGCATCACCAAGGCCGGGATCCGGCCAGAGCAGATCCGCGCCATTGGCTGTGCGGGCCACGGCAATGGTCTGTATCTCATTGACCGAGCGGGAGAGCCGGTCATCGGCATCCAGTCCCTTGATACCCGCGCCAGCGCGCTTGCTGCGCAGCTGGACGTAGAGGCAGGCGATGCGCTGCACGAAATCTGCCTGCAGTCGCCCTGGCCCTCGCAGACTCCGGTTCTGCTGGCCTGGGTTAAGCAAAACCGCCCCGATCTCTATAGCCGCGCGGCGACCTTGCTGATGTGCAAGGATTTCGTGACCTTCCGGCTCACCGGGCAGCGGCGCAGTGATCTCTCCGACATGTCGGGCTGCGGGCTGCTGCGCCTGCCTCAGGCCCGTTATGACAGCGACCTGCTCGCGCTCTACGGCCTTGAAGACGCCGCCGCCCTGCTCCCCGATCTGGCGGACCCGGCCGATATCATCGGCACCGTCACCCAAGAGGCCGCCGCCAGCACTGGCCTGGCCGAAGGCACACCGGTGATTGCAGGGTATTTCGACGTGGTATCCAGCGCGATGGGCTCTGGTGTGGTGGAACCGGCAGAGGCTTCTATCATCGCGGGCACCTGGAGCATCAATCAGGTCTTTTCCAAGGAACCGGTGCGCAACCGCGATGTCTTCATGGTCGCAGCCTTTGGCGCAGGCCGGTATCTCAATATCGAATCCAGCGCAACGTCAGCGGCCAATCTGGAATGGTACGTCCGCGAATTCGTCGAACGCGGCGGCCATCACGATGATCCCTTCGGCTACTGCAATGCCCGCGTCCAAGAAATCACACCGGCGGCGGATGACCCGCTTTTTCATCCCTTCCTTTATGGCTCGCGCGAGGGAGCATCCTTTCGGGCCGGATTTTACGGCGTGGCCGGCTGGCACGGAGAAGGCCACATGTTACGCGCCCTGTTTGAGGGGGTGATGTTTGAACACCGCCGCCACATCGAAGTGCTGCGCGCAGCCGGCGTCACCTTCGACAACGCAGCCCTGTCGGGAGGCGGCGCACGCAGCCCGGTCTGGCCACAGATTTTTGCCGATGGTCTGGGCGTACCCGTTCGCGTCGCAGAAGCGCAGGAAACCGGGGCGCTTGGCGCGGCGATTGGCGCCGGGGTCGGTACCGGACTGTTTGGTGACTACGAAAGCGGCCTGCGCCAGATGGTCCGCACCCGGCAGACCTTTGTCCCCGACCCGGACATGGCCGCGCATTACGAAACCCGCTACCGCCGTTACCTCGCGCTTCGCGACGCCCTTCGCCCGCTATGGGCCGAAACGCATCTCTGACCCACAAGAGAGCAACAGACAGAGCGACCCTCCGCCCCCGCTGCAGGACATCACAGCAATGACAACGACCCAACCGCACGATCGCGGCGACTACGACTATATCATCATCGGCGCAGGCACTGCGGGCTGCGTTCTTGCCAACCGGCTCAGCGCGGACCCCAAAAACCGCGTCCTGCTCTTGGAGGCAGGCGGATCGGACAATTACCATTGGGTCCATATCCCGGTCGGCTATCTCTATTGCATCGGCAATCCGCGAACCGACTGGATGATGAAAACCGCGCCGGAACCGGGGCTGAACGGGCGCAGCCTCGCCTACCCGCGTGGCAAGGTGCTGGGGGGCTGCACCTCGGTCAACGGCATGATCTACATGCGCGGCCAGTCCAGCGACTACGACCTGTGGCGCCAGCTGGGCAATCCCGGCTGGTCTTGGGAGGACGTGCTGCCCTATTTCCGCAAATCCGAAGACCACCACGCAGGCAAAACCGCCCTGCACGGGGGTGGCGGCGAATGGAAGGTCTCGCGGCAGAAATTGAAATGGGACATCCTTGATGCCGTCCAGGAAGGCGCAAAGGAGTTCGGCATTCAGCCGCGCGCCGATTTCAACGACGGCAACAACGAAGGCTCTGGCTTTTTCGAAGTGAACCAGAACAACGGCGTGCGCTGGAACACCGCCAAGGCCTTTTTGCGCCCCGCCAGAAACCGCAGCAACCTGCGCGTCCTCACCCATGCAGAAACCCGCCAGATCCGACTGGATGGCAAACGGGCAGAGGCGGTGATCTTTCACCACAAGGGCCGCAACTGTGTCGCGCGCGCACGCCGCGAGGTGCTGTTGGCAGCAGGTGCAATCAACTCGCCAAAGATCCTTGAACTCTCCGGCATCGGCAATGGTGATCTGCTGTCCTCACTCGGGATCGCGCCGCTGCATGATCTGCCGGGGGTTGGCGAGAACCTGCAGGACCATCTGCAGATCCGCACGGTTTTCAAGGTGAAGAACGCCAAGACACTGAACACATTGGCCAATTCCACACTCGGCAAGCTGAAGATCGGCGCGCAATATGCGTTCAATCAAAGCGGGCCAATGTCGATGGCGCCCAGCCAATTCGGCATGTTCACCAAATCCGACCCCTCGCTCGAAATGCCCGATCTGGAATATCACGTCCAACCCCTGTCCACCGACAAACTGGGGGATCCGCTGCATCCCTTCCCGGCGATCACTGTCTCGGTCTGCAACCTGCGCCCGCAAAGCACCGGCAGCTGCCATATCGCCACGCCGGACAGCAGCCGTCAGCCTGACATTCGCCTGAACTATCTCTCCAGCGAAAACGACAAACGCGTAGCCGTTGCCTCAATCCGCCAGGCCAGAGAGATCATGACCGCAAAGGCGCTTGCCAAACATGAGCCTGAGGAAATCCTGCCCGGCCCCAAGATCCAGAGCGATGCCGATATTCTGGAGCAAGCGGGAAATATCGCCACCACCATCTTTCACCCCGTCGGCACCTGCCGCATGGGCACCGATCCCGCCGCCGTGGTTGACCCGCAGCTGCGCGTCAATGGGATTTTCGGGCTAAGGGTTGTCGATGCCTCAATCATGCCAAGGATTGTCTCGGGCAACACCGCCTCGCCGGTCATCATGATCGCAGAAAAAGCCGCCGACATGATCCTGTCAGGCCAATGACATCAGCACAAAACCACGCAACAGCGACCGCTGTGACACAAGACAAATTGGGGAGGATGGTGGGTGATAAGAGATTTGAACTCCTGACATCTTCGATGTGAACGAAGCGCTCTACCACTGAGCTAATCACCCGTGAGGGCGGTATTACCGGGCGGGCTTCTGCGCTGCAAGAGGGAGGGCGCAAAAATTTTCGGTCGCGGGCAAATTTCTGCCCCGCCCCTGCCCGCGCGGGAAACCGCCGTGCCCCTAGCCCAGCGGCAGTTGGTTGCGATCAATCATGGTGCGCAGCGTAAAGCTGGAGCGCGTGTTGCGAATACCGGGCACCCGCATCAGGCGGTGCTCAAGAAACTGGTCGAAATCCGTCAGATCCCGCGCCACCACGCGCAGCAGAATATCCCGGCTACCCGTCATCAGATAGCACTCCATCACCTGATCGAACCGCCGCACCGCCGCCTCGAACGCCTGCAGCGCTTCGGTGGATTGCCGTTCCAGCTCGACCGCGACAAAAATCGTCACCGGAAGCCCAACCTCCGCCTGATTGACCCGCGCCGAATAACCCGAAATCACCCCCCGATCTTCGAGGTTGGCCACTCTGCGCGCACAGGGGGTCGGCGACAGCCCAACGGCCTCTGCAAGGTCTGCGATCTTCATCCGGCCATTGTCCTGCAAGGCGGCAAGGATCTTGCGATCGATCTGATCCACGATTTTCCTCCAATAGGTGCGGCCAAGATAGCGGAAACCTCCAAATCTGGCAATTCATACGCGTGAATTTGGCGAAAACCGGCAAACAGCTGGTGGTAATCTCTGTCGAAACGGAGGAGCACCCCACCCATGACACTCACACTCACCCCTGTCGCCACACCGACGCATGAAGAAATCTACCGCGTCGAAGACGCCTCTGTTGGGCTGACCGGCTTTATCGCCGTCCATTCGACCCTGCTGGGTCCGGCGGCGGGTGGGCTGCGCATGCGCCCCTATGACAGCGCCGAGGACGCGCTGGTCGACGTGCAGCGTCTGTCCGAGGGCATGACCTACAAAAATGCCGCTGCGGGCCTCGCCCTTGGTGGCGGCAAGGCGGTGATCATCGGTGATCCCGCCAAGGACAAGACCCCCGAGCTGCTGCGGGCTTTTGCCCGTGCCATCGACAAGCTGGACGGCCGCTACATCACCGCCGAAGACATGGGCATGAGCCCGACCGACATGGCGATCCTGGCCGAGGAAACGAACCATGTTGCCGGTCTTTCGGATGGTGAATTTGCCTCTGGCGACCCCTCGCCGATCACCGCGCGGGGCATTTTCAACGCGATCCGTCAGACCTGGGCGCATAAAACCGGCAGCGACAGTCTCAAGGATGTAACCATTTCCGTGCAGGGGCTTGGTCACGTTGGCTGGTATCTCTGCGATTTCCTCAACAAGGCAGGCGCAAAACTGGTGGTCACGGATGTCAACACCACCCAGGTCGCGCGCGCAGTCGAGCGCTTTGGCGCCACGGCAGTCACCCCGGATCAGATCTATGCGGTTGAGGCAGACATCTTTGCCCCCTGCGCCATCGGCGGGATCCTGAACGCAACCACCATCCCCCAGCTCAAGGTCGCTGTTGTTGCGGGTGGGGCGAACAACCAGCTTGCCACCGCTGAAGATGGTCAGGCGCTGCATGCCCGTGGCATCCTTTACGCCCCGGATTTCGTTGCAAATGGCGGCGGCATCATCAATGTCGCGACCGAGATCCTCAAGATCGGCAACCGCAACGCCTATGTTGCAGAGCGCCTTGATGCGCTGGTGGTGACACTTGACGCCATCCTGAAACAGGCAACCGCCGAAGATACCAGCCCGGATGCCGTGGCCATCGCAACCGTCCAGGCCAAGATGGCGCCAAAGGCAGCCTAGACCAGACCATTCGACGGGCCCCGCCCTGCGCGGCCCATCGGATCAACCCCGCCGCGCAAGAGCCGGCGCCAGACGGAAGAGCCCGAAACATCGGGAACAAGAATAAAACCTTATCCGGGCGGCCCCAATGGGGTCGCCCTTTTTCATGCCAGCAGTGTCCAGACGCCGGAAGCTGAACCAATCGCGCGCCCGCGCGTTAAGATGAAAAGCCACCAAACCAGACCAAAGCGACGGAGGACAAGATGGCCCTGTTTCACCCCGACAATCGCAACCGCAGTGACCGCCACAAAAAGATCTACGCATATTGCGAAATCGCCTACACCTTTGTCGATGTCTCTGCGGCGCTGCTGTTTGTGGTGGGCTCTATCCTGTTTTTCAATGATGCGACCGTGACCATCGGAACCTGGCTGTTCCTGATCGGCTCAATCCTCTTCGGCATGCGCCCTACGATCAAATTATACCGTGAAATCATGTATATCCGCCTTGGCGACTATGAGGATGTCGCAGGCAAATAGGGCCGCAGGACAGGACCGAAACCGCCTGTCACAGTTTTCCAGCTCGCACAGTTCGCCCGCTCGCACGGCTTGGCTGTCGGGCCGGCACTTGCACAGAGACATGCAAAAGGGCGACCCAGAGGGCCGCCCTTTGCGTTTAGTCCATTGCGTTCAGTTCAATGCGCTCAGATCAAACTGGCGATCAATGTGCCGTTGCGCTGGCGCTGTCATCAGACGCGCCCAGTGCCGCCTTGGCGGCTGCCGCGGCCTCTTCTGCATCCTCGTCCCATTCAATGGGCTCCGGCTGCGAAACAAGCGCGTGCTTCAGCACTTCGGACACATGGCTGACAGGGATGATTTCCAGCCCCTCTTTCACGTTATCCGGGATATCCGGCAGGTCCTTTTCGTTTTCCTGCGGGATCAGCACGGTCTTGATGCCGCCACGCAGCGCCGCCAGCAGCTTCTCCTTGAGACCACCAATCGCGGTTGCATTGCCACGCAGGGTGACCTCGCCGGTCATGGCGATGTCCTTGCGCACCGGGATTTGCGTCAGCACCGACACAATACCCGTCACCATAGCAAGGCCCGCGCTCGGCCCGTCCTTGGGGGTGGCCCCATCCGGCACGTGCACGTGAATGTCCCACTTGTCAAAGCGCGGCGGCTTGATGCCCAACTGCGGAGAGATGGAGCGCACATAGCTAGATGCCGCCTCGATCGACTCCTTCATGACATCGCCCAGCTTGCCGGTGGTCTTCATCCGACCCTTGCCCGGCAGGCGCAGCGCCTCGATGCTCAGCAGCTCACCACCGACCGAGGTATAGGCAAGGCCGGTGACGACACCCACCTGATCCTCTTTCTCGGCCAGACCATAGCGGTACTTTGCAACCCCAAGAAAATCATCAAGATTTTCTGGCGTAACCGTAACGCTTTCGGTCTCTTTCTTGACGATCTTGGTCAGCGATTTCCGCGCCACCTTGGCAATTTCACGCTCCAGGTTCCGCACGCCCGCCTCGCGGGTGTAGGTGCGGATCACCTCGGTCAGCGCCTCATCGGTCAGCTCGAACTCCTTGGCCTTCAGACCGTGGTTCTTCACCTGCTTGGAAATCAGGTGCTGCTTGGCGATCTCGCGCTTTTCGTCCTCGGTGTAGCCGGACAGCGGAATGATCTCCATCCGGTCCAACAGCGGCCCAGGCATGTTGTAGCTGTTCGAGGTGGTCAGGAACATCACGTTCGACAGGTCATATTCCACTTCCAGATAGTGGTCCATGAAGGTCGCGTTCTGTTCCGGATCCAGCACTTCCAGCATCGCCGAGGCAGGGTCGCCACGGAAATCCTGCCCCATCTTGTCGATCTCATCGAGCAGGATCAGCGGGTTGGTGGTCTTTGCCTTTTTCAGCGCCTGAATGATCTTGCCGGGCATGGACCCGATATAGGTCCGGCGGTGGCCACGGATCTCGCTTTCGTCACGCACCCCGCCCAGGGAAATGCGGATGAACTCACGCCCCGTTGCCTTGGCCACGGATTTACCAAGCGAGGTTTTACCAACACCCGGAGGGCCAACAAGGCACAGGATCGGGCCCTTCAGCTTGGCAGAGCGCTGCTGCACCGCGAGATATTCGACAATGCGTTCCTTGACCTTCTCCAGACCATAGTGGTCGGCATCCAGAATGTCCTGCGCCCGGCTCAGGTCCTTTTTGACGCGGGATTTGGTGCCCCACGGCAGCGCCAGGATCCAGTCGAGGTAGTTGCGCACAACTGTGGCCTCGGCGGACATGGGCGACATGTTCTTGAGCTTCTTCAGCTCGCCTTCGGCCTTTTCGCGCGCCTCTTTGGACAGCTTGGTTTCCGCGATCTTCGCTTCCAGCTCGGCCACCTCGTTAGAGCCGTCCTCGCTGTCGCCCAGCTCCTTCTGAATGGCCTTCATCTGCTCATTCAGGTAATACTCGCGCTGGGTTTTCTCCATCTGCGATTTGACGCGGGTCTTGATCTTCTTTTCGACCTGCAGAACCGACAATTCGCCCTGCATCAGGCCATAGACCTTTTCAAGACGCTCGGACACCGACAGCGTTTCCAGCAGCTCCTGCTTGCGGTCCACTTCGATGCCCAGATGGCCGGCCACAAGATCCGCCAGTTTGGCAGGTTCGGTGGTCTCACCCACGGCAGAAAGCGCCTCTTCGGGGATGTTCTTGCGGACCTTCGCATAGCGCTCGAACTCGTCGCCAACGGTGCGCAGCAGCGCCTCGACAGTGGTGACGTCACCGGGAATTTCGCTCAGGTATTCTGCGCGCGCCTCAAAGAAGCTGTCGTTTTCCAGATATTCGGTGATCTTGACGCGGGCGTGGCCTTCAACCAGCACTTTGACAGTGCCATCAGGCAGCTTCAGCAGCTGCAGAACATTGGCCAGCACGCCGACATTGTAGATGCCATCGGACTGGGGATCGTCCTCGCCGGGATCGATCTGACTGGACAGCAGGATCTGCTTGTCATCGGCCATCACCTCTTCCAAGGCGCGCACCGATTTGTCCCGCCCGACGAACAGCGGCACGATCATGTGGGGAAAGACCACGATGTCGCGCAGCGGCAGGACGGGATAGGATGAATTGAGTGGCTCTTGCATACTCGGTCCTTTGGTTTGGCAAGACGCCCCCACCCCGGTTATCGGCAGCTACGGCGCGTCTCCTCTTTGGAATTGTTATCTGGTGCAGCGCTTGTCACATTTCAACCGCCGTGCCTCAAGGTTGGGATCACATTGCCCGCTGCGCCAGCGGACCACAAGGCACCAAATCGACAGAAGGTTCCCAAAAGGTGAAAGGCGGCCCTGTCAGAGCCGCCCTTTTGCGCGTTTCTTGCAAAAACCTGCCTTTTCGCCCCTCAAAGGCGCAAAAACCGGCCTATTTCGTCGCCGTTTGTGTCAAATGAGTCAGGCTGCCACCTTTGCCTGCATGGGCCTCGCCATCATCCAGCAACGCAAAAATCGCCACACCAGCCGCCAGCAGAACCATCAGCGAGCAATGCGCAAGTCCGGTTGAAACAGTCTCATTCATCGGGTCTCTCCACTCCACTCATTCCAGTACGCCTCCCACTTCAGCGCGCGTTTGTGGCGCAAAAGTGTTCGGCGCTGGACCGGCCAGTGAACATTCCCTCAACTTTGACTTAACGCTGGCAGCGATGCCCCCTAAAGCCGCTCAATATCGCCTTGCGCGCGGGTGTCGTGAAAATCCTTTTGCCAGGCTTCAAACGTGCCCGCCGCAATCGCCTCGCGCATTCCGCCCATGATCTCCTGAAAGTAATGCAGGTTGTGCCAGGTCAGCAGCATGCCGGAGATCATCTCGTTGGAGCGGAACACATGGTGCAGGTAGGCGCGGGAATAGTTGCTGCACGCCGGGCAGGAGCACTTCTCATCGAGCGGGCGCGGGTCGTCCTGGTGGCGGGCGTTCTTGATGTTCACCACGCCATAGCGGGTAAACGCCTGACCCGTGCGGCCAGAACGAGACGGCAGCACACAGTCCATCATGTCGATCCCGCGCGCCACCGCGCCGACGATATCATCGGGTTTGCCCACGCCCATCAGGTAGCGCGGCTTGTCCTCGGGCAGGAAACCCGGGGCGTAATCCAGACAGTCGAACATCGCCTCCTGACCCTCGCCCACCGCAAGACCGCCAACGGCATAGCCCTCAAAACCGATCTTCTTCAGCGCCTCGGCGCTTTCTTCGCGCAGGTCTTGCTCCAGCCCGCCCTGCATGATCCCAAAGAGCGCATGGCCCGGACGGTCCCCGAACGCCTCGCGCGACCGCTCGGCCCAACGCATGGACAGGCGCATTGATTCAGCAATGCGGTCGCGGTCCGCAGGCAACGCGGGACATTCGTCGAAACACATCACGATGTCAGACCCCAACAGCCGCTGGATCTCCATCGAGCGTTCCGGCGTCAGCTCGTGTTTGGAGCCATCCACATGGGATTTGAAGGTCACGCCCTTCTCGGTCAGCTTGCGCAACCCCGCCAGCGACATCACCTGAAAGCCGCCGCTATCCGTCAGGATCGGGCGTTCCCAGTTCATGAACTTGTGCAAGCCCCCCAACCGGTCGATGCGTTCCGCCGTCGGGCGCAGCATCAGGTGGTAGGTATTGCCGAGCAAAATGTCGGCGCCGGTCAAGCGCACGCTTTCAGGCATCATGGCCTTCACGGTTGCAGCAGTGCCAACCGGCATGAAAGCAGGCGTGCGGATCTCGCCACGCGGGGTATTGATGACACCTGTACGTGCCTTACCGTCGGTTGCCTTCAGTTCGAAGTTGAAAAGCTCTGCCATCTCGTATTCCTGCCGTTACCATGACACCGGCAATCCGGTGATTCCCCCTAATGCCAAGGAGCCCCGCGCATGTCCACAGCAGACCAGGCGCCAACATTGAAACTCGGATGGGAAGAATGGGTCGGCCTGCCCGATCTCGGCCTGCCTGCGTTGCGGGTCAAGGTCGACACAGGGGCCCGCACCTCGTCGCTCCATGCCACCGAAATCGAAACCTTCGGGCCGCAGAACGCCCCCAAGGTCCGCTTTCTCGTGCATCCCATTCCGGGTCAGTTCGATCTTGCGATCCCCTGCTCCGCCGTGATCAAGGACCGTCGCGATGTGACCTCCTCCAATGGCGAGAGCGAGCTGCGCTATGTGATCGAAACCAACCTGGCGATTGCCGGGCACCAGTGGCCGATCGAACTGACGCTCACCGACCGCAGCGGCATGGCGCTTCATATGCTGCTTGGCCGTCAGGCGCTGACCGACAATATCAGCGTCGTGCCTGCCGAACGGCTCTGCCAGCCAGAACTGGATTACTCGGTCTATTCCTCCGCCAGCATCCGCAAATCCGCCCCCAAACGGGCGCTGCGCATCGCTGTTCTTAGCCGCGAAGACAATTATTCCACCCGCCGCCTCGTCGAAGAGGGCGAGGCGCGGGGTCATACGGTTGAGGTCATCAATACCACCCGCTGTTATATGGCAATCAATGCGCTGGCGCCGGAAATCCACTATGACGGCAAACGCCTGCCCCGCTATGACGCCGTGATCCCGCGCATCGGCGCATCCATCACCCAATACGGCACCGCGCTTTTGCGGCAGTTCGAAACGCTGGGCACATTCTGCGTCAACGGCTCTGACGGCATCACCGCCAGCCGCGACAAGCTGCACGCCCATCAGGTGCTGGCACGTCACCGGATCGGCATGCCCTCCACCGCCTTTGCCGCCTCGCCCAAGGACACCGCAAACCTGATCAATATCGCAGGCGGTGCGCCCCTGATCGTCAAGCTGCTGGAGAGCACCCAGGGCAAAGGCGTGGTTCTGGCCGAAACCAAGAAAGCGGCGGAAAGTGTCATCACCGCCTTCCGTGGGCTCAAGGCAAACTTTCTCGTGCAGCAATTCGTCAAGGAAGCCGCAGGCGAGGACATCCGCTGCCTTGTCGTCGGCTCGCGGGTTGTCGCGGCAATGAAACGCTCAGGGGCTGAGGGGGATTTTCGCTCCAACCTCCATCTCGGCGGCAGCGCCACATCCGTGCGCATCAGCAAGGAAGAGCGCGCCACCGCCGTGCAGGCCGCCCGCGCCTTTGGGCTCAATGTGGCGGGTGTGGATCTGCTGCGTTCGGAAACCGGCCCAAAGGTGCTGGAGGTGAACTCCTCCCCCGGTCTTGAGGGGATCGAACGCACCTCCACAAAGAACATCGCCGGGCTGATCTACGACGAAATCGAGAACCGCGTCCGCCCCACCCCACTGCGCCGCCGCATTGCGCCGGCCTCCTCGTGACAGATCACAAGATCTTGAAAATCAACCGCGCGACACCCAAATGCATACCATAGCATACATTCATTGAAGGACACCCGCATGAGCGAAGACCTTATCCTCAGCCTGATTGGCGAGAACATCATTTTCCTTCTCGGCGCCCTCCTGTTGGTCATTCTGGTGGTCAAAGGCGTGCGCATCGTGCCGCAATCCGAGAAATACGTGGTTGAGCGGTTTGGCCGTCTGCACGCCGTGCTTGGCCCCGGCATCAATTTCATCGTCCCGCTTCTGGATTCCGTGGCGCATAAGGTGTCGATCCTCGAACGCCAGTTGCCGAACGCGACACAGGACGCCATCACCAAGGACAACGTGCTGGTGCAGATCGACACCTCCGTCTTCTACCGCATCCTTGAGCCGGAAAAGACCGTTTACCGGATCCGCGACGTGGATGGCGCTATTGCCACAACGGTTGCAGGCATTGTCCGCGCAGAGATCGGCAAGATGGATCTGGACGAAGTGCAGTCCAACCGCTCGCAACTGATCGCACAGATCCAGAAAAGCGTGGAAAGCGCCGTGGATGACTGGGGCATTGAGGTCACCCGCGCCGAAATCCTGGACGTGAACCTCGATCAGGCTACTCGTGATGCGATGCTGCAGCAGCTCAATGCCGAACGCGCCCGCCGCGCCGAAGTCACCAAGGCCGAGGGCCAGAAACGTGCGGTCGAACTGGCGGCTGATGCCGAACTATATGCAGCCGAACAAACCGCCAAGGCCCGCCGCATTCAGGCCGACGCCGAAGCCTACGCGACCGAAGTGGTGGCCAAGGCGATTGCGGAAAACGGTCTGGAGGCAGCCCAGTATCAGGTCGCGCTGAAGCAGGTCGAGGCGTTGAACGCGCTCGGCGATGGCGATGGCAAGCAGACCATTCTGGTGCCAGCCAACGCGCTGGAGGCCTTTGGCAACGCCTTCAACATGCTCAAAGGCCCCGGCAAATGACCGCGCTCTGGGAATTGTGGTGGGTCTGGGTAGCGGCCGCCATCGGCCTTGCCATCATAGAGGTCCTGGCGCCGGGCTTCCTGTTCCTCGGCTTTGCCATCGGTGCAGCCATCACCGGCCTTCTGGTCGCCCTCAGCGCCGCAGGCAGCATGACATTGCCCGTGCTCCTGCTGGTCTTTTCCGGGCTTTCTCTGGTGGCGTGGCTTGTTCTGCGCCGCAGTTTCAAGGGGCCAAAAGGCCAGGTCAAAACATTCGACCACGACATCAACGACGGCTGATCGCCACCAAACAGGCTGCCCCCCTGGCGGCCTGTTTTCTTTGCGCGCGGTCCTATCCGGCGATCCGACGCATCGCCGCCTCAATCGGCCCCCGTTTGAGCAACCGCGCCCACAACACCGCATAAACCGTGGCCACGGCACAAAACACCAGCGCCGCCATCAGCGCCTCTTGCACGCTGCGCCCGCCCAAAAGGCCCAGCGCCTCAAGCGCTCCCATCCCCAGAACGATATGCGCAATATATAGCGTCAGCGTCTGACGCCCCGCAGGCACCAGCAGCGACACCAGCCCAACCCGCGCCAGCGGACCCGCCAGCAGCAGGCAGGCGCCAACCACAGCTGCGGCAGCTCCACAGCCCGCGACAAAGTAAAAGACCGTCGCAGGCACCGGATCAGTGCCTGCCAGCGCTGCCAGTTCAGGATCTATCGACGCCAAGACAGGCGCCAGCATGCTGCTGCCCGCCTCAGCCAGCGCAACAGCCAGAACACCGCCCAGCACCAGCCACAACTGAACCGCCCGCTGTGCCAGCGCCTGACGGCTCAGCAGCACCCCAAACACCAGAAACCCAAGCCAGGGCACAACCGGATGCCAGCCATTGAAAAACAGGTTCCGCACAACCCCCGCCGCTGTCCAGAAATCCGCATAGTGATAGCTCTGCCAATCCCACCCCTGATCGAAATCAAGGCTCAGGATCATGACCAGCGCGAGCCCGTTCAGCCCAGCCATGACCGCGATCAGCCCCGCAGAACTCAGCCGCAGCAGGGCAACGCCAAAGACAAAGTAAACCGCGTAGTAATGCAGGATATCTGCTTCGAATATCGTCATGTTCACAAGGCCAAGCGCCAGAAGAAACAGCGCCCTGCGCAACGTCACCGCGCCCGTCTGCGCCAGCCCGGCCTGCCCTGCAAGCCCCAGACCGATGCCTGCCAGCACCACAAAGGTGGCCGCTGCCCGCCCCTCGATCGCAGAGGTCACAGCAGCCGCCAGCCCCGCGCCCCCTTCGGCGCCCATCGCAATCTTGAAATTGACGATGACCATCCCAACAAAGGCAACATATCGCGCCAGATCCAGCCCCAAGAGCCGGTCCGCGCCGCTTGATGGGCGCGTCATGCCGCTGCCCTCTTGGCGCGTCTTGTCACAAATCCGGCCTCAGAACAGGAAATCGCCACTGTCCAAGAGATCAGCATCCACGCCCTCCAGCACCACAGATCCCCCGGCCCAGCTGATACGCGCGCCATCGCCCTGCTGTTCAATGGACAGATCGGCCATGCTCTGGCCTGTAAACTGCAGCCGGTCGAGCCCATCTGCGAAATCCTTGACCAGATCATCGCCATTTCGCCCCCGCGAAAAGACAAACACATCGCTGCCAACCCCGCCGCTCAGCACATCATTTCCGCGCCCGCCCGCCAGTCTGTCAGCGCCGAAGCCGCCCGCCAGCACATCGTGCCCTGCCTCGCCAAACAGCCTGTCGCGTCCGGCACCGCCCAAAAGCGTATCGCCATGGCTGCCCCCCTTCAGGGTGTCGTGGCCCGCACCTGCGCGCAGGGTGTCAAACCCCTGTCCACCACGCATAAGGTCACGACCAAAACCACCTGCCAGAACATCAGATCCCGCTTGCCCCAACAGGGTATCAGCACCGGCATTTCCGCTCAGTTGGTCGTGACCGTTGCCACCAGACAGGTAATCGCGACCGCGACCGCCGCTCAGACTGTCCCGCCCGACCCCGCCGATCAGATGGTCCTCACCCTCGTGCCCTGTCAGCACGTCATGGCCACCACGGCCCAACAGAGTGCTGCCCTCCGCCCGCGCGATGACCGTCTCGTCGCTGTCATCGCCCCACCAGACGTCACCGCCCTGTCCACCGCCGATCGGCGACAGGCTGTTTATCCTCGCGGTATGACCATCGGTTTCGCTGTAATCACTGGTGTAGATGACCACCCAATCGCCGCTTTCGCTCAGCGCGTAGAGAGAGAGGCCCCCGTCACTGCGAGCTGACGCATAGAGCGTTCCGTTCTGTACACCGTGGAGCGTTACATCCGGCGAGGGCAACTCCAACGGGACCAACTCGCCATTCCGGATCGCATAGGCCAGCCCTCTCGCGTCGGAGTTCATGTATTGGCGGACACCAGAGGTATCGAAATCGATAATTATGTCCGGCCAAGGAAGCCGTTCGTCGGCCCCCAGCCCGTTGACAGTTTCAATCGTTCCGGTCTCATCAATGCGATAAATGTCATCAGTGTCGTCACTTTTCACATAGATCTGCTCTCCCAGCCTGAACGACCGCAACAGCACTGCGCCATTCCCACGTCCCGGGACAAAATCGATCGCGAGCGAAAAACCATCTTCGGTCAGCCGGTACAACTCACGACCATAGGCATCATTCACAGCTGTGAAGTAATGCTCGCCATTCTGGGTAAACGCATAAGACGGAGAGCCATAGCCACCCCCCGGTGAATGATCGTCGAACAGGGACCAAACGCCGTCCTTCAGCTCCCACAGCTCCCGCCCGTAGGCGGACGTGTAAATCTGGGCAAAGAGGCGATCTTCAACCTGGTAGACATTGCTGACGCTCCACCCCGAAACACTTCGATCAAACTCGCCGTACTGGGTGTATCGTCCTGCAACAGGATCAATCTCAAACAGCCGCCCCCCATTTTCCCCATTGGCATCTGCGATCATGAGATAGGCGTCACCACGCCGACCCACAAAACGCGCATCAGCAAAACTGTCATATCCGGAAAAGAAGGTCGCAAAATGAGTCCAGGTCCCATCTGCGCGCAAAACCGTCGGGATAGCCTTTTTTCCGCCCGTGACGGCGACCACATAACGGTCACCACCCAGCCCACCAAAGGCCTTGTCAAAGTCAAAGAATGAAGGCCCATCCCCCGCCGCGATATCCGCAAACAGGCTGACGATGCTGGTCTTTGTATCCAGCGAATAGACTTCATACCCCAGGGTCTGCCCCGTCGCAGATGTCACCTCCCCAGAGATGAGCGTCTGACCAAATGCCTCATAGGGCGCGCTATAGGGCTTGAATTGCGCACCATTGGGGCCAGAAACCTGCGCGAACCCACCAGATGTGTCCTGGAAGTGAAACGCGGAAATCTCCTGCGTTCCGGGAAATCCGCGAAAGAAACTGCCGGACAGGCCCTTGATCCACATTTTGTCTGAAATCCACTTTTTCAAATTTGACGAAACACTATCCGCAACCTGAAGGGGAATGAACCCCCCAAACCCGGAACAGCCCCGCGTCCTGCCGTCATCCGCCACTGGACCCTCAGGGCCAGCTTCCCTATATAAACACTCAGGAAACGAACCGAGGCCCAAATGACCAACGCATCCGAGCCACTGGAAGGCACCCCCCTTATCGCCCCTTCTTCCGTGAACCATCCGCTGTTTGACGCGGTGGTAGAGGCGTGCCGCACGGTCTATGACCCTGAAATTCCGGTGAATATCTACGAACTCGGCCTGATCTACACGATCCACATCTCAGACGAGAACGACGTGCAGATCATCATGACCCTGACCGCGCCGGGCTGTCCGGTGGCAGGCGACATGCCTGGCTGGATCATCGACGCCGTCACCCCCGTTCCCGGCGTCAAGAGCTGCGATGTCGAACTCACCTGGGAGCCGCCCTGGGGAATGGAGATGATGTCAGACGAGGCCCGTCTCGAACTCGGCTTCATGTAGGCCGTGGCGCTCAGCGAAAAGCAAAAGATGCTATCGGGGGCGCTCTATGACGCGAGCGACCCCGAATTGGTGGCAGACCGCACCCATGCCCAGCAGGTGATGCGCGCCTATAACGCCACCATCGACGCCGAGGTCACAGTACGCCACAGCCTGCTGGACCAGCTGATCGGCAGCTATGGCACCCCCTGCGAATTGCGCGCGCCATTCTATGTGGACTATGGCCGCAACATTCACCTGGGTCGCGGCGTGTTCATGAATTTCGGCTGCGTGCTGCTCGACGTGTGCGAAATCCGCATCGGCGATGGCACCGAAATCGGCCCCTATGTCCAGATCCTGACCGCAGACCACCCTCGCGACCCCGCTGCGCGTGCCTCGGGACGGGAATTTGGCCGCCCGATCACCATTGGTGCTCAGGTCTGGATCGGCGGCGGTGCCATCATCCTGCCCGGTGTGACAATTGGGGACGGCGCGACCATCGGCGCTGGCGCGATCGTCACCCGCGACGTTCCTGCAGGGGCAACCGTCGCAGGCAACCCGGCCCGCCCAATCACCACTGGTCCAACCGGGACTGCAAGCTAGATACCACCAAGGCCGGAGCAACCGGCCCGTTTCATTTCCAAATTCCGTTTCCGACCGTTTCAGATGCGCGCCGCCATTTGCCCCGCGCCCCAAGATCAGGAGATTGCCCGCGTGCCCCGCCCCGTCTTTTGCAACAGAAGCCTTTCCATCAGCCTGTCCCTCGCCCTTGCGACGCTCACACAGCTGCCCCAGACCGCGGCGGCAGACAGCCCGTCAATCGCTCTCAGCTATGGCCAGCGCCCGGCCTATCTGGTGGATGCCCTCCCCGATGGCCCGCTGAAGACAAAACTGCAATCCTGCGCGCAGCAGACCCCCACGCCCACCGATTTCTCCATCGCCCACCGTGGCGCCCCGCTGATGTTTCCCGAACACACCGTCCAAAGCAACACAGCCGCCGCGCGCATGGGGGCGGGCATCCTGGAATGCGATGTCACCTTTACCAAGGATCTCGAACTGGTCTGTCGGCATGCTCAGAACGACCTGCACACAACCACCAACATCCTGACCACGGATCTGGCCGAGCGCTGCTACATGGGGTTTGAACCGGCCACCGACAGCGCCCCCGCCAGCGCCGAATGCCGCACAAGCGACCTCACCCTCGCCGAATTCCAGAGCCTCACCCCGAAATTCGACAGCCGCGACCCAAAGGCCACCACCCCCAGCGCCTATCAGCAGGGCCTCGCCCCCTGGCGCAGCACGCTTTACGGAAACGGCGCCACGCTGATGACCCATGCCGACAGTGTTGCGCTCTTTCGTGATCTGGGGGTGAAATTCACCCCCGAGCTCAAGGCGCCCGCCGTGCAGATGCCCTTCAACGGGATGACCCAGGAGAACTATGCCCAGAAACTGATCGACGCATATGTCGAGGCAGGCATCCCGCCACAGGACGTCTGGGTGCAGAGCTTTGACCTCAGCGACATCAAATACTGGATCGAACACACGCCGGACTTTGGCAAACAGGCGGTCTATCTCGATGATCGCTTTGCCCGCCACGATGACGACGAAGGCAAACTGGACCCGATGGACCCGGCCAGCTTCCGCCCCAGCATGGCAGAGCTGAAAGAGATGGGCGTCAACTACATCGCCCCGCCGATCTGGATGCTGCTGACGCTGAAGGACGGCCAGATGGCGCCCTCTCCCTATGCGATCCAAGCCCGTGAGGCAGGGCTGAACATCATCACCTGGACGCTCGAACGTTCCGGCCCCCTGCACAATGGCGGCGGCTGGTACTACCAGTCGGTGGCCGAGGCCATCACCTCGGACGCAGCCACCTATCAGGTACTGGATGTGCTGGCACAGGATGTGGGCGTCGTGGGCGTGTTTTCCGACTGGCCCGCAACGGTCACCTATTATGCCAATTGCATGGGGCTGTGATCCGCTCCCCTCTTGAGCCGCAGCCCCACACCCCCTAAATTACGCAGTAACGCGCGACATTGGAGTATGAAATGTTCGGTATCCCCGGCAAACAAGCGGTCACAATCACCGACAAGGCGGCCGCTCAGATCGCCAAACTGATGGACAAGGGTGGTCATTCCGGCCTGCGCATCGGCGTCAAAAAGGGCGGCTGTGCGGGCATGGAATACACCATGGAATATGTGGACGAAGCCGACCCCAACGACGAGGTTGTCGAACAGGATGGCGCCCGTGTCCTGATCGCCCCCATGGCGCAGATGTTCCTCTTTGGGACCGAAATCGACTATGAGGTCTCGCTTCTGGAAGCCGGGTTCAAGTTCAACAACCCCAATGTGGCAGAGGCCTGTGGCTGCGGCGAATCCATCAGCTTCAAGGACATGCCCGCAGGCTGACCCATCTGCGCGGCGCCGTGCTTGCCCTTGGACAGACACTTGGCTGGCACTTCACTGGACTGGCACCACACTGGACCAACACCGCACTGGACTGACCCCACTGGACTGGCCCGCCGCTCAGCTGGATCCACACAGTCTTGCAAGCTTGCGACAGCATCAAACCAGATTGAAACGGGACGGATTCCCCATCCGTCCCGTTTTTCGTGCGATGGCCTTGCCGCGCGCAAACCCTCCATCCACCACGCCCCACCCTGTAATGACCTTCGGACGGCTTCGGCCTGGTTACTTTGGTCTGGGCACTGGGGGCGAATGACTGTTGTCTGATGATTGCCTTCTGGCGAATTGTTCTGCCCCGGCAAGGATGCTACCAACAGCGCTAACAGGGCCAAGGCCCGCCCCCTCAACGCTGAATGACACAGCAGAAAACCCAAGGGAGATCACCACATGCGGCGCAAACTTGCAGCAGGCAATTGGAAAATGAACGGAACCGCAGCTGCGCTTGATGAGCTGGCCGCCCTGGCAGAGGCCACCCGCGAAGCCCGCGCTGAGGTGCTGATCTGCCCACCTGCCACGCTTCTGTCACGTGCCGCCGATCGCCTGTCCGCCAGCCATGTCACCCTCGGCGGGCAGGACTGCCACGCCGCAACCTCCGGTGCCCATACCGGTGACGTCAGCGCCGAAATGCTGCGCGATGCCGGCGCCAGCGCGGTGATCCTCGGCCATTCCGAACGCCGCGCCGATCATGGCGAAACCGACGCCGAGGTCCGCGCCAAGGCCGAAGCCGCCATTGCCGCCGGGCTCACTGCGGTGATCTGTGTGGGCGAAACCCTCGAAGAGCGCGAAAACGGCAAGACCCTTGATGTGGTACGCAGCCAGCTCGACGGCTCGCTCCCCGATGACAGCACCGGTGACACCGTGGTGGTTGCCTATGAACCGGTCTGGGCCATCGGCACCGGCAAGGTGCCCACGGTTGCCCAGATCGCAGAGGTGCACAATGACCTGCGCAACAGCCTGATCCAGCGCTTTGGCGGCGAGACAGCCAATGCCATCCGCCTGCTCTATGGCGGGTCTGTCAAAGCCTCCAACGCCGATGACATCTTTGCAGTGGCCCATGTGGACGGCGCGCTTGTGGGCGGCGCCAGCCTCAAGGCCGCCGATTTTGCCCCCATCACCGCCGCGCTCGACGCCAGCTGAGGCGCAGCTGAGTATTTAAGGGAAAGATGACAAGACCAGGCGCACCGCCGCATCGTCATCTTTCCACAAATACTCTGGGGTGAATGCGCGCCCGCGCAGAGGGGCAAAGCCCCTTTTTCTTCGCCCAGCCCCCTGATCCCAAACAAAAAAGGCGCCCCGGTCTCCCAGGGCGCCTTACTCGTTATCCACTCATACGAACCTGCCGATGCCGGCCTACTTGGTAATGATCTCCGGCCCCATGACCGCATTGGGCAAAACGGTCGACAGCCAGGGGATATAGGTAATCATGATGAGGAAGACGAAGAGCACCGCCAGGAACGGCAGAGCCGCCTTCACCACGCCCATCATCGGCATCCCCGCCACGCCCGAAGTCACGAAGAGGTTCAGCCCCACCGGCGGTGTGATCATGCCGATTTCCATGTTGACCACCATGATGATGCCCAGATGGATCGGATCGATCCCCAGTTCGATGGCAATCGGAAACACCAGCGGCGCCACGATTACCAGAAGACCCGAGGGCTCCATGAACTGACCGCCAATCAGCAGGATGACATTCACCACAACCAGGAACATCACCGGGCCGAAACCTGCCGACAACATCGCATTAGCGATATGCTGCGGCACTTGCTCATCTGTCAGCACATGCTTCAGGATCAGCGCATTGGCAATCACGAACAGCAGTGTGACGGTCAGCTTGCCCGCCTCAAACAGCGTGTGTTTCGTATCGCTGTGGAAAAAGGCGGTGATCAACGCATGCGGCTTCTTCAGCAGCGGCGTCTTTGCCTCCCCTTCGCCATTGGACAGCGGGCCCATGTCTTTATAGACAAAGCACGCAATGAAGAAGGCATAGACCGCCGCAACAGCTGCGGCCTCGGTGGGGGTAAAGATCCCGCCATAGATGCCGCCCAGAATGATGACGATCAGGAACAGGCCCCAACCGGCCTCACGCGCTGAGGTAAAGATCTCTCCCCAGCCGAGCCACTCACCCTTGGGCAGGTTCTTGACCTTGGCCATCACATAGATGGTCACCATCAGCATCAAGCCCGCCATCAGGCCCGGAATGACACCCGCAAGGAACATCCGCCCGACAGAGACTTCGACCGCAGCCGCATAGACCACCATGACGATGGAGGGCGGGATCAGGATGCCCAGCGTGCCTGCGTTACAGATCACACCGGCCGCGAATTCCTTGGTATAGCCCACCTGACGCATGCCTGCGATCACGATAGAGCCAATCGCCACCACGGTTGCAGGGGAGGAGCCGGACAGGGCGGCAAACAGCATACAGGCAAAAACACCCGCAATCGCCAGACCACCCGGCAGATGGCCAACACAGGCGATGGAAAACCGGATGATCCGTCGCGCCACGCCACCCGTCGTCATGAAGGACGACGCAAGGATAAAGAACGGGATCGCCAGCAGCGTGAAATGCCCCTCAAAGGCCTCAAACAGCGTGCCTGCAACCGATGCCAGCGAGCTGTCGGAATAGATCAGCAGGAACAACGTCGAGCTGAGGCCAAGCGCCACCGCAATCGGCACCCCGATCAGCAACAGGCCAATGACCATGGAAAACAGCAGTACAACGTCCATCAGTCGTGCTCCCCGCGCTGCGCCTGTACTTCGGCGATCTCATCTTCAACTTCGTGGCTCGCCACCAGACGGTCTGTCTCTCCCCGCAGGATCTGCAAGGCCGCCTGCGCAAAGCGCACCACCAGCAACAGCATCGACACTGGCAACACCAGATACGGCACCACCTTGGGCAGCTTCTCGTAGGCGTCGCCATAGTTGATCAGATCTTCGAGAAAGCGCAGAAAGCTCACCATCGGCACATCCTGCACCTCATAGAAACTCTGGCTGCGGGCCTTCATGTCGAACCCCGTCGGGAACCAACGCCCCGAGGTGGGCGGCAGATCTGCAAAGACCGCCCAATAGTCATAGGCGCCTTTCAGCAGCAGCAGCGAAAACACCAGGCAGCAGGTCACAGAAATGAGTCCGATGACCCGGCGCGCCGGAGGGGCCAGCATGTTCAAAACCGCATCCACCCCCAGATGGGCATGGACCTTGACCGCATAAGACGCCCCCAACAGCACCAACCAGGCAAAGAGAAACACCGTCAGCTCAAGCGCCCACAGGATATTGGAATTAAAGACAAATCGCGCAATCACATTGGCAAAGGTGATCAGAGCCATCAGGCCCAGCAACAGCGCGATCAGGGTTTCTTCGAGCTTATGGATAAAGCCGCTCGGGCCAGGTTTTGCCCCCGCCATCTTTCTCTCCCCGACATGTTTGGAAACTGGATATCGGGGCCGATCCGCCGCCGATAGGTTGGGGCGGGCGCATCATGGCGCCGGCCCCTGATTTCATTTGATTGCGGGCTTACATGCCTGCGTTGATGGCCTGCGCCGCGTCGATCATGTCCTGACCCACGTCACCTGCGAACTTGTCCCAGACCGGCTTCATTGCATCGACCCAGGCCGCGCGCTGCTCCGGTGTCAGCTCGCGCACAACACCACCGGCATCGATGATGGCCTGACGCGCCTCACCGTTCACCTTGGTGGATTCGGCGTTCCGCGTCGCGGTAACTTCGCCCAGGATGGTCAGGAACTGGTCGCGCACTTCCGGCTCCAGGCTGTCGAGCCAGTCGACAGAGGTCACCACCAGATAATCCAGCGCACCGTGGTTGGTTTCGGTCACACCATCCTGCACCTCAAAGAACTTCTTGCCGTAGATGTTGGACCAGGTGTTTTCCTGCCCGTCCACAACACCCTGCTGCAGCGCGCCGTAGACTTCGGAAAAGGCCATTTTCTGCGGGCTGCCACCGATGGCTTCCATCTGGGCGACCAGCACGTCAGACGACTGCACGCGGAACTTCAGACCATTGGCGTCAGAAGGCTCGATCAGCGGCTTGTTGGCCGACATCTGCTTCATGCCATTGTGCCAATAGGCCAGGCCCTGCAGGCCGCGGCGCTGCATGGAATCCAGCATCGCCTGACCGTTTTCAGACGCCTGGAAGGCATCAACCGCATCGATGTTCTTGAACATGAACGGCAGGTCGAACAGGCGGAACTGCTTGGTGAACTTTTCAAACTTCGACAGGCTCGGCGCGGCCAGCTGGACATCGCCCTGCAGCATCGCTTCCAGCACCTTGTTGTCGTTGTACAGCGTGGAGTTCGGATAGACCTCCAGGCACATGGTGCCGTTCATCTCTTCGTTGATGCGCTTTTCCAGCAGCGAGGCGGCAATCCCCTTGGGGTGCTTGTCGGTGTTGGTCACATGGCTGAACTTGACGACGATTTCGCCATCATCACAGGCCGCCATTGCGGTCCCGGCACTCATGGTCAGCGCCACAGCGGTGGCGGCAGCAGTTACGAATTTCATGTCTTTCCTCCCGGAATTTCTCCATAGCCTCCGCCAAGGCGAAGACCCCAGATGCAGCATCACGGGCCTGCGCCCTCTGCTCAAGGGTTCCGTGCCGCCCTTGAAAAAATCTAAATTCCCGTGGAAAAACCGATGCTTACGCAGCGCACCTCAATGGCAAACCCGCCCGCTGTCACTAAGCTGTGCGATTTCCCGCACAAGGCTGCTGCCAACATGTGCGAAAATCCGCACACCCTGTTAGCGCTGGACATTTCTGCAAACGGAATCAGCGCCCGTCATCTTTCCACAAATACTCAAACCCCGCCGCGCGCAGCAAAATGACCGGATGCCTGCCGGGTGTTGCCTGGGCTGCGCACGCATTGGACGCGATCTGTTCATTCGGGTCTGTCAGACTGGCCTTTGTCGCGACACCGGGGTGATTTGGCACATCACCCCAACAAAGCAGCCTCTGGCACAGGCTGCAAACCGGAGACCGGCCCGTCGCTGCAGCGCTGCTGCACACCACGGGCGTTCACATGACCGATGTTGACACTGGTTGACGAACATGGGGCCGACCGACACGCGGCCCCATCCCCCTCCGCCCCTGCCCCTGATCGGGGCTCTGGCGGCGCCGCCACCTTCTGCCCCGCGCCTGTCACAGGACGCGGACCACACCAGAAGCCGGGACAGAGCCCTCAGCGGCGATAGTCCTCAGGCCGGATGCCATAGCGCGCCAGCTTGTCATAAAACGTCTTGCGCGGCAGCTTCAGGGCTTTGGCCGCGGCAGAGGCATTGCCGTTCTGCCGTCCGAGCGCCGCAATAAGCAGCGAGCGTTCGACCTGCGCCAATTGCTCGGCCAGCCCCAGCTCCGCCGACTGCGCCGCTTCCTCCGGCATCCCCAGCACAAACCGCATCGCCGCCGACATCAGCGAACGCGCATTGCCGGGCCAGTCCTGCGCCATCAGCGCCGCCAGATGCTCCTGCGGGATATCCGGCGTGGCGATGCCTGCCTGCTCGGCGGCCTGGGCGACATAGTGGCTGAACAGCACCGGTATGTCCTCGGGCCGCTCTGACAGCGCCGGAATGCGCACCCGCATCACATCAAGGCGGTAGAAAAGATCGGCCAGAAACCGCCCCTCTGCCGCCTCCTGCGCCAGATCCGCAACCGAGCCCACAAGAACCCGCGCCTCGATGCCCTGCTCCAACGCCTCCAACATGGCATATTGCGTTTCACTTGGCAGGGCGGCGATTTCATCAAGGTACAGCGATCCCCCCGCGGCCTCGCGGCACAGGTCTGCAAACCCTTCCGCACTGAGCCCCGCCGCCGGACGTTTCACAAACGGCCCCTGCCCGCGCGGCGACATCAGGTGAATGACCTCCGCCACCTTGGAAATTCCGCCCCCCGGCGCACCGGTCACCAGCACCTCGGCTCCTGTGGCCGCCACCGCGCGGGCCCGCGCGCGCAGCTCTTCCACCTGCGGCGAGGTGCCAAAGATCATCCGCGCTGCCGGATCGCCGCTTTCCAGTCGCGACTTCAGGGCGCGGTTTTCCCGCACCAGCGCCCGCGTTTTCAGCGCCCGACGCACCACCGCCATCAGATCCGCGCTGGCGCAGGGTTTTTCGAGAAAATCAAAGGCGCCTTCGGCCATCGCCTGCACCGCCATGGGAATATCGCCCTCGCCGGTCAGCAGGATCACCGGCAGATCCGCGTCCACCTCGCGCACATAGCGCAGCAGATGAAACCCATCGCGCCCCGGCATTCGCATGTCCGACAGGATCACACCGTCAAAATCAGGCGTGATCAGATCCTTGGCCGCCACAAAGGATCCCACGGTGATGGCATCACATTCCGCCAGCTCCAGCGTCTGCCCCAACGCCGCGCGCACCGCCGCATCATCATCCACCACCAAAACCCGATTGGTCATGCCAGTTCATCCCGTTGTTTGGCCCGTTGTTCGGCCTGCTGATTGGCCTGTTGGCCAGCCTGTTGTCCCGTAACGGTCTGCGCCTGGTCGCGCCAGCGATCCAGCTCTACCGTGAACTCTGCGCCAGTGCCTGTGTTGGTCCCGCGGATATGGCCGCCAAAGCTCTGCACCAGCCCGTAGGAAATCGACAACCCCAGCCCCATGCCATCCGCGCCGCCCACCGCCTTGGTGGAATAGAACGGCTCGAAAATCTTCTCGGGCTCCTTCAGACCGGGGCCAATATCGCGCACCGTAACCGCCAGCCGCCCGCCTGCATCCACACCGCCGTCATCCTGACGTGTCTCAATCGCGATGTGGATTTCGCGCTGTTCCTGATCCAGCATCGCGTCCGCCGCATTGTTGATGAGGTTCACAAACACCTGCGACAGCCGCACCTCTCCCCCCCAGGCAAAGACCGGCTCCGCAGGTGGCTGCCAGATCAGGTCAACCCGGTCCTGCCGAAGACGCGGCTCTGTCAGCTCAATCGCGGATGCAATCACCTGCCCCAGATCGACCCGCCCCATCGGCTCGCTTTCATTGCGGGCAAAGGCGCGCAGGTTCTTGATGATCCGCGCCATCCGACCCGCCATCTGGGCAATGCGGCCAAGGTTCTCTCCTGCCCGCTCCGGCTTGCCGCGCGCCACAAACGCCTCGCCGTTTTCGGCATATTGCTGGATCGCCATCAAAGGCTGATTCAGCTCGTGACTGATCCCCGCCGACATCTGCCCCAGCGCTGACAGTTTGCCCGCCTGCACCAGATCCTCCTGCGCGCGCTTCAGCGCGGCCTCGGCCTCCTGACGTTCCTGCACCTCGCGGGTCAGCCGCATGTTGGTGGCCGACAATGCCCGTGTGCGCGCCTCCACCCGGCTCTCCAGAACGGCATTTGCCTCCGCCAGCGTCCGGCGCCGCTCAATCGCGAGCACCAGCATCGCCCCAAGCGCCAGCACGATCGCGGCCACCGCCGCCGCCTGCAACCCCGCCAGACGCTGTGCAGGGGCCACATCCACGAGGATCTCGCCCACCATACCAATCTGCGGCAGGTTCACCGACAGATGCAGGGCGCGTTCCGGCAGATAGGGCGACCAGCGCAGATCCCAGATCTCATGCGGCCCTTCCAGCCAGGAGCGCAGCGCCACCTGCCGGCCATCCGGTGGCAACAGACCCGGCCCCGCGGTGCTGCGCTGCCAGAACAACAGCTCGCGCCGGTTGGCGATGAACACCTCACCACCCCGGTTGGTGAAAAACACCGCAGGCAGCGACCCGCGCCAGGTCTGTTCCACATCCTCGACATCGGCGACCACCACCAGCGCCCCGCGCACCCGGCGATCCACGTCGAAATCAGGCGCCGCGTAGATATAGGCGCGCCGCCCTCCCGGCTGCAGCACGCCATACCCGGTGCCCAGCGCGCCCTGCATCGCGCGCTGGAAATAGTCGCTCTGGGTCACATCGCGCCCCATCACCCCCTCGGCGGCCACAACCACCCGTCCCTGCCTGTCGACAAAGAACACATCCAGCGCCGCTGTCTTGTCCGCCACCTCGCGCAACAGCCCCTGCGCCGCTGCACGCGCCTCTGCCCGGTCCAGCCGCTTGAGCGTCGGGTGATCGGCCATCAAAACCGCCAGCTCCTGATAGACCTGCAACTGCGTGGTGACCCGGTCCGACGCCAGTTCCAGATCCGCGGCACTGCGTTCGGCAAGCGAATCAAGCGCTTGGCGATATCCCAGCCGGTAAACGCCCCCGGCCACAGCCGCCACCGCCCCCAAAAGAAGCGCCAGAATGATCCACCGATGTGCGTGAAATTGCGTCATTGGCCGCACAGTAGCAAAGCCCCCCTTGCATTGACCAGCCGCCTTGGCAAAAGCTGCGCGGATGAAGACATTGACTCAATCCCCCACCGATCCCGATTTCGTCCAATCGCCCTATGGCTTTTACGCCGCTGCACGGGCCGAGGGACATCTGCATTTCTGGCAGGACTACAAGATGGTTGCAGCCTTTTCACATGCTGCTGTCCACATGCTTTTGCGCGACCGCCGCTTTGGCCGCGAAATCCCGCCAGAGATGGCAAAGGAAAGCCCGGCCCATCTCGCCCCGTTCATGCAGGTCGAGGCCCATTCGCTCTTGGATGCGGAACCTCCCCGCCACACCCGCCTGCGCCGTCTGATCCTGCGCGCCTTCACCAGCCGCGAAATCAAGGCGCTGGCGCCGGGCCTGGACAGCCTCTGCCATGAGCTGATCGACAGCTTTCCCAAGGACGCGCCGTTTGATCTGCTGTCGACCTACTGCACCCAGGTGCCGGTGATCGCGATCTGCCGCCTTTTGGGCGTGCCGACCGATATGGCGCCGCAACTGCTGGACTGGTCACACAAGATGGTGGCGATGTATCAGGCCTCGCGCACCGAAGTGACAGAACACGCCGCCGCCCGCGCCAGCCAGGAGTTCATCGACTTCCTCACCACCTATGTGGATGAACGCCGCAAGACCCCGGGCGAGGATCTCATCACCCGCCTCATCCAGGCCGAAGAAGACGGCGAGAGCCTGTCGACGGACGAGCTGATCGGCACCTGCATCCTGTTGCTGAACGCAGGCCACGAGGCCACGGTGCATTCGCTGGGCAATGGCGTGAAAACCATGCTGCAACAGGGCTGGGACGCCGCTTGGCTGTCACCCGAGGGGATCGAGGGGCTGGTCGAGGAAATCCTGCGCTATGACCCGCCGCTGCACATGTTCACCCGCTACGCCTATGAAGAGGTCGAGATGTTCGGCCATACTTTCAAACTCGGCGACGAGGTGGCCTTGTTGCTGGCTGCGGCCAACCGTGACCCGGAGCTGCTGGAGGATCCGGAGCGTTTTGACCCCACGCGCCCGCCAAAGGTCAACCAGAGCTTCGGCGGTGGTCTGCATTTCTGCGTCGGCGCGCCACTGGCACGGATGGAAATGCAGATCGCCCTGCCCATCCTGTTTGAGCGCTGCCCGAACCTGAAACTGGCCGCGGCCCCGGAATACAACAACACCTACCACTTCCACGGGCTGACCCGCCTGATGGTCGAGGTGTGACACAGAGCCGGCGGGCCGCTTGGCCCGCCACCTGCCCTGTCCAAGCGGATTTGGCTGCCCTGTTTGGCCAGCCCTGAGTACGCCATCACGCAGGCGTCTTGGGCCGCCCCAGGATAAGCACGACACAGGCCACGATCGCCACCAGCGACGCGCTGCGGATCACGGTCTGGAAATCATAAGCCTGGGCAATCACCCCCACTGCCGGACCTGCCAAAATGCCGCTCATCATCAGGGCGTTCCAATAGATCGCCGTGGCCCGCGCGGGGGCGTCCTTGGCGAACGACTGCACATAGCTGATGCCGAGACTTGCGTAGAACCCATAATAAAGCCCCTCCAGCGCAGCCCCGGCCATCATCTGGGCAAAGGTCTCCACCAAGGCCAGCAGCTGGATCGTCACGATCGCCAGACAGGTCACCGCCAGCAGCGCCCGCCACATGCCAAACCGTGCAATCACCCAGGGTGTCGAGAAAATCGCAATGACCTCGACAAAGGTCTTCATGCTAAAGGCAACCCCCGGTGCATAGCCCGGAAGCCCGACCTCCTGAACGAAAAATACCGGCAAAGCGGAAAATGTCGCCGCATGGGCCAACGACAGGGAAAAAACAAACACAGCCGCGAGCCAGATCTCTCGCGACAGAGGCCCGGCCCCGACGGCAGAGCTGCGGGCCCCCGGCTGATCCACGGCCTGCCCCTGTGCCGGGGTCCGGCGCGCGCTCTGCTCCGGTGCCGCGGCCGTGATCTCCCGCGGCAAGGTCAGCCACCACAGCGCCACATAAACCGCCGCCGCCATCAGCGCCGCCACAAACACCGCGCGCGCACCAAAGCCGTCCGCGATCAGAAAACTCAACGCGGGCCCGATCATCCAGGCCGTCGAAGTGGTGGCCCGCATATGCGAATTGAACTGCACCCGCGACACGGCATGACGCTCTGCCATGTGACCGCCAAGGCTGAACATGGTGGAAATCGCGCTGGACGACATGCCAAAGCCCAGCACCCCAAGGCTCAGCAGCACCCAAAGCGCAGGTTTGAGCGCCAGCGCCCCTGCCGCCAGCACAAAGCCAGCAGCCGCCAGCCCCACCAGTGGAAACACCCGCGCGCCTGCATCGATGCGGCGCGCAAACAGCCGGTTCGCCGTCAAGGTCACGCTGATGGCCAGCACCGAGTACACCGAAATGACCCAAGGCGCCTGGCCCAGCCCCTCAACTAGAAAATAGCTCATGAACGGCAGTGTCATCGCCGTGCAGATGGTGCCGCTGAACAACAGCAGCAAAAACAGGATCCGCGCGCGAACCGGGCTGCGGTCCTGTGCCGGGGCAATCGGATGGGTCATGATCAAAGGGGCTCAACTGAAAACAGCCAAGCTATCCCAGAGCCCGCCGCCCCATGCAAGGGACTTGGTGCAAGGGATTTGACCGCCCCCTCTGCGCACCCGCGCCCGTCATCTTTCCCAAAATACTCCGGGGGAGAGGCGCAGCGCGCCGAGGGGGCAGCGCCCCCTTCTGTTCCCCCTTCTGGTCACCACCCCGTCAATCGGTGGCCACCGCCTCCAATGGCAAAAGCGTGGTCGATTTGATTTCCTCCATCGACAACAACGCGGTGACGTTGTGCACCTTCACCTCGGAAATCAGCGCCTGATAGAAAACATCATAGGCCCGGGCGTTCTTGACCCGCACCTTCAGGATATAGTCGATGTCCCCCGCCAGCCGGTGCGCCTCCTGCACTTCGGGGCGGTCGCGCAGCGCCTTGAGGAATTTGGCCTGCCACTCCGCTTCATGTTCCGATGTGCGGATCAGAACAAAGAAACAGGCCTCAAATCCCAGCGACTCTGCATCCAGCACCATGGTCTGCCGGCCAATGACGCCTGCCTCGCGCAATTTGCGGATACGATTCCACACCGGGGTCTTGGAACTGCCCACCCGACGAGCGATTTCATCCAGCGATTGGCCTGCATCGCGTTGCAGCTCTGCCAGGATTTTCCTGTCTGTGGCGTCAATCCGCACTGTCATTCCTGTTTTCTCCTTGTTTCGGGACCAACCAGACTGATTGCGTCACCGATTGGAACGATTTTCCTTATTTGCCGCAGCACGTAGCGCATAACAGGGAATATTTCCTATATCTAGGGACAAGTCAAACACACCCGACGCCCCCAAACCGGCGCATCCAGCAACAGAGACGAGGCCCAACATGACCGGTCCCATCAACACCACTTCCCACAAGCCCCTGCCCCAGCAGGCCGGGCGCTGTTGTGGGCTGGTTGCGGGCGAAGTGGCCTTTGCTGGCTCCGGCCCCGGCGATCCTGATCTGTTGACCCTCAAAGTGGCGCGCGCGCTGCAAGAGGCGGATGTGATCCTCTTTGATCGTCTGGTCAGCGCCGAGATCATGGCTCTTGCCGGGCCGCAGGCGCAGCTGGAAGACGTCGGCAAAGAGGGATTTGGACCGCAGGTCAGCCAGGAAGAGATCTGCGCCCGCATGGTGGCCCATGCCCGCACCGGTAAAAAGGTCCTGCGCCTGAAGTCCGGCGATCCCACCGTCTTTGGCCGTCTCGATGAAGAGCTGACCGCCTGTGAAGCTGCTGGCATCGGCTATCAGATCATGCCGGGCATCACCGCCGCCTCTGCGGCCGTGGCCTCCATTGGTCAAAGCCTGACGCAACGGGGCCGCAATGCCTCTGTGCGGTTTCTGACCGGCCACGACATGAAGGGCTTTGCCGATCACGACTGGGCCGCACTGGCCCGCCCCGGCGAGGTTGCCGCGATCTATATGGGCAAGAAATCCGCCCGCTTCGTGCAGGGCCGCCTGATCATGCACGGCGCCGATCGCGCAACCCCCGTGACCCTTGTCGAAAACGCCTCGCGGGCAGATCAGCGGGTGATTGAAACCACGCTGGACCGCCTGCCCACCGATCTTGCCGCGGCCAATCTGACCGGCCCGGCGCTGACTTTTCTTGGCCTTGCCCCGCGCGCCAGCGCCCAGGCCCTGAGTGACTTGAAAATGGAGCTCGCATAATGCCCCGCCCCTTTACGCCGAAAATCATCACCGCCAACGACCTGCTTGAAGGCGATGTGATCTATTACACCGCCGACAACAGCTGGACCCGCGAGATGTCGCAGGCCGAGCTGATCGAGGACGAGGCCGAAGCCCAGCTGCGCCTGATCGAAGCCGAAAAAGACGCGCTGCGCGTTGTGGGCATCTACCTGACCGACGCCAAGGCAGGCGCCAACGGCCCCGAGCCCACCCATTTCCGCGAAGATTTCCGCCGCACCGGCCCATCGAACTACCGCCACGGCAAACAGGAGGCCGCAGCCAATGTATAAGTACAACGACTTCGACACTGCCTTCCTGGAAGAGCGCAACCGCCAGTTCCGTGCCCAGGTCGAGCGCCGCATTGACGGCTCGCTGACCGAGGACGAGTTCAAGCCCCTGCGCCTGATGAACGGTCTGTATCTGCAGCTGCACGCCTATATGCTGCGGGTTGCGATCCCCTATGGCACGCTGTCTGCCAACCAGATGCGCCAGCTCGCGCTGCTGGCGGAAAAGTGGGACAAGGGCTATGGCCATTTCACCACCCGTCAGAACATCCAGTACAACTGGCCCAAGCTGAAGGACGTGCCGGACATGCTGGACGCGCTGGCAGAGGTGAACCTGCACGCAATCCAGACCTCCGGCAACACCATCCGCAACGTGACCGCCGACCATTTCGCCGGCGCCGCCGCGGACGAGATCGAAGACCCCCGCCCGATCGCGGAACTGATCCGTCAGTGGTCGACCGATCACCCGGAATTCCAGTTCATGGGCCGCAAGTTCAAGATCGCCGTCTCTGCCGGTGAAAAGGATCGCGCGGTTCTCAAGGCCCATGACCTCGCCGTGCGCATCGTGCGCAATGACGCGGGTGAGACCGGCTATCAGATCCTTGTGGGCGGTGGTCTTGGCCGTACGCCAATGATCGGCAAGGTGCTGAACGATTTTGTCAGCCAGGACGACCTGCTGCCCTATATCGAATCCGTGGTTTCAGTCTGGAACCAGCACGGTCGTCGCGACAACAAATACAAGGCGCGCATCAAGATCACCGTGCATGAGCTGGGCCTCGACAAGATCCGCGAGCTGACCGAAGAGCGTTTTGCGCTGGTGCGCCCAACCTTTGGTGGCGCCGATCTGGCCCTGTTCGAAGAGATCAAGGCCCATTTCGCAAACCCCGCCTTCCGCTCTGGCGGCACCGATGCCTATGAGGCCGCCTATCAGACCGATCCGGTCTTCCGCGCCTGGGCAGACACCAACCTGACCGCGCATAAGGCGGCCAACCACAGCATCGTCACCATCTCGATCAAGGCCCATGGCCAGACGCCCGGCGATGCCACCGCCGAGCAGATGCGCGTGATGGCAGATCTGGCCGAAGAGTACGGCTATGGCGAACTGCGCATCAGCCACGAGCAGAATGTGATCCTGCCGCATGTCCATCAAAACGACCTGCCCGCGATCCATGCGCGGCTGAAGGAACACGGTCTGGCCACCGCCAATATCGGCCTGATCTCCGACATCATCGCCTGCCCCGGCATGGACTACTGCGCGCTGGCAACCGCCCGCTCGATCCCGGTCGCTCAGGAAATCGCTACCCGCTTTGACGACCTGAAGCTGGAGCATGACGTGGGCCACCTGCAGATCAAGATCTCGGGCTGCATCAACGCCTGTGGCCACCACCACGTCGGTCACATCGGTATTCTGGGTCTCGACCGTGCAGGTGTGGAAAACTACCAGATCACACTGGGCGGCGATGCCACCGAAACCGCTGCCATCGGCACCCGCACCGGTCCCGGCTTTGCCTATGACGAAATCGTCCCGGCGGTAGAACGCATCGTTCTGACCTATCTGGACATCCGCGAAACCGAGGAAGAGACCTTCCTGGAGACCTATCGCCGCGTTGGCATGGATCCCTTCAAGGCAGCGCTCTATCCGGCGTCCGAAAAAAAGGTGGCCTGACCCATGGTTGGATTTGACCAGGCCCCGACAGCGGGTCCGGGCTCCGTAACCGAGACCGACCGGGATCTGGTCGAAAAGGTTGCCGAGCTGAACGCCCGCTACAAACACCATTCGGCCACCGCCGTGATGGAAGCTGCGTTGAATGATGCGGGCAACATTGCGCTGGTGTCGTCCTTTGGGGCGGAATCGGTGGTGCTGCTGCACATGGCGGCGCTGGCGGACAAAATGACGCCGGTGCTGTTTGTGGACACCGAATTGCTGTTCACCGAAACGCTGGTCTACCAGCAAGAGGTGAGCGAACGTCTGGGGCTGCGCAATGTTCAGGTCATCAAGGCCGATGACATTGCCGAAAAAGACCCCTATGGCGCGCTGCGGTTCTCGGACACCGATGCCTGCTGCGCCCTGCGCAAGACGGTGCCCCTGCAAAAGGCACTGGCTGGCTTTGATGGCTGGATCACGGGGCGCAAGCGCTTCCAGTCCGGCACCCGCGCCGCGCTTGACTTCTTTGAGGTCGAAGACGGCACCGGTCGCATCAAGGTGAACCCGCTGGCCCATTGGGCGCCCGATGATGTGCGCGCCTACATGACTGAAAACCGCCTGCCCCGGCACCCGCTTGTGGCAAAGGGCTATCCGTCGATCGGCTGTGCCCCCTGCACCAGCCCGGTCGCCGAAGGCGAAGATCCCCGCGCCGGTCGCTGGCGCAACCAGAACAAGGAAGAATGCGGCATCCACGTGGTGGATGGCAAATTCGTCCGCACAGGAGCTTGAGAGATGACTGTCATCATCACCGACGAGGGCTTTGGCCCTGAAACCTGGGACGCAGGCTTTGACGGCGCAAATGTGCTGGATCTTGCGTCTGACACCGACCCGCGCACCCTGGAAGGCAAGCTGGACGGGATCGAGATGATCCGCGTCGACTTTCCCTCCTTTGCGGATGGTCGCGGCTTTACCATCGCCCGGCATCTGCGCCTCATCGGCTACAAGGGCCGCCTGCGCGCCAAGGGTCATGTGATTTCCGACCAATACGCGATGGCGCGCCGCACCGGGTTTGATGAGGTGGAAATCTCTGACGAGCTGGCCGCCCGCCAGCCCGAAGACCAGTGGCAGTTCCGCGCCAACTGGCAGAGCCACAACTACCAGGCCCGCATGCGCGCGACCTCCAATCACGCCTGAGCCAGCCGGACCCCGAGCCCGGGAAAACCAGCGAAACCTGACCCTGACGCCGGTCCTGTTGCAAAAAGCGCGGGGCCGGTTTCACAAAACAGGGGTTTTCCTGACATGTATCAAAGACTAATCAGAGGTGCCGGCTACTCCTCCGGCAGTGCAACCGATGAATGAGATGACCTCCGTGACCGACACAGCAACCGACCAGAAGCCCGCCAAAGCCACCCCCGCGCTGCCCGACGCACAGACCGTGACCGAGGTGAAGCACTGGACCGACCGCCTGTTTTCGTTCCGCTGCACCCGCCCCGCGTCGCTGCGGTTCCGTTCGGGTGAGTTCGTGATGATCGGCCTGATGAACGACCCCGACCCCAAGACCGGCAAGCAAAAGCCGCTGTTGCGCGCCTATTCCATCGCGTCGCCCTCCTGGGACGAGGAAATGGAATTCTACTCGATCAAGGTGCAGGACGGTCCGCTGACCTCCAAGCTGCAGCACATCAAGGTGGGCGATGAAATCATCCTGCGCCCCAAACCCGTCGGCACGCTGGTGCATGATGCCCTGCTGCCCGGCAAGCGGATCTGGTTCTTTGCCACCGGCACCGGCTTTGCCCCCTTTGCGTCGCTCCTGCGCGAGCCGCAGACCTATGAAGATTACGACGAGGTCATCATCACCCACACCTGCCGCGAGGCCGGTGAGCTGACCTATGGCCGCGAACTGATCGAAAGCCTGAAAGAGGACGAGCTGCTGAACGAGCTGATCGGCGAAGGCTTCTGGAAGAAGATCAAATACTACCCGACCACCACCCGCGAAGAGAGCGCCAAGATGGGCCGCATCACCGACCTGATGCGCTCGGGCGAGGCCTTTGCCGATCTCGGCGTGCCGCCGCTGAACCCGGAAAGCGACCGCGCCATGATCTGCGGCAACCTCGCGTTCAATCTGGAACTGAAGGACCTGTTCGAAAACACCTATGGTCTGGAAGAAGGCGCAAATTCCAAGCCCGCGCATTTCGTGGTGGAAAAGGCCTTCCTCGACTGATCTCGGTCAGACACGGACAAGACAGCAAAACCCCCGCCGGATTGGCGGGGGTTTCTTTGTTTCTGGATGTTCATTCCGGGGGCGCTGACGGGCGCTGTTACTTCAGACCCAGCGCTTCCTGAATGCGGGTCAGGGTCTGCTCCAGCAGGGCCGGGTTGTTGCGCACCTGATCCAGCGTGGTTGTCAGCAGCGCCTTTTGGCCTGCGTCCAGCACAGAGGCGTCGATCATCTCTGCCACCTTGTCAAAATCAAAGCCTTCTGGGCTCAGCAGGGTTTTCTTGTCTGCATCGCTCAGCTCTGCCACCGGTGTATCAGCGGCCGCTGCGCTGGCGGCATCAGATGCGGTCTCGGCCCCCTCGCTCAGCGCATCAGCAGCGGTATCGGCAGCGCCGGTGACGGCCTCACCTGCGGCTTCGATCCCCTCGGCAACCGCCCCGGCGCCTGCGTCAACTGCGGCTCCGGCCTCTGCCGTGGCTGCATTGGCGGCATCAGATGCCCCTTCTGCCAGCTCTTCGCTCAGGGCGTTTGCGCTGTCCTGCGCCGCCTCTGCCTGATCGCTCAGCGTGGTTTCTGCGAGGTTTGCGCTGTTGCTGACACCCTCGGCAATGCCGCTGGCGGTGTTCTCGACGCTTTCGGCAACAGCCGCCGCCGCGTCATTGGCCGAAGAGACCGCCCCCGCAACAGCGTCATTGACCGCATCCGCCACATTGTCGGCAAGCGCTTCGGCCTGTTCCTGTACCTCGGCCCCGGCATCAGCGGCGGCATCGGCCGCGTTGTTCAGCGTCTGCTCCAGCTCTTGGGTGATGGTGGTGTCATCCGTGGCAAGCGGCTCCTGCGCGACGATCTCGGCGGGGGCCTCGTTGACCTGCTCTGGCGCTGCGGTGATGTCATCGGCCTGCTGGGAGGAGACATAGACATATCCACCCAAGGCAAGGGCGCCCACGCCAAGTGCTACGACGATCGGTTTCATGGTCATTCTCCTTCTGGTTTCCTGTCGGAATAACTGTGCCCTGCACTTGGCCCCTGACCTGCGCAACAACAAGGGGGAGAAATCCGCCCCCCGCCTCATCGGCCAAGCCCCGCTGATCGTGGCAGATTTTCCGCCGACCCGGCGCAGACAACATGACAGAAACGCGAAATCAGCGCACAAGTTCCCCTTGTGTCCCAAAGAAACCTTGAAATGCCCGGTGGGGGCGGTCATACCCGCATTTGACTTGAATCGCTGGCCCGGGGACGTTATTTTCCGGGCACTTTTCCGAAGTGACAGAAGGATAGACGTCATAGCCCGCAGACCTCATAATGCGCCGCCGCAACGCGATACCGGCCCGCGCACGAACGAAAAAATCCGTGCTCCTGAAATTCGCCTGATCGGCGCCGACGGGGAAAATGTCGGGGTGGTGCACCCTGCCAAGGCAATGCAACTGGCAGAAGAAGCCGGTCTTGACCTGGTAGAAATCTCGCCCAACGCAAACCCGCCCGTCTGCAAGATCATGGACTACGGCAAGTTCAAGTATGAACAGCAGAAGCGGGAAAGCGAAGCACGCAAGAAGCAGAAGATCATCGAGGTCAAAGAGGTCAAGTTCCGTCCGAACACGGATACCCATGACTATCAGGTCAAGATGAAGAACGTTTTCAAGTTCCTTGAAAACGGTGACAAGGTCAAAGTCACCCTGCGGTTCCGTGGTCGCGAAATGGCCCACCAGAACCTGGGCCGTGACCTGCTTTTGCGCGTTGCCGAAGACATCAAGGAACTGGGCAAGGTCGAAAACATGCCCAAGATGGAAGGCCGCCAGATGATCATGATGATCGCGCCGCTGCCCCAGAAATAATCCGCGCCACTGGCCGGACTGCCGACACCCTCGCACCTGATCCGTGCGGGGGTGTTTTGCGTTTGCGCCCCAGGCAAACCAGATCCCACCGCGCCTGTCGGATGGGTCGGCCACTGCCCCGCTGCTGCCCGCTCAAAAAAGAGGCAATTTATCCAATAGATACATGGCACGCTCACGTTTTCTTTACGTCCAGGCCCTAGCTCCTTTGGGGCAGATCGGCTGCAGCCGACACCACGACCGACAGAAGATGGAGCCCCCATGAAGCCTCTTTCCGACATTCAGAACAGTGCCTTCATGGCCATTGCCCCCTGCCGGGCCGCGTCTCTTGCGCTGGTGCTGATGGCCCGCGATGACACGCAGCAATCCCCCGAAGACAGCGCAACCCTGTTAGAGCAATCCGTCAGCCGCATCACTTCTGCCCATGACATGCTGACCCGTGGCCTCGACCGGCTGCTGGAAGAGGCCGAACATAAACTGCCTGCCGACCTTGAGGAACAGCGCAGAAACTCGCTCCAGGCGTTGCAACCATTTACCGATGTGATCGGTGAAGGCGGCAAATCCAGCCTTCTGGAGCGGATTTCAGCCAGGCCCTCACTGACGTCGCAATCGCTCTACCAGGTAGAGCCCATCGTCTCGCGTTTCCTCATCGACATGACCAAGAACATGTTCGACGAGCAGAAATCCCGCGACAGCGCCCGGGACGAGGGGATGCGCGACGCGATTGAAAATGCCGAAACCGTGGGGCGGCACATCCAGCTGATTGCCTTCAACGCCTCGATCGAGGCGGCCCGCATTGGCGATCAGGGCAAGGGGTTTGCGGTGATTGCGACCGAAATCCGCAACCTCTCAGGCCGCACGCAGACGCTCCTGGACACCATGTCGGACTATCTGCGCGCCTGATCAATGCAGGATCCATGAAAAACCAGCCCCAGCGATTGGCCGGGGCTGGTTTTTCTGTGTTTTACCTGTGTCTTACCCAGGTTCGGGTTCTGGGTTCAGGCCGCAGCGGCCACCGCCCTCTTGGTGATCACACCAACCAGATGGGCGCGGTAGGCCTTGGTGCCGTGCAGATCACCGATCATGCCCTCTGCATCCACGCTCAGACCGTCGATGGCGGCGGGGTCGAAATTCCCCGCAAGCGCCGCCTCGGCCTCGCTCCAGCGAAACACCCCCTCCTCAGAGGCGCCAGTGACAGCAACACGCACCCCATCAGCGAACCGCGCCACAAACACCCCCACAAGGGCAAAGCGCGAGGCGGGTTGGACGAATTTCTCGTAATGCGCTGCCTGTGGCACCGGCATCCGGACGTTGGTGATGATTTCGCCCTCGTCCAGCGCGGTGGTGAACAGGCCCTGAAAATAATCATCCGCCGCAATCTCGCGAGCGTTGGTCACGATCGTGGCCCCACTGGCCAGCGCCGCGGCCGGATAGCAGGCCGACGGGTCGTTATTGGCAAGCGAGCCACCGATGGTGCCGCGATTGCGCACTGCCGGATCGCCGATCTGTCCCGCCAGCGCAGACAGGGCCGGATAGCTGTCGGCGGTTGCGGCTTCGACCTCTGCGTGGGTGGTTGCGCCACCGATGGCAATGGCATCACCATCCGGGCAAACACCGCGCATTTCTGCAATACCGCTGAGGCTGACCAAGGTGCTGGGCATCGCCAGACGCTGTTTCAGCGTCGGGATCAGCGTCTGCCCCCCACCCAGGGCCTGCGCGTCCTCTTCGCCCAGAGCCTTCACCGCATCGGCGATGGTCGAGGGCTTCTCGAACTCGAATTCATACATGTCGTATCCTTTCCGAAAACCGGCTGACCGGCTGTCATCTTTCCGAAAATACTCCGGGGGTATGGGGGCAGCGCCCCCATGACCGTTAGCCGTTCATCGCCGCCCAGACCCGTGCCGGGCTCAGGGGCATGTCGATATGGGTGACATCCTTGCCCGCCGACTGCAGCGCATCCACCACGGCGTTGACCACCGCAGGCGGGGTGCCGATGGCGCCAGCCTCACCGCAGCCCTTCACGCCCAATGGGTTGTGGGTGCAGGGCGTCTGGCAGGAGTGATCCACTTTGTAAAACGGCAGATCATCGGCACGCGGCATGGCGTAATCCATGAATGAGGCCGACAGCAGCTGACCGTCCTCGTCATAAACGCAGCCCTCAAGGAGCGCCTGACCAATGCCCTGACCGATACCACCATGAACCTGGCCGTCGACAATCATCGGGTTGACGATATTGCCAAAGTCATCGGCCGCCGCAAAGCTTTCGATGGTGACCTTGCCGGTATCCGGATCGACCTCCACCTCGCAGGCATAGGCGCCTGACGGGTAGGTGAAGTTCGCCGGATCGTAAAAGGCGGTTTCCTCCAGCCCCGGCTCGATATCTTCCAGCGGGTAATTATGCGGCACATAGGCCGCAAGGGTCACATCCCCCCAGGCCAGCGATTTATCTGTGCCGGCAACGGTGAACTGGCCGTCTTTCAGCTCGATATCCGCATCCGAGGCCTCCAGGATATGGGCGGCGATCTTCTTGGCCTTGGCGATGATCTTTTCGGTCGCGCGCACCATTGCAGAGCCGCCCACCGCCAGCGAACGCGAGCCATAGGTGCCCATGCCCATCGGCGTATTGGCGGTATCGCCATGTTCGATCTCGACCATATCCTCGGGGATGCCGATCATATCGGCAATCACCTGCGGGAAGGACGTCTCGTGCCCCTGCCCGTGGCTGTGGCTGCCGGTCATGACGACGATGCCGCCGGTGGCGTTGACCCGCACCGTTGCGCTTTCATAAAGGCCTGCACGGGCCCCCAGCTGACCCACGAGGTTCGACGGCGCAATGCCGCAGGCCTCGATGTAGCAGTTGACGCCAAGCCCCCGCAGCTTGCCCTTGGCCTCGCTGGCGGCGCGGCGCGCGGCAAAGCCGCTGAGATCGGCGATCTCTTCCAGCTTGTCCATCGTCGCCACATAGTCACCGGTGTCATATTCCACCGCAACCGGCGTGGCATAGGGGAATTCGGTGATGAAGTTCTGGCGGCGCAATGCAATCGGATCCACGCCCAGCTCGCGCGCGGCCTTGTCGATGACGCGCTCCAGCTGATAGGTCGCCTCCGGCCGGCCGGCACCGCGATAGGCGTCAACGGCAACGGTATTGGTGAACACCGCCTTCACGTTCACATAGATCAGCGGCGTCTTGTAGTTGCCCGCCATCAGCGTGCCATGCAGCCAGGTCGGAACCGAAGGCGCAAATGTCGACAGATACGCCCCCATATTGGCGTAGGTCTCGGTGCGCAGCGCCGTAAAGTTGTTGTCCGCATCCAGCGCCAGTTCGATCTTGGTCACATGGTCACGGCCGTGGGCGTCGGACATGAAGGCCTCGGACCGCGATGAGGTCCATTTCACCGCCCGGTTCAGCGCCTTGGCCGCAAAGGTACAGAAGGCCTCTTCCGCGTAGTGGAAGATCTTGGAGCCAAAGCCCCCACCCACATCGGGCGCCACCACGCGCAGTTTGTGTTCAGGGATGCCCAGCACAAAGGCCCCCATCAGAAGGCGGATCACATGGGGGTTCTGCGAAGTGGTGTAAAGCGTGCTCTCCCCCGTGGCGCGATTGAAATCTCCCACCGCAACGCGCGGCTCCATCGGGTTGGCGACCAGACGGTTGTTGACCAGCTCCAGCGTGGTGACATGGGCGGCGTCCTGAATGGCCTTGTCTACCGCCTCGCGGTTTTCTTCGACAAATCCCCAGTCATAACAAAGGTTTGAGGTCAGATCGTCATGCACCTTGGTGGCGCCGTCCTTGACCGCCTCTTTCATGTTGATGACGGCGGGCAGCTCTTCCATTTCCACGGCAATGGCTTCGGCTGCGTCACGTGCCTGTTCGGGCGTGTCGGCCACAACCGCAGCGATGGGGTCGCCCACATGGCGCACCTTGCCCTGGGCCAGCACCGGATGAGCCGGTTCCTGCATCACCTCGCCAAAGCGGTCGGTCACCTGCCAGCCGCAGGGCAGACCGCCGACGCCTTCGAAATCGGCACCGGTGAAAATGCGCACAACGCCGGGCATGGCGGCGGCATCTGAGGTGTCGACCGAGACAAGCCGACCATGGGCCACATCCGAGCGCAGGAAATGCACATAGGCCTGGCCGTTGAGGTTGATGTCATCTGTGTAATTGCCGGTTCCGGTCAGGAACCTCACGTCTTCGCGCCGTTTTGGGCTGGCGCCGATGCCGCTATCCTTGGGCATTGTCCAATTCTCCTCCCTGGACGGTCCGCCTCTGGGCAGACCTCTTGGTCATGCTTTGGTTCTGAAACGGGTCGCATGCAGCTGCGCCATCCCGATCTGCCAGCCGCCCCGATTGTCGTTATCTGGGTGGGGTGGTCTGCCGCGTGGGGATGGTTTGCACCGCAGCTGCGGCGTTACTCTGCCGCGACGGCAGATACATCCTGACCCGAAGCCGCCATGATCGCCTTGACGATATTGTGGTAGCCGGTGCAGCGGCACAGGTTGCCTTCGAGATACTCGCGGATCTCCTGTTCGCTGGGTTTGGGGTTGTCCTTCAACAGGGCGGCCGCAGACATCACCATGCCCGGTGTGCAAAACCCGCACTGCAGCCCGTGGTGATCCTGAAACGCCTGCTGAATGACGTTGAGAGTGCCATCCGGGGCGGCCTGCCCTTCGATGGTGGCGATCTCTGCGCCGTCAGCCTCGGCTGCCAGCATGGTGCAGGACTTCACCGCCTTGCCATCCACATGGACGACACAGGCGCCGCATTGGCTGGTGTCGCAGCCCACATGGGTGCCGGTCAGGCCCAACTCTTCTCGCAGGAAGCCGGACAGCAGCGTGCGCCCCTCAACCTCTCCGCTGGCAGTCCGACCGTTTACGGTCATTGTGACTTTCACCATCTACTCCTCCCTTGGCTCGCGTGAACTCGCTGGCAGAAGTTAAGCACGGCAAAGTTGCTGGCGCGAAGCATTATTCGCATCGTTTGGACTAAAGTCGCAAAAGCCCGCCGGTTGGCCTTTTTCTGCCTGCGCGGCCCGCGTCAGACCACAGCGGAGCGGTAGCTGAAGGGGATGCAGGCGCGGCATGCTAGCGTGCGGATGCAGCAATTGCCGCAAAGGTATCTGCGCCTATTGCGCGTCGCTGCGGCGTGGGCGGGGGCGTGTGGGGATTTCCTTCAGCAGGCCCCCAACCCCCATCGCGGCGATGTCGGCACTGCTGACATCGATCCCGCAGACTAGCCGTTCCAGCACCCAATCCGCCCCGTTGAGCGCAGGCGAGCGGGCACAGCCCGGCAGACCCAGAACCGGGCGGCCAGACAGCTCTCCCAGGAACAGCAGGTTGCCAGGGTCCACCGGCATGCCAAAGCGCAGCACCTTGCCACCGGCGGCGCGCACAGCGGCAGGTGCCACATCAAGCGGATCGGAGGTCGCAGACCCCGTAAGCACCATGATCAGATCAGAGCGCGGCGTCTGTGCGGCGGCGTCGCGCAGGGCTGCGGCCAGATCCGCCTCGCGGTGGGGCACCACCTTGCGCGGGGCCAGTGCCATGCCGAACCGGTCAAGGCGGCCGACCATTGCAGCGCGCCCCTTGTCCGGGGGCGTTTCTGCGCTGATGCGGGTTTCAATCAAGGTGGCGCGCGCGCAAGTCACAGGCGCCAGGCGGATCGCGCCCGCCACATCCTGTGTCGCAGCTTGCAGGGCGGTTTCCGGCACCGCGTAGGAAATGATCTTGGCGGTGGCGACCATGCCATCTGCATCCGCGCGGTGATAGTCGGGCACGGTTGCAAGGGTGATCATCGGATCCACCGCATTCAACGCGTGAATGCGTTTGGCATCGACCCGCACCAAACCGGGATGCAGCGCATGAAGATTGACCCGCCCGGCCCCAGCACCGGAGATGCGCAGGCCGAGCGAAGCAGGATCGGGCAGCAGGGCCTGCGCCAGCATTTCGGCGGCGCGGTCTTCATGGAGATCGCCGCGTTCCAACCGCGCCACTGTCAGCTCTGTGTGGCCCGCTGCCGCCAGATCAGCGAGATCGGGGGCCGCCAGCCGCGTGCCCTTGGCGATGCGATGCTCTGCCCCCTGCAGGGAATGGGCGAGATAGCAGCCCGCCGCCTGATTGAGAGGCACCTTTCCAAAAATCACGCCTGTCGTCCCCGCAGAACTGCCGTCATCTCTGCTATGATCGAAACCGCGATTTCGGCGGGGCCGGCCGCCCCGATATCCAGACCGATTGGGCCGTGGATCCGTTCCAGCGTGGGCGCGTCAAAGCCTGCGTCCTGCATCCGGGTGATCCGTTTGGCATGGGTCCGGCTGGATCCAAGGGCACCGATATAGAAACACTGCGAGCGCAAGGCCGTCTCTAGTGCGGGGTCATCTATTTTCGGGTCGTGGGTCAGCAGGACAACGGCGCAGCGCGCATCCAGCCCGATCGCTGCGATCGCCTCGTCCGGCCAGTCGTCGATCAACACCTCATCCGGGAACCGCTCTGGCGAGGCAAAGGCGCCGCGCGGGTCGATGATAATGGGGTCATAGCCTGCGATGCGCGCCATCGGCACCAGCGCCTGGGTGATATGCACGGCCCCCACTGCAATCAGTCGAAGGGGGGGATTGTGAACCGCGACAAATGTCTTGCCGTCCTCTTCCACACCGGAACGGTCCATGCGCTTGCGGTCGGTGTGGCCTTCTGCATCAAGCCGCCCTGCGCCAGTGTCGAGATCCACCACATAGCTCACCGCGCGGCGCTCTGCACGGGCTGCGACGAGATCCGCCAAAGTGGTTTCGGACAAAGAGCCGCCGACGGGTTCGACAAGGATGCGGATGGTGCCGCCGCAGGCCAGCCCGACGGCAAAGGCATCTTCATCGCTGACCCCGAATTCGAGAATCTGGTGACGGCCATCGGCAATGGCGTCCTGTGCGGCAAGGATCACAGCGCCCTCGACACAGCCGCCCGAGACGGACCCCTCTATCCGGCCATCGCCAGCCACGACAAGCTGGGAGCCGGTGCGGCGCGGGGCGGATCCCCAGGTTTCCACCACTGTCGCCAGTGCAGCCCCCTGCCCGGCCCGATGCCAGGCAAGCGCCTGTTCCGGGATGGCATCAAACCGCTGGAGGCCGGAGTTGACTGAGGATCGGGCTGTGGTCATGAGCTCACCTATCAAGTGGCCGCGCCAAATCGGCGGCGCGGGCATGTCGTCGCCCGCCAAGTTCGAAGGCTCAACTGTAGCCGGTTCGCCCCGCTGTGTGACTGCGACTTTGGTGGCGGACCAGACATCCGCCGCCCCCAGTTCACCCGCGGGTCATTTCATTTTGGACAGTTTGTCCTGCAGCTCGGCCAGCTGGCGTTTGATGTCATCCAGATCGCCGCCTTCGCCGTTGTCGGCTTCGGGCTTGTCCGTCTCTGCGCCGCCGGTCCAGCCGCCAGCGAACCCACCGGTCATGGCCTTCAGAAAGGCCTCTTGCTGGGCCTTGATCGCCTCGAACCCGGGGATCTGTGCCATCGGGTTCATCGCGTTCATATTCTTGACCATCTTGTCCTGGCTTTCGCGCAGCATCTCAAACGACGACTGCAGAAACTGCGGCATGACACCGCCGCCGGGCACCATATAGCTGCGCACCAGATCATTGAGCACGTTGACCGGCAGGATGTTTTCCCCACGGCTTTCGTGTTCGGCGATGATCTGAAGGAGATACAGGCGGGTCAGGTCGTCGCCGGATTTCAGATCAACGATCTGCACTTCGCGGCCCTCGCGGATGAAGCCTGCGATGTCTTCCAGCGTGACGTAATCGCTGGTTTCGGTGTTGTAGAGCCGCCGGCTGGCATATCGTTTGATCAACAAGGGTTTGTCCTGATCCGACATGTCAATACTCCCCAGACATGATGCGTTGCAGCAAAGCCTATGCGAGCGCAGAACAAAAGGGAAGCACTACACCGTCCCGCGCAAGATTTGATCGCGCAAGTGATCTGCAAGTGATCGTAGAGGAGCGCGGACCCGGCGGCCCCTGCGATAAATGCTGCACCTGCAAAGTTCAGCCCCATGCTGCGCAGCATCTGCCCCGGCGGCATGCCCCAACAAGGACAAAGAAAAGGGGCAGACCGTTTGGCCTGCCCCCGCCTTGTGCAAGGAGACATAAGAGGGAGGAGGAGTAACGCCTCCTTGCGGTCGTGGCTTACTTCGCAGCAGCTTTCTTAGCTGCGGCGGTTACGTCGTTTGTTGCCTTTTTCACGGCAGCAGACGCTTCTTCGGACATGTCTTTGCCAGCCGACATCAGCAGCTCAACGGTGTCCATCTGGACTTTTTTGGCGACTTCAGCGAACGCAGCCATGTTCTCGGCAGCCACTTCGGCGGAAGCGGATGCGAAATCGGTTGCGGCTTTGGCGTAGTCTGCAGGCTCGGTCTTGGCCTTGGACATGTCGCCCATCTTGGACAGGGTTTCTTTTGCCCAGCTGTTGGAAATCTCGGCGGATTTCTCAGCGGCTTCCAGGGCAACGCTGGACAGTTTCTCGTTCAGAGCTGCGGTGGATTTGAACGCATCTTCCATCGCGGTGGTGTCCACCGGGAATGCGCCCATCATGTCTTTCATCATTGCGGTAAAATCTTGGGTCTTAGCCATCGTACTTGTTCCTCTGGTTACGCGGCCGGGACGGTCCGCCGCCTCCGCATGAGATGAATATACTTTCTGCAGCGCAGCATTTCAAGGTTTTCATTGCTGCAATGCAGAATATTTTTCAGATGCAAGGAATATCAGCGGCTTGCATGAGGTGGCGAAGGCCCGTCTAGCGACGCGCCTTGACCCGAACATAGTCACCCGGCGCCGGTGTCAGAGGCGGATGTTTCGAATCACCGGGCTCGCGGGCGGTGACCTGCTTGCCCGAGCGTTTCTTGAGCCAGGCCTCCCAGCGGGGCCACCACGAGCCTTCGTGAAAGGTTGCCCCCTCCATCCAGGCGTTGGCGTCGCCCTTGAGGTCGGTGTTGGTGTAATGACCGTATTTGTTGCGGCTGGGCGGGTTCACGATGCCTGCGATATGGCCGGATTGGGCGACCACGAACGTCTTGGAACGCGACCCCATCTGCTGCACGCCGCGATAGCAGTCTTTCCAGTTGGCGATGTGATCGGTTTCGCAGGTGATCGCCATGACCGGCACGGTCACCTCGCGCAGGTGCAGACGGTGGCCGAGCAGTTCAAACCCGCCATCTGCGAATTCGTTGCGCTGACACAGCCCGCGCAGATATTCCATCGCCATACGCCCCGGCAGATTTGCGCCATCGCCGTTCCAGTACAGCAGATCAAACGCAGGCGGGGTCTCTCCCAGCATATAGCTGCGAATGGCCGGGCCGTAGACCAGATCATTGGAGCGCAGGAAGGAGAAGGTGCGCGCCATGATATAGGAGCGCAGCAGACCGTTGTTGTTCACCTCTTCCTCGATCCCGTCGATGAAATCATTCTGCAGGAACGGGGTGAATTCGCCCTGATCGGAAAAATCGGTGAGCGCGGTAAAGAGCGTCGCAGATTTGACCGAGGTATCCCCGCGCTGTTTCATCAGCGACAGCGTCAGGCTGAGCGTGGTGCCCGCAATGCAATAGCCCACCGCGTTGACCTGTTTGACCTTGCAGATCGACTTGGCGGTGTCGATTGCGGTCAGGAACCCCTTTTCAACATAGTCATCAAGGCCAAGATCGGCGTGCTCTTGCCCTGGGTTGAGCCAGGACACCACAAACAGCGTATAGCCCTGCTCTGTCACCCATTTGATCAGGCTGTTCTGCGCCTTGAGATCGAGGATGTAGAACTTGTTGATCCAGGGCGGGAACAGAACAATGGGGGTTTCATGCACGGTTTCGGTGGTGGGCCGGTACTGGATCAGCTCCATCATCTCGTTGCGAAACACCACCTCGCCCGGTGTCGTCGCGATGTTGCGCCCGATTTCAAAGGCGGTTTCATCCGCAAGCCGCACAACCAGTTCGCCGTCATTGGCCTCTAGATCCGCAACAAGGTTCTCCAGCCCCTGGATCAGCGACTTGCCTTCGGTCTCCACCGCCTTTTCCAGCGCATCGGGGTTGGTTGCGAGGAAATTGGTCGGTGCCATCATCTGCACGATCTGATCCGCAAAATAGCGCACCCGGCGTTTGTCGATGTCTTCGAGGTTGTCGATCTCGGCCACCGCGCTCTGGATGGCTTCGGCGTTGGTCAGATATTGCTGTTTGATGAAATGGAAATACGGGTTGGTGTCCCACATCGGATTGGCAAAGCGGCGATCACCCGGTTTGGATTTGGGGGTCTCGGCGTCGCTGTCTTCACCTGTCATCTGCTCCATCTGCTTGGCCAGAAGAGCCTGGGCTTCGGCGAAATTCACCACCGCCTGCCCCCAGTAAGCCACCTGATTTTCGAGCAGTTTGGCCGGATTTTTGACCATTTCAGACCAATAGGCCGTTGCTGCGCGTGCAAAAAGCTCTTGATTCGGACCGTCCAGAGAGGGGGGGTGAGGTTTTTTCTGAGCCAGAACTTCCACCAGGCGTTTTGAAAGTTGCTCAACCTGCTCCATATTTTGTTTAATTCGTTCAAGGTGTTCTGGTGACACTATCGTCCCGGCACCGTCACTTGTTGTCATCTTAATAAATCCCCCGTAACCTTTCTGCTGTGCAGAATACCTTTGCACCATCTTACGACAAAGAGACGAAACGTCCGATGGGTTGTGACACAACCGCACGTTTAATGGGGATCAGGTCCGACGGACCGCTCAATGAAGAGGCAGACACATGCGTTACATGATGTCCTACGATCTGATGGAAACCATGCGCAACACCAACCAATGGTTGGGGGCAACCGCGCTGTCGATGGCGTCGGTCCCGGCCTTTGCCGCGCTGCCGAACCCGGCGCTGAGCTGGATGGCCGCATGGGGCGAAGTCACCGAACGCAGCTTTCAGCGGATGGTGGTCAAACCCGACTGGGGCATTCGCACCGTTACCTGCGCGGACGGGCGGGACCACGTGGTCGAAATCGACACTGTGGTGGAACGCGCCTTTGGCGACCTGATCCATTTCCGTGTCGCAGGCCGCGCCGAGCAGCCGCGCAAGGTTCTTTTGGTGGCGCCGATGTCCGGCCATTACGCGACGCTCTTGCGCTCAACCGTCAAAAGCCTGATCGAAAACTGCGAGGTCTATGTCACCGACTGGCACAATGCGCGCGACATCCCGGTGTCCGAAGGCAAGTTCGACATCGAAGACTACACGCTGTACCTTGTTGATTTCATGCGTGAAATGGGGCCTGAAACCCACGTAATCGCAGTCTGCCAGCCGGCTCCGCTGACGCTGGCGGCGACTGCCTATCTGGCAGAGCAGGATCCAGCGGCGCAGCCGTCTTCGCTGACGCTGATCGGCGGGCCGGTAGACCCGGATGCAACCCCCACCGATGTGACCGATTTTGGCCGCCGCGTGACCATGGGCCAGCTGGAAGAGACGATGATCCAGCGCGTGGGCTTCAAATACAAGGGCGTGGGCCGCAAGGTCTATCCCGGCCTGCTGCAGCTGAGCTCTTTCATGTCGATGAATGGCGAGCGCCATTCCAAAGCGTTCATGGACCAGATCCTGCGGGTAAGCCGTGGGGAAGCCTCGGACCACGACGCGCACAACCGTTTTTACGATGAATATCTCGCGGTGATGGACATGACCGCAGAGTTCTACCTGTCCACCGTTGAACGCGTGTTCAAAGGCGGCGAGATTGCCCGCAATGAATTTGTCGTCGCGGGGCATAAGATCGATATCGGCAAGATCACCGATGTGGCGGTCAAGACTGTCGAAGGCGCCAATGATGATATCTCTGCGCCCGGACAATGCATCGCTGCGCTGGATCTGTGCACCGGCCTGCCGGAGGAAAAGAAAGCCAGCCATGTGGAGCCCGGCGCAGGCCATTACGGCATCTTTGCGGGCCGCAGCTGGCGCGACAATATCCGCCCGCTGGTGATCGAATTCATGAACGCCAATGCCCGCACCGCCAAGAAACCCGCCGCAAAACGGGCCAAGGCCGCAAGCTAAGCACGCCCCTTGGCGCCGCATGTCGGCAGATCCCCCCGTGGGGCCAGGGCCGGGGTGCGGGCCGGGATATGGGTATGACGCCCAAGGCAAGAGATAGGAACAAAAATGGCAGATGGTCTGACGTTTTCCTGTAAATGCGGGGAGGTGCAGGGCCATCTCTCTGTTGCGGCGCGCAAGGCCGGCACGCGGGTGCAGTGTTTCTGTGCCGATTGCCGCGCGGCCGAAATTCACCTGACCCAACGCGATCCCGCCCCTCACCCGGTGGACCTGTTCCAGACCACACCCGACGGGCTGCACATCACTCAGGGCGCCGACAATCTGCGCCTGCTGCGGCTGAGCCCGCGAGGGCTGATGCGCTGGTATGCCGGATGCTGCGGCACCCCCATCGGCAACACGTTGGCCAAACCCGGCCTGCCATTTGTCGGGCTGAACAGTCATCTGTTCACCGATCCCGCAACCCTGGGCAAGGTGCGCGCCAAGGCGTTTATCTCGCGCCCCGGTCAACCCCCGCGCAGCAAGGGCGCGGGTCGGATGGCATTTGGCATCGTGACGCGGATGATCACCTCGCGCCTGTCCGGGCGCTGGCGCGAGACGCCGTTTTTTGACGTCGAAAGCGGCGCACCGGTGGCAGAGGCCGAGGTGCTGAGCAAGAAAGCACGGGACGCGCTGTTGCGTTAGGCGCTGGCGCGCGCCTCCTGCGTGGCAGGATCACAGCGGATTGGTCAGCGTCAGCGGTGGCAGCGGCGCCTTGGCCGCCGGTGGGTCAGTTTTTTCCCCTGATACCTTCTGCGCACCGGTTGCAGCGGCGCGCAGATCCGCATCCTCCAAAGGTGCGGCCAACCAATGGGCCAGCGCGGTTGTCACCTCCTGCGGCGCTTCCAGCGTTGGCAGATGGCCCGCGCTCTCGATCACCTGAAGGCGGGCGTTGGGCATCATGTTGGCGATAAATTCATGGCGCATGGGCGGGGTGATCGGATCCGCCCCCCCGCAAAGCGCCAGCGTCGGCCCGCGATAGCGCCGCAGGCTGGCCTGCTGATCGCTGCGCCGCTGCATGACGCGGCTGCGGGTGATGAAAAACGCCTCTCCCAGCATCAGCCCCTGTTCGTAAAGAGACGTCAGGATCGACGGGTGCGCCCCTGCCCCCAAGGCATCAGCAGGCAGACAGGCGCGCAAGGCCTCTTCCAGCCGGCCGGTGCGGGCGGCGATGATCTGCGGCTCACGCGCAGCCGCCTGATCGGGGGTATCCGGCAGCGGCGTGGTCGACATCAGACAGAGCCTCGCCACACGCTCTGGCGCGCGCCGGATGATCTCCATTGCGACCACCCCACCAAGCCCATGTCCCAGCAGGGCAAATCGCGGCGGCAGCTGGTCCAGCAGATGGCGGGCGATCGTCTCGACCCGCTCTCCACCCAGCGGCGGTGCAACCATGACCGGCAACACCCCGGACAGGGCCCGCATCTGGGGGCCAAACAGCACCGCGTCCCCGAATATACCGGGGATCATCACCAGTGGCTCGCTCAGCCCGGCTGCGGCAGGGCCTTCTCCGGTCTGCGCCTCAGCTGTCATAGCCATTCCAGCGAAAGGCGCCATTTTCGGCGAGTGGTGAAAACGGATTGTGGGCGATTTCCCAGATATGGCCGTCGGGCGCGCGGAAATAGCCGATGGTGCCGCCCCAGAACACCTCTCCGGCCGGGCGCAGGATGGTCGCGCCTGCTGCTTCGGCCTTGTCCAGCAGGGCTGCGACCTCTTCTACCGTGCGGGTATTGTAGCTGAGTGTCATTGCGCCGTGGCCCAGTTCCGACACCGGCAGGCCGATATCTTCGGCCAGTGCCTCCAGCGGATAAAGACCGAGTGTCTGCGAAATCAGATCAAAGGCCACCACCCCATCGGGACTATCGGCGCGGCGCCAGCCGAGTTGTTCGTAAAACCCTGCGGCCTCGGCCACGTTGGGGACACCCAGGGTGATGAGACTGACACGCTGCTCCATCCGCTCTGCTCCATTCCTTTTCAGGCCACACTCTGCGCCGCACCGATGTGCCCATGCCACGCCCCCGACAGGGCCCGGCCGGATCCAACGGTTCGATCCCGCGCAGACGGGGCCACAACCACTCAAATCAAACCCATGCGCGGGCAGGTCAATGCGCCCTGCCCCACCGTTTCAGTCTTACGCGATTTGATACCTCGCAGATAGCCCCGCGCTCAGCCGTCAAGCACATCCTCGACCGCCTGTTCGATCAAAGCCAGGCAGGTCGGATCAGAGAACCGGTGGTCGGCGTCCTTGACCAGTGTCAGGCGCATGTCGTCGCAGGTGGCGTGATCCATCAGGCGCAGCGCGGTTTCGGTGCTGACAGCCGTATCCGCCGTACCCTGCAGGCAGCGCACCGGGAACGGCAACGCCAGCTCAGAGCGCAGCACGAGATTTTCGCGCCCGTTTTCCACCATGCGTTTGGTCACGATGTAGGGCTCCATGTAATCGCTGGGCAGCTCCACCCGGCCCAGGCGCTCCAGATCGGCCTTTTGCTCATCCGAGAAATTGGCCCAATAGCCATCCTCGGTAAAATCCGGAGCGGCTGCGATCGTGACCAGCCCGGCGATCCGCTCAGGCAGGGCGCGCGCCAGCAAAAGCGCCTGCCACCCCCCCATGGAAGAGCCCACCGGGACAATCCGCCCGGTGGTCAGCGCCCCGACCGCAGCGAGCGTGTCCTCGTGCCAGTCGCCAATGCAGCCCTCCTCGAACTGGCCAGAGCTTTCGCCGTGGCCGGAATAGTCAAACCGCAAAAACGCCTGACCGCGCGCCTTGGCCCAGGCCTCGAGGTGGATGGCCTTGGTGCCTTCCATGTCGGATTTGAGCCCGCCCAGAAAGACCACGGTCAGGCCTGTGCCTTCGGTCTTGTGATAGGCGATGCGGCGGCCTTCTGCGGTGTCGAGAAATGCGGTCTCAGCCATCTGGGGTCTCCGTCGTTGGGCTTGGCTCCGGCCTGCATCCCTTGCGCAGGGGCCGGTATGTTGCCCCAGATCTGCCACGGCCAGCGATTTTGCGCAATCACCACAGTTGGGCAATATGGCGTAGGTCATGACCGGGGCCAGCGCGCGCTCACCGCTTGGCCTTGCGCCGCTGTGGGCGGGCCAGTACGGTCGCGCGCGAACAGTTATCAGGATCCGTATTTTGCCCCGTTTCATGCGCCTTTTTCTGCTTGGTCTTCTTGGCCTTACTCTCATCCTTGCAACTGTCTGGGGGGCGATGGCGCTGTGGTATCGGCTGCCGTTGGACGGCGCGTTGCGCACGGGGGTTGCAGCCGCCTTTGCAGGCCTTGGCCTTGCCACGCTCTGGGCGGTGATCCGGGGGCGTGCGCTGCGCGGGATGGCCACGTTCTGCCTGGCGCTGGCGGCGGTGATCTGGTGGTGGGGCACGCTGACCCCACCGGCTGAGGCAAACTGGTCGCCCGATGTGGCCCGTCAGGTCACAGGCGAAATCAAGGGCGACCAGCTGACGCTGACAGATGTGCGCAATTTCGACTGGCGGACGCCGCAGGACTTCACCCCCCGCTGGGAAACCCGCAGCTATGATCTCAGCCAGGTGCAGACGGTTGATCTGTTCATGTCCTATTGGGCCGGGCCCGAGATGGCGCATATGATTGTCAGCTTCGGCTTTGCCGATGGGGCCCAGATCGCCTGGTCGGTCGAGGTGCGCAGGCAGGTGGGCGGCGGGTTCTCTCCCATTGCAGATCTGTTCAAGACCAACACGCTGGTGCTGGTTGCCGCCGATGAACGGGATCTGGTCGGCACCCGCACCAACGCCCGTGGCGAGGACGTGCAGCTGTTTCGCATCAACACCGATCCCGACACCGCCCGCGCGCTGTTGCTGCAATATGTCGAGGCCGCCAACCAGCTGGCCGCGCAGCCGCAATGGTATAATTCGCTCACCTCAAACTGCACCACGGTCGTGATGACAATGATCCGCACCATCGTCGAGGACGTCCCGCTGGACTGGCGCGTTCTGGCCAATGGCTACCTGCCCGAATACGCCCATGATCAGGGGGTTCTGGCGGCAGGCTACAGCACCGAAGAGCTGCGCGAGCGCGGCAGCATCACCGCCAAGGCGCAGGCCCAGGGCATTACGCAAGACTACTCTGCCCTGATCCGCGAAGGCGTCCCCGCACCCGCCCCCTGATCCAGGAATTTCATCTTCTGGCGAAAAATATCCCGGGGAGCGCGAGGGGCTGGCCCCTCGCCTGCTTGACAGGCCCGCACACCCCTGCCAAACGGGCGGAACACATATTACCCGCAACCGGGCGTTCAGTGGGCGCCAAACCGACGAGGAGCAGCCGATATGGCCCAGATCTCTCTCACCTTCCCCGATGGCAATGCACGATCCTATGACGCAGGTATCACCCCTGCCGAGGTCGCGGCCTCCATCTCCACCTCGCTGGGCAAAAAGGCGATCTCAGCAACGGTGAACGATCAGCACTGGGATCTCCAGTGGCCGATCAACGACGACGCCGCCATTGCCATCCACACCATGAAGGACGAAGAGCAGGCCAATGAGCTGATCCGCCACGATCTTGCTCATATCATGGCCCGTGCAGTTCAGGAAATCTGGCCCGACACCAAGGTCACCATCGGCCCGGTCATCGACAACGGCTGGTATTACGACTTTGACCGCGCAGAGCCCTTCACCCCCGAAGATCTCGGCGCGATCGAGAAAAAGATGAAGGATATCATCAACAAGCGTGATGAAGTCCGCACCGAGGTGTGGGAACGCGACCGCGCGATCCAGCATTACACCGACAACAACGAACCCTATAAGGTCGAACTGATCGAGAGCATCCCCGGCGATGAGCCGCTGCGCATGTACTGGCACGGCGACTGGCAGGATCTGTGCCGCGGTCCGCACCTGCAGCACACTGGTCAGGTGCCGGGCGATGCCTTCAAACTGATGTCCATCGCAGGCGCCTACTGGCGTGGTGACAGCGACCGCGCCATGCTGCAGCGGATCTACGGCGTGGCCTTCACCGGCAAGGAAAAGCTGAAGGCGCATCTGACCATGCTGGAAGAGGCCGCCAAGCGCGACCACCGCAAGCTGGGCAAGGAAATGGGTCTGTTCCACATGCAGGAAGAGGCCCCCGGTCAGGTGTTCTGGCACCCCAATGGCTGGCGCATCTACACACAGCTGCAGGACTACATGCGCCGCATGCAGGACCGTGACGGCTATGTCGAGGTGAACACCCCGCAGGTGGTGGATCGCAAGCTGTGGGAAAAATCCGGCCACTGGGACAAATACCAGGAAAACATGTTCATCGTTGAGGTGGACGAGGATCACGCCCGCGAAAAGGCGGTGAACGCGCTGAAGCCGATGAACTGCCCCTGCCACGTGCAGGTGTTCAATCAGGGTCTGAAATCCTACCGCGATCTGCCGCTGCGCATGGCCGAATTCGGCTCCTGCGCCCGCTATGAGCCCTCGGGCGCGCTGCATGGCATCATGCGGGTCCGCGGCTTTACGCAGGACGATGGTCACATCTTCTGCGCCGAGGATCAGATCACCTCGGAAACCGCCAAATTCATCGCCTTCCTGTCCAAAGTCTACGCCGATCTCGGCTTCCACAACTGGACCATCAAGCTCTCCACCCGTCCGGAAAAACGGATCGGCTCGGACGAGACATGGGACCACATGGAACAGGCGCTTGGTGAGGCCTGCAAGGCGGCGGGTTATGATTTCGAGATCCTCGAAGGCGAAGGCGCCTTTTACGGTCCCAAGCTGGAATTCACCCTCACCGATGCAATCGGGCGGAACTGGCAGTGCGGCACCCTGCAGGTGGATGCAAACCTGCCGGAACGTCTGGAGGCGACCTTTATCGGTCAGGACGGCGCCAAGCACCGCCCCGTCATGCTGCACCGTGCCTGCCTTGGCAGTTTTGAGCGCTTCATCGGCATCCTGATCGAAGAACACGCAGGCAAGTTGCCGTTCTGGCTGGCGCCGCGTCAGGTGGTTGTGGCCTCCATCACTTCCGAGGCGGATGACTATGTCCTTGAGGTGGTCGAGCAGCTGAAAGCCGCAGGCGTGCGGGCCGAGGCCGACATGCGCAACGAAAAGATCAACTACAAGGTCCGCGAGCATTCCGTGGGCAAGGTGCCGGTGATTCTGGCCGTGGGCGCGCGCGAAGTGGAAGAGCGCACCGTCTCTGTCCGTCGACTGGGTGAAAAGCAGACCAAGGTCGAAAGCCTTGAGACTGTAACAAAGACCCTCGCGACCGAAGCGACCCCGCCGGATCTTCTGTAACATTTCGGCGCGATACAGCTTCTATTAACTGTCAAACCGGCCTCCACTTGCGGGGCCGGTTTCTTTTTGGGCATGTTTTCAGGGGAATTACCGCCAGCCGCCTGTAATATTCGGTCACAGCTGCTGACGCCCGCGTGAGACACAGCCTCGTGAATTCAAAGCCTTGCCCGGCTGGGCTAGTGTCAGTCTTACAAACACGCCATCGCAACTACACTTGATAGAAGGAAGACACCGATGTCCAACACTGCAAAAACCCTCGCCGTCGCTGGTGCCGTCGCTGCCGCACTGACCTCTGCTGTCGTGACCCCGGCTGCCGCCCAGTCCAAAGAGAAATGCTATGGCGTCTCCCTGGCGGGTCAGAACGATTGCGCTGCCGGCCCCGGCACCACCTGCGCAGGCACCTCGACCGTTGATTATCAGGGCAACGCCTGGACCCTGGTTGACGCAGGCACCTGCGAAGGCATGGAACTGCCCGCAATGGCAGACGGCACAGCCCGCGAAGGCTCGCTGGAGCCGCTGGAGCGCGACCTGCCCGCATAAGGTTCGCCTGACAGACATCAGCCCGCCGCACAGAACCCACGTCTGATGCGGCAGGCTCTTCCGGCAGGACAGGCCACTGCCCTGCCGGCTTCCCTTTCCCCCTTCGAAGCGCGGCTTCGAAGCGTGTCTGGTCAGACCGCACTCTCTGCCCCGGCCCATCATGGGTCATTGCGGCCTCGGGTGCAGGTGCCTGACCCATCGCAAGCGACCGCGCCCGGATCATGCCTTTGCCTTTCGCGCAGCCAATTGATTTCTAACGTCATTCGGGATCACTGATATGCTGGACGCCGCTCAAACCCTCCCTGCCGCCGCTGGTGTCGGATACAAACCGCAGCATTTTGCGGACATCCTTAAGGATGCAGGCGACGTGCGCTGGCTGGAAATCCATGCGGAAAACTACATGGGCGATGGCGGCCGCCCCCTGGCGCAGCTGCGCCATCTGGCCGAGGAATTCGCGATCTCTGTTCATGGTGTCGGCCTCTCCATCGGCGGAGAAGGCGCGCTGGACCGCGATCACCTCGCCCGGCTGAAACATCTGGTCGGATGGCTCAATCCTGCGAGTTTCTCTGAACATCTGGCCTGGTCCACCCATGACAGCCATTTCTACAACGACCTGCTGCCCTTGCCCTATACCGACGCAACGCTTGCGCGGGTCTGTGACCATATCAACCAGGTGCAGGACACCATCGGGCGGCGGATGCTCTTGGAAAACCCCTCCAGCTATCTGGCCTTTGCCGAAAGCACGTGGTCTGAGCCCGAGTTTCTGGCCGAAATCACCCGGCGCACGGGCTGTGGCCTGCTTCTGGATGTGAACAACGTCTTTGTCTCCGCCACCAATCTCGACTTCTCGCCGCAGGGCTATATCGATGCCTTCGCGCTTGATCAGGTCGGCGAGATCCACCTTGGCGGCCATGACGAGGATGAAGACGACCACGGCAAGCCGCTGTTGATCGACAGCCACGGCGCTGAGGTGGTGGATCCGGTCTGGGCGCTGCTGGATTATACGCTGGCCAAATCGGGCCCCAAGCCGGTTCTGGTGGAATGGGACACCGATGTGCCGGAATGGCCGGTGCTCGCCGCCGAGGCCGCGCGCGCCGCCACAGCGCTGGAGCGCATCCCGGCATGAGTGTTTCGCAAACAGACTTCACCCGCGCCATGATGGATGCAAACCAGCCGGTGCCAGAGGGGTTGCTTGATGCCTCCGGGGGGCCTGCGGGGCGTCGCTTCAGCGTTTATCGCAACAATGTGGCGGTCTCTCTCACCGAAGCGATGCACAGCGCCTTTCCCCTCATTGGCAAGCTGCTGGGCAAGCAGAACCTCGACGGGCTGGCGGGTCTGTACCTGCGGGCGCACCCACCGTCGTCGCCGCTGATGATGCACTACGGGGCGGAGTTCCCGGAGTTCCTCGCCGGGATGGAGCAGCTGAAACACCTCGGCTATCTGCCGGATGCGGCGCGGCTCGACCTTGCCCTGCGCCGGGCCTATCACGCAGGCGACGCCACACCGGTTGACCCGGCGCAATTGGGCGCGCTCGCACCCGACGCGCTGATGGGCGCACGGCTGTCCTTTGCACCCGCGATGCAAGTGCTGCGGTCGCCCTGGCCGCTGTTTGATATCTGGCGGTTCAACACCGAAGAGGATGCCCCCAAACCCCGGCACGAGGCACAGGATATCCTCATCACCCGGCCAGAGTTTGACCCTGTGGTGCAGCATCTGCCTGCCGGTGGTGCCGACTGGATCGACGCCATGAACCGCGGCGCCACGCTGGAGGGTGCGCTGAGCACCATTCACGCACAGCACCCTGATTTTGACCTTTCCCACGTACTCGCCCTGTTGCTGCAAGGCGGTGCAATCACTCACCTGGACAGCAAAGGATGACCCCCCATGCATGCGCTCGTCTCGCTTCACGATAAGATCTTTGACCTGGTAGACCGGGCCGGAACCTGGCTTTTGCCGCTTGGTGCCCGCTTTGTCTTTGCCGCGACCCTTCTGGTGTACTACTGGAACTCGGGCCTGACCAAACTGGGTGATGGGGTTCTGGGTATCTTCAGCCCCTCGATCGGCGCCTACAGCCAGATCTTCCCCAAGCAACTGGAAGCCGCGGGCTATGATGTGTCCCAGTTCGGCATCTTCCAATGGGCTGTTGTGATGGCCGGCACCTACGCCGAATTCATCTTGCCGCTGCTGATCGTGATCGGCCTGTTCACCCGTCTCGCCTCCCTTGGCATGATCGGCTTTGTCGTGGTGCAGTCGCTCACCGACGTTTACGGCCACGGCGCCACTGACCTCAAAACCCTTGGCGCCTGGTTTGACCGGTTCTCCGATGGGGTGATCCTTGATCAGCGTCTGTTCTGGGTCTTTGTTCTGTCGATCCTCGTCATCAAAGGCGCCGGCGCCCTGTCTGTCGACGCCCTGCTGCGCAGCCGTCGCGCCCAGCCCGTGATGGCCTGATCGCCCCACACGACACTTCGAAAACAAAAAACACGGCCCCATCGGTCCGCGTTTTTTCGTGGATCTCGCCCAAGAAGACCGGGATCAGAAATGCGCCTTTTCCTCGTCCGGCTTGCCCGCTGCCACTGCCAGAACACCTGCGAGGCAGGCCATCGAAATCGGGAAGATGGTGAAAAAACCAAGCCCGTAGCCCGCATAAACGCCGCCGGCACCAACCAGCATCAGCACCCCGCCCCACAGCGCCCGGGCCCGCGCCATTGCACCACCAGCAAGGATCAAGAGCGGCGAAATCACCGACAACAGGCGCAGTTCCCCGACATTGTCGACCTGCCGCGCAAACCCGTCGATCTCTCCGAAATGCTCGACCGCCGTGGTATAACCATAGCCGAAGAACCCCACCACCATGGCAAAGAGCCCGGCAATGATCCCCAAAACAAGCGCAGCATTGCGCATGGCGCTTCTCCTTTTGTTGTGCCCCAGATCAGATGGGGGCGTCAGGCCCCAACGCCAAGTGCCGCCTGAGTTTTCTTGTCCCAGCCAAGATAAAGCGCATCACCGGATCGGATCAGCGGCCGCTTCATCAGCGTGGGATGGGCGCGGATCAGTTCAAGCGGGTCGCCTGCCCGCTCGGCCTCGCCCAACTCGCGCCATGTGGTTGAGCGGGTGTTGAGCAGCTTGTCGCCAAATTCAGCCTGCGCCGCCTGCAAGAGATCATCCGGCACCCCCTCTGCGCGCACGTCTACAAATGTAGCATCTGGCAGCAGTTTGAGCGCCTTGCGGCAGGTGTCACAGGTCTTCAGTCCGTAGAGCTGCACGGTGTTTTCCTCTCTTTTTCGCGGCATTCTGCACAATTTACGGTAGAAACGCGCTGTTTCGCTTGATTTTTACATGACCCGTGCAAAACTTGAAACCGGGGTAGGACAAATTCCCTGCCCTGTTCTGCAAGCACACTGCGGCAGGACCGACCAGTTCAACCTGCAGCGCAAAATTCCGTTGTGTTGAGGGTGAAGAGTAAACGAGAAGGAGACACGGGAACATGGCAAATGGCACCGTGAAATGGTTCAACACCACCAAAGGCTACGGCTTTATTGAGCCCGAAGGCGGCGGAAAAGACGTTTTTGTGCATATTTCCCAGGTAGAACGTTCTGGCCTGACCGGCCTTGCGGACAACCAGAAAGTTGAATTTGAAATGATCGAAGGTCGCGACGGTCGTCAAATGGCTTCCGAAATTCGCCCGCAATAACGCAGCACATGAACACCAGTTGCGGCGGGGGCCAGCCCGGCGCAGCTCTCTCCTGATGGTTGACTTGGCCTGATGGTTGACTTGCACGGTCAGCATGGAAAACCCCGACAGCTGCCTGCCGGGGTCTGTTTGTTTTTACATTTGGCCGCGCGCGCCGGGACGTGTCTGGCCGTATCGGGGCGCGTCAGCGGCGCAGGTATTCCACCGCAACGCAGTTCGGCGCCTCGCTGCGCAGTTCGGTCTGACTGGCGATGGCCCACTCACTTGCCGAAAACGCCGGAAAATGCGTATCGGGAGAGTCGACGACAGTGTCGACCTCGGTGATGACCATACGGTCGGCAATCGGCAGCATCTCTCGGTAGATCCCTGCCCCACCAATGCCATAGATCCGCAGATAGCCCTGCGCGCGCGCCTCTGCCAGCGCGGCCTCGATGCTAGGGCAGACAATCTCCGCTGCGTTCGGATCGGATGACACCACAAGATTGAGCCGGTTTTTCAAGGGCTTGAACGGCAGGCTCTCCCAGGTGTTGCGCCCCATGATGACGGCCCCACCCAGGGTTTCGCGCTGAAAGCACTTCAGGTCTTCGGGCGCGTGCCAGGGGATGGTGTTGTCCTTGCCAATCGCGCCGTTCTGGTCGCGTGCAACGATAAGGGTAATCATGAGATACCTTTCATGGGGCGGGTCATGGGGCCGGTTGGCGTGACGGAAAAGACTGCATCAGGCAGCTGGGGACAAGGCGGCCGGATCAGACAGCAACCGGGGCCTTGATCACCGGATCAGGGTCGTAGTTCACCACCTCGAAGTCTTCATATGTGAAGTCAAAGATCGACGGGACATCCCGTTTGATGTGCAGCTCCGGCAGCGGTTTGGGGGTGCGTGACAGTTGCAGCTTCACCTGATCCATGTGGTTGGAATAGATATGCGCATCCCCGATCGTGTGAACAAAATCCCCGGCCTCATACCCCGTGACATGCGCCAGCATTTTCAGCAGCAGCGCATAAGAGGCGATATTGAACGGCACGCCCAGGAACATGTCCGCAGACCGCTGATATAGCTGCAGATGCATCTTGCGACCCTGCACCCGCACCTGCCACAGCGTATGACAGGGCGGCAGCGCCATGTCGGGCACATCGGCGGGGTTCCAGGCAGAGACAATCAGACGGCGGCTGTCGGGCGAGGTTTCGATCATCCGCACCAGATCTGCAATCTGATCGACACTGCCCGCACGATACAGCGGCTCGTCACCGGTTGTGCCCTCGGCCAGTTCAAGCCGCGGAAAATGCCGCCACTGATGGCCGTAAACCGGCCCCAGATCCCCGTTTTCATCGGCCCACTCATCCCAGATTGAGACGCCGTTTTCCTTGAGATATCGGATATTTGTGTCGCCAGACAGGAACCACAACAGTTCGTGTATGATAGAGCGCAGATGCAGTTTCTTGGTGGTCACCAGCGGAAAGCCATCGGCAAGCGGATAGCGGGTCTGCATCCCGAAATAGGAAATCGTGCCGGTCCCGGTGCGGTCCGAGCTGGCCTCACCATGGGTCAGAATCTGTTCAAGAGCCTCGTGATACTGGCGCATTCTGTCCTGTCCCCCTGGCCTCTGCCTGCTTTCTTTTGTCGTTGCCACAGGTCAATGGCAAAGTCAAAAGGTCCAATACCGCACTTGGCGGCGTTGGGCTGTGGTAACACATCCGCCACGGTTGCAGCCAACACATCCCCCACCCGGCCAATTCAATTGACTTTCGCAGGCCCGGGCCGGACACTGGCGCAAACAAAAATGATATTTGAGGGCAGTTGAAATGAAACGGGTTATGCTGGGACTCGCGGCGACGGCTATGCTGTCTGCCTGCGGTGGTGGAACAAACCCCTTTAACACAGGTGACGGGACCGACGGCGGCACCGGCAGCGGGATCACGATCCCCGAAAATCTGGCCTCTGACCTCGACAGCGTGGCCTATGACCCAGATGCGGGGACATTGGTGATTTCAGGGTTGAGCCTGGATGACACACCGTTTTCGGCAACCTATCGGCGCCGGCCCGCGCTCGACCGTGAGGGGTATCTGGCCTACACCGCGCAGGATTCATCGCTGGACCGGCACGTTACGGCTTATGTGCGCGAAATCGAGGATGGCGCCTTTGCGGTTGCGGTCGCGACAGGCGGGCAGTTTTCCTATTACTTTGCAGGCACCCATTATGGTCGCCGCGGCAACTATAGCGCGCCGACCGAGGACGTCGCCTCCGGCGGTATCGTGAGCTATGCGGGGACTTATGTCGGGCTTTTGAACATCGCAGGCGACGGCGGCGACCTGCTGCCAGTCGCGACCGGCACCCCCGCAGCCGTGCGCCCGACCCAGGTCGCAGAGGTGACAGGCGATGCCTTCATCAACGCCGGTTTCCGCGACAATGTCGTGAACGGGACCATCTACAACCGACAGATTCAGCCGCTGACCGATGGCGCAGCTGCCATTGACGCAACCACGCTGAACCTCGCCCCCACAACGATTGAAGCCAACGGAACCTTTGCTGGCGACACCTCGATTGAGGTGAACGGCACCCGCACCGTGGTTGGCGAATACGGCGGTATCTTTGCGGGCACAGATGCGACGTCTGTCGCAGGATCAGTCAGGGTCAGCGAACACCTCGACGGCTTCAACGGCGAGGAAGAGTTTGGCATCTTTGTTCTTGGCCAATGCGGCACTGCCTCCAGTTCGGACGTCTGCAACCAGCCGGTCCCTTGATCCGATGCGCAGGCGGCTGGCCGCTGCGCTGTTGCTGGTGGGGATGCTCCCAGCCCTGCCCTCGGCACAGCCCAAACCCGAATATCACCTGAGCCTGGATCAGGGCCGCCTGCTGGCGGCCCAGGCGCTTGGCAATGGCAAGCCGGAACTCACGCTGGATCTGACCAAGGCGCTGCTGCGGGCAGATCGGCAGGATTCGCTGGCCTGGTATCTGCGCGCCGCAGCCCAGGCACGGCTGAACGCAGCCGGTGCCGGGCGCAGATCTGCAGCGCGGGCCTATCGGTTTGCGCCCGACAGCGCCGGGAAGTTTCGCGCAGCCCAGCTGGCCGCGCGCCTGTCCGTCACCGAAGAACGCCATACGCTGGCACAGATCTGGCTGCGCCGGACAGCCATCCACGCCCCGGATGAAACCAGCGAAGAGCGGATCGCACAGGACTATAAGGTGCTGCGCCGCCTGAACCCCTGGGCCTTTCAGCTGCGCGGCGAGCTGCGCCCGTCAAACAATGTGAACAACGGCGCAGACAGCACGCTTGAGGTGATCGACGGGGTGCCGACCCTTGGCCGGTTTGGCCCGCGTGCGGTGGCTCTGGACGGTGTCGTGGGCGTGGTCGATGCCAGCCTGTCCCGCCGCCTGCATCAAACGGCAACAAGCCGCACCACGCTGAGCGCGCGGGCCTATGTGCAACGGGTGGCACTGTCCTCTGGCGCCAAGGCCGAGGCCGCGCTTCTGGCCCAGCAATCGGGCACCACGGTGCCACGCAACAGCGAATTTGGCTCCACCTATGGGGAACTGGCCCTGAGCCACGGTTTTGCCATCGGCCCGGCCGACAAAAAAGGGACCGCAGCGGTCGGCGTGGCGCTTGGCAGCGCGTGGTATGGCGGCGACAAAAGCTATGACCTGATGCGGCTGAATGGTCGGCGAAGCTGGCAATTGTCGGCCCAGAACGCCCTGATCGTCGATGTAAGCGGCGAGCAGCGGTTTGACCCGCGCAGCCCGGCACAGGACGGGCAGGTCTATGGGCTTGGGCTGCGGCTCAACCGGCGCTTGGGCAACGGTGACCAGCTGGATGTCAGCCTCGCGCTGCGCGACACCCGTGCAGGCCATGTCAATGCCACCAGCCAGACCGCAACCCTGCGGCTGGGCTACAAATTCGCAGACGCCATCGGCCCGGCGCGGATCTCAACCGGGTTGATCCTGGGGCGCACCGACTACGACCAGTATATCGCAGGCTTTCCCGCCCGCTATCTGCCGGACGGGCGCGAAGACACCTCGATCTATGCGGATCTGAACATCTTTTTCGAAGACTACGATTATGCAGGCTTTGCCCCCACATTGCGCCTGCGCGCGGGCAAGAGGGACAGCAATCACAGCCGCTTTCAGTCGCGCGAGGTGTCTGTCTCGCTTGGAATTCAGTCCAAATTCTGATCAACCGTTGATTTCGCTCTGGCCGCGCGGGCACATTGCATTAATGTTAGCGCCTTGAATCCCTGTCGGTGGATCCGCATCTGACAGGGAACGACAGACCGACAAGAGGAGCATTCAGATGCCGCTGAAATATCTGCACACCATGGTGCGCGTGAAGGACCTTGAGAAATCCATGGCGTTTTACGAGCTGCTGGGTCTCAAGGAAATCAAACGCCATGACAGCGAGGGCGGTCGCTTCTCTCTGATTTTCATGGCCGCCGAAGGCCAGGAAGACACGCCGATTGAACTGACCTACAACTGGGACGGCGATGATGCGCTGCCCAGCGACAGCCGTCATTTCGGCCACCTCGCCTATGCGGTGGATGATATCTATGCGACCTGCCAGCATCTGATGGACAATGGTGTCACCATCAACCGCCCGCCGCGTGACGGCCACATGGCGTTTGTGCGCTCGCCTGACAACATTTCGATCGAGCTGCTCCAGCATGGTGACGCCCTGCCTCCGGCAGAGCCGTGGGCGAGCATGGAAAACACCGGTCACTGGTAAGCCCATCGCAGTGCGCCGAAACTGCGCTGCGGGAAATGCATTCGACGGTCCTGTCCCATTCGGGCGGGGCCGTTTTCTTTTCGCGGTCTTGGCGGGGTCTTGAACGTGTCTTGGCGGGGCGCAGCCATACACGGACGCCCGCGAGGCTAGCTGAAACCGCCGCCTTGGTGCGGATCATCGCCGCGGCGTCCCTCCCCTCCCACCTCAGGCGAAGGTCATGAGGCAAAAGCGGCAACACAAACATCACCAACAGGGCACGCCCCCGTGGTGGTCATCGTCTATTCGGGAAAATCCGGGCCGAAAGGTCCATTCTGGTCCTTGCATCCGATCCATTCACGGCATTCTGCACAGGAAGATCGGGGTTGGCCTGGGTGTCTGACCTGTCCGTTTTGACAGCTCAATCTGCGCTGTGGTGCTCTGGCGCGCGGCGTTCTGCCCCGTATTCTGCCAAGTCCGACCTGTTCGCGGTCGTCACCATCAGCCTAAGTCTTGCGCGCCCCGCCATCGACGGGCCTCGCGGTTGCCAGCAAAAGCCGCGTCAGTAGATATAGCGGATCTGATCCGACCAATACCGTTCCACACGCTTGAGCGAGGCTGTGATATCTTCGATACCTTCGCTGCTGATCACACCTTTGCCTTCCAGACCTTCGGCGTGACGCGAAAACAAGGCCGCGACGATATCACGGATTTCGCGACCACGTTCGGTCAGGCGCACACGCACAGAACGACGGTCAATTTCGCAGCGCTGGTGGTGCATATAGCCCATTTCAACCAGCTTCTTCAGGTTGTAGCTGACGTTGCTGCCCTGATAATAGCCGCGTGATTTCAGTTCGCCTGCCGTGACCTCATTGTTGCCGATGTTGAACAGCAGCAGGGCCTGGACCGCATTGATCTCCAGCACGCCGACGCGCTCAAACTCGTCCTTGATCACATCCAAAAGCAAACGGTGAAGGCGCTCAACCAGGGCGAGCGCCTCAAGATAGCCAGTCATGAACCCCTTCTGGTCCTGCTGGCCGATTGGCAATTCCATACTCATCCGCATCTCCGACTCGAGGGTTACTTCGGAACACAATGCGGAAAATTCCCGAAAAATCCGTTAAGCTCGGATTTTATTCTTATTGGTGGGTTTGCGCGATATCCGCAATGAGCACAGAATAGCCCTGTGGCGCGGCGACCTGCCCCGTCACCCACTGGTACAGATCCTGATCGTTCTCGTGCAAAAGCGCATCGTAGAGATCAAGGTCGGCATCGCTCATCGCGGCCAGCTTTTGGGCGGCATAGGCCGACAGAAGGATGTCCATTTCCTTGATGCCCCGCCGCATGGAACGCATGGTCAGCCGCTTGATCCGGGTCTCGCGGCTTTCATCGGCAGGTGGCGGGCTGGCCTTCAGGTCGATCATTGCGGCACACCTTCGATAACCAGACGCAGACGTTTTTCCAGCCGTGCGGCGCGTTCGACATTGCCACGCATCTCTTCACGCAGCTGGCGCAGCTCTGTCAGGATCGCAGCCAGATCCTGCGGCACCTGCTCGCCTGCGGGGGCGTCCATGCCCTCGCCTTCACCCGTCAAGAGCCAGCCCATCGACACGTTCAACAGCCCCGCCATCATGGTCAGCTTGTTGGCGCGCGGTTCAGACAGGTCCTGCTCCCAGCCAGTCAGAGTGGTCTTCTTGACGCCAAGGCGGCGCGCCAGTTGAGCCTGTGTCATGCCTGCAGCCTCGCGTGCGGCTGCAACGCGGTCTCCAAAGGTTGCGGCCTCTGGCCCGTACCAATTCATGTCATCATTGCTCATAACTTGACCCCTTTCGGTCTGCCTGTTGATCTCACTTGATCGAGAGATAGGCGCACCCTATGACAGTTCCATATGATATTCAAACAGAGGTCATTTTATGCCATTTCTGTCCGACAGCCTGTCCCGCGTGAAGCCATCTCCGTCGATTGCAATCACGACACTCGCGGGTGAGTTGCGCGCAGCTGGACGCGATGTCATCGGCCTCAGCGCGGGAGAGCCGGACTTCGACACCCCCGAAAACATCAAGGCAGCGGCGATCAAGGCGATCGAAGAGGGCAAGACGAAATACACCGCCCCCGACGGCATCATCGAGCTCAAGCGTGCGATCTGTGACAAGTTTCAGCGCGACAACGGGCTGAGCTACACACCCGAGCAGGTCTCGGTCGGGACCGGTGGCAAACAGATCCTCTACAATGCGCTGATGGCAACGCTGAACCCCGGTGACGAGGTCATCATCCCCGCGCCCTATTGGGTGTCCTACCCCGATATGGTCCGCCTTGCAGGCGGCACGCCTGTGATCGTCGAAGGTCAGCTGGAGACCGGCTTCAAGATCACCGCCGAGCAGCTGGAACAGGCGATCACCCCGCGCACAAAATGGCTGATCTTCAATTCGCCCTCCAATCCGACCGGCGCAGGCTACCGCGCGGATGAGCTGAAAGCGCTGACCGATGTGCTGATGCGGCACCCGCAGGTCTGGGTGATGACCGACGACATGTACGAGCATCTGGTCTTTGGCGATTTCACCTTCTGCACCCCCGCAGAGATCGAGCCCGGCCTTTATGAGCGTACCCTGACCTGCAATGGCGTCTCCAAGGCCTATGCCATGACCGGCTGGCGCATCGGCTATGCCGCAGGCCCGAAAGAGCTGATTGCCGCCATGCGCAAGGTTCAGTCGCAATCAACGTCGAACCCCTGCTCCATCAGTCAATGGGCGACGGTCGAGGCACTGGAAGGGCCGCAGGACTATATCGAGACCAGCAAAGAGGCCTTTGTGCGCCGTCGCGATCTGGTGGTCGACATGTTGAACCAGATCGACGGTGTGACCTGCCCGGTGCCGGATGGCGCGTTTTACGTCTACCCTTCGATCAAGGGGTTGATCGGCCGCACCAGCCCGGCCGGGACCGCCATCAGCGATGACGAGGCCTTTGCCAAGGCGCTTCTGGCAGAGGCGGATGTGGCCGTGGTTCATGGCGCGGCGTTCGGCCTGTCGCCGAACTTCCGGGTGAGCTATGCCGCCTCCGACGATACCCTGCGCGAGGCCTGCCGCCGGATCCAGTCCTTCTGCGCCAGCCTGAGCTGAGCCGGGATCATGACAGCCTCTCTGCCCGAATATTACTTTCGCGTCCGTGACAACGGGGCGTTTGTCTTTCGGGTGGAGAGCGAAAACCGACAGCGGCGGCTGGAGATGGATCAGATCGCCGTTGTCAAACTGCGCAATGGCGAGATCAAGCCCCACGGCGATCGCACCCTGAGCGACGCAGACCTGAGCGCAATCCGGGCGTGGATGGCTGACCGGCAGGCGCTGCTGGCCACGCGCGAGATTGATGACATCCGCCGCACCATCGACCATCTCAACCACACGGCGCAATGGGCCCAAAGCCGCGCCGATGATGACCAGCTTGATGCGATCTCGGATGACTTGTTGCTGGCGATGCACGACCTGCGCAGCGTGCTGATCCGCAAAAAGGCGGACCGCCTGCAACGTGCAGCAAAGTCAGAGGCCAAGCAGGACAGCAAACAGGATAGCAAGCCGGAAAAGGGCTGATCGCCTCCGCCACACGTGTTTGCCAGCGCGCCGATTTCTGCGCGCCCCAAACCACTGCTTTTTCGCTGGTCCTGCGGCAGTGGCGTCAGATCAATGCATCCAGCCCCTAGCTCACAGTCCCCTAGCCCACAGCCTTGATGGAACGCATCCAGAACCGTGCCATCAGCAGGATCCCGGCGGCAGAAAGACCGATCACCAGACCGAACCAGACCCCAATGCCGCCCCAGCCAAAGACAAAGCCAAACAGATAAGACACCGGAATGCCGACCGCCCAATAGCTCAGCACCGCAATCACCATCGGCCAGGCGGTGTCCTGCACCCCCCGCAACAGCCCCAAGGCCACAACCTGCATCCCGTCCATCAGCTGAAACAGGGCCGCTGCCGCCAGCAACCCAACACCCAGTGCAAGGATCTGCGGCTTTTCCGGGTCATCGCTATCCAGGAAAAGCGCAATCAGCGGCTCGGGAATGGTCAGCATCAGCACGATACCGATCGCCGACATCGCAAGCGACATCGCCATCACCACCCGCGCGCCGCGCGCAAGATGGTCCCGATCGCGTCGCCCATAGGCATTGCCCGCCCGCACCGTCGCCGCATTGGACAGACCCAGATGCACCATAAAGGTGATCCCGGCGAGCGAGATCGCAATCCCATGCGCCGCCAGCGCAACCGTCCCGATCCAGCCCATCATCATGGCAGAGGCGGCAAACAGGCTGCTCTCTGCCACGGTGGTCAGCCCGATGGGCGTGCCCATCCGCAGCACCCGGCGCATCATCTCCCAATCCGGGCGCAGAGCGTTTTTCAGCAACTCATGCTCTGGCAGGATCCGCAGCGCATAGCCGATCACCAACCCGAATGAGATGAAATTGGTGACCAGTGAGGCAATCGCCGCCCCTGTCACACCCAGCTCTGGCGCGCCCCAATTGCCAAAGATCAGCGCATAATTGACCACACCATTGATCAGTGCCGCAAAGACAGAGAACCACAAAACCGCCTGGGTGCGTTCCAATGCGGCCAGATAGGATTTCACCACCATGTACAACAGCGCGGGGAAAATGGCCCAGCCGGCGATGCGCAGGTATTCCGCCGCGCCATGCGCGACCTCCTGGTTTTGGCCCAGAAACAACAGGATCGGCTCAGACCACCACAACAGCGGCACCGCCAAGGCGCCGTAGATCAGCGACAGCCAAAGCCCCATGCGGGTGGTGCGTCGGATCTGGCGCTCTTCTCCTGATCCGGCAGCGGCGGCAACCATCGGCATCACCGCAAAGGCAAAGCCCGAACCCAACAGGAAGATCGAGAAAAAATAGGTCGACCCCAGCGTGACCGCCGCCAGCTCAGCAACGCCATACCAGCCCAGCATCACCGTATCGGTGAGGCCGATGGAAAACTGCGCCACATGGCCGCCGATCATCGGCAGACCAAGCAGCAAGAGTGCCCGGGAATGGCCGAGAACGGTATTGGGCGACGGGGGCTTGCTGCCGCCTGTGGGCGGCAGGCCGCTTTCTGGGGTCATGGTATCAGTCATGACACCAGCCTTAGGCACGGCAGGGAATTACGGCAAGCCTGATTCTACCATCCGTTGCAACCGGTCCCGTCTTGCCCGCAGACAGCAAAAGGGGCCGGACGATACCGGCCCCAGACGGCTGTGGCGCGGGGCTAGCCTGCGCGATTGTCGGGATGCAGCGCCTTGCCCAGAATGTGGTCTGACCGCTGGATCACATGGTGCGCCTGCCCCACAATCAGCGGGTCGGGTGCGGCGGCAACCTGCAAATCCTTGCCGGGATAGTCGAGCGAGGCGAGAAAATGGCGCATGCAGTTCAGCCGGGCCCGTTTCTTGCAGTTCGATTTGATCACCGTCCAGGGCGCATCTGCCGTATCGGTGTAAAAGAACATCGCTTCCTTGGCTTCGGTGTAATCATCCCATTTGTTCAGGGACGCCTTGTCGATGGGAGACAGCTTCCACTGTTTCAAGGGATCGGTCTCGCGCGATTTGAACCGGCGGCCCTGCTCGCTCTGGGTGACAGAGAACCAATATTTGTAAAGCCGTATCCCCGAGCGCACCAACATCCGCTCCAGTTCGGGCGTCTGGCGCATGAACTCAAGATATTCGTTGGGTTCACAAAAGCCCATGACCCGCTCAACACCGGCCCGATTATACCAGGAGCGGTCATAAAGCACCATTTCACCGCTGGTGGGCAGGTGGTTGATATAGCGCTGGAAATACCATTGGCCGCGCTCTTCGTCGGTGGGTTTGTTCAACGCGACGACACGGGCCAACCGGGGATTCAGATGCTCGGTAAAGCGCTTGATGGTGCCCCCCTTGCCCGCCGCATCGCGCCCTTCGAACAACAGGACAAATTTCTGGCCCGTTTCCTGGGCCCACAGCTGCACTTTCAGCAGCTCCGCCTGAAGCAGGGCCTTTTCCTTTTCATAGGCCGGGCGCGACATCTTGCGCGAATAGGGGTATTGCCCGGTCTCAAAGGCGCGACGGATGTCCTCGTGGCTCGGCGTTGGTTTGGTCGCGATGACTGCGGGCACCTTTGCTTCGGCTTTGGGGGTCTTTGCGGCGGCATCCTGTCGGGTCATGTCTTTGGGCATTCGGGGCTCCCTCTCCAATGGCTATACACTGAGTTGTTTTGTTCGCCCCGGACTCTACCCCTCGTGCGCACTGTCCGCGCTGACCTGTGTCAAAGACAGCCGCCCCGCGCCCTGTTAATCAGAAAAAACGCGGGTTTCTGCATCACTCAGCATCGCCCTGCGTCACCCCGTTGCGCCCGTGCCCCGTGGCAAGGCGCTCAGACCGCGTCTGCCTCTCGTGCGACAGCGGCAATCGCGGCCTCAACATCGGCCACGCGGCTGCGATGATTGGTGATCGCCGCGCGCAGCATCACGACATCCCCAACCCGCGTGGTGGAAAACACCGCCTCTCCGCTTTCCTGCAGGCGCTGCGCGATACGCGCATTCAGGTCGGATTGCGCCTGCACCGGTAGATCCGCCCGCGCCGTAAAGACACAGACGTTGGACACCACCGGCGCCGCCAGCGCCATGCGGTGCTCTGCCTCGACCTGCTGCCCCATCACCTGCGCCAGCTGACAGTTGAGCGTGATCGCCTCGCCAAACGCCGCCGCGCCATAGGTCTTGAGCGCGGTCCACACCTTCAGCGCCCGATTTCCCCGGCTAAGGTCGATGCCGTAATCGCAAAACCACGGCTCCCCACCGGCAAGGCCGCGCTCTGCCCCTTCCAGATAGCTGGGCCGGGCCGCAAATGCGGCGCGATGCTCTGCCTCGTCGCGCAAGAGGGCCATGCCGCAGTCATAGCCGACATACATCCACTTGTGGAAATCCAGCGCGATGCTGTCGGCGCGACCGATCCCATCACTCAGCGATCGGTAAGGCTCATCCGCGATCCGCGTCCAGGCCCCAAAGGCCCCATCCACATGCAGCCACAGCCCCAGATCTGCCGCCGCATCAGCCAGGGCGTTCAAATCATCAAACAGGCCCAGATCAACCGATCCAGCCGTCCCCACCACCAGAAATGGCAGCGCCCCTGCGGCCTTGTCCGCGGCCACCATTTCTGCCAGCGCGGCGCAGTCGATCTGTCCGTCCACCAATGGCACCTTGCGCAGATTGTCCGAGCCGATCCCCAACAGCTCCACCGCCTTCAGTGTCGCGTTATGGACCCCCTCGCCCGCATAGGTCGTCAGGCGCACCCCTCCCTGACCTGTCTTGCGCAGGCCGCTCAGCACCCTGAGCCGCGCCGCCTGAAAGGCGATGACCGTCGCCTGAGAGGTGCCGGTCACCAGGATCCCGCTCGCCCCCTCCGGCAGACCCATGCTGGCGCGCGTCCAGTCCACCACGGCCCGCTCCATGTAGTTCGCCCCGTGGTCGCGCCCGCCCATGTTGGCATTGACCGCAGCCGCCGCAACCGAGGCAATCATATCGCTCGGCAGACCCGATCCCTGCACCCAGCCCCAGAACCGCGGATGGGTGTTGCCGCCATGATACGGCATCACATCGCTCAGGATCTGATCCACCGCCGCCCCGGCCCCATGCGCCATGCCGTCAATGGCATAGCGTGCATCAATGTCCTCTGGCACCGGCTGCCAGGGATGGTCAGAGGCCGTCTGCATCTGATCCAGCGCAGCCTCCAGCATGCGCCGCGCCTCGGCACGAAAGGCCTCCCAGTCCTGCGTCTTGATTCCCTGTCCCGTCATCCTGCGCGCTCCTCCTGTCGTTGCCACAGACCTACAGCGCCAATCGCCCGCAAGCACGGAAATAGTGTGTGACCCCAACCCGGCGCCGCCGATCAGCCCCGACCGCCCTCCACCCGCGGCCCGGAACGCCCCCATTGTTCCGCAATCCCCCTTTCGCCCACGGCCGCCCGCATTCGGCCCCGTGACCAAAGCCCCGGCCCACCTTATCCACAGCCCCTTGCGTCCCTCTTCCACCCGGCCCCAACACCTGCCATAATGGGCGCCAACCAACACCAAGGAAGAGCAGCTCCCGCACATGGCCGACGATCTCCTCAGCACGCCTGCAGCCGATACCTATGACGCCTCCTCTATCGAGGTTCTCGAAGGCCTCGAACCCGTTCGCCAACGCCCCGGCATGTATATCGGCGGCACGGACGAGCGCGCGCTGCATCACATGGTTGCCGAAATCCTCGACAACTCCATGGACGAGGCGGTCGCAGGCCACGCCAATCGCATCGAAGTGGAACTGCACGCCGATTACGCCGTCACCATCCGCGACAACGGCCGTGGCATTCCGATCGACCCGCACCCCAAGTTCCCGGACAAATCCGCGCTTGAGGTGATCCTGTGCACGCTGCACGCCGGCGGCAAATTCTCTGGCAAGGCCTATCAGACATCGGGTGGTCTGCATGGTGTGGGCTCTTCGGTGGTGAACGCATTGTCGGATTCGATGGTGGTGCAGGTTGCCAAGAACAAGGAACTGTTCGAACAGCGGTTTTCCCGCGGCATCCCCCTTGGCGGGGTGGAAAAGGTCGGCGCAGCCCCCAACCGGCGCGGCACCTCCGTGACCTTTCACGCGGACGAGCAGATCTTTGGCTCGCACCGTTTCAAACCCAAACGCCTGTTCACCCTGGTGCGTTCCAAGGCCTATCTGTTCTCTGGCGTCGAAATCCGCTGGAAAAGCCACATCGACGATGGCGAAACCCCGACAGAGGCGACCTTCCACTTCCCCGGTGGTCTGCGCGACTATCTGACCGAAGTGCTGGGCAAATCCTCTGTCTACGCAGATGTGCCCTTTGCGGGCAAAGTCGAATTCCGCGAGAAATTTGGCGAACCGGGTTATGTGGAATGGGCGATCAACTGGACGCCCTCGCGCGATGGCTTCACCCAGTCCTACTGTAACACCGTCCCCACGCCCGAAGGCGGCACCCATGTCACCGGGTTCTGGGCCGCGATCCTCAAGGGGATCAAGGCCTATGGCGAGCTGGTCAACAACAAGAAAGCCGCCCAGATCACCCGCGACGACCTGATGACCGGCGGCTGCGCGCTGGTAAGCTGCTTCATCGCCGATCCCGCGTTTGTCGGCCAGACCAAGGATCGCCTGTCCACCGAGGCCGCCGCCAAGATGGTGGAAAACTCGGTCCGGGACCATTTCGACAACTGGCTGGCCGCTGACACCAAATCAGCCGGCGCCATCCTCGATTTCCTGATCCTGCGCGCCGAGGAACGCCTGCGCCGCAAGCAGGAGAAAGAGACCCAGCGCAAGACCGCCACCAAGAAACTGCGCCTGCCCGGCAAGCTGACCGATTGCACCTCCAAGGACCGCTCCGGCACCGAGCTGTTCATCGTGGAGGGCGACTCTGCGGGGGGCTCTGGCAAGGGCGCGCGCAACCGGGTCAATCAGGCGCTCCTGCCTCTCAAGGGCAAGATCCTGAACGTGCTGGGCGCGGCGTCGGGCAAGCTGGGATCAAACGCCGAGATCCGCGACCTCTGCGAGGCGCTTGGCGTCGGCCTTGGCACCAAGTTCAACCTTGATGATCTGCGCTATGACAAGATCATCATCATGACCGATGCGGACGTCGACGGCGCCCATATCGCGTCGCTCTTGATGACCTTCTTCTTCACCCAGATGCGCCCGCTCATTGACGGCGGCCACCTCTACCTCGCCTGCCCGCCGCTGTTCCGCCTGACGCAAGGCGCACGCCGCGTCTATTGCCTTGATGAGGCAGAGCGCGACATGTGGCTGGAAAAGGGCCTTGGCGGCAAAGGCAAGATCGACGTGAGCCGCTTCAAGGGTCTTGGCGAAATGGACGCCAAGGACCTGAAGGAGACCACGATGGACCCCAAGACCCGGAAATTGATCCGGGTGACAATCGACGAGGACGAGCCGGGTGAGACCGGCGACCTGGTCGAACGCCTGATGGGCAAGAAACCCGAACTGCGCTTCCAATATATTCAGGAGAACGCGAAGTTCGTGGAGGAGCTGGATGTTTGAGGGGGAGTGGGCTGAATAGTCTAAATCTGTCCGGACTGTTCGCTGAGCTACTACCTTCTGAATAACCCAAGAACCCTTTACTTTACTTACCCTATGGTTGAATTTGCAGCCTAAATTGCTGTGAATCAATCTAGATCATGGAGACAAAATTGAAATCGGCTTTTTCCATCGCAGCTTTAACCCTTTGCTCTGGTTGTCTCGCGACAACTGAAGGGTACAAGTCACTTGTTGGAAGCTGGGTTGACGCCTCAGAGACTGAGCTCGTTGATCGCTGGGGCGTTCCAGACGCGGTGTATACTTCCGGGAAAGCCAAATTTCTAAAGTATGGAAGCCAGCGAAATGTGTACATTCCTGGAACCAGCCCAACCTATACCAGCACAGTTATCGGCAATACAGTTTTCACCAACTCGTATGGCGGGACATCAGCGCAAAACATAACGATGACATGCATCACTACTTTTAGGATCGAAAATAGTCGTGTGGTTGGCGGAACATTTGAAGGAAATGATTGCAAGGCCAAATTGCCCCCTCCGGCCTAGCTAATTCTCTTTGTGCTCTTCGAGGAAAATGAACAGCATTCATAGGATTCCAAGAGCTAGCAATACTCCATCCTGCTAACGTCACCACACAAGGCCCGCGCCTGACCTTGGGAGGGCGCGAATGCGCCTTCCCGGGGGGAAGGTCAGGCGCGGGCCGTGCGGCTGACGCCTCACGTCCCAAGGGGCATCCTGCCAGTGCCGCTCTTTGATTTGCACGGTTGGATGCGAGGCGCCCCTTCACCAACCAGCGTGAACTCCCGCATCTAAGGTCAGGCGCGGGCCGTGCGGCTGACGCCTCACGTCCCAAGGGGCATCCTGCCAGCGCCGCTCTTTGACTTGCACGGTTAGATGCGAAGGGCTCCGCCCGTCCACGCCTCAAACAGTCCCCCGGACTGTTTGTCCCTGCGGGAACCGGCCTGAACTCCCCCATCTAAGGTCAGGCGCGGGCCGTGCAGCTAACGCCTCACGTCCCAAGGGGCATCCAGCCAGCGCCGCTCTTTGATTTGCACGGTTAGATGCGAGGCGCCCCTTCACCAACCAGCGTGAACCCCCGCATCTAAGGTCAGGCGCGGGCCGTGCGGCTGACGCCTCACGCCCCAAGGGGCATCCTGCCAGCGCCGCTCTTTGACTTGCACGGTTAGATGCGAGGCGCCCCTTCACCAACCAGCGTGAACTCCCGCATCTAAGGTCAGGCGCGGGCCGTGCGGCTGACGCCTCACGCCCCAAGGAGCATCCAGCCAGCGCCGGTCTTTGATTTGCACGGTTAGATGCGAGGCGCCCCTTCACCAACCAGCGTGAACCCCCGCATCTAAGGTCAGGCGCGGGCCGTGCCGCAGCGCGCCACGCCCCAAGGGACACCCGGCCTGATCCTCCCTCCCTGTTGCGCTGCGGTGCAAAACTGCGAACGCAGTGCTCACGGTGGGTTAAATCCGCTCTGTCATAGTGGTCTGCGTCGCGACTTTGGTGCAGCCTGGCACGCTGCACCCCCAACAGGAGACCGGACGCCCCGCACACCATTGGGGCGGTTTCGCACCAGACGTTTCGCGAAGATGGGCCCTGCCCGTCCCACTCTCCGCCTTTGGCCCTGATGGAGACATTGGGCCCTTGGCGGCGCCGCCCTCTCTTTTGCCCGTTGCGTGTCCAACACGTGGGCCATGGCTAGCCCCATCGCACCGCAGATGCGCAGCCAGAGACAGATCAACAGGTCAAACAGCAGGCCAAACATCAGGCCCCACAACAGGCCCAGACGACCCAGAGCCCCCACCCGCAAGCCCCACCGCTTGCGGCGCTGAGATCCTGCGCAAAATCCACCTGACACCTCTGTGAGGACTGTTGCCGCGCCCCGGCACAGTTTCTAGGGTTGGAGCAATCAACACAGGCAGGAGATGACCCCCATGATGACCATCGCCGACAATCAGCTGATGCTCATCCTCATGTGCTTTGCCGTGGGCAGCGTCGCCACCGCCTTTCTGTTTCGCCACCCCGCAGGACACAAGGTCTGGCGCCTGGCGGATCTTGGCTGGGTGGTGCTTGGCGGGATCGGCGCGCTGGTTGCGGTGCTTGCGGGCATCTACAAGGCCGATACCGGCCGGCTCGAACGCCAGATCGACATCGCCTATGCCGCAACCGAAGCCTTTGACCGCGACGCCGCCCGCTTTCGACTGCGGTTCTGCGATCCTGCGTATGATGCGGATATCGCGGTGCTGTGCGACAAGGTCGAATTTCTCTCCGCCTCCACCGCGGGCAATGCCGAACTGCCGCTGTTCATTGCCGTCACCGATCAGGTCGCGCCACTACAAGGGCTGCGCATCTTCTTTGGCGGCAGTGGCGTGCGTGACGACATGGAAACCATGGCCGCCCAGGCCGATGCCTTTGATCCCGAAGCCTTTATCGTCTTTGCCGCGCTGGATGAACCAACCGAAGCCGCCGTCGCCAACCTGCGCCGCAAAGTGCCTGCCATCGCCGGAGATTTCCTGATCCTTGCGCGCGCCTACGAGGCGCTGATCGATCAGGTCGGCCAGCTCAAGGCAGAATGGGAATACCTGCAGGAAAACGCTCATATTCTGGTGCTGCAGATCCTTGCGCTTTGCCTGGTGGCCTTTGCCGCGCCCTTCCGGCTGGGCAAATCGGTGGTAGAGCTGCGCTAGCAGGCCCCGTGCCACCACTGCTGCGCCGGTTGCTCTGCCTGCGTCCACGCTTCTCTGGCCTTATGAAATCCTTGCAAACTGGCCGTTCTCATCAGGGCAGTGATGGCCCTAGTCTCGCAGGCAGACAATCCCCCGTTGCAGGTGCCGCAACAGGCCCCGCAACCGCCAGATCCGAGACCGACCAGCCATGCGCGATGACATCCACCCCACCCCATCCGGCACGCCCGACAGTGGCGCAGCCCAGACCCTGCCCAGCGTCTGCCCGCTGGACTGCCCCGACACCTGCAGCCTTTCCGTGACCGTGCGGGACGGCCAGATCCGCGCTGTGCACGGCTCCCATGCCAACCCGTTCACCGCCGGTGTGATCTGCAACAAGGTCGCGCGCAGCTATGCCGGTTTCGTGCACGGGCCCAATCGGCTCACCCGGCCCCTGCGCCGCACCGGACCGCCCGGTGGCGATGGGTTTGAACCCATCAGCTGGGAGGAGGCGCTGGATCTGATCCACGCAGGCTTCAGCCGCGCGATCGCGGCCCACGGCGGCCAGTCGGTCCTGCCGCTGAACTATGCAGGCCCGCACGGAGAGCTGGCAGCAGGATCCATCGACCGTCGGTTCTTTTACAAGATGGGCGCAACCCGCATGAACCGCGGCCCGCTTTGCGGAGGTGTGCGCGGCGGCGCCTATGAGAGCCTGTTTGGCACCGCCCCCGGCATGCCCCCCGCGCAGGTTCTGCATTCGGATCTGGTGCTGGTCTGGGGCAACAATGTCACCGTGTCCAACCTGCATCTGGCGCCCCTGTTGAAACAGGCCCGCAAGGCCGACGCAAAACTGGTGGTGATTGATCCCAAACGCACCAAGATTGCCGAGCAATGCGACCTACACCTTCAACTGGTGCCGGGCACCGATGTGGTTCTTGCGATGGCGCTGGCGGCCGAACTCGACCGTCGCGGCGCGCTGGATCAGGACTTCATCGCGCGCTGGACCACGGGCGCCGACCCGTACATGGCGGCGGCACATGGCTACACCCCGGATCAGGTGCGCGACATCTGCGGCCTGCCGGTGGAGCAGTTCAACCAGCTCGCCGACTGGATCTGCGCGGCACGGACCATGTCCACTTCGCTCGGCAACGGGATCGAGCGGGGCCGCTCCGGTGGTTCTGGCCTGCGCGCAGCGATGGCCTTGCAGGCGCTCACTGGCCAGCATGGGCGCATCGGCGCGGGCGTCATGGCGAAACCCGGCTTTGCGGCCCCCAAGACACCGGCCCGGCTGCAAGGCGACCACCTGATCGACCCGGACACGCGGGTCATCAACATCCTAGATGTGGCCCGCAAGATGCTGGACCCGCAGATGCGCATCCCGATCCGGGCCGTGATGATTTACAACCACAACCCGGTCGCCACCCACCCAGATCAGGCCCGCCTCATCGAGGCACTGAGCCAGGAAGACATCTTTGTCGCAGGCAGCGATGTGGTGATGACGGATTCCATGCGGATGTGTGACGTGATCCTGCCCGCCTCCAGCCATTTCGAGTGTAATGACGTCTATGGCGCCTATGGTCAGAACTACATCCAGCGCGCCGCCCCCGTGATCGCGCAGGTGGGCGAAAGCCTGCCAAACACCGAGATCTTTCGCAGGCTTGCCGCCCGCTTTGGCTATGACACGCCAGAATTCCGCGACAGTGACGCAGAGCTGATGGATCAGGCCATGGACGCCCAAAGCCCCTATCTGCAGGGCTTTCGTCCGCAGGATATGCCGCTGGATCGGGCGCTTGAAATCACCACGGCGGACGGTCGGGAACCGGTGATGTGCGACAGCGTGCTGCCTGCAACCCCCTCTGGCAGGATCGAACTCTTCAGCGACAGATACGAGGCAGAAGGCGGCTTTGGTGTGCCCCGCTATGACCCGGCCACGCGCAAGCTGCCTTTCGTGCTCATCACGCCCTCTTCCAGCAAGCGCACCAATGCGACCTTTGGCGATCAGCCGCTTTCCGATGGCGAGGAAATCGTCGAGATTCACCCCAAAGACGCGCGCAGGCTGGACCTGCAGGAGGGTGACAAGGTGGATCTATTGAACGATCAGGCGACCGTCGGTCTTGTGGCGCATATCACCGATGCAACCCGGCCCGGCGTGCTTTACAGCCCCAAGGGCACCTGGCGCAAAAGCAGCCACACAGGGCTCACCGTCAATGCGTTGATCCCGATTGATTTGCGCACCGATATCGAAGACGGCGCCTGCTACAATGAAACCTGTGTAGAGCTGCGCAAACGCGCGCCCTGATACGATGCCGCCTGACCGGATCACATCTGACAGGATCCCACCTGACAGGATCCCGCCAAGCCCGATGCCGCATTTGCATGGCTCCGGCGAATTGTGACTCCCCGCCTTGGGAGAGTTGCCCTAGGCTGGTGGCATGATCGCGCGTTTCCGTCTTTGGCTGACCTGTCTTGCGCGCTCCCGCTTTGGGCGGGGGCGGCTGATACAGCGCAGACTTTGGATCGGGCTTGTGGCCGGCCTTGGGCTGATCATCGCAGCCTGCGGTCGTCCCGTGTCTGACGGAGAGGCAGAATTTCTGAGCCTCATCCACGGCGATGAACTGGATCTGAACCGGCTGCGCATCCACGAGGGCGCACCGCTGTCCCAAGTCACCTTTCGCCGCAAACCCCGCCCGCGTGTCACCTGCCGCGAACGCATTCTGCCCCCCGCCAAGGACGAAATCGTCACCTCCTCCCCCGCGGCGCTGGCGCTGTTCAACCGGATCTTCTACGTGCAGGATTGGTATGTCGACGACTATATGCCCGCCTACCCCGAACGGCTCTATCTGGTAGAGGCGATGCTCCTTGCGCATGAGGCCACCCATGTCTGGCAATGGCAGCAAAGGGCGAAAACCGGCTATCACCCGCTTCGCGCCGCCGCCGAACACCGCGCGAGTGAGGACCCCTATCTGTTCGACCTCAGCACCGATCAGAGCACCCGCCGGTTTCTAGATTTCGGCTATGAACAGCAAGGCGCCATTGTCGAGGAATATGTCTGCTGCCGCGCGCTTGATCCCACCGGCAAGCGCACCCAGCGGCTGCATGAGATGCTGAAAGGGGCGATGCCCGTCACCGACCTGCCACAAAGCCGCGAAAGCGATGTCTACCTGCCGTGGAAAGGCGTCGACGTGCGCGCCATCTGCGCCTGAGCGCGAACCATCAGAAAACGGGCCGGGGCGCGTGGTGGTCTCCTCCCCGCCGTTTTCACAGACCGCTGTGCAGCTGCCCCGCCTCAAGTCGCACCACGCGGTCCATGCGCGCTGCCAGGTCCAGGTTATGGGTCGCAATCACCGCCGCCATACCGGTTGCAGCAACCAGATCCATCAGCGCCGCAAACACCTGATCCGACGTCCCCGGATCCAGGTTGCCAGTCGGCTCATCCGCAAGCAAAAGCCGTGGACCATTTGCCAGCGCCCGGCAGAACGCCACCCGCTGCTGTTCGCCGCCAGACATGGCGGCGGGGCGATGACCGGCACGCGCCGCAAGCCCCACCCGCTCCAGCAGCTCGCGCGCCCGCGCGTCGGCTGCGCTTTGGCTCACTCCATTGGCAAGCTGCGGCAGCACGATGTTCTCCTGTGCCGTGAACTCTGCCAGCAGGTGGTGGAACTGATAGATGAACCCCACATCCTGCCGCCGCATGGCCGTGCGTTTGCCATCGGATTTTCCGCTCAGTGCCTGGCCTGCGATCTCGACGGTGCCGGCATCGGGCGTATCCAACAGGCCAGCGATATGCAGCAGGGTGGATTTGCCCGCACCCGAGGGCGCAACCAGCGCAACCACCTCGCCTGCTGCGACGCTGAGATCGACACCAGACAGCACATCCACCTGATTGGGCAAACCCCGATTGTAGGATTTCTCAACCCCGGCAAGATGCAGAACGGGGGTCGCGGAGGACGGGTTATTCATAGCGCAGTGCCTCCACCGGGTTCATGCGGGCCGCCCGGCGGGCGGGAAAGATCGTCACGATAAAGGACAGCGACAGTGACAGCCCGACCGCCGACAGCACATCAGCCAGCCGCAGCTCTGCCGGCAAGGCATAGATCCCCCGGATCGACGGATCCCAAACGCCGCCGCCCATCACATAGTTTACAAAGGAAAAGATCGGATCGATGTAGATCGCAAACAGACAGCCCAGAACAACACCCAGCGTGGTGCCAATCACCCCGGTAAAGGCCCCGCAGATAAAGAACACCCGCATCACCGATCCCTCGCTCAGGCCGATGGTGCGCAAGATGCCAATGTCGCGCCCCTTGTTTTTGACCAGCATGATCAGACCCGAGACGATGTTCATCGTGGCAATCAGAACAAGGATCGACAGGATGATGAACATCACATTGTCCTCAACCTCCAGCGCGCGCAGAAACCCGCCAGAGGCATCGCGCCATGTCCAGACACCGATGGCATTGCTGATTTCGCCCGTCGCGCTCAGCAGCGGCAGAACCAGCCGCTCGACGTTTTCGGGGTCTTCGACGATCACCTCCACTTCATCGGCAAAGCCCTCGCGGTTGAAATAGCTCTGCGCCTCGGCAAACGGCATGTAAAGGCGTGTACGATCAATGTCATAGCGCCCGGCCGTAAAGATATAGACCACCTCGTAGGCATTGACCCGCGGGCTGGTGCCAAAGGCGGTTTTCACCCCGTTCGGGGAGATCAGCTTGATCCGGTCGCCGATCTGAACGCCCAGCTCGCGCGCAACGCCAGAGCCGATGGCAACCCCCTCTTCAAACCGGTCCAGATCACCAATCGCCTGCTCGCTTTCGGCAACCCCCGGAATGGTGCGGATGTTCTCGGCGGAAATTCCAAAGACCTCGACACCTGAATTGCGCTGCTGCAGGCTCGCCATCACTTGCCCCTTGATCAGCGGTGCGGTGCGGATGACACCGGGCACCTCTGCCGCGCGGGCGGCCAGCGCATCATAGTCGGTCAGCTTGCGGTCAATGCGGCCCTGATCGGTGACCGTGCCGTGGGAATAAAGCGTCACATGCGCATTGGCCCCCAGAATGGTGCCGACAAATTCAGAGCGAAACCCGGTGCGCACCGCAAGCGTCGCAATCAGCGCAAACACCGCCAGCGCGATCCCGATCAGGCTGATCCAGGTCATCGTGCTGACACCCCCCTCGGCCCTGCGCGCACGCAGATATCGCCAGGCAATCAGCCATTCGAAACGGGAAAAAGGTAGTGGAGTGGCCATGTTGGTCCCTGCCCGGAAATTTTGCGCCAAAGTGGGGGTTCAGGCGGGTGGGGTCAAGGTGCAGGTCAAAGGCGCCACCAGCCACGCTCTATGTTACATCCAAAACAAGCGGCAGGTTGCTTGGCCCTTCAATCGGATCCAGACGACCGCCCGTCAGACGCAGAACAGGATCAGTCACGAGCCGCTCACGGCACCTGCTCGCTGCTCTGCAGATCTCTTTCTTCAAACGATAAAGGACAGGCCCCTTGTCGCGCGTCTCCCCTGAGATTTGGGAAACACTCAATTGGGCTGGAACGCTTGCCCGAGGGCTGGCGCACCCAGAATTCTGCGCCTGCATACAAATCGGTCGTTCGAGTTGAAAGAGAGAGAGGTGTTTTTGCTGCGAAAAGATAAAGTCGTCTACGGTATCGCAAAACGCCTGCGAGCGATGCAACAGCACCTCTGCCGCTTCGGGAGTGAGAACATAGGCAGCCGAGCTTGGCACCGGCTGCAAAAGCCTGCTCAGTTCCGCACCGCTATCATTTGCTGGCAGAGCGCCCCGACGGATCGGCATGTCGAGCCAATCCAGTTTCACCAGGTCTTTTCCACCAAGCCGCCCCGCAACGGCATCAATCGTTTCACCAAACTGCGAACACAGCAGAATATCGTCTTCCAGAATGACCGTGACTTCCTGGGAGGCGACAACCTGCTTCCATGCTGTTCGATGGCTGAGAAAACATCCAAGCTCCCCCGGTGTCAGCTCCCAGCGAGACCGCCATTCATGCGGGCGATATTCAGGGACACGGCCCACGGTCCGCCCATCAACAGCAGAGATTCTGGTGACATTGTAAAGCCCAGCTGCCGCGAGTTGGGTTTTCATGAAATTGCACCGGTCTAAGGCCCGATCCAAATTGATCAGCAAAACTGGCAAACGCAAAACTGACGTCTCCGAAATAAATTCGAAATCAAATCAAATTCTTGCTCTCCCCCCCCTTCATCCATGAGAGGGGGGAGAGAGACAAAAGATGGTATCTCAGAACCCCTGCGGCGTGCGGTGGTTGGCGTAGATCTCGATGATCTTGGCAACGGCGGCTTCCGGGGCCAGCTCTTCGCTCTCGCCGGTGCGGCGCGAGGTGAGTTCGACCACACCGTTCTTGAGCCCACGCGGGCCGACGGTGATGCGCCAGGGCAGACCGATCAGATCCATCGTCGCAAACTTGCCGCCTGCGCGTTCGTTGCGGTCATCATAAAGCGGGTCAAGACCGGCAGCGACCAGCGCCTTGTAAAGATCCTCGCAGGCCCCATCTGCCGCTTCGTCACCCTGTTTCAGGTTCACGATGCCACAGTGGAACGGGGTCACGCCTTCGGGCCAGATGATGCCCTTGTCGTCGTGGCTGGCTTCGATGATGGCCCCCAACAGACGCGATACGCCAATCCCGTGCGAGCCCATGTGAACCGGCACTTCGCCATCGGGGGTTTGCACCTTGGCCCCCATCGCTTCGGAATATTTGGTGCCGAAATAGAAGATCTGGCCCACCTCGATCCCACGGGCCACGCGGCGGCGGTCTTCCGGGATCTCGTTGAACAGCGCTTCGTCATGGGTTTCATCGGTGCGGGCGTATTTGGAGGTGAACTCCTCCAGAACGCCCTGGCACTGCTCTACGCTGTCGTAATCGATTTCACGATCGCCAAAGGTCAGATCGGTCACCGCGCTGTCATAGAACACCTCGGACTCACCGGTTTCGGCCAGCACCAGGAATTCATGGGTGTAATCACCCCCAATCGGGCCACCATCGGCGCGCATCGGGATCGCCTGCAGGCCCATACGCTCATAGGTGCGCAGATAGCTCACCAGGTGGCGGTTGTAGGCATGCAGCGCGTCTTCTTTCGACAGGTCAAAGTTGTAGCCGTCTTTCATATAGAATTCGCGGCCCCGCATCACGCCAAAGCGCGGGCGGATCTCGTCGCGGAATTTCCACTGGACCTGATACATGGTCAGCGGCAGATCCTTGTAAGAGGACACGTGGTTGCGGAAGATGTCGGTGATCATCTCCTCGTTGGTGGGGCCAAACAGCATGTCGCGGTCGTGGCGGTCCTTGATGCGCAGCATCTCCTGGCCGTAGTCGTCATAGCGACCCGACTCGCGCCACAGATCGGCAGGCTGCATGGTCGACATCAGCATCGGGATGTGACCCGCGCGCATCTGTTCCTCGTGAACGATGCCTTCGATCTTTTTCAGAACCTTAAAGCCCAGCGGCAGCCAGGAATAGATACCGGCGGCGGACTGTTTGATCATGCCGGCACGCAGCATGTAGCGGTGGCTGACGATCTGTGCCTCGGAGGGGTTCTCCTTCAGCACGGGAAGAAAATAGCGGGACAGGCGCATGGCGGTCTCATTTGTGTATCTGGTTTCCCAAGCGATCTACGGCATCAGCGCGGCTGGGGCAATCACGCTTTGTGTTTTGCACGCCCCCTGCCCCCGGATCGGGCGGGGCCTGCCGCAGGCCGAATGAAACCGCAGCCAGATCCACAGGGCGAGCGACGTGATCGCGTCCCTAGATAGCCCGTTGGACGGAACCCTGTTGCGGTCATTGGGGTTGCATCACCGGGGCGCATCGGCGAAGACTTCCATCCGACAGACGCCGCAGGATCAGGCTGAGAGCAGGGACGCAGAACATGGCACTTCCGGCACAGAAGCAATTGAAATACTGGGGCATTGCCGCCGTCGTCTTTGCCGTGGTGATGTGGGCCCTTGGTGATGTCCTGCTGCCCTTTGTGCTGGGTGCGGCCATTGCCTATCTGATCGACCCGATTGCCGACCGGCTGGAGGACGCAGGGCTCAGCCGGACGGCAGCAACCGCAACAATCACCGTGGCAGCGGTTTTGCTGTTTGTGGTCATGCTGCTGGTTGTCGTGCCAACGCTGATCTATCAGATGATGGACCTTGCCCGCGTCCTGCCCGAGGCGTTTAACAATCTGCGCGAATTTGCCCAGCAACACGCCCCCTCTCTCTTTGACGAGGGCAGCCGCGCGCAGCAGACCATCGTCTCCATCGCCCAGACCCTGCAAAGCAAGGCCATCGCCGTCCTTGAGGGCGTGGTGGGATCTGCTGTCTCGCTGGTCAACGTGATGGTGCTGTTCGTGATCGTGCCGGTGGTTGCGGTCTATCTGCTGCTGGACTGGGACCGCATGGTGGCCCGCATCGACGAACTGCTGCCGCGCGATCACGCGCCGACCATTCGCCACCTTGCCGGACGGATCGACAAGGTGCTGGCGTCTTTCATTCGCGGGATGGGCACGGTCTGCCTGATCCTTGGCACCTACTACGCCGTCGCGCTGATGGTGGTTGGTCTGAACTTTGGCCTTGCGGTCGGGTTCATCGCCGGGCTCGTCACCTTCATCCCCTATCTCGGGGCGCTGATTGGCGGGGCGCTGGCGATCGGGCTTGCGCTGTTCCAGTTCTGGGGCGACTGGTGGTCCATTGGCATGGTTGCAGGCGTTTTTGTGATCGGCCAGGTGGTGGAAGGCAATTTCCTGACCCCCAAACTGGTTGGCAACTCGGTCGGGCTGCATCCGGTCTGGCTGTTGCTTGCACTGTCGGTCTTTGGCGCGCTGTTTGGCTTTGTCGGCATGCTGATCGCGGTACCGGTCGCAGCCGCGCTGGGAGTGATTGCACGTTTCCTGGTAGAGCAGTATCTGGACAGCCGACTCTATCAGGGCAAAGCCCACAATGACGCGGACTGAACTGACCAATGGCCCAGCAGCTGAGCTTTGACCTTCCGGCGAAACCGGCGCTGGGGCGGGATGATTTCTTTGTCGCCCCCTCCAATGCGATGGCAGTGGCGATGCTGGACCCCTCGTTTGCCTGGCCCGGCGGCAAGCTCGTGCTCAGCGGGCCGAAACGGTCGGGCAAGACACATCTTGTCCACGTCTGGGCCAGCAATTCCGGCGCGCAGATCCTGCCTGCCTGGCAGCTGACCAAGGCCGCTGTCCCGCAGCTTGCGGAAGGGCCGATCGCAATCGAGGACGTGCCGGATATTGCCGACAACACCGAGGCCCAGGATGCGCTGTTTCATCTGCACAATCTGGTGTTGGCCAATGGCCATGCCCTGATGCTGACCGGGCGCGCAGCGCCCCGGCTATGGGGGATGTCGCTCCCCGACCTGCAAAGCCGGATCGAAGGCGCGCCCCATGCGCAGCTGCAACCCCCAGATGATGCGCTGTTGTCGGTGGTGCTGGCAAAGCTGTTCAACGACCGCCAGATCACCCCAAAGCCCGATGTGATCCCCTATCTGGTCGCCCATATGGACCGGTCCTTTGCCGCGGCCTCGCAGATTGTGGAGGAGCTGGACCAGCTGTCGCTGGCTGAGGGGCGGATGGTGTCGCGCGCGCTTGCGGTGCAGCTGATGTCTGACCGCCCGCAAGATGCCGCAAGGGGCGCAGCCCCGCCCCCCATCGCCCAGCCCATCGCTGATCGCCCCGCTGATGCCCCGGCTGACGTCCCGGCACCGGGGACAGCCACAGGCCAAGATGCAACCAAAACAGACGATGATCGGCGTGGCGATTGACCGCTTCGCGCTGATCCCCCATCCTCATGACACGAAACGGAGCTGACATGGACGTGACACCTGAACCAGCCACCGCCGAATGGGGGCCGTTTGGCCGCCCGATTTTTGATGACCCCGGCGCGCGCGCGCTGTCTCGGGTGGGCGTTGTGGACGTCGGCTCCAACTCAGTCCGGATGGTGATCTTTGACGGCGCGGCCCGCAGCCCCGCCTATTTCTACAACGAAAAGATCATGTGCGCTCTGGGTGCGGGCCTGTCTGAAACCGGTCGGCTCAACCCCGAGGGGCGTGTCCGGGCGCTGTCTGCGTTGCGCCGGTTCCAGCATCTGGCCAAGGGCATGGGCATGCCGCCCCTGTCGGTGGTGGCCACGGCGGCGGTCCGCGACGCCAGCGATGGGCAGGAATTCTGCGAAGAGGTGCTGCGCGAAACCGGGCTGAAGATCCATGTGATCGACGGTCAGGAAGAGGCGCGGCTGTCAGCCCAAGGTGTTTTGCTGGGCTGGCCCGGCGCCTATGGGCTGATCTGCGATATCGGTGGCTCGTCGATGGAGCTGGCCGAAATCCATGACGGTCAGGTCGGCAAGCGCGTGACATCCTCTCTTGGCCCGCTGAAACTGCGCGACATTCCCGGTGGCAGACGGGGGCGCAAGGCGCATATCACCGAGGGCATTCAGGATCTGCACGAACAGATGGGTCAGCAGCGCGATCGTCTGTTTCTTGTCGGCGGCAGCTGGCGTGCCATCGCCCGCGTCGACATGGAGCGGCGCGGCTATCCGATGCGGGTTCTGCACGAATACCGCATGAGCGCGCAATCCGTCCGCGACACCCTGCGGTTCATCGAAACCTCTGATCTGGAAGAGCTGCGCGCCGCCTGCGGGATCTCCAGCGCGCGGATGTCACTGGTGCCTTTTGCAGCCGACGTGCTGTCGCGGCTGATCAAGACGTTCAAGCCCAAGGATATCGCGGTTTCCAGCTACGGGATCCGTGAGGGGCTGCTGTACGAGCAGATGCCCGACCGGCTGCGCAACCGTGATCCCCTGATCGAGGCCTGCCGTTTTGCCGAGATGAAGGACGCGCGCATTCCGGGTTTTGGCCGCACGCTTTATGATTTTGTCAGCCCCCTGTTCCGCGCCTCTCCGCATACCAAAATGCGTCTGGTCAAGGCCGCCTGCCTGCTGCATGACGTCAGCTGGCGCGCCCATCCCGATTACCGCGCCGAGGTCTGTTTCGACAACGCCACCCGCGCCAATCTGGGCGGGCTGAAACATTCGGAACGTGTGTTTCTCGGGCTGGCGCTGTTGCACCGCTACCGCAACAAGCGGCAGGGCACGGCGTTTGAACATCTCTATGAGCTGCTGGATGAACGTGGCCGCAAGGAAGCTGAGATCCTAGGCAAGGCGATGCGTTTCGGGGCTATGCTGATGGTCTCCAAATCGGGCGACATCGGCAAGCTCACCTGGCAGCCGCGCAAGAAACACCTGCATCTGGAACTGCCCAAGGAAGCCGAGCCGCTGTTTGGTGAGGTCGCAGAATCCCGGCTCAGCTCCCTCGCCCGCTCGCTTGAGGCTGAGGTGACGGTCAAACTGCGCAAACCGTAGGGTCAGCCCCCCTTGCACCAAACCAAAAAGGCAGCCCCGTGTGGCTGCCTTTTTTCTTCTCAGATGTCCGTGGTGCCCTCTGGCGGGAGGGCGTTCGGGGCGGTTTCCGGTTCGCTTTCGGGGGCGGTGTCCGGTTTGCGGCGGATGATGATGTCGCCGTTGGGCAGGATTTCGGGCCGTTCATAGACGCTCCAATCCTCAACCTGAGCCGCGATATCAGCAAGAGCCGGGCCCATTTCAGACAGGAACCCCTGCAGGCTGGGGCCGAATTCATCCGCCAGGGCACGCAGGTCATCAATGGCGGGGGCCATTTCCTGACGCAGCCCCTCCCAGAACAGCTCAGCCCCGCGCTGCATCAGGGTGCTGCCCTCTTCTTCTGTTGCTGGCGGCTGGGTGTCCTGCGCGGTGGCAGGCAGCGCCAGCGCAAGAGCCAGCGGCAGGGCCAGCGCGACACGGGTTCGCGTGCCCGGGGTCCGGGGGGCGGCGACGGAAGAGATCAGCAGATGCATTTTTGGTGTCCCTCTGTGGGATGTGGCGGCCAGGAGAGTGGCCCGTTGAAATGGCGCGGCGGCGGCGGTGGCGGCATACCTGATATAAGACCCCGGCCCGCCGAGTTTAAGGCAGATCGATATCCAGGCTCACGGGGAAATGGTCAGAGGCCTGCAGCAAAGCCTCGCGCAGCGGCGCATCCTCGTAGCAGGCGGCATCCTCGAACGGGTGCCAGATCCGCCAGCGCGGCTGATGGCGCATCAACCCCGGCGACAGCATGATGTAGTCGAGAAGAGCGCTGAAATAGCGGCGGGTTTCCTTGTTGTAAAAGCGTGCAGTGCTGGGCAGCACCCGCAGACGCGGCGCCAGCAGGCTTTGGGCGTGGGGGTCGTGCAGATCGCTGTTCATCACGATTTCGACCGACGAGCGGTTGAACAGTTTTTCATACTGATCAAGCCCCGGACCGTCGTTCAGATCGCCCAGAACAATGACGTCCTGCCCCTCTGCCAGCCGCTGATCGATGCGGCGGCGCAACCAGATCGCCTGCGCCAGCTGTTTGCGCCGATTGGCAATCGACAACGTGGTGACCGCAGCCGGGGTACGCGCGCCATGCGGTGCCTTTGATTTCAGATGCGCCCCGATCAGCGCAAGGCTGGTGCCGCCCTTTGTCTTGACGGTCAGTTCCAGCGGCGGTTTGGAAAAGGCGACTTCGTCCTTTTGGGCGTCGATATCAAGATCGATGTGGAACACCCCGTCAAAGCGCGGCGCGGCGTCGTTTTGGCCGGGTGTGTGAACCGCGTCCATGACGTCTGGATCATAGAGAAAGGTGATTTCCTGCTGCGTATCATTGGAAAAGCCACTGATCGCTTCGCGGGCGCGCAGCCCTGCTTCTGCCGCGAAATGTTCAAGCGCGCGCACGCTCTGCTGGCGAGAGTTGGTGTCCGGCGCCTCGATCACCATGATGCCGTCGGCGTCGAGCGCAGTGAACACCTTTGCCAGGGCGCGGGCTTGGGTTGCACGGTCAATCCCGTGGCGGCCCGACAATTTGCCATCCAGCACCAACCGGTCGGCGCGATCAAACAGCGCCGAAAACCATTCGACGTTATACGTGACGAGCCGCATGGCCGGAACACCCGCTGATTTCGTCCCAGGCCCTGTTGATGTCAATCATCCGCTTTTCAGCAAGGCGCACCGCCTCTTCCGGCACGCCGCGCGCCATCATGGAATCGGGGTGGGTTTCGCGCACCAGCTTGCGCCAGTGTTTGCGGATCTCATCGCGCGGCATGTCGGGCGATACGCCGAGCACCGTATAGGGATCGCGCGGCGCGTCAGGGACAAATCGCGCGCGCAGGGCCTGAAACTGCTGCGGGGTCTGGCCAAAGATGCGGCTGACCTCCTCCAGAAACTCGTTCTCGCCGGGATGATAAAACCCATCCGCCATGGCGATATGAAACAACCCTTCCATCAGATCGCACAGCGTCTGCGGGTCGTTGGCGAACATCTTCTGGATGCGGGCGGCATAATCCTGATAGCCCGCGATATCCGTCCGTGCCAGATCAAACACCCGCGCAGCGCCGGCCTCATCCTCGGCTGCGATCTGAAACACCTCGCGAAAGGCTGTGACCTCATCGCGGGTGACCTGACCATCGGCCTTGGCCATCTTGGCCCCAAGCGCGATCACCGCAATGGCAAAGGCGACGGTGCGTTCGGGGGGCGCGCGGAGCGTGTCGAAGACTTCGCTCAGGCTCTGGCCTGCGGCCAGGGCAGAGAGGGCTTCGGTGATGCGGGTCCAAAGTGACATGACCCCAGATTAACCGCTCTGGCCGGTGCTGTCAGGGGCTCTATCGTTCGATGGCGTCAGAATTTTCTGCATCAGCACAAGATCCAGCCACTGGCCCCACTTGTACCCCACTTCGGGCATCCGCCCCACCTCGGCAAAGCCCACGGCGGCGTGAAAGGCCACACCGCCGGGATTGGCGGCGCTGATGCCCGCAACCAGCACATGGACGCCCTCGGCGCGCGCGACATCTTCAATCGCGGTCATCAGCGCCCGCCCTGCCCCGCGCCCGCGGGCGGTTTCGGCCAGATAGATCGCATGTTCACAGGTGCGCGCATAACCGGGTCCGGTGCGAAACCCCCCAAGATTGATATAGCCGAGGATCTCTCCGGCCTCTTCGGCCACCTGCAGGCGCGCCCCTTTTGAGCCGATATCAGCCGCGACCTCTGCCGGGGTCTTTTCATCCGTGGTGAAGGTGATCAGCGTGTCGCGGATGATCTGGTTGGTGATCTCTGCGATGGCGGGCGCGTCTGCCGAGGTCGCCTGACGGACAATCATCGCAGCACCCGCCGCCCGTGGGGGGTGTCAAACTCTGCCTCGAACCCTGCCGGGCCGCTGTGGATTTCCACACGCGGATCATCCAACGGCAGCGCCTTTGCCAGTGCCGTGCTGTCCGGGTGCGACAGGTGCAGGCGGCGCAGGGTGCAGCCCTGCTGGGTCAGCTGCGCGGCGGGATGGGGGCTGTGCCACTGCATCAGTGCCGGGAACATGTTGTCAAACGGCAGGATGCCATCGCCGGGAACCGCCATCTGCCAGCGCAGATCGCCGCGTTGCAGATCAACGATCTCGCCTGCCCCCTTTGGCGCGTTTTCCAGGGCCCTCACCAGATCATCGCAGCGACAGATCCAGTTGGTGATCCGCGCAGGCCCCTGCCTGCGATCCATGTCAAACCAGCGCGGGCTGCGCTGGGGTGTTGCGGTCGGATCAATCGCAATGGCCTCCATGTAGAGACCATCGGCCAGCCCCAAGAGACGGTTATGGGTGCCGAAGACCGCATGGCTGCCACCGGGTTGCATCGGCACGCCAAGGCTGTCTTCGACATGGGCGACTGCCTCTTCCAACGTGTCTGCGGCAACGGCCAGATGATCGAGCTCCATGACGTCTCTCCCCTTGTTCGTGCGGATCATGCTGCGGGGAGACTAGCCGCCAGCGGCACAGGTGCAAGCGGGAAAGAAAAACACCCGCCCCGGCAGTCCGGAACGGGTGTGGCCATGCCCAAACGACGGGCAGATCAGCTCTGGCGGATCAGGTTCAGGATATCCTGTGCCGCCTCTGGGATGTTGGTGCCGGGGCCAAAGATTGCCTTGACGCCATTGTCATAGAGGAACTGATAGTCCTGCTGCGGAATGACACCGCCGCAGATCACGATGATATCCTCTGCGCCCTGCTCTTTCAGCGCCTTGACCAACTGAGGGGCCAGCGTCTTGTGACCCGCCGCCTGGCTGGAGATCCCGACCACATGCACGTCATTGTCGATGGCATCCTGCGCGGCCTCTTCCGGGGTCTGGAACAGCGGGCCGACGTCAACGTCAAAACCGATATCGGCAAAGGCTGTGGCAATCACCTTGGCGCCGCGGTCGTGGCCGTCCTGGCCCATCTTGACCACCAGAAGACGCGGGCGACGGCCCTCTGCCTCGGCAAAGTCCTCGATGGATTTCTGAATGGCGGCAAAGCCTTCGTCGCCCTCGTAGGCGGCACCATAGACACCGGCCAAGGTTTTAACCTCGGCGCTGTGGCGGCCGAATTCCTTTTCCATTGCCATGCTGATTTCTCCGACTGAGGCGCGCGCGCGCGCGGCTTCGACTGCGGCAGCCAGAAGGTTGCCACCTTCCTTTGCGACGCGGGTCAGGTTGTCCAGCGCGGCCTCGCAGGCGGCGCTGTCACGGTCTGCACGCAGGGTTTCAAGACGGGCGATCTGGCTTTCGCGGACGGCGACATTGTCGACATCCAGAATGTCGATCGGGTCTTCCTTTTCCTTGCGGTATTTGTTGACGCCGACGATCACCTCTTCGCCGCGGTCAATCATCGCCTGACGTTTGGCGGCGCTCTCCTCGATGCGCAGTTTCGGCATCCCGGAAGCCACGGCCTTGGTCATGCCGCCCATTTCCTCGACCTCTTCCATCAGCGCCCAGGCCTTTTCCACCAGCTCGTTGGTGAGGCTTTCGACATAGTAGGAGCCGGCCAGCGGATCGACCACATTGGTGACGCCGGTTTCTTCCTGCAGGACCAGCTGAGTGTTGCGGGCAATGCGGGCAGAGAAGTCGGTGGGCAGCGCGATGGCCTCGTCCAGCGCGTTGGTGTGCAGGGATTGCGTGCCACCCAGAACCGCAGACATCGCCTCATAGGCGGTGCGGATCACGTTGTTGTAGGGGTCTTGCTCTTGCAGGCTGACGCCCGAGGTCTGGCAGTGGGTGCGCAGCATCTTGGAGCGGTCATTCTTGGCGCCAAAGTCGGTCATCACACGATGCCAGAGCGTCCGGGCGGCGCGCAGTTTGGCGATCTCCATGAAGAAGTTCATGCCAATCGCAAAGAAGAACGACAGGCGGCCTGCGAATTTATCGACATCCATGCCCGCCTCCATCGCGGCGCGCACATATTCGCGCCCGTCCGCAAGGGTATAGGCCAGCTCCTGCACGAGGTTCGCGCCCGCTTCCTGCATGTGGTAGCCGGAAATCGAGATGGAGTTGAACTTCGGCATCTCGTTCGAGGTGTATTCGATGATGTCCGAAATGATCCGCATCGAGGGTTCGGGCGGGTAGATATAGGTGTTGCGGACCATGAACTCTTTCAGAATGTCATTCTGAATGGTGCCCGCCAGCAGCGATTTGTCGTGGCCCTGCTCTTCGCCTGCGACGATGAAGTTCGCAAGGATCGGGATCACCGCGCCGTTCATGGTCATGGAGACCGACACCTGATCCAGCGGGATGCCGTCAAACAGGACTTTCATGTCCTCGACACTGTCGATGGCCACGCCGGCCTTGCCGACATCGCCCACAACGCGGGGGTGGTCGCTGTCGTAGCCACGGTGGGTAGCAAGGTCAAAGGCGACAGAGACGCCCTGCTGACCGGCGGCAAGGTTGCGGCGGTAAAAGGCGTTGGATTCCTCGGCGGTGGAGAAGCCCGCATATTGGCGGATGGTCCAGGGGCGCCCTGCGTACATCGTCGCCTTCACCCCACGGGTGAACGGGCCAAAGCCCGGCAGCGTGCCCATATGGGGCAGATCCTTGGTGTCCGCTTCGGTGTAAAGCGGTTTGACATCAATGCCTTCCAGCGTTTTCCAGGTCAGCGCGTCCAGCGAACGGCCGCGCAGTTCCTTTTCAGCCAGGGCCCGCCAATCGTCGGTTTTGGTCGTCATCGGAAGTTCCTCTTGTCAGGTCGGATGAGGACGGGTTCAGGCCCGCCGCTTTTTTGTCGGGGTCGGCCACCAGCCGGGCCAGTCCATCGGCACCGGCGTGTAGCCACATCAGATCATCGGCATAGCGTTCCCGCAGGGCTGCGGATTGCGCTTCGCTGAAGGGGGACCATCGGCCCTCGCCTCGGGGCAGCTGGTGGGCCTGTTCCGGCCCCAACTTGTGGCGCAGCACCGGGAGCGGATCGGCGCAGTTGATGCGGTCCACCTTGCGCAGCCGGGCCAGGCGTTTGCCGGTCAGCTGCTGCAGCTGCACTTCGGGGCGGTCGCCATAGGTTTCATAGGGCATGACCCAGATCCGCGCCTCTGGCAGGGCGCAGGCCAGATCGCTCAGGACATCGCGCCAGCTGCGGGGCGTGTCGGCCAGCTCTGCCAGCAGATCGGCGTCTGGCAGCGGGTGGCCGTTGGCCACCATGGATGCCAGCAGTGACCCCCAGAACCGATCCGGGCTGCGCAGGATGACCATCACGTCGCGCACCTGCCCGTCAAAGGCGGCACCATAGCGCGCCATGCGGTCGCCAACGCTGGGGTAAAGGCTGCGCGCGCGCAGGATCTCATGGCGCCGTCCCATCATGCGGGGGCCACAAATCAGGAGATCATCGGCGCCACTGCGACGCACCTGTTCCAGCCGCATCTGAACCCGGCCACGGGCCCGACGGGCAAGGTTGCGGCCGGTGACAGGCGCAGGGCCTGGCAAGGCCCCATGCAACAGACCATCGCGCGTCACTTCCGGCCCCCAAAACGCCATGCCATCCGCCGCAAGCGTGGCGGCGTGGTGGCGTACGAAGGCCTGAAAATACCCGGTCGCGCACCGATGTGCGCCGACGTGCAGCATGACATCCATAGTCTTTGCCATCCCCCTTGCGACAGTCTGCAGACAGGGCTGCAGAGGTTGCGGAAGGGCAGAGTTTGCCATGACTGTGCTGACAGCAGAGTTAACAGGAGATCGGCGCAGCGCGGCCTTTTTTGACCTGTTTTTTGCAAAATGCGCGGTTTTGTGCATCGCAATCCGGTTCACCGGGCATATATTCTGGGGAACAGGAGAGCTGATGAAACACTTGTTTGTCTTTGAAAAAATCCGACTGTTGGGCGCTGTGTCCGCCTTGGCAGGCCTTGCAGCCCTGGAGCCCATGACCGTCTTGGCACAGTCTGCGGATCTATCTTCAGCTGCGCCCGCTGCTGCATCAGAACAGGCGCCGGCAGATCCGTCTGCTGTGGGGGATGGCAGCGCATCCAACGATGATCCCATCACCCGGCTGATCCGCTCTGGTGATACGGTGGATCTGGACAGTCTGAAATGGACCCATCGCCCCATCGTGGTCTTTGCCGACAGCCCGGCAGACCCGCAGTACAAGGAACAGATCGACCGGCTGAGCGCGGGCGCAAGCGCCTTGCTGGAACGGGATGTGATTGTGCTGACCGACACGGACCCCAGCACACGATCGGCGCTGCGCAAGAAGCTCAGACCGCGCGGGTTCATGCTGGTGCTTTTGGGCAAGGACGGCGGCGTCAAACTGCGCAAGCCACGGCCCTGGACCGTGCGCGAGCTGAGCAGAACCATCGACAAATTCCCCTCGCGCCTGCGCGAGGTCGAAGAGCGGCGCGGCAGCTGACGGGGCTGGGCACGGCCAATCAGCATCAGATCGCCCTGCCCTGCGCGTAAAACAGGCGTCGGTTCTGGCGATCGACAACCGCCATGAACGGCTCTGTCGGGTCATAGATCAGAACCGATGCGGGATGCAGAAGCGCCTTGAGATAGGCATCGCTCACGTCGTCCAGCATGCAGTCCTTGCCGACGATGCCGGACCTGAGAATGCTGTTGCCGCGCGTGCTGTCCGCGCTCATCACTTCCAGCGACACCATGTCGGGGGACAGGCCCGCCACCTCAAAGGCGACGGGGCTGTTGTTGTCTAGAAGGCGCAGACCCGCCTTGATCGAGCGCGCCTTGGGCAGGCGCGAGGAAATCCGGGTGGCTTTGATCTCAAAAACACCGGCGGCGCAGTTGCGGCGCGAGAAGTAATACTGCGTCTCGCCCAGCTGGACCCAATCCCCAACCGCTGCGCGCGCCTGTGCTTCGTCCTGCATTGCACAGCCTGCCAGCCCCATGAGGGCCAGCACCGCAACAGCGCGACGCGCCGTTTTGTGGTATGACTGCGCAAAGTTCATGGGCTCGTGTTACTCGAATTCCATGATCACTTCGTCAACGGCGAGGCTGTCACCGGGCGCGGCATTGATCGCGCTGACCACGCCCTTTCTCTCGGCGCGCAGGATGTTTTCCATCTTCATCGCCTCGATGGTGCACAGCGCCTGGCCTTCCTGCACTTCCTGACCGACTTCGACATCCAGTTTCACCACCAGACCCGGCATCGGGCACAGCAGCATCTTGGAGGTGTCCGGCGGCAGTTTCTCCGGCATCAGCTTGGCCAGTTCAGCCTGACGGGGGGTGCGCACATGCACCTTCAGATCCGCCCCGCGCGAGCGGATGCGGAAACCGCCGGAGATCTTGCCAACCTTCTGCACCAGCGGGCTGCCGTCGACTTCGATATGGGCCAGCTGATCACCCGGCGTCCAGTCAGAGGTGATGCGCAGCGCAGTGCCATCGCCAAAGCCCACGGTAGAGCCGTCACGATCTGCATCGATGGTGACCGCGTGATCCTGCCCCTGAAGGGAGACAACCCAGTCGGTGCCGACCTTGCGTTCGTGGTTGTCCATCCGGCCCGACACGCGGGTGCGGCGGATTTCGGCAACCCGGTGCATTGCGGCACAGGCCGCCGCGATCCGGCGCAGATCGCTGTCTGGCAGGTCCACGCCTTCAAACCCGTCGGGGTATTCCTCGGCGATGAAGGCGGTGGTCATTTCACCGGAGATGAACTTCGGGTGATCCATCACGGCAGCCACAAATGGCAGGTTGTGACCGATGCCTTCGACCTCGAAGCTGTCGAGCGCCACGCGCATGGCCTCGATCGCCTTGTCGCGGGTCGGACCCCAGGTGCAGAGCTTGGCAATCATCGGGTCGTAGTACATCGAGATTTCGCCGCCTTCAAAGACGCCGGTATCATTGCGCACTGCGGTTTCACCGGTGGGGGCATCGCCATGCCAGACGTTGTTGTCCACCATCGGACCCGCTGCAACCTCCATCGGTGGGCGATAGCGGGTCAGACGGCCGATGGACGGCAGGAAGTTGCGATAGGGGTCTTCGGCGTAAAGACGGTTTTCGATCGCCCAGCCGTTCAGCTGCACGTCCTCCTGTGCGATGGTCAGCGGCTCGCCATTGGCGACGCGGATCATCTGCTCTACCAGATCGACACCGGTGATCAGCTCTGTCACGGGGTGTTCCACCTGCAGGCGGGTGTTCATTTCAAGGAAGTAGAAGTTCTTTTCCCCGTCGACGATGAATTCCACGGTCCCGGCAGAGGCATAGCCAACAGCCTTGGCCAATGCGACCGACTGTTCGCCCATCGCGCGGCGGGTTTCTTCATCAAGGAAGGGCGACGGGGCCTCTTCGACGACTTTCTGGTTGCGGCGCTGGATGGAGCATTCCCGCTCGCCCAGGTAGATGCCGTTGCCGTGGGCATCGCAGAGCACCTGGATTTCGATGTGGCGCGGTTGCGTGACGAATTTTTCAATGAAAATCCGGTCATCGCCAAAGGAGTTCGCGGCCTCGTTCTTGGAGGACTGAAACCCTTCGCGGGCCTCGTCGTCGTTCCAGGCAATCCGCATGCCCTTGCCGCCGCCACCGGCAGAGGCCTTGATCATCACCGGGTAGCCGATTTCATTGGAAATCTTCACCGCCTCTTCCGCGTCCTCGATCAGGCCCATGTAGCCCGGAACGGTCGAAACGCCTGCCTCCTGCGCGATCTTCTTGGAGGTGATCTTGTCGCCCATCGCCTCGATTGCGCCCTTCGGGGGGCCGACAAAGGCCACGCCGGCGGCTTCGAGCGCCTCGGCGAATTTGGCGTTTTCCGACAGGAAGCCATAGCCCGGATGCACCGCCTGCGCACCGGTCTGTTTGATCGCCTCCATCACCTTGTCGATGACGATGTAGGACTGGTTTGCCGGTGGCGGGCCGATGTGCACGGCTTCATCGGCCATTTTCACATGCAGAGACTGTTTGTCGGCGTCGGAATAGATGGCAACGGTCTTGATGCCCATCTTGCGGGCCGTCTTGATGACGCGGCAGGCGATCTCGCCCCGGTTGGCGATCAGGATCTTATCAAACATAGGCAGTCCCTTGTCTTCGATGTCTTGGATGAGGTGCCGACCGGTGGGCGGCACGGTGTCTTGGATGGTCGGAACACGAAAAAGGCCGCGCCGGAGGGGTCTCCGGGCGCAGCCTTTTGGTGGTGATGGCGCAGGCCTTTGCCGCCCCGAATGCGCGGGGCGTCACAAGACCAGCAGAAATCAGAACAGGTGCATCAGCACTTGCGCGGGTTTTCCTTGCAGTAGATGACATTGGCCGCAGCGCCGACAGCGGCGCCGGTGACGAGATTGCCATCAATGAGAGCCGAACCGAGCGCGCCGGCCCCTGCCCCGTAAACCACCTGTTCGCCCGTGGTGTCGCCACAGGCCGCCAGGCCGGTACATGCTGCGAATGCCGCGATGATGAGCTTTGCCTGCATGAGCGTAGTCCTTTGCTGTTTGTCTGATTGCTCGCGCAACTCTTTGCCGTGCGATAACGGTAGGACAATACAAAGGAATTTCCAGCGGATTTATGCGCGGGAGCCTGCCAAACACTGGGGGGCAATTGGCAAGCTTCCGCCTCTGCATCCGAGAAAAAAATGGGCAGGCCGCGATTGGGGGGGCAGACCTGCCCTTCCAGGCGAAGGGGCTGGATCAGATGCATGACAGCCTGTGCTGTCATCCCCACCATGCACGGGCGATCAGCCCGGCACAGCCCCTGTCTTGGCTGCCCTGCGGATTTGGCAGGAAGTCGCGCAAATCGCGGATACGCTTGCAGATTTACGCCGAAAGCCCAGGTTTGCGCGGCATATGTCCGACGAACGGATGCCCCGGCCCACGCCCTCTGCACGCCAGCGCCCACAAGGGACAGCGGCGCCGCGGCAGAAGGATATGTGAGCCAGGCCGCCATATCAGTAGCCGCCCCCTTCGAAGACTTCGGGAAAGGACAGCTGCGCGACCGAGACATCAATGACCAGCAAGGCCTCATAGCTTGCGGGATCAAACGGCTCTTCTGCCGGGATCACTTCGCGGCCAAACAGCCAGCTCAGACGGCCGGCGTCGAGATTGCCGCGTTCAAAGGGCTGATCGCCAAAGTTTTCCCACAGCGCCTGCATGAAACCGGCATCGGCGCGCCGGTCGGCAGGACGGCGGTCGCGAAAGCGTTCGCGCCGCGTGATGGGTGTCACCCCCTTGGGGTTGGGGCGGCGGATGATGAATTGAAAATCTGTGCCCGGCAGACGGCCGGGGAACCCGCGATGTTTCAACATGATGGTGCCTCCGATCCGGCACCCCGCGGGACGGTGGAATCCGGCCGCAGGGCCGGACCCCTGTAGTGATTACTTGTACTTGCCGGTGTGGACCGGTTCGACCGAGATGGGCTCGGGCTCAACCACAACATATTCTTCTTCCTGCTGTGCGCAGGCTGCGACTGCGGCGAGCAGGCCCGCCAGGGCAACGAGTTTGATGCTCTTGGACATTTCTGTCTCCTAATTGTGTCTTTGAAACCTGCGTGGCCTGCGGCCGACGCCAGCCTCATCCTCAAATGACGGATCACGGGAAGGTGATCCGCATGCAGGATAGCCGAGAGTCGTTGCATTTCACATGACAAAGACCAAGGCGCGTGAATATCTGCCGACAAAGCTGCAAAAAAGCGCCAGTTCGCCTGTCCAGACAGGGGTTTGGGGGCGATGAGGTGATGCAGATGCGCAGCCATCAGAAGGCCTCCCACAGGCAGGCGTCGCCTTCGGGGCGGTAGGTTTCGAAAAACTGCGTCGCCTCGGCATCCATCGCACCGAAGGGCACAAACCGGTCCGACAAGGAGATCACGATCCGGGCGGGCGACAGCGTGTGCTGGCTGAGGTAGGGCAAGGCCAGCGTATGACAGAGGTGGTTCATGTCCGGCTCTGCCGTCTCAAAGCTGACCTCGTTCAGGGCGCGCGCGATCTGCGGGGCGAGGAAGCGAAACCGCACCCACAGCTCTCCCGGTGTTTCATCCAGCAGCACCTCCTGCAACGTAACGCTAAGACCCGAAGGCACATCGACCGTCTGCGCCCCTGCCGCACCCGCAGCAAACGGCGTCAGGCAAAGCGCCGAAACCGCCAGCGCGTGGCGCAGGGCACTGGTGACAGATCTGCTGATAGGCCCGTCGATGTTGGTAAAAGACAGCTCATTTCCGCAGCCCCGACCCCAAAAGACTTGGGCTCCTCCTGTCGGGGCTGCAGGCGCGTCACACGCAGTGCGCGCTGTCCGATATGAGCTGGCGCGGATCATGGGGCAGATTCGGCTCCGGTGTCAAACGTTGAGGTTAATTTGAGCAGCAGTCGCGTTGATCGCTCAAATTGATCGCATTTTGTGAACAATCCCCACGTGGATGAGGGATTGGTTCCAGGCTGTTGAAATTCAACCGCTTTGCCGGGCGCCGAACACTGGCTGGGTGATCCCTGCCGCAGATCCGCGAGAGGCGAGCGGAACAAATCAGAAACAACCAAGAGGTTATTTACCTTTGCCCGCAACGCTCTGTGGCAGGTGTTCCGGCGCCCGCCGGTGTTACAGAGGAATGTTGTCGTGCTTCTTCCAGGGGTTCTTGAGCTGTTTGTTGCGCAGCGATGCAAAGGCGCGGCTGACGCGTTTGCGGGTCGATTGCGGCATGATCACCTCGTCGATGAAGCCCCGTTCAGCCGCCACAAACGGATTGGCGAAACGCTCTTCATAGTCCTTGGTATGCTCGGCAATCTTTTCCGCATCGCCCAGATCGGCGCGATGGATGATTTCGGTCGCCCCCTTGGCCCCCATCACCGCGATTTCCGCCGTCGGCCAGGCATAGTTGAAATCACCGCGCAGATGTTTGGAGGCCATCACGTCATACGCACCACCATAGGCCTTGCGCGTGATCACGGTCACTTTTGGCACCGTCGCTTCGCCATAGGCAAACAGCAGCTTTGCGCCGTGCTTGATGACACCGCCATATTCCTGGCTGGTGCCCGGCAGAAAGCCCGGGACATCCACAAGGGTCAGGATCGGAATTTCGAAACAGTCACAGAAGCGGACAAAGCGCGCTGCCTTGCGGCTACTGTCGATGTCGAGACAGCCCGCCAGCACCATCGGCTGGTTGGCAACAACACCCACGGTCTGCCCCTCAAGGCGGATGAAGCCGGTGATGATGTTCTTGGCGTAATCTTCCTGAATTTCGTAAAAATCCCCCTCATCCGCGACCTTCAGGATCAATTCCTTCATGTCGTAAGGGGTGTTGGGGTTTTCAGGGATCAGCGTATCAAGCGAGGCCTCAACCCGGCCCGGCTCATCAAAAAACGGACGCACGGGCGGTTTTTCGCGGTTGTTGAGCGGCAGGAAATCCACCAGTCGGCGCACCTCGGCCAGGGCTTCGACGTCGTTTTCAAATGCGCCATCCGCGACAGAGGATTTCCTGGTGTGGGTCGAGGCGCCCCCCAGCTCTTCGGCGGTGACCACCTCGTTGGTGACGGTTTTCACAACGTCGGGTCCGGTGACGAACATGTAAGAGGTGTCTTTCACCATAAAGATGAAGTCGGTCATCGCAGGCGAATAGACCGCACCACCCGCACATGGCCCCATGATGACAGAGATCTGCGGGATCACGCCCGATGCCATGATGTTGCGCTGAAACACCTCGGCGTAGCCTGCAAGCGAGGCCACCCCTTCCTGAATACGCGCACCACCGGAATCGTTGATGCCGATGACGGGCGCACCGTTCTGCATGGCCATGTCCATGATCTTGCAGATTTTCTGGGCATGGGTTTCAGAGAGAGAACCGCCGAAAACGGTGAAGTCCTGGCTGAACACATAGACCATTCGGCCATTGATGGTGCCCCAGCCGGTGACCACCCCGTCGCCCGCAGGACGCTGTTTTTCCATCCCGAAATCGGTGCAGCGGTGCGCCACGAACATATCGAATTCTTCAAAGCTGCCTTCATCCAGCAGCAGTTCAATCCGCTCGCGCGCGGTCAGCTTGCCGCGGCCGTGCTGCGCATCGATCCGCTTTTGTCCGCCACCCAGCCGCGCTGCTTCGCGACGGTCTTCCAGCTCGGAAAGGATATCTTTCATGGCTTTGTCCCCTCATGAATTTCCGCTGACCATAGACGTGCATGCGGCGAACCCAAAGGGATTAATGGCAAATTTGCAAAGTCTTTGCGAAGCTCAATCGCTAATTTGCAAATCGGCTCATTCCTGCGCAAACCCAGCGCAAACCCGCGCAGATCATGGCCAGGCGGCCGGCCTTCTTGATGTGCTGCCGGGAGTGATCGTATCACCGGGGACGACCAACGGAAACGGAACGCCCCCCATGCTACAGCCCTCCCAGATCATTCAGGCGATGCAGTTCGACAGTTTTTACAACAGCGACCCGCTGAACACCGCAAATGCGCCGCGCCTGACGATCACCTACCAGTTCGCAGACACCACAGAGCCTGCCGACCTGCCAACCAATACGACATTCTACGACTGGCAGACCTTCACCGCCGCCGAGCGTGAGAACTTCCGCGAAGCCTTTGCCCATATCGAGACCTTTCTGAACGTCGATTTCGTCGAGGTGAACGGGCAGAGCGATCCGGATCTCAACCTCGGGCTGGTGTCCATTCCGGGCTCTACCGTGGGTATTGGCGGCTACAGCATCGGCTATCGTGGAACCACCATCACCAGATGGGATGGTTTTGCCGTATTCGACAACCAGCAGGACATGTCGCGCGACGACCGCGAGAGCCTGATCCTGCATGAGATCGGCCATGCGATGGGCCTGCAGCACAGTTTTGAGGCCAACCCGGCCCTGCCTGCGGAATTTGAAAACAACCTCTATACGGTCATGTCCTATTCCCCCAATCCAATCAACGGGTTGGATAGCGATGCGATGATGCTATTCGATGTGATCGCCCTGCAGGACATCTGGGGTGCGGCGCAATACAACAGCGGCAACACCACCTACAGCGGTGCGCGCACCGACACCGTGGACCTGATCTGGGACACCGGCGGTGTTGATACCTTTGATGCAAGTGATCGCAGCAGCGGTGTCAGACTGGACCTGCGGCAGATGGCCTTCTCCAGCTTTGATGCCGACAGCGACGTGGTGATCGGCCATGGTGTGACCATCGAAAACGCCATTGGCGGCCTTGGCCGGGACCGGCTGACCGGCAATGGCAGCAACAATCAGCTGACCGGCGGGCGGGGGCGCGACACGCTCCTTGGTCAGACCGGCAATGACAGCCTTGTCGGCAACGGTGGTGTCGATATCCTCAAGGGCGGCAGCGGGCGCGACACGCTCAGGGGCGGCTATGGCAATGACCGGCTGCTTGGCAACTCCGGCAACGATCTGCTTTTGGGAGGGCCTGGACGGGATACTCTGAACGGCCAATTTGGCAATGACCAGATGCAGGGAATGGGCGGGGCGGATACCTTTCAGTTCTTTGGCAACACCGGCAATGATACGATCCGCGACTTTCAGGACGATATCGACACGCTGCACATCCGCGGCCACGGCACGGCAGACCAGGTGCTGGCGCGGGCCAGCGAAGTGGGCAACGATGTTGTCTTTGACTTTGACGGCAACCACAGCCTGACCCTGCGAAATGTGACGCTGGATCAAATCAGCGACGATCTGCTGGTCTGATCCGCCCTTATGGACAATCGCCGCGGGCTGCCCTAGATCCTTCACATGCGAAGCAATCCGCGGCGGTTTCTCAACCGCTCCACCAACCCCACCCTTGGCACACTGATCCTGCTCTCCGGGCTTTCGGCGCTTGCCATGAACATTTTCCTGCCCTCCCTCCCCGGGATGGCGCGCTATTTCGAAGCCGATTACAGCCTGATGCAGCTGTCTGTTGCGCTCTACCTCGCGGTGAGCGCCGGTGTGCAGATCTTTGTCGGGCCAATTTCCGACAAACTGGGGCGCAGGCCCGTGATCCTGTGGGGGGTTGCGCTGTTTCTGGTGGCCACGCTTGGCTGCCTGTTTGCTCCAACGGCCGAGATTTTCCTGTTTTTCCGGATGTGCCAGGCGATTGTCGCCGCCGCGATGGTGCTGAGCCGGGCGGCTGTGCGCGACATTTATGACGGCCCGGAAGCTGCCAGCATGATCGGCTATGTCACCATGGGCATGGCCGTGGTGCCGATGATTGGCCCGGTGATTGGCGGCTTTCTTGAAGAGAGCATGGGCTGGCAGGCCAATTTCTGGCTGCTGATGCTGCTTGGCGGTGCCACCTTTGCCATCACCTATTTCGATCTGGGGGAAACCGCCGCCAAAAGCGGCAAAACCCTGATTGCCCAGTTCCGCGAATACCCAGAGCTGCTGCGCTCGCCCCGGTTCTGGGGGTATTCGCTGGCCTCCGGCATGTCGTCGGGTGCGTTTTTTGCCTATCTGGGGGGCGCGCCCTATGTCGGCACCCAGATCTACGGGCTGACCGCAGCAGAGCTGGGCGTTTACTTTTCCACCCCTGCCATTGGCTATTTCCTCGGCAACTTTGTTTCCGGGCGCTTTTCCACCCGAATTGGGGTGAACCAGATGGTGCTGCGCGGCTGCATCATCAACAGCGTCGGCGTCGGGGTCTCCATGGCGCTGGCGGTGATGGGGCTGGACAGCGTTTATTCCTTCTTTGGGTTCATGACATTGGTGGGCCTGGGCAATGGCATGTGCATTCCAAATGCCACCGCCGGTGCCATTTCCGTGCGCCCGCATCTGGCGGGCACGGCCTCTGGGCTGGCGGGGGCGATCATGATCGGGGTGGGTGCCGGGCTTAGCGCTTATGCTGGTTATCTGCTGGGTGACGGCGCCACCGCTGCGCCGCTGCTGGAGCTGATGATGGCGACTGCTGTTCTGGGCTTTGTCTCTATCATCGTGGTGATCCGCCGCGAACGCCAACTCGGCCTCTGACGCGGCGGGCTATTTCGCGGCAGGCCAATTGCACATCGGACCATTCGCACGTCAGGACCGATGCGAAGAGGCACGCCAGAGGGCTTGCACCGTAGGGTTTGCAATTCTACAGTTCCGGCATCCAGGATTTGCAAAGGGTGTCAGCCGTGGCGCAACAGAAACTTTATGCCGGGGCCAAGCTGCGGGAGATGCGCACGCGCCTGTCCCTGACGCAGAAGGAATTTGCGGCAAAACTCGGCGTGTCCCTGCCCTATCTCAACCAGATGGAAAACAACAACCGCCCGGTTTCTACCACGGTGGTTCTGGCGCTGGCGCAGGAGTTTGGTCTGGACGTGACCGAGCTGTCGACCGGCGACAGCGAGCGGCTGGTCAGCGACATGCGCGAAGTGATGGCCGATCCGGTATTTGCCAGTGATGCCCCCCCGATGGCGGATCTGCGGCTCACTGCGTCAAATGCACCAGCACTGGCGCGGGCGTTCCTGACCCTGCATCGCGCCTATCGCCAGACCCACGAGCGGCTTGCCTCGCTGGATGAGGCATTGGGCCGCGAGGACGCGCGCATTCAGGCCTCTCCCTGGGAGGAAGTGCGCGATTTCTTCCATTATTGCGACAACTACATCGATGCGGTGGACCGCGCAGCGGAACATTTTGCGGGCCGTCTTGATCCCCGCAGCGCCGCCATCGCCGCGTTGGAACACGCGGATATCACCGTCGCCTGGAGCGACATCGACGGGTTGCGCAGCTATGATGCGGCCAACAAGGTGCTGCATCTGTCCAACCGCGCCTCGCCGCAGACGCAGTTGTTTCAGCTTTTGCTGCAGGTGGCGCTGTTGCGCCAGAATGATCTTCTGGAAGCGACGCTGGATTTTGCGCGGTTCCAAAGCGATGCGGCGCGCTCCATCGCCAAGATCGGATTGGCGAACTACTTCGCAGGCGCGGCGATGATGCCTTATCAGGCGTTTCTGGAAGCGGCGCAGAGCTGCCGGCATGATCTGGAGCTGCTGTCCACCCGTTTTGGTGCCTCTATTGAACAGGTGGCCCACCGTCTGTCGACGCTGCAGCGCCCCGGCGCCAAGGGCGTGCCGTTTTTCTTTGTCCGGGTGGATCAGGCGGGCACGATCACCAAACGGCATTCTGCCACGCGGTTGCAGTTTGCCCGCTTTGGCGGTGCCTGCCCTCTGTGGAACGTGCACCGTGCGTTTGAAACCCCCGGTCGATTTCTGCGTCAGCTGGCGGAAACGCCCGATGGGGTGCGCTATATCTCGCTGGCGCGTGATGTCTCAAAACCTGGCGGCTCTTTTGGCTCTCCGGTGCGGCGCTATGCGATTGCCCTTGGCTGCGAGGTGCGCCACGCCGATGCGCTGGTTTATGCGGACGGCCTGGATGTGAGCAATGACAGCGCCTACGAGCCGATTGGCATTTCCTGCCGGATCTGCGAGCGGCCCGACTGTCATCAGCGCTCTGTCCCCCCGCTGGAGCGCCGACTGAGCATCAACACGGACCAGCGGGGGGTTCTGCCCTACGAGGTGAACTGAGCCGCGCAGCTAGCGCGCATCGTGGCGAAGGATCTTGTACCCCTCTTCGGGTTGGGGCGGGACGAAGTGTTTGGAAACACGATGAAACTGCGCCTCGCTGACCGCAAAGGGATGATCACCCGCTGCGGTGCGGGCGTGCATTCGGGCGATGCAGACGTCATCTGGCGGTGCCAGCAGATGCAGGCAGTGATCCGCCCCGCTTTGGTCAAGGATGCCGCGCATCCAGGCGCGGGTTTCGACCGTATTGGCGGGGAAATCCAGCACAACGCAGCTGCCCGCCTGCAACAGCTGCGCGACATGGGGGCCAAGCACGGTGCGCAGCCGCGCAGCACAGCGCACGTAATCCTGCAAACTGGCCATCTGATCGCCAAACAGCGCGTGGAGCCAGGCATCTTCACTGATGAGGATGGTGTGATCTGCCTTGGCCAGCTCTTTGGCGAGTGTGGATTTTCCAGCAGCGATCTTGCCGCAGATCATATGCAGCAGAGGGGTGTCGTGGGACATGAGAAACCTTTGATATGATGAGGCGCGCGCGCTCAGGCGGCGCAGGTGTTTCAGACAGGATTACCCGGCCCGGCGGTTCAGGCCGGGATGGTAATTCGCGCGATCAGACGCGCGGCTGATGTGTGAAACGGGCTCATCATCGGGGTGTGGTGCCGCAAATGTCCTGTGCTGTCCAGAAAAACCTGTCCGCGAGGGAATGGTCATCTGGGTGGCGGGCAGACCAAAAGGGCGCCCGATGGACGCCCTTTTTCGAGATCTTTTCAGATGTGCGCGGTGGCTCAGGCCTTGGCCAGAATGCCCCAGATTTCGTCCTTGAGCGCAGCGCGCTGTTTGCGCATCTCGGTTTCGGCCTGTTCGCTGACGGGCTCTACGTTGGTTTCGGCGCGGTGCACGGCGCGGTTCACCTCGTGGTAGCTGTCTGCCAGCTTGGCGAAATGCGCGTCGGATTGTTTCAGCGCGTGGATCTGGTCGCGCTTTTCCGGGAATTCGGCGGCAAGCTCATGGGGGGTGTTGGACATCTGTTCGCTCCTTCTTTCTAGCTTCAGGGTGACGTTAGCCGCCGCCCTGCCCCGCCACTTTGACCCGGATCAAACTGGACCGCTCCGCGACAAAAAAAGACGCCCGCGCAACCAGGTGCAGCGGGCGTTTCAGGGAAAGCTATGTCAGGGATCAGCGCTGGGATGTTTCCCAATTCGGATTGAACCACGCTTGGGCATTTGAAGACGGCAGGCGACGGCCAAGGATATGATCCGACGCTTTTTCGCCGGTCATGATCGAGGGCCCGTTGAGGTTGCCGTTGGTGATGCGCGGGAAGATCGAGCTGTCTGCGACGCGCAGGCCATCGACGCCGATGACACGGCATTCCGGGTCAACCACGGCCATCGGATCATCCACGGCGCCCATTTTGCAGGTGCCACAGGGGTGATAGGCGCTTTCGACGTGCTCGCGGATAAAGCCGTTCAGCTCTTCGTCGCTTTGCAGGGCGTCGCCCGGCTGGATTTCATGTTTGACGAAGGGCTTCATGGCGTCCTGACCAAAGATCTCGCGGGTGAGGCGGATACATTTGCGGAAGTCTTCCCAATCCTTTTCCGTCGACATGTAGTTGAACAGGATCTTTGGCGCGTCTTTGGGGTCGCTGGATGCGAGGGTGATTTCCCCACGCGAATCCGAGCGCATCGGGCCCACATGCGCCTGGAAGCCATGCCCTTCGGCTGCGGCCTGACCGTCGTAGCGCACGGCGATGGGCAGGAAGTGGTACTGAATATCAGGGTAGTCCACGCCTTTGTCGGAACGGATGAAGGCCGCGCTTTCGAACTGGTTGGAGGCGCCAAGACCGGTTTTGGTGAACAGCCACTGCGCGCCCACCCACGCCTTGCCCAGAAGGTTCCAGTATTTGTAGAGCGTGATCGGCTGTTTGGACGCGTATTGGAAATAGAATTCCAGGTGATCCTGCAGGTTCTGACCAACGCCGGGGCGATCTGCGACCACCTCGATGCCATGTTCTGCCAGATGGGCTGCCGGGCCGATGCCGGAGAGCATGAGCAGTTTGGGCGAGTTGATGGAGGACGCCGAAAGGATCACTTCGCGGTTGGCGCGGATCACTTCGATCTTGCCACCGCGCTCGACCTCAACGCCGACGGCGCGGCCCTCTTCGATCACCACGCGACGGGCAAAGGCACGGGTCAGTTCGCAGTTGTCCCGCTTGAGCGCGGGTTTCAGATAGGCGTTGGCGGCGGACCAGCGCTGACCTTTGTAGACGGTCATTTCCATCGGGCCAAAGCCCTCTTGCTGCTCGCCGTTGTAGTCTTCGGTGACCGGGTAGCCCGCCTGTTCGCCCGCCTGGACAAAGGCATCATGCAGCGGGTTGTCACGCGGACCGCGTGTGACATGCAGCGGGCCGTCCTTGCCGCGCCAATCCGGATCACCGCCCTGGCCTCGGGGGGTCCAGGTTTCCATGCGCTTGAAGTAGGGCAGCACGTCAGCATAGGACCAGCCGGTTGCGCCGCTTTCGGCCCAGTGGTTGTAGTCGCCCGCGTGACCGCGCACGTAGACCATGCCGTTGATCGAGGACGACCCGCCAATGACCTTGCCGCGCGGTGTGACCAGCTCGCGCCCGCCCAGATGCGGCTCGGGCTGGGATTTGTAGCCCCAGTCATAGAGCGGCATGTTCATCGGATAGCTGAGCGCACCCGGCATCTGGATAAACGGCCCGGCATCGCTGCCGCCGTGTTCGATGACGAGAACCTTGTGGCCTGCTTCGGACAGGCGGTAGGCGATGGCACAGCCGGCGGACCCGGCCCCGACAATTACATAATCTGCGTTCATTGCGTCTCTCGATAGTCGTGTCGGGCGGCTCCGCAGCCTCTTGCGGGCCGCCCGTCGTTCAGGTTTGGCGTCGATTGCGGGATGGCCCGGCGATCAGAACGCCGCTTCGACGTCGCCCATGCGGACGTAGACCGATTTCACCTGGCTGAAGTGCTTGATCGCCTCTTTGGAGTTTTCGCGACCCACACCCGATGCCTTGACGCCGCCGAAGGGGGCTTCGACCGGGGCATCGTTGTAGGAGTTGATGAAGCAGCTGCCCGCCTCCAGCTGGCCGATCACGCGGTGGGCGCGGCTGAAGTCGTTGGTAAACACGCCAGCAGACAGGCCGAATTCGGTGTCATTGGCGCGCGCGATGACTTCTTCCTCGGTGTCGAAGTCGAGAACCGACATCACCGGGCCAAAGATTTCTTCACGGGCGATGGTCATGTCATCCGTCACATCGGCAAAGACGGTCGGTTCGATGAAGTAGCCATCCATGTCTGCGCGCTTGCCGCCGCAGATCAGGCGCGCGCCTTCCTCTTTGCCCTTTTCGATGTAGCCCAGCACGATATTCATTTGGTTTTCGCTGACCATCGGGCCAAAGCTGGTGGCCTCGTCCTGCGGGTCGCCCAGAATGGCGTTGCCGGTGCGCTCTGCCAGGCGGGCGAGGAATTTTTCCTTGATGCCTTTCTGCACGAACACGCGGGTGCCGTTCGAACACACCTGACCGGAGGAATAGAAGTTGCCGTTGATGGCGCCGCCGACGGCGTTGTCGATGTCGGCGTCATCAAAGATGATCAGCGGCGACTTGCCGCCCAGTTCCATTGTGACATGCTTCATGCCCTCGGCAGCGGCGGCATAGACCTTTTTGCCGGTCGGCACCGAGCCGGTCAGAGAGACCTTGTCAACGCGCGGATCGGTGACCAGCGCGCCGCCAACCTCGCCCATGCCCTGGATGACGTTGTAGATGCCGGCAGGGGCGCCCGCCTCGTGCAGGATTTCGGCCACTTTGAGGGCGCAGAGCGGTGTGGTTTCAGACGGTTTGAACACCATCGAGTTGCCGCAAGCCAGCGCAGGCGCGCCCTTCCAGCAGGCAATCTGGGTCGGGTAGTTCCAGGCGCCGATACCAACACACAGGCCCAGTGCCTCGCGCACGGTGTAAACCCAGTCCTCGCCCATCGGGATGTGCTCACCCGTCAGGGAGCCAGCCAGACCGCCGAAGTATTCCAGCGCGTCGGCGCCAGAGGTGGCGTCGGCAATCAGGGTTTCCTGCAGCGGCTTGCCGGTGTCGTAGGTTTCCAGAACCGACAGTTCGTGGTTGCGTTCGCGCATGATGTCGGCAGCACGGCGCAGGATGCGGCCACGTTCGGTGCCGGTCATCTTGGCCCACGCCTTTTGCGCCTCTTTTGCGGTGGACAGCGCACGGTCCACGATCTCTGGGGTCGCGGCGTAGACAGTGGCGATCTGCTCGCCTGTGGCGGCATAGATCACCGGGATCGGGGTGCCGTTGGTGTCTTCGACGTATTCGCCGTTGATGAAGTGGCTGGCGGTGGGCTGTGCGGGATGGGTCATGGCGTGTTCTCGTCCAATCTCTTGTGTCTGTTCGCGGGTGTTGAGCGTGCGACTGTCAGGCTCAACGATGCATCTGGTCAAATGGTTGCGGGTCGCGTCGCCCCTGTTGGCGACACGAAAGTGTGAATTCAGGCGCGGATCGGCGCGCAAAGACGCGCAAGGCCGCTCAACGAGGCAACCGGGGTCAGGCGGATGGTCGGTGCGTTCATCTTGTCTACGTCTCCTATCTGGTTGGCGGTGCAGATCTCGCAACCGCCGGGTCTGTGGATCGCGGCGGGGCCGCTGTGATGAGGTATGGGCGCAGACACGGCCTGCGCCCCAAGGCCCCGGCCCAGTGGCCGGGGCGCCCGGGTTAGTGGGCTGTCTTGATCTTGTTGAAGTCGAGCACGTTTTCCTCGGGCGAGGCGGTGATGCTCATGACTTCGCTGCGTTTGAACAGGATGATGTAGGCCAGGCAGGCCACATAGATCCCGATCACTGCGGTGCCGATCCACTGGATCTGCAGCCACTGGCTCTGGAAGGCGAGGGTCAGGCCAAACAGCACGACCGCATTGCCCAGCACGTAGGGAATGGTGCCCAGGCGCTGTGCCGACAGGTTGAGGTTGTCGGTGTAAAGGCGGATTAGCGAGTCAAACGAGTTGATCACGAAGATGATGCCAACCGCGACCATCGAGATGTTGATCAGCAGCGTCGTTTCGATGCCGTTCAGGTGGTAGAAATACAGCACCGAGAACCAGATCCCCAGCGGGATCGACGGGAACACCAGAAGCGATGCCAGCACCTGCCAGGTCTTCAGCCCGCCCACAAAACGGGAGGTGAACTGCCCGATCATGATCGACCACGCGAACCACCAGAACAGGTAGAATTCGTGGTAGTCGGTGAGCGGCAGGATGAATTTGTGGATGTTCGCAAAATAGCCGCCGATGTTGGAGGCAGTATCAACGAACTGGCCAAAGCCCATGCCCGCATAGGCCCACATCCCCAGGATCAGCGCCAAAAACAGCGCGGTGGAGCCAACCGACAGCACACGCACGTATTTGATATCGGTCGAGGAGAAGGCCGCAAACAGGATCACCAGGAAGGTGATGACGTAGAATTCCGTGATGACGCTTTCACCATCGCCCATGAAGGTGGCGTAATACGGCAGGTAGATCAGGAACAGCGCACCGGTAAAGGCGCAGGTGCCGATGATCACGATATTGTTGATCAGCTTCACCAGCGGGATTTCAAAGAACTTCACCCGCGGTTCGATCACACAGAAGTAGAAAGTGGTCAGGAAGTAGAAGCCCCAGATCAAAAAGCCCCAGAAGCCGAACTCCAGCGCCAGCGGGTTGGTGAAGGCATAGGCGGGCTCTGCCGTGGTGTCGGCATAAAGCGGGAAGTCCCAGGCCAGCGGGAACATGATCAGGCCGACATCCAGACCGGAGGTGAACAGGATCGCGATGAAGGTGAATAGGTGCACGGGGGTCACGCCGACATTTCGGACATTCCACCACTTGATCACGCAGAACACCACCAGCGCAAAGGCCAGCAGAATCCCGAATGAGATAATTGTTGTCATACGTCCCTCCCTTGGATGGGCGTTGATCGCCCTTAGTGACATATCGGACTGACATAACACGAAACACTGTCCGCCCAAACCAATTTTTGAACGACCATTCAAGTTTCAGATTTTTCATAACAGGAGTTGAAAGATGGGCCGAGCTATCGCAAAACTTTCCTCATGGGTAGGAAACGTATTCGCGACATCCGCAACGAAGAGCTGATCGAGGCAACAATCGTGGCTGTGCATACGCGCGGATATGGCGTTGTAACGATGGCAGAAATCGCGCGCGAAGCCGGGGCATCAGCTGCGTCGATCAACTACTATTTCGGCTCCAAGGAAGGCCTCATGGAGGCCACGATGCGACATCTTCTGAACAAGCTGAAGCAGGCGATGATCCGGGGCTACTCAACCGCAGATACGCCAAAAGACCGGCTTTATGCGGTGATGGATGCCAACTTTGACGACGATCTTTTCAAGGTCGCGCAGTGCAGCCTTTGGATGCAGTTCTGGGCCAGCGCGCCCTATTCGCCGCGCTTGTCACGCCTGCACCGAATCAACAGAAACCGCGTCCGCAGCCATTTTCTGGCAGAGCTGCGCCGCCTGGTCCCGCCGGAACAGCTGGAGACTGCGCGCCATGCGTTGCAGTGCTATATGGATGGTGTCTGGCTGCAGGCTGCGCAATCGGATGTTCCGCTGGACCCGGCCAAGGCGCGCAAGGCCGCGCATCGGGTTGTGGATCTGGTGGTCGGCTAACCGCCTGACGGCTACTGTGATGGCTGGCGGTTGAACCGCAGCTCCTTGCCAAGCGGCAGATAGGCCAGGATCAGGCTGCTCTCATCAAGGCTGAGAATGCGATAACACAGCGTCGGCCCGCCGCCATCGCTGGACTGGGCGAGAAGATATGGCCCCTCGCCGCTGTGGTCGCCGCAACTGGACTGGATCGACAGCATTTCAACCGAGGTGGGGATATCACCATAGAAACTGATGCGCTCTGCCCCTTTGACCCGGAAGCGGTCAAAACTGTCGGCTTCTGACACCCATGTGCCCTCAAGATCGGCGAGCATCAGCTCTGTGCCCCTGTCCCGGCGTGGCACAACCTGATCCAGACGCGCCTGCGTGACGGTGTCAAAACGATTGACCTCAGTCCCGCGCAGCTGAACCCGCGTGCCCTCGGGCAGATTTTGCAACGCAGCCAGAATGCTGAGGCTGGTGAACCCATCATCATCCACACAGATCTGCCCCTTGGCGCTGGTGAATTTGCACTGCAGCACCCCGTCACCCCGGCGAATGTCACAGCCTGTGAAGGTCGCCTCCAGCTTCAGCTGCGGCAGCTCTCCAGTGCCCTGGCGATCACCGGGGAGAGAATAGGCAGACAGGTAGACATCGAGATTGCCCTCTTCCGTCACGGCAAGCCCCCTGCCCGGTCTTGTGTCGATTTTGGCAAAGGCGCCAGGCAGATAGCCGCGCACCGCACAGTCATGATCCCCGAAGATGGTGAAATCCTCAGGCCCGACACAGAAGTTGATCCGCTCGTCGCGGAAGGTCCAGCCGGGGCTTTCACTGCGGAAATAGTAGAACCGATTAGTCAGCGGCCCCTCGACGATCGGCGCGCAGGCCCCTGGCAGGAGCATGGTCCAGCCCTCAGATATCCATTGCCCATCCCGGCGAAACGCCACCGAGGAGGATTGCGGCACAGAGGTATCATTGCACAGGCGGATCCGCTCTGCCGCTGGCGCTGCAGAGGTGGCACCACCCCAACCCAAGGCGGCAAGAAGAATTGCAAATGCAATTACGGCCTGCATTTTAGTCACCATGTTTCCCCACGGTGTAAAATCTACCACAGTTTTGTAACCGAATTACGAAATCAAACCTTTGTCGCCAAACTCGCGGGCGTAATTGCCCGTTTTTTAAGCACTGCCTCGCGCCAGGTGATAAAGCTGACCGCCGCAAGGATCAGGCAACCGCCAGCCACGACCCAGATATCGACCGGTTCGGCAAAGACCAGAGCCCCCAAAAGCGTGGCCCACAACAGCTGCAAGAACGTGACCGGCTGGGTCACCGTGACCGGCGCCGCCGCAAAGGCCAGCGTCATGGTGTAATGTCCCGCGGTTGCGAAACTTGCCACTGCAAAGAGAATGGCCAGTTCCCACAGATTGGGCGTGACCCAGACAGAGATTGCAAAAGGCGCAAGAAAGATGGTGACCCAAATCGACAGCATGGCAACCACCACAACCGGGTTGGTGCCTCCGACTGTTGACTTGGCCAGAAGGTAGGAGGCGCCAAACGCCAGCGCCGTGAACAGCATCGCGATATGCCCCATCTCAACCTCGCGGAAGCCGGGGCGCAAGATGATCAGGGCGCCGATCAACGCCACCACGATCGCCCCAACGCGGCGCAGCGCCATCCGCTCTCCTAGGAACAGAGCCGCGCCGATGGAAACGTAGATGGGCGACAGGTAGTTCATCGCCGTAACCTCGGCGAGCGGGATCTGCGTCATCGCAAAGAACCACAGGATCACACCCAGCGTGTGCACAAACCCGCGCAACGCAAACAGCTGCCACAGCCGTTTGCTGATTTGGGTGCGGCGCAGTGCGGGCAGCATCGGCACCAGAAAGACCAGCCCCAGAAGATAGCGCAGAAACGCGGATTCCGCGGGCGGGATACGATCGCCCAGATATTTGACCAATGCAGTCACCGCCACAAAGCAAAGCCCCGTGACCAGCATCCAAAAAACCCCCATGACCGGCTGGCTGGCAGGGCTTTGGGGGGTGGTTGTGGTTTGGCTGTTGTCGGTCATGGTGCGGATCAGATCACTCCCCGCGTCGCGCCACAACCCTTCACATATGAAATATCCGTGCAAGGGAGGGTTCGCGACGTTTGGTTACATCAGCAAGAGTTTTGCGGCGATGGCCCACATGGTGAGCCCGACCAGAGCATCCAGCACCTGCCACGCGCGCGGTCGGGCAAACACCGGGGCAAGCACCGCAGCGCCATAGCCGAGGCTGAAGAAGAACGTAAAGCTCGCCACGACCGCACCGGCCCCGAACAGAAGCGGGTCAGGATATTGTGCTGAAATCGAACCGAGCAACACCACCGTGTCGAGATAAACATGCGGGTTCAGCCAGGTCAGCGCCAGAACGGTGGCCATCACGGGCAGCAGGGCCACGACCCTGCCCTCCTCTGCTACGCTGTCCAACTGCGCACCGCCCTGCCAAGCAGAACGCAGGCTGCGCGCGCCATACCAGATCAGGAATGCCGCGCCGCCAAGCCGCATCACGGTTTCAAACCAAGGCACTGCCCCAGCGAGCGAGCCAAACCCCAAAACCCCGGCTGCAATCAACAGGGCATCTGATCCCGCACAGGTCAGGCAGATCCAGAACACATGCTGACGCCGCAGACCCTGACGCAGCACAAAGGCATTTTGCGCACCAATCGCCATGATGAGGCTGAGGCCAAGGAAAAACCCCGCGATCAGGCTTGGGGGGATCGTCGTCGAGAGGGCGGCAATCATGGGGCCTGTTCCTTTTACCAGTGGCGAGAGCTGTCGGGGCAAGGTTTTGACTACCCAGTCCCTGCAGTGTAATCAAATTAAAGAGATTGACCCTGATTTAGATTATCTAATGCAGTTCGACCCCAACCAACTCGCGGCGCTGGCGGCGGTTCTTCGACTGGGCAGCTTTGAGGCGGCGGCGCATGCTCTGTCGGTCACGCCATCGGCCATTTCCCAGCGGATCAAGGCGCTTGAGGATCGCGTTGGCAGCAGTCTGGTTCAGCGCGGCATCCCCTGTCTGGGCACCGAGGCAGGGATACGCATTGCCAAACACGCCGAGGATGTCGCCCTTTTGGAGGCCGCGGTGTCCAAGGATCTGCGGCTGGATCGCGCCGCCGGTGCCACGCGTCTGCGGGTGGCGATCAATGCCGATAGTCTCGCCACCTGGTTTATCGCGGCAATGGCGGCCTGTGAGGGGGTAGAGTTTGATCTGGTGCTGGATGACCAGGATCACAGCGCGGACTGGCTGCGACGGGGCGAGGTTTCGGCGGCAGTCACGGCCCATTCCAAACCGGTCACGGGCTGCGACGCTTATGCCCTTGGCACATTGCGCTATATCGCCACCGCGTCGCCCGGATTTATTGCCAGGTGGTTTGCCGAGGGAGTGACGGCGCAGAGCGCGGCCCGGGCGCCCTGTCTGGTCTTTAACGCCAAGGACCGGCTGCAAAGCAGCTGGCTGGAGCAGCATGTTGCCCAACGGCTTGCGCCCCCGGTCCATTTCCTGCCATCCAGCCAGGCCTTTATCGATGCGGCTCTTGCGGGTGTGGGCTGGGGCATGAACCCGGACCAGCTGGTGGCGGGTCACCTTGGCTCTGGAACGCTGTGTCCCCTGAAAGAAGATGCTGCGCTCTTCGTTCCCCTGACCTGGCAGGTCAGCAGGGTCATGGCCCCTGCCCTCGCAGATGTGACCAAGGCGGTGCTGGCCTCTGCAAGGGAGACGCTGTTACAGTCAGCGCAATAGCCAAAAATACCTGTTGGGCCAGCCTTGCAGGTGAAGAAAAGACAGGGACCACTGATGTTTGCACGAACCGCGCTTTCCTATGACCCGCTGCCGCTGCCCGATCGCACTGATCTGAGCCCGGCAGAAATGCAGGACAAGGCCGAGGCCTTTCTGAAGCATATGCAACAGCGCCACACGGTGCGCGATTTCACCGACCAGCCGGTAGAGCGCAGCGTTATCGAAACCTGCATCCGGACCGCAGGCAGCGCGCCTTCGGGCGCCAATCATCAACCCTGGTTCTTTGCCGCGATTTCTGATCCCGCGCTGAAGGCGCGGATCCGTGAAGAGGCCGAGGAAGAAGAGCGACGCTTTTACGAAGGCGGCGCCGGAGATGAGTGGATCAAGGCGCTGGAGCCGATCGGCACCGATGCCCACAAACCCCATTTGACCATCGCCCCCTGGCTGATTCTGGTGTTCGCCCAGCGATGGGGAGAGTTCGACGACGGCACCCGCTACAAAAACTACTATGTGCCCGAAAGCGTGAATATCGCGACGGGGTTCCTGCTGGCGGCGCTGCACACGGCCGGGCTCAGCACGCTGACCCATACGCCCAACCCGATGAAGTTTCTGAACGGCGCGCTGGGGCGGCCTGCCTCTGAAAAGCCGACAATGATCATCGCGGTTGGTCATCCGACAGCGGATGCAACGGTGCCGAGCGTGGCCAAGATGAAAAAGCCGCTGGAGGAGATTTCAGCGTTTTTCTGATTGCGCCCAGTATTCTGATCGCGCCAATCGGGACAGCCTGCGCGGGCTCCTTTGATTGGCGGGCTTTCTGGACCTCCCGCTCCGCACCACAACGCACAAAAAAGCCCGCCATATCGGCGGGCTTTTTTCAGCTTTTGGAATGACGCCGGATCAGAGCTGCGCCATGACCTCGTCCGAGGCTTCGAAGTTGGTGGTGACACGCTGGACGTCATCGTCGTCTTCCAGCGCATCCACCAGCTTCATCAGCTTTTGCATGCCTTCCAGATCAAGCTCGGTCGTGGTGGTCGGTTTCCAGACCAGCTTGGTCGACTCGGATTCGCCCAGCTCTGCTTCCAATGCGTTGGACACCTCGTGCAGATCGGTGTCCGCGCAGTAGATCAGATGGCCTTCTTCGGAGCTTTCGACGTCTTCGGCGCCTGCCTCGATCGCGGCCATCATCACGGTGTCAGCATCACCAACAGAAGCCGGGTAGGTCACTTCGCCCTTGCGGTCGAACATGAAGCCAACAGACCCGGTCTCGCCCAGGTTGCCACCGTTCTTGGAGAAGGTGGAGCGCACGGTAGAGGCGGTGCGGTTCTTGTTGTCGGTCATGGTTTCGACAATCACGGCAACGCCATTGGGGCCGTAGCCTTCGTAGCGGATCTCGTCATAGCTCTCTGCGTCGCCACCCTGGGATTTCTTGATCGCGCGATCGATCACGTCCTTGGGGACAGACTGGCTTTTGGCTTCCTTGACTGCCAGACGCAGGCGCGGGTTCTTTTCCGGATCGGGGTCACCCATCTTAGCTGCGACGGTGATTTCCTTGGAGAGTTTGGAGAACAGTTTCGACCGCGCGGCGTCCTGACGGCCTTTGCGGTGCTGGATGTTCGCCCATTTGGAGTGGCCTGCCATGGTGCATCCTTGCTAATTCAATTTTGGATCTGGCGCCCATATAGCCCCGACACCGGGGGGCTTTCAAGCGCTGTGGCCCTGCAACGCCTGTCAGCGCCTGCCCCATGTGCCGCTCATAGCGCCCTTTTTCCCGCAGCGCGCGCCATTGCAGCGGTTGCCCCCTGCCCGCGAGCGACTAGACTGGCGGCATGACATTTGACCAAATCGTGCTTTTCAGCCTTTTCGCCGCCGTCTTTGCCCTGCTGCTTTGGGGGCGTTACAGATATGATCTGGTGGCGTTCTCGGCGCTGATGATCGCTGTCGTGGTTGGTGTGGTGCCTGTGGATCAGGCGTTTTCCGGCTTTGGGCATCCAGCCACGCTTGTGGTGGCGCTGGTTTTGGTGGTCTCCGCCGGCTTGGTACGGTCGGGGGCGGTGTTTCTCATCACGCGCACGCTGGTGGACAGCAGCCGCGCGTTGGGCGCGCATATCGCGCTGATGGGCGGGATCGGTGCGGTTCTGTCAGCTTTCATGAACAACGTCGCGGCACTGGCGCTGCTGATGCCGGTCGACATCCAGACCGCACGCAAGGCCGGGCGGGCACCTGGGCTGAGCCTGATGCCGCTGTCCTTTGCCACCATCCTGGGCGGGATGGCGACACTGATTGGCACGCCCCCCAATATCATCATTGCCGCGATCCGGCAGGAAACCCTGGGTGAGCCCTTTGCCATGTTCGATTTCGCCCCGGTCGGCGGCATCGCGGCACTGGCAGGGCTGGTCTTTGTGGCGCTGATCGGCTGGCGCCTGATCCCGACACGCGAAAACGCAGCCGGGGCATCAGAGGCGCAGCTGGCGCAGTATATTGCAGAGCTGACGGTGCCGGAGGGGTCACCGCTGATTGATCGGAGGCTTGGCTCACTGGACGAAGAGGCGGACAAGGCGGATGTGGCCATCCTGGGGCTGATCCGCAATGGCAAGCGTCTATATGGGCGCGCAGCAGGTCAGATCCTGCGGGCGGGCGACGCGCTGGTTCTGGAGGCAACCCCCGAGGCGCTGGACGAGTTTCGCAGTGCAACCTCGCTCGACTTTGCGGATGCGGCGCGGCAGGAGAAGCTGACCGCCGCTGGCGAAGGTCTGGAACTGATCGAGGTCGTGGTGCCGGAAACCGCCCGTATCAAGGGGCGCACGGCGCAGTCGCTTGGGCTTGCGTGGCGGCAGAACACCGTGCTGATGGGGCTGGCACGACAGGGGCGCAGGCTGACCAGCCACATCCGCCAACAGGAAATCGAGGCCGGAGACATCCTGTTGCTGCTGTGCCCGCGCGACCGCGGCGCCGATGTGACAGAGTGGCTGGGCTGCCTGCCGCTGGCAGAGCGCGGCCTGTCAGTGACGGCGAATGACAAGACATGGCTTGCCATCGCGCTGTTTGCAGGTGCGGTTCTGGCGGCGTCGCTGGGGTTGATCTATCTGCCCATTGCGCTGGGTCTGGTCGTGGTGGCCTATGTGCTGACCAAGATCCTGCCCCTGGCCGAGCTGTATGACCACATCGAATGGCCCGTGGTGGTTCTATTGGGGTCGATGATCCCGCTTGGGGCGGCGCTGGACAGTGCGGGCGGCACCGCGTTGATTGCCGACAGTCTTCTGGCGCTGACCGAAGGTCTGCCCGCCTGGGTGATCCTGACTGTGCTGATGGTGGTGACAATGACCCTGTCGGATGTGCTGAACAACACCGCCACGGCCATCGTGGCGGCACCGGTTGGCATTCAGATGGCAAATGGGCTGGGCGTGTCGCCCGACCCGTTCCTGATGGCTGTGGCCGTGGCGGCCTCTGCGGCGTTCCTCACCCCGATCGGCCACAAGAACAACACCTTGGTTCTGGGCCCCGGCGGTTACCATTTTGGCGACTACTGGCGCATCGGCCTGCCTCTGGAGGTGCTGATTATCGCAGTGTCGATCCCGTCGATCCTGCTGTTCTGGCCGCTTTGATCCACCCAAGACGATTGCGCCCCTGTCCAAGCCACCTGCCCTCCCCGTGACCCGACGACATCCTGCCGGGTCCCTGCAGAGGATTTGCCTGAACACCCAGCTGCCGCTTAGGCTGGCAACAGGCAAACGGAGGGCCAGAGCATGACACGACCTGCCGATACCAGTGCTGATGTGATTATCGTGGGCGCAGGGCTTGCGGGGCTGGTCACCGCCGCAGAACTGGGAGATCGCGGCAAATCCGTCATTCTGGTCGAGCAGGAGCCGGCACATTTCATGGGCGGTCAGGCGCATTGGAGCCTCGGTGGCCTGTTCATGATCGACACGCCAGAGCAGCGCCGCATGGGCATTCGCGATTGCACCGATCTTGCGCGGCGCGACTGGTTTGGCAGTGCCCAGTTCGATCGCGCCGAGGACCATTGGCCACAACGCTGGGCGCGGGCCTATCTGGACTTTGCCAGCGCAGAGATGCGCGCCTGGCTTTCCGGGCTTGGCATGCGCTGGTTTCCGGTTGTGGGCTGGGCCGAACGCGGGGGTGGCAGTGCCGAGGGGCATGGCAACTCCGTCCCCCGATTTCACGTCACCTGGGGCACCGGACCCGGTGTTGTCGCCCCGTTTGCAGAACGCGTCAGGGCCCATGCCGAGGCCGGGCTGATCCAGCTGCGGTTTCGCCATCAGGTGAGCCACATCATTACCCAGGGCGGCAGGATCCAAGGGGTTTCAGGCGAGATCCTCGCCCCGGATGAGGCCCCGCAGGGCGCGCGCACCAACCGCCATGAGATTGGCGAGTTCGAAATATATGCCCCATCGGTTCTGGTCGCCTCTGGGGGGATTGGTGGCAACCTTGAGGCGGTCCGGCGCAACTGGCCGACAGAGCGGCTGGGCCCCGCGCCAAAGACCATGGTGGCAGGTGTGCCCTTTCACGTTGATGGCCGCATGATCCCGATTACCGAGGCCGCAGGCGGCCATGTCATCAACGCGGACCGGATGTGGCATTACACCGAAGGGCTGCGCAACTGGGATCCGATCTGGCCCAACCACGGCATCCGCATTCTACCCGGCCCGTCCTCCATGTGGTTTGACGCCAAGGGCGACCGGCTGCCTGCGCCCTATCTGCCGGGGTTTGACACGCTTGGCACACTGCGCGAGATCCTCAAGACCGGGCATGACTACAGCTGGCTCATCCTGAGCCAGAAGATCATTGAAAAGGAATTTGCCCTTTCCGGCTCTGAACAGAACCCGGATCTCAGCTCGGGCAGTTGGCGCGAGGTGTTGCGCGCGCGGCTTTTGTCCCGTGGCAAGGCCCCCGCCCCGGTCGAGGCTTTCAAAAAGCACGGCGCTGATTTCGTTGTCGCCGACACCCTGAGCGAGCTGGTCAAAGGCATGAATGAAATCGGTGATGTGGCGTTGGAAGAAACCCACCTGCGCCGCCAGATCGAAGCGCGTGATGCGCAGGCCGACAACCCCTTTGCCAAGGATGCGCAGCTGATCGCGATACATGCCGCGCGCCGTTATCTGGGGGATCGGCTGATCCGCACGGCCAAGCCACATCGCATTCTGGACCGGGCCAATGGGCCGCTGATTGCGGTACGGCTGAACATTTTGACCCGCAAGACGCTTGGTGGTTTTCAAACCGATCTTGAGGGCCAGTTGATCGGCGCGGATGGGCGGGCGATCCCCGGTCTGTTTGCCGCCGGAGAGGTCGCGGGATTTGGCGGTGGCGGATACCACGGCTATAACGCGCTGGAGGGCAGCTTTCTTGGCGGCTGTCTGTTTACCGGTCGACAGGCAGGCCGATCCCGCGCCATTGCATGACCGACGATTTCCGGCAGAAAATCATGGTTAACAAACCCTTGCCGATCGCAGTTAAAGCGGCCAGATGAACGGGATCAGCACAGAGGCCAAAAGCCCGATGCTGAGGTTCAGCGGAATGCCCACGCGCAGGAAATCGGTGAATTTATACCCACCTGGCCCGTAAACCAGCATATTGGTCTGATAACCGATTGGCGTCGCAAAGGAGGCCGATGCCGCCACCATCACCGCCACCACCAGCGGGCGCGGGTCGATCCCCATCGCCTGGGCCAGCCCCACGGCGATGGGCGTCACCACCACGGCCACCGCGTTGTTGGAGACCAGTTCCGTGAGGACAGATGTCAGCAGATAGACCGCCCAGACCAGCAGAAACGGCGGCAGCAGCGACAGCGACGGCGCGATCGCATTGACGATCAGGGCGACGGCACCCGAACTCTCCAAAGCGGCGCCAATCGCCAGCATCGCAAAGATAAGCGTGAGCAAACGCCCGTCGACAAACGAAAACGCCTCGTCCGCGTCGATGCAGCGGGTCACAAGGACAATGGACACCGCAAGCACCGACAGCATCAGGATCGGCGCAACGCCAAGGGCCGCCAGCAGGACGATGCCGATCAACGCCACGATGGCAATCGGCGCGTGACGGCGGCGATAGGCCCGCACGGAAGGTTGCGAAACAGCCGCCATGTCCATATCTGCCGCGAGACGCTGAATGTCCTCGGCGTTGCCTTCCAACAGAAGGGTATCCCCCACACGCACCACCAGATCCTCAAGCTGAACACCGATGTTCTGGTTTCTGCGATGCACGGCCAATGTGTAGACACCATAGCGCCGACGCAGGCGCATGGCGCCCAGCGAGCGCCCGACCATCCGGCAGCCGGGGGTAATCAGCACCTCAACCGTGGTGGTTTCCACGGTGGAAACCTGATCCACGCGCTTGAGCTCTTTGTTGCGCTGCAGACTGAGCAGTTCGGTCATCTGGGTGCGCAGCACCACCCGGTCGCCCACCTGCAGCTCTACCCCCTTGAGAGAGTTGCGCAGGGAGATATCGCCGCGAATGACGTCGACCAGGCGGACACCGGGGCGCTTGAACAGCTGGACGCCAGTGACTTCGCGTCCGATCAGGTTGCTTTCCGGCGGGATCACCGCTTCGGTGAAGAACTTCATCCGCGACCGATCGCTGAGCAGGCTCGCCATGCTGCTGCGGTCAGGCAGCAGGCGCGGCGCGACAAAGCGCAGATAGATCATCCCCCAGGCCACCAGAATGAGCCCGAGCGGTGTGACCTCGAAGATCGAAAACGGCGCAAGACCCTGGGCGCGGGCCACGCCATCCACCAACAGGTTGGTGGACGTCCCGATCAGGGTCAGCGTCCCCCCCAATATGGCGGCATAGCTGAGCGGAATGAGCAGTTTCGACGCCGAAACGTTCAGCGTGCGCGCGATCTGGATGAACACCGGGATCATCACAACCACCACGGGCGTGTTGGACACCACGGCAGAGGCCGAGATCACAAACGCCATGAGGAGCGCAATCGCCAGTTTGGGGTTAACCTCGGCCTGTTTGCGGGCCTGTGCAGTAAAGGCATCAAGCGCCCCGGTCCGCACCAACGCCCCCATGATGATGAACATCGCCGCGATGGTCCAGGGCGCGGGGTTGGCCAGAACCGGCAAGGCCGCTTGATAGGGCAGAACACCGGTTGCCAGCATCACCGAAACACCGGCGAGCGCGACCACTTCGGTCGGAAAGGTCTCGCGCAGGAACGCCACGAACATTGCCACGACAATCAGCAGCGTGAGCACCGCGTCGCCTGTTTCACCAAGGGAAAAAAACTGCATGAGGGGTGATGACATCCAAGAGGTTAAAACAGGGTTTCCCAGTCAATCCAAAGCGCCCAGCCAGCCGTCAGGCCGGTGTGCGCCCGCCGGAGTGAACCCTAACACAAATTCTCAGGCAAGTGTCTTGCACAGTTGAAACAAAGGTGGCGAAAAAAACGGAACAGGCGTTTGCACGTCGATTGAGGGCGGGACTTATTTTCCCCGCAACGCTGCAAAAGCGGCACCAGATTTCGACCTGAAAACACTGGGCTGCCGACCCCACGGCCCGTGGTGGCGCCAAAGGCGCGCACCGACGGCAGTGAGGGTATGGAATCAGGGGGCCGCTTCCTCCAACAGACCGCCTTGGCGGACCATGCGGATCGACTTGGCTGCGCCCGTGCGGTCGTCTGTTTCGACAAAGACCCCGGACAAGGTTGCCGGCCCTTCTGCGGGGGTAAAGCGGCTTTTGGGCATGCCAGTGAGGAAACGGCGCATCGGCTCGGCCTTGTCCATACCGATGACCGAATTGTAGTCGCCGCACATCCCCGCATCTGTCAGATACCCGGTTCCTTCGGACAGGATCTGTGCATCAGCCGTCGGCACATGGGTATGCGTGCCCACCACCAGCGAGGCACGCCCATTGCAGAAATGCCCCATGGCCATCTTTTCAGAGGTCGCTTCGCAGTGCATGTCCACGATCACCGCCTGTGCAAGCCCACCGCGCGGATGCGATTTCAGCACCGCTTCGACCGCACCAAACGGATCGTCAAAGGCGCGTTTCATGAACACCTGGCCAAGCGCCTGCACCACAAGAACCTTGCGCCCACCTGGCGCGTTGAACAACCGATAGCCCCGTCCCGGCGCATTCTTGGCAAAGTTCAGCGGCCGGATGATGCGCGGTTCTTTTTCGATGAACTGCAGCATGTCCTTCTGGTCAAAAGCATGATCGCCAAGCGTGAGGCAATCCACACCTGCCGCCAGCAACAGCTCTGCATGGTCAGCCTTCAGCCCCATGCCGTTAGAGGCGTTTTCGCCATTCACCACGACAAAATCCAGCCGCCACGCCTCGCGCAGTTGCGGCAGGTTTTCGGTGATCGCCTTGCGCCCAGCGCGGCCCATCACATCGCCCAGAAACAGAATTCTCATGAAATCCGGCATAGGGGCTGCATGACCAAAGCACAAGGCCATGCAACTGGGGCGAGTGCGCAGGGCAAAGCGCTGCCAAAAGCGGCGGTCTGGCTGGCAGAAACCGGCCAGACCCGCCCCCCGGGGCCTAGGCGTAGGCCCCCGGCGAATAGGTCAGCTCGTAGCTGTGGGTGTAGATTTCAAAGACATTGCCGAAGGGGTCTTCGACGTAGACCATCTTGTAGGGTTTTTCACCGGGATAGTATTCGCGGATGGGCATCCGCTGCTTGCCGCCCGCTGCAACGATCTTTTGTGTCAGCCCCTCGATATCGGGATCCTGAACACAGAAGTGAAAGATGCCATGGCGGCGGAAATCCAGATTGTTGTCGGGGGCGTGGTTAGCTTCGAATTCGAACAGTTCGATCCCGACGCGGTCAGCGGTCGACAAATGCGCGATGCGCAGTCTCCCCCAGCCCTTGCCGAAGACATCTGTACACATGCGCCCGATCTCGCTGTCGTCTTCGACCACCTCGGTCGCATCCATGATCACGTAAAAGCCCAGAACGTCGCGGTAGAACCGGATCGCTGCGTCGAGATCGGGAACAGAGAGACCGATATGTGAAAATCCGCGGGGTGTTGGCAGCATGACGTTTCCTTTCTGTGTCGCCTTGATGTCGGCAGAGTTGCGTATGCGAAGGATGTAGGCTTGCCCGTTCAGAAAGAAAAATTATGATGTGGGAAAGCAACCATAACGAATTGGAATGGACGTGCCGCTGAACGCTACATGGTTGGAAACCTTCACCACGCTAGGCGACGTCATGAGCTTTACCCGCACCGCCGAGCGGCTGAACATGACCCAACCGGGTGTCAGCCAGCATATCCGCAAGCTGGAGGACCAACTGGGACAGCCTCTCTTGCTGCGCGACGGCAAGCGGCTTGCCCTCACCGAAGCGGGGGAGCATCTGCGACAGGTTGGTCTGCGACGCAGGCAGGAAGAGCTGCATCTTCGCCAGCGGCTTGGTCGGGATGATCCCGGTCAGGGACAGGTGCGTATCGGCTGTTCGGGTGGCTTTGCGCTGTTGCTGTGGCCTGCGCTCCGGGCGCATCTGCAGCGCCATCCGGGGCTGCAGATGTCCCTGGTTGCGATGCCTGCGCGCACCATGGAGCGGGCGCTGAGCGATGGCGAACTGGATCTTGCGATCATGCACGCGCCATCATCAATGGCGCGTTTGGAAAGTCGGCAGATAGGTCAGGACCAGATCCGCCTGCTGCTGCCGCCGGGGTCCGCTGCGCAGGTGGAACCTGACACCCTGCGCGAGCTGCCCTTTGTGGGTCATCCTGATGGGCAAAGCCTGCTTGCACGGGTGTGGCGGCGCAACTTCTCTGGCACGTTGCCCGAGGCAGAGCCACGGGTGTTCATCAACCAGATCGGGCAGATCCTGTTGCCGGTGGAAGCCGGGCTTGGCTATACGGCCTTGCCGGAAAGTGCGTTGCGCGCATTGTCTGGAGCCTCGCAGCAGAGCGTCACAGTCGCGAGCCTCCCCAATCCGTTGTCGGACCCTTTATGGCTGATTGCCCCCCAGCAGGAGGCAGAGCCTGCGCGCCTCCATCCCATCAGAGACATCATCTCTGAGGTGGCTGCCAGTCTGGCAGAGGCCCCCGCCCCTGCCCGGTAGTGGCGCAATGGCTCAGCGGATGTCGTAGATCCCGTTCTCGGTAACGATCATGTCCAGCGGCTGATCGGTTGGCTCCAGCGGTAAAGCGTCGGCGCGCTGTGCCTCATAGGCAAAGCCGATCGCAAGCGTCGGCCGTTTGCCGCGCAGCAGCTCCAGCGTGCGGTCATAAAAGCCGCCACCATAGCCAAGCCGCCCCCCTCGCGCATCAAACCCAACAAGCGGCACAATCAGGATTTCGGGTTCGAAGTAGTCGTCGATCTCGGGGACCTTCGCCCCAAAAGGACCATCGCGCAACGCCCCTTCCGGTGTCCAGCGGCTGAACTTCAAAGGGGTCTCGGCGGCCTGGATCACTGGCACACCAACCGGGCCATGCGCGGCGGCCTCTGCCATTGCGGGCAGCGGGTCGATTTCGGTGCGGATCGGCATGTATCCAGCCAGCGGCACACCACGGTAGCCTGCCAGAACTTCGGACAGATGGCCCGCCGTGCCGGGCTTGTTCATGTCATGGGCTGCCTTGCGACGCTGAAAGGCGGCCTTGCGAGCTTCGGCTTTGATCTGGGTGAGATCTTGCATGGGGGATCCTTTTTAGTGCGCGCCCCTGCCCGACTAGAACAGGACAGCGCCTGCCAGCCCGAGAAAGGCAAAGAAACCAACGATATCCGTCACAGTCGTCACAAAAGCCCCAGAGGCGAGGGCCGGATCAACCCCGACTTTTTCAAGGATAATCGGCACCACCGTTCCAGCGAGCCCCGCGACGACCAGATTGATGACCATTGCGACTGCGATGACACCACCAAGCTGGGCCGAGCCAAACCAGATGATGCCGACGACGCCCATGATGATCGCAAAAGCGAGACCATTCAAAAGCCCCACCAGCACCTCACGGCGGATGACCCGCCAGACGTTCGAACCTGTCAGGTCGCGCGTGGCAAGAGCGCGCACGGCCACGGTCAGTGACTGGGTGCCCGCATTGCCCCCCATTGAGGCCACGATCGGCATAAGGACCGCCAGCGCCACGAACTGTGCGATTGTGGCCTCGAACTGGGCGATCACGAGAGAGGCCAGAACAGCCGTGCCAAGGTTGACCGCCAGCCAGGGAAAGCGCTGTTTCGTTGTTGCGATGACACGGTCAGCCAGGCTGCCGTCGCTCACACCCGCGAGGCGCAGAATGTCCTCTTCGTGTTCTTCGTCCAGAACGATCATGGCATCATCAATGGTGATCACACCAACCAGCCGCCCCTCGTCGTCAACAACCGGGGCTGAGATAAGGTGGTACTGGTTGAAGGCATAGGCCACATCTTCCTCGTCCTGATCGACGGGGATGATCTGAAAGGTCTCTTCGACAATATCGGTCAGCCTGACATCACGCTTGGCGCCCATGATACGGCCAAGGGTGACGTTGCCGACAGGATGCAGGCGCGGATCAACCAGCACGACGTGATAGAATTGATCCGGGAGGTTGTCCGATTCCCGCATGAAATCAATTGCCTGACCCACGGTCCAATGTTCCGGCGCCATCACGACTTCGCGCTGCATCAAGCGACCAGCGGAGTTTTCCGGATAGCTCAGCGATTGCTGGACCGCGACCCTGTCAGCGTCTTCAAGCGATTGCAGGATCGCTTCCTGCTGGGGTTCCTCTAGATCTTCCAGAAGGTCGACAACATCGTCGCTTTCCAGATCCCGCACCGCCTCTGCGAGAACCTGCGGATTGAGGAGCCCGATCACCTCTTCCCGGATCGATTCATCCAGTTCCGACAGGATTTCACCGTCAAACTCTCGCCCGTACAGCTGAATGAGCGCGGCGCGATCCGGTGCGTTGATCTGCTCCAGAAGGTCGGCGATGTCGGCCGCGTGCAGCGGCTCCATCAACTCGGTCAGGAGGGCCTGATCATTTGCTTCGACCGCATCAAGGATCTGGGCCACGCGCTTGCGGTCCAGCTCATAGGCGTCCTCAGATCCCGGATCGACCATGTCTGCGTCGTTATCTGTGACCATCTGAGGCTCCTTTCCTGATTGCGTATGAAATAAAAGAAGCAGTTACCGAAAAACAATGACAATGTCGGAATTTACCGTCGGTGATGCTGCGCGTATCCTGCGCACTCCGATTTGGCAAGAAAGGACCGCATTCATGCAGGCGGAATACATCATTAGTGGGCAGGTGCTGTCGTTCGAGCACTCCCCCTTTGACGCAAATACCCCTGAAGACGCGGCCCGTCTGCATGAGGCCGTTGCCATCGGTGACGGCAAGATCCTTGCGGTTGGCACCAAGGCAGGATTGCAGGCAGATCATCCGGGCGCCGAGGTCGTGGATCACGGCGACCATCTGATCCTTGCAGGGTTTGTCGATGCCCATGTGCATTTCCCACAGACCGCCATCATTGCAAGCTGGGGAAAACGGCTGATCGACTGGTTGAACAGCTACACCTTTCCCGAAGAGATGCGGTTTGCTGATCGTGCCTATGCCGATGATATCGCAAACCGCTATCTTGATCTGACACGGGCCAATGGCACCACGACGATGTGCAGCTACGGCACCATCCATCCCGAAAGCGTTGATGCGTTTTTCAGCGCCGCCAAGGCACGGGGCCAGCGCGTGATTGCCGGTAAGACCTGCATGGATCGCAACGCCCCCGACGGGTTGCGCGACACGCCGCAATCTGCCCATGACGACAGTGCTGCCCTGATCGCGCGCTGGCACGGGGTGGAGCGCTTGTCCTATGCCATCACCCCACGGTTTTCACCCACCTCGACGCCCGAGCAGCTGGAGGCAATGGGCGCGCTTTGGGCCGATCACCCCGACTGTCTGATGCAGACCCATCTGAGCGAACAGACAGACGAGATTGCCTGGGTCAAAACCCTTTTCCCTGACGCCCGCGACTATCTGGACACCTACGAGAGCTTTGGCCTGCTGGGCGCGCGCGGGGTCTATGGGCACGCAATCCATCTGGAACCGCGGGAACGGGATCGACTGCGCGAGGTTGATGCCGCTTTGGTCCATTGCCCGACCTCCAACACCTTCATCGGATCCGGCCTGTTCGACATGGCGGGCCTGATGGCTGATGGTCATCGCGTTGGCCTGGCAACCGATACGGGCGGCGGATCCAGCTTTTCCATGCTGCGCACCATGGCTGCGGCCTATGAAGTGGGGCAGCTGCGTGGCACGCCCCTTCATGCAGCGCAGCTTTTGTGGCTGGCGACCCAAGGTTCGGCGCGGGCATTGCGACTGGACGATTGCATCGGCAATATCACAGTCGGTCACGAGGCGGATCTGGTGGTGCTGGATCTTGCCTCGACACCCGCAATTGCCCAGCGTAGCGCCCGCGCCGAAGACATCTGGGAGGCGGTGTTTGCCACCATCATGATGGGGGACGACCGCGCGATCGCAGAGGTCTGGATCAACGGCAAACGCGACTGACAATGAGAGGCGCTAGCGCGCCTCTCGCTCAGCCAAGCGCCATCAAACGGCGTGCCGCGCTTTGGTGGCGCTCTATGAGGGTTGGTAGATCCAATGTGGTCAGCATTCCATCGCGGACCACCTGCCGCCCCTCGACGAACAGATGTTTGACCTGCGTTGGGCCAGCCAGAAGCATCGCTGCCGGATCCCAGCTGCCGCTTGAGGCAATGGCCGTCACATCCCAGATCGCGATATCCGCCCGTTTGCCGACAGCCAGTTGCCCCACGTCGGGCCGACCCAGCACCTCTGCACCGCCGCGGGTGGCAATTTCGAGGGCCTCATAGGCGCTCATCGCGTCGGCCCCCTGCATCACCCGCTGCAACAACATGGCCTGACGGGCCTCTGCGATAAGGCTCGCCATGTCGTTGCTGGCAGACCCATCCACCCCCAACGCCACCGGCACCCCGGCATCGCGCATCGCCCGTGCCGGCGCGATACCGCTGCCAAGCCGACAGTTGGAGCACGGACAATGGGCAACCCCGGTTTTGGTGCGCTGGAACAGGTCTATTTCACCTGCGTCGAGTTTCACGCAATGGGCGTGCCACACATCCGGGCCGGTCCAGCCCAGATCCTCGGCATATTGGCCGGGGCGGCAGCCGAACTGGGACAGGGAGTAGGCAATATCCTCGTCGTTTTCCGCCAGATGAGTGTGCAGCATCACGCCCTTGTCACGGGCCAAGATCGCACTGTCGCGCATCAGCTCGCGGCTGACCGAAAAGGGGGAACACGGCGCCAGAGACACCCGGCACATCGATCCCTCTGCCGGGTCGTGGAAGGCATCGACCACCCGGATCATATCGTTGAGGATGTCCTCTTCCTTTTCGACCAAGCTATCCGGCGGCAAGCCTCCTGCGCTTTCGCCGATGCTCATGGCGCCCCGCGTGGGTTGGAAACGCAATCCGATGTCGCGGGCGGCGTGGATTGTATCCTCCAGCCGGGAGCCGTTGGGATAAAGATAGAGATGGTCAGAGGTCAGCGTACATCCTGACAACGCCAGTTCTGCCAGCCCGAGCTGGGCCGAGACATGCATGTCGTCAGGCGTGAAGGCAGACCAGATCGGATAGAGCCTCTGCAGCCAGCCAAACAACAGCGCATCCTGAGCGCCGGGGACGGCGCGGGTCAGGTTCTGGTAGAGATGGTGATGGGTGTTGATCAGTCCCGGTGTCACCACTGACCCTCGCCCATTCACGATGCTGCCATGCGTTTCAAGCTGCGTGCCGATTTCGGCGATGACGCCATCCTTCAGGCGGATATCGGCGCCCTCAAGCTTGCGGCGCTGATCGTCCATCGTCAGGACAACATCTACGGATTGAATAAGAATTTCGGACATAGGTCACACTCCACCAGATTGCCCGTTTCGGTGATGAAGTGTGAAGTGGCGCCGACAGAATACGGGCAAAGGACTCGGCGCGCGGCCACAGACTAGCCCGGAAACCGTCGTCTTATCAAGCCGTTTGCTGAATAAGCTCCAGCGCGGCAGCGTGCAGCTCGGCTGTGGCTGCGGCAATCACCTGCCCGCCGTGATGGGCTGTGCCACCCTGCCAGTCGGTGACAATGCCCCCAGCGGCCTGGATCAACGCAATCGGCGCCTGAATGTCGTAGGCATTCAGCCCTGCCTCGATCACAAGGTCACATTGCCCGGCCGCCAATAGCGCATAGGCGTAGCAATCCATGCCATAGCGGGTCAGACGGACCTTGTCGGCCACCCGGTGAAAGGCCGCAGCCTCCGCGGCGGTTCCGACCTCGGGGAATGTGGTGAACAATGTCGCTTCGGACAGATCGGTCGTCTGGCGAACCTTGAGCAGGTGCTGCCCCATTGGACCCGTCACGCTTGCCCCGTCGGGGGAGCCGATGAAACGCTCACCGATGTAGGGCTGGTCCACCACGCCAAGGAAAGGCCCATTCTGATCCCCCAGGGCAATCAGGACACCCCATGTTGGTGTTCCGCTGATGAACCCACGGGTGCCGTCGATCGGATCCAGAACCCAGGTCCGCCCAGACCGGCCCTCGACTGCGCCGAACTCTTCTCCCAGGATGCTGTCCTCGGGCCGCAGATCGCGCAGAACCGCGCGCATCGCCTCTTCGGCGGCACGGTCAGCCACGGTTACAGGGTCGAAGCCCTGGTCCAGCTTGTTGTCGGATTGAAGGCCTGCGGCGCGAAAATGCGGCAGGATAGCCTGACGTGCAGCATCGGCCATCCGATGGGCAACGTCTGTATCAGAAAGCGCGGTCGGTGTCATAGTGGAACGGGTGACATCCGACCGCGCAAATTTCAAGTCTTCTCCTGCCCCTCGGGGCTGGAATTTCAGGCGACGTCGCTCAGAACACGTGCGAGTTCAAAGAGGCGGCGGCGCTGGTTTTCCGGGATCGCGTAGTAGGAGCGAACCAGATCCAGAGCTTCCTTGTCGCCCATCAGATCGTCAGGCACCTGCGATTTTTCGGCAGCGCCATCGTCTTCCTGCAGCCCCTCAAAGAAGAAGCTGACCGGCACGCCAAGAGCGTCCGAGATATCCCAAAGACGGGAGGCGCTCACACGGTTTGCACCGGTTTCGTATTTCTGAATTTGCTGGAACTTGATGCCTACAAGTTCAGCAAGTTGCTGCTGCGTCATGCCGATGAGCCACCGGCGGTGCCGGATGCGCTTCCCCACGTGCACGTCCACTGGATGAGCCATGCGTTTCTCCTAATTTTTAATGCTGGAACCCGTCATCCAAACGGCTGTCATTTATTCCGCACACGTTGTCAGGGCCAATTGCCGTGTCATCGCTAACGGAATTCCCCATTAAGCCAATCGGAGCGTTCCCATTGCAGTTGAGTTTACGACCCTAGCGGTTGAATTCAAGCTGATACTCGCCCTGTTATGGGCCTTCGCGCGACAAACGCATGATTTTAAGCCCTATTTTTTCTTGTATCGTTAACGTTTTTTTCACGGCGCTCCAACCTCCCCCTAAATAGTGAGGTGTGAGCAATCCGAATCTGGCATGCTCTGCCCCAGTCGAATCACCAAAACCCCACTGAGATATGGAAAAATAGTATGCGCGCCTACCGAATAGATAATTTTGACGTAGGGCCAGCTATCGCATCGGTTGATTTCACGCCCCCCTCTTCTGGTCAGATTGGGGTCGCGATTTACGCCTGCGGGTTGAATTTTGCAGATCTGCTCCTGCTCAAGGGGCAATACCAGGACACGCCGCCCCTACCCTTTGTTCCGGGGCTGGAACTGGCTGGCGTGGTGACTGCGGTTGGTTCTGATGTTGAGGGGTTTTCCATTGGCGACCGCGTGGCCGTTTTCTCCGGTCAGGGGGGGCTTGCGGATTACGGCTGTTTCGACGCCGCACGCGCGGTGAAAATTCCCGACACCATGAGCTTTGCTGACGCGGCTGCGTTTCAGATCACCTATGGCACCGGCCTGGTTGCCCTCGAACACTGTGCCCGGCTGCAACCGGGTGAGACCCTGTTGGTTACCGGCGCTGCTGGGGGTGTGGGGCTGACTGCTGTCGAGATTGGCAAACGTTTGGGGGCGCGTGTCATCGCCCATGCGCGGGGGGCTGAAAAGTTGGCAATCGCAAAGGCCGCTGGCGCGGACCATCTGATTGATGCCAGCGAGGATCTGCGCAGCAAGGTCAAGGAGCTGGGCGGCGCTGATGTCGTCTATGAAGCCATCGGTGGCGACGTCTGGACCGCCGCCTTTCGTGCGACCAATCCCGGCGGCCGCCTGCTGCCCATCGGATTTGCCGGGGGCGAGGTGCCGCAGATCCCGGCAAATCACCTGCTGGTCAAGAACCTGACCGTGATCGGCTTTTACTTTGGTGGTTACCTGAAATCCCATCCCCATGTGATCCGCCGCGCGATCTCCACGCTGATCGACTGGTACCAGGACGGCTCTTTGCGACCGCATATCAGCCATAAGCTGCCACTAGAGCGTGTTGACGAAGGGCTGGAGCTGCTGCGCAGCCGCAAGGCGACGGGCAAGGTTGTCATTACCCTGCGCGACGAGACCTGAAGGAAAGCCTCGACGCCTCGGCTCAGTAAGAGCAGGCATCGAGGCTGGACATTTTACACCATCAGCTTTCGGCCGCGTCAGGCAGCGTTCCACTGGGGCGACTGCAGCGGTGTGCTGATGGTACGAAACGCCTGACGGACCAGCGCCGCCAGCTCGTTCACGATGGGAGAGCCAGAAGTCTCACCGCCATAGAGGTTGATCAGCTGGACCGGCAGTTCAGGCAGCGCGCCGCCGTGGTCGACCTGCGCCAGGTGGGGTGGCTCGGTGCCTTCGATCATTGCCGTCACTGCGAGATCGGCGCTGACAGTTGCTTCGATCGTGCGATCGCTGTCGGTTTCGACCATCAGCTCCCAGGAAATCCCCGCCGCGTCCAATGCCCGCATCACTTTTGGGCGGAATGTGCAGTAGCGCCCGAAGGCCAGCTGCAACGGTTGCTGACGCCAGACGGACCCGGTCGGTGCACCGATCCAGCACAGGGGGCGCTCGGCAAGGATTTCGCCATTTTCAGCCGTCGCTGTCTCGGTGGTGAGGATGAGATCACATTCACCGCGGGCAAACTGCTCCTTGAGCGAACGGGTATAGCTCGACAACAGCTGCACCTTGACCCGGGGGTATTGCGCATTGAACCGCTGCAGGACCTGCGGGATGGCCGGGTAGACGATGTCATGCGGCACGCCCAGAACGATCTCTCCCTCATAGGCCTGGTCTGTCAGACGGCTGACCGCTTCGTCGTTCAGCGCAATCATGCGGCGCGCATAGGCCAGCAGCTGCTCTCCCGAAGCGGTGAGCGCGATGGTGCGGCCGGAGCGGTCCAGGAGTTGCAGCCCCAAAAGCTCTTCAAGGCGTTTCAACTGCATGGAGACCGCCGATTGCGTCAGGTGCAGAAAACCGGCAGCTCGGGTAACCCCGCCATTGTCTGCCACAGCGACAAACGACCGCAGAGTGGTGATATCAAGATTTCTCATCATCACAATCCTTGATCAGTAAGATCATAAACATTCGTTTTTCAAATCAATCATACTTCCCCACATACATCAACAGAATTGATAGCAAACGGATCTACCATCACCGATCCAGAAAAGGACACACATCATGACCTACATGGACACACTTTGCAGCACACCGCCCCGCGCACAGCACAGCTCTATTCTTGGGGCGCTGATCAACCGGATTTCGCTGTGGCGCGAACGTCAGACCCTTGCAAAGCTGGATGATGCGGCCCTTCTGGATCTTGGAATTTCTGCCCGCGCCGCCGCCGAAGAGGCGCGCCGCTCGTTCTGGGACGTACCGACCAACCGCGCCGTCTGATCGTCGCACATCCCTGAAAAGATCCGCAGAGAGGGAGGCCGGCTTACCGGTCTCCCTTTTTGTCTATAATTCGACCGAAAACTGGCTCTGCAGACTTGAACCAAAGCGCGGTTGAACCGATATTTGCGGGGAACGCCAGTTTCCTGCGCCGCTCCTCTTATGGTGGCGGGAAAACTGCGCGAGGGAGACTATTTAGACGGAGACCATGACACATGGCACAGTTTGACACCATTCGATCCGCAGCCGGTGCCCGCACCGCAGAGATCGATGCAGGGCTTCGCGCCCACATGAACAAAGTCTACGCCACAATGGCGGCAGGCACGTTCATCACCTTTCTTGCAGCTTGGGCCATTGCGGGCCTCGCGGTCACCAGCGACCCGAGCGCGGCAGCGGCACAGCTGAATGCTGACACCTACCTGACCAGCCTTGGCTATGCGCTTTATGCGTCGCCGCTGAAGTGGGTCATCATGTTTGCTCCGCTCGCATTTGTTTTCGGCATCGGCGCCGCAGCGAACCGCATGTCGGCGGCTGGCGTACAGCTGCTGTTCTACGTCTTTGCCACCGTGATGGGGATTTCCATCAGCTCGATCTTCCTGGTGTTCACCGGCGAAAGCATCGTGCAGGTCTTCCTGATCACCTCCATCGCCTTCACTGGTTTGTCGCTGGTTGGCTACACCACCAAGAAAGACCTGAGCGGCATGGGTGCGTTCCTGATCATGGGTCTGATCGGCCTGATCGTGGCGTCCGTGGTCAACATCTTCCTGGCGTCGTCGGCGTTGGCGTTTGCCGTCTCCGTGATCGGCGTGCTGATCTTTGCTGGCCTCACCGCCTATGACACCCAGCGCATCAAGAATGACTATCTGCAGATGGTCCACATGGGTGACCAGGAATGGCTCGCAAAGTCCGCAATCATGGGCGCGCTGAGCCTCTATCTGGACTTCATCAACATGTTCATGATGCTGCTCCAGCTGCTTGGTAACCGCGAATAACCCACGGTTTCATATCCAGCACATCAGGGGCGGATCATAGCGATCCGCCCCTTTTCTTTTGTCCGGGCCCTTGTTGGTCCATTTGATCGTTTGAGAGACACATGAAATTCGTCACCATTCCCCCAGAGGACGCCCATCGCCTTGTGCCGCTTCTGCAGGACCTCCATGCGCTGCATGTAAGCCACCAGCCCCAGCGCTACCCTGCCAACCCTACAGCAGAGGCCCTGCAGGCCTGGCTGGCCGATTGGCTGAGCGACGAGACCATCACCGCCCGCGCCGCCGTCAGCCCCCAGGGAACCGTCATGGGCTATATCATCTACGGCATCGAAGAGCGCACCGCCCTGCCCGTCCGGATTGGCGAAACGCGTGCTATGCTGCACCACATTGCGGTGGCCGAAAGCTGGCAGCGCATGGGGGTCGGAGCGGCGCTCATCAATGATATGAAGGCCCGCGTGACAGCAGATGGGATCAAGGTGATCGCCACCACCTACGCCCCCTTCAACACCGCCTCAGCCGCGCTCATGACACGCATGGGAATGGAGCCTGTCGTGACGATGGCAGAGTGGCGCGCCTAGTCCACCAGAGCCGTCTCAGGGCCGCTATAAAGGAAGGGAGGAGGTGCAGGTCTGGCGCAATTAAACTGGCCGCTGCCTGCCCTCTCCTGTCCTCTCCGACCCCGGACACTGGCATGCGCGTCATCCAAAGTCGCAAGCCCCCCCAAACAACCCATCGAGCTCACGCAAAAGAAAAGGGTCACACGCAGCGTGTGACCCTTTCTTCAACTGTCCCGAATATCGGGTGATACCTGGCCTGTGGCCTTGGGCATCAGAAGGCTTATTTGATTTTGCCTTCTTTGTACTCAACGTGCTTGCGCACGACCGGGTCGTACTTACGCACAACCATTTTCTCGGTCATGGTGCGTGCGTTTTTCTTGGTCACGTAGAAGTGGCCCGTGCCCGCGGTCGAGTTCAGGCGGATCTTGATTGTGGTCGGCTTCGCCATGGTGCATCTCCTGCGTCCGAAAAGGCAGGGGGCCTCTCGGTAAATTCCTATATGAGCGTGCGCTTTTACCTGCACTACCCTGCGAGTCAAGGGGGGTCGCCGGGTTATTTTGCGCAGAGGGCCTGTAAGCCGGATTTTGTTCCAGGGCCAAGGCCCCTTCGACGACCATTCGTCTAGGATGCGCATTGCTGCGCACCTCCAGCTGCCAACCCGACCCCTCTTGGCCAAAACATGCCTAGCGGTGGTCGCGGCTTTCGCCGTGACGTCCCGCGCGGGGGTCCTATTTGGCATTGCTCCCGGTGGGGCTTGCCGTGCCACCCCTGTTGCCAGGGGTGCGGTGGGCTCTTACCCCACCGTTTCACCCTTACCCACAGGGATCATCTGACAGGCAGATGGCTGCGGGCGGTCTGTTTTCTGTGGCGCTCTCCGTCAGATCGCTCTGCCCGGGCATTACCCGGCACCGTCGTTTTGTAGAGTCCGGACTTTCCTCACGAAACCCGAGGGTTTCCCGCGGCCGTCCGGCCCTCTGCGCGTGCAAACGCCTAAGGAGAAGCCAGACGCGGGTCAAGCTGATTGTCACCGCCACAGCCGCGTGCTGCGGATCGAACAGCTGTCAGCGCTGCGCGGGCTCCATCAGCACCGCCAGATCCTCGGCAGATACAGGACCGCGCCCCTGCGGGCGAAAGCGCAGCCGCACGGCCTCTAGCAATGTGGTCTGATCGACGGGTGCTGTAAAACCACGGGCACGGGCACGCGCGCAGAACTGCTCTGCCAGCGTCGCGGCGCCCTCTTCCGGGATATCCGCCCCCCCTGCTGGTGCAGCCAGCCCCTGACGCGCCAGACGCGGCCAGTCGAACCGTGGGCCGGGGTCGAACTTGCGTCCAGGCGCCATGCAGCTATGTCCGATCACCCCATCGGGGGCAATCGACCAGCGCGCCATGATCCCGCCCAACACCTGTTCCAGCCGGGTCATCTGTGCAGCGCCAAAGGGGTGGTCACCGCGATTGTCCAGCTCAATACCGATAGACCGGGAATTGATGTCGTCGAGCCCCGCCCATTGCCCTGCCCCGGCATGCCAGGCCCTGTCTGCCTCGCGCACCATCTGCCAAAGCGTGCCATCAGCGCCGATCAGGTAATGGGCCGAGACCTCGGCCTCTGGATCGCAAAGGCGCTCCAGTGCCGCCTCGGCACTATCCATAGCGGTGTAGTGGATCACGATCAGATGAGGGCTCAGCCCGTCCCTGCGTGGCCCATAGTTGGGGCTCGGCCGCCAAGTCGCAGCCGACGCATCAACCGTCATCAGTTCTGAACAGCGCGACGATAAGGGGCGGGATCCCAGCCGCAGGCATATCCGTCGCCATCGGGATCCAACGCCTTGCGGTCCCGCTTGGGGCCACCCGCCTCGAGAAAGGCGATCTGCGCAAGTTCCGGTGACGCAAATCCAGCGCAGTTTCGGGCAGAACGCGCAGCCAGATTGATACCGGAGCGGGAATAGATTCGCTGGCCGCGTGGGTTCGACGTGCTCAGGGCATATCGCACGATATTGGTCGTTTCTTCACCAGAGCGTGTGGGAACCGCGGTCGGGGTCACCACCTCGTATTGCGCACGCTGGCGGGCCAGACGTTCTGCGTCGCTTTCGATGCTCTGACGGGACGAGACAGCATCAAAGTCGTTTTCATCCGAAATGCCTGGATTGCCGACAAGTGTCGGCGCCGGGTTCGAGGGGCTGGCCTCTAGCGGTGCCACGCCCGAATTGGTGCGCGCCGCTTCGATCGCGGCGGCAGCATCGCGAGCGATGTCCGCGCTGCTGTTGGTGCTGGCCGGAGAGGTTGCAAGGGTGCCTGCCCCGCTGCTGCGGGCAGCCACGCGCGGTGCGGGCTGGACCGAAGCATCAAGCGGGGCGGTCGTCACACGTGCCGGAGGAACCAGCGGATCACCATTGATCGTTGTCCCGACGCCGGGCGCAGGATCAAACGGGCTGGAGCCGAAACCGGCTTCTGCCCCGCTGTCCGGGACCGGTGGCTGACAGGCCGCCAGCAGCGCAAGGCTGCTGAAGGCAACGACGGACGCGATTGGACGCATGATGACACCCTGTTGGTTCTGCTCAACTCAGAGCAGGGTTTACCACCATTGGCCCGGTTTTGCTACAAAACCGGCCGCGCTTTCCAGTGCATAGGCGGTATTGAGCAGATCACCCTCTTCCCACGGACGGCCGATCAGCTGCAGACCCAGCGGCAGACCTTTGGAATCAAGACCTGTCGGCACCGAAACACCTGGCAAACCGGCAAGGTTCACGGTGACGGTGAAAACGTCGTTCAGGTACATCTGAACCGGATCTGCATCGGTCATCTCGCCCAGACCAAAGGCCGCAGACGGGGTTGCCGGGGTCAGGATAGCGTCGATGCCCTGGGCAAAGACATCCTCAAAGTCCTTTTTGATCAGGGTACGAACCTTGCGGGCGCGATTGTAATAGGCGTCATAGAAGCCAGCGGAGAGCACATAGGTGCCCACCATCACGCGGCGCTGGACCTCGTGACCGAAACCAGCGGCGCGGGTTTTCTCGTACATCTCGGTGATGCCGTCACCTGCTTCGACTGTGGCACGCTGACCGTAGCGCACACCGTCGTAACGTGCGAGGTTCGACGACGCCTCGGCAGGGGCGATCACATAGTAGGCAGGCAGCGCGTATTTGGTGTGCGGCAGGGAGATATCGACGATTTCCGCACCGGCAGCGCGCAGCATTTCGGCCCCTTCGGACCAGAGCTTTTCGATCTCGGCAGGCATGCCATCCATGCGATATTCACGCGGGATGCCAATTTTCTTGCCTTTGATATCGCCGGTCAGCATCGCCTCAAAATTCGGCACGGCCAGATCGGCACTGGTGCTATCCTTGGGGTCATGCCCACACATCGCCTCAAGCATCATCGCAGCATCACGCACCGATTTGGTCATCGGACCCGCCTGATCCAGCGAGGAGGCAAAGGCCACAACACCCCAGCGCGAGCAGCGCCCGTAGGTCGGTTTGATGCCGGTGATGCCCGTAAAGGCCGCAGGCTGACGAATCGAACCACCGGTGTCGGTGCCGGTTGCCGCAAGGCACAGATCAGCGGCCACAGCCGCAGCCGACCCACCAGAAGAGCCGCCCGGTGTGAGCGGTGCATCGTCGCCTTCGCGCCGCCAGGGGCTGACGGCATTGCCATAAACGGAGGTCTCGTTGGACGACCCCATGGCGAATTCGTCCATATTCAGCTTGCCGAGCATAACCGCACCAGAATCCTGCAGCTGCTGGGAAACGGTGGATTCATATTCGGGCTTGAACCCTTCCAGGATGCCAGAGGCCGCTTGGCTATCAACGCCTTTGGTGCAGAACAGATCCTTGATGCCAATGGGCAGGCCACACATGGCAGGCGCATCGCCTGCCTGGATACGGGCATCTGCTGCCTTGGCGCGCTCCAGCGCGATCTCGGGCGTCTTGTGCACAAAAGCGTTCAGCGCATCTGCGGCGTCAATCGCCTTGAGGCAGGCCTCGGTCAGTTCGACAGAGGTGGTATCGCCCTTGCGCAATGCGTCACGGGCGTCGGACAGGGTGAGTTTGTTCAGTTCGGTCATGTCTTATTCAACCACCTTGGGCACGGCAAAAAACCCTTCGCGGGCATCGGGGGCGTTGGCGAGGATCTTGTCCTGCTGATTGCCATCGGTGACTTCATCCACACGGCGCTTCAGGCGCTGCGGCGTCACCGAGGTCATCGGCTCGACCCCTTCGACATCCACTTCGTTCAGCTGCTCGATAAAGCCGAGAATGGTGTTGAACTCATCGGCCAGCGCAGGCAGCGCATCCTCTTCGACCTTGATACGGGCCAGTTTGGCCACCTTGGCGGCAGTGCTTTGGTCAATCGACATGGAAACCCTCATCTCGTGTTAGGACGCATTTACCGCCGCGCCGCTCTCGCCGCAAGCCTGCGGGGGCGGGAAAGCGGTGCGAATTCCCCCACGCCCACGTCTGCGAGTGGATTTTTATGCTCAGCGCGATAGGCTTGGGCAAAGAGCGGACCCCATCGGGTCCTGGGCTTGAAACTTGGCGCAACACAGAACGAGGAGCGCAGACCATGAAAATCATCTGGCTGGGGCATGGCAGTTTCCGGATCGAAACGGCAGGACAGGTGCTGCTGATCGACCCTTGGCAAACCGGCAATCCGATGCTTGCTGAAGACCAGCATGACGCCGCGCTGGCTGGTGCGACGCATATTCTGCTGACCCACGCACATTTCGACCACGCAGCCGATGTGCTGCAACTGGCGCGCACGCTGAACGCGCCCCTGGTCGGGCAATATGATCTCATGGGGTATTGGGGAGAAACCGAAGAGGTCGAAACCATCGGCTTCAACAAAGGTGGCACCGTTGATCTGAACGGGCCGCGCCTGGCAATGGTCCCTGCGTCGCACAGCTCCAGCTTTTCCACCCCAGAGGGGTTGCGCCCGGCCGGTTCAGAAGTGGGTTTCATCCTCATGAGCGAGGGAAAAACCGTCTATATTTCCGGCGACACCGGGCTGATGGCCGACATGGACTGGATTGGTGACTACTATAAGCCCGACATCGGCATCCTGAGCGCAGGAGGTCATTTTACCATGGACATGGAGCAGACCGCATATGCGGCCAAACGCTATTTTGACTTCAAAACGCTGATCCCCTGCCACTATCGCACCTTTCCCTTGCTGGAACAAAGCGCAGCACTGCTGAGAAAGGCACTGCCAGAGGTCAATGTGATCGAGCCGGAGGTATTGCAGGCGATCGACCTCTAGGACCCGTCGCCTTACCTCCCCGCCGGAGAGCGAAATGCCGCCCGCGCGGCGGCGGCTTTCCGACGGCAAACACAGTCTTCGGCGTGATCGTTGACCAACCCCATCGCCTGCATGAATGCAAAGACGGTGGTGGGGCCAACAAACTTCCAGCCACGCTTTTTCAGCTCTTTGGACAGGGCCGTTGACTGCGGCGTGATGGAAACGGTCTGAGGCGGAACCTGCTCATCCGGGCCGGGCTCATAGCGCCAGAAGAACGCAGCCAGCGAGCCTTCCTGCTCTACCATTTCAACGGCACGGCGGGCATTGTTGATCACCGCTTCGATCTTGCCCCGGTGGCGGATGATCCCCGCGTCCTGCAGCAGCCTGTCCACGTCGCCTTCGTCGTACTGGGCGATCCGCTCCCAGTCGAAATGGTCGAACGCTGCGCGAAAATTTTCACGCTTGGCCAGGATGGTCCGCCAGCTCAGCCCGGACTGAAAGCTCTCAAGGCAGATCTTTTCAAACAGACGTCGATCGTCGCCCACCGGATAGCCCCATTCCTCGTCATGATAGGCCAGAAACTCTGGAACTGCCCCGGCCCACGCACATCGCAACGCCCCATCAGGGGCAAGAAAACCGTTGGTCATATTCGAGGCATCTCCTGCAAGCGAATTTGAAAACTCATGGTCAAAGAGGCGAAAGCCACAGCGTTCCTTCAAAGAAGAGCACTACCCGTTTGCTCGCTTTGCGGCGAAAAAATCGCGTAGGAGGCGTTCGGCGGGGGCTGCGCTGATCCCTTCGTAGACCTCGGGGGCGTGATGAGCTTGGGGGTGGGAAAACACGCAGGCACCGTGGGCAACGCCACCGGATTTCGGGTCGGAGGCCCCATAGTAGACGCGGCGTATACGGGCGGCGGCGATAGCGGCGGCGCACATCGCGCAGGGCTCCAGCGTGACGTAGAGATCATATCCATTAAGCCGTTCACTGCCGATCGCGGCACAGGCCTCGCGGATGACCAGTACCTCTGCGTGGGCGGTGGGATCGGACAGTTCGCGTGTGCGGTTACCGGCTTGCGCCACAACAGTTCCGTCCGGTGCAATCAGCGCAGCCCCCACCGGCACCTCGCCCCGCTCAGCAGCGGCACGGGCTTCGGAAAGGGCGACATCCATGTGCGAACGAAACGGCATCTTCCCTCCCTGCCCCAGAATGGGAGCTTTCGCAACCGCGCGGAATGATCTATGGCCTGAGACATGAGCAAAACACCTTCCTCTCCCACCGGCAAGGGCTCTCGCCCTGCCAAGGGCCAGCGCCCGGCCAAATCCAATCCTGCCCGCAGCAAGGCGGCACCTGCCCCTGATGACACCAGCAGCGGCCCAGACGGCGATCGCATTGCCAAGGTGCTGTCACGCGCCGGTCTTGCGTCGCGTCGCGAAGCAGAACGCATGATCGCCGACGGTCGGGTCGAGGTGAACGGCAAGGTGATCGACAGCCCCGCGCTCAACGTCGTCGTGGGCAAGGACCGGATCGTGGTGGATGGAAAACAGGTGGAAGAGCCTGAACCGCCTCGCCTTTGGTTGTATCACAAGCCTGCCGGCCTTGTGACCACCACCAGCGATGAACTGGACCGCAAGACCATCTTTGATGATCTGCCCGAAGATCTGCCGCGGGTCATGACTGTTGGGCGTCTCGATCTCAATTCCGAGGGGCTGCTGCTGTTGACCAATGATGGCGGCATCAAACGACAGCTGGAGCTGCCTTCGACCGGGTGGTTGCGGCGCTATCGTGTTCGTATCAATGGCCGCCCGCAGGACAGCGACTTTGAGCCGCTGCGCAAGGGGCTGGTGATTGAGGGAGAGAAATTCCAGCCGATGATCGTGACGCTTGATCGGCAACAAGGGGCCAATGCCTGGCTGACGGTCGGTCTGCGGGAAGGCAAGAACCGCGAAATTCGCCGCGCAATGGAAGACATCGGCTTTAGCGTTAACCGCCTTTTGCGGTTGTCCTACGGACCGTTTCAGCTGGGTCAGCTCAAGCCCGGAGAGGTAGAAGAGCTGCGCCCGCGCGTTGTGCGCGACCAGTTGGGGCTGGCAGCCCCGGAAGAAGAGCAAGACAGCCCAAAACGCCCCGGCACCCGCCAGCGGCCGATGCGAGGCAAGCCCGGCACCCGGCCAGGATCCGGCCAGTCTGATCGCGGCACCGATAGCCGCGCTGGCGCAGGCCGCACCGGTCGGCCGGGATCTGCGCCCAATGCCAAAGGCACCGGAAAGGGCACAGGCAAGCCACTGTCCAAGGCAGGCGGCAAGTCGATGGGCAAACCAACCGGCCGCCCTGGTGCCCGGTCTTCCGACAAAGCGGCCGGCAATAGCGGCCCAAAAGGCAACGCCCGCCCAAGCGGCAAGTCCTTTGGCGCAGGACGAGCGGACAGCGGCAAACGCGGTGGCGGCAACTCTGCCCCCTCGGGCAGCCGGGGTCCGGGCAAGCCACCCCGGCGTTAAGCGACAAGCCGCCAGAAGCCAACCTGAGCAACCTGGCACAGAGTTCCCCCTAGTAAGTGAGCCCTGCATATCCTAAGTTTCCAACTGGTTGCAGTGTTCAACGTGGGGGAACAGACGTGCAGAAACTCGCCTTGGTGGCCTTGCTGATCCTGATGGTTGGCCTGGCAACCGGCCTTGTGGCCGGAGGCTGACGGCATGGCAAAACGCTTTGGTGGGAAGTACAGCCCCGACGATCATCGCGATGATGACGAACAGAACGCCGCGCCGCGCTCTTCCTCTGCGAGTTTCCGAAATGCACGGGTCGACCCGGTGGGGATCGGCGCGAACCTGATGATGGTGCCGCCGGGGCTCATGGTGCTGATGGCGGTGATCTCGGATGCGGCGGGCCTCGGCTTTGGGCTGTTGGCTGCGGCGTCTTGGGCCGCTGGTGCCTATCTGCTGCGTGACGGGCTTCGGGCCGAAGCCGCTTACAATGATCGCAAGGTGGCGCGCCGCCCGGCCCTGCCGCGCAAGATCCTTGCTGCAGGCCTGTGTGGTGCCGGCGCTGCTTTGGCTGCGTTGCGGGTTGACCCAAATCTCATCAGCACCGTGATTTATGGCGCAGCCGCGACTGGCCTTCACCTTGCGGCGTTTGGCATCGACCCCATGCGCAACAAGGGGACGGAGGGTGTCGACGACTTTCAGCGCGATCGCGTCGCCCGTGTAGTGGATGAGGCGGAAACCTACCTCTCTGCCATGTCCGATGCGGCCTTGCGGGCGCGTGACCGTCAGGTCGAAGCCCGCGTTGAGGCCTTTCAGGATGTTGCGCGTGATCTTTTTCGCACGGTAGAGGACGATCCCCGCGACCTGACAGGGGCCCGCCGCTATCTGACCGTCTATCTGATGGGCGCGCGCGACGCGACGATCAAGTTCGCCGATATCTACGCGCGCAGCGGTGACGCGAAGGCCCGTAACGACTACCTCGCTCTGCTTGCCGATCTGGAGCAGAACTTTGCGGCCCGAACCCGCAAGATGCTGCTGGAGGATCGGACCGATCTTACGGTGGAAATCGACGTGCTGCGGGACCGGTTGCAGCGCGAAGGGGTGCATCTGGACCGCCGCTGACACACAACTGATACCTTAGCCGACGACACATCACGCGACCCGCCACGAGACTGAAAAGGAACCTGCCCATGTCCGAGACGACACAACACAAAGCCGCTCAAGAAACGCAGGAAATTTCCCAAGTTGCTGCGATCCAACTGCCGGAACCGGTGGCGGAGGTGCAATCGCTGGAGGCAGCGGACGCCCCCACCAGCGCTGAGATCCGCAGCCGGATGGATGAAATCAACATGGCTGACACCAATTCGATCATCAACTTCGGCTCTGGTGCGCAGGCGGAATTGCAGCAGATCAGCCAGGCCATGCTGAGCGATGTGCGCAACAAGGATGTAGGCCCTGCCGGTGACAGCCTGCGCGACATCGTGACCACGATCCGTGGGTTTTCCGTCTCTGAGCTGGATGTCCGCCGCAAGCCGACCTTTTGGGAGCGGCTGTTGGGCCGCGCTGCCCCTTTTGCGAAATTCACCGCCCGCTTTGAAGATGTGCAGGGCCAGATCGATCGGATCACCGACAATCTTCTGGGCCATGAACATCAGCTGTTGAAGGATATCAAATCCCTCGACCTGCTTTATGAGAAAACGCTGAAGTTCTACGATGAACTGGCGCTCTACATTGCCGCGGGTGAAGCCAAGATTGCCGAGTTGGACAGCACAGAGATTCCCGAACTGGAAGCCGCGGTTCAGGCCGCCCCGGAAGCCGATCAGGTGATGCGCGCGCAAGAGCTGCGCGATTTGCGGGCCGCACGCGATGATCTGGAACGCCGCGTGCACGATCTGAAGCTGACGCGTCAGGTCACGATGCAGTCGCTGCCCTCGATCCGCCTGGTGCAGGAGAACGACAAATCCCTCGTGACCAAGATCAACTCCACGCTCGTCAACACTGTGCCGCTTTGGGAAACCCAGCTGGCGCAGGCTGTGACCATCCAGCGCTCTGCCGAGGCCGCGGCAGCGGTGCGCGATGCCAATGATCTGACAAACGAGCTGCTGACCTCCAACGCCGCAAACCTGCGGGACAGCAACAAGATGATCCGTCAGGAAATGGAACGGGGCGTCTTTGATATCGAGGCCGTCAAACAGGCCAATGCGGATCTGATCGGCACCATTCAGGAAAGCCTGCAGATCGCCGATGAAGGCAAGGCCAAACGTGCCGCTGCAGAGGCAGATCTGAAAGCCATGGAAGCAGAGCTGCGCGACACACTTGCAGCGGCAAAGGCCCGCCGCGACGGGCTTGGCGATACGGCAGCCACCTCTGTGCCGGGCACCGCGTGATCGGCCCTGCCCCATCCTCTCTGCGCCACCTTTGGCGCGCCACCTCGGCACTGGCGATAACCGCGCTGGTGGCGGGGTGTATCGACATGGGGCAGCGGACCTCTCTTGTTCCGCCAAACCGGCCTTCTGACCTCGCGCCGCAGCGGCAAGAACCCTCGGCAGAAAGCGCGCGGCTCAGCCGGTATTACGCCGCCCTTCAGCAAGATCTGCTGACACGCGGGTTGATGCGCATCGATGGCGGCGGACCTGAGACCCCCTATGATGCCGACGATCTGCGCGAGAACTTTGAACGCATTGCGTTTTACGATGAATACGGCAGCGCCAGCGGAACGGCTGGGGCGCTTGGACGCTGGAGCGGTCCGGTGCGGCTGCGCGCCGCCTTTGGCCCCTCCGTAAGCCCGGAGCAGCGCGCCAAGGACAGCGCAACCCTGGAAGCCTATGCCGCCCGTCTCGCGCGGCTGACCGGGCATCCGATCTCTGTGACCAACAGCCCGGCACGCACGAATTTCCTCGTGCTGTTTGCAAGCCAGGACGATGGCGCCTTTGTTGCAGAGCAGGTGAAAACCGTGTTGCCCAATATTTCGGGCGGCGATCTGGATGTGTTTGTCCGGCCTCCTCAGACCTACTATTGCCTCGTGCGCGCAGGCGGGGTGCAAAGCGAGCCGTCGGCCTACAGCCGGGGTGTCGCGCTGATCCGCGCCGAACATCCCGATCTCGCCCGGCGCAGCTGCATCCATGAGGAAATTGCCCAAGGGCTGGGGCTGCGCAACGACAGCCCACGGGCGCGGCCATCGATCTTTAATGACGACGACGAATTTGCCCTTTTGACGAGCCACGACGAGAAGCTGCTGCAGATCCTCTATGATCCGCGTCTGCGTCCTGGCATGTCCGCGCCTGAAGCCCGGCCGATCGTGCGCCAGATTGCCTATGATATTATGGGAGAGCCGAAGTAACGGCCCCCGCAAAAGACGACCCAGATGCCCCGGCATCGCCGAAAGAGGATGGAGACAATGGGTATTTTCGACTTTCTCAAGGGAGAGTTCATCGACGTCATTCATTGGACCGATGACACCAACGACACCCTTGTGTGGCGCTTTGAACGTGAAGGCCATGCGATCAAATACGGGGCAAAGCTGACCGTGCGCGAGGGCCAGGCGGCCGTGTTCGTTCACGAAGGCCAGCTCGCCGATGTCTTCACACCCGGTCTCTACATGCTTGAGACCAACAACATGCCGATCATGACAACCTTGCAGCATTGGGACCACGCGTTTCAATCGCCGTTCAAGTCAGAGATCTACTTTGTCGACACGACCCGCTTCAATGATCTGAAATGGGGCACCAAGAACCCGATCATGGCCCGCGACCCGGAGTTCGGGCCCGTGCGCCTGCGGGCCTTTGGCACCTATAGCATTCGCGTGGTGGATCCGGCCCGGTTCCTGACCGAGATCGTGGGCACCGATGGTGAATTCACCATGGACGAGATCTCTTTCCAGATCCGCAACATCATCGTGCAGCAGGTCAGCCGGGTGCTGGCAGGGTCTGGCATCCCGGTTCTGGACATGGCGGCGAACACAGCCGATCTGGGCAAACTGGTTGCGGCTGAAATCGCGGCCACTGTTGCCGAATACGGCATCGCGATCCCGGAATTGTACATCGAAAACATCTCGCTGCCGCCAGCTGTCGAAGAGGCAATGGACCAGCGCACCAAGATGGGCATTGTAGGCGACCTTGGCCGCTACACCCAGTTCAAGGCCGCCGAAGCGATGGAGGCTGCCGCCAGCACCCCCAACAGCGGCATGGGCGCTGGTTTGGGTATGGGCATGGGTATGGCGATGGCGCAGCAGATGGGGCAGGCCCTGCAGGGTGGCGCCCCGCAAGCTGCGGGTCAGGCCAGTGGACCATGGGGCGCCCATACTGCGCCCGCTGCAACGCAGTCGGCACCGCAGGCAGCACCCGTTGCTCCACCGCCTCCCCCCGTCGAACACGTCTGGCACATCGCCGAAAACGGCCAGACCACCGGCCCATTCTCAAAGGCTCGGCTGGGTCGCATGGCGAGCGAAGGGACGCTTGGCCGCGATACTCTGGTCTGGACACCGGGCCAGGACGGCTGGAAGCGTGCAGGAGATGTGATCGAGCTGGCACAGCTCTTTACGATCCTGCCGCCACCACCGCCGCCGCCTCCGCCACCTGCCGGGTAACGGCCACCATGCCATCGGACCGGGCAGCGAACTGCTGCCCACGACTTACCAGATCGGATCTGCACGCTGATGAACCGACGTACTGCGCTGAAATGGCTCCACTGGCTGAGTCTTGGGCTCATTCTCTATTTCTTTCTGGTGGAGCCGGAAGAGAGCCAGACAAACCCCGGCCTTGCGCTGGCAACCCATGCTGGTGTGGGTCTCGTTCTTGCCGTCGTGGTTCTGGTCTGGACGCTGGTCTACCTGCGCAAAGGGCTTGCCGGGCGTGCAGGCCCAAAGCTGCCGGGCTGGGCAAAGCGGTTTCATCTGCTCAATCACAAGGTGCTGCAGATCGGATTGCCGGTCATGGTGGCGACCGGCGCTCTTGCGGGCCTTTTTGCCCCTTTTGCAATCCGGGCCTTTGGGGTGGTTCCGATCAACCCGGCCATTGGAAGCCGCAGCCTGCACGGATTGGCAGAAGAGCTGCATGAAATCGCATTTGACGCGCTGCTGGTTGCCATCGTGCTGCATGCCGTGTTCCATTTGTGGCGGCATTTTCTGTTGAAGGACAATGCCCTGCGCATCATGGTGCCGAAAGTGCTCCACAAGTATCTCTGAGGCGATCCACTGTGACCAACATCCCCCCACCACCGCCCGGCGGCGCTGATTTTCCACCACCGGCTGATGCCAAGACCACATCAGGCGCGATCGTGGAGGAGCACCGCTTTCCCTGCGAGCAATGTGGGGCGGATTATCGCTATGACCCGGAAGCGGGCACGCTGAGCTGTGACCATTGCGGACACCGTGAAACGATCCGCTCCGGACCCTGGCAAGGCGGCAGCCTGCGGGAGCTGGATTATCAGACTGCGCTGACATCCGGCCTTTCTGAAGCGGACATGGAAGAAACGCGTGTTTTGAGCTGTCCCAATTGCGCAGCTCAAGTGGAGTTTGACGCGAACACCCATGCGGGTGAGTGCCCGTTTTGTGCCACCCCCATGGTGACTGACACCGGCACCCATCGCCATATCAAACCCAAGGGTGTCCTTCCTTTTGCCTTTGACCAACGTGCAGCCCATAACGCCATGTCGGACTGGCTGGGTGGTCTGTGGTTTGCCCCCAACGGGTTGCAGCAATACGCCCGCAAAGGTCGACGGATGAACGGGATCTATGTGCCCTATTGGACCTTTGATGCACAGACGCGCACCCGCTACCGGGGCCAACGCGGGACCGTCTACTATGTGGACGAACCAGTGATCATCGATGGCGAACGCAAGACGCGCCGCGTGGCAAAGGTGCGCTGGCAGCCGGTGTCAGGGCGGGTTCAGCGTTTCTTTGATGATGTGCTGGTCCTCGCCTCGAAAAGCCTGCCCAAGCGCAACACGGATGCGCTGGAACCCTGGGATCTTTCGGCGCTGGAACCCTATCAGCCGCAGTATCTCGCCGGGTTTCGGGCCGAAGGCTATGCCGTGCAATTGCCGGAGGGCTATGGCGAAGCCAATGAGAAAATGCGCCGGGTCATCGAGCGCGACGTTCGGTTTGATATTGGCGGGGATCGCCAACGCATCGACCATCTTGAGAGCGACTTTTCCGACATCACGTTCAAACATGTGCTGCTGCCTGTCTGGCTGGCCGCCTACAAGTATCGCGGCAAGACCTATCGCTTTGTCGTCAACGGCCAGTCTGGCCGGGTTCAGGGCGAACGTCCCTACTCCGTCTGGAAAATCGCCGCCGCAGTGATTGCTGTTGCGATCATCGGCGGCGTCATTGCTGTGCTTGGCGGCAAATAACCCCCGGGAAAAGGACTAGAAAATTGAGCACCCTGCCTGATCTGAGCGCACTGGATGCGCTGATGTCTGCCCGCCACAGCTGCCGGGGGTTTCGGCCAGATCCCGTGCCGCGCGCTGTCATCGAGGATATCCTGAGATGCGCCCAAAAGGTGCCATCATGGTGCAACGCCCAACCTTGGGAAGTCACTGTTTTTTCCGGCACGGCCACCGACAAGTTGCGCACAGCCCTTGCCGAGACCATCGCCTCTGCCGGAGCGACCCCGGATCTGCCTTTTCCGGAACGCTATAGCGGTGCCTATAAAACCCGCCGTCAGGAATGCGGCTGGGCGCTTTATGAGGCGGTGGGCGTTCAAAAGGGCGACCGGGTTGCCTCGCACCAGCAGATGCTGCGGAACTTCTCTCTTTTTGATGCCCCCCATTGTGCCATTCTCAGCACCCCCAAAGAGCTAGGCCCCTATGGCGCGATGGATTGTGGTGGATTTGTCACCGCGTTCACACTCGCGGCACAGGCCGCCGGGGTTTCGACCATCGCGCAGGCCGCTGTTGCGAGCTATGCGCCAATGCTGCACGCCTTCTGCGAGATCCCAGAGGATCGCAATATCCTGTGTGCGCTGTCCTTTGGCTACGGCGATCCGGACCATCCGGCCAACCAGTTCCGCACCACCCGTGCGGATCTGGCAGAATTTGCAACCTGGCGGGACTGATCCGCTCCCCCCATACAGACGAAAGCCCCCTTATGCGCGCTCTTATCCAACGTGTCAGCCGAGCCTCCGTGACTGTCGATGAGGCCATCACCGGAGAGATCGGTGAAGGCCTGCTCATCCTCATTTGCGCGATGGAAGGTGACAATGAGGCCCAAGCAGAAAAGATGGCCGAGAAAATCAGCAAGCTTCGCATCTTTCGTGATGACGCAGGCAAGATGAACCGGGCGCTTCGCGACACGGGTGGCAGCGCGCTTGTGGTCAGTCAGTTCACCCTCGCCGCGGACACGAGGCGCGGCAACCGGCCCGGTTTTTCCACCGCCGCAGCACCGGATCGTGGGCGTGCCTTGTACGAACATTTTGGCGCGCATCTGGGCAGTCTGGGCATTCCCATCGCTTGGGGATGCTTTGGCGCGGACATGCAGGTCTCTCTGGTCAATGCCGGTCCCGTGACGATCTGGATGGACAGCGACGACTGGGGGTGATCCGCATCCACCGCACCCAGTTTTCCGGCCCGTGTTCCCCCCGGTGTCACACGCGAATTTTGCTGGTTGAGACCAGATTGGCGGCTCTGACCTCCCCTCCCCCACGCTGGAACCTTCTGGGCGTGTGATCAGGCAAAAACGACACCCATGAACCGAGATTCCGCCGCAAAACTCCCGCATGACGGGTGCCTACGCGTCCGAAAAGGCACCTGGGCATATAAATTCGCCATTTGCGGCATATAATTTTTGACCAATTCAGACGGTGCATCTTTGCAAAGATTGCCCTGAGATCCGTGTCAATATGGCGAAAAGCGACTTTGATACTCAAAAACGCGACGCGCATTCGGTTTTCTGCAGATTGTGTACGCCCTGCTGGCCGGAAATAGGTCGCTAAATGGGGTTGCGAGGTCGCATCAAATGCGCAAACCTTGAATGGCAATTCAAGAAAAAGTGCAGGCCGCGTGTGACCGCACGCATGGCGCACATAAAAAGGGAGACTGCAATGAAAGACCAACTCGACTATATGACGCAAAGCGTCACCTCCGGAAAAATGACCCGGCGGGAGTTCATGGGTAAGACGGCAGCGCTCGGCATCAGCGCCGCAGTTGCGGGTAGCCTGTTTACCCGTGCGGTCGAGGCCGCAGGCCCGGTCAAGGGTGGCACACTGAAGCTCGCGTCGATCGGCGGTGGCAGCACCGACTCTCTTGATCCGGCGCTGGCAGCAAGCCAGGTGCCCTACCACAACCTCAATCAGTTCGGTGAAACCCTGGTCAACGTGACCGAGAACGGCACCATCGAAAACCGCCTCGCGGAAAGCGTCGAAGCAAGCGCAGACGCCAAGACCTGGACCTTCAAGATCCGCAAGGGTGTTGAGTTCCACAACGGCAAGGAACTGACGGCCGAAGACGTGATGCGCACAATGGAGCGCCACTCCAACGAAGACAGTAAATCCGGTGCGCTTGGTATCATGCGCGGCATCGAAGGCATGAAGGTCGATGGCGACAACTTCATCGTCGAACTGGGCACCGCAAACGCCGACCTTCCCTATCTGATGGCCGACTATCACCTGATGATCCAGCCCGATGGCGGTTTCGACAACCCCGCAGCTGGTGTTGGCACCGGCGCCTACATGCTGGTCGCAGACGAGCCTGGCGTGCGCCATGCCTACAAAAAGAACCCCAACTACTGGGATGACACCCGCGGCCACGTTGACGAAGTCGAAATCGTTGTCATCAACGATGCAACCGCCCGTATGGCTGCTCTGCAGTCTGGCCAGGTTCAGATTGCCAACCGTGTTGAGCCGAAAGTCGCAGGTCTGCTTGACCGCGCGCCCAACCTCACCGTGCACTCGACCGCGGGTCCGGGCCACTATGTGTTCATCATGCACTGCGACACCGCGCCGTTCGACAACAACGAACTGCGTCTGGCGCTGAAATACGCGATCAACCGTCAGGAAATGGTCGACAAGGTTCTGCGCGGCTATGGCTCCGTCGGCAACGACATGCCAATCAACGCAGCCTATCCGCTGTTTGACGAAAGCATCCCGCAGCGCGAGTACGATCCGGCCAAAGCGGCGGAGCACTATAAGAAGTCCGGCCATGACGGCAGCCCGATCATCCTGCGCGTCTCTGACGTTGCCTTCCCGGGTGCGATCGATGCCGCCCAGCTGTTCCAGCAGTCCGCAAATGCCGCTGGCATCCCGCTGGAGCTGAAGCGCGAGCCGGGTGACGGCTACTGGTCCGAAGTTTGGAACGCACAGCCGTTCTGCGCCTCCTACTGGGGTGGCCGTCCGGTGCAGGACCAGATGTATTCGACCGCCTATCTGTCGACTGCAGACTGGAACGACACCCGCTTCAAGCGTGAAGACTTTGATGCGCTGCTGCTGCAGGCCCGCGGTGAGCTGGATGAAGCCAAGCGCAAAGCTCTCTACAGCCAGATGGGCATGCTGGTCCGCGACAATGGCGGCTTGATCTGCCCGATGTTCAACGACTTCATCGATGCCACCAGCAACAAGGTCCAGGGCTGGGTTGCGGACCCGACCGGCGACGTGATGTCGGGCAAGTGGTCCCACAAGTGCTGGCTGGCCTGATAGAGGTTCATCCATGCACCCCGTTGTAAAACTCGTGTCCCAGCGCCTCGCGCTGGGACTCCTGCTCCTTCTTGCCGCGTCGGCGCTCATTTTTCTGGGCACCTTGATGCTGCCGGGCGATGTTGCCCAATCCATTCTCGGCCAATCTGCCACCCCTGAAGCCCTCGCAAACCTGCGGGAAGAGCTCGGTCTGAACCGCCCGGCGCTGGTGCGGTACTTTGACTGGCTGTTTGGCGCCCTGCAGGGCGACCTTGGTACGGCGCTGACCAATGGTCAGGATATCGCCGAAAGCATCGGCAAACGTTTGGGCAACACACTGTTCCTGGCCTTCTGGGCCGCGGTGATTTCGGTCCCACTGGCGATTTTCCTCGGTCTTCTGGCGGTACGTTACCGCGACCGCTGGCCGGACAAGCTGATCTCGGCCGTTACCCTGGCATCGATCTCCATCCCTGAATTCCTGATCGGCTATCTGCTGATCTATTTCGTTGCTGTGCAGATGGGCTGGTTCAGCTCTGTCGCAATGATCAACGATTCCATGAGTTTGCTGGACAAGCTCAACGCGATTGCTCTGCCTGTTGCGGTGCTGACGCTGGTTGTTCTGGCACACATGATGCGCATGACACGGGCCGCGATCCTCAATGTGATGCAGTCCGCCTACATCGAAACCGCCGAGCTGAAGGGCCTGAGCACCTTCCACGTGATTGCCCGCCATGCGTTTCCCAACGCCATCGCGCCGATCGTCAACGTGGTCATGCTGAACCTTGCCTATCTGGTTGTGGGCGTGGTCGTGATCGAAGTGGTGTTCGTCTACCCCGGTATGGGCCAATATCTGGTTGACCATGTTGCCAAGCGCGATGTTCCGGTGGTGCAGGCCTGCGGTCTGATCTTTGCCGCTGTCTACATCCTTCTGAACATGATTGCCGATATCGTGGCGATCCTGTCCAACCCGCGTCTGAGGCATCCGAAATGAAGAATATCCCTATCTCTGCCATGATCGGGCTGTTTTTCACGGCCCTCTACTTTCTGATGGCAATCTTTGCCCCCCTGCTGGCCCCCTACGGGATGGCCGAAATTGTCGGCGACGTCTGGGAGCCCCGCTCGGCTGAGCATCTCCTTGGCACCGACAACATTGGCCGCGACCTGTTGAGCCGGATGATCTATGGTGGCCGCACCACCATCTTTATCGCCACGGCTGCAACGGTCCTGTCTTTCGTGACCGGCTCCGTCCTTGGCTTCTTTGCTGCCGTTGCCGGTGGCTGGGTTGACCAGGTTCTGTCGCGCTTTGTCGATCTGATCATGTCGATCCCGACCCTGATCTTCGCGCTGGTCGTCCTGTCGGTCATGCCGGTCACGGTTCCTGTCCTGATCGTTGTCATGGGTCTGCTGGATTCTACCCGCGTCTACCGTCTGGCACGTGCCGTTGCGGTTGATATCGAGGTCATGGACTACGTCGAGGCCGCCCGCCTGCGAGGGGAAAAGATGAAGTGGATCATCTTCCGCGAGATCCTGCCAAACGCCCTGTCTCCGCTGGTGGCGGAAATGGGCCTGCGCTTCATCTTCATGGTTCTGTTTGTCTCCACTCTCTCGTTCCTTGGTCTTGGCGTTCAACCGCCTGAGGCTGACTGGGGCGGCATCGTGAAGGAAAACAAGGACGGCATCGTCTACGGGATCCCCGCAGCGCTTCTGCCTGCCTTTGCCATTGCCACCCTTGCGATCTCGGTCAACCTGGTTGCCGACTGGGTCCTGAACCGCACAACTTCGCTGAAAGGAGGTCGCGGATGAGCGAACCCCTCGTGAAAGTGCGCAATCTCAAGATTGGCGCAACCGTCTATCCGCCGGGTGAAAAACCCCATGACATCGAAATCGTGCACGGCGTCAGCTTCGATCTGCAGCCGGGCAAGGTTCTGGGTCTGATCGGGGAATCCGGTGCCGGTAAATCCACCATCGGTCTGGCCTCTATGGCCTATGGCCGGGGTGGGGTCAAAATCACCGGTGGTGAAGTCTGGATCAACGGCCGCGACGTTCTGAAGTCAAAACTGCGCGACGTACGCCGTCTGCGCGGAGGTGAGGTCACTTATGTGTCCCAATCCGCCGCCGCGTCCTTCAACCCAGCCAAGAAGATCATGGAACAGGTGATCGAGGCCGCCGTCGAGCAGGGCAAATTCTCCAAGAAGGAGGCAGAGGCCCGCGCGCGGACCCTCTTTGCCAAGCTGGGCTTGCCGGATCCGGACAACATTGGTGATCGCTATCCTCACCAGGTGTCAGGCGGTCAGCTGCAGCGTTGCATGACGGCGCTTGCCCTGTGCCCTGAGCCGGATCTGGTGGTGTTTGACGAACCGACAACCGCGCTGGACGTGACCACGCAGATTGAGGTTCTGATGGCGATCAAGGAAGCCATCCGGGACACCGGTGTCGCCGCGCTATACATCACCCATGACCTCGCGGTTGTGGCACAGGTAAGCGATGACATCATGGTACTGCGCCACGGAAATACCGTGGAATACGGACCTGTCGACCAGATCATCAACAACCCGCAAGAGGAATACACCCAGGCGCTGGTCTCGGTGCGGTCGATCGAACACGACGAAAAGGCCCCGACCCCAGAGCCGGTCCTGAGCGTGCGCAATATCACCGCGCGCTACAAAGGGACGAAGTTTGATGTTCTGCACAACGTGAATGTTGACCTGCATCCCGGCCAGACCCTTGCTGTTGTGGGGGAATCCGGGTCGGGCAAGTCCACGCTTGCACGGGTCATCACCGGTCTGCTGCCTCCGCGTGAAGGCGAGATCGAGTTTGCGGGGCGCACCCTCTCGCCGGATCTGGCCGGACGCAGCCGCGAAGACCTGCGTGAACTGCAGATGATCTACCAAATGGCGGATGTCGCGATGAACCCGCGCCAGACCGTCGGCACCATCATCGGCCGTCCGCTCGAGTTCTACTTTGGCATGCGGGGTGCGGAAAAGCGCAAGCGTATCATTGAGCTTCTGGACGAGATCGAACTTGGCGAGAGCTTTATCGACCGCTACCCGGCCGAGCTGTCGGGCGGGCAAAAACAGCGCGTTTGTATTGCGCGGGCCCTGGCGGCAAAGCCCAAGATGATCATCTGTGACGAGGTCACATCCGCTCTGGACCCCTTGGTTGCAGACGGCATTCTCAAGCTGCTGCTGGAGCTGCAGAAAATCGAGAACGTGGCCTATCTGTTCATCACCCATGACCTCGCCACCGTGCGGGCCATCTCTGACAACATCGCGGTGATGTATCAGGGCAAGGTTCAGCGCTATGGCGGCAAGACAGAGGTTCTGAGCCCGCCGTTTGACGACTACACCGACCTCCTGCTCAGCTCGGTGCCGGAAATGCGGCTTGGCTGGCTGGAAGAGGTGATCGCCAACCGCAAAATGGAAAGCGCTGGCAACTGACGGCAGACCACCTCAAACACAGCAAAAGCCCGCGCCAACCAGCGCGGGCTTTTGTCCAACTGAACCGCAGCCATAACACGATGGCTGACACATATCCCCTCCCCGTCGCTTTTGGACCAGCACCGCATGTCGCTGCCACGATGATGGGAACAAACTCACCCGCAAACACAGGATTCGGGTCATGAACAACAAGCTTCTTCTGATCATTCTGGACGGCGTACCCTGGCGCAATTTTCGTCGTCTCTTTGGAAACCTCGAAGGCTGGGTAGAGAGCGGCGATGCGCGGGTCTGGAAACTGCGCGCGGTGCTGCCGTCCACCTCTGCCAGCTGTTATGCCTCGATCCACACCGGGGTCGCACCTGCGGTCCACGGATGCACCGGCAACGCCAATGTGTTCCGCCTGAAGGAAAAGGACGTCTTTGGCCAGGTCCGCGAAGCAGGCGGAACAACAGGCGCTGTTGCGCACAGCTATTGGTCCTCATTCTTCAATCGTCACCCGTTCGATCCGGTGCGCGACATTGAATACGATGAACCGGAAAGCACGACCATCAATCACGGCCGGTTTCACACCATGTCGGGCTACAACCTCGACAACCAGATGACGCCATCCGACGTTGATCTCTTTGCAACCCTCACCAACCTCTGCCAGCGCTTTGGGCTGGACTACGGGATGCTGCACACCTGTACGCTCGACAGCATGGGCCACCGTTATTTCCATGACTGCCAGGAAATGGATCACGCCTGTTTTGTGATGGACGAAATGCTCGCGCCTTTCATCACCCGCTGGCGCGAGATGGGATATGAGGTCATCGTGACTGCCGACCACGGCCAGGACGAACGCGGCCATCACGGCGGGCGCGACCCGCTCCAGCAGGAGACCGCGCTTTATTACTTTGGCAATGCCGAGGGACCAGACGCAGAGGAAGTCATCGATCAACGCCGCCTCGCCCCGACGATCCTGTCCCGCCTTGGCGCGCCCATTGCCGACACGATGAAAGGCGAGCCTTTCCTCAAGTAAGAAACCGTGGCAGGCTCCGTCTCGTGCAATTTCAGCACCTTGGGAGCCTGCCATGACCAAATCACTTTTGATTTCTTTTTTTCTGACCACAGTGACCCTGCCCATCGGCGCTTTTGCCGGTGAAACCTGCGAGGACCTCTGGTTCACCCGCAACTTGATCATGGACCGAGCCGGATATTGCTTTGGCAGCGCTTTGGGCCAAAGCCTGTTTGACAATGGCGATTGCCTGGGAAAATCCGTGGTCCTGGACGCCGCCAACACTCGTCTGGTGCAAGAGCTGCGCGCCCGCGAAGCTCAGTTCGCCTGCAAGGTAGACACCAGCCGACGCAGCCTGTCCCTGGAAGATGGCCATCTGCGACAGTTGCTTATTGATCTGCCTATTGCTGACGATTTGGAAAGCGCATGTCTTGGCTGGCTTGGCAATCCAGTTCCGCTTTACTCTGCGCGCGGCGCCAACAGCGCGCGGATCGGCTACATCCAGGCCGACGACATCATCCGCTATGCCCATGACTCCGTTGGGAACTGGTCCTACGTCACGGTCCATTCCCCTGACTGGCAGCTAAAGACGGGCGGTTGGTATGATCACGATGCTGATCCGGAGGCCTGCGCGCAGTTTGCAGGCTAAGACCGCCAGTCGTGCCTCAGTCGTAGGGCCAGACGCCCTGCCCCAACGCCTCCACCGCAACCGAGATCCTTTCGAAACTGTCACGTGCCCGGCCGACGCTGTGGCGTGCCCGCAAATAGCCATGCACCAGACCCGGCTCATTGATCCAATGAGTCTTGCCTCCCGCCTCCAGGATCTTGTCCCGGTAATCACGGGAATCATCGCGCACCGGGTCGCAGTCCGCGGACACCAGCACCGTCGCAGGCAGGCCAGAGAAATCCGTATCAGACAGCGGCGCCATCGTCGGATCAGGATCCGTGCCTTGACCCTCTGGCCTGCGGATATCGCCGTAGAACAGGATGTCATCGCGCGTGAGCATGGGCGCATGGGCGTGCTCCAGGTAGGAGCCTGCATTGATGTCACCGCCAAAGGCACCGTAGATCAACACCTGGCCGACAATCCGGCTGGTCCGACCCCGAGCGTAATGGGCAACAGCAGCGCAGAGATTGGCGCCGGCGCTGTCACCCACAAGAACGATATCCCCCTCATAGCTGTGCTGCAGCCACTCACAAACTGTCCAGGCATCTTCAAAGGCGGCTGGGTGTTTGTGTTCAGGAGCCAGCCGGTAGTCCACCGCAACAACCCGGTAACCAGTCTGGGCACAGATTTCTGCACAAACGTCATCATGGCTCTCCAACCCGCCGACGACGAAACCGCCCCCATGGCAGAACATGACGGTATAACCGGGTTCACCCGCCGTGTAGATGCGGATCGGCACGCCCTCAACGGTCCGGTCCTCGCAAGTCACGGCGTCTGGGCGGGCCGCACGGAACTCTGCGGCCATGGCGTCATAGACCTTGCGCTGTTCTTCAATCGACAGATCAACGGCGTCGTCGGGATAACATTCACCCGTCTTGCGGATAAAGGCCCAGGTCTCTTCGTCAATCAGCCGTTCGTAGTTCATCGCCCTGCCCCGTCTGCTGGTTCCAATCCAGCCGAGCCTATCAGCGAATGCGCCAATGGCCATGCCCTTCCAGCAAAAAAGCCCCCCGGTGGGGCGCTTTCCTGGTGGCTATGGTGACGCTAGCCGTCAGTCTTTCGGCATGGGCTCCCACGGGCGCGTAAACACGCCCAGAACATCGCCAATGTCCTTCGCTGTTGCGCCGTTGTCTTCCACTTGGGCAATCAGACCGCGGCTCTTGTCATCCACCACCTGCTCCACGCGGGCTGGCAGACCCGCCTTCAAGAGCGCCTCGTTGTAGATACGGGTGATCGCATGCTTGCGAAGATCCGGTTTGAAGACCTTTCCCACGGCAGTCTTCGGCAGCTCATCCATGACAGTCACGTGCTTTGGGATCGCCGCACGTTCGTGAACGTGGATCTTGCAATATTCCAGCAATTCCTCGGCGCTTGCAGTCGCGCCGTCGACCAGCTCGACAAAGGCACAGGGGATCTCGCCCGCGTGGGCATCAGGCTGCCCGATTGCACCGGCAAAGGCCACAGCTTCATGCCCCAAAAGCGCCTCTTCAATTTCGGCTGGGTCGATATTGTGGCCACCCCGAATGATCAGATCCTTCGCACGCCCGGTGATCCAAAGATAGCCATCGCCATCCAGACGTCCCAGATCCCCGGTGCGCAGGTGCGTTCCCTGATAGAAAAGCCCTTCGTTCTTTGCCGCCTCGGTATAGGTATTGCCTGCGTAGACACCGGGGTTCGAAATGCAGATTTCTCCGACCTCGTCCGTGCCACATTCCACAGAACCACCATCGGTCCCCTTGACGATCTTGACGTTGGTATAAGGCAGCGGGATCCCGATAGAGCCGACTTTCTTTTCGCCATCGACCGGGTTGCAGGAGACAAGGCAGGTGGCCTCGGTCAGACCGTAGCCCTCGACGATCTTGACCCCTGTTGCCGTTTCAAAGCGACGGAACAGTTCCAGCGGCAGCGGCGCAGACCCCGAGAAGGCGGTTTTCACGGTCGAGATATCCGCATCCACTGGCCGTTGCATTTTTGCGGAAATGGCCGTGGGAACGGTGATGATAAAAGTGATCTTCCACCGCTCGATCAGTTTCCAGAAGTTGTCAAAAACACCTTCGCCCCGATAGCCCTGCGGCGTTGGAAAGACGACATGGGCACCGGACGCGACAGCCGCCATGAGGATCACGTGGCAGGCAAACACATGGAACAGCGGCAGCGGACACATGATGTTGTCGTTCTCGCTGAACAGCAGTTTGCTGCCGAGCCAGCCGTTGTAGTGCATCCCTGAATAGGTGTGCTGCGCGACTTTTGGCATCCCGGTGGTGCCACCTGTGTGGAAGTAGCAGGCCACCCGATCGGCTTCGCTGTCGGCAAACGCCAGCTCTGTTGGCTGTTTGCGCAGCTCTTTGTTGAAGTTCTTGTAGTCCGCGTGCGCGAGCTTGTCCTTGTTTTCCAGCTTCGGCCGGATCAGCGGCACGATCCACGATTTGGGTGGGGTCAGATAGGGGTTCAGGTCCACCTCAAGCACCGTGTTCACCTTGGGCGCATGTCGGACGGCCTCCGCCACTTTTTGCGCCACGTCGGTCTTTGGAAACGGCTTGAGTGTCACAACCACCTTGGCGCCTGTTTCCCGCAGGATAGAGGCGATCTGTTCGGGCTCCAGCAGCGGGTTGATCGGATTGGCAATCCCCGCAACCGCGCCGCCAAGAAGGGTCACGACGGTTTCGTTGCAGTTGGGCAGCACATAGGCCACGACGTCCTTCTCTCCCACACCGAGCGAGCGGAACAGGTTGGCGGCTTGCGTGACCTTATCCTTCAACTTGCTCCAGGTGAGCGTCTTTGCCTTGGACTTGGGGCCAGAGAGGATCTGATAGCTGACAGCCTTGTTGTCCGGAAATTTCCCAGCCGTTCGTGACAACAGCCCATAGAGGGTTGTTGGCATATTGCGCTCTGTGAACGGCATTTCATTTTCCAGTGCCAAGCAATCAGCAAGCGTGGCAAATCCCATGTGTTTCCTCCCCTATGCCCCCGTTTCAGGGGAATTCAGTTAAGACAAAATGATTAGAAACGGCGCGCCGCGCAAGCGTGCCGAGCGGGTCACGTCAAGGAAGCCTGCGCTTTGACGCAGCGACACTTGACGTATTTCAACCTTGAAAGTCTCTTTCAGGCCTAACTACGGGGCGTTTCGCCTATTCCGCAGCCACACCGTCGGTGAACTGCAGACGGGCCAAACGAGCATAGAGCCCCCCTTGCGCCACCAGTTCGTCATGGGTCCCGGTGGCAACAATGCGCCCCTCTTCCATGACGACAATCCGGTCTGCCTTTTTCACGGTTGCCAGACGGTGTGCAACAATCAACGTGGTGCGCCCCTGGCTCAGTTCATCCACTGCCGCCTGCACGAGACGTTCGCTCTCTGCATCCAAGGCAGATGTTGCCTCATCCAAGAGCAGAACGGGCGCGTCGCGCAGGATGGCACGAGCAATGGCGATCCGCTGTTTTTGCCCGCCAGACAGCATCACGCCCCGCTCTCCGACATTGCTGTCATAGCCCTGTGGCAGAGCAGAGATGAAATCATGGGCCGCAGCCGCACGGGCCGCAGCCTCGACCTCTGCGTCAGAGGCATCAGGACGACCAAAACGGATATTATCGCGCGCAGACGCCGCAAAAATAACCGGATCCTGCGGCACAAGCGCGATATGGCGGCGGAATTCATCACGCTGCAGGTCCTGCAACGCAAATCCATCCAGCCGAACCGCACCCTGGGTCGGGTCGTAAAAGCGTTGGATCATCTGAATGATGGTTGTTTTGCCAGCCCCGGATGGACCAACAAACGCAACAGTTTCCCCTGGCTTGACGGTCAGTGACACATCAGAGAGCGCCGGGATCTCAGGCCGGGACGGATAGCGGAAAGAAACATCATCAAATCGAATTTCCCCGCGCACCGCGTCGGGCAGCTGCTGGGGATTGGCTGGATCCTGCACGCGATCCGTAGCCGTCAGCAGCTCTACCAGACGCTCGGTCGCGCCCGCGGCGCGCTGCAGTTCGCTCCAGATTTCCGACAGCGCTGCAACAGATCCCGCGACCAGTACGGCATAGATCACGAACTGCACCAAGGTGCCTTCGCTCATCGCGCCCGCGCGCACGTCATTGGCCCCCATCCACAGAACGCCAACAACGCCGGAGAACACCAGAAAGATCACGATGACTGTCAGATACGCGCGTGTGCGGATCCGGTTCATGGACACATCAAACGCTGTCTCGGTCATGCGTGCAAACTCGCCTCGGCTTGCCGCTTCGTGGGTATAGGCCTGGACGGTCTGCACCGCGCCAAGCGCCTCGCCTGCGTTGCCGGAGGAGGCTGCAATCCAGTCCTGATTTTCCTTGCTGATTGCGCGCAAGCGGCGGCCAAGAAACAGGATAGGGACCACAACCGCTGGCACGATCAACAAGACCATGCCCGTCAGCTTGGCCGACGTGAGCAGCATCAGAACCAAGCCACCCGCAAAAATCAGCAAATTACGCAGGGCGATCGAAACCGAAGAGCCAAGCACCGATTGGATCAGGGTCGTGTCCGTGGTGATCCGGCTCAGGACTTCGCCGGTCATGATACGCTCGAAAAATGCAGGGCTCATGCCGATCACACGGTCAAACACCGCCTTGCGGATGTCAGCGACCACGCGCTCTCCCAGTCGTGTCACCAAAGCATAACGCAGGCCGGTTCCAGCAGCGAGCAGCGCAGCAATCACAAGGGCCGCGGCAAAATACTGGTTGAGCAGCGCCGCATCTGAAACCCGGAAGTTATCCACCACCCGGCGTACAGCCAGCGGCAACGTCAGCGACAGACCCGCGGTCAGAACTAGGGCAAGCGTCGCTGAAGCCATCAGCAGCCGATACGGGCGCATAAAAGGCCACAACGCGGAAAGAACACCAATCTTGCGCGACTTTTCACGCTCTTCATCCGCATTCGGGACCGCTCTATTGCGCGCCATGTCTGCTCCTTCGGTCTTCATATTGCAGGCAATCAATGCGCTGCACATCGACAAGGTTCATGACCGGGCGCGCGCACGGCGTCAAGCACAGAGGCCCCGGCAAACCGCCGCAGCCGTACGAGGGCCAGCAAAATACAGGACGAAGGTCGCTTCGGAGTGTCAAAATGATCTGGGGAAATCCTGGAGCGGGTAGCGGGAATCGAACCCGCACCTTAAGCTTGGAAGGCTCTTATGATACCATTTCACCATACCCGCTCAGGGAATTTGGTCTATAAATCGGGAGTTTCCGGGCGTCAAGCGGCTGTGCGTGCAAATTGCGACTTTTCCTGCCTGCGCAACCGCCTTTCCTGTCCATCAGCTGCCGAGCACCCGCCCGATCCAACCTTTGCGCGGGGTCTCTTCGCTCTCTTCGCCGGTCTCTGGCTGGTCTTCGGCTGCCGCTGTATCCTCTGCGCCGTCCCCTTCGATCTCAGCCTGAAAGCGTTCAAAGAACTGATCGGCCATCTTCTTGGCAAAACCATCAATGATCCGGCTGCCGAGCTGGGCCAGTTTACCGCCGACTTTTGCCTCGACTTCGTAAGTCAGCAAAGTCTGGCCATCCTCAGTGTCTGCGAGGGTCACATGGGCGTCGCCCTTGGCAAAGCCTGCAGCGCCGCCCTTCCCCTCTCCGCGCAGGGTCAGGCTGTTGGGCGCATCTAGATCCGACAGTGTCACCGTGCCTTTGAAGCTTGCCTTGACCGGTCCAACCTTTTGCACGACCACTGCGCTAAAGCCGTCTTCTGCGTTGCCGGCCATCTCCTGGCAGCCGGGCACGGCCTTCATCAGCGTATCTGCATCCAATAGCCCCTGCCAAACCTCGGCACGTGGCGCGGCAATTGTGCGTGTATCGGCAAGTTTCATGTGCAGATCCTCCTCCTGCTGCGGCTGACCTGCCTTCAATAGCCTGTCTGTCCCGCTGCGGCATATGCGACGTTGGTTCTAAGTGTCAGAGCACCAGCCAGCAGACTAGGACTTTCCGCCTATTGGTACCAGCGAATAACCTCGCTACCGTTTTCCCGATGCAGCCTGCAATTGAAACCCTGTAGACAGCTGGGCCATAGTGGCCTCCGCACGCCAGCCCAGCCACCCGTGACACCGTTGGAACGCCAGATGCCAGAGCACCAAAGCCAGCCCCACCAGGATACTGCCCTAGATGGGGGATCCTCCCCCCAGCGGTTCAACAGTGCGCTGATCGTAGAAGACCACCCGCTGTTTTGCGATGCGCTAGCCATGACGCTGCGCGCGACAATCGGGATCGGCAGCATCGCCACGGCCGCATCCCTTGAGGACGCGATGGATTTCCTGGCCTTGGGCCCGGTGCCCGACGTGATCGTCCTTGATCTGCATCTGCCAGATGTGCAGGGCCTGGACGGGCTGGTCCGGCTGCGCAACGCCACCGATGCGCCCATTCTGGTGGTCTCCTCAATGGCCGATAATCGCGTCATCAGCACGGCCATCCACGCAGGCGCCGCTGGATTTGTTCCGAAACATAGCCAGAGGGACGTCTACAATAACGCCTTTGACGCCATGCGCCGGGGGATTGCCTTTGTGCCGCCGGGCTATGATCTCCTGCCCCACGACAGCGAGGCCAACGATGCAGCGGACAGGCTGGCGACACTGACCAACCAGCAGGCCCGGATCCTGCAGTTGATCTGTGCTGGCAAACTGAACAAACAGATCGCATTCGACCTGTCGATTGCCGAAACAACCGTCAAGGCCCATGTCACTGCGATCATGCGCAAACTCGGCGTGCAAAGCCGCACGCAAGCTGTGCTGATTGCAAAAGAAACCAGCTTTGCAAACGTCTTGCAAGATCTCGGCTAGGCGGCCTACGATCCCCTATGACGACCAGATCCGCCACCGCGGCGGCCCCGGTTTCCGGGACGCCCCGCGCAGCCAACCCCTCGCTTTCATCTCTTGCCGCTGCCTCGGGGCAGATCGTCCGAACGGGCTTTGCCCCCGCTCACGCGCCAGATGCTGTTGACCAACTTGCACAGGCCCTGCATCCGGTGGCTGATTTGGATCTGGTGGTCCTGTTCGTCTCACCCGAGGCCGACGTTGCCCAAGTGATCGCCTCTGCAACCGAGCGATTTGGCCCTGCGCAGGTCGTCGGCTGCACCACCGCGGGGGAAATCGGTGCAACCGGCTACACCGACGGTGAAATCATTGCCATCGGCCTGCCCCGGAGCCACTTTGCCAGCCGCATCCTGCGCATCGAAGACCTGTCGGCCTATGACCCCCAGGCCATGATTGACGCCATGATCCAAAATCGCACGGAGATGACCCGCACCCATTCAGAGTGGGCGGGTGAATTTGCCTTGCTGATGGTGGACGGGCTGTCGATGCGTGAGGATACGCTGACAGCCGATCTCGCGCCGGGGCTAGGCCCGGTTCCGCTGTTTGGTGGTTCAGCCGGGGATGGTACGGATTTCGCGTCCACGCATGTCCTCTTTGATGGTAACGCCAGACAAAACGCAGCCGTTGTCGTCCAGGTGCGCAGCAGCTGCGGCATTCGCGTCTTCAACACGGATCACCTGCGACCGACCCAGCAGCGCATGGTCGTTACCGGCGCCAATCCGGCACAGCGGCAGGTTCATGAAATCAACGCCGAGCCAGCCGCGCGAGAATACGCCCGCCTGTTGGGAAAGGATCCCGAACAGCTCACCAGCTTTACCTTCGCAGCCCACCCGGTCGTTGTCAGGATCGGGGGCAAGCATCACGTCCGCGCCATCCGCAAGGTCGCGGACAATGGCGATTTGATGTTCTTTTCCGCAATCGACGAAGGCGTCGTTCTGACGCTCGCTCAATCGCAGGACATGGTCGGGCATCTCTCGACCGCGCTCAGCGATCTGACCCGGCAGCAGACACCTGATATCATCTTGACGTGCGACTGCGTCTTGCGCCGGATCGAGGCACAGCAAAAACAGCTGAGCCCACAGATTTCTGCGCTTTTGGCCAGCCACCGCGCTGTCGGCTTTTGCACCTACGGTGAGCAGGTAAATTCGATGCATGTGAACCAGACCCTCACAGGTGTCGCGATCTACCCCCCGACCGAGCTGACCACCACAACCGCGGAGGAAAAAGCATGGTCCAGGGCCTGATTGATCCGCGTGACACGCTGGAACGGCAAAACGAAAAGCTGTTGAAGATCGCTGCGACCCTGATGCGGCGTGTTGAGCAGGACACAGACAGTTCCGGATTGGCATACGCCCAGTTTGAACGGGCAGCCCTTCTGGAAGAGGAAGTGCGCAATCGCACCCGCGATCTTGAACGCACGCTGGATCTGTTGAACCTGTCGAACGCCAAACTGGCCGAGGCCAACCGCGAAACCGAAGCGGCCCGCGCAAACCTTACCAACGCGATCGAAGCGGTTCAGGAAGGCTTTGCGCTGTTCAACGCACAGGACGTGCTGGTGATGTGCAACAGCCGGTTTGGTATGCACATGCCAGACCTGCGCGACCAACTTCAGCCGGGGCTACGGTTTGATGCCTATGTGACCCTCGTCAGTCAGAACCCCGCGCTGGCGCTGCCGCCGGGAACGACCGCGGCAGATTGGGCCCTGCGCCGGATGACCCGCCATCAGGACCGCAGTGTCATGTTCAACGTCCGTCTGCACGGCGATCTGTGGATGCAGATCAGCGAACACCGCACGCCTGATGGTGGGACGGTGATCCTGCAAACCGATGTAACGGATATCATGCGGCTTCAACATCAGGAGCGCGAAAGGCTCCTTGACGATCAGGCCCGGCTGATCCGTGCAACTCTTGAACATCTCAACCAGGGGGTCTGCATCTTTGACACCCAGCGCAGGCTGTTGGGCTGGAACCGGCTGTTGGGGGATCTCCTGGCCATTCCGGTCGGCCGCTTCCGGTTGGGCAGTCGTTTTGAAACCATCTTGATCCGGCTGCGAGAGGATTTCGATTTTGCCGGGAATATCACCGCGAATGAGGTCGAAACCTGGGCCAAGCAAGACGGCCATCGCCCGGCATTGACCTTTGACATTCAGAACCCCGCCGGCCGGGTGCTGACGGTCTTTATGCAGGACATGCCCGATGGCGGCTTTGTCATCAGCTTCACCGACGTAACCCAAGAGCGCCAGTCCGCGCGCGCCATGAGCGAGGCAAAAGAAACGCTGGAACAGCGGGTCCTGGAACGCACGCTTGAGCTTGAGGATGCTCTGGCAGAAGCCGAACGCGCCAATGCGTCGAAGTCCCGATTTGTCGCGGCCGCATCCCATGACCTGCTGCAGCCTTTGTCTGCGGCCAAGCTGTTCGTGTCGGCCTTGGATGGCGAACTGCCAACCGGAGCGCCGCGCGACACATTGCAAAAGGCAGCCAATGCGCTGGACAGCGTGGAAACACTCCTTGAAGCGTTGCTTGATATCTCGCGCCTGGATTCCGGGCGCGCACAGGTCCATCTGGCTCCTGTCGATCTCAATCACTTGCTGCAACAGCTCATGGAGGAAATGCGCCCCATGGCAGAGTCAAAGGGACTGCGCCTTCGCCTCAGACCCACCGATCATGCCGTGTTGAGCGATATCACCTACCTGCGCCGGATCCTGCAGAACCTGCTTTCAAATGCCCTGCGCCACACCCAAACCGGCGGCGTCCTTGTAGGCGCCCGCGCCACCCGCAATGGCCTGCGGTTGGAAATATGGGATACCGGGTCCGGCATCGCAGAGGCCGATCAGACCCGAATTTTCGGTGAGTTCCAGCGCCTGAACGCCACGGCCAGCGCCGCCGACGGGATGGGCCTTGGCCTTGCCATTGTCGACCGCGCCTGTGCGCTGCTCGGCCATCCTCTCAGCCTGCGCTCCCGTCTTGGCCGAGGGACCGTTTTTGCTGTTGATTTGCCGCGCGCAGGCAACCCGCAGCCTTCCCCACCCCCAAGACACGCCGAGCGCAGCGGCGAGCCCCTGTCCAAGCTGATCGTGCTGCTGGTCGAGGCAGATACCGATCTTCGCGAGGCGCTCAGCCTGACGATGGAGCAATGGGGAATGGACGTGCTGGCCTGCGCCAATCCGGCAGAAGCCCAGAGCCTGATTGACGAAATCGGCTTGCCACCTGATGTGATGGTCGCCGACATCCCCCCAACGGAGTGCCCTGCGACCGCGCGGGCAATGGCTGCGCTGCAAGACAAACATGCCCCCTTGCCACTGTGCCTAATTTCGGCGGGTCGCGGACCACAGACGCAGGCAGTCGCCAGACAGCTCAACGTCCCGCTTCTGGCAAAGCCCTTGAACCCGGAACATCTGCGCAGGTTTCTTGTCGCCCAATCCCCCCGCGCCATTCCCTGACGGCCAAACCAGCGCAAGGGCGATGCGCTGACCCAATACAGATCCCCAAATATGTGCCTGCCCCTTGAAAACCGGCAGCGCCAATTATCTTTCACCCGGTATGGACCAAACGCAGCTGTCCGAGGGACGGCCCCCATGAGAAAGACCCGCTCCATGTCCCAAACACCGACCCGTCCCATCGCGGTGATCACCTCCCACGGCCAACCCTCCGAACCGGCCCCGCAGGAAGCGGCGCTGGCTCAACTTGCCTCTCAAGTTGCGCAGCAGCTGCCGGGTTGGGACGTGCGCTCTGCGACCTTGTCGACACCCGGCCTTCTTGAGCAGGTCACGCCGGACGGCGCGCTGGTCTATCCCTTTTTCATGGCAAACGGTTGGTTCACTGCACAGGTCCTGCCCCGCCGCCTGACGGGGATCGACGCAAAACTGCTACCCCCTTTCGGTCTCGACCCTGATCTGCCGCAGCTGGCCTGCGACGCATTGCGCCAGGCCTGCGCCGATCGGGGCTGGTCGTTGGCGCAGACCCGCATCCTTCTGGCCGCACATGGCTCTGCCCGCGGCCCCAAAGCCGCAGAGGCAGCCGAGGCCTTCGCCGAAACCATGCGGGCCAAGCTGCCCGGCAGTGACCTTGCCACCGGCTATGTCGAGGAAGATCCAAGGATCGCGGACACAGCCCGCCAGTTCGCCGCCCTCACCCCATCGCGACCTGCCCTCTGCCTGCCTTTCTTTGCCCAGGCCGGCGAACATGTCCGCGATGACATTCCAGAAGCCCTTGAGGAGGCGTCCTTTTCCGGCGACACCCTCCCCGTTTTGGGTGCCCTGCCCGCGGTTCCGTCGCTCATTGCGGCCGCGCTGAAACGGGCACATGACGAGGCGCCGAAGCCCTGACAAAAATCCAAGCCATCCGTGCCTGTTTGGACCGCAAAGCCGCATGTTTTGACTTGTGCTGACCCGTGAATCACGATACCTGCTGCCTCACACCACGAAAGACCTTGTTTCCAAGGCAGTAGGCGAGTTGGCGGAGTGGTGACGCAGCGGATTGCAAATCCGTGTACACCGGTTCGATTCCGGTACTCGCCTCCAATATTTTCAATGACTTAGCATAATGCGGCCCCTTGTTGGTATCACCGAGGGTATCAGATTCGCGTTCTGGTCCTGTTCTGTTCACAGTCGTTTCTCCGATGCTTGACGCGCTCGCATGATCTGACGGGCTTCCCCGGCATACTTGGCGATCATCTCTTTGGTGGCATGCCCGGAATAGCTGGCGATTTCATCATCATCACAGCCAGCCCATGCCAATTCCATAACGCCGCGATAGCGCAGAGCGTGAAGGTCATAGGCCTCAAGACCCAGTCGCTTGCGCTCTTTAAGCATGATTTGCGCCATGTACCGGCTTTGTTGCACAAATGGTGAGATGGATTCACTGTTTGAATCCAGTGGGGTAGCAACGGTGCATGAGCAGTTGGTCCCCTACGAGGTACAAGACCAGGAACTGGCCTTCGTACAACACGGCGCTGAAGCAGCGCGGTTCGCTATCAATTTGGTTTGATCCTGAGATGTCGTGGCATGCGCTGCCGACAGGCAAGCGGGGGCGTCAGCCCGAGTTCAGCGATGCAGCGATCCAGATTTGCCTGACGATGAAGGTGTTGTTCGGCATGCCCCTCCGGCAAACCACTGGGTTCGTCGAAAGCCTCCTCCGTCTGGCGGGACTGGACTGGAAAGTCCCGGACTTCAGCACCCTGTGCCGCCGTCAGAAGACACTGAACGTCGCCATCCCGTACCGGGGCGGATCGGGACCGCTCCACCTGCTGATCGATGCCACCGGGATCAAGGCCGAGGGCGAAGGAGAATGGAACGCGCGCAAACATGGCGGATCAAAGAAACGCCTGTGGCGCAAGCTTCATCTCGGTATGGATGAGGAAACACTGGAGATCCGCGCGGTCGGCGTCACGACAAGCAATATCGGCGATG
>NZ_CVRM01000032.1 GCF_001258055.1 Phaeobacter italicus | reverse complement strand
ACACCGTCAAGCGCCTCAGCGCCGCCGGTGAAGGGGGTTCTAAGTAAAACAACAAACACCCGCAACCCGAAAATGTAGGAAAATGCGGCCTTCCGTCAAGAAAAATGCAAAATGCAATGAAAACAATTGGTTACACGGCAACAAAGTCAGCAAACCTGACCCGGTTTTCCGCCAAAATCCCCCCAAAGGCCCCCGCCCGACCACTTACCCACAGCACACCCCAACTTACCCACAGCCAAATCACCCGAGTCACCCAAATCACAGCCCCCAAACCACCAAATACCAGTCACTCAACGACCTGGGCGACGCCCTCTCGCGGAAACGGAAAACGCCGCGCCCTGAAAGGGTGCGGCGCCTGGCCCAACCAAAGGGAGCCGGAGGTGAGCTTTGGGCGGGAGGGTCTGCGCCCCCTCCCCTCCCCTGCCTGCCGTTTATTGGAGTTGCGCCCAGAACAGTTCGAGGTGGCGGGACACGATGTCCTGGAACCGGCCTTCTGCCTTTAATGCCTTGAGACCCGCGTTGATCCGGTAGAGATGCGCGGTTCCACGCCAGTGACGTTTGGAGATCACCACATGCAGGCCCTCCTCTGAGATCGCACGCTCCAGCGGGATCACCTTGTCACGCAGGCCTTCGGCGATGAGCGTATCGGCCCCAAGGAACAGGTTGAGTGATACCGCATCCACCTCTCCGGCCATCAGGCGCTGAAAACAGGCCGCAGGCGTTTTGGCGCGGGCGAGTGTGACCTGCCCCTCGCTCAGCCAGCGGCGGTCTGATCGGTCGAGATCATGACTGTAGTATCCATCGGGGCGGCAGAGGGTTTTGCCGATCATGTCGGCATCACTGTCAAAGCGAAACGGATCATCGGCGCGCACAAATACCATGATCGGGATCGTGATCAGCGGTTCAGAGAAATGAAAATTCACGCAGCGCTCATTGTCGGGCGTGGCGGCACAGTCGGGCTTGAGCCAGGGAAAACCCATATCAAACTGTTTCTCATCCAGCATTGGAAAGAGGTGACGCGACCAGTCTTCCTCCCAGGTGATGGAATAGGAGACTGGCGAGGGCGTGAGTTCCATTGCGGCGTTCACCAGCTCGGTGATCATTCCCTGCCCCGGCAGGGCCTGATCGGTAAAGGGCGCAAAGCCACCGCCGGTCAGAAGTTTCATCTCGGCGTCATCCTTGCGCAGCGGTGTTGGGTCAGGGGCAGACGCCTGACCCGCGCAGGGAATATGGAGCGTTTTGCCAGGAATGACGCTGGGGCCTGCCAGGACATGCTGATTGCTATAGTAGATGAGCGTCCAGCGGCTGCGGTCGTTGTAATGTGTCTCGGCAATGGAAAAGAGCGTGTCCCCCGGCTGGACCCTGTAGTCCACATCACAGATGGCGTGCGCAGCACCTGGCGCGAACGCTGCAAAAAGCAGCCCCCAAAGGGCCAGGGGTTGGAGAAATTTCAGCATGGCGCGCCCCTCAGAACCCGGCCCAGATGCGTGCCATGTGATCCTCGATGATGGCCTGATAAGAGCCATCCGCACGGATATTGCGCAGACCCGTATTGATAAGGGTCAGCATCTGCTCTGCCTGCGGGTGGGTCTTATGGACAACCACATGGATGCCAAGGACGGACAGTGGCAGGGGGAGCACGTCGAACTGATCAAGGAGACCGTTTTCCTTCATCACACTGCGACCGGTGAATTCGTTGATGGCCACCGCATCGGCTTCGCCACGGGCGACCATATCAAAACAGTCTGCCACCTTATGGGGCTGTTTTAGAGTGATCTTCTTGTCCTCGAGCCAGCGACGCCCGTAGCCGTCCAGATCAAACGTCAGGTAGCCGGAGGGTCTGCAGAGGGTCTTGCCCTCAATATCTGCGTCGGTGTCAAAGACAAATGGCCGGGATTTGTCCACGAACAGCAACATCAGCGTTTCAAACATCGGGTCCGAGAAGTGGAAATTCACACAGCGGTAGCTGTCCGGCATCGTGTCGCAATCCGGGCGATACCAGGGAAAGCCCAGGTCGAGCAGAGCGTTGGACAGAAGCGGATCAAAGTGAGAGGCCCAGTCATTCACCCAGTGGATGGCAAAGCCCTGATCGGGGTTGGCATTGGTCATCGCTGCATTCACCACTTCGGTGATCAGACCGCCATTGTGAGAAACCTTGGAGGTGAAGGGCGCATAATCATCCCCGGTCAGCAGATTGATCTTGCTGCGCACTGCAGCGGTGCCTGGCTGGATCTGGACGGGGGCAGCGGCAACGGGGCGGGCCGCGGCGATTGTCTTGCCGCCCGGCAGGCCAGTGGGCAGACCATTCAGACAGGCCATCGAAAGCTGCATGCCGACGCGGATGGCGTCAGGGCGGGGGCCGATCACATCGATATTACGGCTGTGGATCGCGCTCCACTTGCCCACATCCTTGTACAGGCGATCGGCGATCAACGACAGGCTGTCGCCAGAGCGGACCGTGTATGTTCCGCCACATGTGTCAGCCGCGGCCGATGTCGCAAAGAAAGCGCTGACACCAATCAGCGCCGCCATCAGGTGTTTCTTCATCTGTCCCCCCCCTTTTTGGGTATGGCTTGGACGGCTGCGAGAGCTCTGTCTGGTGCCGTCTCTTTTCATGGAGTCGTCCCGCGGGGTGCCCCTGCAAGGCAGGGTGGCATCACCTTTGGGTATTTATTGTGGGTGATTGGCGCGGCGTCGGCCTATTGGCCGACAAACAGCGCAAGGATCGTCGCGGTGTCCACGCGCCCTTCTGCGTCGATCAGAGTGGGCGGCACCGTGATGGCCTGGGCGCGGTAGGCTTCGTTCACCATTTGGTCGATATATGCAGGAGACTGTCCCTGCCCCACCGCACGCAGCACCATACCATAGAGCGCCGTATGCGTCTGGCTGGCCGACGCGGGCGCTGTGGTTTCCGCAGTGGTCGATGTGGATTTGCTGCCTCCGCTGCGCAGTGCTGCAAGTGTTCCGGCAGTCATCTGTGCGACAAGCGCGTCCTCTGCCGCAAGAGGCGCCGCAGATTCGGCAGCGGCCGTCAGCAGCTGTGCGGCTGCGGTGCGTTCAGCCGGGGTGGCAGAGGGCTCCAAACCCGCAAGCGCCTGCGGGGTGAGCAGCTGCGCAACCTTCGGTTTCTGCGCGCTGTCGACTGAGGTCTCATCCGGGCCAAATTGCATCACCATCAGAACGACGGCCACGACGCCAAGGGCTGCTGCCGCACCTCCCAATTTCATGATGGGTGTAAGCGGTGGCAAACCAAGGGAGGATTTTTTCGGACCTTCGGCGTGGGTCGCGGTTCCGCGCCCGTGAAAAGGAACCGGCTCAGAGGAGGATTGTGCAGGCTGATTTCCCGCGTTGGGAGAGTGGGCTGACCCTGCGTCGGTGGATACGACACCGTCAATGCGCAGTGACCGGGCGGATCCAGCAGGGCCGGAACCTATGGGCCGGTCCTCTGTCTGCGCAGGCGCCACCGCGTGCAGCCTGCTGCGTTTTGCATTCACCATTGCCGGTCCACCCCTCACTATCCCCCGCATTCAGCCGACGGCCAAATGTTAACGAATTCTTAACGGGGGTCTGATTCTGCGTCAACATTCTGATGCAGATAGGTAAACGGCCACAGGATCTGGATCGAACCGTGGCTGCGTGGAACGAATAGGCCATGCAACGATTTCGGCGCACGGTTTGAGGTGACAGTGGGATCAGCGCCTGAAGATCCCGGCATGACGACACCCACGCATGGTGCCCCCTTTCAAACCCAGCAAACCACCACCATGAGGCAAGCACTGCTGAACGATCAGGACAAACAACCCCTGAGAGAATACGCGCGCCTCACCATCAGATGTGATGTATGGGCAGGATGCGGAAACCGGGGCCGATCAGGGGCCCCGGCGCTCGGCTGGTCAGGCAGACTGCATATTGGTCGCCTGTCCGTCCAGTCTTCCTGTGATTGCGGCCTCGGCCAGCACGGCGGCCACATCCGCGCGTCGCGCCTCAGCAGAGGCATCGACCTGATCACCCAATATGACCTGATCGCTGCACGGCCCATCCGTCAGGGCAACCGGCCGCAGGATCGCGTAGGGCATGCCCGACGCCTTGAGGTGTTCGTCTGCCTCATGCTTGGCCTTGAGGTAATGCGCGAGGTCGCCGGACGGATCCTCCTGATCTGCACCGATTGAACTGAGCATGACGAAACGCTTTGCCCCTGCACACTTGGCAAGATCAACCAGTCGCATGGCGCCGTCACGGTCCACCTTGTCCGTCATCTCGGGACCGGTGGAACCGCCAGAACCAGCTGCAAAAATCACCACATCCGCGCCGTCGCAGGCATCGGCGGCAAGGTTCGTCAGGTCGCCTGTGCGCAGCGCGGTCTGCGCGGGCAACACGCTCGTGTCAGACTCTTCGCGGACAAGCGCCACAACGTTGTGGCCTTGGTTCTGCAGGTCACGGGTGAGAATCTGTCCGGTTTTGCCAGTGGCACCGGCAATAAGAATAGTCTTTGTCATGAGTTATCCTTTTGATGAAGTCAGGCGGGAGGGACCATGGGGCCTGCGACCTGTGTTGCCGCGACATAGCCTGGCTGCTGTTTCAGCGCCTGCCAGTAGGCGGCGATTTTGGGGTGACCTTTCAGCAGGTCGAACCGAGCGAGAAGCGCAACGATGTAAGACAGTTGGATGTCCGCCAGCATCGCGGTCTTGCCGAACAGAAGTGGGCCAGCACCGATGGACTGAGACACGTAATCCAGATGCGTGTTCAGCGTAGCCAGCGCGTCCTCCGGGGGTGTGTCACCGCGAAAAGCGGGCAGGATCACCGGCAGAGCGACCTCTGCCAAGGAAGCCTCGACGTAGTCGAACATTGCCTCATGCTGCCAGTAAGCTGCGGTCCCACGCGGAGGCGTGTGGCTGTCGTCTCCATATTTGGCGACCAGATATCGCAGGATCGTTGCGGATTCCGCGATGACCTCTTCCCCATCTTCGAGCACGGGGGATTTGCCGAGGGGATGAACCCCCGCCAATTCCTTTGGTGCGCGGAAGGCGTCGGTTCGATCGTAGTCGACCCGATTGCAGGGCTTGCCGAGATCAGCCAACAACCACAGTACGCGGGTGGCGCGCGAGTATTTCAGAGCGTGCAGAGTAATCATGGCAGAAAGATCGCTTTGGCGTTGGTGAATTCCTTCATGCCAAAGCCCCCATGTTCCCGCCCGTAACCGGAATCCTTGACCCCGCCGAAGGGCATATTGGGATCGGCCGCCCCGTAAGAGTTGATGCGGACCATGCCGGTGTCAAAGTGATCGCGCGCCAGTTTGATCGCGTGCTCTTCGTCTTCGCAGAAAATCCCCCCGCCAAGGCCATAGCGGCTGTCGTTGGCGATGCGCATTGCATCCTCATCGTCCTTGGCGCGGATCACAGCAGCGACGGGCCCGAAGATTTCATCGTCATAGGCGGGCATCCCCGGCTTTACGTCAGCCAAAACAGTTGCAGGGTAATAGGCACCCGTCCGGTCGGGAACAGTGCCGCCGCAAAGGACCTTGGCCCCTTTTGCAACGCTCTTTTCCACCTGCTCCTTGACGGTCTCGAACTGATCTTCGCTGGAAAGCGGGCCGAGCTGGGTATCCTCGTCCATTGGATCCCCCATCTTGATGGCCTTCATCTGCTCTACGAAAGCAGAGACGAATGCATCATAGACCTTGTCCGTCACGACAAAGCGTTTGGCAGAAACACAGGTCTCGCCATTATTGTAGAGACGCCCCATGACCGAATATTTCACAGCCGTTTCAATGTCGGCGTTTTCAAGAACGAGATAGGCGTCGTTGGACCCCAGCTCCAACACGGTTTTCTTGAGCGCCTTGGAGGCTTCGCTGCCCACGTGGCGACCTGCGCCGTCGCTGCCAGTCAACGTGACACCGCGAATGAGGGAATGCTCGATCAGTTTGTCGCTGGTGTCGTGATCGATCAGAACCACCTGAAACAGGTCTTCGGGCAGACCCGCGTCGAGGCACAGTTCACGCAGACGCAGACCTGAACCTGTACAGATGCTCGCGTGTTTCAGGACACAGGCGTTGCCTGCCATCAGGTTTGCCGCCAGAACCCTCACCGGCTGGTAAAGCGGGAAATTCCACGGCTGGATCGAATAGATGACGCCGATGGGCTGATAGGTGACGATCCCGCGTGCGCCATCCTTGCCGTGGGTCCGCTCTTCGTCCGCAAGAACGTCGGGGCCGTTTTTTGCAGTATAATCAAAGATGGCCGCGCAGATTTCGATCTCGCGCTTGCCGTCCTTGAAAAGCTTGCCGGTTTCGCGGGTCATCAGCTCTGCCAGTTCATCGGCAGCCCCGCGGAGTTTCTCGGCAATTGCTGTCAGATAGGGCGCACGATCCGCATGGGACAGCTGGCGCCAGTTCAGAAATGCGGCGTGGGCGGCCTCGACCTTGTGCACCGCTTCCACCTCGCTCATCAGCGCATAGGTCTCGATGGCTTCGCCTGTCGCCGGATTTGTCGTGGTAATCGTTGACATGATAGCTCCTTCGATGGTCGCTGAGTCAACGGAAGGAGGATGCAAAAGTTCCGTGAGCCTGCCCCAACGGCAATCGGCACCTGCGCCTGTCTGCACCCCAATTAGACGAAAAACACGCCGAAGGACCCTCGCAGAAACCGTGTCACGATCCGCATGTCGTTCAGGAAATATCGCTTAGATACAGAGCGCTAGACGATTAGCGCCTGACCTATGACCTGACACGCGAAGCACGACCGGGGAAACGCAAAACGGCGCGCAGAAAACTGCACGCCGCTTGTCTGTTTTTCGACGGTCTGGATAATCAGAAGTCAAGGTTTTCCACGCTCAATGCGTTCTTCTGGATGAACTCGCGGCGTGGCTCCACCACGTCACCCATCAGTTTCGTGAACAGATCATCGGCCTCGACCATATCCTCCACGCGAACCTGCAGCAGGGTGCGCGCATCGGGGTCAAGCGTGGTTTCCCACAGCTGATCGGGGTTCATCTCGCCCAGCCCCTTATAGCGCTGCAGGGTAAGACCTTTTTCGCCCTCTTCGAGGATGGCTTGCAACAGGCCAAGCGGGCCATGAATTGTCTGCGCCCGGTCACGGCGGACCAGCGTCGCCGTTGTGCCGTAGATTTCCTGCAGGCTGTTGGTAAAGCTACCAGTTTTCCGCGCTTCACCAGAGCGCAGCATCGGGCCATCAAGGGTGCGCAATTCTTCCACCCCGCGCAAGATACGCGACAGGCGAATGCCGTGATCCTGGGTAATGCGGCCGCTCCAGCCCCGTTCATATTCCAGCGCGATCGCATCAAGCCGCGCAGCGACCTTATCTGCAACACCTTGCAGGTTGGAATCAACTGCCCCGGGCACAAATGCACCGGCGATGGCGGCTTGCTCCAGAATGTGGCGCGGATAGTGGGTCGGGAAAGCATCAAGAACACGCTTCAGCTGGCGCGCCTCGTCAACCACGCGGGTCAGATCCTGGCCGACCAGTTCTTCGCCGCTACCGAGCTTCAGTACAGCGCCTTCGACGCCCTGATTGATCAGATATTCATCAAGCGCAGCCTGATCCTTGAGGTACACCTCGGATTTGCCACGCGACACCTTATAGAGCGGCGGCTGCGCGATGTAGAGATAGCCACCTTCGATCAGCTCAGGCATCTGACGATAGAAGAAGGTCAGCAGCAGCGTCCGGATGTGGGCACCGTCGACGTCCGCGTCGGTCATGATGACGATCTTGTGGTACCGCAACTTCTCGATGTTGAATTCATCGCGGCCAATACCGGTTCCAAGCGCCATGACCAGGTTGCCGATTTCCTGACTTCCAAGCATCCGGTCAAAGCGCGCGCGCTCAACGTTCAGGATTTTACCACGCAGGGGCAGGATCGCCTGTGTCATCCGGTCCCGACCCGTTTGAGCGGAACCACCAGCCGAGTCACCCTCCACGAGGAAGACTTCGGTCTTGGAGGGGTCTTTCTCGGAGCAGTCTTTCAGCTTGCCAGCAAGATAGTTCACATCCATCGCCGTCTTGCGGCGGGTCAGTTCGCGGGCCTTGCGGGCTGCCTCTCGGGCCAGTGCGGCCTCGATGATCTTGCCAACGATCTGCTTTGCTTCGTTCGGATTTTCCTCGAACCATTCGGCCAGCTTTTCACCAACCAGGCTTTCGACCACCGGGCGCACCTCGGAGGAGACCAGCTTATCTTTCGTCTGGCTGGAGAATTTCGGATCCGGCACTTTCACCGACAGAACGCAGGTCAGACCTTCGCGCGCATCGTCACCGGTAAAGGAGACCTTTTCCTTTTTGGCGATGCCGGAGGACTGCGCATAATTGTTGATTGTCCGCGTCAGCGCGCCCCGGAAACCCGCGACATGGGTGCCGCCATCGCGCTGTGGGATGTTGTTGGTGAAGGGCAGCACCGTTTCGTGATAGCTGTCATTCCACCACATCGCGACCTCAACGCCGATATCGTCCTTTTCGCCAGTGATGTAGACTGGCGCGTCCATGACCGGCGTCTTGGAACGGTCGAGATATTTGACGAATTCTTTGACGCCCCCCTCGTAGAACAGCTCTGCCGTGAGCTTTTCTGCCGGGCGCTCATCCTCCAGAATGATCCGCACACCCGAGTTCAGAAACGCCAGCTCGCGCAGTCGTTTTTCCAGGGTCTCGAACGAATATTCCAGGTTCGAGAACGTGTCGGTCGATGCCAGAAACCGCACTTCTGTTCCGGTCTGATCTCCGCAATCGCCGACAACAGTCAGGTGTTTGGCCGTATCACCGCGCTCAAAGCGGGCAACGTGTTCCTTGCCATTGCGCCAGATGCGCAATTCCAGCCAGTCGGACAGCGCGTTCACAACCGACACACCCACACCGTGCAGACCGCCAGACACCTTATAGGAGTTGGAGTCGAATTTGCCGCCTGCGTGAAGCTGGGTCATGATGACCTCGGCCGCAGAGACACCTTCTTCGGGGTGGATATCGACAGGAATGCCGCGCCCGTTGTCGCTGACCGAAACGCTGGAATCGGCGTGAATTTTCACCACAACCCGGTCTGCGTGACCTGCCAACGCTTCGTCGATGCCATTGTCGACAACTTCATACACCATATGGTGCAGGCCCGAGCCATCATCGGTGTCCCCGATATACATGCCAGGGCGCTTTCGAACCGCCTCCAAGCCTTTGAGAACCTTGATGGAATCCGCGCCATATTCTGCGGGAGCCTGCTCGTTTCCGGACATTCGCATCTTCCTGTCTTTGCTTCAGGAATTTATACGAAGTCCGGGGCGGAATGTCACGCGCAAGCCCCCTTTTTTTACAGCGGATTCAGGCCGCCTTGGCCCCAAGACCGGCAACCTGCCGCAGCCAGCTTTCGACCTTGGCGGGGGCCGCGTCCGTTGCAGGCGCAAAAGAGGTAAACCGGGTCGGTTTGATGCCGACAAATCCCAGCACCTGACTGCTGATGAACCGCTTGATGGCATTGCCGTAGATCAGGCGCAGCCAGATTGCCGGGGTGTCCGAAGTCAGCAGGACACGCGCCGTCTTGCCGGTGAGCATCGGCGCAGGCAGACCAAGGAAATTAATGTTGCGGGTATCAAAGGTCCGCCCCGGCAGAAGCGCGCGATCAAAGACGCCTTTCAACTTGGCCGGAACCGCGCCCCACCACATCGGAGTGGCCATGACCACATGTTCGCTCCATTCCAGATCGTCCAGAAAACGGGCCAGATCCGGCTCAAGCGGTTTTGGGTTTTTATACCCCGTCTGACCGTAATCCATATCGAACTGCATCTGCGACAGATCGTGATAACGGACCTCATGGCCCTGTGCCTCCGCCGCAGTGCGGTAGGCATCACACAGCGACTTTGACAGAGAGCTGGGCGCAGGATGGCCATTGAGAATGATGATTTTACGCGGCGATGTGGTGGACATGACAGGCTCCTGAAACTAAAACTGACTGAGGTCAATTTAGTCAGAAAATGACCGCGGTCAATATTAAATTTGACCACGGTCATGTTTATGTGAGGTCCACATGTCCCGCCCCCCTCAGAAACGTCGCCTGGAAACCCGCGCCCGCCTGTTAGAGGTGGCCGACGCTCAGATCGCCAATGTGGGCTATAGCGGCCTGCGGGTTGAGGATGTCGTGGCCGAGGCCGGTGTCGCCAAGGGAACGCTGTTTTCCCATTTCGGGGACAAGGACGGCTTGCTTGCGGTCCTGATTGGCGCGCGGATGATGGCGATTTTGGATGATACCGAGGCCAGCCCAGCCCCTCAGACAGTGACTGACCTAGTGGATCGTCTGTTGCCTGTGGTGACATTTGTGGCCGAAGATCGGGTGATCTTCGATCTGCTGCTGCGTTACTCCGGAACCACCGGAACCCAAACCGACGAAGTCATCACACAGAGCTTCTTTCGCCAGATTGCTTTGTGGGCGGGTTGGGTGTCTGCGCTGCAAGCCACCGGCGAGATCCGCCGGGATCAACCTGCCGAACATCTGGCCGAAGGGATGCAGGCCTTTCTCAACCATGTGCTGGCGCTGTCCTTTTGTGCCGCACACGGGGCACCTGCGGATTTCCGCAAGGAACTGGGAGGATATCTGACCGCCTGGCTGGCCCCTCAGGCCGGTTGATCCTGCTCAGGTGAAGGGAATGAGCACCCCAACCACCATCAGCAGCACGCCTGAAACGATGTTGATCCGCCGCAATACGACTGGCGACGTGATGTGCCAACGCACGCGGTGAACAAGACCCGCAAGGCAGAGGTTGCCAACAAGCGGCACCATGAAAGACAGGACGACGATCGCTGCGATATCCAGCTGGTTGACCACGGTCAGGTCAAAAAAGCCGGGCAGAACGCCCATGTAGAACAGGATCGCCTTGGGGTTTCCGAGAATGACCGCGATGCCGGCTGCAAATCCGGCCCACACACCCGGACGGGTCAGGGCGCTGTTCGCCTCGATCCGTGCATCCGCATGTCGCAGCAGCATCCCCCCCATGATCAGAAACATGCCACTGGCCACCCAGCGCAGGATGTCCATCAGGCCGCTTATTTCGGACACGATCCAGGACATGCCCGCAACCGCGACCAGCGGCCACAGGATATCACCGCAGGCAACACCCAGCGCCAGCGGCCAGGCTGCGTGAAAGCCACCGGACATGGCCCGCGCGAGCACGGCCAACCAAACCGGCCCCGGCGTCAGAAACAGAACAAACAAGCCACCGGCATAAAGCAGCAGATCCCAACCTGAGACGCTCATCCCGATACCACCTCTGATCCGTCGACACCGTCCTGCACACAGAGCATCTGCGCCTGGCCGTCAAATTCCGCAAACTGTTCCGGCCCGGTGCCTGTCATCCACGCCTGCGCGCCAAGACCCAAGATCTCCTGATACAGCGCAGCCCGGCGATTGACGTCCAGATGGGCCGAGACCTCATCAAGGAGGAGAATAGGCGCAGCCCCGCCCGCCGCAATCAGCGCACGCGCATTCGCCAGAATAAGCGAGACCAAAAGCGCTTTCTGCTCACCGGTTGAGCAGTCCTTGGCAGGCAGCCCCTTGGCCGCATAAGTTCCGAGCAAATCCGTACGATGGGGGCCAAGCAGGGTGCGCCCCGCGGCGAGATCACGAAAACGCCCTTCAGCAAATGATTCCTGCAAATCAGCGGCGTTGTCGGGCAGGCCACCGTCGGACTGGATCAACTCCAGTTCAGCCGCGGGAAAGGCGGTCTCTGCCGCCTCCTGCGCCAGGCGCAACCGGTCAACCGCAGCGGTGCGCGCCGCATGTATCCGATGACCCGCTTGCGCCATCTGGCTTTCCAGAACCCGGTACCAGGCGGCATCCCGCACCTGTTCCTTCAGCAAGCGATTGCGTTCGCGCATGGCCTTTTCATAGGCAAGGGTTGCCTCTGCATGCCCGGGATCGAAACTCAGCACGATGCGGTCCAGAAACCGGCGGCGCCCCTCGGCGCCTTCGATCCACAACCGATCCATCGCAGGAATGAGCCAAACCACCCGGCAGATCTCCCCAAGATCAATCTGGCTGGCCGATTTGTTGTCGATCTTGACTTGTCGCGCCTTGCCTGCCTCTGACCAGGTCTCAACCTCGTAGGTCTGGCGCCCTGCCCGCAGTTCTGCCCGCAGTTTCCAGCCCAGCTCCTCAGGGCGGCGCGCCATGTCGGCGGCACTGGCCCGTCGCAGACCGCGCCCTGGCGAGAACAACGATACAGCCTCAAGGATATTGGTTTTGCCTGCGCCGTTGGCCCCATGAATGGCCACGGGACGGCCGTCCAAATGCAAATCCGCCCGCAGATGCGAGCGGAAGTGGGACAGGGTCAGGGCGGTCAGCGCCAGCATGGGGCGGGGTCCGATGTCATCTTTCCATAAATACTCAAATCCTCCATCCCGGCAGGCGATCAGGCCGCCGGGACAAAGGTCATGGCCTCAGCCATGTTACACGCGCATCGGCATCACGACATAGACCGCGCTTTCGTCATTGCCTTCGCGCATCAGGGTCGGGTCACCGGAGGAGTTGAACAGGAAGACAGCGTTTTCACGGTCGACCTGATTAGCAATCTCAAGAAGATATTTAGCGTTAAAGCCGATCTCAAGACGTTCATCGCTGTAGGCAACGGCCAGTTCTTCTTCGGCCGCGCCGCTGTCCGGTGCGTTCACCGACAGGATCAGTCGGTCATCGTCAAGCTGCAGTTTGACCGCGCGCGAACGTTCGGAAGAAACAGTTGCCACACGATCGACCGCGCGGGCGAACTCTGCGGCATCCACTTCCAGTCGGCGGGTGTTGCCTGCCGGAATGACGCGGGTGTAGTCCGGGAAAGTGCCATCAATGACCTTGGAGGTCAGGGTGATGTTCGGCGTCGCGAAGCGCACTTTGGTTTCCGATACGGACACAGCGATGTCCATTTCATCATCGTCCAGCAACTTGCGCAGTTCGCCCACGGTTTTACGCGGCACGATGACCCCCGGCATATCCTCTGCGCCCATCGGCAGATTGGCATCAATGCGGGCCAGGCGGTGACCGTCTGTCGCCACACAACGCAGCGCTTTGCCGCCCTCGACGGCATCGGCAACGTGCATATAAACGCCATTCAGGTAGTAGCGGGTTTCTTCCGTGGAAATCGCAAACTTCGACTTGTCGAACAGACGGCGCAGGATGGCCGCGTTTGCAGTGAAGTTCGAATGATACTCGGATGAGGCCATGACCGGAAAATCTTCGCGCGGCAGCGTTGCGAGCGAAAAGTTCGACCGGCCGGCTTCGACGGTCAGGCGGCCGCTTGCGGCATCTGCGGTCAGGGTGACCAGCGCACCATCTGGAAGCTTGCGGACAATTTCATGCAGGGTGGTGGCGGCAACCGTTGTGGCACCGGCACGCTCCACCTGGGCGGGAGCCTTGTCGACAACCTCGATGTCGAGGTCAGTGGCGCGAAACTGAGCTGTATCGCCTTCGGCCTCGATCAGCACGTTCGCCAGGATCGGAATGGTGTTGCGGCGTTCAACTACCGACTGAGCCTGAGCCACAGCCTTCAACAGGGTGCCGCGTTCGATGCTGATCTTCATGTCCCTAAGTCCTCTAACGTCTGGCCGGGAGAAGCAACGTAACGCTTTACCCCTTCGGCACAAGGCTTTTTATGGATTTGTCCAAGGGATTGCGCGCAGCGTCAAGGGTCGATGCCCCCTTGGCGTGCATATCCCGAAATTGCGTGTCTCTGCCGCATGGGTCTGACCCGAATCCCACATCTTTTGCCTCGTTGCCGTCTCTCCGACAGCGGAGGGCAAAAGACCCCGGCAAAGGCCGGGGTCTGAGCGGGATGTCTGAGGCCACCCTGGGCAAGGTGGTATGAACTTGGCGCCGGAGATCTCTGGGGAAGATCAAAAGCGTTGCAGGGGCGTCAGGCTTCGAGCGCGCGACGCAGCATTTCGACATCTTCGGCGATCTGGCCGTCGATTGTCTTCAGCTCTTCGATGCGACGCACACCGTGCATTACGGTGGTGTGGTCCCGTCCGCCAAAGCGACGGCCGATTTCCGGCAGGCTGCGGCTGGTCAGTTGCTTGCACAGATACATCGCCACCTGACGCGGACGCGCATAAGAGCGCAGACGCTTGGGACCGATGATGTCGGACATGCGGATGTTGTAGTACTCGGACACTTTGCGCTGGATCTCTTCGACGGTGATCTTGCGCTCTGATGCGCGCAGAACATCCGCCAGGCAGTCCTGGGTCAGCTCCATGTCGATCTCGCGACCCACAAGAGACGCAAAGGCAAACAGGCGGGTCAGCGCGCCTTCGAGAACACGAACGTTGGTGGAAATGCGGTGCGCCAGGAACTCCAGCACGCCATCGGCAATCCGCAGATCCGGATAGGTCTGCATCTGCTGAGCCACTTTGGATTGCAGGATTCCAAGACGCAGTTCGTAGTCGGTCGGGTGCAGGTCGACAACAAGACCACATTGCAGCCGCGAGCGAACGCGATCCTCCAGATCCTTGATCTCGCCCGGCGCACGATCAGCAGAGATGATGATCTGCTTGTTCTGGTCAACCAGCGCGTTGAACGTGTGGAAGAACTCTTCCTGGGTGCTGTCCTTGCCAGCGATGAACTGAACGTCATCGACCATCAGAACGTCAACCGAACGGAACAGGTGCTTGAAGTCCATCATCTTGCGTTCGCGCAGGGCCTGCACAAAGCGGTACATGAACTGTTCTGCCGACAGGTACAGCACGTTCAGTTCCGGATTGCGGTCCTTCAGCTCCCAGGCGATCGCGTGCATCAGGTGGGTCTTACCAAGACCGACACCGCCATAAAGAACCAGCGGGTTGAAGGTGACGGGTCCACCTTCTGCGACGCGGCGCGCAGCGGCATGAGCCAGTTCGTTGGGCTTGCCCACGACAAAGCTGTCAAAGGTAAAACGCGGATCAAGCGGCGCTGCCTGCAGCGTATCAGCCAGATCTTTGGCCGCAGCAGAAGGAGCTGCAGACCGTGCGCGCAGCGCCATGTCATCAGCAGCGTCCATAGGCGTTTCAACCACGTCAGCGACGTCAGACCGCCGTGCAGCAGGACGGGCCGCTTCATTCGCGGCGACCTTGAAGGCCAGACGCTGTACCGGCTCGCCGGACAGGTTGAATTCATGCAGGATCAGGTCAGCAAAGTTCTGGCTGACATAGTTCCCCATAAAGTTGGTCGGAACGTTGAAAAACGCGACGCCATCGTCGACGCGTGTAAATTCCAAAGGTTCAATCCACGTCGTGAAATTGTTTTGCCCCACGGTCTTCAACAAACGCTGTCTCAACCGTCCCCAGTTCTCTTCCATCATGCTGCGCCTCACGCATCCCAAAGTAGTAGCGGCCATTATTTGGCCTATTGTTTCATCCCCAGCCCGGCCCCAGGTCCAGGCAACGTTCACGCACAGCGGGAGTGTGTACTGACTCGCAGAAAGTCAGCACTGCCTAGTTTCAGGCATCGAGCAGGATCGCGTTTACTGTGACCGGCAAGGAAAACTGCAACGGTCACAAGACGAACCAAATACGTACACAATTGAGACAGGCCTGCCGTCCGAACTACGTTCAGAAAACAGCAGGAGCTCGGTGTCGGTTGATCATGAAAACCAACGTCACCAGAGCAAAGAGCACCCTTGAGTCCCATCAAGGATACCGCGAGCAGCCTGTCCCCCCAGCGAGTGAATCGCTGTATTAGTGGTAGCAATTCGGCGGGGGTCCCATCAACGAAACTATGATGTTGACTCAGGTATTGGGGATAAAGAATCTCCCTAGCCCGCTGAGCCCGCACAGGCTGTGACCAAAATGCAAAAGGCGCCGCAGAACGCGACGCCTTTGTGTTTTTTACGGCTTGTCGAAGGGCCCCTGAGCGCGGGTGCGATGGAATCAGCAGACGCCTTCGAAAGACTCGTTTTAGCCCAGTGCTTTGACCCGTGCGGTCAGGCGGGAGATCTTACGAGAAGCAGTGTTCTTGTGGTAAACGCCCTTGGAAACGCCACGCATCAGTTCAGGCTGAGCAGCGCGCACAGCTGCGGCTGCTGCTTCTTTATCGCCGGATGCGATGGCTTCTTCAGCTTTACGCAGGAAGGTGCGGATGCGCGAACGACGGGCTTTGTTGATGGCAAAGCGCTTTTCGTTCTGACGGGCGCGCTTTTTTGCCTGGGGCGAATTAGCCATGGTGTAGGACCTAACTTTGGTTTCGTGTTTTCAATAGGCGCAATGCCAGCCGAACCCGGATCCTGTCACCGGTGTGATTCTAGCCTGAGCGGGCTGCACGCGCATGTATGGCAGCGGGTACTAGCGGCAAAAGCGCAAGATTGCAAGCCATCGTGGCAAACCCGATAGGCGTACCACCTGTGTATCTGCCAGAGCCCCCCGCCAACGGGGACTCGCCCTGCTCCTTTCCGGATGGGCCCCCAAGAAAAAGGCAGGCGCCAGGCCTGCCCTTTCCAGTCTTGTAGAAGCACCCGCTTACTTGTCGCGGAATTGCGCCTCACGTTTTTCGAGGAACGCAGCCATGCCTTCCTTCTGGTCTTCCGTGGCAAACATCGAGTGGAACACCCGACGCTCAAACAACATGCCTTCGCTCAACGGCAGCTCGTAGCTGCGGTTCACGGCTTCCTTCGCCGCCATTGCGGTCAGCAGGGATTTCTCTGCGATCTTCTGAGCGGCGGCTGTGGCCTCATCCAAAAGCTTCTTGGCCGGAACCACGCGCGAGACCAGACCGGCGCGCTCAGCCTCCTCAGCGTTCATGAAACGGCCAGTGAGGTTCATATCCATAGATTTGGATTTACCGACGAACCGCGTCAGACGCTGGCTACCGCCCATACCCGCGATGACACCCAGGTTGATCTCAGGCTGACCAAATTTTGCAGTGTCGGCCGCAATGATGAAATCACACATCATTGCAACTTCACAGCCGCCGCCAAGGGCATAACCCGCCACAGCCGCGATGATCGGCTTGCGGATTGCGGCGATGCGGTCGTTGGTATCAGCAAACAGGTTGTTGGTGAAAACATCCACAAAGCTCATCTCCGACATCTCCTTGATGTCGGCACCCGCGGCAAAGGCCTTTTCAGAACCGGTCAGAATGATGCAGCGCACCTTGTCGCTGGCGTCCGCCTCTTCGAGGGCGGCGCAGAGTTCAGTCAAAAGCTCTGAGTTGAGCGCGTTCAACGCTTCGGGCCGGTTCAGTTTAATGAGGCAAACGTGGTCCTGCACTTCGACGTTGATCGTCTCATAGGCCATGATTTTCGCTTTCGATTGTTCCGTTCAGGGAAGAGTCATTATCACGGGACACATCGCGATCAAGCTATCTTTGGCATTTGGCGCAGTAGAATGACGAGCGTCCAGATTGGGTCACACGTGCGATCGTGCCATCGCATCCCTCGCGTCGGCACGGTTCCCCCTCGCGACCATAAACATCAAAGCTATGCTGAAAATATCCAAGTTCTCCATCGGCTTGGCGGAAATCCTTGAGCGAAGATCCCCCCGCCTTGATGGCGTCGCTCAGCACGTCCTTGATGATCGGCACCAGGCTCGCGACACGCGGCGCGGCGATTTGACCTGCCTTTCTTTTCGGCGAAATTCCCGCACGGAACAACGCCTCGCACACGTAGATATTGCCGAGACCTGCGATGATTCCCTGATCCAACAACGCCGATTTCACGGGCGTGTTGCGCCCTTTGAAGGCCGCGATGAGGTGGTCATCATGAAAGCCGTTGCCCAGGGGCTCTGGCCCCAGAACCGCCAGCAGCTTGTGCTGCTCTGCGGTGGCTGTTTCCAGCAGGTCCATCGCCCCAAATCGGCGCGGATCGTTGAAGGTGACGCGGGCGCCATTGTCCATGTCAAAGACAACATGGTCATGTTTCTGTGCCTGAGGGTGGTCGTGCACAAACTGACCCAGCGGATCACCCGACACGGTCATGCGTCCGGACATGCCAAGATGAATGAGCAGCGTCTCGCCGCTGTCCAGATCCGCAAGGATGTATTTCGACCGCCGCCGCAGCGCATTGACACGCCGCCCGCTGAGCCGTTCGGCCATGCGATCGGGGAACGGCCAGCGCAGATCCGGGCGGTTCACTGTTGCCTTTGTTATGACGGCCCCTTCCATCGCGGGTGACAATCCGCGGCGCACCGTCTCGACCTCGGGCAATTCTGGCATTACATCCCTCCTGACACTTGAGCGCACATGCCGGCACGAAGCTCCGCATTGTACCGCCCTCTCAGCGCCCTATAACTGGGGCGACACACAACAAACGGCAAGCCGCATGACCCAGAGATCTGAAAACACCACCCATTTCGGTTTTGAAACCGTGCCCGAGTCGGAAAAGGCGGGGCGCGTGCAGGGCGTGTTCAACTCCGTCGCGTCGAAATATGACGTGATGAACGATGTCATGAGCATGGGTATCCACCGCATCTGGAAAGACGCGATGATGGATTGGCTCGCTCCGCGGCCCGGCCAGCGGCTGCTGGATGTGGCAGGCGGTACCGGCGATATCTCTTTCCGCTTTCTCAAGCGCGCAGGTCACGGGCATTCCACTGTTCTGGATCTGACAGCACCGATGCTCGAGGAAGGCCGCAAGCGCGCCGAAGCCGAACAAATGGCGGATAGTCTGAACTGGGTAACCGGCGACGCCATGGCGCTGCCGTTCAAAGATAACACCTTTGACGTCTACACCATCTCCTTCGGGATCCGGAATGTGACCCGCCCCCAAGAGGCCCTGAACGAGGCCTACCGTGTGCTGAAACCGGGTGGTCGCCTGATGGTTCTGGAATTCAGCCAACTGCCCAACCCTGCGATGCAGAAGGCTTATGACCTCTATTCCTTCAACGTGATTCCGCGCATGGGTCAGGTCATTGCGGACGATTATGACAGCTATCAGTATCTGGTCGAATCGATCCGCAACTTCCCGGATCAGGACACATTCCTGTCGATGCTAAAGCAGGCCGGCTTTGCCAATGCCAAGTATCGCAATCTGTCGATGGGCATTGCTGCACTGCATTCGGGTTGGAAGATCTGATAGATGCGCGGTCCCCACAATATCGTTCGCCTGATCCGGACAGGCGCCACATTCGAGCGCACAGGTGCCATGCAGGTGGTGCTCGATGCGTTTGAGGCTCCCAAACCTCTGCGAATCCTGGCCCGCACCCTGGGCTGGCCGTTCAAATGGCTGGGCTACAAGGGGGATCCGTCCATGCCCCCGGCGACCCGTGCGCTGACGGCTTTGGGGCCTGCCTATATCAAGTTCGGTCAGGTCCTCTCGACCCGCCCGGATGTGGTGGGGCAGGACATGGCCCAACAACTACGTGTCCTGCAGGACCAGCTGCCTCCGTTTTCCCGCGATGAAGCAATCGCGCAGGTCGAACGCGAACTTGGTCAGCCGGTATCGCAGATCTATTCCGAGTTCAGCGAACCCATCGCAGCGGCATCGATTGCGCAGGTACACCGGGCCCGTCTGGTCGACAGTGGCCGTGAGGTGGCGGTGAAAGTCCTGCGACCGGGGATTGAGCGGGCCTTTAACAAGGACGTAGACGCCTTCTACTTTGCTGCGCGGATTGCCGATCTGTTTGCCCCTGGCGCCCGCCGTCTGAAACCGATGGATGTGATCGAGCATTTCGACGGTGTTGTTCAGGGCGAACTGGACCTGCGTCTGGAAAGCGCTGCTGCCTCCGAGTTTGCGGCGAACACCAAAGGCGACGAAGGTTTTCAATTGCCGGAGATCCTGTGGAACTACTCCGCACGGCGGGTCATGACACTGGGCTGGGCAGACGGGCTGCCGATCGGCGATAATGCAGCCCTGGACGCGGCGGGGCATGATCGGGCCGATCTCGCCCGTCGGGTGCTGTCGCTGTTTCTGCGCCATGCGCTGCGGGACGGCTATTTTCACGCCGATATGCACCAAGGCAACATGAAGGTCGCAGCCAATGGCGATATCATTGCCTATGACTTCGGGATCATGGGCCACATCGACGAATACACCCGCCGGGTCTATGCCGAGATTCTCTTTGGGTTTATCAAACGGGACTACAAACGCGTTGCCGAGGTCCATTTCGAAGCAGGTTACGTGCCTGCGGACCGCGATGTCGATGAGTTCGCCCGCGCCCTGCGAGCCGTAGGCGAACCCATCTTTGGCATGGACGCCTCTCATATTTCGATGGGACGTCTGCTGAACTACCTGTTTGAGGTGACAGAACGCTTTGGCATGGAAACCCGGACCGAGCTGATTTTGCTGCAGCGCACCATGGTGGTTGTCGAAGGGGTTGCCAGATCTCTGGATCCGCACATCAACATCTGGGAAACCGCCCGCCCGGTGGTCGAGGACTACATCAAGAAATCCATCGGTCCCCGTGCTGTGGTCAGCGACCTGCTGGAAACAGCAAAGGTCATGGCCCGTTTCGGCCCCCGCTTGCCGGCGCTGGTGGAACAAGCCCTGATCGCACAGAGCCACCTGTCAGACGAAGCAGCCAACCGCAAATCCGCACGCAGCTGGGTGGTGCCTGGCTTGTGCGGATTGGCTGTCGGACTTGCCGTGGCTTTTGCGGCCGTGGCGATTGGCTGACCTCTGTCAGCGCAGACGGTTCAGAACCGACAGAGACGGGTAGCCGTCGGGTGTCAGCCCGGCGGCCATTTGATAGGCTCGGAGCGCCGCTCGCGTACGTGGCCCGATCCGACCATCAACACCACCAGTGTCATAGCCTGAGCGCGACAGCCGTTCCTGCAGTTCCCGTCGCTCCTGCCGCGTCAGCGGACGGCTGTCTCGCGGCCAGTCTGCCTGTATTGGCGGGCGACCCTTCAGTCGGTCGCTCAGATGGCCAACACCGATGACATAGGCATCGGCTGCATTGTAACGCTCGATCACTGAAAAGTTGCGATAGACGAGAAACGCCGCGCCCTGCGCCCCTGCAGGCAATAGAACTGCGGCCTCGCCATGATCCGGCAAGGCGCCTCCGTCCACTGTGCGCAAACCAAGGCGCTGCCAATCCCGCGCCGGTTTGGTGATCTTGCGATCCGCCTGAGCGTAGTCAAACCCGGCCGGAAGCTGCACCTCGATTCCCCATGGCTGCCCCTTCACCCATCCAAAGCGTTTCAAGTAGGCCGCGGTAGACGCCAATGCATCGGTAGGGTCGTCCGACCAGATATCACGCTTGCCATCTCCGGTGAAATCAACAGCGTATTCCAGATAGGATGTCGGCATGAACTGCGTGTGACCCATCGCACCCGCCCAACTGCCAGTCATGGCGCGTGCACTGACATCACCGGACTGCAGGATTCGCAGCGCTGCAATCAGCTGACTTTCAAAAAACGCAGCGCGGCGTCCGTCAAAGGCCAGCGTGGCAAGCGAGCGGACAATATCCCTGCTGCCACGGAAATTCCCATAGTTGCTTTCCATGCCCCAAACCGCGGCGACAACCTCCTTGTCGACACCATATGTGGCCTCAATCCGTGCCAGCGTGTCATCATGATCGCGCAACGCGGCGCGTCCATTTTCAACGCGGCTGTCTGAAACCGCCCGCTCAAGATAGGTCCAGATCGGAGTAACGAACTCTGACTGATTGCCATCGCGTTTCACGATATCGGGGTCAAAGCGAACACCGGCCAGCGCACTATCGAGTGTTGCACGAGAAATGCCCGCTTCCTGCGCCCTGCCCCGGAACGCCGTCAACCACATCTCAAAGGCGCGCGCGGTTTCGGCGTCAACGGCTTCGCCATCAGGCTGAGTGCGTTCCGACGGGCGCGATTGCGGCCGCAGAGAGGTCGGAACAAGATCTGGCGTATTGCGCGCCAAGGCATGACCCGGCCGGGCAGCCGGGCGAAGGGAAACCTGTGGTGCAACAGCTACCTGCGAGGGAATCGCCCCCGCACCGGATTGGCTGGCATGGCTCGGGAATGAAACCATTCCCAAACCTCCCATACAAAGGGCCAGCGACAGCAATCGGGGCGGGCCAAGGCGCAAAGGCATCTTAAACCTCATGTTTTTATCTGCTCTGCAGAAGTCTACTTCCGAACAGATCCGACACAAAGCACCATGCAGAAGGCTGGCGGCACATTGCCGACGCCGCCAGTCTGGCCCAGCCTATTTCCGGCGCTTGCGCTCCACCTTGCGCTTGATCTTGCTGCGTTTGGCTTTTGCCTTTGTGGATTTTCGTTTCATCGACCGGCCCGCCGGGCTGCGGCGAGCACCACCGCCAACCGGCATCGGGTCGTCCCCGATCGCCAGGAGTTCAAGCTCCAGACCACCTGTGACTGGCGTCGCCTGGGCAAGACGCACGGTGACGCGTTGACCAACGGCAAGCGTCAGGCCCGTATCCGCCCCCATCAGCGTGCCCGCCTCTGCATCAAAGTGAAAAAACTCACGGCCAATGGAACGCACAGGAACCAGACCATCTGCCCCGGTTTCGTCCAGCTTCACAAAACAGCCAAACCGCGCGATGCCACTGATACGGCCTTCGAACTCATTGCCGACGCGCTCTGCCAGATAGGCGGCAAGGTAACGATCTGTCGTATCCCGCTCTGCCATCATCGAACGTCGTTCAGTGTCCGAAATATGGGTCGCGGTCTGTTCCAGACGCTCGATCTCTTGCGGATCAAGCCCGTCTTCCCCCCAGCCATGGGACGAAATCAGAGCCCGGTGTACGATCAGATCCGCATAGCGGCGGATCGGCGAGGTGAAATGTGCGTAGTTGCGCAGGGCCAGGCCAAAGTGACCGAAATTCTCGACGTTGTAATACGCCTGCTGCATGGAGCGAAGGGTCGAAATGTTGATGAGCTCTGCATCATCAGTACCGGCTGCCCCATTCAGCAGAGCATTAAGATGCCGAGTCTGAAGAACCTGCCCCTTGGCCAGCGACAGACCGGCGGCGCGGGCTGTCTCTCGCAGGGCATCCAGTTTTTCTGGTGCGGGCTCCTCGTGAACACGAAACAACAGCGGGGTGCGCTTTTTGATCAGCGTTTCCGCTGCAGCCACATTGGCCAGGATCATGAACTCTTCGATGAGCTTATGCGCATCCAGCCGGTCCCGGAAGTTCACTGAAACGACATTGCCTTTTTCATCCAGAACGATTTTGCGTTCCGGCAGATCAAGATCCAGCGGCTGCCTGTCGGCACGCGCTTTGACCAGCGCGGCATAGGCGGCATAAAGCGGCTTGATAACAGGCTCTAAGAAAGGCTCTGTCCGTTCCGTTGGCATTCCATCCATTGCCTCCTGGACTTCGCCGTAGTGCAGAGATGCAGCAGACCGCATCAGGCCCCGCACAAACCGATGGCCAATTTTGTTGCCGTCCGCGTCGATCTGCATGCGCACGGCAACACAGGCCCGTGGCACGCCCTCGTGCAGACTGCACAGATCACCTGACAACCGATCGGGCAGCATGGGGACAACGCGGTCGGGGAAATAGCTGGAGTTACCCCGCTTTCGGGCTTCCCGGTCGAGCGCGGTGCCGGGGCGCACATAGGCCGCCACATCGGCAATCGCGACCCAGATTACATGACCACCGGGGTTCTTTGGGTCATCATCGGCATGGGCGTAGCAGGCATCGTCATGGTCGCGCGCATCTGCCGGATCAATGGTGATCAACGGCATGTCCCGCAGATCCTCACGCCCTTTCAACCCCATCGGCTTGGCGGCATCAGCTTCGGCTATCACGGTGTCCGGGAAATGGTCGGGAATGCCGTGCTGATGAATGGCGATCAGCGAAACGGCCTTTGGCGCGGATGGGTCGCCCAACCGCTCGACCACACGTGCCCGCGGCAGGCCAAGGCGGGTCTTGGGGCCAGCTTGTTCGGCTTCAACCAATTCACCGTCGCGGGCCCCGTGGGTCGCGTTCTCTGCGACCGTCCATTCGGTGGAGGCCGCCTTGTCGATGGGAACAATTCGTCCGCCTTCGTCATGGCGGCGGAAAATCCCGATCACCCGCCGCGGGTTTGTTCCCACCCGCCGGATCAGCCTGGCTTCGTAGTGATAGTCCGCATCCTGCACCAGCGTCAGACGTGCCAGGATCCGATCCCCTTCGCCCAGGGCCGGGTCCGATGCACGCGGCAGGACCAGAACAACAGGTTCCACACCCTCTCCGTGCCATTCGAGCGGCCGGGCAAACAGATCGCCATTGTCATCCGGCCCTTTCACCATCAGCACGGAAACGGGCGGCAAGCGATCAGGATCGCGATATGTCTTCTTGCGCTTTTCCAGATGCCCTTCGGCCTCCAGCTCTTTCAGGATCCGCTTGAGGTCGATCCGGTCTGAGCCTTTGATGCCGAAAGCTTTGGCAATGTCGCGTTTGGAATTGTGAGTCGGATGGGCTGAAATCCATTCGAGGATTTCGGCCTTGGAAGGAATACGGGTCATAGATCTGAGCTACCACGCCCAGCGCGGAAGGTCATCGTGAAAAGCGCGCGATCCCACTCCGGACCGCGCGCTGTTCAGAAAATGATCAGGGGCTGAACCCGCCCCTTAGTCGGCGGCGAAATAGTCATTCAGGATGCGGGAATAGATCGCCTTGAGCTGATGGATCTGATCGATGTCCACCCGCTCGTCCACCTGATGCATGGTTTTCCCGACCAGACCGATTTCGACCACGGGACAATGCGATTTGATGAACCGCGCATCGGATGTTCCACCGGTTGTCGACAGTTCGGGCATCCGGCCGGTCTCGGCCTTCACTGCTGCGGCGACAAGATCGGACAGCGCGCCGGGCGGGGTGATAAAACTCTCGCCAGAGATCTTGACCGTCATGTCGATCGTCACGCCGAAGGCCTCGGCCACCTTATCCGCCTCTGCCCGCAGCCACGCGCTCAGATCCGCACCAGTGTGAGCATCGTTGAATCGGATATTCACGGTCGAGCGCGCCTGCGCGGGAATCACATTTGTTGCGGGATTGCCGGTATCGATGGTGACGACGGCCAGGGTTGACGCATCAAAATGTTCTGTTCCCTGATCCAGTTCGTGACTCGCCAACCGGTCCATGAGACGGGCCATCGCGTTGAGCGGGTTATTGGCGCGATGCGGATAGGCAGAGTGCCCCTGAACACCGGTTACCGTAAACCAGGCAGACAACGACCCGCGGCGGCCGATCTTGATCATTTCACCCATCTCATTCGGGCAGGTCGGCTCTCCCACTAGGCAGACAGACATCCGTTCGCCCTCTGCCGCCATCTGGTCGAGTATCGCGGTGGTGCCGTCGATGGCGTCCCCCTCTTCATCCCCGGTGATTGTGATGAGAACGGCGCCCTCGGGAGGGGTCGTGCGGACATAATCCACCGCGGCGGCGACAAAGGCCGCAACGCCCGATTTCATGTCGGTTGCGCCCCGCCCATACATGAAGCCATCCTTTTCCTCGGCCCCGAAAGGATCCACGGTCCAGGCTGCGGCATCACCGATTGGCACCACATCCGTATGGCCATTGAAACCCATGGTTTTGGGATGCGCCTTGTCGCCCCACCGCGCAATGAGATTGCTGACCTCGCCGCGATCCGCGCGGCTGCATTCGAATCCGGCCTCTGACAGAAGTTTCTCCAACAGAACCAATGCGCCGCCTTCCTCCGGGGTGACTGAGGCACAGCGGATCAAATCAGCAGTGAGCTGTTGCGGGTCGAGCGGCTGAAAGTCGGTGGAATTGGTCATTGGGCTCTCCGGTTGTCTGGCCCTTGGCTAACGCGGTTTGAAGCGCGGTGCAAACCCGCTGCTCCGCAAGCTGTTACGGAGTTTGTGGCGCAAATACCGCGGCTGCAGGCATTAATTTGCCGCAAACCGACCCAAAGACGGACAGAAAGCTACGGAAAATGTTAACCAGGTCTTAACAATAACTCGAGGCAGAGCATCAGAGTCCGCAAGACCACCGCAAAAAGCGGGGCGCGGAGACAGGCAGTTCCAACCGGCACCACCGCTGTTTCGGCAGCTGGGCCGTTCTATCCCTGTTCATCTGATCGCTGACGCCTCTCGTGACTGAGATGGGGCAGACGCATGGTTGCGGCATCCGAGCTGACATATGACATAAACGCCACTGCGGTGCAGATGGCTGAAACCATCTTTGGAGATGGCGTACAGGTCGTCAATGCCACCTACACCGGCGACACCCGCGCCTCTGCCATCTACTCAAACGGGGATGCCATCGCACCGGGGGCCACACCTGCGGATACCGGCATTATCCTGTCCACGGGGCAGGCCAGCGCCTTTACCAACTCCAGTGGTCAGGCAAACCAATCCAGCAACACAACAACTGCCAGCAATGGTCCAAACGGCGACCCGACATTCAACGCTGCAGCAGGTGGCGTGCAGACCTATGACGCATCCTATCTGGATGTGACGTTTGTCCCTGATTCCGACACCATGACGCTGCAGTTTGTCTTCGCTTCTGAGGAATACCCGGAATATCAGGACTCCGTCTTTCAGGATTTCGTGGGTGTCTGGGTCAACGGCCAGATGGTCGATCTGGAGTTCGGCAACGGGGACACAGACCCCGGAAACGTGAACTCCGGCAACAACTCCAACCTCTATCTCGACAACTCAAACAGCGATTACAACACAGAGATGGACGGTCTGACCGTCACCATGACACTGACCATGCAGGTCGATCCGGGTGTCGAAAATACGATTCGGATCGGCATCGCAGATGTGTCGGACGGCAGCTACGACAGTAACTTGCTGATCGCCGCCGATTCCGCACAAACAAGTGTAATCGCCAACACCGATATCGCCCATGTTGCGCCGAACGAAACCAAGGTGATCGACGTTCTGGCCAATGACACCAATTCGTCCAACAGCACATTGACCGTCACCCATATCAACGGCGTCGCCGTTGTGGCCGGGGACACCGTCACCCTTGGGACGGGCCAGCAAGTGCAGTTGAATGCTGATGGCACCCTCACCTTGATAGGCGATGGCGACGCCGAGGACTTTACTTTCAGCTACACGGCAAGCAACGGCACCAACAGCGACGTTGGCTACGTCGAGGCAAGCACCATCCCCTGTTTTGTCGCGGGTAGCCGCATTCTGACGGACCGGGGGCAGATCCCGGTCGAGGAGTTGCGCGTTGGCGATCTGGTGTTGACCCGCGATGCAGGCCTACAGCCCATTCGCTGGATCGGATCCCGCAGTGTTGCTGCACAGGGTCGGCTGGCACCGATCTGCATTGCCAAAAATGCGCTCGGCGATCACGATGAGCTCTGGGTCTCGCCCCAGCACCGCGTCCTTCTGAGCGACGCGATGGCTGAGATCCTGTTTGGCGATCACGAGGTGCTGGTCGCGGCAAAGGATCTGACAAACGACCACTCGATCACCCGCCGCCCCGGTGGCTCAGTCACCTATTTCCACCTGATGTTTGACGACCATCAACTTGTCACCAGCGAAGGATTGGTGACCGAGAGCTTCCTGCCGGGCCCGCAGACCAGCAAGCACTTTGACCAAGATGTGCTGGAGGAACTGCAAACCCTGTTTCCGCAACTGGATCCGAGCACCGGCACGGGCTACGGTCCATCGGCCCGACCAAGCCTGCGCAGTTTTGAGGCACAGCTGCTCTGTGCAACCTTGGCTGGGCTTTGAGGGCATCATGAGCTGGCTGGCCACACGCAGCACCTGTGATACGCTTGTCGTCTACCATGACACAGGTGGTCTTGATGCGGCTCAGGGCGATGGTCTTTTGGTCAGTGGCAGCCTTTGCATTGATATCCTCAATGACGAAAGCCATAGCCCGGCCCCCTTGCTGCGCCTGTGCCAAGGCGGTGACTGGCCGCTTGATATCTGCCTGTCCCGCACAGCCAGCGGCGGTTTTCGGCTAAAGATCCAACAACCGGGTATCTCCATCTCGCGAGAGGTCGCGCCACGGTCGGCCAGCCAGCCGAACGCTCCGTCAAAAGTGGGCTTACCCACGCCGCCAACCGGGCCTGCCCGTTTGGTTTACGCTTGGCACGGTCCTGCCCGCTGGGGGCGTCTTGCGCTGCTTGGTCATACAGGCCACACCATTTCGGTCGCAGAGGTGAACGCACCGCCGCCGCTGCGGCTGAGTGATTTGCGCCGACTTTTGCGCGACCTTCCATCCGACGCCAGGCAGCAGGGTCTCTTGTCGGTCAGCCTCAGCAACCGCATCTTGCCGCTGGCGCCTTTCGCGGGCCTTGCGCCAGAGACACTGGTTGCGACACCTAGCGGGCCCACCCAGATTTCCCAACTCAAGCGTGGCGATCTCATCCTGTCTGAAACAGGCGACTACATCCCGGTTCTGCATAAACTCATGCGGCAGCGTCCGGCAGTCGGCCATGACACCCCCGTTCGGCTTCGGGCCCCTTTTCTTGGGCTCGACGAAGACATCACCGTCGCGCCATATCAGCAGCTGGTGGTGACGGGCAGCGATGTCGATTATCTGTTCGGCCGCCCGCAGGTGCGTGTCCCCGCGATCGCACTGAAAGGGACCGCCATCGCAACCCCGGTTTCAGCCGATCTGACCGAGCAGGCGGTCTTTACCCAGCTCGTATTGCCGCGCAACGAACGCTTTCTTGCTGCAGGAACCCCGGTGGAGAGCCTGTTTCTGGGCCGTCTGCGGCGCGATACTGTCGGTCTGAGCGCCAGCGCGGTAGCGCATATCCCACGCAGTGATCTCCCGGAACATGCCACCGATCCGACACCCATTTTGCGCAGCTTTGATGCCGCAGTTCTGGCAGAACGTCGCATCGCATGACCATGGGTGCTTGATCGGTGCAGACTGACCTTCTAAGGAATCTGGAACGTTCACACCAACAGGGTCTGTCAGCACGTTGCGCCGTCTTTTTGCACCCTTTTCACTGATCTTTGTGCTGTGGGGCACTTTTGTTGCGGCAGAGACCTTGACCGTCAGCACGGTCACCCGTCCGCCGTTTTCCATGCAGGAGATGGATCGCGACACCGGGTTTTCGATTGATCTGGTGCGCAGCCTGACCGACAGGCTCGGCTGGCGCTATGAACTGGTCCGCACTGAAACCTTTGGCGAAATGCTCGATCTGGTGCGCACGGGCCAGGTCGACATGGCAGCGGCCAATATCTCCATCACTGCTGCACGTGAAACAGAGATGGATTTCAGTCATCCGATTTTTGAAAGCGGGCTGCGGATCATGGTTGCAGCTGACGATGTACGTGCCCCATCCCTGATGCGGGTTCTGTTTTCTGCCGACCTGATGATTGCCATTGCCGTTGCTGTGGTTCTGCTGATGGGCGGGGGCATGATGATGTGGGGGCTGGAGCGCCGGGCCCAGCCCTATTTTGATCGCCCGCTCAAGGAAGCATGGTTCCCATCCTTCTGGTGGGCGCTGAATCTCGTGGTCAACGGCGGCTTTGAAGAACGGGTTCCCCGCACACCGATTGGGCGGGTGTTTGGCGTTGTGCTGGTCGTTTCGTCCCTGTTCGTGGTTTCGCTTTTTGTCGCAAAGATCACGGCGGTCATGACTGTCGAGGCGATCAGCGGCTCGATCAACTCTGTCAACGATCTGTATGACAAGGACGTCGCAACCATTTCAGAGTCAACCGCAGCACGTTTCCTGGAGCGCCGTGATATTTCCTACCGGGGCTACAGTGATCTGGCGACTCTGCTGCGTGATTTCGATCAGGGCCTGACCCGGGTAGTGGTCTTTGATGCGCCGGTACTGGATCACTACATGGAAAGCGACGGGCGCAAAGTGGGCCATCCGGTGGGACAGGTGTTCCTGCGGGAAGACTACGGTCTATTGCTGCCTGATGGCTCTGACCACCTGGAAGAGATCAATCGCGCCCTTTTGGCCATGCGCGAAAATGGCGAATACGACGACATTTACCGCAAGTGGTTTGGCAAGGCCCCATAGGCCGAACGGGACCCAACCACCGGATAGGTTCAGTGCAGCAGATCTGCGGCACTCTCTCCGTCGTCAAAGAACGGCGTCATCTGGGCAACGATAACCGCGTTCTCATCCAGGGCGCGCTGCATCAGCTCTCGCTCTTCATCCGAAATCTCGTGTCCCTCGGCCTCGCGCTCTTCCAGTGTGCCATACCCGGTCACATCCAGAGGGGCGGTGTCCGCCTGCTTCAGGATCGCAACCGTTTCACGTACGGCTTCGGCCTCGTCCACGCCTGAGGCATAGATCATCAGCGCAGCACCTGTTGCGCCTTTTGGCAGACCATCGCCATCCTTGCGACCAATCTGGACAAGGAGGGTGTAGACCTGCTGGCGGGAGATTTTCTTCTTTTCCATGCTGCCGCCATATCTCTGCCACATGGGTTTGGTCAATATGAACCAAGCACACAGCAGGTTTGCCTGCTGAGCAATACTGACATCTGCCGGTCAAAGAGGATGACGCTGGGGCACGCCAAACCGACGCACCAGATTAAACCTTTCCTAAATCCGGCACTGTTAAATACACGCAATTGTTGTTTCTGGTTCGCTTAACAGGTTTCCTATGCCCACAGCCTCTGAACTTCCTATCAATACCACAGCGACTGCCACCGACATGGCCGAAACCATGTTCGGCAACGGTGTCACTATTGTCAGCGCCACCTATACCGGTGCTCAGGTCGCATCCGGGATTTACACCAATGGTGACACTGTTGCCCCCGGCGTTACACCATCCGATACAGGGGTCATCCTTTCGACCGGGAATGCGACCTCCATCACCAACAGCAGCGGTGATGTGAACACAAGCGCTGGAACCTCCACCAACAACCAGACCGCGGGGGATGCCGATCTGTCCGCAATTTCAGGACAGACCACCTACGACGCGGCGGTGTTCGAGGCTGAGTTCATCCCAAACGCTGATACACTGACCATGCAGTTTGTCTTTTCTTCGGAAGAGTACCTGGAATACGTCAACTCCGGTTTCAATGACTCCATCGGTGTGTGGGTAAACGGGGTTCAGGCAGAGCTCAGCCTTGGGTCGGGCGATATTTCAATCGACAACATCAACACAACCAGCAACGAAAACCTCTATATCGACAACGCCCCGACGGCTGACACCTTCAACACCGAGATGGATGGCTTCACCATCACCCTGACGCTCAAGGCGCCGGTGAATGTGGGGGAGGTCAACACCATCAAGATCGGCATCGCCGATGCAGGTGACACGGCCTACGATTCAAACCTTCTGATTGCGGGTGACTCGGTCCAGACAGAGCTGATCGCATTCGACGACACCATCGCGGTTCGAGAAGGGACAACCACCGACCTAGACGTTCTGGCCAACGACACGCAGGTCAACAATGCCGCGCTGACCATCACCCATATCAACGGGCAACCGGTGGTCGCGGGAAGCACCGTCACCCTTGCGGGTGGGGAAATGATCACCCTGAACGAGGACGGCACCTTCACCGTCGCAGGCCAGGATGATGTCGACGTCAATGAATCAACCGCATTTTCCTACACCGTCGCTGACACCGAAGGAAACACCGACACCGGTTTTGTCAAATTGACAACCACGCCCTGTTTCGTTGCAGGGACCATGATTGACACCATCGACGGGCCCCGTCCGGTAGAGGATCTTAGACCTGGCTGCATGGTTCAGACCCGCGATCACGGTCCACAGCCCCTGCGCTGGATCGGTCGCACAATGCGCAAGGCAAAAGGGGCAGATGCGCCCGTTGTCTTTGCCAAAAATGCGCTTGGCGATCACGGCGAAACGGCTCTGTCCCCCAATCACCGGGTTCTGGTGCGATCCGCCTCTGCCGAAATGCTGTTTGGCCAGAATGAGGTTCTGGTAAAAGCCAAGGATCTGATTAATGACACCACGATCCGTCCGCGCGCTGATGGTCAGGACACGATCTATGTGCACCTGCTGTTTGATCGGCACGAGATCATTCGCGGTGACGGGCTGGAAAGCGAAAGCTATCACCCTGGCGACCAGACACTCGAGAGCTTCGATCCCGAGACAAGAGCCGAAGTGCTGGAACTGATCGCGGACATGCAAGACCCCTACGGGCCAAGCGCTCGCGTGACAGTCAAAGCGCACGAACGTGACCTGCTAGGCGCGATTACCCAGTAAGACAGAAAGGCAAACGCCCAGTCAGTATTGGCTGCGCATCTGGTAACCGGGGTGAAAGCTCATCCTGACAAATGTCACGGGTTGAGACCGGAACCAGGTTGTGCGTTCCATTTGGAACAGGGGCGTTGCCTTTGCACAGGCCAGGTAATCAGACAGTTCATCATCCGCAGGTACGGCGGCAAAGGTCAGCTCTGCGTTTGAAAACGGCACCTCTCCCAGTAGCCACTCGTTCGGGCCGACAGTGGTGAAATCAGCATCCACCACCTTTGGCACCGCCGCGATATTGATCCAGCGGTCCTCGTACTGAAACGGCTGGTTATCGGCATAATGCATCGCCCGCAGGTGAAGAACCTTGGCGCCCATCGGCAAATCCAACTGCGAGGCCAGCCACCCCGGCGCAGTCTCTTCTTTTCGTTCGACCAGCGCATAGCGGTAATTTGCATTGCGATCCTCGACCAGTTGCCGGGTCAGAACAATTTCCAGCTTGGCTTGTTTCACGGGTGACACTGCTACCCGGGTCCCGCTTTTACGCTTGCGATCGATAATGCCGCGATCCGCCAGCTCCCGCAGGGCACGGTTGACGGTTGCGCGCGCGCAGCCGAACTCCTCTGCCAACTCCTGTTCTGTTGGTAACAGATCCCCCTGGGACCAGACACGGTTCTGAATCCGCTCCAGCACCACGTCCCGCACATCCTGAAAACCGATTTTGGCTCGCTCTGTCACCTGCTCAATCGCTCCTGTGCTACCGCGCCATGGGTCTTTCCCTGTTAAAGTGCACTCAGGAGTGCGGCAACAGCCGAACGATAACGACTGATGATCTGCGTGCGTTGGGCATGGCGTCCGTCTGCAACAACATGTCGGCCCGCAGACCAGACATCGCGCACCACCTGCCCCCCAGCGGCAAAGCACAGCCCGTCGAGCAACTGATCGTCCCGCAGGGCGCAAAGTGCCGGGTCTGAACTGTCGAAACTCATGAGATCTGCGAGCGCACCGACCTCGATGCGGCCAGCGTCACGGCCAAGGGCCTGGGCCCCTCCGCGTGCTGCACCAAGATAAAGCGCGGTCCCGACCGAACCCTCGCCATCGATAAACACGTTGCGCGCAAGATCCCGCAGCCGCTGGGAATATTCCAACGTCCGCAGTTCTTCGGCCAATGCGATCCGAACATTGGAATCAGACCCCACACCAAAGCGCCCACCGGCCGCCAGATAAGCGGGCCCGTTGAACGGCCCGTCACCAAGGTTGGCCTCAGTGATCGGACATAGCCCTGCCACAGCACCGGTTTCGGCCATCGCACATGTCTCGGCATCGGTCATATGCGTTGCATGGATGAGGCACCATTTTGCATCCACCTGTGCATTGTCCAGCAGCCACTCAACCGGGCGGGCGCCCAGCCAGGCCTCGACTTCTTCCACTTCCTTTGGCTGCTCTGCGATATGAATGTGGACGGGCAAATCTGCCTGCAGCTGCAAAGCCTCTGCCAGATAGGCAGGCGAGCTCGCACGAAGCGAATGCGGTGCAATACCAACCCGCGCATCAAAAGGCAGAGCCGTCCTTGCAGCCGCGCGCGCCGCCTCTACCAAGGTGCCAAAGCGATCAACGTCATTCCCAAACCGCATCTGCCCACCAGCAAGCGGCTGCTCTCCGGCCCCGCCATAGGAATACAGAACCGGCAGATGCGTCAGACCAATGCCCGTCTGTGCGGCAGCGGCAAAGATACGGGTGCTCAATTCTTCTGGCGCGTCATAGGCCTGCCCGCCGGGTTGGTGATGCACGTAGTGAAATTCCCCCACAGACGCATAGCCCGCCTCTAGCATTTCCAGAAAGACCATCCCGGCAATTGCCTCGATCTGATCCGGCGTCAGGTGATCGACAAAGCGATACATCAGCGTGCGCCAGGACCAAAAGCTGTCACGCCCGGATACCCGCGCCTCTGTCATGCCCGCCATGGCGCGTTGAAAACTATGGGAATGCAGATTGGCCAGGGCAGGCACAAGCGTATCCACGCAGGTGTCACCGTCCTTGGCCGCCGCGCCTGACTGCAGCGACGCAATGCGACCCTCCGCAACCGTGAGCCTCAGATCGCTCACCCACCCCTGCTCCAGTCGCGCCCGGCGTGCGAAAATAGCCTGCATGATATCCTCTTATGTATAGACATAATGATATTAGGCGCATACATTCTGGCGGACAAGCTCTTTTGCGAGGCCCTCATGAGCAACAGCTCCCCCTATCTGATAACCGACGCCACACTCGCCACCATGGTTCCAGGTGACACGGCCTACGGGCTGTTGCGCGATGCTGCGATTGCCGTGCAAGACGGTAGGATTGCATGGGTGGGACAGGCCAACGAGGTGCCGGATCACTATGCCGATTGGCAAAGGAAGCCGATGCAAAACCGCCTGATCACACCGGGCCTGATCGACTGCCACACGCATATCGTCTTTGGCGGCAACCGCGCGATGGAGTTCGAGATGCGCCTGAATGGGGCATCTTATGAAGAGGTGGCCCGCGCAGGGGGCGGCATCGTCTCAACCGTTTCGGCCACCCGTGAGGCCACGCTGGAGAAGCTGGTCGAGGACGCCCTGCCGCGTCTGGATGCGCTGATCGCAGAGGGCGCCACAGTGGTAGAGGTCAAATCGGGCTACGGGCTGGACCAAGAGACCGAGCTGAACATGCTGCGCGCTGCCCGCCGTCTGGGCAAACTGCGCCCGGTGACGGTGAAAACCACCTTCCTCGGTGCCCATGCCACACCAGCCGAATACAAGGGCCGCGATGATGACTACATCGATCAGATCTGCATCCCCGCCCTGCACGCCGCCCATGCGGAGGGGCTGGTGGATGCGGTCGACGGCTTCTGCGAAAACATCGCCTTTGCGCCTGCCCAGATCGAACGTGTGTTCAAGGTGGCGCAGGAATTGGGCCTGCCGGTGAAACTGCACGCCGAACAGCTGAGCCATCAGGGCGGCACCGCATTGGCGGCGCAGTACGGTGCATTGTCGGTCGATCACGTGGAGTATGCGACTGAGGACGACGCCAGGGCGATGGCCGCGGCGGGCTCCGTTGCCGTGATCCTGCCCGGTGCCTTCTACACCATCCGCGAAACGCAGATGCCTCCGATTGAACATTTCCGCGCCCACGGCGTGCCGATGGCTCTGGCCACCGACTGCAACCCCGGCTCCTCTCCAATGACTTCGCTGCTGTTGACGATGAACATGGGCTGCACCCTGTTCCGCATGACGCCGGAGGAGGCTCTGGCAGGCGTCACGCACAACGCCGCCCGCGCGCTGGGGCTGGCAGACCGTGGCCAGATCGCCGCCGGCATGCGCGCCGATCTGGCGGTCTGGGATGTCGAAACGCCCGGCGAACTGGCCTACCGCATCGGCTTTAACCCGCTTTACACCCGTATCTATGAGGGCAACCAATGATCAAGATGATCCCCGGCACAGTAACGCTTGCTACGCTGGAAGATATCTACCGCAACCTGACCCCGGCCAAACTGGACGCATCTGCCCGCGAACCGGTAGAGGCCGCAGCCCGGATGGTGGCCGAGGCCGCCGCTGGTGAGGCAGCCGTATACGGCATCAACACCGGGTTCGGCAAACTCGCCTCGACCAAGATCGCACCGGAAGACACCGCCACTCTGCAGCGCAACCTGATCCTCAGCCATTGCTGCGGCGTGGGTGAGCCGCTGCCCGAGGACAAGACCCGACTGATGATGACGCTGAAACTGCTGTCGATGGGCCGCGGCGCGTCGGGCGTGCGATGGCTGGTGATCGAACAGATCGAGCAAATGCTGGAGCGCGGCGTCATTCCGGTGATCCCGTCGCAGGGCTCGGTTGGGGCCTCTGGCGACCTCGCGCCGCTGGCGCATATGGCAGCGGCGATGATCGGAGCGGGAGAAGCCACCTTTGAGGGCACCCGAATGTCGAGCGGGGAAGCCCTGAAAAAGGCCGGATTAGAGCCTATTATTCTGGGCCCCAAGGAAGGGCTGGGGCTGATCAACGGCACCCAGTTCTCCACCGCCTGCGCCTTGGCCGGGCTGTTTGACGCCTGGCGCATGGCAGAGGCGTCGATGGCGATTGCGTCGCTGACCACGGACGCCATCATGGGCTCCACCGCGCCGCTGGTGGCGGATATCCACTCTCTGCGCGGCCATGCCGGGCAAATCGACGTGGCCCGCGAGATGCGCGCTATCATGGATGGCTCGGAAATCCGCGAGAGCCACCGCGAAGGCGACACCCGGGTGCAGGATCCCTATTGCATCCGCTGCCAGCCGCAGGTGGTGGGCGCGGCGCTGGACGTGCTGCGGATGGCCGCCAAAACGCTGGAGATCGAGGCCAACGCCGTCACCGATAACCCGCTGGTGCTGGTTGAGCGCAATCAGATCGTTTCTGGCGGGAATTTTCACGCTGAATACGTGGGCTTTGCCGCAGATCAGATCGCGCTAGCCATCGCTGAAATCGGCGCCATCGGCCAGCGCCGCATCGCATTGATGGTGGATCCCACCCTGAGCCACGACCTGCCGCCGTTCCTGACGCCCGATCCCGGCCTGAACTCCGGCTTCATGATTGCCGAGGTCACCACCGCCGCGCTGATGAGCGAGAACAAGCATCTGGCAAACCCCTGCGTGACGGACTCGACGCCCACGTCCGCCAACCAGGAGGACCACGTTTCGATGGCCGCCCACGGCGCGCTGCGTCTGACCAGGATGAACGCGAACCTGTCGGTGATCCTAGGCGTCGAGATGCTCTGTGCCGCGCAAGGGGTGGAGGCGCGCGCACCGCTGCAAACCTCGGCCCGCCTGCAGGACGTGCTGGCAATGCTGCGCGCCGATATCCCCTCGCTGGAGGAGGACCGCTATCTGGCGCCGGATATTGAAGCCGCCAGCGCCATGGTCCGTGCAGGCCGCGTGGCCGATGCCGCTGGCGTCAAGGTGGCGGCATGATCGACGTCACCCAAGGTTCATCGCCGCTGGTGCTGGGCCTGCCCCACACCGGCACCGATGTGCCGCCGAAAATCTGGGACTGTCTGAACGAGACCGGCAAGGCGCTGGCCGATACCGACTGGCATATCCATGACCTGTATTCGGGGCTGGTGGAGGACGTCACAACCGTCCGCACGCCGATCCACCGTTATGTGATCGACGTGAACCGCGATCCCATGGGTATCAGTCTCTATCCAGGGCAAAACACCACCACTCTGATACCGCTGACCGATTTCGACGGCCTTCCGATCTGGCAGGGGGGCAAGGAACCGGAAGAGGCGGAAATCACCCGCCGCCGCGACGCTTATCACGCGCCCTATCACGCCGCGCTGGCGGCGGAGCTGGAGCGGGTGAAGGGTATCCACGGTTTTGCCATCCTATACGATTGCCACTCGATCCGCGGCGATATTCCGTTCCTGTTCGAGGGCCGCCTGCCGGATTTCAACGTGGGCACCAACATGGGCGAAACCTGCGACGCGTCGATCGAGGCGCTGACCGTGGCCCATTGCGAAGCGGCGGAGGGCTATAGCTCAGTCCTCAATGGCCGTTTCAAGGGCGGCTGGACCACCCGCCATTACGGGCGGCCGGCTGAGGGCTTGCACGCGATCCAGATGGAACTGGCGCAGGCCACCTACTGCCATGAAAGCCCCCCCTGGCCCTATCAGCCGGAACGCGCAGGACAACTGCGCGCCCATCTCACCAACATTCTGACCGATCTCAAAAACTGGAGGCCCTCGGCATGAGCGATCCCCGCAAGAACACCCGCGATATCTTTCCGCCCACCGGCCCGGAAATCACTGCCAAGCATTGGGTTACCGAGGCGCCGATGCGGATGATGATGAACAACCTGCATCCCGACGTCGCCGAAAACCCGCATGAGCTGGTGGTCTATGGTGGTATCGGCCGCGCCGCGCGCACCTGGAAGGATTTCGACCTGATCGTCGAGACCCTGAAGAACCTCGACGACGACCAGACCCTGATGGTGCAGTCCGGCAAGCCGGTCGGCGTGTTCCAGACCCACAAGGACGCGCCGCGGGTGCTGATCGCCAACTCCAACCTGGTGCCGCATTGGGCCAACTGGGACCACTTCAACGAGCTCGATAAGAAGGGCCTGATGATGTACGGCCAGATGACGGCCGGCTCCTGGATTTATATCGGCACGCAGGGCATCGTGCAGGGCACCTATGAGACCTTTGCCGAGGCGGGCCGCCAGCATTACGGCGGCGACCTGAAGGGTAAGTGGATCCTGACCGGCGGCCTCGGCGGCATGGGTGGCGCCCAGCCGCTGGCAGCCGTATTTGCCGGTGCCTGCTGCCTGGCGGTGGAGTGCAACCCCGACAGCATCGACTTCCGCCTGCGCACCAAATACCTGGACGAGAAGGCCGAGACCCTGGACGAGGCGCTGGAGATGATCGAGCGCTGGACCGCCGCAGGCGAGGCAAAGTCCGTGGGCCTTCTGGGTAATGCGGCGGATGTCTTTGCCGAACTGGTCGAGCGCGCCAAGGCGGGCGGCGTGAAGCCTGATATCGTGACCGACCAAACCTCTGCACACGACCCGGTCAACGGCTACCTGCCGCAGAGCTGGAGCATGGCGCAGTGGAAGGAAATGCGCGAAACAGATCCTAAAGCAGTAGAAAAGGCCGCTCGCGCCTCCATGAAGGTGCAGGTCAAGGCGATGTGCGACTTCCACGCGATGGGTGTTCCCACCGTCGATTACGGCAACAATATCCGCCAGATGGCGCTGGAGGAAGGGCTGGAGAACGCCTTTGACTTCCCTGGCTTTGTGCCCGCCTATATCCGCCCACTGTTCTGCAAGGGCATCGGCCCGTTCCGCTGGTGTGCGCTGTCGGGCGACCCGGAGGATATCCGCAAGACCGACGCTAAGATGAAGGAGCTGTTCCCCGAAAACGAGGGCCTGCACCGCTGGCTGGACATGGCACAGGAGCGCATTGCGTTTCAGGGCCTGCCCGCGCGGATCTGCTGGATCGGCCTCGGCGACCGCCACAAAGCGGGCCTTGCCTTCAACGAGATGGTCCGTAATGGCGAATTGTCCGCACCAGTGGTGATTGGCCGCGACCATCTGGACTCGGGCTCTGTGGCGTCCCCCAACCGCGAGACCGAGGCGATGATGGACGGCTCTGACGCTGTCTCCGACTGGCCGCTCTTGAACGCGCTGCTGAACACCGCCTCCGGCGCGACCTGGGTGTCGTTGCACCACGGCGGCGGCGTTGGCATGGGCTTCTCGCAGCATTCCGGCGTGGTGATCTGCTGTGACGGGACCGAGGACGCCGACCGCCGCATCGGCCGTGTGCTGTGGAACGACCCGGCCACCGGCGTCATGCGCCACGCGGATGCGGGGTACGACATCGCCAAGGACTGCGCGCGCGAGCACGGGCTGAACCTGCCCGGTATTCTCTAGGCAGGGGCCATAGGGGCTCTGCCCCTCGGCCTCACGGCCTCACCCCGGAGTACTTGGGGAAACGTGATAGGCGGATTGCCTGTCATCTTTCCAAAAATACTCTGGGGTCCGGGGCAAAGCCCCGGTCCTACAAAAGAAAGCGCGCCCCGTTTTGACAGGGCGCGCTTCCGTGGCAAACTTGTTCTGAAAATCAGTCGCGCAGCAGCTCGTTGATCCCGGTTTTCGAGCGGGTCTTTTCATCCACACGCTTCACGATGACCGCGCAGTAGAGGTTGATGCCATTCTTCGAAGGCATCGAGCCTGCGACGACAACAGAATAGGGCGGCACTTCGCCGTACATCACTTCACCGGTTTCGCGGTCGACGATCTTGGTGGACTTGCCGATGAAGACCCCCATGCCCAGAACCGAACCTTCACGCACGATGCAGCCTTCGACCACTTCAGAACGCGCACCGATGAAGCAGTTGTCCTCGATGATGGTCGGGCCTGCCTGCATCGGCTCCAGCACGCCGCCGATGCCAACGCCGCCGGACAGGTGCACGTTTTTGCCGATTTGAGCACAGGAGCCAACGGTGGCCCAGGTGTCGACCATGGTGCCTTCATCGACATAGGCGCCAAGGTTCACGAAGGACGGCATCAGAACCACGCCGGGAGCAATATAGGCGGATTTGCGAACCACGCAGTTCGGCACCGCGCGGAAACCGGCATCTTTCCACTGGCTGTCGCCCCAGCCTTTGAATTTGCTGTCGACCTTGTCCCACCAGCCAGAGCCCTGCGGGCCACCGGACTGTTCTTCCATGTCCTTGATGCGGAAGCCCAGCAGCACGGCCTTCTTGGCCCATTGGTTCACATGCCAATCGCCGCTTTCCAGCTTTTCGGCGACACGCAGTTTGCCGGAGTCCAATGCGTTCAGGGTCTCTTCGATGGCGTCGCGCTGCTCACCTGTGGTGGCGGGGGTGATGGTATCACGGGCCTCCCAGGCGGCCTCGATTGCGGTTTCCAGCTGAGCGTTGGACATATGTGGTATCTCCGGGGTGAGAGTGGCTAGATCAACTTGTCGCGGTTACATAACCGCATTTTGCGCCGGGGTCATGTGCGTATTGCGTCAATCCACACGGCAGCAGCGCCCCTATCGGACGCGGCGCAGGTGTCGGCGCAGAATATCGCAGGCGGTTGTGACATCGCGCCGACGCATCGCCTGCACCACCAGGGCATGATCCGTGTCCACCCGCTGGGTCCAGCGCTGTTTCCAATTGGCAAACAGATGTCGGGCCGAGGCAATGTGCAGATCGTCAATTGTCGCCAGCAAACGTGGCATTTGACAGGGCGTCAGGATGATCCGATGAAACGCGCGGTTTTTCTGCTCCCAATCGGTCATGTCGGTTGCGGCATCACAGGCCAGACGTGCGGTATCAGCCGCCGTGATGTCCTCGGGTGTGAAATGGGCAAAGGCATTTTGCAGAGCCAGAATCTCCAGCGACACCCGCATTTCGATCACTTCGCGGATTTCGGCAGGGTCAAGCGCCGTGACACGGGTCCCACGCCGAGGAATAGACAGGGCCAGGCCATGTGCCTCAAGCCGCAACAGCGCCTCGCGGACAGGAACATGGCTGGTGTTGAACTCACGTGCGATATGGTCCTGGCGGAGCTTTTCCCCCGCAGGAAGCTCACCCCTGACGATCCGCTCGCTCAGAGCGTGATAGATCCGATCAGAGATTGTCGCGTTCATTTGCCGACCTTGTTGCCAACCCGCAGTAACGGGCTGGCTACCTGTTGTCCGATATCAGCCATCTGCGCCATCCACAGGATTTGGCGCTATATTGCCGCCACAGAGCAGAACCGCGACATGTTCACCCGGCTCGGGAACGTAAGCGCCACTTGTCAGGGCTGCCAGCGCCGTTGCCCCCGCAGGTTCAACCAGAATACGGCGATCCTGCCATAGACGGCGCTGCGCTTCCACGATTGCCGCATCACTCACCGTGAGCGAAGACAGATTGACGGCACCGGAGCTGGCGAGATCGTAACAGATCGATCCAATCCGACGCGCCCCCAGGGCATTGGCGGCAACGCCAGAGACGTCAACATCGACGGGTCCGCCCGCATCAATAGCCGCATTGAGGGCGCGGCTGGTTTGCGGTTCGACTGCGATGATCTTCTTTGACCCGCCATACCAGGCCATTGCGCCGGCAATCAGTCCACCGCCACCGACGGCGATGAGGATCGTATCCGCCTCAAGCCCCTGCGCATCCCATTCGGCAAAACACGTGCCCTGTCCGATCACAGTTGCGGGGGCATCATAAGCATGGACCTGCACCGCCCCAGTTTCTGCCTCGTAGGCCTTTGCCTTCTCCAGCGCATTCGCATAGGCGCCTGGCACGACTTCCAGATCTGCACCGCTGTCCCGGATCAGCGCGATCTTCGAAGGCCCAGCCATTTCCGGCACGTAGACGCGCGCCCGAAACCCCAGTTTTTGCGCCGCAAAAGCAACTGCCGCGCCATGATTGCCCCCTGATGCGGCAACGATGCCCGCGTCAGGCACAGATCCGCCAAGCAAGGTATTGAAAGCTCCACGCGCCTTGAAACTACCGGTGTGCTGCATGTGCTCAAGCTTCAGCGCGATGGGGTGTTCCAGGCCGAATGCGGTTGTGTCCAGCACTGGGGTACGCTGCACATAGCCCCGGATACGGGTCTCTGCGGCGCCGATATCCTGTGTCCAATGCATGATCAAATCCTTCTTTCCTGCGCGCCAAGCGTAATGGTCCGTCCCATTGGTACAAGGCGGACGTCACGGCCCAAAAAATAATCAGCCTGATGACGTTTCTTCACCATCGGTTGTGACACGGGATCGGCTCTGGCGCCATGCCTGTCGAACAGCTACTACTGAACTTCCGGTTTATTATACAGAAGAATAGGTTTGCCATGACTGATGATCGCCACAGCCGTTTGCGGGATGCACATTCCGACCGCGACCGCGCAGAGCACGTCCCTTCGACCCCGCAGACCGAAGCCCCGGCCTATCGGCTGGCGTTTGCTGACGATGATTTCCTGTGCCGGGATGAGCTGCGGCCAGTCCGCCTGCAATTGGAGCTGCTGAAGCCGCAGATGATGCTGGATGAGCATGGCATCGAGAGCACAATCGTCATGTTTGGAGGCGCCCGTATTCCTGCGCCGGCGGACAAGGAAAAGGCCCGCACACAAACCCTGCGTGATCTGTCCCATTTCTACGACGAGGCCCGCAAATTCGCCCGCCTCATGACGGAAAAATCAATGGCCAACGGGGGCAAGACAGATGTGATCGTCACGGGCGGCGGCCCTGGTGTGATGGAGGCCGGAAACCGGGGGGCAATTGATGCCGGAGGGGCTTCGATCGGGCTGAATATCGTTTTGCCGCATGAGCAGGCGCCGAATGAATATGTCACGCCTGACCTGTGCTTCAACTTTCACTACTTCGCGATCCGCAAAATGCATTTCCTGATGCGCGCCCGTGCCATCACGATTTTTCCGGGCGGCTTCGGGACACTGGATGAGATGTTTGAAAGCCTGACCCTGATTCAAACTGGCCGGATGGAGCGTGTCCCCTTCCTGCTATTTGGTCGTGCTTTTTGGGAAAAAATCATCAATTGGGATGCGCTGGCCGACGCCGGCACGATCTCGGATGAGGATCTTGATCTGTTCCGCTTTGTCGAAACCGCCGAGGAAGCGCTGCATATCATCGACAACTGGGAGCCTGCACCCGCCCGTGACAAGCTGCCTGGCCGCGACTGCTGAGTCAGACATCGTTCTGACAGGACATATTCAGGGCCTGCCTGGTTCCATCGCGGATCAGGCGGGCCTTGATCGTTCTGAGGCCTGATGCGTTCAGGCAAATTCGGGTGGAAGCACCCCAAGCGGCTGGCCCTGAGGCAGGCGTGTCAGAACCTGCTCGCCCTCCACGTCCTTGATTGCATAGCCATAGCCGCGCAGGCGAAATTTCCATTCCCGTGCGCTCAAGGCCTTGATGCGTTCTTCGCGCACAAGATCCAGAACTTGCGGTTCGATCGGCGCAGCGGCCGGAGTGTGACGTGCCATGGTCTTTTTCCCTTTCACTGACTGTCTACGATTTGGAAACTGTCGGCCGCGAATGGCAGAAATGTACCGCAATTGAGGAAATTTCTGGGCGCGCAAAGCCGCAGTGCAGCCAGCCCCCTAATAGCAGAGGGCAACACGGGCTGATTCCTTGCTTGAGGAGTGCGAAATCTGGTTTGGACAGGCGATTGATGCGGCTCCTCCTTTGGATCGGGCACAGCCTTGATCCACCTGCGAAACCGACGTCACCATTCTAACCGCTTGATTCTCATGCCCTGAATGTCGACACGGCTGTGAGCCCTGCCCTGCAGCACCCAGAATCCCCCAAAATTCGACCCATCATGGCCACATTCATTGACGAGAGTATACCTCAACCGAGAGTGGAGCGGGACGATGCCCAGAATCACAGACTACACAGCGCTGCTGTATTATTTGGAAGGTGACCACTTCCGCTGGAACTCACCGTTCGCGGTCGGCACACAGGCCGTTATCACCTACAGCTTTACCCTTCCGGGAAACCTGCCTGACGTTACTCAGGATCCGGTTGGCGCCACGGGCTACTGGTCCTTTGATGCGACCCAACAAGCGCGGGCACAGGCTGTGTTTGATCAGTACGAAGCCATCGCGGGCGTGCGCTTTGTCGAGGTGGATGGCCCTTCGATGATCAATATCTACGGCTTTGATGGGGGCAGCGCAGATGGCTATGCCAACATCGCCTATTCCGGGTCCGGCTATACCGGATCCGGTGCGCTGACGTCTGGCGAAACAGATCTGACGCCTGGAACCTACGGCCATATCGTGATGATGCACGAGCTGGGCCACGCTCTTGGCCTGCAGCATTCACATGATGGCAGCTTGACACTGGAACCGACCTGGGACCGACCAGAGCTGACGGTGATGACATACAATCACGCCCCCGACTACGTGACCGAACTGGGCACCTTTGACGTTCAGGCGATGCAGCACCTCTACGGCACATCCGACAGCTTTGATGGCTGGGAGATTGTCGGCGGCGGAAGCAGCCGGATCATCATTCGCGGCAGTGCCGATGGCGACCGGATGATGGGAACAGATCAATCCACCACACTTAACGGCCGCGGTGGACATGACCACATTCAGGGACGAGAAGCAGACGACATCCTGCGCGGCTCGGGCGGGCGCGATACGCTGGTTGGCGGGCTCGGAGATGACCGGCTGATCGGCGGACAAGGCTATGACGTTTTGATCGGTGGGTTGACCGACGATGGTCATTCCGGCGGACCGGACAATGACACGATGTACGGGCAGCGTGGATACGATCGGTTGGAGGGCGGCGCTGGCCGCGACCGGCTGTTCGGGGGCAATGGAAGGGACACACTGGTCGGTGGCGATGGCGCTGACACGCTGAATGGCGGTTTTGGCGCCGACGCCTTTGTGTTTGACCACGCGGATATGGGCGAAACTGACCATATCACCGATTTTGGTCGCGGTGCGGATGTCATAGACCTGTCGGGGCTGTGGCTGACAGATATCAGTCAGCTCACGATCACGGTCGGGGCAAACAGCACAACCATCCAATACACGGACTTCTTTGAGCTGATTCTGGCCGGATACACCGACCCCCTGACAGGATCGGATTTCATTTTCAGTTGAGGCAGCCGGGGACCTGCCCAGCGAGGCCGGGGGTCAGGGGTTCAGTCCCGCCTCGGCCTCGATTTGTTTGCGGCTCTTGCGCGCGCGCTCGGTTGCAGATTTCAGCTGTCCACATGCCGCCATGATATCATCACCTCGCGTCTTGCGGATCGGAGACGCATAACCCGCCTGGTAGATGATGTTCGCAAACGCCCGGATGCGATTGTTTGAAGACCGCTTATACGGGCTGCCGGGCCATTCATTGAACGGAATCAAATTGATCTTGGCGGGGATTTTATACCGCTTGATGTGATCGATGAGACGGTGCGCGTCTTCATCGCTGTCATTCACACCATCCAGCATCACGTATTCGAAAGTGATCCGTTCGGAATTCGATGCCTTGGGATAGTCCGCGAGCGCCTGCAGCAGCTCGTCGATGTTCCAGCGTTTGTTGATTGGCACCAGAACGTCGCGCACCTCGTTTGTGGTCGCATGGAAGGAGATTGCCAGCAGGCATCCGATTTCCTGCGCCGTTCGCGCGATTTCCGGCACAACGCCAGAGGTCGACAGGGTAATCCGGCGGCGACTCAGAGAGATACCTTCCGGGTCCATCGCAATCTTCATCGCGTCTCGGACGTTTTCAAAGTTGTATAGCGGCTCTCCCATCCCCATCAGGACGATGTTGGACAAAAGCCGCGTCTCGTCCTTTGGTGCACCGGGGGTGGGCCATTCCTCCAGATCATCACGTGCCATCATAACCTGCCCGATGATTTCGCCGGGTGTGAGGTTGCGAACCAGCTTCTGGGTGCCGGTGTGACAGAAAGAACATGTCAGAGTGCAGCCAACCTGGGATGACACACATAGCGTGCCGCGGTCATCCTCCGGGATATAGACCACCTCAACTTCGTGGCCGCCCGCAATCCGCACGAGGTATTTACGTGTCCCATCCGTCGAAACCTGTTTGCTGACCACCTCTGGCACTGCAATTTCGAAGGTCTCTGCCAATTGCGCACGGTACCCCTTGGCGAGATTGGTCATCTCTTCAAAGTCGCGTTTGCCCCATTGGTAGATCCATTGCCAGATCTGGCCCACACGCATCTTTGCCTGCTTTTCAGGAGTGCCATTTTCAATCAGCACATCGCGCATCTGCTCACGGGTCAGACCGACAAGATTGATCTTGCCGCCCTCGGGCAGTTTGCGGGGCAGGGTCATGACATCCTGGGTGATCGGCGCTTTGACGGTCATGGCAACGAAACTCGTGGCTGTGGCGGTGGATGCGGCTCTATATAGGAATTTAGCCCGAGATCAAAAGGAATCCTGCAAAAAACAGCGCATAGCTGCCCCGCGCCCAGCGCGGACCAGCGGAGTGTCGGGGGCAAAAACAAAAAACCCCGACACCAGCCGGGGTTTCTGAGAGCGGACAAAAAGGCCTGGATCAGAAGCAGCGCTTCTCGGCCTCTTCAACGGCAGCTGTAAAGCCGAGAAGGGAGAACGTATCCTTCGTCTGGGTGCCACGGGCGGAGCGGCCAATCAAAACAGCCTGGGCACCACGTTTCATCGCCGTAATGATCTTGGCGTCATCAGAGGCAGTCGCAGGCCAAGCCCATTCACCTTCGGTGAACAGTTCAAATTCGGAATCGCCGACAGCCATGTTCACGGTAGAGCCGGGTGCGAACGGATAGCCACCGGTAAAGGTGATCTGGCCACTCTTGCCGCTGTCGGGACGGAAGAAGACAAACAGCTGGATCTTGCCACGGCGCACGGCTTTGACCCGCCCATCACGCGTGTTGACAGTTTCCTTGGGGGCAGAAACACCCCAGCATTCTTTCGGGCTCTCGCCCTGGAACACACTCCAGTCGACATTGCTGGCGACGCGATTGTCAGTTTCTGCCTGCTGTGCGGTTGCGCTGGTGGCCATTGCGGCCAGACACAGGCCCGCGATGCTGCGGACGAGTTTTGATGTCATTTGTCCCGACTCCAAGACTGTCTTACCTCAAACTAGCAAGGGTCATGCGGCGTTGCATTCGCCGTCTGGTCCCGTTCCCCTCGCTTGTGTACTCATACACACTAACGTAACTATCGCCACGGGTGAAAGCCCGTTTTGGCGGGAAATTGCCAACAGGAAAGGCGTTTGTGATGACCAACCCCGTACCCATGACCGAAGTCTGGCGCGGTCCCCTTCTGGAAAGCCTGCATCTCGGACACGCCGTGGTGTGCAACGCGAAGGGCGAGATCGAACGCAGCTGGGGGGATCCGAACGCCGTGATCTATCCGCGCAGCTCTGCCAAAATGATTCAGGCGCTGCCGCTGATCACCTCTGGTGCGGCAGCAAAATACGGCCTGACCTCTGAGCAGCTGGCGCTGGCCTGTGCATCGCACAATGGCGCAGAAATCCACACAAGCCGGGTGAACAAATGGCTGGATCAGCTGGCGCTCAGTGACAATGACTTTCGCTGCGGCCCGCAACTGCCTGATGATATCCCTGCCCGCAACGCCCTGATCAAGACAGACAGCAGCCCCTGTCAGGTCCACAACAACTGTTCCGGCAAACATGCAGGCTTTCTGACGCTCAACCAGCATCTTGGCGCTGGCCCGGAATATATCGACATCGACCACCCGGTGCAGCAGGCCTGCCGCACTGCCTTTGAACAGGTAACGGATGAGGCCAGCCCGGGATATGGCATCGATGGCTGCTCTGCCCCGAATTTTGCAACCACTGTCAAAGGTCTGGCCCGCGCGATGGCATGGTTTGCCTCTGCTGCGGATCGATCGGATCGCGATGCTGACGCAGCACAACAGCTGGTCGCTGCGATGACCGCTCACCCCGAGCTGGTTGCAGGGGAGACACGGGCCTGTACCAATCTGATGCGGGCCATGGGCGGGAAAGTCGCGATCAAGACAGGCGCCGAAGCCGTTTTCATTGCGATTCTGCCGGAACAGAAATTGGGCGTGGCACTGAAAATCACGGATGGTGCAACCCGTGCGAGCGAATGCGCAATCGCAAGCATTCTTGTGGGTCTTGGAGTGCTCGATCCAGAACACCCAATGACGCGCAAGTATCGCTATGCACCGCTGATGAACCGGCGAAACGTCAACTGCGGAGAAATCCGCCCGGCAGCTGAGCTGCTGTTCTGAATTAGGTGAAACACCTGAATTGCCGCCCTGAACGGATTGCCTCCGTTCGGGGCGCATCTGTTTCGGATCAACCGGTTCAGACTGTCGGGCCTACATTTCTATGATTTCCGCAACCTCGACGCTGCCGTCGCCCATGACGACCATTGGGCAATCCTTGGCCATGTCACATGCGGCCTGCTGGTCCGGAGCTTCAACAATCGAATAGCCTGACAGGGGATTGGCGCCACCATTGTCGTCTACTCCGCCATGGTGGACCGTCCGCGACAGACCAACCGGCGCGCCAGGCACCACAAGCGCCTGCCCCAGCCCTTCCATCCAGCTGGACCACGCCGCCATGACCTTGCTGGTCTCTGCTTCGGTTTCAGGTGTCTTGCCGCCATGGTAGGCGAAAATGAACTGTGGCATCGGTCTTTCCTCCTTGGGATTTGGTTCAGCACGGTCAACCAAACGCCGGAAAGATCAGCACACGCCCCTAGCTGTGACCCGCCAACGCCTGTCAGAGCATGTCCCACAACAAACGCAGAGCAAGCACCACTGACGTTAGAACCAACAGTGGTTTGATCAGTCGCGCACCCTGTTTCTGCGCCATTCCAGCACCGGCGCGCGCTCCGGCAATCTGTGCCACTCCCATTGCCAAACCGACCGCCCACCAAGGGGTAGCGACGAATGCAAATGCCAAAAGCGCGCCCGCATTGGACGCGAAATTCAGCAACTTAGTGTGGGCAGTTGCCCGCAGAATACCATAGCCCGCCAAAGATACAAAACCGAGCATGTAAAAACTGCCCGCTCCCGGCCCCAAGAGCCCGTCATAGGCCCCGCATAGCGGCACGATGGTCGCAGCAAATACGAACGGCGACACCCGACGAGCGCGATCACTGTCATCAAGCCCCTTCTTGGTGGCAAAGAACACCGCGATCCCGATCAAAAGGACGGGCAAGATAAGGCGGATCCAATCGGTCGGCAGCACAGACACCAGCAACGCCCCCGCAACAGAGGCAATCCCGGCAATCAACGCAGACCCCGCCTGCTCGCGCAGGTTCACATGTCCGCCTCGCGCATAACTGAGCGCAGCGGTGGCAGCCCCGAACAGACCTTGGATCTTGTTGGTTGCAAGCGCGGTAATGGGATTGGCACCTGCCAGCAGCAAAACCGGGACAGTGATCAGGCCCCCGCCCCCGGCCACAGCATCAATAAACCCCGCAGCAAACCCTGCCGCCATCAACAGCAGCAGGATGTCGAAACCGACTTCGAACATAAATTTAGCCTTTGAATTCGGACCGTGCGTAGCCCTGGATAAACAGAAGCGCGCTCAGGTCGCCGTGGTTGATACGAATATCACATTCAGCCGCAACCGATGGTTTGGCGTGTAGGGCGACACCCGCGCCCGCACGCCCCAACATGCCCAGATCATTGGCCCCGTCACCAACCGCCATGACATCCGCCTCTGACAGCCCAAGGCGCGCTGTAATCTGTTCCAGGGCTTCGACCTTTGCAGCCCGGCCCAGAATCGGACGCGCGGCCTCTCCGGTCAGCTTGCCATCCTCAACCATCAGAGTGTTGGCCCGGTTCTCATCAAACCCCAGCTCCGCAGCAACCTTTGCCGTAAAGGCCGTGAACCCACCAGAGACAAGCGCAGCATAGGCGCCATCTGCCTTCATGGTGGCGAGAAGTGCCTTGCCCCCAGGCATCAGTGTGATGCGGTTTTCCAGCACCTCGTCGATCACGCTTTCCGGCAGCCCTTTCAAGAGAGCGACGCGTTCGGTCAGAGCACCTTCGAAATCCAGCTCTCCGTTCATGGCGCGCGCGGTGATGTCCTTGACCCGTGCACCTACGCCTGCCTCTTCGGCAAGTTCGTCAATACATTCCTGCTGGATCATCGTGCTGTCCATATCCGCCAACAGCATCTTTTTACGGCGCCCGGCGGCGGGTTGGACGACCAGATCGACACCCATCTGCTGCAGATCCGCCCAGACATCCCATTGATTATCCGGGCGATGCTCCAGCGTGAACTCGGCAGCCTCATCCGGTGCAAGCCACTGCGCATCACCCCCACCCCAGGCATTGCGCAGGGATTCGACCAAAGCAGGCGCAAGGGTCGGAGAGGTCGGATCGCACAGCAGCGTAGCAACAAACATGAAAGAGGCTCCGGTCATATGGGTTGCGCCAGTCATACGCCCCTCTCCCCGATCCCGCCAAGCCCCTGATTCATCTCTGCTCGCCCGAAACCGCCGAATGGCCCAGCCACTGGTCCGCCAACTGCGCCATGCTGCACCCGCAGAAGGCATCTGTTTCCGAAAGGCGTCAAAATGCGTCGCTATTGATGGAAGAATGGCCGCAATCTGCCATTTTCCGTATTGTTCGACGCGAGTTCAGCCAGTAGCCCTGTCTGTGGGACACCTCTCCCCAACGAGAGGCGCTTATCTGGAAGGGTAGCATTCATGGCTATTGAACAACCGGCAACGCGGCCGGCCAACCCGCGTTTTTCTTCTGGCCCCTGCGCCAAACCCCCCGCATATGATCTGACCAAACTCGCAGGCGCCCCCTTGGGTCGCAGCCACCGTGCCGCTGTCGGCAAGGAAAAACTGCTTGCCGCGATTGAAGGCACCCGTGAGATCCTAGGCGTTCCGGCAGATTACAAAATCGGGATCGTGCCCGCCTCTGACACCGGCGCTGTTGAAATGGCGATGTGGAACCTGCTGGGAGCGCGCGGCACCGAGATGCTCGCCTGGGAAAGTTTTGGCGCAGGCTGGGTCACCGATGTGGTCAAACAGCTAAAGATCGACGCGGTTGTGAAAACCGCCGACTACGGAGAGCTGGTCGATCTGGCTTCCGTCGATTTCAACAACGATGTTGTCTTCACCTGGAACGGCACCACTTCCGGGGTGCGGGTGCCAAACGGCGATTGGATCGCTGACGACCGGGCGGGGCTCACCATCTGCGATGCGACCTCCGCTGCATTTGCCCAGGACCTGCCTTGGGACAAACTGGATGTGACCACCTTCTCCTGGCAGAAGGTTCTGGGCGGCGAGGCCGCACACGGCATGATCATCCTTTCGCCGCGCGCCGTGGAACGACTGGAAAGCTACACACCTGCATGGCCCCTGCCCAAGATTTTTCGCCTGACCAAGGGTGGCAAGCTGATTGATGGCATCTTCAAAGGTGCAACAATCAACACACCGTCCATGCTGGCAGTCGAAGACTATTTGCTGGCGCTGGATTGGGCCCGGTCTGTTGGTGGGCTTGACGGGTTGAAAGCACGCGCTGACGCAAATGCGCAGGCGATTTTCAATTTCTGTGCCAACCGTCCGTGGATTGCCAATCTGGCGCAGGATCCTGCAACGCGCTCCAATACGTCAGTCTGCCTGAAATTCACCGACGAGCGCATTCAAGATGGGACGGCCTTTGCCAAGGCGGTCGCCAAGCGCCTGGAAGCGGAAGAGATCGCTCTGGACATTGGCGCTTATCGTGACGCCCCCGCAGGACTGCGCGTCTGGTGCGGCGGCACGGTGGAAACCTCGGATATCGAGGTGATGCTGCCCTGGCTCGAATGGGCCTTTGAGGCCGAAATCGCGGCACAAGCCTGACCCCCGCGCCGTCGACATCTGACAGACCAGTAGCCCGCCTTGGATCGGGCTGCTCTCTCCGAATTCAGGCCGCAAGCGGCCCCCGCAGATAAAGGACCAAACCAATGGCTCCCAAAGTACTCGTCTCCGACAAACTCTCGGAAACCGCCGTCCAGATTTTCCGCGACCGCGGCATCGATGTGGATTTCCTTCCCGACGTGGGCAAAGACAAGGACAAGCTGGCAGAGATCATCGGCCAATATGATGGCCTTGCCATTCGCTCTGCCACCAAGGTAACCGAAAAGATCCTCGAAGCCGCCACCAACCTCAAGGTGGTGGGTCGCGCCGGCATCGGCACCGACAATGTCGACAAGGAAGCGGCCTCCAAGAAAGGTGTGATCGTCATGAACACACCCTTCGGCAACATGATCACCACCGCCGAACACGCGATCGCCATGATGTTCGCGGTTGCCCGACAGCTGCCAGAGGCCTCGGTCTCCACTCATGCAGGCAAATGGGAAAAATCCAAGTTCATGGGGGTTGAGCTGACCAACAAGACGCTCGGCGTTATCGGTGCCGGCAACATCGGTGGCATCGTCTGCGACCGGGCCCGCGGTCTCAAGATGAAGGTTGTCGCCTATGATCCCTTCCTCAGCACCGAAAAAGCCGACAAGATGGGCGTCGAAAAGGTTGAGCTGGAAGAGCTGCTCGCGCGGGCGGATTTCATCACGCTGCATGTGCCGCTGACCGACCAGACCCGCAACATCCTGTCCAAGGAAAACCTGGAAAAAACCAAGAAGGGCGTGCGCATTATCAACTGTGCCCGCGGTGGTCTGGTGGATGAGGCCGCCCTGGCAGAACTGCTGACCTCTGGCCATGTTGCAGGTGCCGCCTTTGACGTGTTCTCGGTTGAACCCGCCAAGGAAAATCCGCTGTTCGGCCTGCCCAACGTCGTCTGCACACCGCATCTTGGCGCCGCAACAACCGAAGCACAGGAAAATGTTGCTCTGCAGGTGGCCGAGCAGATGTCGAACTACCTGCTCGATGGCGCGGTTGAAAACGCATTGAACATGCCGTCCGTCACCGCTGAAGAGGCCAAAGTCATGGGACCGTGGATCAAGCTGGCCGATCATCTTGGCTCTTTTGCCGGGCAGATGTCGGACGAGCCGATCGTGGCCATCAATGTGCTTTATGACGGTGTCGTGTCCGGCATGAACCTGGACGCCCTGAACTGCGCGGTGATCGCGGGCATCATGAAAAACGTGAACCCGGACGTGAACATGGTCTCTGCGCCCGTGGTGGCCAAAGAACGTGGCATCCAGATCTCGACCACAAACCAGGACAAATCCGGCACCTTTGATGGCTATATCAAGGTGACTGTCGTCACCGCCAAGCGCGAACGTTCTGTCGCGGGGACTGTGTTCTCTGACGGCAAGCCGCGCTTTATCCAGATCAAGGGCATCAACATCGATGCCGAAGTGGGTGCGCACATGCTCTACACCACAAACGAAGACGTGCCGGGGATCATTGGCGCTCTGGGTAAGACAATGGGCGACAACGACGTGAATATCGCGAACTTTACCCTTGGACGCTCTGACGCCGGTGGCGAAGCAATCGCGCTTCTCTACGTAGATGAACCTGTCCCGGCAGAGGCACGGGCCAAACTCGCAGAGACGGGTCTCTTCACCCAGATCAAGCCCTTGGCGTTTGACGTTGTCTGATCTGAAAGTCCGATAAACATTCCCTCAGATACGCCGCCCCGATATAAGGGCGGCGTATTTCATTTCAGCCTTCCATTTTACCATTTGCAGGAGCCCACCATGACAGCCCCAACCTATGCAATCGGTGACATTCACGGCCAGCTGGAGATGCTGGAACAAGCCCTTGACCACATCACCGCAGACGGCGGACAGGATGCAAAGGTGGTTTTTCTTGGCGACTACATCGACCGCGGCGCAAACAGCCGGGCCGTGATTGACCTTCTGATCCGTGGTCAGTCGGAGGGGCGCAACTGGGTCACTTTGCTCGGCAATCATGACCGCATGTTTTCTTGGTTCATGGAGGATACACCCCGCCATGACCCGCATCTTCTGGTGGGCTATCATTGGCTGCATGACCGGCTGGGTGGGCGCGAAACGCTGGAGAGCTATGGGCTGACCTTCACCGACAAAACACGGCTGGAAGACCTGCATGCAGAGGCCCTTAGCGCGGTGCCTGAACAGCATGTCGCCTTTCTGCGCGCACTAGAGCCGATGCATGAAACAGCGGATATCGCGTTTGTACATGCAGGCATTCGCCCTGATGTGCCCCTTGCAAAGCAATCGGAAAATGATCTGGTCTGGATCCGTCAGGCCTTTCACAATCACGCAGCACCCCACCCGAAACTCATCGTGCATGGGCACACACCTGTCGACCGGGCAACACACTACGGCAATCGGGTCAACCTCGACACCGGCGCAGGCTACGGAAAACCACTCAGCGTTGCCGTCTTTGACCAAAACAAAAGCTGGCTCCTTGATGAAACCGGTAGGCGCAGGTTGGCCCCCTGACGGGCGTCTTCATCTTTCAACAAATACTCTGGGGGTGAGGGTCGTCCCAGAAATGATCCGGGGATCATTTCAGACCCGAACGGGCAAAGCCCAGCCATGGGCGCGAGGGGGCAAAGCCCCCTCAACGCAGCTTTACATCCAGTCTAGCACCACCTTGCCGCTGGCCCCGGATTTCATCGCCGCAAAGCCGTCGGCAAAATCATCGACGCCAAAGCGGTGGGTGATCACCCGGCTTACATCCAGACCGTTCTGTAGCATCGCGATCATCTTGTACCAGGTTTCGAACATCTCGCGGCCGTAAACGCCCTTGATGGTGATCGCCTTGAACACGATGCGCGACCAGTCGACCGGCGACTTGCCCGGGGGAATGCCCAACAGGGCAATCTTGCCGCCCATCACCAGTGCCTCCACCATCTGGTCTAGCGCGGCCTGCGATCCGGACATCTCCAGCCCGACGTCGAACCCCTGTTTCAGGCCCAGCTCGCGCACCACGTCCTGCAGGTCTTCCTGCGCCACGTTCACCGCGCGCACCGCCGGCACCACATGTTCCGCCAGCGCCAATCGGTCCGGGTTGATGTCGGTGATCACCACATGCCGCGCGCCGGCATGTTTCGCCACCGCAGCCGCCATGATGCCAATGGGACCTGCGCCGGTGATCAGCACGTCCTCGCCCAGCAGATCAAAGCTCAGCGCGGTATGCACCGCATTCCCGAGCGGATCGAGAATGGCGCCGATTTCGTCCGGAATGTCATCCGGCAGCGGCACCACGTTGAAGGCCGGCAGTTTCAGATACTGGGCAAAAGCCCCCTGCTCGTTCACCCCGATGCCGCGGGTGCCGGGGTCCAGGTGGAACTTGCCGGCCCGGCTCTGGCGCGAGTCGGTCTTGATCAGATGCCCCTCGCCAGAGCAGCGCTGACCCACCGCCAGATCTGTAACATCGCGCCCGATTTCGACGATCTCGCCCGCGAACTCATGGCCGGTGATCATCGGCACCGGCACGGTGTGCGATGCCCATTCGTCCCAGTTCCAGATGTGAATATCGGTGCCGCAAATTCCGGTCTTCTTCACCTTGATCAGCACCTCGTCGGGGCCGATCTCCGGCACCGGCGCCTGCACCATCCACAGACCCTCCTGCGGATGGCTCTTTTCCAGCGCCTTCATCGTGTTGGGTCGGCTCATGACACAATCCCCAGTTCCTTGCCGACCTTGCCAAATGCGGCCAGCGCACGGTCCAGTTCCTCCCGTGTTAGAGCCGCATTCATCTGCGTCCGGATGCGCGCCTGGCCGCGTGGCACGACGGGGAAGAAGAAGCCAGAGACATAGACGCCCTCGTCGAACAGACGTGCCGCCATGTCCTGCGCCAGCTGCGCCTCGCCCAGCATCACCGGGATGATCGGGTGCTCACCCGGCAAGAGATCAAAGCCAAGTTTTTCCAGCCCCGCCCGCCAGTATTTCGCGTTCTCGAAAAGCTGCGCCCGCAGGCTGTCGCCTTCCTCCACCAACCGGATCGCCTCCAGCCCGGCAGCAACAATCGATGGCGGCAGCGAATTGGAGAACAGATAGGGCCGCGCCCGCTGCCGCAGCAGGTCGATCACTGGCTGCGGCCCGGCGATATAGCCGCCGATGGCCCCCCCAAGTGCTTTGCCCAATGTCCCGGTGACAATATCAACGTCCACCCCGAAATGCTCCGGCGTGCCGGCGCCCGTCGCGCCCATGAAACCGGTGGCGTGGCAGTCATCCACCATCACGATGGCATCGTATTTGTCGGCCAGTGCCCGGATTTCTGGCAGTTTCGCCAGATAACCGTCCATCGAGAACACGCCATCGGTCGCGATCATGATGTGCCGCGCACCGTCCTCGCGAGCCTGCTTCAGCCAGGCCTCAAGGTCGTTCATGTCGCTGTTCAGGTAGCGGTAGCGCTTGGCCTTGCACAGCCGGATGCCATCGATGATCGACGCATGGTTCAGGCTGTCGGAGATGATCGCATCCTCCGGCCCCAGCAGCGGTTCGAACAGACCGCCATTGGCGTCGAAACAGGCGGCGAACAGGATCGCATCATCCTTGCCCAGGAACTTCGCCAGGCGTTGCTCCAGTTCGCGGTGAATGTCCTGGGTGCCGCAGATGAAGCGGACAGAGGCCATGCCAAAACCCTTGTCATCCATGACACCGCGTGCTGCCGCGATAAGGTCGGGATGATCCGCCAAACCGAGATAATTGTTGGCGCACAGATTGATGACCTCAGCATCGCCAACCCGGATCTCACCCCCCTGCGGGGAGGTGATCATTCGTTCCCGCTTGTAGAGACCATCGGCTTTGATCTCTTCCAGGGTCTTGGAGATGTCGGTCAGAAAATCGGTAGACATGCGGGAACTCCTTCTCGTTCGAGTCGGAGTTCTATCATAACGGATTATTTTCCGAAATAGGGGATTTCATGATAACGGACATAAATCCGTGAAATCGGAAACCCGTCTTTTGATCTGACCTTCAGGCATTCTTGACGATCAGAAACACCCGTGCAGGACCGCTCTTTGCCTCAATGGCGTGCGGCACATCAGCCGCATAGCGGGCGGTATCCCCTGCCTGCAGTTGCTCCCTTGCGCCGCCTGACGAAAGGGAAACGCAGCCCTCCAGAATGGTCAGATGCTCCACCGTCCCGCGCCCATGCGGCTGGCTGTTCAACGCACCGCCCTCCTTTAGGCGAATGTCATAGACCTCATGCCCACCGGCGTCTTCTGGCGGCGACAGGATTCGGATCAGACAGCCCTCCCCCATGTTTTCGATGGAGGGCACATCGCTGTCGCGCAGCACTTCGATCCGGTCCTGGGCCTCGTTGCTGTCCAGCAAACCCGCAAAATCAACCTGCAGGGCTCGGGTGAGGTTCCAAAGCGTTGCAATCGTGGGCGAGCTTTCCCCGCGCTCAATCTGGCTGACCATGGACCGGCTCACGCCGGAGAGGTTCGCCACAGCCTCAAGGCTGAGACCTTGAGCCCGGCGCGCCTCTTTGAGGCGGGCAGGCAACAGGGTCAGGATATCGTCTACATTTTCCGTCATGGCGGAATCACTGCGCCTTTGCGGACAGTTTGTCAAACAAGGGAGAGGTTTTGTTTTGACGGTACGTTCCGCAGGACAGGCGATGCTGCATCTGCATAATCTGCGCCAAACCTATGAGGAGAGAGACCATGACCGATATCGTGATCCTGGATGGCGCCCGAACCGCCATCGGCACCTTTGGTGGATCGCTGGCAGGCACCACCCCAATTGACTTGGCAACCGTGGCATCCAAGGCCGCAATGGAGCGGTCTGGCGTCGAGCCTGACCAGATCGGCAATGTGGTCTTTGGCCATGTGATCAACACGGAACCCCGCGACATGTATCTGAGCCGTGTGGCGGCCATGCAGGCCGGCATCCCCAATGGCACGCCAGCGATGAACGTGAATCGGCTGTGCGGGTCCGGGGCACAGGCGATTGTCTCGGGCATCCAGTCGCTGATGTTGGGCGATGCGGAATTTGCCCTGACGGGTGGCGCCGAGAACATGTCGCGCAGCCCCTTTATCGTGCCGAGCGCACGCTGGGGTCAGAAAATGGGCGATGCGCGGGCCCTCGACATGATGCTGGGTGCGCTGAACTGCCCATTTGGAACCGGGCACATGGGTGTCACGGCGGAAAACGTCGCGGATGAGCATGACATCACCCGCGCGCAGATGGATGAATTCGCACTGGCCAGCCAGACCCGCGCAGCCGCGGCGATCGAGGCCGGATATTTCGCCAGCCAGATCACCCCGGTCGAGGTGAAGGTAAAGCGCGACATGGTGCCGTTTGAAGTCGATGAACATCCCAAGGCCAGCACATTGGACACCCTCAGCGGGCTGAAACCTGTGTTCCAAAAGGATGGAAGCGTTACAGCCGGCAACGCCAGCGGCATCAATGATGGCGCTGCCGCTTTGGTGCTCGCGACAGCGAATGCTGCAGAAAAGGCCGGACTAAAGCCCAAGGCACGGGTTCTCGGTTATGCCCATGCCGGCGTGCGCCCCGAGGTGATGGGCATTGGTCCGGTGCCAGCGGTCCAGAACCTGCTGCAGAAAACCGGCCTGTCAGTATCCGATTTCGATGTGATCGAATCCAACGAGGCCTTCGCGGCGCAGGCGCTTGCGGTGAACAAAGAACTGGGGCTGGATCCTGCAAAGGTGAACCCGAACGGCGGGGCGATCGCCCTTGGCCATCCTGTCGGTGCGACCGGTGCGATCATCACGCTCAAGGCCCTGTATGAGCTGGAGCGAATTGGCGGTTCCAAAGGGCTGATCACCATGTGCATTGGTGGCGGTCAGGGCATTGCCCTCGCCATCGAACGTCTCTGATCCCACCCTTTGCAACGCAAAAGGCCCCGGTTTTCACCGGGGCCTTTTTTGTGAGTGATCCGCTGGTTAGCTGGGGCTCATTCCGCGCAGACGCTCTGATCTGCGGCGCAGCATTTCCACCACTGTCAGCAGACCGATGGAGACCACCACAAGAATGGTCGCGACCGCCAGAATGGTGGGCGAAATTTGTTCGCGCAGGCCAGTAAACATCTGCCAGGGCAGCGTCTTTTGACCGGCCGAACCGACGAAGAGCACAACCACAACCTCGTCAAAGGAGGTGATGAAAGCAAACAAACCACCAGAGATGACCCCAGGTAGGATCAGCGGCATCTGCACACGGAAGAACGTGGTCACAGGACCGGCTCCCATGTTTGCAGCAGCTCGTGTCAGGGACCGGTCGAAACCAACCAGCGTGGCTGTCACGGTGATGATCACGAACGGGATACCAAGGGCTGCATGCGCCAGAACCACGCCAATGTATGTCCCCTGCAGACCAATACGGCTGTAGAAGAAGTACATGCCAGCGGCTGAGATAATCAGCGGCACGATCATCGGCGAAATCAGGATCGCCATGATCGCCCGGCGAAACGGAACATGCGGCTGGCTGAGACCGATCGCGGCCAACGTACCAAAGCCCACCGACAAGAGCGTCGCCATTGGCGCGATCTTGATGGAGTTCCACATCGCCTGCTGCCAGTCGTCGTTGGTGAAGAAGTCGCGATAATGCTTCAGCGAGTAGCCTTCGGGATCAAACCGCAACATCTCCGGAGTGAAGGTAAAGAAGTCCTGCGCGTTGAAGGACAGCGGCATCACCACGAGGATCGGCGTAATCAGGAAAACGAACACCGCGCCACAGATCACACGGAACGCATAGTGCCACAGCACCTGACCCGGTGTGAGGTACGGCGCCAGGTGCATGCGGTAGCGCGATGTCGAGAGCCAGAAGATGAACCAGCCAACAAAAGCACCGAACAAAAGCCCGATGATTGCGGCCGGCAGCCCGCCCAGCACAAAGCCTGCAACTGCAAAGGCTGCCGTCAGAACCCAGCGGAGCATCCGCTCCTGATCCCGCATCCCGGCGAGGGCAAACCCCAGACCGCCGACGAGCACGGCACCAATCACGATGCCCAGAAGTCCCGAACCCTGCGCCGTACCGACGAAAAGTCCGAAAAAGGCCCCGGCAGCGGCTGTGACAAGCGCCACGAAACCGGGGGTTTGGTTTTCAACAGGTGTCAAAGCCATGTGTCTTATCCCAGTTTCACGTTGTCGATGCCGACAATCTTGTCATAGGCCCAGTAGAGCGCGAGAACGACGACCAGCAGGATACTGCCAAGTGCCGCAGCGAGACCCCAGTTGAGCGATTGCGAGATGTGGAACGCGATCCGGTTGGAGATGAAGACACCTTTGGTGCCGCCCACCAGTTCCGGCGTGATGTAGTAGCCAATCGCCAGGATGAACACGAGGATCGAACCCGCACCAATTCCCGGAACCGACTGCGGGAAGTAAACCCGCCAGAAGGCTGTCCAGTTGGTGGCGCCAAGGGATTTGGCAGCACGCAGATAGGATGGGTTGATGGTTTGCATCACCGAATACATCGGCAGGATCATGAACGGCAGCAGAATGTGGGTCATCGCCACGATGGTGCCGAACTGGTTGTTGATCATCACAAGGCGCGCATCATCGGCAACCAAACCCAGCCAGACCAGCGTGTCATTGATAACGCCCTGTTGCTGCAGCATGACTTTCCATGCGGATGTCCGCACCAAAAGCGACGTCCAGAACGGCAGCAGAACCAGGATCATCAAGAGGTTGGCGGTACGTGACGGCAGGTTCGCCAAAATCCACGCCACCGGATAGCCGAGCACAATGCAGCTCACCGTGATGGCCAGCGACATGAGCAGCGTCCGCAGGAACAGGGTGCCATAGATCCGTTCGGATTCCGGACGCAGCTCAGCACCATCAGCGCCTTTTTGGAAGTCGGCCGCATTCAGGAAGTAGCCGTTCGTGTAAGCGCCCGAGTAGGTCTTGAGCGTGCGCCAGACTTCCGGATCGGCCCAATCCTCGTCGATCTTGACAAAGGCATCGTAGGCCGTGGTCGTTTCGACCTCGCCCGCTGCAATCGCGGTAGACACAGCCTGCAGTGCGGCTTGGGCATCACCACCAAAGGCCGAAGGAGCCTGAGGGTTGGCCGCAAGATCGTTGTGAAGCGCCAGATAGACAGGCGCCCAGGGATCTTCCTTGGTCGGGCTGTCATTGTCTTCTTGCTGAATGGTCCGTGCCCAGCGGGTGTAGGCGGTGCTTGCTTTGGGCAGCGCCGCCGCTGCGGTTTCGGATACCTCGAAAAGCGGCTCTGCATCATCGCTGCGAGAGGACACCCACGCAGGATCAGCAAAGATCGACACAAAGGTCGCGGGCTCTTTCCAGGCCGGATCCAGCTTTTCGAACTGTTTGATGTAGACCTTGCCGATGTCGTCGGCGCGGCGGCCGGCCTTGCGGAACAAGGACGAAATGCCCGGGTTCTCGTAGTTCAGGCGTGAACCGACACGTGTGTGTTCCTTGCGTTCGGCCGCCACGACGAGGTCATAGGCAAGCGCCTCGAACACAGGCGCGGGAGGGGTAACGCCGCTGTCGGCATCCCAATCCTGCACCGCAACCACGGTTTCTGGCAGTGTATCGGAGACAATCTTATTCTCGACCGAGCGGAACAGCATATCAGCAATCGGGAGAATGAATGTCAGGAGAACAAAGAGCAGAAGTGGCGCAATCAGCATGAGGGCGCGGATCTTCTGCATCCGGAGAGCTCGGGCCAGGCTCCGCTTGAGCGGTGTGCCATCGGCGGCCAGGACCGGTCCGGTGTGGGTGGTATCGCTCATTGTAGGAGCCCCCGTCGGAATACTTTTTTGTTGGTGGAGAGAGGGCCGTGGCGCAGGCCGTCGGCCCCCTCCCATTTATCGTTCCGTCAGATCAGGGACGGATTACTTGGCCAGCCATGCCTGGAATTTTGCATCCAGATCATCACGGTTGTCCGCCCACCACTCGTAGTCATAGACGTGAACGTTGCCAGAGTTGGCCGGGTCGGTCGGCATATGCGGTGCCATGTCGATGCCCAGGATGGCGTGCTTGCCAACCAGCGGCGCAGAAGAGGCACGGGCCGGACCGTAGGAGATGAACTTTGCCTGATCTGCCAGACGCTGAGTGTCGGTCGCGAACTTCAGGAAGTCCATGACGCGCGCTTTGCGGTCTTCAGGCAGGTCAGCCGGAACAACCCAACCGTCCAGGTCAAAGGACTGCATGTCCCACAGCATGTCGATCGGCTGGTTCTGCTCTGCGATTGCAGAGAACAGACGACCGTTGAAGGTCGAACCCATCACAACTTCGCCGTCAGCCAGCAGCTGCGGGGTTTCTGCGCCAGCAGTCCACCAGACAACCTGATCCTTGATGGTGTCCAGCTTTGCCAGTGCGCGCTCTACGCCCTCGTCGGTGCCCAGAACGTCATAGATTTCGTCCTTGGCGACGCCGTCGCAGTACAGAGCCCATTCCATGTTGTCGATCGGACGCTTCTGCAGCGCGCGCTTGCCCGGATATTTCGCGGTGTCAAACACGTCACAGATTGTGGACGGCGGGGTGTCGCCAACCAGATCCATGCGGTAACCAAAGGTGGTCGAGTAAACGATCTGCGGCACGAAGCAGTCGCTGACCAGCAGGTCGCCGAAGTCGTCGCTTGCCGACGTGCCATCAGGCGCAGCTGCCAGAACTTCGTCGTGGTCGATTTCAGCGATCAGACCTTCATCGCACATACGCATTGCGTCAGACGCAACGGCATCCACCAGATCCCAGGTTACGTTGCCTGCTTCGGTCATCGCGCGCATTTTTGCGGTCGCTTCAGCCGAGCTCTCGTCCCAGATCACTTTCAGATCGGGGTGCATTTCCAGATAGGGCTCAACATAGGCCTTGAGCTGGCTTTCCTGATAGGCACCGCCCCAGGAAACAATAGTCATTTCGTTTGCCATGTCGGCGGCCATTGCCATCGGCGCACACAGAGCCGTGGTGGCTGCCAGAGCAGTCAGTTTGGTGAGTTTCATAGACACTCTACTCCTTGTTGAATTTGTAATTCTTCGGATCGTAGTCCCCCGGTCATTCTGCGCCGGGGGTTTCGTCGCGCGTTGCGTCAGCCGAGCAGGCCTCAGGCGTCAAGCGCGCGGCAATCTTCAGGCAACCAGCCGATCTCGATCTGCTGACCGGGTGTCAGACGGGTCTGGTCTGGTGCGTTCCGGGTCTTGATGATGAACTCATCATTGCCGGCCACGCGCAGACGGGTGCGGAAGATGTCACCCATGTAGATGAACTCCAGCACTTCCGCTTTCAGCGTATGTGCGCCTTCCTGCATGCGTTCTTTGTTATATTCAACACGCTCTGGACGGATCGAAACGCGGGTACGCTCACCGGGTTTAGAAACGTTGATCGGCTTGCAGTCGATCAGCTCGCCATCATCCAGCTGAACCAATGCGATGCCATTGTTGATCTCTTTGACAGTGCCTTCCAGCGTGTTGTTCTCGCCGATGAACTGCGCAACAAAGCTGTTTGCGGGCTCTTCATAGAGCTGATCTGGCGGCGCCAGCTGTTGGATGCGGCCGTCATCAAATACCGCGACACGGTCGGACATCGTCAGGGCTTCGGTCTGGTCGTGGGTCACGTAAACCGTGGTGATCCCCAGATCGTGCGCAAGGCGGGTGATTTCAAACTGCATCTTTTCACGCAGCTGCTTGTCCAGCGCGCCAAGAGGTTCATCCATGAGAACCAGTTCCGGTTCAAACACGAGAGCACGCGCCAAGGCGACACGCTGTTGCTGACCACCAGACAATTGCGCAGGGCGACGGCCACCGAATGCACCCATCTCTACCATATCCAACGCGCGCTTCACTTTTTGCTCGCGTTCGGATTTGCCCATGTTGCGAACTTCCAGCGGGAAGCTGAGGTTCTCTGCAATGGTCATGTGGGGGAACAGCGCGTAATTCTGGAAAACCATCCCGATGCCGCGCTTGTGAGGAGGGATGTTGTTGATCGAGACGCCATCAAGCCGGATGTCACCGTGGGTGGCTGTCTCAAAACCGGCCAGCATCATGAGGCAGGTTGTTTTGCCCGAACCGGACGGGCCCAACATTGTCAGAAATTCGCCTTTCGGCATGGTGAGGTTGAGATCTTTGACAACGAGATTCTCGCCATCGTAGCTCTTCTGCACGCGTTCGAACTCAACGAACGCGTTCGTATTTGACGCATCAGCCAATGGAGGCTCCCTGGTTTGCTTCGGCAGATTAGCTCTGCACTTCTGATTTGATGTAAGCACACCCGACAAGTGATGTGCAACCGGATCGTCCAGATCCTTGTTGGATTTACCTTAGGGCCGAAAAACCCGCCAACGGGCCAAATTGCGACATGAGGTCGAAAGAAAGCGACTTAAATTGCGCTACTTTTCAGATCAATTTTTTATCTAAAATGACCATTTAAGAAATCAGCCGAATGTTATCGGAAACGCTGCAGCTGCATTCCTGGGGCGCCACATCCCACCGCCCCGCCGAACGAGAAACGCCAGCCCGATAGGCTGGCGTTTTACGGAAACTGGCATCCTGAGAATCAGGCGCTTTGCAGCATGTCTTTTTCCTTGAGGATCTCATAACACTCATCAAGCGACTTGCGGGCCCGCTCAATAAGAGTGTCGATCTCGTCAGGCGTGATGACCAGCGGAGGAGAGATGATCATCCGATCACCGACGTGGCGCATGACAAGGTTGTTCGCAAAGCACCGCTCACGGCAGATATAGCCGACCGTACCCGCATCAGATGCAAAGGCCGCGCGTGCGGCTTTGTTGGGGGTCAGGGCAATCGATCCCATCATTCCAACAATCTTGGCTTCACCAACCAGGGGGTGATCTGTCAGCGCTTCCCATTTTTCCTTGAGATAGGGCGCGGCGACATCACGGACGTGACCGACGATATTCTCTTCTTCCAGAATACGCAGGTTTTCCAGCGCCACGGCAGAGGCCACCGGATGACCGGAGTAGGTATAGCCGTGGTTGAACTCACCCGAGCCGATCACCGCAGCAACTTCGTCGCTGACAATAGAACCGCCGATCGGGGCATAGCCCGACGACAGACCCTTGGCGATGGTCATGATATCCGGCCGGATCCCCATGGTCTGGCTGCCGAACCAGTTGCCGGTCCGGCCAAACCCACAGATCACTTCGTCCGCGATCAGGAGGATCTCATACTTGTCGCAGATACGCTGGATCTCAGGCCAGTAGGTCGTCGGCGGCACAATAACGCCCCCTGCCCCCTGGACCGGCTCTGCGATAAAGGCCGCGACACGGTCTTCGCCCAGCTCCAGAATTGCCTGTTCCAGCTCCTGTGCACGCGCCAAACCAAAATCTTCCGGGCTCATATCACCGGCTTCAGCCCACCAGTTTGGCTGATTGATGTGGTGGATATCCGGGATCGGCATTCCGCCCTGTTCGTGCATCGCACTCATACCACCAAGGCTGCCGCTGCCGACGGAGGAGCCGTGATAGGCGTTCTTGCGGCTGATGATAATCGATTTGGATGGCTTGTCCTTCAAGGCCCAGTAATGCCGAACCATTCGAATGTTGGTATCATTCGCTTCCGAACCGGAGCCCGCAAAGAAAACATGGTTCAACCCTTCGGGCGCCAGTTCGGCAATCTTTGCCGCCAAGGCGATGGCTGGTGCGTGGGTCGTCTGGAAGAACGTATTGTAATAAGGCAGCTCCCGCATCTGGCGCGCGGCGACATCTGCCAGCTCATCACGACCATAGCCGATGTTGACGCACCATAGGCCCGCCATCGCATCCAGAATTTCATGGCCCTCGCTGTCAGTAAGGGTGACGCCGCTGGCACGTGTGATGACGCGCGCGCCCTTTTCAGCCAGTTCACCATTGGCAGTGAACGGATGCATGTGGTGGGCCGCGTCGAGGGCCTGAAGCTCTGCCGTGGGCAGGTGATTGGTGATCGCAGTCATGTGACGACTCCTGAGAAACAGATTGCGCCCAGAATATGATCAAATTTCACCATGTCAATCGAATCAGCTTCCCTGATCCAACCCCTGACTGACCTGTTCCATGCCCTGCGCCACGTCTCGCTCCATCGCCAGCGCCGCCAATTCCGCATCCTTGCGAGTCAGCGCTTCGATGATGTCCTTGTGGCGGTCAGGGAAGCTCTGTGTGCCAAGGCGTCCGCACACCACGCGCAAGGAGGGACCGAACCGCAACCATAGCCGATCAGCAAGGTCGCTGAGGATAGGGGCATCAGCATGGGAATAGAGGCGGGTGTGGAAACGATAGTTCTGCACCAGATAGCCTGCCACGTCACCGGAAGAGATCGCCTTGTCCAGCGCGGCATCAATGGCTTCCAACTCAGCGATATCTTCAGCGCTCACCTTGTTTGTTGCAAGGCGGGCAAGCTGACATTCGATTGTTTTTCTTGCATAAATCAGCTCATCCAGATCGCTGTCCCGCAACAGCGGAACCGAAACGCGACGATTTCCCTGGAACACCAATGCCCCATCAGAGATCAATCTGCGGATTGCCTCGCGGACAGGTGTCATGCCCGCGCCCAGCGACTCCACCAGCCCCTGGATCGTAACGGCCTGACCCGGCGCCAGTTCGCCAAATAGGATTTGGCCGCGCAAGGTCTGGTAGACGGTTTCATGCGCCGGCAATTTCGCACCGGGCTGAGCGTCGCTGGATGCGTCTGTCTGGGTCGGGTTCACCTTCGGAAATCCTCCTAAATTTTGGGCAGCTTGCACCAAGTTTCCCTAGGTGAAAACATAAACAGTATTGCCGAATGAGGCAAAACTTGATCAAATCCTTACCAGCCGGGCACGGAAACCGGCACGCACAGGGAGACATTTATGACACTGAAGACGATGACATTGACCGCCATCGTGGCGCTCAGCAGTGCGGCCGCCGTCGCAGAAGAGGTCCGCGTTTACAACTGGTCCGACTACATCGACGAAGACCTGCTGACCAAGTTCGAAGAAGAAACCGGCATCGACCTGATCTATGACGTGTTCGACAGCAACGAATTGCTGGAAACGAAAATGCTGGCTGGTGGCTCCGGCTATGACGTCGTTGTACCGACCGGGTCCTTCCTGGCCCGCCAGATCCAGGCAGGCGCATTCCAACCGCTGGACAAATCCAAGCTGAGCAACGCAGCCAACATGTGGGAGGTGATCGAAGACCGCACCGCCCGCTATGACCCGGACAACGTCTATTCCATCAACTACATGTGGGGCACCACGGGCATCGGCGCCAACCTCGCCAAGGTCAAGGAAGTGTTGGGGGACGACGCCCCGATCGACTCTCTTGATCTGGTGTTCAACCCGGACAACATGGCCAAGTTGGCAGAATGTGGCGTCTATTTCCTGGACGCCCCAGATGAGATGATTCCGGCGGCGCTGAAATACATCGGCGAAGACCCCAACAGCATGGACGCAGACGTGGTGGCAAAGGCCGAGCCGGTGCTGACTGCCGTGCGCCCGCATGTGAAGAAATTCCACTCGTCCGAATACATCAACGCATTGGCAAACGGCGACATCTGTGTGGCCTTTGGCTGGTCCGGCGACATCCTGCAGGCCCGTGACCGCGCCGCCGAAGCCGACAATGGCGTTGAAATCGTCTACAACGCCCCAAAAGAAGGCGCGTTGATGTGGTTTGACCAGATGGCGATCCCTGTGGACGCCCCGAACCCTGAAGCGGCTCATAAGTTCCTGAACTTCATCATGGAAGCGCAGAACATGGCGGCGGCATCGAACTACGTCTATTACGCCAACGGAAACAAGGCGAGCCAGGAGTTCCTCGAAGAGGATGTGATCGGCGATCCGGCGATCTACCCGAACGAAGAGACCCTGCAGAACCTCTATATCAAGGAAGCCTACCCGCCGAAGGTACAGCGCAAGGCAACCCGGATGTGGACCAAGGTGAAATCCGGCACCTGATCCGGATCAGCAGATAGTTTGGGGCGGTCTTGCGGACTGCCCCATCCTTCGCTTTGCGGGAGCGCGGCACCCGGCTGGTGCACTGTGCCCGTTTCCTCCCAACCACAAGACCAGACGTGGGGGCCAATCTTGACCATTCCCGTATTCGAACCCTGGAACGATCCAGAGGCCAAGCCTCTGATCCAATTCCAGAATGTGACCAAGCGCTTTGGTGAGTTCACCGCGATTGATGATCTCACTCTCGGCATTTACGAACGGGAGTTCTTTGCGCTTCTGGGCCCGTCTGGCTGTGGCAAAACCACCATGATGCGGATGTTGGCGGGGTTCGAAACCCCAACCGACGGAAAGATCTATCTCTCAGGTCAGGACATCGCTCCCGTCCCGCCGAACAAGCGGCTGGTCAACATGATGTTTCAGTCCTACGCGCTGTTTCCCCACCTTAGCATCTGGGACAATATTGCCTTTGGTCTCAAGCGGGAAAACAAACCCAAACATGACATCGAAGAACGGGTGCAGGAAATGCTGCGCCTGACACGGCTTGAGAAATTCGCCCGCCGCAAACCGCACCAGATTTCAGGTGGGCAACGCCAGCGTGTCGCACTTGCCAGATCACTGGCAAAAGCACCAAAACTCCTGCTCCTGGATGAACCCCTTGGCGCGCTCGACAAGAAGCTGCGTCAGGATACCCAGTTTGAGCTGATGGACATCCAAGAAAAGACCGGAACGACCTTTGTGATCGTAACCCACGACCAGGAAGAGGCGATGACCGTCGCCTCGCGTGTTGCGGTGATGGACAACGGCAAACTGGTCCAGGTCGCGACCCCGGATCGGATCTATGAAAACCCGAACTCTGTATATGTGGCGGATTTCATCGGTGACGTGAACATCATAGAAGGTACGGCAAAACCGACCGGCCCCGATCAATACGACATCACCTGGAAAGAGGGCGCCGAGCCGCTGAATGTTAAAAGCCAGAACAGCTTTTCTGACGGACAGACCTGTCATCTGGCAATCCGCCCGGAGAAAGTCACCATCAGCGCAGACAAACCCGCAGATGCCGACAATGCGGTGCAGGGGCGCGTTCTGGACATCGCGTATCTGGGCAACATCTCTACCTATCACGTAGAGTTGCCTACCGGTGCGGTGATCAAAGCGCAGACCGCAAACACCCGTCGTATCGCCCGCCGCGCCTTTACCTGGGAAGACCCGGTCTGGCTGTCCTGGACAGCCACCGCCGGTGTTCTGCTGGCTGAATGATGCGCCGCTTCGTCCTTATCGCAATTCCCTATCTTTGGCTGCTGGCGCTGTTTTTGGTGCCATTTGCCATCGTGTTCAAAATCGCGCTGTCCGACGCGGCGATTGCCCGTCCTCCCTACTTCCCTCAGTTTGACTGGGTCGAAGGGATCGGCGCATTTCTGGCAGAGCTCGACTTTGAGAACTTCGTCTGGCTGACAGAGGATGATCTATACTGGAAAGCCTATCTCAGCTCGTTGCGGATCGCCTTCATTTCCACGTTCCTGACGCTCTTGGTTGGCTATCCGATGGCCTACGGCATGGCGCGTGCGCCTGAGGAATGGCGCCCAACGCTAATGATGCTGGTCATCCTGCCGTTTTGGACATCCTTCCTGATCCGCGTCTACGCCTGGATGGGTATCCTGTCGAACGAGGGGCTGCTGAACCAGTTCCTGATCTGGACCGGCCTGATCGACAGCCCACTGACCATTCTGAATACGAATACGGCAGTCTATATCGGCATCGTCTACACCTATTTTCCATTTATGATCCTGCCGATCTATTCCGCGCTGGAACGGTTGGATGGCTCGCTGATCGAAGCGGCAGAAGATCTGGGATGTTCGCGGCTACAAGCCTTTTGGCTGGTAACCATCCCGCTGTCGCGCGCCGGGATCATCGCAGGGTGTTTCCTCGTCTTCATTCCGACATTGGGTGAATTTGTCATTCCTTCACTGCTTGGCGGCTCTGACACACTGATGATCGGCAAAGTGCTGTGGGAAGAGTTCTTCTCCAACCGTGACTGGCCGGTGGCCTCTGCGGTGGCGGTGGTCCTGCTGCTGCTGTTGATCGTCCCCATCGTTCTGTTCCAGCGGAACCAGCAAAAGCAGCAGGAGGCGGAACAATGAACAGATTGAGCTGGTTCAACACCGTATCACTGACGCTGGGCTTTGCGTTCCTCTATATCCCGATGGTGATCCTGATCATCTTCAGCTTCAACGAAAGCAAGTTGGTCACGGTATGGGGTGGCTTCTCTGCCAAATGGTATGGCGAGCTGCTTCAGAACGAGTCCTTTTTGCAGGCTGCATGGGTCACACTGAAGGTTGCGGTGCTGTCCTCGACCCTCGCCACCGTCCTTGGCACCATGGCGGCCTATGTTCTGGTACGCGGCGGTCGTTTCCTGGGCCGCACCCTGTTTTCCGGCATGATCTACGCACCGCTGGTGATGCCCGAGGTGATCACCGGCCTGTCGCTGCTCTTGTTGTTCATCGGCATCGGGCTGGATCGGGGCGTGATGACCATTGTGCTAGCGCATACCACATTTGCGATGTGTTATGTCTCCGTGGTTGTTTCCTCCCGGCTGATTACATTTGACCGCTCCCTGGAGGAGGCCGCGCTTGATCTTGGCTGTTCGCAGGCAGAAGCGTTTCGCCTTGTGACCCTCCCAATCATTGCCCCGGCAGTAATATCGGGCTGGCTTTTGGCCTTTACCCTGTCCTTGGACGATCTCGTGATTGCATCGTTTACCGCCGGCCCATCGGCGACCACTCTCCCAATCAAGATCTTTTCGGCAGTACGTCTGGGCGTCAGCCCCGAGATCAACGCACTTTCGACAATTATGATCGGGATCGTGACTGTTGGGGTCGTGACAGCCTCCTTGGTGACAAAGCGCCAAATGGTGCGTCAACGCCGGGATGAACAGAACGCTGAACGTTCGTAGCACAGTGAATTCGAGCCAAAGGAGCGCCTGATCAGGCGCTCCTTTTCATATCCACTCAGGTGATCGTATCAGGCCCAAACGCTCCAGCTGCTCCGGCCCGTCATAGCGAACCGCCCCTTCGTGCCAGAGAACCGGAGAGGTGACGATCTTGTCATAGTATTCGTCAAACAGCTCAGGCTGGTGAAAATGCTCGCGGCGCTGTTTTTCAATCCGGGATTTATGCACCACTTCGGGCAGGAATTTTGTGTGCAGAAGAGCCCCGGATGCCATTGTCCCACCCGGCCCGTCATACAGACTGTTCAGGCGTCGTGGCAGCGCCGCATGGGTAGAGTTGGTGTAGGCAAACCGCCGGTTCCACTTGATCAATGGCACCTTGTTCAGCGTGGGCGACCGGCGAGGATCTTGGGCAAAAAACACCCGCTCACGTATCCCACCCTGAACCCAGAGATTCCCGCGTGGCCTCTGCCGCTTTGCTCGATAGGGGCCGGGATCGAACCATGGCAACGTCTGGCGCGGGTCATCAGCCGGGTCATGGGCCACATCCGCGAGCGCCCCTTTGGGAAATAGATCCAGCATCAATGCGCCAAACCCCTGCTTGCCCTGCTGATCAAGAAGGCGGGTCAATCCACGCAGCCCATGCTTTGTGTCGCCGCGAAACACCAACAGTTCGTCAGCATCAACACTGAGACACCAGCGGCCATGACCAAAGCGGATCTGTAGCCAGCCCGCCCAATCCAGCCCGAACCGTGCCGCGCGATAGCTCGCCCCGGTCTGCCAGAGAGAGACATCAGACTGCGCAGCCAAGAACTCGGCGCTGCCATCATCGCTGTTGTTGTCGACCATCAGGAAATGATCGATGCCCAACGCGCGGTAGAACGACAAGAAATGGGGCAGCCGGGTGATTTCGTTGCGCAACACGGTGATTGCAAGGATCGCCTCGGGCTGCAGGTCGTGGGTTCTGTCAACGACCTGCAGCAAGTCGCGCCGCGCACGAAATGACCGCCACAGCAACCGCCGCCGCTGCCAGCGCAGCCGGTAGGCCGCCACCAAGGAAATCGGCGGCAGACCAGAGACATGGGACCGTACAGGCGACGGCCCGACCATCCTAGCGCTCGTAGTTGCCGGCCTTATGCCAGCGCCATGCGTCCGCAATCATGGTCTCCAGATCGGAACGCGAAGGTGTCCAGCCAAGGATTGTCGCCGCACGAACAGAACCGGAAACCAGTTTGGTGCAATCCCCACCACGGCGTGGGCCAACGGTATGAGGAACAGGCTTGCCGGTCACTTCTGCGGCCTTGTCCATCACTTCGCGCACGGAAAACCCTGTGCCCGTCCCCAGATTGAAAACTTGACTGTCTTTGCCGTCCTGCAACCACTTGAGCCCCAGAACATGCGCATCAACCAGATCACAGACATGTACATAGTCCCGCACACATGTACCGTCCGGCGTATCATAGTCCGTGCCAAAGATCGTCAGCGCATCGCGTTTTCCGTCGATTGCATCCAGCACCAACGGAACAAGGTGGGTTTCAGGGCGGTGGAACTCGCCAACCTCTGCTTCAGGATCGGCACCCGCAACGTTGAAATAGCGGAAGATCACCGAACGCAGCCCGTGAGAGGCCCCAAAATCGCGCAGGATATCCTCAACCGCGCGCTTGGACGCGCCATATGCGTTCAGCGGATGTTGCGGTGTGCTTTCATCCAGCACAACGTTGTCATGTTCACCGTAGGTCGCGCAGGTCGAAGAGAACACGAAATCAAGGCAGCCCGCCGCGACTGCGGCTTCGATCAGTGTCAGGGATCCACCGACGTTGTTCGACCAGTAACGACCCGGCTCGCTCATTGCTTCGCCCACCTGACTGAGCGCAGCGAAATGCATGACGGCAACTGGTTCGTAGGTCGCAAAAACTTCGTCCAGACGCGCACGATCATTCAAATCGCCCTTCTCGAAGGGGCCGAATTTGACTGCATCCTCCCAACCGGTGACGAGGTTGTCGTATGTGACCGGGACAAAGCCAGCCGCGCGCAGAGCCTTGCAAGCATGGGAGCCGATATAACCCGCACCGCCAGTTACCAGAATATGTGTCAAAACTATCTCTTCCTGCTCAAAAGGCCGGACACATCTGCCCGGCCTGTTCATCACGTTTCTACATCAGCAGCGCCGCAGCGCGAAGACCTGATTACTGCGCGGCTTTGCTGACCTGCGCGATCTCCGTGATGTAGTTCATCAGATCGTCCCGCAGCTCGTCCCGAGCAAGGGCAAAGGCAACCGTCGCCTGAAGGAAGCCAGCCTTGGAGCCACAGTCAAAACGCTGACCGCGGAAACGATAACCGTAAACCGGCACATCCGCAGCGATGTCCTCGGCAATAGCATCCGTCAGCTGGATCTCTCCACCCGCGCCCTGCTTTTTCTTGTTCAGATTGCGCAGCACCGATGGCGCCAGAATGTAGCGACCGATAACAGCCAGATTGGAGGGCGCCTCGTCCGCATTGGGCTTTTCGACCATACCGTTCACGGAAACCACAGAACCCATGTCCTCTTTGACATCAAGCACACCATAAGAGGACGTCTTCTCGGGCGGGACTTCCATCGCGGCGACCATGTTGCCACCCGTTTCCTCGTAGGCTTCGACCATCTGTTTCAGGCAGGGCGTTTCAGCCGCAATGACGTCATCCGGCAGGATCACGGCGAAGGGCTCGTTTGCGATCAGGCGTCGCGCACACCAGACAGCGTGACCCAGACCAAGCGCCTGATGCTGACGGATATAGGCAATCGCGCCCGAATCCATGTTCGTGCCTTTCAGGATCTCAAGCAGATCATCCTTGCCTTTGCGACGCAGCTCCTGCTCCAGGATCGGCGAGTGGTCAAAGTAATCCTCCAGCGCACCCTTGCCGCGGGACGTGACAAAGATGAACTCCTTGATACCGGCCTCACGGGCCTCGTCGATCGCGTATTGCACCAGCGGACGGTCAACCAGCGTCATGATTTCCTTGGGGACCGATTTCGTCGCGGGGAGAAACCGCGTGCCAAGGCCCGCTACAGGAAAAATCGCCTTCGTTACTTTTCTACGCATAGTGCACCACTCTCTTTATCTGTTTTTAGGCTGCGCGATCGAAACCGCCGCCCTTTAGAACCAACTACCGTGACAAATCTGTGTTGAGATCAGTCAACCGAATATACCCGCGTGTCGTCAACGCCTCGGACATGGTTCGTTTGGTTCTAACGCTGCTCTTTTGTATATTAATTGCGGCTTTTGGCTTATTTGTGGCCCATCTTCCGCATCATCGCCTCAATCACCGGGACATCTTCGGGGTTGTTCAGCTCCCAGAATTCCCGCCCTTTCGCTTCGACTTCTACGCAGAGAATCTTGCGGCCGTTTTCCAGGAAACGAAGCTGCTCCAGACCTTCCAGCGTTTCCAATGGGCCAACCGGCCAGCCGGGATAAGCTGCCAGCGCGTCAGGGCGATAGGCATAGACGCCCACATGGTGAAACACAGGTGTCGGCTCGTCATCGCCATACGTCGCTGAGGTGAATGGAACCACCTCCTTGGAGAAATACAGCGCATTGTTGTCGCGACCAAAGACTGCTGTCGTTCCCCCAACCCGGCCTGCTTTGCGGTCAGCAAGAAGGCTGTTCAGCATTGCGCCCTCACAGCGCAGAACCGGCGTGGCCAGCCCCTTGTCCGGGGCACCTCGCAGACCATTGACCAGATCTTCGACAAACCAATGCGGCGTCAACGGAGCATCCCCCTGCAGGTTGACCACGATATCATAGCCGCCCCCCAGGTTCGCCAGGGCCTCTGCACAGCGTTCTGTACCGTTCGCGCAGCTTTCAGAGGTCATGACCACCTCAGCGCCGAACCCTTCCGCTGCGGTGCGGATCCGGTCGTCATCCGTCGCAACGACAACACGGTCGACACCAGTGACAGCCATCGCCGCACGCCAGGATCGTTCGATCAGCGTCAGACTGTCACCATCAGCGCCGGTCAGCGAAACAAGCGGTTTGCCGGGATACCGGGTCGAAGCGTAGCGGGCGGGAATAACGATCAGGACAGACATCAGGCTTTTTTCAACTCCACACCGGGGGCATAGGCGATGAAGAACGGGTTGGCATAGCCGTCTTTGCCATAGGTGAGCGGGCTGTGGTCGTCAAAACGCACAACTTTGCCGCCTGCACCGCCAAGAACGGCATGACCGGCAGCTGTGTCCCACTCCATCGTGCGGCCAACCCGCGGGTAGAGATCTGCCTCACCGGTGGCGACCAGACAGAACTTGAGCGACGATCCCGCGCTTTTGCTGTCTTTCACGGCATATTTGTTGATGTAATCATCCGTTGCCTGATCCCGATGGGACTTTGACGCAACCACCATCAGGGCGCTGTTGTCGCTGTCTGCCACGCGGATCGCCTTGGTCTCGCCAATTGTATCCGGATCAAACGCGCCGGTTTCCTCAACCGCCGAGCCATCCGCGAGGGTAAAGAACATCCGCTCGCGCGCGGGTGCATAGACCACACCACGGGTCGGCACACCTTTTTCCACCAGCGCGATATTGACGGTAAAATCGCCCCGACGGTGGATGAATTCCTTGGTGCCGTCCAGCGGGTCAACAATCAGGAAAGTGTCCCCAGACGTGCTGTGAGAGTCGGCCTGCTCTTCGGTCACCAGCATGACATCGGGAAATGCCGCGCGCAGACCGGCAGAGATCAAGGCGTCTGCGGCCTCATCGGCTTCGGTGACGGGGCTTTCGTCGGATTTGACCTTAACCTCGAACTCGTCCGAGTTGTAGATCTCCATGATCTTGGCACCGGCTTCGATCGCCAGGCGACGCATCACCGGAATAAGGTCATCATAGGTCACGAAAGATCTCCCCCCATATGGGTTTAGTTGATTACAGCTGTTGCCCCCCTTATGATCGGGCGACAACGGAACAGCAAGATTTCCGTGATAACGATAAGATCAGTAAGCAGAGTTTCACCGAAGCAGGCCCGGCAAAGCAGCAAACATGTTCCAACAGCGCCTTCACAGATCCCGGTTCGGCGGCTTTCTCGCGATGAGCGAGGTCGTCTACCATTCGGTTGGGCGCAGCGTGCGATCAAAACACAACAACGCCTTTATCGCCTTGGGCCTGAACCTGATGCAGGCTGTGATGTTCGTGCTGGTTTTCTATGCGATGTTTGCGATTCTCGGCATGCGCGGCTCGGCCATCCGGGGTGATTTTCTGCTCTACGTGATGTCTGGCATTTTCCTGTTCCTCACCCACGCCAAGGCGGTGGGCGCCGTCGCCGGAGCCGAGGGGCCAAGCAGTCCGATGATGCAACATGCGCCGATGAATACCATCGTGGCGATTCTCTCTGCGGCGCTTGGATCGCTTTACATTCAGATCATGTCGCTCGTGATTATCCTGTTTGTTTACCATGTGGCCTTTACCCCGATCGAGATAGAACAACCTATCGCGGCCTTTGGCATGGTGCTGTTGTCCTGGATCACGGGCGCTGCCGTGGGCCTCGTGCTGCTGGTGATGAAACCCTGGGCACCCGGCATTGTCGGCATCATCTCGACGATCTACCAGCGTGCCAACATGATCGCATCGGGCAAGATGTTTCTGGCCAATACATTGCCCAGCTTCATGCTGGCCATGTTTGACTGGAATCCCCTGTTTCACTGCATCGATCAGGCACGGGGGTTCGTGTTCATCAACTACAACCCCCACTACAGCAACTGGGAATATGCCGCATGGGTTGCCCTAGTGCTTATCATGCTTGGCCTGATGGGGGAATTCTACACCCGTCGCCGTGCCTCGATCAGCTGGAACGCAAAACGCTGATAGCCTGCCTTTACGTGACCACCCGCAAGGTCAGATTGATGCGCCCCCCCTTCGGCAACAGCCGGGAAGATTTGAACCGGATCCGATCGACCCCATGATAAGTGAGCCGCGCCTCACCGCCCATCAGCACCACGTCACCTGAGTTGAGCCAAACCGTATCGGTCTTGCCACCCCGGCTTTGATTACCGATCCGCAATAGCCCGTCATCACCCAGAGAGATCGACACCACCGGAAAGGAAAAATCGGCTTCATCTTTGTCCTGATGCAGCCCCATCCGTGCGCCCTCTCCGTAATAGTTGATGAGACAGCAATCCGGTTCACGCTCCAATCCGGTCACGTCAGACCAGATTTTCAGGATCTCCTGCGGAATCTCGGGCCAGGTCCGTCCTGAAGGGTGACGGTCTTCGTAGCGATAACCGTCTTGGTCACTGATCCAGCCAAACGCCCCTGCGGAGGTCATCCGGACCGACATCTTTCCACCCCCCGGCACTTCAGGCGAGAACAATGGCGCAGCGCGCAGAACCGGACGCAGGCATTCAATCAGCTGTTGCTGTGCAGCTCCGTCCAGATAGGGCTTTTGCAGTTCAAACCCGCGCAACCGCAGCTTGGTCATGGCTTTAGTCCGTTCTTAACCAATCCCCTGCCAAAAAGCGCAGCAATTCGCGAAACAGGACGCGATCAGGCGGTTGCAGGGGCCTTTTCTGCTCCCTATATACGCCGGGAAGCGGTGAAGTGCAGACCGAACCGCAAATGAATCGGGGCCCGAATGCCAAAATGGGTTCAGGCCTCGGGTAATCGCCTTGATAGAAAATAAGGGATCGAAAATGAGCAAAGTTATCGGCATCGACCTCGGCACCACAAACTCCTGTGTTGCCATCATGGACGGCTCGCAGCCCCGCGTTATCGAAAACGCCGAGGGCGCACGTACCACCCCCTCCATCGTGGCCTTCACCGACGAAGAGCGTCTGGTAGGTCAGCCGGCAAAACGCCAGGCTGTCACCAACCCCGACAACACCGTCTTCGGTGTAAAGCGCCTGATCGGCCGCCGGTTCGACGACGCGGACCTGGCCAAAGACAAGAAAAACCTGCCCTTCGCCGTGGTAAATGGCGGCAACGGTGACGCATGGGTCGAAGCGAAGGGTGAGAAATACTCCCCGTCGCAGATCTCCGCGTTCATCCTGGGCAAAATGAAAGAGACCGCCGAATCCTATCTCGGCGAAGAAGTAACCCAGGCGGTTATCACCGTGCCTGCCTACTTCAACGACGCTCAGCGTCAGGCGACCAAAGACGCCGGTAAAATCGCCGGTCTGGAAGTGCTGCGCATCATCAACGAACCGACCGCGGCTGCTCTGGCCTACGGTCTGGACAAGGAAAACACCCAAACCATCGCGGTCTATGACCTTGGCGGCGGTACCTTCGACGTGACCATCCTGGAAATCGACGATGGCCTGTTTGAGGTGAAATCCACCAACGGTGACACCTTCCTGGGTGGTGAAGACTTTGACATGCGCATCGTCTCCTACCTGGCGGACGAGTTCAAAAAAGAGCACGGCGTCGATCTGACCAAAGACAAGATGGCCCTGCAGCGTCTGAAAGAAGCTGCCGAGAAAGCCAAGATCGAGCTGTCCTCCTCCAGCCAGACCGAGATCAACCAGCCGTTCATCTCGATGGATCCGTCCTCTGGCCAGCCGCTGCACATGGTCATGAAACTGACCCGTGCCAAGCTGGAAAGCCTGGTGGGTGATCTGATCAAGAACTCGCTGAAGCCTTGCGCTGCCGCTCTGAAAGACGCTGGCCTCTCCGCATCCGACGTGGACGAAGTCGTTCTGGTTGGCGGTATGACCCGCATGCCGAAAGTCATCGAAGAGGTCACCAAGTTCTTCGGTAAAGAGCCGCACAAGGGTGTGAACCCGGATGAGGTTGTTGCCATGGGCGCGGCCATTCAGGCCGGCGTTCTGCAGGGCGACGTGAAGGACGTTGTTCTTCTGGACGTTACCCCGCTGTCTCTCGGCATCGAAACTCTGGGCGGTGTCTTCACCCGTCTGATCGACCGCAACACCACCATCCCGACCAAGAAGTCGCAGGTGTTCTCGACCGCGGAAGACAACCAGAATGCCGTGACCATTCGTGTGTTCCAGGGTGAGCGTGAGATGGCCGCAGACAACAAGATGCTCGGCCAGTTCAACCTTGAAGACATCCCGCCCGCACCGCGCGGCATGCCGCAGATCGAAGTGACCTTCGACATTGACGCAAACGGCATCGTGTCCGTTGGCGCCAAGGACAAGGCGACTGGCAAAGAACAGAACATCACCATCCAGGCATCTGGCGGTCTGTCCGACGAGGACATCGAAAAGATGGTCAAGGACGCCGAGGACAACGCCGAGGCGGACAAGGAACGTCGCGAGCTGATCGAAGCCAAGAACCAGGCCGAAAGCCTGATCCACTCCACCGAGAAATCGATGGAAGAGCATGGCGACAAGGTTGACCCGACCACCATCGAGGCAATTGAACTGGCGATCGCAGCGCTGAAAGACGATCTAGAAAACGAGAAGTCCAACGCCGAGAAGATCAAAGCCGGTGTTCAGAACGTGACCGAAGCAGCCATGAAGCTGGGTGAGGCGATCTACAAGGCAAGCCAGGAAGAAGCCGCAGATGAACCTGCTGCTGCTGACGACTCGGCGGGCCCCGGTGACGATGACATTGTCGATGCCGAATTCGAAGACCTGGACGACAACAAGCGTTAAGGTCTGATTTGGCCAAAGCGGGCCGGTCCGTACTCCGGGCCGGCCCGCTTTCGTTGCGGCAAGAGGGGTATTCCGATGTCCAAACGTGATTATTACGACATTCTCGGGGTGGCCAAAGGGGCGTCCGCCGACGAAATCAAAAAGGGCTTTCGCAAGAAGGCCAAAGAACTGCACCCCGACCGGAACTCCGACAATCCGGACGCAGAGGCGCAGTTTAAAGAGGCCAATGAGGCCTACGACGTCCTGAAAGACCCAGAGAAAAAAGCAGCCTACGACCGCTACGGTCATGCCGCCTTTGAAAACGGCATGGGCGGGGGGCAACGTCCGGGTGGCGGTCAGGGCTTTGGCGGTGGAGATTTCTCCTCGGCCTTCTCCGATGTATTCGACGACCTGTTCGGCGACTTCATGGGCGGTCGCGGCGGGGCCGGTGGCCGTCAACGCGCCGCGCGTGGATCTGATCTGCGATACAATCTGCGGATCAACCTGGAAGAGGCATTCTCGGGCCTCCACAAAACCATCAACGTGCCCACCGCAGTGGCCTGTGGCTCCTGTGAGGGCACCGGTGCAGAGGGTGGCGTAGAGCCGACGACATGCCCAACCTGCTCTGGCATGGGCAAGGTGCGCGCGCAGCAGGGCTTCTTTACCGTCGAACGCACCTGTCCGACGTGTTCTGGTCTCGGCCAGATCATCAAGAACCCATGTAAATCCTGCCAGGGACACGGCCGCGTTGAGAAAGAGCGGTCTCTTTCTGTGAACATCCCGGCAGGTGTGGAAACCGGCACCCGCATTCGTCTCGCAGGCGAAGGCGAAGCAGGCATGCGCGGCGGTCCTCCGGGTGATCTCTACATCTTTGTGGAAGTGGCAGCGCACGACCTGTTTGAGCGTGACGGCAACAACCTCTACTGCCGTGTGCCTGTGTCGATGGCCAAAGCTGCACTGGGCGGAGCCATCGAGGTGCCGACAATCGACGGTGGGCGCGGTCGCGTTCAAATCCCCGAGGGCAGCCAGTCAGGCCGCCAGATGCGTCTGCGTGGCAAGGGCATGCCAGCCCTGCGCGGCGGTGCAACCGGCGACATGTTCATCGAGCTGGCCGTAGAGACGCCCGTCAACCTTACATCGCGCCAGAAAGAGATCTTGCGCGAATTCGAGGAGCTGTCAGAGGACAACACCAACCCGGAAAGCCGAAGCTTCTTTTCTTCGGTCAAAAGCTTCTGGGACGGGATGAAAGGCTGATCCTGCTCAGATCGACAGAAACGAGAAAGCGCCCCAGATCGGGGCGCTTTTTTCGTAGGTTTTACGCGCTGAACAAGTAGAGCCGCGCGTCGATTAAGTTTCTGTCAACCATGATGGCGGAGCATGGATCATGGCAAAAAATCCCGCATTTGAGGAGGTTTCGCTGCCGCTGTTCCCCCAAGGCTCAGCGAAGGCAGCTGAGCGGGGAAAACAACCCTCTTACATCCGCGATCATCGCGCCCGTCTCCGGCAACGCTTCATGGATGGTGGGGCAACCGCAGTTCCGGACTATGAACTCTTGGAACTGATCCTGTTCCGCTCCATCCCGCGCCGGGACGTCAAACCCATTGCCCGGATGTTGTTGGATCGGTTCGGTGACTTCAACAGGGTCATCACCGCCCCACCAGAGCGGCTGGCGCAAGTTCCTGGTATCGGAGAGGCGGTCATTACCGATCTCAAGGTGCTGGAGGCCGCCGCCCATCGGATGGCCCGTGCCAAGGTGATGCAACGCCATGTTCTGTCATCTTGGGACGCCTTGCTGGACTATTGCCATACGGTGATGGCCCATCGCGAGACCGAACAGTTTCGTGTGTTGTTTCTGGACCGCAAAAACTGCCTCATCGCGGACGAAGAACAGGCAAAGGGGACGGTCGACCACGTGCCTGTCTACCCCCGCGAGATCGCGAAACGAGCGCTGGAACTCAACGCGTCCGCGCTCATTCTGGTGCACAATCATCCATCAGGAGATCCAAGCCCCTCGGCAAGCGACATTGCGATGACCGACCGTATCCTGCAGGCGCTGGATGCCTTGGGGATCACGCTGCATGATCATCTCATCATCGGGAAATCCAGCGAGCTGAGCTTTCGCTCTTCCGGGTACCTCTGAGCTAGCGGACCCAGACCTCGACCCGGCGATTAACCTGTCGGCCCCAGCGCTGGTCATCACAGGCCATCGGCAGAGCTTCACCAAAAGCTTCAACTGCGATCTCTGTCCGGTCGATATTGGCCGTCTCCGCTGCCGCAATTACAGCATCGCGCACGGCTTCGGCCCGCTTCATGGCGATGCTTTGATTGGCTGCGGCACCACCATCCCCATCGGAAAACCCCACGAACAAAAGCTCTCTCGCATCGTAGGCACCAGCCTCCAACGCACGCGCCAGCTGCTGGATATTGCTGCGAGACTGTGCGTCGGGACGGGTGGATCCCGGTTCAAACCGGAAAGAGGTGGTCAGGCGTTGCAGCCCTGCCAATCGGTTGACCAAGCGCTGCAGCTCTTCCAGCGGAACCTCGGTTCCCGCTGCTGCAATCGCATTGGCCAGACGGTCACCTTGTGCATTCATCGAAATCCGCTCTGGCGCCTGATCGACAAAACCCGCCCTGCGAATCACGATCTGCGCCCCGGGCCCGCGTACATAAGACAGGAAATCCCGCGCCACTTTTGGCAGACGGCGCGACGGAAGATAGAGAAACATCGGCGCAGTCAGCGGATAGTCTTCCGTCTTGATCGAGCGGCGATTGGCGCGCAGGGAAAACCCGCAAGTCCCCTGAAGCGTCAGGACACGCGCTGTCGATGTCTCTGCAAAGCTGGCCAGTCCAATGGCAAAGGGATCGGTGGCGACAACACGCACCAACGTGCTGCCACGGTCGTGGCGACGAAGACGGCTGCCCAGACGTTCGACATCGGGTTCAGCCAGCCCATCGTCAATCGCCTGCGCCAACCCTGACCCGGCCACAGGCAAATGCAACGAGATCGGCGCATCCGGCCCACCAAGACTGGTCCAATTGTCCAATTCTCCGGTCAGGACCTGCGCCAAATCCTGAACCGAAATCGATTGAACAGGGTTGGAGGGCGCAACGACAGGCACAAGGGCATCCAGCGCCAGAACACGGCTTCGCTGTGGGCCTGTCATATCCCCCATGCCCGCGTCCCGCGCACGAGCGCGTTCTTCGGGGCGTATTTCTCGCAGGGCCATGACGATATCTGCCTCATTTGCGAGAAGATCGGCAAAACCCTCATCCGTATTGCTCACGAAAAAGCTGAAACGTGCGGCGGTCCGGCCGTTCTCGCGCAGCAGAACGTAATCAAAGTTCTCGTCCGGCAGAGAATCACGACGGGTCTGGAACCCATTGCGCAAGGCAAAGCCTTCGATCAGGGCCGGCAACAGAACCTCGGCCATTGTTGAAGAGCCGGACAAAGCCACCTCAGCCACGTAGTCGGACAGACTCGGGCACCCCGGCCCCTCACAAGTCACGCCAGACCCGTCGACAGTCAGCTCTCCGAACTTGGTATCGACACGGTAGTACTCCCCGTCAAACCCCAGGATATTTCCGGTGATTTCGACAGTGCCATCGGGAGAGGAGAGTGTCACATCCTGCGCCCGGAGCGCCAAGGTTCCGGTGACAAGAAGAAGTGCGGCGCAGATCGCCACACGAAACAAAGCCATGATTAGTCCTGAAAAAGCCGCAGATTAATTTCCCGCGATTTTCAGGGTTTCCAGCAGATTATTCAACACAAGAAAATCGCCAGTCGCCGCACAATCCGGCATCGCCAGCGTCAGGTCACGGGTTCGCAACGTCCCATCACGCAGCTCAAGCGTCTGCGCCGAGATATCACGCCCACAATTGATCGCCGTCACTTCGGTCTCAACCGTCAGATCAATTGCACCCGTCTTGGAACCACCGAGACGCGGCACGCTGTAGACCTCGGCAAGTCGCGGGGCGAGTTGATCTTCATCGCCCAGCTGCACAACTGACCCACGCCCCGACGTGAGATCAGACCCGCGCCAAACGTGGCCTGCCGACCCGTAAGCGGCACCAAATTCGCGTGCGTGCAGCTCAAATCCGCTGTTGCCGCCCCACTGCAATACGACGCGGTTCACCAGATCCAAGTCAGGCACCGACGCTGTGGCAACCGCCCCTCGTCCATTTTGCGGCTCGACGACAAAGACCGCTGTTTCAGACAACGCAGGAACCTGCACTGTCAGCGCGCCCGTCGCATCAAGCCGGGTGGAGAACATCATTCCGTTGTGGTGAATCGTCAGCCGCTCTTCGGGGCGGCACAGGGACAGGACCGTCAACCGCACTTCCGCCATTGGCGTGGCGATCGCTTCGACGGACATATCGCAGGGCGCAGCCGGATCCTGGCGCGCGGGCTCGGGAACGGTTGTATCCGGCGTTGCGGCCGTCAGGCTGATCGCTTCGATCTCTAGGGGGGCATCATCAGCTGCCACAGAAACAGCGGCTGACGCAGATGCGCCGCGCTGGGGGTGCTCTGCGGTCTTTTGCATGAAAAGACCAATCGCAAGCGCGCTGCACAGGGTAGCTGCGCCCATCATTGCCGTGCGTTTGTTGATCATCTCAGGCTCCTCACCCAGAAAAGGTTAATGAAACCTGACGCAAAAAGGCGGCCAATTGATGGCCGCCCCTTGCTGAGAATCTGGCAAAACCGTGCATTTTTCACCGGTTTGGTCAGGCTCATCTATGAAATCCGCAGCTTATGCGTGGCTTCCGTGGCAATGCTTGAACTTTTTGCCAGAACCGCAGGGGCATTTGTCGTTGCGCGACGGGTTCCCCCAGGTCGATGGATCGTCTTCCACGAAGCCGGGAGCAGGTTCCTCGACAGGTGCGGCAGCAGCAGTTGCACCAGCAGCAGCTTTCTGCATCTCCGCCTGCTGCGCAGCCATCTGCATCAGCATTTGGCGCTGCTCTTCCTCGCTGATCGGACGCACCAGAGCGAGCTGCTGAGTCACTGTCTCGCGCAGCGAGTCGAGCATGTTTTCAAACAGCTGGAAGCTCTCGTTTTTGTATTCGTTCAACGGGTCACGCTGCGCGTACCCACGGAACCCCACGACCGAACGCAGATGTTCCAATGTCAGAAGATGTTCGCGCCATTTGCTGTCGATGGTTTGCAGCAGCACCTGCTTTTCGATGTTGCGCATGGTTTCGGGGCCAAAGGCCTCGGCCTTTTCTGCCATCATCGCATCAGAGGCATCGACCAGCCGCTCGCGGATCTGTTCGTCGTCGACGCCTTCCTCGGCGGTCCATTCGACAACAGGCAGGTCCATTCCCAGTTTCTCGCGAACCTGCTGCTGCAAACCTTCGCTGTCCCACTGATCTGCATAGGTCTTTGCAGGCATATGGACGTCAAGCAGATCGTCGATCACCTCGTGACGCATGTCAGCGACGATTTCGGACAGATCTTCAGCCGCCATGATTTCGCGGCGCTGATTAAAGATCACCTTGCGCTGGTCATTCATCACATCGTCGAACTTCAGCACGTTCTTACGCATGTCAAAGTTTCGGCCTTCGACCTTCGCCTGTGCACGTTCCAGCGACTTGTTCACCCAGGGGTGGATGATCGCCTCGCCTTCCTTCATGCCAAGGGTCGACAGCAGTTTGTCGAGCCGCTCAGAGCCGAAGATCCGCATCAGATCATCCTCAAGGCTGAGGTAGAAAACGGTGCGGCCCGGATCCCCCTGACGACCGGAACGACCGCGCAGCTGGTTGTCGATGCGACGGCTTTCGTGACGCTCAGACGCCATGACGAACAGACCACCTGCCTGTTTCACGGCTTCTTCATCAGCGGCATGCGCCTCTTCGATGCGGGCCCGGATGGCTGCGTGGTCGCCATCAGGTTCCTGAGCGATCGCTTCAAGCACTTTGAACTCAACGTTGCCGCCCAGTTTGATGTCGGTACCACGGCCCGCCATGTTGGTTGCGATGGTGACTGCGCCAAGACGCCCGGCATCTGCAACGATCTGTGCTTCCTGCTCGTGATGGCGGGCGTTCAGCACGTTGTGCTTGATGCCTTCCTTCTCAAGAAGCTGGCTCAGGAGTTCGGATTTCTCGATCGAGGTGGTGCCAAGGAGAACCGGCTGACCCTTTTCATGAGCCTTCTTGGTCTCGTTGATCATCGCCTGGTATTTTTCCATCGCGGTACGATAGACCTGATCGTCCTCGTCTTTCCGGGCGATGGGGCGGTTTGTCGGAACTTCGACAACGCCAAGACCGTAGATTTCAGCAAATTCCTCTGCTTCGGTCATCGCGGTGCCGGTCATGCCCGACAGTTTGTCATAAAGGCGGAAGTAGTTCTGGAAGGTCACCGAAGCCAGCGTGGTGTTTTCCGGCTGGATCTTTACCTCTTCCTTGGCCTCGATCGCCTGATGCAGGCCTTCGGACAAACGACGGCCCGCCATCATACGGCCGGTAAATTCGTCGATCAGCACAACGTCGCCATCGCGGACGATATAATCCTTGTCGCGCTGGAACAGCTTGTGCGCCCGCAGCGCCTGGTTCACGTGGTGAACGACTGTGGTGCTTTCCGGATCGTAAAGGGATGCGCCCTCTTCCAGCAGATCATGAGCAATCAGTTGCTGTTCAAGGAATTCGTTGCCCTCTTCGGTGAAGGTCACACCGCGGGTCTTTTCATCAATCTCGTAGTGTTCTTCGCTCAGCGACGGGATCAGTTTGTCGATGGTCACATAGAGATCGGACCGGTCTTCGGCAGGGCCAGAAATGATCAGCGGCGTACGCGCCTCGTCGATCAGGATAGAGTCGACCTCATCCACGATCGCAAAGTTGTGCTGCTTCTGGAACACCTGGTCCAACGACGGCTTCATGTTGTCGCGCAGATAGTCAAAGCCCAGTTCGTTGTTCGTCGCATAGGTGACGTCGCTCTGATAAGCGGCCATCTTTTCTGCATCCGGCTGACCGGACCAGATGACACCGGTGGTCATCCCCAGCTGCGCAAACACCTTGCCCATCCACTCGCTGTCGCGCTTGGCCAGGTATTCGTTCACCGTCACCACGTGCACACCTTTGCCCGTCAGCGCGTTGAGATACGCCGGGAAGGTCGCAACAAGGGTCTTGCCCTCACCGGTCTTCATCTCTGAGATATTGCCCTGATGCAGGAACACGCCGCCCATCAACTGGGTGTCGAACGCCCGCAGACCCAGCGCCCTTTTGGCGGCTTCGCGCACGTTGGCAAAGGCTTCTGGCAGGAGGTCGTCAAGACTGGTGCCGTCCAGGGCGCGCTTGCGCAGCTCCTCGGTCTTTTCAATCAGCCCTTCATCGCTGAGCTTCTCGAACTCGGGCTCCAGCGCGTTGATCTGTGCGATCAGCGGCCGTGTCGCCTTGATCTTGCGGTCATTCGGCGTGCCGAAAACCTTTTTGGCGAGTGTTCCGATACCCAGCATGTCTTCTCCAACCGTCCTATCACTGGCCCCTGGCGTCGGCAGGCTTGCCCGCCCCGCCCGCAACCCATAAACAATGATGGAACAGCGGTCCTGCCAAAGGCCTCATGGGATGTAAGGGCCCGCAAATACAGTGTCAACGCCGCGCCCTCCTGCGGCCAGCTAATAGGAAGAATTCAATGCGCAAAGGTCTCACTTTTTTGTCGGGGCTGGCTCTTGCCACTGCTTTGACACTGCCTCTGCAGGCAACTGCAGCCCCTCATGCCGACACGATCGTTGCAACCGTAAATGGTGAAGAAATCACCATCGGCCACATGATCATCGCCCGCGCCACCCTGCCCCAGCAGTATCAGCAGTTGCCCGACGACGTGCTGTTTGACGCCATTCTGGACCAGCTGATCCAGCAGACAGCGTTGAAACAACAGCTGAACGGAGAGGTCCCCAAATACGTTGAGCTTTCGCTGGAGAACGAAAGCCGCTCTCTTCTGGCGGCTGATGTGATCGAAAAAGTCATGGAAAACGCAGCAACAGAGGAAGAGGTCCGTGCCGCCTATGAGGAACAATATTCCGACGGCAATGGCGGGGATGAGTTCAACGCATCTCACATTCTCGTGGAGAGCGAAGAAGACGCCGAAGAAATCCGCGCTGAGCTGGAAGAAGGCGCCGATTTCGCGACAACCGCACGTGAACGCTCCACTGGCCCGTCCGGCCCGAACGGTGGCGAACTCGGCTGGTTCACCAAGGGTCGCATGGTGCCCGAGTTCGAGGAAGCCGTCATCGCGCTGAGCGCAGGCGAAATCTCGGCGCCTGTGCAGACCCAATTTGGATGGCACGTGATCAAGCTCAATGAACGCCGCAAGTCTGCCGCACCGGAGTTTGCAGAAATCCGTGACCAGCTGGCCGCCCAAATCCGCGAGGAAGCGGTCGAAGAAAGCGTGCGCACCCTCACCACCGAAGCAGAAATTGAACGCCCCGAAATCGAAGATCTGGACCCTGCGATCCTGAAAGATCTCGATCTGGTAAGGAACTAACTCATGGCGCTTCCTCGTTCCCCTCTCGCCCCAGCCGAATTCCCGCAACTGCCGCAGATTGACGGTCTGCGCTTTGCTTCGGCTGCTGCCGGCGTGAAGTACAAAGCCCGGACCGATGTGATGCTGGCGGTGATGGATCCCGGCACCACCGTTGCCGGTGTGTTTACCCGCTCTGCCACCCGTTCGGCCCCTGTGCGGGATTGCCAGGACAAGCTCGCCGCGGCGACAGATGCAGCATCGGACGCTGGTGCGGCAATCCTCGTGAACTCGGGCAATTCCAATGCCTTTACAGGGCATCACGGCCAAACCTCTGTTGCTGAAATCACCAGCGCCGTAGCAGCGGCGACAGGGATCACCGCAGATCGGGTGTTTACCGCCTCTACCGGTGTGATTGGTGAACCCCTGCCCCACGACCGCATCATCGCAAAGATCGACGCTCTGAACAGCGGGCTGAGCGGGGACGCAATCGCCGGCGCGGCAGAAGCGATCACGACCACCGACACCTTCCCCAAGGGGGCCAAGGCAGAGGTGGAGATCGACGGCAAAACAGTCTCTATTGCGGGCATTGCAAAGGGGTCTGGAATGGTTGCGCCTGATATGGCGACCATGCTGGTCTACATTTTCACCGATGCAAAAGTGGCACTATCGAACCTGCAGAAAATGCTGTCCGAGATCTGCGACCGGACGTTCAACTGCATCACGGTGGATAGCGACACCTCGACCTCTGACAGTCTGATGCTCTGTGCAACGGGAGCATCAGGTGTGGACGCAACCGGGAACACGGCCTTTGCCGCGGCGCTGGAGGAGGTCATGCTGGATCTGTCTCACCAAGTTGTCCGGGACGGTGAAGGCGCGACCAAATTTGTCGAAATCCAAATATCCGGCGCAGCAAGCGACGCCGACGCCAAGGTGCACGGCCTAGCCATCGCAAACTCTCCGCTGGTCAAGACTGCCATCGCGGGCGAAGATCCGAATTGGGGCCGCGTCGTGATGGCCATCGGAAAATCTGGTGCCGCTGCTGATCGCGATCTCCTGTCGATCTCCTTTGGCGATGTATTGGTGGCCGAAAAGGGCTGGGTTGCCCCTTCCTACAAGGAAGAGCTCGGCGCAGCGGAGATGAAGAAGCAAGAGATCACCATCAAGGTCGATCTTGGCCTTGGCGACGGCACGGCAACTGTCTGGACCTGCGATCTGACCCATCAGTACATCACCATCAACGCGGACTACCGGTCATGAAGATGGTGCTTGTTTCAGCTGTCGCCCTGATCGATGTCGAAGGACGCGTGCTGTTGGCGCAGCGTCCGGAAGGCAAGTCGATGGCCGGTTTGTGGGAGTTTCCGGGCGGCAAGGTTGAACCTGGTGAAACGCCAGAGGCGGCCCTGATCCGCGAGCTGGAAGAAGAGCTCGGCATCAACACCTGGGAATCCTGCCTGGCGCCGCTGACATTTGCGAGCCACAGCTATGAAGATTTTCACCTGCTGATGCCGATGTTTGCATGCCGCAAATGGGAGGGCATTCCGCAAGCCCGCGAAGGTCAAACATTGAAATGGGTCCGGGCGCAGGATCTGCGGGATTACCCAATGCCCGCAGCTGATATTCCCCTGATTCCGATCCTGCGCGACTGGCTGTAATCTCGTCAGCTCTCCTTTCCACTCCGCCCGCTGTGACGGTACGGCGGGGTGGCTTGTCTGGTGCCAAAGATGCACCATATACACTTCATTAACCAATTCCCTGAATTCTGAACCACAATCGGCGTCAACACCACCGGCTGTGAAGTAATGAGAGATGGTAACGATGAAGCTATGCACGATCAGACAAGGCGCGTTCATCCTGATCCAAGGAACATATGTTCGCACTCTTCCAGATGGCCGGATCGCCGTTCGCGTGGGTCAGAAAATTCACTTGGGCACACCGGTCAGCACAGACGCCCAACAGGCGGCCTGACCTGACACAGGAAAAGACGGCCCCATAAATGGGCCCAGTCCAAAGAAAAAACCCCGGCCGCGCGGACCGGGGTTTTTCTGTATCATGGGATCCCAGGGATCAGTCGAGGGTGCGGGTGACTTCCTCACGCTCAAAGATCTCGATCACGTCGCCCTTGCGGACATCATCGTAGTTCTCGAACGCCATACCGCATTCCTGACCGGACTGAACCTCCGCCACTTCGTCCTTGAAGCGCTTGAGGGTCTTCAGCGTACCTTCGTGGATCACGACGTTGTCGCGCAGCAGGCGAACACCGGCAGAGCGGCGTGCCACACCTTCGGTAACGAGACAGCCCGCAACCTTGCCAACGTTGGACACTTTGAAGACGTCCTTGATTTCAGCGTAGCCGATAAAGTTCTCGCGGATCTCGGCGGACAGCAGACCGGAGGCCGCTGCTTTCACGTCGTCAACCAGGTCATAGATGACCGAGTAGTAGCGGATCTCCACACCCTTCTGGTTGGCAGAGTTACGCGCAGATGTGTTGGCACGGACGTTGAAGCCCATGACCGGCGCACCAGACGCTTCGGCCAGACCAATATCGGTCTCGGTGATCGCACCAACGCCAGAGTGCAGAACGCGAACGCGCACTTCGTTGTTGCCGATCTTTTCCATCGCCTGAACGATCGCCTCGGCAGAACCCTGCACGTCAGCTTTGACCAGGATCGGCAGCTCGGAGACGTTTTCGTCTTCCTTGGCCTTCTGCATCAGCTGTTCCAGCGTGGTGGCAGCACCAGCGGCGGCGCGCTTGTCCTTGGCGGCTTGCTCACGGTATTCCGCAATCTCGCGCGCCTGCGCTTCGGTCTCGGTCACGTTCAAAACGTCGCCCGCTTCGGGTGTGCCGTTGAGGCCCAGAACCTCGACAGGAACGGACGGACCGGCTTCCTTGACGCGCTCGCCCTTGTCGTTGATCAGCGCACGGACCTTACCGTACTGCTCACCCACAACAAAGATATCGCCCTGACGCAGAGTACCGTTCTGAACCAGAACCGTCGCAACCGGGCCACGACCCACATCCAGCTGAGCCTCGATCACAGCACCTTGTGCAGCGCGATCAGGGTTGGCTTTCAGTTCCAGGATCTCGGCCTGCAGCGCGATGGCTTCCAGCAGTTCTTCCAGACCCTGACCGGTGTGTGCAGAAACTTCGACGTCCTGAACTTCACCAGACATGGCTTCCACGATGACTTCGTGCTGCAGCAGGTCTGTGCGCACTTTCATCGGATCGGCAGCCGGTTTGTCCATCTTGTTGATCGCAACGATCATCGGAACGTTGGCAGCCTTGGCGTGGTTGATCGCTTCAACGGTCTGCGGCATCACCGCATCATCTGCCGCGACAACCAGAACAACGATGTCCGTGACCTGTGCACCACGCGAACGCATGGAGGTAAAGGCCGCGTGACCCGGAGTATCCAGGAAGCTCAAGACAGTGCCGCTTTCGGTTTTCACCTGATACGCACCGATGTGCTGGGTGATGCCACCGGCTTCACCTGCCACAACGCGGGCGTTGCGGATCGCATCCAGAATAGAGGTCTTACCGTGGTCGACGTGACCCATGATGGTAATGACCGGCGGACGCGGCTGCAGATCTTCGTCTTTGTCTTCGACTTCCTTGATCACGTCTTCGACGTCAGAGTCGGAAACACGAGTGACCTTGTGGCCGAATTCTTCGATGATCAGCTCAGCAGTGTCAGCGTCAATGGTCTGGTTCTGCGTGACCATCATGCCCATCTGCATCAGCGATTTCACAACGTCGGAAACGCGCTCTGCCATACGGTTGGCAAGTTCAGAAACCAGAATGGCTTCGGGCAGCTGAACGTCACGAATGACCTTTTCACGCTCGACAGAACCACCCATCGCTTTCTGACGGGCACGTTCCTGCTTGCGCTTCATGGACGCCATGGACCGCTGACGACCACCTTCACCACCAGTTGCCTGGCCGAGAGTCAGCTTGCCGGAGCGGCGGCCGCCACCGTCGTTGCGGCCCTTGCCGCCACGGTTCTGGCGATCATCGCGGTCGCGGTCGCCCTTACGTGCCTGCGAAGTCGGTGCAGCCGACGGACGGGACGCGGCTTCGGTCTTTTTCTTTTCGGCATCTGCTGCAGCACGTTTGGCTGCGGCTTCTGCTTCAACGCGCTTGCGCTCTTCGTCTTCAGCCTTCTGACGGGCGCGTTCTTCAGCTTCGCGCTGTTCGCGTTCCTTGGCTTCCTGTTCCGCGCGGCGGCGCTCACGCTCTTCGGCGCGGGCCTTTTCCTCGGCTTCGCGCTGTGCGGCCTCTTCGGCCTCGCGTGCCTTGGCGGCCTGCAGCGCCTTCAGGCGGCGCGCCATTTCCGCATCACTGATACCAGCCGGCCGACGCGATGCGTCCCCGGACGGCGTCGCACCGGAGCCCCCCTTGGCCGCAGTCGGCTTGGGGACCACAACGCGCTTGCGCTTGGTTTCCACCACGACATTCTTGGTCCGACCGTGGCTGAAGCTCTGTTTCACATTCCCGGGCCGGGACCCACCACGAAGACCCAACGTCTTTTTGCCGTCACTATCGCTCATAAAGCTCTTTATCCTTCCGTGCGGCCCTTGCCGCCCACCATTTCGCGCAAACCTTGTAGTCGTTGCGCTTCCTCTACAACACGTTTGCCGAGTCCACCAGAGGCCAGCGCCGCATGTATCACAGTTTGGCGTCCAAATGCCATGCCCAGCTCATCCGCAGTGAGGCATCCGATGAATTTCCCACGGTGCGGTGTGCTCAGTTTTGATTTACCGCGCCCCGATCCATCTATCGCCTGGATCAGCACACGGGCGTGTTCTTTGGCCAGCCAGTCCTTGACCTTTTCATAACCGGCCACTGCATCGCCTGACTTGCGCGCCAGGCTGATCAGTTCGACCAGGCGCCGCAGCACCTGACCTTCGATTTCGTCTTCCATGCCTTCCGGCACGGACACCTGCGCCTTGAAACCGCGAGCGAAGAGCTTTTTCTTCACCGCCGTTGCAATCGCAGAGCGGGACGCGGTCACATATACGCCGCGTCCGGGAAGTTTCCCCAAGACGTCAGGGACAACCTGACCATCGGGTCCAACGACAAAACGGATCAGCCCCTGTTTGGGCTGAACCTCGCCTGTTGCCAGACATTTTCTCTCCGGCCCGTCAGACCGGTCTTTGTCGATGCCACCGCGTGCCATTGTCGTCCTCTCCGCGAGGCCTGAAATCAGGCCTCGGCCTCCGCTTCGCCGTTATCTTCGATGTCGGCGTCGTCTTCGGCCTCTGCTTCCAGCTCAGCGGGATCGACCCAGCCCAGCAGGACGCGTGCGGTCATAACGAGGTTCTGCGCATCTTCCAAAGACACGTCGAAGGGCTCCAGGATACCGTCGTCCTTGACGCGCTCGCCTTTGTTGGACGTCCAGCCACCGGCCAGTTCCCAGTCAGCGCAGGTTGCGAAATCTTCCAGCGTCTTGATGCCATCCTTGGCCAACGCCTCAATCATTTGGGGTGTCAGGCCGTCAAAGTCAATCAGGCTGTCCTCAACTCCCAGTGCGCGAGCCGCGTCAATCGCCGCTTTGGCCTGCGCTTCGAGGTAGTCAGCAGCGCGCGCCTGCAGCTCTTGTGCGGTGCCTTCGTCAACCCCGTCGATGACCAGAAGCTCGTCCAGCTCGACATAGGCAACCTCTTCGAGGTTGGTGAAGCCTTCGGAAACCAGCAGCTGCGCAAAGAACTCGTCCAGATCCAGTGTTTCCATGAACAGCTGGGTGCGGGCCTCGAATTCCTTCTGGCGGCGTGCGGATTCTTCTTCCTCGGTCATGATATCGATGTCGAGGTTGGTGAGCTGCGATGCCAGGCGGACGTTCTGACCACGACGGCCGATCGCCAGCGACAGCTGCTCTTCGGGAACCACAACTTCGATCTTGCCCGCTTCTTCGTCCAGAACAACCTTGGACACTTCGGCAGGCTGAAGAGCGTTCACAAGGAAGGTCGGCTGATCTTCGTTCCACGGGATGATGTCGATCTTTTCACCCTGCAGTTCGTTGACGACGGCCTGCACGCGCGAACCACGCATACCAACACAGGCGCCAACCGGATCGATGGAACCATCATAGCTGATAACAGCGATTTTGGCGCGCGAGCCGGGATCACGGGCGACGGCTTTGATTTCAATCACGCCGTCATAGATTTCGGGCACTTCCATTTTGAAGAGCTCGGCCATGAACTCAGGCGCTGTGCGCGACAGGAAGATCTGCGGGCCACGCGGTTCACGACGTACGTCCTTGATAAAGCAGCGGATACGATCATTCGGGCGATAGCTTTCGCGGCCGATTTTCTCGTTGCGGCGCAGGATCGCTTCGCCAGCGCCCACATCAACGATCACGTTGCCATATTCTTCGCGCTTGACCAGACCATTGATGATGGTGCCGGCACGGTCCTTGAACTCTTCGTACTGGCGGTCACGCTCAGCTTCGCGCACCTTCTGCAGGATCACCTGCTTGGCGGACTGGGCAGCGATACGGCCCATCTCGACCGGCGGGACTTCCTCTACGAAAACATCACCAACAGAGGGATCGGCCATATATTGCTTGGCCTGCTCTACGGTCATTTCCGCCTGGTAGTTTTCCAGTGCGTCATCTTCGACCACGGTGCGCACGCGGGTAAAGGTCGCACGGCCGGTCTTGCGGTCGATGGACACGCGGATGTCCATCTCGCTGCCGTAGCGGCTCTTGGCGGCACGGGCCAGGCTTTCTTCCATCGCATCGACGACCAACGACGGGTCGATCATCTTTTCGCGCGCCACGGCTTCTGCGGTCTGCAGCAGCTCCAGCTGGTTTGCTGATGTGATAGCCATTACTTTTTCTCCTCTTCGGACCCTTCGGCCTCGATTTCGTCGAATTCGTCTTCGTTAAGAGTGCCAGCAGCTTTTCGCTGACGGAGCATTTCCTTGATGAGATCATCGGTCAGAACGAGCTTTGCATCGCTCAGCCAATCGAACTTGAGCCCGATGGTGACGGTCTCTCCGTGTTCTTCGATGTTGATCAGAACCTCATCTTCTTCGACGCCTGCCAGCTCGCCCTTAAAGCGGCGGCGGCCGTCGATCAGTTCGGTCGTCTCGATCTTGGCCTCATAGCCTTCGAACATGTCGAAATCTTTCAGCCGGGTCAGAGGTCGGTCAATACCGGGGCTGGACACCTCCAGCGCGTAGGCATCGAGAATCGGGTCCTCAACATCCAGTGTCGCGCTCACGGCATTGGAGATTTCGGCGCAATCATCAACCTCAATCCCGCCGTCCGGCTTGTCAGCCATGATCTGCAGGGTGGTTGTCTTGCCAGACATCAGCCGAATGCGCACCAGCTCAAAGCCGAGATCTTCAATCACCGGGGTGATGATCTCGGCGAGCCTGCGATCGATGGCTGCCTTGGCTATCAGGTCATTGGTCATACGAATTCCACATCTGTGATTCGAACACAAAAAAACGGGCGCGCGGCCCGTTGAACTTTCCGGTGGAGCTTGGGGCCAGGCCCGACGCGCCGCTGTTGGCCAAGGCTATACGCCGGATCGGCCCAAACTGCAAGCGTTGTTGGCAGGCGTGCGGCCTGACGGCGCATCAACCCTGAAATTCAGGTCCGCCACCAACGTTCCGCAATGCGCCCATCATCCAAGGGAGAGCGGCTGCCAATCGTACGCGGCATGCCCACATCCAGACGGGCCGCAAGCGCCATGTCCGTCGCTGACGGGTGATAGTGGAAACTGCCCCGCGCAGTCAGGCCATCCGGTGCAGGCAATGCAGCAACATCCACATATCCGTCGCGCAGCGCCTCGGCTCGAACTGCGGCATCCGGGATCACGATCAGCTCCACCACATCGACCCATCCCGCCTGGCCGTTTTTGTAGTGATCCATGACCCGCGTTGCCCGAAAATCCCGCCCGGTGCGCGCGCGTTCCACCCGATAGCAACCGGTGCCGATGGCTGTCGTCAGATCTTTGGAAACATCACCACCCAGCGCGATGTCAAAAGCCGGATCAGCCAGCAAATAAGGGAGGTGTGGATTGGATGCGCGCAACTCGATCTGAACCTGAGTGTCCGATGTCGCCTCTATCAGGGCTGGTCCGCCTTGCGGCATCACCATCGCCTCAAGAGCTGTGACCACATCGCCAACGCCCAGCGCCTGACCGTTGTGAAACTGCACGTCATCGCGCAGATCAAACAGCCAACGGCGCGCGTCCTGACTGCTGCTCCATTGACGGGCGAGTTCCCCACGAAGCAAACCATCCGGGCCAATTTCTGTCAGCGTATCAAACACTGCGCCGCGGGCAACCTGATCCATCAGATCTCCGTCGCGCGGAACCGCAAGGCGCAGGATGCCACCCTGCCGCGGCGTGTCTGCAATCGCTGCACCGGTCGCCGCCAGCAAAGCTGCGGCAGCACCCGATGTAAACAGCGCGCGTCTGTCGATCCGCGTCATGTGGCATGCTCCTCAACGATCAGGTCCATTGCACGGACAAGTTCCGCACTGATTCCCGGCTCTGACAGAGCATGACCTGCATTGCGCACCATCTTCAACTCCGCATTCGGCCAAAGCTCCTTTAGCCGCCAAGCAGAGGTCGGTGGGCAAATCATATCGTAGCGGCCCTGCACGATGACCCCCGGGATATGAGAGATGCGTCCCATATTGGCAAAGATCTGGCCATCGTAGTCAAGAAAGCCATTGTTGATGAAATAGTGGTTTTCGAGCCGCGCAAAGGCGCGTGCATAGTCCCCCGGGCTTTCACCGGACATCCCATTGGAATGAATGGAGGCCAGCGCATTTTCCCACGCAGACCAGGCCCGTCCAAACCGGATTTCTTCGGCCATATCGCCAGAAAACAGGCGTTTGTTGTAGGCGGCGATCAGATCACCTCGCTCACCATCCGGGATCAGCGACACGAACCGGGCCCATGTCTCTGGCCAGAACCGCCCGGCACCCCCGCCGTAGAACCAGTCAAGTTCGGCCTTGGTCATCAGGAACACGCCACGCAGGATCAGGTGCTGCACCCGATCCGGATGGGCCTGTGCATACAAAAGAGATAGGGTTGCCCCCCAACTGCCGCCAAAAACCATCCAGCTGGAAATACCAAGAAGCCTGCGGATCATCTCCATATCCGCGATCAGGTGCCAGGTTGTGTTGTCCTCACAGGAGGCGTGGGGCCGTGACCGGCCACAACCGCGTTGATCAAACAGGATGATCCGGTAGAACTGTGGATCAAAGTATCGCCGCATCGCCGGGCTGGACCCACCGCCCGGCCCGCCGTGACAAACCACCACGGGAATGCCATCGGGATTGCCGCTTTGCTCCATATAGATATGGTGCCCCTGCCCGACATCGATCATACGCTGATCGAATGGTTCGATGGGCGGGTACAAATACTGCACTGCGCGCTTTTGATACGGGTATTTGTCCATTACTGACCTAACTTAGTCCTGACTGATAAAAGAACACACGGAGACAGGAATGCAAGCGCCTCAATCCACGGTAGATCCGTCCGAGATCGCAAAATTCGAAGCCATGGCCGCGGAATGGTGGGATCCGACCGGAAAGTTCAAGCCGCTGCATATGCTGAACCCCTGTCGCCTTGACTACATCACGCAGCAAATTGCGGGGGAGTTCGACCGCGACCTGTCGTCAGACGCCCCATTTGCGGGTCTGCGTTTGCTGGACATCGGATGTGGCGGCGGCCTGCTGAGCGAGCCTATGGCCCGGCTCGGCGCGGATGTCGTTGGCGCGGATGCGGCGGCGGGCAACATCCCGGTCGCACAGATCCACGCGGAACAATCCGGCCTGAGCATCGATTATCGCCACACAACCGCCGAGGCTCTTGCCGAAGCAGGAGAGCAATTTGACGTCGTTCTGAACATGGAAGTGGTTGAGCATGTCGCTGATCCGCTCAGCTATCTGACCGCGACACAGCAGTTGCTGAAACCAGGCGGGTTGCAGATCTGCTCGACCATCAACCGGAATCCCAAAAGCTACGCAATGGCGATCTTTGGCGCTGAGGTTGTGATGCGCTGGCTGCCGCGCGGCACCCATGAATGGTCCAAGTTCATCACTCCGGACGAGTTGTTCGACCTTTTGTCTAAGGCGGGCCTGACCCCCGTCGACCGCAAGGGATTTGTGTTCAACCCGATTTTCTGGAGCTGGTCTCTCTCTGATCGTGATCTCAGCGTAAATTACGTTACTGCAAGCACAAAACCGGCTTGATACCACCGATAAACCTGTTCGAATCTCTCTGCCCTATACGAAAGGATAGGAGTTCATCCTTCTGCACCGTTGGGATGGTTCGGGTGGCGTGTTAGGTCTGTATCAAGGTCAAACTATTTGATCTGTCACCGAGTGAATGCACAAGGCCCTTGTTCCGGGTCTGCCTGTCGGTAAGAGTACCACTCACGGACCAGCCTGACGGGGGGCTAAAGAACGTCTGCTTGCAGACGTCCTTTCCATTTTCAGAGAGTATTTTTGCGAGCGACCCTGATCAGGTGTCGTTGCTGCCCAGTTTGATGCGGAACTCCCGCAGGATGGGGAGCGCGGATTTGACCCGATCGGCGCCCAATTCGTTCACCACCTCGGAAATCATCGGCACAATGCTCGCCAATGCCGCATCCCGCGCCTGTCGCCCAGCAGGGCTGATCGCTACCATCTTGCGGCGCGCATCGTCCCAGTCGGGGCGAATATGCACATACCCTGCCGTCTCCAGCTTGCTCAGCGTGTTTGTCATCGCACCACGTGTCACGTGAAACGCCTTGGCCAGCTGGGCTGGCGTGCGTTCAGTCCCGGTGCGCGCCAGATGATTGAGAACCGAAAAATGAGACAGTTCCATCCCCTTTGGCAACGCCTGACCAAGCCGGGTCCGTGCCAGCTGGTCTGCCATCAGGATCTCGCTGAACAGCGAAACCGCAAGAGAGTTGTTTTCATCCATCAGGGGCCGTCGAATTCTCGGTCGTGGGACAGGGAGGGAACCTGCCTGCGCGCTTGTGACACTTTCTCAAGGTCAAGATCAACGTAGCTTACCCCGACATCGGTACCAGCATCCGACAGGATTTCGCCCCAGGGCGCGACAACCAGACTATGGCCGTAGGTCTGCCGCGATTTGCCAACGGATGCCGGATGAACCCCGGTCTGGGCCGGCGCAAGAACATAGCAGCCCGTTTCGATCGCGCGGGCCTGCAACAGAGCGTGCCAATGCGCGGCGCCGGTCACATGCGAAAACGCTGCCGGCGCGACCAGAACCTGCGCGCCTGCCTTGGCAAGCCTGCGATGCAGATAGGGAAAGCGCACGTCATAACATATGGTCATACCGATTTTGGCGAATGGCGTGTCCGCCACCACCGCGCGGGTGCCCGGCCGATAACCATCAGATTCTCGATATGTTTCTTCTGGCGTGACATCCACATCGAACATATGGATCTTGTCGTAGCGCGCGACGATCTCTCCCTGCGGATCAATCAGGATCTGGCGATTGGCAAACCGCTCGTCCTCGTCATGGGTTTTGACACCAAGTGATCCGATCAGAAGCCAGATACCATGGCGCGCCGCCTCTTTGCGCAGGGCGGCAAGTGTCGGGTCTTCGTCCTCGTGATGCAGGACGGCATGTTGATGTTTGCGACTGGAAGAAAGGCAGTTCGTCACTTCTGGGGTCAGGACAAAGCCTGCGCCGCCCGCGACCGCCTCTTCAATCATCCTGGTCACTATGCGCAGGTTTTCCGGCGGCTGATCAGTGGAGGTGATTTGGAGCAAAGCCGCGCGCATGAGAATGGTCCTTTGGGTGCTGGATCGGGGCACAACGCCCCGACCAGTCGGGTTTTGGCGAACCCTATCAGGCCGCCAGAAGCGGATCCAGCTTGCCCGAACGATCCAATGCGTAAAGATCGTCGCAACCACCGACATGGGTGTCCCCGATAAAGATCTGCGGAACGGTGCGCCCGCCATTCGCCCGCTCGATCATCTCTGCCTTGCGGCCAGGATTGGCCAGAACGTCCACCTCAGAAAACTCAACCCCCTTCTGTTTCAGAAGGCGTTTGGCAGCGTGGCAAAAGCCGCAGAGCGGCGATGTGTAGATTTCTACGGGTTTCATTCGGGGTCTCCATAAGGTCTGAAATGCGTGTCAGCCCTGAACTTGGGTAGTCTTGCGACAAATTGCCAGCCCGGTTTCATCGCAATCACGTCCGCGTGACACGGGCCAGCACCGCAACCCGAACCACATCTGCCCCCGCCCCAAGGCAAGCCATGGTACAGGCAGCCAGTGTCGCACCGCTGGTCATCACGTCATCGACGATCACCACAGACCGATTTTGGATCAGCGGTCCATGTTTCGGATTGACCCGAATGCTGCCGTCGAGGATGGCCTGGCGTTGGGCTCTGCTCTTGCCTTCCAACGACGGCGTCCTGCGCGACCGCAGCAGAAGATCAGGGCAACAACGCCGCCCCAGTCGTGCCGCCAACGCCTGCGCCAGCAAGGCGGACTGATTGTAGCGCCGCCGCAAATAGCGGCTCCAATGCAACGGGACTGGCGCAATGATTGGGTCATCAACAGCCAATACCGCTGTCGCCTTGGCAAGCCAGTCGGCAGCAGGCGCAACGATATCCGTCCGGTCGCCATGTTTCAGGCCCAGGATCAGCCTTCGCGCCGTGCCTTCATAAAGGAGGGCAGCCCGCCCCTGCACCCAAGGGCGTGGATGGGCCAGGCAGTCATCACAGGCCATCGCGAACCCATCGTCCTCTCCCATCATCGGAAGTCCGCAACCATCACAGCATAACCCGCCGACAAAAGGCGTATCCCGCCAACAGGGACCACAGAGACCAAAATCGCTTTCGACCCAATCGCCACATGCCAGGCATCTGGGCGGGTAGATCAGCGAAACTGCTGTTTGTATCCCCCCCGCCAACATCCTAAATAGCCCTCATGACCCAAGCCCAGACGCCCCGCCCGCAGCTGTTTGACCGTCGCGCCCTTGCGGCCCAACGTGCCCGACTGACGCCCGATTCCCTGTTCCTGCATGAAATTGCCCGGGACGAAATCGAGGATCGGCTTTCCTTGGTTAACAGATTCTTTACCCGGCCCGCTGTTGTTGCGCCTTTTGCGGAGGTCTGGGACAACTGTCTGCCAAACGCAAAGCACGTCCCAGATACAGATGTTCTGGATCTGGAGGTGGGCGCCCATGATCTGGTCGTCCATGCCATGTGTCTGCATTGGGCCAATGACCCGGTTGGCCAGCTGATTCAGTGCCACCGCGCCCTGAGCGAAGACGGGTTGCTTCTGGTATTGATGTTCGGAGGTCAGACACTGCACGAACTGCGCAGCGCCCTCGCCACGGCGGAAACCCGGATCAGCGGCGGCCTGTCGCCCCGTATCGCCCCCATGGGAGAGGTGCGCGACCTGGGCGCATTGTTGCAGCGGGCGGGGTTTGCCCTGCCGGTGGCCGATGTCGTGCCGCTGACCGCCAAGTACCGCGATCTGCCGCACCTGATGCGCGAACTGCGGGGGATGGGTGAAACCAACGCCATGTCCCAGAGACGCAGAACCCTTGCACCGCGTCGTCTGTTTCAGGAAGCCGAGACGATTTATCGCGACACTTTTGTCGATCCGGATGGTCGCCTTCCTGCAACCTTCGAGCTGATCTGCCTAACCGGGTGGTCGCCCTCCGACTCCCAGCAAAAACCTCTGCGCCCCGGATCTGCCAAGGCCCGTCTGGCAGATGCGCTAAAAGTCCCGGAAACCAAGCTGCCCAAGTAGACGCACCACGCCATAGGACTATCCTATGGGTCTGGTGAAATGATCCGATTGGCCAAGCCCGTCGTAAAGGCTTATTGCTAGTGCGGATCTGATGACCCGCTGACCGATTATCGTACAGGACCTGATAGATGCTGGATGCCACTGCCCCCGCCACTTGCCCCGCCCATGCCCCGGCCGATCACCCCAAGATCGCTCCGGCCAAGGTCGGCGTGCTGCTGGCCAATCTCGGCACGCCCGATGACTACAGCTATTGGCCCATGCGCCGCTATCTGAACGAGTTTCTGTCAGACAAGCGTGTGATCGACTACGCATCCTGGAAATGGCAGCCACTGCTGCAGCTGATCATTCTCACCAAGCGGCCCTTTACATCCGGTGCGGCCTACAAATCGATCTGGAACCACGACAAGGGCGAAAGCCCCCTGATGACGATCACGAAAGACCAAACAGCGGCCATGGCAGAGAAACTGCAAGCCCGCTATGGCGGCGAGGTGATGGTTGATTTCTGCATGCGCTACGGCAACCCGTCCACCAAATCCAAGGTTCGGGCGATGATTGACGCAGGCTGCCAGAAGATCCTGTTTCTGCCGCTTTATCCGCAATATGCCGGCGCGACCTCGGCCACTGCCAACGATCAGTTCTTTCGGGCACTGATGGACGAGCCATGGCAACCCGCATCCCGCACCGTCGCCCCCTATTTTGACGATCCCGCCTATATCGACGCACTCGCCCGATCCGTGGAGAAAGCCTATGCAGCGGCGGAAAAGAAACCGGACATCCTGGTTGTCTCCTATCACGGAATGCCGAAACGCTACCTGATGCAGGGCGATCCGTATCACTGCCAGTGTCAGAAAACGACGCGCCTTCTGAAGGAACGTCTGGGTTGGGCGGATACCGAAATCACCACCACCTTCCAGTCCGTTTTCGGCCCCGAAGAATGGCTGAAGCCCTATACAGTTGATCACGTTGCAACCCTTGCCCACGAAGGCAAAAAGAACATTGCGGTCATCGCACCTGCGTTTTCCGCGGATTGCATCGAAACGCTGGAAGAGATCAACGAAGAGATCCGCGAGAGCTTTGAAGAGGCAGGCGGTGAGGAATTCCTCTACATCCCCTGCCTCAACGACGATCCCGAACATATCGACGCACTTGCCGGTGTCATCGAGCGCAATTTGAAAGGGTGGCTGGACTAAAATTCCTCCCCGGTCCAAATAGGATCCAATATTGGAAGCCGGACTAAGCCGGAACCGGGGAGAATTTGATGAGCACTGCGCATTGGGCCAAGGCCCTTTTGGACACATGGGGCATCAAGGCGGCGCTGACCCGTCTGGATGGCGAATACGATCTGAATTTCCTGGCACAGGCAGAAGATGGGCAGATCTATGTCCTCAAGGCCATGCGCCCTGGTTGCGACTATGATCTGGTTGATGTGCAGATTGGCGCCCTTGCCCAGATCGCACGATCGGCCCCTGATCTGCCACTGCCCCGTGTCATACCGGCCCAAAACGGCGCATCCTGCCTGAGCCTTGCTGACGAAGCAGGCAATGAGCGACTGGTATGGCTCCAGACTGGGCTTCCTGGGCGGTGTTATGCCAAGAGTCACCCCAAGACCGCCGCCCTTGTTACCGAGGTGGGCGCCGTGCTGGCCGGCGTGACCCGAGCCTTGAAAGATTTCGACCACCCTGCACTGCACCGTGATTTCAAATGGGACCTGATGGCTGCAGATTGGGTTGCGGCCGAAAGCGGTTGCATCAGCGACCCTGCCCGCCGGCAGCTGGTTGATGACATCTGCGCCGATTTTGCCAGGCTCAAGCCAAAGCTGGAGGCCCTGCCCCGCCAAGCGATTCATAACGATGCCAACGACTATAATATCCTCGTGGCAGGAGAGCTGAGCGCGCCGCAACATATCAGCGGGCTGATCGACTTTGGCGACATGTGCGCCGCGCCGCGGATCTGCGATCTGGCAATTGCGGCGGCCTATATGGTTCTGGATCACCCAAAACCACAACAGGCCCTAACGTCGTTGGTGGCCGGCTACCATGCCGTCAATCCGCTCACCGCGGCAGAGCTGGACCTGCTATGGCCGCTCTTGCGGATGCGTCTTGCGGTCAGCGTTGTGAACTCAACCCTGATGGCTGCAGATCATCCTGACGATCCTTACGTAACGATCTCGCAAGCACCAGCTTGGCGTTTTCTTGACCAGCCGGCAGAGCATCCTGCCCTGATTGCGGGCCGACTGCGGGCAACCTGCGGTCTGCCTGTGGTCGATGGCGCTGACCGTGTTTTGGCCTATTTAGAGAAGCATTCCGGCAGTTTTGCCCCCATCATGAACCGCGACCTGAGCGACGTGCCGATGGGTTCCTTGTCAGTGGAAAACTCCACTTGGCCACAGAACCCGTTCGACATGCCGCTGGAAGAAGCCGCACAGGTCGGCGCAGAGTTTGCGGGGAAAGACGGATCTGAGTGGTGGCTCGGCTACTATAACGAGCCCCGCCTGATCTATACCGCGCCCGCCTTTCGCAAAGGCGCATACAAGGCCAGTGACCGGCGGACCGTGCACCTCGCGGTGGATGTGTTCGCACCCGCCGGTCAGGCGCTCCATGCGCCGCTGGATGGCGAGGTGCTGATTGTCGAAGACCGCGCCAATCATCTTGATTACGGGGGTGTTATCATCCTCAAACACCTCACAGATGACGGCGATCCATTCTACACCCTGTACGGCCACCTTGATCCGGAATGTGTCACGCGGCTCACGGCAGGGGACAAGATCGCGCGTGGACAGGCATTTTGCCAGCTAGGAAATGCCTATCAGAACGGTGGCTGGGCTCCGCATGTCCATTTCCAGATCGCCCTGTCCACCGATGGGATCGAAGCGGACTGGCCAGGGGTCGCAGATCCTGATGATCTGGTTCTTTGGAATGCCCTATGCCCAAATCCGGCGCCGCTGCTGAACCTGCCAGCAGAGAAAACCGGCTACCAACCGACAGACAAAACGACAGTTCTGGCCGCGCGCAAGGCACATTTCGGGGGCAACCTCAGCCTCACCTACCAAGACCCGGTTATGCTCTTGCGGGGGTGGAAACATCACCTGTTCGACGAATGGGGGCGGCCCTATCTGGATGCCTACAATAACGTCCCTCACGTAGGGCACGCCCATCCGCGCATTCAGGCCGTTGCTGCGGATCAGCTGAAGCGCATGAACTCCAACACCCGTTACCTGCATCCGGCGCAAACTGCCTTTGCCGAAAAAGTTCTTTCAAAGATGCCCGAGCATTTGGAAGTCTGCTTTTTCGTGAACTCAGGAACCGAAGCGAACGAGCTGGCGCTGAGACTGGCGCGGGCCCATACCGGCGCCAAGGGGATGGTAACGCCAGACCACGGCTATCATGGCAACACCACGGGCGTGATCGATGTCTCTGCCTATAAGTTCAACGCCAAGGGGGGTGTGGGGCCGTCAGATTGGGTTGAGCTGGTCGAGGTCGCAGATGACTATCGCGGCAGCTTCGGCCGCGATGATCCTGAACGGGCCCAAAACTACGCAAATCTTGTAGACGACGCGATCGCAAAGCTCCGTCAGGCAGGCCACGGGATTGCTGGTTTCATCGCCGAGACATTCCCCTCCGTGGGTGGGCAGATCATTCCGCCAAAGGGGTATCTGGCTGCCGTTTATGAAAAAATCCGCAAGGCCGGTGGGGTCTGCATAGCGGATGAGGTCCAGACAGGTCTCGGACGTCTTGGGGACTACTACTTTGGATTTGAACACCAAGAGGCCTCCCCGGACATTGTTGTGATGGGCAAACCCATCGGCAACGGCCACCCCCTGGGTGTGCTGGTCACAACGCGCGACATCGCTGAGAGTTTTGCCCAGGGACCAGAGTTCTTTTCGACTTTTGGCGGATCAAACCTGTCCTGCCGGATCGGCACAGAAGTTCTGAACATTGTCGACGACGAAGGCCTGCAGGAAAACGCGCGCCTGCGCGGCAGCGAACTGTTGAGCGGCCTGAAGGATCTGCAAGGCCGCTATCCCTCGATTGGTGACGTCAGAGGAATGGGGTTGTTTATCGGCGTGGAACTGATCAACCCGGATGGCTCCGAGGCAACAGCGATCTGTTCTTATCTCAAGAACCGGATGCGCGACCACCGAATCCTGATCGGCAGCGAGGGGCCAAAGGACAACATCCTCAAAATTCGCCCGCCCCTGACGATTGATGCAGAGGATATTCAGATGATCCTCGAGACGATGGACAGCATTCTGGCCGAGGTTCACTGCGACTAGGCAGATGACAGCCCCGGATGGAAACGTCCGGGGTATTTTCAATCCTCAAAGCGCGTCCTGGCGGATGCCCTGAACACGAAAAAAGGCGGTGGAAATCCACCGCCTTTCTTTGCTTTCTGATGCGAGCAATTAGTTGCTTGCAACAGCCGCGCCGACAACAACCAGCAGCAGCAGCGGCAGCAGGATGCCGCTGGAGGAGCTTTCTGCCTGCTCAACAACAACAACCGGCTCAACAACCGGCTCAGACAGGTTGCCCGCGGTTGCGGTGGAAGCAGCAGCAGTCAGAGCAGCAGCGATAACGAGTTTTTTCATGTTAACCTCCAAAAAAGTTGCGCGGATCAGTCCACCTGAACCACGCGCCCAAGACTTACCTCGTGGTATTGTCTAAGCAGCAAAAAACCGAGATTGCAATTACTTGTGGATGTTCTGCCTCCGGCTGCGCCGTCATGTCGTCAAATTAGCAACACCTGAGTGCCCACTTTTGTTAACGCAAACAACTCGGCAATATGCTCGTTGTAAAGACCGATACATCCGTTGGAAGACTTGCGGCCAATCTTGCGTGTATCGTGGGTTCCATGAATGCGATAGTACTTCCAGCTTAGGTACAAAGCGTGTGTTCCCAAGGGGTTATCCGGTCCGGGCGGAATGTAGGCGGGCCATTCCGGGTTGCGCTTGAGCATGTTGGGCGTTGGTGCCCAGCCGGGCCCGTCGACCTTGCGGATGATCTGTGTTCGACCACGCCGGGTCAGATCGTCGGACAGCGGAACGGAAGAGGGGAAAAGTCGGTAATCATTCCCATCTTCGGACCAGTAGTGAAGCGCGCGGCTGTCGATGTCGACAAGAATCGCGCCCTTGCGCAAATTGTCGAAATAAGGCTGCCATTTCTTGGAACGAAATGCCGAGATATTGCGTTTAACCGGTGGTTCTGGCTCAGGCGGCGGACGCAGGGGGTCGTATGCCTCGTCGGCTACCTCGTCAACTTCCTGGGCCCAGGCCGCAGAGGTAACACCTGCCCCCGCGAGGGAGGCAGAACCGGCAAGAAACTGCCGTCTTGTAAAGGAACTAAAAGGACTGCGGGTCATGACTTTTCCAAACTGCGGAGATATTCATTCGTAGACCCGTATCTTATGGCGCGAATGCCTCAGTCGCAAATCAAACCCGTCCTGAACCGCTGATTCCACCTCGACGGGTTTGCGCCAATGTCACAGGCGCGCTAAGGGAGCCAGCAGTCAATGAAGCAAGGTGTAATATGACGCGTGTATTTCTGATCCTCGTTGCCGGGCTTATGTCCTTTGTCGCGGCTTGTGCGCCTGCTCCAGATGGCAACACCAGCGCCGGTCAGGTTTACCGGATCCGCAATGCGGACAAGGTACAGCTGCGTATGCTCGATTCCGTCAATGCGCTGCGTCAGGCTGCCGGCACCCAGCAGGTGCAGCTGAACGCCCAACTTACCGCCGCTGCAGCGACCCATTCGCGCGATATGTCTGTCCAGAACCGCCCCTGGCATTTCGGCTCTGACGGCTCCTCTCCGCTCGACCGTGTTGCTCGTGCCGGTTTTGTGGGTGACGTGATCGGCGAGACCATCTCGGAGACCTATGAATCCGAATTGCAGACGCTGACCGCCTGGATGGAAGACCCATCCACCCGCGCAGTCATTCTGGACCCGAAAGCCGCCAACATGGGCTTTTCCTGGTTTCAGGAACCCAATGGCAAAATCTGGTGGACGCTCATCATGGGCAGCTAAACCCAGCTGATATTCAAAAAACAAAGGCCCGATCACAGCATGTGACCGGGCCTTTGTTTTGCACATTTGCGGAATGCAATCCTGCATCCGAAATTACGGATAAAGGAAAATCGGCGTCCCATCCGCAACCATGGCATAGATCTCTTCGATCTCGTGGTTCTTGACTGCGATACAGCCGGCCGTCCAGTCATCGACGCGCGCTGCACGCTTGCGGGCCTTGGCGCTGTTCGGTTCACCGTGGATGAAGATCTCTCCACCAGGTTTCTTGCCCATCGCGGCGGCCTTTGCCCGGTCCTCGGCATTCGGATACGAGATGCCGATAGACAGGTGATAGGCGCTATTGGGGTTGCGCCGGTCGATGAAATACGTGCCTTCCGGGGTTTTACCGTCGCCTTCCACAGCCTTGTGGCCAGCGGGAGCAAAGCCCAGATCCATCTTGTATTCGCGCAGGATGTCCTGATCGTGCATCAGATAAACCTTGCGCGCCCCTTTGTTGACCACGATCGATGTGACCTCGGGACCATTGTACGCGAGAAACTTGTTTACTGGCCCGGTGCTGGAGCTACAGCCCGCAACCCCCAGGGTCGCGGCGATGCCCAGGCCGAATGCTCTTCTGTCCATTTTTGTTCGGTCTCTGCCTGTTTTGCCTCATATCCCGATTACAACGGTTGGCCCGTTAATCAAAATCACTTCTTCTCGTGTGGGGGCTCAAGGCGGGAGATCTGCTGCTCAATAGCCTCAAGACGGGCCAGAACCTGATCCCGATAGGCATCTGTACGCTCGCCCTCTTCCTCGCTGTGGGCGTCCTGCATCGAGTTCACGATAAGACCCACCAACAGGTTCACCACCGCAAAGGTGGTCACCATGATGAACGGCACAAAAAAGGCCCAGGCGTAGGGATACACCTCCATCACCGGGCGCACGATGCCCATCGACCAGCTTTCCAGCGTCATGATCTGGAACAGGGAATACGCGCTGAGCGCCAGATTTCCGAACCACTCAGGGAAGCTCGCGGCGAACAGCTTCGTCGCGATGACCGAGCCGATGTAGAAGATGATCGCCATCAGCAGGAACACAGACCCCATCCCCGGCAGGGCCGTGATAAAGCCCTCGACCACTCGGCGCAGGCGTGGCGCAACCGAGATCACGCGTAAAACCCGCAGAATGCGCAGCGCACGCAGCACTGACACGCCCTGTGCGCCTGGCAGGAAAGCGATACTGACGATCACAAAGTCAAAGACGTTCCAGCCGCGCAGAAAGAAGCGATGCCGCTGAACCAAAAGCTTTGCCAAAAGCTCTACGACGAAAATAGCCAGACACAGCTGATCGATGAGCAGCACAACGGATCCGGCACGCGACATGACGGCCTCGGATGTTTCCATCCCAAGCGTCACCGCATTAATCAGGATCACTGTGGTGATGAAATTTCCAAATCGGTCGCTGGCCAGAATTTGGCCCAGCCGTTCAATCAGGCTGAGTTTTGTTACGCTCGTCACGGGTTCACCCCACATAAGTAAAGCTGGCCGCAAGCTCGGTGTGCGATGACCAGCGGAATTGATCGACAACCTGAACCCAATTCAGTTGATATCCGCCATCCACCAAAATCTTGGCATCGCGGGCAAAGGTCACAGGATTGCAGGACACATAGGCAATGCTTGGTGTTTTTGCAGCCACCAGCTGAACAGATTGTGCTTCTGCCCCTGCCCGTGGCGGGTCGATGACAGCCGCGTCATACTCTTCCCCAAAGGGATTCAAATCGACCGGCAGCAGGGGATTGCGAAACAGATCCCGTGTTTCGGTCGTGACCTTTTTCAGCCCTTTCGCCTGCCGCCATCCAAGATCCAGCGCCGCCAGCATCGGGCGCTCTCCCTCGACGGCGTGGACTTCTGCATTGCGGGCCAGAGGCAGGCTGAAGGTGCCGCAGCCAGCAAACAAATCGACAACGCGCTTTGCCCGTCCCACGGCTTCTTCGACCGCAGCCAACAGGGCTGCCTCACCGTCGCGGGTGGCCTGAAGAAACGCCCCTGGCGGTGGGCAGACATGGGCAGGACCGGAGGGTTGGGTTGGTGGCTGCTCCATTCCGATCAGCTCATCTTCCCAGCTGAGCCGCGCCAGACCGTGGGCATCAACGATCCGGGCCAGATCGATCCGCAACTGACCATCAAGCGGTTTGCCATTTGCCACCAGAACATCCAGGCCGACCTCAGACAGGGTTACGGTCACGGACAATGGCGCCTTGCGGCTTGCACCGACCATTGCCAGTTCCTCTGCCACTGGAATAGCGGCGATCAGCTCTGGAGACAGGAGCTGGCAGTCAGGGATCTGGGTGATGACATCAGAGGCGCGACCATGAAATCCTGCCATCGCGCCCTTTTTCGTCCGCCGCACCGACAGGGTAGCCCGGCGCCGGGACTGAGGGGGCGAGGTGTGGATTGGCCGGAAATCAGCCGTCAACCCCTGCGCGGACAAGGCGGACTGAACGATACCAACCTTCCAATCGGCCACAAAATCATCTGCCGCATGTTGCAACTGACAGCCGCCACAGGATTTGTAGTGTCTGCACGGCGCCTGAACCCGCGCCTCTGACGGGGTTTCGATCCGAATATCTGTCAGCTGGTTGCCGTCACGGATACCGCTGACGGTCTCTCCCGGCAGGGTCCGCGGGGCAAAGAGGGGCCCATCGGCGATCCCGTCGCCCTGGTGCCCGAGACGCTGAATTGTGGCTGTAAGTCTGGCTTCATGTGTCATGGGCGCTGAATACCCCGCCACCGTGTCAGGCAAAAGGAAAATGCGCAGGCTTGCGATCACATCACCGCAGGGCTGCGCCTATTCTGCGGCATCCTGTGCGGCTCGGCTCTCTCCATCGGTGCGGATAAATCCACCTGACTGGCGCGACCAGAACTGCGCATAAAGCCCACCTTGCGCCAGCAGCACCTCGTGGCTGCCCATCTCAACGATCCTGCCCTGCTCCATCACGATGATCCGGTCCATTTCGCTCAGCGTTGACAGGCGGTGCGCAATCGCAAGGACGGTTTTACCCTCCATCACCCGTTCAAGAGCCGTCTGAATCGAGGCCTCAACCTCGGAATCCAATGCCGAAGTCGCCTCGTCCAGAACAAGGATCGGCGCGTCTTTTAGGATAGCCCGTGCCAAAGCGATCCTTTGACGCTGCCCACCAGACAGTTTGACACCGCGCTCTCCCAGGTAGGCGTCATAACCTGTGCGCTCCTGCCCATCCTGCAGATCCTGAATGAAATCATGCGCCTCGGCTTTTTGCGCAGCTGCGATCATGTCCGCTTCGCTCGCATCCGGGCGACCGTACAGGATGTTGTCGCGGGCAGAACGATTGAACATCGCCGTTTCCTGCGTGACCATGCCGATTTGGCTGCGCAGGGAATTCTGTGTCACGCCAGAAATGTCCTGCCCATCAATCAGAATTTGCCCATTTTCCCCGTCATAGAGCCGCAGCAAGAGCGAAACGAGGGTCGATTTACCGGCGCCAGACGCCCCGACAATACCCAGTTTTTCGCCAGCTTTGATCGACAGGGTGACATCCTGAACGCCCCCCACATCGCGCCCGTAGGCAAAGCCCACGTTGCGAAACTCAATCGCGCCGTCGGTGACATTCAGCTCGGTTGCTTCGGTTTCATCCTCAACCCGATCGGGTCGGGTCAGGGTTTTCATGCCGTTTTCGATCTCTCCGACATTTGAGTAGATCGCCATCAGGGTAAAGCTCACCCAGCCAGTCATCTGCGCAATCCGGATGGACACGGCACCAGCTGCAACGATATCGCCCTCGCTTGCGAGCCCGTCGCGCCACAAAAACAGTGTCGCACCGATGAGCAGCACAGGCAGCAGGCCAGCAAGGGTCATCAGGCAGAACCGGAAGCTGGCAGACAGATAGCCAAAGTGCAGCGCCTTCTCGCGGAAGTCAGCCATCGCATCCTGGGCTGTGCTTTCCTCGAACTCGGCATGAGCAAAGAGCTTCACAGTCTTGATATTGGTGATGGTATCGACAACCTGCCCTGACACCATGGCCCGTGCCCCGGCTCGCTTGGCCGAGCGTTCACGCACCCGCGGCAGAAACCAACGGATCGTCGCGAAATACCCGACGAGCCAGCCCGCGAACAATGCTGTGATGCGCCAGTCAATTGCACCCAAAAGGGCAAGCGCCCCCGCCAAGGAAGCAAGAGCAAACGCAACGACATTGATGACTTCGACAGAAACAGAGGTCACGGCATTGGCGGTTTGCATCTGCTTTTGGGCAATGCGACCTGCAAAATCGTCATCAAAAAAGCGCACCGACTGCCCCATGGTCCAGCGATTGAGCCGCGACAAAACAAGGGGGTTCACATTGGGCTGGACGATGATTGCGTTGGACGCAGCCGACAGGCCGAAAAGGATTGGCCGCAGGACCAGAAAAAAGCCCAGTGCGCCGACAATCGCCAGCAGGTTGGCCGTCGAAAAGAAGCTGTCAGGTCCGCTGGCAATCGCCGTGTCGATCACCATACCCAGAATATAAGCTGTGCCTGCCTCCATCGCGCCCGCTAGCGCGGAAAACAGCGCAGCAAGGGCAAGCATTGGCCAAGCCCCGGACAGACACCACCGCAAAAAGCCCCCCAGCCGATCCGGCGGGGGGCCCTTGGCCGGTTGGAACGCATCAATCAGATTGCCAAATTTCATTCTGCTGCCTCGACATTCAGGAACCCACCGGATTGGCGCGCCCAGAATTGGGCATATAGGCCCTCTGACCGCAAAAGCACGTCATGAGTACCCTCTTCGACAATCCGTCCCTGATCCAACACCAGAATACGGTCCATTTGGGCAATCGTGGACAGCCGGTGCGCAATCGCGATCACCGTCTTGCCCTGCATCATGCTATATAGAGTCTCTTGAATTTCGGCCTCCACCTCGGAATCCAGGGCAGAGGTCGCTTCGTCCAGAATAAGGATGGGGGCGTCCTTCAGGATCACCCGCGCGAGGGTAACACGCTGACGCTGCCCCCCCGACAATTTCACCCCACGCTCACCGACGTGCGCGTCATAGCCAGTTCGCCCCTGCGGATCCTGCAGATCGAGAATAAAGTCATGCGCACGGGCCTTCTGCGCGGCCTCGACCATCTCTGCCTCGCTGGCATCGGGGCGCCCATACAGAAGGTTGTCCCGCACGGAGCGATGCAACAAAGAGCTCTCTTGCTGCACCATCCCGATGTGCCGCCGCAGACTGTCCTGCGTGACATGGGCGATATCCTGACCATCGACCAGGATCTGGCCGCGCTCAGGATCGTAGAACCGCAGCAGCAGCTTGACCAAGGTCGACTTTCCTGCGCCAGAGCGGCCGATCAGACCGATCTTCTCACCCGGCTGGATGGTCAGGTTGATCTGGTCCAAACCACCACTGCCGCGCCCATAGTGATGCGACAGCTCCCGCAGCTCCAGGCTCCCCTTGCTAAGCTGCAGATCGGTGGCATCGGGGTCATCGACGAGATTGATCGGCTGCGCGATGGTCTCCATCCCTTCGACAACAACGCCCAACTGCCGAAAGAAGGTGGTCAGCGCCCACATGATCCAACCGCTCATCCCGTTCAGCCGCAACGTCAAAGCAGACGCAGCCGCAATCACCCCAACAGAGGCAAGGCCCTGCATCCAAAGAAAAATACCCCACCCCACGGTGCTAACGATCAGCAGCCCGTTCAGGCTCACCAAGGTGGCATCCATGATGGTGTAGATCCGCATCTCTGTCTGAAAGGTGCGGCGGGTTTTCTCGATGGCCTCTCGGGCGTAGGTCAATTCGGTATCATGATGGGCAAACATCTTGACCGAATGAATATTCGAATAACTGTCGACCACGCGCCCTGTCACGGTCGACCGTGCATCCGACGCGGCCTGACTGGCAGGGCCGACGCGGCGAACCGTCCAACGGATCAAAAGCGCGTAAAGCGCGAACCAGATCACCAGCGGCAGCATCAGCAGCGGGTCAGCGTACCACAGCAGGATTGCGGCTCCGATGATGTAGGCCAATGCAAAGGTGATCGCGTCGAACACCTGAAATACCACTTCCCCTGCGGCCGGCGGGGTCTGCATGATGCGATTTGCAATGCGTCCGGCAAAATCGTTTTCAAACCACCCGACCGATTGGCGCAACACATGTTTGTGCGACCGCCAGCGGATCAACGTGCCGAAATTCGGCAAAATCGTATTGTTCAGCAACAATACATCCAACAGCTGAATAAGCGGGCGCAGGGTCAGGATGAAAACAGCGAGCAATATCAGCTCTGTCCCGTGATCCTGCCAGACTTGCGCCGGTTCCCCCGACAAAAGATCAACCACACGCCCCATGTAGTGGATCAGGCCAATCTCAATCGCGGCAACAATCAAGGACAGGATTGCCGTCACGACAAAGACCTTTTTGAAGGGCTGCGCGTAGTCCTTCAGGAACGGCCAAAGACGCCGTGGGGGAACGTTGGTCTCCGGGTAGTCACAATAGGGGTCAACGAGGTTTTCGAAAAAGCGAAACATACGGGTGCTCCAATAAAACTGAGCCTTTGGAATAGTCATGCAAAACTAGGCCATCGAAATGGCCTACCGACTGCGTCGGACAGGGGTGGACGTCAGCCGTGCCAGATCCCGTGATACATGAGTATTCCTCCCGTGTTGGTCCCATAGAGGTAGGAAAGATTGCTCCGCATGTCACGGATTAAATTACCCCAAGGTTGAACACCACACGCCCGGCAGAGGATTAAAGGCGTTTGAGGAGCGTGTCTTTGTCCAGAGAAAAGCCCGACGCGATCCAATCGGATTTCAGCCGTTTCAGCGCCACCCCCAACGCGGGGCCCTGCACATCGGGCATCAGATCCTGTGCTGTCAGCGGAAAAACCGCCTGCGCGCCCGCGTTCAGTTCAGTCTCTAACATGGGGGGAAGCGGCATCTCTAACAAAGCCGACCGCAGCAGCATGACATCACGGGCAACTGACTGATCATACATATAGGCAAGCGCTGCCGGTGCGGTCGGTCCTGTCGCCTCTGTCCGCAGCAACTGGACCATATTGGCCTGCGCCTTGCTTAGCCTCAGCGCCTCGCGCGGATCTTCGCCACCTAGTGCCGCCAACCTGCGCATCGGCTCCGGCGGCATCCCCGCCTCAAGGTGGATGAGCGGTGCAAGCGCCCGGTCATCACTTCCCGGCAGAATCACAGACAGCAACCCAATCTGCCGCATCACGGCAATCGCAGGCGCTGGATCCGGCGCGGCAAGGAGTTTGACCAATTCCTGGCCTACCCGCTCTCGAGAAAGGGACGGAATACCGTCAAGGTTGCCCGCAATCGCCGACAGGGCATCAGGGTCAAACCCCAGATCAGCATTGCCGTACCAAGCATGAAACCGGAAATACCGAAGCGAACGCAAGTAATCCTCACGGATCCGGTTTTCCGCAGTACCAATAAATCTGACCCGGCGCGCCATGAGGTCCGGCAACCCGTCGAGAGGGTCAACCACCTCGCCATCTGGGCGCGCATAGAGCGCATTCATGGTGAAATCCCGGCGCGCGGCGTCTTCCTTGATACAATCGGAAAAGGCAACGACCGCCCGGCGACCATCCGTTGCGACATCCCGCCGAAAGGTCGTGATTTCATAGGGCACTGATTTATGCACGAGCGTCACAGTGCCATGATCAATGCCTGTCGGAATGGCCCGGATACCTGCGGTCTCTGCCAGATCAATCACCCGCTCTGGCCGCATGTTGGTACACAAGTCGAGGTCGGAGGCCCCCGCCCCCAACAGCGCGTTTCGCACACAGCCGCCAACGAAATACACATCCGCGCCGCCGTCTTTCAGCACCTTGCAGACGTGCTGCGTGTCCGGATCCTCCAACCAGTCTGTCCGCAGTATCGTCATCTTTGCATCCGTTCAGCCAACCCACGCAGCATCCGCGCCGTTGCACCCCAAATGTAATAGGGACCATACGGCACTGCGAAGTAATGCCGCCGAACACCCCGCCAGCGGCGAGACTGAACCTGGTAATTCCCGGGATCCAGCAGATGCGACAGGGGAACACTGAAAACTTCAGCAACTTCCCCCGCCTCTGGGCGGATCTCAAAAGGGCGGTCGATCAGGGCCACCACAGGCGTAACCTGAAACCCCGTAACGGTTTCATGCTGCGGAAGACTGCCCAGTATGCGGGGCAATTCCCGTGGCAGGCCGATTTCCTCCCACGCCTCTCGCAGCGCGGCATCCGCGACGGTTGCATCCGCCGCATCCTGTTTGCCACCGGCAAAGGCGATCTGTCCGGGATGATGCTTCAGCGCTGAAGAACGCTTTGTCAGAATGACCTGTGGGGCCTCCTGATAGGTGCTGACCGCAACAAGAACGCCCGCCGGTCGCAATTTGCGATCGGCAGGCAGGGTAACATCGGGGTTGAGATCAAAGTCAGACGACCCATCCCCCACCGCGCCCAGCGCTGCGGTCAGCTGTTGCTCCAGATCAGGCACTGTCGCCCTGATCTGCGTCACTTGTCTTGCCCTCAAACCCCAACTCTGCAGGATCAAGGTCATAGTGGGCGCTACAGAACTGGCAGTCCGCGGTCACGCGTCCCTCATCATTCACCATGGTGCCGATCTCTTTGGCTGAATAGATCGACAGGCTTTGGCGCACGCGTTCTTCGGAACAGGTACAGCCAAATTTGACCGGCTGGGTGTCATAGACGCGCGGTTGTTCCTCGTGAAACAATCGCAGCAGCAGATCGGTGGGAGACACCGAAGGGCCAATCAGCTCCAGATCTTCAACCGTCGCCAAAAGGTGCATGACCCGGTTCCAGTTCTCGCCCTCTTCACCACTGATGAGATCCTCGGCTGTCAGGGCGTCACCATTGCCCTCACCGTCAGCCACAAATGGCGAGGCTTTCGGCATCTGCTGCAGCATGATGCCGCCCGCGCGCCAGTGTTCCGGTGTGCCGGGTTCAGACGACCGCCCAAAGCTGAGAGAAAAGCGGGTCGGCAGCTGTTCAGACTGAGCAAAATAGGCTTCGGCACAGGCCGCGAGCGACCCTCCCGCCAACGGGGTGATCCCCTGGTAGGGTTTCATGCCCTCACCCTGGTCAATCAGGATCGCAAAATAACCGCTACCAACCTGATCGAAAGGCGCGCCATCGGTCAGTCGGCTTTCGTCATAGCTGGCATAGGCACGGATCCGCGCGGGCTCACCTTCTTTTTCGGGGGCGTAATAGTCGGTGGCAATCATCCGCACTGGTCCGTTCGACTGCACCTGCAGTGACAGTTTCCATTGCAGCTTGACCGTCTGGCCGATCAAAGCGGTCAACAGCGCCATTTCGGCGACAAGCGCCTCAACGACCTGAGGATAGTTATGTTGTTTCAGGATACCGTCGAGCACGCCATCCAGCCGCGCAACACGGCCGCGCATGTCCGAAATATCAAGCTGGAAGGGCAGGACGGTGTCGTCCCACGCGATTTTCGATACGAGTGTCATGGGGTTTCCTTACGCGCCGGGGATTGGCATATCGGCCCTATATAAGGTTTACATCATTAGAGTGAAGGGGTCAGTGTTTTGATCAGACGATTTGGAGAAATCCCGGACACATCGCGCAAGTACATCCGACGTCCCGGCGTTTATGCGTTGCTACCGCGTGACGGGCAGTTGCTGGTCACCTGTCAGACCGATCCCTATCCGGACATTCAGTTGCCTGGCGGCGGTATCGACCCCGGAGAATCCCCCATACCCGCCCTGCATCGCGAAGTGATGGAAGAGACCGGCTGGACCATTGGCACCCCGCGCAGGCTCGGAGCGTTCCGCCGATTTGCCTATATGCCTGAATATGATCTCTGGGCAGAAAAGCTCTGTCATATCTACATCGCCCGTCCGGCCCGGCAGATGGGGCCACCAACAGAAGCGCTGCACGAGGCGATGTGGATCACGCCTGACCTGGCGATGGACATCCTGGGAAATGCCGGTGACCGTCATTTTGCCAGCCTGCTGGCGAATGCCCTCACCTGAGGATCAAAGCCTTACGTTCAAATACAAAAACGGGCCTCCTGAACGTCAGGGGACCCACAGCACGGATCAGAATTTAAGAAATCCCGGTTACGGGCCTTCGTATTCGAACAGAGTCGCGGAAACGTCATCTTCCAGACCGAACTCGGGCGACATGACTTGCGTCAGGTTCCAGTACAGATCGTCCAAGAACTCCTGTCCGGTCTGGTTGGAGTTGCATTTGCCAATCAGATCTACCAGCCCCTCAGACTCCAGCATCTCGCCGTTTTCCAGCCGTGCCTCAGTAAAGCCATCGGAGTAAAGCAGCAGCCTATCGCCCTTCTCCATCACCACCTCTTCTTGCGAGTAGGTGATATCAGGAACCAAACCGACGGGAACGCCACCCTTGCCGATAAACTCAGTGGTGCCATCCTTGCGGATCAGCAAAGGATGAGGGTGGCCTGCCTGCACCATCTTGAGGATCCCGCTGCGCAGATCGACGATGCAATACGCCATGGTGAAATATTCTTCGATGCCTGTATCAGCGATCAGCCGGGCATTCAGCAGGCTTGCGACCTCCTCAGGCTGACGCAGCGCATAAAAGCGATTGAACCGCTTTTCCATCCCCACGTTCTGATCGAAATAGGTCGAAGACAGATACCCACCCAGTCGGGCGGTCATCATGGCCGAGGTAATGCCGTGACCGGACACGTCGACAGAATAGAAACCAACCCGGTTCACACCGGGTGAGAACATGCCAACCAGATCACCGCCGATATGCCCGCAGGGTTTCAACAGCAAGCTGACGGTGGAAGACCCAAAATCACGCGACAACTCAGGAACAAGCGATTCCTGGATTTTGCGTGCCTGCATCAGATCCTTGTCGATAGCATCATAGACGCGCTGCAGCTCGTCCAGCGTATCCGACACGATCCGGTTTTTCTCTGACAGTTCGCGCTGCATCCGAAGGATACGTTCGCCGGCAGAAATGCGGGCGCGCAGCTCATCAGAGCTGACCGGCTTGGTCAGGAAATCATCTGCCCCCGCATCGAGCCCCTCTGCGACTTCGTTCTTTTCTGATTTCGACGTCAGCAGGATAAAATAGCTATAATTGTCTTTAGATTGTTCCCGGAAGGCGCGGCAAAATTCCAGCCCGTTCATCCCCGGCATCATCCAGTCACTGAGAATCAGGTCAGGTGGATCCGCCAGGCAGATCTCCATCGCGGCCTCACCACTCTCGGCCTCCACGACTTCAAAACCCCATTTTTTGAGGGAAGCAACGAGGATACGTCGCTGCAAGCGGCTGTCATCGACCACCAGAACACGGCGGATCGATGAATCTTGCCCATCTTGGCTTATCTCGATCGAACTATCTGGCAACACCGAGTGAACCCCACAAAAAACGGCGCGAAATACCTTATACACCTGCGACTATCGCGCATTCCACTTAACAGGAGGTGAAGTTTAGCTAAGATGCCCCTATCCTCCCGTTCACCTGTAATTTACTGATTTATAGGTAAAGCAATCGTAAAACGCGATGTCAAAACAAGGTTTATACAATGATTGATTGGTCACGTGTCAAAGAGCTCCAGGATGAAGTCGGGGCAGAAGACTTCGGCGAAGTTGTAGAGATCTTTCTGGAAGAAGTCGAAGGTGTAATCGAAAAACTTGAAACCACTGACCGGTCCGGGTTGGAGCAGGATCTGCACTTCCTGAAAGGCAGCGCACTCAACCTCGGCTTTGAGCACTTCTCCTCCCTATGCCAGGAAGGCGAGCGCATGTCGGCGCAGGGTCAGGCGGCTGCCGTCAATGTCCCTGAAATCATCGCAAGCTATCAGGGCTCCAAAACAGAGTTTCTGCGCGATCAGGCCAGCCACCTCTGATTTCACGACGGCACGGGTTCGTCAGATCACGAACTGTGCCAGCGTCTCATCCTTGGTGATATCCGTATAGGCAAAGCCCGCCGCGTCCAGGCGGGCATAGAGATCCGCGAAATTCTCTGGCTGCTTGGTTTCAATCCCGATCAGCACAGAGCCGAAATTACGGGCGGATTTTTTCATGTATTCAAAACGGGCGATGTCGTCATCCGGGCCCAGAATCCCCAAGAACTCCTTCAAGGCGCCGGGACGCTGCGGCAGACGCAGCAGAAAGTACTTCTTCAGGCCCATGTAGCGCTGCGCACGTTCCTTGACCTCTGGCAGACGCTCGAAATCGAAATTCCCCCCCGAGGTCAGGCAAACCACCGTCTTGCCGCGAATCCAGGACCGCACATCCTTGAGCGCTTCGATCGCCAGCGCCCCCGCAGGTTCCAGAACAACGCCTTCAACGTTGAGCATTTCCAGCATGGTGGTGCAGATGCGATCCTCATCAATCGACAAAACGTCCGGCAAAGGGACATCCTTGAGGATCTCAAAGGGTTGCGCGCCAATCCGACCCACCGCAGCCCCATCCACAAAGGTATCGACATGATCAAGCGCAACTGGCGCACCCGAAGCCAGGGCTGCCCGCAGGCAGGCCCCTCCGGAGGGTTCCGCAAACAGGCAGTGGACCCGATCACCAAACCAGCGCTTCACACCAGACGACATGCCGCCGCCACCAACAGGCAGGATCACGTGATCCGGCGCATGACCCAACTGGGCTTCGATTTCCACCGCGATAGAGGATTGCCCCTCGATCACGTCCGCATCGTCAAAGGGAGACAGGAAATGACCGCCCTCTTCTGCGCACCATTGCTGCGCCGCGGCCAGCGTGTCGTCAAAATAGTCTCCGACCAAATGAATCTCGACGCTATCACCGCCAAACATGCGGGTCTTCTGAATCTTCTGCTGGGGGGTTGTCACCGGCATGAAAATCACACCCCGCTTGCCCAGCTCCCGGCACATATAGGCCATGCCCTGCGCATGATTCCCGGCCGACGCACAGACGAAGAGATCCTGATCCGGCTGTTTGCGCATCGCGTTGAACGCGCCTCGGATCTTGTAGGAGCGCACAGGGCTCAGATCCTCGCGTTTCAGATAAATCTCCGCACCGAACCGGTCTGACAGCAACGCATTTCGTTGCAGCGGTGTTGTGGGAAACACATCGCGCATGGCCTGTTCTGCAGCGCGGGCCTGGGTCGAAAAATCACTCATATCACTTGAGTGACCCAACCCCGCCCCCAAGACAAGGGGGCAAGGTCAAAGCATACTGAAGAATACCGCCGATCAGATCGGCCGTTTCTCGACGTAGTAGCCGTAAAGCGTGGTGAGAGCGCTGATATTCAAGACCGCAAGCACAACAGAGAAGGCTATGTCAAGAACCATCGCGATAAGCACAGCATCAGCCACAAGGAACAGGATCAGTTCGGCCACGAGCTGCAGACCAAAAAGACAAACACCGAGCACGAACAACGTACCAAATGCACCGGTCGTCAGTGCCGATGACTCGCTCACACCAATAGGTTTTCCAAGCGCCGCCGCCGGCAGGACCAAGGCAAACCTGAACATGAATATCGCAATCAGCCCGCCAGCGGCCAACAACAGGTACAGGCCAACCATCCCGAAACTCTGGACGAATGCAGGCCCGATAAATGCCAAGACAGAGTAGAACAGAATTCCGATTAAAAACAGCTTGATCAGACCCAAGATATAGTTGCCCATCTCCGCCTTGTGCAAAGCTGGAATCCACCCCTGCGGATGTTCTTCCAGTAGGACGTAGCGATGCCAGGCCACCACGGTCCACGCGCCAATCAGTCCAATCACCAGCCACAGTCCAACGATGCGCCAGAGAACTGAAAAGAACATGTCGCCGTCAAACCCTCGCGCCTGAAGTCCGACATCGCCAAGCAGGCCACCAATGGCCAAATAGGCGATCGCCAACGCTATCAGCGCGGGCACAAGAAAGATCCGCAGCAACTGTGGAATGTTGTGAAGAACCATGTTCACAGAGTGGATAAATAGCTTCCAGCCGATCACTGTCATCTTGCTCCAAATACTACGTCAGTCAATCATCGCGACCATAATGTCAAAGTCCCGGTTCCGATATGGGGAAAACCTTGCCCTTCCGGTAAAAACCGGATAGGCCGCTGGCGTTCTGATCAAGAGGAAATCCCATGTCCGCGCCCAAGAAAGTTGTGCTGGCCTACTCCGGCGGCCTTGATACATCGATCATCCTGAAATGGCTGCAGACCGAATACGGCTGCGAGGTTGTCACCTTTACGGCCGATCTCGGCCAGGGCGAGGAACTGGACCCGGCCCGCAAAAAGGCAGAGATGCTCGGGATCAAACCCGAAAACATCTACATCGAAGACGTCCGCGAAGAATTTGTGCGCGATTTCGTATTCCCGATGTTCCGTGGCAACGCTCTTTACGAGGGCGAGTATCTGCTCGGCACCTCCATTGCGCGCCCGCTGATCTCCAAACGTCTGGTGGAAATCGCTGCTGAAACCGGTGCTGACGCTGTTGCACACGGTGCCACCGGCAAGGGCAACGACCAGGTGCGTTTCGAACTGGCCGCCTATGCGCTGAACCCCGACATCAAGGTCATCGCCCCCTGGCGCGAATGGGATCTCTCCAGCCGGACCAAGCTGATCGAGTTTGCTGAACAACATCAGATTCCGATCGCCAAGGACAAGCGCGGCGAAGCGCCCTTCTCGGTTGATGCAAACCTCCTGCACACCTCGTCCGAGGGCAAGGTCCTGGAAGACCCCGCAGAACAGGCACCGGATTACGTCTACCAGCGCACCGTCAACCCCGAGGACGCACCGGACACCCCCGAAATCATCACCGTTGGCTTTGAAAAAGGCGACGCCGTATCGATCAACGGCGAGGCAATGAGCCCCGCAACCATTCTGACGGCTCTGAATGAATACGGTCGCAAGCATGGCATCGGCCGTCTTGATTTCGTGGAAAATCGCTTTGTCGGCATGAAGTCCCGCGGCATCTACGAAACGCCCGGTGGCACCATCCTTCTGCAGGCGCACCGTGGCATTGAACAGATCACTCTGGACAGTGGCGCAGGTCACCTGAAGGATTCGATCATGCCGCGCTATGCAGAGCTGATCTACAACGGTTTCTGGTACAGCCCGGAACGTGAGATGCTGCAGGCGCTGATCGACAAGAGCCAAGAGCATGTAACCGGCACCGTCACCCTGAAGCTCTACAAGGGCTCTGTCTTTGTGGTGGCGCGCGATTCCGAACATTCGCTCTACTCCGAGGCACATGTGACCTTCGAAGAAGATGCAGGCGCCTATAACCAGGAAGACGCCGCTGGCTTCATCCAGCTGAACGCGCTGCGCCTGAAGCTTCTGGCTGCTCGTGACCGTCGCCTGAAAAAATGAGCGACTACGACGATATCGACAGCGACTTCGAAGACGATTTCGCAGAAGAGCTCGAGATGTTCGTCGAGGCTCAGGACACCGTCTGGGCGGATGTTCTGAGTGAACTGAAAAACGGTAAAAAGACGAGCCACTGGATGTGGTTCGTCTTTCCCCAACTGGCCGAACTCGGCCAATCGCATATGGCGCAGCTCTACGGTATCGAAGACCTGGCCGAAGCCAAAGCCTACCTTGAACACGAACTATTGCGCACCCGTCTGGTTGAGGTCAGCGACCTGATGCTGTCTCACGCAGACAAAGGGGCCGATGCCATCCTTGGCAACACGGATGCAAAAAAGCTGCGCTCTTCCATGACGTTGTTCGCAGCCGTCCCTGACGCCCCAAGGCAATTCTCGACAATTCTTGCAACCTTCTATGATGGCAAGCCCTGTCCACTGACACTCAAAGCCCTGGCCTGATCAGCTGCGCCCCCCTCTGCGCAGTCCCTCCGATCCGCTCTGGTGCCAGTAACGGCGCGTTTTTGGCAGCCTCCCCTTGGGTCACCCTTGCCCGACAGTCTCCGCCTGCCTAACCCTCGGCGTCATGCAGATGGCACATCCGGGGGAGGACACATGCCACTTCAATCATTGGCCAATGGCATTCAGGACGGGCTCCAAGGCAAGAGCTTTGACGGCAGCCTGAAATTCGACTGTGGCAACGACGGCGTGATTGTCCTTGCCGATGGCACGGCCAGCACAACGGATCGCGACACCGATTGCACCATTCGCATCAGCACCGATAACCTGAAAAAACTGCTGACCGGAAAACTCAACCCTATGACAGGTGTCATGATGGGCAAGTTGAAAATCTCTGGCGACATGGGTGTCGCCATGAAACTAGGCAAGCTGATCGGCTGACCTGCCCGTCATCTTTCTCCAAATACTCCGGGGGTGAACGCCGCAGGCGTGAGGGGGCAGCGCCCCCTGCCTCTCAGATCTTGACGGCTTTCAGGCGCTCGTAAAACGGCAGGGCGTCTTCCAGCACCGACTGAAGATGCTCCGGCACCTCCGGCAGCGGCCCCTCAGGTCCAGCGAACCCCGTTGATTGCCAGACCGCGCCATACCAATGCGCGGCCCAAACACCGTCATCCTTGTGCCCTCCCTGCGGCCAGCTGAGCATTTTTGGCGAAAAGGGCACGCCAATCGCATCGCACAACTGTTCCAGTTTCCCAGCCGGATCCTCGCGAATGTCATGACTGTCGATCACAACGGGCTTCTGCCCCCAGCTTGCCACCAGATCAAACAGCTCTGCCTGCTGACGAAATCCGATATCCTCTAACGTCGGATTCTCCCGTTTCGCGCCGTAGGATGCGATAACACGGGCGGGATGGCGGATCAGAAAGACATTCGTCACCTCCCGCATCCAGTCCCGCGGCACACCATCAATCATGTGCTGCGTCATGTGCTTTTGATAGTAAAACGGCTTTGCTGCGGGAACCGGGCCCAATAGGGCTGCGGCGACTTTTTCCGGGTCCTGGGGCTGGCTGTCCAGCACCTCGGCCCGCATGGGATGATTCAGTCCCGTCATCGCCAGATAAGCCGCATAATACGGCTCATCCACAACCGCGCAGTCGCCCCGGTTGCCAAAGGCGTACATCATCGCCGTCGAGAGGTTGCGCGGCCCTGACCACATGGCAATTCGCATCAGGCACACTCCTGCGCGATCAGGTCCTTGTACAACCCTCGGATCCGCTCTGTCATCGGACCCATCTGACCATCACCGATCTGCCGGCCGTCAATTTCTCCCACGGGCGTCTGCGCCCCAAACGTGCCCGTCAGAAACGCCTCGTCAGCGCCATATGTATCGACAAGGGAATAATTCCGTTCAAACACCGGGATATCGTTGGCACGACACAGATCGATCACCTTTTGCCGGGTGATCCCGTTCATGCAGTAATCACCGGTCGAGGTCCAAACTTCCCCCTTGCGGACGATGAAGAAGTTACAGGCGTTGGTCGTATTCACAAACCCATTCACATCCAGCATCAGACCTTCATCAGCACCGGCTTTCTCAGCGGCGATACAGGCAAGAATGCAGTTCAGTTTGGAGTGTGAGTTCAGCTTGGGATCCTGGGTCATCGGCAGGCCCCGCAGATGCGGCACCGTCGCAAGACGGATCGGCCGCGGCAGGTTCGGGCGGGAATGTTCCATGATAATGGTGAAAGTCGGCCCCTGCTGCGACAGCAAAGGATGTTGGAAGGGCCGCGTTTTCACACCCCGCGTCACCATCAGCCGGGCATGGGCATCTGTGGTCATGTTGTTCGCGGCCTGCGTGTCCAGGATCGCCTGCATTACCTCGTCCCGGCTCTTGCCGATATCCAGATCAATCGCCTTGGCCGCTTCAAACAGCCGGTCCAGATGCTCCCCCACAAACGCCCAGGTTCCATTGTAGAGCCTCAGGCCCTCCCAGACTCCATCACCAAGCATGAAACCGCTGTCATAGACACTGACTTTCGCTTCTGCCTTGGGGACGATTTCGCCGTTCAGATAGATCAGGATGTCTTCGTTCCGCTGATCTTCCTGCGCCTGATGCGTGCTCATTTTTTCGCTCATGGGGTCCTCCTGTGGCGGCACGCTAGAAGGATTGGATCCAATTTCCAAGCGGTAACTTCCCCTCACCCATCCTCACCTATCCGTGACAAACGATGACACCGCATTGAGACTCGCGTCCCTTAGGGTCAGGGTAGCGTTGAATGGAGGACAAGATGCGTTCCAAAGATACCGTGAAACCGATTTTCCTGACCCTTTTCATGCTGCTCGCAGCCGCACTCAAGGGGCATGAGGCCCACGCACAGACCACAGAGACCCTGACTGTCGCAGGCGGGTGTTTCTGGTGTGTAGAAAGCGACTTCGAAGGCGTTGATGGCGTGCGCTCTGTTATTTCCGGCTACACTGGCGGCACAACCGAGTCCCCGACCTATAAACAGGTGACAGGCGGCGGCACCGGCCATTATGAGGCGGTCCAGATCCATTTTGATCCCACACAGGTCACCCGCGCACACCTGCTGAACCTCTTTCTGCGATCGGTTGACCCAACAGACCCTGGTGGTCAGTTCTGTGACCGTGGCGACAGCTACCGCACCGCCATATTCGTCTCTAACAAGGGCGAAAAGTCTCTTGCCGAAGCTGCAAAGGCTCAGGCGCAAGCGGATCTTGGGCAACCCATCGTGACCCCAATTCTGAACGCAGGCCGGTTTTATCCGGCAGAGGCCTATCACCAAGACTACTACAAGGGTACAAAACTGGTTTTCACCCGCTTTGGCCCGAAACGTCAGTCAGAGGCCTACAAACGCTATCGCGCAGCCTGCGGCCGTGATGCGCGCGTCGCGCAACTTTGGGGCGATGCCGCACCTTTTGCCAAAGGGCACTAAGAGCACCCGGAACAGTACCTGAAAGGGCGCGGTAAACCCGCGCCCTTTTTGGTGTGTTCATGTCTGGTTTTGGCTCTGCATCAGAACGTGGCGTCCTGGACCTCTTTCAGATCAGGGATCACATCTGCGGTCCCCTTGCGCGTTACCATCAGCGCCGCTGCACGGTTTGCCTGGGCCAACGCTTGCGCCATCGGCAACCCCCGATCCAACGAGGCAAGCACATAGCCCGTAAAGGTATCGCCTGCGCCGGTTGTATCCACTGGCGTCACCTTATGGGCCGCAACCTCCTGCATCGTGCCCGCCTTCGTGTCGTAGTGGCGCGCACCTTTTGACCCAAGGGTCACAATGACATCTGCCACGCCAAGCGCATCAGCTGTCTTGCCTGTCGCCTGCTGAAGCTGCTCTGCCTCGACCTCATTGAGAAACAGATAATCGAGATAGGGCAAAACAGCCTGCACCGCTTCAGCATTAAAGGGCGCCGCTGCATAGGCGACCTTCAGCCCCAGGTCCCGTCCCATCCGGGCCGCCTCGGCCTGCATGTTTGTTTCGTTCTGCATAACCAGAATGTCCCCGGCACTGGCACTGGACAAGGCGGCGCCAACCTGATCCTCGGTGATCTGACGGTTCGCGCCGGGAAACAGGATGATCTGGTTTTCACCGCTGGGATCAACAGCGATGATCGCGTGACCGGTCGGCACATCAAGCCGCGCGATATGGCGTGTATCCACGCCATATTCCAACATCCGCGTGACTGCCCAGGCCCCTTCGGGACCAATCGCCCCAAGGTGGCAGACATGACTGCCTGCGCGGGCGGCTGCGACCGACATATTCGCACCCTTCCCGCCCAGAAACTGCTCCAACCCATCCGCAGCGAGGGTTTCCCCCGGCTGCGGCATATGCGGCAGTGCATAGATCATGTCGGCATTGATAGAGCCCAGATTCCAGATTGCCATCAGTTCACCCGATATTGCAGGCGGCCAGAACCGCCATGTTCAGAATGTCATTTGCGGTCGACGTGGTAGAGCAGATCTGGATCGGCTTATCGACCCCTGACAAGATCGGGCCAACAACGGTCGCACCGCCCATTTCCTGCATCAGCTTGACCGAAATCGACGCTGAGTGGCGGGCTGGAACAATCAAAATATTGGCCGGACCGGTCAGGCGCTGGAACGGATATGCTTCCTGCGCCTTGGCATTCAATGCCACATCCACCGTCATCTCGCCTTCATATTCGAAATCAACGCCGCGCTGATCAAGCACGGTGGGCGCGATATGCATCTTTTCGGCCCGCTCAGATACCGGATACCCAAAGGTCGAGAAGCTGACAAAAGCCACGCGAGGCTCAAGCCCCATGTGGCGGGCAACACCGGCGGCATGTTCAGCAATGTTGGCCAGATCATTCTCATCAGGCCATTCGTGAACCAGCGTATCCCCGATCAACACGATACGGCCATTGTGCAGCAGCGCGGTCACGCCTGCAGATCCGTTATCGGCGTCGGCGTCAAAGACGTGGTTGATCCGATCCAGAACATGCGCCGACTTGCGGGTTGCACCAGTGACCAGACCATCCCCATGACCATGCGCCAGCATCAAGGCAGAAAACACGTGCCTGTCACGACCGACCAGGCGGTGAATGTCCTTTCGGTCAAACCCCTTGCGGTTCAGCCGGTTATAGAGAAAGTCCTTGTAGGTCTCGAAATGCTGGGTATTCGCAGCATTGACGATCTCCAGCTCGCGCACGGCATCCCCCATGCCGGCGGCGTCCAGTTTGCTGCGCACATCATCCGGACGCCCCACAACCAGCGCCTTACCAAAACCAGAGCGCTGATACATCACCGCCGCGCGCAGAACACGAGGATCATCTCCTTCGGCAAAAATCATCCGCGACTGCGCTGCCCGAGCACGGGCATTCAGGCCCCGCAGAACCGACTGCGTCGGATCCATCCGTCCCCGCAGACCATGTTCATAGGCATCCATATCGATGATTGGACGGCGTGCAACGCCAGTGTCCATTCCCGCCTTGGCAACGGCCGGCGGGATGCGATGGATCAGACGCGGGTCAAACGGGGTCGGGATGATGTAGTCCCGCCCAAAGGACAGGGATTTGCCATAGGCAAGCGCCACCTCATCCGGAACATCCTCACGCGCAAGACGCGCCAGCGCATGGGCACAGGCAATCTTCATCTCGTCGTTGATGGCGCGGGCATGGATATCCAGCGCCCCCCGGAACAAATAGGGAAAGCCCAGAACGTTGTTGACCTGGTTCGGATAATCCGACCGGCCGGTGGCCACGATGGCGTCAACGCGCACTTCATGCGCTTCTTCCGGGGTGATCTCCGGATCGGGGTTGGCCATGGCAAAGATCACCGGATTGTCGGCCATGGATTTCACCATGTCCTGCGTAACCGCCCCTTTGACCGAAACGCCAAGGAACACATCGGCATCCTTCATCGCCTCTTCCAGCGTGCGCAGCTCAGTCTTGACAGCATGGGCTGATTTCCACTGGTTCATACCCTCGGTACGGCCCTGGAAAATCACCCCTTTGGTGTCACAGACGATGCAGTTCTCATGCCGGGCGCCCATCGCTTTCAGCAATTCAATGCAGGCAATGCCGGCGGCCCCCGCACCATTGAGAACGATCTTCACATCCTCGATCTTCTTGCCGGAAATATGCAGCGCGTTGATCAAACCCGCCGCACAGATCACAGCAGTGCCGTGCTGGTCGTCATGGAAGACAGGAATATCCATCTCTTCCTTGAGACGCTGTTCAATGATGAAACATTCAGGCGCCTTGATATCCTCAAGATTGATGCCGCCAAACGTCGGACCCATCAAACGCACGGCTTTGATGAACTCATCCGGATCCTCGGTATCCAGCTCAATATCGATGGAATTCACATCGGCAAACCGCTTGAACAGGACAGATTTGCCCTCCATCACCGGCTTGGAGCCCAGCGCCCCCAAATTGCCAAGACCCAGAACAGCTGTCCCGTTGGAGATCACCGCAACCAGGTTGCCCTTGTTGGTGTAATCATAGGCTGTTTCGGGGTTTTCCGCGATCGCTTCGCAGGGGACGGCAACACCGGGGGAATAGGCAAGCGACAGATCGCGCTGCGTGGTCATGGGGACCGTCGCATTGATCTCCCATTTGCCGGGTGTTGGCTCCAGGTGGAAGGCAAGCGCCTCTTCGTTGGTAATCTTGGCTTTGGGCATCGGGGGTGGTGTCCTCTCTCTCTCCCAAGCGTCATAGCCCAGCGCGCGATCCTTCTCAACGAAGTTGCGTTTTCACCTTTCGTCGCAGTCGCCTGATTTGTAAGGTCGCGCCAATCAAATCCCCCACAAACGGAGCCGAACTTTGTCCACAGTCACGCCCATGATGGCCCAATACCTCGACATCAAGGCGCAGTACCCGGATGCTCTCTTGTTTTATCGCATGGGCGATTTCTACGAGATGTTCTTTGAGGACGCCGTAAACGCTGCCGAAGCACTGGACATCGCGCTGACCAAACGGGGCAAGCACGATGGCAATGACATCCCGATGTGTGGCGTGCCCGTTCATTCCGCCGAAGGCTATCTGCTGACCCTGATCCGAAAAGGATTTCGCGTCGCAGTTGGCGAGCAGCTGGAAAGCCCGGCTGAAGCCAAGAAACGCGGATCCAAATCGGTTGTGAAACGCGATGTGGTGCGGCTGGTCACCCCCGGCACCATCACCGAGGATTCCCTGCTGGAAGCCCGGCGGCACAACTTTCTCACGGCCTATTGCGAACTGCGCGATGAGGCGGCGATTGCCTGGGCAGATATTTCAACCGGTGCGTTCCACGTGATGCCTATCGCCCGCGTCCGTGTCTCACCCGAACTCGCCCGCCTCGCCCCGTCAGAGCTCTTGGTGCCGGACGGCCCCTGTCTCGACCAGCTGCGCCCGATCGCAGACGATCACCAGATCCCGCTCACACCACTCGCGAAATCCAGCTTTGACAGCACCGCAGCCGAGAAACGGGTCTGCGAGCTGTTCAAAGTGTCGACCCTCGAAGCGTTTGGCACCTTCAGCCGTGCTGAAATTTCCGCCATGGGTGCCGTGATCGACTATCTTGAGATCACCCAGAAAGGCAAACTGCCGCTGCTCCAGCCCCCAGTACAGGAAGCCGAAGACCGCGTGGTGCAGATCGATGCAGCCACCCGTCGCAATCTGGAACTGACCAGATCCCTTAGCGGGGGTCGGGCCGGCTCGCTGTTGTCGGTTGTGGATCGGACGGTCACACCGGCCGGCGCGCGGCTTTTGGAACAACGTCTCTCCAGCCCTTCCCGAAATCTGGATGTCATCCAGACCCGGCTGGCAGCCCTCGACTTTGCAGTAGAGCAGACCCAGCTCTCCTCTGATCTGCGCGCGGCGCTTCGCAAAACACCTGATCTTGATCGCGCGTTGTCGCGCCTCGCCCTGGAACGCGGTGGACCCCGCGATCTTGCAGCCGTGCGCAACACATTGATCCAGGCCGAGGCGATCTCTGACCTCTGCTCGGGTCAGAACATGCCGCCCCTTTTGCACGAGGCACTGACCGCGCTGACCGGTTTCGACGCGCTCCTGCCGCTACTTGATGCAGCCCTGATCGCAGAGCCACCACTCTTGGCCCGCGATGGCGGTTTCATCGCGGAAGGCTACGACAGCGAGTTGGACGAGGCCCGCACCCTGCGCGACGAAGGCCGATCCGTGATTGCAGCACTGCAAAAGAAATACTCTGATCACACCGGCATCACCTCATTGAAGATCAAGCACAACAACGTGCTGGGCTACTTCATCGAAACCACCGCCACACACGCTGAAAAAATGCTCTCTGCTCCTCTGTCAGAGACATATATCCACCGTCAGACCACGGCGAACCAGGTGCGTTTCACCACCGTAGAGCTGAGCGAGATCGAAACCCGGATCCTCAATGCTGGCAACCTTGCGCTTGAGATTGAAAAACGGCTCTACACAAGGCTTTCAGACGCTATTCTGGCCGAAGCGGGGGCTCTGAACGGGGCGGCGCGCGGATTGGCTGAACTGGATCTCGTTACGGCATTGGGTGATCTCGCCCGCGGTGAAAACTGGCAACGCCCGACTGTCGACAATTCCCGTGCCTTTGACATCACCGGTGGACGCCATCCAGTCGTGGAACAGGCGCTGCGCCAGCAGGGCGGCAACGCATTCGTGGCAAATGATTGTGGCTTGACCGCCAATGACGGTGCGGCCGCGGTCTGGCTGCTAACCGGTCCCAACATGGCTGGTAAATCGACCTTTCTGCGCCAGAACGCCCTGATCGCGCTTTTGGCTCAGATGGGCAGCTACGTTCCCGCCGACAAGGCCCATATCGGACTCATCAGCCAGCTTTTCAGCCGCGTTGGCGCCTCTGATGACCTTGCCCGCGGACGGTCGACCTTCATGGTCGAAATGGTGGAAACCGCTGCAATTCTCAATCAGGCAGATGATCGGGCCTTGGTTATTCTCGACGAGATCGGCCGTGGCACGGCCACCTACGACGGTCTGTCCATCGCTTGGGCAACGCTCGAACATCTGCACGAGGTCAACCGCGCGCGGGCCTTGTTTGCGACCCACTACCACGAACTGACCCAGCTCGCCGGCAAACTCGCCGGCGTGGAAAACGCCACCGTATCCGTCAAGGAATGGGAGGGCGAGGTGATCTTCCTGCACGAGGTCAAGAAGGGGGCCGCAGATCGATCCTACGGGGTGCAGGTCGCTCAGCTTGCCGGCCTCCCCGCCAGCGTCGTCGCCAGAGCGCGCGATGTGCTCGACATGCTGGAAGAAGGAAGCCGCAGCGGCGGCGGAAAAATCCAGATCGACGATTTGCCATTGTTTGCTGCCGCACCTGCGCCACAGCCTCGTCCGGCGGCAGGCCCCTCCCCCGTGGAAAAGCTGTTGTCGGAAATCCACCCGGATGACCTGTCCCCGCGCGAAGCCCTGGAAGCCCTGTACCGGCTCAAGGAAGCGATCGACTGATCCACGTTTGACACGAAAAAGCGGCCCCCCAATGATTTCGGGAGGCCGCCTGTCATCTTTCCATAAATACTCGCGCCGCAGGCATGGGCCATCAGGCCCATCTGCTACATCGATCAGCTTGCCGGGGTCGAGGACACGCCAACCTGCGCCGGGCGCAGCAAACGGTCGTGGAGCATGAACCCTTCGGCCGAAACCTGAATGATGTCGCCGGCTTTTGTGCCTGGCACCGGGGCTTCGAACATGGCCTCGTGAACCTGAGGGTCGAATTTGTCACCAACTTCCGGTGCGATCACCTGCATGCCGTGCTTTTCGAACACACCCAGCAGGGCGCGCATGGTCAGCTCGACACCTTCGATCAGCGCGGCAGAAACTTCGCGCTGTTCATCGGTGGCGGCCTCTACCGCGCGTTTCATGTTGTCATAGACCGGCAGCATGTCGCGTGCCAATTTGGAGCCACCGTATTGCTCTGCTTCACGGCGGGCCTTGTCGCCACGCTTGCGGGCATTTTCCGCATCGGCAAGCGCGCGCATGAAACGGTCTTTCAGCTCATCGCGCTCGGCACGCAGGCTGTCCAGCTCCAGCGCGACATCGTCGAATTCTTCAGTCTGCGCAGAGAGCTCTTCTGCTTCGGCTTCTGTGATGTCGTCCAAAAAATCGTCGTTCTTGGGCTCTGCCATATTTCACCTCTAACTCCGGTCGGAAAGCAGCTTCCCGACCAGTTGCGCCGTATAGTCCACAATCGGCACGATCCGGCCGTAATTCAGGCGGGTCGGGCCAATCACGCCCACCGCACCAATGATCTTTCGATCCGCGTTCATATAGGGAGAGACCACCAAAGAGGAACCCGAAAGTGAAAAAAGTTTGTTCTCTGAGCCGATAAAAATGCGCACACCTTCGCCATCTTCGGTCAGCTGAAGAAACTCTTCGATATCCCGCTTGCGTTCCAGATCATCAAACAGGTTCCGGATGCGGTCCAACTCTTCTGCGGCGCCTGCTTCGGCAAGCAGATTCGCCCGTCCCCGCACGATCAGACGCGCAGCATCTGTTCCCTCATCCTCCCAAGCGGCAAGACCACTCTCGATCATTTCACGGGCAAGGCCGTCGATCTGCTGCTGGCGCGCCTTGATTTCTTCCTGAATGACGCCGCGCACATCGCTGAGGGTGCGACCCTCGATCAGCGCATTCAGAAAGTTCGCTGCCTCACGCATAGAGCTGGGCGTCTGACCTGGTGGCGGCTTGAACAGCCGGTTTTCCACGTGGCCGTCGGAAAACACCAGGACGACCAGCGCCCGATCGTGGCCCAGGGTGACGAACTCGATATGCCGGATCTCAGCCTCGTGCTTCGGGGTCAGAACGAGGGAGGCGCCCTGTGTCACGCCCGACAAGGCAGCGCCGACGCGATCCAACATGCTGCCGACACCAGACGTATTTCCGCCCATCGTCTCGTCTATTTTCTGGCGGTCCTGCACGTTCAGATCGCCGACCTCAAGCAAGCCGTCCACGAACATCCGCAGCCCCATCTGCGTTGGCACGCGGCCGGCGCTGGTATGGGGACTGTTCAACAGGCCAAGATACTCCAGATCCTGCATCACATTGCGCACGGTTGCTGCGCTCACCTTCTCGTTCAGGGAACGTGTCAGCGTACGGCTGCCAACCGGGTCGCCATTTTCCAGATAGGACTCAACAACCGCGCGAAACACATCCCGCGAGCGGTCATTCAGGTCCTTGAGGATATCGGTCGTGTTGCTCATCGGCCTATATTTGTGGTCATCCGTCAGGTTCTGCAAGGGATCACGTCCCGCCCCGTTCCCCGTCATTAAAGAGCGCAGGACCAAAAGGTCAATCTTGCTTGCATCGCCATCCCTGCGGACGCTATCCCGATGGGTAAGCAAACAAAGGATGACCAATGCGACCCTCTGGACGAGATCTGAACCAAATGCGCGCCGTTTCCATCGAAACAGGCTTCACCAAACACGCCGAGGGATCCTGTCTGATCAAGATGGGTGACACCCACGTTCTGTGTACCGCCACCATCGAAGATCGTGTCCCCCCCTTTATCAAGGGCACCGGCCTTAGCTGGGTCACCGCAGAATATGGCATGCTGCCGCGCGCAACCAACACCCGCATGCGCCGCGAGGCCGCGATGGGCAAACAAGGTGGGCGCACCGTGGAAATTCAGCGCCTGATCGGCCGTGCCCTGCGTGCGGGAGTTGACCGTGTCGCCCTTGGTGAACGTCAGATCAGCATCGACTGTGATGTTCTGCAGGCCGACGGCGGCACCCGTTGTGCGTCGATCACTGGTGGTTGGGTTGCGCTGCGCCTTGCGGTGAACAAACTGATGAAAGCCGGCGACGTGACGATCGATCCGCTGGTTGATCCGGTTGCCGCTGTCTCTTGCGGAATCTACGCCGGCCAGCCAGTTCTTGATCTCGACTATCCTGAAGACTCCGAAGCGGGGGTTGATGGAAACTTCATCATGACGGGATCGGGCAAACTGATCGAAGTCCAGATGTCTGCAGAAGGCTCTGTCTTCAGCCGCGATCAGATGAACGAACTGATGGATCTGGCAACCAAAGGAACCGCCGAACTGGCCGAAATCCAGAAGGCCGCGTGCGCATGACCCGCAAGTTTGAGGGAGACCGGCTGCTGGTCGCGACCCACAACAAGGGCAAACTGGAGGAGATGACTCATCTCCTCCAACCCTTTGGAGTGACGGTTGTTGGTGCCGGTGAAATGAACCTGCCCGAGCCAGAAGAAACCGAAGATACCTTTGTCGGCAACGCACGTATCAAGGCCCACGCAGCGGCAAAGGCAACCGGACTGCCGGCCCTGTCGGATGACTCTGGCATCACCATAGATGCCCTGGATGGCGCCCCCGGCGTCTATACTGCTGACTGGGCAGAAACGGGCAATGGTCGGGATTTCATGATGGCCATGACCCGCGCCCATACCGAGCTTGAAGCCAAGAACGCGCCCTACCCGCGCCACGCACAATTTCGCTGTACGCTCGTCCTTGCGTGGCCCGATGGCCATGACGAAGTGTTCGAAGGCGTGATGCCCGGGCAGCTTGTTTGGCCCATTCGCGGAAAAGATGGGTTTGGCTACGATCCGATGTTCCAGCCCGACGGTCACGAACAGACCTGCGCGGAAATGGATCGCTGGGAAAAGAACAAGATCAGCCACCGTGGTCAGGCAGTGGCAAAATTCGTCGAGGCCTGTTTCGGTGGATGATTGGCGCAACGGGGGATTTGGGCTGTATGTGCACTGGCCGTTTTGTCAGGCCAAATGCCCCTATTGCGATTTCAATAGCCACGTCACAGCCCGGATAGACCAGACAAAATGGGCCGAAGCTTACCGCCGGGAACTGCTCCGTGCCGCACCCCAGCTGTCTGGCCGGGTGCTGAACACGATTTTCTTTGGCGGTGGCACCCCTTCCCTCATGCATCCCGACACAGTTGCGACTGTCATCGACGCTGCACGGGAAATATGGCCTTTTTCCAATGACATAGAGATATCACTTGAAGCAAATCCGACCTCTGTCGAGGCTGGTCGCTTTGTGGGTTATCGGGATGCCGGCGTAAACCGGATCTCTATGGGTGTTCAGGCCTTGAACGATGAAGATCTGCGCCGACTGGGCCGAATGCACAGTGTCTCAGAGGCGCGCGCAGCCTTTGATGTGGCTCGAAACTGCTTTGATAGGGTCAGTTTTGACCTGATTTACGCCCGCCAGGGTCAGACGATCGAGACCTGGAAAGCTGAGCTAAATGATGCCCTTTCGATGGCGATTGATCATCTGTCCCTGTATCAACTGACAATCGAAGCTGGCACCGCCTTTGGAGATCGCTACGAACGCGGCACCCTGCGGGATCTGCCAAGCGACGACAATGCAGCAGACATGTATCTGGCGACGCAAGAGATCTGCGAAGCACATGGCCTCCCTGCTTATGAAGTTTCCAACCATGCACGTCCCGGCGCGGAATCTCGCCACAACCTGATCTACTGGCGATATGGTGATTACCTCGGGGTCGGTCCCGGCGCCCACGGCCGTCTGACCCTGGGCGGAGACCGCTACGCGACCGAAACCTACCTCCAACCCGGCGCCTGGATGGAGGCTGTCATCTCGGGGAGTGGCGAGGCACAGCGCACCCTGCTGTCAAAGGACGATGCCAGCGCCGAATTCCTAATGATGGGGATGCGACTGGTTGAAGGACTGGATATGGGTCGTTACCGCAATATATCGGGTAAAGACCTACCTGCAGACCGAATTGCACATCTGGTGGACCTCGGGATGGTCGAAACACGCGACGACCGATTGATTGCAACAGATGATGGTCGGGCCGTTCTGAACGCGATCCTGCGCGAGTTGTTGGTGGAGTAGCCTCATGCGATACCTTTATGCCAGCCTCGGCCTGCTATGCGTTGGTCTAGCATTGCTTGGTATCGCTCTACCTCTCTTGCCAACTGTCCCTTTCCTTCTGCTGGCCAGCTTCTTTTTTGCAAAATCATCCGAGCGGATGCATAACTGGCTGATCAGCCACGCTATATTTGGCCCCATGATCCTGGATTGGCGCGAACACGGCGCCATTCGACCGGCCGCAAAAAAGGCGGCAACTGCATCAGTCGCCGCCGTATTCATGATCTCAGTTCTTTTCGGAGCCCCCAGCCACGTGCTGGTTATCCAGCTTGTGGTTCTTGGGGGTGTCATGGTTTTTATCTGGACCCGGCCTAACGGCTAAGACGTCCGCAAAGATCGTCCAGTTCATCCAAAGTCGAATAGCTGATCGTGACTGTGCCGCTTTCCCCGCCAGCGCGGTGGTCAATCGACACCTTCATCCGCAAAGCAGCAGAGAGGTCACCCTCCAGCGCCCTGGTGTCGGCGTCCTTTTCCGCCGGCTTTTTGGCAGACCGCGCCTGCGCTGTCTGAAGGCCCGCTGCGTCCTTCTTCACCAGCGCCTCGGTCGCACGCACAGACAGCCCGCCCTTGACGATCTTTTTCGCAAGATCGGACGCATTATCAGAAGTGATGAGGGCACGTGCGTGGCCGGCTGACAGCTTACGTTCCTGGACCAGTGTCTGAACATCATCCGGAAGATGCAGAAGGCGAACCAAGTTTGCGATGTGACTACGGCTCTTCCCAAGGGCTTCTGCCATTTTTTCTTGGGTGTGGCCAAACTTGTCCATCAGCTGCTTGTAACTCTGCGCTTCCTCCATAGCGTTCAAGTCAGACCGCTGAATGTTTTCGATGATGGCAACTTCCATCATCTCTACATCAGAATAGTCACGAATAATAACGGGGACTTCGTGCAGTTGCGCGCCCTGGGCGGCACGCCAGCGGCGTTCACCTGCAACGATCTCATACTGCCCACCAGGACGTGGACGGACGATCAGAGGCTGCAACACCCCCTTTTCCCGAATAGAGGCCGTCAGATCGTCCAGGTCTTCCTGCAAGAACTGGCGACGCGGCTGATCCGGGTTCGCGATAACTTTTTCAATTGGCACCAGAACTTCGGTGCTTCGGTTTGCCTGTTTTTCTGTGCTGACAGGTTCCGGGTTCACATCGGCCATTAGAGCTGACAAGCCTCTTCCCAATCCTCGGGGTTTGTTTTTCTTATCGGACATTACTGCGCCTCCAGATGCTGCTGTTAGGCTGCGAGTTTCTGATGTCTCGCAATCAGTTCTTCTGCCAGGGCACGATATGCATTCGCCCCCAGAGAGTTTGTGTCGTAGTTCAACACAGGCAAAGCGTATGAAGGCGCTTCGCTCACCCGCACATTGCGCGGGATCTTTGTTTCGAACACCAGCTCACCCAAATGGCTGCGGGCGTCCTGCTCAACCTGTTGGGACAGATTGTTCCGGCGATCAAACATCGTCAGAACAATCCCCTCAATTCGAAGGTTGGGGTTGGCTGTCTGCCGGACTTCGCGAATGGTCAGCATTAGCTGAGACACCCCTTCCAGTGCAAAAAACTCGCTTTGCAGCGGGACCAGAACGGAATGGGACGCGACCATCGCATTGACAGTCAGGAGGTTCAGAGAAGGCGGGCAATCGATCAGGACATAATCCCAGTCGTATTCGTCCATTGCAGGCTGACGCAGCGCATCGTGCAAAAGAAAGCTGCGCTTTTCATTGCTGAAGAGTTCAATATCAGCCGAGCTCAGATCGACGGTTGCCGGAATAATGCACAGGTCTTCAATTTCGGTCTCGCGAATGACATCTTGAAGAGCCACATCGCCAATCAGCAGATCATAGGTTGTGTTGGCGCGGTCGTTCGCCTCGATCCCCAAACCGGTAGAGGCATTCCCCTGCGGGTCCAGATCAACGACAAGTACGCGATATCCCAATTCAACCAGGCCAGCTGCAAGATTGATCGCGGTTGTTGTCTTTCCAACGCCACCTTTTTGGTTGGCAACTGCGATAATGCGAGGCCCAGTTGGCCGAGACAGATCAGACACGCGCTACTCCCTCAATCTTCAGAACAACCGCATCGGGTTCAGTCCAACTATTAGTGGATTCCAGCTCGAAACGCCATTGGCTCCTTGCGTTATCCACTTCTTTTTTCCACTGAACCCCTTTTGAAAACAGCGCGATACCATCCTTGGACAGATGTCTTTCTGCAAATTCCAACAGCAGACTAAGATCAGCAAGGGCACGGGCTGATAGAACCCCAGCACCCATCGGCGCAACCTTCTCAATCCGGTCGGAAATCACCCTGCCCTTAACCCCGCATTCGCGCAACGCGGTCCGAAGAAACGCACATTTTCGCTGATCGCTTTCAATGAGCGTCACTTGGCAGTCCGGCGCCTTTTCCGCAGCAATGATCGCGACAACGACACCAGGAAAGCCACCTCCACTGCCGATATCCACCCATGTCTCTGGGAAGGTAACCAGATCGCACACCTGGACAGAATCCACGATGTGGCGCTCCCATACGTCCTCAAGCGTGCTTTTCGCCACCAAGTTGATCTTGGGGGACCACTTCTGAACCAGAGATTCGTAGTGCTTCAGGCGGTCGTATGTTTCACGTGAAACATCCACACCCGCGATTTCAACTCGGTCCATTATGCAGTCTTCTCCTGACCCGCTGATGTACGCTTTCGCAAGCGGGCCAAAATCAAGGCCAAAGCCGCGGGGGTCATCCCATCAACCCGGCCTGCCTGAGCAAGCGTTTCGGGTCGAGCGCGTTCCAGCTTTCCTTTGAGTTCATTGGAAAGCCCCTCAAAATCATAAGAAAAGTCGCGCGGAATGTGGTGCCCCTCATCGCGCTTCAACGCCTCAATCTCGCGTTTCTGCCGGGTGATATAGTTGGCATAAAGCGCATCGCGTTCCAATTGGCGGCGAATGGGATCTTCACAGGTCGTCAACTCAGGCAGCAGCGGGAGAATGCCGTCAAATCCCACATCGGGGAACGCAAGGACATCGGTCGCAGTACGCTTATTTCCATCTTGGTTGACGGCAATACCTGCTGCATTCACTTCCTTGGGTGTGAATGTCCGAGCATCCATTACCGCGCGCGCAGCATCGAGTTTCTCCATTTTCTCAGAAAACTCCACCTTCCGCTGCTCTCCGACACATCCAATCTCGATGCCCAGTCCGGTCAGCCGTTGATCGGCATTGTCGGCACGCAGTGATAGCCTGAACTCGGCGCGCGAGGTGAACATGCGATAGGGTTCGGTCACGCCATTGGTCGTGAGGTCATCGATCATAACGCCAATATAGCTCTCCGACCTGCTGAAAGTCAGAGCCTCCTCCCCCTTCGCAAAGCGCGCGGCGTTCAAGCCAGCCACCAAACCCTGGGCGGCTGCTTCCTCATATCCTGTTGTCCCATTGATCTGGCCCGCAAGATATAGACCGGTATGGGATTTCAAGCCAAGGTCGAGCCCCAGTGCCCGCGGGTCGACGTAATCATACTCAATCGCATAGCCCGGCTGCAGGATCTCGGCCTTTTCAAGCCCAAAGATGGAATGGACATATGCCTCCTGAATTTCAACGGGAAGACTGGTAGAGATACCGTTCGGATAAACCGTGTGGTCATCGGCTCCCTCGGGCTCCAGAAAGATTTGGTGGCTTGTCTTATCCGCAAAACGGACAACCTTATCCTCGATCGATGGACAGTAGCGCGGACCTACCCCTTCAATATGGCCGCCATACATCGCCGATCGCTCAAGATTCTGGCGGATGATCTCGTGGGTTTTTTCATTCGTATGCGTGATTCCGCAGTCGACCTGGGGTGCGTACAGCTGGTTGGTCATAAAGCTGAAGAACGTCGGTTCATCATCGCCCGGTTGCGCGTCCAGCTGGTCCCACGCGATTGTGCGCCCATCAAGCCTGGGTGGCGTGCCTGTTTTCAGCCTGCCCAAGGGCAGCTCGAAGCTGTCCAATCTCTCCGCGAGACGGACCGAAGGCTTGTCGCCCATGCGCCCACCGGGCTTGGACACATCGCCGATATGAATGACCCCGCGAAGGAAGGTCCCTGAAGTCAGGATGACCGACTTCGCCGATATCTCGCTATCATCGGCCAGGCGAACACCATGGATGGTAGACTCGGTGATGAGGAAATCGACAACCTCTCCCGCAACAATGTCGAGGTTCTCCTGCGCTTCGGTCTCGGCAAGCATTTCTCTGCGATAGATCTTTCGATCAGATTGGGCGCGAGGGCCTTGCACGGCAGGGCCTTTACGACGGTTCAAAAGCCGAAACTGAATGCCGGCTTTATCCGCTACTCGACCCATCACACCGTCGAGTGCATCAATTTCCCGGACCAGATGCCCTTTACCCAATCCACCGATCGCAGGATTGCAGGACATCACACCGATGCCGTCCTTGGTTAGGGTGACCAGTGCAGTCCGCGCACCCATTCGGGCGGAGGCGTGTGCTGCCTCAGTTCCAGCGTGACCGCCGCCGACAACAATGACGTCGTAGTTCGGATGTTTCACGTGAAACACTCCTTATTTTCCCAAACAGAAACTCGAGAAGATCTCATCCAGGAGGTTCTCTACCCCCACCCGTCCGACCAACATTTCAAGCGATCTAATGGCGGAACGCATATCTTCTGCTGCTATATCATAGAACTCAGGTCCGCGTTTCAAGATTTCCTGAGCTGACATCAACCGGTCAGAGGCCGCCTTCATCGCATCGCGATGTCGTGCGCGTGTCGCAATTCCAGCTTTCCCAGCTCGGTCCTTGAGAATACGCCCGATTTCCCTGACCAGATCGTCCACCCCCTGCCCGGTTTTTCCGGAAATCGCACCCGGTACACCAGAGAGAAGATCGGCTTTCGGCTTCAACATGATATCCTGCTCCCGTATCGGAAGGTCGATATCGTTCCGGTCTTCCGCGAGGAATACACGGAGATCTGCGGTTTCTGCACGCTTTTTGGCCAACTCAATACCGATACCTTCAACATGGTCATCGGTTTCTCGCAGGCCGGCAGTATCCAGCAAGGTCACCGGCAAACCCGCAAGGTCCATGCGCACTTCGATCACATCGCGGGTGGTGCCGGCATATTCCGAAGTAATCGCGGCCTCGCGGCCGGCCAGAGCGTTAAGCAGCGTGGATTTACCTACGTTGGGCGCGCCAACAATCGCGACCTCAAAACCGCTTCGAATCCGTTCAGCGATCTGAACACCTGTGATCTGAGGTTGAAGATCAGAAACCACGCCGGCCAAGAGCGCCGTGACTTCATCGGTCACATCTACTGGCACTTCTTCATCGGCAAAGTCGATTGTCACTTCAATCAAGGAAGCGGCGCGGATCAGATCAACGCGCCAACGCTCGGCTAGCGCCCCCAACCCGCCGGCAAGGACAGTTTGTGCCTGAATGCGTTGGGCCTCGGTCTCTGCATCGATGAGGTCAGCGAGGGCTTCGACCTGTGACAGGTCGAGCTTTCCGTTCTCCAATGCCCGGCGCGTGAACTCACCTGGATCTGCAAGGCGCACCCCGTCAAATTCAGCCAACAACGCGAGCATTGCACTTACGACAGATGTGCTGCCATGTACTTGAAATTCAACAGTATCTTCGCCGGTAAAGCTGTTCGGACCTGAAAAGGTAAGAACAAGAGCTTCGTCAATGCGCTCGCCAGATTGATCCGACAAAACGCGCAATGCGCGGCCGGCGGTCGGGAGGTCGCCACCGCTGATTTTCGAAGCTGTCGGTAGCGCCTGAGGACCGGACAGCCGAATGACAGAAACGCCGGCCTTCCCTTGGGCGGAGGCCAGCGCAAAAATCGTGTCCATAAGATGACCTTCCTTTCGTGCCGGCCCGTCTGATTTAGGTATTCATGGAGTCGAAGAACTCAGAATTTGTCTTTGTTTGCTTCAACTTAGACAACAGGAACTCGATCGCGTCTGTGGTGCCCATCGGGTTGAGGATACGGCGCAGGACAAATGTCTTGGCCAGATCACCCTTATCGACCAGCAAGTCTTCTTTCCGGGTACCGGACTTGAGGATGTCGATGGCCGGGAACACGCGTTTGTCGGCAATCTTGCGATCCAGCACGATCTCGGAGTTACCGGTGCCTTTGAATTCCTCAAAGATCACCTCATCCATGCGCGAGCCTGTGTCGATCAGTGCGGTTGCGATGATCGTCAGTGAGCCGCCTTCCTCGATATTCCGGGCCGCACCAAAGAAACGCTTGGGGCGTTGCAGCGCATTGGCGTCAACACCACCGGTCAGAACCTTACCCGAGGATGGGACAACAGTGTTGAAGGCCCTACCAAGTCTTGTGATCGAGTCGAGAAGGATCACAACATCTCGTTTATGTTCAACCAGACGCTTTGCTTTTTCGATCACCATCTCGGACACGGCAACGTGGCGGGTGGCCGGTTCGTCAAAGGTAGAGGACACGACCTCCCCCTTTACCGAACGCTGCATATCGGTCACCTCTTCCGGGCGTTCATCGATCAGCAGAACAATCAGATAGCACTCTGGGTGGTTCTTTTCGATCGAATTGGCGATGTTCTGAAGGATGACGGTTTTACCAGTCCGCGGCGGCGCCACGATGAGCGAACGCTGACCTTTGCCGATTGGTGCCACCAGGTCGATCACACGGGCGGAACGGTCCTTGATGGTAGGATCTTCGATCTCCATCTTCAGGCGCTCATCCGGGTAAAGCGGTGTCAGGTTGTCGAATGCAATCTTGTGACGTGCTTTCTCCGGATCCTCAAAGTTGATCTTGGTCACGTTTGTCAGGGCAAAGTAACGCTCTGTCTCCAGCGGCGCCTTGATCTGCCCCTCAACCGTGTCACCGGTCCGCAGCGAATACTGGCGGATCATTTCGGGAGAGACATAAATATCGTCCGGACCCGGCAGATAGTTTGCTTCGGGCGAGCGCAGAAAGCCAAAACCGTCCTGCAGCACCTCAAGCACACCGTCGCCACCAATGTCCCAGCCTTCATCTGCGCGTTCACGCAAGATCTGGAACATCATTTCGCCTTTGCGCATGGTCGAGGCGTTTTCGATTTCCAGCTCTTCGGCCATAGCCAGGAGCGCCTTTGGGCTCTTCGCCTTCAGGTCAGACAGGTTCAGGGATTGTTCGGTCATAAATATACGGCCTTTTTCCTTCCCGCAGGATGGGGGAAGAGCTGTGACATATAATAAGGAAGATACGGAATCCCGGACGGGCCCGTTTGAGTCGATATGTAGTCGCTCACTTCTTCTGAGTCAAATCCGCACTCAGAACTTGAAGATGACCGAAATAACGATGACCACCATCAGCAACGTCGGGACTTCGTTCATCATCCGATAGCGTCGACCGGTTCGTGTATTCTCACCCGCTGCAAACTCTCTGTGACGGGCGAGAAGCCAGTGTTGGAACCAGGTCATGCCAAGAACGCTCAGACCCTTGCTCCAGGGCCACAGAGAGCTCCAGTCGACGATACCAGGGGTCAGAACCATAATCACCCCTGCCAGCCAGCTTACAATCATCGCTGGGCGCATGATGATGCGCAGCAGCTTCTCCTCCATCATGACAAAGATGGGGAGACTGTCAGGGACCTTCTGCGCCTGTTCCACGTGATAGACAAAGAGACGTGGCAGATAGAACAGACCTGCCATCCAACTGATCACCGCCATGATGTGCAGTGATTTGGCATATGGGTAAATTTCAAAGAGCAGGTCAGTCAGATCCATGGCTTTGCCTCTCGGTTCCCTCTCTCCCCTTAAAATAAAGGATTTTAAAAGGATGATGTTTTAGTAGAGCACCTGTTTTTCCGTGGATAAGTGACTCTTCCACTGGCTTATCCTCACTGTGGGAAACTTTCCAGCTTTACCCCCAAAACAAGATGCCCCTTGGCGTTGAGGTCATAAAAACAAGGAAAAAACACTGTGTTTTATTTGCGTTTTATTCGGGGATAACCTTGGGGTGAACTTGGGGTAAGTGACATATCCACTGATGAGAAGTTATCCCTATCCTCTCAGGGCGAATCTGCCGGCAAGCAAACCGAGATTTCAGACTTCTCCCCGGCTTGCGATATGGCGGAAATTTCATACAAACCATCCTGAGAACATCTTACTCTTGCCCACGGGGTTTTCCACATGGCTACCCACATCCTATTGGCTTCAGGTTCACAGATCCGGGCCGCTCTGCTTCGGCAGGCGGGGATACCGTTTGAGGTCTCTGTCGCCCGCATCGACGAGGATGCGATCAAGGCAGCCCTCCTTGCAGAGGAGGCAAGCCCCAGAGATATCGCTGACACATTGGCAGAGGCCAAAGCCCGCAAGGTCAGTTCGAAACATCCAGGCGTGTTGGTCCTGGGATGTGATCAGGTCTTAGACTTTGATGGAAAATTGTTATCAAAACCAAAAGATCCTGACGATGCTTTGCGTCAGCTCAAGGAAATGCGCGGTAAGCGGCACATGCTGTTGTCTGCTGCTGTGATCTATCGCGACGGAGAGCCGATCTGGCGCCATGTCGGTCAGGTTCGCTTGCGGATGCGGGCCAGTTCGGATGCCTATCTGCGCAGTTATGTTGATCGCAACTGGGAGAGCATCCGTCATGCGGTGGGCGGCTATAAACTGGAAGAAGAAGGTGTTCGCCTGTTCACGCAGGTTGATGGCGACTACTTTAATGTCCTGGGGCTGCCGTTGCTGGAGCTCATCAACTATCTCGCCCTTCAGGGAGTAATCGAACAATGAGTGATGCAAAGATCCCTTTGGCTGGAGTGATCGGCAATCCGGTGGCGCATTCCCGTTCGCCCCTGGTACATGGCCATTGGTTGAAGAAGTACGGCATCGCCGGCCACTATGTGCCGCTGCATGTCGAGACCACAGAATTGGAACAAGTGCTGCGCACACTGCCCAAAATGGGATTTGTCGGCGCCAATGTCACCATTCCGCACAAAGAGCAGATCATGGAAATTGCCGATCAGGTTACCGATCGGGCGACATTGATCGGGGCGGCCAATACGCTGATCTTTCGTCCGGATGGTTCGATCCTTGCGGATAATACGGACGGCTATGGCTTCCTTACGAACCTGCATCAATCCGCACCTGACTGGGATCCTGCATCGGGGCCTGCGGTTGTCTTTGGGGCCGGCGGGGCCAGCCGTGCTGTCATTGCCTCCCTGCTCGAAGCGGGGGTGCCTGAGATCCTTCTCAGCAACCGTACCCGCGAACGCGCGGATCAGTTCCGCAACGAATTTGGCTCTCGTATCAAGGTGGTTGATTGGGTGCAGGTCGGCAATGTGGTGGAACAGGCGGCGCTTTTGGTGAACACCACGTCCCTGGGCATGGTTGGCAAACCCCGCTTGCGGGTTCCACTTGATGGTTTGCGCAAGGATACGGTTGTTACCGATCTGGTATACACCCCCCTCAAGACAGAAATGCTGCAATGGGCAGAGGACGTTGGCTGCACAACGGTTGATGGCTTGGGCATGTTGCTGCATCAGGCGGTTCCGGGATTTGAACGCTGGTTCGGCACCCGTCCTGAAGTGGATGACGACACGCGCGAAGCGGCGCTGGCATGAGCTTTTCACTTGGCCTGACCGGGTCCATCGGCATGGGCAAAAGCACGACAGCCACCCTGTTTGCAGAGCAGGGCTGCGCAGTTTGGGATGCGGATGCCGCTGTTCACCGTCTATATGATGTCGGCGGAGCCGCGGTTGAGCCGCTGGCGGCGGCCTTTCCGGATGCGGTGGTCTCGGGCGCGGTAGACCGTGGCCGGCTGCGTCAGGTCGTTGTCGGTGATGCCGCAGCCCTGCCCCGGATCGAGGCGATCGTTCATCCGCTTGTTGCGGCGGATCGCGCGATATTCCGGAAAACTGCAGATCGGCCCGTGCTGGTCTTTGACATCCCACTTCTTTTCGAAACCGGTGGCGACACAGAGATGGACGCTGTTGCCTGTGTGTGGATCGATGCGGAAACGCAGCGTCAGCGGGTTCTGGATCGTGGCACGATGACGGTTGAGCAATTCGAGCAGATCCTGCAAAAACAGATGCCAATAGCGGACAAAAAAGCCCGATCCGACTATCTGATCGAAACCGACACGCCCGAGCACGCCCGAGAACAGGTGCGTGAAATCTTGCGGGACATCGAAAGGCAGATGCAGAATGCGTGAAATCGTACTGGATACAGAAACAACGGGCTTTGATCCGTTTTCAGGCGACCGGATCGTGGAAATTGGTGCGGTTGAACTGCTCAACCACATGCCGACAGGCGAAACCTTTCATGTCTACATCAACCCTGAACGGTCGATGCCGGCGGAAGCGTTTGGCGTTCATGGCATCGGTCCCGATCTGTTGGAGCCGCCGCAACAACCTGCGCCCGGCGCTGTGACGCTGCGGGACAAGCCGGTTTTTGCCAAAGTTGGCAAGGCGTTTGTCGATTTTGTGCGTGATTCCAAGATGATCATTCACAACGCCTCCTTTGACATGAAGTTCTTGAACTACGAGCTGGAGCGCATGGGGCTGGCAGCACTGCCGATGGATCAGGCCGTCGATACGCTGGCAATTGCCCGCAAACGCTTCCCTGGTTCGCCGGCCACGCTTGATGCACTGTGTCGACGGTTCAATATCGACAACAGCAACCGGACATTGCACGGGGCGTTGCTCGACTCTGAGATCCTGGCAGATGTCTATCTGGAGTTGATTGGCGGTCGCCAGCCGGACTTTGGCCTGTCCACCGCCAAGAGCGAAAAATCCAGCACTGTACAGGTTGATGATTGGCGGCCTACTGCCCGGCCAAGCCCCCTGCCCCCGCGGATCACGGAGCAAGAGAAAGAGGCACATGCCGCGTTTGTCGCCAAAATGGGCGAAGGTGCGCTTTGGAATGGGGCCGGCGACTGACGCCAGCGCCGGCAAGGCAAAAGAAAAGCGCCGCTGATTTCAGCGGCGCTTTTTGTCGTCTTACGACCAGATTACTGCTGCGGCTGCTCTGCCGCGCTCGCCTGCTGGCGACGGGCCAGCTCGTTGCGATAGATCGCCACGAAATCGATGTTGTCCAGGTTAAGCGGCGGGAAGCCACCGTCGCGGGTCACGTCAGATACGATGCGACGCAGGAACGGGAAGAGCATGCGGGGGCATTCGATCAGCAGGAACGGATGCAGCTGGTCTTCGGGCACGCCGGCAATGTTGAAGATACCGACATATTCCAGTTCCAGAACAAACAGAACGACGGAGCCGTCTTTGCTCTTGGATTCAATGTTCAGCTTGGTGATGACTTCATACTGGTTTTCAACCGAACGCTTTTTCGCGTCGAGTGCAACCTGCACGCTGACGTCGGGCTGAACATCTGCACCAACGCCTTTTTGCGCCATCACGTTTTCAAACGACATATCGCGGATGAACTGACCCAGAACGCTCATCTGGACCTGTGGCTGCTGTACGCCTTCGGGTGCGCCGTTTTCGGCCATGAAGCTACTCCTAAAATAAGTTTCGCCTGTGCTTAGCAGCTTGGAGAGCGTATCTCAACGGTGTCAGCGTGGGCCATCGACCCAACCAGAAGGACCACTGCGGGGCCGTTCTGTATTGACCTCTTCATATTCACCATCAATCACATCTCCGCGGGGATCGCGGCGTCCGTCACCGGGATAGCTGCGTCCGTGCATTGTGCCCGGCCCCATCTGAAACTTGGCCACCGTCACCTTTGAACGCAGGTAACGATAGACCGACATGCGGACCTGCGGGATCAACAGGGCAAACCCGACCGCATCGGTGAAAAAGCCCGGCGTCAGCAGAAGCGCGCCGGCGACAAGGATCATGGCACCATGGGCCAGGGGCTCTGTCGGGTCATTCAGCTGTTCAAACGATGAACGCAGCTGGCCAAGGGCAAGCCGCCCCTGTGTCTTGACCAGCCAGGTTCCCAGAACAGCCGTCAGAACAACAATAGCCAATGTCGGCCAAAGACCAATGGCACCCCCCACCTGAATGAACAGTGCGATTTCGATGATGGGAACCATCAGGAAAGCGAGAAAAAGATACATGCGGGGTTTCCTTAGAACTTTTGCGGCAAGGTGGACTTGGCCCTGCCCGTCACCTACATAAGGTTGGAACGTCTTAGTTTCAAACGAAGCATGAACATCTACCGTAGAGGTCCGAATGGAGTCGCCTGTGATTCAGCTGTTGGTATTGGCGGGTATCGCCGTCTTTTTGATCCTGCGCCTGAAGAGCGTCCTGGGCACCCGTGAGGGGTTTGAGAAGCCGATCGCGCCGCCTGCCGAACGTCCGTCGAAACGGCCGGAGTTCGAAGTGATCGAGGGTGGTCCTGATCAGGACATCACCGATTACGTTCCCGAAGGTAGCGCGCAGGCCGAAGATCTGGCGGCAATGAAGAAAGTTGAGCCGTCGTTTCAGGTCCGTGACTTCGTGCAGGGCGCGCGCGGCGCCTATGAGATGATCCTGATGGCATTCGAGCGCGGCGAACTGGATGATATCCAGCCCTATCTTGCGCCCGACGTATTCGACAGCTTTGTCACCGCAGTTGCGCATCGTGAAGATCAGGGGCTGACCATTGAGGCCGATTTCATCGGCGTGCGTGAAACGACCCTGACCGATACCAGCTATGACTCTGTGACCGGAGAGGCCCAGATCACCATGCGGTTTGTTGCGGAGATGACTTCTGTTGTGCGCAATAGCGCCGGCGAGATCGTCGAGGGGGACCCCAAGGCCATCAAGCGCCAGAAGGATACATGGGTCTTTGGCCGCACCATGGGCAGCTCTGATCCGAACTGGTTCCTCGTCGCTACGGACGCGTGATGTTCGGGCTTTGGCGGGCACTCTGTGCGCTGGTCATCTCGACTGGCGCATATTTGTTTCCGCAGGGCGGAGCGGCAGAGACGACATATACGATGCTGTCATTTGATCAGCTTGATGGCTGGGAAGATGACAACCACGAGGCGGCCTTGGCCGCCTTTCTGCAGACGTGCCGTGACCTTGATGACCCGGATTGGCGTGCGTTGTGCGCTATGGCTGCTGCCCAAGAGACCACGGCGGCCAAGGGATTTTTCCAGCTGTTTTTCCGGCCTGTCCTGATCGAGGACGGCGCGCCCGCCCTGTTTACCGGCTATTTTGAACCTGAATTGTCAGGTGCCCGGCGCCCCAGCGCTCGCTATCGCTATCCGGTCTACCGCCTGCCGCCCGAAGCCCGCAAGGTCAGCCAGTGGCTCAGCAGACGAGAATTGCTGACCAGCGGCGTGATGGAAGGCAGAGGTCTGGAGATTGCTTGGGTTGATGACCCGGTTGAGCTGTTTTTCCTCCAAATTCAGGGATCTGGCCGTATTCGACTGCCTGATGGATCTTCAATTCGCGTCGGCTATGGCGGTGCAAATGGGCACGAGTATCGCTCTATTGGCACAGAGCTGGTCAGGCGCGGCATCTACAACATCCATCAGGTCAGCGCCGCTGTCATCAAACGGTGGGTCCGGCGCAACCCTGTCGCCGGCGAAGAACTGCTGATGCATAACCCGTCCTATGTGTTTTTCCGGGAGGTGAGCCGCGTTCCGGCTTCTGCGGGTCCCTTGGGGGCGATGAATCGCTCTGTGACAACACTGCGCAGTCTTGCTGTTGATCCGCGCTACACCCCCCTCGGAGCGCCAGTATGGCTCGAGAAGGATGGGGCCAAGCCAATGCGGCGCCTGATGATCGCTCAGGACACCGGGTCGGCCATCAAGGGAGCGCAGCGGGCCGATGTTTTCTTTGGGAGCGGAGATGAGGCTGGGATCGAAGCTGGTAAGCTGCGCGATCCGGGCCGCATGGTGGTTCTGCTGCCCATACAACGCGCATATGCTCTCTTGCCGGAGGATTACTGATGACCCGGCGCAAATTGACATCCGGTGAGATCGAGCTTTGGCATCGCGTCGCAAAGCAGACAGAGCGGCTCCATCCCGAGGCACGGCCATCGCCGGCGACCAATCCCCTGCCCAAACCCAAGCCGAAAAAATCGCCTCCCGTGCCGTCAGAGCGTTTCAAACCTGAGATGTTTGAATTGGGCGCCCACGCCAAGCCCAAGTCAGCCCGGCATGATCTGAAACCCACAGTGGCCAGCGGTTTGCGGGCTGCTCCGGTGCAGATGGATGGCAAGGCCTATCGCAAGATGACGCGTGGCAAATTGAAACCAGAGGGTAAACTGGATCTGCATGGTATGCGCGTAGACAGTGCACATCCTGCGCTGGTGCGGTTTGTCATGTCGGCTCACGCGTCGGGCAAGCGGTTGGTTCTGGTGATTACCGGCAAGGGTAAGGACCGTGATGAGCCGGGCCCCATGCCCGTTCCACGTGGTGTATTGCGCCATCAGGTGCCGCAATGGTTATCGCTGCCCCCGCTCGCCAACGTCGTGCTTCAGGTGACACCCGCCCATGTCAGCCACGGCGGTGGCGGTGCCTACTACGTCTACCTGCGTCGGCACCGCTGAATTCAGCGATTTTCAGAATTGTAGCTTGCCCACTGACTGCCCTTCTTCAAGGCTACTGAGGTCGCAGAAGAACCATGATCAATCACCAGTCGGCCCGGCAAAATCCGCTGCAACGGATTGGTTTCCCTGTCAAAGGCCGCCGCGCTCTGGCGGGCGGATTTCAGGATGGACAAAACTGCCGGCGAGGTCGCAGCAACAAAATGGCCAGATTCTGCCGTATCGGCGTAGTCGGTTGTATCAACCACCTGAATGGGCAGATCGGACACTTCCTCTAGGGAGGCGATATTGCCGAGCCGGCCGCGGTTATGGGTGCCACGCAGCCGTTGAGAGAGATTCAGCACGCCATCCTTTCGTGACACCATGACGATGAACGGCTCTGGCGGTGGGTCGATACGGTTCATCTGGCTACGAAACACCTCAACATCCAGATCGGGCGACATCAGCACAACCGCGCCAAGGGTTTTTTTGCTCCAGCCCGGTGTCTTGATTTCGATTTGGCGCAGGGTCTCCATGACCAGTTGCGATCCCATCGAGTGGGCCACTAGGACAATGCGGTTGGATTGACCGGGCCGCAGGTTTCTAAGCAGCTGTTCCAACCCATCACGGGCAAAGAGCACGCTGTCCCCGTCATAGGCGTAGCCGAGCGGATTGCCCTGGCTGGGCCATGAATAGATGATGGTCGCACCCGGTATGCCAATGTCGTTGCTAAGCTGCGCCGCACGAAATGCAGTTTCGGCTTGGGTGGAATTGAACCCGTGCACAAAGACGGTGATATCCCGTTCATTCGGTTTGTAATCCGCCAGCTCGCCGGCAACGCGGCGATTGAGGTCGCCCATGTTTGCCAGCATTTGCCGGCCTGCCATCGTGAATTCCGAGCTTGGATCCGGATTGGCATAGCCAAAATCCAACTGTCCCGGCTGGTGATCGGGGGGAATGGAAACGGTCAACTCCAGCAAATCCAGCCGGTCAGACCGCTCTGGCCCGTAGTTGCCATTTTCCAGTCGAACGCGGGTGGTGGCGGCGAAAATGGTCTTTGGTTGACCGATGTCCAGGGCTTCGGGGACGGTGGGGCTAAAGGACCGGTCCGTGCAGCCAGCCAGAATAAAAACCGCCATGAGACAACAGGAAATCGCGGGAGACAGACGCATCATGGCACCGTTCAATAAAAGAATGGCGGCAAGCTACTGATCGCTTGCCGCCATGTCCAGCTAGCACGGATTTGCCGGCGATGATCAGAGCACGTAGCGGCTCACATCGGCGGATTTCGTCAATTCGCCCAGGTTTTTGCGAACGAAATCCGCGTCGACTTTGATCTCCTCGCCGGCCCGGTCTGGGGCAGAAAAGGACAGTTCCTCAAATACGCGCTCAATCACGGTATAGAGCCGGCGGGCACCGATGTTTTCAACGGTTTGGTTCACTTCTGCCGCGATCTTGGCGAGAGAGGCGATCCCGTCTTTGGTGAAGCTGACAGTCACGTCTTCAGTGCCCAACAGGGCCGTGTACTGCAGCGTCAGCGCGTTGTCGGTTTCAGTCAGAATACGAACGAAATCGTCCTCGCTCAGCGCGCGCAGGTTGACACGGATTGGCAGGCGACCCTGCAGTTCGGGCAACAAATCAGATGGTTTGGCGATGTGGAAGGCGCCGGATGCGATGAACAGGATATGGTCGGTTTTGACGGGGCCATGCTTGGTCGAGACGGTGGTGCCTTCGATCAGAGGCAGCAGGTCGCGCTGCACGCCTTCGCGACTGACATCACCGCCCCGGGCATCCTGGCGCGCGCAGACCTTGTCGATCTCGTCGAGAAAGACAATGCCGTTCTGCTCGACCGATTCCAGAGCCGCCTTTGTCACGGTTTCATCATCCAGGAGCTTGTCAGCCTCTTCCCCGATGAGCACGTCATAGCTTTGTGCGACCGTCATTTTCTTGCGGGTGGTGCGCCCACCCATCGCTTTGCCGAACAGGTCGCCCAGGTTCATCATGCCCATGTTTCCACCAGGCTGTCCCGGAATTTCAAACATGCCACCCATCGGGTTGGACGTGTCAGTGATATCCAGCTCAATAACGGTATCGTCCAGCTCGCCGGCTTTCAGTTTTTTGCGGAACATCTCGCGGGTCGCATCACGGGCATCTTCGCCGGCGATGGCGGTCAGGACGCGGTCCTCGGCAGCAGTGCGCGCCTTGGCCTTAACATCCTCGCGCATGTGTTCACGCGTCTGCACGATGGCGACATCCACCAGGTCGCGGACAATCTGTTCAACATCGCGCCCGACATAGCCAACTTCGGTAAATTTTGTGGCCTCGACCTTGATGAAGGGCGCACGCGCCAGTTTTGCCAGCCGGCGAGAGATCTCGGTTTTACCAACACCGGTGGGCCCGATCATCAGGATGTTCTTGGGGTAGACCTCATCGCGCAGGTCGTCACCCAGTTGCTTGCGCCGCCAGCGGTTTCGCAGGGCAACGGCGACTGCACGCTTGGCATCGGTTTGCCCGATGATAAAGCGGTCCAGCTCCGAAACGATTTCGCGGGGGGTCAGATCAGTCATTTGATTTTCCATTTCAATGGGCGGGCGGAAGCCGATCCAGCGGCAACACCCGGGAAAGTGGAGAGAGAAGCAGGGCCCGGATCCGCGCCCAAAAGGCGCCGAGGATCACCAGGAACAGGCCCAGAATGAGAATGGTCATCGCCGCACCTTCGCCGTCAAAGACGGTTGCAGCCAAGGTTACGCTGTAGCCGATTGCTGCAATGAGAAATGACCTGCGGTCGATGATGATTGCCACAAGAGCAAAGGCAACAAGCACAGCCATCAGCATCATGTTTGCATCGGAGGTGCCGCGCTCAAGCAGGCTGAGTGCGATGGTGTTGACCAGTGCCGGCGCCGCCACCACGTGCAGCCAAAATCCCTGTGCAGACCGCCGTGTGACGCGGTGTGGATCGCTTAGATCAAACATCATCGCAACTGCGAAAACCGCGGCACCGACCAGTAGGGTGACCCAGGCAAACGGGCCGGATGCGGAGAACAGGAACAGATCCGCAAACCCATCCGGGCTGCCGGCCTGCTGTGCTGCCAGCATCAGGGCAATCGCAAAAACACCCAGCGCCATCAGCGCCATCGCAAAAGGCACGCGGAACCGCAACCAGAACACCCCGATGGTCGCGGTGGTCAGGGCCATCGGCAAAGGCAGGCTGGAATAGTCGTTTTGCATCAGCATGAAGACCTGAGAGAACTCGGCCGTCATCCCGATCGAAGCGTTGATCGTCCATAGGATAGATAGTGCAATCGCAGGCGCCACCATTCGCCGGCGACGAATGAAATACTCACTCAACACCCACAGGATTGCCGCGCCGATCAGGGACCACATCGTGGCCTTTTCCAACACGCCCCCCAAATTGCCAGCAACGGAGAGACCAGTCACCGCCCCCCATCCGGTGGCGAGAATGATCAGCCCGATCACGATGAAGATTTCATTGAAGCCGCGGAACAGCTCAAACGGTTCATCTCCGGGTGCCAGGTTCTCTCGCGCGCCGTGGCGGCTATGTGCCAAAGCAGTCAGCGACGCGGCTTGCGCCTCGCTCAGCAGGCCAGAGCCAACAGCCGCGCGAATATCATCCTGGGTGATCTGGCTCATCTCAGTCCTTTCGGCTGATACTTTCGACGGTCAGGCGGCCGTTGGTATAAACGCAGATATCGGCGGCAATGGCCATTGCATCGCGGGCCACGGTCTCGGCGTCGCGGTCACTGTCCATCATGCCCCGCGCCGCAGCCAGGGCAAAGTTGCCACCGGATCCGATAGCGGCCACGTTGTGTTCGGGTTCCAGCACGTCGCCGGCCCCAGTGATAACAAACATATCGCTGCCGTCGGTCACGATCAGCATCGCTTCCAGTTTTTGCAGGTATTTATCGGTGCGCCAGTCTTTGGCGAGTTCCACACTGGCCCGGGCTAGCTGCCCTGGTGTGGCTTCCAGTTTGGCCTCCAGTCGTTCCAGCAGGGTAAACGCATCGGCGGTCGAGCCGGCAAACCCAACCACAACATCAAACCCGCCGGGGGACAGGCGACGTACCTTGCGGGCTGTTCCCTTGATCACCGTTTGGCCCAGGGACACCTGACCGTCGCCGGCGATGACGACCTCATCGCCCTTTTTCACGCCGATGATGGTTGTGCCATGCCAACCTGGGAATTGATCGTCTGCCATCGTGTTCTCCTTGTTTGCAGGCCTATATGGGCACTTGGCTTTTCCACCTCAAGCGGGTGCTATCCGTTGGGGGTGGCGGGGATCAAGGCAATAGCCGTGAAATCGGCATCAATGTGCAGGGGATTTCGTTGTTCTTGTCGGAAAATGGATTGGTTGCCCGGGCATCAATGTGGCTGCCATGTTCTGGCTGCAACGAAAGGTCGAAATCACGTCGCCCATGATGGCGGTCCGAACTCTCCGTCGATGTCCCGTCGATGGCAACGAAACGGAAAGACCACCTGAAAACCAGCCTTTCGACAGAAAAACGGTCTGATTTCGCGGGATTTGCCCCAAATCTGGGCGAGCTGCCCAAAAAATGGGCCATGCATAAACTGCAATACGGGGCTGTCGAACCGGCAATTGTGAGACTCAGCCCGCCATCCTAAATGAAGCTCACAACCGACACGGGGTCGGCTGGTTCTCATTAAGGAATGCGCCAATGGCTACCACCGCAAACATCCATGCGCCGCTCGGAGCAGTCACCGTACTCCGCCTGGTGGATGCAGTCTACAACGTCAAATCTTCTTTCCTGGCATGGAAAGAAGCGCGCGAAACCCGCACCGCTCTGTCCGTTCTGACGGACACCCAGCTGGAAGACATCGGTCTGACCCGCGCGGATATCGCAAAACTCTGAGAGCTGTCTCTCACCCAATGATGATTTGGCCGCTCGTTCAGGGCGGCTTTTTCTTTTTTCAGCGGTCGCTGAGGCGATAATTGGCCGCCTGATCCGGTAGCCAGGCCTCGACTGCAGCAGTGGCAACAACATGTTTGCTGTCTGCTCCGTCGTGAACGTCCAGACCGCCAAGGACAGCCCGGACAGTTGCGCGTCCGCGGGGCAAATCAGCTGCAACCAGATCACAATCCACTTGATCCGGCTGTTGAACGCCAATGGTCACGTCTACCCGCATTTCGCTGTGATCAATGCCGAGTTTGGCGAACAGGGTGATTGAGGAATGATGCAGTGCGTCCTGCACGGCGCGGCGGGCAGCTTTGGTATAGTCCTGACCATACAGGTCATTGCCGGTGCCCATTTCCAGAATAATACGTTTTTCAGCCATCAGACCGGCTCCATATCAAAGGAAACAATGATTGCGGCGTTGGCGATCACTGTCTGACCTCCACCTTCCTTGGTGATATCCAATCCACCCTTGGTGACGTGGATTTCGGGCTGCCCATAGGGAAAAATCTCTAGCAGCGCGTCGCGATCTACCGCGTCGGGATCCTGCACCCCAACTTCGGCGCGGATCTGCATCGCATCTTTCGGAAAATCAAACAGCTCTGCCACGTTTACAGAGTTGTGCCAGAGCGCATCCCTGATCGCCCGTTTCGCAGCCTCGGTATAGTCCCGGCGCCGCAGCGACGTGCCCATCCCGAACTCGACCAGAACCCGTGTTTGCGCCATATATCCCCTCCCTCGTTTCTTTTCAGGCTTATGAACGGAAAAGGCGCCCCTCTGGGACGCCTTTCCTATGTTTCAATCCGGCCTTGGCGGATCAGATGGATTCGTCGATCCAGCTCTGCAGCGCGGCTTTGGGGGCTGCGCCGGAGCGGTTGGATACAACCTGACCGTCCTTGAAGATGAACAGCGCCGGAATGCCGCGCACGCCCATGGCAGCAGCAGAGTTCGGGTTGCTGTCAACGTCAACCTTGGCAATCTTCACCTTGTCGCCGTATTCGGCTGCCAGCTCTTCCAGAGCCGGGCCAATCTGCTTGCAGGGGCCGCACCATTCGGCCCAGAAGTCGACCACAACGGGGACTGCGGAATTTTTCACTTCGGCGTCGAAGGTATCATCGGTTACGGCAACGGTGGACATTGGAATGTCTCCATAGAGTGTGGCAGTTGGGGTCAGAACCTATGAACGGCTTAACAGATCGTCAAGGTATCTGGCGTCGTTCAAGTGCGGATGACACAAGATCGTGTGGAAGCCACATCAACGATGCTGTGCGCGTCCACAAAAGCCCGGTTTCGATGCGATGGTCGGGGTATAATTGCGCCAGGGCATGGGCATAGGCGCCCATCTGACGCAACAGTCCCTCGGGGCATTTTTGCGGCGACGCGGGCACTGTTGCGTTGGATTTGAAATCGATGGCTCGCACCGTTTCATTCGTGATGATCAGCCGGTCAATCACCCCGTGCAACCGCGCGCCATTGAGATCGGCGGAAATCGCAACCTCGGCAAGGGTGTCGCCGGCGAAAATGTGGGACAACTCTGGTGCGGTCAGGACGGCCGTGGCTTCGGCCACAAGATCATCTGTCTCTTCGTGGCCGGCCAGAAGGTTGCGCGCGATCTCTGGCCAGGTTGTGCGGTCTGCGATTTGGGGCAGGTGTTCGAGCAACAGGTGCAGCCGTGTTCCGCGGGCTTTTGCGGCCTCCTCATCCTGACCCAGATCCCCAGGGAGCGCCTTGGCTCCACCAAGATCAGATGGGCTGAGGGTCGCAACCGGTGCCACGTAGGCCGGAGGCTGTTTCAAAAAGACATCGGGCAATTCCGGTGTAACGACTTCGACCGGTGGCTCGCTATGAAATGGCAACCCATCCCAATCACCATGCTGCAAACGCAGGCCGGTGCCATGGCCGGTGTCGTACTCCTGAGCGCCTGCCTCTTGCAGGGCTCGCTCGACCATCTGATACCAACTGTCACCATCTTTGGACAGCTCGCCGGCAGATGCAACGATCAGCCATTTTTCCGCCCGTGTCAGAGCCACATACAGCAGCCGCAACCGCTCGTTGCGCTGTTTGTCCTGGGCATGATCGCGAGCGGCTTGCATCACTTGCGGCATCTGTGCGCTGGGCAGTTTCCAAACAGGCCCGCCCTCGGCCCGCATGATTTCCTCATCTCGGGGAGGACGCCGTTTCGCGGTGTCGGGCAGGATCACAATGGGCGCTTCCAGTCCTTTCGATCCATGAACCGACATCACGCGGATCATATTGCCCGCCGCCCCCATCTGCCGTTTGATTTCCAGATCATCGGTCTGCATCCAGACCAGAAACCCTGTGAGGCTCGGGATATCACTGCGCTCGTAGGCGAGGGCCTGGCTGAGCAGGGCGTTGATGCCATCCTCGGCTTCTGGTCCCAAACGACCGAGCAGGCGCTGGCGACCGCCATGACGGGTCAGGATGCGCTCGATGAGATCATAGGGCCGCAGGAAATCGGTCTGACCGCGCAGATCATCCAGAATTGCCATCGTGTCGGGGAATTCATCTGCGCGGTCTCGCAGGGCTTTCCACAAATGACTGCCCCCGTCTCGGCGGTGGGCGAGATCGAACAGCATCTGTTCGGTCCAGCCAAACAGCGGCGATTTGAGCGCGGCAGCCAGCGACAGGGAATCTTCTGGTGTAGAAAGAAAGGACAGAACCGCCGCCAAATCCTTGACCGCGAGCTCTGCCCCAACCTTCAGACGGTCGGCGCCGGCGATCGGCAGGCGCGCAGCCTTGCAGGCGCGAATGATCTCCGAAAACAGCTCTGACCGGCGTTGCACAAGGATGAGAAAATCCCCCGGTTGAACCGGACGCCTGCGAAAGCTACCCCGCTCTGGGCCATCTTCGGGGATTGTGACCTTGGTATCGATCATGTCCTTGATCGATGCGGCGATACGTTCCGCGAGAATGACGGTATGGTGACGTGCACCAGGGCGGTCGACAGGATCTGTCCAGTCGCGTTCCTCCTCGGTGTCGACTTTCTCAACCACTGGCCAAAGATCGACGCGGCCTGGCAGTTCTGCCTTGAATGCGCGGTGTAGGGCATCCTTGTGAAAACCTGCCGCTTCGCTGTCCTTGAAAACCAGGTCGACCAGACGAAGGACCGCGGCAGAAGAGCGGAACGAAAACTCAAGCGCGGCATTTTGCAGACCTGCACCTGTTTCGTCGAGACGGGTGGAGAATTCGGCCTGCATCCGATCAAAGGCGTCGGGATCCGCGCCCTGAAAGGAATAGATTGACTGTTTCTTGTCACCCACCACGAAAATGGTGCGCTCGACCTCTGATCGCGCGCCCTCGCCGGCGGTGAATTCCTGCGCAAGTTTTTCAACCACGTCCCATTGGACCGGGCTGGTGTCCTGCGCCTCGTCCACCAGAATATGGTCGATCCCACCATCCAGACGATACAGCACCCAGGCGGCAACGGCCGGATCATTCAGAAGCTGCCGCGCCTTCAGGATCAGATCGTCGAAATCCAGCCATCCGCGAAGTTGCTTGCGCCGCTCATATTCCGGAAGGAATGCCGCAGCGAACCGGTGCAGGATCTCCGACTTTTCTACGGCAACGAGAGCCAAGCGCAGGGCGCGGGCCGCTTCGACCCGCCGCATCAAAGGCTCAAGCTGGTCCATCAGCTCCACATTGGCTTCGCGCAGCTTTTTGGTTGGAAAGCCGTTGATCTTTGCGGTGAACGGTTCCTTGGCGCTTGCGCCTGTCAGAAAGACCGATTCCAGAACCGGCAAATCTGCAAGAGTAGGCTCTTTGATCTGGGACAGCTTCTCTGCCGCCTTGCCGTCATTCGCGCCCCCCTGCAGCAGCATCGCGCGGGTGCGGGCCAGCAGATCTGCCTCTCCTCCGAGAAAGACCAACTGTTCCAGTGCGGTGCGGTCGAAATCGGCGGGTAGACCAAACAACCGCAAAAGGCCGCTACGATCCAGCGGCGTCTCAAAGTCGGCCCGGCGCTGGCAGATCGCGGCTGTCAGCGTATCAAAGTCGCTGTCTGTCACGACCCGCGCCAGCTGTGCGATCAGTTTTGCTTCTTCGGCATATCGGTCATCACCCTGGGCGAAGTCCTCGACTATTTCCGCCCGCAACAGCATCGCGGCCCGGTCTTCCATCTCTGAAAACTGCGGACTGACCCCTGCCTCAAGCGGGAAACGGCGCAGCAGGGAGGCGCAAAATGAATGGATGGTTTGAATTTTCAGACCACCGGGGGTTTCGATCGCGCGGGCAAACAGAGTGCGGGCCTGCGCCATGCCTTCGGGTGAAATGATCGCCCCCTCGCCCAGTTCTGTCAGCGCAGAAGTGAGCGCGTCATCGCCCAGCATCGCCCATTCACCCAGCCGTTTGAACAGGCGGTTCTGCATCTCGCTTGCTGCGGCCTTGGTATAGGTAAGGCACAGGATGTGCTGTGGCTGAACCCCTCGCAGCAGCAACCGGGCCACCCGGTCGGTCAGTACCTTTGTCTTGCCGGAACCGGCATTCGCAGCCAGCCAGGTAGAGGCATCCGGACGCGCAGCGCGAAACTGCGCCTCTGATGCGGCATCGCGGGCGGTCATGTCAGTGTCTCCGGGTTTGCTGGGGCGCTGCGATCCCATTCGCCGTAGCGGGCAAGGTGGTCGTAGTCACCAATTTGAGAATCCTGAAACACCATGCGGCGACTGCTATAGCCTTGCTCAGGTTCAAAATAGGCGCCGATCAGTTTGCTCAACTCTTCCCAAACCTTTGCCGGTGGTTCGTCCTGCAGGGGGGCGGGAACCTCTTTCAGCGGGGCCTTGAGCCCGAGAAAAAGCGCACGCTCCACCCTGCCCTCTCCATAGGTTTCAAAGGCACCGTGTTCGGCCATGGCGGCTTCGATCAGCAGCTGTTTCTCAAAGGCCTTTTGTTGGTTTTCAGACGGCGGGTCGCCGGTTTTATAGTCAAACAGATGCAACCCGCCCCGTTCGTCGACGTCGATCCGGTCTGCCGTACCCGCAATTTCGAAATCATGCGGTGTGACACGCACCTTACCGGATACTTCAAATCCAGATGGGCGCGCGCGGGCCTGGCGGTTGCGTTCGCCGGCAATGAAATCCTCTGCGATGCGTTCAAGCCGGGCCTGCCACAGGGCGCGTGCGACGGGCCAAGGCACTTGTGCCTCCAGTTGTTCGGCTGCGCAGGTCAGGAAATGGTCCACCGTCAGGGTTTTGGGATCTTCTAACGTGCCTTTGACAAAATCTTCGAGGATCTTGTGCAACACGATGCCGCGCAACAGGGCGTCGGGTTCCTGAACCAGCGGGTCCAGAGGACGCAGGCGCAGCACATGTTTGGCGTAAATTGCGTATGGATCCCGGATCAACCTAGGGATCTCGGTAATCGTCAACCGTTTGGGTCTCGCCGCAATCGGTGGCCGCGGCGCAGGGCGCTGGGCTGGGGCGAGCGGCTTTGGGGCCTCCAGGGCTTCGGCGCGGCCAAGCCACATCTGACCCCGCGCTTTCATTGCAGACAAGGCGCCTGGCCCGCCCTGATCCGGCAGACCAGACAAAAGGTTTGTCATCCGGTTCAGCCAACGGGACGGAACAGTGTCTGCCTCATCTGTGCGTTCTGCCCGTGTCAGCCAGACCTCTGGCGCGGCAATCGCCTGTTGGAAGTCATGCGCTGACAATCCGATCCGTCGCTCTGGCAGCAGAAGTCCTGCCTTGTGGCGCAGCTGACGGTTCAGCCACGGATCAGGGGCGGCGGCTTCGGGCCAGGTGCCTTCGTTCAGACCGCCAAGGATAACCAGGTCGGCCCCTTGAACACGCGCTTCAAGCGTCCCCCAGATCAGGATGGAGCCGTAGGGAGCATCCCGGTCCCTGACCTCTCCCTGAGACAGCAAAGCCCGCAGGAGGTCAGCGAAATCGCGGGCTGTCATGGCGCCACCATACGGCGCCTCTGCCTGCAGGTTTTCGATGACTTTCAATGCCTCGCGACCAGCCTTCTTGTCCCAAAGCCCGCCTGCTTCGGCGGGCTGGCTGCCCTTGCTGATGGTCTCTGCCAGGTCACGCAACTGGCTGACCCATTCACTCAGATGACGTTCGCCCTGAGTGGTTTTGTCGGCAAAACAGCTGGCCAGCCAGTCGGTCCAACCGGGCATAAGATCCCGACCCACGGCAAAGGCCGCAAAGCTGTCGTGGTCGGGAAATGGAGGACCATAGCGGCGCAGGCGCAGTTCCAGATCGCGGGTGTGGCGCAGATGATCGCCCCGCCCTGCCCCGTCGTGGCATAGCGGATGTTTGAGCAACGTCAGCAAAGCGTCAGTCTGAAGAGGTTTGCAGAAAAGTTCTGCCACATGGCGAAGGAAACGGCCGGGCGGGGAAAGCTGCAGCGGCTGACCCGCGGAATCGTCAGGAAGGATGTCCCAGCGATCCAGCGCCGCAGACACCTGCCGGGTCAGCATCCGATCTGGTGTGATAAGGGCGGCAGTCTGTCCATCCTCTGCCGCCTGACGCAGCCGCAACGCAATCGCGAGCGCCTCGGCACGCGGCCCCGGTGCCTCAACCAGCGTGATTTCGGAAGTGGCACTGTCGATATCGCGCAGCTGTGGGCCCTCGCGCATCCAGGCATCGGTTACCGGCGCTGGGCGCAACGCCAGCGAAACCAGACGATTGCGTGGCGTCGAAGCGGGGTTGGCGTCTGTCCAGCGTCGAACGTCACGCGGCCCCATTTCAAGATCCTGCATCAGTTTGAAAAACCGATACTGCGGATGGTCCTCTGAACTCAGCGCATCGCTTAGGGTTTGCCAGACATGATCGGGCTGATCCTCGTCGAATCCGGGCAACACCACGGCCCCCTGGGGTAGTTTGGCGATCGCCTCCATCAGCAACAGCGTCGTGCCCCTGGATCCGGTCGAACCAGCAAGGATGATCGGATGTTGCGGTGGTGTTTCGTCCCATTCCGCGATCAGGTCCAGAACGGCCTGCCGCTGGCGTTCCTGCGGGTCCATCGCGTTTTCGTGGGTGGTGGCAAAGTCATCTGCAATGGCGATGAACTGCTGCGCGCGCGCCCAATGTCCAGACATGTCCGAAACATCAAGCGCGCGAATGGTGTCTGTGCTGACCCCCTCGCCCTGCATCTCGTCAAACAGCGCTGCAAGGCTGTCAGACAGATCGTATAGCGATGATCGAGCCGCCAGATCAGGTTGCGCTTCTAGCAGCTTGGCAACCAGTTGTGACAATTCCAGCCGGCGCCGCAGCGGCGGCAATGCAGGTGGCAGGCCCCGCAGAGTGGCGCGCAAATCGAGATCGGTGAGCAGCGAAATCTTTGGCAGCAATACCGAAGGCCCGCGATCAAACAGATCCCGCACGCGACGTGCCATGCGGGAGGTGTTCACGATCAGCTCGGCTTTCGCCAGCGCTTCGGGGGGCTGTCCGGATGCGCGCTCGATCATTCCCTGAACAAGCGCGCGGGGAAAATCGACACCGCAGGGAACGGAAAACAGACGCGGTGTGTCCTGCGGCTCAAATTGCATCTTGGGCCATCAGCTCCTCTGCCTGTGCGATCCCTTCTGGTGTGCCGACATCACACCAGAACCCAGGGTATTCCATGGCGTAGAGCCTGTTTTTTGCAGCCATCTTGTCCCACAGGAGGTTCAGGGAAAACGCCGCATCCTCAATATCGTGCAACCCGTCTGTCCGCAGGATCTGAACACCGCCATAGACAAGTTCGCCCCCTCGCCCAACCCGGCCCTCGGCATCTGTGTGAAAGTCGCCGTTGCCTTTCCGTCCGACAGTTCGAGAAAGCGGAACGCAGGCCAAAAGCGCATCCATCCGGTCTGGATCCCAGTTCTGTGTCAGCAGTGTCAGCGGATTTGGTCCCTTCCAGATGACGTCTGGGTTGACCGTGAAAACGGGGTCACGTCCCAACATCGGGAGGGCGTTGCGCATACCACCGCCGGTGTCGAGAATGTCGGGGTGTTCGTGGCTGATTGCGACGTCCTGACCGCCAAGATGCTGATGCAGAACCTCTGCCTTGTAGTGCGTGTTGATGACGATGGTTTGCGGCGAGACAGCGCGCGCCAGATCCAGAGCATGATCGATCAGCGGCACGCCAGCCACAGGGATCATCGGCTTTGGGCGGTCTGCTGTCAGGTGGCGCATCCGCGTGCCAAACCCGGCGGCAAAGATCATGACAGATGGATTTGTCATGTGCTTTGGCCACGCAGGCGGCTTAGGACGTCTGGCGTCGGGGTTGGCATTTCCCGCAGCAGGAAATCCGCCAACGGGGCCATCGCCGGATGGTCGAGCCCCCGGCGGAAATGGTCCCAGACACGGGGGATCAGATCGACATATTGTGGCTTGCCATAGTCGCTGCCGAGGCGCGCGAACACGCCAAGAATTCGCAGGTTCCGCTGAACGCCAAGCACGGTATAGGCAGCGCGAAAGCTGCTGTCGTCAACGCCTGTCGCAGCGATGTAGCGGTCAATCATTTGCATCTCGACAACGGCAGGCACATCGCGGCGCGCGTCCTGCAACATGGAGACGAGATCATAGGCGCGATGCCCTGCGCGCGCGGCCTGAAAGTCGAGAAGCCCCACCCGCGCGACGCCTTCGCGTTCTGGCAGCCAAAGCAGATTTTCAGCGTGATAGTCTCGCTGAACCAACACTGTATCCCCTTTGACGGTACTGCGCAGAATGTCTTCGAACTGATCTGTGAAACGGGTCAAAAGTTCCGGCGCGGGTTCTTCCAGGATCACGTCCCGATATTTTGCAAATGCAAGGCTCGACAATTCTGCCATCAGGCGTGCACCCAATGGCTCCAGTTCGGGCAGCGGTGCGTTGTGCAGCGTGACGAGAACATCAGTAGCAGCCTCGTAAAGCGGTCTTTCTTTCTCCGGCTCTCGCTCCATCACGCGGGCAAAAAGATCATCGCCAAGATCCTCGATCATGAGAAAGCCGTTTTCGCGGTCTTCCGCCAGGATCTCAGGCGCGCTTAGTCCTTGCGCGCGCAGGTAGGTGGCAATCTGGATAAAGGGAATGACGTCCTCACCCTTGTCCGGCGGGGCATCCATGAGGACAACACTGTTGCCCTGGTCATTTCGCAGCCGTTCATAGCGCCGATTAGAGGCATCACCGGCGAGTGGAGCACGATGCCAATCTTGCCAGGGAGAGGCGGACAGAAAATTGGTGATGAGTGTGGCACGATCAGTCATGTCAGCTCTTGGCAATTTGTTGCATCAGGGAGGTCCAGCGGGGATCAGTCCACCGCAAAGTCGCAAATCTGCCTTCCAGCGCGTCCTGATCCAGTTCAAGCGAAATATGGAGCGCTGAAGGCGGTGTCAGCTCGGCCAGTTTGTCGGGCCATTCGATGAGACAAATCGCTGTTTCCAAAGCAGAAGTTAGGCCCAGCTCTTCGATCTCATCCAGAGAGGACAACCGATATAGGTCGGCATGCCACAGCTCGGCCTGTGGCAGGTCGTAGGTCTGTATCAATGTGAACGTAGGAGAGGGGACATCCTCAGGCACGGGCATCTGTGATTGGATCAGGCTGCGGGCAAAATGGGTTTTGCCGGCCCCGATCACACCCTCAAGAAGCAGGCAATCGCCAGCCGTCAGGTGCTGACCGATTTCGGCTGCAAGTGCGGCGGTCACATCAGGTGAGGGAAGGGGGATCTGAAGGGAATGGGCTGTCATGATGCGACAATGCCGCCCCGCGCCGGGCGCTGCAAGCTGGAACGAAAAAAGGCCCGGCAGTGCCGGGCCTTAATAAGCGGGGATTGGCTGTTATCCCCGTCGGAAGAGAGCCTATTTGTCCTGTTTGGCGATGGCAAAGCGTTGCTGATCGGCTGGCGCTGGCGCAGGTTCGGGAGAACGGAAGCTGACCATGGTTGCACCGTTCTGGATGGCGCTGACCTTGCAGACGAGCGGCGTGCCGTTGCGCAGCTGGACATTGGCCCACCAGGGGGTGCGTCCATCGCCACCAGCAACGAAGTCACGGATCTCACCCCATGCCGGCGTTGCTGCGCACATGTTCTGCCAGACACGGCTGGAGTCCATGATGGTGACCTTGGCAAAGCTGGCGTCGGGATCCATCTGCCACAGTTCGTGATAGGCCGCGTTCGAGAATGTCATGCTGCCGTCGTTTGCGAAAACGGCGATGGCGTCGTCCATCTGGTCCATGATCGATTGACCCATCTCCAGCTCGGACCGGAACTGACGCGTGAGGGTGATTTCGGCGGTGATGTCTTCAAAAAGGAAGGCGATTGCACCATCGGGGTGGGGGCGGCCGGACACGGAATAGACAGACCCTGAAGGAAGCGACCATGTTTCCTGATAGCGCCCTTCGGATGCGGCCTCCAGCAGGTCGGCCATCTGATGGCGCCAGCTGGAATAGTTCTTTGGCTCGGGCATCATGCGCTGATCGCGCAGGCGGTCAAAGAAGGTCATCATGTTCGGGCGCGAGCTGAGGAAATTCGCGGGCAGGGCGGTCAGGTCGATCAAAACCGGGTTGAACAGCACCAGCTGACGATTGCGGTCAAAGATCGCAAGACCGATGGATAGCTGGGCGAATGTCTTGGCCAGCGTCTGAACAAAGTTGCGCTGCGCGATCTCGGCGTCGACCACGGCATTCACGTCAACAGCGTGACACAGCCAGCCGGATTCCGTCTCCGTGGTCGAAATATTGTACCAGAGCTTCTTTTTGCTGTCGGGCAGAGGAATAGAGATGCGCTCGGGTTTGCCGCTTGCCATCGGATCATCAAGATCGGTGAACAGGGGTTCCGAGAAATCGACGTTGCGGCCACGGATCTTCTGGCTCAGATCGTCATAGGCGAGGTTTGACCAGGTAACGGCACCATCGTCTGATTGCAGCCAGACGGGGTAGGGCGCCTGATGCACCGCAGAGCGCAACGTGGTCAGTTCCTGATCGATAGAGTGGTTCTGCTCTTGGGTGTTGCTGCTGCGCAGCTGGACGCGCGTCACACCGTCGATCCATTCACACAGGGCTTCGCGGCTTTCTGCGTTTGCCGTGCCGGACAGAACCAGCGGCCCCACATCCTTCAGGAAACCGGGAGACTGGGGAAGGCCGGGATAGCTGCGTGCGAGTTGGTCGCGCAGGTTGGCCCAGCTGAAATTTTCGGCCTGTTCGCCAATGAAGCGGCGTGCGCCAGAGGACCAGCCGATCAATGTGGTGTCATCAAACAGAAAGACGGCGTCGGATTGTCCGTCGCCTTGCAGCAGATCCTGTTCAAACCCTTTGGGTTTGGGATTGGGTGTCAGCCACCAGACAGCCGCAGCCGCGGTCGCCGCACAGAGTGTTGCCAGTACCAGCCAGTCGATCGAAAGGAGTTCCTGCATGATGTTCATAACCCGCTCGTGTGTCGCTCTCTTGGCCAGTTTGTCCCGATAATGGTTAAATGAAGTTTAATTGGTTTCCCAAAAGTGAATATCTAAATTTCTATACGTTTATTTTCCCCGATGGGAACGGCATTTTCGCCGGTGATCGCATCAATCTTGGACCGTGGCCATTTCACCCTAACAACTGCGCCTCTGCGTTCGGGGTCGCGCATGATGTTCTGGTTGGGGTCCGTGCCGTTGGTAAAGCTCAGCTGGGCACCGCTGCGTTCCAGAAGGGTCTTTGCAATGAACAGACCAAGGCCCATGCCTTCGTATTCAGGGCGCTGTTTGCGGTCGCTGTCGCTGCGCCGTCGCCGCACGAACGGATCCCCGATGCGGCCCAAAAGATGCGAGGGATAGCCGCGCCCGTCATCGCTGATGATGAGGGTGATGGTATCGTCGTTCCATGTCGCATCTATCCATACCGTGCTGCGGGCAAAATCCACCGCGTTCTGCACGAGATTGCGCAGCCCATGAATGATCTCGGGTTGGCGCAGGATGGTCGGATGCAGCGGATTGCCGTCCTTTGCCGGACCTTCTTCGAATAGGACGGTTTTGCCGCGATACATATGAGGCTCTGCAGCCTCATTTATGACGGTGGACAACGGGGCCTGCCGCAGGTGCAAGTCATCCTTTCCGGCACGGCCCATGCTTCGCAGGATATCGCGGCAGCGATCCGCCTGTTCGCGGATCAGCGCTGCATCCTCCTTCAGATCGGGCCTATCATCCAGTTCATCGATCAACTCTGCACTGGCCAGTTTAATGGTCGCCAAGGGCGTTCCCAGTTCATGCGCGGCTGCGGCCACCACGCCACCCAGGTCGGTGAGTTTCTGTTCACGCGAGAGTGCCATCTGGGTCGCGGCAAGCGCATCGGACATGGATCTGATTTCTGCGCTGATGCGATAGGAGTAGGCGCCAATAAACAGAACGGCGATGACGATGGCAGTCCAATTTCCAAACACAAAGATATCCGGCACCCGCAACATGAAACCCTGCGAGGTGCGCAGTGGCAGGTGGAATTCAGCCAGCAGCGTAACCAGGATGATCGCTGTCGCGCCGATGATCAGCGTGGATCGCAGCCGCATCATGGAGGCAGAGATCGTCACCGGCCCCAAAACCAGGAGCGCAAACGGATTGTTCAGGCCGCCGGTGAGGTAAAGAAGGAAGTTCAGCTGCAGCAGGTCAAAGAGAACCATCAGAAAATTCTCGAACTCTGACAGGCGTTTGTTTTGGGGAAACAGGATGATGGCGATCAGATTGCCCAGAACGGAAATGCCGATTGCGATGTAGCACAACACCAGTTCCAGCTGCAGATTGTACAGGCGCTGGGCCACGGTGATTGCGGTGATTTGCCCGACAATGGCAACCCAACGCAGCAGGATAAGGGTGCGCAGGCGGATCCAGTGGCTTCGTTCCTGACCGCTCAGCAAATTGATGTTTGTCGGGCTCATGTCCTACTCCGCTGCTGGTCTTACCATGACCGTTTTGGGCGTTCCTGTCATCTGCCGGGCTGTCACAGCTTACCCCGCGCCACAAGCGGGAATGTTGCCGACCAATTGAGGCTGGAAAGCGCAGCTACACAGACATTTGATCTGCATCGCCCGGCAAGAGGCAGACGTGAATTTTCCTGCGTTTTCCGACCTCTCTGCAAGAGGCATATGTCGTATGTACCTTTCCTGCGCTGTTTTGTCCGTCTGGCATTTGGTCGATGGACTGGGGTAGCAGAGGCATCGACGGCGACAGACCAGCTACGTTGGACAAGTGCGATTGCATCCCCTCAGATTGCTGATAGGTCTGGCGCAGAACACAGTTCGCAATACCGATTGATGCCCTTAGAAAAGGTGTGCCCGATGAACCCGATTATCCCAGCCGCTGCCGTAGTCGCCGTTGCCGCCACCCTTGGGGCAACCTGGTTCGTGACGCGGGGCGGGTCAGACAGCGATGCATTTGCACAGTGCCGCAGCAGCCAGATTGCGGGCGGCGCGGACACAATTGGCGGACCTTTTGAACTTCTGAATGCGAAGGGCGAGACCGTTACCGACAAGGATGTGATCACCAAGCCGTCTCTGGTATATTTTGGCTATACCTTCTGCCCGGATGTGTGCCCGCTGGATGTGTCACGCAACGCGGAAACCATCGACGTGCTGGATGAGCGTGGCTACGACGTGACGCCGGTCTTTATTTCTGTAGATCCAGCGCGAGACACACCAGAGGTGGTTGGGGATTTTGCCGCCAACCTGCACGAACGGATGATCGGCCTGACCGGATCCGACGAACAGGTGCGTGCGGCGAGCAAGGCCTACAAGACATATTTCAAACGTCACGAAGATGACGGTGACTACTATCTCGTGGATCATTCGACCTTCACCTATCTGGTGTTGCCAGAGCAGGGGTTTGTTGAGTTTTTCCGCCGAGACGAGACACCGGAACAGATTGCCGACAAGGTTGGCTGCTTTGTCGACAACATCTGAGTGCCCTGAAGATTTGACGTTTCCCTGCCGAGACGTAATATCTTCTTTAACCTGAAGTCAGTGCAGGAGACCGACAGAATGGGCGAAGCTGCTTTGCAGGAGATTGGACCGGACAAAACACTGTTGCTGGTCGATGATGATGAGCCCTTTCTGCGGCGGTTGGCAAAGGCGATGGAAAAACGTGGTTTCGAAGTGGAAACCGCCGGTTCCGTTGCCGCAGGCAGCGCTATTGCAACGGCACGTCCACCGGCCTTTGCTGTTGTTGATCTCCGGCTTGAAGATGGCAATGGGCTGGATGTTGTCGAAATCCTGCGAGAGCGTCGCCCGGATAGCCGTGTCGTCGTTCTGACCGGCTATGGCGCCATCGCAACCGCTGTGGCAGCGGTGAAAATCGGAGCGACAGATTACCTGTCCAAGCCTGCAGATGCCCAGGACATCATGAATGCCCTTCTCGCCAATGAGGAAGAGCTGCCGCCACCACCGGAAAACCCGATGAGCGCGGACCGGGTGCGTTGGGAACATATTCAGCGTGTTTACGAACTGTGTGATCGCAACGTTTCGGAAACGGCCCGGCGCCTGAACATGCACCGCCGGACGTTGCAGCGCATCCTGGCCAAACGCAGCCCAAAGTAGTCCGCCGTGCGCGCACCTGGCGGCGGCTCTGCGCCTGATATCGATCCAACTGGTCCTGATAGCCAGCCGCTGCCACAAGGCGGCTGGTCCGAGGAAATCGTGACCCTTGCTGATGCGATTGCGGTTCCGCCCACAGACAGTGCCTTGGTGCAAAAGGCAGGTCTGCTCTATTCAGATGGCAGTTATTGCGCACATGGGGCGCTGTGGCGCAAACACCGGCCGATCACCATCGCGCCGGATGCGCCGGACAGCATCAACCAAACTCTGACAGGACGGTGGCTATGGGGCGGGGTGCTTTGGGCGCATTTTGGCCATTTCCTCGTGGAAAGCAGCGCGCGCCTCTGGGCTCTGGCACATCTGAAATCGCAGGTCGACGGTGTTCTGTTCATCCCGAAACGGCCTGACGTCGGCGAGGAAACCCGCGGGTTTCAGCGAGAGTTTCTGCGCCTGATGGCGGGTGATCTGCCAATGCGCGCTGTTGCTGAACCGACGCGGGTGGAGGAATTGGTCGTTCCCGGGCAGGGGTTTGGCCTCGGCAAGATCACCGCTGGGACACCGCGCTTTCGCAATGCGATCCACAGCCGATTTGCACGAGAGATCCGCCCGGATGGACCCGAAAAGATCTATATCTCCCGCTCGCGGTTGGGTTTGCGAAAGGGCGGTCTTTTGGGAGAGGAGCAGCTGGAGGCGCTTCTGGTGCGCGAAGGCTATGAGATCTACCACCCGCAGGAGCATTCGCTGTCAGACCAGCTGGCACGCTACAAGGCCGCAAAATACGTTGTCGCCGCTGACGGGTCTGCGTTGCATCTATTTGCGATGGTGGGGCGCCCGGATCAGAAAGTTGCGATGGTCTTGCGACGCCAATCCGGAGCAAACAACCTTCTGGCGGCCAATGTGGCCAGCTTTTGCAAGAACCAGCCGCTTGTGATTGGTGGTCTGCGAACCGAGTGGGTGCCCGTCAGCAAGCCCAAGTCCAGCAGGCTCAGCTTTGGTGAATTGAACCATTCGGTTATCGGTAAGGCCCTGACAGAGGCGGGTTTCGTCCAAAACGGCATAGAATGGCCCACGCTGAGCGAAGAAGAGCGTGCCCAAATCCTTGCTGACAAGGGCCTGACAGGCCGCAACGCATTCATCGAGTCGCCGGAGTTCAAGAAAAAGCGTGTTCGCGCGATGCGGCAGGCCCGCCGGGCCGAGCGTGAAGCGCGCCAAGACGTGGACTAGGACAGGGTCAGAGCTGGGCCAGCAGCTCTTCATGGCGGGCAACAAAATCCTGTCTGACCTCTACGGGCGGACGCAGATGGATGCTCAATCCGTCGATGATATCTGGGTTCGGTTTGCCAAAGAGCCGGTTTGCCTCGGTCACTGAAAAGCCGGCAATTTGGGTGGCTTCCATCCACGCACTGACCTTATCGGCCTTCTTGATCTGCGCCTTTACCGTTTTCGGAAGCGCCGCTGGCAGCCCAAAGCGGATGTGAATCGCTGCGGTCAATCGTTGATCCAGTTCGCCGTATCCGGCGCCAACGGCATTTTTGACCGGCGAAATCATATCCCCGATCACATATTCCGGCGCATCATGCAGCAGGGCCGCGAGCTGCCAGGCGACAGGCGCTTTGGGCTGCATACGGGTGAACAGCGTTTCCACCAACAGGGAGTGTTCTGCCACGGAGTAGGCGAAATCCCCCTTGGTTTGCCCGTTCCAGCGCGCCACGAACGCAAGCCCATGCGCAATGTCGTCGATTTCCACATCGACGGGGGTCGGGTCCAGCAGATCCAAACGACGACCAGAGAGCATCCGTTGCCATGCGCGAGGGGGGGTGGGGGGCATGATCTGTCCCTTTCTGTCACGATCACCTTGTGAGTAGCGGACCAGAGAAGGTGGTGCAATCTCAGGATCTGAACAGGAAGGTTGGGCGGCCAAATATCGGGCAAGCACACGATTGGGCCACGAACAGTTGAGAGGGGTTTATTTGAAAAACACCGGCTCTGACCCCATATTTATATAGACGACAGGGGCTCTTGCCCCAATTTGGCAAGCCTCTTTCGTGGCACTTGGCACATACGAAAGGAGTTCGCCATGTTTAAACGTCTTGTCTCAGTTTCGCTCATCTTTGGAATGCTCGCGACTGCGCCGCCTGCTGTGGCCTCTGCCTGCACTCCCCGTGATGATCTGATCGAACGGTTGCAGTCGTCCTATGCCGAGCGTTTGACCGCCGGAGGGCTGCAGGCCAGTCGCCCCGTATCCACTGTGATCGAATTCTGGGCGTCTGATACGACCGGAACCTTTACGGTTCTGGTTTCCCATCCCAACGGGCTCAGTTGTGTGGTGGCATCGGGCACCGGCTTTTTCCAGGTGATGGAAGAGGTCAAAGATCCGGGCACACCCAGCTGATTTTGGTCCCCCCGAAACCGTTGGGGGTCGGGGCGCGCGGCGGCAAGTCGCTGCGCCCCGGCTTTCATCTGGGGCATCTTCGTTGCTTATAAACCATTGCAGTGCTACCTCGTGCGGTAAGTGAACATGAAACCTGAATGGAGCAAGCAATGCCCGGTGATTACATCGTCAAGGATATTGCGCTGGCCAGCTTTGGCCGCAAAGAACTCGACATCGCTGAAACGGAAATGCCGGGCCTGATGGCGCTGCGCGAAGAGTACGGTGAAAGCAAGCCGCTGAAAGGCTCGCGCATCGTTGGTTCGCTGCACATGACCATCCAGACCGCGGTTCTGATCGAAACCCTCGTGGCGCTGGGCGCAGACGTGCGTTGGGCATCCTGCAACATCTTCTCCACCCAGGATCACGCTGCGGCGGCGATTGCTGAAGCGGGTATTCCGGTCTTTGCGATCAAGGGCCAGAGCCTGGAGGAGCACTGGGACTATCTTGATCGCTCCTTCCAGTTCCCGGAAGGCGCAAACATGATCCTGGACGATGGCGGCGACGCGACCCTTTATGTGCTGCTTGGTGCCCGCGCCGAGGCAGGCGAAGACATCATTCCCGTTCCGCAGTCCGAGGAAGAAGCGGTCATCAAGGCCCAGATCAAAAAGCGGATGGAACAATCCCCGGGTTGGTTCACCAAAACTCGCGACGCGATCAAAGGCGTATCCGAAGAAACAACCACTGGCGTTCATCGCCTTTACGAACTGGTCAAAGAAGGTCAGCTGCCCTTCCCCGCGATCAACGTGAATGATTCCGTCACCAAGTCGAAGTTCGACAACAAATACGGCTGCAAGGAATCACTGGTGGACGGTATCCGCCGCGCAACAGACGTGATGATGGCCGGTAAGGTTGCGGTTGTCTGCGGTTATGGCGACGTTGGCAAAGGCTCTGCTGCTTCGCTGCGCGGCGCTGGCGCCCGTGTGAAAGTCACCGAAGCCGACCCGATCTGCGCCCTGCAGGCGGCGATGGACGGTTTTGAGGTCGTGCTGCTGGAGGATGAAGTCGCCTCTGCGGACATCTTCATCACCACCACCGGCAACAAAGACGTGATCCGCATCGAGCATATGCGCGAGATGAAGAACATGGCCATCGTTGGCAACATCGGCCACTTTGACAACGAAATTCAGGTGGCGAACCTCAAGAACCACAAGTGGACCAACATCAAGGACCAGGTGGACATGATCGAGATGCCGTCCGGCAACAAGATCATTCTGCTGTCTGAGGGCCGTCTGCTGAACCTTGGCAACGCCACTGGTCATCCGTCGTTTGTGATGTCTGCGTCTTTCACCAACCAGGTTCTCGCCCAGATCGAGCTGTGGACCCGCGGGGAAGAGTACAAGAACGACGTCTATATCCTGCCCAAGCATCTGGATGAGAAGGTGGCCCGCCTGCACCTTGACCGCATCGGCGTGAAACTGACCCAGCTGAGCCCGGAGCAGGCCGCCTATATCGGCGTCACTCCCGAAGGCCCGTTCAAGCCAGAGCACTACCGCTACTGATCGAATTGCTCTGACAGGCGATTTGGAAATTCCGAACACCCCGCACGTCGTGTGGGGTGTTTGCTTATGTAATTGATATCAAACTGACATATTGTCTGTGCGATGCGCGCCAAACGCTGTGCACGTAGAAAATGTTCCGAGAAAAAAGCGACGAAAAACTTGGAACGTTCGGCTCTTGGGTGTCGTTTCTCTGCCGTACATCAAATGATGAAATGATGGAGAAAACGAATGACCGATCTGAAAGCCAAAACCCGTATCCTCGCTGGTGTGACTGCTGCAGCTTTGATGGCTGGTGCAGGCGCTGCTCAAGCAACTTCGGTGCCGCGTGGTGAGTACAAGGCCCAAGGCGAAGTCGAAACCGTTGGCGGCCAAAATGAAACTGGCAGCGCGTCCATCGATACTACAACCGGCACCACCGTGCCGCGCGGCGAATACAAGGTCGACAGCGGTGTTGAAACCGTGAATGACCAGACCCCGGCCTTTGGCGACGAGAACGTGAACGATACAGCTGAAGCGGCAACAACCGTCCCGCGTGGTGAATACAACAAATCAGATGCTGCTGGCGACAAAACGCCACCGAAATCAGAACTGACTGTGGCCGATCTTGTCGGCACCAATGTTCTGGGTGCCACCGGCAAAGATGTCGGCGAGATCGACTATGTGATCGAACAGGATGGTGAAATTGCAGGCGTTATCGGCGTGGGTGGTTTCCTTGGCCTGAACGAGTACACGGTAGCTGTTCCGCTGTCCGACATGGAATTTACCCGGAATGGTCAGCTGCAGTTGGACGCTCGCACAGAAGCCTCGCTGCGCTCTATGCCAGAGATCGAAGAAGATGCGATCATCCCGCTGGCTGACAACCTGATCGTCGGCGACCAGGTATAACTCGCCAGTGATTTACGATGACTTTGGCGCCCTCATTCGAGGGCGCCTTTGTCTTTTGTGGCGTTGGTTTTCGATGCTTTGATGGCTGGAAATGATCCGACTGTGGTGAAATTCCCAGTTCACTTGTGCGTTCCAGCGGTTAAGCTGCCAGCAATAAACAGGTTCGGGCATTGATATCCGGGCCGATTTAATGAGTTCCACGACGTAGAATGGGAGAGAGACTTTGGGTAAACGCGACGACCTGATCGAACAATACGCAAGCGATCTGAAGAACAAATGCGGCATGGATCCAGACATGGATCTGCTGACAAAAGTGACGATTGGCTGTGGTCCGGCAATTTATGATGCGGATGCTTCTACCGTGGCGTCGAGCCAGGAAAGCGAGCTTGAAACCGTCAAGAACAACTTTCTGATCAAGAAACTGGGTCTTGCAGATGGTCCGGAGCTGATGGAAGCGATCAACTCTGTGGTTGAAACCTACGGCAAGTCCGAGCGTAACAAATACCGCGCGGTGGTTTACTACATGCTGACCAAGCATTTCGGAAAAGAATCCGTCTACGGCTAAGCCGCCGACGAGAGCAGATCCAAACCCGCTGGTTTCTCCGGCGGGTTTTTTCGTGGGTTCACGATGATCAGCCCAATCTGCATTTGTCTTTGATTTTACAGGTATTGGCTTTGCGGAATCATTACGGTCCGGCCTAATGTGGTCTTACCGGTCAGGATGGCCAGGATCATAGATTTCGAACACGTGTGGTGGAAGTGGAGCACGTGGGGTGAAAGGGAAGATCCTGCCATTTGGGCATGGTCTTCCCTTTTTTATTTTTGCGATCGCATCTGCCCAGAAGCGCTGTTCAGAACAGCGTCAGCACCAAGCCGATCGCTGCACAGGCCAATGTTGCATAGCCCCCGTCGATCAGTGACAGGCGCAAGGGGCGCGCGGCGTAAAGATTGTTGATCATGATCCAGGGGCTGATGAAAAACAGGCCAATTCCCAGCCCGCCAATCAGCCCGCCGCCCAATGTGTCGATGCCGGAAAGCGCAAAAACATGACGCATCATTCCCGCGACAACCAACTGCAGAACAAAGGTGCCGGCATATAGCAGTGGGTTCTGGGCATTGATGGGTTTGCCGCTCGCGTCGCGCGGGACTTTCGCAGCTTGCATCCAAGGTTCGGCCAAGAGCCCGTACCAGACGGCGCCAAGAGCAAAGCCCGCAACAGCAGCTGCCAGAACATTCAGGATTTCCATTTGACCCTCCCAAGGTGCAGGTTCCCTTGCAAGAGCTTGGAGGACACCGATGGGGTGGGTCAATCCGGGTCAGGTTATTCCGGGTCGGTGTTGCCCAGGGCGCAGACGATTTTCCATTCCTCAGCCGTCACCGGTTGCACCGACAGACGCGAGCTTTTGACCAGGGCCATATCGCTCAGTCGGGGATCTGCCTTGATCTGTTCCAGCGTGACAGGCGTGACAAAGCTGCGGATCGCTTTGATGTCCACGCATTCCCAGCGCTCGTCATCGGTTGAGCTGTCGGGGTGGCTCTCCGCGCAGATTTCAACGATGCCGACCACGGATTTTTCCTTTTGCGAATGGTAGAAGAATCCGCGATCGCCCAGTTTCATGTCCCGCATGAAGTTGCGGGCCTGATAATTTCTTACGCCGTCCCATTCCTCGCCCGCATCACCTTTGGCTTGCTGGTCATCCCAGCTCCAGGTTGAAGGCTCGGATTTGAACAGCCAATATGCCATCAGCCGACGACCTTTTTCCAAGTGATCAGTTCAACCGCTTCAAACAGCCCAGCTTTTGCGTAGGGGTCGTTGTCGGCCCAGGCTTGCCCTGCTGCCATGTCCTCGACGTCCAGAATGATCAGCGATCCAACCATGCCACCGTCCTGATCCAAAAGAGGACCGGCCTGGGCAACGCAGCCAGTGGAGTCGATATAGGCCAGATGTGCAGCGCGGTTGTCCATGCGGGTTTGAAGATGGTCGGGTTTGTCCCGCGCAATCAGAGCGATCAGCATATCATTCCTCTTTCAATGGTCGTGAGAGCAGTTGAGCCGCGGCATCGGCAATGGTCAAGCGTTGATCCAGCAGCGCAACCACGATTGCAGTAATCGGCATATCAAGTTTCCGAGATTGGGCCTCTTCATGAACCGCGCGGGCCGTTGCAGCGCCTTCGACCGTCACCGAGGGGTCAAAAGGTTCTGCGCGGCCAATCGACAGGCCGAGACGGTAGTTCCGAGACAATTCGGAACTGCATGTCAGGGTAAGATCCCCAAACCCGGAAAGACCGGCCATTGTCTCGGCGCGTGCACCACTGGCAATCGCCATCCGCTGCATTTCGGCATAGCCGCGTGTCATGAGCGCTGCGCGCGCGCTATCGCCAAGCCCGGCGCCAATGACAGCGCCACAGGCAATCGCCATCACATTTTTCAACGCCCCGCCGAGTTCGGCCCCGATGGTATCGGTCGTTCGATACAGGCGAAGATTGGAGGTCGTCAGTTGCTGTTGCAGCACCTTGCCCTGTGCTTCGTCCTGGCAGGCCAATGTCAGCGCAGTTGGCAAGCCAATCGCGATATCGGCAGCAAAGCTGGGTCCGGTCAACAGGGCAGAGGTCGTCTGTGGCAGGCACTCGCGGAGAACCGCGATTGGGCCCAGGCCACTGTTCAGTTCGATACCTTTGCAGCAGGCGACAATCGTGCGTTCGCGCAAAAGATCGGCATTCTCTGATACCACCTGCCGCAGTTTCTGCATCGGTACGGCCAGCAAAACCACGTCAGCCTGCGTTGCCCGGTCCAATTCGGCAGTTACTGTCAGGGCATCTGGCAAAACGGCCCCCGGCAGGCGTCTGGAGTTTTCGCGACTGTTTTGCATGTCGCGGGCATGATCTGCGTCGCGCGCCCACATCGTGACAGGGCCCTCATTGGCCAGCGAGATCGCCAATGCGGTGCCAAAAGCGCCCGAACCAAGAACTGCGACGCTCATGCTTTGGCACCTTTTTTGCCGCTGCCCAACATGGCTGGGCTTGATTGATCGAGCGGCCAGCGCGGCCGTGCAGATAGGTCCATGCCATCACGGGCGCCGATCTCGAACCGTTCAATACCGGCATAGGCAATCATCGCAGCGTTATCGGTGCAAAGCGCCAGTGGGGGGGCGGTAAATTCTGCCCCCGCTTCGGCGCATACCGTCTCTAACGCGGCGCGAATGGCAGTATTTGCAGCAACACCGCCTGCAACAGCGACGGTTGGACAGGCCGGATTTTCCGCCATGTAGATACGCAGCGCACGGCGGGTTTTTTCGGACAGGACATCGGCGACAGCCGCTTGAAACCCGGCGCAGAGATCAGCACGATCCTGACGGGTCAACCCGCCCTTTTCCGCGACGATCTGGTCGCGCATCCGCATCAGTGCCGTTTTCAGGCCCGAGAATGACAGGTTGCAATCCGGCCTGTCCAAGAGAGGACGAGGAAAGCGGTATCTGCGCGGATCGCCGTTCTCTGCTTCTGCCTGAACCGATGGCCCACCTGGCTGGGGCAGACCCAGCAGCCGGGCGGTTTTGTCAAAGGCTTCGCCGGGGGCATCGTCGATGGTTCCGCCCAAACGGCTAAAATCTTCGGGGCCGCGAACAATGAGATATTGGCAGTGGCCGCCGGAAACCAGCAGCATGAGATAGGGGTAGGTGACGCCGTCGGTCAGCCTGGGTGTCAGGGCGTGGCCTGCAAGATGGTTCACACCAACAAGCGGCAGGCCGGTTGCTGCCGCGATCCCCTTGGCACACATGACGCCAGATATCACGCCACCAATCAGACCTGGGCCTGCGGTCACTGCGACAGCATCAAGATCTGCAAGCGTCACTTCAGCTGCATCAAGTGCATCGCGCACGCAATGGTCCAGTTTCTCGGCGTGGGCGCGGGCGGCGATTTCCGGCACCACACCTCCGTAGGCGCTATGCAGGTCAGTCTGGCCAAATACGATGGACGACATCACCGTTGCCGATCCGTCCATTTCGCGACGTACCACAGCGGCGGCAGTGTCATCGCAGCTGCTTTCCAGTCCCAGAATGGTGAGGCGTTGTGTCATGGCGTTACCGTTGCATCATTGTCGTGCCGGGGCTACCACCTAAGTCAGTGGCGAACAATCCCGAGGGGCGAGAGATGGTCGGCCTGCTGATGACACGGCCCCAGATGGCGGCACGGCGGTTCGTTGAAGAACTGGACCCTGCCACGCGGGCCAAGGTCACGCCGATCTTTGCGCCATTGATCGAACCGCGGCCCGTTGCTCATGATCTGGGGGATCCGTTTTCCGGGGATGTGATCTTTTCCTCTGCCAATGCGGTTGCCTTTGCGCCAACGCCTGCCGATCCATCGCAGCGCGCCTATTGCGTTGGTGCCCGCACAACCTCGGCCGCAGCCCAGATCGGGTGGACGGCCAATTGCGCGGGCCAGGATGCGGATGGGTTGGTTGCCAACCTGATTGAGCGTCGCCCTGACCGGCCTTTGGTCCATCTACGGGGTATTCATAGCCGAGGTTTCATAGCGCAGCGGCTGCGGGATGCGGGTGTTTCCTGCACTGAGACAGTGATTTATGACCAGCCTGCCCTAGGTTACGAGGCAGACACAGAACGGGCGATGGATGCGCAAGATGTGATGATCGTGCCGCTTTTTTCACCGCGGACCGCTGCGCAATTCGTCAAATTGGCACCATATCGCGCGGAACTCTGCCTACTGGCCCTGAGTGATGCCGTCGCGGAACCATTGAAACGCTTGAATTGCAAAGACTTGCAGATATGTAAGGCTCCAACTGGAGAGCATATGCACATACTGGTCCGTGATGCCGCAGCCCGTCTGGCGCGGGTTGAGGGTGGACCATCGGCACAGTAAGTTTGATGCCGAGTTGATGTATTGAGATTTTTTGAAGAATCGAGGGGGGCGTCGGCGTGGCTGACAAGAAGCAATCCGAAGAGACGAAGGTGGATATTGCCGATACGTCTGTTGCGGAGACGGACACCGAGACCAAGGCGACAGACACCCTGACGGAGCCTGTTGACGCCGAGATCGCAGAAGCGAAGCCGGAGCAGTCCGGGGATTCACCTGACCCGGAACAGGAGGTGCAGGTTGAGACCGATGCATCAGCGGACCCCGAAGTTGTCGCTGAGGCGGATCAACCTGTTGATGATGAACAGCATGATGAAGCTATCGTTCCCGAACAAACGGCGGAGCCATCATACGCTGAACCCCCGGCACCTGAACCGCAACAGGTTATTGAGCGACGCGGCGGATTTGGGGCTGCCTTGTTGGGTGGTGTCGTGGCCGCGGGCCTTGGGTTCGTTGCAGGGCAAACAAATGTACTTAATGAATTCCTGCCCCCCTCCTGGCGCTCTGCTCCCGGTGTGGATGCAGCGCAGCTTGAGAGAGTCGAGCAAGAGCTGAATGCAAAAATTGCTGAGCTTGAGGCGCGGCTTTCCGAAACAACTGCCCCGTCACTGGATCCGATTGAGACGCAGCTAAATGCGCTGACGCAGGAATTGGATGCGCTCCGCTCGGCTGGTACCTCTTCTGGGACGGCTGACGTGACCGATGCGCTGGACCTTCTTGCGCAACGTGTCGATGCGTTGGAAAGCCGCCCCATCACAGATGCAGCGAGCCCTGAAGCGGTCGCCGCCTTTGAGGCAGAGCTGGCAAAGCTGCAGGACAATCTGGCAGCGCAAAGCGCAGAGATCGAACAAAAACTGGCAGAGGCCAGTGAAATGGAAATCGCCAGCGCCGAAGCTGCGCGTTTGGCCAGTGCGCAGACTGTCGTGGCACGTTTGCGCGGCGCGATTGATGCAGGCGCAAGCTATGCGGGACTGCTGGACGAACTGACTGCGCTGGGCGTTGATGTCCCCGATGCGCTGGCTGGATCTGCCGAGGGTGGCGTCAGCACGCTATCGAGCCTCAGAGACAGTTTTGCCCCTGCAGCGCGCGATGCGTTGGCCGTTGCGCGGGACGAAACCAAAGGCACTGGCGGGTTGGCCGCCTATGTCCGCCGCCAGCTTGGTGCCCGATCAGTAGAGCCGCGCGATGGCGAGGATCCGGATGCTGTCCTGTCCCGCGCCGAAGCAGCGGTTCACGCAGGCAACCTGCAAGGTGCCCTGGACGAGCTGTCCACCCTGCCGGAGGCTGCACGGGTGCCGCTGGCAGATTGGGAGGCTGCGGCACGCGCGCGCCTGTCTGCCGTTGCCGAAGTCAATGAATTGGCCACAAGCCTGACCGCCAAATAAGGAAGCCGCCATGCTCTGGTCATTGTTGAAGATCCTCGTTTTCGTCGCAATTGTTGCTGTTCTCGCGTTTGGTGCCTCTCTGCTGACAGAGACCGCCGGCGGTGTGCAGATTACAGTTGCAGGCACCGAATACACCCTGAGCGCATTGCAGTCGGTGATTGCGCTTGCTGTGCTGGTGTTTGCTGTCTGGCTTGGGTTCAAGGTGCTGTCGTTGCTTATTGCCACGCTGCGCTTTTTGAACGGGGATGAAACGGCCCTGTCGCGCTATTGGGACAAGGGGCGCGAGCGGAAAGGCTATCAGGCCCTGTCTGATGGCATGATGGCGCTTGCCTCTGGCGAGGGGCGTCTTGCGATGGCCAAAGCCGCCCGCGCAGAGAAATACCTGAACAACCCGGAACTGACAGACCTGTTGACTGCGCAGGCTGCTGAAATGGCCGGGGATACGAAAAAGGCCGCTGAAGCCTACAAGCGTCTTGTCAGCAATCAGTCCACCCGCTTTGTCGGTGTGCGCGGGATCATGAAGCAGAAGCTGTCCGAAGGTGACACAGAGACCGCGCGCCAGCTGGCGGAAAAGGCTCTTGCCCTGCGTCCCAAGCACGAAGAAGTGCAGGATACACTGTTGACGCTACAGGCCCGGGCCCAGGATTGGGCGGGTGCGCGCAAGACGCTCACGACCAAACTCAAGACCGGAACTCTGCCGCGTGATGTGTACAAGCGGCGGGATGCCGTTCTGGCACTGTCCGCATCCAAGGCAATTGTCGAGGATGGAGCCACCGTTGAGCAGCAGGAGCAGGCCATCGAGGCCAATCGCCTGTCCCCTGATCTGGTCCCCGCGGCAGCCATGGCGGCCCGGACATACCTTTCCCGTGGCAAAAAACGCAACGCTATCCGGGTCCTGAAGAAGGCATGGGAGGCCCAGCCACACCCTGATCTGGCACAGGCCTTTGCGGAGGTAGAGCCGGGCGAGAGCGCGCAGGAGCGGGTCAAACGGTTTGTGCAGCTGTCGCGGTTGGCGCCGCAGCATGATGAAACACGCCTGATCATGGCAGAGCTGAACATCGTTGCCGAAGATTTCCCCGAGGCCCGTCGGGCGCTGGGAGATTTGGTAGAGCGCGCACCGGATGCGCGGGCGCTGACGTTGATGGCGGCAATCGAAAAGGGCGAAGGTGCACCAGATGCGGTCATTCAGGGGTGGCTCACTCGCGCCCTCAGTGCACCGCGCGGGCCACAGTGGGTTTGTGACAAATGCAATCACATCCATGCCGACTGGGCGCCGGTCTGTGAAAACTGCGCGAGTTTCGACACCCTCAGCTGGACCCGCCCAGAAGCCCCTCATGTGATGGGCCCGCAGGTGCTCCCGTTGTTGACTGGCAAGCCGCAGGCAGACGAGGCGCATGGGGCCGACATCGCCGATGTCGAACTGTTGGAAGATGATCAGACCGACGCTGAAGATGATTCCGCAACCGTATCAGAGGATGCGGAATTGAAGGACGCAAAATAGATCTTTTCCGTGCGGCGCGCGAATGCTAAAGCGCGCCGCACAAGACTTTGGGCGGTTTTTATCGCCTCAGGTCGCCGCTGTAGCTCAGCTGGTAGAGCACGTCATTCGTAATGATGGGGTCGGGGGTTCGAGTCCCTTCAGCGGCACCACTCTTCTCCGAAAACCGCGACTTTAGGATTTTGGTGACTGCATCCCCGCAGTCAGAGGGCAGACAATTGGCCCGCTTTCATCCTGACAAAACTCATGGAGATATGGGCGCGCTGCATCAATGCGGCGGCATGTAGATCTCCGATTTGCAGCGCTCCAATGACGTCTTTCAGCTCTCGGTGAAAGATCTCCATCTCTGCCGCCAGATCCAGACGAGAGGCAAAGACCGACTGCAACCAGAACCTTGCTGTGCGGTAATACAGCCGTTCTGCGGTGTCGCGTAACGGTTGGTTGTCTGTCAGCAGAAGCGTGGTTCTGAAGAAATCAGTCAACAGCTGCGCAAATGCGCGGGGGTCCTGGTCCTGCAACCCATCCAGCGATCGATCCGCGAGCCGGTGGAACGTACCGATGATTTCGTCGAGATCCTGTTTCGGTGACAGCTGGCCAAGAAGCCCTGCCAATTCCATGCGGAGCTGAAACGTCTGTTCCAGCTCCTCCAGGGATACTTCTGTCACAAACGTACCTGCCCCATGCACGGATTGCAGCAGGCCTTCGTCTTCGAGACGGCCGAGAACACGGCGGAGCGGTGTGCGGCTGATTCCAAACTCCTCTGCGAGGGCAACCTCGGATAGCCGCGTGCCAGGCGCATAGTCCAACAGGCAGATCCGGTCGCGTATTTCGCCGTGGATCCACTCAAACCGGTCCTTTGCAGACAAGTCGGCGGCTGCCGTGAGTTGGGTGGGGGTGTTCAGAGTCATTCTGTCCTGCGAATTGGTGTCATGTCAGTCTTTGCGCCAGCTGCTCCAACAGATCAAGGCAGAGCGAAAGTTGCGAGTGGGTGATAAACTCATCCGGTTTGTGGGCCTGCGCGATGGATCCGGGCCCGCAGACCACGACATCCATCCCAAGGGCCTGATAGACGCCTGCCTCAGTGCCGAAGGGAACAGTAGAGGCGCCATTCTGTCCAGTGATTGCGAGCAGAGTGTCACGCAATGGATTTTGCGTCATCGCGTTCAGCCCGTCCACTTCCGCCAGCGCGGTGGTCACGATATCTGCCTGCGGACATACCGCCCGCATTTCGGGCAGCAGTTCCTCTTCGCACAGGGTTTGCAGCGTTTGTTTCACATGAAGCGCATCGACCCGCTGAACCGGGCGCATTTCCCAATCGATCTGGGCCGAGCCCGGGATCACGTTATGCGCCTGACCGCCGGTCAGGGCGCCCGTATTGATTGTGGTCCAGGGTGGATCAAAGGGGCTGTCTGGGGGGCATGCTGATTTCAGCTGCTGTTTCAGCCTCACCAGAACGCTGACAAAACGCGCGGCGTATTCAGCGGCGTTTACACCCAGATCGGGCATGGATCCGTGGCCCTCTAGCCCGCTGATGATGGTCGTGTATTCAAAACATCCTTTGTGAGCATCAATCACCTGCATTTCTGTCGGCTCGCCAATGAGCGCCTGTGCGGGCCGGATTGGCCGGCTTTCCAGAATGCGGGCAAGGTGCTGCGCGCCAAAACAGCCGATTTCCTCGTCATAGGTGATGGCATAGTGGATCGGTCGTTTGAGCGGGAGATCAGCGAAATGGGGCGCCATTGCCAGCGTCGCCGCCAGAAACCCCTTCATGTCGCATGTTCCGCGCCCATACAGTGCGTCATTGCGCGACAGCAGGGTAAAGGGGTCGCTCTGCCAGATCTGATCAGTAACAGGCACCACGTCGCTATGGGCAGACAGCATCAAACCACCGGGTCGGTCGGGGCCGATGGTGGCAAGGAGATTGGCCTTGTGCCCGCTCTCATCCGGCAGGATTTCTACCCGTGCGCCTGCGGCCTCCAGTTGTTCGGCAACATAGGCAATGCAGGCCCGGTTGCTGTCGCAGGACACGGTGGGAAACCCGACGAGCTGGGCAAGAATTTCCTCGGTGCGGGCGAGCCGCTGCATTAGTCTGCGTCCTTCACGAACAATTTGCGATCTATCTGCGATAGTGCCTCTGCAGGGCCGTCGTCCCGGATCAGGATGGTTTCGGTGGTTTCCAGACCCCAGTTGTCCATCCAGAGGCCGGGCATGAAGTGAAATGTCATGCCAGGGCGTAGTTCGCTGTTGTCTTCTTCGCGGATGGAGATGGTCCGCTCTCCCCAGTCTGGCGGATAGCTGAGCCCGATTGGGTAGCCACAGCGCCCATTGCGATCGATGCCGTTCTTTTTCAGTTCTGCATGCAGGGCGCGCGCGATATCACCGGCGGTGTTGCCTGCGCGTGCGGCCTCGATCCCGGCGGCCAACCCGTCCTCCAGCGCCTGGGCTGCGTGCAGCATGTCCTTTGGCGCGGGGCCTAGATGGACGGTCCGGCACAGGGGGGCGTGATAGCGGCGATAGCAGCCGGAAAGTTCAAAGAATGTTGCCTCCTCCATCTGCATCTCGCGGCCATCCCAAGTCAGATGCGCCGCTGTGGCGTCCTGACCGGAAGGGGTGAGAGGAACAATCGCCGGGTAATCCCCCCAATCCCCGCCAGTGCCATAGATGCCCGCCTGCATGATATCGCCAACCAGTTCATTCTTGCGTTGACCGGGGGCCGCGCGATCGATGGCAAGCTGCATGATATGATCGGAAATCCGGGCGGCCTTGCGGACAAAGACCTGCTCTTCGTCGGATTTGACAGCGCGCTGCCAGTTCACAAGCGCGGTTGCATCAATGAGATGTGCCTCGGGCATGGCGTTGGTCAGAACGGCATGGGCCTTGGCTGAGTAATAGTAGTTTTCCATCTCGACCCCGATGCGCGGGCGGGCAGACCCCTGTCGATCCGCGAGCGCCAGCAAATGCTGGGCAAGATCCTGCATCGGGTGACGCGTGGTCGATTGGACGTAGCTGTCGTCATAGCCGGTGATCTCGCTTTCCTGCATCCACACGGTACGGCGGGCGCCAAAGGAATCCATTCGCCGTCCCCACCAGATCGGATCACCTTCCTGCGGGAGGATGACCCCCTGATGAACGTAAAAGGACCATCCGTCATAGCCCGTCAGCCATGCCTGATTGGAAGGGTCCGTGACAAAAAGGATATCCAGATCGAGTGCCTGCATGGCGGCCCGCGTTTTGGTTAGGCGTCGGTCGTATTCCTGTCTGGAAAAGGGGAGGTCGATGGCTGGCATGGAAGGGCTCTTTTTCGCTGATTCCTTGAATTTGTACACAAATCGGAATTGATCTGGCAATTCCTATCGGGGTTTGGTGAGTTATTCACGGCTATCTTCGGAAAAACGCTTGACGGAATGCATTTGGTTTGACTGGTTGTGTACAAAATATGGATCCACGCCTTGGGTCCGCAGATATGAGGACCGAATATGCTGACCAATGATCATCTTGATGCCTGGGATCGCGATTGCTTTTTTCATCCCTCCACCCATCTTGCGCAGCACGCGCGTGGTGAAAGCGCGAACCGGGTGATCCGGACGGCCAGCGGGGTTCACATCGAAGACCGGGATGGAACCCAGCTTCTGGACGCTTTTGCAGGGCTTTACTGCGTGAATGTCGGATATGGCCGTCAGGAAATCGCCGACGCCATCGCGGAACAAGCACGGGAACTGGCCTATTACCATTCCTATGTCGGTCATGGGACAGAGGCGTCGATCACGCTGGCAAAGATGATTCTGGATCGGTCGCCGTCCCATATGTCCAAGGTGTATTTTGGACTTGGCGGTTCTGATGCGAATGAAACCAACATCAAGTTGGTCTGGTATTACAACAACATCCTTGGGCGTCCGCAGAAAAAGAAAATCATCTCTCGCTGGCGCGGTTATCACGGTTCAGGCCTGATGACAGGTTCACTGACCGGGTTGGAGCTGTTCCACAAGAAATTCGATCTGCCCCTGGCGCAGGTCGTGCACACGGATGCGCCCTACTACTTCCGTCGGGAGGATACCAACCAGTCGGAAGCGGAGTTTGTGGCACAATGCGTTGCTTCGCTCGAGGCTCTGATCAAGGCGGAAGGCGCTGATAGCATCGCGGCCTTCATCGGTGAACCGGTGTTGGGAACCGGTGGTATTGTGCCGCCACCTGCGGGCTATTGGGATGCGATCCAAGCCGTTCTCAAAAAACATGACATCCTGCTGATCGCGGATGAGGTTGTCACCGGATTTGGCAGGCTTGGCAGTATGTTTGGCTCGGACCACTACGGTATGAAGCCCGATATCATCACCATCGCCAAGGGGCTGACCTCGGCCTATGCGCCGCTGTCAGGATCTATCGTGTCTGATCGGATGTGGAAGGTGCTGGAGCAGGGCACCGACGAGAATGGCCCGATTGGTCACGGCTGGACCTATTCGGCGCATCCCATCGGGGCTGCCGCAGGGGTGGCCAATCTGGAGCTGATCGACAAGCTGGGACTGGTCGAGAACGCCGGAACCGTCGGAGCCTACCTGCAAGAGGGGCTGCGTGCGGCATTGGGGTCGCATGCGCATGTGGGGGACATCCGCGGTGAGGGCATGCTGGCTGCTGTCGAATTCGTGGAAGACCGCGATGACCGCCGGCTGTTTGATCCCGCCCGCAAGATCGGACCGCAAGTGGCCGCAGCTCTGTTAGAGCAGGACCGGGTCATCGCTCGCGCGATGCCTCAGGGGGACATTCTGGGGTTTGCGCCGCCCTTCTGCCTGACCAGACAAGATGCGGACCAGATTGTTGCAGCCACTCAGCGTGCGGTTGAAACCGTTCTGGGCTGATCCCCGATGCATTGACGTTCCGTCAGTGTGGACAGGCGATCCAATTGCGGCGCTCATCTTTGCTGTGGGGTCAATGATCCTGCGCAGCGGGGGAGCGCTGCAAGATGTTGGTTGTGCGGGAGGATCGTTATGCAGGCGGATTATGTCATCGTGGGGGGCGGTTCGGCAGGGGCAACGCTTGCATCGCGGTTGAGCGAAGATCCGAACACAACTGTCTGCCTGCTGGAAGCCGGTGGGCGCGGAGACAGCATTCTTGTTCGGGCTCCAGCCGCCGTGGTGGCGATGTTGCCGGGCCGACCAAAAATCAACAATTGGGCCTATGAAACCGTGCCGCAGCCCGGTTTGAACGGGCGCAGGGGTTACCAGCCTCGGGGCAAGGGGCTGGGCGGCTCCAGTGCGATCAACGCCATGCTTTATATTCGTGGCCACGCCGGTGACTATGATGAATGGGCCAGCCTTGGCTGCGAGGGCTGGGACTGGCAATCGGTGTTGCCCTATTTTCGCAAGGCTGAAAACAACGAACGCGGCGCTGATGACGTCCACGGTGCAAGCGGCCCCCTGCAGGTGAGCAACCAGAAATCACCGCGCCCCATAACGGATGCCTTTGTCGCGGCGGGTCAATCGTTGCAGATCCGGCAGGTGGATGATTTCAACTCCGGCGACAATGAAGGCATCGGCCTTTATCAGGTCACCCAGTTTCATGACGAGGCCAGGAACGGTGAACGCTGCTCGGCGGCGGCGGCCTATCTGCATCCCGTTATGGACAGGCCCAATTTGACGGTTCTCACCGGGGCGCACGCCAGTCGCATCCTGTTTGAGGGCAAGCGCGCCGTTGGGGTCCAGTATCTGCAGCATCAACAAAGCCATGAGGTCAAAGCCGCGCGTGAGGTGATCCTTTGTGGCGGGGCGTTCAATTCTCCACAGCTCTTGCAGCTGTCCGGCGTTGGCCGCGAAGAGGACATCCGCCCCCACGGCATCGAGATGCGGCACCACCTGCCGGGTGTGGGGCAGAACCTGCAGGATCATCTGGACTTCACCCTGGCTTACAAATCCAGGGATCGCGACAATTTTGGCATCTCGTTGCCGGGCAGCGTCTCTCTGCTGGGTCATATCCTGAACTGGCGCAAGACCGGCACGGGGATGATTGCCACTCCGTTTGCCGAGGGGGCAGCGTTCTTCAAGACCGATCCGGCTGGGGACCGCGCCGATGTGCAGCTGCATTTCGTGATTTCCATCGTGGATGACCACGCCCGCAAGCTGCATCTGGGGCATGGTTTCAGCTGTCATGTTTGCGTCCTGCGTCCAAAATCGCGGGGATCGGTCACGCTGGAGAGCAGCGACCCGATGGCCGCACCCCGCATTGACCCTGGTTTTCTGTCAGATCCTGAGGATTTGGATGTCTTGATGAAGGGCGTGCGCAAGACCCGCCAGATCATGGCGGCAGAGCCTTTGGCGCGCTACATTCACAAAGAGCTGTTTATCGAAGGCGAGCCAGATGACGCCGCGCTGGAACAGCACATTCGAAATCGGGCTGATACGATCTATCACCCGGTTGGCACCTGCAAGATGGGCATCGATGACATGGCTGTGGTGGATCCTCAGCTACAGGTGCACGGGTTGGACGGTCTGCGGGTGGTCGATGCCTCGGTCATGCCACGCCTTGTCGGTGGGAATACCAATGCGCCAACCATCATGATCGCGGAAAAAGCAGCGGATATGATCCGCGAAGCTGCAGCACATATTTGAATTTCTGACTTGGAGTACATGACGATATGCTTGGCAAGATGATGCACAAACAGCTGACCATCGGGTCGCTGATCGAACATGCGGGCCGCTTTCACGGTGCAACTACGGTGACATCTGTCGAAACGTCCGGCGAAACAGTGCATGTGACTTGGGGTGATATCGATCAGAACGCACGCAAACTGGCGGCTGCGTTGGGGCGCCTCGGCCTGGAACAGGGCGCACGCTGTGGAACCATTGCCTGGAACAACCGGCGGCACCTTGAAATCTATTTTGCCGTCTCTGGTGCCGGGTATGTCTGCCACACGATTAACCCACGCCTGAAACCCGAGCAGCTGATCTACATCATCAATCATGCCGAGGATCAGGTGCTGTTCATCGACACCACCTTTGTTCCAGCGGTGGCCCAGCTTCGTGCCCATATTTCGGGTGTCCGCCATATTGTCGTGATGGGCCCCCGTGACCAAGCCATTGCAGAACAGATTGAGGGCGTCCTGTTCTATGATGAGTTGATCGCCGCCGAAGATGGGCGTTTTGACTGGCCGGAGTTGGATGAAAACACGGCGTCCAGTCTCTGTTATACCTCCGGTACGACGGGCAACCCCAAGGGCGTGGAATACACCCATCGTACCAGCGTGCTGCACTCCTTGGGGGGAAATCAGCCGGATGGCATGGGGCTTCGGGCGCGTGATACCGTGTTGGCGGTTGTTCCCATGTTTCATGTCAACGCTTGGGGCACGCCCTATATTGCTGCTTCAGTTGGGGCCAAACTGGTTTTGCCGGGACCGCATCTTGATGGTGTCAGCCTTGCCAAACTGATCGACGCTGAGAAGGTGACAGTGGCGCTGGGCGTTCCGACAATCTGGATGGGATTGCTGCAGGGTTTGGCCGAAACGGGCTCTACCGCAGACAGTCTGGAGCGCACCATCGTCGGAGGATCTGCTTTGCCGACCGTTATGATTCCGACCTTCCGCGACAAATATGGTGTGGATCTGGTCCATGCCTGGGGCATGACTGAAACCAGCCCTCTGGGAACATTGAACCAGCTTTTGCAGAAACACGATGTGCTGGACACAGAGGCACAGGCAAAGCTGCGAGAGGGGCAGGGCAGACCGCCCTATGGTGTCGATTTGCGGATCGTGGACGATGAGGGCACGGTCCTGCCGCGCGATGGCCAGACGCAGGGAAATCTTCAGATCCAGGGCCACTGGATCATCGATCAGTATTTCCGCGCTGATGGATCCGCTCTTACCGATGATGGTTGGTTTGATACCGGCGATGTCGCAACCCTGGATCAGGATGGCTACATGATTATCCGGGATCGCTCAAAAGACATCATCAAATCCGGAGGTGAGTGGATTTCGACGGTTGAGCTGGAAGATATCGCCATGTCCCATCCCAAAGTCGCCCAGGCCGCAGCCATTGCAGCCCGGCACCCCAAGTGGGACGAACGGCCGGTTATCATTGCCATCAAATCTGATCCTAAACTGAACGCCGACGAACTGCTGTCGCACTATGATGGCAAAGTGGCCAGCTGGCAGGTGCCCGACCGGGTGGTGTTCGTCGACAGCTTGCCACTTGGGGGCACGGGTAAGGTTTTGAAAAACAAATTGCGCGACACCTACGGCGACATTTTGCTGGAGAACTGAGACAGCAAGCCTGCGGACGCTGGACCCTGTAGGCAGGTTTCCGCGTCCGGGGCTGGCAAGGTGCAGAGGTTGGGCGTCTATAACTGCCGGCAAATTTATCTGTTAAGCCTCACTTAAGACACCACCTGATATCCCGGTAGTGGGTGAAAATAGGTGGTGGATATGAGCGCACAGAGCAATGTGGCGCCCATTATCATCAAGAAGAAGAAATCAGGTGGTGGCGATGGTCACCACGGTGGCGCATGGAAGGTCGCATATGCGGACTTCGTGACGGCAATGATGGCATTCTTCATGTTGATGTGGCTGCTCAACGCAACGACAGAAAAACAACGCAAGGGTTTGGCGGATTACTTTTCGCCGTCCATTCCGCTCAGCCGGGTGTCCGGTGGCGGCAACGGCGCGTTCAATGGTGACAGCATGTTCACCGAACAGATCAAACCGCAGAACGGGACGGGTGCATCTGACACCAACCCGATGGATGCGCAGCAGGCCCAGGGTGATACCGGGGTTCAGGATGATCAGGAACGCGAACAGACGGATGAGACCTTCCGCGCCTTGGCCGAAGAACTGAACGGTCGTGGTGGTGAAAGCATGGTCTCGCTTGAGATGGCGCAGCATATCATTACGCGCGTCACGGATGAGGGACTGGTGATCGAACTTTTCGACACAGAGACCTCTCCGCTGTTCAAGGAAGGCACGCCTGAGCCGACGCTTCTGTTCCGCGACATCATCGAGATGGTCGCGCGTGTGACAGGTGTGGTTGAAAACAACATTGCGGTTGGTGGGCATACCCGCTCGCACCCTGTTGTGATCGCCAATAATCCAGTGTGGGAGCTGTCGCACGCACGTGCGGACATGACGCGGGTTATGCTCGAATCAGGTGGGACCAAATCCAAGCGAATCCACCGCGTCACGGGGCATGCAGACCGCAAGTTGACCGATGCAAACCCGATGGCGGCGCGCAATAATCGGATCGAAATCGTCCTCCTGCGGAAGTAATTCCACGGATTTGCCCTTTCGGGCGGCCAACAGACCAGACAATTTTATCTGTTAGCCGCCCGTTAATGGGCGATCGGCTAGCTGTTGCATCAAGAAAGATTCGATGCAGCAGAAAGGCGTATCCATGACGATTTCTTCCTCGCTCAATGCCGGCGTGTCCGGACTGACCGCGAATGCCAGCCGACTGGCCTCTATTTCCGATAACATCGCCAATTCCTCGACCGCTGGTTACAAGCGGGTGCAAACCGATTTCCATTCGATGGTCATGGGGTCTTCTGGTGGCACCTATTCCGCCGGCGGTGTGCGCACCACGAACGTGCGTCTGATCGACGAACGTGGCCCGTTGGTATCGACCAACAACGCGACCGACCTGGCGGTACGTGGCCGGGGTATGCTGCCAGTAACCTCGATGACAGAGGTTGAGGTTGGTGCATCCAATCCGCAAATGATGCTGACCACTACCGCATCTTTCCGGACCAATGCCGATGGTTTGCTGGCAACCGAGTCCGGTCTGGTTCTGATGGGCTGGCCCGCACAGTCTGACGGCACCATCCCGCCCTATGCGCGTGATACCTCGGATGGGCTGGAGCCGGTCCGCTTCAACGTGAACAAACTGTCGGGTGAACCAACCACAGAAATGTCGCTGGGTGTGAACCTGCCTGCAACTGCGACCGAGTCGGGCGCCGCGGGCACCAGCGAAAACCTGTCGATTGAATACTACGACAACCTCGGTAAATCCGAGTCCCTGCAGATTGAGTTCGTCCCAACCGTCCCGGCAACCGGTGAGTCCAACGAATGGACCATGATCATCACCGACACCGCGACAGGTGCAACACCGATTGGTGAATACACACTCACCTTTGATGACAACCGAACCTCTGGTGGTGCGCTGAACGCCGTGACCCTGGGCTCTGCCGGTGGTGCCTATGATCCTGCAACCGGTTCGATCATCGTGAACGTTGCCGGTGGCCCGATGGAGATCAACATCGGCATGATCGGTGATGACAATGGCCTGACGCAACTGTCTGATACATTTGCCCCGGCATCGATCTCCAAGGATGGTGCCCCGGTTGGTAACTTTACCGGCGTTGAAATCGACGAGGCGGGTTTTGTGCGTGCCAACTATGACACCGGCGTCAGCCGCGTGGTCTATCAGGTGCCGCTTGTCGACCTGCCCAACCCCAATGGCATGATCGCGATGGATCGCCAGACCTATATGCCCTCAAGCGAGAGTGGCTCCTACTTCCTGTGGAATGCTGGGGAAGGTCCGACAGGCGATATTCTGGGCTATGCGCGTGAGGAATCCGCCACCGATGTGGCCGGTGAACTGACCAACATGATCCAGACACAGCGCGCCTATTCGTCAAACGCGAAAGTCATCCAGACCGTGGATGAGATGTTGCAGGAAACCACCAACATCAAGCGCTGATAACGCGCCTTTCTCTTTGACACTGCACCTTTGAAAGCAGACTGATCATGACCATTACAAGTGCTCTCAATTCCGCAATGTCCGGGCTGACGGCGGCGGGCCGTCAGACTTCGGTTGTCTCGGAAAACCTGGCGAATGTCCTGACACCGGGGTATTCGCGCCGCTCTGTTGCTCTCACCAGTGCGGGGGACGGTTTCGCCGGAGTTCGCGTAAACGGGGTGCAGCGGTTCAACGACCCGGGCCTGCAGGCCAGCGTCCGCACCGCAAACACCGAACTTGGCGTGTCCAAGGTGCAGTCGGATTTCTATGGCCGCATGGTCGAACTGGTCGGAAAGGCGGATGACCCCTATTCGGTCACCCAGCGTCTTACCGATTTCGACTCGGCCCTGATCGAGGCGATTTCTCGCCCCGATTCCGGTCCTCGCCTGAATGACCTGTCCATCCAGGCAGAGGAACTGGCTCGGTCCATTTCTGACGCCGCCGAGGGGCTGCGGAATGAACGTACGGCCGCAGATCGCGCGATTGATGTGCAGGTTGAAACGGTCAATCAGTCGCTGGAAAAAATCCAGAAGCTGAATGCCAAGATTGCCATCAGTCAGGCGGCTGGTGCCGATACGGTGTCTCTGCTGGACCAGCGGGATCTGCTGATCGATCAGGTAAATGAAATCATCCCCGTCAAGGTTGTGAACCGCGATCGTGGTCAGGTCGCGCTGTTTTCGGACGGGGGGGCTGTCTTGCTTGATGGTCAGCCAGCAGAGCTGACCTTTGATGGCAAGGCCGACACCCTCCCCTACATGACGCTGGGCAATGGCCTGCTGTCTGGCCTGCAGATCAATGGCATCGATGTTGATACCGGTCCGGGTGGCCCGTTGCGCGGTGGCAGTCTTGCGGCCAACTTCGAAGTGCGCGACGTTCTGACCGTTGAGGCACAGGAAGATCTGGATGCGGTGGCGCGGGATCTGATTGAACGGTTCCAGGACCCGGCACTTGATACGACACTGGGTGCATTGGATCCGGGGCTGTTTACCGATCAGGGGGCCTTTTTCGATCCGGCCAATACTGTCGGCATCGCCAACCGGATCGAGCTGAATGACAAGGTTGCCATGCAGGGGCAGGCGGAAACCTGGCGTTTGCGTGACGGCCTGAATGCCGCCGGTCCGGGCAATGCTGGCGATGCATCACTGCTGCGGGCATATACTGACGCGCTGGATACCAAGCGTCTGGTGTCGTCTGTAGGCCTGGGAACGGCCAATCTGGATGCCAGCACGCTGAGCGCGAACCTGTTGTCGCGTTTTGCGCAAAGCGAATACAGCGCCCAACAGAATGTTGCCTTTGCACAGGCAACCCACACGGAAATGCAACAGCGCCAGCTGGCTCAGGGTGTCGACAGCGACGCCGAGCTGCAGAACCTGATTGTTATTGAAAAAGTTTACCAAGCGAACGCCAGAATGATCTCTGTCGTAGATGAGCTGATGGAAACGCTTCTGAGGATCTGACGAATGATTTTGACTTCCTATGGCGACATGGCCCACCACCTGTTCCTGCGCAATCGCTCCGTCGATCTGAAAAACAATATTTCGACACTGACGCAGGAACTGAGCACCGGAAAGACCTCTCAGCTGACCCAGAAACTGGGCGGTGATCTGACCTATCTGTCTGATGTAGAGCGCAGCCTGAGTCGCTTGAAATCCTTTCAGGTGGCCAACACAGAAGCCTCGCTTTTTGCCTCTTCCGCGCAGGAAAACATCACGCTGCTGCATGACAATGCCGCCAAGCTGACATCGGATATCTTTGCGGTCACGACCTCGCCCAATGATGACACCTCTCGCCAGATTTCCAATCAGGCGCGCGGTTATCTGACCGAGGCAATTCGCGGGCTGAACGGGGAAATTGCCGGGCGCAGCCTGTTTGGCGGCAAGGACACAGAAACCAAACCCCTAGAGAGCTTTGACACGCTCATGACGAACCTTGTGACCGAGGTTGCAGGTCTGACCACCGCGACAGATATTGTTCAGGCTGTTGAGGATTGGTTCAACGATCCGGCTGGTTTTGATGCGGTGATGTACAACGGCTCTCCTGACCGGATGGATCCGGTGAAGGTTGGTCCGAACGAGGAGGTGACTGTCTCGCTCTTGGCGACTGATCCTGCGTTCAAGCAGACCCTGATGAGCCTGTCGATTTCCTCTCTGGTGAATGAGCCTGCGCTGACGCTCGACACGAACCTGAAGTTCGAGTTGCTGCGTTCAACGGGGATCGAGCTGCGTGAAAGCACGGATCAACTGGTGCAGATGCAATCGGACCTCGGATTTATCGAGGGGCGTATCGAACAAACCTCGGCGCGCAATGCGGCTGCGGAAACCAGCCTCAGCCTTGTCTTCAATGAACTGGTTCAGGCGGACCCTTACGAAACCGCGACCCGTCTGGAAGAGGCCCAGTTCCAACTGGAGAGCCTGTTCACCGTGACGGCGCGCACATCGCAGCTGTCCCTGATGAGGTTCCTGACATGATGCGGATTGTTCGTTTTCTTCTGGCTCTGGTTCTGCTGCCTGCGATGGCACAGGCCAACGCCATCCGTCTGAAGGATCTGGTGGAATTCGACGGGGTCCGCGGCAATGATCTTGTCGGCTACGGCCTAGTTGTTGGCCTGAACGGGACGGGTGACGGTCTGCGGAACTCTCCCTTCACCGAAGAGATCATGTCGAACATTCTGGAACGGCTGGGGGTCAATGTGACCGGCGAACAGTTCCGTCCCAAGAATGTGGCGGCTGTGTTCGTGACGGCAACCCTGCCGCCCTTTGCGCGGGTTGGCGGAACGGTGGATGTAACCGTCTCCGCCATTGGTGATTCCAAGAGCTTGCTGGGTGGCACGCTGATCATGACACCGCTGAATGCGGCGGATGGTCAGATTTACGCTGTTGCGCAGGGCACGATTCTGGCTGGTGGCGCCGTGGCCGAGGGCGAAGGCGCTTCTGTCACCCAAGGCGTCCCAACAGCTGGCGTGATCCCGTCGGGTGCGCGGGTTGAGCGTGAGATCGATTTCGATCTTGCGTCGCTGACCTCCATGCGTCTTGCTCTGCGAGAGCCCGATTTCACCACGGCAGGCCGGATCGAACGGGCGATCAATGCTGAATTTGGCCGCAGCGTCGCCCTGATGCGGGATTCCGGAACGGTAGAGGTTGACGTCCAGCGGACCAACGCCCGCTCTACGGCGCATGCGGTTGGCCGGATTGAGAACATCCTGGTCGAACCTCAGCGCAAGGCACGTGTTGTTGTTGATCAGCGGTCCGGCACCATTGTGATGGGCAGCGATGTGCGCATTTCACGTGTTGCTGTTGCGCAGGGCAACCTGACACTGCGGATCGAGGAAACGCCGCTTGTGGTACAGCCCAACCCGTTCTCTGATGGTGAAACGGTTGTGGTTCCTCGCACCGGTGCAGCCATCGACGAGGAAGAGGGCATCCAGCTTGCTGAGGTACCTGAGACCACCACATTGTCCGAAGTGGTTGCGGGTCTGAATGCCCTGGGCGTTTCCCCCCGCGATATGATCGACATCCTCAAGAGCTTGAAGGCCGCTGGCGCGCTTCATGCAGAGTTCGTGGTGCGCTGAGCGTAAACAGCCGGCCAAGTTTTGCAGACAGCACCCTCCGACACCTTTTGGGTTCGGAGGGTGTTTCTTTGTGGCGTCTACGTGCGGAACTAGCAGGGTGTTGTACCCGCTGGTCTGCTGAGTGATTGGAAGGCCCTGCAGGGATGTGCCCATTGGCCATTTGTCCGGACCGGAACTTGGCTGCCTAAGGCCGGGGGCTTGCGTGGAACCGCGGCTGCATTTCTGAAAATCGACCGCGCGAACGACGAAACGAGCGCCTGCTATGACCGACTTGGCCGCAACACGGCGTTCGCGCCCAGCAACATGGGCAGGAAAGCGGGATCAAAAGGGCTGTATCAGACAATTGGGAGCGGACCGGGGATTTTTGTGATCTGCACGGGCCTGTCCCAATTCATTGACCTGGTGACCGGACGTAAAAAAGCCCGGATGCATTTCTGCAATCCGGGCTAATGAAAGGCGCGCAGCGGAAACCCTAAGGATAGTAGCTGCGTACCAGCGCGCTTGCGATCAGGCTCCAACCGTCTGCCACAACAAAGAAGGCCAGTTTGAACGGCAGCGAGACAACTGCCGGGGGAACCATCATCATCCCCATCGACATCAGAACCGCAGCTACCACCAGGTCGATGACGAGAAACGGCAAGAACACCAGAAACCCAACCTGAAAGGCGCGGGCAATTTCCGACAAAAGGAAGCTGGATACCAAGGTGGAAAGCGGGGCGTCCGGGGTTGGATCAATACCAGCCGTGCCCGGGCGGAGGTCCGCAATGGCATAGAAGGTATCGGGATCCAGACGGGCGGCCATGAATTCACGGAACGGCACAAGCGCGCGCTCCATGCCTGTTTCGACGTCGATCTGTTCTTCGATGAGAGGGTTAATGCCTGTTTGCCATGCTTCGTTAAAAACCGGCTCCATGACGAAGTAGGTCAAAAACAGCGCCAGGCTGATCATCATCATGTTGGGCGGCGCCTGCTGCAGACCAATGGCCTGCCGCAGGATGGACAGCACCGTCACCAGGAAGGGAAAACAGGTCACCATGATCAACAGCCCCGGGGCGAGGCTGAGGACCGTGATCAGAAGGATTAGCTGAATCGAGCGCGCCGAAAGCGATTGCCCATCACCCAAAGACAGGCTCAGATCCTGGGCTGCCGCGAAACCGGGCAGGCCCAAGACCAGCGCTAGTGCCAGCGCAGCAACAGCAAGAGGAGTGCGTGTCATCCCAGCCCGCTTTGCAGATCGGCAATTTCCGTCAGTCGAACAGCCAGCTGTCCGGCCTGTTCGCCTTCCATCTCTTCCAACTGGCCGCGCGCCACCAGACGATCCCCAACGTAGAGATCGACCGGGTCTTCGACCCGTTTGTCGAGGGTCAGAATGGCATTTTCACCGAGATTCACGAGATCACGGATCAGGGGGCGTGCCTTGCCAACAGACACCACGACTTCAACAGGGACAGAGACAAACGGATTTGCTGCGTCGGGGGATTTCGTCTTCATCTCGGCGGAGTTATCCATAGTTACTGTCCTCGGTCATTTGATGAGAAAAGGCTTCGATCGAATCCTTGATTGCGTCGATCAGGGCGGCACTGTTGAGCTCTCGCTCCACTCCACCCACCTTCAGATAGGCTTGCCCCGCGCTCAGCCCGACGTCTTCGCGCACGGTAACTGGCACAGAAAAGCTGCGCGTCAGCAGCGCGCGAACTGCGGCACCTTCACCTGGGGAAACAACGATGTTGATTGGCTGATCAGCCTGTGATTTTGCCATATCGGTCAGCTGATCGACGATGTGATGGCCAAAGCTAGCAGCCATCGCATCCGGCAGAACCGCGCTGGTCAACACCTTGAACATAGGATCCAGAGTTTCGAGAAGCTGGCTCTGGGCCTCGTGGAAGGTGAAGGAAAGATCTTCGAGCGAGCTGGCCAGTTCAGACGAAATCTTCGTGACTTCGTTGTCCTTGGCCGTCACGGCATCATCCCAACCCGCGCTATAGCCGGTTTCATAGGATGCCAGTTTCTGCTCTTCGATTTCGGCTTCGTTGATTTCGGGCATCGCGACGACAGGCGTTTGCGGTGCGAAATCTTCAAGAAGATGGGCAATCGTCATCAGGCTCTCTCCTCATTTTCTTCCAACCAGCCACGCAGGATCTGCACGGTTTCTTCCTGGCGTTCGCCAATCATGGAGCGCAGGCGATCAACCGGGTTTTCCTGGCCACCACCCAAGGCCGGCAGGTCGCCCATACCGCCCAGTTCGTCCAGGCCAGAGCCCATGCCCATGCCGCCCATCGGTTCAAAACCGCCATCGCCGTTCTGGATTTCACCATCCAGCGCAAGGTTCGCACCAAGATTGGGGTTGGCCATAAAGTCGCCGCCGCCAAGGGCCGGGAGTTCGGGCAGGCCACCCATGTCGTCACCATCCGGCGCACCAAGTGCAGGAACACTGGCCTGGTTCGACAGAATCGGGCGGATCACAAAAAGCCCAAGGATCAGGGTCACCAAAGCAAGTGCAGCCATCTGGATCAGAGACATCGCGTCCAGATAGATGTTGTCGAGGATCGAGGAGGACACCACCGTACCCTGCGGTTCGATCGTCGGCATCTCCATGGATTTCAGCGTGATAACGTCACCTCGGTCGGCGCTGAACCCGACAGCAGCTGAAATAAGCTCACGCAGGGCGCCCAGCTCTTCTTCCGAACGCGGCTCCATCACGGTTTCACCAGCAGCATTGGTGGTCGCAACACCGTTGAGGAGTACAGCAACAGTCAACCGCTTGATCGCACCTGGGCCACGGATGATTTCCTTTTCGGTTTCGGAAATCTCGTAGTTGACCCGCTCACGTGTTGCACTGGTGCTGGCTTTGGAACCGTCGCCAGAGGCAGCATCCCCATCAGGGATATTGGAGGCCACGGTCACTTCGCCGGACTGATTCTGCGAGGAGTCAGCGCGCTCTTCCACGTCTGTGCTGATGGCCACGCGGCTTTCCGGATCAACGCGTTTTTCGCGGATGGATTCGGTATCGGTCACGGTTTCGACGCTGACTTCAACAACGGCATTGCCGTGGCCAACGCGGGCTTCGACCAGGCGCATGACGCGTTCACGAATCGCCTGCGACCGATCGTCGGTACCTGCTCCCGCGGCCGCGGCGGCCTCGGGCGAGCCGATCAGCGCGCCGTTTGCATCAATCACCGCGACATTGTCGACGGACAGGCCGGTCACAGCTGACGACACCAGGAACCGAATCGCATTGGCCTGCTGCGGTGTGATGGGAGAGCCCATCGGCACAACCGACACAGAGGCAGTCGGCTCAGCCGTGCGTTGGAAGGGATTCGATCCGGTGTTGGCGATATGAACACGCGCCTGCGTGACATGGGGGCTGGCAACAATTGTGCGGGCCAGTTCGCCTTCTTTTGCACGCCAGTAAGCGGCATCGAACATTTGCGAGGTGGTTCCAAATCCGCTGAGCGAATCAAGCAGCTCATAGCCGCGGCCACCATTAGCGGGCAGGCCTTCGCTTGCCAGCGTCATCCGAAGTTCGTCTCGTTCCGTGGCAGGAACATAAATTGATCCGCCGCGGACTTCATATTGTGTACCGCGCTGATCCAGCGCTCGCACCACATCCCCGGCCGAGCCGCTTTCCAGCCCGGCGTACAATAGTTGCATCGTGGGTGTATTCGCCACACGGGACATCGCCAGGACGCTGAGAATCACGATAACCGTGGCTCCCACGGCAATCAGCCGCTTCCGCGTATCCAAACCTGCCCAGACATTCTTGATCTGCTGCACATTAACCTCCGTAGCACCGGCATTCTGTCCGATGTGCAACCCTTTTGCCGGATTGCCCTTAACATTCGGTTAGTGTCCGCAAGCTAAGAAGGTGCTGCACGACGTATTAGGGATAGTCATGACAGACGCTGTAGTAGACACGGAACAGGACGCCCCGGCCAAGAAGAGCAAGATGCCCCTCATCATTGGGGTTGTTCTTGCGATTGCTGGTGCCGGTGGGGGATTCTTCGCTGTCCAGTCAGGCCTTCTTCCCTTTGGTCAGAGCGCGGCCCCAGAAGGGGTGAAAGCGACCGAAGTGGCGCCAGAAGGCGTGGACAATGGTGAGTCGGCGGAAGATATCGCCAATCTCGCCTTTATCGAAATGGAACCGATCATCATCTCCTTGCGCAAAGCAAGCGGGTTGCAACACCTTCGATTCCGTTCCCAGCTGGAGGTAGATCTTGCCCATCAGGCAGAGGTCGAAAAAATCCTCCCGCGGATTGTCGATGTTCTCAACAGTTATCTCAGGGCTCTGGAGCTTGAGGATCTGACCGATCCGATGGCCCTGCCAAAATTGCGCGCACAGATGCTGCGGCGGATCAACATTGCAGCCGGTCAGGGCCGGGTGCGTGATCTGCTGATTATGGACTTCGTATTGAACTAGGAGAACGGAATGGAACTGATTGCGGATATCCTGCTGGCTGCCGGTGCCATGGGGGCGGGTTTCTACTGCCTCGTGCTGTCGCGCCGCCTGAAGAAATTCAATGACCTGGAAAAAGGCGTCGGTGGCGCCGTTGCCGTGCTGTCGGCACAGGTTGATGATCTGAACAAATCGCTGCTGGCCGCGCGCCATGTCTCCGATGGCTCCAGCAAGGCGCTGGATCAGCTGACGGAGCGTGCCGAATCGGTGGCACAGCGGTTGGAACTGATGATGGCCTCGATGCACGATCTGCCAGATGTGCCGATGCCCGAGACCCAGGCAGAAGAAAAGCCAGCCCCGACCCCGGCACCGGCAGCGCCTGTTGCGGAAGAATCGGACGCGTTGGCTGCGGCCTATGAGGCCGAAAAAGAACCGGCACCTGCAGCAGAAGCAGAGCCCGCAAAACCCGCAGGCTTGATGTTTGTACGTCACAACCGTGCACAGGGTCGGGTAGCATAATGTCGAAAGCCAAAGTCAAACAGCCCAAGGCCAAACCGGCCAAGAAGCAGCGCAACCGCCGCGCCCGCGGCAGTGCGCTGATGATGCTGGCTCTTTTGCTGATCGGGTCGGCCGCTGTGCGGCTGGGCCTGGAGGCAGGCCCCGCGATCGCGCGCGAGGTTGCCAATCTGCAGCAGGAAGATGTCGCAGACGGCGAAGCCAAGGGCGGGCTGAAAGGCCAATCCATGCCATCTTCTGCGGAACTGCAAAGCATGCTCGCCGCCTTCAAGGAGCGTGAAGCCGCCCTCAGCGCCCGCGAAGCGGAGATCGAAGACCGCATGAAGGCGCTTGAGATTGCCGATGAGGCGATTGAACAGAAACTGGTCGCGCTGGAACAAGCCGAGGAAGAGCTGAAATCCACGCTCGCCCTGGCTGATGGCGCAACCGAAGGGGATCTGACGCGGCTGACAGCAGTCTACGAGCAGATGAAACCCAAGGAATCAGCTGCCCTGTTTGAGGAAATGGATCCGGCCTTTGCGGCGGGTTTCCTCGCGCGGATGCGCCCGGAGGCAGCAGCAGGCATCATGGCGGGTCTCAGCCCGCAAGCTGCCTATACCATCAGCGTGGTCCTGGCGGGTCGCAATGGGTCTGTTCCAAAGGAGTGAGCCGCGGCCACTCCTCAGGCTTTTTTAACGTGAATCGCCTAAACTTGTACAAACAAACGAAATTCGGAGTGGACCTATGCTTGGTATAGTAGGCATCGTGGTTATCTTTGTCATGGTGTTCGGCGGCTACCTCCTTGCTGGTGGTAAGTTTGCGATCATCATCAAAGCTCTGCCATTCGAATTCATGATGATTGGTGGTGCAGGCATCGGTGCCTTTCTCATCAGCAATGACATGGGCGGCGTGAAGCACACGCTGAAAGATCTGGGCAAGGTATTCAAAGGCCCCAAATGGAAGCCGGATGATTACCGCGATCTGCTCTGCCTGCTGTTTTCGCTGATCCGAATTGCCCGCGCCAACCCGGTTGAGGTGGAGCAGCATATCGAAGATCCGGAAAACTCTTCTGTTTTCAACCGCTACCCCAAGATTCTGGCTGACAAGGAAGCTGTGAACCTGATCTGCGATACCATGCGCTCTGCGTCGATGAACTATGACGACCCCCACCAGGTGGAGGAAGTGTTGGAAAAACGGATCGAGGCAAACCTGCATCATGCCATGCATTCCAGCCATGCGCTTCAGTCGCTGGCGGATGGTCTGCCCGCTCTCGGCATTGTTGCGGCGGTTCTTGGTATCATTAAGACGATGGGCTCGATCGACCAGCCGCCAGAGGTTCTGGGTAAACTGATTGGTGGCGCGCTTGTCGGGACGTTCCTTGGGGTTTTCCTGGCCTATGGCATCGTTGGTCCCTTCGCAGGCAAAGTGAAGTCTGTGACCGAAGAGGACGGCCATTTCTACTCCCTCATCCGTGAGGTTCTGGTGGCCAATCTGCACAACCATGCAGCCGCTATTTGTATCGAAGTGGGCCGTCAGAATACGCCCTCGCATATCCGTCCCGGCTTTTCCGAGCTTGAGGACGCCCTGAAATCGGTGAAACAGGACGCAGCATAATGTGGCGAGCCATCGCACCTGCCTTTATTGCGGCACTCGCATCGACCGCTGGCGCACAAACTGTCGTGACCCGTTCGGGCGAGCACGACAGCTTTTCCCGCCTGGTCATGCGGTTGCCTGACGGCGTGGCCTGGTCCCTGAACCAGTCCGGCCAATCCGCCAGCCTGTCGGTTGATGCGCCAACGATCGTTTTTGACACCTCAAGCGTGTTCAATCTGATCCCCCGCACCCGGCTGCAGGCGGTCACCCAGGCAGGTCCGGGGCAACCACTGCAGCTGCAGCTGGGCTGCGAATGTGAAATCAGCACGTTTATCGAAGATGACGGATTTCTCGTGGTCGATATCCGCGATGGAGAAGGAGGCGCGCCGCGTCAGTTGACCGGGGCCACCTTGCCAACGTCGTTGCCGCTCATTCCCGGTGGGCTGGGTGCGGCATCCGGTTCTGGCTATCGGTTCAACCTTGCAGCCCGTGCCGCCGCAGATGCCCGCACGGCGCTGGATCTCGCTGGTGTGATTTCCGGCCGAACCCCGACACAGACTATTCAGATTGCCGCCTCTTCGGTCGAAGTCCCGGCCGTGACACAGCCCGATCCGGCAGAGCAGGCAGCACTCAGCCGGGAAATTCGCCTTCCTGTCAGCGGGTCGACATCGACCGGGCTCAACCTGTCCTCCGTGACGCTGGCTGATCCCAAGCCAGAGCGCAGCGCGCAGCAAGTCGCTGCCGCCACTGAGGTGACACCAGCCCGTGAACCACAAAAGCTGGAGGAAGAACCGGTCGCGGTTGAGGTCAACAGTGATCTGCTGCTGGATCTGGCTGAAAACGAACGGGCGGCCACGGTCAATGCGTCTGAACAACGTCTGTTGCAGCAAATTGGCCGTGCAACCAACCAGGGCCTGCTGGATCTGGTTGGCATGAACGCGCGGGATGGTGGACGTATCATTGACCCGCTTGGCCTGGCTGATCGTCCGCTTGATCCGCTGGATCAGGTCGCTGTGACGTCTTCTGTCGATCGCGAAAGCGGCCTTTCTGCTCGTCGTGCGCCGACCAGCAGCGAGGCCTCTCACTGCATGCCTGGCTATCAGGTTGCAGTGCACAACTGGGGGTCCGACGCTTCGTTTAACGAGCAGATCCCGCCGCTGCGCGCCGCGCTGGTGCGTGAATTCGATGACGTTGACCCGGTCGCGGTTTTGCGACTGGCACGGGCCTATGTCTATTTCGGTTTCGGAGCTGAGGCGCAGGCGATCTTGAACATGATGCCCTCGGGCGCTGTGGAACATGACGACGCGATGGCGCTGGCCGCGATGGCGGCGATCCTTGACGGCAAGGAGATGGATGTCAATCACGCCTTTGCCGGCCAACAGGTCTGCAACAGTGACGTGGCATTCTGGGCCGCACTTGCCGACGGCACCATCAAGAAAAGCGCCAAGACCGACGCGATTCAGCAGGCTTTTGCCAAGATGCCTCCGCACTTGCGGATCCAGGTGGGCCCGCGATTGAGCAAACTTTTCGCCCAGGCCGGTGACCCGCATCTCGCGGGTGCGGCGCTGCGGTCGCTTGACCGGATGGGGGTTGAGGACATTCCTGACATCAACCTCGCAGAGGCAGAGCTGGCAAAGCTGGAAGGCGACATTGAAACCGTTGCAGAAGAGTTGACCGAAGAGGTTGCGGAACGCACGGAAAATGCACCACGCGCTTTGATCGAACTGATTGAACTCAGCTATGATGAGCGAAAGGCGCTGTCGCCGGATGTGCCGGATTTGGCGGCATCCTACGAAGTCGAAAGCCGGGATTCGGAGCTCGGGGCTGATCTGCGCGAGGCAATCGTGACCGCGTTGGCGTTGACGGGTCAGTATCATGACAGTTTTGCGCAGTTGGACAAGGTTGATCGCCACGACGGTGATGCCGCCCGCGCGACCGCGATGATACCGCTGATGACGCTGCTGACAGAGCGGGCGGATGACGTCACATTCCTTCAGTATGCCCTGGTTTTTGCCGCCAACGGCAAGGCTGCAGACGTCGAACCGGTTGCCGATCTGGTGGCTGCGCGGTTGCTTGATCTTGGGTTTGCCCAGCAGGCCCAGGCCTTGCTGAAAAAGCTGGCGATGGAACCGGGCAACACCAAGCGCCGCTTGATGCTGGCAAAGGCTGCATTGGTTCAGGAAAAACCCCATGCCGCCCTGGTGGAACTGATGGGTTTGTCTGGATCTGATGCCGACAAACTGCGGGCAGAGGCGCTGTGGCAGAACGGGGAATATGCGCGGGCTGGTGAGTATCTGCTGGAAGTCGAAGACAAGGACGCCGCCGCCCGCGGGTTCTGGCATTCGCAGGATGGCGAAACGCTGTCTGAAATCGATCCGGACGCCGCCCAGCAATTTGGCGGGGTTGCCGAAGTTACAACGCAGATCAAGGAAACCGCAAAAGAGCCGACAGGCTTGCCGCCCCTGGCCCACGCCCGCGCCCTGGTGGAGAGCAGCGAAGGAACCCGAGGTGGCATCGCCGATCTTTTGGAACGGGTGACCCGGCAAAACGAGGTCGGCAACGGATCCTGATAGTCCAGAGCCACTATCAGATCTTGCAAAGACAAAGGCCGCCTCTTGGGCGGTCTTTGCGTGTTCAGTGCTAACGCTTTGTCAACGGTCTCGGCCTAATTTCAGGATTAGGGTGAATCCTCATTTGGACAGGCAGAATGCCGAAAATGACTCGTTTTTTCAGACGGCAGCGGTCAACGACCGTTGCGGGATATCAGCAACCTGCCTTCAGGTTGTACGTCGCGGTTGGTTTGGCCGCTTTTGGGCTGTTTGCGGGGATCGTGCCTGCACCGGCCTTTGCGGCCTCGCCGCAGGTTTCTGCACTTTGTGATCTTGCTGCGCGTCGGGCCGCCCGTGATCAGGGTGTGCCGTTGGATGTTTTGCGTGCAATCACCCGCACCGAAACAGGGCGGGGTGGCAAGCAGGGACTGCAGCCCTGGCCCTGGACCGTCAACATGGAAGGGGCGGGCAAGTGGTTCCAGACCGAAGACGAAGCCCGCGCCTACGTGTTTTCCCATTTCAAACGCGGCGCGCGCAGCTTTGATGTCGGGTGTTTCCAGATCAATTTCAAATGGCACGGGCAGGCATTCGATTCCATCGACCAGATGTTCGATCCGGTTGCCAATGCCCAATACGCGGCGCGGTTTTTGCGCGACCTGCACAATGAGTTCGGCGATTGGTCAAAGGCGGCAGGCGCCTATCACTCGCGCACACCCACCTATGCCAACCGCTATACCGCGCGTTTTGACCGGGTTCGTGCTCAGCTGAAGCCGGTCGAAACTGTTGCGGCTCTCCCGGTGGAGCGGACCCGTCAGCGGGCCACGTTCACGGCGCCGCAACCGCTGGTCAATCTTCACAATCCTTCGCCACTGATCGCGCAGGGAACGGCCCGGATGGGCTCTCTCGTGCCGTTGAACGGTGGCGGATCTTCGGCGCAAGCCTTGATCGTTCTGAAATAAGGGCAGACTTTCGTGCAAAACTTCGACATCCAAAAAGTGTTCAGCCCGACCGTGCTTCTTGCGCTGGCGCTGATGGCGATCATCGTGATGATGATCTTGCCGATGCCTGCCTGGGTGCTGGATATCGGGCTCGCCGCGTCCTTTGGTCTGGCGATTCTGATTTTCACCATCACTCTTTTCATTGAGCGGCCGCTTGATTTCTCGTCCTTTCCGACGATCCTTCTGGCCTCTCTCATGCTGCGTTTGTCGCTGAACGTTTCGTCGACCAAGCTCATCATCGGCCAAGGTCACACAGGCACTGATGCAGCTGGCGGTGTGATCGAGGGCTTTGCCCAGTTCGTGATGGGGGGCAGTGTCTTCCTTGGTCTTGTGGTCTTTGGCGTGCTGCTGATCGTGAACTTCATGGTGATCACCAAAGGCGCGGCCCGTATGGCCGAGGTGGGTGCGCGGTTTGCCCTTGACGGGATGCCAGGCAAGCAGCTGGCGATCGACAGTGATATGTCCGCAGGCGCGATCGACCATGCGACTGCCCGGGAACGTCGTGAAGCGGAATCGCGTGAAACCACCTTCTTTGGCTCCCTTGATGGTGCCTCCAAGTTTGTGAAGGGCGACGCGATTGCGGGCCTGTTGATCACCCTCTTGAACCTGATCATGGGTTTGGTGATGGGGATCCTGGTTCACGGCATGCCCGTGGGGGCTGCTTTTGAAACCTACGCGATCCTGACGGTTGGCGATGGCCTCGTGTCGCAGATTCCTTCTGTTATCATCTCGATCGCTGCGGCCCTGCTGCTGGCGCGTGGTGGTGCGACCGGTGCGACCGACATGGCGCTGGCGGATCAGTTGGGCAAACACCCTGCCGCGCTGGCAACTGTGGCTGTCCTGATGGTGTTGTTTGCATTGGTTCCGGGCCTGCCGTTCATTCCGTTTATCGTTGGTGGCGGCGTTCTGGGATACACGGCCTATCGGATGAGCAAGAAAATCACCGATGAGGCCGAGGCCGAGATGGAAGAGCAGATCGAAGAGGTCATGCAGCCAAAGGAAAGCCGGGCGCTTGGGGATATTTTGGATCTTGATGATCTGCATCTGGAATTCGCGCCGGATTTGGTGAGCATGGTGTTGGATGCAGGCACCGGTCTGGATGCCCGTATCGCAAACATGCGAACCCATGTGGCGACGACCTTTGGGCTCATTCTGCCGGAAATTCGCCTGACCGATGAACCAGAGCTGATGCAGGGCACCTATGTGATCAAGGTGCAGGGGGTTGAGCAGGTGCGCGGCAATCTGCGTCCGGATATGGTTCTGGCGCTGATGCCCGACAATCAGGATGCGCTGCCGCCGGGCACAGATGTGACCGAACCCGTCTATGGCGCGCCCGCGCGTTGGATTTCGGCCAAGTCGCAAGAGCAGGCTGCGCTGTCTGGTGCAACCATCGTGACTGCGCCGGAAATTCTGGCAACCCACCTTTTGGAAGTGATTAAGCAGAACTTCCCCCGCTTGCTGACGCTGAAAGCACTGCGTCGCCTGCTGAACGAGATGACAGAGCTATCGGATGAGTTCCGCGCCGAAGCAAACCGCAAGCTTTTGGATGAACTGGTGCCTGACAAGGTGCCGATGGACACGCTTCATGCGGTGCTGCGCCTGCTGTTGGAAGAGCGTGTTTCCATCCGCAACATGCCACTGATCCTGGAAACCATCGCTGAAGCGCGCCAGCATATTTCGCAACCCGAGATGATCTGTGAACATGTGCGTCAACGTCTCGGCTTCCAGCTCGTCGGAGAGATGAAACGCGAGGACGGCACAATTCCGTTGATCCAGTTGGCACCGGAGTGGGAGGAGACATTCTCCACCTATCAGATTGATGCACACGGCGGGGCCGTCGACATTGCGCTGCCACCGGACAAGTTCAACCAGCTGGCAGAGGGGTTGACCGATCGGTTGAACACCACGACAGAGCAGGGCGTTTTTGCAGCAGTCGTGACCTCGACCCGCCGGCGCCGATATTTGCGAACGATCCTGAAATCGCGCGGGATCATGAACCCGGTGCTGAGTTTCGAGGAAATCGGATTGGAAGCACGGCCCGCATTGGTCGGGATGGTCCCCGCATGAATATCGGCTTTCTGCCTCCAGAGCTGGTGGCCCTTCTGGGCGCCGGCTTTTGGCATGGGGCAATCGTGTTTCTGAGAGTATCGGCCATGGTCGCCATGTTGCCGGCCTTTGGCGAACAATATGTTCCAGTGCGTGTGAAACTGGCGATTGCGCTTGCGTTTACCTTTGTTGTGGCGCCGGCGCTGCCGTTGTTTCCCGCCCCTGACACACCGCTGCAATACGCGGGTTATGCGGCGAGTGAAGCCATCATTGGCCTGGCGTTGGGAGTTGGCATCCGTCTTTTTATTCACGCCATTCAGACAGCGGGCACCATCGCGGCGCAGTCGACGTCGCTTGCACAGGTTCTGGGCGGCATCGGTGCTGAGGCAATGCCCGCAATCGGGGCGGTTTTGCTGATTTCTGCCCTGGCCCTTGCGGTGATGCTGGGCATCCACGTACGGGCGGCAGAGTTCATGATCTATTCGTACATGATGTTCCCAATGGGAGAGTTCCCGGCGGCTATGGGCCTGTCCGACTGGGGCGTCCACCGGATTTCACGGGCATTTTCGCTCGGGTTCTCGCTGGCAGCGCCGTTCCTGATCGGGGCGTTGATCTACAACCTCACCCTGGGTGTCATCAACCGTGCCATGCCGCAGCTGATGGTTGCCTTTGTCGGTGCCCCGGTCGTGACCTTTGGTGGGCTTGCCATCCTGATGGTCGCCAGCCCCATGCTGCTTGAGATCTGGAGCACGGCGCTTATGAGTTTCTTCGCAAATCCGGGTGAGGGCATGCGATGAGCCAAGACGACGATTCAGACAAGTCATACGAACCGACGCCAGAGAAAATTCGCAAGGCGCGGGAAAAGGGCGACGTGCCCAAGTCCACGGATCTGTCTGTGGCTGCGGCGTATCTGGGTCTGATCATCGTCGTCTACACCTCAGGCGAGGACATGGTCCGGGACATGGGCAGCCTCATGATGTCGTTTCTGGATCAACCCGACCGCCATGCAGAGCTGTTTTTTTCCGATAACGGCACACCGCCGGTTGGCGGCCTTTTGAAATCGGTTGCCTCTGCTATGGCGCCGATGTTCATCATCCCGGCTGCGGCGGTGATCCTGTCCCTGGTCGGCCAACGCGCGCTGGTTTTTGCCCCGTCGAAGCTGGAGCCAAAACTCTCGCGGATCTCGATCATGTCGAATGCCAAGAACAAGTTCGGCATGACCGGCCTGTTTGAGTTTGCAAAAAGCACGGTCAAATTGATCCTGTTTTCGGTCTGCATGGGGATCTATCTCAACTACCGTTTGCCCGACATGATTGCCTCTGCAGCCACCGGCGCTTTTGTCGTGGTGACGATGCTGGGGCAGCTTGCGATTGAATTCATGGTTCTGGCGTTGATTATTGCGCTGGCCGTGGGCGTGGTGGACGCGGCCTTTCAGCAGGCGGATTTCACCCGCAAGAACATGATGTCCCGCAAAGAAATCATGGACGAGATGAAAAACTCGGAAGGCGATCCGCACATGAAGGGCGCGCGCAGGCAAAAGGCCCAGCAAATCGCCATGAGCGCGGGCGTTCAAGATGTCGCAACGGCGGACGTGGTGATCGTGAACCCGACTCACTATGCGGTGGCGCTGAAATGGGATCGGCAGCCAGGGCAGGCTCCGGTCTGTGTTTCCAAAGGTGTTGATGAGGTGGCGGCGATTATTCGCGAGGTCGCGAATGAAAATGGCGTTCCGATCCACAGTGACCCACCAACCGCCCGTGCGCTTCATGCGGCGGTCGAAATTGGTGACGAAATCCACGAAGAACATTACGCGCCGGTCGCCGCTGCGATCCGCTTTGCGGAGAAAATGCGTCAACGGGCGAAGGGGATGGTGTGATGAAACAGAAAATGCTCGACCAGATGGCCAGCGTGACCGAAGCGATGTACCTGCGCGAACATGCCAAGGTGAAACCGGTGCTTGATGCCGAGGCACGCTTGCGCGGTCAGCTGGCGAAACTGGACCGGCAGTATCAGGAAACCCGCGAACTGGCCCATAGCGATCACGCGATGAAAGCGCTCGGCGCGGATCTTCTTTGGCAGAGCTGGCATAGCCGCAGCAAAAGGCAGCTGAATATGGAGCTCGCCCAGATCACTGCGCAAAAACTGCGTGCAATGGATGGATTGCGCAAGGCCTTTGGTCGCAAACATGCGGTCGAGACGATGGCCAAGGAAGAACGCCAGCGCCGCAAGGTCGAGTTGGCCGAGAAGCAGCGCAATCGTCTGATGAACCAGGAGTGAGCCAGGCAGTAAACTTTCAGGGTTGATCCTGCTTGAAAACGGTCACTGAAAAACGAAACCCCCGGCGCCAATTTGGTGCCGGGGGTTTCTTTGTGGTGATCTATCAGGCGGGATTGATCAGACGTCTTGGCGTGACATCTCGACAATCAGGACGTCATGAATGTCTTTACCCAACTCTTTTTGCGCCGCTTCACGCAGCGCGGTGCGCAGTGGTGTCAGCATGTCAGAGCGGGTGAAGGCGCCGTTGAATCCCCCCATGTTGGCGTGATCGAACAGAACCTGCAGGAACATGTCGCGCAGTTTGGGTTCATAGGCGTGGATCTTTTCGGTGAGGCCGATGTTTGCCTCAAGGCTCAGGGAAATCACCACCAGCGACGACAGTTTCTCCCGTTCAACAACGGGGACGACAAACTGGCTCGTCATTTTGACGAACTCGCGGGTCGGTTCTTTTTCCTCTTCGGACTCTTTCTGAGCCTCTTCCACAGGTTCTGCGCCTTCCTGCGCGTGTTCTTCGGGGGCGGGGGCCATGACGATCCCCGCGCCGATTCCACCAGCAGTTCCAACCAAAAGAAGGATGACGGGCAGGAGTTTAGACAGCATGGACAGTCCTCAGAATGGCAGGATCACGTCCAGCACCTGCTGGCCGTAACGGGGTTGTTGGACATCGGTGATCTGACCACGGCCGCCATAGGACACGCGGGCAGAGGCGATCTTGTCATAGGTGATTTCATTCTGGCGGCTGATGTCATCGGGTCGGACATAGCCAGTGACCAGCAGTTCACGCAGTTCGAAGTTTACGCGCAGCTCCTGGGTGCCGCTGATTGCCAGAACGCCGTTCGGGAGAACATCGACAACTGTGGCCGCGACCCGCAGTTCAAGCCGTTCGCTACGTTTGACCGACCCCTTGCCACCGGACTGGCTGGTGCTGCTCAGATCGACTGCATCGGCTGCAGTCGCGCCTTCAGGCAGGTGACGATCCAGCCGCTGAGGCAGGCCAAGCAGCTGCGGCATGGCCAGGCTTTCGGAGCCAGAACGCGAGCGTTTGGTGTCGTTGGAGATTTCGGCCTCTTCGTCGATCTCGATCACGACAGTGAGAATGTCGCCGCGTTTGGTGGCGCGACGATCGCCCAGCAGGGACTGGCGCGAGCCGCTCCAGAGCGATGCCTGATCAACGGGGCGCTGGGTCTGCGTATCGGTTGGCAGGCCCTGGAACAACATGGCGACATGTTCCGGGGTTTCATTCGCCGGGCTGAAGCTGGGCGGTTTGCCAACGTGATCCATCCGTCCGCAGGCGCTGAGCATGACCACACCCATGAGGGCGGTCTTGGCTGAAAAGAGTTTCTTGTTCATTAGTTTACCTCAACTGTTCCGTCGGACGCGATGCGGCCGGTGACGGTTGTGCGTGACGAAAGATTCATGACGCGAATGGCCTCTCCATCGGCGCCACGGCCAAGCGAGCGGCCCTCTGCCATGATGGTCAGCCCACCGCGCGTAAAGCGAATGGTGACAAGGTCGTTGCGTTCAACAATCGCAGGCGGGCCGACGTCGCCTGCACGCACGGGGCGCCCGGCGTAAAGGGCAACGCGCGCCTCCTTGCCAATCACCTCGGACGGGTCGGAGAGCGCGCCGAGCACGTCGGCGGATTTCAGGGCCAGATCCTCGGCCGTGACGATTTCCTTGGCGCGGATGGTGCGCACCGGGACCAGGATCTCTGCCCAAGCGGGTTGGGCACAGACAAGCATCAAGATGGCGAGGATCCGTTTCATTACCGCACCTGTGTGGTTGCGCCCATCATCTGGTCGACTGCCGAGATGACCTTGGCGTTCATTTCATAACCGCGCTGTGCTTCGATCAGTTCGGTCACTTCGCGGACTGCGTCGACAGAGCTTGCCTCCAGGTATCCCTGACGCAGGGTGCCCAGACCGTTTTCGCCAGGGGAGGCAACGGTTGCTGCACCAGAGGCTTCGGTCTCAACAAAGAGGTTGCTGCCCAGAGCCTCAAGCCCCTTGGGGTTGGAGAAACCGGCAAGCGTGAGCTGACCCATCAGCTGGCCTTCGGCGGTTTCATCGAAATAGGCGTAGACTTCACCATCGGCGTTGATTGACACATTGCGTGCATCCGCCGGGATGGTGATGTCAGGGGAAACAGTGAAACCGTCGGAGGTGACGATCAGCCCCTCGGCCGAGCGTTTGAGTGAACCATCGCGGGTATAGGCCGACTGACCAGAGGGCAGCGTGACCTCAAGGTAGCCTTTGCCATCGATGGCCACGTCCAGATCGTTACCGGTCTGAGTGAGCGCGCCTTGGGCGAGGTGGATGGAAATGGCAGAGGCCCGAACACCCAGACCAACCTGAACCCCTGTCGGCAGAACAGTGCCGTCCGAGGCATTCACGGTGCCTGCACGTGTCACCTGCTGATAGTGCAGATCAGCGAATTCAGCACGCCGGGCGTTATAGCCTGTGGTGTTCATATTCGCGAGGTTGTTGGAAATGGTCTCAACGCGCAGCTGTTGCGCGGTCATACCTGTTGCAGCAATCTTGAGGGCGCGCATTGGCTTACTCCTAGGTTGTCTTGATCAGTTTCTTGATGGCGTCGCGTACACGCTGGTCTTCGGTTTCCAGGAAACTCTGACCCATTTCATAGGCGCGCTGGATTTCGACCATGCGGGCGACTTCGGAAATGGCGTTGACGTTCGATCCTTCGAGAAAGCCTTGCAGAACGCGGGTTTCAAACGCAGCTTCTACTTCACCATCGACGCGGAACATCACGCCGTCCTCGCGCACCATCTGGTGGGTTTGTTCCGGCTTGAAAATGCCGATCTGGCCCAATGCCCGCCCATCCACGCTGAGCGTGCCGTCTGCGCCAAATTTCACCGATTTGGCATCACCAGGAACAAACATCGGCGCGCGGCCTGCGTCGAGAACCCGGTACCCATCCATGGTCACCAGATCGCCGGCGGCATTGGTGGAAAAGGTGCCTGATCGGGTCAGACGTTCGCCCATTGGGGTTTCGACCATGAAATAGCCGTCGCCTTCCAGTGCCAGATCCAGATCACCACCGGTCTGGGTCAGCTGACCCTGCGCCAGAGAGGTGTTGCGGATGTTGGCGCGCGCCATCGACAGGGATTCCTGGCCGGGAGCAGATTGAATGAACTCCGAAAAGATCAGCCCTTCGGAACGGTAGCCAGTGGTGGCGGCGTTTGCGATGTTGTTTGCAACAACCCGCATTTCGCGCATCAGACCCGACTGGCGGGACAAAGTGGTGTAACCGGTGACACCCATCACAGACCTCCTGCGATCAACGGCACGATGTGCCCTTCAAAGAATGCGACCAAGGACTGCGTCATGAAGCCCATGGTCATCCAGAAAACGATAACGATTGCTGTAACTTTGGGGACAAAGGTCAGTGTCATTTCCTGCACCGAGGTCAGCGCCTGGAACAGGCCGATAGCCAGACCAACAACCAGCGCCACCAACAGGATCGGTGTGGACATGATCACAGAGGTCCACAGAGCCTGGCGTAGCGTGTCGTAGAAAATCCCCTCGCTCAGCATGGCGTTACACCGGCATCCGCAGGATTTCCTGATAGGCTTCGACAACCTTGTTGCGGACGGTCACCGCTGTTTCGACAGCCAGTTCAGTCTGCGCCAGCGCCTGGACCAGCGCGTGCGGGTCGCCATTTCCGGTCATCGCGGTGACAGAGGTCTGTTCGCTTTGCTGCAGAGTGTTGTTGAACTCTTCAAAGCTGGCTTTGATCCGCGCCGTGGGGCTGGTTGCCGTGTGTTCCGAGTCGATTTTTGTGGCCGGGCGGGCGGCGGCATAGCCGGAGGTGGCGGAAAGACTGCGAATATCCATTCTGGATCTCCAGTAATAAAGTGGGGTTGGTCGAATTCAGGTTAGCGGCGCAAGAGATCCATCAGCGAAGAGGACATCTGGCGCCCCTGCTCGAACATCTTGAGGTTGGCTTCGTAGCTGCGCTGCGCCTCGCGGGCGTCAGCGATTTCGATCATCAGATCGACATTTGATCCTTTGTAGTGGCCGCTGTCATCTGCCAGCGGGTGGGACGGATCGTAGACCTGCTCCAGGTCAGAGCGGTCCAGACGCACAGGTCCGACAGAGACTTTTTCGACATCAGCTGACAGGTCGCGCACCGCCTCAAACGGGACAGTCTTGCGGCGATAGCCGGGGGTGTCGGCGTTGGAGATATTCTCAGACACGTGACGCAGGCGGGTCGATTGGGCCTGCAGTGCACTGGCAGAGATAGAAAGTGATTTGGCAAATTCGCTCATGGTCTACCCTCCTCAGTTCTTGCCAAGGCTGGCGCGCAGGACTTTCATCGACGATTTGTAGATCGCCAATGCGCGGTCGTGCTGACGCTTGACCTCGACCCCTTTCAGGATTTCGGCTTCTAGAGAAACGGAATTGTCGTTGGGGTCGCCGCCGCCGCGCTGTTCAGTCACGGCCCAGTTCATGTCTGCACCGCTGCCACCGTTCAGATGGTTGGCACGGCTGGCAATCATGTCGCCGGGCCGAGCACGCTGTTCGTAGACTTCTTTAAAGGGCTTGATGTCCTTGGCGTTGTAGCCGGGGGTATCCGCATTGGCGATGTTCTGTGCAACCAATGCCTGGCGCTTACCCGCATGGGTCGCCATGGAATACGCAATTTTAAAGACGTTCAGTTCTTTGAACACCGGGGCTTCTCCCTCGATCAATTTCAATCAAGGCTTAACCCCGATTCCTTTAGAAATTGTTTTCAGGAACAGTTGGAGACGCAGAACATGATCTCAGCCATCAATGCCTTGACCCAAGATTTGGCGAACAAGCGCCTGTCCGCTGCGGTGGGCCGTGTAACCGAAATTTCTGGGGGTGCTATTGCAGTATCAGGGCTGGACGGTCAGGCACGGATCGGCGATCGCTTGGTCCTGCGGCGCGGAGGTAAAGATCCGCTGCAAGGCGAGGTGATGCGAATTTCTGGAAGAGAAATCAGTATGTTGCCGGATACTGCCCCTGATCGGGTTGCCGTAGGTGATCCGGTTTTGTTGCATCCGACACCGGAATTTGCGCCTGCCGACAGCTGGATTGGCCGCGTCATTGATCCTTTTGGTGCGCCGCTTGACGGGCGCCCGATGATGCGCGGAGAAACCGCACGTGACCTGATGGCGGCGCCCCCAAAAGCTGCAGAGCGTCGGCCGATGGGAGAGCGACTCGCGACTGGGCTCGCGGTTTTCAATACGATTCTCCCCATCGTGAAAGGCCAGCGTGTTGGTCTTTTTGCGGGATCTGGCGTTGGGAAATCCACGCTTTTGGCGACTTTGGCCCAAAATATGGAAGCAGATGTCGTGGTTATGGCGCTGATCGGGGAGCGGGGACGCGAGGTCAACCACTTCGTCAATGAGGTTCTTGGTCCTGACGGGATGAAACGCGCGGTTGTTGTGGCCGCGACCTCCGACCAGTCGGCATTGGTGCGGCGCCGCTGTGCCTGGTCGGCGATGGCCGTCGCCGAGCATTTCCGTGACCAGGGCAAAAACGTTCTGTTCCTCGCAGACTCCGTCACGCGTTTTGCCGAAGCCCACCGCGAGATTGCGGTTGCTTCCGGCGAGGCACCTGCTTTGCGGGGCTATCCACCCTCGGTGACCCCGCTGATCACCGGGCTTTGCGAGCGTGCAGGGCCAGGCAGCGACGGTCAGGGGGATATCACGGCCGTCTTCAGCGTTCTGGTTGCCGGCTCGGACATGGATGAGCCAATCGCCGACATCCTGCGTGGCGTTCTGGATGGTCATATCGTTCTCAACCGTGAAATCGCAGAGCGCGGCCGGTTTCCGGCTGTTGATGTGTCTCGATCGGTGTCGCGCAGTCTGCCTGCAGCGGCCACCGAAGAGGAAAATGCCGCCATTCTGGATGTGCGGAAATATCTTGGCGCGTACGAGCAGTCAGAAGTGATGATCCGCGCCGGTCTGTATTCGGAGGGCAATGACGTAACGCTTGATCAGGCAGTGAAGCTCTGGCCGGAGCTGGATTCATTCTTCGGGAAATCCGATCCAGACGGTATCAAAAGCAGCTTCAACAGGTTGATGTTGATGGTCCGCCGGGCGGGTGCCCTGCGTTGATAGATCGATGACGCCAGAATCATTCAGAAAGATAAGGCGCCTGACCGGGCGCCTTTCTTTTTGTCTGCTGCTGAATGCAAGAAATAGCACGAAAAACAGGCAACCATTCTGCTACCCTGGCAGGAACCGACAATCGGAGCGCCCCCAACAAAAAAAGACGCCGCACCTTTGAGGCGCGGCGTATTCTTGCAAGGCAGAGACTGCATTTCTTATTTTTGCCGACTGGGGCTGTCTTGGTGTTGGACAAGGTCCACTTGTCGGCGATCAGAGATTTCTTGGTCAATGCAGCCGAATGGTTCGGCTGCCATAGTGCCCAAAAATCAGGAAGGACGTACCGCCAGAAGACGGTCTTCGCGCGGCAGAAGTGCACGCAGAGCCTTGAGGCACCGGTAATGATTGTCCGACAAGACAGCATCCGTTGCTTCGGCAAGCGAGGCCCGGCTGTCAGGATCGGTAAAGACCTGGCTCAGCTCTTCGATGCGGCGGAGCATCTGCAGGCGGTCATCTTCGCCATTCACATCGCCGGACAGAACCAGCTGGGCCGCATAGCACACGCGGCGCACCGGTGTGTTGGCTTCTTCGGGATGGATCGCGTCACGCAGACGCAGAATGTTGGCATCGGGGGTCACAATGGACAACCGGCTGCGACGATCACCGTTTTCGATCACCGCTCCGTTGACCAGGACCCGCTCTTTTGGGGCAAGTTTCAGAACCAATCCGCTCATATCTTACGACGCTCCGCTGCGAAGGCCACGCATGATGGCCGTATTGATTTCCACCAGCATCCGGACATCCGCCTTGCGGGCCATGACTTTGCTGGTGTGTTGATTTGTAAATTCCCTAAGGTAGAGCAGCTGAGACTTGAGATCTTCGGGGAGAGGGTTCTCCGGATTGGCGACTTCGTCCGCGAAAATAGACCAGAGTTTTCGGTTATCTTTCAGGGCTTCCACCAGTTCCTTGAAACCAGGCCGACCTTTTTGGGCGGCGGCAACCATGCGGCGGGTGATGCGCGCGATGACTTCATATTCAAGGTTTTTGGCAGTTCGTGTCGGGGCCTTTGCCGCCGAATAGGCGCTCTTCGCCTTTAGAAGGGCATTCACGTGTTATCCTAACATGTAATCTACAGATTCTCTGCGATATGGGATCTGGGGCGCGCGAATGACGCGCCCCAGATCAAGCTGCCCTTAACGGAACAGCGACATCAGGGTCTGCGGTGCCTGGTTTGCAATCGACAGAGACTGTACTGCCAGCTGCTGCTGGGTCTGAAGCGCCTTCAGTCGAGCAGACGATTCTTCCATGTTGGTGTCGGTCATGGTGCTGACGCCCATTTTCAGGGAGTCGTTCAGCTTCGACACGAACTTGCTCTGGTCGCTCAGGCGGTTGGAGTCCGCACCCAGCTGAGCGGAAGCGTCAATCGCATTGCCCAGCATGGTTTCGATCTCAGTCAGCGCAGTAGACGCGGTCGCAACGTCGGTAATCGCGGTGATACCGGAGGTGTCGAGATTCGAGGCCGAGTTGATCGATGTTACGGTGATGGTGTCCGCGGACGGATCCAGACCGCCAAGAACGGTCAGCTGAGTTGTGGTTGCCGCATCCAGAAGGTTGGCACCGTTGAATTCAGCAGAGTCGATGATGGATTCGATCTGTGCCGCTTTCTTGGCGAGGCTGTCCTGGATTTTGGCGTGATCCACGTTTTCCGAGTTTGCGGAAATCGCCAGCTGTTTCATCTCGGTCAGAGTTTCAACGATCTGTTCGGCACCGGACAGAGCAACAGCAACAGTTGCCTCACCCACGCCCAGGGATTCCTGAACCGAGTTATAACCGGCAATATCGGAGTCCATGGTTTTGGAGATCGCCCAAACAGCAGCGTTGTCCTTTGCAGAACCGATGCGCTTACCGGTGGAGATCTGGCTCTGGGTGTCGTTCAGGTCCATGTTTACAGACTTCAGAGTCTGCAGAGCAACCATTGCGCCGTTGTTAGTCAGAATGCTGGACATAGCATGTATTCCTTTAGTTCGAGGCCTATTTTACCTCTGGTTTTCCCTGCCCCGAAGGGCGCTCTCTGACGTCTTTCTGACCATGCGTTCCGCCATCCGGCTTCCGCGCCACCTCTTTGGAAGGTGCAAAGCGACATTGGCCCAATATGTGCTAAAGGAGTGCTAATGCCGCGAATTCCATTGCTAGAATTTTTCCAAAATTTTCCGATCAGGCGCGTTTTTCCAGAGTAGGTGCGCCACGAGTGGCAAAACGGGTCTTGCGGCCGGCCTGGTCATAGACATCCAGTCCTTTGCGCACGCGACGCAGTTCCGCCATTCGGGCGGCCACGGCACGAATGCCTTCCATTGCACTGTCCAGAAGGGCCTGATTGCGGGTGACTTTGCTTTGAACGCTTTCCAGTGTTTCGCGCTCCAGATCACCGGCCATGTTCAGCGCGGTGATGATCTCTTCTTTCTGAGCGAGAAGCGGCTCCAGTTCATGGAGATCACCTGCAAGCAGCGCGATGCGCTCTTGATCCAGCAGGTCGTCGAGCTGTTCAATCATGTCCTGAGGGGTGCGATCAGTCATTGTCCTGTGCCTTTTTCAATGCGTGATAAAGAGATTCGGCGAGACCGATCCCGCCTGCTTTGGTGATTTGTTCCGCCTGGGCGCGGACAAGAAAGCTGGAGAATTGGTCTTCACCTGCGCCACCACCCATGGTTTCGCTGGTTTCGCCCAATCCGGCAGATTTCAACATTTCCGTAAGAAACGTCGCTTCAAGATCCTGGGCAGCCTTGCGCAGGGGATCCTGGGGTTGCGACTTTATTATGCCTGCGCGCTGAACGCTTGGCATATGAGCAATCTGTTCCATTCTGTACCTCATTCTGAGACGTCGAAATTGCTTCGATTTTTCAGAGTTTGGCCGATGATCGGTTAAAATTGCCGTAACTGATTGGCGCTAAGGTGCCAGACACCGAGATAGAATGTCTGGAAGCCAATGTTTATCAACGCACTTACCGGCCCCCTTTCTGGTGGCGCGCAAGGATCGGAGAAGATCCAGCAAGGCGAATCAGCCAATTCCCGCAAAGGCGCGAGCTTTGATGCGGTCATGGCAGACACAGCAGAAACAAAGACTGGCGAAGCAGCTGAACCGGCTGTCGCTGCAGAGACGACAGAGAATGAAGTCGCTGCAAACACTGACGAATCCAACGAAAATACAGCAAAGGATGCTGCTGTCTCCGATGACGCTCCAGATGAGGGTGTGGATACGGATGCTCCTGACTCGGTCCGTTTGGACGTGCCTCGTGATCAGGCGTCGGACATTGCCGTTGTGACAGGTGATCTGGTTGCAGATGGCGGTGATGAAGGTATCGTGTCGACAGAAAATCCGCAGCCGGTTGCAGATCACGAGGGGGGTGATTCTCCTGTCGTTGCGGATGGGCAGGTCAAGACACCGACGACCGAGACGACTGCAAATGGCGGCTCTACCGAAGCAGGAAAGATGGCGGCTGCTCCGTCCACTCCACCATTGCCGGGTGATATGCGTCATGCGCAAGTGTCTCAGGCAGCCGTAGCGGCGGCTGGGGCGATTGCGGCGGATCCGTCTGCTGTTGCTGCTGCGACGCAGGCTGATCCGGCAGCTGCCACCATTGATGCAAACGAAGTTCATCAGAAAATCGGTCGGATTGTTGACGTTGAGGTTGCCGCCGCACGAGCAAAGACGGCCCCGGCCGAGGCAAATGGCCCTGCCGCTCAGAGTGGGGTTGCACCAGATAAAGCGGATGCGAGCCGGGTTGATCTGGCGACAAAAGGATCTGTCGCAGCGGTGAAAACCGACGAATCAACAGCACAGCAACAGGTTCAGCGAGGGGATGGCGCGGCCATCCACGCGAACCCGCAGACCGGCGCCACTGTCCAGACCTCGGTCATGCGGCAAAATCCGGGGCAAGTGTCCGCCGCGGCGCTTTCCGCCGGGCAGGCAGCTGATTCGGTATCTGCAGCGCGGGATGCCGTCAGCGCATCGAAAGAACGCGCAGAAGCGCGCCTATCCGTTGTGGAGCAGACTTCGTCCTCCACCTCGACAGCGACGCCGACCTATTCCGCAACCTCAGCTCATGGTGTCTATTCGGTCGCCCGTTTTGGTTTGGGGGCTGGCGCGCTGACGGCGGCGATGCCCCAAACGCCTGCGATGCAGATCGAATCACTTACTGCGATTGAACCGCTGGCAGGCCAATCAGGGACCAGCTTGATCGGTATGGAAATGCCAGGGCTGTCTCAGCTTCTGACCGAAGCGACCATGAGCCCGGGCACCATTCACAAGCCGGAAACGCCGCGGCTGATTGCGAATCAGATGGCTGAGGCACTTGCCACCAAGGGAGATCGCAACGTTGACGTGGCGCTAAATCCCAAGGAACTGGGCCATGTGAACATGCGTGTTTCGGTGACGGAGACCGGCGTCAGCGTCATGATCCAGACGGAACGCCCTGAAACCGGTGATCTGATGCGCCGCCATATCAATGAGCTTGCGGATGAGTTCCGCCGCATGGGGTTCGAGGACATTTCGTTCCAGTTCTCTGGCGGTGAAACGGCTGGCCAGGGTGGCCGTGGTGGCGAATCGGGTCAGGGATCCGGGCAGGGCCGTGGCTCTGCTGCGGAAGGCTCTGCCGTGATGGCTGACGCGCCTTCTGAAATGACTGCACCGCCGCTCAACATTGGGGATGCCGGCGTGGATATGAGGATGTAATGAGATGACAACTGTAACGGGCGCCTCTGCAGCGCAACAACAGCAGGCGGCAGCGGCAGCTGCCACACCCAAGAAAGCCACCGGCATCGCGTCGGATTTCGAAACCTTCCTGAAAATGCTGACGGCGCAGGCGCGTTATCAGGACCCTCTGGAACCAATTGATTCGACAGAGTATTCGGCACAGCTGGCGCAGTTCTCAATGGTGGAACAGCAGGTGCAGGGCAATGATCTGTTGACCGCAATGCAGGCCCAGCTGGGTCTGGCCAATATGGCTGCAATGTCAGGTTGGGTCGGAATGGAAACACGATCAACTGCGCCGTCCCATTTTGATGGTGCCAATCCGATCACCGTGTCTCCCAATCCGGCCAAGATCGCCGATACCGTGACCCTCATCGTCAAGAACGACAAGGGAACCGAAGTGCAGCGCATCGCCATGCCGGTTTCTGCCGATCCCTATCAATGGCAAGGGATTGATGATGACGGTCTTCCCTTCCCGCCCGGAAGCTACAGTTTCACCCTGGAAAGCCAGAAAAATGGTGAGGTTGTCCTGAGCGATGCAGCCGAGACCTATACCCGCGTGAAGGAAACCCAGATGCAAGGGAATGAGGTTGCCCTGATCCTCGAAAGCGGCTCGGCTATTCTTGCATCATCCGTGACAGCCCTGCGAGAGCCTGCATCTGCTGGCAGCTGATACCGGGCATAGCGCTGGGCACCGGGCGCGGACGCGTCTATAGGATTGCGTCACAGCAACGGAGCCTGATCTGCGACAGCACCGGTCACATGACGAAGAGCGCTTTCTGGCGCATCTGGCCGAGATAGGCCTGACCAATACGGTTGCCCGTCCCCTTGTCGGGGGGCGGTCAAATCGCGTTTGGCGGTTTGGGACTGTTGTGGTCAAACTCTATGCTCGTGACACCGACAACCCACTCTTTGCAAATGATCCGCAGCGGGAGCGGGCCGCGCTTCAGGCGTTGGGCGGAACCGGGATGGTGCCACATTATCTGTCCGATGGAGCGTTCGACGGGCAACAGTGGCTCGCTTACACCCATATCCCGGGTGAAACCTGGTCACAGAACGCAGGCCATGTCGCTCAGCTGCTTGGACGTTTGCACGACCAACCAGCCATTTTCGGTCTGCCGCAGGGGTGCAATGGCAGCAGGGCGTTGGCCGAACAGACGCATCACATCCTTGGACGTTGCCAAGGGGCTGAGACCTTGTTGTCGGTGGAGCCGAGGGGAGAGGTCGCGCCCTATCTGTCACCCACTTTGATCCACGGAGATCCCGTGCCGGGGAATATTGTGGCCCATGATGGCACGCTGACCCTGATTGACTGGCAATGCCCGCAGATCGGTGACCCGACTGAGGATCTGGCGCTGTTTCTGTCACCTGCCATGCAGCAGGTTTACCGTGGCGCGCCGCTTAGCGCGGCGGAAGAGGCGGCCTTCCTCGACCGCTATCCGGACCCACAACTTGTTGCGCGCTATCTCGCGCTACGCCCGTGGTACCACTGGCGGATGGCGGCCTATTGTCTGTGGCGTGATCAGCGGGACGGACGGACGCCAAGCCGTGCATTTGATCTGGAACTGGCCGCTCTGCGCGCCTGCCCAGAAAGCGGCTGAGGCAACGCAAGAGCAGAGTTGGCAACAACCGCGCCAGTTCCAAATTCATTGTTTCCAAATAGGTTACATGGCATATTGTGCGGAATGTCGCTGGCAGGATGGGGCCGGATGGGCGGCGGCCCGCCATGGTCCCTGTTCACGGGCCCTGTTCAACCGGGAATGGATGCAGTCTTGAGCCTTTGGGAGTCTTATCGGATGCGCCTGCGACGGAAGCGTCGCATCCTACGGGCGTTGCGCAAGTCCCGCGAACTCTCTGCTGTTCAGGACAATACCGCACGGATCAGGCCGGGGGATATTCTGCTGGTTATGACAATGCGGAACGAGAAAATCCGCCTGCCATACTTCCTTGATTATTATCGCAAACTTGGCGTGAATCACTTTCTTGTCGTGGACAACGGATCGGTCGACGGTGCCCGAGACTACCTGGCGGGAATGAGCGATGTGTCGGTGTGGCATACGATGGCAAGCTATCGCCGCGCGGGCTATGGCGTCGACTGGATGAACTATCTCAAACGCCGCTATGCTGACGGGCACTGGGTCCTTGTGGTGGACCCGGATGAGTTGTTCATCTACCCATTCTGCGACAGTCGGCCCCTGCGTGCGCTGACGGATTGGTTGGATAACTCTGGCATCCGCAGTTTTTCTGCCATGTTGATCGATGTCTACCCGAAAGGGCGGTTGGATGCGGTGCCCTACCGTGCGGGTCAGGATCCGCTTGAAATTGCCAACTGGTTCGACAGCGGCAACTACTCGATCAAACGCAATCCGCTTTGTGGCAATCTCTGGATTCAGGGCGGTCCTCGGGCGCGGGTGTTTTTTGCAGACCAGCCCAAAAAGGCACCGGCCTTGAACAAGATCCCGTTGGTGAAATGGGACCGGCGTTATACTTATGTCAGCTCAACCCACGCGCTGCTGCCACGGGGCCTGAACCAGGTTTATGAAATCGACGGTGGGGAGAAGGCGAGTGGTGCGTTGCTGCACACCAAGTTTCTCCACACATTTGGCGAGAAGGCCGAGGAAGAAATGCTGCGAGGCCAGCACTACAACCGGTCGGCAGAGTACAAGGCCTATGCAGAGCTGGGCGAACAGCAGCCGGAACTGTGGTGCAAGTGGAGTGAGAAATACATCAACTGGCGCCAGCTGGAGATCCTGGGCCTGATGTCCAAAGGAAACTGGGCATGAGCACGGTCGGCATTGTCATGCTGGTCCATACCGCGTTGGATCGTGCCGAACAGGTCGCCCGACACTGGGTGGCAGGGGGCTGTCCTGTTGTTCTGCATGTCGACAAGAAGGTGCCGAAGTCGACCTATTCCGCGTTCAAAGCCGCCTTTGCGGGAGAGCCGATGGTGCGCTTTTCGCGGCGGCACCGGTGCGAGTGGGGCACATGGGGTATCGTTGCTGCGTCGCAATCCGCATCAGAAATGATGCTGGCGCAGTATCCGGATGTGCGCCACGTCTATCTGGCGTCTGGTTCTTGTTTGCCGCTGCGGCCCGTGGCTGATCTGGTGGACTATCTGGCCGCGCGACCTCGCACCGATTTCATCGAGAGCGCAACAACAGCCGACGTGCCCTGGATCGTCGGCGGACTGGATGTGGAACGCTTTACTCTGCGGTTTCCCTTTTCCTGGAAAACGCAGCGATTTCTGTTCGATAAATACGTCAACCTTCAACGTCGGCTGGGCATCAAACGCAGGGTTCCGGATGGGCTGGTGCCCCATATGGGCAGCCAATGGTGGTGCCTGACGCGCCAAACCCTGTCTGCGATTCTCGAAGATCCGGAGCGCGAGCGATATGACCGCTATTTTCGCAAGGTCTGGATCCCCGATGAAAGCTACTATCAAACGCTGGTGCGGCTTTACTCCTCGAATATCGAAAGCCGGTCGCTGACACTCTCCAAGTTTGATTTTCAGGGCAAACCGCACAATTTCTATGACGATCACCTGCAACTGCTGCGCAGGTCCGACTGTTTTGTCGCGCGCAAAATCTGGCCACACGCAGAGCGACTGTATTCCACGTTCCTGGGTGACAATCCCGACGCGATGAAGGGGACAGAACCCAACCCGGGAAAGATCGACCGGATTTTTGCCAAAGCGGTTGAGCGGCGCACGCGGGGGCGACCGGGTCTTTATATGCAAAGCCGGATGCCAGCTAACGGCTCCGAAAACGGTGTGACCTGCAACCCCTATTCGATGTTTCAGGGCTTTAGCGAGCTGTTTGAGAACTTTGAAGACTGGCTGACCCAGGCGACTGGCGCCAAGGTGCACGGGCATCTCTTTTCTCCTGACGCTGTCGAATTCGCTGATCGCCAGACGCTCATCAACGGGGCGCTTTGCGATAGCACCAGTCTGCGCGACTACAATCCCAAGGCTTTCCTGACCAACCTGATCTGGAACACCCGAGGAGAGCGACAGTGCTTTCAGTTCGGCCCGCAGGACAATCAGGCCATCAACTGGTTGGTCGCACGTGATCCGAATGCGCAGGTCTCGGTCATTTCCGGGGCTTGGGCGGTGCCTTTGTTTCGCTCGAACAAGAATTTCTCGGAACTCCGCCGCGAGGCTGCGCGCCTGCAACAGATCGAAGCCAAGCACATCGAGGTGCTGCGGTCCCGCCACGTCAAAGCCCGGGTGCGTATCTGGACCATGGCAGAATTTGTTGAATCCCCGATGGAGCCGATCCAGACCATTCTGGATGAGTTCGGCGCACAGACACAGCGGCATCTGAATACGGCGCCAACAATGGTGGACCTAGCGGGGTTCGGCCAGTTTTTGCAGAACCTCAAGAACCAGGGCATGCATCCCTATCTGATGGGCGATTTCCCGGCAGAACAGGGGCCGTTGAATATGCCCAAACCTTCTCGCAAACCCTATTTGGTGCGGTAGTTCATGACCGGAACATTTGATTACTTTGTCGTCTTTGCCGAAATGAGGACCGGCTCCAATTTCCTAGAGGCCAACCTGAACGCGCTTGATGGTGTCACGTGCCACGGCGAGGCGTTCAATCCGCATTTCATCAGTTACCCCAATCGGGACACCACATTGGGCTGGTCGCAGGACCAGCGCGAACGGGATCCACTGGGGTTTCTTGCCCGGTTTCGCGACGCGGAGGATTTTGCCGGTTTCCGCTATTTTCACGACCATGATCCACGGATTCTGGATGCCGTTCTTGATGATCCCCGCTGTGCAAAAATCATTCTTACCCGCAACCCGGCAGAGAGCTATGTCTCGCACAAGATCGCGCGTGCCACGGGGCAGTGGAAGCTGACCAATGTAAAACGGCGCAAGGACGGGATGGCGACGGTTGATGCAGCCGAATTCGCACGTCATGTCGAAGAGTTGCAGGCGTTTCAGGTCCTGCTTTTGAATCGTCTGCAACGGACCGGGCAAACGGGTTTTTACATCGCCTACGAGGATCTGCAGGACGTCGAGATACTGAATGGCCTCGCAACATGGCTTGGCGTTTCAGCTCGGTTGGATGCACTGGATGACAGCCTCAAACCACAAAACCCAGGCAGTTTGGAAAGCAAGGTTGCCAATCCAGCGGAGCTGGAGCGAGCGATGGCGCGGATCGACAGGTTTGACCTGAGCCGCACCCCGAATTTTGAACCCCGTCGCGGGCCCGCGGTGCCGGACTATATCGCCGGGCAGCAGCTGCCACTGCTGTTTCTGCCGATTTCAGGAGGGCCGACGGATCAGGTCAGGGCGTGGATGGCCGCGCAAGAGCCGGACGGTCCTGCCGGGCTGATTTCTGGAATGAACCAAAAGCAGTTGAGGCAATGGAAACGGGGTCACCCCGGATTTCGAAGCCTGACAGTGCTGCGCCACCCGGCGGTGCGGCTGCACCATGTTTTCTGTCACCGTATTCTGCAGACCGGCGAAGGTTGCCTGCGCCAGATCCGGAACCTTCTGCGCAACCAGTTCGCTGTGCCTCTGCCAAAGGAGGATCCGGACAGCAGCTATGGACGTGACCAACACAGGATAGCGTTCGAACGGTTTGTCGAGGTGATCGGCAATAATCTGGCCGGGCAGACCGGGTTTCGCACGGACGCATCCTGGGCGTCGCAGGCGCAGACGCTGGCCGGGTTTGCAACGGTCCAGTCGCCAGACGTTATCCTGCGCGAGGACGAGTTGGCCACGGCTTTGCCGGACCTTGCGCGCTGGGTCGGCCATGATGCTGTTGAGGTTGGCAATAGCAGCGATACGGATCAGCCATACGGGCTTGCCGACATTCACGATACGGAACTGGAAGAGAAAATCGCAGCTGTCTATCAGCGCGACTACCTGCTTTTTGGATTCTCTGAGTGGCGCGGCTGAGCAGCTTTGACCGTCTGTCGGATCAGGCGGCCTGAACCGACTGGTTTTCGGTCAAAATGGTATAAAGTGTGGCCGGATCCGGGTTTGCACGCAGCTTGGTGCAAAAGCTCTGTTCCCGCAGCGTGCGCGACACCAGAGCAAGAGCTTTCAGATGTTCGACGCCTGCGTCTTCGGGGGCAAACAGGGCAAAGGCAATGTCGATCGGCTGGCGATCCACAGCACCAAATTCCAAAGGGTTGTCCAGTTTGACAAAGGCACCGACCACCTTGTCCAGCCCATCAAGGCGGGCGTGGGGCAGGGCAACGCCGTGCCCTACACCGGTGGGGCCAAGGCTCTCGCGATCCAGGAGAGCCTCGACCGTGGTCTGAGAAGACAGACCATAGGCAAGCTGAGCCACATCAGCGATCTCCTGAAAGAGACGCTTTTTGCTGGAGGCAGCACCAAAGACACGGACGGCCTCCGGTTTCAGGATGTCAGAAATTTGCATTCTCTTACTGCTCCGCTCAGCTCAGATGTGGCCAAAGCCGGGTTTACGGATCGATCCAACCGATGTTTCCGTCATCCCTGCGATAGACGACATTCAGGCCGTCCTTGCCTTCGTTTCGAAACACCAGCACGGGTGCGCCTGCCAGTTCCATCTGCATCACGGCTTCACCGACGGACAGAGACGGAATTTTGGTTTCCATCTCGGCGACGATGATCGGCTGCAGGGACTCTGGTTCAGACTCGGCGCCAGCGTCTTCAGAGGCGAGGATATAAGAGCTCGCGCCGGAGAGTTCAACCGGCTCGCTCCGCTCGCGGTGATGGTCCTTCAGGCGGCGCTTGTAGCGACGCAGCTGCTTTTCCATCTTTTCGTTGCAGGCTTCAAATGCTGCATAAATTTCAGTGGCATGCGCTTTTGCTTGCGCGGTCAGACCGGTCGACAGGTGAACGGTCGTTTCACAAACATACTCATGCGCAGACCTTGAAAACACGACGTTGGCGTCGGTGGGGCGTTCAGCATATTTCTCGACTGCCGCTCCAAGCTCAGTCTGCACATGGGATTGCAGAGCTTCGCCAATGTCGATCTGTTTTCCGCTGATCTGGTAACGCATGTGATCTCCTTCACAAAAAGACTTCCAAAACCCAGGCCAGGCCAAGCCCGGCCGAAAATTCAGTTTTGAAAGAGGGATTTAGGCAAATCAGTCGGTCGCATTCGTCTGGGCCTTGTCAACAAGGCTGGAGCGAGGACAGCGTCGGACTGCAAGTTTGCCATGCGTCAATTCCATGACAACGAGGCGGCAGAGTCAATGCAAATCGGCGTTAATCGGTTACCGAATTCTGACAACAGAGACGGGGCGCCGTGGCCGAATCGGCGCAATTGCGCCGAGAGCGATCAGGAAATCCGGAAATTATCGCCCAGATAGACGCGGCGAACATTCTCGTTGTCCACAACTTCGGACGGGGTGCCGGACATCAGCACCTTGCCGTCGTGCAGGATATAGGCGCGATCGACGATTTCCAGCGTCTCGCGGACATTGTGGTCGGTGATGAGCACGCCAATTCCACGCTTTTTCAGATCACCTACCAGATGCCGGATATCGCCGACAGAAATAGGATCCACACCGGCGAAAGGTTCATCCAGCAAGAGGTATTTGGGATCTGCAGCAAGGCAGCGTGCGATCTCGACCCGGCGTCGTTCCCCGCCCGACAAAGCGAGCGCAGGTGCGCGGCGCAGGTGTTCGATCGAGAAATCGGAAAGCAGCTCTTCCAGCCGTTCACGACGCTTGTGGGGGTGTTTGACCGCGATATCCAGAACAGAAGAGATGTTGTCCTCTACCGACAGACCACGGAAGATCGACATCTCCTGCGGCAGATATCCGATACCCATCCGCGCCCGGCGATACATCGGCAGTGTTGTTGCGTTCTGCCCGTCGATGGTCACGGTTCCGGCTTCGGGAAAAACGAGCCCCGCGATCGCGTAAAAGCTGGTTGTCTTGCCAGATCCGTTCGGCCCAAGAAGAGCGACGACCTCACCGCGGTCCAGCGACATCGAAACATCGCGGATCACGACCTTCTTGCTGTAGGACTTGCGCAGCTTTTCGATACGCAGGCCAGAGCTGCCTTCAGTCACTGTAAGCGTTGGTTTCGCCATCAGTCTGATCCGCCGTTCAGGATCGTCTTGACGCGCCCGGACATGCTGGCGGTGCCGGTGGTCAGGTTCACGACCAGACGGTTCGATGTCAGCGTGCCGGTGCCCTGGCTCAGCAGGACATTGCCGGTCATGACGACGGTGCCGGAATCGATGGTGTATTCCGCCTTGTCTGCTTCGGCTGCGTCCGGGCCGTTGACTAGGATGACATTGCCAGCTGCTTCCAGCCGTTCGACACCGGTCTTGCCGCCATCGTCCTGTTTGTAGATCACCAGCACATCATCCGCTGACAGGCGCATCACGCCCTGAATGATGATCACATTGCCAACAAACCGGGCAGAGCCATCCTGCTGGTTTACGTCCAGCGCATCTGCTGTCACCTCCACCGGAAGGGATGGATCAGCCTTAACCGCACCAAAGGCGATAGAGGCGTTCTGCGCAGAAACCCCCGCTGACAGCAGGGCAAACGGCAGGCAGAACATCAAAACACGCAGATACAACACAGGTTATCTTTCCGATTGTTGCGGGTCGTATAGCAGTTTGACCCCTTTGTTGAAAACCATATGTACCGGCCCGTTTTCGGTTTTTGTGTCAATCTCCATGGCACCGGCGGTAAGTGTGCCAATGGGGCCACGGGCTTCGACGGGGCCAGGGCTGTCTGCTTTGACACCGTTCAGCGCCGCATTCAGCTCTTGCGTTGTGACCCGCAGGCCGTCGCTGGAGAGGATCTCAACATCACCGCGAAAGCTTGCGATTTCCTTTTCGGGACGTAATTCCCCGATGTCCGAGCTGACGTGTATCGTGCCGCCCTCGGCCATGCGGATTTCGGCCTGCAGGTCGATCGCGGTTGCAGGTCCATTCGCCCCGCCCGGACGCGCGGACTGGGCCGTGACCATGATTTCGTCCCCTTGCGTGGTTGTGCCAGAGAAGAAAGGCGCAGTGATCTGCTGCCCGCTGGTGCGGTCCTTCAGGTCTTTTTGGGCAAAGGGAATGACAGCGTCGGTTTCGACACCACGAGACAACAGGAAAACGGTCGACATCAGCGCCAGCGCCGTGAGCGGCAGCAAGACCTTCAGATAGGCGACAAGGCGTGAATAACCGTCCATCCGCGATGACCCCTAGCCCAGGCCGACGCGCAGGCAATCGTGGATATGCAAGAGACCTCTGGCAACGCCGTCTTTGGCCTCAGGATCAACGACGAACAGGCAGGTGATCTTGCGTTCGTTCATGATCGCCACGGCTTCTTCGGCCATTGAATCGGATGCGATGGTGGTTGGATTGGCGGTCATCACATCTGCCGCTGTTTTATCCAACAGGCCATCCATGTGGCGGCGAAGGTCACCGTCGGTGATGATACCGATCAGCGTGCCATCGTCATTGACCACGCCAGAGACGCCAAATCCCTTTTGGCTGATTTCGATAAGGGCATCGGACATTGGCGTGTCCTGCCGGACCAGGGGCAGGGCATCATCGCCGTGCATCAGGTCGCTGACCCGTGACAGGCGCGCGCCAAGTTTGCCACCGGGATGAAAGGCGCGGAAATTCTCTGGGCGAAAATCACGGTGCTTCATCAGCGCAATGGCCAGCGCATCCCCAATGGCGAGGGTCAAAGTGGTCGAAATCGACGGCACCATGCCAAAGCCGCAGGCCTCTCCCATTGCGGGGATTTGCAGGTGGACATCGGCCTCTTTCATCAGGGTGCTGTCCATCCGGCTGGACAGGCCGATCAACGGAATGCCAAATCTGCGCGTAAAGGCGAGCAGGTTGGCCAGCTCCGGAGCTTCGCCCGAATTGGAAATCGCCAAGACAACGTCGTCCTGCGATACCATGCCCAGATCGCCGTGGCTCGCCTCGGCAGGGTGGACAAAATAGGCGGGCGTCCCGGTCGATGCCAAAGTCGCAGCAATTTTATGCCCGATGTGGCCCGATTTTCCGATGCCGCTGACGATCACCCGGCCCTTTGCCTTCAAAACCAGTTCAACGGCGTCGGCAAAACGCGAATCCAGAGCGTCGGCCAGGGCGTCAAGCGCCTTGGCTTCATCGGTGATGACCTGTCGCGCGGTGGCGAGGAATGTCTCGGCGCTGTTCATGAGTGTGCAAAGATGTCTGTTTCAGGCCAGCCAGCGAGATCGAGCTTTGCACGCATCGGCAGGAAGTCAAAGCAGGCCTGAGCCATTTCGGTTCGCCCTTCGCGATCCAGACGTTTGTCCAGCGCTGCACGCAAGCGGTGCAGATGCAAGACATCAGAGGCTGCGTAATCCAGCTGTGCATCGCTCAGCTGTGCTGCGCCCCAGTCGCTCATTTGCTGCTGTTTGGAGATGTCGACGCCGATCAGCTCTTGCGTCAGGTTTTTAAGCCCATGGCGATCCGTGTAGGTGCGAACCAGACGGCTTGCGATCTTGGTGCAGTAGACGGGTGCCGCCAATGCGCCAAAGGCGTGATACATTGCGGCAATGTCAAAGCGGCCAAAGTGGAACAGCTTCAGCACATTGGGATCCTCAAGCATGCGGCACAGGTTTGGGGCCTCGGTCTGGCCTTTGGCCACCTGAACGATATGCGCATTGCCGTCGCCGCCGGACATCTGGATCACGCACAGCCGATCACGGTGTGGGTTTAGCCCCATCGTTTCACAATCGATGGCGACCACAGGGCCGAGATCAAGCCCATCGGGCAGGTCATTTTGATACAGATGATTGGCCAAAACGCGGTCCTTTGTCTTGCGGATGCAATAGGTTTGCGACCGAAATAGGCTTTCCTTCTGCCAAACTCAACTCTCGCAGCTGCTGCGGGTTGGCTTCAGGGGCAGAAACCCTGTCATGGCTGAGGGGGTGGAAGCGGTCGATCTGGCACAGACAAAAGCCGCCCAGAGGCGCTATTGTCATTATCCATCGATGTCGGGGATATGGTGCCCAGGAGAGGACTCGAACCTCCACGTCCATACGGACACTAGCACCTGAAGCTAGCGCGTCTACCAATTCCGCCACCTGGGCAGGTGTCGTGAGGGGGCATATACGCAGAACCAAAGGGGGCGTCAAATGGAAAATGCAGCTCGGCGATTTTTCCAGCAAACGCGCTTGGGCGCGGGGAGATGGCAGGAATTATTGAGCAAGCCCAAATCGTTAGATCGATTCCACAAAAGGATCAAAACGCCATTTCTGGCGCTGCGTTGGTCTAACGATGTCGGGGATATGGTGCCCAGGAGAGGACTCGAACCTCCACGTCCATACGGACACTAGCACCTGAAGCTAGCGCGTCTACCAATTCCGCCACCTGGGCAGGTGTCGTGAGGGGGCGTATACGCAGAACCGAAAGGGGCGTCAAACGGAAAATGCAGCGTTTTGGCGGGTTCCTGTGTTTTCCTGCACTTGGTCGTCGCCACCGATCAGGGCTGGACTTTTGGCTACTTCAGAAACCCCATCTGATAGGCCACATATTGCAGAAAACGGAGCCACGCCTGGCGGGTTTCCTCGGACCAATCCTCCTGCAGCGTGTCTTTCAGTGCGCCGGTAAAGCTGTCGATGAAACCTGCAAAGTGATCGTCGTTGATTTGCAGGGCTTTGTGGCGTTCCCCCTGATCCAGCAGAATCAGCCGCAGTTTCGCCGGGTGCTCCAACGCCTCTATGATGTGAGTGAGCGACATGAGCAGTTTTTCTTCCTGCAGGGACATGTCGTGGGGGAACATTGGCCGGGTGTCCGGGCAGCGCTCAAAGAATTTGGCGTAAAACAGGGATACAAACTGGTCGAGCTCCATCTTCTGACTCTCGACGCTGGCCAAAATCAGGTCTCGGTCTGCGGGGGCCACGGTTTCTGCGCTTGGATTCATGCGTTGTGCTCTCAGTTCACTTCTCTTTCACGACAATAAAGTTAGCTTTGCCGTCAGGCGCGGCAATATGACATCAATTATTTCGCGATGCTGTCACGATTGAGACGCGCTAGGGCGATTTGCGCCTTGTTCCGTTGGGCTTGGGGCGGTAAATCGGGTCAACAGCTAATGTAGGAGCCAAAAGATGTCCAAACTGGTCACGATCTATGGCGGGTCCGGTTTTGTCGGCCGTTACATCGCACGCCGCATGGCCAAGGAAGGCTGGCGTGTTCGCGTCGCCGTTCGCCGCCCCAACGAAGCCATGTTCGTCAAGCCATATGGTGTTCCGGGCCAGGTAGAGCCGGTTTTGTGCAACATTCGCAATGATGCATCCGTCGCGGCTGTGATGCAGGGTGCTGATGCGGTTGTAAACTGCGTGGGTATTCTGAACGAGGTGGGCAAGAACACCTTTGATGCTGTGCAGACCGAAGGCGCAGAGCGCATCGCGCGAAGCGCAGCAGAGCAGGGCATCACCAACATGGTGCATGTGTCCGCCATCGGTGCAGATGCTGACGGCGCAAGCGAATATGCCCGCACCAAAGCCGCAGGTGAAACCGCGGTGCAGAAGCATCAGCCGAACGCAGTTATCCTGCGCCCTTCCATCATCTTTGGCGCTGAGGATCAGTTCTTTAACCGCTTTGCCGGCATGACCCGTTTGTCGCCACTGCTTCCGATCGCGCATGCGGACACGAAATTCCAGCCGGTTTATGTTGATGATGTGGCCAAGGCTGCTGTCGCTGCCCTGACCGGTAAGGCCGCTGCTGGCGTTTACGAACTGGGCGGTCCCGAGGTGAAGAGCTTTGGTGCGCTGATGCAGCAGATGCTGGATGTCATCAACCGTCGTCGTCTGGTGGTCTCGCTGCCGGGGCCGATTGCCAAGCTGGTTGCCCTTGGTTTTGACCTTCTGCAATTCGTGAGCTTCCAGCTGATCGAAAACAAGATGCTGACGCGTGATCAGCTCAAGAACCTGAAGCTGGACAATGTTGTCTCGGCAGATGCCAAGGGGTTCGAGGATCTTGGTATTCGTCCCGTGACCGCAGGGTCGGTGCTGCCTGACTACCTCTGGAAATTCCGCCCGGCGGGTCAGTACGACGATATCATGGATTCGGCCCGCAACCTGCGGAATGACCTCTGACTTTCTGACGGAACTGAATGAAAAAGGCGCGGGATCATCCTGCGCCTTTTTTTGTTGAGCTGGCTTTGTGATGCGGGGGCTCAGCCCTGATAGGCGATGCTCAGCAGGACGAGGCCAAGGATCACTCGGTAGATTACGTATGGCGTGAAACTGACGGACCGCAGAAGCCGCATCATGAGGGCCAGCGCCGCCAGCGCGGCCAGCATCGACAACCCGGCAGCAATGGCAGCGTCTCGCAGGACGTTGGCATTGGCTTCGATGGCGACTTCTGCGCCGAGCAATACACCGGAGGCGATGATTGTGGGGATCGACATGAGCATGGAGATCCGTGCCGCATCCAGTCGCGCATAGCCCAGCTGCCGAGCGCCGGTGATGGTGATGCCTGACCGCGAGGTGCCGGGAATCAGCGCCAGCATCTGCCACAGCCCCATGATCAGCGCGTCTTTGGGTCTCCAGTCCTCAACCGTTTTGCCTGTGCGGCCGAATTTGTCGGCAAAATACAGCACGATTCCAAACCCCAACATCGTCCAGCCGATAACGGTGATGGAGCGCAGGGCATCGCTGAGCCCGGAGAAATGCAGGAACGCACCAAACAGAACAGTTGGAATGGTTGCGATGATCAGCCCCATCGCCAGTTGCGCGCCGGGCGTATCTGTCTTGCCGGTGAGGGCACGGGGCAGGCCTATCAGTCCCTCACGCACGTCCTTCCAGAAGAAAAGGACAACAGCGGCAAGGGTGCCAACATGGACAGCGACGTCGATCACCTGCCCCTGGTCCTCCAGCCCTGTCAGGCCAGGCAGCAAAATGAGGTGTCCGGAGGAGGAGACCGGCAGAAACTCGGTAATTCCCTGAATCAGGGCGATGAGGATCAGTTGGAAAAGGGGCATGATGACCGTCCGCTATATGTTCCGAAGGGATCGCAAAGATCGCTTTCTGTGTAAATCCATTGATTTTATTGAGCTCTGTGGTTTTATGGCCGATACGGACCTAAAATTTCTGTACATTTCCGCCAGAGAGGGTATCAGGCAGGTAACTGCTGTCATTTTAGGTCAGCAATGTTGACTTTTAATTCGCTCCGCTCCGATAGACCAGAAATCGCAGCCAGCCCAACATGGAGTCCGTCCCGTGGCCAAGCAACCGATGCTCAAATTCGTGCAGATCGATCGCGACATGCCCAACAAGCGGGCCGCAGAGGATCGCAAGGAAGATTTCAACGAAATCTACGCTGAATTCGCGGCCGCCAAGGCCGAGGAACAGGCAAGCCGCTGCAGCCAGTGTGGTGTCCCTTATTGTCAGTCACACTGCCCGCTGCACAACAATATCCCCGACTGGCTCCGCCTGACGGCGACAGGCCGCCTGCAAGAGGCCTATGAGACCAGCCAGGCGACCAATACCTTCCCAGAGATCTGTGGCCGCATCTGCCCGCAGGACCGCCTGTGCGAAGGAAACTGTGTGATCGAACAATCCGGCCACGGTACCGTGACCATCGGCGCGGTGGAGAAATACATCACCGATACCGCTTGGGATCAGGGCTGGGTGCAGCCGATCAAACCGGCGCAGGAACGCAGCGAGTCCGTAGGGATCATCGGCGCAGGTCCCGGCGGTCTGGCGGCAGCTGACATGCTGCGTCGCGCAGGTGTTAAGGTCACCATCTATGATCGTTACGACCGCGCTGGCGGGCTGCTCACCTACGGGATTCCGGGGTTCAAGCTGGAAAAGGACGTGGTGATGCGCCGCAATCAGCTGCTGGCTGATGGTGGGGTTGAGTTCATAATGAACTGCAACGTCGGACAGGATATCTCCTTTGACGATATCCGCGCGAAACATGATGCCGTCATCATCGCGACGGGTGTCTACAAATCCCGCGATCTGGAAATGCCGGGCTCCGGTGCCACCGGCATCGTCAAGGCGATTGATTTCCTGACCGTATCGAACAAAGCGTCGAACTTTGGTGACAGCATCGAGGAATTCGACAACGGCACGCTGAACGCCGATGGCAAGCGCGTTGTAGTGATCGGTGGCGGTGATACCGCGATGGATTGCGTGCGGACCTCAATTCGTCAGGGCGCGACCTCTGTCAAATGTCTCTATCGCCGTGACCGCGCCAATATGCCGGGCTCGCAGCGGGAAACCCAAAACGCCGAGGAAGAAGGCGTGGTGTTCGAATGGCTGTCGGCGCCCAAGGGCTTCACCGATGAGGGCGGCAAGGTTGCGGGCGTGATGGTGCAGAAAATGCGTCTGGGCCAGCCGGATGCATCCGGCCGTCAGGCCCCCGAAGTGATCGAAGGCGCTGACTACATCGAACCAGCCGATCTCGTGATTAAGGCGCTTGGGTTTGAGCCGGAAGACCTGCCGACCCTCTGGGACCAGCCTGAACTGCCTGTGACCCGCTGGGGCACGATCAAAGCAGCCTTCCAGACCGGCGCGACCGAGCTCGACGGGGTCTACGCCGTGGGTGACATCGTACGTGGCGCGTCGCTGGTGGTCTGGGCCATCAAGGACGGCCGTGATTGTGCCGACGCCATCCTGAGCCGCTTTGACGCCGCCGCCAGCAGCATCGCCGCTGAGTAAGACAGATATTCTACCGGGCAGGCGCAGCCCTTGCAGGGCCGCCCACCGGAACGGGAGCAATGATATGACAAAATTTGATGCAGACTGGGCACGCGCCGAAGAAGCCAAGCGCAAGTGGATGGCCGAAAACGGTCTCTATGCCGAGGAAGAAGAGCATTCGTCCTGCGGGGTTGGCCTTGTGGTGTCCGTCGATGGCGCACGCAGCCGGAAGGTTGTCGAGGCGGGTATCGACGCGCTGAAAGCAATCTGGCACCGCGGCGCAGTTGATGCCGACGGCAAGACCGGCGATGGCGCGGGCATCCACGTGCAAATTCCGGCACCTTTCTTTTATGATCAGGTCCGCCGCACTGGCCACGAGCCACGCGAAGATCAGCTGCTGGCCGTTGGTCAGGTCTTCCTGCCGCGCACCGACTTCGGCGCGCAGGAGCGCTGCCGGACCATCGTGGAAACAGAAGTTCTGCGGATGGGCTATTACATCTACGGCTGGCGCCATGTGCCGGTCGATGTGACCTGCCTGGGCGAAAAAGCAAATGCGACCCGTCCGGAGATCGAGCAGATCCTGATCTCCAACTCCAAAGGTGTGGACGAAGAAACCTTTGAGCGCGAGCTTTATGTTATCCGCCGTCGGATCGAAAAAGCGGCCGCTGCTGCGCAGGTTGGTCAGCTGTACATCGCATCCCTGTCCTGCCGGTCGATCATCTACAAGGGCATGATGCTCGCAGAGCAGGTTGCAGTCTTTTACCCCGACCTGATGGACGAGCGGTTCGAAAGCGCCTTTGCGATCTACCACCAGCGCTATTCCACGAACACTTTCCCTCAGTGGTGGCTTGCTCAGCCGTTCCGCATGCTGGCCCACAACGGCGAGGTGAATACCCTCAAGGGCAACCTGAACTGGATGAAGAGCCACGAAATCCGCATGGCCTCGTCCACCTTTGGCGACTACGCCGAGGACATCAAGCCGATCGTGGCGAGCGGTTCGTCCGACTCTGCTGCGCTGGATTCGGTGTTTGAGGTTCTGGTGCGGGCGGGCCGTTCTGCGCCGATGGCTAAAACCATGCTGGTGCCCGAAAGCTGGTCCAAGCAGGCGGTGGAACTGCCGCAAGCCTGGCGGGATATGTATTCCTACTGCAACTCCGTTATGGAACCGTGGGACGGCCCTGCTGCGCTGGCGATGACGGATGGTCGCTGGGTTTGTGCGGGCCTTGATCGCAACGGTCTGCGCCCGATGCGTTATGTCGTGACCGGTGATGGGCTTGTGATTGCGGGCTCTGAGGCGGGGATGGTCCCGATTGACGAGGCCACCGTTGTCGAAAAAGGCGCGCTTGGCCCCGGTCAGATGCTGGCCGTCGACATGCAAAAGGGCAAGCTGTTCCACGACACCGAAATCAAGGACAAACTGGCTGCTGCGCTGCCGTTTGGTGATTGGGTTCAGAAGATCAACGATCTCGACAGCACCCTTGCGAAAGTCACTGAAAAGGCGCTGTTCAGCGGCGATGAGCTGCGTCGCCGTCAGGTCGCTGCCGGTTACACCATCGAAGAGCTGGAACAGATCCTCGCGCCGATGGCTGAGGATGGCAAGGAAACGCTGGCCTCGATGGGCGATGACACCCCGTCGGCTGTTCTGTCCAAGATGTACCGCCCGCTGAGCCACTTTTTCCGTCAGAACTTCTCTCAGGTGACGAACCCGCCGATCGACAGCCTGCGTGAATATCGCGTGATGTCGCTGAAGACGCGCTTTGGTAACCTGAAAAACGTACTGGACGAGGACAGCTCCCAGACTGAGATCATCGTCCTTGAGAGCCCCTTTGTCGGCAACGCCCAGTGGGACGAACTGGTCGAAAACCTGAACGCACCTCTGGCAGAGATCGACTGTAGCTTTGAACCTGGCCAGGGCAGCCTGAGCGCCGCACTCGCCCGTATCCGCGCCGAAGCCGAAGAGGCCGTCAGCTCGGGGGCCGGCCACATCGTTCTGACCGATCAGCATTCCAATGCTGACAAGGTTGCGATGCCGATGATCCTGGCCACCTCTGCCGTGCATTCGCATCTGACCCGCAAGGGGCTGCGTACCTTCTGCTCGCTCAACGTACGTTCTGCTGAATGCATCGATCCGCATTATTTCGCGGTGTTGATTGGCTGTGGCGCAACCGTTGTGAACGCCTACCTGGCCGAGGATTCGCTCGCCGACCGTATCGAGCGCGGCCTGCTGGACGGCAGCCTGACCGAGAACGTCGCCCGCTACCGTGAAGCGATCGACCAGGGCCTGTTGAAGATCATGGCCAAGATGGGGATCTCGGTGATTTCCTCTTACCGCGGTGGCTTGAACTTTGAGGCGGTTGGCCTTTCGCGCGCGATGTGTGCGGAATACTTCCCCGGCATGATCTCGCGGATTTCCGGTATCGGTGTGACAGGTATTCAAACCAAGCTGGAAGAAATCCACGCCAAGGCATGGTTGGGTGCCCAGGATGTCCTGCCAATCGGCGGCTTCTACAAAGCCCGCAAGTCCGGCGAGACCCACGCCTGGGAAGCGACGTCCATGCATATGATGCAGATGGCCTGCAACCGCGCCTCTTATGAGTTGTGGAAGCAGTACTCGGCGAAAATGCAATCGAACCCGCCGATCCACCTGCGCGACCTGCTGCAGATCAAGCCGCTGGGCAAGGCCGTACCGATTGAGGAAGTGGAATCGATCACTTCGATCCGCAAACGGTTCGTGACACCGGGCATGTCCTTGGGCGCGCTGAGCCCCGAGGCGCACAAGACGCTGAACGTGGCAATGAACCGGATCGGCGCCAAGTCCGACTCTGGTGAGGGCGGTGAAGATCCGGCGCACTTCGTTCCGGAGCCGAACGGCGACAACCCGTCTGCGAAAATCAAGCAGGTGGCGTCGGGCCGCTTTGGTGTGACAGCCGAATACCTGAACCAGTGCGAAGAGCTGGAAATCAAGGTAGCCCAGGGCGCCAAGCCCGGTGAAGGCGGCCAGCTGCCGGGGATGAAGGTCACCGACCTGATTGCCCGTCTGCGCCACTCCACCAAGGGTGTGACGCTGATCTCGCCGCCGCCGCACCACGATATCTACTCGATCGAGGACCTGGCGCAGCTGATCTATGACCTGAAGCAGATCAACCCGCGCTGCAAGGTGACGGTGAAACTGGTGGCGTCTTCCGGCGTTGGCACCATTGCTGCGGGCGTTGCCAAGGCGAAGGCCGACATCATCCTGATTTCGGGCCACAACGGTGGCACCGGCGCGTCACCGGCGACTTCGATCAAATACGCGGGTCTGCCGTGGGAGATGGGCCTGACCGAGGCGCATCAGGTTCTGGCGATGAACAACCTGCGTGATCGGGTCACCCTGCGGACCGATGGTGGTCTGCGGACGGGTCGTGACATCGTGATGGCCGCAATGCTGGGGGCCGAAGAATACGGCATCGGCACCGCGGCGCTGATCGCAATGGGGTGCATCATGGTGCGCCAGTGCCAGTCCAACACCTGCCCCGTTGGTGTCTGCACCCAGGACGAAGCCCTGCGCGGCAAGTTCACCGGCAACGCGGACAAGGTTGTGAACCTCATCACCTTCTACGCACAGGAAGTCCGCGAGATCCTCGCCTCAATCGGCGCGCGCTCTCTGGACGAGGTGATTGGTCGGGCGGATCTGCTGGCGCAGGTGTCCCGTGGTTCGGCACATCTTGATGATCTGGACCTCAACCCGATGTTGATCACCGTCGATGGTGCGCATGACATCGACTACAACCGTGATCGTGAACGCAATGCTGTGCCGGACACTCTGGACAAGGAAATCGTGCGCGATGCCGCCCGCTTCCTGCAGGACGGGGAAAAGATGCAGCTGTCCTATGCGGTTCAGAACACACATCGGACCGTGGGCACCCGTACATCCAGCCACATTGTCCGCAACTTTGGCATGCGCAACACGCTGCAGCCCGACCACCTGACGGTAAAGCTGCAGGGCTCTGCTGGTCAGTCTCTTGGTGCCTTTGCAGCGCCGGGGCTCAAGCTGGAGGTTTCGGGCGATGCGAACGACTACGTCGGCAAGGGTCTGTCCGGTGGTACCATTGTGGTACGTCCGCCGATGGCATCGCCGCTGACAGCAAGCGAGAACACCATCGTTGGCAACACCGTCCTTTATGGTGCAACCGATGGCTATCTCTTTGCGGCAGGTCGTGCCGGTGAACGCTTCGCGGTCCGCAACTCCGGTGCCAGCGTGGTGGTCGAAGGCTGTGGTGCCTGCGGTTGTGAATACATGACCGGCGGTGTCGCGGTGATCCTCGGCTCTATTGGCGCCAACTTTGGTGCAGGTATGACCGGTGGCATGGCTTATATCTACGACCCGGAAGGCAAGGCCGAGACGCTGATGAACATGGAATCCCTCGTCACCTGCCAGGTTGGCGTGGAGCATTGGGAACAGCAGCTCAAAGGACTGGTCGAGCGTCATCTGGCAGAAACCGGCAGCCGCAAGGCCGCTGATATTCTCCAGCACTGGGAGAGCGAGAAAGCGAACTTCTTGCAGGTTTGCCCGACCGAGATGTTGGACAAGCTGCCCCAGCCCCTGACACTGGACGTAGCAGCCGTACCGGCGGAATAGGCCCCGCCACCTCCTCTGCATTGCCTTGGACAGGCCCCGACGGTTTCAACGGTCGGGGCCTTTTCACATCAAGATGCATGTCTGATGCCTGCTTTGGCGATCTCTTGCAGGCGGCTTGATTTCCCGGTTGGAGCAGGACGCCACTCTGCCGTATAGAGAGGCTATGGCGAAGGCAGCAAAAACAGGCGGAAAATCGGGCTCTTCCAAGAAGACCAAGGCGCGCGGGAAATCAGCGGGCAAGGCAAAGGCGCGCCCTGATATTTCACCGGGCCGTCTGGCCAAACGCTGGATCGGCCGCGCCGCGCTTGTCGGCGTTGCAGTCATGTTGCTGCCGATCCTGCTGTTTTCGGTGGTCAACCCGCCCACCACATTCACCATCTGGTCCGAATACCGCCGCCTGGGCGACATTGATCGCGAATGGATGCCGATCGAAGCAATGGCGCCAGTGCTGGCGCGATCCGTGGTCGCGGCTGAAGATGCGCGGTTCTGCCAGCATTGGGGATTGGATGCCGAGGCCATTCGCAAGGCCATCGCAGAAGGTGGTCAGCGTGGGGCGTCGACGATCTCGCAGCAGGTGGTCAAGAATGTCTTTCTCTGGCAGGGGCGCAGCTGGATCCGCAAGGCGCTTGAAACACTGATGACCCCGATGGTCGAAGCAGTATGGAGCAAGCGGCGTATCCTTGAGGTCTATCTCAACGTCGCTGAAATGGGCGAGGGTGTTTTCGGAGCCGAGGCCGCAGCCCGGCATTATTTCGGCGTTGGCCCGGATGAGCTGAGCCCGCGCCAGGCCGCGCTTCTGGCCTCTGTCCTGCCCAACCCCAAGGACCGCTCTGCCGCAAAACCATCCGCCTTCATGCGCAAGCGTGCGGCGCAGATCATGGACGGGGCGGCCACCATTCGCGCAGATGGCCGCGCGGCCTGTTTCGAGGATTGAAACTTCCTGCGCTTCGGGGCATTGCTGTCTGACCCCCGACCACACGCAACAGGAGACCTGACGACCCATGGCCCGCCTCTATCACGTGCCCCTGTCCCCGTTCTGCCGAAAAGTACGGCTGTCGCTTGCGGAAAAGCGCATCGAGGTTGAGCTGGTCGAGGAACGCTACTGGGAAAAGGAGGCGGATTTTCTGCGCCGTAACCCCGCGGCCAAGGTTCCGGTGATCCGACTGGATGGGAAGCTGATGGCCGAAAGTGCGGCGATTTGCGAGTACCTCGAAGAAACCCGCCCCGAGCCCTCTCTGATGCCGAGCGATCCCGATGGCCGCTACGAGGTGCGTCGGCTGGTCAATTGGTTTGACGACAAGTTCCACAACGAGGTGACATCAAAGCTGCTCTATGAACGGGTCAACAAAAAGGTGACCGGGCAGGGCTATCCCGACAGCAGCAACGTCAAGGCCGGGGCGCGGGCGATCAAATATCATCTCGACTATCTGGCGTGGTTGCTCGATCACCGACGCTGGCTGGCGGGGGATCAGATGACCCTTGCCGACTTTGCGGCTGCTGCGCATCTGTCGTCGCTGGACTATATCTCTGATGTGGATTGGAATCGGTCGGCTGTCGTCAAGGACTGGTACGCCAAGATCAAATCCCGCCCGGCCTTCCGCTCTATCCTCGCGGATCAGATTCCGGGTTTCAGCCCACCGCCCCATTACGCAGATCTCGATTTTTGATAAGACAATGTCTGCAGCTGCCGCCGGTGCGGTTCGCGCCGCGTGAGCCAAGGACGTAACGCCCGATGACGGATCATTCCAGTCTCAAGGATCAACTGGTGGCGCAAGCCCTGGCCGAGGGCTTTGTGTCCTGCCGGATCTGCCGACCCTGGGATGTGCCTGAGGTGCCGGATCGGCTGCAGGCCTTTCTGGACGCGGGCTATCATGGACAGATGGCCTGGATGGAGGAGCGGAGCCACTGGCGTGGTGATCCCGCACAACTGTGGCCAGAGGCGCGTTCGGTCATCATGCTGGCCGAAAGCTATACCCCTGACGTCGATCCGATGGAAATCGTGGGGCAGCCCGATCGCGGGGCCATTTCGGTTTATGCCCGAAACAAGGATTATCATGACCTTGTGAAAAAACGGCTCAAGCGGCTGGCGCGCTGGTTGATCGCCGAAGCCCAGAAGCTGGGCCATGAAGCCGAGGTAAAGGTTTTTGTGGATACGGCGCCGGTGCCGGAAAAGCCGCTGGGGCAGGCAGCGGGGCTTGGCTGGCAGGGGAAGCACACCAATCTGGTCAGTCGGGATTGGGGCAATTGGGCCTTTATAGGGTCTGTTTTCACAACGCTGGACCTACCGGCCGACCCTGCAGAGCGCGACCACTGCGGATCCTGTCGATCCTGTATTGCAGCCTGCCCCACCGATGCCTTTCCGGCGCCTTATCAGCTCGATGCCCGCCGCTGCATTTCCTACCTGACCATCGAACACAAAGGTCCGATTGACGAGGAACTGCGCAGCAAACTGGGCAACCGGATCTATGGATGCGATGATTGCCTTGCGGCCTGCCCCTGGAACAAGTTTGCCGTCGCGGCGAGCGACATCCGCTATGAGGCCCGACCCGAGTTTACCGCGCCGAAACTGGCAGAGCTGGCCACTTTGGACGACGCGGCGTTTCGTGCGTTGTTTTCGGGCTCGCCGATAAAACGGATCGGCCGGGATCGGTTTGTGCGCAACGTCTTGTATGCGATTGGCAACTCTGCTCAGCCGGAGTTGCGCGCCGTTGCCCAATCGCTGACCACGGACCCGGATCCAACGGTTGCCGATGCCGCCCGCTGGGCTGCGGCGCAACTTGCTTAGCCAACGCTTTTCTCAGCACGTCCAGTAGAATGCCGCTTCCAGACATGCGGTGCCGCTTTTGCTTCGCTAGGCGGGATGGTGCGAACAGGAGGATGATGAATGACACTGCTTTTGGGGGTCGATACCGGCGGAACCTATACCGATGCGGTGCTGATCCGTGATGAGACACATGTTCTTGCCACGGCGAAATCCCTGACAACCCGGCAAGATCTGGCGATTGGTGTCGGCAAAGCGGTTGAGGCGGTGTTGTCTGAGGCTGGAGTGTCACCATCCGAGGTCACGCTGGCGGCGTTGTCGACGACATTGGCAACCAATGCGCTGGTTGAAGGTCAGGGCGGACGCGTGGCGCTGATCTATGTCGGCTTTGCCGAGGCAGATCTGGATCGGCACGGTCTGCGCGACGCGCTCAAGGGCGATCCGGCGCTGGTTCTTGCAGGCGGCCACAACCACGCAGGCGGGGAGGCGGCGCCACTGGATACAGCCGCTCTTCGCAGTTTTCTGCAAACCGAGGCAGCCCACGTCAGCGGCTTTGCGGTGGCAGGTCTGTTCGCCACCCGCAATCCCGCGCATGAATTGGAGGTGGCGCGCATCATCACCGAAGAAACCGGCATTCCCGTCACTTGCTCCCATCAGCTCTCTGCGCGGCTGAATGGGCCGAAACGGGCGCTGACTGCGGTTTTGAATGCCCGGCTGATCGGGATGATTGACCGGTTGATCGGCAGGGCAGAGACGCGGCTGTCAGAGCTGGGGATTGCTGCGCAGATGATGGTTGTGCGTGGCGATGGTGCACTGATGTCGGCGGAACAAGCGCGCGCACGCCCGATCGAAACCATCCTGAGCGGCCCTGCCGCTTCGCTGGTTGGTGCACGGTGGTTGACGGGTGTGGAGCGGGCGCTGGTCAGTGATATCGGCGGTACGACGACCGACGTGGCCCTGATCGAAAACGGCAAGCCCAAGATCGACCCTGCAGGGGCGCAGGTCGGCGGGTATCGCACGATGGTCGAGGCGGTTGCGATGCGCACCTCTGGCCTTGGCGGCGATAGTCAGGTCCATCTGGTGACCAGCGGCATGGACGGTGGGGTCACGCTTGGCCCTCGCCGGGTTTTGCCGGTGTCTCTGGTTGCAATGACGGCACCGGATGTGGTGCACGCGGCACTGGATACGCAGTTGCGCGCGTCCACAGTCGGTGAATATGACGGCCAGTTCGTGCGTGCGGTGCCCGGACAGTCCGCTGTTGGCCTTGCCGATCGCGATGCGCGCATTCTGGAGCGGATTGGTGACGCCACCCATCCCACTGGGGCAATCCTGCAAAGCCGGATCGAACAAACTGCGTTGATGCGGCTGGTGGATCGAGGGCTGGTGCAGGTCTCCGCCATCACTCCGTCCGATGCGAGCCACGTTCTTGGCCGCCTGTCTGCCTGGGACAGGGAGGCAGCTGAAAAGGCTCTTACTCTGTTTGCCCGCCGTCGTGTTGGCTCGGGGGATCGCCTTGCGCCGGATGCGCCGTCACTGGCGCAGATCATCATCGACCAAATGACCGAGCAGACCGCTTTGACCTTGTTAGAGACTGCATTTGCGGAAGAAAGCAGCCCGTTCGGCCCGCCGCCTGATCAGCTGGCGCGCCATGTTCTGATGCAGCGTGGGTTGAAAGGCCATCGCGGTCTGATTTCCCTGCAAAGTGGGCTGAACGTGGACGTGGTTGGTCTCGGCGCGTCCGCCCCCAGCTACTATCCCGCGGTGGGCGCGCGGCTGCATTGCAACATGATCCTGCCTGAACATGCGGGGGTTGCGAATGCAATCGGGGCTGTCGTCGGTCGCATCACCATGCGCCGCAGCGGAACGGTGACCTCTCCGGCTGAGGGCAAATTCCGCGTCCATTTGGATGACGGGCCGCAGGATTTTTCCACCCCGGAGGAGGCGCTGAACCTGCTTGAAGCGCATCTTCACGGAGAAGCCACTGCAGCCGCCGAAGAGGCCGGAGCCGAGGATATCGCCACCCAGATCGAGCGGGATATTCGCACCGCAAGGGTCGAGGCGCGTGATGTCTTTGTTGAGGCATTTCTGACCGTAGAGGCCAGCGGCCGACCCCGCATCGCCCACGCCTGATTTTGCATTCTGAGAATGACGAAGCCCCGCCGTTTGGCGGGGCTTTTTGCTGGGGCGCTTATTCGGCGGCCGTCTCGCTGCGTTTGGGCAGGACCCAATCGGGGCGGGGGAAGTGGCAGGTGTAGCCATTCGGGAGCCGCTCAAGATAGTCCTGATGCTCTGGTTCGGCTTCCCAGAAGTCGCCCACAGGTGCCAGTTCGGTGACGACCTTGCCGGGCCAGATTCCAGAGGCGTTCACATCGGCGATGGTGTCTTCTGCAATCTGCTTTTGCGTCTCATCGACGAAAAAGATTGCAGAGCGATAGCTGGTGCCGATGTCATTGCCCTGGCGGTCCACGGTGGTTGGGTCGTGGATCTGAAAGAAGAATTCCAGCAGCGTGCGATAGCTGGTCTGGGCAGGATCAAAGATGATCTCGATCGCCTCGGCATGAGTGCCGTGGTTCTTGTAGGTTGCGTTGGGCACGTCACCGCCGCTGTAGCCTACGCGCGTGCTGATGACGCCCGGACGCTTGCGGATCAGGTCTTGCATACCCCAGAAACACCCACCGGCCAGAACGGCCCGTTCAGTTGCGGTGCTCATGATCTATCCTCCACTTGGTCGATATAGTCGCCGTAACCTTCTGCCTGCATGTCGTCGAGATGCACAAAGCGAAGAGAGGCGGAATTGATGCAATAGCGCAGGCCGCCACGGTCGCGCGGCCCATCGGGGAACACATGGCCGAGATGGCTGTCGCCATGGGAAGAACGGACCTCGGTGCGGATCATCCCGTGGGTGCGATCCTCAAGCTCCTGAACATGGGCGGGCTCGATCGGCTTGGTAAAGCTGGGCCAGCCACATCCGGATTCATATTTGTCGGACGAGGCAAACAATGGCTCTCCCGAAACGATATCCACATAGATGCCGGGTTCTTTGTTGTAGAGCAGTTTGCCAGTACCGGGACGTTCTGTGCCCGATTGCTGGGTGACGTAGAATTCTTCTTCCGAGAGGGCCGCAATGGCGTCGGGGTCTTTGGAATAGCTGCGCATCTTGTCCTCCGATCTTTGGCGTTTGTCAGTAAATGGGGGCAGGGGGCAGAAAAAGCAAAGCGCTATTTCATGACCTCGCGCGACCGTGTTTGGCTGCCCGCGTCAGGGGCGGGCCCGGCCGGGCGCCTCTGGCAGGGTTCTGGTGGCCGTGGTGGCTGCATCGACTTGGGCCTTTTGGCGGGCAAGCTGCACCGCCAGAATGCCAAAGGTGACAATGGCGACACCGACCAGATCCAGAACACCCAGCCGCTCCCCCAGAAGAACACTGGCCACCGCAACGCCGAAAACCGGGTTCAAAAAGTGGAACGTTGCCGCGCGCACCGCACCGATCCGGTTCAGCAGCAGAACCCAGATAAAGGTCGCGGTCAGCCCCGGCACGAGCGTGGTGTAAACAAAGGCGAGGGCGAGCGGCCAACTGGGTTCCAGCCGGAAGGTTTCAACCATCGGGGCAACGACAAACAGAACTGCTGAACCGATCAACATCTGCAGGCCAACGACCATCATGTAGTTGCCGCCAGATGTTGCCCCACGCAGGGCAAGGGTCGCCAGCGTCAGGGCCAGCACGCCAATGCCGCAAAGCATGACACCAAAGAGATCCACACCGGCGCTGATGCGCGTCCCCATGATCAGTGCAACGCCAATGACCCCGGCAATCAACCCGGCCACGCCGAGCCGGGGCAGGCGTTCGCCGTAAACCGCCCACAGCGCAATTGCGACCAGCATCGGCATGGTTGATGCGATGATCGCAGCCAGTGACGCTTCGATGCTTTCCATCGCGACGAAATTGAGCCCAAGATAGAGGGCATTCTGGCAGATCCCGAAAACGATTGTGGCCTTCATCTGGCCGCGGGTCAGGCGCCAGCTCTGCCCGAGATACCGGGCAACGGCGACCCCGATCAAACCGGAAATCAGGAAGCGGAACGCCAGCGAATAAAGCGGCGAGGCATCCGCCACAATGATCCGGGCCGACGTAAAGGCCGACGACCACATGAAGGCAAATGCAAGCCCCATCGCCAATGCGCGCAGATCCATGGCCGTCTCTCCCTGCCGATCTAATGGCGTGACCCTGAAGCGACGCGCGGATGATGTCCATAGCTGCGCAAGACCGGGCAAAAAGAAAGGGCCGCCTGAAAGGCGACCCGCAACACAATCTTGGTCGTGATGTGAACTTAGCCGTTCACGCTGTCTTTCAGCGCTTTGGCGATGGTCATTTTCACGACTTTGTCCGCTTCTTTGGTGAACTTCTCACCGGTCGCGGGGTTGCGCACTTCGCGCTCAGGGCGCTCGCGGCAGTAGATCTTGCCAACGCCGGGCAGGGTCACTGCGCCACCGCCGGAAACTTCGCGGGTGATCAGCGCGCAAACGGCATCCAGAGCGGCGCCGGCGGCTTTCTTGTCGCTGCCCATTTCTTCAGCCAGAGCGGCAACAAGCTGGGTCTTGGTCATCGGTTTGGACATTCTTAGGTCTCCTTGTCACTGCCCGAGTTATGGGGCCTCATCGCGTAACCTTAGCGTTATGTTGTGTCGTAACACAACGCATTGTGTAGCATTTAGCCCAACAAAATAGGGGTTTTTGGCAGATTTCGGTGGAAAACTCGCCTTAAAGAAAGGCTGTTTCGTCGAAGGAGCGCAGTTTTCGACTGTGCAAACGCTCAAGTGGCATGCCGCGCAACTGTTCCATCGCCTTTATCCCGATCTGCAAATGCCGCGCAACCTGCGTGCGGTAGAAATCAGATGCCATGCCTGGCAGTTTCAGCTCACCATGCAGGGGTTTGTCCGACACGCACAGCAGCGTTCCGTATGGCACGCGGAAGCGATATCCATTGGCCGCGATTGTTGCGCTTTCCATATCCAGCGCGATGGCGCGGGACTGTGATAGCCGCTGGACCGGGCCGGATTGGTCGCGCAATTCCCAGTTACGGTTGTCGATGGTGGCAACGGTACCGGTCCGCATGATCCGTTTCAGATCATAACCTTCCAGTTCGGTCACCTCAGCAACGGCATTTTCCAGCGCGACCTGAATTTCCGCAAGCGCGGGGATCGGGGTCCAGATCGGCAGATCGTCGTCCAGCACGTGGTCCTCGCGCAGATACCCGTGGCCAAGCACGAAATCCCCCAGGGTTTGCGTATTGCGAAGACCGGCACAGTGGCCAACCATCAACCACGCATGCGGGCGCAATACGGCGATGTGGTCCGTGGCGGTTTTTGCGTTGGACGGGCCGACGCCGATGTTCACCAGGGTGATGCCACTGCCGTCTTCCCGCTTCAGGTGGTAGGTCGGCATCTGCGGCAGTTTGGTGGTTGGCGGGATTTCGGCATCCGCATGGGTGATCTCGTGGTCGCCGGTGCTGACAAAGCTGATGTAGCCTGACTGCGGGTCAGCCAGCTGGGCGCGGGCATAGGCCTCGAACTCCGCGACGTAGAACTGGTAGTTGGTGAACAGCACATGGTTCTGGAAATGCTGTGGATCCGTCGCCGTATAGTGCGACAGGCGGGCCAGCGAATAGTCGATGCGCTGCGCCGTAAACAGCGAGAGCGGCCCGGTGTTGTCGCTGGCCTGATAGGTGCCGTTCACGATGTCATCGTTGGTGGTCGCCAGATCCGGCACATCGAACACATCGCGCAGGGTAAAGCCTGCCGCCCCCTCTTGCGGGACGGTCAGATTGGGGTCTGAGGCGACAGCAAAATGCACCGGGATTGGTGTGTCCGAGACCGCAATGGTGACAGGCTGGCCATGATTGCGGATCAACAGGCCGATCTGTTGGGTCAAATAATGACGAAACAGATCCGGGCGTGTCACCGTCGTGGCATAGGTGCCGGGCGCTGACACATGCCCATAGCTGAGCCGACTATCCACCTGTGCAAACGACGAGGTGGTAAAGCGGATCTCCGGGTAATAGGCGCGGATGCGGTGCGGTACTGCGGCGCCATCGGCAATCACGCTGGAGAATTCGGTGCACAGGAACTGTGTCGCCTCCGAATAAAGCTGCTCCAGACGGGCGACGGCTGCGGCCGCGTCGGTGAATTCCTCAGCGGCAGGAAGTTGTGGGGTTTTTACTGTTGTCATGAAAGCGGCTCGATCACTGGAATTTTCTTGAAGCTGCGAACGTCGACCAGTCCAAGGTCGGAAATACGCAGCTCTGGGATGACGACAAGCGCCAGCAGGGAATGTTGCATATAGGCATTGTTCAGCGTGCAGCCACAGGCTTCCATCGCGTCGACCATCTTCTGCGCCTTGGCGGCGACCTCGGTTGCGGGGCTGTCGGACATCAGCCCGGCAATCGGCAGTTCAACCAATGCCAGCTCCTGCCCCTCGCGGAAAATGGTGATGCCTCCACCGACCTCGGCCAGCCGGTTCGCGGCCAGCGCCATCTGTGCACGATCGGTTCCGACGACAATCATATGATGGCTGTCATGGGCCACGGTCGAGGCCATCGCCATTTTGCCGGAATAGCCAAACCCGGAGACAAAGGCGTTGGTCACGCCGCCGGTTGCCCGATGCCGTTCGACAAGGGCAATCTGGCAGACGTCGCCACTGCCCTCGACCAGCCCGTCAACCACCGGCAATTCCGCCTGAAGGGCTTTGGTGGGGGCCTGGTTCTCGACGACCCCAATCACATTTGCAGTGACCGCGTTGGCCCCTTCAGGTGCGCTGATCTCAAAATCACGTGCGGACAACTCATGGCCCAGATGGACTGTGCCTCGGGCGCTGTCTGGCCAGTCGAGGTGCGGGCAGTCCACTTTGATTTCTCCGGCCTCGGCCACGATCTGGCCCCGCGCCACCACCACCTCGATGGGCAAGGACTTAAGGTCAGAGGTCAAAATCACATCTGCCCGGCGGCCCGGCGTGATAGAGCCCAGCTCTCGCTCAAGACCGAAATGGGTGGCTGTATTGATCGTGGCCATCTGGATGGCAACCAAGGGGTCGCAGCCGCAGTCGATCGCGTGACGCACAACCCGGTTCATATGGCCATCGTTGACGAGCGTGCCGGAATGGCAATCATCGGTACACAGGATGAAGTTGCGCGGATCCAGACCCTTTTCGGTGATCGCGGTGATCTGCGCCTCAACATCGTACCAGGCCGATCCCAGCCGCACCATCGCGCGCATACCTTGGCGCATGCGGGCAATGGCATCTGCCTCACAGGTGCCTTCGTGATCATCAGCCGGGCCGCCCGCCACATAAGCCGCAAAATCAGGGCCAAGGTCAGGAGAGGCATAATGCCCGCCAACGGTTTTCCCTGCGCGCTGGGTCGCGGCGATTTCGGCCAGCATCTTGGGGTCGCCATTGGCAACACCGGGAAAGTTCATCATCTCGCCAAGGCCGATGATCCCCGGCCAGTTCATCGCCTCGCCAACATCTTCGGGCGAGATCTCGTAGCCGGTGGTTTCCAGCCCTGGCGCAGAGGGCGCACAGCTTGGCATCTGGGTAAAGATATTGACCGGCTGCAGCAGCGCTTCGTCATGCATCAGCCGCACGCCTTCAAGGCCCAGCACATTGGCGATTTCATGCGGGTCGGTGAACATCGAGGTGGTGCCATGGGGGATCACAGCGCGGGCAAATTCTGCTGGGGTCAGCATGCCGGATTCGATGTGCATATGCGCATCACACAGGCCGGGCATCATGTAGCGCCCGTTTGCCTCGATCACCTCGGTGTCGGGACCGGTGCAATAGCCCGCGTCAGGCCCGACATAGGCAATACGTCCTGCGCTTATGGCAATGTCATGATCGGGGAGGAGTTCACGGGTGTGAACATTGACCCAGACCCCCTTGCGGATCACCGTATCCGCCGGGCGGCGACCTGCCGCAACTTCGATCAACTGGGGGGCTACATCGGGCCAGCTTGGGAATGCGATATCTGTCATGTGCCAATTGTTCTGATTACCTGAGCAAGCGCAAGGCCCCTTCAGGTCTAGCGCAAACAATAGCTCTTTTTTGTGAAACCATAAGATCGGTATCAGCGATGCGCCGCCGATGGTCAGCGCCGTGCGCTGCGCAACTGTCGGGGCGTTGTCTGAAACTCTGTCCGAAACGCCCGTGTCAGCGCGCTTGGGTTTTCATAGCCGCAGCGGAGGGCAATCTCCGCGACGCTGTATTCCGTCTCTAACACGAGGCGTTTCGCCCGTTTCAGACGAAAATGGCGATACAGTCCCTGTGGCGTCACGCCCAATTCTGCCTGTGTCCGGCGGGCCAGCTCGCGCAGGCTGCGCCCGGTCTGGCGGGCCACGTCGGTCAGGGGCAGGGGGTTCTCCAGATTGTCCTCCATCACCTTGACCGCCCGCGCCACAGTGGTGCTGCGCAAGGGCGTGCTGGAAAGGTTGCTGCCAGATGTCGGCTCCGGGTCTGCGCTCATGAATAGATCGGCAACATCCAGGCGCAGCGCCTGACCGTGTTGCTGTCCGATCATGTCAAGAATGCTGTCAAAGGCAGACATCGCTCCTGAACAGGTCAACCGGTCACGATCCCATAGATAGCGCTGCTGGCTGGCGTCCACCTCGGGAAAGCAGTCGGTGAACTCCTCCATCTCGGCGCGGTGAATGGTGGCGCGATAGCCCGTCAGCAATCCGGCAGCGGCCAGAAGCCAGGCGCCAGTATCAAAACCCGCCATCACACGGTATCGGGCGGCAGCAGCCCGCAGCCCCCGCGCCGTCGCATCGGTTGCGTGACGCAGATAGCCATAGCTCGGCATCGCGATGAGCATATCACCCTCAGCCCGCGCCAGTGCCCTCTGCGCGATAACTTCCATGCCGGCGGATGACACGGCAGGCGCACCTGAAAGGGTCAGGAACCGCCAGGAATAGAGATCGCGTCCAGCAAAGCCATTTGCCGCGCGGAGTGGCTCGACGGTATTGGCAAGGCAATGGCCCGAAAACTGATCAAACAGCAAAAGGTCAATCTGCTGCGTTGCAGCGTGTTGTTTCTTCCATTTTGGCACGATGATGTCCGATAGTGCATGATATTCTGTTCATCCAGACCTACGCTCAGGGGCAAGTCAACAGAATTACCCTGACGGGAGGGACCGATGCAGTTCGCAATGACCGAAGAACAGGCCATGATCGTGGAAACCACCCGCGCCTTTGTGGAGAAAGAGCTCTACCCCCACGAGGCGGAGATCGAACGCACCGGCCACCTGGACATGGACGTGATCCGCGATGTGCAGAAAAAGGCGATGGAGGCAGGGCTTTATGCCGCCAACATGCCAGAGGAGGTAGGAGGTGCCGGCCTCGATACGCTGAGCTGGCTGATGTATGAAAAGGAACTGGGCCGCGCCAACTATGCGCTGCACTGGACCGGCGTGGCGCGGCCATCGAACATCCTGCTGGCAGGCACCGAGGAGCAGAAGGAAAAATACCTGTTCCCCTGTATGAAAGGCGAGAAGTGGGACTGTCTGGCGATGACAGAGCCGGACGCGGGCTCGGACCTGCGCGGCATGAAGGCGACGGCGCGCCAGGACGGCGATGACTGGATCCTGAACGGCACCAAGCATTTCATCAGCCACGCCGATATCGCCGATTTCGCGATCTGCTTCATGGCCACCGGGATCGAGGACACCCCGCGCGGGCCGAAGAAGAAGATCACTGCCTTCTTTGTCGACAAGGGCACGCCGGGTTTTGAGGTGCGCGACGGCTACGGCAACGTCAGCCACCGCGGCTATACCAACGCGGTGCTGGAATTCGACGACTGCCGCCTGCCGTCCTCGGCCATTCTGGGCGAGGTCGACAAGGGGTTCGATGTTGCCAACACCTGGCTGGGCGCGACCCGCCTGCAAGTGGCCGCCACCTGCCTTGGTCGCGCAGACCGTGCCTTGCAGCATTCGATCGACTACGCCGCCGAGCGCAAACAGTTCGGCCAGCAAATCGGCAAGTTTCAGGGTGTGTCCTTCAAGCTCGCCGATATGGCGCTGGAACTGAAGGCGGCGAACCTCTTGACCTGGGAAGCCGGTTGGAAATTCGATCAGGGCACCGTCACCGAAAGCGACATGTCGATGGCCAAGCTGAAGGCGACCGAGATGCTGGCCTTTGTCGCCGATGAGGCGATCCAGATTCATGGCGGCATGGGATTGATGGATGAACTGCCGCTGGAACGCATCTGGCGCGACGCGCGGGTGGAGCGTATCTGGGAAGGCACCAGTGAAATCCAGCGGCACATCATCAGCCGCGAGATGCTGCGCGCCGTCGGAGGCTGATCCATGACCCAAACCGCACCACAGGCTGTGAAACCCAATGTGACCATCACCTACTGCATCGGCTGCAACTGGCTGCTGCGCGCGGGCTGGATGGCACAGGAATTGTTGCAGACATTCCAGGATCAACTGGGGGGAGTCACCCTGATCCCCGGTCACATGGGTGGTGTGTTCGAAATCCGACTGGACGGTGATCTGATCTGGGAACGCAAACGCGACGGCGGTTTTCCGGATGTGAAGGCGCTGAAAACCCTGGTGCGCGACCGGATTGACCCGGACCGGGATCTGGGCCATCTCGACCGGCCGGCACATTGAAACCCAGCAGTTTTTTCGCCTTCGGCGAGGATATTTGAAGGCCAGAAGAAGAGTGAAACCAGATCCAGCCCCCGGAGGGCAACGCCGCAACCGGGGGCCTTCTCCTGGCGCGGTCATCGGCGTCCCCGCCTGTACCGCGCAATCAGCGTTGCCGATTCTGGTTAATGAAACCCTACGCTTCTTCTGGCTGAAAATATCCCCGCCGGAGGCTCCCGAACTCTCAGCCTGCGGAACCGCAAGACAATGACACGCGACCTTTCCCGCCTTTTCCGTCCCAAATCCATAGCTGTGATCGGTGGTGGCGCCTGGTGCCGCTTGGTGATCGAGCAGTGCCAGAAGATGGGGTTCGGGGGCACCATCTGGCCCGTCCACCCCAAGGCCGAAGAGGTTGCGGGCCTGCCTGCGTTCAAAGACGTGGACAGTCTGCCAGAGGCACCAGATGCGGCCTTTGTCGGGGTGAACCGCTTTGCCACGATCGACGTGGTGCGGGCGCTGTCGGCGCGCGGGGCTGGCGGGGCAGTGTGCTTTGCGTCCGGTTTTCTGGAAGCCGCAGCAGAGGACGCCGAAGGGGCTGATTTGCAGGCGCAGCTGTTAGATGCGGCGGGCGATATGCCCTTCCTCGGCCCCAATTGCTATGGCTTCATCAACTATCTGGACGGTGCGCTTTTGTGGCCGGACCAGCATGGCGGCCAGCGGGCTGAGACAGGCGTGGCCCTGGTCACTCAAAGCTCCAACATCGCAATCAACCTGACCATGCAGAAGCGTGGCCTGCCGCTGGCCTATGTGGTGACTGCGGGCAATCAGGCACAATCGGGCATTGCTGCAATTGGCGAGGCGCTGCTGGAGGACGACCGGGTCACTGCGCTGGGTCTGCATATCGAGGGGTTTGGTGATCTGCGCGCCTTTGAGGCACTTGCCGCCCGTGCCCGCGCATTGGGCAAGCCCATCATCGCCCTGAAGGTTGGCAAGTCGGCCGAGGCCCAGGCCGCAACGGTTTCTCATACCGCCTCGCTTGCGGGCGGCGACGCGGGGGCAGGGGCTTTGCTGTCGCGATTTGGTATTCCGCGTCTGGATGATCTGTCGTCTTTCCTGGAGACGCTGAAGCTGTTGCATGTAACGGGGCGTCTGCCCTCGAACCGTATTGCGACCATCAGCTGTTCGGGGGGCGAGGCAAGCCTGGCCGCGGATACCGCTCATGCGCGCAGGGTGGCGTTTCCACCCCTGAATGACCGCCAGAAAACCGATCTGCGCGCCGCGCTCGGCCCGATGGTGGCGCTGGCCAATCCGCTTGATTATCACACCTATATCTGGCGCGACACCGAGGCGATGACCAACGCCTTCGCTGCGATGATGGATCCGCAACTGGCGATGACCATGCTGATTGCCGATTTTCCGCGCGGGGATCGCTGTGATGCGTCTGACTGGGAATGTACCATTGCTGCAATGATCGCAGCGCGGGAGCGGACCGGCGCCAACGCCGGTTTCATCGCAACCCTTCCCGAACTCATGCCAGAGGAGGTCGCAGCCCGGCTGATGGAGGCCGGTGTAGTTCCGTTTTCCGGGCTGACAGAAGCAATTGCTGCCTGCGAAGCGGCAAGCCTGTGTCTGCCCGAACCACCGGAGCCGCTGTTGTTGCCGACAGCCACAGTAGAGCCCGATCTGATCCCCGAAGCCGAGGCCAAGCGTCAGCTCTCGGCCTATGGGTTGCGGGTGCCGCATTCCAAACGCGCCATCTCGGCCACCAACGCACGGGCCGTGGCTGTTGATCTCGGCTTCCCTGTTGTTCTCAAGGGAGAAGGGGTCGCCCACAAGACTGAGGCAGGAGCCGTTGTGCTGAACCTGACCTCAGGTCAGGCGGTCAGCGATGCAGCACATGACATGCCGGCCCGCAGTTTCCTGATCGAGGAAATGGTGACAGGTGCGGTGGCAGAGCTGCTGATCGGTGTGGTCAAGGACCCGGCCCACGGGTTTGTCATGACCCTTGCAGCGGGTGGTACGCTGACCGAAGTCCTGCAGGACAGCGCATCGGTTCTATTGCCTGCGTCTGAGGCGGATCTTGAAACCGCGCTCAACAGCCTGCGGGTGTCACGGTTGCTCGACGGGTATCGTGGCGCTGCCGCTGCCAATCGCGAGGCTCTCATGGCGGCCATCCGCGCGGTTGAGGCCTATGTGCTTGAGAATGCGCTGGGGTTGGAGGAGATCGAGATCAACCCGCTTCTGTGCACGCCAACAGATGCCGTGGCCGCGGATGCGCTGATGCGGCGGAAATACTAGGGCTGCGGCTTGAAAACAGACAGGCATGCCACATGCCAGGAGGAGACGACATGAGTGAAGACACCGGCAGCAGCCCCGTGAAAACCCGCCGCGACGGCGCCATTCTGGAAGTGACGCTGGACCGACCCAAGGCCAACGCCATTGATCTGGCGACCAGCAAGGTCATGGGTGAGGTCTTCCGCGATTTCCGCGACGATCCTGACCTCAGGGTGGCAATCCTGACGGGTGGGGGAGAGAAGTTCTTTTGCCCCGGTTGGGATCTGAAAGCGGCGGCTGACGGTGATGCGGTGGATGGCGACTATGGTGTCGGCGGGTTCGGTGGATTGCAGGAGCTGCGCGACATGAACAAGCCGGTGATTGCCGCGGTGAACGGGATCGCCTGTGGCGGCGGGCTGGAGCTGGCCCTGTCTGCGGACATGATCATTGCTGCCGATCATGCCACCTTTGCGCTGCCGGAAATCCGCTCTGGCACCGTGGCGGATGCAGCCAGTGTGAAACTGCCCAAACGCATTCCCTATCACATCGCGATGGAGCTATTGCTCACCGGGCGCTGGTTTGATGCAGAAGAGGCCAACCGCTGGGGGCTGGTGAATGAGATCGTGGCAGCGGACCAGCTGATGGATCGCGCTTGGGAACTGGCCCGTCTCCTGGCCTCTGGCCCGCCGCTGGTCTACGCCGCAATCAAGGAAATCGTGCGCGATGCCGAGGACAGCAAATTCCAGGACGCCATGAACCGGATCACCAAACGCCAGTTGCGCAGTGTTGATGTGCTTTATGATAGCGAGGATCAGCTGGAGGGTGCGCGCGCTTTTGCCGAAAAACGCGATCCGGTGTGGAAAGGGCGCTGATCGCCGTCTCAGACCTTTGCAAATACAGCGACAAGGGCAGTGTCCGCGCGATGGATGCCCTTGGCCGCAGAGCCGTAGATTGCCACTTCCGGCAACCGCAGATCCCTGATCCAGCCACCGCGTTGCAAGCGGTGCAACGCGTCGTCAAAACCGGAGGCCGCCGCAAACCGCGCGTTGATGGCCAGGGCGAAAATCGCGTCAGGACGAGCCACCCGCAGGAGGGTTGGCAAGGCCTCCGGTCCGACGTGGCCATGGGTGAAGGTGCCAGAGGATACCAAACCGCAATAGGCCCCCTGTGGCACCGGGATACCCTCTGTCAGGTCGGCTTCGATCACATCGCGATACACATCCTTGCGCAGCGCCTGTGCCAGCATGTCGGGGCTGATGTCGGTGGCGTCAATCGGGCCAAGGTTCTGCTTTGCAAGGGCAACCCCGCATAATCCAGTACCGGCCCCCACATCGAGAACCGGCCCCCTGCCACCAGCGGCCGCAAAAACCAACGCGACCTGTTCGGGCAGGATGTAGTCTGTTTCGCTCGCAAAGCCGCTGTCGTAGGTCTCTGCCCAATCTGCATAAAGGGCACGCGACTGCTCCGGGCCCGCAAGCCCGTATGCTGCATCCACATCAATCGGTTTTTTGTCCATGGACCCAGCAAATGCGCAATCGGCAGAGGAATCAACCCTTGCACCCAAACAGGCCCGCGCGCATCTATGGGGCATGACAAAAACACTGCTCTGTCTTGGATTTGGCTATACTGCCCGCGCATTGGCCCCCCAGCTGCTTCAGGCGGGCTGGAAGGTTATTGGCACCACCCGATCAGCAGATGATGCCGTGCCCGTCCACGGGGTCGAGTTGATCACCTGGCCCGGTGCCCCCCTTTCTCTGGATGGGGTGACCCATATCCTGTCGTCCGTCGGGCCAACCGCAGAGGGGGACCCGGTGTTGAACGACCTGGCCGACGCTCTGGCAGAGGCAGCGCAGGGCGATACGCTGGAATGGGTTGGCTATCTCTCGACCACTGCGGTCTATGGCGACCATGATGGCGCCTGGGTGGATGAGGACACCGCCGTCACCCCGTCCAGCCAGCGTGGCCGCTGGCGCGCTGCGGCGGAAACAGGTTGGCAGACCATTCCCGACCTGCCACTGCATATCTTTCGTCTCGCAGGGATCTATGGTCCCGGTCGCGGCCCGTTTGCCAAGCTGATGGCAGGGAAGGCGCGGCGCATCGTGAAGCCGGGACAGGTGTTTTCGCGCATTCACGTCGATGATATCGCACAGGTTCTTGCCGCTTCGATTGCGCGGCCCGATCCCGGTGCGATCTACAACCTCTGTGATGATGATCCCGCCCCGCCGCAGGATGTGCTGGGCTTTGCGGCCGAGCTGCTGGGCCTGCCTGTCCCTGCCGAAGTCCCCTTTGATGAGGCCGGCATGACGCCTATGGCGCGCAGCTTCTATGGCGAGAACAAGCGCGTCAGAAACCAGCGCATCAAAGATGATCTGGGGGTGGATCTGCTCTACCCCAGCTACCGCGAAGGCCTGCGCGCCGTCCGCGCTGCCGAAGATCTGGAAACCTTCGTTCCCCCGCAGGAGACGACGGGGGTTTAGGCCCGTTTCTCTCCAATCGTCGCCACGCCCAGAACCTCCAGCACCTTGGCTTCGATCTGCGGCGCGTTCATCGCCGCGATCTCATACATGTCCGCCGGGCTGGCCTGATCGATGAAGGTGTCGGGCAGCACCATGGAGCGGAACTTCAGCCCGCTATCAAAGACGCCTTCCTCCGCCAGAAGCTGCGCCACGTGTGAGCCAAAGCCCCCGACTGCGCCCTCTTCGATGGTGATGAGTGCTTCGTGATCGGCAGCCAGCTTCAGGATCATGTCGCGATCCAGCGGTTTGGCGAAACGGGCGTCCGCGATGGTTGGGGTGATCCCCTTGGCAGACAACGCCTCGGCGGCCTTTTTGACTTCGCCCAGACGGGTGCCGAACGACAGGATCGCCACGCGTTTGCCGTTCTGGATCATCCGGCCTTTGCCGATTTCCAAGACCTCAGGCACCTCTGGCATATCGACGCCTTCGCCCTCACCCCGTGGATAGCGGAAGGCGATGGGGCCGTCATCATAGGCCGCAGCGGTGGCTGTCATATGCACCAACTCTGCTTCATCGGCGGCGGCCATCACCACCATGCCGGGCAGGTTTGCCATATAGGCAATGTCGAAACTGCCCGCATGGGTTGCCCCATCCGCGCCCACCAGACCCGCACGGTCGATGGCAAAGCGCACCGGCAGGCGCTGGATCGCCACGTCATGCACCACCTGGTCATAACCGCGCTGCAGGAATGTGGAATACATCGCGCAGAACGGTTTCATCCCGCCAGCGGCCAGCGCGGCGGCAAAGGTGACGCCATGCTGTTCTGCGATGCCGACGTCAAAGGTGCGCGAGGGGTAGCGTTCGGCCATCAGGTTCAGGCCGGTGCCATCGGGCATCGCTGCGGTGACGGCGCAGATCTTGTCATCCTCGGCCGCCAGCCGCACCAGTTCCTTGCCAAAGACAGCGGTATAGGAGGGCGCGTTTGAGGGCGCTTTCTTCTGTTCACCGGTCACCATGTCGAATTTGGCAGTGGCATGGCCCTTGTCGCGGGCGCGTTCCGCCGGGGCATAACCCTTGCCCTTCTTCGTCAGCACATGGATCAGGATCGGACCGGTGGCACGAGCCTTCACGGTGCGCAGCACTGGCAGCAGCTGGTCCATATCGTGGCCATCAATCGGCCCGAGATAGGAAAAGCCCAGGCTTTCAAACAAAGTGCCGCCAACGGCCATGCCCTTCAGCATGTCTTTGGCGCGCTTGGCACCTTCGCGGAAGGGTTCCGGCAGCAAGGAGGCAGCGCCCTTGGCCACCGCCTTCAGCTCCTGAAACGGTTCCTCGGCATAAAGCCGCGACAGATAGGACGACAGCGCCCCAACGGGGGGGGCAATCGACATCTCGTTGTCGTTCAGAATGACAATCAGCCGCTTGCCCAGATGGCCTGCGTTGTTCATCGCCTCAAACGCCATGCCGGCCGACATCGACCCGTCGCCAATGACGGCAATCGCATCGCCATTGCCCTCGGGGATTACACCGCCCAGGTCGCGCGCCACCGCAAAACCAAGCGCCGCGCTGATCGAGGTAGAGCTATGCGCGGCGCCAAAAGGATCGAAGGGTGATTCCGAACGTTTGGTAAAGCCGCTCAGCCCGTCCTTCATCCGCAGGGTGCGAATGCGGTCGCGCCGTCCAGTCAGGATCTTGTGCGGATAGCACTGGTGCGAAACATCCCAGATGATCTTGTCCCGCGGTGTGTCAAACACCGCGTGCAGCGCGGTGGTCAGCTCGACGACCCCCAGACCTGCGCCCAGATGTCCACCAGTCACTGAGACGGCGGAAATTGTTTCCTGCCGCAGTTCCTGCGCGACCTGCGTCAGCTGCGCATCGCTCAAGGATTTCAGATCCGCAGTGCGGGTGATCTGATCCAGAAGAGGGGTCTGGGGCCGGTCTGACATGGCAGCTCCTTGGGCGTGTTGCTTTGGCGGTGCACGCATTGTGCGGCTCAGCTATCGCGCGAGATAACGAAGCGCGCGGCTTCCTTCAAGGTTTCGGCGGCACTGCCATACGGGCTCAGCGCATCACAAGCCTGTTCCATCAAGGTTCTGGCGCGATCCTTGGCAGCGTCCAGCCCCAAGAGCGAAACAAATGTGGCTTTGCCTGCATCCGCATCCTTGCGGACCGCCTTGCCGACCTTGGCGGCATCGCCTTCTACATCAAGGATGTCGTCGGCAATCTGAAAAGCAAGGCCAAGCGCATCGGCATAGCGTCGCAGCGGTGCCTCATCCGCGCCAGCCATGACCGCGCCCGCAGTGGCAGACCAGGAAATCAGGCAGCCCGTCTTGCGGTTTTGCAGCCGTGTGATCTGATCAAGATCCAGTGGCGTGGTGGCGGTTTCCGCAGCAATGTCCAGCATCTGTCCGGACACCATGCCATCCTTGCCAGAGGATTGGGCCAGTCCGCGGATAAGCACCAGTGCATGGGGACCGATCTTGGGGTCGGCCAGCAGTTCAAAGGCAAAGGTCTGCAGGCTGTCACCAGCCAGAACCGCCATCGCCTCATCCCATTTCTTGTGCACAGTGGGCTGGCCGCGACGCAGATCGTCGTCATCCATGCAGGGCAGATCATCATGCACCAGCGAATAGGCATGAATGCACTCGATCGCCAGCGCGGCCTCAAGTGCTGCATCATCGTCAACACCGTGCAGGCGTGCGCTTTCCAGAACCAGAAATCCGCGCAGCATCTTGCCGCCGGTAATGGCGTAACGCATCGCGGCATGCAGCGGGTCATTCCCACCCAGCCGGGCCTCCATATGGGCCGTGATCCGGGACTGTGCCTCTTTCAGAGCCTGCGCAAACGGGCGGCTCTGTGCATCTGCAGCAGCAGCCATGTCTCAGCCGGCATCCAGCGGCTGGGTGCCGGTCGGTGCGCCCTTGGCGTCAAGCGTGATCGCAGCCACTTTTTCCTCAGCCCGCTTAAGCTCATCTTCGCAGCGTTTCTTGAGGGCTGCGCCACGTTCATAAAGGGCGATAGACGCATCCAGCGCCACGTCACCGCGCTCCAGCTGATCCACTACAGTTTCAAGCGCGCGCATCGCCTGCTCAAAGCTCAGTTCTTCAACGGGGGTTTCGGGACTGGTGGTGTCGGTCATGTGCCTGCCTCTATCAGTTCTTCCGCGTGGGCCTTGGCCGATGCGGCCAGGGCGTTCAGATCATATCCGCCCTCCAAAGTCGAGACGATACGACCCCCGCAAAGCTCCTGTGCGAGAGAGCAGAGTTCGCGGCTCAGCCAGCGAAAATCCTCTGTGCTCCAGGCCAGTTCGGCCAATGGATCATCCTGATGGGCGTCAAAACCTGCAGAAATAATAATCAGCTCGGGTTTAAAGGCCCGCAAGCGTGGAAAGGCCTGATCGACATAGGCGGCCTTCATCTGCACGCCGCCCGAGCCGGGTGGTAGGGGCAGGTTCAGGATCTGGCCATGGGCGCCGTCTTCCTCTGGTCGGCCCGATCCGGGCCAAAGGGGCATCTGCTGGCTGGAAATGAACAGCGCGCGTGGTTCGTCCCACAACAGATCCTGCGTGCCATTGCCGTGGTGCACATCAAAATCCACCACCGCCACACGGGCCAGACCGTGGTGATCCAGCGCATGTTTGGCGGCAAGCGCGGCATTGCCGAACAGGCAAAACCCCATTGCGGTGTCGGTTTCGGCGTGATGCCCGGGCGGGCGCACGGCGGCAAAGGCGTTTTGCACCTCGCCGCTGAGCACCATATCCACCGCGCGCACGACAGCCCCCGCCGCGCGAAAGGCCGCATCCAGCGATCCCGGTGACATATATGTATCCGCGTCCAGCTGTACGCGACCGTCCTGTGGCACAGCATTGCGCAGATCAGCGAGGTAACTGGCCGGATGAATGCGCAGGATGTCGTCTTCCGCGGCCATCGGCGCGGTGACCCGTTTCAGCGCAAGTCCTTCCAGGGCGTGCAGCACATGCTCCAGACGGGCCACGCGCTCTGGGTGGCCATCGGGTGTCACGTGGTTCAGACAGTCAGCATGGGTGATCAAGGCAGTCGTCATCAGGGCCCCCCGTTTCCTTTTGCCAGAAATATCCCCGCCAGGGGCTCAAAGCGCCGCGTGGTGGTTGCAGGTCTGGTGGCTTAATCCGGTGCCAGCATATAACCCGCGCCCCGCACCGTCTGCAGATATTGCGGCTGTTTGGGGTTGGGTTCGATCTTGCGACGCAGACGGGTGATCTGAACATCAACAGCGCGTTCCTGTGCCTGACCGCGGTCGCGCCCCAGATCTTCGACCAGTTTGGTGCGGCTGACCGGTTCACCGGGGCAGGCGGAAAAGATCTTCATCAGCTGGCTTTCGGTGCCGGTCAGACGGATCAGCTCTTCACCCTGCCACATCTCGCCGCGTTCAATGTCATAGCGGATCGGCCCCAGATGCAGGACCTTGGGGGCTGCGTCCTTGGCCGTGGGTTCAGGCATGCGGCGCAGGATCGCGTTGATCCGCAACAACAGCTCCTTGGGCTCAAAGGGTTTCGCCAGATAGTCATCCGCGCCCGCTTCCAGCCCTTCAATACGATCCTCGGTCTCTCCCTTTGCGGTCAGCAAAAGGATCGGCGTGCTCATGGTTTCGCGCAGCGCGCGGGTCAGAGAGATGCCATCTTCGCCGGGCATCATCACATCCATCACGATGAGATCGAAATCGAGCCCTGACAGCACCCGACGCGCATGGGCAGCATCACGCGCTGCGGTCACCAGAAAACCGGCGCGCATCAGGAATTTCTTCAACAGGCCACGAATGCGCTCATCGTCGTCGACGATCAGCAGATGGGAATCGAAATTGCTCATGCGCCGGTCTCCCGCAATTTCGCATAGGCGCGACGCATGTCGGAATCCATCATTGCTTCCAGAACCCGTTTGAAACCCTGCACTGCCTCTGGGCCTGCATCCTTGTACGCGGCGCGCATGCGGGCGCGCTGCGCATCCGACAGGCTGGTTTCCAGCGCACGTCCCTTGTCCGTCAGAAACAGATGGCGTTCGCGTTTGTCGGTCACACCCACGCGGCTTTCAACCAGCCCGTCGCTGATCAGGGCACGCAGCACCCGGTTGAGCGATTGCTTGGTGACACCCAGGATCGACAAGAGATTGTTGACGGTCGTGCCAGGTGCGCGATTGATAAAGTGGATCGCCCGGTGGTGCGCGCGCCCATAGGCCATCTCGGCCAGGATCCGGTCCGGATCTGCTGTGAACCCGCGATAGGCAAAGAACATTGCCTCAATGCCTTGCCGCAACTGCTCATCCGTCAGAAACAGCAGGCTTTCGCCGCCAAATCCCTGCCCTGGTCGCCCTTCTGCCATGGGTGTCTCCCTTTTGTGCTTGGGTCATTTTAAGTCAGCCTTGTTGACATTCCAAGTCTGAAGATGTATCGAATCGCAGGTTTAGCGCAACTTTATGTCCGGACCGGTCGTAATTGGCGCAACATTTGAAAATTGGGCGAGGCTTAAGGAGGGTGCGCCATGGCGGGATACGAAGATCGTGACGGTTTGATCTGGATGGATGGCGAGATGGTCGAATGGCGTGATGCCAAGGTCCACATCCTGACCCATGCCATGCATTATGCCTCCTCCGTCTTTGAGGGTGAGCGCGCCTACAACGGCAAAATCTTCAAGAGCCGCGAGCATTCCGAGCGTCTGATCGCCAGCGCAGAGGCGCTGGATATGCCGATGCCCTATACCGTCGACCAGATCGAGGCGGCAAAGGAAGAAACGCTGAAGGCCTCTGGCCTGCAGGACGCGTATGTGCGTGCAATCGTCTGGCGTGGTTCTGGCGAAGACATGGGTGTCGCGTCGGCGAAAAACCCGGTCCGCATGGCCATCGCGGTCTGGGGATGGGGCGCATACTACGGCGACGCCAAGATGAAGGGTGCCAAGCTCGACATCGCAGAATGGAAACGCCCAAGCCCGGAAACCATCCCGGTTCACGCCAAGGCGGCGGGTCTCTACATGATCTGCACCATCTCCAAGCACAAGGCGGAGGCCAAGGGCTGCTCGGATGCGCTGTTCATGGACTATCGCGGCTATGTGGCAGAGGCGACCGGCGCAAACATCTTCTTCGTGAAGGACGGCGAGGTTCACACACCAAAGCCCGACTGCTTCCTGAATGGCATCACCCGTCAGACCGTGATCGGCATGCTGAAAGACCGCGGCATCACCGTGCATGAACGCCACATCATGCCGGAAGAGCTGGATGGGTTTGAACAATGCTGGCTGACAGGCACCGCAGCCGAGGTCACACCGGTTGGCGAGATTGGTCCGCACCGTTTTGAAGTCGGAGAGCTGACCCAGGAGATCGCCAAAGCATATGAGGAACTGGTGCGCAGCTGATCGCGGCCCAGTTTCGGAAAATGCAAAAGCGCGGAGATGTCTCCGCGCTTTTTCTGTTTAAATCCCCACCTGCCTGAAAGGCAGGTGGGGGCCGTATTCGGATGGGTAGGTCTCAGACCAGTTCGGTGGTCACAACCACATTGCCACGCACCGCGTTGGAATAGGGGCAGATCTTGTGACCCGCATCCGCAACGGCCTGTGCTTCTTCCGGGCTGAGGCCGGGCAGGGCAACCTTGAGGGTGACAACCAGGCCAAACCCGCCCTCATCGCGGGGACCGATGCCAACTTCGGCTGCAACCGAGACGTCATTTGGCACTTTTGCCAGCTGATCGTTCTGGCTGGTCGCGAATTTCATGGCGCCGATGTAGCAGGCCGCATAGCCGGCCGCAAAGAGCTGCTCTGGGTTGTTGCCTTCGCCTTTGCCGCCCATTTCCTTGGGCGGATCCAGATCAATCACCAGATCGCTGCCCTGAATGGTGGCCTTGCCATCGCGACCGCCGGTGGCAGTGGCAAATGCGGTATAGACGGGTGAAACGCTCATATCAGGATCCTTTCCTGTCGGGGTGGCATGCGGGCGGCGCCTCGCATATTTATATCGTGCACGACATAAAGTGGGGCGTCTGTGTCGAACGTCAAGTGTTGCGGACGCATCGTGTGCGACCTAAATCAATAAAATGACCCAGACGCCGAACAAACCCATCAGCCATGCCCCCGCTCAGGGACAGCAAAACCAACCGGCCATACCGCCGGATGGACCTGAAATTTCCGACCTGCTGTGTTTTGCGATCTATTCCGCCAACCATGCGCTGACCCGGCTATACCGCCCGCTCCTCGCGCCCCTTGGGCTGACCTATCCGCAGTATCTTGTCCTGATCTCGCTTCGGCACAATCCCGGTCAGACCATCAAGGCGCTTGGCCAGCAGCTGGATCTTGAGACCAACACCCTTACCCCTCTTCTGAAAAGGATGGAGGAGGCAGAGCTGCTGCGACGTGTTCCCAATCCACAGGATGATCGCAGCCGGTTGCTGGAGCTGACAGAAACAGGTGCAGAGCGGGCCGCCAAAGCGGGAGAGATCACCGCCTGCATCGTTGAGGGTATGGGGGGCGATCTGGAAGAGCTGCTGGATCTGCGCGACCGGGTGAATGCCCTGCGCTCCCGGATGGGGGCAACCTGACCCCAGGCGACTGGCGCATGAGCCAGCTGCCGGTTTGCGGCGGTTCAGCCTTTGGGGTCGGTGACGGCGCGCGCCTTGCCACGTTCCAGGCCCAGGCGGCTTTCGCGCCAGATCACCAGAACATTGCCGACAATCACCAGCCCCGCCCCCGCCAGCATGACGAGCGTCGGCAGTTCGTTGAACCAGACATACCCCAGCACAATGGCAAACAGCATTGATGAATAATCATAAGGTGCCAGCATCGACGCGGGTGCAAAGCGGTAGGACGACGTCACCAATATCTGCGCAACCCCACCTACCAGTCCCGCGCTGATCAACAGGGCAAGCGTGGCCGGATCAGGCCAGACCCACCCAAAGGGGAGCGTGCACAGTGACAGCAGCGAGGCTGTCAGGGAGAAATAGAACACGATGGCAGCGGTGTGCTCTGTCATCACCATCCGGCGGATATGTATTTGCACCAGCCCGCGGGCCACCGTTGCGATCAGGATCAGGATGGCCCCCAGCGTTGCCGCATCTCCCAGATCACCGCCCCCCAGCCGAGGCCATAGCATCACCAGAACCCCGATCAGGCCAATGGTAACGGCGGTGATACGGATCAGACGGATCCGCTCACCTAGTAGCAGCGCGGCCAGAATCAGTGTGAAAATCGGCGTGGCATAGCCAATCGCCGTCACCTCAGGCAGCGGCAGCATCCCCAGCCCCATGAACGTCATTCCCATCGCGGTTGTGCCCAGAAGACCGCGCAGAAAATGCTTGCCCGGATGCGCGGTGCGCAGTCCGCGGCCCAGTTCCTTGCGCATGGCAAGCCACACCAGGATAACGGGAATTGCGAAAAACGATCGAAAGAACACCGCTTCACCAGCAGGGACAACATCGGATGTCGCCTTGATGATGGCCGACAGACCTGTGAACAGGCCAATGGCTGCGACCTTCAGCGCAATGGCGCGGCCCGGTTGATGCGATGTTAAGGAACTCGACATGCGCAGACCCTGCGCCCTTGCACCGGAAAGTGCAACGGGTTGATTTTTCCAGCCCGCAGTGTCCAAGGTCGCCCTACCCGCAAGGAGAGAGTTCCAATGTATGATGCCAACCCCCTGATCCAGCATTTGCGCGCCGCCTCTGTCGGGCGTGAAGACGCGGTGTTTGCCACCCAGCCCAAGACGGCTGGCGGTGATGTCACTTTTGGTGCGCTTTTTGCCCGCGCAGAACAGATGGCTGCGGCACTTGTTTCACGTGGAGTGGAACCGGGTGATCGGGTGGCGGTGCAGGTTCACAAATCGCTTGCCGCGATTGAGCTGTACCTTGGCACTGTCATGGCCGGCGCCATTTTCCTGCCGCTCAACACGGCCTACACCGATGCAGAGGTTGCTTATTTCATCGCAGACGCAACACCGCGTGTCTTTGTGTGTGATCCGGATCGCGAAACCGGTCTGCGCGAGGTGGCAGGCGCGGCAGAGATTGTCACGCTCGACAGGAACGGGCAGGGCACGCTCAGTGTTTTGGCAGATGGTCAGGGCGGTTTTGACCCGGTGGCGCGGGAGGCAGATGATCTTGCGGCGATTCTTTATACTTCCGGCACGACGGGGCGGTCCAAGGGGGCCATGCTCAGCCATGCCAACCTCTATTCCAATTCGCTCACCCTGCGGGATTATTGGCAGTTCACGTCAGATGATGTGCTGATCCATGCCCTGCCGATCTTTCACACCCACGGGCTGTTCGTGGCGACCAATGTGGCGCTTTTGTCCGGGGCGTCGGTGGTGTTCCTGCCGGGGTTTGATGGTGAGGCGATTCTGAACGCCATGCCGGGCGCGACGGCGTTGATGGGGGTGCCGACCTTTTACACCCGCCTTCTGGCCGATCCGCGGCTGACGCGCGAGCGTGCCGCCAATATGCGCCTTTTCATCTCCGGCTCTGCTCCCCTGTTGGTCGATACCCACGAACAATGGGAGATGCGGACTGGTCACCGTATTCTCGAACGCTACGGGATGACCGAAACCAATATGAGCACGTCGAACCCCTACAAGGGCGAGCGTCGCGCAGGCACCGTGGGCTTTCCTCTGCCGGGCGTGGAGGCGCGGGTGATGAAAGAGGGGGGCGAGGTGCCAACCGGCGAAATCGGCGTGCTGGAAGTGCGCGGCCCGAATGTGTTTCAGGGCTATTGGCAGATGCCAGAAAAGACAGCCGAGGAACTGCAGGCGGACGGCTGGTTCATCACGGGTGACATGGCAAGGATCGACGCCGACGGCTACGTTACCATTGTCGGGCGACAGAAGGATCTGGTCATCACCGGTGGCTTCAATGTCTACCCCAAGGAGGTCGAGAGCCTGATTGATGACCTGCCCGGGGTTCTTGAAAGCGCAGTGATCGGCGTGCCGCATCCGGATTTCGGCGAGGCGGTGGTCGCTGTGGTGGTGCCGGAGGGTGAGGGCACCAGCGCGGAAGCGATAACGGCCGCGCTCTCAGGCCAGTTGGCCAGGTTCAAACAGCCCAAGGAAATCATCCTGCTGGATGCGCTGCCACGCAACACAATGGGCAAGGTGCAGAAAAAAGCCCTGCGCGAGGAATATGCGGGGCTGTTTGCTTGAGGGGCAACGCCCGGCCCGGCGGGGGCGGGACGGGCGCTGCAGGCGGGTTAGTGCGCGTGGGCGTGCGCCTCTTCCTCGCGCCACTCCCGCACAGCTTGCGTGAGGATCTGAAAGGCAGAGTTCAGGAACAGACCTGCCATGATCCCCGCAACCACAAGGTCCGGCCAGCCAGTGGCCGTGCCCCAGACCCCCAGCGCGGCGATCATTACCGCGACATTGCCAATGGCATCATTGCGCGAACACAGCCAGACAGAGCGCACATTGGCGTCGCCGTCCTTGTAGCGGGCCAGCAGCATGACCGAGATCAGATTCGCCGCCAGCGCCATGAAACCGATAACCCCCATGATCTCTGCCTGCGGGACGCCGACGTAGAATACCTGATAGACGGTAGAGCCGAAAACCCAGATTCCCATCAACAGCAGGCTGACCCCCTTGCCGAGCGCTGCCAGCGCACGGGTGCGCAGGGTCGCGCCGATCACGGCGAGGGAAATACCGTAGGTGAGCGCATCGCCCAGAAAGTCCAGCGCGTCGGCCTTCAGCGCCTGACTGCCGGACATCTGCCCAGCCCCCATTTCGACTGCAAACATCGCGGCGTTGATCGCAATGACCAGCCAGAGCCTGCGTTTGTAATCTGCCGAAACGCCGTCAAAGCGCGCGTTGTGATTGCAGCAACCTGCCATTTTACCTGTCCTCTTTTCGATTCGAGACCAAGGTAATTGCTCTAGTCACTAGAGCTTCAAGGGCAGGGTCGTCCTTTTTCGAGGATTTTATCAGCCGCCGATCTGACCCTGATTTTCCCCAATCTGCCCGCGATGCAGCAGCAGGTGGTCCAGGATCACACAGGCCATCATCGCCTCAGCGACGGGCACGGCGCGAATGCCGACACAGGGGTCATGGCGACCTTTTGTAATGACTTCAGCTGGGCTGCCGTCTTTGCGGATCGACTGGCGCGGGGTCAGGATCGAAGAAGTCGGTTTGACAGCAAATCGCACCACAACATCCTGACCGGTGGAAATCCCGCCGAGGATACCACCTGCATGGTTGGACGAGTAAACCGGAGCGCCGTCATTGCCGAGGAAGATCTCGTCAGCGTTTTCCGACCCCTTCAGGACTGCCGCATTCATGCCTTCACCAATCTCGACGCCCTTGACGGCGTTGATCGACATCATCGCGGCGGCAAGGTCGGTGTCCAGCTTGCCATAGATGGGCGCGCCGATGCCTGCGGGCACGCCACGGGCGACGACCTCGATCACGGCGCCCACGGAATCATGCGCTTTGCGCAGTGTTTGCAGGTAGTCTTCCCAGTCCTGAACAGCGGCAGCATCAGGAATCCAGAAATCATTCTGATCAATCGCGTCCCAGTCGAACCGGCTGCGGTCGATTTCCATCTCCCCCATGCGGGTCATGTAGCCCTTGATCTCCAGGCCAGGAACCAACGTCTTGATCGCTTCGCGGGCAACGCCCCCCGCAGCGACGCGCGCCGCGGTCTCGCGGGCAGAGGAGCGACCACCGCCGCGGTAATCGCGGTTGCCGTATTTCTGGAAATAGGTGATGTCGGCATGCCCCGGACGGAAAGTCTGGGCGATGTCGCCATAATCCTTGGAGCGCTGATCGGTGTTTTCGATCATCAGCTGAATGGGGGTGCCGGTGGATTTGCCCTCGAACACGCCAGAGAGGATTTTCACCGCATCAGGTTCGTTGCGCTGGGTCATGTTCTTGTTCTGACCGGGGCGACGTTTGTCCAGCCAGTGCTGCAGCATCTCGGGCTCGATCGGCACATTCGGCGGGCAGCCGTCGACGGTTGCGCCAAGCGCGGGTCCGTGGCTTTCGCCCCAGGTGGTGACGCGGAACAAATGGCCAAAACTGTTCATCGACATGGATGCGCTCTCCTTTGTCGGGCCTGATCACGCGACCCTGATGCTGCGGGAGTGCTTAGCGGTCGCAGGCCGCTGTCTCAAGGGGTTTCCTGTGACAGGGCCCCACCTCTCGCCGCAGATATTAACCCCGCAGAAAGGACAGGCAGACTCCCCCAATGTTTCGCACGCGAAACATTTGGTCAGAGGTGCTGACTGATCTTTTGGCCGAAATCTGCCGTATTTCCGCGCTGTCGTGTTGCCGGGCAGGCCGAAGTCACGGACCAGTTGTCGGGGATGCTTGTGTTTTGGTGCACCTCTGCCTAGGGTCCGCGTCACCTCGGGGTGCGTCGCAGACGCTGAGATCAAACCCGTAGAACCTGAACCGGCTAGAACCGGCGGAGGGAAGGTTTTGGACAGCATTCCACCCTTGCCCGTCGCCGCATTGGAGGATGCCATGAAACATCTTGCTTTTGCAGCAGGCATGCTGGGCGCAACAGCGGCATTTGCCGATACGCCCGAACTGATCGTCTACACATATGACAGCTTTGTCTCCGACTGGGGCCCGGGCCCTGCGGTTGAAAAGGCCTTTGAAGCGGAATGCGGCTGTGACCTGAAACTGGTCGGGGCCGGTGACGGCGCAGCCCTGCTGGCGAGGATCAAACTGGAAGGTGCGCGTTCTGACGCGGATGTGGTGCTGGGGCTGGATACCAACCTCACTTCTGCGGCCAAAGCCACCGGCCTGTTTGCTGACCATGCCGTCAGCGCCGATTACGCACTGCCTTTCGCGTGGGAAGACACCACTTTTGCTCCGTATGACTGGGGCTACTTTGCCTTTGTGCACAACGCAGACGCCACCGCGCCCAAGAACTTTGGCGAACTGGCGGCGAGCGATCTGAAAATCGTGATTCAGGATCCCCGTTCCTCGACCCCCGGTCTGGGCCTGCTGATGTGGGTCAAGGCAGCCTATGGCGACAAGGCGCCGGAAATCTGGGAAGGTCTGGCCGATAACGTGCTGACCGTCACCAAGGGCTGGTCCGAGGCCTATGGTCTGTTCCTGGAAGGTGAGGCGGATATGGTGCTCTCTTACACCACCTCTCCCGCATATCACCTGATCGCAGAGGAAGACGCCAGCAAGGCAGCTGCTGCCTTTGACGAAGGGCACTACATGCAGGTGGAAGTGGCCGGCAAGCTGGCGGCAACCGATCAGCCGGAACTGGCAGATCAGTTCCTGGCCTTCATGGTGTCGGATGCGTTCCAGTCGATCATTCCGACCACCAACTGGATGTACCCGGCCGTGACCCCGGCAGAGGGGCTGCCCGAAGGGTTTGAAACCCTCATCTCGCCAGAGAAATCGCTGCTGCTGACCGAGAATGACGCAGCAGATCTGCGTGATATGGCGCTGGAAGAATGGCTGAGCGCGCTCAGCCGCTAAGATCCCGCTGGGGTTTGGGCGTCGCCGCATGTGTGGCGGCGCTTATCCTTGGGGCGCTGGCCGCTGTGGTCTGGCGCGCCGAGGTGGGGCGGGGCATCGGCCCTGCCGACTGGGCTGCAATCCGCTTTACGGTTGTGCAGGCGATCCTCTCTGCCGGTGTGAGCGTTGCGCTGGCCGTCCCGGTTGCCCGGGCCCTTGCGCGACGGCGATTTCCGGGCCGGCGTTTTCTGATTGCCTTGATGGGTGCACCCTTCATCCTGCCGGTGATCGTGGCGATCCTTGGTATTCTCGCAGTTTTTGGCCGCTCTGGCTGGCTGAGCGATGCGTTGGCGGTATTCGGTTTTGAACCGATCCAGATCTATGGCCTGCACGGGGTCGTGCTGGCGCATGTGTTTTTCAACTTGCCGCTGGCCACCCGTCTGATTTTGCAGGGCTGGCAGGAGATCCCAGCAGAACGGTTTCGTCTGGCGGCGCAGATCAATGCGGATCCGCGCGCCATGTGGCGCCTGCTGGAAGCGCCGATGCTGCGGCAGGTGGTGCCCGGCGCGCTGGCGGTTGTCTTTGCCATCTGCCTGTCGAGCTTTGCGGTGGCGCTGACACTGGGGGGCGGACCCCGTGCCACCACTATTGAACTGGCAATCTATCAGGCGTTTCGATTTGATTTCGATCTGGGGCGCGCGGCGCTTTTGTCGGGGGTGCAGCTGGTGCTGACGGGGGCGGCGGCCATTGTCGCGCTGCGGGTCGCAACCGGCGAAGGCTTTGGCACCGGATTGGACCGTTCGTTGCGGCGCTGGGATGGGCAAACCCCTGCGGCGCGTCTTTGGGACAGCCTTTGGATCTGTGCCGCAGCCTTGTTCCTGATCCTGCCGCTAAGCGCGATTGTCTTGGCCGGCGTGCCGGGGCTGGCGGCGATGGGGGGGCGGTCAGCGGCGGCAATCTGGTCAGCGGCTGCAAACTCTGTCGTGATTTCAGCAGTCAGCACCGGGGTGCTGGTGATGATGGCGCTGCCGATGGCGGTGGCCGTGGCGCTGGGCTCTGCCCGCGGAGGTGGTGCGCTGGTCGAGATGGCCGGCCTCCTTGGGTTGGCGGTGTCACCGCTGGTGATCGGTACTGGCCTGTTTGTTGTGATCTATCCCATTGCAGACCCCTTTGCGCTGGCGCTGCCGGTCACGGCCCTTGTCAACGCGCTGATGTCGTTGCCCTTCGCGCTGCGCATATTGGTGCCGCGCACCCGCGAAATCCTGTCACGATACGGGCGCCTGTCGCTCTCGCTGGATGTGCGGGGGTGGGATTTTATCCGTCGGGTTCTGCTGCCACGGATGCGGCCTCAGATCGGGTTTGCCGCCGGGTTGGCGGCTGCGTTGTCGATGGGGGATCTCGGGGTTATCGCGCTTTTTGCGGACAGCGAAACCGCGACGCTGCCCCTGCAGGTCTATCGCCTGATGGGGGCCTACCGGATGGAGGCAGCATCGGGTGGGGCGCTGTTGCTTTTGTGCCTGTCGATGGGGGCGTTCTACATTCTCGACCGGGGAGGTCGCCGACATGCTGAAACTTGATCGCTGTCTGTTGGAAAATGGCAGCTTTCGCCTTGCTGCTGATCTGGAGATCGACGCAGGTCGCCGGATCGCGGTGATCGGCCCGTCCGGTGCCGGGAAAACCACACTGATCGAAGCGATTGCCGGGTTTGTTCCGATCTCCGAAGGCAAGCTCAGCTGGAAAGCGCAGGAGCTGACGAACGTGGCACCGGGGCAGCGCCCGATTGCGATGCTGTTTCAGGATGGCAACCTGTTCCCACATCTGAGCGTGGCGCAGAACGTGGGGCTGGGGATCCGCCCGAACCTCAGGCTGAGCCGCGAGGAACAGGACAGGGTGCGCGCGGCAATCGCCCGGGTCGGCCTTCGGGGTATGGAAGAGCGCAAGCCGGCCGCCCTGTCCGGGGGTCAGCAAAGCCGCGTGGCGCTGGGGCGAGTGCTGGTGCAGGGGCGCGATCTGCTGCTGCTGGACGAGCCTTTCGCGGCGCTGGGGCCTGCTCTCAAGGTCGAGATGCTGGATCTTGTGGCAGAGCTGGCAGAGGAAACCGGGGCCACTGTCCTGATGGTCAGCCATGATCCCGCAGATGCGCGTCGGATTGCGGATCAGGTGGTCTTGGTGGCGGATGGCACTGCGCATCCGCCTATGCCGACGGCTGATTTGCTGGACAATCCGCCGCCTGCGTTGAAGGCCTATCTGGGATAGGCCTTCGCCCCGGAAGGGGCCTAAACGCCGAGCGCCTCTTGGCGGGTTTTGGTGATCATCAGCGCAGCGTTTGCGGCTTCACGTCCCTTGTCGACGAAATGCGCGCGGTAGATGGCGTTGTGGTGATCGGTTTCCTGATAATGGTGCGGTGTCAGGGACACGGACAGGACCGGCACGTTGGTTTCCATCCCGGCTTGCATCAGGCCATCCACGACGGCCTGCGCGACGAAATCGTGGCGATAGATCCCGCCGTCCACCACAAAGGCGGCACAGGCGATGGCCGAGTATTTGCCGGTCTTGGCCAGCTCTTTGGCGAGCAAGGGCATTTCAAATGCACCGGGAACGTCGAACACGTCGATTTGCTCAGCCGGGATCAGCTCCTGGAAACCATCCAGCGCGCGATCCACGATGTCCGCATGCCAGCGGTCTCTGATAAACGCGAAACGGGTGTGTGTCATGATCGATAACTCCTATAGGTTTGACACGTCACCCAAGGCGATCACGAGTGATAAGGGCACACGTCACCCGTGGCCCTGTCACACGTTCTCTTCCATCCGGACTATGACCGTCGGCTCTGGAGTTGCACCAGATCTGCTGACACTTCCAAATACATGGAAGCCGCTCGCGGGCTTGCGGGACTGGCCCGCTTACCGCCGGTGGGGAATTCCGCCCCGCCCTGAGAACAGGGTGAGCATTGCCAATTTGCGCCCGCAAGATCAAGAGTGTCGCGGCGACAGAAAGACAGCGGGCCCGACTGCATGGTCTGCGGAAAAGGAGACAGCGATGAATTTGACAGGAAAGCGGGTCATTGTGACCGGTGGCAGCGATGGTATCGGGCGCCACATCTGCCTGAAACTGGCAGATCAGGGCTGCGCCATCGCGATTGTGGGGCGCAATCAGGCGCGTCTGGATGCGGTGGTGGCCGAGTGCAAGGCGCGCGGTGCCGCAGAGGCACGGGCCTATGCGGCGGATCTGACCGATGCGGCGGCAATCGAACAGGCCGCTGCGGCGATGCTGGATGATTTTGGCGGCATGGATATCCTGATCAACAATGCGGGCATCTGGCACAAGGCGGGTCCGCTGGACAGCATTGATGCCGACATGCTGGTGGCGACGGTACAGACCAATCTGACCGCTCTGATGCAGCTGACCCGCCATGTGCTACCGGTTCTGCGGCAGCAGGAAGAGGCCGCGATCCTGAATGTTGCGTCGAAATCGGGTGTTGTGGCGCAGGCGGGGCAGTCGGTTTATTCTGCCACCAAATACGGCGTGCGGGGCTTTACCGATGTGCTGAAGGTGGATGAGGCCGAAACCGGTGTCCGGGTTGCGGGGCTTTATCAGAGCGGCACCAACACCGGCATGTTCGCCAAGGCAGACGAAGACGTGCCCAACCACATCTTTACCGAGCCGGATGATCTGGCGGATGTTGTTGTTTTCATGCTGTCGCGCCCGCCAAAACTGTGGATGCATGAGGTGCGTGTCGAGCTCTGAGCGAGCTGTTCATCCGGATCGGGGTGGCGTGGCTGTCGCCATCCCGCAACAGGCCACGTGACAGGACGATTCGCGCCTGAAATGGTGGGGCAGGCAAAGATCTTGCCCCCCGCGTCCCTTGAAATGGGCCGGATCGCTGCAAATATGTGATCCAGTTTGCAACAGTTCCATGCAATTACTTGAGGCTGCGTCCATCTGCGCGTCTATGACCGCTGGACGAAAGCCCTTCTCCCCGTTAGATACCCGCGATGAGTCACTGTGTCTTGAGCGCAGTGAATGCGCATGTTTGCCCTAAACGGGCGCTGGAATTGGAGAAAACCTCGTGTCCCACGCAGAAGACAACGAAGGAACCCGGAGAGATTTCCTCTACTACGCCACTGCTGGCGCCGGGGCAGTGACTGCGGGTGCCGCTATTTGGCCCCTGGTCAACCAGATGAACCCCTCGGCTGACGTTCAGGCTCTGTCCTCGATCATCGTGGACGTGAGCGGCGTGGAAGTCGGGACCCAGATCTCTGTCATGTTCCTTGGCAAGCCGGTGTTCATTCGCCGTCGTACCCAAGAAGAAATCGACGAAGCGCGTGCTGTCGATCTGGCAGAACTGCCCGATCAGCTGGACCGCAACGCGAACAAGCCGGGTCTGGATGCATCTGACGAAAACCGCACCCTTGATGACGCCGGTGAATGGCTGGTCATGATGGGTGTGTGTACCCACCTCGGCTGTGTGCCGCTCGGTGATGGTGCAGGCGAGTTCAATGGCTGGTTCTGCCCCTGCCACGGTTCGCACTACGACACCGCTGGTCGTATCCGCAAAGGCCCCGCGCCCGAGAACCTCCCGGTTCCGACTGCGGAGTTCATTGACGCAACGACCATCCAACTGGGATAAGGGAGGCACACATGTCCGGCATTCCGCACGATCATTACGAGCCGAAAACCGGTGGCGAGAAGTGGCTTCACAGCCGTCTGCCCATCGTCGGCCTGATCTACGACACAATCATGATCCCCACGCCCAAGAACCTGAACTGGTTGTGGATCTGGGGTATCGTTCTGGCCTTCTGTCTGGCCCTGCAAATCGTCACCGGTATCATCCTGGTGATGCACTACACCCCGCATGTGGATCTGGCTTTTGCCTCTGTTGAGCACATCATGCGCAACGTGAATGGCGGCTATATGATCCGCTATCTGCACGCCAACGGCGCCTCGCTGTTCTTTATCGCGGTCTACATCCACATCTTCCGTGGTCTGTACTACGGCTCCTACAAGGCCCCGCGCGAGATCACATGGATCATCGGCATGCTGATCTATCTGATGATGATGGGCACCGCCTTTATGGGTTACGTTCTGCCCTGGGGTCAGATGTCCTTCTGGGGTGCAACCGTTATCACCGGCCTGTTTGGCGCGATTCCGTTCATCGGTGAGCCGATCCAGACCCTGCTTCTTGGCGGTCCGGCCGTGGACAACGCGACCCTGAACCGCTTCTTCTCGCTGCACTATCTGCTGCCGTTCGTGATTGCTGGCCTCGTGATCGTTCACATCTGGGCGTTCCACACCACTGGCAACAACAACCCGACCGGTGTTGAAGTGCGTCGCACCTCCAAGGAAGACGCGGCAAAAGATACTCTGCCGTTCTGGCCGTACTTCGTGATCAAGGATTTCCTGGGTCTGGCCGTTGTTCTGGTTATCTTCTGGGCCATCGTCGGTTTCATGCCGAACTACCTGGGCCACCCGGATAACTATATCGAAGCCAACCCGCTGCAGACCCCTGCGCACATCGTTCCGGAATGGTACTTCCTGCCGTTCTACGCGATCCTGCGTGCCTTCACTTCTGAAGTCTGGGTTGTGCAGATCGCGTCCTTCGTGACCGGTGGCATCATCGACGCCAAGTTCTTTGGTGTTCTGGCGATGTTCGGCGCGATTGCTGTGATGGCACTGGCACCTTGGCTGGACACCAGCCGCGTGCGTTCTGGCCGTTACCGTCCGCAGTTCAAGTGGTGGTTCCTGCTGCTGGTCATCGACTTCTTTGCCCTGATGTGGCTGGGTGCGATGCCTGCGGAAGAGCCCTATGCCTCCTTCTCGCTGATCGCATCGGCCTACTGGTTCGCTTACTTCCTGGTGATCCTGCCGCTCTTGGGTGTGATCGAGAAGCCGATTGCGACGCCGGAAACCATCGAAGCAGATTTCGATGCACACTACGGCAAGTCTGCTGGCGGCGACGCCACTCCTGCTGAGTAATTGAGAAGGACAGCAACCATGTTGAAAAAACTTGCAACCGGTGCCGCCTTCGCTCTGGCGCTCGTTCCTGCCGCATCTTTTGCGGCAGGCGGGGCAGGCCATGTCGAAGACTACGACTTCTCTTTTGAGGGTCCGTTCGGCACCTACGACACCAACCAGCTGCAGCGCGGCCTGCAGATCTACACCGAGGTCTGCGCAGCATGTCACGGTCTGAAGCAGGTGCCGATCCGCACTCTGTCTGATGAAGGTGGCCCGAATCTGCCTGCAGATCAGGTCCGCGCCTACGCGGCTGACAACTTCAGCGTTTATGATCCGGAACTGGACGAAGATCGCCCTGCGATCCCGACCGACCACTTCCCGGAAAACAACAACGCTGGCGCACCTGACCTGTCTCTGATGGCAAAGGCCCGCGCGGGCTTCCACGGTCCTTACGGCCTGGGTCTGAACCAGATGTTCAAAGGCATGGGTGGCGCAGAATACATCGCGTCGCTGCTGGCGGGCTACACTGGCGAAACCAAGGAAGAAGCTGGCACCACCTTCTATGAGAACACTGCCTTCCCCGGTGGCTGGATCTCTATGGCACCGCCGCTGTCGGATGAGCAGGTCGAATTCATCGACGGCGCACCGAACGATCTGGAGAGCCTGTCCAAGGACGTGTCGGCCTTCCTGATGTGGACGGCTGAACCCAAGATGATGGCGCGCAAGCAGGCCGGTTTCGTGGGTGTTCTGTTCCTGACGGTTCTGTCGGTTCTGCTTTATCTGACCAACAAGCGTCTGTGGGCACCGCACAAAGGCAAGAAAACCAGCTAAGTCGGTTTTCCTTCCGACAAGATCGACACCCCCGCAAATGACCTTTGCGGGGGTTTCTTTTTGCCGCTGACAGAAGGGGCGCTGCCCCTCTGCCCTTGCGGGCATTCACCCCGGAGTATTTGCGGAAAGATGAAAACGCCCCCGGGGGGTGACGCCGTACCAAGTGTGGGGGCAGGTGGACAGCCGGGACCCGCCGGGCCGGAGGTGGCAGTTGCTGTGGGGGATCAGCTGAAGAACCGGGAGCGAGGCCTGGGCCCGTCCAGATGGGTCAGGAGCAGCTGCGCCATGTCCTCGACCGGGGTGCTGCCGTCAAACGTCAGGTCGTAGTGCAATCCGTCATGAACATGGGCCGCATCCCGTGCGGCGCTGCCGATGGGCCTGTTTCCCCGTGCTGCCTCGCGCTGCGTGAGCGCAGCGAGGGAGGGTGTAAGGCCGACAAAAAGCACGTCATGCGGGGCAAAGAGCGTCTGCAACTGGGTATGCCAGCCGACGGTGTCGAGAATATGCTCCACAATCAGATCGCACCCCGCGTCGGCAAAGCCTGCGAGCATGCGATGGAAGCCATCAAAGAAAGCAGGTCGCGCGGCAGGCCAGTCGGCATAGGCGTCAGGACGCCAAGCGCCGCTGTCGCGCAGATGGTCGATCGAGAGGTGCAGGAAGGGTGTTGCCGACTTTGCACGTATGGCAGCCGCCAACGTGGATTTGCCGCTGCTGGACGGGCCGTGGAGGAAGAGAATGCGCGCCATGCTTGGGGCCCCTTTCCTGTCCTGCTTTGTGGTGCTGGATCCCGGTCTAGACTGTCAGCTGGGCGCCCTGAATGCCAGTGGGCGTTGCGGTGACGATCTGCCCCTCGATCTGGGGTGTGGCAAAGGTCACCTCGGAAAACTGTTCCGTGCGACCCATATGGGGGTTTTCCATCAGGATGTGATGGGTCCGCCCGACCTGGGCGGCGAGATGGGCCTGCACCTGCGCATCACCTGCGGCCCGCAGCCGGGCGGCGCGGTCCTTGATCACGGTGCCATTGACCTGATTGGGAATGCGGGCCGCTGGGGTGCCTTCGCGTTTGGAGTAAGGGAAGACGTGCAGCCAGGTGAGATTGCAGTCCTTCACCAATTTGAGCGAGTTCTCAAAATGCGCGTCGGTTTCGGTGGGGAACCCTGCAATGATATCGGCCCCATAGGTCATATCAGGGCGCAGGCGCGAGGCCTCTTCCGTAAAGCGGATGGCATCGTCGCGCAGGTGGCGGCGGGCCATGCGTTTCAGAATCAGGTCGTCGCCATGCTGCAGTGACAGATGCAGATGCGGCATGAGACGAGATTCGGTGGCGATGGCCTGCATCAGGTTCTCATCCACCTCGATCGAATCAATCGATGAGATCCGCAGGCGTGGCAGATCCGGGACCAGTTTCAGGATGCGCATCACCAGATCGCCCAGCTTTGGCGTGGCGGGAAGGTCTGCGCCCCAGGACGTGAGATCAACACCGGTGAGCACCACCTCGTTGAACCCCTTGTCCACCAGGCGCTTGATCTGATCGACCACCACGCCTGCGGGGACAGACCGGGAATTGCCCCGACCATAGGGGATGATGCAGAAGGTGCAGCGGTGATCGCAACCGTTCTGGACCTGCACATAGGCGCGGCTGCGGGTGCCGAAGCCATCAATCAGATGGCCCGCGGTTTCGGTGACCGACATGATGTCATCCACCTGCACCTTTTCCGTTGTGCCAATGAAATCCGGGCCCTTGGCGATCTGCTGCCAGGTCTTTGGCTGCATTTTCTCGGTGTTGCCGATGACCTGTGTGACCTCTTCCATCGCGGCAAAGGTTTCCGGTTCGGTCTGAGCCGCGCAGCCGGTGACGATGATTGGCGCATCCGGGTTTTCACGGCGCAGCTTGCGAATCTCCTGGCGGGCCTTGCGCACAGCCTCCGCGGTGACGGCGCAGGTGTTCACCACGACCGCATTCTGAAGCCCAGCCTGCTGGCTCAGCTCCTTCATGGCTTCGGTTTCATAGGCGTTCAGCCGACAACCGAGTGTTGTGAACTTGGGGGTGTTGGTCACTTGGTGAGGCTTTCAAGGAATTCGCGGGTAAAATGGCCATCGGCCACATGCATGGTGGGTCCGGTCATCCAGACACCATCGTCACGCCAGTCGACCCAGAGGGTGCCCCCGTCCAGATCGATCTGCACCTTGTGCCCGGTCAGTCCGCGACGCACAGCGGCCACGGCGGTGGCACAGGAGGAGGAGCCGGAGGCAAGTGTAATGCCGACACCGCGTTCCCAGACGCGCATCCGCAGATGATCGGGGCCAACCACATGGGCGACCTGCACATTGGTGCGTTCGGGATAAAGCGGATGATGTTCGTAACGGGCGCCAAACTCGGCCAGGGGAATCACCTCCGCATTCTCCACAAAGAAGGTGCAGTGGGGGTTGCCCATGCCCGTGGCTGTCGGGGTCCCTTCGATGGGGAGTTCGAGCGTATCGACATCCTCGGCCAGCGGGATGTCCTGCCAGTCAAGCTGGGGCTGACCCATGTTGACGGATGTGAGCCCGTTTCCGACATCTTCCGCCAGAAGGAGGCCGCGATCCGTGGTCAGGCGCAGTTTAGGTTTGCCGCTTTCATCCAGCAGATAGCGGGCGATACAGCGGGTGGCATTGCCGCAGGCGCCGGAGGTCGACCCGTCCGCGTTGTAGAACGTCAGATGAGCGTCTTCGTCGCCTTTGGTAATGACCGTCAGCTGATCAAAGCCGATGCCCATCTGTCGATGCGCGATTCCCTCGGCCATGGCCGGGGTGATGTCCCAGGACTGATCGCGCGCGTCCACGACAACGAAATCATTGCCAAGGCCGTGCATCTTCATAAAGGGCAGGCGGGTGTCGGATGCTGTGGTCATTTCGGGCATATAGACCCCCGCCGAAGATGAATCCAGTCTTGTGGCAAGAAAGTTGAAAAAAGGGGTTGACCGTTCCTGCGCATACCCCTAGATACGCCGCCTATCGGGACACGGTGACTGACACAGACACAACGTTCCGAAGCAAATTAAGTGCTTGATCCTTCTGGATTATGTCCTTAAAGAGCGAGCAAGGAACGACACAATGTTCCGATGAAGAAGTGGGCCGTTAGCTCAGTTGGTAGAGCAACTGACTTTTAATCAGTGGGTCGCAGGTTCGAATCCTGCACGGCTCACCACTTCCTCCCTTTACCACTGAAAACCACCAGATGATCTGTTGACCAGAGCAGCAGCAGCTGCTGGGTGTTTCTCAGTGTTTTCCTGCAAAAATCCTGTGTTTTCGTGGCTCTGTGGTCGCGGGGGCCTCTCTGGGTTGCTAGGGTGCGGCGAGCGCTAACACGAAGCGGCGCGGCCTGCGGGCGGTTGTCGGCTTTGTTCCAGAGGTAAGGAGCCTGTGATGGTATCGCCAATGTTTGAGCTGCCTGCGATTCCCGTGATTCCGGTTGAGGGTCAGGAGAGCGGATTTCCGATTGGCCGAATCTTTTGTGTGGGGCGCAACTATGCTGCCCATGCGGCCGAGATGGGGGTCGAGGTCGATCGCGAAAAGCCGTTCTATTTCACCAAATCCGCAGCCAACGCGGTGTTGAGCGGGGCGGAGGTCTCTTATCCCAAGGGGACAGAGAATTTTCATCACGAGATGGAGCTGGTGGTTGCGATTGGTCGCCCCCTTTCAGAGGTTTCGCCAACCGCGGCCCGTGCAGCCATTTTCGGCTATGGCTGCGCGCTGGATATGACGCGCCGCGATCTGCAGCTCAGCGAGCGCAAGAAACAGCGTCCCTGGAGCCTTGGGAAGGATCTGGAGGCGGGCAGCGTCTTTGCGCCGCTGACGCCGGCTGCAGAGTGGGGGCCGGTTGCTGATCAGCGAATCTGGCTGACGGTCAATGATGAACCGCGCCAAGACGCAACGCTGGCAGAGCTGGTCTGGTCGGTCGAAGAAATTCTATGCCACCTGTCTGGGTTCTACGATCTGCGGGCCGGGGATCTGATCATGACCGGAACGCCCGCTGGTGTCGGGCCTGTGGTGGCAGGGGACCGAATTGAGGGCGGCATCACGGGGCTGGGCAATGTCCGGCTGTCATTGTCGCCGTCGTGAGCGGGACGTATTTTTACGTATCCATATTTTTGTTGCGAATGTATTTCTGTAACGTATTTTTGTTTCAGAAAGCGAGCTCAGCCAAGTATGTTTGAAAAATCATGCGGCAGAAATGCATAATCATCTGTTGATGGTTACAAGTGCACCTAATAGCTGAAGGTGTCAGGGGGCGCATTTGGCTGTGGGCGATGCTTTGGCGGGCGCGTTGGGTTTGTTGCATCAGAGACATCTGAGCGCGATAGTTGAGAAAAGACATAGGGTCAGAGGGAGGAAACACATGACCACTCGGAGAAAGCTACTTGGCGCGGCTGGGGCCGTTGCTCTCATGGCGATGGGCGCGACGTCCGCCATGGCGCAGGAGGTGACGCTGAAGCTGCACCAGTTTCTGCCGGCTCAGGCCAATGTGCCCAAGCTGATTCTGGACGTCTGGGCGGACAAGGTGGAGGCCTCGTCCGATGGCCGCATCAAGATTGACCGCTATCCTTCCATGCAGCTGGGTGGCAAACCACCAGAGTTGATGGACCAGGCCATTGACGGTGTGGCGGATATCGTCTGGACCGTGGTGGGCTATACGCCTGGCCGCTACCCCTCGACCGAAGTTTTCGAACTGCCGTTCATGATGACCAATGCGCGCGCGGCGTCGCATGCCTATTGGGAAATGTTCGAAGAGCACATGAAAGATGGCGAGTTCAAGGATGTGAAAATCCTTGGCACCTGGGTGCACGGCCCCGGCATCATTCACACCTCTGAGCCGGTTGAAACACCTGATGACCTGCGCGGCATGAAAATCCGCGGTGGTGGCCGTTCGGTGAACGCGCTGCTGACAGAGTTGGGGGCAACCCCGGTGGGCATGCCGGTTCCGGCTATCCCGGAAGCGCTGTCCAAGGGTGTGATCGACGGCACCACCATCCCGTGGGAAGTTACCGCTGCGCTGAAAGTGCCGGAGCTGGTTGAAAACCACACCGAGTTCACTGGTCGCGCGCTTTACACGCTGACCTTTGTTCTGGCGATGAACAAAGACAAATATGAGAGCCTGCCGGACGACCTGAAAAAGGCCGTGGATGAAAACTCGGGTTTGGAATTCTCTGTCTTTGCGGGCGGCACCATGGCCGATGCGGATGGTCCATCGCGCGAGTTTGCGCTGGATGAGGGCAACAATGTCATCACGCTGGATGAAGAGCAGACAGCGATCTGGCGTGAAGCGGCACAGCCGATCTATCAGCAGTGGCTCGATGATATGAAAGCAAAAGGCGTCGATGGTGACGCGCTGCTTGAGCAGGCCACGTATCTGATCGACAAATACACCGCTCAGCACAACTAACTGAGCGCACGACCGGTGGACCTGCTGCTTTTGCGGGTCCACCCCACCTGAAAGGGTAGGCTTTTCATGCACAAGCTGATGATGGGACTGGCCAGAACAATGGCCATGGTGGGCGGCGTTGTGCTGTCGCTGCTGATCCTGCTGACATGTCTGTCGATTGCCGGGCGTCTCTTGAACGGGGGGCTGCATGGCGCCCTGATGCAGAGCATCGCGCCGGATCTGGCCGAATGGCTGATCGCCATCGGTGTCGGACCAATCAACGGGGATTTCGAGATTGTCGAGGCCGGTGTCGCCTTTGCGATCTTTGCGTTTTTGCCGCTGTGTCAGATCACCGCCGGCCATGCATCGGTGGATATTGTCACCAACAGTTTTCCGAGGGGCGCCAAACGGTTCCTGCGGATGGTGACGGAAATCGTTTTTGCCGCTGTTCTGGTGTTGATTGCAGTCCGCCTGGGGGCAGGCACGCTGAGCAAGTTCCAAAACGGCGAGACGTCTTTCCTGCTCGAGTTTCCGGTCTGGTGGGCCTATGCCGCCAGCCTTGTCGCGGCCGGCGTGGCCGCATTGGTGGGCATCTACATGGCCGCCGTACGTACGATTGAATTCATGACTGGCCGCATCCTTGTCTGGGACGGCGTGGAGGGCGAACAGTGACTGCGCTTGAAATCGGGATTGCCTCTTTTCCCGTCCTGATGATGCTGATTTTCCTGCGGGTGCCTATCGGCCTGTCGATGTTTCTGGTTGGTCTGGTCGGGCTGATCATTGTGACCGACGGCACGCAGGTGGCCTTTGGCCGGATGAAGAGTGAGACCTACACGACCTTTTCGTCCTATTCCCTGACCATCGTGCCGATGTTCCTGTTGATGGGGCATTTTGCGACACTTGGGGGGATGTCCACTGCGCTGTTCAAGGCGGCGGAGGGGTTCCTTGGCCACAAGAAGGGCGGTGTTGCCATGGCCGCCATCGGGGCCTGTGCGGGCTTTGGTGCGATCTGCGGCTCGTCCCTGGCAACTGCGGCGACGATGGGGCGCGTGGCCCTGCCTGAGCTGCGCAACTATGGCTATGCTGGTGGTTTTTCGACCGCGACGCTGGCAGCGGGGGGCACCCTGGGCATTCTGATCCCGCCCTCTGTGGTGTTGGTGATCTATGCCATCCTGACCGAACAGAACATTGCCAAGCTGTTCCTGGCCGCCTTCATTCCCGGTATTCTGGCCGCCATCGGCTATGTGATCGCAATTTCCATCTACGTTCGCGTCTTTCCCGGAAGCGCCGGCACCCGCCCGCCAGTTCCCTGGGGCGAGCGGTTTGCGGCGCTGTTCCATGTCTGGCCGGTTCTCTTGGTCTTTGGGCTTGTCGTTGGTGGTATCTACCTTGGTTGGTTCACCCCGACCGAAGGCGCGGCTGTTGGCGCGTTGGGGACCGGGCTGATTGCCTGGCTGAACGGCGGGCTTAACCGCGAGACCCTGACCGACAGCTTCATGGTCACGGCGCGCTCGACCGCGATGATCTTTTTCATCGTGCTGGGGGCCGGGTTCTACAACGGGTTCCTTGCCCTGACCAAGGTGCCGCAGGAACTGGCTGATTTCGTTGTCTCACAGGGGTTGAGCCCCTGGGTCGTATTGATGCTGATCCTTGCCTTTTATCTGGTGTTCGGCTGCCTGATGGACAGCCTGTCGATGATCCTGCTGACAATCCCGATTTTCTATCCTGTCATTTCGGCGATGGATTTTGGTCTGGTGAACCTGCCCGCGATGCAGGCTGAGGCCGCGATGGAGGTGTTGAAAGCAGGGGTGCCGCAGGGGATGGGGGCTGAAATGCTCGCCTCGATCCAGGAGGCGATTGCCACCGGCACCGAACTGACCCGCGAGCAGATGAAAGAGCTGGGCATTCGCGTGACCAAGGGCATGGCGAACCGGCTTGAGACCGAATATGTCGCCATCTGGTTCGGCATTCTGGTTCTGATCGTGGTCGAGGTCGGCCTGATTACCCCGCCGGTTGGCATGAACCTGTTCGTCATCAATGCGATGGATCGCACCACTCGCATGGTCGATACCTATAAGGCGGTGATGTTCTTTGTCGCCTCCGACCTGATCCGGGTTGTGATTTTGGTGGCCTTTCCGATCATCACGCTATTGCCGCTGATGTTGATGCGCTGAGGCCTATTGCAGACCCATGCGGCCATCTGTCTGACCACTGGTTCGACGGGTGGCCGTTCCCTTTTCCAACCCGCTTGCCAGACGTGAGATCCCGAATGACCAATAGTCAGACAACCGATTTTGTTCATGAAATCCGCGTGGGCTGGGGCGATTGTGACCCGGCGCGCATTGCCTATACCGGTCATTTGCCGGGTTTTGCGCTGCAGGCGATTGATGCCTGGTGGGAACATCAGCTGGATGGAGACGGCTGGTATCAGATGGAGCTGGACCGCGGCACCGGCACGCCCTTTGTACATATGAGCATCGATTTCCGGTCCCCGGTCACACCGCGCCACCGTCTGGCCTGTTCTGTCTGGCCCGTGGCCTTGGGGCAGAAATCCGTGACCTTCCGGGTAGAGGCACGGCAGGACGGCACGCTGTGTTTTGAAGGCAAATTTGTCTGCGTCTTTATCGAGCCAAGCGACTTTAGCGCCAAGCCAGCGCCCGCAGATTATCGCGCGGTCATCGAGCCCTTGCTGCGGCCTGACCTCGCATAAGGTGCAGTTTTTCGCGGATTAGAGCCGAAATCACAGTGGATTGCGCTGCCAGTCATTTGCAAATGTCACCCGTTCCATGTCGACAAAACGGCGGACCCGCTCCAGTTCGGCCTCCAGCCGATTTTGTCGTGCCGGGGACCATTTGACGCCGCGTTCCGGCCAAAGGGCGGTGACATGCAGGCTGCCTGCCAGATCACCTGTCTGACGGTGGGCTTTCATGTCGATGCGCCCGACCAGACGGTCGCCTTCCATCAGCGGAAAAACGTAATAGCCATAGCGTCGTTTCTCGGCAGGGGTGAAAACCTCGATCCGGTAGTGGAAGCCAAACAGCCCCTCTGCGCGCTTGCGATCGCGCAGGGCCGGATCAAATGGGCTGAGGACGCGCAGCCGCCCGGGTGGTGGCGGCAGGGCGGCGGCCTGTTCAACAGTGCCGGGGCGGGCAAAGACGCGGCGACTGCGGCCATCCGCGAGCGTGATATCAACCGGTTCGATCTGCCCATCCGCCAGCGCCTGTTTGCACCACGTGGCACATTCTGCGGGGGAGGCCGTCGCCCAGAAGGCAGCCAGCTCTCCCGAGGTGGCAAAGCCCAGCCGGTCCAGCGCCGCGTTGCACAGCCAGTCCAGCGTATCCTGCGGCGCGGGGGAGCCTTGAGCGGGGAGGTGACGGGTGTCGATGACCCGTTCGCTGAGATCGTAGCGTTTCTGAAAGCCACTGCGCCCGACCACCGCCAGCGCGCCTGAACGCCACAGGTATTCCAGCGCGGTTTTTGACGGGTGCCAGTCCCACCAGCCACCGCTGCCTTTCCTTTCATCCTTGCCCACATCCGAAGAGCTGACCGGGCCGTGCTCTCGGATATGGTCGAGAACATGCTGGAACTTTGCCTCGTACCCGTCGCGTCGCCAGTTGCGGTATCTTTTGCGCAGAACCTCTGCATCGCGCTGAAACCGCAGGTGCCAATGAGGGTAGAATTCCATCGGCAGAACGGCGGCATCGTGGGTCCAATGCTCAAACAGATGCTGGTGGTCCTGCTCATAGAGCCGTTTCAGCGCTGCCGGCCGATAGCTGGGCCTGCGCGAAAACAGGATCATGTCATGGGCACGGGCGACGGTATTGATGCTGTCGAGTTGAACAAACCCAAGCCGGGTGATCAGATCCAGAAGCGCATCACCCTTGGCTGGCCCGCTGGGTTGCTCCAGCAGGGCATGCCGATCCATGAACAGGCGCCGCGCGGCCCGGTTGTCCAGCCGCGCAACCGCCATCAGCGTCGCTTGAGCGTGTCACCAAAGGTGATCGTGGGCGTCAGGGTCACGTGTTTTTCGATCTCGGCATCCGGATTGTCGAGCTGTGCGGCAATGATCTCTGCCGCCTTGCGCCCGATTTCCAGACGACAGGCATCCATCGTGGCCAGCTGCCGTGGCAGCCCCTGCAACAGTTCGACCCCGTTAAAGCCGGCAAGGCCGATCTGACCGGGAATGTCGATCTTTTGATCCATCAGGTAGAGCATGCCACCTGCGCCGATCATGTCGTTGGAATAATACAGGAAATCCAGTTCAGGAGAGCGTTCCAGCATCTCCTGCGTCATCTCGCGGCCCTTGGCCAGCGCAGACCCGCCGGAATAGAAAGCGCGGTCCATGATCTCCACGCCTTCCTTGGCGAGTGCCTCGGTGAAGCCTTCAAACCGTTTGCGGGCGCGGTGGTCCAGCGGCATTTTGGTGCCCATGAACCCGATGTTGCGATAGCCCGCTTTCAGGATCGCCTTGGCCATTTCCCGGCCTGCGCGGCGGTGTGAAATGCCGACCATCGCATCTACCGGCTTGCCATCGGTGTCCATGATCTCAACGACCGGAATGCCAGAGGCATTGAGCATGGCGCGCGCCGCCTCGGTATGTTCGAGACCCGCGATGATGACGCCAGAGGGCCGCCAGGACAGCATCTCGTAGAGGACTTTCTCCTCCTTCTCCGGCTGATAGTCCGTAACACCGACAACGGGCTGCAGATCCGTGTTTTCCAGAACCGAGTTGATACCGGTCAGAACCTCGGGAAACACCATGTTAGAGAGCGATGGAATGATGACCGCCACCAGGTTCACCCGGTTCGACGCCAGCGCACCAGCGATCTTGTTGGGGACATAGCCCAGCTCCTTGGCTGCGGTCAGAACCTTTTGGCGGGTCTTTTCCGAGACATCGCCACGATTGCGCAAAACGCGGCTGACAGTCATTTCGGAAACACCGGTGGCTTCTGATACATCACGAAGGGTGAGCGGGCGCTTGTTGTCCGTGGTCACGTCGATGGCCTCACATTGTTGTTGTGTTCAGGTTAGCGCAGAGAGAGCAACCTGCACAATGGGGCGCGGACGCTGCGAAAACCAATTCGTCAGGATTGTTTTGCCACGGGTCATTTGTTATCGCGTAAACCACTGGCCCAAGTCAGGCCCCGTGGCTCAACTGGATAGAGCAGCCCCCTCCTAAGGGGCAGGTTGCAGGTTCGAATCCTGCCGGGGTCGCCAAAACTACCTGAAAAAAATGGCTTATTTACAGGACGTTGCGCGGAAGCGTGCAGAAAGTCCCGTCGGCTTTCGCGGCGTAATCGGCTGAAACAGCCGATTTCTCGTACAAAACCTGTACAAAATTCGCACGTTTGTGCGTATTTCGGGGGCCAATCATGAGCCGCCATAGCTTTGATCCCGAAATCGCGGGACGTGTTGGCCTGAACGCAGCGGTGATTTTCCAGAACATCACCTTCTGGATCGAGAAGAACCGAGCCAATCGCCGTAACCTTCGAGACGGGCGGTATTGGACCTACAACTCGATCTCGGCTTTTGGTGAGTTGTTCCCCTATCTGAGCGAAAAGCAGATCCGAACAGCGCTCGAAAAGCTGGTCAGCGCAGAGCTGATCATCAAGGGCAACTTCAGTGTTGATTGTCACTGAGAACTGACCCGGTAGCCCTATAAATTGTCACTGAGAATT
>NZ_CVRM01000031.1 GCF_001258055.1 Phaeobacter italicus | reverse complement strand
AGGGTGGGTCAAATCTCGGTGAAAATACCGGGTCAGTTCTCAGTGACAATCAACACTTACCCGTCATACGTTCCCGCATTGCGAGAATGATGTCACGCGGCAGCGGGTCGCGCTTATCCCACTCTGTTTCAGGTGCTGTATTGGCCTTCGCCACTTCAAGCCCATCGAAGGGATTGTGAGCTTTCCCTTGAAGGTCATGCTCTGTGATTGCGACCGAGACCATAGCGCGCACCATGTCCAACTCACGCCGAACTGAGGAAGGCGACAGAAAGGTTCCATCCTTCTTCTTCGTGGCAAGCATCTCATCCCGCAGTTTGCGAGCATGTTCGCGCTTCAGGTCCACCAAAGCGATCTTGTTCAGGGGGCCAAGGGAGTTCTCAATACGCCTGCATATCCGTTCCAAGCGGTTCTTTTGGTTCCGCCCGTGCGCGCCTGCCATGCGCTCGACGCGATAGATCTCTTTTGCATCTTGCATGGTAATCGGCGGTTCTTCGGCTTCTGGTGAAACGACAGCCTTATAGAGCATGGGGTCGGCCTTCCGTGCCCGCAGGTCATCCGCCAGAACTTGGCGAGCTTCATGCTCATCACGAACACCGCGAATGCCAGCCACCAGTGCCTCAGCCTCTTTGATGCTCTCTCGCCAGTGCTCAAGGGGTGAAAGCTGCCCCTGCTCGGCTGCTGTACGCTTGGCCTTTGCCACGATCTTCTCAAACTCAGCCAATAGCTTTGCGTGTTCGGTGAACAACTCAGCCCCTTCGCGGGCCTTCATCGCTACCTGAAACACGCTTTCGCCAAGCACCTCGGCAACAGCTTGCGGATAGCGCCTGCGGAACCGTTTGCGGCCCCCTGAGAGTTCGTCAACGTATTTGAGCTTCATCACAACAACCATGCGAAATGTCCCCAAAGTGTCCCAATTTGTGTCTCGGGAGGGGTGCTAACGCCATGATATGCTTGAAAAACAACCCCCTCAAGGGGGTGTAATGGTGCGGTCGAGAAGACTCGAACTTCCACTCCGGTTAAGGAACAGCGACCTCAACGCTGCGCGTCTACCAATTCCGCCACGACCGCACTGTCTTGACTTGGTGTAGCGGCGTATAGACGAGCCGTGCGGGGATGTGAAGATGCAAAATGCGCATTTTCTTCCGTTTTGTGAACTTCCTGCAAAAAAGAGGCCGGACATGATGCCCGGCCCCTCTAAACCATGGATCTTGCGCGACATTCTCAGTCGGTGGAGAAGGTCGGCAAGGCCGATGCAGTGCTTGCCGCAGGAACCGGCTGCGCAAGCCCGCCCACAAGACCGGTTGAGGCGGCCTTGATCAGGGCAACACGTTCCGGCTGACCCGGTGCGAAAGCCGGGGTTGCGCCTGCTTCCAGCGCGCTGATGGCGGTTTCGTACCAGCCCTGCGCCTTGTCAGCAGACTTCACCACACCAAAGCCCTGCGCCAGATGATGGCCCACCAGCTCTGCATAGGGGCGCTGTCCAACACCAACCATGATCAACGCCGCGCCAAGAGCGACGTCCATGTTGTCGCGACGATATCCCGAGAACAGGCAGATGCCTGCAGTGTTCGCCAGCTGATCGATCGACATGTTGGACTGCAGCACGAACTTCTGCACATCGGAAATGACCGCCTCAGCCCCATCACTGCCGAGCTTCGCCAAATAGGGCTGCACTGCCGGGCCGAACGCGTCACATTGGCTGTCCACCTGCGCCTGGGTGACGCCATTGATCTTGGCCACCAACGCCTCGCCCGAGTTGATCGCGTAAGAGCGCGCAAGGCAGAACTGCTCTCCCAGTGCCAGTTCCGGGTCCCGCATATCTGCCACCGTCATGTAGCCACCGTTGGAGCTGGTCAGCAGGCTGACCTTGCTGCAATGGCTGGTGAGCGATGCCAACGTCGGCGCATCGGCGGGTTGCTCAAACAGCTGGATGCCGGCCAAGCCCTGGGCCGGTGCGGGTGCCGGGGCTGGGGCTGGCGCCACGGTCGAGGCCAGAACCGTTGCCCCCGGCGCGGGGGCCGGTGCCGGAGCAGGTGTTGGCGCGGCGGCCTGAACGCTGCCTGCAGCCGGGGCGTCAGTCATGCGGCAAACGCCCTGATGGCAGGAGAAACTCGCCGTTGTCACACCACGCGCCATAAAGTCGTTGCGCTGATAGCCTTGGGGTGTCGAGGCAAAGACCATGACAGAGCAGTGAGACGCCCCACACCAGAACGAACTGCCCGACACGGACGTATCGATCATATAGTCGTTCTTGCCGTCGCCGTTCAGGTCTGCAAGCTGCATAAAGCCCGAGCGTTGCAACAGTTGCTCTGCGCTTGGATCGGCGCTCGCGGCGATTTCATCCACCGCTTCGCTCACTTCAAACGGCAGACCACCATAGCCCCCGCTCGAGGCGCTGCGCACGCCTGTTGCCTCGTCTCGCCAGGTCAGAAGCAGGCCGCGGACGCCGGTTGGGCCTTGCATGGCCTTGATGACCTGCGGGCCGCCGATCTGGGCACGGCTGTAGGAAGACACAAGGAAATCCCGCTCATAGGGCGTCAGCTCTCCGGTCGCAGGAAAGCCCATGTGCCCCTGATACTGCGCAATCGCAGAACGGGATTTACGCCCCATCACCCCATCTGGTGTCCCTGCCGGAAACCCAAAGTAGTTGAGCGCGGTTTGGGTTTCGCGGTTCTGTGCCCGCGCCGGTGAATATGTTTTTTGTCTGGTGACAGTTTGCTTTCTGGCCCGATTCTTGTTGGCCTCGTTGACGATCACGCCGCCGATGATACTTCCGACCAATGCCGCGCCAAGATTGTCCGCCATTGCCGGAGCAGTCCCGGAGGTGAGCAGAAATGAGGCCGCTAATGTCGTTTTAAGAGAATGTGAGAACATTGTACGCGCTCCCTATTGATGAAAAACACGAACCACGGTAGCGCACAGCCCGCAGCCCAAGCCAGAAAATTCGCGCGTAGGCTGCAAAATAGGTTACTGGACACGTAACAAAGGATGTTCCGATGGTCGAATGGATCACCAGCTCAGGGTTTACCGACTACGAAGATGCTGTCGCCTTCATGGAAGAGCGCGCAGCCGGGATTGCAGCCGGGACAGCAGATGAATGCATCTGGCTGGTCGAACACCCGCCGCTCTACACCGCGGGCACCTCAGCCAAGAGCGAGGATCTGACCGATCCCGATCGTTTCCCGGTCCACACCAGCAAACGCGGCGGGCAGTACACCTATCACGGGCCAGGTCAGCGCGTGATCTACGTCATGCTGGACGTTGCCAAACGCGGCCGCGACGTGCGCTGCTTTGTGCGTCAGCTGGAACGCTGGGTGATCCTGGCGCTGGATGAGTTCAACGTCACCGGCCACGTCCGCAACGGCCGCGTCGGCGTCTGGGTAGAGCGGGACGACAAACCGCTGATGGCGAATGGGGAAAAGACCGAGGACAAGATTGCGGCAGTTGGCATTCGGCTGCGCAAATGGGTCAGCTTCCACGGGATTTCCATCAATGTTGAACCCGATCTCAGCCATTTTGATGGTATCGTGCCCTGCGGGATTACGGAATACGGCGTGACCAGCCTCGTGGATCTGGGTTTGCCTGTGACCATGGACGACGTCGATGTTGCCTTGAAAAAGACCTTTGACATCGCCTTTGCAGAGACCGAAACCTGCCCGACCGATTGACCGGTGTCATGACAGCCGGTCATGTTGATCTGCGGCGCCCCACCGGGCGCCGTTGTCTTGTCAGGGGCTCTTGTCCTTCGCGGGGCGTGCGACGGTTGTCACGTGCTCCGCATCTCTTCCAGCGCGGACAGAACCCAGTCGGGTTGCGAATAAAACAACATGCTGCCCGCGCGTCGGCACACACGAACCTGTAGATTGTCGGCCCCTCCAAGAGCAGCCTGCAGTTTATCCACCGGCGTGACCTGATCCTGCCCCCCATGTAGATAGATCGCAGGGGCAGCCTTGGGGCTGTGGAGCATGTCACGCTGGCGCACGGCCAGTTTCAGATCGCTTTCGTAGCCGCCGCCGCCCTGGTCCATCATAGAACGGTGGCTTTGATCCAGCAGGGCCGCCAGACTGGGGTCCGACAACAGTTTGCGCTCATCCTCCCCTGCCGCCATTTGCTGCGAAACCAGCACCGCAGGCCCCTTGCGACGGACATTGCGTCTCCAGCTGCGCACGATTAACGGCAGCATGGCCTTGGCCCGAACCGCGCTGAGCGCCATCGCGCGCTGGTGTCCCCTCAGCGCGCCGGTTTCTCCGACGCTTTGCAGGGGCAAGGTTGCACCAACGCAGACCACCCCGGCAATCCGATCCCTCAGCCGCCGCGCCGCCTCTGCCGCAAAGAGGCAGCCGCTGCGATGGCCGAGGATGATCGGTGCCTCCAGTCCCTCCTCATCAATCAGCGCCTCGACCTGCGCCAGATAGGTGTCGACCGGATCGGCCTTCGGCTCAATCGGGCCAGAGTCCCCATAACCATTGCGCCAGGGGGCGAGCACCCGCAGCCCCCGACGACGCAAGCTGTCTTGCAGGCGCTGCAGCGGGGCAATCCCGTCAAATATTCCATGGGTGAAAATCACCGGGTGGCCGTTGTCCGCGCCAAAACGCAGATACTGCACGAGCCCGACATCGGTCGTCAAAGTCCGTTTTTCGGGGCGGGTCTGTCCCGTGGCGATGGCCTGATCTTGTGTCGACTGGGCCAGCAGATTGGTCAGAAGCCTCAGCATCTCGCCATAATTGGGCGCACCGGTCTTGGACAGCATCGACCCCAAGATCGGCAGCTCCGGCGCCCGGCGCCCGCCGGTTGCGGTGTGCAGGACCAGCCAGCCTTCACCGTAGAATATCTGCCGAAGGGTCAGTTTTTCGGCGGTATCAAACCCGAAATACTCTGTCAGCTGATCGACACAGATATCGCAGACCCCGATAGGCAGTTCTTCGACCAACATCACCGCGCCGTCGGCGGCCCCAGAGGGGCGCGCAAGGGCCTGACACAGCAGCAGCCCGCTGCGTGGTTTTCGCAAAATCGCAAGCGACGGCCACCCCGGCGCGCCCGGCCAGCCGTCCTGCGGCTGTGACTGCACCGAAAAGAAACCCTGCCATTCCGCGCGATAGGATCCAAAGATGCCAATCTTGCGTTCAACCCAGTCATCGGTTGCCCGTCCGGTTGTCGGCCATCCGGCAGAAGCGCCACAGATGCTGTTGTCCCCGGCGATCATCAACCACTTGCCGCCGCCACCCGGCAGCACCTCGACGAAGTCAGCAGCAACGCCGGACTGATCGTCCTGGCAGAGCTTTGCCCGCAGATACAGCGCGCGTTCAAAATGGCGTTGGAGACGATCTCTGCGCGCCCAGAGTGTCTGGGGCGGCCCACCCGACCACAGGTTTGCCTGCCCCACGTCGGCAGCCACCCTGGCTGCATCATTCATGCCAGGAAGCTGGGGAAGGTGCCGGGCGGCGATGTCACATTGTCGGTCATCAATACGATCTGCAGCCAGTCTGTCACGCCAGGCTGAGGCCTTTTCGACCCCGAGAACAGAGTTGTATATCACCGATATGGCGCTTTCATCGGCCAGCTGATCCGCTGTACCGGTGTCCCTTGCCGTCATTCTTGCGGCCCCTCCTTAGGTCGCGCCGCCGACAAAGCCGGACGAGCGCAGCGCCGCAGACTGCCATGCAATTCCGATGTAATCGTCGGTTGGAACCATCGACGCGCATCAAAAGGATCTCCCACGGGCGACCTGCGACATCTCGGCCCTAGGGGGAGCGAAACATCCGACAGGCTGACGATCTCCGCCATTGGTGGGATCTGCGACCTGTCGGGTTCTGTTTCAAAATGGCGGCCCGCCCCTCCCAAAGCAGGACCCCAAGTCCCGGGAGCCGCGTTCGGCCTCCCGTTACATGATCACAAACTACGCGATAATAAGCGTGCACATCAACAGAATAATTCCCGCTGAGGTAGAATCTTTTACGTTAGCTTTACGCTACTGCGTGCCGAGCACCGCCCGCATTTTATTGGCATGCTCGACCAGGGTCTCGGGCTCTGCCATTTTGCCGGGTGGACGCAGCGCGTCTCCGTCGCGACGGGGCAGAATGTGGAAGTGCAGGTGAAACACCTCCTGCCCGCCCGCAGCCTCGTTGAACTGCTGCAGCGTGATGCCCTGCGCGTCAAAGGCCTCAAGGGCTGCGTGGCTGATTTTCTGCACGGTCGCCATCACAGCGGCCAGTTGTTCCGGCGAGGCATCCAGCATGTTTCGGCAGGGCGTCTTGGGAATGACCAGCATATGGCCATCGGCGCGGGGCATGATGTCCATGAAGACAAAGGTTGCCTCATCCTCATAAATCCGGTGGGCGGGAATCTCACCACGCAAAATTTTCGCAAAGATATTGTCTGAGTCGTATTGGGTCACTACCTGTTCTCCATAAGCAGGACCGGACCTTCCCCGGTCTGACTGGCTGTCGTCGTTTTGCGCCCCACCGTCCCTTGGGTCAAGCGCGGCGATTGACAAAATGCCGCGCCTTTGCGGTACTGCGCCCGCGCGAATTCGCCAAATCCGCGCAGATTGGGCCCCACAGGGGCAAGCGAGCAGCCCAACAGGGCCTGCCCGCGACAATTATTCTTGATCCAGATCAAACTCCGCCATTGAAGGCCTGTTGCTGGCGAACTAAAACCCAAGATGAGTCTAGGCCCGCCGGGGACGGCGTTTGTTGGCCTATCGTTATGCAACAGGAGGCACCTTTAATGGCAGATGCAGCCATTCATGGTCACGGCCACGAAGACGAGCGCGGTTTCTTCACCCGCTGGTTCATGAGCACGAACCATAAGGATATCGGCATTCTCTACCTGATCGTTTCGGCGATCGTTGGTTTCATCTCCGTCGCGTTCACCGTTTACATGCGGCTTGAACTGATGGATCCCGGCGTTCAGTACATGTGCCTTGAAGGCGCACGTCTCTTCGCAGACGCGTCTGCGGAATGTACCCCTAACGGGCACCTTTGGAACGTCCTGATCACAGGCCACGGCATCCTGATGATGTTCTTCGTGGTTATCCCCGCCCTCTTTGGCGGCTTCGGCAACTACTTCATGCCGCTGCAGATTGGTGCGCCGGACATGGCGTTCCCGCGGATGAACAACCTGTCGTTCTGGATGTATGTCGCGGGCACCTCGCTGGCGGTTGCCTCGGTCCTCGCGCCGGGTGGCAACGACCAGGCCGGTTCGGGCGTGGGCTGGGTTCTCTACCCGCCGCTGTCCACCAACGAAGGCGGCTTCTCCATGGACCTGGCGATCTTCGCCGTTCACGTCTCTGGTGCGTCCTCGATCCTGGGTGCGATCAACATGATCACCACCTTCCTGAACATGCGCGCACCCGGCATGACCCTGTTCAAGGTTCCGCTGTTCTCCTGGTCGATCTTCGTCACCTCCTGGCTGATCCTCTTGTCCCTGCCGGTTCTGGCGGGCGCGATCACCATGCTGCTGATGGACCGCAACTTCGGCTTCACCTTCTTTGATCCAGCAGGTGGCGGCGACCCGATCCTGTACCAGCACATCCTGTGGTTCTTTGGCCACCCGGAAGTGTACATCGTGATCCTGCCGGGCTTTGGCATCATCTCTCACGTGATCGCGACCTTCGCGCGCAAGCCGGTCTTTGGTTACCTGCCGATGGTCTGGGCGATCATCGCGATTGGTGTGCTGGGCTTTGTCGTGTGGGCGCACCACATGTACACCGTTGGCATGTCGCTGAACCAGCAGGCCTACTTCATGCTGGCCACCATGGTCATCGCGGTTCCGACCGGTGTTAAAGTCTTCTCCTGGATCGCAACCATGTGGGGCGGCTCCATCGAGTTCAAAGCACCGATGATGTTTGCTTTCGGCTTCCTGTTCCTGTTCACCGTTGGTGGTGTGACCGGTGTGGTTCTGTCGCAGGCATCCGTGGACCGCGCATATCACGATACCTACTATGTGGTTGCACACTTCCACTATGTTATGTCGCTGGGTGCAGTCTTTGCGATCTTCTCCGGTGTATATTTCTACTTCGGCAAGATGACCGGTCGTCAGTACTCCGAGCTGGGCGCACAGATCCACTTCTGGATGTTCTTCATCGGCGCCAACCTGACATTCTTCCCCCAGCACTTCCTGGGCCGTCAGGGCATGCCGCGTCGTTACATCGACTACCCGGAAGGGTTTGCATACTGGAACAAGATCTCGTCCTACGGCGCGTTCCTGTCCTTTGCCTCCTTCGTGTTCTTCTTCGGTGTTGTGATCTACTCGCTGCTGCGCGGCGCACGCATCACCCAGAACAACTACTGGAACGAGTATGCAGATACGCTGGAGTGGACCCTGCCCTCTCCGCCGCCGGAACACACCTTTGAAATCCTGCCCAAGCAGGAAGAATGGGATCGCTCCCACTCGCACTAAGGTGTCGATGATCTGAAAAGACAGGCCCCGGAGCACAGGCTCCGGGGCCTTCTTCTTTGGGTATGCCCCACTGCCCAACCCGCCTTCCCAAAGCTGTGATTGGCCCCGCGCACACAGCTCTGGACAGCTCCGTCTGCGACGCTAAATTCCGCCCATGCCTTACCAGTGGACGACACCCCAAACTGACAGCATTCAGGAAATGCACCTCTGGCCGCATCAATCCCTGCCGGTCGAAGGCTATGTCCGCTTTCTCGGTACGTTGGCCGCATTGATCACCATCCCGATGATCCCTCTCCTTGGCAGCGCCGCGCTTTGGGGGGTGTTGCCTTTTGTGGCAGGCACACTGTTTGCGGTGAAATGGGCATTGGACCGCAGCCGCCGGGACCGCCAGATCCTGGAGGTTCTGCGACTGGAGCCCGAGGAGGCGCATCTCGAACGGATCGATCCCAAGGGCACGCGCCAAAGCTGGAGCTGCAACCGCTACTGGACACAGGTTGAAATGCACACTGATGACGGGCCGGTTCCGAACTATGTCACCCTCAGGGGCAGCGGGCGCGAGGTGGAAATTGGCGCCTTTCTCTCCGAAGATGAGCGCAAGGCGCTATATGACGAGTTGCTGGCAGCCTTTCGCAAACCCTGATGCTGCCCTTTGACATACCGCGCGACCCCGGTTATGGCTGGGGCATGAACAATGCGACCCTGATCTTTTCGACCGTCTATTATCCGCTGTTTTCATAACGGCGGGCGCATTTTCATATCTTGATGTTCATCCCGCCGCGATCCGGCGGTGACAGAACAAAAGACCCCTCATTCCATCGGTATCGCGGCCCCAGGCGGAGCCCTGTTCCATGTTACCGTTTTCATCCTCTTCCACTGCACCGCGTGTTGGCCTCATTGGCTTTGGCGCCTTTGGCCAGCTCATTGCCCGGAATCTCGCAGCGCATATGCAGGTCGTGGTGCATGATCCTGCCCAGCCCCCAAAGGCGCCTGCTCGCGTCCGGTTTTCAACTCTGGAAGATGCCTGCTCCTGCCCGCTTGTCATTCTTGCGGTACCGGTTTCATCAATCTCGGACGTCTGTCAGCGGATCGCCCCGTTGCTGGCTGTGGGGGCGACGGTGATGGACGTAGGATCAGTGAAACTGCGCCCCATGCAGGATATGGAAACCCATCTGCCAGCCCATGTGAATATTCTCGGCAGCCACCCCTTGTTTGGCCCACAAAGCGCAAAGGATGGCCTTGCCGGTCACAAGATCGCGCTCTGCCCCCAGCGTGGCAGAACACATTGGCGCATCGCGGCGGCGCTTCGCAGTCTCTTTGGGCTGCACGTCATCTGGACCACCGCCGAAGATCACGACCGCGAAGTCGCCACCGTGCAGGGGCTGACGCATCTGATTGCCCAAACCCTGAGCCAGATCCTGCCAGAGAAGCTGCGCATGACGACATCCAGCTTTGACCACCTGCTCGAAGCCCGCCGCATGGTGAGCGCAGACGCCCCGGCCGTGCTGGACGCCATCCTGCGCGACAATCCCTTTGCAGCAGAGGTGCGCGCTGATTTCCTGAGCCGCGCCGCCCAGTTGGCCGCTGGACCTGCCCCAATAGAAAAAGGCCCGCGACAGATGGCGGGCCTTTGAAACAATGCGATGCGGAGCAATCAGCAGATCAGCAGTTGCCCCCCTGGCAAAGCTGGTCCTTCACCATCGGGCCTACCTTGCCGAAATCCATTTGGCCGGTGTATTTGCCTTTCAGCGCGCCCATGACCTTGCCCATGTCGCGGATCGACTCAGCGCCGGTATCGCTCACGGCGGCCTTGACCGCTTCGGTGATTTCCTCATCGCTGAGCTGCTTGGGCAAAAACTCTTCGATGATGGCAATTTCGTTCAGTTCCCGCTCAGCCAGATCCAGCCGGCCGCCCTCTTCATAGGCGCGGGCGCTTTCATTGCGTTGCTTGGTCATTTTCCCAAGAATGGCAAGGACTTCTGCATCCCCGATGCCACCTGATTCACCGTCCACGCGATCTGCGATTTCACGGTCTTTGATTGCGGCATTGATCAGACGCAGAGTCGCCAGTCGAGAGGCCTCCCGGTCTTTCATGGCCTGTTTCAGGGCCTGATTGACCCGAGTTCGCGTATCCATTTATCAGTCCATTTCCACGGAGTCGGAAATGGGATCTTTACCTAAACCACCCTGCCAATTCAAGTTATCCCGATGGAATGACGCGAGGGCACATTTTGCATGGCAGAACGCGGCCTCACAGGCTTGACGCGTTGCCCACCTCCCCTTAAAAGCCCATGAATTTTGCCCAGATTGGAGAGTCGCGCCATGGCCGATACCGTCACGCCCAAACCCACCGCATGTTTGGCGCTCGCAGATGGCACCATCTTTTACGGAAACGGCTTCGGAGCATATGGCGAAACAGTTGCAGAGCTGTGCTTCAACACCGCCATGACCGGCTATCAGGAAATCATGACTGACCCGTCTTATGCCGGCCAGATCGTGACCTTCACCTTCCCCCATATCGGCAACACCGGCGTCACCCCAGAGGATGATGAAACCGCCGACCCCGTTGCCGCTGGCATGGTGGTCAAATGGGATCCGACCCAATCGTCGAACTGGCGCGCAACCGAAGAGCTGAAGTCCTGGCTGACCCGCACTGGCCGCATCGCCATCGGCGGTATCGACACCCGTCGTCTGACCCGCGCCATCCGCCAGCAGGGTGCGCCGCATGTGGCACTGGCCCATGACCCGGACGGCAACTTTGACATCGAGGCGCTGGTCGCCAAGGCACGGGGCTGGTCCGGTCTGGAAGGTCTAGATCTGGCAAAAGACGTGACCTGCGCCCAAAGCTATCGCTGGGACGAAATGCGGTGGGCCTGGCCCGAGGGCTACACCCGTCAGGAAGCCCCCAAGCACAAGGTCGTCGCTGTTGACTACGGCGCCAAGCGCAACATCCTGCGCTGCCTCGCCTCTGCAGGCTGTGACGTCACCGTATTGCCCGCGACCGCAACCGCAGCCGAAGTTCTGGCGCACAACCCTGATGGGGTCTTCCTGTCCAATGGTCCGGGCGATCCTGCGGCGACCGGCGAATATGCCGTGCCAATGATCAAGGAAATCCTCGACAGCACCGACCTGCCGATGTTCGGGATCTGCCTTGGCCACCAGATGCTGGCGCTTGCCCTTGGTGGCAAGACGGTCAAGATGAATCACGGTCACCATGGCGCCAATCACCCGGTCAAGGAAAACGCCACCGGCAAGGTAGAGATCACCTCCATGAACCACGGCTTCGCCGTTGATGCCCAAAGCCTGCCGGACGGTGTGGAAGAGACCCATGTCTCGCTGTTTGATGGCTCCAACTGCGGTATCCGGATGAAGGACCGCCCGGTTTATTCCGTGCAGCACCACCCCGAAGCCAGCCCCGGCCCGCAGGACAGTTTCTACCTGTTTGAGCGTTTTGCCGAGGCGATGGACGCACGCAAATCCGCCTGATCCAGCAAAGGCTGCGTTAAAAATTGAAACCCATGGCAAGGAATTGTCATGGGTTTCAACGTTTTGGGAAGATGCCAATCTGGCAGGGGACTTGCCGGATCGCGAAAGGGGGCAAACCCTTGTGGCATGTCAAAACACAACCTAGAATTGATTCGAGCCACACGCCCCCTGACCAAACAGGTGGGACGCCGCACACTGGAGCAGCGTCTGATCCAGGATCACGCCGTCAGCAAGGACCATGTGATACGGGCCCTCACCCTGCAGCAGCACCAGCGCGCCCCAATTGACCGGATCCTCGTGTCAGAAGGGTGGGCCAGTCAGGATCAGGTACTGGACGCGCTGTCCTCACAGCACAAGATCCCCAAGGTCGATCTGAGCGGCCACAATCCGCAAGCCCGGCTTCTGGCCCGAAAACCCGCAGGGTTCTGGCTGCGCCACTCCGTGCTGCCGTGGATGCAGTTGGGCCAGACCGTCGTTGTGGCCGTTTCCGACCCGAACAAGCTGAACACCATCCGCACGGATCTGGCTGCCAGTTTCGGAGAGGTGATGCCGGTGCTGGCTTCGGAAAGCCAGATACAGCAGCTGTTGGTCTCTCATTTCCGCAAGGACCTCGCGGTCGAGGCAAGCAGCCGTCTGCCACTCGCATACAGCTGCCGGACCATGCGCAGACCCGACTGGAGCGGCGCAACTGCCGTCCTTGCGCTTGGGCTTCTGCTCACTGCGTTGGCATTTCCACGGCACGCCTTTGCCCTTCTCTGCGGCGTCGCGCTCTTTACGCTCTTGCTGTTCACCCTGCTGAAATGCGCGGGCTTCATCTCACATATTCAGACCATCCGGTCGCGCCGCCAAATTGAGCTGCCGATTGCCTCGCGGTCCAAATTCACATCTCCGCGCCACAGGCGGCCGATGATCTCTGTCCTTGTCCCGCTCTACAAGGAAGCCGAAATCGGCCGCGCCCTGCTCCGCCGCCTGTGCAAGCTCACCTACCCCCGCAGCCTGCTGGAGGTGCTTCTTGTTCTGGAAGAAGAGGATGACATCACACGCGACGCAATCCGCTGTGCAGATCTGCCGGATTGGTTCAGGGTGATAGAGGTGCCCGCCCACGGCGGCCTGACAACAAAGCCCCGCGCCATGAACTACGCGCTGAATTTCTGCCGTGGAGAGATCATTGGAATTTGGGACGCCGAAGACGCACCAGAGCCCGATCAGCTTGACCATGTTGCCGCAGCTTTCGCCAAGGGGGACGGTGCCCTGGCCTGCCTGCAAGGGGCGCTGGACTACTACAATCCCACACAGAACTGGATTTCGCGCTGTTTCACCCTCGAATACGCCAGCTGGTTTCGCATCGTCCTGCCGGGGATTGCACGGCTTGGGCTGGTGGTGCCGCTCGGTGGAACCACGCTGTTCATTCGTCGCGACGTCCTCGAACAGGTTGGTGGCTGGGATGCCCATAATGTCACCGAAGATGCAGATCTTGGAGTGCGCCTGTCCCGCTTTGGCTACCGAACCGACATGCTGCCGACCAGCACCTACGAGGAGGCAAACTGCCGCCCCTGGGCCTGGGTCAAACAACGCTCACGCTGGCTCAAGGGCTTTATGGTCACCTACCTGGTTCACATGCGCTCCCCCCGGCTGCTGCTGAAACAGCTGGGCTGGCGTCAGTTTCTTGGATTGCAGGCTTTCTTTCTGGGAACCGTCGGGCAGTTCCTGCTGGCCCCCTGTTTGTGGAGCTTCTGGCTCATCACGTTGGGCCTGCCCCATCCGACTGCGCCGCTCCTGCCTACAGGGGCCACCTATCTGGCAGGTGTGTCTCTCGTGTTCTTTGAGCTGTTGGGCATGGTCATTGCGATCACAGCAGCCTGCGCCACCGGCAGGCGCAGCCTTGCACTCTGGGCGCCCAGCCTGATCTTTTATTTCCCGATGGGCGTCATCGCCGTCTACAAAGCCCTTTATGAGCTGATCCTGAAGCCCTTTTACTGGGACAAGACCACACACGGCCACAGCCCCAAAAGCCGCACCCAAAAACTGGGCTGAACATGACAGCCCATCAAAGGTGGTGATTCAGCCCTTTGCGCGGTCGCCCGCGTCCTGTTTCAGGCGGGTCATGAAGGCAACGGAGATATGATCCTTCAGCGCACGCGCCGCGCCGTCTTCGTCCCGCCGTTCGATGGCATTGACGATCGTCTTGTGCTCTTCCTGAGCAATGCGCCCCCGTCCCTCAGCCGCAAGCGACGTGGTCGCCATCAGCGCCATCGTGCGATGTACAAGGTTCAGCTGCTGCACCAGATAGCGGTTGTGCGAAGCAAGGTGGATCTGTTCGTGAAAGCGACGGTTGGCCTTGGACAGCTCTGTCGGATTGTCGACAAAGGCATCATCAGATTCCACCATCTCCTGCAGAACACGGATCTCTTCCTCGGTGGCGTGACGCGCGGCCAGACGCGCCGCCAGACCCTCAAGTTCGCGGCGCACCACATAAAGCTCTGCCATTTGGTTGTGATCCAGCGAGGCCACGATCAGCGACCGGCCATCCCGTTCCAAAAGCGATTGCGTTTCCAGCCGCTGCAGCGCCTCGCGGATGGGGGTGCGAGACACTCCAAACCGCTCAGCCAGATCGCTCTCCACCAGCCGGTCGCCGGGGCGATAGACGCCTACATCAATCGCCTCAAGGATCAGCGCATAGGCATCGGTCTGGTTGGAAGAACGGCTCATGGATGGGATCTCTGACTTGTTGTTCATGGATGTCTACAGGTCGGCTGGCCCTGCAATCAACCCCGCCCGGCCCGCAGGGTAAAAAACATCCCCCCGCGGTGCATATTATCCGTTGGCTAGAGCGAAGGTCGCGCTAGCTGCTGCGAAGCAGTTGCAATCACGAACCAAGCCCCATAGGTCCACGCATATGGTATCGCAGTCTTTCTCACATGTCCGCCACTGGGTGTTCGATCTCGACAACACCCTCTATCACCCCTCTGTTCGCCTGTTCGACCAGATCGAGGTGAAGATGACCAACTACGTGATGTCGACCCTTGGAGTCGACAAGAAGGTGGCAGATCAGCTGCGCGGGGATTACTGGCGCGAACACGGCACCACGCTGGCGGGGCTGATGGCCCATCACGACCTGGACCCCGACCCGTTCCTGATCGAGGTGCATGACATTAATTTCGACCAGCTCGAACCCGACCCCCAGCTTGCCGCCCACATCAAGGCCCTCCCCGGCAAGCGGATCATCTACACCAATGGCACCGCCCCCTACGCCGAGCAGGTGCTGGCGCGGCGTGGGCTGGCTGACTGTTTTGACGAAATCTACGGCGTTGAACACGCCAATTATCGCCCCAAGCCAGAGCATCAGGCCTTTGACACCATTTTTGCCAAGGCCGGGATCGAAACCGAAACAGCCGCCATGTTCGAGGATGATCCGCGCAATCTGCAAGCGCCGCACGATCTGGGCATGCGTACGGTCCATGTCGCGCCAGAACCGGTTGGTGGCGCGCATATTCACCACCACACGGATGATCTGACGGCGTTTCTCGCCCAGATCTGACAGGCGCGAACAGCAAGGGGTGCGCATCCTGTCGCACCCCCTGTGGCGCGCCGCCGCAGTGGCCTTACGCCGCTTGGTCAAAGCTATATATGCCGGTCATCTTTAGGTTCGCTCTCAAACGACAGGATGCCCGATGAAAGACCTCTCTCTTGATCTGATTGACGCCCCGGTTGCGCTGGATATGGCGCAGCACCAGCCCCCCCGCAGTGGGGCAGATGACTGGGCGGGCGCGACCAAACCCCTGTTGGCGATCCTGCTCTATGTGTTGCTGTGGGCGCTTGCCATCGCTGTCTGGGGCCTGCCTGCACTGTTTCTGCCTGCAGTGGCCAAGGCCTTTGCCATGGTCGTCGTTCTGGTCCTCATCACGCGCGGCTAGGTCAGCATTGCCCAATGCCCGAACGCAAAAGGACGTTATGTCGCTTGTCATTCCGACCCTCGCGGGCCTATCTCACAAGGGATAAGACGAAAGGCAGGTTTGATGGCTGACAGCTGTGACATTCTGGTTTCTGGCGGTGGCATTGCAGGGCTGATGGCAGCCGCCACCTTTGGGGCTGCAGGGTTTCGCGTGATCTGCGTGGATCCCACGCCGCCGGTCACAACCCGCGACGATGCCGGATCCGACCTGCGCACCACGGCCATCCTTCAGCCCGCCCGCGGGCTGCTGCAAGAGGCAGGCATCTGGAGCCATCTGGAACCATATGCTGCTGCGCTCAGGATCATGCGGATCATCGATGCCGGCGGGGCCGAACCCGAGGCCCGCGTCGTCAAGGATTTCGACTCCGCTGACCTGTCCGGAGAGCCCTTTGGCTGGAACCTGCCAAACTGGCTGTTGCGCCGCGAACTCCTGGGCCGTCTTGCCGATCTGTCCACGGTTGATTTCCGTCCGGGCGTTGGCACCACGTCGCTTTTCACCCGCACCGCTAGCGCCCGTGTCGGCCTCAGCGATGGCAGCCGGATTTCCGCACGCCTTGTCCTTGCCTGTGATGGTCGCAATTCGCCCATGCGGACTGCGGCGGGGATTGCGGTGACAACCCGTCGCTACGGGCAAAAGGCGCTGGCCTTTGCGGTGACCCATGACCAACCGCATGACAATATCTCGACAGAGATCCACCGCAGCGGCGGCCCCTTCACGCTGGTGCCGTTGCCGGATCACGAAGGCAGGCCCTCGTCTGCCGTGGTCTGGATGGAGCGAGGCCCCCGCGCGCAAGACCTTCTGACAATGGATCCGGCCCAGTTTGAAGCCGCCATGAACCGCCGCAGCTGTGGCGTGCTGGGGGATCTGAAACTGGCGTCCCGCCGCACCATCTGGCCTATCATCAGCCAGTCAGCCGAGCGGCTGAACGGCGAGCGGCTGGCCCTGATGGCCGAAGCCGCCCATGTCGTCCCTCCGATTGGTGCGCAGGGGCTCAATATGTCCCTCGGCGATCTGCGCGCGCTTCTGGATCTGGCGGTGGCCAACCCGACCGATCTGGGCGATGCCAAAATGCTCGCCGCTTATCACCGCGCGCGCCACGGCGACATCCAGATGCGGATCAAGGGGATCGACCTGCTCAACCGCACCTCGATGCTGGCCCCGCGCCCCCTGCGCGACCTGCGCGCCTTTGGGCTCAATGCGCTCTATTCGCTGGCTCCTGTGCGCCGCAATCTGATGCAAATGGGACTTGGCGTGAAGTAGGGATCAGGCCCCTGTTCGGGGCCTGTGCCTTCGGCGAGAGTATTTTTGGAAAGATGACAGGGCTCTCGCGTCCAGTCAGCCCCTAGCCAAGCGGGCCAGGTCTGCGTTCTTCGCTCAAGAGAACATTGGCATCGACATTGCCCACCCCGGGCAGGGTCATGATCCGGCGCCGCAGCACCCGCTCGAAATCGGCGATGTCACGGGCTGTTACCCGCAGACGGTAGTCGTACATCCCCAGCACATGTTCGACAGTCTGCACCTCCGGGATCGCAGAGACCGCACGCTCGAAATCCTCCAGCGAAACACGGCCCTTTGTTGCAAGCTTGATGCCCAGAAAGACCGTGACCCCAAACCCCAGCTTGCCCGCATCGAGATCCAGCTTGCGCCCCCGGATGATGCCTGCGTCCTGCAGACGGCGAATGCGGCGCCAGGTTGCAGGCTGGCTGAGCCCCAGTTCGCGCCCCAGCGCACCGGCGGATTGCGTCGCATCCCGTCCCAGTGCACGCAACAACGCGTGATCGATGTCGTCCAGCGTCATCATATCGGCAGCGCCTCGTCTGATTTGATCCGCGCCACATGCATCAGCGCCTCGATGTCGGTGATATGCGGCAGCGTCAGGATCTGGCTGCGGTAAATGCCCTGATAATGCGCCATGTCCCGCGCAATCACCGAGAGGCGCACATCGACCTGCCCCAGGAAGGTCTGGATTTCCAGCACCTCGGGGATTTCGCGCGCGGCGGGGATGAACTCGTCAAAGGCGCGGGAATTGGTCTTGTCCAGCGTGATCCGCAATGACACTTCGACCTCATAGCCAAGGGCACGCCAGTCGATCACCGCGCGTTGCCCCAGAATGACGCCGCCCTCGCGCAGCTTCTCCAGCCGCCGCGACAGGCGCGATGCAGTCAGGCCAAGCCGGTCGCCCAGGTCCGGCAGCGATTGTTCGGGATCGGCCTGCAGATGGCGAAGTATGCGTCGGTCAAGATCATCAAGCATGATCATGACTATATTTGGATCAACGACGAATGACCATTGCAATTTTTCTGACAAAACTGCGCAAACGACCCCTCTCCTTTGCCGAAATCATGCCTATGCTGCAGCCAAACACGAAACAAAAGGACGATGATCATGCGTGTATACTATGACCGCGATTGCGACGTTAACCTGATCAAGGACAAGAAAGTGGCCATCCTGGGCTACGGCTCCCAGGGTCACGCCCACGCGCTGAACCTGCGCGATTCTGGCGCCAAGAACCTTGTCGTTGCGCTGCGCGAAGGCTCCCCTTCCGCGAAAAAAGCCGAAGGCGAAGGCCTGCAGGTCATGGGTATCGCAGAAGCGGCAGCCTGGTGTGACGTGATCATGTTCACCATGCCCGACGAACTGCAGGCAGAGACCTACAAGAAATACGTCCACGACAACATCAAGCCGGGTGCGGCCATCGCATTCGCCCACGGCCTGAACGTGCACTTTGGCCTGATCGAGCCGAAAGAAGGCGTCGACGTGATCATGATGGCCCCCAAAGGCCCCGGTCACACCGTGCGCGGCGAATACACCAAAGGCGGCGGCGTGCCCTGCCTCGTGGCTGTTGACACCGACGCAACCGGCAAAGCGCTGGAAATCGGTCTGTCCTACTGCTCCGCCATCGGTGGCGGTCGCTCCGGCATCATCGAAACCAACTTCCGCGAAGAATGCGAAACCGACCTGTTCGGCGAGCAGGCAGTGCTGTGTGGCGGTCTGGTCGAACTGATCCGCTGCGGTTTCGAGACCCTGGTCGAAGCTGGTTACGCACCGGAAATGGCCTACTTCGAATGTCTGCACGAAGTGAAGCTGATCGTTGACCTGATCTATGAAGGCGGCATCGCCAACATGGACTACTCGATCTCCAACACCGCCGAGTACGGCCAGTACGTCACCGGCCCGCGCATCCTGAAGTACGACGAGACCAAGGCGCGCATGAAAGAAGTGCTGAACGACATTCAGCAGGGCAAATTCGTCCGCGACTTCATGCTGGAAAACCAGGTTGGTCAGCCGACCCTGAAGGCGTCCCGCCGTGCCAACGACGAGCACCTGATCGAAGAAACCGGCGCCAAGCTGCGCGGCATGATGCCGTGGATCTCTGCCGGCAAGATGGTCGACAAAGAGAAGAACTAAGGCGCCTGCGGGTTCGTCCGCGCGCTTTATCCTCTGCAGGGCGCTCCTCATTGGGGCGCCCTTTTTCTTCCGAAAGCCATTTTCCAGACCTGCCGCCCGGCCGATAGGCCGGGCCGCGCCCTCCCCGATTTGTCAGCAGCAGCGCAGTTTTCCGGCAAACCGGCAAGCTGCCAGTGATTGAGGTATCGTAATGAACAACTCCCCCGGCGCCGCCAATTGGGCCAAGCTGCTTTTCCTAGGTGTGATCTGGGGCGCCTCCTTCATGGCGGTCACGGTCGCCCTGCAGGGATTTGGTCCGATGAGCATTGCCGCCTTGCGGATTTTCAGTGCAGCGCTCTGCCTTCTGGTGCTGGTCTACGCAATGGGCATCGGCCTGCCGTCGCTGCGCACCCGGGACGGCAGGATCATCTGGGTCTGCGCCCTTGGGATGGGATTTTTTACCAATGCGCTGCCCTTTAGCCTGCTCAGCTGGGGGCAGACCTATGTGGCCAGCGGATTTGCCGGGGTCTGCATGGCGGTGGTGCCACTGTTTGTGCTGCCGCTGGCGCATGTTCTGGTGCCCGGAGAGCAGATGACCCTGCGCCGCACCATCAGCTTCCTCATTGGCTTTGCCGGAGTTGTGGTTCTGATCGGGCTGGATGCCTTCCGCTCTGCCGGGACGGATTTTGAATCGCTGGCCCGTCTCGCCTGCCTTGGCGCTTCGCTGTGCTATGCCATCGGCTCGATCATCACCCGGCTTTGCCCGCAGGTGAACATGCTGTCGCTCTCTGCTGCCGCGCTGAGCTGCGGCGCCCTGATCATCGTGCCCGCCGCGCTGTGGCAGGAAGGTCTGCCCCAGAACCTGCCACCACGCGATGCGCTGCTGGCGGTGGCCTATCTTGGTCTGGTCCCAACCGCATTGGCGCAGGTTCTGCTGGTTCAGGTCGCCCGCAGCGCCGGGCCTGCCTTTTTGTCGACAGTGAACTATCAGGTGCCAGTCTGGGCCGTTCTGTTTGGCGCGCTCATTCTGAACGAAAGCCTTCCGCCGCAGCTGTTTGCCGCGCTGGCGCTGATCCTTGGCGGGCTTGTCCTGTCGCGGGCACCGGCACACAGACAACGACCCTGACAACCGTCAATGCCCTGGCAGCCGCCACCCGCGCGCGGCCTAAACCGCCAACTGTTCGATAGATAACAAAGCAATTGCCATTGACCCCGCCCACCCGGCGGGGTTTTGTCGCGCGGAAACCGGCACGAGGGACCCATGCCCAGCACTGAACCGCGCGACACTCCCAAGCAATGGCTGAAGGCAATTGCGATCTGGACCTTTCTGGGCTTTTGGATCTATTTTTTCTCCTTCAGCCTCTACGCGTCTGGATGCCACAAATTCAGCCGCCCTGCGGATGAGAGGTTGCACAAATGCGAAAACAGTCTGCGGTTTACTGGTTTTTTATTTACCGACCACCAACGCGCCACCAATTTGATCAATCAAGGCATCGCACAGGCAGATCTTGGCGAAGATGCAAAAGCCATAGCCTTATTCACAAAGGCAATCCCTCTACTCACCGGAGCCTCGTCGTCTAACCGTCGCCCCTTGAAGTTGCGGATCGAAATACTTGACCGCAAGATGAGGGACCCGGCAATCCTGCCGCGAGCGCGCGATCTCTTTCAGACCGCGGTTAGTGAATGGGTCAAGAGCCGATCATGAGCACAAGCAGCATCGCACCACGCTACTGGCTGATGATTGCCATCCTCGGCTTTGTCTGGGGCGGGACATTTCTGCTGATCAAGATTGCGCTCGACGGGATCACGCCGTTTTGGCTGGCCGCCGGGCGGATCGGTTTTGCGGCTCTGCTGCTTTGCTCGGTGTGGGGCTGGCGTGGCTTTTGCCTGTTTCACGCAGAACGCAACTGGCTGTCCCTCGGCCTCATTGGCGTCTTCAGCACCGCTGTCCCCTTCATGCTGATCAACTGGGGCCAGCAACATGTGTCCTCTGGCTTTACCGGCATCAGCATGGCGGCGATCCCCTTGATGGTCCTGCCGCTTGCGCATGTCTTTGTCCCCGGCGAACAGATGACCCTGCGCCGGCTGATCGGCTTTGCCATCGGGTTTGTCGGCGTTGCCCTGTTGATCGGCAGCAAGGCCTTTGAAAGCAGCGGCGCCGAGCTGGAAACCTACGGCCGCATCGCCTGCCTGTCCTCTGCGGCCTGCTATTCGGTCAGCTCCATCCTGACGCGCAGACTGCCTGCTGTGGATCCCCTCGGGCTTGCCGCTGTGGTGCTGGTGATTGGCAGTATCATCATCGTTCCGGTTGCCTGGTTGGCCGAAGGCCCGCCGCCCCGCCCGGACAACCAAACCCTCCTGCTGGTGGCTTTTCTCGGCCTGGTCCCGACTGCGGCGGCCAATTTCCTGCGTGTCATCGTGGTGCGCGAGGCAGGCCCCACCTTCATGACCCTGACCAATTACCAGGTGCCGGTCTGGGCCGTGGTTCTGGGGGCTGTCTTTCTGGGCGAGGCGCTGCCGCCGTTGATGCTGCTCGCGATGGCGCTGATCTTGGGCGGTCTGGGGCTGAGCCAGCTGGGCGCTTTACGGCGGCTGTTTGCATCCAGCCGCTGATGCAGGTGAAACACCCCCAAACATAAAACCCCGCCTGCGGCACAACCACAGACGGGGCAATCGGATTGGTCGATTTTTCAGGTTATTCCGATACAGCAGCCTCGACCGCCGCGACCACCGCATCGACGGTTTCCGCCAGCAATGCGCTGTCTTCGCTTTCGGCCATGACCCGCACCAGCGGTTCGGTGCCGGACTTGCGGATCAGCAGGCGTCCATTGCCCTCCAACGCCTTTTCAGCAGCCATAATCGCACTCTGAACGCGGTCCGTATCCAGCGGGGTCTGCCCGGCGGCAAAACGCACGTTCTTCAACAGCTGTGGAACCGGTGCAAATTGCTGGGCCAGCTCAGACGCTTTCTGGCCAGAGCGCACCATCTCTGCAAGGAAATGCAACCCCGCCATCAGCCCGTCTCCGGTGGTGGCATAATCGGACATCACGATATGGCCCGATTGCTCGCCCCCCAGATTGAACCCGCCTTCACGCATCCGCTCGACCACATAGCGGTCACCGACTGCGGTGCGCTCCAACCCGATGCCCTGCCCGGCCAGATGGCGTTCAAGGCCGAGGTTGGACATGACGGTGGCCACCAGCGCATTTCCGGCAAGCAGGCCATCGGCTGCCCAGCGGCTGGCCAGAAGGGCCATAAGCTGATCGCCATCCGCAACCTTGCCGGTCTCATCAATCACGATCACCCGATCCGCGTCACCGTCCAGACAAATCCCCACATGGGCGCCATGAGCCACGACGGTTTCTGCCGCGGTTCCCGGCTGAGTCGAGCCGCAGTCGCGGTTGATATTGGTCCCGTCCGGCGACACGCCGATCGGGATCACATCAGCGCCCAGTTCCCACAGGATCTCTGGCGCGGCGCGATGCGCAGCCCCATTGGCGCAATCAATTACCACCTTCAGACCATCGAGACGAATGTCGCGGGGCAACGAGCTTTTGACCCGCTCCCCATAGCGGAACCGCGCATCATCAATCCGCTTGGCCCGCCCGATGTTCTGGGCCTGAGCCGGTTCAACGCCCGCTTCGATCAGCGCTTCCAGCTCCATCTCGACACTGTCAGACAGTTTGAACCCGTCGGGGCCGAAGAACTTGATGCCATTGTCCGCAGCCGGATTGTGACTGGCCGAGATCATGACACCCAGATCTGCCCGCATCGACCGCGTCATCAGGCCAACGGCGGGGGTTGGCACCGGGCCAAGCAGCAGGACGTTCATCCCGGTCGAGGTCAGGCCAGCGGTCAGCGCGCTTTCGAACATATAGCCAGAAAGCCGCGTGTCCTTGCCAATCACCACCCGGTGCACACCGGACGCATCGCGCCGAAAGTACCGACCCACGGCCGCGCCGATGCGCAGGGCCATGTCTGCGGTCATTGGATGAATATTGGCAGTCCCACGGACACCGTCCGTACCAAAGAATTTGCGCATATCGGCCCTTTCGTTGGGGTCTTATCGGACGGCCTGCCACAGGCGAACCGCCTGCGCCGTCTCGGCAACATCATGCACCCGCAGGAATTGCACGCCTTGCCCGATGGCCGCAAGCCCTACCGCAATGGAACCCGGCGCACGGGCGGCGGCATCCGGCTCATGGCCCAGCTTGCCGATAAAGCCCTTGCGCGACACACCCAGCAGGATCGGGCAGCCAAGGCCGTGAAACAGGCTCAGATTGCGCAGCAGGGTCAGGTTGTGGTCCAGCGTCTTGCCAAAACCGATACCGGGATCAACCACGATCTGTTCGCGCACAACGCCGATTGCCTCTAGCCGGTCAATCTGATCCGACAGGAAATCATAGACGTCCAGCAGCACGTTCTCATACGTCGGATCATCCTGCATCGTCGCCGGATCACCCTGTGCATGCATGATGCAGGCCGGCACACCCGCCTGCGCCGTCAATGGCGCCAGAGCCGGATCAAAGGTAAAGCCCGACACATCATTGGTCAGGCTTGCGCCAGCCTCAAGCGCTTCGGCCAGAACAACGGCCTTGCGGGTATCAATGGAAATCGGCACCTCTGATCGCGCCCGGATTGCCTCGATCACCGGGGCTGTTCGGCGGATCTCTTCCTCTTCGGGGACCAGTTCCGCACCAGGGCGCGTGGATTCGCCGCCGACATCAATGATGCTCGCCCCATCAGCCACCATCTGCAGCGCCGCTTCACAGGCCGCCGCGACGTTGTCGTGCTGACCGCCATCGGAAAAACTGTCGGGGGTAACATTGAGGATCCCCATGATCTGCGGCTGGGTCATGTCGAGCCCGGCAATCGTGGCCCGCCGCGCGGTCAACCGGTGACGGACCTCTTCAGGCAGCAACCCCGCAGGCATGATCCGCGGCGGCGCGCCGCGATCCAGAACCTCGACCTCAGTAAACCAAAGCGCGCCACTGATCAGTGGCAAGGCTCCCTCGGGGCGGTTTTCCCCGTGCTGAACCAGCGGTCGGTAATAGCTCACAGTTGTGTCTGCTCCACATCCACGGCGCGCAGCGGCACGCCCGGATTGTCGGGCAACGCGGCACCAATCACAATCATTTCGCCCGCCTCGAATGTGGCGGCAAACCAAGCAGCCAACGCCACCGCATCAGAAGGCGCAGCCGAGGGGCCATCTACCGCATCCAAAACGATTTTTGACGGCGCCCAGACGCAAATCTGCCCGTTTTTCATGGCCCAGTCCAGTTCTGTCCGGGTTGCAACCACGACACAGCGATCATCCTTTGCCGCGAGACGCCAGGCGTTCTGCTCAATCGCAAGAAGATCAATCCGCCGCTGGGTCCATTTGTGGCCCGTCTGAGGTGTCGCCAGCTCATGTGCGCCGACACATAGGATTAGCGGACGTTTGCGACATTCCATCTGATCGATCCAGCCGGTCAGGTTGGCGCTGTCGATCGCGCTGTTGGACAGATACATCAAACGCGGATGCGGGCGCTCTTCGCTGTCGACCTCGGATGCGACCTGATCGCGGGCGCGGACAATTTCCACCCCCAGCGCACCGGGACCGCGGTCCAGCTTTTCGATCCGCACAAAGGCTCGCACAGCCTGCGGCTCCAGCAGGATCCGCTCCGCCACGCGCTCGGCCAGGGTTTCCAAAAGATTCAGCCGCTCTTCAGACAGCTCATGGGCAATCGCTTCGGTCACCCGATCGTAGGACAGGATGCGGTCAACATCATCATCCAGATCCGCAGGCAGCGGGGTCACTTCGACGACCACGTTAAAGCAGATCCGCTGCGTGGTGCCACGCTCTGCCTGAAAGGCGCCGATCTCGACCTCTACGATGTGATTGCGCAGAGAAATCCGGTCCAGCGGCGCACGGGGCGCTGTCGCTTCCGACCGCTCGGACGGGTGCGCAAAGGCGAGATGGATTTCTGACGGCATGGCAATCGGGTCCCTGAACTGGCGATTTTGCTGTGGTGTTCCAGCATAAGCATTGGAGGCCCGGTTAACAGGCTTCCAAGCGCCATGCCAGTGGCCGAAAGCGGCGCGGGGTCGCTTTCCTGCCCCCGCCACATTGCGCCATGCAAGTCTTAGTTGTTCAGTGCAGTACGATACCGATCATCGCGGTAGAACAGATGCACACCGATCCGGGCCGTTTTGGTGAAAGCCTTGCTCCAGCGCGGACGCACGGCTGTGGTGTGATAATAGGTCGCCCCATCGGTCAGACCCGTCCGGGCCCCGTCCATCACCAGGCGCGCAACCTTGGACACGCGCTCATAGGCGGTCTTTTCGCGAATGACCTCTTCGTGGCCATCACAGGTGTAGGTGAACTGGCACTGATACTTGCGCCCTGTTCCCTGATTGATCACACCACAAAGGCTGTTGGGAAATTGCGAGGATTTGACCCGGTTCAGGATCACCTCGGCAACCGCAAACTGGCCCTTCACGCTTTCGCCACGGGCCTCGAAATACAGCGCCTCTGCAAGGCAGGCAAAATTCTCATCGCCCTTGGCCTTGGGAATTGTATCCAGCCAGGCTTTGGTGAACTGAACTTCGGTTGGCTTCACCTTCTTGGCAGGCCGGGTGAAGTTGAAGAAATTGTTCAGCCGGCCCGTAGGCACAGCGCTGAGTGTCGATTGCTCACGTTCGAACAGAGCGTCCAAACCAGTTTCCGCATATACATCTTTCGCGGCAGCCAAGGCGGCGGCGAATACGGCAGCTACAGTCAGAATTTTCATCAGGGCATCCCCACTTGAAAGGTCGCGCACGGCCATCCCAACGTCACGCGAACGCACCTCCTAGTGGAAAACCCTCAAAACGTCCAGCGACAGAGCCGCACACCCCTGCGCACCAGACCACAGGATCCAGTCCGCCAAACGCGCAGATCTGCAAAGCGCCTTGTTTTCCTTACAATTTAGCGGATTTCTTTCTGGAATCTCCGATTTGGCTGGAAATCGCCAACTGCGCCGCAGCCAAACGTGCGACGGGAACCCGGAACGGAGAACAAGACACGTAATCGAACCCTGCTTCGCGACAGAACGCAATCGATTCGGGGTTGCCGCCGTGTTCGCCACAGATCGACAGCGTAAGGTCCGGATGTTCTGCCCGGCCCCGCTGCACACCCAGTTTCAGCAGCTCCCCCACCCCGTCGGTATCCAGAACATGGAACGGATCTTCGGGAAAGACGCCCTGATTGACATAGGCCGACATGAACCGCCCCGCATCATCGCGCGACATGCCATAGGTCATCTGGGTCAAATCGTTGGTCCCGAAGCTGAGAAAGGCCGTATGCGGCGAAATTTCCCCCGCCCGCAGGGCTGCACGGGGCGTTTCCACCATGACCCCCAACCGGTAGGTGAAATCTTCGCCGCGCTCCGCCTTGACCGCGAGGGCAACCGCATCGATGCGCGCCTTGACCAGCTCGACCTCCCGCTTGGCAGAGACCAGCGGGATCATGATCTCCGGCACCACCGGCTCACCTTCCTTGGAGGCATCCAGCGTCGCCTCGAAAATGGCGCGCGCCTGCATGTCGTAGATTTCCGGAACCGTCACCCCCAGCCGCACACCGCGCAGCCCCAGCATGGGGTTGTATTCCTCCATCTCCTCGACCCGGCGGGTCACATCGCTCACCGGAATCCCCAGCGCTTCGGACAGTTCACGCTGTCCGGTTTTTGAGGTCGGCAGGAATTCGTGCAGCGGCGGGTCGAACAGGCGAATGCAAACCGGCAGCCCCTCCATGATCCGGAAAAGCGCATGAAAATCATCACGTTGCATGGGCAACAGTCGCGCAAGGACAGCCGCGCGCCCCTTTGACGTCTCGGCAAAAATCATCTCGCGCATCACCGTCAGACGCCCCGGCTCAAAGAACATGTGCTCTGTCCGGCACAGCCCGATCCCCTGAGCGTTGAACTTGCGCGCGGTCTCTGCGTCCTCCGGGGTGTCGGCATTGGCACGGATGCCGATGTCACGCTGATCGTCGGCCCAGGTCAGCAGCGTCTGGAACGCGCCATCTTCCGCCGCTTCCAACATTTCGGGCTGACCGGCCAGAACCGCGCCGCTGCTGCCGTCGATGGTAATGATATCCCCGCGCACGAAGACCCGACCGTCCACAGCGGTCAGCTGCTTGCGTCTTGTGTCGAATTTCATGTTGGACGCGCCAACGATACACGGCAGGCCAAGGCCGCGCCCGATGACCGCCGCATGGCTGGTCATGCCACCGCGCTCTGTCAGAACCCCAACAGCAGCGTGCATTCCACGCACATCTTCGGGTGAGGTTTCGCGCCGAACCAGAATACAGGGCTCGCCACGGGCAGCACTGGCCTGGGCCTCCGCTGCGGTGAACACCAGCCGCCCGGTGGCCGCGCCGGGGCTGGCTGCAATGCCGCGACCGATTTCGTCGCGCTTGGCGTCCGGTGCAACCTGCCGGTGCAACAGCTCAGCCAGAATGCGCGGATCAACCCGCATCACCGCCTCTTCCCGCGGGATGATGCCGTCTTCGGCCAACGCCACCGCAATCCGCACCGCAGCCTGTGCAGTCCGCGTGACGCGCACACCGTCCAGAATATGAACTCCGCCGCTCTGGATGACGAACTCAACCTGCATTTCCTCGCGCAGCCGACGCCGCATCAGGCTGGCATGGGCCTTCAGGTCGGCAAAGGCCTCAGGCGCGGATTCTTCCAGCGACGGCCCGCGCGCGTCCCGCTCCAGATACAACGCCTCGGTCCCCGCCCCAAGCGCGTCCCGCCCCTGGCTCTGGCTCAGGTAACGACCGGTGATCTGCGGCATGCCGGTGCCCGGGTTGACCAGCTGCAACACGCCAGAGCCGCATTCACCCTGGCCGTAGCCCGGCACCATTTCCTGCACCACAAGGCCCAGCCCCGCATCCGCCGGGGCACCCTTGGCCTGACGCAACAGCCGCGCCGATGTTCCTTCCCAGGCCCGCGCCATAGAACGCAGCACCGCGGCCAACTGCTCTGCCGGATCCTGCGGGAATGGTTCATCGGTTTCGGCCTCATACGCACTGAGCACCTCGCTCAGGGCATCCGGGCCATTGTCTTCCACATCATCAAAGGCATCGGGATCCAACCGCGCGACATGCACGGCATAAGACTGCACAAACCGCAGATACAGCGCGGCTGCCGCCTCGCTCCCCAGCGACTGGCACAGCTCCACATACCGGGCATCATTCATGCCAATATTCAGAATAGCCCCCGGCCCACCCCAGTCGGGATCCTCCGACGACGGGCGCACGCACAGCAGCGCATCTGGTGCAAAACAGCCAACAATCGCTGCCAGATCCGGCATTCCGCCGTTGGCAATCGCATGGACCGCCTCAAATGACAGCGCAACCGTTGTCGGCACCGGCAGGTCCAACCGCACCAGACGCTGCAAACACTTTGCACGCCCCCCGTGGGTATGATTGGCAATCGGCGCCGTGGGTGTGATCAGAACGGAGTCCGGCACATCATCGTGGGTAGATTTATCCATGGCATGATCGCTTTTCTGCACTGCGGCGTTTTCCTTTGCCATGCAGCATAAACCGCTGACACATCCCCGCAAGGAAAAGCGCAAGCCCCGTCAGCATAAAAAACCGGCGCGCCGCGTGGGCCGCCGGTTTTCAGAACCTTACAAAAGGTCAAAAGAGCAGTGCTCAGCCCTCGATCCGGGTCAGATCTGCCACCTGCCCCACCACCTTGCGGATCTGGCTGAGAAGGTTCAGACGATTGCGGCGCACGACCTCGTTGTCGGAATTGACCTGCACCGCCTCAAAAAACGCATCCACCGGTGCGCGCAGAGCCGCCATGCTGCCCATGGCAGCCGCGAAATCTTCGGCTTCGATGGCCGAAGAGATCGCCCCTTCGCTGGTCGCCAGCGCATCAAACAGCGCCTTTTCGGTGTCGTCCTCGGCAAACTTCTTGTCCGCGCCATAGGAATATTCCACGCCGTCCTTTTCCTCGGCCTGCGTGAGGATGTTGTTGGCGCGTTTGAACCCCTGCAACAGGTTGGTGCCGTCTTCGGATTTCAGGAAATCCTCCAGCGCACGGGCGCGTTTCACCAGCAGCGTCAGGTCGTCGTTGCCATCCATCGCGATGCAGGCGTCAATCACGTCATGGCGAATGCCCTGATCGCGCAGGAACACCTTGAGACGGTCATGGAAGAAGGACAGAAGATCGCGCGAGACATCTGGCAGCTGCTCTTTCAGCTGTTCGATATGCTTCGGCAGATCGCCGTCAAAGGCGTCCAGAACCGTGCGCACCGCAGAGCCGAAAACACCGTGATCCGCGATCTCGGTCAGCATGTCCTGCATCAGGCGTGTTGCCACCGGGTCATCGCCATTCTGTGCCATCTCATGACGCAACAGATGGGCATCAATCACGCTGTCCAGACGGACCCGCACGTCGTTGTTCAGCACCAGCCGGATCACCCCCAGCGCGGCGCGGCGCAGGGCGAAGGGGTCCTTGGAACCGGTGGGCTTTTCATCAATCGCCCAGAACCCGGTGAGCGTGTCCATCTTGTCGGCCAGTGCAACGGCCACAGACACCGACTCTGTCGGTACGTCATCCGACGGGCCAAGCGGCGAGTAATGCTGCTCGCAGGCGTTGGCAACAGCCGAAGGCAACCCCGCAGCCTCTGCATAGTAGCGGCCCATCAGGCCCTGCAGTTCGGGGAATTCATAGACCATTTCGGACGACAGATCGGCCTTGGCCACCCGTGCCGCCTGCTCTGCCAGATCGGCGTCGGCACCCACCACCGGGGCAATCTCGCGGGCCAATGCGGCGATGCGGTCAATGCGCGCGGCCTGTGTGCCCAGCTTGTTGTGGAAGGTCACATTCGACAGGTTGTCCACCCAGGCGCTCATGCCTGCTTCGGATTTGGCCGTGCGCAGATCGTTTTCCCAGAAGAACTTCGCATCCGCCAGACGCGCCGACAGAACCTTTTGGTTGCCCGCCAGAATGGTCGCGCCGTTGTCCGCGGTCTCGCGGTTTGCCACGGTCACGAATTTCTCGATCCGGCCGGTCTTGGGGTTCTTCACAGAGAAGAACTTCTGATGTTCCTTCATGGAGGTTTGCAGCACCTCCGGCGGCAGTTCCAGGAACTCATCATCGATAGAGCCAAGCAGAACAACAGGCCATTCCACCAGCCCTGCGACCTCTGCCAGCAGGCCCTTGTCTTCGACCACTTCCAGTCCGCTCGCAAAGGCCTGATTGGTCGCGTCCTGCCAGATCGCCGCTTCGCGCTCTGCCGGGTCCAGCACCACATAGGCGCGCTTCAGCTTGGTTGCGTAATCCTCGAAACTGGACACGGTGATCTCGTCCGGTGCCATGAAACGATGGCCGCGCGTGGTGTTGCCGGATGTGATCCCGTCGATATCCAGCGCCACAACTTCTGCGCCATCTTCGGCGGACAGGATGCACAGGATGGAATGCAGCGGGCGCACCCAGCGCAACGAACCAGCCCCCCAGCGCATGGATTTCGGCCAGGGGAAGTTGCGGATGGTGTCTTCCAGCACCTCGGCAATGATGTCAGCCGCCGGGCGACCAGCCTTTTCGATGGTCGCGAAATAGACCGCACCCTTGGGGGTGTCGCGCTCTTCCAGCTGATCGCGTGTCAGGCCCGCACCACGCAGAAAGCCCTCGATGGCCTTGTCCGGCGCGCCCACTTTGGGGCCTTTGCGTTCTTCGCGCACGGTCGGCGAGTGGTCCAGCACCCCCTCCAGCGCCAGCGTCAGGCGACGGGGTGTCGACAGAGCATGCGCGCCGGCATAGGTCAGACCCGCTTCAACCAGACCATCGGTCACGCGCTTTTTCAGATCCTCCGCCGCACGCGCCTGCATGCGGGCCGGGATTTCCTCGGAAAACAGTTCAATCAGAAGATCAGGCATCAGATGTCCTTACGGATGGCCGCGCACCCGGGCGCAGCAATAAGAAGAGAAAGGGCAGACAGGGCGCAGGTGGTCATCAGTTCCCCTCGACAGCCTCGGGGCGGGGCGGGCATTCCTCGCCCACAACCGTGCCGTCATATGCCTTCTGGCCGCAATCGTTCAGCTCGTGCCAGACATAGCCACGCCCCGCGTCAGTGACCGCAACGATCCGGTCCACCCCGTATGAGATGTTCTTGACCGACAGAAAGCTTTCAGCGCGCCCCTCGGCCAGCGCCTGACCAATGGCTTCGGCGTCGAAACAATCAAACCAACCCGGCGCATTGCGCGGCTGTTTCTGGTCCGACAACACAAACAGCTGTGCCAGCTGCTCCGGCTTCAGCTCGGTCGAAAAACAGGCCCGATAACGGATGGGAGAGCTGTCCGCATCAATCGCTTCAAAGTCGCTGTAGCGGATCGGCAGAGGCTCTCCCCCGCCCAAAGGCATCAGCATGACGTCCTGACCCGGCTGCAGCTCTACGTCTTCGTAAAAACCATAGACCTGCAGGTAATACATCGCCCCCCCGGCCACGAGACCAGAGAGGATCAGGATCAGTGAAAGGAACTTGCCCATGATGGCGATCTCCTGAAAAAGCGGTCAGGCGGGCTCAGGCCGCGTGGCCGCCGGCCTCGGTCTGCACAAAGGCATCGGCGCATTGCTTGGCCAGTGCCCGCACACGTCCGATATAGGCCTGGCGTTCGGTCACGGAAATCACACCGCGGGCATCAAGCAGGTTGAAGACATGGCTGGCCTTGATGCACTGGTCATAGGCAGGATGCGCCATGATGATGCGCTTGCCGGTCTTCGGGTCGATATGGTCCTGCGCCAGAATGGCCGCGCATTCGGCTTCGGCCTCCTCGAAGTGGCGCAACAGCACCTCGGTGTTGGCCACATCAAAGTTCCAGCGCGCGTATTCCTCTTCGGTCTGCTTGAACACGTCGCCATAAGACAGCGGGATCAGCGCATCCGGATCGTTGAAGGGCATGTCCATCACGTGATCGACGCCCAGAATGTACATCGCCAGACGCTCCAGACCATAGGTCAGCTCGCCCGAGACCGGGTGGCAGTCGTGGCCGCCGACCTGCTGGAAATAGGTAAACTGGCTGACTTCCATGCCATCGCACCAGACTTCCCAGCCCAGCCCCCAGGCGCCCAGTGTCGGGCTTTCCCAGTCGTCCTCGACAAAGCGGATGTCATGCATCGCCATATCGACGCCGATCGCCTCAAGGCTGCCCAGATACAGCTCCTGCAGGTTCGGCGGGCTCGGTTTGATCAGCACCTGATACTGGTAGTAGTGCTGCAGCCGGTTGGGGTTTTCACCATAGCGGCCATCGGTAGGGCGGCGCGACGGCTGCACATAGGCTGCGGCCCAGGGTTTGGAGCCCAGCGAACGCAGCGTGGTCGCAGGGTGAAAGGTGCCTGCGCCGACTTCCATGTCATAGGGCTGCATCACGGCACAGCCCTTGCCGGCCCAGTAGCTCTGGAGTCGCAGAATGATCTCTTGGAACGAGCGCGGAGCGCCTTTGGTCTCTGTCATGTGTCTTCCCTATGGGCCTATGGGGCAGCAAATCCGGGCTTCTTCCTATGCAACGCCCGGCGCAGGGTCAACGCCACATCGCGCTCTGATCCCCGCCACGGCCCTGTCTGCGCCCCAATCCAGAGCGCTCTGGCGCCAATCGGAACGGAACTTTGGCCCGAGCAATCCATGCATCGGCGCAACACCGCCAGAAATGGCGCAACCTCCTCCCTTTTCCCCCTGCGAAGAGGAGTTCCATTTGAGGTGTGAAAATGGTTATCTGCGCGCCAAGTGAACGAGACCCCGCACAGAGGCATTTTAATGAAGACTTTGATAGCCGCGCTCGCGCTGTCCCTGACGACCTTCGTGTCTGTCATGACAGGGACCGCCCGCGCGCAAGAGCCCGTCTGGATCCAGATCGCGGCGCGCCCCACCCTGCAAGAGGCCCGCGCCGAAGCGCAGAGCTTCGCTGCCCGGCTTCCGGATGTGTCGGGCTTTGCGCTCGGCGGCGGCTGGTATGGCATTGTGCTTGGCCCCTACAGCCGCAATGACGCAGACCGCGTGCTGCAGGTCTACCGCGCCGAAGGCCAGATCCCCCGCGACAGTTTCATCGCCTTCAGCAGCAACCTTGGCAATCAGTTCTACCCGACCGGAGCCACTACCAACACCGTCGTAGAGCCTGCTGTCGATACCCCGGATCTCGAACCGATTGATCCCGCTGCGGTCACGCAAGCCCCCGACACGCCGGACGAAGCTGCGCCCGAGCAGGTCCAGTCCACCCTGCCCGACGAAACCCCGGCCGAGGCACGCCGCAGTGAGGCCCGCCTGACCGGTGAGGAACGTAAGGATCTGCAAATCGCTCTCAAGGCTGCAGGGTTTTACAACGCGGCCATCGATGGCGCCTTTGGCCGTGGCACCCGCAGTTCCATGTCCGAATGGCAAACCGCGCGCGGCTATGAACCCACAGGCGTTCTGACCACCGCCCAGCGCAAGGCACTGATGGATGAATACAACGCGCCGCTGATCTCTGTGGGCATGGCTCCGGTGCGCGACAGCCGCGCCGGTATCTCCATGCAGATCCCCGCAGGCGAGGTGGCGTTTGACCGCTACGAATCTCCGTTTGCCGTCTACGGCCCCAGCGGCGATCTTGGCGCGCAGGTGCTTTTGATCAGCCAGCCCGGAGATCAGGGCACGCTGTTTGGTCTTTACGAGATCATGCAGACGCTGGAAATCGTGCCCCTCAACGGCCCGCGCGAACGTGGCTCCAACAGCTTCACGCTGGAAGGTCAGGGAAGCGATATCGTCTCTTACACAGAGGCCCGTCTGGCCAATGGCGAAATCAAGGGCTTTACCCTTGTGTGGCCCGCTGGCGACGAAGACCGCCGCGCGCGGGTTCTGGCCGCGATGAAGGCCAGCTTTGCCCGCACCGAAGGCGTGCTTGATCCGGCAGCCGGGGCAGATGCGCCGCAGGATGTTGACCTGATTGCAGGCCTTGATGTGCGCAAACCGCGCCTGTCGCGCTCTGGTTTCTTTGTCGATGGCAAGGGCAGCGTTGTGACCACTGCGGATGTTGTCCAGGGCTGTGGCCGCGTGACGCTGGATCATGAATACCAGGCACAGGTCGCCCATGTGGACGCCACCACCGGCGTTGCAGTTCTGCGCCCGGCGCAGGATCTTGCGCCGATGGGCTTTGCCCGTCTGGCCAGCAGCTCGGCGCGACTGAACTCTGACATCGCGGTCTCCGGCTTCTCTTATGAAGGCGTTCTGGGCGCGCCCAGCCTCAGCTGGGGCAGTCTTCAGGATGTGAAGGACCTGCAGGGCAACACTGGCGTATCGCGCCTGCAACTGAGCAGCCAGCCCGGTGACGCAGGTGGCCCGATCCTGACCAAGGACGGTGCCGTGCAGGGCATGTTGCTTGGCGAAAACTCTGGCGCGACCCAGCTGCCGGAAGGCGTGCGCTTTGCTGCCAACGCAGAGACCCTGCGCGCCGCACTCGCAGCCGCCGGTGTCAGCGCAAGTGACGCAGCCGCTGATGTCGCCTCACTGCCGATCGGGGCATTGACCCGTCAGGCAAATGGCATGACCGTTCTGGTCAGCTGCTGGGAATAATCCCGGCAGCTGCCAACCAGCGCACAAAAAACCAAAGGCCGGAGCATCCCCGCTCCGGCCTTGTTTGTTTGCGCGTTCAGCTTTGTTGCTTCAGCCACCGTTAGTAGGGATGGATGCGGCCATCCCAGGTGTGAAAGCACCCCGTGGTGTCGGTGTTGAGCACATCGAATTCATGCAGCAGCCCCGCGACCGATTCCTCGACGGAAATATCGCCTTCATCGCCGCCCATATCCGTGCGGACCCAGCCGGGATGATAGATGCCGACGGCAATCCCCTCGGGCAGCAGATCCGTCGCCAGGTTGCGCCCGATATTCAGCGCCGCCGCCTTGGACGCGCGATAGGCGTACGAGCCCCCCGGCGCCCGCGCGTGACTTGCCATCTGCGACGAGATGATCGCAATCTTCGGATCCTGCGCCAGCCGCAGATTGGGCAACAGGGCCTGCACGGTGAGAAAAACACCCGTCACATTGGCCGCGAGCGTCTTGCTCCAGACTTCGACAGAGTAATCTTCCAGCGCCATCGACTTGTCGAGATACACCCCGGCATTGCACACCAGAAGATCCACCGGGCGCCCCTTGAGCTGCGCCGCAAATCGCGCCTGCTGGCCGGGATCGGTGACATCAAGGCGCACGCCCGAAGAATGGTCTCGCGACGTGCCAGTCACCTCGTGACCGGCGTCGCGCAGCCTGGCGACCATTTCGCGGCCAATGCCCCGGCTGGATCCTGTCACTACGACATGCATGAATAGTCTTCCTTCAATTCGTTTTGCGGTTCGGAAGGAAAGGCAGCGGAACCACCGGCACCCCCTCCTCGATCAAGGCCTTGGCCTCTTCGGGTTTGGCCTCGCCGTGAATGGCCCGCTCTGGGGAATCCCCCAGATGCATCTTGCGCGCCTCACTGACGAAATCCTTGCCGACATAATCGGATGTTTTTTCAATATGACTGCGCAGTTCCTTGACCGCCTTCTCCAGATCACCGGACGGCGAGCTGAGAGCACCAGCCGCAGGCGCAGGTGGCTTTGCGGGGGGCGGCGCGGATGCTGGAACCGATGCAGGGGTTTCCGCCTCTCCCACCTTGGAGACAGCGTTGCGGCCCGGCCGCACACGCGGCGCCATGATGGCCTTTTCGACCTTGTCAGACCCACAGATCGCACAAGACACCATGCCCGCCGCCGCCAGCTTGTCGTAGGCCTCGGCTGACTGGAACCAGCTTTCAAAGCTGTGTCCGTCCTTGCATTTCAAAGCGTATCGTATCATCGCCGTCACTTTTCCTCGGAGAGGGTGATTAAATCCGCAATCTCACCAAGTGCAAGAGCCGAAGCGCGTCAGGCCGGATCAAGAAGCCGGTCCCTGAGCCCCTCCAGCAGGTCTTCATGTGGCTGATCCGCCGCCACAGCCAGACGTCGCAGACCGAAATGCACCCGTGCCATCTCTTGATAATAGCCCGAATAGACAAAGTTGGTTGTCGCGCCGGCCACAGCGCCCAACACCGGAACAGTCTGCGCTGCGAGCTTTTGGCCCAAAACCACGCTCAGCCTCGGGGCTACCTGTGCAATCAGTTTTTGCACCGCAGAGCCGGTCAGCCCCAGACGCAGCGACAGAAACCCCAGATCAGCGCCATCATCAGCAGCGAGGGGCCCGGCGGCTGAAAACACCTGAATGCAGTCGAATTTCACGCTGTCGGCGGTTGCGTCGAACCCTTCGTCTGCCGCGACGCCCTGAATGCTGCGCAAAAGAAATGCGGTGGTTGCAGGCAGCTCGACCAAGGCTCCCGGCAAACCGCCCATGCCACCCGCGGCCCCCATCGCAGCGCTCACTGCGCGATTGATCCCCGCAGGTTGATCCGGCACCATCCGGCGCGACCCGTTTGCCCCGAACATGGCCAGTCGCAAAGCCTGTCGCGTTGCGCCCTCCAGGCCCGATTGCACAGGCCGTGGCAACCGGTCGATCAGCCCGTCGGCAGAGCCCCCCAGAAGGTTCAGGATCTGAATGCCAAAACCGCCTGCGTCCCGGTAGCGCCGCGCCAGCGCGTCCAGCTCAGCGGCGACCTCAGCCGCATCAAGCGTGCGTTCAGCGCACGGATCTGACAGCAGAATTTCATTCATGACGGGCCCTCTCCTTTGGCAAAGACATTTGTGTGGTTGCGCCAACATTCAAGTCCGCCCACCCCGCAGCACCATCCCGCCATTTGCCAAAACCCCGTCTAAGAGGCTGTTACAGGGCCGCTCCAGCGGATCACATGGCCTGCGACGCCGTCCCATGCGCCCTCGATCAGCTCCAGCCCCAGCACCCGGTCCGGGTTGGTTGGCGGCGGCATGTGCACGCCGGTCAACCCGGCAAAGCCAAAACGGACATAGTAAGGCGCATCCCCCACCAGAAGAACCCGGCTCCAGCCGCTTTCACTGGCCTTGGCAAGGCTGTCGCGGATCAGCGCCCCGCCCAGCCCCTCGCCCTGGTGGGTGGGGTGAACGGCGACCGGCCCCAACAACAGTGCAGGCTGCCTGCTGCTGTCTGGGTCGTCCGGATCGGCGGCGATATGAACAGGCCAAAAGCGGATGGCCCCCGCAAGGATGCCCGCCTCGTCACGCGCAACCTGACTAAGACCCAGAACCGCAGGCACCCCGTCGCGCAGACGATAAGAGGACAACGCCTCCCGCCCCGGCGCAAAACACAGATCATAAAGCGCCTCAACCTCCCAGCGGTCCTGCGGCTGTTCTGCCTTCAATTCGATCACGCCGCTCCTGCCTCCACGCCGTCTGTGCCTGTTTCACCCCGGTCCCTGCCCTGGTGCACGGCACCCCAAAGGCACAGCACAGTCAAAAGCGGTCACGCAGGCTGGTCATCCGCCTAACACGCACGTAAGCCTTGGGCAAACCCTGCAGAAATCCGGGGATGCCGATTGCCCCGCCCGCATTGAGGAGACACCGCATGTTCTATCGCCCCGAGAACGGCCACGGCCTGCCCCATAACCCGTTCAATGCCATCGTGACCCCCCGCCCCATTGGCTGGATTTCCACCCGTGCGGCAGATGGGACCAACAATCTCGCGCCGTATTCTTTTTTCAATGCAGTCGCCTACGAGCCACCGCAGGTCATGTTTGCATCAACCAGCGCCAAGGACGACCAGAACGGGACCAAGGATTCGGTGGCCAACATCGCGGAAACCGGCGTGTTCTGCGTGAACGTGGTTTCCTACGCTCTGCGGGATGCGATGAACGCGTCTTCTGCGGCGCTTGGCAAAGAGGTGGATGAATTCACCACCGCTGGACTTGAGACGACAGCCTGCGAAACCATCGACTGTGCCCGCGTCGCTGCCGCCCCCGCAGCGCTGGAATGCCGGCTGACCCAGATCGTGACCCTGCCGGGCGCAGCCAACAAGGTGGTCTTTGGCGAAGTGGTCGGTGTCCACATCGATGACGCCTGCCTGCGGGACGGTATCTTTGATGTCACGACCTTCCAGCCGCTCGCCCGTCTTGGCTATCGCGACTATTCCGTGGTGACAGAGCTGTTCTCGCTCTCGCGCCCAGGAGAATGATACCCCCATGCCCCTACCTGATCCCAAACAGCGACATCCCATCATCCTGCCTGACGGGACACCCCATGCAGGCACTGTCCTGCTGTCCGAGGCGATATCACACCCCAATTTCAGCGTCGGGGCCTATAGCTATGCCTCGGCCTTTGATCCGCCTCAGGATTGGGCCAACCGGCTGGCGCCCTACCTGTTTCCCGGTGCCCGGGAACGGGTGGTGATTGGCCGGTTCTGCCAGATCGCCGACAGCGTGCGCATCATCACTGCCTCGGCCAACCACGCCCAGGACGGGCTGAGCTGTTATCCCTTCCCGGTCTTTGATCCCAGCCAGATGGCCGGGTTTCAGCCCGACACCCGCGACACGGTGATCGGCAATGACGTCTGGATCGGCTATGGCGCGATGATCCTGCCCGGGGCCCGTATTGGTGACGGTGCCATCATCGGTGCAGGGGCCGTGGTGCGCGGCAGCGTCCCGCCCTATGCCATCGTGACCGGCAACCCCGCGAGCGTGATCCGCCACCGCTTTCCCAAGCCGCATATCGCGCGACTGCTGAGCCTGAAATGGTGGGATTGGCCGGCCGAGCTGATCGCGCGGGCAGAGCCTGCGATCCTGTCAGGTGATCTTGACATGCTCGAAGGGCTCGCCCCCGACTGATGTGATCCCCGGCCCAAAAACAAAAGCCCGCAGGTCAGACACCTGCGGGCTTTTTTGTTTCATGTTTCGCAGGCTCAGTGACTGCCAAGAACACCGGTTCGCACCGAATAATCGGTCGCCACCTGGTAATCCGGGTCATCGTCGCTGTCGACCATCAGGTGCCCGGCCTTGGTCAGCAACTGATGGCAGTCGCGGCTCAGGTGGCGCAGGACGATGGATTTGCCTTCGGCCTCGTATTTGCCGGCCACCGCCTCGATCGCCTGCAGCGCCGACTGATCCACCACGCGGCTGCGGGCAAAATCGACGATCACACGGTCCGGATCACCAGCCACATCGAACAGCTCGATAAAGCCGTCGGTGGAGCCAAAGAACAGCGGGCCTTCGATCTCATAGACCTTGGCCCCCTTGTCGCTTTCGGATTCGCGGGTATAGGCGTGAATGCGGTGCGCGTTGTTCCAGGCATAGGCCAGCGCCGACACGATGACGCCCACCACAACCGCAATCGCGAGGTCGGTCATCACCGTCACCACCGTCACCAACACGATGACAAACGCATCCATCGCGGGCACTTTGGTCATCACCTTAAAGCTGTTCCAGGCAAAGGTGCCGATCACGACCATGAACATCACCCCAACCAGTGCGGCCAGCGGGATCTGCTCGATCAGCGGCGAGGCCACAACGATGAACAACAGCAGGAACAGCGCCGCCGTGATGCCCGCGATCCGCGTCCGGCCGCCGGATTTCACGTTGATCATGGACTGACCGATCATCGCACAGCCCCCCATGCCTGCGAAAAAGCCGGTCACGATGTTGGAGGTGCCCTGCGCGATGCATTCCTGGCTTGCGCCGCCGCGCTTGCCGGTGATTTCCCCCACAAGGTTCAGGGTCAAGAGGCTCTCGATCAGGCCAATCGCTGCCAGGATCACCGCATAGGGCAGGATGATCTGCAGGGTCTCAAAGGTCAAAGGCGCCAGAGGCGTGCCATACAGGCCCTCACCCGTGCCAAACGGATTGTGAAAGCTCGGCAGCCCGCCCTTGATCGACGCCATGTCGCCCACGGTGGGCACGTTGATCCCGAAGGCAATGACCAGACCGGCCACAACCCCGATGCCCGCCAGCGGCGCGGGAATGACAGAGGTGATCTTGGGCATGCCCCAGATGATCAGCATGGTCAGACCCACAAGCCCCAGCATCATGTACAGCTGCGTCCCCGCGAGCCAGGCACCGGGGTTGGCGGGATCCTTGAACTGGGTGAGCTGGGCAAGAAAGATCACGATCGCCAGGCCGTTCACAAACCCCAGCATGACCGGATGCGGCACCAGCCGGATGAACTTGCCCCAGTGCATGACACCCGCAATGACCTGCAGGATCCCCATCAGAACCACCGTGGCAAAGAGATACTCCACCCCGTGCTGGGCCACCAGCGCCACCATGACCACCGCGAGCGCACCGGTCGCGCCCGAAATCATGCCCGGACGCCCCCCGATCAGCGCCGTGATGAGCCCGACGAGAAAGGCCGCATAAAGCCCCACCAACGGGTGCACACCCGCCACAAAGGCAAAGGCCACCGCTTCGGGCACCAGCGCCAGCGCCACGGTCAGGCCGGACAGCAATTCGGTGCGCACGCGAGAGACGGTAAAGCCCTCATCCTGCATGATGGAGAGATTGGGCGGTGAAATCTGTTTGGCGAGCGTCGCCATTATGCCGCGGGTCATGGGGTCACCTGTGATCGGGAAAGGGTCATGTTAGCGCCGCCCCTAGCGGAAAACCGCCATTGGGGCAAGGGCGCGGCCCTTTGCATGGCTTGCCCGTGGGGGCTCTGCCCCGATGGGTCAGCCCTCCTGTCCGAATGTTTCGCACGCGAAACATTGCGGCAGCGCTGCTGACATTAAACTTAAACGGTTGTTAAGGGATTGCAGCTCGCCCCACCTTGACTTGCCGGTGTTTTCACGAAACTGTCGCGTCATTGCACCCAATGGATTTGACATGCCGCGGTTTAAGAGCTGGGACGAGATTGAGCCAACTGCCACCAAGGCGGAGAGGGCGTTAATCGAGCGTTTGAGACGCGCTGAAGATCTCGTTTCGAATCCCGGCGAATCTAAACTGCCCTATATAACATGGTCCGAAGTCATCGCTGGCGAATACGGTGATAGACATATTCGTGCCACCGTTCTCAAAACCATTTTGTTAAACTTCAGGTTTGATCCGAGTGATCTCCAGACCCTTCGCATCGAGAGTTGTTTTATCAGTGGGCCGCTTGACCTGTCGCATCAGGCTGAGTTGCCCAGCTTCCATGCCCACAACTGCGTTTTTGAATGCGGTTTCAAAGCCACGAGCACCCGATGGACGCAAGACCTACAGCTGACCCACTGCCGCATCCCGTATTTTCAAGCGTCCGGAGCAGAGCTTGGCGGGCAACTAAATGCAGATGGCAGCTCTTTTGGGTTCACCAAAGAACCAGTTCCCGTTGAGCCCGATCAAACTGAACCGTTTACCCTGAACCTGCAAGACGAAAGATCCGTGATGGGGCTCTTCTACGTGAAACCCATTTTCTCGGCGCGGTTATGATGAACAATCTGAAAGTAGGCGGTGAGCTCAATTTCCAGTGCGCCTCTTTTTGCGGTGCTGCAGCTCACGCGCAATGCAACGTCAGCAAGTCAGCAAACGACAGCTCTGCGCACATCGCACTCGATCTGACTGATGCGACTATCGGTAAGACATTTTACTTTGCCGACATCACTGACTGTGCCGGCAATGTAAAATTGACGAACCTCAGCGCCACGACATTCTGCGACTGTGGAACAAACCTCGCCGCTAGCGACAGACACAGAAACACACCAAAGCTCGACCTAGACGGCTTCACCTATTCAAGAATTCAAGGAGCAACCGACGCCAAGACGCGGCTGATATGGCTCGAACAAGGCGAAAGTCTAACGCCAACTGAACGAGAATTCTTCCCCCAACCCTACAAACAACTCGCAAAGGTGTTGTACGAAATGGGACATGAGGAGGAAGCAACCAAAGTCCGGGTCGCACTCGGAAAAAAGCTGCGACACCACGCCCGCAAAGAGCGCATTGCGAACGCCAAAAATCGCGCCCAGCGCCTGTGGGCCATGGCAACAACGCCCCGCCTTTGGATTTGGCACAGCCTCTCCCTGCTCCTGACGGGCCATGGCTTTCGCCCCGGAAACAGCTTGATCGCCTTGGTGCTCCTGTGGCTTCTCGCCACCACCGTCGCCCACTTCGCCTGGGAGGAAGGCAGCTTTGCCCCCAATTCGGCAGTTGCGCTACAATCAGAAAGCTGGGCGACATACAGCGCAGATCATAGCTATCCGCCTCATCCCAACCCCGCCAAAGATTGGAGCCTGACCTCCACCATTGGCCGCGACTGGGAAAGCTTCAATCGCTACGCTTATGCCGCAGATCTTGTCGTCCCCATCATTGACCTAGGCCAGACCGATGCCTGGGCCCCCTCCACGACGCGCGGGCCATGTGGCTGGCATCTCTGGTGGGCGCGCTGGGGCTTCACGCTCTTTGGCTGGATTGTCACCGCCCTTGGCGCAGCGGCTTTGACCGGGATCATCCGGCGCGAGTGAGCCCCGCCTGTCATCTTTCCCCAAATACTCTCGCCTAAGGCATCCCAACCTGTCCTCATCTCTCCTCCCTTGGCTCTGTGCTTGCCAACTGCGCCAATCATCGGCACAACCGGACCAGCATCACCAGGAGGGCAGCGCGTGACCACTTCAACCTCTCGCGACACCATGATCGCCGTGATCGGCGGCTCGGGTCTTTATGAAATCGACGGTTTGCAGAATGCCGAGTGGGTCTCGGTCGAGACACCCTGGGGGGCGCCTTCGGATCAGATCCTGACCGGCACGCTGGACGGCGTGAAGATGGCCTTTCTGCCCCGTCACGGGCGCGGCCATGTGCATTCCCCGACCGAAGTTCCCTATCGCGCCAATATCGACGCGCTAAAGCGTCTGGGCGTCACCGATGTGTTTTCGATTTCTGCCTGTGGCTCCTTCCGCGAGGAAATGGCGCCGGGGGATTTCGTGGTTGTCGACCAGTTCATCGACCGGACATTTGCCCGCGATAAGAGCTTTTTTGGCACCGGCTGCGTGGCTCATGTCAGCGTGGCGCACCCCACCTGCGAACGGCTGTCCGATGCAGCAGAGACCGCGGCGCGCGATGCAGGCATCAATGTGCATCGCGGCGGTACCTATCTCTGCATGGAGGGGCCGCAGTTTTCATCAATGGCGGAAAGCAAGATGTACCGCAGCTGGGGCTGTGACGTGATCGGCATGACCAACATGCCAGAGGCCAAACTCGCCCGCGAGGCAGAGCTGTGCTACGCCTCCATCGCGATGGTCACCGACTATGACAGCTGGCATCCGGAACATGGCGCGGTGGAGATCACCGATATCATCGCCACCCTGCAGGGCAATTCCGCCAATGGGCGCGAGTTGGTGCGCCGCCTGCCTGCGCTGTTGGGGCAGACCCGTGCGGATTGCCCGCATGGCTGCGACAAGGCGCTGGAATACGCGATCATGACCGCGCCTGAAAAACGCGACCCCGCTCTTCTGGCCAAACTGGATGCGGTTGCGGGGCGCCTCCTGGGCTGACCTGGGACACCGCCCGTAGGGGCCCTGCCCCCGGTGCGGATTGGTTCTGAAAGGTCACAACCCCAAAAGACCACGGACAAGGGCATTGCCTGCCCTTGCCTGCGCGCCCGCCTTGGGCCACAAACCACCGGCCCCGCGCGCCAACTCTGGCGGCGGGCATATCCGGCCCGCCTGTGGTCGGCCTTAGTGACGACCTAGACGAGGGAGGCCACAATGGCCCGCAAAACCGCTGTCAAAGACTACATCCGCACCATTGTGGATTTCCCCCACGAAGGCATCATGTTCCGCGATGTCACCACCCTGTTTGCCGATCCGCGCGGCTTTCGCATGGCGATCGACCAGATGCTGCACCCCTATGCGGGCGAGCAGATCGACAAGGTTGTGGGGCTTGAGGCACGTGGTTTCATCCTCGGCGGCGCCATTGCCCACCAGCTGAGCGTCGGCTTTGTGCCGATCCGCAAAAAGGGCAAGCTGCCCGGCACCACCATCAGCCAGGAATACAAGCTGGAGTACGGCGAGGCGATCATGGAGATCCATGACGACGCGATCCAGCCCGGTGAAAAGGTTCTGGTGGTGGATGATCTTCTGGCGACCGGCGGCACCGCTGCGGCGGGGATCAAGCTGATCGAACGTCTGGGCGGCGAGATCGTGTCCTGCGCCTTCATCATCGACTTGCCGGAACTTGGTGGCCGCAAGGTGCTCGAAGATCTGGGGATGGACGTCACCGTTCTGTGTGAATTCGAAGGCGCCTAAGCTGCCTGGATCCGTGTTTTTCTGACCCGGATCACGGAAAGAGACAGCGTATTTATCACATAAATGTGAGTGGATTTTCCAAGGGCGCGCGGCTTAGGTCGCGCGCCTTTTTCGTCAATTGCCGACTGGCGAAAACCCGCCAGATCCAAACTGCATCCCTCTGCGTAACCCCGACATTGCCTGATTGGGCAACATCACAGCGACAGAGGAATGAACATATGATCCGCAAGACCGTACTGAGCGCCGTAGCCACCGTGGCCTTCTCCACCGCCGCATTTGCAGGTGGCCATGCCAAGGACATCGTCGACACCGCCGTCGGCGCGGGTGATTTCACCACGCTGGTTGCAGCTGTCGAGGCAGCAGGGCTCGTTGACACTCTGAAGGGCGATGGCCCGTTCACCGTATTTGCCCCGACCGACGCCGCCTTTGCTGCGCTGCCCGAGGGCACCGTCGAGACCCTGCTGAAGCCCGAAAACAAAGACCAGCTGGTCGCAATCCTGACCTACCACGTCGTGCCGGGTAAGGTCATGTCCACCGACCTCAGCGACGATATGAAGGCAGCCACTGTCCAAGGTGGTGAGATCACGATCGATCTGGATAATGGCGTGATGGTTGACGAAGCCACCGTCGTGACCGCCGATATCGAAGCAGACAACGGTGTGATCCACGTGATCGACAAGGTCATCATGCCCTAACACAAGACAGAGCTGCTGCCTTCGCCCGGGGGCAGCAGCCTGACGACACCTGATGTAGTGGTTGGATTTTTCCATATTTTTCTCAACCAGTTGTCAGGTCTGTCGGCGTCGGCAGCGGTGCCCTACACGCCGCTGCCGATATAGATTGCAAAGGTAATCCGGCGGATTGCGAATTTCCCCTCCTGGTTGCGCCAGATTATCGTTGCAGCATGTCGGCCCTGCGCCTAGCGTGCCGACATGCAACTCGCCCATCGCCTTGACAGCAGCTATGCCTGGACCCGCCTTGCGGTCACACTTGCCATCGCCACGGTGGCCAATGTCGGCATGTGGGCTGTCATTGTGGTGATGCCCGCGCTCGAGGCCGAGTTTCAGGCCGATCGCGCCACCGCATCCATGCCCTATACGCTCACCATGGTGGGCTTTGCCCTTGGCAATCTGCTGATCGGTCGGCTGGTCGACCGTTTTGGGATTACCATAGCCTTGATTGCCGCCGCACTGCTGAGCGCTGCCAGCTATGGGCTGGCGATGCTGGCGCCGAATATGGTCTGGCTGTCGGCAGCGCATCTTTTGTTGGGGCTGGGCACGGCGGCGGGGTTTGGTCCGCTGATTGCGGATATCTCTCATTGGTTTCAGCGCAGGCGCGGCATTGCCGTCGCCCTGGTCGCAAGCGGCAACTATCTGTCCGGGGCCATCTGGCCGACCGCGCTGGCAGATATGCTGGCCGACAGCGGCTGGCGCAGCGTCTATGCAACCTTGGCGCTGGTGACGCTGGTCACGGTCATTCCGTTGTCGCTGATCCTGCGGCGGCGGGTGTCTGCGGCAGAGCAAAGCGCCAGCGCGGCCGCCTCGGCCGGGAATGCCGCGCGCTCCGGGCTGTCGGCGCGCCAGCTGCAATGGGTGCTGGGCCTTGCGGGGATCGGCTGCTGTATTGCGATGGCAATGCCACAGGTGCATATCGTCGCCTACTGCGTCGGGCTGGGATACGGGCCCGCGGTCGGGGCAGAGATGCTGTCTCTCATGCTGCTTGGCGGGGTGGTCAGCCGGATTATCTCGGGCTTGGTGGCCGACCGCTTTGGGGGGGTAAAGACCCTGCTGGTTGGCTCTATCCTTCAGTGTATCGCGCTGTTCCTGTACCTGCCCTATGACGGGATGGTCTCGCTGTATCTTGTCAGCGCGGTCTTTGGACTGGCCCAAGGGGGCATTGTGCCGAGCTATGCGCTGGTGGTGCGCGAGTATATGCCGCCGCATGAGGCCGGGGCGCGGGTGGGTTTCGTCATGATGATGACGATTGTCGGCATGGCGCTGGGGGGCTGGATGTCCGGCTGGATCTATGACGTCAGCGGCTCTTATCAGCTGGCCTTTGTGAACGGGATCCTGTGGAACGGGATCAACATCATCATCATGGTCCTGCTTTTGATGCGCAGCCGCCCTGCCAGACGCAACGCGCAGATGGCCTGAGCCGTATTGCGGCGGCTCAGCGTCCAGCGGGCACAACTGCGCCGGGGTTCATGATGCCGTGTGGGTCCAGCGCCTGTTTGATCGCCTGCATCGCGGCCAGTTTGACCGGATCGCCGTAGCGCTCCAGATCCCCGACCTTGAGCCGACCGACGCCGTGTTCCGCACTGACGGACCCCTGCATTTCATGAGTGAGATCGTGAACGGTGCGTTTCACGTCGCTGCGCAGATGCTCGTAGGCGCTGCGGTCTTTGCCCTGCGCGGGAAAGACGTTGTAGTGCAGATTGCCATCTCCAAGATGCCCAAAGCAATTGATCCGCAGATCGCCAAGCGCCGCGATCCGCTTGCCCCCTTCGACGATGAATTCCGGAATTCGGGAGATCGGGATCGAGATATCATGACTGGACACAGAGCCAATCCGGCGATTGGCCTCTGGGATGTGTTCGCGGACCGCCCACAGGGCCTCTCGCTGGGCCTCGGATTGGGCGATCACCCCATCATCGCTCAGCCCGGCCTCATAGGCACCTTCAAACAGCGCTGCCAGCTCATCCTGCGGCGCGCGCCCCTTGGGCAGGCCCAGATCCACCAGCACGCACCATTCCGGCAGATCATCAAACGGAAGCCGCAGATCCGGCAGCGTTTCGCGCAGAAAGGCAAGCCCCTGTCGGTGGATCAGTTCAAAGGCGCTGATTGTCTCGCCCAGCTGGTCGCGGGCCAGTGCCAGCAGATCAATTGCCGCCGCAGGTGAGCTAACGGAGAGGATCGCGGTGCCCTGCTCTGCCGGGATCGCAGAGAGTTTCAGCGCGGCAGCGGTAATGATGCCCAGCGTGCCCTCGGCCCCGATCAGCAGGTTGCGCAGATCGTAACCGGTGTTGTCCTTGCGCAAGCGGCTGAGGCCATGCCAGATCTCACCATTGGGCAGCACCGCCTCAAGACCCAGACACAGATCCCGCGCATTGCCGTAGCGCAGCACATTCACACCGCCAGCATTGGTGGCGAGGGTTCCGCCGATCCGTGCCGTTCCTTCGGCAGCGAGCGACAGCGGGAACAAACGCCCCGCCTCTTGTGCGGCGGCTTGCACATCAGCAAGGACCATGCCGGCCTCGACGGTCATCACGTTTTCCTGGGGGTAGATCCCGCGCAGGGCAGTCATCCGTTCCAGCGAAATCACCAGCGGAAGCGGGCCATCCGCTTCCATGATCTGACCGCCGACAAGACCGGTGCCGCCACCGTAAGGGACAACTGCGACGCGGGCGTCATGGGCGGCGCGCACAAGGGTTGCGACCTCCTGCGTGGTGCGCGGCATAGCGATTGCGGCGGCCTGGCCATTGTAGCGGCCTCTTGGCTCTTCCAGGTAGCGGGGCTCGGGCGCGCGCAGCGTGCCCTCTGGCAATTGCAGGCGCAGCTTGTCGAGGAATGCGGTGTCGGCAGGGGTCAGTGTCATGTCAGCTATCCCTTTTGTTCCGGGGCCTTGAATATGGGCGGCCCCGGTGTTCACCGGCAGCAACCAAGGCAGTCTGTCAGGCTTGCCCAACCTGGGTCCGGCCCCGCCGGTCGTGGCGCAGAGATGCATATAGCACGTGGGTCCGCCATCGCCCGTTGATTTGCAAATAAGACTGGGCCACGCCCTCGTATTTGAAGCCCGCGCTTTCCAAAAGCCCCCGCGAGGCCGCGTTTTCCGGCAGGCAGGCGGCCTCGATGCGGCTGAGGTCCAGCTTGGTGAACGCGTGGTGGACCATCGCGCCAATGGCCTCTCGCATATAGCCGTTGCGCGCATAGGGCAGACCGGTCCAGTAGCCGAGCGTCCCGGCCTGCGCCGGGCCACGACGGATATTGTCGAGCGTGATCGCACCCACAAGCGCCTGATCGGAGCGACGGACCAGAAACATAGGCAGCGCCGACCCTGAGCTGACGGCCCGGCGCGCCCAATAGACACGGTTGGTAAAACTTTTGCGACTGAGATGATCGGGCGCCCAGCTCGGCTCCCACGGGGTCAGATAGCTCTCGCTGTGCTGGCGCAGCGCCGCCCATTCGCGGAAATCCGCATGAATCGGCGGCCTGAGGGTCAGGCGCTCGGTCTCGATACGTACCTTGCGACCGGTCAGCAACATCAGGCGGCGCGCCTCTCCTGCAATGCCTCCAGACGGGCAGCATCCCCTACCGGACCGTAAAGCGCCAGCGCCATCGGGGCCTCATGTGCCATAGCCTGCGCCATCGCGCGCACATCAGCGGTGGTCACGGCGTCGATGCGGGCAACCGTTTCCTCAAGCGGCGGCACCTTGTCCCAGATCTGCACCAGCCGGGCCAGACGTTCGGCGCGGTTGGTCGGGCTTTCCAGCCCCATCAACATCCCCGCCTTCATCTGGGCGCGGGCGCGATCAACCTCGGCATCGCTCATGTCGTCTGCCGCGCGCTTCATCTCGTCGATGGTGATCTGGGCGAGCTGATCCAGCTGCGCGCCAGAGGTGCCGGCATAAAGCGTCAGCGCGCCGGTATCGGCGTAGGCGCCGGTCTGGGCAAAGATCGTGTAGCAAAGCCCGCGCTTTTCGCGCACCTCCTGGAACAGGCGGCTCGACATGCCGCCCCCCAGCGCGCTGGAATAGATCTGCGCCGTATAGATGTCATCGTCACGGTATCCCGGCCCTTCGAAAGCCAGCGCGATATGGGCCTGCTCCAGCGCCTTTTCGTGCCGGGCCTCACCACCGGTAAACCGTGCCGGGGCTACCTCGAACAGGGGTTTCGGGCGCATGTGACCAAACAGGTCTTCGGCCAGTTTGACAATCGCGTCGTGATCCACGGCACCAGAGGCTGCGAGGATCATCTGACCGGGGCCGTAATGTTCGGCCACGAAGCCTTCCAGATCCGCGCGCCCAAATGCACGCACCCGCTCCGCCGGGCCAAGAATGGTCCGCCCGATGGGCTGGTCATGATAGCTCTCTTCCTGCAGCCAGTCGAAGATCACGTCATCAGGCGTATCCAGCGCCTGACCGATCTCCTGCAGGATGACACCGCGCTCGATCTCGATTTCGCGTTGATCGAAAATCGGGTTCAGAACGATATCAGCCACAACATCCATCGCCAGCGGCACGTCGTCCTTGAGAACGCGGGCATAATAAGCGGTTACTTCGCGGCTGGTGTAGGCGTTGATATATCCGCCCACATCCTCGATCGCTTCGGCAATCTCCAGCGCGCTGCGACGCTTGGTGCCTTTGAACGCCATATGCTCAAGAAAATGGGCAATACCGTTCTGTTCGATCCGCTCGTGCCGCCCGCCAGCCGTCACCCACAGGCCGATCGCTGCGGATTGCAGCCCCGGCATGGTTTCAGTGACGACGCGGAACCCGTTGGCGAGTTGGTGCTGTTTGACTGTCAATTCGCGATCTGCTCTCTGATGTGGCTTTCAAGCGCGGCAAGATCGTTGGCGATCCGCGTCACGCGCTCTGGTTTGTCATACAGATCTGCCATGCGCGGGGGAAGAGGCGGATGCACGTCGCTGGCGGCCTCGACCGCAGCGGGGAATTTCGCCGGATGCGCGGTGGCAAGAGTGACCATCGGCACGGCAGGATCGCGCAGTTCGTTGGCGACTTTGACACCAATGGCGCTGTGCGGACACAGCAGTTCGCCCGACGCCTTGTACTCAGATGCGATGGTGGCAGAGGTTTCCTCTTCCGAGCAGCGGCCGGAGACATAGTGCTCCTGCAGGGCTTGCATGGCACCCTGGCTGACCTCGAAACCACCGGATTTCAGCTCTTCCATCAGCTGAGCCACGGCTGCGCCATCCTGATTGTAGGCATAGAAAAGCGCGCGTTCAAAGTTCGAGGACACCTGAATGTCCATCGACGGAGAGATCGACGGGATGGTGTCGCCCTTGTGATAGCCCTGCCCGCTCAGGCAGCGGTGCAGAATGTCGTTCTGATTGGTCGCCACCACCAGCTTGTCAATCGGCAGGCCCATCTGCTTGGCGATAAAGCCCGCAAAGATATCACCAAAGTTGCCGGTCGGTACGGTAAAGCTCAGCTTGCGCTCTGGCGCGCCGAGGGAGACCGCAGAGAAGAAGTAGTAAACCACCTGCGCCAGAACGCGGGCAAAGTTGATGGAGTTCACGCCGGCCAGCTTGACCTCGTCGCGGAAGTCGAAATCGTTGAACATGTCCTTGAGCGCAGCCTGGCAATCATCGAAATCGCCATCGACGGCCAGGGCGTGCACATTCGCATCGCTCGGCGTGGTCATCTGGCGGCGCTGCACCTCGGAGACGCGCCCGTGCGGGTAGAGGATGAACACATTCACCGCTTCCAGCCCGCCAAAGGCCTGGATCGCCGCAGACCCGGTATCGCCAGAGGTTGCCCCCACGATGGTCACGCTGTCGCCGCGCCGTTTCAGCGCGGTTTCAAACAACTGCCCGATCAGCTGCATGGCGAAATCCTTGAACGCCAGCGTCGGGCCGTGGAACAGCTCCATCAGGAAATGGTTGGGCGCCAGCTGCACCATCGGCGCGCGTGCGGCGTGGCCAAAGCTTTCGTAGGCGCGGCCGATGATGGCGCGGAATTCATCATCGCTGAAGCAATCACCGATGAAGGGGCGCATCACACGAAACGCGACCTCTTCGTAAGACAGACCCGCCAGCGCCGCGATCTCGTCCTTGGACATGGTCGGGATTTCTGCCGGCACATAAAGACCGCCATCACGGGCAAGGCCAGTCAGCATGGCTTCTTCAAAGGTCAGCTCGGGCGCCTGGCCCCGGGTCGAGATATATTTCATCGCTTCAGCCTTCGGATTTTGGGCGCGAGCGCCACAGGAAATAGGTGGTCATGGCGGCCCAGATCAGGGCCAGCGAAAACCAGGTGATCGCGTATTGCAAGTGATTGTTCTGAATACCCGCTGTTGTCACAGGCTGGGCGGTGATCCCGGCCGCTGCGCTGTCGCGGGCCACGATCAGAACGGGCTCTGTGCCCAGCTTGTCCGACATATAGGCAATGTCGCGGGCATAGAGGATATTGGCGGCGGTATCAGGCTCTGGTGTGGTCCAGTCACCTTCGTCCGGCCACAGGAGGTTTCCGGTCACGGTGGCACCACCGATGGGGCGGTCTTCGGCCTTGGCGGCGGACGGAATAAAACCACGGTCCAACAACACCCGGCGGCCATCTTCGGTCACGAAGGGGGCGATGACGCGATAGCCCGTCTCCGCCGCTTTGGTGACCCAGAAAACATGCAGTTCACCCGGTTCGATCTCGCCGTTTACACGGACGGCACGATAGCGGTCCGTGGTCTCGCTGGGTGCGTCGGGCAAGGCAACCGGTGCCGCCGCGATGCGGGTCTCGATCGTTTGCAGCAGCTCGCCCTTCCACGCCAGTCGCTGGATCTGCCAGACCCCGAGCGACACCAGCGCCGCTAGGCCCAGACCGCCAACAAGGGAAAGAAAGATCAACCGCCGCATACCGCTGTCCTTGCGAATGAGAAAGCGCGCGGAGCATGGCTCCGCGCGCTGCATGTCTTACGGGGTCAGGTCAGGATTTGGAACCAAAAACCTGTGCCCCGTACAATTTGAAAAGGCTTAGTGGGCCAGGCCCGCGGTGCCCCAGATGTAGACCGCCACGAAGAGGAACAGCCACACCACGTCAACAAAGTGCCAGTACCAAGCTGCCGCTTCGAAACCGACGTGCTGCTTCGGCGTGAAATCACCCTTCATCGCGCGGATGAGGCAGACAGTCAGGAAGATGGTGCCGATGATCACGTGGAAGCCGTGGAAGCCGGTTGCCATGAAGAAGTTCGAGTAGAACTCATCACCGCCGAACTGCCAGCCTTCGTGCAGCAGGTGGTAGTATTCGTAACCCTGCAGGAAGGTGAAGAACACGCCCAGAACGATACCGATGGCCAGGCCCTGGATCAGCGCCTTGCGGTCGTTGTTGTGGACCAGCGCGTGGTGCGCCCAGGTCACCGCACAGCCGGACAGCAGCAGGACCAGAGTGTTGATCAGCGGCAGGTGGAATGCGTCAACCGGGTAGATCTCCGGTGCGACATATTCGGTGCCGACATAGGTCTCCATCGGGTAGATGGCGTGCTTGAAGAACGACCAGAACCACGCGAAGAAGAACATGACTTCGGACATCACGAAGAGGATGAAGCCATAGCGCAGACCGATGCGGACAACCGGGGTGTGATCGCCCTGACGGGCCTCTACCACAACTTCGGCCCACCAGGCATAGGCGCTGTAAAGCACCATGACAAAGCCGCCCCAGAAAGCCCATGCGGTGACGCCGTGCATCCACAGAACCGCACCGAACAGCATGATGAAGGTACCGACGGAGCTGAGCAGCGGCCAGATCGACGGCGGAAGAATATGATAGTCGTGATTTTTAGCGTGCGCCATTTAAGTGTCCCTCACCTAGCGGCCTAGTTCGTGATTGTGTCTGCCCCGGCTTTATCACCGGTCTCGAGGGCCGCATAGCCTTCGGGCAGATCGATTTCATAGAATGTGTACGACAGCGTGATCGTATGCACGTATTTTCCATCGCGATCCTCAACAATTTCAGGATCCACGAAGAAGGTTACGGGCATTTCAACCCGCTCACCCGGTTGCAGCACCTGCTCTTCGAAGCAGAAGCATGCGATCTTGTCAAAGTAGCCACCGGCGGAATAGGGCGTCACGTTATAGGACGCCTGCCCGGCTACGGGGCGGTCTGTGGGATTGTAGGCCTCGTAAAAGGCCAGACCGGTCTCGCCGATCTTGATTTCCATCTCGCGCACCTTGGGGGTGAATTCCCAGGGCATGCCGCGTTCCTTGGATGCGTCGAAACGCACTGTGATGGTCTTGTCCAGAATGGTGTCAGAGCCCTGGGATGCGACACCTGTCACACCGCCAAAGCCAGTCACACGGCAGAACCAGTCGTAGAACGGAACCGACGCCCAGGAGAGCGCCCCCATCACCACGACGACGCCAACCAACTGAACAACGGTTTTCTGCGGTCCTTGCAAAGCCATCAGTTTTGCCCCTCTGTCTGTTGCACATCCGAGGAGGTGTTGGGGAACTTGAAGCCTGCCGATGTGACCTTGACGATGGTCAAGGCCAGAACCAGCACCACGAAAGAAGCCAACAGGACACCGACGCCCACGTTGCGACCCTTGCGGCGCTGGTGCAGCTCATGCTCTTTGCGCAAGCTCATGTTACCAGCCTCCCAGGCCATAGGGCTTCAGCACGGCCTCAGCGAGGATCGCACCGAAGTGAAGGAAAAGGTACAGCAGCGACAGCTTGAAGAAGCTGCGCTCGACCTTGAAATTGTCCGCCTCGCTGTCGTTCTCGTCGCGGCGCGAAATTTTCCACGCGCCGTGCAGGAACAGGGCGTTCAGCACAACAGCAACGGCCAGGTAAATCGGGCCACCCACGCCAGAGAAGGCGGTGCCAACAGCCAGGAGCGCCAGCAGGATGGTGTAAATCAGGATATGTTTACGGGTTGCCGGGCGGCCGTGGGTCACGGTCAGCATCGGCACACCGGCATCGTCGTAATCAGAGCGCATGAACAGCGCCAGCGCCCAGAAATGGGGCGGTGTCCACATGAAGGTCAGGGCAAACATCAGCCAGGGTTCGATTGCCATCGAACCGGTCGCTGCGATCCAGCCGATCACCGGCGGGAATGCACCAGCCGCGCCACCGATCACGATGTTCTGCGGCGTCGCCCGTTTCAGCCACATGGTATAGATCACCACGTAAAAGAAGATGGTGAAGGCCAGAAAGGCCCCGGCAAAGATATTCGTTGCCAGCGCCAGCATGATCACGGACATGCCCGACAGCGCCAGTCCCAGCGACAGGGCTTCACCCGGTTCGACCTTGCCTGCGGGGATCGGACGCGACTTGGTGCGTTTCATCACCTGATCGATATCCGCATCCCACCACATGTTCAGCGCACCGGATGCACCGCCGCCGATGGCAATGAACAGGATTGCGCAAAAGCCCACAACGGGATGCACGGCCACCGGCGCGGCCAGCAGGCCAACAAGCGCCGTAAACACCACAAGGGACATGACACGCGGTTTCAGCAGGGCAAAGTAGTCCCCGAACTCCGCGTCCCCTTCCCGGACGGTGCTTGCATTGATGCTTGCGTCAGTCATCGCTCACTCTCTGGGTCACTCTGTGGTCGTGATCACGACGTGAATTGGCTTATCGAAATCGGGCGCGCGGTTGAGGCGCACCCAGTTTCTGTGTTCACGAGATAGCTAGCTGGCGCCTACCCCGGGGCAAGCGCCGGTCGTATCGCTTAGTTGGAGGCGACCTGGTAGGAGCGCGGGATACCTGCGTATTCCTCGATCGCGCCGTCCAGCCACTCCTGGTAGGCTTCTTCGCTGACCACTTTGACGGTGATCGGCATGTAGGCGTGGTCCTTGCCGCAAAGTTCGGAGCACTGACCGAAGTAGATGCCTTCCTTCTCTGCTTTGAACCACAGCTCTGCCAGACGGCCGGGAACGGCGTCCTGCTTCACACCAAAGGCCGGGATGGTCCAGGAGTGGATCACGTCCGCGCCAGTCACCTGCATCACGACGGTCTTGCCAACAGGCACGACAACGGCGGTATCGGTTGCCAGCAGGTATTCGTCTTCGGCATAGCCGTTTGCTGCCAGGTCTTCCTTGGCGAGCATGAAGCTCTCAAAGCCGAATTCGTGGTCGGTGTACTCATAGCCCCAGTACCACTGGTAGCCTGTCACCTTGATGTTGATGTCGCCCTCGGGGATCTCCTGCTGGCGGAACAGCTCCGGCAGCGAGAAGGAACCGATGAAAACCAGGATCAGGATCGGCACAACGGTCCAGGCGATTTCGATCGGGGTGTTGTGGGTAAAGGACGCCGCGGTCGGGTTCGCACGGCGGTTAAAGCGCACGATCGCGTAAAGCAGCAGCGCACCAACGAATACACACACGGCGGTGATGATCACCAGGATCATGTTGTCCAGAGTGTGGATGCCTTCAGCGAGTTCGGTCGCCGCCGGCTGGAAGCCAAGGCCGCCATCGACCGGCTTACCAATGGTTTCCAGACCTTCTTGCGCCATTGCTGGAAGGCTCGAAAGGCCAGTGAAAAGGCCTGAAAGCATCAAAGCGTTCTTCATGTCATGTCCTGATCGGTTGATCGAGTTGTTCCTGTGCCGACGTCGCCCTGGTGGAAAAATTTGATTCCACAAAACGCACCGGACCCGTTGTCTTTGACGCTGCTAAAAATCATATTCCATCGTGCAGTTAAAGAGGAATGCTCGCGTCAAAGCGTCGCTTTCTTGATTTAGATCAAAAAAACTGAGGTCAAAACCATGGATACCGCAGCCTTCCGGCCCTTTGAAACCACCCTGCCCGAGGATGAGGCGCTGGGGGTGCTGCGTCAGGCGCTTGCTGGTGCCGACGACGGAGAGATCTTTGTTGAGCGGCGCAAATCCGAAGCACTGGTGTTCGATGATGGTCGGCTGCGCAGCGCCAACTATGACGCTGCCGAGGGGTTTGGCCTGCGGGCCGTGAATGGCGAAGTGGCCGGTTATGCCCACTCGACCGACGTATCAATCGCCGGGCTGAAGCGGGCGGCCGAAACCGCGCGTCTTGCGGTTGGCGATGGCGGCGGCACAATGGCGCCGCCTCCGGTGCGCACCAACACACGTCTTTATACTGACGCCGACCCCATCGGGGCGATGCCCTTTGCGGTCAAGGTCGAGACACTGCGCGAAATCGATGCCTTTGCGCGCGACATTGACCCACGTGTGGTTCAGGTGACGGCCATGCTTGCGGCCTCCCTTCAGGAGGTTGAGATCCTGCGCGCCGACGGAACACGCGTGCGAGATGTGCGCCCCATGACCCGGCTCAATGTCTCTGTCATCGTGGAACAGGACGGACGCCGCGAGAGCGGCTCTGCCGGCGGTGGCGGGCGTGTTGGGCTGGATGGTCTGGTCGATCCCGCCGACTGGCAGGGAAAGGTGCGCGAAGCCCTGCGCATTGCCTGTGTGAACCTGGATGCAGTGCCCGCGCCAGCCGGAGAGATGGATGTGGTGCTTGGCCCCGGCTGGCCCGGTATTCTTTTGCACGAAGCCATCGGTCATGGGCTTGAGGGCGATTTCAACCGCAAGGGATCTTCTGCCTTTGCGGGGCTGATGGGCCAGCAGATCGCTGCCAAGGGCGTGACAGTGCTGGATGACGGCACCATCCCCGACCGTCGCGGCTCTATCACTGTCGATGACGAGGGCACACCGAGCCAGAAAACCACCCTCATCGAGGACGGCAAATTGGTCGGTTTCATGCAGGACCGCCAGAATGCCCGCCTGATGGGAGTGGAAAGCACCGGAAATGGACGACGTGAAAGCTATGCCCACGCCCCCATGCCGCGGATGACCAACACTTATATGTTAGGGGGCGACGCGAACCCCGACGATCTGGTGGCCTCGATCAAGGATGGGATCTGGGCCGTTGGCTTTGGCGGCGGTCAGGTCGACATCACCAATGGCAAATTCGTGTTTTCTTGCACAGAAGCCTATCGGGTGAAGGACGGCAAGATCGGCGCGCCGGTCAAAGGCGCGACATTGATCGGCGACGGCGCAACCGCGCTGCACCAGATCCGCGCGCTTGGCAACGACATGGCACTGGATCCCGGCATGGGCAATTGCGGCAAGCAAGGCCAGTGGGTGCCGGTGGGCGTTGGCCAACCAAGCGTATTGATGGGCGGCCTGACGGTTGGGGGATCAGCGACCTGACCGCGATCTGAACAGCCAAAACCCGGAATCGCCGCCGACTCGCCCCGCCCGAGTCGGCGGTTTTTTAACATTTGAGGGCGAGTCGGCAGCAGTTTTCGCCACAGCCCCCAAGGCCGGGTGACCCGACACGCTCCGCTTGATGAAAATTTGTCTATATAATTTAGGATGTTAGTTTTCAGTTTGAGAAAAGCTTTCATCAAACCCGCCCCGTTCATCAACTGTTAACCACCAAAAAGGTAATCATAATCCTGCAACAAGGCGGAGCGCAGGATGACCGAAGAAGCACTTTCTTCCACTCACCCCCCACTCCCACCCACCACGGAAGATTTGCGGATATCTTGCCTCCGTCTGTTGCGCTCCAGAAAGGTTGGTGCGGTGACCTATCACCGTCTGATCGCCAAACATGGGTCAGTGCAGAACGCATTGTCCGCGTTGCCCGAAATGGCACGCGCCGCTGGCATTCAAGGGTATGAAATATGCTCTGCCGATGCGGCAATAGCCGAAATAAAGGCCGCAGAAGCCGCCAATGCGCGGCTTCTGTGCTTTCATGACGCTGACTACCCCTCTCTTCTCAAGGATCTGCGCGACGCTCCGCCCCTGATGTGGGCTGTGGGCGATACCTCTGTTCTGGCCCGGCCCACCATTGCCATTGTCGGGGCGCGCAATGCCTCTTCTCTCGGGATCCGGATGGCGCGGGCATTGGCCAGAGACCTGGCAGAGGCCGGATATACCGTGATCTCCGGGCTGGCGCGCGGGATTGATACCGCAGCCCACGTGGCCTCTGTCGGCTCCGGTACCTGCGCGGTCATGGCTGGTGGTGTTGATGTGATCTACCCGGCCGAAAATCTGCAACTTGCCCGCGACATTGCAGATCAAGGGCTGTTGCTGTCCGAACACCCCCCCGGCATGTCACCGCAGGCCCGCCACTTTCCCGCCCGCAATCGCATTATTGCAGGCGCCGCACAGGCGGTCGTGGTTGTGGAAGGGGCGGCAAAATCCGGCTCTCTCATCACTGCGCGCGATGCGCTGGATCTCGGCCGCGAGGTTCTGGCGGTTCCCGGTCACCCCTTTGATGCCCGCGCAGCCGGATGCAACATGCTGATCCGCGATGGCGCGCAGCTGGTCCGCAGCGCCGATGATGTCATCGCAGCCCTGCCCCCGATGGATCATTGCCCGGTGGTCACGGCCCCGCACCCCGCCTCCTTGCCTGATGTGACAAACACCACCGCGCCACCGGACCTGCCGCCGCCTCCATCGGAGCAGCGCAGCCTGCAGGAAACCGCCGCCCTGCATCAGGAGATCCTGGACCGGCTTGGCCCCTCGCCCCTGACGGAAGACCAGCTGCTTCGGGACTTGTCACTGGCCGCCAAGGACTTGTCACCGGTTCTGACTGATCTGGAGCTCTCCGGCGACATCACCCGCCAACCCGGCGGCATGTTGATCCGGGGCGACTTTGGCCGCTAGCTGCCTTGCCCCCGCCCGCCGAATTGACGCCAACGCCTGCGCTGCAAAGCCGCAACCGCACCCGGCCAATGAATGCCGGATTGACAATCTCCCCTTGCACCCCACATCTTGCCCCGCCATAGAGCGCCCGGAATCCGTCGCACAGAGGTTTACGTATATATGCCAGTCGTTGTTGTAGAATCGCCTGCTAAGGCCAAGACAATTAACAAGTATCTTGGCTCTGACTATACTGTGCTGGCCTCCTACGGACATGTGCGCGACCTGCCTGCAAAGAACGGTTCGGTTGAACCCGACGACGATTTTGCCATGACTTGGGAGGTCGGAGCGGACAGCCGCAAGCATGTAAAAGCCATCGCAGATGCCTTGAAAGACGACAACGCACTGATCCTCGCGACCGACCCTGATCGCGAAGGAGAAGCAATCAGTTGGCACCTGCAGGAAGCGTTGACCAAGCGCCGCTCCATCAAAAAGGACACTGCTGTCAGCCGCGTGACCTTTAACGCGATCACCAAAGACGCCGTTGCCGAGGCGATGAAAAACCCCCGCCAGGTCGACATGCCGCTGGTAGAGGCCTATCTGGCCCGCCGCGCGCTGGACTACCTTGTGGGCTTTAACCTGTCACCGGTTCTGTGGCGCAAACTGCCCGGCGCCCGCTCTGCGGGTCGTGTGCAATCGGTCTGCCTGCGCCTCATCGTCGAACGCGAGATGGAAATCGAGGCGTTCAATCCACAGGAATACTGGTCGGTAAAGGCCGCGCTGACCACGCCGCGTGGACAGGAGCTGGAAGCCCGACTGACGGTTCTGGGCGGCGACAAGCTGGACAAGTTTGATCTTGCCAACTCCACCGCTGCGGAGCTGGCTGTGCAGGCGGTCGCCAGCCGGGCGCTATCAGTTACATCGGTCGAGGCAAAGCCCGCCTCCCGGAACCCCTCTGCCCCCTTCATGACCTCGACCCTGCAACAAGAGGCCAGCCGCAAGTTCGGCATGGGCGCGCGCCAGTGCATGAACGCGGCGCAGCGTCTCTATGAGGCGGGTCATATCACCTATATGCGAACCGACGGCATCGACATGGCGCCTGAGGCTGTGCAGGCCACCCGCGCCGAAATCGAAAGCCGCTATGGCGCCGACTACGTGCCCTCCTCGCCGCGCATCTACAAGAACAAGGCCAAGAACGCGCAGGAAGCGCACGAATGTATCCGCCCCACGGACATGAGCCGGGACGCCGCCAGCCTGAAGCTGAGCGAAGACGACCAGCGCAAGCTCTATGATCTGATCTGGAAACGGACCATCGCATGTCAGATGGCCGGCGCCCGCCTGGAGCGCACCACCGTTGATATCGGTTCTGCCGACCAGCAGGTTGTTCTGCGCGCCACCGGTCAGGTGGTTCTGTTTGACGGCTTCCTGCGGGTTTACGAGGAAGGCCGCGATGATGTGGCCGACGAGGATGACAAGCGCCTGCCGCAGGTGATGCAGGGCGACGCGATGAAATTCGCCGCCTCGCTCAATGCGCAGGCGGAAAAGGCGGGCAAGGAGGCTTCGGTCCTGTCCGACAACAGTGCCGTGCTGGCGCTGCAGCACCACACGCAGCCACCGCCGCGCTATACCGAGGCAACACTGGTCAAGCGCATGGAAGAGCTGGGCATTGGCCGCCCCTCGACCTACGCATCGGTGATCACCACGATTCAGGACCGTGAGTATGTCCGCAAGGACAAAAACCGCCTGTTCCCAGAGGACAAGGGCCGGATCGTCACGATCTTCTTGCTGAACTTCTTCCGCACCTATGTGGGCTATGAGTTCACCGCCAATCTTGAAAACCAGCTGGATGACGTGTCGGCAGGTGATGCCGATTACAAGGAGTTGCTGAGCAAGTTCTGGCGCGATTTCTCGGCCGCCATTTCAGAGACTTCGGATCTGCGGATCTCAGAGGTTCTGGATGTTCTGGACGAGGCGCTTGCGCCGCAGCTTTACCCGCCCCGCGAAGACGGAACAGACCCGCGTGTCTGCCCCAAATGTGGCGCCGGGCAGCTGCATCTTAAAACCTCGCGCACCGGTGGTTTTGTTGGCTGTGGCAACTACCCGGAATGCAACTACACACGCCCGATTTCAGGCGAAGGTGCCGAAGGGTACGAACGCATCCTGGGTGAAGACGACGGCGACGAAATCCACCTGAAATCCGGCCGCTTTGGCCCCTATGTTCAGCGCGGCGAGGCAACGCCAGAAAACAAGAAACCGCCGCGGTCCTCGCTGCCCAAACAGGGCCGCGACTTTCTGCCCGGCTGGGGTCCGAATGAGATCGGGCTGGAGCAGGCGGTCACTCTGCTGACGCTGCCCCGCGACGTGGGCCAACACCCCGAGGGTGGCATGGTTCAGGCCAACCTCGGCCGCTTTGGGCCCTATATTGCGCACCAGAAGCCCGACGAGGAAAAGCCGGTTTATGTGAACCTCAAGGAAACGCTCGACGTCTTTGAAATCGGCATGAACCGCGCGGTGGAGATGCTGGCGGAAAAACGCGCCAATCCGGGCCGTGGCCGCCGCGCCGCCGCCAAGGCGCTCAAGGAGCTGGGCGATCACCCGGAAAGCGGTGGGGCAATCAGCATCGTGGATGGCCGCTATGGTCCCTACGTCAAGTGGGAGAAGGTGAACGCCACCCTGCCCAAGGATGTGGAGCCCAAGGACGTCACCGTTGAGATGGCCGTCAAGCTGATCGAGGAAAAGGCCGGCAAGTCGAAGAAGAAGGCGCCCGCCAAGAAGAAAGCAGCTCCGAAAAAGACGGCCGCAAAGAAAACCACCAAAAAAGCGGCGGCCAAGGACGCGGAATAAGCTCGCCTTGGCCCTTCCCAAACGAAAAATGCCGGTCAGCCCCAGCTGATCGGCATTTTTGTTGGCGGGCAGACCCGCTTGGGCTTGGCTTAGCCGTTGACGGCGACGCCTGCGGTTGGCGCAGCAAAAGCCGGGCGCTGACGTCGCAGCTGTGCCAAATTCTGCACCACGCTGCGACCATAGCCGGGCACGCCGGGGCGGTTCTGATTGTCGCAACCGTGGCGGGCCAGAATGTCACCATCAACAAGCGCCTTGCCGTTCTTTTCATGACGCAGGAGCAGCAGACGCAGTTTTTCCCCCTTGGCGTGGGGACGGGCCAGAGATGGCACGCCCAGCCCCGCCCTGAGCCCAGGCCGCGTAGCAAAAAGACTGGCGCGACAGGGATTGGACAGCGCCTGCAGCGCCATTGGACCGGGCAGAAAGCTCTCTACCGGGGCGCCATCGGCGAACACCACCTCATGCGCGGGCAACATCACATGCCAATAGCGGACCACTCCAGCGCCTGTCGCCTGAGTGATGCCATCCAGTCCCAGCAGCTTTTTGGCGGGAACAAAAACCTCAGGGGTGGCGAACAGACGCTCGGCAACACGCGAGGCGATCAGGACACGATGCTGGGGCGAAACCCGAAGTGCGACGGCAGGTAGCGGCCTGCCAGCACCATCCCGCCCCAGCGCCCCAGCCGCGATATGGATCGGCGCCGTACGCGGCGAGGCGTGCACCTCCTCCTGCCCGATCCAGACGACTGGCTGAGGACCATTGTCCAATGTCTGCAGATATTCCCCGATTTGCATATTTTCCACAGCGACCTCGCCTGCCGGTGTACGCAGGCGGGTGCCCTGCGCAAAGCAGACGACAAAGGCATTCGGATCCCGGTCGCTATAGGCGCCCATATATTCGTCGCCCGACAGTTTGGTGATTTTGATCGATTTGATTGGCGCATCGTCGAAGACATCGTTCCTGATCGATCCATCGGCATATGGCGCGAGAAACACCCGCCCCATGTCATCCTGCAGGGCAACCATCGTGGCCTCGACCCGCCCACCCCCGACAAAAGACAGGCGAACAGTGTATTCGACAACGCTGTCGAGTTCGGAGGAGGCCCCCTGATAGGTCACATCTTCAGACGTTTGGCCCATGTCGTTTGCCTGTGTGATGCCATCACCGTCGGCATCCTCCAGGGTCAGATCTTCGATTTGTTGGTAGAGCGGGTTCTGATTGGAACCAAAGCGCATTCCCACAAGGGCGTTGGCGTTTTCCGAGGTCCAGTTCGTTTCGTCCGGGTCCATATCGGAAAATGTCCCGATATAGATGGCCTTAAACGTATAGTTCGGCATGTTGACCTCTCGTAGTAATTTCCGATTCTCAACATTCCAGACACAGCTTAACGTAGGGTAATCCTAGGCCCGCAGATCGATCACGTTTGCGATAGAGACCCGATCCGTAGAAATACGCGGTCTTCTCCGTATCGTTGACTTCCCTACGGGTGTTGGTCAGAACTTCTGCAACCTGGCTGATGAGGGAGATGGATATGAAGAAGGTTTACGCCAACGCTGCCGAGGCGCTGGACGGGCTGTTGCACGATGGCATGTTCATCGCGGCTGGCGGCTTTGGTCTGTGCGGCATTCCGGAACTGCTGCTGGAGGCCATCAAGGAGGCAGGCACAAAGGATCTGACCTTTGCCTCCAACAACGCAGGCGTTGATGATTTCGGCATCGGCATTCTGCTGCAGACCAAGCAGGTGAAAAAGATGATCTCCTCCTACGTGGGGGAAAACGCCGAATTCATGCGCCAGTATCTGAGCGGCGAGCTGGAGCTTGAGTTCAACCCGCAAGGCACCCTGGCAGAGCGCATGCGCGCCGGCGGTGCGGGCATCCCCGGCTTTTTCACCAAGACCGGCGTGGGCACCGTGATTGCCGAAGGCAAGATGGAAAAGCAGTTCCCCACCGGGCCGGACGGCGCGATGGAAGACTACATCATGGAGGAAGGCATCTTTGCCGACCTCGCCATCGTCAAGGCATGGAAAGCGGATGAAACCGGCAATCTGGTGTTCCGCAAGACCGCACGCAACTTCAACGTGCCTGCTGCGACCTGCGGCAAGGTCTGCGTGGTTGAAGTCGAGGAAATCGTGCCCACCGGCTCGCTCGATCCGGACTCGATCCACCTGCCCGGCATCTATGTGCACCGCATCATCAAGGGCGAGCACGAGAAACGCATCGAACAGCGCACTGTGCGCCCGGCAGCAAAGTAAGGAGACCGCGATATGGCATGGGACCGCAATCAAATGGCCGCCCGCGCGGCGCAGGAACTGCAGGACGGTTGGTATGTGAACCTCGGCATCGGGATCCCGACGCTGGTCAGCAACCACATTCCCGAAGGCGTCGAAGTCACGCTGCAGTCCGAAAACGGCATGCTGGGCATGGGCCCCTTCCCGATCGAAGGTGAAGAAGACGCCGACCTGATCAACGCCGGCAAGCAGACCATCACCGAACTGCCGCAGACCGCATATTTCGACTCCGCGCAGTCCTTTGCGATGATCCGCGGCGGCAAGATCGCCATGGCGATCCTTGGCGCGATGGAAGTGGCCGAAAACGGCGATCTGGCAAACTGGATGATCCCGGGCAAGCTCGTGAAGGGCATGGGCGGCGCAATGGATCTGGTGGCCGGTGTCGGCCGCGTGGTGGTGGTCATGGACCACACCAACAAACATGGCGACAGCAAGGTGCTGAAAGAATGCACCCTGCCCCTGACCGGCAAGGGCGTGGTGGACCGCATCATCACCAACCTTGGCGTGCTGGATGTGGTCGAGGGCGGTTTGAAGATCGTCGAGACCGCCGAGGGCGTCAGCGAAGATGAGCTGCGCGCAGCGACACAGGCGACCATCGTCGACTGAACGCTGCCCCAGTAGATCGACCCAGAACGACAAAGGCCCGCCAGGTTTCCCGGCGGGCCTTTTCTTTTCCAGGGTGCGCCACCGCGATGGTGCTTTCACGCGCCACTTATTTCTGGTGTGGCCATCGCCGGATCTCCCGGGCGGCTGCGGGGCCTGAGCGACGTCCAGAGCGGCAATGTTGCGGGTGTCAGGATCTCATACATATGAACCCGCTTGTCGTGCCAATTAACGCTCATCTCGCGACCATCCTCGAATACGACAACACAGTAGTCGTCCGAGTTCAGGTCACAACTGTCCCGCCCCAATACGCTGACGATCACAGGATCAATGAGATGCCGCTGCACCAGCACGGTCGCCTTGACCGTCTTGCCGGTGACAAACAGGCCACCAAAGATCAGTGCAACCGCGACGGCAATCAGGCCAAAGCCCGAGAAATTGGCCAACGGGTTGGCCTTGGCGATACTTGGTGCGAAGGCAACAAAAACCAAACGTCCGAAAAAGCCGACAAAGGCGATGGTTCCGATCAGGATGAGATTGCTGCTCATCCCTTGGGAACCTGCGGCAATGGCCGCCGGATCAATACCCAAATCCAAATCACTGTCTCCAAATACAGAGGTCTCAAATATGCCTCAGTAAGACACCAGAATTCGGGCAGAATAATGATGTCACATGACATCAATTGCGATTTATCAAAAAGAGACTCGCCGAAAAGAGAATGGTCGCACCCGATCCGGGCTTCAGTTCATCTGACGAAAGACACAGCCATCAGTGATCAACTCTGGCGGGGTCATACACAGGCCCCGCGCCACCTGAAAGGCGGCCAGAACCTTTGGCACATAGTCACGCGTCTCGGCAAAGGGCGGCACACCGGCATGGCTGCGCACCGCGCCCTCTCCCGCGTTATAGCCCGCAAGCACCAAGATCGGGTCGCGATCGAACTCTGCCATCAACCAGTTCAGATAGCTCACCCCGCCCCTGATGTTCTGTGCACTGTCAAAAGCGTCCTCGACACCAAAGCGGCGGGCCGTGTCCGGCATCAGCTGCATCAGCCCCTCGGCCCCCACACGGCTCACCGCGCCAGTCTTGCCCGCGGACTCGACTGCGATCACCGCCAAGACCAATGCCGGCGAGACATCTGTTCCAACGCTCGCGGTCAGGATATCGATGCCGCGTTCTGATGCGATATCCTGCAAGACCTGCAATCGCGGCGCGGCCACCGGCGTTTCCCCTCCAAGGGCGGCAAGGGCCTGGCTCAATCGGCCCGGCCCTGCGTCACTCAGCTTGTCTGAAACACTGCCCCAGAACCCACTATAGCTCCCCTCAGGCGCATCAGGCACAACATGACCATCCGGTGCCAGGACAGCGGAGGTGATCTCCGGCTCCGGTTCGATCTGAATGGTAATGCGTTTTTGGGCGCCCGGTTTCGGTGGCCGGATACGTTTGGCTTCGAACTCCGGAAAGGGGGCAGGCACCTTGCGAACAGAATCGGCAGCCTCCTGGGCCTGTGATTCCCTGCCGGGAAGACCAGAAACAGCCAGAAAACAGCTCAGGACCAGCAAAACAGCGGTGGGATATCTCATTTCGCCGCTCGGACTCGGGATTCTTTTGCCGAAAGCCTCTGCGAGTCGGCGCCCGAAATCCAGTTTTGCGGCCAAGATTCTGGCGGTTTTGCCATATTTACCAAGATCTGCCGCCCCAGGGTCACGGGTATTTACGAGACGTAAAAGTTAATTCCCTTATAAATCAGTCTACTAGGGCGATCTTCCCCAAAAAGTTAAACTTCGGCAAATGAGTCCGCGTTTCAGCCCAAATCCTGCCACGCTCCACTGGCTATATGTGTTCATACCAAGTCGGACAGAGCTTCGCAGGAGAGAGCAGGCTCACAACGGACGACAGGGTTACTTAAACCTTAGATCCTTTGGAGGGACGAACCATGATCAAATTCTTCAAAAACTTCCGCAAAGACGAATCCGGCGCCGTGACTGTTGACTGGGTTGTTCTGACCGCTGCTGTTGCTGCTCTGGCAGGTGTTGTTTACACCTCCATCGAAAACGGCGCGTCCAACCTGACCTCCGCGACCGGTTCCTACCTGGGCACCAAAGGTCCGACCGACTCCTAAGTCGTATCTGATCTGACGAGTTATTGGGCCGCGTCTTTTGTCGAAGGCGCGGCCCTTTGCCCAAGGAACCTTCGGTCTGCGAGGTCCACCATGAATACGTTCAAGCAATTCCTTGCCAAAGAAGACGGTGCCGTCACCGTGGACTGGGTTGTTCTGACCGCTGCAATCGTCGGGCTGGCTGTTCTTATCGCCGCCTCGATGGAAGAAGGCGCGTTGGGGCTGGCTGATCTGCTGGCAGCTTACATGTCCAACTGGTCATTCAGCTGATTTCCAATCGTCTTCCCGCATTTATGCGGTGACGGGACAGAACGCCCGGTTCAGGCAACGGTTTGATCGATCCAGGCACCGGTGTTGTTACGACAACACCGGCTGCTACTGATGAGAGGTACCACTATGCGTGCAGTTTTCGGACTTGTCCTAATTGTCGGTATCGCCCTCGCCGGGGGGGCGGTCATGATGGCAAAGAATTACATCACAGCCTACCAGAATGCGCTCGCTGAGGAACGGGCATCCCGCGGAGAGGTGATCCCGCTGGTTGATGTCTTTATCGCAAACGAGCCGCTGAAATATGGCGAACGCCTAACACCGGAACGTGTCCGCGCTGTGCGATGGCCGCAAAATGCCATTCCCGAAGGGGCGTTCCTGACCGCAGAAGAACTGTTTCCACCTCAAGCCGAGGAAAAGCCCCGCGTGGTTTTGCGGACCATGGAAAAAGACGAGGCAATCCTGGCGATCAAAGTCACCAAACCCGGTGAGGATGCGGGCCTGACATCGCGGCTGGAACGCGGCATGCGGGCATTTGCCATCCGGGTCGACGTCTCCTCTGGCGTGTCGGGTTTTCTGCGTCCCGGCGACCGGGTCGATGTCTACTGGACAGGCCGCGTCGACGACCAGACGAGCGAACGCAGTGGCGATTTCACCCGCTTGATCCAAGCCAACATCGAACTGATCGCAATCGACCAGAGCGCTGGCTCGGATCTCGACGGAGCCACCATCGCCCGCACGGTGACCGTCTCTGCACGGCCCGAACAGGTCGCCGCTCTGGCACAGGCCCAGAGCACCGGTCGCCTGACCTTGTCACTTGTCGGTGCCGAGGATGACACTGTGGCCTCCGTGATCGAGGTCGACCAGCGATCGCTCCTTGGTCTGACCGCCATCGAAGCGCCGCAGCAGGCCGAAAAAGAGAAGGTCTGCACCATCCGGACCCGCCGGGGCGCGGAAGTTGTCGAAATCCCGATCCCCTGCACGAACTGAGTTTCCTGCAAGACAATCAATCAGATAACACATTAAACGCCGCTCATACCCTGGGCGGCGTTTATATGTCATGTGACCTCTGCCCCACAGGTGAGCGACTGTAGAAACCTCTTGGAAACCATTGATTATTGCAAAAATTCTCGTTCTCGCGCACAGTGGCGCAAACAGCGGGCAAAAAGACCCGGTATTGAGGCGTGATCGGAAAGGCAGGTCACATGGCTTTTAGACGGTATTTTGCGGCGGCCCTGACGGGGCTTTCGCTTATGGTAATGCCCAGTGCACAGGGTGCTTGGGCCGAAGGTTTGCGCGTGGTCAAAAAGGGCACGTCCTCCAACCTCGAAGTCCCGATGAACCGGGCGGTGGTTGTCGAGAGCGACGTTCCGTTTTCCGAACTCAGCATCGCGAACCCCAGCATCGCTGACATTTCCTCTCTTTCCGACCGCACCATCTATGTGCTGGGCAAATCGCCGGGCCTGACCACCCTCACGCTTTTGGATGCGTCGGGTCGCCTGATCACCAACGTCGATGTGCGCGTTGCGGCCGACGTGAGCGAGTTCAAGGAACGCCTCCGTCAGATCCTGCCCGGCGAAAAGATCGAAGTCCGCACCGCAAACGACGGCATCGTGCTGTCCGGTGTGGTGTCCAGCTCTGCCCGCCTGCAACGGGCGCTGGATTTGGCCGAACGCTATGCGCCTGATCGCGTCAGCAATCTGATGTCGGTGGGCGGCGTTCAGCAGGTCATGCTGAAAGTTCGCTTTGCAGAAATGCAGCGCACCGTTTCCAAATCCCTCAGCGCATCGCTCGGTGTGAACGGCGGCAACAGCGTTGGCGTGAACGGCGGGACCAGCACCCTCAACACCCAAGGCGCCCTGACCAACAGCCTGACCGGCAATATCCCGGCTGCCAATGACAACACCGGCGCGTTTGTCTTCGGCTTCAACGCAGGCGCATTCCAGGTGAACCTGCTGCTCGAGGCGCTGGAGCAGAAAGGCGTTGTGCGCACCCTGGCGGAGCCGAACCTCTCTGCCCTGTCGGGACAAGAGGCCAAATTCCTCGCAGGTGGTGAATATCCTATCCCCGTCGCGCAGGAAGACGGCGTTATCACGATTGAGTTCAAACCTTTCGGGATCGAGCTGAATTTCATCCCCCGCGTCGTTGATGCGGATGTGATCAATCTGGAAATGAAGGCCGCGGTCTCTGCCATTGATCCCACCAACTCTATCGAATTGAACGGCCTCAGCATCGCAGCCTTCTCCCGCCGCGAAAGCGTCACGACCGTTGAAATGCGCGACGGAGAGAGCTTTGCGATTGCGGGCCTGATCCGCGACGAATTTCGTGACAATTCCTCCCAATTGCCGTGGATCGGTGATGTGCCGGTGCTTGGATCGCTGTTCCGCAGCGCCAACTACCAGCGGGCTCAGACCGAACTCGTGATTATCGTCAGCGCTCATCTGGTCACACCAACCCGCGGCGAAGCGCTCAGCCTGCCGACCGATCGCATTCGCCCGCCGAGCGAAACCGACCTCTTCCTGTTTGGCAATGTTGCGCGCGAACGCAAAGGGCCGGCCAGCGAAGTCGCGAAACAGGATTTCAACGGCTCTTACGGCTACGTCTTGGACTGAACTGAAGGGAATTGGGGCAGATGATCAGATATGCAGCACTCTTTGGCCTGTCCCTGACGGTTGCGGCCTGTAGCAACGAAGCAGGCGAACCTCTGGATCGCGCTGTCTTTGGCAATGCCACCACATCCAATGCCGCGGTGATGGCGGGCGAGCGGGATTTCGCCATCCAGCTCGCTACCCGTTTTGCAGAAGACGTCCCGACCACCATCAACTTTGCCTTCGACAGCGCCCAGCTCGATGCCGAGGCCCGCGCGATCCTGGACCAGCAGGCCCATTGGATCCGCCAATTCCCCGAAGTGCGCTTCCGCGTCTACGGCCACACCGATGCCGTGGGCTCCAACAGCTACAACAAGACCCTTGGCCTGCGCCGCGCCCGCGCTGCCGTGTCCTACCTCGTTTCACGTGGAATCAGCCGCAGCCGCTTGCAAGCCGTTGTTTCCTTTGGCGAAACACAGCCGCTCATTCCGACATCGGATCGCGAACGCCGCAACCGCCGCACCGTCACCGAGGTCAGCGGTTTCCTGAAGCGTCATCCGACTGTTCTTGATGGGAAATACGCGCAAATCATCTACCGCGAATATGTGGAAAGCGCCGTACCGCGCACCACGCTGACCAGCGAGCGGTCTTTGCGCACAACGCTGGAATAAGCCGCGCGGACTGTCCGGCAACAAGGTTAGCATCGGTTAACCTTGTTTACGCCTGATTAACAATTCCCCACAAATGGGCGGCCTTGGCCCCAATCTCGCCCAGATCTTCCCCGACATTGTTCTCAGAGGCAAAGTGTATCCAGACGCAGGATTCACGTGAAGCGTGACTGCCCGAATCTGGTGACACGCCTGAGAGAAGGATAACGGTGATGAGCAGCGGTATGCCGCAGACAGAAGCGAATGCAATTGTTGCCTGCACGATCAGTCGCGATGTGCAGAACTTCGATCTGCTGATCGAAGACATGGAAACCGCCATGGGGGAATCCTGGGGCGATCTGGGCTTCAACGAGGCATTGGCTTTCTTCAACCAAAGCGAAGCCGAAGCGCTGGAATTCGTAGCGCTGGCGCTGGACAGCGAAGATGAATCCAATCTGGCCCTGATGGGCACCATCATCACCGAGGCGAAAGCCCGCAATATCAAGGTGATCCTGATCGCCGAGGATGTCACGCCGACCGCCCTGCACAGCCTGCTGCGTCAGGGCGCGGATGAGTTCATCCCCTACCCGCTGCCCGAACAAGAGCTGCAGTCAGCAATCGAACGTCTGCGCATGGCAGAGGCAGAGCGCCATCAGGAACCCCAGCACCAGCTGAAAAGCGGCAGCAAGCGCGACGGGGCGGTCATCGTCTGTCACGGGCTTGCCGGTGGTTGCGGATCAACCACAATGGCCGTGAACCTCGCCTGGGAACTCGCCCAGCTGTCCAGCAGCGAAACCCCCAGTGTCGGCCTTCTCGATCTTGATCTGCAATACGGCTCGGTTGCGACCTATCTTGATCTGCCACGCCGCGAAGTGGTGATGGAAATGCTCAGCGAAACCGAAACGCTGGACGAAGACGTCTTTGGCCAGGCGCTGGTGACCTTCCAGGACAAGCTGCAGGTTCTCACCGCGCCGGTCGACATGATCCCGCTTGATTTCATCACACCAGAAGACATCGAGCGCGTGATCGAACTGGCCCGCAGCCACTTTGACTTTGTGGTGATCGACATGCCCCACACGCTGGTGCAGTGGTCGGAAACCGTCCTGAACATGGCCCATGTCTATTTCTCCATGCTGGAACTGGACATGCGCTCGGCGCAGAACGCGCTTCGCCTGAAACGGGCGCTGCAATCTGAGGACCTGCCGTTTGAAAAACTGCGCTTTGCCCTCAACCGCGCGCCCAAATTCACCGATCTCAGCGGCAAGAGCCGCGTGAAACGGATGGCGGAATCACTGGGTATCTCCATTGACCTGCAGCTGCCCGACGGCGGCAAGCAGGTCGCGCAGAGCTGCGATCACGGCTCTCCGCTGGCCAGCTCGGCGGCAAAGAACCCGCTGCGTAAGGAGATCCTGAAACTGGCGCAATCATTGCACGACCTCGGACAGAGCGAAGCTGCTGCCTGAACCGACCGTAACCTGGGGCGTTTTCCATGTTTTCCAAGTACAAACGACAGTCTGCCACTGCCAAGCCAGTCACCGCGGCCCAGCCCAAGGCGGCACCGGCCCCCGAGGCCCAGCCCAAGGCGCCTGCCCCGGCGGCTGCCACTCTGCGCAAGCCGGCAGCGCGCACTAAGGCCGAGGCCGCGCCAGCGGACAAGGAACGCAAGCGCAAGGAACGCATGGGTGAAATCAAGATCCAGCTGCACCGAGAGCTGCTGGAAAACCTGAACCTCGCAGCGCTGGAACGCGCCAGCGAGGCAGAGCTGCGCGCCGAAATTTCCTCTATCGCCTCCGAGATCCTGGAAGAGCGCGGCATTGTGCTGAACCGCGAGGATCGGCAAACCCTGAACAAGGAGCTCTACGACGAGGTCACTGGCCTTGGTCCGCTGGAGACCCTTTTGCAGGACGACACCGTCAGCGATATTCTGGTGAACGGCCCCCAACAGGTCTTTGTTGAGCGCGAAGGCAAGCTGCAACTCAGCGACGTGACCTTCAAGGATGAAAAGCACCTGATGCGGATCATCGACAAGATCGTCTCTGCCGTGGGGCGCCGCGTCGATGAATCAAACCCCTATGTGGACGCCCGTCTCGCAGATGGCTCGCGCTTCAACGCGATGGTGCCGCCGATTGCGGTGGATGGCTCTCTGGTGTCGATCCGTAAGTTCAAAAAGGACAAGCTGGGCATTGATGATCTGGTGAATTTCGGGGCCTTTACCGAAGAAATGGCCGCCTATCTGCAGGCCGCCGTCTCGACCCGCCTGAACGTGATCGTCTCGGGCGGTACCGGTTCCGGTAAAACCACCACGCTGAACGCGCTGTCGTCTTTCATCGACAACGCCGAGCGTATTCTGACCATCGAGGACACTGCGGAACTTCAGCTGCAGCAGACCCATGTGGGCCGGATGGAAAGCCGCCCGCCCAACGTCGAGGGCAAGGGCGAGGTGTCCCCCCGCGACTGTCTGAAAAACGCGCTGCGGATGCGCCCCGACCGCATCATCGTGGGCGAAACCCGCGGCGAGGAAGTCATCGACATGCTGCAGGCCATGAACACCGGCCACGACGGCTCGATGACGACGATCCACGCCAACTCTGCCCGCGACGGGATTTCGCGTCTGGAAAACATGATCGCGATGGCCGGGATCGAAATGCCGATCAAGGCGGTGCGCAGCCAGATTGCATCAGCTGTGAACCTGATCGTGCAGGCCTCGCGCCTGCAGGATGGCTCGCGCCGGATGACCTCCATTACCGAAATCACCGGGATGGAGGGCGACGTGATCTCGATGCAAGAGATCTTCCGCTTCCAGCGCGTGGGCCTGACGCCCGACAACAAGATCATCGGTCATTTCACGGCAACCGGCGTGCGCAGCCACTTCTCCGAGCGCTTCCGCCTGTGGGGCTATGACCTGCCGCCGTCGATCTACGAGCCGACCGTAATGGAGGCACGCTGATGCAACTGAGTGCAGAACCAATCATCTATGGCCTGATCTTCATCGGCGTTCTGGTGCTGGTCGAAGGTCTCTATCTGGTGACGTTTGGCAAATCCATCAGCCTCAACAGCAAGGTGAACCGCCGGCTGGAGATGATGGACAAGGGTGCCAATCGCGAACAGGTGCTGGAGCAGCTGCGCAAGGAAATGCGCCAGCACATGAGCGCCAAGTCCATTCCGCTTTACTCTCTGCTGGCTGAACGCGCCCAAAAGGCGGCGATCGCCTTTACCCCGCGCCAGTTGATTCTGGTGATGGCTGGGGTTGCCGCGTTGGCCTTTGTCGGGCTGAGCGTCGGCACCTCGGCCGAAGTTCCGCTGCGGGTGATGGCCTCTATCATCATCGGCGTCGGTGCGGTCTTTTTCTGGGTCAACAAAAAAGCCGCCAAGCGGATGTCCATGATCGAGGAACAGCTGCCCGACGCGGTTGAACTGATGGTGCGCTCCCTGCGGGTGGGCCACCCGTTTGCCTCTGCCGTGCAGATTGTTGCCAACGAAGTCGAAGACCCGCTCGCCACCGAATTCGGCATCATCGCAGACGAAAGCGCCTATGGCCGCGATGTCGGTGAGGCGCTCAAGGAAATGGCCGAACGTCTGGACATGCAGGATATGCGTTTCCTTGCGGTGGCGGTGACCATCCAGCAGCAATCCGGCGGCAACCTGGCTGAGGTTCTGGCAGGTCTTGCCAAGGTGATCCGGGCCCGCTTCCGCCTGTTTCGCCGCGTGAAGGCGATCACCGCCGAAGCGCAGTGGTCGGGCAAGTTCCTTTCGGGTTTCCCGCTGTTCTGCCTGGGCGGCATTCTGGCCAAGGATCCGGGCTATTACGACAGTGTCATCGACCACCCGTGGTTCATTCCGGCCTGCTTTGTCGTCGGCGCCATGCTGACCGTAAACCTCTTTGTCATGCGCATGCTGACAAACATCAAGGTATGAGGACCCGATCATGACATCTCTGAACGATATCAACGATCTTCTCATCAACCAATTCGGCCCCTTCGGCCCCTTGCTGGCGGTTGGTCTTCTGGGTCTTTTCATGATCCTTCTGGCCATTCCGCTGCTGCTGAACCAGCCCGAAGACCCGATGAAGAAGCTGCAGCGCAGCATGTCGGAAAGCACACGGGACAAGAAGCCGCAAAAGGAACGCCTCCGCCAGGCGGACCGCAACGAACAGCTGCAGAAATTCGCCTCCTTCCTGGAACCCCAGAACGCAGACGAACTCTCCGCGATGGAGCTGAAACTGCGGCAGGCGGGCTATCAGTCCAAAGACTCCGTGCGCCTGTTCCACTTTGCCCAGTTCGCCTTGGGCCTTGTCGGTCTGGCTGCCGGCCTGGTCTATGTCTATGTGCTGAACGCCGACATGGAATACGACAGCCAGCAGATGATCATCCGCATCATCGGCCCCGGTGCGGCGGCTTACATGCTGCCAAAGTACTGGATCACCCGCCGCATCGAAGAGCGCAAACAGGAAATCACCTCCGGCTTTCCAGATGCGCTTGATATGATGCTGGTCTGCGTCGAGGCCGGTCAGTCTCTGGATCAGGCGATTGTGCGTGTGGCCAAGGAACTCCATGCCTCCTACCCCGCTCTCGCCGAAGAGTTCGAGGTCGTCGCCTACGAAATGAAGGCGGGCAAGGAAAAGGACAAGGTTCTGCGCGACATGGGCACCCGCTGCGGTGTGCAGGATGTGTCCTCCTTTGTGACCGTGATGATCCAGTCGGCCACTTTTGGTACCTCCATCGCTGATGCGCTGCGGGTCTATGCCGGGGAAATGCGTGACAAACGTGTGATGCGCGCCGAAGAGGCCGCAAACAAGTTGCCAACAAAAATGACCCTTGCCACAATGACACTCACGGTGCCGCCGCTGCTGATCATTCTGGTCGGACCTTCGGCGCAGGGCATCGCCAACCTGGGCAATATGAGCAAATAACACATGATGACTTTGGGTTGGGCCCTCCCCTCCCGTCTGTGTCGACTGATGTCCGCCACCCTCGCAACTGCGTTGGTGGCGGCTTGCATGTCTGCGGGCGGCAAACCAGACCCCGACGATCCGCTTGCCTCTCCGCTGGCACCGGGGGTGGATCCGCGCGGCGAAACCACCAGCGGGCTGATCGTGGGCCATCGTCTGATGGCCGCCGAAGAATATGAGCTGGCGCTCGACGCCTTTACCCGCGCCGCACTGGAAGAGGGGCTCACCGCCGAGGTGCTGTCCGGCCTTGGCAGCGCCAACCTGGGTCTGGGCCGGCTGGGTCAGGCTGAAACCCACCTGCGCCGCGCTGTCGAACGTGATCCGGAGTGGCCTGCCGCGCTCAACAACCTCGGCGTGGTGCTGATGGAACGGCAGAAATACCCCGAAGCAGAGCAAATCCTGCGCCGGGCCTTTGCGCTCAATAATGGCGAAAGTGACGCAATCCGTGAAAATTTCCGCCTCGCCCTCGCCAAGCTTGACCAAAGCGCACATAGTGAAACGCAAAAACAAGGCTACGCATTGGTGCAGCGCGGTGGTGGCAGCTATTTGATTCGCACGTCCCCCTAGGCCGCACCTGCGAGAGCGAGGCAGAGCAGCACAAAGGACGCAAAAATGCGCCAGCAGTTTTTCGTATCCGCATGTCTGGTTGGTGGGCTGGTCCTGTCGGCCTGCGCCAAGGATGACACCGAAGCCGTCGATCGCGCCTTTCAGGAAGTGAACGTCGTCGACGAAAGCAACCTCAACGACGTGATGCTGACTGTTGCGGACCCGAACGAGGCCGTGACCTACTTCCAGCGCACTCTCAAATCAGATCCGGACCGCATCGACCTGAACCGCGGCCTGGCGTTGTCGCTGATCCGCGCCAAGCGCAACACCGAAGCGGTCTCTGCCTGGCAAAAGGTCGTATCGCTCCCCGGGGCCACCAACGAAGATCGCGTCCAGCTGGCCGATGCGTTGATCCGCACCAGCAACTGGGATGCGGCGAAATCCACCCTCAACGCCGTGCCCCCCACCCACGAGACCTATCAACGCTACCGCCTTGAGGCGATGGTTGCCGACTCCTCCAAGGACTGGAGCCGCGCTGACAGTTTTTATCAAACCGCCGTCGGCCTCACCACGCAGCCCGCGCGAGTGATGAACAACTGGGGCTATTCCAAACTGACCCGCGGCGACTACGCCGAGGCAGAGCGCCTGTTTGCAGACGCCATCCGCCAGGATCCCAACCTGTTCACCGCCAAGAACAACATGGTTCTGGCCCGCGGTGCTCAGCGCAACTACACCCTGCCGGTGATCCCGCTTGATCAGGTTGAGCGCGCAGAACTGCTGCACACGCTCGGTCTCTCTGCGATCAAGCAGGGCGACATCCAGACCGGCGAAAGCCTGCTGCGTCAGGCAATTTCCACCCACCCGCAGCATTTCGACGCCGCCGCACGCGCGCTCGAAGCGCTGGAAAACGGCTAAGACGGAGCCAGCCTGAAATGGTGATCTCGGCCCATGTCGCCCTGTGGTTCCTGCCCTTCGTCGCGCCCCTGTGCTTTGTCGTGGCGCTGAGCGACCTGCGCCAGATGCGTATCCCGAATTGGACGGTTGACCTGCTGGCGGCGATCTTCGTGATCGTCGGCCCGTTCCTGATGAGCTGGTCAGACTACGGCTGGCAGCTCGTCCATCTGCCAGCGGGCATTGCGCTTGGCTTTTTGTGCTACAGCGCTGGCATGGTGGGCGCAGGAGACGCCAAATTCGCAGGCGCCGCAGCCCCGTTCGTGGCCTTTGGCGATCTGTCGATCGTGGTCATGATCTTTTCGGCCATGCTGCTGGCCGGGTTCCTGACCCATCGCCTCGTCAAATACACCCCCCTGCGCCGACTGGCCCCCGACTGGAAAAGCTGGGATGTCGGCAGCAAATTTCCCATGGGGCTCTGCCTTGGTGGCACGCTTGTGGTCTACCTCATCCTTGGGGCACGGCTGGGTCAGGTCGCAACCGGCTGACCCCACCACAGCTTGCTAAAATCCTGCCTATCTCGCATCGGCTTTCGCGGAATTGCACCAGCTTTGCCCCGCTTGTGCCACAGTGCTGAATAAACTCTTGCCTGACGCAGCCTGCGGGCTGCCGTTCTCAGCCGTCAGCGAGCAACAAGAAGGCAGGCCGCACCATGAACATGCAGACATCCGCCGTGATCGCGCCCCCGGCCCCGCGTGGCCTGGAACAGATGCAGCTCCCCCTTGTGATGATGCGGGACATTCTGCTCAAGACGATCTTTCGCAAGACCTGCGAAAACGTCAGCGAGATCGCCGCAGCCATCTGCCTGCCGATCCCCGTCACCCAGGAACTGGTGGATATCGCCCGCGAACAGAAACTGCTGGAGGCCACAGGCACGCTCAATGCGAATGCCGGCAATGAAATGGGCTATCAGCTGACAGACGCAGGCAAAGCGCGCGCAATGGATGCCCTCAGCCAGTCGGAATACTACGGCGCCATGCCGGTCCCGCTGGAGGTCTACCGCGAGCAGGTCAAACGCCAGTCGATCCGCAATATCCTCGTGACCCGCCAGCAGCTTGTTGATGCGATGGGCCATCTTGTGCTGCCCGACAGCTTGCTCGACCATCTTGGCCCCGCCGTCAGCGCCGGCCGCTCGATCCTGATGTATGGCCCACCCGGCAACGGTAAATCCTCGATCTCAAACGGGATCCGTGACGCGCTTGGCGATCACGTCTATGTGCCGCGCGCCATCGAATACGCAGGCCAGGTCATCACCGTCTACGACCCGATCGTGCACAATGCAGTGCCTCTTCCGGAAGACGACCCAAACAGCCTGCGCCGCGCCCGCCGGTTTGATACCCGCTACGTGATGTGTGAACGCCCAACGGTGATCACCGGGGGCGAATTGTCCCTGAACATGCTGGATCTGGTCTACAACCCCACCGCACGCACCTATCAGGCGCCACTGCAGCTCAAGTCCACCGGCGGCATCTTTATCGTTGATGACCTTGGCCGTCAGGCAGAACCACCGCAGGCGCTGGTCAACCGCTGGATTGTTCCGCTGGAAGAAGGCCGCGACATCCTCGCCCTGCAATCGGGTGAAAAATTTGAAGTGCCCTTCGACACGCTGGTGATTTTCTCCACCAACTTTCACCCAAACGAGATCTTCGACCAGGCGGCCCTGCGCCGGATCTTCTTCAAGATCAAGATCGACGGACCGGACCAGGAAAACTTCCTCAAGATCTTTGCGATGGTCGCGCAGAAGAAGGGCGTGCCACTGGACGAAGCAGCCTTGGTGCATCTGCTGAAACGCAAATACCCGACCATCGACAACGTCTATGCCAACTACCAGCCGGTGTTCCTCATCGATCAGATGAAGGCGATCTGCGATTTTGAAGGCATCCCCTACCAGATGTCACCCGAGCTCATCGACCGGGCCTGGGCCAATATGTTCGTCAAGGACGAGCACATCGTCAAATGAGCCAGCCCAAAGTTTTTGAAAAACTTTGGCCAGAACGTTTAGAAAAGTTCTGCACCCGCGCCTAGATAAGTCGGATGAGCCGTCTTCCCGATGTTATCACCACTTGGTTCAGCTCGCGTGGCTGGACCATCCATCCGCACCAGCAGGACATGCTGGCGCGCGCCGATGATCCTGCAACCCTGCTGATTGCGCCCACCGGCGGCGGCAAGACGATGGCCGGGTTTCTGCCGACTTTGGCAGAGCTCGCGGCCGGCTCTCATGACGGGCTGCATACGCTCTATGTTTCGCCCCTCAAGGCGCTGGCAGCGGACATCAAACGCAACCTGCGCACACCTGTCGACGAGATGGGCCTGCCCATCCGCATTGATGACCGCACCGGCGACACGCCATCATCGCGCCGTCGCAGCCAGCGCGCCGATCCCCCCAATATCCTGCTCACCACCCCAGAGAGCCTTGCGTTGCTGACCTCATACGAGGATGCCCCGCGCATGTTTGCCGGATTGAAACGGGTGGTCATCGACGAAATCCATGCGCTTGCGGAAAACAAGCGTGGCGACCAGCTGATGCTGGCGCTGAGCCGGCTGCAGGCGCTCTGCCCCGATCTGCGCCGCGTTGGCCTCTCTGCCACGGTGGATGACCCCGCCGCCATCGCCCACTATCTGGCCCGTCATCCTGACCCTTGTGATATCGTGCTCGCCGATCCCGGCCCCGCGCCCGATATCCGGATGCTGCAGACCGATGCCGCCCCACCCTGGGCGGGGGGCGGCGCGGCCCATGCCATCCCCGCCGTGCTGGAGCAGATCAAGGCGCACCAGACCACCTTGATCTTTCACAACACCCGCGCCCAGGCAGAGATCTTTTTTCGCAACCTCTGGCTCGCCAATGACGATGGCCTGCCGATCGGCATTCACCACGGCTCTCTGGATCGGACCCAACGCGAACGGGTCGAGGCTGCGATGGTGCGAAACGAACTGCGCGCCGTTGTCTGCACCGGCTCGCTTGATCTGGGGATTGACTGGGGCAACGTGGATCTGGTGATCCAGATCGGCGCACCAAAGAACGTCAAACGACTGGTCCAGCGTATCGGCCGGGCCAACCACCGCTACAACGCCCCCTCCAAGGCGCTTCTAGTGCCAGCCAACCGATTTGAAGTGGTGGAATGTCAGGCCGCTCTGCAGGCCGTCGAGGCGGGCACGCTGGATGGCACGCCCCGCACACACGGCCCGCGCGATGTGCTGTGCCAGCATATCCTGATCCGCGCCTGCGCCGGCCCCTTCTGCGCCGAATCCCTCTTTGCCGAGATCACCTCCGTCGGGGCATACAGCGCGCTCAGTCGCGAAGAGTTCGACGACTGTCTCGCCTTCTGCGCAACCGGTGGCTACGCGTTGCGGGCCTATGACCAATGGCAGCGTCTGCTGCAACGCCCCGATGGCCAGTGGCAACTGCGCGACCCGCGCGCTGCGCGTCGCATCCGCATGAATATCGGCACCATCCAGGACGCTGACCTGCTCAAAGTGCGGCTGAAGCGCAGCCGGGGGGGAAAACCTCTTGGTGAAATCGAGGAAAGCTTTGCCGCCACGCTCAGCGCGGGCGACACCTTTCTGATCGGCGGCCAGATCGTGCGCTATGAGGGCCTGCGCGAAATGACGGTAGAGGTCAGCCGAAACGCCAGCAAAACCCCCAAGGTCGCGGTCTTCTCCGGCACGAAATTCGCCACATCAACCCAGCTGAGCGACCGCATCCTGACCATCCTCAAGCAGGACAGCTGGCCCGACCTTCCCCCCCACACGGCCCAATGGCTGGAGCTGCAGCGCTCTGTGTCACAGATGCCGCGGCGGGGTGAACTGTTGCTGGAGAGCTTTCCGTTCAAAGGCCGCGAATACCTCTGCGTCTACGGCTTTGCCGGGCGCAACGCGATGCAGACGCTGGGCCTGTTGCTCACCAAACGGATGGAGGAGCTGGGCCTCGACCCGCTGGGGTTCGTCGCCACCGATTATGCCACGCTCATCTGGGGGCTGGAGGAGATCACGGATGCCGAACCACTCTTTGATGCACAGGCGCTGCGGGACGGTCTGGATGGCTGGCTGGCCGGCAATGCCGTGATGAAACGCAGTTTTCGCGCCGTTGCGACCATTGCCGGGCTCATTGAACGCAACACCCCCGGACAGCGCAAATCCGGGCGGCAGGCGACCTTTTCCTCCGACATCCTCTATGACACGCTACGCAAATATGATCCCGACCATCTGCTGATGCAGATCACCCGGCAGGAAGCGCTGAGCGGTCTGGTGGACTTTGGCCGCATCGAGGAGATGCTGGCCCGCACCCGTGGCCGCACCCGGCTTCTTCGACTTGATCAGATCTCTCCGTTGGCGGCCCCTCTTCTGCTGGAGGTTGGCAAGGTGCCCGTCAAAGGGGCTGCGCAGGAAAAGCTCCTGGAACGCGAAACAGAAGAGATGATGCGACGCGCAGGGCTCACCGATCTGCCCGGCTGATACGCCGAACGGACGCCCCTTGCACCTGCCCTGAAAACCGGCGATCACCAGACCATGAGCGGCTATTCCTTCTCCCTTGCTGGCGCAGATCTCGTTGCCCTTGGCGCAGGCGCGCTGTGGTGGCCTGCACAGCAGCTGCTTTGCGTCTCTGACCTGCATCTGGGCAAATCCGAACGCCATCTCCGCCGTGGTGGTGCGGCCCTGCCCCCCTATGAAACCCGTGACACGCTGGATCGCCTCGGCGTTTTGATCGGCAATCTGGTCCCGCAGACCGTGATCTGCCTGGGGGACAGTTTCGATGATGACGCGGCGGTGCAGGCCCTGGCAGAGAGCGAACGCTCAGCGCTTGAAGCACTGATGGCGCAGCGCCACTGGATCTGGATCACCGGCAATCACGACCCCGCCCCTGTCGGCTTGGGGGGCGAGGCGCGAAACACGCTTTCACTGGGGCCACTGATCTTTCGCCATATCGCCGAGCCGGGGTTTTCGCCACAGCCGCACTCAGCAGGCGAAGTCACAGGCCATTACCACCCAAAGGTACGCCTGCGCGGCGCCTCCCGCCCGGCTTTTCTCCTGGATCATCAGCGGCTGATCCTGCCCGCCTTTGGCACCTATACGGGTGGTCTTTGCACAACACATGCCGCACTGCGCGGCCTGATGGCAAAACAGGCCCTCGCCATTCTCACCGGCCCCCGCGCCCTGCCCTGCCCGATGCCACGCTAATGGGCCAAGCCCGCCCGTGGCGCAACGTCACGGCCCCAGGTTGCGCATTTCACCGTAGCCTGCATCAGACCAGATGAGGGAGCGCACAGATGGACAACCGCATTCGCAACAGCTTTGCCAGCCAGACGATGATGCAGACACTGGGGGCAGAAATCACGGATGTGGGTCAGGGCAGCGTCACCATCACCGCCCCCATCCTGCCGGGCAGTCGCCAGCAGCATGGCGTCGCCCATGCCGCGCTCAGCTTTGCCATCGGTGATAGCGCTGCGGGCTATGCGGCCCTCACGCTGATGCCCGAAGACAGCGAGGTGATGACAGCCGAGATGAAGATCAACCTGCTCGCACCCGGCGCAGGGGACTATCTGCGTGCCACCGGCAAGGTGATCAAACCCGGTCGTCGTCTGGTGATTGTCACAGCCGAGGTCCACGCGATCACCGGCCCCGAAGAAAAGCTCGTCGCCCTATTGCAGGGCACGATGGTGCCGGTCACGCGCTGATCGGGGCACCTGTCACCTTTCCAAAAAAATACTCCCGCCGGAGGCGTTCCGGCGGGAGCAGATCTGTTCGGACCTCAGCGGTCTGCGCTTCAGGCGGTCAACCCTTCCGGCTCTGCCAGACCGTTGGCGCGGCAGCAGGCTGTCACGGTGTTCGCCAGCAGGCAGGCAATGGTCATAGGACCAACGCCGCCCGGCACCGGGGTGATCGCGCCTGCGCGTTCGGCGCAGGAGGCGAAATCGACGTCACCAACCAGCACGTTCTTGCCGTCACGTTCGATCCGGTTGATGCCCACGTCAATCACGGTGGCGCCTTCCTTGATCCAGTCACCGGGCACCATCTCGGGGCGGCCCACAGCGGCAACCACGATATCTGCGCGACGCACGACATCCGGCAGGTCTTTGGTGCGGCTGTGTGCGATGGTGACGGTGCAGCTATCGCCCAAGAGCAGCTGCGCCATCGGCTTGCCGACGATGTTGGAGCGGCCAATCACAACTGCATCCATACCCGACAGCGAACCGTGATAGTCGCGCAGCATCATCAGACAGCCCAGCGGGGTGCAGGGCACCATGGACTTCTGACCGGTGCCCAGAAGGCCGACGTTGGAAATGTGGAACCCATCCACGTCCTTTTCGGGCGCGATGGAGTTGATGATCAGGTCTTCGTTCAGATGACCCGGCAGCGGCAGCTGCACGAGGATACCGTGAACGGCAGGATCCTTGTTCAGCTGATCGACAACAGCCAGCAGATCCGCCTCGGACGTGTCCGCGTCCAGCTTGTGCTCAAAGGAGTTCATGCCCGCTTCAACGGTCTGCTTGCCCTTGGAGCGCACATAGACCTGGGATGCGGGGTCTTCGCCCACCAGCACAACCGCCAGACCGGGGGTGATGTCGTGCTCTTCCTTCAGACGGGCCACGTGGCCTGCCACTTTCTCACGCACGGTGGCGGCAAAGGCCTTCCCGTCGATGATATTCGCTGCCATTGCTTTTGTCCTCTTGCTGCGCGCCAGGGGGCTGCGCGTTACTCCTCGCGGATCACCCGCGCCTCGCGGGCAATCGACCAGTCCACCAGCTGCCGCCAGATCGTTTCGATCAGATCAGGGTCAAGCCCTGTGGCCTCGGCTGTGGTCCGGGCATTCATGACCACCTCTTCGACACGGGCCGGGATGCGGGCTGGCCAGCCGTTCTCCGTCTTCAGCTCGATCGCGCGGTCGATGTAGCTGGCCCGCTCGGCCAGACGCGCGATCAGTTCACGGTCCAGCTGGTCGATCTGCTGCCGCAACGTTGCCATGTCGGCACAGTCCTGCGGCGGGTGTCGTTCAGTCATCGCTTCAAACTCCTGCGGCCCGGGGAGGCTCCCCGGGCCGCAGATTGCCTATTTCAGGCCTTAGAACAAGCCTTCGATCTGGCCTGCTTCGTTCAGGCGGATCGATTCCGACGCAGGTTTGCGCGGCAGACCCGGCATGGTCATGATCTCACCGCAGACCACAACGATGAAGCCGGCACCTGCGGACAGGCGAACTTCGCGAACCGGAACCGAGTGACCGGTCGGCGCGCCGCGCAGGTTCGGGTCGGTGGAGAAGGAGTACTGGGTCTTCGCCATGCAGACCGGCAGGTTGCCGTAGCCCGCGTCTTCCCACTCTTTCAGCTGGTTGCGGATCTTCTGATCGGCCAGAACCTCGTCAGCACGGTAGATGCGCTTGGCGATGGTTTCGATCTTCTCGAAGAGCGGCATTTCGTCCGGGTAGATCGGGGAGAAGTTGGCAGAGCCACCTTCGACGATCTCGACGACTTTTTCCGCCAGCGGAGCGGAGCCTTCCGAACCCAGTTCCCAGTGACGGGACAGAACCGCTTCGCAACCGTGGGTCGCAACATAGTCCTTGACCGCCTGGATCTCTGCGTCGGTGTCGGTGACAAAGTGGTTGATGGCAACCACAACCGGCACGCCGAAGGATTTGACGTTCTCGATGTGACGGCCGAGGTTTGCACAGCCTTTGTTGACCGCTTCGACGTTTTCCGCGCCGAGGTCGGCCTTGGCAACACCACCGTTCATCTTCATCGCGCGCACGGTCGCAACCAGAACAACCGCGTCGGGCGCGATGCCTGCCTTGCGGCACTTGATGTTCATGAACTTCTCGGCACCGAGGTCCGCACCAAAGCCTGCTTCGGTGACAACATAGTCAGCCACTTTCAGCGCGGTCTTGGTTGCGATCACGGAGTTACAGCCGTGGGCGATGTTTGCGAACGGGCCACCGTGAACAAACGCCGGGTTGTTTTCCAGGGTCTGCACCAGGTTCGGCTGCATCGCGTCTTTCAGCAGAACGGTCATTGCGCCTTCTGCTTTGATGTCGCGGCAGTAAACCGGGGTCTTGTCGCGGCGGTAGGCCACAATGATGTCGCCCAGACGCTTTTCCAGATCCTTGAGGTCGTTGGCCAGGCAGAGGATCGCCATGACTTCGGACGCCACGGTGATGTCAAAACCGGTTTCACGCGGGAAACCGTTGGACACGCCACCCAGGGACGCAGTGATCTGACGCAGAGCACGGTCGTTCATGTCGACCACACGACGCCATGCAACACGACGGATGTCGATTTCGCACTCGTTGCCCCAGTAGATGTGGTTGTCGATCATTGCCGACAGCAGCGAGTGGGCAGAGGTGATGGCGTGGAAGTCACCGGTAAAGTGGAGGTTCATTTCCTCCATCGGAACAACCTGTGCGTAACCGCCACCAGCAGCGCCACCCTTCATGCCGAAGTTCGGGCCGAGGGACGCTTCGCGGATACAGATCATCGCGTTTTTGCCGATGCGGTTCAGACCGTCACCCAGACCAACGGTGGTGGTGGTCTTGCCTTCGCCCGCAGGCGTCGGGTTGATCGCGGTCACGAGGATCAGCTTGCCGTCTTCTTTGTCCTGGACGGAGTTGATGAAGTCCTGGCTTACCTTCGCCTTGTCGTGGCCGTAAGGCAGCAGGTCGGCGCTGGAAATGCCGATCTTTTCACCAATTTCCTGGATCGGGCGCTTCTGCGCCTCGCGGGCGATTTCAATATCCGACTTGTAGCTCATGTCAGGGTTCCTGAATTTTGAGGTCGCAAAAAGTAACGGCACAGCCGTGCCGGTTTCCCGCCAGACTTAGCTCTTCTGCGACATTCTGTGCGCGTGATTTCCGACATGATGGTGCATTGAAACGGCGTTCATTCACGCTAGGGCAGTCAAAGATCGCCTATCCGGCCGCTCTGACGTCTATGTGCGTCAATGCGGGACCGACTCAGCCCCTCCAGGCGGGCTGATCGGGGACAAACAAACGCAGTTGATCCCCGATTTTCAGCGCCCCGGGGCGCTCAACCCAGGCCATCACACCGCGACGACCGGTTGCCGCTGGCTTGAACTTTGGACCGAAGCCCTTGTGATCTTTCTCAATTTCCTTGCCCGGAAAAATGCAGGGCCGGTTTTCCAGATCGACTGTCAACGTCACGCCATCCGGCCCCTGCAGGCGGCTTGATGGGGGGATGTGGCTGAAATCGGGAATACCTTTAAGGACAATCGTGGCGCCCAGATAGATCGGATCCAGCGACTCCATTCCCATGTCGGCGGCCATCTGCGCCATCTCTTCTGCCGACAGGATGCTCAACTGACGAAGATTGCGAATCTCGGTTCCCTCTGGGTGCAGATTGCGCACCCGCCCGCAGGACTTGCGCAGCGCACCCTGATGGCGCTCACCTGCGATACCATCAAAGCCAAGGGTCAGCGCCTGATCTGCAACCGACCGCAAGCCGCCGGTCTCTTGTGGAACATGCCCAAGCCACGTGATTTCTGCGACGAATTCTGTTTCCCGCAAAACCGGCATGGTCTCGTTCCTTCCCTGCACCATCACTGATTGCGCCAACCCTAGGAACGCACGGCCGGAATAGAAAGGGCGAATTGCCCCAAACCCTTTTGCGAAAATGAAAAACCCGGACGTCTGGTCAGACATCCGGGTTCAGCGTTTTCAGGGTTCTGATCCTGCAGCGATCAGGAGGAGGGTTCCGGCTCCAGGCCGCCATCATCCTCAGAAGTGGTTTTCTTCGGCTTTGCCTTGGGGATCGCAGTGACCGATGCGTTGCCCGCATCACTGTCATCGCTTTCACCATCATCAGAATGCGGAGGCTCACCGTTCATCACGCGCTTGATCTCGTCACCGGTCAGCGTTTCGTATTCCAGAAGCCCCTGCGCCAGACGCTCCCATTCGGTGTTCTTGTCCTTCAGGATCTGCAGCGCACGCGCATACCCCTCCTGAATAAAGCGTTTCACCTCTTCTTCGATCAGCTCTTTGGTGTTGGCCGAAACCGAGAAGCCAGCGGTGTTGCCCGAATAGCCTTCTGCCGCTTCGCGGTAGTCGATGTTGCCCACCTTGTCGGACATGCCCCACTGCAGCACCATCGCCCGCGCCAGCGCCGACGCCTGCTGAATGTCACCTGCCGGGCCGTTGGACACATGGTCTTCGCCGTATTTGATGACCTCAGCGGCCTTGCCCGCCATCGTCATCGCCAGCTTTTGCTGACACTCGTCACGGTGATAGTTCAGACGGTCCATTTCCGGCAGCGAAACAACCATACCCAATGCACCACCGCGCGGGATGATGGTCGCCTTGTAGACGGGATCACACAGCGGCAGCTCAAGGCCGACAACGGCGTGACCTGCCTCGTGATAGGCGGTCTTTTCCTTCTGGTCTTGGGTCAGCACCATCGACCGGCGCTCTGCCCCCATCATCACCTTGTCCTTCGCGTTTTCGAAGTCCTCCATGGTGACAAACCGGCGACCCACGCGCGCTGCCATCAAAGCGGCCTCATTGACGAGGTTCGCAAGATCCGCACCGGAAAAGCCGGGCGTGCCGCGCGCGATGATGCGCAGATCGACATCGGGGCCAAGCGGGGTCTTACGCGCATGAACGCCCAGGATCTTTTCGCGGCCCTTGATGTCAGGGTTGCCAACGGTCACGTTGCGGTCAAAACGGCCCGGACGCAGCAAAGCGGGGTCCAGAACATCGCGGCGGTTGGTGGCCGCAAGGATGATAACACCTTCGTTGGCCTCAAAGCCGTCCATCTCAACCAGCAGCTGGTTCAAGGTCTGTTCGCGTTCGTCGTTACCGCCGCCGTAGCCCGCGCCACGGTGGCGACCAACGGCGTCGATCTCGTCGATAAAGACGATGCAGGGCGCGTTTTTCTTGGCCTGCTCGAACATGTCGCGCACGCGGCTTGCGCCAACACCCACGAACATCTCGACAAAGTCGGAACCGGAGATGGTAAAGAACGGAACCCCTGCCTCGCCTGCGATCGCGCGCGCCAGCAGTGTCTTACCGGTACCCGGAGGACCAACAAGCAGCGCCCCCTTGGGGATCTTGCCGCCCAGACGCGAGAATTTCTGCGGGTTGCGCAGGAATTCCACGATTTCCTCCAGCTCTTCCTTGGCCTCATCAATGCCTGCAACGTCATCAAACGTTACCCGACCGTGCTTTTCGGTCAGCATCTTGGCCTTGGATTTGCCAAAGCCCATGGCGCCACCTTTGCCGCCACCTTGCATGCGGTTCATGAAATAGATCCACACACCGATCAGCAGAAGGAACGGCAACAGCGTCAGCAGGAAGGATTGGAACCCGGACTGCTGCTGTTTCTCGGCGCGCACGGGGATATCGTTCTGGATCAGAAGCGACGTCACCTCGGCATCGCCGGGCTTGATGGTTATGAAGTTCTGGCCGTCCGATGTGGTATAGCGCACCTGTTCCCCATCCAGGGTCACAGTGCTGACATTGCCGTTTTCTACAGCACTGACAAAATCGGAAAAGGTCCGCTCACGGCTCTGCATGGTGCTGCCGGAACCACTGAACAGATTGAACAGCGCCAGCACCAGAACGAACAGAACAACCCAGAAGGCGATATTACGTACGTTGCCCAAGGAAAAAATCTCCCAAAATTCGAGACCACCCTGCGAGGGGGCCTTCGTTGTCCCTTAAAATAGGGATCCTTCGATAAGGTTCAATGCGATAAAAGAGCTGCGAAGAACTCTTCGCCGTTGCGGACCTCTTCCGCGATCCATCCTTGGGCAAAACCTGCCGATGGTGCGGCCACCAGATGGTGGTTCTGCCAGACCGCCGGCGTGGCCTCCAGAACCGGTCCGGGCAGGCCCGTGCTGCGCCAGTCAGGCACCTGTGCCAGCCCGACGGAACCAAGCGCGCGCACCTGATGGCCGTGGATGTCGCCGCCATAAATCCGCCAGCGCCCGTCCCAGGTGGCGCCGGGTTCGACAACCTCGTCAGCCACGCGCTTTACCTCCCGGCAGATCCAGACTTTCTGCACCCGTGTCAGGATCCGGCAGCCTGCAAGGGTAAAGGAGCCACCCTGCCGGGCCGTCCGTTGCGCCTGCATCATCGGATCGCGCCGCGGTGGATAGACAGCGCCACCAACCCATTGCACCGCCCGCACCAGCAGACGATGCGCAATTTCATCCGGCAGGGTGCGAAACTCCCGCTGGTCGATGACAATGGCACCATCGCGGATCTCCAGCATCTCGCGCGCGGCAAGAAACGTATACCAATCCAGCGCTTCACGGGCGGCACCCAGATTCTGCGCCACCGCAGCCAGACGTTCCACCGTCAGGCCAATCGGGGCCAGAGACGCCATTGCCTGACGAATGCGGATCCGCTCAAACCGCGTGTCTTCGTTGCTCGGATCATCGACCCAGGCGACCTGTTTCTTGCGCAGATAGGCCCGCAGCTGGTCACGGGTCACATCCAGCAGGGGGCGCATCAGAGAGACGCCATCCATCGCCCGCATACGCGGCATCGCCGACAGACCCGACACGCCAGAGGCCCGGCCAAGGCGCATCAGCAGGGTTTCGGCCTGATCGTCCGCCGTATGGCCAAGAGCGATGACCGACAGATCGTTGATCCGCGCCCAATTGGTCAAAAGACCATAACGCGCATTGCGCGCTTCATCCTGCAGGTTGCCCCCTTCCGGGCGATCCCGCCATTCCAGAACATCGTGGGACAGGCCGAGTTTTGCGGCCTCAGCCGCCACCATCATCGCCTCATCATGCGAGCCATCACGCAGACCATGATCGACCGTCGCGACACAAAGCGTCACGCCGACATCGGCAAAACAATCGTGCAGCAGATGCAGGAGCGCCATCGAATCGCCCCCACCAGAGACCGCGACGCCCATGCGCGCCGGCAGGGCAGATCTGAACTGCTCCCGCACGACGGCATGGATATCGCGCCTTCGCCCGCTCAATTGCAGGCCAGTTTCGCGCGTTCAGCCTCTGCTGCGGCCACGGCCTCGGAGGCGGGGAACCGCCCCCCAACTTCGGACAAGGTCACGCAGGCCTGACTGGTCTGGCCCAGACGCCCCAACGCCGCCCCCAGTTCAAACAGGGCATCCGGCGCGGTCTGACCTGCCGGGTTGGCGGAAAACGCGGCCAGATAGGCACGCGCTGCTTCACGGGTGTCGCCCAGCCCATCCAACGCCTTGCCGCGGTGGTATTCCGCCGCAGAGGTCAGCGGGCTGCCGGGATAGGCCAGGGTGAAGGCAACAAACTGCTCTGCCGCCGCCTGATAGCTTCCCTCATCAAGGGCGGCCTTGGCGGCGTCAAAGTCGCGCTGCTCGCCGACCGCCAGCTCGGTATCGGCCGGCGCCGAACCCGGCGTTGCAGGCAGGGCGGGTTCCGCGCCCGTTCCGCCTTCTGGCAGATCCACACCGCCAAGCGTGGTGGTTTCGCCAAGCTGAGAGATGTCGCCTCCCTCCAGCTCAACCAGACGGAACTCCAGATCGCCGATCCGGTTGGTCCCGTCCTGCACCACACGCTCGACCTTGAAGGACAGCTGTTCCGTCTGGGCGGTGAGGCGCTGCAGCTCTTCTTCGATGGCGGTGACACGATCCAGAACGCTGTTGCCCGACAGGTTGACCTGCGGGCTGCCCGTGGTGGACATCTCACGCTTCAGGCGCTGGATTTCAACATGCAGGATCGTCAGTTCCTGCCGGATGTCCGCAAGGGTCTGCTGATCCTGCGCTGTCGCCTTCAGCGGGGTGATCGCAACCGCAAATGCCAGGCTCAGCGCGGTGGCAGCGGCAGGAACAAAAGAACGCATCCGCATCCCCTTATCCTGTCAGCCCACCTGCCAGCACCGTGACGGCGCGGCGGTTCTTGGCATAGCAGGCCTCGTTCGAGCAGATCTCCAGCGGGCGTTCCTTGCCATAAGAGACCACTTGCAAGCGGCTACCTGCAACACCTTGGGAAATCAGAAATTCCCGCGCGGCGTTGGCGCGGCGGGCGCCCAGTGCAAGGTTGTATTCGCGGGTGCCCTGCTCATCGGCGTGGCCTTCAATGGTCACGATGTAATCCGGGTTGGACGTCAGCCAGCGCGCCTGCCCCACCAAAGTGGCCTTGGCCGCCTCAGACAGGGTGGATTGATCGACGGCAAACAGCACACGGTCGCCGACTTCCTGCTGGAAATACGCGGGGCTTTGCGGGTCAAGCTGCCCTGGCGCCCCAATCCCTGCGCCCGGACCGCTGCCACCATAGGCGTCTGTGTCATCCCAAGGGTTGCCACTACATGCTGCAAGCCCCAGGAGAGCCGCCACCAAAAATGCCTTCTTCAAACCACTCATCTTAAACGCCTCGTCCCATTCCATTTGTTGCACCAGATTTAACACAGGCCCGGTGCGGGTGCCACTTTGGTCTTGTTACATCTCGGTGATCGCCCTGCCCGCCAAAGGGTCACGGGCGATCTGCCAATTCAATTCTGAAGCGGAGACCACGCCGGGTCTGACGCCCCATCGGGGGTGCGCACAGGCTTGAGGTTTCGGCCAGTGATGTCCACCGAATACAAAAGCGCACGCCCGTTTTCCCCCTGGGTTTCACGGGTGAACATGATGACCCGTCCATTGGGCGACCAGGTTGGCCCCTCATCCAGGAAGGAGGCGGTCAACAGGCGCTCTTCGCTGCCATCGGTCCGCATCACCCCGATATGGAAGCGGCCCTTGTTCTGCTTGGTAAAGGCGATCAGATCACCGCGCGGGGACCAGACAGGGGTGCCATAGCGCCCTGCCCCAAAACTGATCCGCCGGGCCTCTCCGCCGGAGGCGGGCATCACATAAAGCTGCGGCGCACCGGATCGGTCGCTTTCAAAGACGATCTGGCTGCCATCGGGGGAATAGGACGGTGCCGTCTCGATCGAGGGGGCGCTGGTCAGGCGCTGGCGTGCGCCGCTGTTGATGTCCAGCGTGTAGATGTCGGTATTGCCGCCCTGCGCCTGCGAATAGACCACCGTGCGCCCATCCGGAGCAAAGCGCGGCGCAAAACTCATGATGCCATTGTCCGAAGACAGCACGCGCCGCTGAACGCTGCCCACATCCAGAACATGGATCTGGGGAAAGCCGCTTTCGTAGCTGGTGTAAAGAACCCGGTCGCCAGTGGGCGAAAACCGCGGCGCGAGCACGATAGAGGCGCTGTTGGTCAGATACTGAACATTTGCGCCATCATAATCCATGATCGCCAGCCGCTTGCGGCGGTCATTCTTCGGGCCGCTTTCGGAGACAAACACCACACGGCTGTCGAAATAGCCGCTTTCGCCGGTAATGCGGTTATAGATGACATCCGCCACCTTATGGGCCATGCGGCGCCAGCCGTCGGTGGTGCCTGCAAACTGCAGACCGCTGCCCAGCTCTTTCTCTGCAAACACGTCGTGACCGCGGAACCGCACCGTCAGCCGGTTGCCATTGACGCTCAGCCCGCCAGTGATCAGCGCCTGAGCATTGATCGCCTTCCAGTCGGCATAGCTGACGGGGCTGTCAAAATTGCTGATCTTCGAGATATGCGCCGATGCCGGGATTTCGCGGAACAGGCCCGTCCCGCTCAAATCTGCGGCAATCACCCGCGAGATTTCCCGCGCCAGTTCAGCAGCGGCAGGGGTTTCGGGCACAAAGTCGGGCACCGCATAAGGCAGCGGTTCAATGACACCATCGGTGATCTCGATCCGAAGGGGGCCATCTTGCGCCTTGACCGGCTGTCCGGTCCCCATGATCGCCGCCCCCACAAGGGCCGCACCCATCGCAAGGCTCGCCAGATATGTCCTCATCTGTTCCGCATCCTTTCGGGATTGAAGGTCATTTCGATATTACGCCACTGGGCGTATTTGTCAGACGGAAGTTGGAAACCACGCGCACCACAGCGCAAAATCGCCCGTCGTGCCGCGCCAAAGGCCTGATTGGCCGCAGCGCCGGATCCACCGGTGCTGGACAAAAGGCGGATACTGCCCTCCTCCGGGCGGCCATCAGGCGTCAGCGACAGTGCCACCACGACGGTGGTGCGCAGCGCCTCTGACGACAGCGACCCGACGTTCCAGCAGTTCTGCACCACAAGGCGCAGCGCCTCCCGCTCGCCCGAGGTCAGCGGTGGCCCCGAAGGTTCGGGCGCAACAACATCCCCTCCGCCTGCAAGCGCAGCCGCCAGCGCATCCTCAACCGCGGCGGCGCGATCTTCCCGCGGTTCCGGCTCCGACGGTGCAGCGGGCTCTGGTTCGCGCGCGGCCGTGGTCTGCGGTGCGGGATCGGGCTCTGGCTCGGGCGTGGGTGCAGGGCGATTGGGGCGGGCCTGCGGGCGCAGGGATCGCTCTGGCGCGGCGCTTGCCACCTGATCGGTATCGGCCTCTGTTTCTTCGGTCACAATCCGGTCGTTGGCCGCCGCTTCGGCGGTTTCTTCCTGCGCGTCCTGATTGGTCTCGCTGCCGGGTGCAGTGGCGATTTCGGGCTGTGCGACATCGTCAATGCGCACGTCCGGCTCTGGCGGCGCAACCGGCGTTGGCGCCACACGATCGGTTGGACGCAGCTGCGGGGTCTCTGCCACATCGGGCACAACGCTTGGTGTCTGCGGCGGCTCTGGCGCGGCAGGCGCTGTCACCGGCGGGGTCGGTTCTGGCTGCGGCTCTGGCACATCGGCCACTTCGGGATCCGGCGCAGGTGGCGCGACGGGATCGGGTTGCGTCACCGCAGGTTCGGCAGGCGCAGCGGGCGGTGTGACCTCCGGCGGGGTCTCCGTCTCTGGCGGGGTCAAAGGCGCAGCGCTATCCGCAATCACCGGCGCAGCGCGCTGCTGGCTCAGGCGGGCGAATTCTTCGGTTGAGATGATGGATACGTCCTGCACTGCCATCGGCAGCGGTTCCGACGGAAACCAGGCGCCGAACACAACCCAGCCCGCCAGCAATCCGTGGCCTGCAAGAGAGATCTTGGTTCCGGTCTGCACACCCGTGCCCCGCTTATTGACCGCTGTCGTCGACAGCCCGCCCATCAAGGGTCGGGCCACCCACATCCGTCACCAGGCCAACGCTGGAAAATCCACCTGCATTCAAAGCGCCCATCACCTGCATCACCGCCTCATACGGGATCGCCCCATCAGCGCGCAGGAACACCTGATCCGATGAGCGCTCTGCCGCGATGGCGCGCAGTTTCGCCACCAGCTCATCCGCGGCCACCGGCGTTGTCTGGATCTGAATCTCGCCAGCCGCCGTCATGGTAACGGTCAGCGGCTCTTCCTCGTCTCCCGGCAATGCGCCAGCTGCGGTTTTGGGCAACTCAACCGGCACGCCCACGGTCAGCAAGGGGGCCGCCACCATAAAGATGATGAGCAGCACCAGCATCACGTCAACAAAGGGTGTGACGTTGATTTCCGACATGGGGCGCGCACGGCTGCGCCGCCGCCCCCGGCGCCGCCCGTTTGCGGCATTGGGCTGAACCGACGCACCCATGGCTCAGGAATCCAGCTGACGGCTGAGAATGGTTGCAAACTCGTCGGCAAATGCCTCGTAGCTGCCGATGATGCGATCACTGTCAGCGCTGAGTTTGTTGTAGAAAATCACCGCCGGGATCGCCGCCAGCAGGCCAAGCCCCGTCGCCATCAGCGCCTCGGCAATGCCCGGCGCCACAACGGCGAGGTTGGTGTTTTGCTGTTCTGCAATCTCGATGAACGCCGTCATGATGCCCCAGACAGTCCCGAAAAGACCGACAAATGGCGCGGTCGAGCCGATGGTCGCGAGGATAGACAGACCGCTTTGGACGCTTTCGCTTTCCTTGGCGATGGCAACATCCATCGACCGTTCGATCCGCGCCTGCGCGCCCGCGATCAGGGCCCCGTCGGTGCGGTGGCTGCGGCGCCATTCGGTCATGCCAGCTGCAAAAATGCGTTGGGACTGGCCCTTTGGCTGTGGGCCGATGTCGTCAAACAGCCCATCCAGCGGCTCGCCCGACCAGAAAGCGCGGTCAAACTCTGCCGCCTCGCGGCGGGCCTGACGATAATTGATGAGCTTTTGCAGGATGATGGCCCAGGACCAGATGGAGGACGCCACCAGCATCACCATCACCAGCTTGACGGTGACCGTCGCGCGTTCGAATAGCCCCCACATGGAGAAATCAATCTCCTGCGCCAACGCCAGAGTTTCTGCTTCCATGGACCTGCTCTATGTTTTTGGCCGTTTTTCAGCCGTTTCTCGGCTTTCATTTGGTAAAAGGCTAACGCAGTTCAAGGCCAAAAGCCAATGAAACAGCTGTGACGGCAGGAATTGTTACAGCAATGCGCGAATCTCTGCCGGAAGCCGGATCGGCGCGCCTGTCGCCGCGTTCACGCAAACCACCGTGACCTCTGCACGAAACAGCTCTGTCTCGCCGCGAAACACCTGCTGCGACATGGTGAGCCGCGCAGGCGTGACCTTTTTCACCTCGGTTTCGATCAACAGCTCTTCGTCGAATTTGGCGGGCGCGAGGTAATCTGCCTCAATCCGGCGCACCACCCAGATCAGACCGGCGTCGCGCATGGCGTTCTGGTCATTGCCCAGATTGCGCACCCAGTCACTGCGAGCGCGTTCGATGAACCGCAGATAGTTGGCGTGATAGACGATCCCGCCCATGTCGGTGTCTTCATAGTACACACGTACCGGAAAGCGATGGATCATTGGGGCGGTCTCCTGCCGGGCGGGCCTGTGGTCGGTCAGTGTTTGGTGGGTCCAGGGTCACCCGCTGGCGGATCAATCGGGGCCTGCAGGCGCGCAAACAGCCGCAGCGCATGTGACGGGTCAGCCGCGGCAACCGGCATCATCCGGTCGTAGGCCGCGGCGATGATGCCCGCGATGTCAGGGCGCAGGATGGTGGCGCCGCTGTCCGGGATCACGGCCAGGGGCGAAGTCTCGGCAAAGGCGCTGTCGCCCCACATCAGGATCGCCTGAACCGCCTGCGTCAGGGCCAGGGTCTCGGCTGGCAATTTGGCCATCGCACCGCTCATGCGCAGGAAGACGAAACAGGCCTGAATGGCCCCCTGATCGTCAAATCGAAAGGCGCGGTACTGGCTGGCATCCGCCGCCTTCAGCCGCGCCAGCAAGGGATCAAGCCCCGGAATCAGCCGGTCCAGATCGGGCACACCCATCAATTCGTCCCAATCGCGGAAAAAGAACACCATCAGGTTTGAACCCAGCTCCGGATCGGTCTCTGCCATCTGATGTCCGGCGAGGGTCACCACCGCCTCGATCGCGCCTTTTACGGTGGCCAGCGTGCTGTCCTCTACGCCAAAGACGATCGGCGCGATGGGCCGCCCCCAGCGGGCAAAGGCATAAGACCCGTCCGCGCGGGTAAACAGGGCTTCGATCTCGGCTGGGGTCATCATGCGGCTCTCTACTCAGACTGCGGTCCTATGGGGGCTTAATGCCCGCTCACGGGCTCAACGGCAAGGGTTGCGACCTGCCGCCCTCCTGCATCTTCTGGCCTGAAATATCCCCGCCGGAGGCAGCGCCGCGTCTGGCGCGGCGCCTCATTCGAGAGCCTGTCACGTAGGTCAGCAGCCATGACCAAATGTTTCGCGTGCGAAACATACGCTAAATTTGAATTGAATTTTTCAAATCCACCTTAAGGCTTTGACGCGGGGATTGCGCCAGGCTGACAGCCACCTGACGCCAATACGCGACAACTGACGCGCTATAGCAGCAAATCGCCCTGGGTGCGCGGTGGGCGAATTCCCAGATGCTCCCAGGCCTTGTGGGCCAGCATCCGACCCCGTGGCGTGCGCTGGATCAGACCCTGTTGCAGCAGGTAGGGCTCGATCACCTCTTCCAGCGCATCGCGGCTTTCGCTGAGGGCTGCGGACATGGTTTCGATCCCGACCGGACCGCCCCCATAGTTCTCAGCGATCATCCGCAGATAGCGGCGGTCGGCGCCATCCAGCCCCAGTTGATCCACCCCCAGACGCGTCAGCGCGCCATCGGCCAGATCCCTTGTGATGGTGCCATCGCCCTCGACAACCGCGAAGTCCACAACGCGGCGCAGGAGCCGGCCAGCGATCCTGGGGGTGCCGCGGGCGCGCCGCGCGATCTCGCGGGCGCCGTCGTCATCGGCGGGGGCGCCCAGTTTGCGGGCATTGCGGCTGACGATCTCGAACAGCTCGTCAATGGTGTAGAACTGCAGGCGTGTCGGGATGCCAAAGCGGTCGCGCAGGGGGGTCGTCAGGAGCCCCATGCGGGTGGTCGCGCCAACAAGGGTAAAGGGCTGCAGCTCAATCCGCACGGTGCGAGCGGCCGGGCCTTCGCCGATCACCAGATCCAGCTCGAAATCCTCCATCGCCGGGTATAGCACCTCTTCCACCGCCGGGTTCAGCCGGTGGATTTCGTCGATGAACAGCACGTCGCGGGCCTCAAGATTGGTGAGGATCGCCGCAAGATCGCCGGCCTTGGCCAGCACCGGGCCGGATGTCATGCGAAAATTCACGCCCAGTTCACGCGCGACGATCTGAGCGAGCGTGGTCTTGCCGAGGCCCGGAGGCCCGTGGAACAGCGTGTGGTCCATCGCCTCGCCCCGGCGGCGCGCGGATTCAATAAAGACGCGCAGGTTGGCGCGGGCCTCGGCCTGGCCGATGAACTCCCCCAGCCCCTGCGGACGCAAGGCGCGGTCATTTTCGGCGGCGCTGTCTTCGGGCAGGGGCGCGGGGCGCAGGGTGGGATCGGCGTCAATCATAATCATTTCCCCTGGCATAAAGGGCAGCACCCGGCCGCGGGCGGTCGGGCGCTGCCCGGCCTATCGGCCGAGCGATACATTGAAATTTAACGCCCATACGCCTCACCCCTTCGGCGCGAGGAGACGCAGGGCAGCGCGGATCAGCTCTGCCTCGTTGGCCTCCGGATAGGTGGCCGCCGCCTCTGCAACCGCTGCCGCGGCATCTGACGGGCCATAGCCAAGGTTGCCAAGCGCCGACAGCGCACCAGCAGAGGCCGCAGCCGCTCCGCTGGGCTTCTTCGGCGGGGCCTTGCGGGGCTTTTTCGCAGGCTCCACCGGATCGGCAGGTTCGACCACATCCAGACCGGGACCATCCATCGCGTCTGCCACGGTGCCACCCATCGCCATCACGCCCGGTGCCTTGTCCTTCAGATCCAGGACGATGCGCTGCGCGGTCTTGGGGCCAACGCCCTTGGCGGCCTTTACGGCGGCCCAGTCGCCCAGTGCAATCGCGCGGCTGACGCCATCGGGACCAAGCGCGCCCAAGATCGCCAGAGAGACCTTGGCCCCCACCCCCTGCACCGAGGTCAACAGGCGGTGCCATTCCTTTTCCACCAGCGAGGGAAAGCCATAAAGCTGCATCAGATCCTCGCGCACCACCATATCGGTATAAAGCGCAACGGCCTCTCCCACGCCCGGCAGAGCGGCCATCGTGCGCTCGGAGCAATAGACGATATAGCCCACACCGCGCACATCGATCAGCACGTGGTCGCTGCTGCGGTATTCCAGTCGTCCGGTCAGTTTTCCGATCACGCGCGTTTCTCCTTCAGCTGGCGGGCCTGTGTGCCCCCATAAAACGCATGACAGATGGCAATGGCCAGAGCATCTGCCGCGTCGGCATTCTTTGGCAGGCACCCGGGCAGCTGCAGTTTCACCATATGCAGGATCTGTTCCTTGGCCGCGTGACCAACCCCGACCACGGTTTTCTTCACCCGGTTGGGGGCGTATTCGCCAACTGGCAGACCGGCCTGCGCCAGCGTCATCAGCGCAACCCCCCGCGCCTGCCCCAGTTTCAGCGTACCGGCGCCGTCTTTGTTGACGAAGGTCTGTTCGATGGCGGCCTGATCGGGGCGGTAGGCCTCGATCACCTCGATCACCTGATTGTGGAGCGACAGCAGACGTTCGCCCAGATCATCCCCGTCAGAGGTGCAGACACCGTTTGCGACATGGGACAGGCGGGTGCCGCGTGATTCGATCACCCCCCAACCGAGGTTCCGCAACCCCGGATCGATGCCAAGTATTCGCATGTCTGCCCTATCCCTGCCTGCCCCGGCGATAATCCGGGTGGTCATATTTGTCGCAGGATTAGCACAAAACGCGAACATATCCAACCGCTTTCACCGGTTACGGGACAGCAATCTGCCCCCTCATCACGGCATCGCACCGGGTGGATCAGGGGCAAAATGGGCCAAACCTGTTCTGAAAGCGACCTCCCGTATTTCGGAAACGGACATTGCCCGTAATACGCCAAAAGATGCAGGGAATTCCCTTGTTTTTAAGGGCAATAAGCCATGCAGTTTGCGCATGGGACACATGCGTTTTCAGCGATTGTGCGCGTCAGATTCCGTCTCTATCTGCCGTCCATCGCCACATGGCATCACAGAAATTCCAGAACTCGAAAGGACGAGGACATGGCCGCATTTGACACCACCCGCACCACCTATGGCTCCGGCAACCTGTTTGGCCGTGTCGCCGCAGTTTTTGGCGCTGTTGTTTCCACCGTTGTTGACTGGAACGACGCACGCATGACCCGCAATGCGCTGAACAAACTGACCGACCGCGAGCTGGCCGACATCGGCATGACCCGCAGCGACATCGACGTCGTTGCCGAAGGTCGCTCTGCCTACTGATCGGGTTCAAGACCGACATTTTCCGCACCTGCCCTGCCTGGTCTCCCTCGGGCAGTCTCCTCCCTCGGTCAGGTGCTGGAAAAGAAGAACGCCGCCTCCTTTCGGAGTGCGGCGTTTTCTTTTGTCGAGGTCGGAATGGTCAGCGCCTGTCTGTGGCGCGACCCTGATGCGGCGGACATAGCTGCGCAATCGGATGTAACGGATGCCCCCCAGCGCCCGTTACGCGATCCGTCAGCCGGCCCCTCTACCGCAGCACAGGTCCGATCTTTTCCGCGATGAACTGAGATACCGGATCCCGTTGCATGACAAATGCACCGGCCTTTTCAAGGCCGGATCCGGCTCGTAGCTGATCGACACGGAAGTCGTAGCTGCCAAATCCAAGGGCGGCCATCAGGAAGCCCTTGAACAGCAAAAAGGCGGCAACAAAGAGAACGACGGAACGGCCGGAAATCCGGGACTGAAGCCTGCGTGGAGAAACCACAATCAGACCATCAGACCGCACCCGTGCAGTGTATCCACGTGACATGGCCTCGTGCTTTTGCTCGAGACGCTCAAGACGTGCATAAAAGTTGTTACTTTGCTCACCCATACCAAAACCTCGCTATGGCTCCCACCATCAGCTGGTTAAAGCCTAGGTAGGTAATGCGTCGATTTTGGGGCGCTTCATTAAAATGCTCAACAAATGCGAGCGATTCAGCCCTTTTTCTGCAAAAGCAGGGTTGTCCAGTCACCAATGGAGGTGCGTTCGACAAGATTGATGCCGTTTTGTGCATAAACGGTCATCACCTCTTCGGCCTGATCGTTCAGCAAACCGGACAGAATCGCGTAACCTTCGTCGCGCAGATGCGCCGCCACATCGGGCGCCAGCGCAACCAGAGGCCCCTTGAGGATGTTGGCGAAGATCAGATCAAAAGGCGCGGCCTCTGCCAGGGCGGGGGCGTCGAAACCGGCTGCTTCCATACAGTCGACAGCGCCTTCCATGTCGTTGGCCTTGAGGTTTGCTTCGGCCACTTCGACGGCGACCTGATCGATGTCGCTGGCCAGGATCTGACCGTCCCAGACCCGCGCTGCTGCCATCGCAAGAACTGCGGTGCCGCAACCGATGTCAGCCACCTTGTGGCCGACAAACCCGTCTGTGATCAGCTTGTCCAGTGCCTTCAGGCAGCCCAGGGTGGTGCCGTGGTGACCTGTGCCAAAAGCCATCGCCGCCTCGATCAGCAGCGGGATGCGGTCGGCGGGCACCTTGTCGGCGTCATGGCTGCCGTAAACAAAGAAACGGCCGGCCTCGACCGGGGCCAGTTCACGACGGACATGCGCAACCCAATCGGTTTCCGGCAGTTCGGAGATCACGAAGGGCTGGGCATCAAACATCTTTGCCAGAAGCGCGAGACCGGCTTCGTCCGGGGTTTCCAGAAAATAACCGCCCACTTCCCACAGGCCGGAATCATCCTCGACCTCAAAGACGCCAAGACCGGTGGGTTCCGGCGTCAGACGCTCCATCGCCTCGCCAAGCGCTTCGGCGGCGGCTTTTCCGGTCAGGGTGGTCAGGGCGGTAAAGGTGGGCATGGCTGTCTCCGGACATTGGTTGCACAGCGCCTAGGCTGAGCGGCGGGTCAGGTCAAGGGGCAGCGCCCCCTCAGCGCGCGGCGGAAGGGGCGATTGGCCGGTATTGGCGTGGCGTTGCCTATGTCGCCCCCCTTTGGGGGCTGCAGATCACTCAGCCGGGGCTGCGCTTTGCCATTTGCAGAAGATCGTCTCGTTGCCCGGCTCGGGGTGGCGCGGGATCAGCAGCGCAAGGGTCAGCGACACCAGTGCCATACAAGCCGCCAACGCAAAGACCGCAGGCGGAGAGGCCACCCACAAAAGCCCCAAGAGCACGGGCAGCACCACCGCTGCGATATGGTTGATGGTGAAAGCCACCGCCGCAGTTGGGGCGATATCCCCCGGATCGGCGATCTTCTGGAAATAGGTCTTCAACGCCAATGCCAGCGCAAAAAGGATGTGATCCACCACGTAAAGCACCCCGGCCAGCATCACGCCCCAGCTGAACCAGTACAACCCGCCATAGGCCGCAAAGACCATCGCCAGGCCCGCGTATTCAAAGATCAGCGTGCGACGCTCTCCAAACCGGGCAACCGCGCGCCCCAGCAATGGCGCCACGGTCATGTTGATGACCAGATTGATCAGATAGAGCCCGGTCAGTTCATGCACGTCAAAGCCGAATTTCTCTACCATCATGAAGCCCGCAAAGACCACGAAGATCTGGCGCCGTGCGCCCGCCATGAACTGCAGCGCATAATAGAGCCAATAGCGGCGGCGCAGGATCAGGCGTTTGGTCTGCGGGTGCGGTGCCTCGAACTGGGGATAGGCGACCAGACAGAACAGGGCGAGCAAGGTTGTCGCGCCACCTGCCAGCATGAACACCAGATTGTAGGACAGATTGAGCGGCTCCCACAGGAGCGCGATCAACCCGTAGACCACCAGTGTTGCCGCCGATCCCGCGGCCACGAGCCAGCCCAGAATTTGCGGCGCGCGCAGCTTAGGGAGCCATTGCAGCTGCAATGACTGGTTCACCGTCTCATAGTAATGAAAGCCGATCGAACTGAGCAGTGTCACCGCCAGCAGCCCACCCAGGCTGGGGAACCAGGCCGTCACTGCAGTGGCAATCCCCAGCATCATCAGCGACACCATCCCCAGCACCTGCTCGCGCACGAACATGATGACCGCGATCACCCCAACCGCCAGAAAGCCCGGAATCTCGCGCACTGTGTGCAGCAGGCCAATGTCGGCGCCATCGAAATTCGCAGCCTCGATGACAAAGTTGTTGAGCAGCGCGCTCCAGGTGTTGAAGGCGATGGGCATGGTCAGCGCCATCACAAACAACAGGGTCGTGGGGCGGCGCCACAGCGGCAGCGAGGCAGCCGCATCGGTGGGAAATGGCTTGAACATGTCCAAGGCTCTACGCCCATCCGCCCCCTCTGGCGAGCAAAAAAGCCGTGCGCACATCTGATCTGCATCAATGCACGGTTGTGACGGCACCCATATTCAAGAATATGAATGCAAATGGAGGACATGGCGTGACCGGGCTTGTTGAGTTTGTCGAATGGGTGGGAGAGCCCGGCGCCGCTGCGCTGTTCGGGCTGCTCACGGGTGGTATTTTCGGCGTCGCAGCGCTGCGGTCGCGATTTTGCCTGCGCGCCGCCACGGTAGAGTTTGCCCGCGGCCAGTTGGGCGATCGGGTGGCGGTCTGGCTGCTGACCTTTTCTACCGCCTTGGTCTGGGTGCAGGCGGGACGGCTGATTGGCTGGATCGACACCGATGAGGCGCGGATGATGGCGGTGCCCGGCAGCTGGTCGGGCGCCATCATCGGCGGGCTGATCTTTGGCGCGGGCATGGTGCTGGCGCGCGGCTGTTCGGGGCGGCTGCTGGTGCTGGCGGCGACCGGCAACCTGCGCAGCGTTGTCTCTGGCCTGATTTTTGCGGTGGTCGCCCAGATGAGCCTCGCAGGGCATCTGGCGCCGTTGCGGGATTATCTGGCTGGTCTCTGGATCACCTCTGGCGGGCGCAATCTGGATCTGTTGGCAGCCCTAGGCCTGCCCGATTGGTCCGGACTGGCGCTGGGGGTTGGGTGTGCTGTCTTTGCGCTTGGCCTGTCCCTGCAAAACCGGATCGGGGCCGCGCGGCTGATCTTTGCCTCTGGTGTCGGCTTTGCCGTCGCGCTTGGCTGGGGGCTGACATCGACGCTGGCGCAGGTGGCGTTTGATCCGGTGCAGATCGAAAGCGTGACCTTCACGGGCCCATCCGCCCGGATGCTGATGTTCTTTCTGGATCGCGCCTCGGTTCTGGAATTCGACGTCGGGCTGGTCGCAGGTGTTTTTGGGGGCGCAATGGGTGCTGCGGCTTTGGCGGGAGAGATGCGCATTCAGGCCTTTGACGGGGCTGTGACCATGCGCAAGGCCATGATCGGCGCGGCGCTGATGGGGTTTGGCGGCATGCTGGCGGGAGGGTGCGCGATTGGCGCCGGTGTCACGGGCGGGTCGATCTTTGCAGGCACCGCCTGGCTGGCGCTGTTTTCCATGTGGGTCGGGGCTGTGCTGACCGACCTTCTGGTGGATCAGCGCAGTGTTGCGGCACCCGCTTAGACAGGATGCGAGGCGCTGCCTCGCGCTCCGGGATATTTGGGGCCAGAAGAAGCGGCACACAGATCATCTTCTGGTCTGAAATATTCCGGGAAAGGCCACAAGTTTGTAGGCAGAGCCCCCAACCGATCCCTCAGAAGAAGTTCTGCGGGTCGATATCGACAGAGAGGCGCAGATCCCCCTTGAGCCTCACCGGTCTGATCCAGCGGGCGATGGCGTCCTGAAGGGGCGTGCCCTTGGCGGCCTTGATCAGAAGACGCACGCGGTGGCGGCCACGGATGCGGGCGATGGGGGCCGGTGCTGGGCCAAAGACCTGTGCTCCGATCTGGCGCAGCGGCATGTCATTGCGCGACAACGCCAACCCCAGATCCATCACCGCGGGCAGATCTGGCCCGGACAGCACAATGCCCGCCATGCGGCCATAGGGGGGCACGCCTGCGGCCTGTCGTTCGGCAGCCTCGGCTTTCCAGAAGGCTTCCTCATCCCCGGAAAGAATCGCCCGGATCACGGGGTGTTCAGGCTGGAAGGTCTGCATCAGGGCCTCACCGGGTTTGTCGGCCCGCCCTGCCCGGCCTGCGACCTGACGCATCAGCTGAAAGGTGCGCTCTGCCGCGCGCAGATCCGACCCCTGCAGGCCAAGGTCGGCATCGATCACGCCGACCAACGTGAGGAGCGGGAAGTTATGTCCCTTGGCCACCAGTTGGGTGCCCAGCACGATATCGGCCTCCCCCGCTGCGATTTCCTCGATCCGCTGCTTGAGCGCGCGGGCAGAGCCGAAAAGATCCGAGGAGAGAACCGCGATCCTTGCCTCTGGAAAAAGGGCTGCGGTTTCCTCTCCCAGACGTTCGATGCCGGGGCCGACGGGGGCCATCTTGCCCTCGACCTGACAGGTCGGGCAGGCCTCGGGCACTGGTTTCGTTTCGCCGCATTGGTGGCACATCAGTCGTTTCATGAAACGGTGTTCAACCATGCGGGAGTCGCAGTGATCGCAGGTCACATGGCCGCCGCAGGCGCGGCAGATGGTGACCGGCGCAAAGCCACGACGGTTGAGGAACAGGAGCGACTGCTCCCCCCTCTCGAGCCGGGTTGCCATAGCCTGACGCAGGCTGGGCGAGATCCAGGTGGAGGGGGCCAGCTGCTCTGCCCGCATGTCGATGGCGCGCATATCCGGCAGGACCGAGGCACCGAACCGGGATTTCAGATCAAGGCGCTGGTATTTGCCGGCTTCGGCATTGGCCCAGGTTTCAAGGCTGGGTGTTGCCGACGCCAGCACGACCTGCGCCGAACACATCGCCGCGCGCAAAACCGCCATGTCGCGAGCGTTGTAACAGACGCCATCGTCCTGTTTGTAAGAGGTGTCATGTTCCTCATCCACGATGATGAGGCCGAGGTTCTGATAGGGCAGAAACAGGGCCGAGCGCGCGCCGATCACCAGCTGGGCCTTGCCCTGCCCGACCATGCGCCAGACCCGGCGGCGTTCGGTCATGGTTGCACCTGAGTGCCATTCGGCGGGCGTTGCGCCAAAACGCTGTTCCACCCGCTTGAGGAACTCGGCCGTCAGGGCGATTTCCGGCAACAGCACCAGCGCCTGCCGCCCTGCCCGCAGAGCGGCGGCGACGGCTTCCAGATAGACCTCGGTCTTGCCGGAGCCGGTCACGCCTTTCAGAAGGGTTGTGCCGTAGCGCCCGCTTGCGACCCCTTCGCCCAGTCTGGCGGCGGCGGCAGCCTGATCTTCGGTCAGGGTCTTGCCGGGCAGGTCAGGGTCAAGGCGGGGATAGGGCAGATCGCGCGGGGCGTCCTCCTCGCGCAGGGCGCCCTGTTTCACCAGCCCCTTGATGACCGACGTTGTGACCCCTGCGAGATCTGCGAGCTCCTTTGCCGTGAAGGCCAGACCGCCGTATTCATCTGCGGCCGTCAGAACCCGCTCGCGGGCCTCTGTCATGCGGTCGGGCATCTGGCCTGTGGGGCGCAACACCTTGCGCATGGACACAGGATCAGAAAGGCCCGGCGCGCGCGTGGCCAGCCGCAGCATCGCAGGCAGAGGCGTCAGCGTATAATCCGCCGATTTGGTCAGGAACTGGCGCATCTCGTCGCGCATCGGCGCCACATCCAGAACCCGGTTCACCGGGCGCAGCTTGGCCGAATCGAAATCCCCCGCTCCCGGCCCCCAGATCACCCCAAGAACACGGCGCGGGCCCAGCGGCACCTCGACATAGGCGCCCAGATGGCAGCCACCTTCGGGGGCGCGGTAGTCAAGAACACGGTCCAGAGGCTGTGTCGTCAGGACGCCAACCCGCTCACCTTCGTGGAAAAATGCCTGCTCCTGCACGCTGTTTGCCTCTTTTGCCTGTCGGGGTTCTTCCCCGGCGCCCTGCCCCGACGGCGCCCGCCCGGGACGCATCGAAAACAGCGGGGGGTTTTTAAAGCCGCCGCCATCAGGTAAAGGCTAGCGCAATCAAGGCCAACCCACCCAGAGGACCCTAGCCGATGAAATTCTTCGTAGACACCGCTGAAATCGACGCCATTGCCGAGCTGAACGCTTTGGGCATGGTGGATGGTGTGACCACCAACCCCTCGCTGATCAAGAAATCCGGCCGTGACATCATCGAAGTCACAAAGGAAATCTGTGATCTGGTGGACGGCCCGGTTTCTGCCGAAGTGACCGCAACCGACGCGGACACCATGATTGCCGAAGGCCGCAAGCTGCTTGAGATTGCCGAGAACATCGCCGTCAAAGTGCCGCTGACCTGGGATGGTCTGAAAGCCTGTAAAACCCTGACCGACGATGGCCACATGGTGAATGTGACCCTGTGTTTCTCTGCCAATCAGGCGCTGCTGGCTGCCAAGGCGGGCGCGACCTTCATTTCGCCCTTCATCGGCCGTCTGGACGATATCAACCTCGACGGCATGGATCTGATCGAAGATATCCGCACCGTTTACGACAACTACGGTTTTGAGACCGAGATCCTCGCGGCCTCCATCCGCAACGCCAACCACGTTCTGGAAAGCGCGCGGATCGGTGCCGACGTGATTACCGCACCGCCGGCCGTCATCAAGAGCATGATCAACCACCCGCTGACCGATAAGGGGCTTGATGCGTTCCTGGCCGACATCAAGGCCGCGAACATCAAAATCCTGTAAGCCAAGCGGCATCAGGCAGAAAACCATCAGGGGCGGCCAATCAGGCGGCCCCTTTTTTGTTGCCCGTCTTTCTGGTGTTCCCTGCGGCCTGTGGCTGCACCGCTGGCGATGACCTGCCCCGGCAGTGGAATTTTTTGCCACCCTTTCCGGGATCCCGTGTTATAACGGGCGCAAACCCACCAGAGGTCAGACAGAGCAGAAAATGAGCAATACAGCAGAACTCGACGAGAGCCTGCGCCAGGCAATCCTGGCCAAACCTGATGCCCTTCTTGACGACCAAAGCGTGATGAACGCGCTGGTCAGCGCCAATGAACGTGCGATGGGGTCCAATATCGTGGACCTGCGCGGCATTGCGATGGAGAGGATGGAGGCCCGGCTGGACCGGCTAGAGGACACCCATCGTTCGGTGATTGCAGCAGCCTATGAAAACCTTGCCGGAACCAACCAGATCCACCGCGCAGTCCTGCGCCTGCTGGATCCGATGGATTTTGAAAGCTACCTGTCCAATCTGGGCGGCGAGCTGGCCGAGATCCTGCGCGTCGACAGCGTGACGCTGGTGCTGGAATCCGCACAACCCGATCAGGATGCAGCGGTTCAGCGCATGGATCAGGTGCTGAAGGTGGTCGAGCCGGGGTTTGTCGCCACTTATCTGAGCCAGCGGGGCGGCGGTGATCGTCCTGACCGTCAGGTCACCCTGCGCCAGATGGAGTGTGGCAACGCCCGCACCCACGGCAGCAAAGCCGACTATATCCGCTCTGAGGCCTGTCTTCGTCTGGAACTCGGCGAAGGCCGTCTGCCCGGACTTTTGGTGCTTGGCTCTGAAGACCCCCATCAGTTCACCCCCCAGCATGGCACTGACCTGCTGGCGTTTTTCGCCGGTGTGTTTGAACGGTCCATGCGCCATTGGCTGTCGTGAGCAGCGGGGAGAGAGCGGCGCAGGCCGTGATGATCTCTCCCGCGTGCCGCGATGCGCTGGAACACTGGCTGGCTCATCTGGGCGGGCTGCGCGATGCTGCGGATAATACGCTGACCGCCTATCGCGGAGATGTGGTCGATTTTCTCGCCTTTATGACACAGCATTTCGGCAGTCCCCAGGGGCTCGGGGCGCTGGCAGAGATCACCACGGGCGACATGCGCGCCTGGATGGCCGCCACACGGGCCGGCGGCACCGGCGCACGCTCTCTTGCGCGCAAATTGTCTGCGGTCAAAAGCTTTTACACCTGGCTGGCCGAACGACAGGGGTTCGAGGCGACCGCCGTCTTGTCGGCCCGTAGCCCGAAGTTTCAGAAAAAACTGCCCCGCCCCCTTGCCGAGGATGCGGCCAAGGCGATGATCGAAACGGTGGAATATCAATCGACCAGTGACTGGGTCGCTGCGCGCGATGTGGCTGTGGTGACGGTGCTTTATGGTTGCGGCCTGCGGATATCCGAGGCGCTGGGGCTGACCGGGGGGGATGCCCCCCTGCCCGCAGTGCTGCGGATCACCGGCAAGGGTGGCAAGGAACGCATCGTGCCGGTTCTGCCCGCTGCCAGGGCGGCGGTCGATCGTTATCTGGATCTGTGCCCGCACCCGCAAGAGACCAACGCGCCGCTGTTTCGCGGGGTCCGCGGTGGCCCCCTAAATGCCAGCATAATCCGCAAGGCGATGGCACAGGCACGGGCCCAGCTGGGCCTGCCTGCAACAGCGACGCCCCATGCGCTGCGCCACAGTTTTGCAACCCATCTCCTTGAGGCGGGAGGGGATCTTCGGGCCATCCAGGAGCTTCTGGGTCATGCTTCGCTGTCGACGACCCAGGCCTATACGGCCGTTGACACAGCCCATCTGATGGAAGTCTACAACCGCGCCCACCCCAAGGCGTAGCAGCCCGACCGGGTGCGAAGCGCAACGCAAAGGTGAACGCTAGACAGGCGGGCCCAGCTTAACCGGGTGATAACAGCTGTTGTGGCAGGATGCGGCCCTGCCACATTTCGGTTCTCCAGAAGGATGCCAATATGACCACGATTACCCAGACCGCCCAACCTGCCACCGCCCCGCTTGCTGCCGCGCCTTATGCTCCTGCTGTCACCGGCGCCGAAAACGCCACCAACGCCGCGATCGGTGATCTGGATTTCAGCCAGTTCTACGAACAGCTTCTGGCCGGACTGGACAGCGACGGGGATCGCCAGATTTCTGATCAGGAATGGGCCAACTACCGCGCTTCCAAGGCCGCCCGGGGGGAGTATATTCCCGCTGACGGCCCCACGCAGCACAGCCACCAGTCGATGGATACCCGCGCGATTACCGAAACGCTCTTTCGTGCGGCCATGAAAGAGCAGGACTGAAGAGGCCGCCAGCCCTGCCTCAGCCGATCCGTGCGACGCATCGCAACGAAAATCCGCCAGAGTTGTAGGGTTTTGGGATTGAGCGCTTGCGGGCTGTGGCGAAATTCGCCATCACGGGGGGCATGACACCTCAGTTTCGTGCCCTTTCCGTTCATTTGCTTACTGCCACCGGTGCCGTTTTTGCAATGCTGGCCATGTTGGCCGCTGTTGATGCAAAATGGAGCCTGATGTTTGTCTGGCTCGTCGTCGCCTTTGCCGTGGATGGCATCGATGGCCCGCTCGCCCGGCATTACAACGTCAAACGCTATGCCCCTGAATTTGACGGCGTCCTTTTGGACCTGATCATTGATTATCTGACCTACGTCTTTATCCCGGCCTTTGCCCTGTTCCAATCGGGGCTGATGGCGGGCTGGACCGGGTGGTTTGCGATCATCGTCATCACCTTTGGCAGCGCGATGTACTATGCCGACACCCGGATGAAGACCAAGGACAACTCCTTTTCCGGTTATCCAGGCGTCTGGAACATGCCGGTTCTGGTGATTTTTGCGCTGGAGCCAAGCCACTGGACCAGCCTTATCCTTGTCACCGTGCTATCCGTTGCAATGTTCCTGCCGCTGAAGTTCATTCACCCCGTCCGCACAAAGCGCTGGCGCAATGTGTCCTTGCCGATGGCGTTGGCCTGGACCTTTTTTGCCGGTTGGGCGGCATGGGTCGATTTCCACCCGGAAAGCTGGGCCCATTGGGGATTGATTGTGACCTCGGTCTACTTGCTGTTTGTGGGCATTGCCCAGCAGATCATCCCGGAACGGCGCAGCTGATCCCGGCGCCCTGACCGCCCTGTCAGATCAACAGCCCTGCCGCCCCTTCGTGGCGCAGCAGGGCGACCTTTGTCTCAACCCCGCCTGAACCCGAAAAACCCCCTAGCCCGTTTGCACCAAGCACGCGATGGCAGGGGATGATGACCGGAATGGGATTGGCGCCGCATGCGTTGCCGACGGGTTGAGCGGCCGCGCCAAGCTCGCGCGCCAGATCGCCATAGGTGCGCGTCTCGCCCAGCGGGATGGCCGACATCGCCGCGCAGACCTTTTGCTGAAATGCGCTGCCGCGAACCACCAGCGGCAGGTCAAAGTCACGCAGCTCATGGGCAAAATAGGCACGCAGCTGGGCCACACCTTCCCGCAGGAGGCGGGTTTCGTCCGCGCCCACCTCTGGATGCTGCCAGCTGAGCCGGATGATCGCGCCGTCCTCTTCATGCAGACACAGAGGCCCGACGGGGCTGTCGATGGACGCATGGGGCATGGTCGATTCCTTTTTCAAGCGTTGTGCGGGATTTCGGCCCCCTTTTTTGCGGCCTTTGGATCAGCGGCCTATCCTTTGGGATAGGGCCTCTTATGCCTTCGACAGATCGGGCTAACCCGCAGCACCTATCCCGTGTTTATGCAAATTTTAATAAACCTAAGAGGCAAGCTGTTCAGAGGGAAGACCATCATGCAAGTTTCGGCTATTTCCAACGTAGGTGTCTATCGCAAGCTCAATGGGCACACCAATGGTCAGTCGTCACCGCAAAAGATGAATGCCCTCAATACGGCCGTCGGCGCAGGTGCCAAGGCAAAGGTCCAAGAGCTCGCTCAAGCTCGTCAGGCCGCCCACACCGGCCACGCCGATGCCGCCTTGATGGTGGTGGGTCCGCAATACATGCGTCGCATCATCCAGCAGCGTCTGCAGGATATCCAGTCCGGCTGTCAGGCCGGCCCCCTGCCGACCCGCGAACTGATCGCGCAGGACCGTTACCGCGCCGCCATGAAGGCCCTACGCTGAGTTGAACCGGCCCTGAACAGCCTACTACTCCGAAGTCGCCTGTAAACGAACTGCGCCGCCCGCCCCGTCAGGGGTGGGCGGCGCAACCTGTTTTGCCAAAGGGGGTCTGCCCCCGATCAGCTCAACGCGTCGTCACAGCGGCCGCAGACACCAGCGTGGCTGTGGCTGCCCACATCCGGCAGGATCTTCCAGCAACGCTGGCATTTTTCGCCATCGGCCTTTTCGAACACGACAGAGATGCCATCGACCTCGGGCATGCGGAACGCCTCGGCCGGGGCCGGATCACCACTGAGGACGATATCGGAGGTGATGCAGACATCCGCGAAGTTCACCGACTTCAACGCTTCCAGCACCTCTGGGTCGCGGACATGGACCACTGGCGCCGCCTCAAGCGAGGCACCGATCACCTTGTCGGTGCGCTGCACTTCCAGGGCGGCTGTCACAACGCGGCGGGCCTGACGGACCTTGGCCCATTTCGATGCCAGCGGCTCATTCAGCCAGTCGGCGGGGGTTTCCGGCATGTCCTGCAGGTGCAGGGAGCTGTCATCGCCCGGATATTTCTCCAGCCAGACCTCTTCCATGGTGAATACCAGAATAGGTGCCAGCCAGGTGGTCAGGCGGTGGAACAGAATATCCAGCACGGTGCGGGCGGCCCGTGCATTCAGCGTATCACCATCGCAGTAGAGCGCGTCCTTGCGGATGTCGAAGTAAAACGCCGACAGCTCTACCGTGGCAAAGTTGAACACCGCAGAGAAAACGCCCTGGAAATCAAAGGACTGATAACCAGTGCGGACCCGGTGATCGAGCTCTGCCAGACGGTGCAGCACCCATTGCTCCAGTTCGGGCATGTCCGCGGGGGCAACGCGCTGGTCTTCCTTGAAATCGCCAAGCGACCCCAGCATGAACCGCATGGTGTTGCGCAGGCGGCGGTAGCCATCAGCCACGCCTTTCAGGATCTCCGGCCCGATCCGCTGGTCCGCGGTATAATCGGTCTGGGCCACCCAGAGACGCAGGATATCGGCGCCATACTGCTGGACGATTTTCTCGGGCACGATGGTGTTGCCGAGCGATTTGGACATCTTGTTGCCCTTTTCGTCCAGCGTGAAACCGTGGGTGACCACATTGCGATAAGGCGCGCGCCCCTTGGTGCCGCAGGCCTGCAGCAGCGAGGAGTGGAACCAGCCGCGGTGCTGGTCGGTGCCTTCCATGTAGACGTCGGCGATGCCATCCTCGGTGCCGTCTTCGCGGTCGCGCAGCACAAAGGCGTGGGTGGAGCCACTGTCGAACCACACGTCCAGCACGTCGAACACCTGATCGTAGTCGTCGGGGTTCACGATGCCGTCCAGCATCTTTTCCTTGAAGCCATCGGTGTACCAGACATCGGCGCCATGTTCCTCGAACGCGGCCACGATGCGCTTGTTCAGCTCTTCATTGCGCAACAGGAATTCGGGATCGGTCGGCAGCACGCCCTTCTTGGTGAAGCAGGTGAGCGGCACGCCCCAGGCACGCTGGCGCGACAGCACCCAGTCCGGGCGGCTCTCGATCATGGAATAAAGACGGTTACGACCGGTCTGCGGGGTCCACTGCACCAGCTGGTCGATGGAGTTGAGCGCGCGGGTGCGGATGGTGTCGCCCATTTCGCCCATGCCGTCATCCAGCTCGCGGTCCACGCTGGCAAACCACTGCGGCGTGTTGCGGAACACGATCGGCGCCTTGGAGCGCCAGGAATGCGGGTAGCTGTGGGTGATGCGGCCACGGGCAATGATGCCACCGGCCTCGACCAGCTTCGCGATGACAGCGTTGTTGGCTTTGCCTTCCTTGCCCTTCTTGTCAAAGACCTGAAGGCCCGCAAAAAACGGCACATGCGGCAGGAATTCGGATTCCTCGCCCACGTTGTGGGTCATGCGATCCAGCCAGTTGCGCGCCACGAAACACTCGTAGTCATCCGCACCGTGGCTGGGTGCGGTATGCACGAAACCGGTGCCTGCGTCATCGGTGACGTGATCACCGTCGATCATCGGCACGTCATAATCCCAGAAGCCGTTCGCGCCCTCGATGCCGTGGAACGGATGCTTGCAGATCAGATCTGCGAACTCGGATGCCTCTACGTCGCGAACCTTAGTGAATTCGGTGACGCGGGATTTGCCAAGCGCGTCGGCCGCCAATGCATCCGCAAACAGATAAAGATCGCCGGGTTTTGTCCAGCTTTCCTCTTCGGTGGCGTCCACGCGATAGAGCCCATAGGCCACCTTGGGGTTATAGGCGATGGCGCGGTTCGACGGGATGGTCCAGGGGGTGGTGGTCCAGATCACCACGCGGGCCTCGGCCAGATCACCGGTTGCCCCAGCAAAGCCAAACGGCACCCAGATCGTGTGCGACTTGTGGTCGTGATATTCGATCTCGGCCTCGGCCAGCGCGGTCTTTTCGACCGGCGACCACATCACGGGCTTGGAGCCCTGATAGAGCGTGCCGTTCATCAGGAACTTCATGAACTCGTCTGCAATCACCGCCTCGGCGTGATAGTTCATGGTCAGATAGGGATCATCCCAGTTGCCGGTGATGCCCAGACGCTTGAATTCCTCACGCTGGATGCCGACCCATTCGTCTGCAAAGGCGCGGCATTCCTGACGGAAGTCGACAACCGGCACTTCATCCTTGTTCTTGCCCTTCTTGCGGTACTGCTCTTCGATCTTCCATTCGATGGGCAGACCGTGGCAGTCCCACCCCGGCACATAGCGCGCATCAAAGCCCAGCATCTGATGGGACCGGACGATCATGTCCTTGATCGTCTTGTTCAGCGCGTGACCGATGTGCAGGTGGCCGTTGGCGTAAGGAGGGCCATCGTGCAGCGTGAAGGGCTTGCGTTCGGCGTCGGTGCCTTTTGCGGCGGCGGCCTTTTCGCGCAGCTTGTCATACACACCAATCTGTGCCCAACGCTCCAGCCAGCCGGGCTCGCGCTTGGGCAGGCCCGCGCGCATCGGGAAATCAGTTTTGGGCAGATTGAGGGTGTCTTTATATTCAGGCGTCTGAGGCGTGTCGGCACACATGTGCAGCGTCCTTTGGATGATCTGGTCGGATTTTGGGATATTCGGTTCGGCGCGATCGCTCAAGCGCCTTTGCCCGGCAGCTCGAAGTCAGTCAGAGCGCCGGGGATATAATTCGAATAATGATGGCCGCAATCTGGGACATGAGGGCCTTATAGGGTGGGCTGCGCGCAGGGTAAAGCGGCAGATGTGCCGCATCGAGGCGGCACAGGCCGGTCCCTGCCCCATGCGGCAGATGCGCCGGCCCTCTTTTGTCTGCCGGATCGCTGCCGTAAATAGTGGCTGACTTAGTGGAGACCACCCAGATGTCCGATCCTGCCCCCTCCCCCACTGCCGGTTCCCCCTCTCGCCCTGAGGCTCCGCTGGCCCGTTTCGACATTTCAGCGGAACAGATCAGCCGGGTTGTTGCGGTGTTTTACGGCCGGGTGCGGTCACACGACGTGCTGGGGCCGGTGTTTGGCGCCCATGTGGAGGATTGGCCCGAACATGAGGAGAAGATCGCGCGTTTCTGGCGCAATGCGATCCTGCGGGAGAAATGCTATAGCGGCAATCCAATGCGGATCCATGTCAGCCGCCCTGACGTGCGCGAAGAGCATTTCCCGATCTGGCTGGGGCTGTTTCACGAGGTGCTGCAGGCAGAGCTGCCGGAGCTGACAGCGCGCCAGTGGGGCGCCCTGGCCGACCGCATCGGAGAGGGGTTTCGTACTGGCGTCGTTGCAATGCGCCAGCCCAAGAACGCCCCGCCCAAACTGTTCTAGGTTCAGGTCTTTTCCTTGGAAAACAACCCCGTTAGCGCACGCTGAATGACGCGGCGCGTACTGGGGCGGCGATCCGGGCCAAAGGCCATCGGGCGGCAGACCTCCATCGCGGCGATCCCAACCCGCGCGGACAGCGCCCCGTTGACCAACCCTTCGCCAAAGCGACGCGACAGTTTCGACAGGACCGACCCGCCCAGCACGGGTTCCAAGAGATCATCCCCGACCGCAACCGCACCGGTTGCCACCAGATGCGCAAGCACCGCGCGCGTGAGGCGCCAAGAGCTGAAGAACCCTGACCGCCCGCCATAGATTTCGGCAATCCGCCGGATCATGCGCAGCGAGGTGAACAAGGCCGTCACCACATCGGCCAGTGCCAACGGCACCAGCGCTGTGACAGTCGCGACCTGACGCGCGCCGCCCTCGACCACCTTTAGTGCGCGGGCATCCATCGGGGCCATCAGCTCTGCCTCTGCCAACTGCAGGAGCGCATCTGCATCCATGACGTCTGTCTTGCGTTCTGCCAGACGCGCAAGCCCCCAGGTCAGATCTTTGCGGCCGTGGTAGAACCGTTCAAGGTCAGACACATAGCTGCGCGCTTCTGCGAGGTCTGCCGCGGGATCACTGGAGGCTGTCAGGTCGGGCTGGCCAGTGCGCAGCGTTTCCACCCGGCGCAGACGGGACAGGGCCGCCAGCTCTCGCAGGCACAGTGCCAAAGCCAGCACAACCGCAACCGCAAACCCCGCGGTGATGGCCCAGCCCAAGAGCGGCACCCGGTCAATGAGAGAGGTTGCGAATTCCCAGGCCGCGACCGAGACAACCGCGCCCGTCAACGCCAAAAGGCTTGCCCAGAACCACCGCACCAGCCGGGATGGACGGCGCGCTGCCAGCTCGGCCGCCTGTGCGAGTGCAGGCGATGGCGCAAGCCCGTCCCCCGCCGCACCGTCGAGATCCGGCACCGGCGGGGCCTCTGCCACGTTGGGATGCGGCTGTGCGCTCGGCGTTTCGCTCAGATCAAAGAGAATGGCGTCTTTCTGGCGGCTCATGTCTGCCCCTTGTCGCTGGTGCTATTCTGGCCGGTCTGCAAACAGGCGGCGGGCCAGATGTAGCGGATGTCCGGCAGACCTTCGTCGTTCTGCGCCCCATCGGTGCGGGCGACTTCGTGGAACCCTTCCCGCAGATAAAACCTCTGCGCGCCGGTGTTTTCCTGAAAGGTCCACAGGTCCAGATGATCAATCTTGCTTTTGGCCGTGTCCAAGAGCGCCTTGCCCACCCCCAGCCCACGGGCCTGAGGATGAATATAGAGCGCGCAGATCTCCGGCCCGTCTTGCGCGATAAAGCCGACAACCCGGTTTTGTTTCTGGGCGATCGTCACCCAACCCCGGTCAATCATGGTAGCGCAGAACTGGATCGCCTCGGCGCCAGAGTGCTGCTTTGGCATCCACGGCGTATCGGTTTCAAACCCATGCAGGATCTCGGCGATTTTGCCAGCATCCGTGCTGCGTGCCGGGCGCAGGGTTGTATCAGCGTGCGGCTGCATCACAAACGATCCCCGATCAGGAACTCCGCCGCCCGGTCCAAGCGGATATGAGGTGGCCCGTCCCCCGGACGCAGGGTCAGCGGCGCGGGCGCAAAGGACATCGCCCGATAATCCCCCTCCAGCCAGTTCTCCGCCCCCTGTCGCGCGGGCGTCAACAGGTGCGAAGGATCCTGTGGCAAGGCACCGGGATAAAACGCAGCCGGTCTGCCCGTATCAAGCAAGGTGCCACACACACAGGGCAGGTCTTCACCGTTGTGACGGCGCATTTCCTCGGTCGTGGCACGCAGCGCTGCAAGCGAGAGCGCTGCAGTTTCGGCCCCAGCAAAGCGCGCCCGGTCGCGCGCGTCACGGGTCAGCGCCTCGATGATAGCTGTCAGCTGCGGGTGCTGCTGATGGTGCAGATGATCGGCCTTGGTCGCGGCAAACAGGATTTTTTCAACCCGCTTTCCCCGCAGGATCTGGGTCAGAAAGCCATTTCGCCCAGGCCGGAACGCCGCGAGGATATCCGTCATGGCGTGGCGCAGGTCTTCGACCGCACGCGGGCCAGAATGGATCGCGCTCAATGCGTCCACCAGCACCACCTGCCGGTCGATGCGGGCAAAGTGATCCCGGAAGAATGGCTTCACCACCTTGGATTTATAGGCCTCGAACCTGCGTTCCATCTCGCGCTGCAGGGACCGGCGCGGGGCAGTGTCGCTCTGTGGCAGGGGGGCAAAGGTCAGAACCGGCGATCCCGCCAGATCACCGGGCAACAAGAACCGCCCCGGCGTGCAGTCATAATACCCGGCGGTGCGCGCGGCCTGAAGATACTCTGCAAACGTGCCAGCCAAGTCCTGCGCCTGCACCTCGTCGTGGGGGGCCGTTGCATCGGCTTTCTGGGCTTTGCCCAGATAGGTTTGCGCTTCGCTCCGGCTGCGGATCCGGGTCAGAACCTCGTCGCTCCATTGGGCGTAGGTCTTGTCCAAAAGCGCCAGATCCAGCAGCCACTCTCCCGGATAGTCAACGATATCCAGATGCAGTGTACGAGGCCCCTGCAACCCGGATAGAAGACCATTGGGCTGGACCCGAAGGCTGAGCCGCAGCTCTGACACGGCGCGGGTGCTGTCGGGCCAAAAGGGGCGTGGACCTGTCAGGGCGGCCAGGTGCTGTTCGTAGTCAAACCGCGGCACGGTATCGTCTGGTTGGGGCTGCAGGAAAGCCGTCTCGATCCGCCCATCGCGCACTGCCGCCAGCTGCACCATGCGGCCCCGGTTCATCAGATTGGCCACCAGTGAGGTGATGAACACCGTCTTGCCCGCCCGTGCCAGCCCTGTGACGCCCAGCCGGATGGAGGGCTCAAACAGGGTTTCCGACAGGGAGGCGCCCGCGTTTTCCACGCTGCGCAAGACGCCGTCTGCGATTGAAGAAAGTCCCACAGTGATGCCCCGTGCCTTGCCCGATTTCAGGAGAAGGGGGCCTTGGGCATCGCTGCCCCGCCCCTGTGATCCTGTTGATTACTCCCAAGATAAGCACTGCCTGCCCGTGATGCCACCCATCTCGGCGGGCGCAGAACCAGAGCCGCGAGAGGGACACGCGGGGACTTGTACGAACTTCGCAGGCGGGTTACTTGCCCGCCATGCCGCGTTTTGCTTTGAAAGTCGAATACCACGGCGCGCCTTTTGCCGGATGGCAGCGCCAGAAAGATCAGCCCTCTGTTCAGGGGGCGATTGAGGATGCGCTTGCGCGACTTGAACCCGGCCCGCACACAATTGCAGCGGCAGGGCGGACGGACACCGGCGTACATGGGCTGGGTCAGGTGGCCCATTGCGACATGGCCAAGGCATGGGATCCCTTTCGTCTATCCGAGGCCCTGAACTATCACCTAAAGCCCGCCCCCGTTGCGATCGTGGACTGCGCCCAGGTGGACGACGACTGGCACGCCAGATTCTCGGCCATTGAGCGACAGTATCTGTTCCGCATTCTGATCCGCCGCGCGCCCGCCACACATGACGCAGGTCAGGTGTGGCAGCTGAGCCATGATCTGGATGTGGCCGCCATGCAGGAAGCCGCCGATCATCTGGTGGGGCAGCATGATTTCACGACCTTCCGCTCCTCGATCTGTCAGGCCGCGAGCCCGCTCAAGACACTGGATGAACTGCGGGTGGAACGGGTGCAGGGCTTTTCCGGGCCGGAGATCCATTTTCATGTGCGGGCCCGCTCCTTTCTGCACAATCAGGTGCGCAGCTTTGTCGGCACATTGGAACGCGTTGGCGCCGGAGCATGGGATCCGGTTGACGTAAAAGACGCGCTGGAGGCCTGTGATCGCGCAGCATGTGGCCCGGTCTGCCCCGGCCACGGGCTGTATCTGGCGCGCGTGGGCTACCCTCAGGATCCCTTTGCCAGCTAGGCACCGACACGGTTAGCCCCGCTTGCCAGCCTAAGGTCAGGCTGTCTTCAGCCCCCAAAACAGGCATCAATAGTGAAAACCGGGCGCGGCGAAGTTTTTTCAATCTTCGCGGGAACCAAACGCACAGGACGTGCGTTGGGGATCTAATTTGCATCGTTAGTTTCATCAGGTTTCCGTATGCCCCAAGAAATCGATCTCCTCGGGAATATACTGAAGTACTCCGCCTTGCCGATTTCGCTGATCGATCCAGCATCAGACGAACTGCGGCTCACTTATGTGAACCGCGCGTTTGAGACCACCACCGGGTATCGCATTGACGAGGCGCTGGCCGCGCCCTGCCCGCTGTTCACTGGTGCTTCAATTGACCCGATGGCCGTGCGCAAGATCCGCAAGGCGCGCGATGAATGCAGGTCGCTGCGGCTCATCCTGACCAACACCCATGCAGACGGGCGGGTGATCGAGTTCCTGACCTATGTAGATCCGATCTTCTTTGGGCAGGAGACATGCCTTTTGCTTGGGGTGCATTTCCCGCTCGCCACTGCCTTTAGCCGGACATCAGAGCCTGCTGGCGACGGGGTTCTGAGCGGTCGCCAAAGCGAACTGCAGCAACGGGACGAACAGCACGACCATCTTCTTGACTATGCCAAACAGGCGATGGTCCGCTGTTTGGAAATGCGGCGCAACACGCTTTACAGCCGCATCAATCTATACCTTGACCGGCACAAGGGTGTGCTGCCCGGGGACATTCCAAGCAGCTTTCTTGAACCTGCGCCAAAGGCTTCGTTTGTTGCGAACGAGCTGGACGCGTGATGATGCCCGAAGGAACGGGCGACCATGACCTGAACCAAGGTCGGGGAAGATCACACCGGGCGCGACACCGCCCGGTGTGATCTGTGCCTGTATGGCGCTGCCGGGTGGGGATGATCCGTCTGATGCAGATCTTAACCCCGCCCACGATAGGGCGGCACGCCCTGATCGGGGATCCATACGCCGTCTGGCAGCGGCCCGGTCTGCCAGAAGACATCAATGGGAATACCACCTCGCGGATACCAATATCCGCCAATCCGGAGCCATTGGGGCTCCAGGAAATCGGCAAGACGGCGCGCGATGGAGACAGTGCAATCCTCGTGGAAGGCACCGTGATTTCGGAACGAGCCAAGGAACAGCTTTAGCGATTTGCTTTCCACCAGCCATTTGCCGGGGACATAGTCGATCACCAGATGGGCGAAATCGGGCTGGCCCGTCATCGGGCAGAGGGACGTGAACTCCGGCGCTGTGAAACGCACGTTGTAGGCCACATCGGCCTGCGGATTTTCGACGCGCTCCAATTCGGCGTCTTCCGGGCTGGACGGCATGACGGTGGCACCGCCCAGTTGTTTGAGGTTTTGGTAGATATCTTCACTCATGATGCGTCTCCAATGGGATCCTGCGATATGGTCTCTTGCGCCGGTCAGACGCCGCGCTGATTGCCCCAGACAAGGACATGCAGTTGCGGCAGCACACGCGGGGCAAACCACTTGTCGGCTGTGACTTTGTCGATCAACCAACGCAGGCGGGCGGTCGTCTCTGTCAGATCAACGGGAGTTTCGGGATCGACTGTCGGGTTGCCGGGCTGAAGGTAGAGCGGCAGTTCCGGGTAACGATCCGCCACTACGCGCGCCCAGTCGTAGTCCACTTCGTCAAAGACCACGATCTTCAGCACCACGTTTGGGCAGTCTTTTGCAGCCGCCAGACAGGATCCGAATTTGAGCCAATCGACCTTGTGTCCGCTGGACGGCGGTTTCGGGCTGAGCACAAGCGTGTCCAGCTTGCTGAACCAGGCCTGGCTGATCGATCCCTGGGTTTCGCAGGCAAAGCGATAGCCCGCCTCTTTTCCCATGGCGATCAACTCGGCAAAGTCCTGGATGGCCGGGTTGCCGCCGGACAGAGACACGGTCAACGGCTGCCCGCCACTGAGATGCGTGACCTCTGCCCAGACGTCGCGAGTTGTCATTGGCATCCATGTGTCGCGGAACTTGCTGTCCACCGCATGGAGACTGTCGCACCAGCTGCAGCGATAATCGCAACCGCCTGTGCGCACGAAGACTGTTGGCTCCCCGATCAGGGCGCCTTCACCCTGGATCGTGGGGCCGAAAATTTCGGCGATACGTAAACTCATGGTCGATACTCAGCCCAGGTTTTCGGGGTCTCGGACACCCGCACAGCGGCGGTTTCTGGCCAACGCGACACGCACCAATCGTAGAAGTAGCGCGCCATGTTTTCTGCGGTGGAGGGGCCCTCCATCACGTCATTCAGATGGCGGTGATCAAAGCTGCCGTCGATGTAATTCTTCAGCGGTGCAAGCTCGTGATAGTCCCGCACAAAGCCATCGCTGTTCAGCTCGGCCCCCGCCAGTTCGACCACCACGATGTAGTTGTGCCCATGCAGCCTGGCACATTGGTGATCCGCTGGCAGATGCGTCAGCTGATGGGACGCGGAGAAGTGGAATTCCTTGGTGATCCGGAACATCACGCACCCCCGTCTTTGATCGCTGTGCGCCAGAAATCGGGATCAGCATAGACTGTCGGATCCTCAACCCCCGCCAGATCAAAGGCCTCGCGCCGCTCTACGCAGGTGCCGCAGCGCCCGCAGTGATGTTCGCCGCCCTTGTAGCAGGACCATGTCTCGGCAAAGGGGGTGTTCACGGCCGCTCCTGCGGCGACAATGTCCCCTTTGGAGCGATGCACAAAAGGCGTCACCAGCGACACGTCAGCATAGCCATCCAGCGCCATGCGCTGCATTGCGTCAAATGCGTCGGTAAAGGCCGGACGACAATCCGGGTAGATGAAGTGATCGCCGCCATGAACCGCGGTTGCGACAGCCGTGTCGCCCTTGGCGGCGGCAATCCCGTAGGCAATGGTCAGCATGATGGCGTTCCGGTTGGGCACGACAGTGACCTTCATGGTCTCTTCGGCGTAATGCCCGTCCGGCACATCGATATCATCCGTCAACGCCGAGCCGCTGAGCGCAGCACCGATCGAACGCATATCAATGATCTCATGTGGAACCCCAAGCCGCTGCCCGCAGGCGGCGGCGTAGTCGAGTTCCTTGCGGTGGCGCTGCCCGTAGTCGAACGACACCAAACGCGACAGCTGCCCTTGGGCAGCAAGTACATGGGCAAGGGACACGGAATCGAGCCCGCCCGAGCAGATGACAAGTGTTTTCAAGTTTTCAGTCCTTGTTTTGATATCCGGGTAGGCTGCGACCGGAGAGCGTGCGTATAACGACTGACGTGTACGTCGACAAGATATCCACAGAGAATTTCCCGGACGTCACGATTGCGACGCGAGAGCGTTCAGAACGGGGGGTTGCTGATTGTTTTCAGATAGATAAGAGAACGCAGCAAAAAGGCGCCAACCTTATCGGTGGCGCCTTTTGCTTTTTTCTGTCGTGCTATTTCAGCCCAGGTCTTCCTGACTGTAGGCCTTTAGCTCTGCCCGCGCGACCTGCCTGCGGTGAACGGCATCGGGACCATCGGCGAGGCGCAGGGTGCGCACATGGGTCCAGGCCTGCGCCAGCGGCGTGTCCTGACTGATGCCCTGCCCCCCGTGCATCTGCACCGCCTCGTCGATCACCTTCAGCGCGACGCGGGGGGCGACCACCTTGATCTGACTGATCCAAGGCGCGGCAGCGCGGGGGTCCCCCTGATCCATGTACCACGCCGCCTTGAGGCAGAGGAGACGGGCCATTTCGATTTCCATCCGGCATTCGGCGATGATGTCGTAGTTGGCGCCCAGCTGGGCCAGCGGCTTGCCAAAGGCCTCGCGGCGCAGTGAGCGGCGGCAGAGCTGTTCCAGCGCGCTTTCAGCCTGACCAATGGCCCGCATACAGTGGTGGATACGCCCCGGCCCAAGGCGGCCCTGCGCGATCTCGAACCCGCGCCCTTCGCCCAGCAGCATGTTTTCAGCAGGCACCCGCACATCTGAAAAGCGGATGTGCATATGGCCGTGGGGGGCATCGTCGTGGCCATAGACCTCCATCGGGCGCAGCACCTCGATCCCCGGCGTATCCGCTGGTACCACGATCATTGACTGACGCTTGTGTTTGGGCAGGTCGTCCCCACCGGTGCGCACCATGACGATATAAACCTTGCAGCGCGGATCCCCGGCACCAGAGGCCCACCATTTTTCGCCATTCAGCACGTAGTCATCGCCATCGCGTACGCAGGACATCGAGATATTGGTCGCATCCGAGCTGGCCACATCCGGCTCTGTCATCAGATAGGCGGAGCGGATCTCTCCCTGCAGGAGCGGGGCGAGCCATTGCTGTTTCATCGCCTCGGTGCCGTAGCGTTCGAACACCTCCATATTGCCGGTATCCGGCGCGGAGCAGTTAAAGACCTCTGCCCCCAGCGGGGTTTTACCCATTTCCTCAGCGAAATAGGCGTATTCCACGGTGGAGAGACCAAACCCCTTGTCACTGTCGGTGAGCCAGAAATTCCACAGACCCTCGGCCTTGGCCTTGGCTTTCAGGCCTTCAAGGATTTCGGCCTGACGGTCGGTGTATTGCCAGCGGTCGCCCTTTGAGATCTCGGCGTGATACGCGGCCTCCATCGGCATGATCTCGTCGCGGATCATTGCCGCCACCCGATCCAGAAGCGCGCGGTTTTCGCTGCGCATACCCAAGTTCATGTCCATCCCGGCGCCTCTTTGTGTTGTTTCCCTCGGCGGCAGCATGGCGCGGGGGTTGTGTCGCTGTCCAGCCGCGTGACGGGACGTCACGGATGGATAGGCTGCACAGGACAGAAAAACGGGCCCCGGAGGGCCCGTTTGTCAGCGATTTACTCTGCCGCCTCGGCGTAGTCTTCCATCGGGGGGCAGGTGCAGACCAGATGCCGGTCACCGTAAGCGTTGTCGACGCGGTTGACCGGCGGCCAGTATTTGTCCACCCGGAACGCACCCGGAGGGAAGCAGCCCTGTTCGCGGGAATAGGGGCGATCCCAGTCTTTCACGAGGTCTTCCATCGTGTGAGGGGCGTTTTTCAGCGCGTTGTTCTCTGCGTCCATTTCCCCTGCCTCGACCGCGCGGATTTCCTCGCGGATCGACAGCATGGCCTCGCAGAAACGGTCCAGCTCGGCCTTGGTCTCGGATTCTGTCGGCTCCACCATCAGCGTGCCAGCAACCGGCCAGGACATTGTTGGTGCATGGAAACCGCTGTCGATCAGACGTTTGGCAACATCGTCTACAGTGACATTTGCGCTGGCCTCGAACGGGCGAGTGTCCAGAATGCACTCATGCGCGACGCGGCCCGTGGGCCCCTTGTAAAGCACGTCATAGGCCCCTTCGAGACGCTTGGCGATGTAGTTGGCATTGAGGATCGCCACCTTCGTTGCCTGCGTCAGACCCGCGCCGCCCATCATCAGGCAGTAGGCCCAGCTGATGGTCAGGATCGAGGCAGAGCCGAAGGGCGCGGCCGAGACCGGACCCTCCTGCCCGCCGGTTTCCGGGTGGCCGGGCAGATGCGGCTGCAGATGCGCCTTGACGCCGATCGGACCCATGCCGGGGCCACCGCCGCCGTGAGGAATGGCAAAGGTTTTATGCAGGTTCAGGTGGCTCACATCGCCGCCCAGATCTCCGGGACGCGACAGGCCCACCATGGCGTTCATATTGGCCCCGTCGATATAGACCTGCCCGCCATGATCGTGGGTGATCTTGCAGACCTCATGCACGGTTTCCTCGAACACGCCGTGGGTCGAGGGATAGGTGATCATGCAGCCTGCGAGGTTCTCGGCGTGTTTCTCTGCCTTTTCGCGGAAATCATCGAGGTCGATATCGCCGTTGTCGGCGGATTTCACCACGACAACCTTCCACCCCACCATCTGGGCAGAAGCCGGGTTGGTGCCATGAGCGGACATCGGGATCAGACAGATGTTGCGGTGGCCCTGCCCGTTGGCGCGATGATAGGCCGCGATGGACAGGAGGCCTGCGTATTCACCCTGCGCGCCGGAGTTCGGCTGCATGGAAATCGCATCATAGCCGGTGATCTGGCACAGTTTGTCGGAGAGATCGCGCACCATCTCTGCATAGCCCTGCATCTGATCCGCAGGCGCAAAGGGGTGGATATTTGCGAACTCCGGCCAGCTGAGCGGCATCATTTCCGCCGCGGCGTTGAGCTTCATGGTGCAGGAGCCCAGCGGGATCATCGCACGGTCCAGCGCCAGATCGCGATCCGCGAGGCGACGCATGTAGCGCATCATCTCGGTCTCGGCCCGGTTCATGTGGAAAATCGGATGCGTCAGATACTCCGACGTGCGGTGCATGTTCTCCGGCACCCGGTATTCATGCGTGAAGTCATCGTCCTTGCGGCGAATGCCAAAGGCACGCCAGACCGCTTCGATGGTTTCGGGGCGGGTCACTTCATCGAGGGTGATACCAACCCGGGTTTCGCCAACGCGACGCAGGTTCAGCCCCTCATCTACCGCGGATTTCAGCACCGCCGATTGCAGCGGCCCCACATCCACGGTGATCGTATCGAAGAAGGATCTGGGATCAACGCTGAACCCGGCCCCTTCCAGCCCGCGGGCCAGACGCACGGTTTTGCGATGGATGCGCTGCGCGATGGCCTTCAGCCCCTTGGGCCCGTGGAAAACCGCGTACATTGACGCCATCACCGCCAGCAGGGCCTGCGCGGTACAGACGTTGGAGGTCGCTTTTTCGCGGCGGATGTGCTGTTCGCGGGTCTGCAGCGACAGACGATAGGCCCGGTTTCCATGCGCATCGACCGAGACGCCGACAATCCGGCCGGGGATCGAGCGCTTGTAAGCGTCCTTGGTCGCCATATAGGCCGCATGCGGACCGCCTGCGCCCACCGGCACACCAAAGCGCTGGGTCGAGCCGACAGCGATATCCGCGCCCATTGCGCCCGGCTCTTTCAGCAGGGTCAGCGATAGCGGGTCGGCTGCAACGATGCCGATGGCCTTATGCGCGTGCAGCTGGGCGATGTGGTCGGTGAAGTCACGCACGTGGCCATAGGTGCCGGGGTATTGGAAGATGGCGCCAAAGACCTTGTCCGCCTCCAGCTTGTCAGGGTTGCCGACAATGACCTCGATCCCCAGCGGCTCGGCGCGGGTCTGGATCACGGCGATGTTCTGTGGGTGGCAGTCGCGGTCGACAAAAAACGCCTTGGCTTTCGATTTGGAAACCCGCTGGGCCACGGTCATCGCTTCGGCGCAGGCGGTGGCCTCGTCCAGCAGCGAGGCATTGGCGATTTCCAGACCGGTCAGATCCGAGATCATGGTCTGGAAGTTCAACAGCGCCTCAAGACGCCCCTGCGAAATTTCGGGCTGATAGGGCGTGTAGGCGGTGTACCAGGCCGGGTTTTCCAGGATGTTGCGCTGAATGGCGGGCGGGGTCACGGTGCCGTGGTAGCCCTGGCCGATCAGCGAGGTTTTCAGAACGTTCTTGCCTGCGACCTCACGCATGTGGTGCAGCAGTTCGCGTTCCGACAGAGGGCGGCCAAACTCCAGCGCGGCAGCCTGGCGAATGGTGGCCGGTACGGTGTCGTCGATCAGCGCATCCAGGCTCTCGGCGCCGACCACGGCCAGCATGTCGTCCATCTCTTCGGGAGACGGGCCAATATGGCGGCGGTTGGCAAAGTCATACGGCAGATAGTCCGTGGGTTCAAAAGACATGTGTCGCCCTCTTCAGCAACAGGAGGTTAAGGCAGCGGGATGCTGCGGGCTGGCCCGGGCATGCGGAATGACACCGCTGAAAATGCGGGAACAGCGATCAAAAAACCCCGCCGCGCAACATTGCGCAGGCGGGGCCGAAGGGATTAACCGATGAAGTCCTTGTAACCGGCTTCATCCATGTAATCGTCCATCGGGGACAGATCAGACGGCTTGATCTTGAAGAACCAGGCTTCGCCCTGCGGATCTTCGTTTACCTTGCCGGGGTTGTCCGCCAGGGCCTCGTTCACCTCGACGATTTCACCATCCAGCGGAGCCAGAATGTCGGAAGCCGCCTTGACGGATTCGATCACCACGATTTCATCGTCCTTGGAAACCTCGGTGCCGACCTCGGGCAGTTCCACGAAAACCACGTCACCCAGCTGTTCAGCTGCGTGATTGGTGATGCCGACGGTGATCAGATCGTCGCTTTCGGCCAGCAGCCATTCATGTTCTTCGGTGTATTTCATCTGTCTCTTCCTTTGCAGATGGCTGGGGAATTGCGCCGGGATCAGCGCTTGAAATTGGCCGCCACGAAAGGCAGCGCATGAACGGTGATGGGCTGGCGTTTGCCGCGCAGCTCACCAAACAGGGTGGTTCCGACCTGACTGAGGTCAGCGGACACGTAGCCCATCGCGACAGGGCCACCGACAGTGGGGCCAAATCCGCCGGAGGTCACGCGGCCAATGGGCTCACCTCCTTCGGCTTCTTTGAACAGCAGAACCCCTTCGCGCATCGGTGCGCGCCCTTCAGGTTTGAGCCCGACACGGCGTTGCGATGCACCGGCCTCGATTTCCGCAAAAACGGCCGCTGCCCCCGGAAAGCCGCCCGCGCGATCACCGTTGGGGCGGCGCACCTTCTGAATAGCCCAACCAAGCGACGCCGCGATCGGCCCGGTGGTTGCATCGATATCATGACCATAGAGACACATGCCGCCCTCAAGCCGCAGCGAGTCACGGGCGCCGAGCCCGATAGGCGCCACGCCGTCCTGTGCCAGCAGCTTGCGAACGACTGTTTCGGCATGGGCTTCGGGGATGGAAATCTCATAGCCATCTTCGCCGGTGTAGCCCGAGCGTGACACCCAAATTTCCACCCCGTCCAGATCCAGCGTGGCCACATCCATAAAAGACATATCTCTTGCCGCAGGGGTCAACGCCGCCAGTGCGGCCTCGGCCCCCGGCCCCTGTAGCGCAACAAGGGCGCGATCGGTCACCGGCGTCACGGTGACAGCTGGTTCCAGCGCGGCTTTCATTCGGGCGATATCAGCGTCCTTGCATGCCGCGTTGACGACCACAAACAGATGATCCCCGCGATTGGCAAACATCAGATCGTCCTCGATGCCGCCTGCATCATTGGTGAACAGACCATAGCGCTGGCGGCCCTCCTTCAGGCCCAGCACATCCATTGGGACAAGGGTTTCGAACGCCCTGGCGACCGCTTCATAGCTGTCACCGGTCAGGATCACCTGCCCCATGTGGCTTACGTCAAAAAGACCAGTTCTGGTGCGTGTATGGCTGTGCTCACCCATGATGCCCATCGGATACTGCACCGGCATCGCATAGCCGGCGAAAGGCACCATTTTTCCACCCAGCTCCTGATGGAGGTCAAACAAAGGGGTCTTCTTCAAATCACTCGACGTCGTGTCAGCCGACATGCGTGTCCGTCCCATAAACACGGGCCGGGCTGGTCAGAAATGACGGCAGTTTCCGGCACCTGGATTGCGCACAGGAACACCTGTGCAACCTGATGCCCCCTCTGTCCCTTCGCCTGAGATCGTTATCCCTTCGGCGTCCGGCTTTGACCGGATCTCTCCAGAGTTGATGCGCGTGTACGGTCCCTTGTGCCTGAGAGTTTCCGGGGCGGTTGCTCCTTCGGCACCGGTGTCAGCGGCCGTGACAGCAGCTGCGCCGGTTCTCCCGCATACGCGCGCATACACTAGCAAGGCACCTGCCGCCTCGCAATAAACAAATGCCGGAAATGCCGCTTTGAACCGGGCTATTGCCGCTTTTTATGTGCAATTATTTTCTCAACCTCGTCAGTGGATTACCCGAATCATAACCGCTGACTGACGCAAGGGCAGATTGCGAACCGTCAACAGGTCAGTAGAGATTGAAATACTCTGCCTGCTCCCACTCGCTTACGGTGTCGAGATAGCGGGCCCATTCGACCTCTTTGAGGTGCGAGATATAGTCGACCACATCCTGACCCAGCGCAGTTCTGAACAGGTCAGAGGCCCGAAACGCCTGCAGCGCCTGTCCCAAGGAACGCGGCAGTTTTTGCGCATCATCGGAATAAGGCGAAACCGTCGGCGCTGGTGCCTGACGCCCTGCCGCGATCCCCTCGCTGCCAGCGATGATCTGCGCCGCGAGCGCGAAATACGGATTGGCGGAACTGTCTGGCGCACGATTTTCGACACGGCTACCCTGATCGCCGGGCCGCATCAAAGCCCGCAGCATTGCGCCGCGGTTGTCCCGCCCCCATTGCACCCGATTGGGGGCCAGCTGGAACGGCAGATATCGCTTGTAGCTGTTGACGGTGGGCGCAACGAGCACCGACATCGCCTCTGCATGGGTGAGGAGCCCCGCCATCCAGCCACTTGCCTCGGGCGTCAGGGTCTCTGCGGTTTCCGGCATAAACAGATTGCGGCCACTGGTGGGAACGGTCAGGGATTGGTGAATATGCCAGCCGTTGGCCATTGCATGATCCTGGCGGGGCTTGGGCATGAAACTGGCGTGCAGCCCCTGCGCGGCACAGACCTCTTTGACCATTGTGCGAAACATCACCATCGCATCGGCCTGGGTCAACGGGTCGGCATGTTCGAACGTGAACTCGAACTGGCTTGGCCCCATCTCGATCTCGACCGTGCGCACCGGCAGACCGAGAGCCTGGGCATGGCGACGCAGCCTGTCCAAAATGGCTTCGGCCTCTCCATAGCGGGTTGCGGTCAGATATTGATACCCCTGGATCAGATTGCGTGTCTGGATCGGAACGCCGGGCATCCCGGATTGGCTGTGACCCAGCGAGGGGTCCAGCCGCTCGAAGATCTGGAACTCAACTTCGAGCCCGACAACCAGCTCCATCCCCTGTTCCGACAAAGTATCCATCGCCCGCGCAAGCACATGAGCCGAGCCAAACGGCACCGGTGCGCCGTCATGAAACGCGACATGGCAGAAGATCCAGGCAGAGTGCGGCGACCAGGGGAGGATCCGAAAACTCTCAGGCCGGGGCACCAACAGGACGTCACTTGCCCCCTGCATCGGGGTGACTTCGTCCTCCGGGTTTTCGCTCCAGACAGGAAAGGCGGTGCGATGTGCCGTGTCCTTTAACAGCAGCGTCGAAGGAACCGCGATCCCGCATTCGAACAGCCGCCTGAAGGCAGACGCCACGATTGTCTTGCCGCGCAGAATGCCATGCTGGTCGACGAACAGGACACGGATGGTTTCCAGCCGCGCCGCTGCGGCCTGCGCGATCACCGCCTCTGCCTGCTCACAGGCGGTGGCGCCCAGTAGACCCATGCGGGCCAAATCCCCTTTGGCAACCGTGCTGCTCATGTCTGCTCTCGTCCCTGCCTGCGGCGCGCAGCAGCATCCGGGCAGTTCGGCAGTTGGTCCTGCCGCAAGAGAGCCCATTCTGGCGCCTGATGATGACGGCGCCATGCGGGCGCTTGTTACACGTTGGTATAATTGAAGGGTTGAACAAAAAAGAGTTTAAGGTCCAGACCCTTATGTGAAACTTCGGTGAAAAAGTAACCCCCGATTGAACGATGATTAACATGCTATCCAATAACGCGTTTTCGGGAAAACCTGCAGCAACGTGGCGTCGTGACGCTGATGGCGCAAGGGGGTCGTCTAGCGGGTTGACGGCACACAGGTGGCGCACCAATGATCTGTCCCGAGACTATTTTGACGCAGGTTCATTCGCTGGCTGGACCCGCCCCGTTCGTTTTGAAAGACACCATGACTGACCAAGATCGCAATATTTCCTCGAGCTTTGCCAAAGGGCTGGCCGTGCTTGCGGTATTTGATGCCGCCACTCCGACACTGACACTGGCCGAGATTGCCCGGCGCACCGGACAAGATCGGGCAACGGCCCGGCGGGGTGCACTGACTTTGGTGCAGGCCGGCTACCTGCGCCAACAGGGCCGCGTTCTGTCGCTGACCCCGAAAGTGCTGGCGTTGTCGGGCGGGTTTCTTCAGGCCAATCACTTTGGCCGCAAGATCCAGCCAGTGCTGAACCGTCACGCCGCCAGTCTGGATGCCGAAATTACGTTGGCCACATTGGATCAGGGGCGCGTTCTTTTGCTCGCGCAATCCACCGTCGAACATGCGCCGATCACATATGGCTTTACCGCCGGTGCGCATATCCCGCTGGTCCATACCAGCCTGGGCCGGATGCTGATGGCCTGCCTGACGGTCGAGGACGCAGCAGAGGTTCTGGCCCACGCAGAAATCCCACGTCATACGGAACAGTCGCTGACCGAGCCTGCACAGATCCTGTCACGGGTCAGTCTCGCGCGGGAACGCGGCTATGCCGTGACGGACAGCGAATTTGAAACCGGAATTGTCGGCTATGCGGTGCCGGTTTCACGCCCCGGCCAGACCCCGATTGTGGTGGGCAGCTCCTCTCCGCGCGGCGTCACACCAGCGCAGGATACCGAACGGTCGCTGCGTGCGCTGCAAGTCTGTGCAGCCGAATTGCGTCAGAGCCAGGCACTCGCCGAGCTCTGAGAATGGGGCGATAGGTGCCCGTCGGCGCGCGTCGCACCCCATATTCAAAATTTCACGAAGAATGTTACCTGCTCTGCCCCCCTTGGACCCACCGAGGGGGCGGCGCATAACTGATCCATCGCATGAGGAAAGGATCACAAATGACCCCACCGCGTTACTACACCCCCAAGGGGGGGCATCCGGGGCAGGAGCAGCTCTTGACCGATCGGGCAATGTTCACCGATGCCTATGCGGTGATCCCTAAGGGTACCATGCGAGATATCACCACCTCGTTCCTGCCCGGCTGGGACGGCATGCGGATGTGGGTCATCGCCCGCCCGCTCAGCGGGTTTGCCGAAACCTTTTCGCAATATATCGTGGAGCTTCAGCCCGGCGGCGGATCCGACACCCCCGAGAGCGACGCAGGCGCGCAATCTGTGTTGTTTGTCACCGAGGGCCAGCTCACGCTGAGCATCGACGGCGACACGCATCAGCTGGAAGATGGCGGCTATGCCTATATCCCGGCGGGCGCGTCCTGGACTTTGCACAACCGCTCTGACACCGCCGCCGGTTTTCACTGGATCCGCAAACGGTGGGAAGCTGCGCCTGGTGTCAGCAAACCCGCCCCCCTGATCACCAATGAACGCGACGTGGCCCCAACTGCGATGCCGGGCACCGAAGGCCGATGGGCCACGACCCGCTTTGTAGATCCTGCAGATCTGTCCCATGACATGCATGTGACCATTGTCACCTTCGAGCCCGGCGGCGTCATCCCGTTTGCGGAAACCCACGTCATGGAGCACGGGCTCTTTGTGCTGGAGGGAAAGGCCGTTTACCGGCTCAACCAGGACTGGGTTGAAGTTGAAGCGGGTGATTTCATGTGGTTGCGCGCGTTTTGCCCGCAGGCCTGTTATGCGGGTGGACCCGGGCGGTTCCGCTATCTGCTTTACAAGGACGTCAATCGCCACATGCCGCTCAGCCCGCTGCGCTGAGCAGCGGGCGATGCGGTTGCGCTGTCGGTTTTCCCCTATGCAGCGCACCCAGGCATGGGCAAGCTGTGGTGAACGGGTCTAGTTCCGTGACCCACCCGAACCAGCCGAGGTGCCCCCATGTCCAACTGCCAGCAATCAACCCTCCGCCTCATGATTGCAGCGGGCCTGCTCGCTGCGATCATATCCCTGCCCGCCAGCCCGCTCGCCGCGGGGTCTGACCCAGCAGCGGGATTAACCTCCGTGACGGTCGAGGGCGCGATATGGCACGTCGGACCGGTCGTCGAAGACACGCCAGCACACGCCAAGGCGACCGAACGGCTGGGCGTAGATGCACCGATCTACATGGCCGTGCGCCAAAACCCCAAGCTTGAGGCGTTTCGCCGTCCCTCGCTGCTGAGCGCGAGACAAGCCGCGCGCGCCCTGCGAGGCGCAACCGGCTGCCGCGTTTATACAAATACGATGATGCGCACGATCAGCGGTGCGTATTTCGCGCGTCTCAGCTGCGACTGACACAAATCACGCGCGCCTTGCCCACCTGAAACACTGCACAGGCAATTGTGACCGAAACCACGACGCAATTGCCGCTGTTGCGGATTGAGCCCCATTGCCTGCCCTGTCATAGCTTGGGCATGAAAATAGCACTCAACGGATTCGGCCGCATCGGCCGCGCAATCTTGCGCCAGATCCTGACGACGCCACGCGGCGACGGGATCGAGGTGGTGCGCATCAATGACATCGCCCCCTTGGACATGTGTGCCTACCTGTTCCAATACGACAGCACCTTTGGCCCCTTTCCCGAAGACGTCCGTACCGAAGACGGCGCGCTTGTTGTTGCCGGGCGGCGTATTGCCTTTAGCCAGACCGCAGATCTGAGCACGCTGGACCTGACTGGCGTTGACGTGGTGTTGGAATGTACCGGTATTGCCCGCACCTCCGATGTTGCCGAGCGCGGGCTGTCGGCCGGCGCGCGCAAGGTGCTGATCTCCGGCCCCTCCCCCGCAGCTGAACGCACGGTGGTTCTGGGCGCAAATGAAGACGAGCTTGGAGACGCCCGCATCATCTCCAACGCGTCCTGCACCACAAACGGATTGGCCCCACTGGTCAAGCTGGTCGACCAGCTTGTCGGGATCGACAGCGGTCACATGACCACGATCCACTGCTACACCAACTCCCAGCCGATGGTCGACGCACCGCGCGGGGATTTCGCACGCTCACGCGCTGGGGCGCTGTCGATGGTGCCAACCACCACCTCCGCCATGCATCTCATTGATGAGGTCATGCCGCATCTGGCCGGGCGTATCAGCGGCGCTGCCGTGCGTGTCCCCACCGCCAGCGTTTCTGCCGTCGATCTGGTCGTTCGGACCAAAACCCCGCTTGCAGAAGATTTCGCCGATACGGCCCTGCGCGCGGCTGTTGATGTCTCGCCCGTTCTGGGATGGACGGATCACCCGCTGGTGTCCTCTGATCTGCGCGCGCGCCCTGAATCGCTGATCTTGGCAGGGCCAGAGAGCCGCAGCGTCGCTGACCACCAGCTGCGGCTGTTTGGCTGGTATGACAACGAATGGGGCTTTTCCGCGCGCATGATCGACATGGCGCGCCTGATGGCTGGGTGAAAGACCCGCCACAAACATAGCAAAGGGCCGCGCCATCCCTGACGCGGCCCTTTTTTGCTCTGAAAGTCGCTGCTCTGTCGATCAACGGCCAGGTAGGCTGCCACGCCCCTGACCCGACAGGCCGCCAGAGACCTCTTCCGTTGCCTCACTCGCCAGCTCTTGCGGCAGAACCAAATTCAGCACGATTGCAATTAGCGCCGCCGGCAACAGGCCCGATGTCATCAGAACCCGCAGCGTATCTGGCAGATACTGCACCGCGCCAGGCTCTAGCTGCAGGCCAAGTCCGACCGAAAGCGAAATCGCAAAGATCACCATATTGCGACGGTTCCAGTCCACATCGGACAGCATGGAAATGCCTGCAGCCACGACCATGCCGAACATGACGATCACGCCACCGCCCAGCACCTCGATCGGAATGGTGCGGATAATCGCCCCCACCTTAGGCACCAGCCCGCAGAGGATCAGGAAGAGCGCGCCAATTGTCACGACGTGGCGGCTCATCACGCCGGTCATCGCGATCAGGCCCACATTCTGACTGAAAGACGTGTTCGGCAAACCGCCAAAGATCCCCGCCACGGCAGAGCCAAGACCATCAGCATAGGTTGCCCCGGCAATTTCTTCGTCGGTTGCTTCGCGCCCGGCGCCACCCCGCGCGATGCCGCTGACATCGCCCACGGTTTCGACGGCCGACACAAAGGCCATCAGGCAGAACCCCAGAATGGCCGCAAAGGAGAACTCCAGCCCATATTTGAACGGCACCGGCAGGGCAAAACTCGCGGCACGCGACCAGCTGGTACCGATTGCCTCGACCGTGACCATTCCCATCAACATCGCATAGGCGTACCCCACGATCAGCCCCATCAGAACAGCCGAAACCGACAGCATCCCGCGGGCAAAAAACTTCAGCCCCAAGGTGACGACGATCACAACAAGTGCGGCGGACCAGTTAAGAAGCGAGCCATATTCCGGTGTCCCAATCGCCGGCACACCTCCGGCGGCATATTGGATGCCCACCTTGACCAGGGCGAGACCGATCATCGTGACAACCAGACCGGTGACAAGCGGTGGCAGAGCAAAACGAATACGCCCAATCACCAGCCCCAGCGCTGCGTGAAAGACGCCGCCGACCAGAACACCGCCGTAGAGCGCTGCCAGCGCATCAACCCCCTTGCCCGCCACCAGCGGGATCATGATGGGCAGAAACGCAAAACTGGTGCCCTGCACAATCGGCAGGGCAGCCCCAACCGGACCGATTGTCAGCGTCTGCATCAGGGTCGCCACCCCTGCAAACAGCATCGACATCTGGATCAGATACAACAGCTCTGGAAAATCGGGCGAGTTCGATCCAAAGCCAAACCCCGCAGCGCCCGCAACAATGATTGCTGGCGTGACGTTTGACACGAACATCGCCAATACGTGCTGAATTCCCAGCGGTACGGCCTTGCCCAGTGGTGGCGTGTAGTTCGGATCTTTCAACTGATCCGGCGTTCCAATCGACCCGTCGGCCATGGTTTGTCCCTCTCTGTTTGATTTTTTTCTATTGGTCTTTCTTTGGTCTTTGGTGCGGCAGCCTCGTTTTCTGGACTGCCTTCAGTAAATGAAAACGGCGCAGCCCCTGCAGGGATGCGCCGCTTGATGCGTTTCAGGGTCGAACCACTTGAAAAGCAGTTTCAAACCAGTGTTCTTCGAGATTGGCGCCGTCCCCTATGCGATCAACAACGGCAAAAAGCCCGGGCGCATGAAGCGGCGTCAGCACACCGTGCCAAGTACCCCGATGAAAGTTGATCGCCTGCCCCGGTGCCGTTTCAAATGCCAGCGGCTGCCCCGGCTTTCCCGCATCGTCCGGCGCCACAATCACCAGAAAGCCATGTTCGCTCATGGGGATGAAGGCCTGACTGCCCTCTGGGTGGCGCTCTACCATTTCAAGCGACAACGGCAGATGACGCGGCTCGGCACGAAACAGGCTGATGCCTGCGCGCCCGTCGGCAAAATCCATCTGCGCGCGGTCATGGAACCGACCGCACAGGCCCTGATTGATGATTTTGTCAGCAGCGCCGGAACAGTCGATCAGATCTCCAAACGGCGCAAAGGCCGCTGCGATCATCGGCTGGATTACGATTGTCTGCATGACGCCCCCTGCACGCTGGAAACCGGCCACCGATCCAATTGCTTCATGGCAGCAGATCCATCAGACGAAACTCTGCGATGCGCTCTACCTGCCTGCAAGCCTCGTCAAATTCTGTCGCACGGTCATTCTCGATGCGCTGAACAAACGCCTGCAAAATAGACGCCTTATCGTGATCACGCACCGCAATGATAAAGGGAAAGCCGTGTTTTTCGACATAGGCCGCGTTGAGCTCACTAAAGCGGGCGCGCTCCGCGTCGGTCAGCGCATCCAGCCCGGCAGAGGCCTGCTCTGACGTGCTTTCTGCTGTCAGGCGCTTGGCCGCCGCCAGTTTCCCCGCAAGATCGGGGTGAGCGCGCAAAACGCCCAGACGCTCGTCTTCGCTGGCAGAACGGAACATCCGGCACAGGGCATTATGCAGCCCCGCTGCACGGTCATGGGCTGGTCCCAGTTCGAGATCAAAGGCGCGTTCCGCGATCCAGGGAGAGTGTTCAAAGATACCGCCGTATGCGGCGACAAATTCGTCTCTCGCCATCTTGCTGGGCCGGTCCCGGCGCTGGTGGGGGTGGGTCGCTGCCCAATGTTCTGCAATATCAATGCGGCGCGGGCACCACACGTCAGAGAAACCGCTGATGTAGTCGAGAAACCGCTTCAGCCCTGCTGCTTTGCCCGGACGGCCAATCAGACGGCAGTGCAACCCGATGGACATCATCTTGGGGGCCCCGGCCTCTCCCTCGGTATAGAGCAGATCAAAAGCATCCTTGAGATACTGATAAAACTGCTCTCCGGTGATGTAGCCCGGCGCGGTTGCGAACCGCATATCGTTTGCCTCAAGCGTGTAGGGGATAATCAGCTGGTCGCGATCGCCAAATTCCATCCAATGCGGCAGATCATCGTCATAGGTATCAGAGACGTAGTCGAAACCGCCCTCTTCGGCCACCAACCGCACCGTGTTCTCGCTGCAGCGTCCCGTGTACCAGCCACGCGGCCGTTCACCCACGACCTCGGTATGGAGCCGAACGGCCTCTGCAATCGCCGCGCGCTCATCTGGCTCGGGCATGTCCTTGTGCTCGACCCACTTCAACCCGTGAGAGGCAATTTCCCAGCCCGCAGATTTCATCGCGGCCACCTGTTCGGGAGAGCGGGCCAACGCCGTCGCAACACCATAGATGGTGACCGGGATCCCCGCAGCCGTAAACATCCGGTGCAGGCGCCAAAAACCGGCACGCGCGCCGTAATCGTAGATCGATTCCATGTTCCAATGACGCTGCCCCGGCCAGGGTGCTGCACCGGCAATATCTGACAGGAACGCCTCAGATCCCGCATCCCCATGCAGGATATTGTTCTCGCCGCCCTCTTCGTAGTTCAGCACAAATTGCACCGCGACCTTGGCCCCACCAGGCCAGGCGGCATCCGGCGGTGTCGCGCCATAGCCGATCATGTTGCGGGGGTATCTGTTCATGGAAAGGACGCCTCTTTTCAAACGGTATCAGGACATTACTATGGCAGAAGATCACAGCCATTTTTCAAATTTTCCCGAATACACTATCAGAACACGCATGTTTGCAGCGCCTCGGCGCATCAGGCAGATGCAAAGGGCCCAGCAGGAGGACACTGACGATGAGCACCCAATCAGACGCCGGCTATCTGACCACCCATGTTCTGGATACTTCACGGGGTTGCCCTGCTGCGGGTCTGCAGATCCGCCTGTACCGTCTCGATGAACGCGGCCGGACCGAACTGGCGCGGATGCTGACCAATGCCGATGGCCGCACCGACAGCCCCATCTTGCCGAAGAAGGATTTTGTGACCGGAACCTATGAGCTGGTATTCGAAGCCGGAGAATACCTGCGCGCCAGCGGTCAGGCATCGGGGGAACTTTTGTTCCTTGATGAAGTCCCGATCCGCTTTGGCATCACCGACGGCAGTGCCCACTATCATGTGCCGCTGCTGCTGTCGCCCTTTGGCTATTCAACGTATCGCGGCAGCTGATCCACGGGTTGGGCGAGATCAGTCTGCCCCCGCAGCACCAGACTGGCGCAACACCTCGCTGAGTTGTGCAATCATGTATTCCATGAACAGCCGGGTTTTCGGATCCTGGTGGCGGCGATGGGTGTAAAGACAGGCCAGTTGAACCGGCACAGGTGGGGTTTGGGTGGCGACGGGAACTAGCCGCCCAGAGGTCAGATGATCGGCAACCTCAAACTCCGGCTTGAGGATGATCCCCTCACCCGCCAGCGCCCAATCGGTCAGCACATCGCCATCATCGCATTCGTACCGCCCGCTGACGGCAAAGCGTCGTGGGCCATCCGCTGTCTGCAAGAGCCATTGGAATTCACTTGCTCCCGGATAGCGCAGATTCAGGCAGTCATGGCCATCCCGCAACAAGGCGCTGCCGTCCTGGGGCATTCCGCGACGCGCAATGTAGTCGGGTGCTGCACACAGCACACGCGGACAATCCGCGATCTTGCGGATGCGCAGATTGCTGTCCTCCGGCTGGCCGAGGAAAAAGGCCAGATCCAATCCTTCGCTCGTCAGGTCGACGGCTCGGTCTGACAGGCGCAGGCGCAGGTTGATTTCGGGATATCTGTCCAGGAACTCTGGCACTTGCGGAGCCAAAAGGCGACGCCCCAACCCGAGAGGTGCAGCCACAAACAACGTCCCGCGCGGGGTTTCGGTCAGATGCATGACCTTTGCCTCGGCCTCATCCACCGCATCCAGCACCGCAACGGCCCCATCGTAAAAGGCGCGCCCCTGTTCGGTTGCAGTCAGGTTGCGCGTGGTGCGCTGGAACAGGCGCACGCCAAGATATTCCTCAAGCTGGGAAATTCTGGCCGAGGTCACCGCCGGCGATACCCGCAGATCCCGCCCAGCCGCAGACATGGACCCCAGTTCGTAGACGCGAACAAATGTGCGGATGTTATCGAGATAAGACATGACGCGACCTGCGATTGTTCCAGTTTTTTTGATACAGTTTGGCAGTATATGGGAATACCGAAGAAACACGGGTTTGCCTAGGGTGACGGAACTGCCCTGCCCTCATTCCGCCTAGCCAAAGGCGAGACTGCGCGGGCAGGCCTCATAGCGCAATGCCAAGGATACGAAGGACAAAGACGCAATGTTTGAGCTGTTGATGATGTGGGATTGGCTAGGATTTGCCATCCGCTGGCTGCATGTGATCACCGCGATCGCCTGGATCGGCTCGTCTTTCTATTTCATCGCGCTGGATCTTGGACTGCGCAAGGCACCAGATCTTCCGCCCGGAGCCCACGGCGAGGAATGGCAGGTGCACGGTGGTGGGTTTTATCACATCCGCAAATACCTCGTCGCTCCGGCAGAGATGCCGGATCATCTGACCTGGTTCAAATGGGAAAGCTATTCGACCTGGCTGTCCGGCTTTGCCCTGCTGATGGTCGTCTATTGGGTCGGCGGCGAATTGTATCTGATCGACCAATCCAAAGCGGATCTGGCGCTTTGGCAGGGGATCCTCATCTCGGCGGCGACGCTGTCGATTGGATGGCTGGTCTATGACCGTCTATGCAAATCCGGCCTGGCCGAACGCCCGACGCTGTTGATGGTGCTGCTGTTCGTGATGCTGGTTGCGATGGGCTGGGGGCTGAACCAGGTCTTTACCGGGCGGGCCATGATGCTGCACCTTGGTGCCTTTACCGCGACCATCATGACAGCGAATGTGTTTTTCATCATCATGCCGAACCAGCGCATCGTGGTGAAAGACCTGCAGGAAGGCCGCACCCCCGATGCCAAATACGGCAAGATCGCCAAACTGCGCTCCACCCACAACAACTACCTGACACTTCCCGTCGTGTTCCTGATGCTGTCCAACCACTACCCGCTGGCCTTTGCGAGCGAATACAACTGGGTGATCGCGGCACTTGTGTTTCTGATGGGGGTTACGATCCGGCACTATTTCAACACCCGTCATGCCCGCGCGGGCAATCCGACCTGGACATGGCTTGCAACAGCACTTCTGTTTCTGGGGGTGATCATCCTGTCCTCCCTTGGGCTGGAACATGAAGGCGACGAAGCATTCGAAGAGGCCACGTTGAGCGGCACCGCTCTCGTCATGGCCAACGCCGAGGGTTTCGAGGACGTCCATGAAATCGTCCTCGGCCGCTGCAGCATGTGCCATGCCCGCGAGCCATTCTGGGACGGCATCCGCACCGCCCCAAAAGGCGTTTTGCTGGAAACCGAAGCCGATGTCGCGAGCCGGGCGAATGAAATCTATCTGCAAGCGGGTGTGACCCATGCCATGCCACCGGCCAATATCACCTATATGGAACCCGAAGACCGCGCCGCAATTCGGGCCTGGTTTCGCGCCGCTCAGATGTAGGCACGGACCCGCAAACACCTGCAGTCTCAAGTTATTGTCGTTTTACCGAACCCGGGCCCTATGTTAGCTGTGTTCCTGCCCGGTCGCAGCTGACACAGCGTCACCGCTTCGGCAGGGAAAGGCCATTTCTGCACCCTGCCCGGAGCACCCATGTCACTTTATCGAGTTCAGCGGCGCCGCACCCTTCAATCGCCGAAACATCTCTGGTCCGGTGGGGCCATCGCTCCCCGTCAGGGCTGGGTTCGTACTCTGTGCTCGCTCGCTGTTGCGGCGCTGCTCCTTTGTGGCGGCGCGGGCAAGGCGCTTGCGGTTGAGGCCCGGCTGGATGCGCCGGGTTCGGACGGGGATCTGCGCGACCGGCTGCGCGCCGCCTCTGCCACCCTGTCTGCAAGCGCACGCGGCGAAACCGGGGTTCAGCCGCTTCTCGCAGCGGCTCTCTCTGATTACCGGACCCTGGTGCAGGTGCTTTACGATCAGGGTTATTTTTCTCCCGTCGTGCAGATCCGCATGGATGGTCGCGAGGCAGCCTCCATCCAGCTGCTGAACCCGCCAAGATCCATTGATCAAATTGCCATAACCGTGCGCCCTGGTCGCCAGTTCACTTTTGGGCGGGCAGAGATCGCGCCACTGCCCTCACCGCAGGAAGTGGACATCCCGGAGGCGTTCGCGTCAGGCCGCACCGCAACCACCGCCGTACTGCGCGATGCCGCCAACGCCGGAGTAGAGAACTGGCGTTATGCAGGCCACCCGCAGGCAGATGTCGGTGGGCAGTTGATTACGGCAAATCACGTCGAAGCGCGGCTGAACGCCAGCCTGCGCCTTGCCCCCGGCCCCCGCCTGCGCTTTGGCCAGCTGAAACTCGCCTCGGCCTCTGCGGTGCGCCCCGATGCGATCCAACGCATTGCAGGCTTTCCAACCGGCGAAGTGTTCCACCCTGATCTTTTGTCGCAATCTGCCACTCGGTTGCGCCGCACCGGTAGTTTCGCATCCGTCACCATCCGCCCAGAAGAGCGCGCCAATCCAGATGGCACGCTGGACTATGTCGCAACGATTGAAGACCTGCCCCCACGCAGGCTGACCTTTGGTGCCGAAATCAGCTCGTCTGATGGGTTGGAAGTCAGCGGCACCTGGACCCACCGCAATCTCTTTGGCGGGGCCGAGCGGCTGCGGTTTGAAACGCGTCTTTCCGGCATTGGCAGCGCCAATGATCTGGACGGACGAATTGCGGTTCGGCTGGACCGCCCTGCGGCATTCGGGCCCGACGACAGCCAGTTCTATCTGCTTGAGGCCGAAAAGCTGGATGAAGAGCATTACACCGCCACCCAGGGCTATGGTGCCTTTGGTGTGCGTCGCGTCTATTCCGACAAGCTGTTTGGCGAAGCAGCGCTCGGTTTTGCCAGCACGCTTGCAGAAGACGTGTATGGCAAACGGCGGTTCAAGTTCCTTCTGGGCCGGGTGCGGGTGGAATATGACGGCCGTGACAGCAGTCTGAGCGCCACAAGCGGCTATTACCTGGATGCACGCGTCCTGCCCTTTGTCGGCGTGGACGGAACAAAGTCTGGGGTCCAGCTGCGTTTCGATGGGCGTGCCTATCGGTCTCTTGGCGGTTCTGACAGGATTGTGCTGGCCGGCCGGATGCAGCTTGGTTCCGTCATTGGCCCCAGCGTGTCCGAGGTCTCTCCGACACTTCTGTTTTATTCTGGTGGTGCGGGATCCGTGCGCGGACAGGAATTCCAGTCGCTCGGCGTTCCTGCCGCTGGCGGTATTTCCGGCGGCCGCGGATATCTCGCGCTGTCCGGTGAGATCCGCGCAAGGGTTGCAGAGAAGATCACGCTTGTCGGGTTTTACGACGTGGGGTTTGTCGACAGCGAGAGTTTCGTGTCGTCAGATTCCGCCAGACACGCAGGGGCCGGGGTTGGCTTGCGTTACGACGTGACCGGCATTGGCGCAATCCGACTGGATCTGGCCTATCCGGTCAACGGTGACACGGAAGATGGGCTGCAATTCTACATTGGCATAGGACAGGCATTTTGACCCGCATTCCCGCATATCTGCGCCCGGCCTCCGTGCTCGCCCCCGTGTTGCTGAGCACAAGCCTGATCGGTTCAGCCCCTGTGGCCATAGCCCAGGAGAGCGAGAGCTCTGGCGGGCTCCTTGTCGATTTTCTTGAGGATACGCTGTCAGGGGAAAGCCGGGCAATCCGCGTCACGGGTCTTGAGGGCGCGCTTTCTTCCCGTGCAACATTGGACAAGCTGACAGTGGCAGACGCCGATGGCGTTTGGCTCACCATCGAAGGAGCAGAGCTGGATTGGAACCGCCTGGCGTTGCTGCGCGGGAACTTCTCCGTCAACGCGCTCAAGGCGGATCGCATCCACATCGAACGTGCACCCACAACGCCGCTGGAAGACCCGGATCTGCCTGCACCCGAAGCCACTCCTTTTCAGCTCCCCGAACTGCCGGTTGCCATCAAGATCGGCGAGCTTTCGGTGGCAGAGCTGACGCTTGGAGAACAGCTCGCCGGGGTGGCCGCGGTTCTGGATGTGGATGGCACGCTGACGCTTGCCGATGGTGCACTGGACAGCCAGCTGACCATTACCCGATTGGACCGCGCAAGCGATACGCTCGATCTCCGCGCAGGGTTTGCCAACGCCACGGGCAACATCACGCTGGACATGACCCTGCACGAAGATAATGGCGGCCTGGTATCTAGCACGCTGAACTTGCCGGGGGGGCCGGATATTGATCTGGTCCTGACCGGCAAGGGCCCCGTGTCCGATTTCAATGCGGATCTTGTGCTCAAGACAGATGGCAGCGAACGTCTGACAGGTCAGGTTGTACTGGCCGCAGCAGGAGAGCCCCCCTCGGAGGGAGAAATCGACGCCCGCCCGATCGAGTTCTCTGCGGATCTGACCGGCGACATCACCGAACTGGTTGAACCTGTCTACCAACCTTTCTTTGGCCCCGACATGCAGGCACGGTTGCGCGGCCAGACCAAAGCTGCGGGTGGCCTTGTTATCGACAACCTGCTGCTCAGCACCCAGGCCCTGAACGTCAGCGGCGGCGTTGAAATGGCGGCTGGCGGTATGCTGCAACAGGCGGACATTCGCGCCGATATTACGCCGCCCAACGATCAGATTGCTGTCGTTCTTCCCGTATCTGGCGGATCGACCACCGTTTCTGCCCTGTCACTGCACGCCCGCAAACCCGAAGGTCGGGAGTGGGTGATTGCTGCGCAGGCCGACCGCTTCAGCACGCCGGACGTTTCGCTTGCTTCGGCAGAACTGCAAATGACAGGCACATTGGATCAAAGCCCGGCCTTTGCATTGGACGGGCAGATCACCGCCTCGCTGAACGGTCTTGCCCTCACCGACCCGGCTTTGGCGCGTGCTATTGGCGACAGCCTGCACTTTGAGGGGCGGGTCACAACTGATGGCCCTGGGGCAGTCCGCATCACCAGCATGGATTTGTCCGGAACAGACTATCAGGCCAGTGGCGATCTGACGCTTGAAGGATTGGAAAGCGGCCTTCGGGTTGCTGCCGATTTGCGGGCAGGATTGCAGGATATTTCGCGCCTCTCCGATCTGAGCGGTCAATCCCTGTCAGGGCGCGTCACGGCAACCGTTTCCGGCTCTGCCACCCCTCTTTCTGGTGCTTTTGACGTCGACCTTTCCGTGCTGGGGCAGGATCTGTCTTCCGGTCTCGCTCCGGTCGATGACCTGATCGGTGGCACCAGCACAATCGCCTTGCAGGCGGGTCGCGACGAAAACGGACTGCGGATCGACCATTTCGATCTCGCGGCCAAAGCCCTGGCAGCCAACGCCCAGGGAACCCTTGGCAGCACCAGCGGGCAACTGACCTTGGGCGCCACGCTAAAGGAGCTGGAGAAGATCCTTCCGCAGGCCCCCGGCGCGCTGGAGTTTTCAGCGGATATCACGCGTGATCACGACATCTTTTCCGGGGTCGCACAACTCCGCGGCCCACGGTCGTCGCTGGCAACGCTATCGGGCGATGTAAACCTCAATGGTGATAGCAACCTGACAGTTGATGCGGCAATCAACGCATTGGAACGCTTTATCCCGACGCTCGCTGGCTCTCTTGAGGTCAAGGGCACCGGCGCGCGCAGGGCTGGCGTCTGGACCTTTGACGGCAACGCTGATGGCCCTGCGGGGTTGTCAGCGCAGCTTGAGGGCCGGGTGAGCGAGGACAAGGGCGACGCTGACATTTCGTTTGACGCCCTGGTCGCGCAGGTTCAGCGGTTTGTGCCCGAGCTGGCAGGCCAACTGACGGCAACCGGCACCGCCGAGAGACGCGCAGGGGTCTGGACCATCGACAGTCGCGCCGAAGGCCCGGCCGGCGTGACCAGCACAGTGCGCGGCACCTGGGACGAAGTCGCCGGAACCGCAGATATCGATGCAAACGGTCAGCTACGGCTGGAAGGGATCAACCCGTTTATCGCGCCAAACCTGTTGCGCGGGGCGGCGCAGTTCGACCTGGCACTGAACGGCCCCCCGGGTCTTGGCGCGCTCAGTGGTCAAATCAGAACCAGTGATGCCTCACTTGCTATTCCTGCTGCAGCCCAACGGATAGACGGCATCAACAGCACTGTCTCGATCGCAAACTCGCGCGCAAGCATCACCCTGAGTGCGCGCCCCCGTGACGGCGGCCAGCTGCAGATTTCCGGCCCCATTGGCCTGACGGCCCCGTTTGACGCCGGTCTGAATATCTCCCTGTCTGACGTGGTGCTGAGCGACAAGCTGTCCTACGACACACGGCTGTCCGGCGCTCTCTCCCTGCAAGGCGGGCTAATCGGCACCAATAGGCTGTCTGGTCGCATCAATGTGGGGGAAACCAACATCAACCTCGCCACCGCCGGCGGCTCTGTCACCGCAGCCCCCATTCCCGAGATCCGCCATGTTTCTGAACCCAAGGCTGTCCGCACCACCCGCGCGCGTGCAGGCCTGCTGAACAGCGGCAACAATGCAAGCGGTGGCAGCGGTCGGACGCTGCTAGATGTGATGATCAGCGCTCCAAACCGGATATTTGCGCGTGGCAGGGGCGTACGCGCCGAACTGGGGGGCCAGATCCACCTGCGCGGCAGCACCGCCAACTTGGCACCGGCAGGCCAGATCAGCCTTATTCGGGGCACCTTTGACATTCTGGGCCGTCGGCTCGCGCTGGACGAGGGGCAAATCACCCTGCAAGGAGATCTGCGCCCATATCTGTTGCTGCGCTCCTCTGCCACCACCTCGGAAGGCACCGCGACGCTTGAAATCTCAGGTCTGATCGACAGCCCGCAAATCAAGGTGACTTCTGACCCTGAACGGCCAAGCGAGGAAGCACTGGCGCTCTTGCTGTTTGGCGACAACATCCAAGATCTGTCGCCACTCGCGCTTGCCCGTTTGGCAGGCTCTGTCGCCCGCCTCAGCGGTCAAAGCAGCGGAGTCGAAGGCGCACTGAGGGACGAAACTGGCGCCAGCAACGTCGAAGTCGGGCTCGACAACCTCGGATCCGGCCTGCTGGATATCGGCGGCTATATCTCTGACAACGTCTACACCGACTTCAACGTCAACACCCGCGGCGAAAGCGAGCTGAGCATCAACCTCGATGTCAGCAAGAGCGTCACCGTCACCGGCAAGGTTGATGGCGAAGGTGAAACCGGGTTTGGCCTGTTCTTCAAGCGGGACTACTAAACCCGGGGGCATTCCCGCAGGTCACAAAAAATCCCGGTGGATGCCACCGGGATAATTCACCCCAAGCCGAAGCGGACAGATCACTCTGCGGATTTGGCGGTCTCGATTGCAAAACGGGCCGCACCGCTGACCCCGGCGGCATCATCTGTGATCACCCAAAGTGGTGTGGTTTCGCAGCGCGCCTGAACACCTGTTGCCGGCTGCAGGAACTGCTCCAGAAACACGTCGCGCGCAGCGGTTCCCAGAATGCCGCGCGCAACACTTCCTGCAAAGAAAATCCCCATGCCGGGCATGTAGGTCGGCACCAGTTCCCGCGCGAACTGCCCCAGCAGCTTTGCCCAGGTGATGACGGTTTGTGCCTCTGGGCTGTTTTCGTCTTCTAGGAAACGTGCCACGATCTGCGCGCCGCCTTCGGGTGCGGTGCCATGCATTGCCTGGTGATAGCGCACCAGCCCCCGACCAGAGAACAGATCTTCGTTGGTCGCGAACCCAGCGGCCCGGTCATCGCCCAGGATGTTCCTCAGCAGGTCAGCCACGGGCGCTGCGAGGCTCGCATGGCCCATCTCAGCCTCAGCCGTGTTGCCATCCGCAGTAAGGGCAACGTTGAAGCCCGTTCCAATCCCCGCAACCAACGCCTGATTGCCCCGCTGGTGCCCTGCCCGCAGCGACGACAACTGGCCCGGAATAAGCGCAGGCACTGAATGGCCAAGCGCGGCAAGATCATTGATCACATCAACGCGCCCGCCCTCACCCAGGTTCAGCTGTTTTGCCAGGTCATCTGCCGTGCCGTGCCAGTCGCGGTTCGTCAGACGGTATTCATTGCCGTAAACAGGGCCGGCAACTGCAATGCAGGCGCCAGCCAGGGGCGGCAGATCAGGCTGTGCACAATAGGCGGCAAGCACATCATCAAGGCTCGCGAAACTGTCGTTGGCAAAGCTCTGCAGGGCGGTCACACCAATTTCAGGCCCGGCAAGGGCCAGCCGGGTATTGCTGCCACCCACATCGCCAACCAGCACTGTCACGTCCGAGCTCATATGCTCTGCCTTTCGAATGTACGAATTTTGCGAGACAGTGCAGTATTCGGCGGTTAAATGCAATTGGACGCAGGGCAAAAGTTTTAGCGCTAACATAAAAAATGTAGCGTGAGACTGCGGACCAACTGCTAAACCGAAGAAAGCAACAGATCGACGTACCGCGACCAACAACAGGAGAGACAGATTTGAGCGGCAACAAGGACATCGCAGGCCACCCCGATTCCGACGCCATGCAAGTGCCCGGCCTGGCGGCGCGGGCGGTTGATCGGCTCGGGGGTATTCTGCAGCGCCATGTCCGGGCCCGGATTGACCAGCTCAGATTTGACCGCTCGCTGCGCCATCTCTCCGGCCCCGTTGACCCGCAAGGAATGGCAGACGATGTCACCGTGGTCGCCCTCGTACGGGATGGAGCCTATTATCTGGATGTCTTTCTTGACCACTACCGCAGCCTTGGCGTGCGCCACTTTGTGTTCTGCGACACGGGATCAACAGATCAAACCCTGTCACGGCTAGCCGCTGAACCGGATGCAAGCGTCCTGCAATCCACCCTTCCTTGGGGGCGGTTCGAGAACCTCTTTCGCGGGCATGCCGCGACCCGGTTCAGTCGCGGACGTTGGTGCCTTTTTGCCGACATGGATGAAATCCTCGACTTCGACGGCCGCTCCGAGCGCGGGCTGCGTGGGCTGACGGGGTACCTGGAGCGGTACGGCTACACTGCGATGATGGCGCAGATGCTGGAGATGTTCCCCCGATGCGCGCTGCGCGACACTGCAGACCTGACCTACGCCGAGGCACAGGATGAGTTCTGCCACTACGATCTCACGGCAGTGCGCAGTTTGGCCTATCGTGATCGTGCAACTGGGCTTTCCGATCTCTTGCGCCTCAACACAGTGCCGGATACCGCCGCCCCCCGGTTTCAGTTTGGCGGCATCCGCGCCAGCGCCTTTGGTGAAAACTGCTGCCTGAGCAAGCACCCGCTGGTCAAGGTCGTGCAGGGCGTCGCGCCTGCGGTGCATCCACATCTGTCGACGGGTGTCAGAGTGGCAGACGCCATGGCCGTGCTGAAGCATTACAAATTTGCAAATGACCCGATCGGCCGCGATCAGGCGAGCCTTGCGAGCAAGTCCATTGGCCACGGAGAGGACGCATTGCGCCTGGCCGGTTTTGATGCCCGACCAGACCTTTCCTTGTGGTCTGAACACGCCGAGGTCTACGACGGACCCGCTGCCCTGCGGGCTGCGGGCTTTTTGCAGGTGTCCGCGCGTTTCGTGGAGGAGATGTCGAATTGACCACCGATCCCGACCTGCCGGTCAAGGCTGCCCCCCATATCGATGCGGTCGTCATTGGCCGAAATGAGGGCACGCGACTGATTGCCTGCCTGACCAGTTTGCGAGGTCAGGTGCGGCGCCTGATCTATGTTGATAGCGGCTCTACCGATGGTTCAGTTGAAGCCGCCCGCGATCTCGGGGCCGAAGTGGTCAGTCTGGATATGTCGCAGAAGTTCACCGCCGCCCGCGCCCGCAACGCGGGTCTGGCCCATCTCGATGGCGACAGCACATACGTGCAATTGGTAGATGGTGACTGCGAGATTGTGCCGGGCTGGATCGACGCTGCGGTCACCAAGTTGGAGAGCGACCCAAAACTCGCCGTGGTCTGCGGGCGTCGGCGCGAACGCCATCCAGAGGCTTCGGTCTACAACCGGCTTTGTGATCATGAATGGGACACGCCTGTGGGCCCGGCAAAGGCCTGCGGGGGGGATGCAATGATGCGGCTTTCAGCCCTGCGCGAAGTCGGCGGTTATCGGAATGATCTGATTGCCGGGGAAGAGCCGGAACTCTGCCTGAGTCTGTCGCGCGCCGGATGGGGGATTTGGCGTCATGAAGCGGAAATGACGTTGCATGATGCGCAGATGATGCGGTTTGGCCAGTGGTGGCAGCGCAGTCGGCGTGCCGGATTTGCCTTTGCCGAAGGGGCCGCTCTGCATGGCAACGCGCCTGAGCGGCACTGGGTGCGCGAAACCCGCCGCGCGTTGATCTGGGGCGCTGGATTGCCTCTTGCCGCGCTGGCCCTGTCCGTGGCCTGCACCGCTTGGGCGGCAGTGCTGTTGCTCGCGTATCCTGCGCAGATCATCCGGCTGTCCCGCCAGATGGGACTGCAGCGGGCGTGGTTTTCTGTCATCGGTAAATTTGCCGAAGCCCAAGGCGCACTGGAATATCACTGGCTGCGGATGCGCGGCCGATCCCGTGGTCTTTTGGAATATAAGTAGCGCGTCTAAGGATGACGCAGTCTCAGCGCGTGCAGCAGCTGACCGGGCAGGATCGCAAGGCATTTCAGATATCTCGGGCCTAGCCGACGCGGGCTCCAGAGCCAACGCCACGCCCATTCCAGCGCAAGATCCCGCACCAGTTTTGGTGCGCGCTTCTGGTGCCCGCCCAGAAAATCCAACCCGGCCCCGACAGAGGCAAATCCCACCTCGGGCGAAAGGGCACGACCGCGCGCGGCCATCGCCTCTTGCTTTGGGGCTCCCAGCGCCAGAAAACAAAGACCGATCTTCCGACGGGCGAGCTCTTGCAGGATGTCGGCAGCTTCATCGCTGGCAGGATCAAACACACCCGAGGGCGCATGACACCAGTTGACCTCCAGCCCCGGCACTTCAGCTTTCAGCGCCTCGGCAGCGTCGCGAAGGGCAACATCTGTGCTACCCACGAATGCGACCGGCACCCCGGCCCGAGCGGCCCACTGGCACAATGGTACCACCATGTCAGACCCCGGCATGAGCGACACGGGCCGCTGCGCGAGCCGTGACAGCCAGACGATCGGTCGACCATCTGCCACCACGAAATCCTGCGCGGCATAGGCTTTCAGAAAAGAGTCCGAGGCCTTCATCTTGACCAGATGATCGAGATTCACCGTGGCAAGAGCAAACCCGCGGCGCGTCTGGAAATGGCCCATGACCGCCTGCTCCAACCGGGTGCGGTCAGCGATATTGACGTCAATCCGAACGTCCTTGAAATCAAAATACACGACCTTGCCCCATTTTCTGCCCCAGAGCCTGCATCCGACACGTCCTCGATCACACGGACACCACATCCGAGCAAGAGTTTACCTCTATAGACGAATGCGCGCGACAGATGCGGGAACTATGGTTAAACTTAACGATTGAAACGGCCAGATTGCGCCAGAACTGAGCCCATACCGAGACCATTCGGCCCAGCGCCTGTTAGGTCGGACAAGACGAGGCCACAAAGACGAGCAATGCCCAATGCGCTGGCATATCTGATGCTGATCGCCTGGCCGGCGGTTGCTTTTGGCTTGTTTCAACGGCTGTCGCTTCAGCACGCCATTTTGTGGACAATCATCGGTGGCTATCTGTTCCTGCCCCCGATCGCCGTATTCGACCTGCCGTTGGTTCCGGACATGGACAAGGATTCCATCCCGTCTGTCGTGGCCTTTGTCATCTGCGTCTACCTATTGGGCAAAAAGGTCGAAATCTGGCCCCGCCAGCCCATCATGCGTGCGCTCGTCGCGTTGTTTCTCGGCTCTGTCATCGCGACAGTATTGACCAATGGGGATCCGATCATTTTCCGGGTTCTCGAGGATGCGGCGCCTATCGTCTTCCCGACCTACGCTCTGCCCGAACTCCGCTGGCGGGATCTGGGGTCGGTGATGATCAACCAGTTGATTTTCCTGCTGCCTTTCTTTCTTGGCCGCCGCTATCTATCAAGCGAGGCCCAACAGAAAACGCTTGTGATGACGCTGATGGTGGCTGGGTTGGTGTATTCCATCCCCTCACTGTTCGAAGTCCGTTTCAGCCCGCAGCTGAACACCTGGATCTACGGTTTTTTCCAGCATGACTTCAGCCAGACCATCCGCCAAGGTGGTTTCCGACCCATCGTGTTCCTGCCTCACAGTCTGTGGCTGGCACTGTTCGTCCTGATGACCCTTTTGTCGGCCACCGCTCTGGCCCGGGCGGCCGATGGGCCAGACAAACGTCGCTTTGCCTTGGCTGCTGTCTACCTTTTCGGTGTTTTGATCCTGTGCAAGAGCATTGCATCCCTGGTTTACGGCCTGATTTTCACACCCTTTGTCGCGATGGCCTCTTATCGTTGGCAGATGCGGCTCGCGCTGACGCTGGGCATCATAGCGATCGTCTACCCGATGTTGCGCAATTTTGGTGTGGTGCCCGTTGATGCCATTCTCGCCAAGGCTCAGGCCTTCAGCCCCGAACGGGCGCAGTCGCTCGGCTTTCGTTTCACCAACGAAGGCCTGATGCTTGATCGTGCAGCAGAAAAGCCGTGGTTTGGATGGGGCGGCTGGGGCCGCAATCTGGTACGGCACAGCGAAACAGGCGAAATCGTCTCAATTCCTGACGGGCGTTGGATCCTGGTCTTTGGCACCTACGGCTGGGTGGGCTACATCGCGGAAATGGGGCTCTTGGCTGGCCCACTTGTGCTGCTCTGGAGCGAGATCCGCAAACGCGCGCCTGCCGATGTGTCTCCATATGCGGCGCCGCTGGCCCTGATGCTGGCAGCCACCCTGGTGGATATGCTCTTGAACGCCACGCTGACACCGGTGACCTGGCTGTGTGCGGGATCTGTGCTCGGCTACGCAGAACGATTGCGATACCCCGGCCTGTTCGAGCCGAAGCGCGCGTTGTTCGAGGGCCAGCAGGCAATGGCCCAACAAGGGGTGACAAACAAGCCCCGCAGCGTGATCTGACTCCTCGGCTGCGGCGCCTTAAACTCTTCGTTTTTTTGGCGCAATTGGACACATTTCGTCCCTAACGTTACCGTATAATTTAGGCACGGTGCGCTATGCGCTCGGGGTGGATGTCGGCAAGGGGGCTGACGTGCGTACGCTCTGTTCACATGTTGGGGACCAATTTGTGCCACCATTGCTGGATCTCTGCAGAGGTCTGGCCTGTGTTGTTGATTGGTAGCGAACCTGCCGCGACCGGCACGCCGGATCGGGGCACATGATTTAAAGGCGATTGGGGCATTGGGAAATTCTGGATCCAAACCGTTTGACGACACGCGCTACAGCGGCGACATCGCTATTGTCGGTATGTCCCTGTGCGTGCCCGGAGCGGCGTCTCCGGCTGAATTCTGGAACAATTTGCGCGATGGAATCGAGTCCATCCGCCCCGTCACCGATGAAGAGCTGATCGCCGCCGGGGAAGACCCCGACACGCTGAGTGACCCCAATTATGTCCGCGCCACTGCATCACTGGATGGCTATGCGGAATTTGACGCAGACTTCTTTGGCTTCAGCCCCAAGGAGGCCGCAATCCTTGACCCTCAGCACCGCAAGTTTCTTGAAGTTGCCTGGGGGGCTATGGAAAACGCAGGCCACCCCCCAGAGAGCCTGAACGGCCCCATCGGGGTCTATGCGGGCTGTGGCATGGGCAGCTATTTCTATTTCAACATCTGCTCAAACCGTGGATTGGTCGATGACGTCGGCATGTTCCTTTTGCGTCATACCGGCAATGACAAGGATTTCCTGTCCACCCGCGTCAGCCATGTCTTTGATCTCAGCGGCCCTTCGGTCAACATTCAGACCGCGTGTTCCACGTCTTTGGTCGCGGTCCACTACGCCAGCAAGGCCCTGCGCGAAGGCGAGTGTGAAATGGCAATCGCCGGTGGCGTGACGATCGAACTGCCACAAGGTCGGGGATACCTGTTCAAGGAAAACGAAATCCTTTCACCCGACGGGCATTGCCACGCATTCGATCACCGCGCGCAGGGCACTGTGTTCGGTTCTGGCGCGGGGGCGGTTGCCCTGCGTCGGCTGGAAGACGCAATCGCAGACGGTGACCACATCTGGGCCGTTATCAAAGGGTCGGCGATCAATAACGACGGGGCCGATAAGGCGGGCTACCTTGCGCCCTCTGTCGGCGGCCAGGCCAAGGCCGTCCGCAAGGCGCTGGATACAGCAAAAACACCGGCCGAAACCATTGACTATGTCGAATGCCACGGCACCGGCACCTATCTTGGCGACCCGATCGAGGTTACCGCTTTGACGGAAGCCTACCGCGACAGCACCGACGCCGCGGGCTTTTGCCGTATCGGGTCGGTCAAAACCAACATTGGCCACCTCGATACCGCAGCGGGGGTGGTCAGCCTGACCAAAACCGCACTGGCACTGCACCACGGCGAAATCCCCCCATCGTTGGGGTATGAGGCCCCCAACCCAGCCATCGACTTTGATGGCTCCCCGTTTCGCGTCAATTCTGCGCTGACGGCCTGGACGTCCCATAAGGGACCGCGCCGCGCCGGTGTCAATTCTCTCGGCGTGGGTGGCACGAACGCCCACGTCATTCTGGAAGAGGCCCCTGCCCGCCCGCCTTCCGAGGAAAGCGATTTCCCATTCCACATCCTGTGCATTTCCGGCCAGTCCAAAGCTGCGCTTGATGCAAATGCCAATGCCCTGGCCGACCACCTGAAGGCCAATCCCGGTCTTGATCTGGCAGATGTCGCCTACACGCTAAAGGAAGGGCGACGCGGTTTTGCCAAACGCCGCACTCTGGTTGCGGAAACCGCCGAAGAAGCGGCCGCGCTGCTGACAGAGGCTGATCCCCGCAAGGTCTTCACCCATGACCGTCTGGACGGCACGCCAGAAACCGTCTTCATGTTCCCGGGAGGCGGCGCACAATACGCAGGCATGGCCCGCGATCTTTATGAGACAGAACCGGTCTTTGCCGATTGGATGGACCGGGGGCTCGACCATCTGCAAAACCAGCTGGACTATGACATCCGCGCAATTTGGCTGGCAGAGGATGGCGACGAGGCGGCAGCAAATGCCCGCCTGCAACAACCCTCCGTACAGCTGCCGCTGATCATGATTGTCGAATACGCCCTTGCTCAGTTGTGGATCAGCTGGGGCGTGCGCCCGGCGGCACTGGTCGGGCATTCGATGGGCGAAAACACAGCCGCCTGCCTTGCCGGCGTCTTGTCGTTTGAGGCCTGCATCGACCTGATCCTGTTGCGCGGTCGTCTCTTTGACAATGTGCCCGAAGGCGGCATGCTTTCGATTTCTCTTCCGCTGCAGGATGTCGAGGCCCTGATCAGTCCTGATCTTGATATTGCCAGCGTCAACGCCCCCAACCTGACAGCCGTGTCCGGACCGCAAGATGCCCTTGATGCGCTGTCTGCGCAGCTGACGGCCAAAGATATCGATCACCAACGCATCCAGATCGACATCGCTGCCCACAGCCGGATGTTGGACGGCATTCTGGAGGAGTATCGCCAGTTCCTGAAGGGTTTGACGCTCACGCCGCCAAATCTGCCGATTATCTCAAATCGTAGCGGCAAGGCGCTGACCGCGTCAGAGGCGACGGATCCGGACTATTGGGTCGGCCAACTGCGCAACACTGTGATGTTTGCCGATTGCATCGACACGCTTGCCGCGGTTCCCAACCGCATCTTCCTTGAGGTTGGTCCCGGCAAAGCGCTGTCATCACTGGCTCAGATGGCGCCACAGGTAAAGCCGGGACAGGTGTTATCCTCCCTGCGCCACCCGGAACAGGACGTCGCGGATGATGCCTACTTCTTTGGTGTGATCGGCCGTTTGTGGGCCTGCGGTTACGAGGCGGATTGGGATCAGATCTGGGGCGATGCACGCCGCAGCCGCCTGCCCCTTCCCACCTACGCCTTTCAGCGCAGTCATTATTTCATCGAACCGGCCAAGGAAAAGGCAGCGGAACAGACCTATAGCGCCCCCGCCCGCCACGAGGACATCCGCGACTGGGGATATCGCCCAGCCTGGCGGCCTGCCTTTGCAAGCTGCGATATTGATGTCGAGGACGATCTGAACCGCCACCCTGAAACCTGGCTGTTCTTTGAGGATGACACCGGACTCGCCGCAGCGCTTGCCAGCAGGCTTGAAGACGCGGGACACAGGGTCGTGCACGTGGTTCCCGGCGACACCTACGCAAGGCTGAGCGAAACCCGCTTTATGCTTGCTCCCGAACAGGGACGCGCAGGCTATGACGCGCTGTTCTCCGATCTGGCAGATGGCGATCTGATGCCAACCCGCATTGGCCATTTCTGGCTGGTCACGCAGAAAGAGAGCTTCCGCCCCGGTGCGTCCTTCTTTGACCGCAATCTGGAGATGGGGTTTTACGCCCTGACAGCACTTGGTCAGGCGCTTGCTCAAATTGATCTGCCCCATCCCATCCACCTCTGCGTCATGACCACAGGCGCGGCCCAACTGCGCGACGAACCCCTGCCCTATCCGGAAAAGGCAATGATTGCGGGGCCCGCAGGTGTTCTGCCCCGCGAGGTGGCCGGGCTCACCTGTGCAGCGTTGGACATTGAGCTGCCACAGCGGCCTACCGGGCTGCGCCGACTGTTGTCTGATCAGGAAACAGAACTGCCATTGTCGCCACTTCTGGAGGATCTACTGGCAGAGCCTGCAAATGACATCGCGCTGATCCGGGATGGGCGGCGTCATTCTCTGCGCTGGCGAACCATTCCTCTTGCAAAAGCGGATGAGACGGACACGGACGCACCCTGCTTCCGAAATGGTGGCACATATCTGATTACCGGGGGCTACGGCGGTATTGGGCGCACGATCGCAGCCGATCTGATGCGGAACTATGCCGCGAATGTGGTGCTCATTTCGCGTGCGGGCCTGCCCCCGCGCGAGACTTGGGATACCCATCTGAACCGCCACAGCCCCGCCAATGTACAATCCCAGCGCATCCGCGCAGTGCAGCAGCTGGAAGCGATCGGCAAGGGACGTGTCCTGTCGCTGGCTGCGGATGTCTGCAACAGCGAACAGATGCGCGCGGCCGTCGCCAGTGCAGAGGCCGAATTCGGTCCCATCACGGGCGTCATTCATGGCGCAGGTCAGATCAACGATGCGCCGGTTCTTGCCAAGACCGAGGAGGACATCGCACAGGTGCTCGCCCCGAAGGTGAGCGGGCTGCGGGTCATCTCGGACCTGTTTGGTCCGGATCAGCTGGAGGTCATGGTCCTGTTTTCCTCCTCCTCTGCGGTGACGCGACCCATCGGACAGGTCGATTATGTGGCGGCCAACGAATATCTCAATGCCTTTGCCCGCCACCATGCCGCGCGCCGTGACAGCAAAACCAGAGTGCTTGCGATCGATTGGGGGGTCTGGGCGGATGTCGGCATGGCCGCAGACGCGATGGATGCGCGCTCGGGAAGCGAGACACCACAGGAACAGCCATCCAGCCAACCGCTGTTTGACAGCCGTCAATTTGCCAGCGATGGCGCTGTCCTGTTCCATCGCCGCCTGACAGACGATCAATGGCTGCTTGCGGAACACAGGACAAGGGAGGGCACCGCATTGGTGCCTGGCACCGGCTATATCGAGTATGCAGCCGAAGCCCTGGCAGAGCTGGGCCACGAGGCGCCATTTGAGATCCGTGAGCTGTATTTTCTGCGCCCGCTGATTGTCACGGCAGCCCGCCCTGTCGGCATTGTCGTGCGCCTGACCGCGGTTGAACAGGGCTATGAGTTTGCCGTGTTCAGCGAAGTTGCTGAAGGCTACGCCCTGCACGTCCAGGCGGTGCTGGTCACCGACGCAGCACCGGAACACCCCGCCCCGCTGCCGATTGCTGAGATCAGCGCGCGCTGCAGCGCAGTTGCCGATGCCGCTGGTGATCGACTGATGGCCCCGCAAGAGGCCAACCTTGACTTTGGTCCGCGCTGGCACGCGCTGCAGGAGATGCGGCGCGGCAACGGCGAAGGTCTCGCGCGTCTGCGCCTGCCGGATGCTGCCAGCGCAGACGCCACCTTGCTACCACCTGGCTTGATGGATCTGGCCACTGGCTGGGCCATCGACCTCGCGCCGACTTACCGCGATGCTTCCCTGTGGGTGCCGGTGTCCTATGACAGCCTGTGTATCCATGCCGCCCTGCCCGCCACCAAAGGGTCCGAGATTGTCAGCCACATGCGCCTTCGCGACAGCGCAGCTGGCGCCGCGCGCTTTGACATCACCCTTTGCGCCCCGGACGGCGCTGTTCTGGTCGAAATTCACGGCTTCCGAATGCAACAAATGAGCGGGCCGGTTGCCTCTGCGCCTGTCAACACGGTGGATGCCACAACAGCGGATCTGGGGCTGGCCAGCGCCAATCACGCGCAGCCCCTTTCCCCCGAGGAACGTCGTCTGCACCGCAATATCGCAAACGGCATCCGCGCCGAAGAGGGACCAGAGGCACTGCGACGCGCGCTTGCGACCGACCTGAGCCAAGTGGTCGTCTCTTCGCTTCATCTGCCGGACCTGATTGCCGAGGCCGATCAACCACCCAAGGCACAGGCCACAACCGATCAGAGCTTTGCCAGACCGCAGCTCGATACCGACTACATCGCGCCTCGCAACGCGGTAGAAGAAGACATCGCCGCACAGTTCGCCCGTCTGCTCGGCGTCTCACAGATCGGGGTGGAGGACAGTTTCTTTGACCTTGGCGGGCACTCGCTGATTGCCGTGCGACTGTTTGCGCAGATCAAACGCACCTTTGGCGTCGATCTGGCCATCTCCACCCTCTTTGAGGCCCCATCAGTGGCAAAACTGGCCGAGATCATTATCGCCCGAACCGGCGGGGGGCTGACAACAGATGCATCCTCTGACGATGAAGCCGGATCGACACAGGACGCGGCACGCCACACCCATCTGGTGCAGCTGCACCCCGGTGATGGCACCGGCCGGCGGCCTTTCTTCCTTGTGGCGGGCATGTTCGGCAATGTCCTGAACCTGCGCCATCTTGCCCTGATGGTTGGCAAGGACCGCCCGGTCTATGGGCTGCAGGCCAAGGGCCTGATCGGAGAGGAGGCGCCGCATGACCGTCTCGACGATGCTGCGCGCGACTATCTCGCTGAAATTCGCAGTGTCCAACCCGAAGGCCCCTATCTGCTGGGCGGCTTCTCTGGCGGGGGGCTGACCGCCTATGAAATGGCGCAGCAGCTCAAGCAGGCAGGCGAGGAAACCGATGCCCTGATCCTGCTCGATACACCGCTGCCGATGCGCCCTGAGCTCAGTCGTCATGACAAGGCGCTGATCAAATGGGCTGAACTACGTCGCAAGGGACTGGGCTATCTCGGCGAATGGCTGAGCAACCGGATCGCATGGGAGATCGAAAAGCGTCGCGACCGCCCCGCAGAAGACGGCACTCTGCCCGCTTTCAACAACCGAAAGGTCGAACTGGCGTTCCGGGCCGCGCTGCCGGTTTACGATTTACGCCCATGGGAAGGACCGCTGACGCTGTTCCGTCCGCCACTGGATCGTCATTGGCCGGTGTCCGGGGGCAATTGGGTCAGTGCCGAACGCGAATATGTCTTTGAAGACAACGACTGGACCCGCTTTGCCCGCAACATCGAGGTGGTCGAGGTGCCGGGTGATCATGACAGCATGGTTCTGGTTCCAAATGTCAGCGTACTGGCCGCAGAGGTAAAAGCCCGCCTCGACGCTGCCGACCGGGATGCGTTCCGACAGTCCAGTGCCTCCCGACAAGCGGAGGCCGCAGAGTAGCCTATGCTCGACACCACGCACGATATCCGGATCCTCACGATTATCCTGAACTACAAGACGCCACAGATGACGCTGGATTGTGCGGCGGCGGCGCTGGTTGAAATGGCGGAGCTGCCAGGGGAAATCGTGATCATCGACAACGGGTCGGGCGATGGATCGTATGACACGATACTGGCCGCTGCCAAGGATCGCGGCTGGCTGAACACAGGTCGCTTGCGTGTCATTGCCAGCGACAGAAACGGTGGCTTTGGCGCGGGAATGAACATCGGCTTCCAGCTTGGTCTCTCGGATGGCAGCGCACCTGCGTTTTACTATCTGCTGAACTCTGACGCCTTTGTGCAGCCTGGCGCCATTCGCTCCCTGCGCGACTATCTCATTGCCACACCACGGGCCGGGCTGGTCGGCTCTTATGTGCGCGGCATGGACGGCGAACCGCACTGTACGGCGTTTCGCTTTCCCTCCATCGCTGGAGAGTTTGAAGGCGCCATACAAACCGGGATCATCACACGCCTGCTGCGCAACTCTGTTGTGCCGATGGCGTTGCCAAAAGAACCGGCACAGCTGGACTGGACCGCGGGAGCCAGCCTGATGATCCGACGAGAGGTGATTGAGGCCGTTGGCGGATTTGATGAGGCCTTCTTTCTTTATTTTGAGGAAACCGAGCTGTGTCACCGGGCTGCTCGCGCGGGATGGCAGACGCATTACCTCCCCGCGAGCGAAGTCGCCCATGTCGGGTCGGCATCCACTGGCATGAAGAACTGGCAGCGCACACCACGCTACTGGTTCGACAGCCGCTTGCATTACTTTATCAGCACCCGTGGCCGCACCTATGCAGCGCTTGCCACGGCTGCACTTGTCGCAGGCAGTCTGCTTTATCGTCTGCGACGGGTTATTTCGAACAAGCCTGCAACAGATCCCCCCCATTTCCTGCGGGATCTGCTTGCCCATCACACACGTGCGCTCTTTCGTCCGCATGTGACCCGTCTTATGGAAACGCGCCCCACCCCGTCTTCTGCGGAGGAACCCAAATGACACCCTTCTCCTGTATCGTGCTTGGCAATGAATCACTGCTGATCGCCTGTGCGGACAGCCTGCTGGCAAGAGGCCATCAGATCAGCGCCGTTGTCAGCCGCGACGCCGAAATCAGCGCCTGGGCTGAAGGCAAGGGGCTGCCGGTTCTAACAGATGCGCGCACGTTTGAGGGGGACGTGGACTGGCTGTTGTCGATTGCCAATCTCGACATCATTCCAGCCCCCGTGCTGGCCCGTGCTCGCAAGGGAGGCGTGAACTTTCACGACGGCCCACTGCCGCGTTATGCCGGTCTCAACACTCCGAACTGGGCCCTGATCGAGGGTGCCGATAGCTATGGCATCACCTGGCACATGATCGAGGGTGGCGTGGACGAGGGGGATATCCTTGCCCAACGGTTGTTCGATATCGCAGAAGACGAAACCGCCTACAGCCTGAACGCAAAGTGTTACGCCGCTGCGATGGACAGTTTTGGCGAGGTGCTGGCGCAACTGGAAAGCGGCGCACTGGACCGACAGCCGCAGGATTTCACGACACGCAAGCTATATACCCGCGCCGATCGCCCCGCAGCCGGCGGTGTTCTGGATTTCGGGCAACCGGCAGATGATCTCCTGCGTCTGGTTCGGGCTCTGGATTTCAATGGCTACTGGAATCCGCTGTGCACGGCCAAGATCATGGTTACCGGTACAGATGGGCAGGCTGACGTCTTGAGTGTTGGCACCGCAAGCCGCGCAGAGGGCGCAGGCGCTGCGGGTGAGGTTCTGGCTGTCTCGCAGGACCGGCTGACGGTGGCCTGCGCCGAAGGGGCGCTGCATCTCAGCGCAGTAAAACGCAGCGATGGCTCTGACATCGATCTCGCAACCGTGGCCAAGGTGGGGGATATCCTGCCCCAGCTTGATGCGACGGCGCGCACGACATTGGGCGATGCGCTCAGTTCGACCCAGAAAGGCGAAACGAAGTGGCGCGCGCGACTGGCAGATCTGCCAGCTGATGATTTCGCGCTGATCTCCGCTCAGGCGACAACAGGCCACGTCAACCATGTGATCCCCGTTCCCGCCGATGCAGCGCTGACGCCGGCGGACGCGGTGCTGGCAACCGCCGCGCTGAGCCTGCGCAGCAGTGGGGCAGAAACAACAGGTATTGCCCTGCGCACCAGCCGCATTGCGCAAATGGCGCGTCCCGGTTTCATCAGCGACTGGGTGCCTGCCCAGATCGCGCGCACGGACGATCTGCCCACGTTGCGCGCAGGGCTTGCAGCTGAGGTCGAGACCGCAGATCAGCTGGGAGGCTTTGCAGTCGACCTGCAGCAACGCGCACCGGAACTGCGCGCCCGCGGCCCCTTGCAGCCGACCTTTGGCTGCGCCCTGGACACAAACGCACCAATTGCAGGCTGTGCTGTGACGCTGTGCCTGACGGATGCCACGCTGACCTTGATCCTTGATAGCAGCCAGTTGGACGAAACCGCCCAGGAGCTGTTGGTGGCGCGCGCCAACCTGTTGGTCACCGCATTGCAGGAGGGGTCATGCCGCACCATCAGCGACCTTCCTGCCCTGCCACAGGACGAGCGTCGCAAACTACTGGTTGAGTGGAACGCCACAGCGTTTGAGGGCACAACAGACAGCACAATCCCGGCAGAGTTCGCAGCCCAGGTGGCTCGCACACCTGACGCAACTGCGCTGGTTTTTGAACATGACAGCCTGAGCTACCGCGACCTTCAGGAGTGTGTTGACGCGCTGGCTGCTGTGCTGCGCCAACAGGGTGTCACACGCGGGGACCGGGTCGGAATTTATCTGCATCGCAGCATCGACCTGGTGGTTGCCGCGCTGGCGGCCATGCAAACCGGCGCCGCTTATGTGCCGTTGGATCCGGCCTATCCCGCCGATCGCATCGCACATTTCATCACCGACAGCGGCGCATCCGTCCTGCTCACCACCAGCGCCCTGCAACCACAGCTGCCGCATCGCGCAGCTGCAATCGTTGTGGCGCTGGATGACCTCCCATCGCGCACAGTGAACGGGCAGGACGCAGGCGCCCAGCCCCCCCGGCCAGAGGATCTGGCCTATCTGATCTATACCTCCGGCTCTACTGGCACCCCCAAAGGGGTGATGGTGCGTCACGGAAATGTCGCCAACTTCTTTGCCGCAATGGACAGGAAAATCCCGCATCAGCCGGGGGACTGTTGGCTTGCAGTGACGAGCCTGTCGTTTGATATTTCCGTGCTGGAACTGTTCTGGACGCTGTCGCGCGGGTTGAAGCTGGTGTTGTCCAGCGATGAAAGCCGGTTGCAGCTCTCAAACGGGCCGATTTCCACCAGTGATCGTGGCATGGACTTCAACTTGTTCTATTGGGGCAATGACGATGGTCCTGGCCCGCGCAAATACGAACTGCTGCTGGAGGGCGCGAAGTTCGCAGATCAACATGGGTTCAACGCGGTCTGGACACCAGAGCGGCATTTCCACGCCTTTGGGGGCCCCTATCCGAACCCATCCGTGACCGGCGCCGCGGTTGCAGCTGTCACGCAGAATATTGGCGTGCGGGCAGGATCCTGCGTCGCACCACTGCATCACCCCGCTCGGATTGCCGAAGAATGGTCTGTCATCGACAACCTGACAGCAGGGCGCGCAGGTATTGGGTTTGCCTCTGGCTGGCAGCCGGATGATTTCATCCTGCGGCCTGAAAACACCCCGCCCGCAAACAAGCCCGCAATGTTTGAAGCCATCGAAACCGTACGCAAGCTGTGGCGCGGCGAAGAGGTGAGCTTTGCGCGCAAGGATGGTGCCTTGCACAGCGTGATGACGCAGCCGCGACCCGTCTCCAAAGAGCTTGCCGTCTGGGTCACAACCGCCGGCAACCCGGACACCTGGCGCGAAGCAGGCAGCATCGGGGCCAACGTATTGACCCATTTGCTCGGCCAGAGCATCGAAGAGGTCGCTGGCAAGATCACCATCTATCACGACGCACTGCGCGCTGCGGGATATGATCCGCGCGACCACAAGGTCACCCTCATGCTGCACAGCTATCTTGCCCCGACACGGCAAGAGGCGCGTGAGACCGCGCGCGAACCGATGAAGGACTACCTGCGCGCGGCCGCCGGGCTCATCAAGCAATATGCCTGGGCCTTCCCCGCCTTCAAAAAACCCAAGGGCGTCTCAAACCCGTTTGAGATGGATCTTGGCATGCTCTCGTCAGACGAGCTCGAAGCCATCCTCGAATTCGCCTTTGAGCGTTACTTTGAGGATTCGGGATTGTTCGGCACGGTCGAAGACGCGCTGCAGCGGGTTGAACAGCTCAAACGCATCGGGGTGGATGAAATTGCCTGCCTCATCGACTACGGCATCGCGCCGGAGGTCGTTTTGGAAGGGTTGAAACCGCTGGCTGAGGTGCTGCGCCTGTCAAATGCACCACAGGAGTTGGCGGCTGATGACGTATCGCTCGCGGCGCAGATCCTGCGCCATGGCGTGACCCATATGCAATGCACCCCGTCGATGGCACGGATGATCGCGGCTGACAGTGATGCGCGGCCCGTTCTGGGACGGCTTTCCCAGCTGCTGGTTGGTGGCGAGGCCTTGCCGGGTGATCTGGTTGGTGACCTGCGTGGCGCAACCGAAGCCACCATTCACAACATGTATGGCCCGACCGAAACAACGATCTGGTCCACCATGCAAACCCTTGGCGATACGCCAGCAGGCACCGCCCACATCGGTGCCCCCATTGCCAATACCACCGTTTATGTCGTGGACGATCAGCTAGAGCCGCAGCCGGTTGGTGTGCCGGGGGAGTTGATGATTGGTGGCGCAGGGGTCACGGCGGGCTACTGGCAACGGCCGGAGCTGACCGCCGAACGCTTTGTTACTGATCCTTTTGCCAAGGCTGCAACAACCGGCGTTGCCTCCTCTCATCTGTACCGGACCGGCGATCTCGTGCGTTGGCGCAGTGACGGCCAATTGGATTTCCTTGGCCGCAGCGACCATCAGGTCAAGATCCGCGGCCAGCGGATCGAGCTGGGCGAGATCGAAGCAGCGCTGGCCGGGCTGCCGGGTATCACCGCAGCGGTGGTGGTTGCGCGGGACATGGCCACCGCTGGTGTGGCGGCTTCTGACACACGGTTGATTGCCTATGTCACCGGACAGGCGCCATTGGATCAGGCCGCGATCAAGGCCGCCTTGGCTCAGCAGCTGTCCGAGGTCATGGTGCCAAGCCACATTGAGCACCTTGATCATTTCCCTCTGACGCCCAACAAAAAAATCGACCGCAAGGCATTGCCGGATCCGACCCCCGTGAAGATCGCCGTGCCCGTCCACTCTGCGCCCCCATCGGGGGGTACGCAGGCCCAGATCGCCGAGATCTGGGGCCGCATTCTGGGGCTGGAAGGCATTGGCGCCGAGGACAATTTCTTTACGCTCGGGGGGCATTCGCTGCTGGCGGTTCAGGCGCATCGCGACATTCGGAGCACACTGGATGTACCAAAACTGTCGATCACGGATATTTTCCGCTTCCCAACGCTGTCTGGTCTGGCGGGCCACATCGCCACGCTGACCGGTGACAGCCCCCCTGAAGCAGAGCCGACGGCGACCGCTGTTGATGCGGCGACCAAGTCCGACATGATGTCAAAACGCCGCGCGATGCGGGCCAACAGGCGGGCGCGTCAGGGATGACGGCCACTCTGGACAGCCAGCGCAGCGCCCGCCACCAGGCGCTGATACGGCCCTTGTTTGCCGCATCTGTTGCGGTGGAAACCTGCGATCCGCAAGACGACCCGCCCGCGCCCTTCCCGTCTGAAGCTGCATGTCTTTCGCCAAATGCCGTCGACAAGCGGCGGCACGAATTTGCAGCGGGGCGCGCTGCAGCGCATCGGGCGATGGCGGCGCTTGGTCTGACAGCTGAACCGATATTGATCGGCCCCAAACGGGCGCCAATCTGGCCAACCGGGCTCATTGGATCCATCAGCCATTGCCGCAGCGCTGCCGTCGCCGTGGCAACCAAAGGAGAGGACATTCAGGCCCTTGGGGTAGATCTGGAAGAGGACACACCGCTTTCCGATGATCTGATACCGCAGATCTGCCGGCCTGCAGAACGCGCCTGGCTCAGCAGGCAGGCCAATCCCGGTCAGCTTGCCAAAGTGATATTCTCCGCCAAGGAAGCCGCCTATAAATGTCAGTATCACCTGAGCCAGCAGTTTTTCGGATTTGAGGGAATGGAACTGGACGTGACATTGGATAACAGCGCCTGTGCGACGTCACCACACGCCCATGTCACGCTTTGTGGCCGGTTTTCGGCGTGTTTCACAGCGGAGCGTGCACCATTTTTGACCGGTGACCGGATCGAAGGGCGCTTTGCTATTGGGGAGGGGTTGATCGCAACTGCGGCGCAGCTCCCGCGGGTGCGATGATCGGACGTCGCGGTTTTCTTGCATTTCTGGCTCTGCTGCCGCTTGGCTCTGTTCAGGCGACCCCTTTCGCCGTACCCGAACTTGCCCCGCCATCCGGTGCTATGACGGTCTATCATCTGGGGCATTCACTGGTTGGGGCCGACATCCCACATATGCTCGCGCAACTGGCCCCCAAGGAACATGCCTACAACACGCAATTGGGGTCCGGCACACCGCTGCAACAGCATTGGGAGCCAGATCAGGACATCCTGCATTTCGATCAGGTCAACCACCCTCCAATCTGGCGGGATGCCCGCGAGGCGGTGGGCTCGGGTGATTATGATGCCGTCATCTTGACCGAGATGGTCGAGCTGCGGGATGCCATCCGTTATTTCAAAGGCGCGCGCTACTTCCGCCGGTGGGCTGATCTGGCACGGGCCGGGTCTGCCGATACACGTCTCTATCTCTATGAGACATGGCACCCTCTGGATACGCCCGATGGCTGGCTTGCTCGAATTGACACTGATCTGGAACAGCTATGGCTCGGCGGATTGGCGGGCTCAGACACCCGGCGCAACCCGAACCGCCCGGCCTATCTGATCCCCGCAGGTCAGGTCATGGCCGCCGTCGTGCGCGCGATCGAGGCGGGAGAGATCCCCGGCCTGTCACGACGCGAGGATGTGTTCGCCATCACCCCTGACGGAGCGCAGGACCAGATCCATATCAACGATCTGGGCGCCTACATTGTCGCACTGACCCATCTAAGCGTGCTCTACCACGTGAACCCGGCAGGGCAGCCCCATCAGCTGACACGCGCAGACGGTAGCCCAGCGCAGGCCTTTTCTGCAGAGGCTGCACGCAAGGTTCAGGAAATTGTCTGGACGGTGGTGACGTCCCATCCCCGCACCGGGGTCCGCAGATGACACTGGCAGAGCTGGTCACAAGCGTCGTGATGGTCGGCCATTCCCTGTTTGGGCCGGACAATCCCGTCATGCTGAACCAGCTTTTGTCAGAACAACCCGGCCGCGAAACCACACAGCCCGTCACGGTTGAGGCGCAGATCATCAACGGCGCTCCTCTCAGTTACAACTGGACCCATGCCGCACGTGCGGAAGGCATCAACGCCCGCGAGCGGCTTCAAGAGCCCGTCGATGCCCTGATCGTGACCGAGGCCATCCCGCTCGCAAATCACCTGAAGTGGAGCAACACCGAGGCTGCGCTAGGTGATTTCTATACCCTTGCCAAAACGACCAATCCGGAGGTGGAGGTCTACCTGCAGGAGACCTGGCACTCGTTGCTGAGCGGCAGCGGGACAGAGGTGCCTTTTGACGCTGACGCCTCTATCCCGTGGCGCGACCGGTTGGAGGCAGACCTGCCCCGCTGGCAAGGCGTGGTTGACGCCGTCAATCGCGAGACCGGAGGGAATATTCGCCTGCTCAAGGCAGGTCAGGCGATGGCGCGGCTGGATGACGCCATTCGCGCGGGAACAGTTCCCGGGCTCAACCGGATTGAAGATATCTTTGACGATGACATTCACCCCAATGATATCGGCTTCTACTTTCTCTCCGCTTTTCAATATGCCGTTCTGACCGACCAGTCCCCGGTCGGATTGCCCCATCAGCTGCGTAATCGATGGGGGCAGGCATACGCGGCCCCCACCCCGCCCCTTGCCCGGCGCCTGCAAATGATTGCATGGGAGGCAGCCCAAGAAACGTCTATTCGCGCCGCCCTGCCCGCTGACCCTCTGCCGATGCCCACTGACCCGACGCTGCCGGTTCTGAATGCCCCGGTTCAGGCAAAGGTTGGCGCCACGGGCGAGGCACCCACTCTGGCGAAATCGGATCCTGTCCCGCGCCAACCGATTGCCATGAACCTCGCGGCAATCGCGGACTGGAGCCCACAGGCCCCGTTTCTGGACCACTTCAAAACCGCACGCCCCTGGATCGGTCACCTGCCCGGCCAATGGGGCGGGGTCGATCACCCGGATTTGGCCGCTGCCGGATACCTGGACGAGTACGGCTGGCCCACATCGCTGCCTCCTGAGTTGGGGTCAATCGGCACATTGATCCTGACGGATCTGCCGCGCACGGCAACAACGCTGGCGGGGCGCTATGTCCTCCAGTTTGACGGCGACGGGATCATCGAGGTCGCAGGCCGCGCCGAAAACATCCGCTACGGGAGCGGTGAGATCCGTTTCGACTATACTCCCGGCCCCGGTGCAGTGGACATTCGCATCCAGCGCAGCGACCGCCGTGGCACTGGCGATTACATTCGCAACATTTCTGTCGTGCAAGAACGTCACCTGCCTCTGTGGCAGCGGGGAGAGCTGTTCAATCCCGATTGGCTGTCTTTGATGCAGGGTTTTGCGGCTCTGCGGTTCATGGACTGGATGGCAACGAATGACTCCTCACAAATCGGCTGGGAAGACCGCCCGCACCCGCAGGATTACACGTGGGCCCAAGCAGGTGTCCCCGCCGAGGTTCTGGTTGCATTGGCAAACCAGCTGAAAACCGCGCCTTGGTTCACCCTGCCCCATATGGCGGATGACAGCTATATCCGGAACTATGCCCGGCTGGTGCAGGATCAGTTGGATCCGGATTTGCGCGCCTATGTGGAATACTCCAACGAGGTGTGGAACTGGCAGTTCGAGCAGGCGGTCTGGGCAGATGCGCAGGCAAAGGCGCGCTGGGGCGGCTCAGACCTGTGGATGCAATATTACGGCGGTCGGGCAGCCGAGGTTGCCGGGATATGGAGTGAGGTCTTTGGCGACACCACACCAGAGCGCCTGGTACGCGTGCTCTCCACCCAGACCGGCTGGCTGGGCCTGGAAGAGCAGATCCTGCAAGCACCACTCTGGGTGGCCGAAGATCCGGCCCGCCGCCCACCAGCCCAGAGTTTTGACGCCTACGCGGTCACTGGTTACTTCGGCGGCATCCTTGGCCTGCCTGAGCGCGCGGCCACGCTGCGGGCCTGGATTGCACAAAGCCACGAGCAGGCCGAGGCGACGGCAGCAGCCCGCGGGCTGGAAGGAACCGCCGCAGCAACGTTTGTCACCAAGCACCGATATGATGCGGCCAGCGCACTGGCCGAGGCCGAACTGCGTGACGGGCTGGTGTCCGGCTCGCGCGAGGACACGATTACTGACCTGCTAGAGCGCGTCCTGCCCTATCACGCAAAAATCGCGGCCAAGCATGATCTGGATCTCATAATGTACGAGGGTGGGAGCCATGTCGTTGGCCTCGGCCCGATGGTGGATGATGAAACGCTCACGGCGTTTTTCAGTCATTTCAACTACACCGAGGAGATGGGCGCGCTCTATCGGTCGCTGTTGCGGGGGTGGCCCGAACTGGGCGGTGCGCTGTTCACGGCCTATTCCGACGTTTCCACCCCCGGCAAATGGGGCAGCTGGGGCAGCTTGCGCACGCTGAGCGATGACAACCCGCGATGGCAGGCACTGGAGGCCGCGAAATGACGCCAACAGGACTTGCTCCGACGCTGAGTGTTATCATCCCGGCGCATAACGAAGCAGGCTATATTGGCCCTTGCCTCTCTGCCCTGTTTGAAAGCGCTCCGCTGCCCGACCAAGCCACCGGCGAGGTCATCGTGATGGCCAATGGCTGCTCTGATGCAACTGTGGCAGAGGCACAGTCGGTCCCGGTTCCCCATCGTTGGGACTGCCATGTGATAGATCGCGCGGAAGGGGGCAAAATCGGCGCCCTTCAAGATGGAGAGACACGTGCGCGTGGCCGTGTGCTCGTTTATCTTGATGCAGATGTCATCGTCTCACCACAGCTGTTGCCGCTCATCTGTGCCACTTTGGACTGCAACGTAGCGCGCTACGCCAGTGGCGAGCCGCAGCTGATGCGCGCCAGAAGCACCGTGAGCAGACTATATGCCCGGTTCTGGGAGACATTGCCCTTCGTGCAAAAGGGTGTTCCGGGGTTTGGGCTATTTGCGATGAACAAGGCCGGGCGCGCGCGTTGGGAGGACTGGCCCGATGTCATTGCCGACGACATCTTCGCCCGCCTCAGCTTTGCCCCGCAGGAACGTCAGCGTCTGGCGGCATCCTATCAATGGCCTCTGGTCGAAGGGTTTCGCAATCTGGTCAGGGTTCGGCGCAGGCAGAATGCAGGCGTTGACGAAATTGCATCCCGGTTTCCGCAATTGCTGGCAAATGAGGACGTGCGCCGGCCGTCTCTTTCACATATCGCAGGGCGCGCGTTGCGCGACCCGGCTGGTTTTTTGACCTATGCGGCAGTTTCCGTGGCGGTGAAATCGCCACTTTATCGCGACAGCCGCGCCAATCGCTGGACGCGCGGGCGGTAGGCCCCGAAGAAAGCAGGCGGTGTGGCAGTCAGGGGCGACGCGCGCGGATAGCCTCTTCAAAGTGATGCACCAATTTGCCCGCCTCGATCTCACTATCGTGCCGCTGCAGCACGCGGGTGCGCCCCGCCTGTCCCATCCGCCTTAGTGTTTCGCTAGGTGTACCCGCGAGATCCGCTATCGCCTCAGCCAGAACGTCGGGGTCGCCAGCTGGCACCAGCCACCCTGTCTGCCCCGGCACCACCAGTTCGGGCGTCCCTGCGATATAGGTTGCCACCACCGGACGGGCAGCTGCCATTGCCTCCATCACCACCATTGGCAGGCCTTCTGCAAAGGACGGCATGACGAGCGCATGCGCCTTTGCCAGCTCCGCCCTTACGTCCGCCTCTGACAGCCAACCGGTCAATGTGACGTGGCGCGAAAGGTCATAACGCGCGATCGCAGCCTCAAGATCCTGGCGCATTTCTCCATCACCGATCAACGAAAGGTGCAGATCCGGGTGGGTTTCGACCAGTTTTGCGAGCGCGTGGATAAGAACCATCTGCCCTTTTTGTTCAACAAACCGGCCAATCGCAGCCAGCCGCAATGGCCCCTCTGGCAGTGGTTGCGGTTCAGAAAACCGCGAGGGTTCAATGCCGCAATGCACCACCTTCAGCCGTGCCCAACTGCCAAATGCGGCCCAGCGGCTCAACTGGCTGCGGCCAAAGCTGCTGATTGCGACGGCGAAGTCGGCCGTGTCCACCTTGGCTCCCAAAGACAGCACCTGCGGCGCGTCAAATTCCTCTGGTCCGTGAGTTGTAAAACTGTAGCCCAACCCGCCCGGCACATCAGCCAGCATCGCAGCCAAAAGCGCAACCGTGGTGGAGTTGGTGCCAAAGTGAGCATGGAGATGGTCTATCCCCTCCCCCTCAACCCGGTCAGCCACATAGGCCGCTTCGGCCAGATAGATCAGATGTCGCAGGCGACCAACCTGAGAGCGGCCACCCATTTCCCAGGCCTTCGCCAGGGCAGATCGGAACCGCCGGGGACTGCGCCACATGCGCCGCACAAGGCCAGCGACCAGCCGCGCGCCCCCCTTGGCAAGGACATAGTCGGTGCGCCCCTGTTCATCGATGTCACCCGGATCCACCAATGGCACATCAGCGGGGCGCATGGCGATGCGCTCGATCTCGACGCCGTGCCGTTCCAGCGCCTGTACCTCGCGGCGAATAAAGCTGTGGGACGGCTGAGGGTAGGTGTTGAGGATGTAGGCAATTTTCACGAGGACACACGCCCATTTTGTGCAAGAGTTGCCGCAGGGTATCCGTAGTTCACCCAGTTGCCCAGCATTGCCGCGAAGGTGCCGTCGAATTGTCGCCTTTCGGGATCAGGCAGATCGCAAGAACCAAGACCGAGAGACATGTCATGCAGCAGGTTTTGTCCCTATTCAGCGGCGAAGGGCTGGCAGCACGGGTGCTGCGGTCTGCCTCCTGGCTGATGATCGGCTATGGCGGCAGTCAGGCTCTGCGCCTTGCCGCCAACCTGCTGATGACGCGGCTCCTGTTTCCCGAAGCCTTTGGTCTGATGGCATTGGTCAGCGTGGTGACCACGGGTCTTGCGCTGTTTTCGGATATCGGCGTGGGCCCGTCTATCGCTCAGAGCAAACGAGGCGACGATCCCGACTTTCTGGACACGGCCTGGAGCGTTCAGGTGGTGCGGGGTTTTATCCTGTGGGGGATGACCCTTTTGCTGGCCTGGCCGATTGCGGAGTTTTACGACGCGCCAGAGCTGATGTGGTACCTGCCAATTGCCGGTGCGGCCCTCGCGATCAACGGGCTCGACCCGATCCGGGTAGAAACTGCGCATCGCCATCTGTTGGTCGGGCGGCTCACCGCGCTGGAGCTCATCAGTCAGGCGATTGGAATCGGCGCCATGGTGCTGATTGCCTGGTGGACCCAATCGGTCATGGCGTTGGTGCTGGGCAGCGTCATCCAGGCGACTGCTTTTCTAATCCTGGTCTGGCGTGCCCTGCCCGGTCGGCGCAGCCGGTTCCACTGGGAACGACAAGCGCTCGGTGAACTGTTGCACTTTGGAAAATGGATCTTTCTCTCGACCGCGTTCTGGTTTCTGACCTCACAGGGGGACCGGGCGATCCTCGGCAAGTTTGTCCCACTGGAAGTTCTGGGGATCTACAACATCGGCTTTTTTCTGGCGAGTTTTCCCATGGCTCTGGGGCACGCTGTCAACCAGCGCCTTATGATCCCGGTCTATCGCGACAAACCTGCCCAGGCGGATCCACGTTATAAGCGCAAGCAACGCCAACTGCGCGCTGGTCTCAGCGCCTTTATCCTGTCGATGCTGCTGGGCATGGCGTGGTTGGGGCCGTGGCTCGTCGATGTGCTTTACGATGATCGATACCTGCATGCAGGCGCAATGATCGTTCTGATTTCGGTCGCTTTGGCTCCTGCGGTTATCACCATGACCTACGATCAGGCGGCGCTGGCGGCGGGCGACAGTCGATCCTTCTTTGTCTTTACCGCCAGCCGCGCGATTGCCCAGACCGCATTGTTTCTGATCGCCGTCATGATGTTTGGCCTGCCGGGAGGGATCGCCGCGCTGGCGGGGGCAATGATCCTGGCCTACCCGGTGATGGTCTGGCTTGCGCGCAAACACCACGTCTGGGATCCTCGCCATGATCTTGGCTTTACCCTTCTGACGGTAGGTATTGGCGGTGGGGCCATCTGGTGGCACCAGTCAGCCATTGCCAAGATGATCGCGGCGGTCAGCTGATTGTAGATGCGCTGCTCAAGCGCCGGAGGATGCCCCCATGCCACCGCGCCCGTTGCGTGAAAAAAGGCCCCGTAGCCGATCCAACAGACCGCGTTTGCGTGGTCGTGTATCCAGCAGGGGGATCGCCACAACTGGTGTAAGCCCGGTCTCTCGTTCCATCTGCGCGACCGACCGCAAAACCGGGTGGCGCAGCTCCATCAGGAACGCGACACCCATCGCCATACCGATACTGGCAATCAGCCCCATCAGGGCCAGTTTCTTACGTCCGCTGGTGATTGGATAATCCGGCAGTGATGCAGGCTCGATCACGGTCAAGCGCTCAGCCTGACGGGATGACTCCAGCCGGAACCCCACTTCGGCTTCGGCCAGCCGTTGGCTGATGGTCTCCAGCTCTCCCTGAAGTTGGTCCATGCGCCGTTCATAGACGCCCAGCTGACGTTCCACCTCTGGCGTAGTCTGCAGGGAAGCTTCTAGCGCGGCGCGGCGCTCAAGCAGCAGCTCTCGCTGCGCTTCCAGTGTGGCCAGCTTCTCTTCGAAAACCGCAAGCATCCGCTGGGCAGTTGCAGGCCGCTGGTTCGATGTCGTCTGATCCGCCTGCCTGCGCAGTTCGATCTGCTCGCGCTCGATTTCCAAAAGACCGGTATTCAGGGACGAAATCTCCTCCCGGCGCATTTCGATCCCACCGGGCAGAGCCACGTTGTTGGAATTGCGATAGGCGGTGATCTCATCTTCGAGAGCCGCAATTTCAGCGGTCAGGGCGTTGGCCTTGTCCGTGAAAAACAACAGCGTTTCGCGGGCCTGTTCGATCCGCGAGCTCTGGCTCAGCTCGATCGTGCGGCTGGCAAATTCCCTGGCAACGGCCTGTGCCTGTTCCGGGGTCGGCATCTGGGCGGTGATGGTCAAAACCGAAATGGTGCCATCATCGGTAAACCCTTCGCGCGCAGCGGCCACGCCGGTCAGCAGAACCGACTCCCGCAAAAGCGCCACTTTCTCCGAGGGGTGCAGCGGCAGATTGCCGTAAAGGCCAAACTTCTCGATGATCTCTTCCACTGAGCCGCGCGCCATCAGCCGCTGTTCGATCAGCTGCAGCCTGCGCGCAGAGGAACCGTCAACGGTTGATTTTGCCAGCTCGCCTGCGATCTTGGGACGGGTGATCTGCAAGACGGCCGCGCTTTCGTAGCTGTGCTGCTGTTTGAGCGCGACCCAAACCGAAACCATGGCCCCGAGAACCACGATCCAAAAGATCACAAACGCCCTGCGGCGCAGCATATCAAACAGATCTTCGAGTGTGCGGATCGGTCCCATTTGGTTTGCTGGTCTCTTTGTTGAGTGAATGGGCTGGGTTATTGGCCATGCTGAAGCAGCCCGGCACCGCGCGCGCGGTTCAGGCTCACCCCAAGAAGCTGCGTCTGGCCTTTGAACATCTGCTCGCAGGCCGCGAGATGGGCGGCAGTCGTTCGGGTGCCGTCTGCAACCAGCAAAACCCCGTCGACCTGTGGCAGAAAGGCTGCCACATCATCATGTTCCAGAACTGGCGGAAGATCGAACAGAATAACATCGGCCCCAATGGTCAGCGTCATGTCATCCAGGACCTGCGCGCAAGTTGGATCGTGCAGGATTTCGGCGGCATTGCGATCTGGCGCGGCAGTCAGCCCGACCGCAAGGCTTTCAGCGGGGCGCACCAGATGTTCCGGCATGCTCAGCTCCCCGGACAAAAAGCCACGCATATCCCCCGCTGCGGGCAGCCGCAGAGTTGCAGCCACCGCGGGGCGGCGAAAGTTCATGTCCATCAGGATCGTGCGGGTGTTCGGAACACGCGCCAGGCTGAGCGCCAGATTAACAGCCGTAAACGTCGCACCACATCCCGCAGTGGGTGAGGCAATCGCGACCCGTTTCCAACCATGCGCCTTGAGGCTGTGCAGCAAGCGCGTGCGCAGCAAATCAAACGCCTTCGCGGTGGGTGAGCTGCGGAAAAAATTCACCAGCGGCGAACGCGCGACCTGATGGCTGCGCATATCCATGGGAACGCGATGAATGCGTTCCCACATTTCGGGCAAAGGTGCGGGCAGCTGCTGCTGAGAAACAGGCCCCGTGCGCAGCTCATCTGCGGCACCCCTGACCTCCGGTTTGTCCTTTGTTTCAGGACGGCCGGAGAAACCTGACTGGCGCTGGGTCTTGTCACTTGGTCGCGCCTTTGGCTTAGGCGACAGACGATCGGGCGACGTGCCGGGCTCAACCCGACCGTCCAGAACAGATGGCTGTTCCGGCTCGCCCTGCGTCCGCCCCTTGCGGCGACGAAATCGTTTGAAGCCCTGCTGCGTCATTGCGGGTGTTTCGTTTCCTTCAAAATCCTGTGCTGGCCAGGTCAGAGACTGGGTATCTGTCAGAGTGTCTTTCATAACCGCCTCCGCATTTCTACCACGTCCGCCTTAGCCCGCCTATAGGACGCGGCCCAACCGGAATGGCGCAAGAAGCATCCATCCCGACTAAGCCAAAGCCGTTAATATCCGGTGCCTCGCAGCACCACGCCCACGGTGCGCCAAAGGATTGCCAAATCCTGCCGGAATGAAAGGGTGCGGCAATAGCTGGCGTCCGAACCTGCACGTACCGCAAAGCCACCTTCGTTGCGCACCGACACCTGCCAAAGCCCGGTGATCCCCGGTTTCAGCAAGAAATAGGGCCGCGCGTCCCCATAAAGGGGCAATTGGTCCGGCAGCATCGGACGTGGGCCAACGAGGCTCATTTCTCCGATGATGACATTCCAAAGTTGCGGCAACTCATCGAGCGAGGTCGTACGCAGAAAGCGGCCAACCGGCGTTATGCGGGGATCATGCTTGAGCTTCTGTGTTTCGTTCCATTCGCGGCGCATTTCGGGATCACGCGCCAGATGTTCCTCAAGAAGCTGGTCGGCGTTTCGCACCATCGTGCGCAGTTTGAGGATGGAGAACACCCGTCCCCGCTGCCCCAGACGGTCCTGTGTGTAAAACGGCTGTCCGCCTTCAAACCACAATGCGAGCGCGGCCAACAAGATCAGCGGCAGCGTGATCGGCAGGGCAATCAACACCAGCAGGATATCAAGCACGCGCTTGCCAAATCGTCCGTAGGCCCATGCACGGCGATCCCGCTGGGCCCAGTCGACAATCTGGCTCGGCTGCCGACTGATGGCAGTGTTCAGATTGGCGATAAGCCTTGGCTGTTCGACCCGCTGAAATGGCCTGCCCGCATAGAACATGCGCGAGCGCGGCAGCATCATCGTCCGGCCAGAGCGCAGTGGCGGATGCACCGCCCCATCATGCACAAAGTCCTTCATTTCCAACCCCAATCTAAGGCCGCCCCCGCAGCCCCCAACTTTTCGCTGAACACAGCTTTTCCGGTCCGCCGAAGCGGAGACACTCGTATCAATTCGACTGGCCGGGAACGGCAGCGCCCCGGATCTCACGTCAGTGCAGTTCGATGGTTTGTTTCCGGCCGCACCCCCATGCGGCCGACACCTTCGTCCCAATCAACCGGCCCGTTTTGGGCCGTTTACAGTCCGCTGATGCGGTAAAACCTTAATAAAGCAATTTTACACAAATCTCAGTAAATTCGGTGAGATCCAGCATTTCGCGGCCTGTGGAGTAAATCAGGCGACATTTGTGGAAACAATTCCTCATAAGGATAGGAACTGTTCTGCGAAACTACCCAAAAGTATAAGGAATCAAGAGCAATACTCATAACAATTTGAATCACCTTCGAAGCATCAGCGCAGACCTGTTAACCATTCCACACCCCGGCTGAGCCACTTTCTGAAGAGGCCGTGTTGATCAAAGGGTCGAAAATTGGCAATGAGACAGCCCCGTCCAACCGACGCCAGTTTGACCGAAGGACCGAAACAATGAGCGCTAGCATGACCGCCAAGACAGAATGTTGGATTGCCGCCGATTTTACCGACGGACATCTCGTTATCTGGGCCATGACAGGTGAGACGGTGTCCGAGCGGGCTGAGACTTGCTGCCCGGCCGACGGCATCATGACCGCTTTGGATGATCTCAGGGCCCAGCTGGGCGCGGCACATGCCACGGCGCCCGTGATGTTGTCCGGCGCAGAGACAACAGCCGCCATAGCGGTCCCCGCCAAACCAGCAGAGCTGCCGGTCGTGGCGATGGGCGAAACAGATGTTCACCTGATTGCCGGGCTCAGCCAGAACAGCCCTGTGGCGCGAATGGGTGGGGCCGCAACCCGGATCGCGGGGTTTCTGTCGTTGAACCCCAATTGGGATGGGGTCGTCTGTCTTCCCGGCGAGACAACCCACTGGGCTCTGATCAGCGCCAATGAAGTGGTGAGTTTTCAAAGCTTCCTGACCGCAGGACTGTGGCGCGCGCTCGCGCCTCAGCTGGGTCTGGATCCGCTGGAGTCAGCAGCCACAGCCGCAACGTCGGCTTTGACCGGCGCGATGGAAAACGTTCAATCCCGGCCCGAAGCGATGGCCGCACGGGTTGCCGAACTGCAAGCAGATCAATCCGGTTCGCCGCAAGATCGTGCTGCGCGCCTTTGGGGGCTGCTGTTGGGGGCCGAGCTATCTGCAGCGCGCCCTTATTGGCTGGGCCAGAACATCGCACTGGTTTCCCCATCCGAAATTGAGCCAGCCTACGCCGCAGCCCTGGGCCATCAGGGCATTCCTCTGACCCGGACAGATGGTGAGCGAATGGCGCTGGCCGGTCTGGTCAGCGCCTGGCGCACCCTGTCTGCCTGATCACAAAGGTCGATCAGGGAAGCGGGGCCGTTTTGAACAGTCGGATCTTGAGCCCGCCGTGGGCCACCGGCGGACCATAGGGCAGGAACGGCAGATCCGTGGCCTTTGCCAGTGACGTTTCGCTGGTGACGATACCAACGCGCCAGCCACTAAAGCGGCTTTTCAAGGTCTCCCCGAGCGCCGCATAAAGCGCATAGAGCAGCTTTTTGTTGCCAATCCGCGCACCGTAAGGTGGGTTCACGATCACAAGGCCAGGCTGCTCTCCCTCTCCCAGATCAGGGGGTGTCAGATCGCTGACAGCCTGCTGTGTGATCTGAACAAGATCCGCAACACCCGCTCGCTCTGCGTTGGCAGCGGCCATCTCGACGGCGCCGGCATTTCGGTCTGATCCGTAGCACCGCACGTCCGTGTCTTGGGTGGTTGTGACATCTCGCATTGCCGCCCAGGCATCGGCATCAAAGGTCGCCAGCTGTTCAAACGCAAAATTGCGGCTGCGACCGGGAAGCAGGCCGCGCGCGATCTCAGCCGCTTCAATCATGAAGGTGCCGGAGCCGCACATGGGGTCCACCACGGGTTCCGTGCCTGTATATCCGCAGTCCCGCAGAAACAATGCGGCGAGGTTTTCGCGCATGGGCGCCTTACCCACAGCAGTCTTGTGGCCACGTTTGTGGAGCCCTTCGCCCGATGTGTCGACGCTGAAGGTGCAAAGATTGTCTTCAATGCGAAGTTTGATCGTGATCCCCGCTTCTGCGCTGATTTCGGCGCCCAGCTCTTCGGTGATGGCACGTTCGATCCGCTGGGTTGCGGCGCCCGCGTGATAGATCTTGGACTTTTTATTTGTGGTCGTCTCGACCCGGACAGGCACATCTGCACGCAGCACTTCGGACCAGGGAAACTTGCGCGCCCGCTTGTCCAGCTGGGCGAGGTGAAAGGCCCGAAAGGAGCCGATCCGCGCCAAGACACGCGCGGCGCCACGCAGACAAAGATTGGCGCGCCACACATCCGGCCAGCCCCCCTGGACAGTCACGCCACCGGGGACCGTTTTTGGCTCGGCAAAACCCAGCTCCTTGGCTTCGTGCAAGAGAGTTTGCTCCAATCCCGGTGGGGCGGTCAGAAAGATCTCGAAGGTATCAGTGTTTTCCATGCGCTCTCCATAACCGCAAAACCCAGCCTCAGCGACGACAAACTTTGACACTTGCGGCGCCGTTGCCATTTTGTGCGCGATATGACCAGCACACCCACAGGTTGCAGATTGCCGCATCGCAGCAACGAAATCCCTCGGCAGGCGAGTCCCTCGCCCAAATCAGGATTTCTGAAAAATCGTTTCCAAACATTACATTACGTCATACTAAAAAATTAGTTTGACAAGACCAGCCGCTGTGTGAAACCTGAATGACAGTCAGGTGCCGTGTGGCATGTCTGGCGACACAATCACTAGGGAGGAGAAAGATGCGCAAGTATCTTTTGTCCGCAGCCGCGGTTATTGCCGTGGTCGCGGGACAGGCAGCCTATGCCGATGAGGCAGCTGCCAAGAAATGGATCGACGAAGAGTTCCAGCCCTCGGCTCTGACCAAGGACGAGCAGATGTCGGAGATGCAGTGGTTCATCAACGCTGCTGAACCGTTCAAAGGCATGGAAATCAACGTCCTGTCCGAAGGCATTCCGACGCACAGCTACGAGTCCGAAGTTCTGACCAAGGCGTTTGAGGAAATCACCGGCATCAAGGTGAACCACCAGATCCTCGGCGAGGGCGAAGTGGTTCAGGCCGTGCAGACCCAGATGCAGACCAAGCGGAACCTCTATGACGCTTACGTCAATGACTCCGATCTGATCGGCACCCACTCGCGCCTGCAGCTCGCCTACAACCTGACCGACATGATGGAAGGCGACTTCTTTGACGTCACCAACCCCGGTCTGGACCTGGGTGACTTCATGGGCACCCAGTTCACCACTGGTCCCGATGGCGACCTGTACCAGCTGCCCGATCAGCAGTTCGCGAACCTCTACTGGTTCCGCAAGGACTGGTTCGATCGCGAAGATCTGCAAGCCGCCTTCAAAGAGAAGTACGGCTATGACCTCGGCGTGCCGGTCAACTGGTCCGCGTATGAAGACATCGCCGAGTTCTTCAGCGAAGACGTCAAGGAAATCGACGGCACCGCAATCTATGGCCACATGGACTATGGTAAGCGCGCGCCTGACCTTGGCTGGCGTATGACCGATGCCTGGCTGTCTATGGCCGGTGCCGGTTCGAAAGGTGAGCCGAACGGTGTGCCGATCGACGAATGGGGCATCCGCATGGAAGCGGATTCCTGTAACCCTGCCGGTGCAAGCGTGACCCGTGGTGGTGCTGCCAACGGTCCGGCTGCTGTCTATGCGATCCGCAAGTGGGACGAATGGCTGCGCAAATACGCGCCTCCGGGTGCTGCGTCCTATGACTTCTACCAGTCGCTGCCCGCACTGGCGCAAGGCAACGTGGCTCAGCAGATCTTCTGGTACACCGCCTTTACCGCCGACATGGTAAAACCGCAGTCCGAAGGCAACAACACCGTCGACGAGAACGGCACCCCGCTGTGGCGGATGGCGCCGAGCCCGCATGGCCCCTACTGGGAAGAAGGCCAGAAGGTCGGTTATCAGGACGTAGGCTCCTGGACCTTCCTGAAGTCCACTCCGGTTGATCGTGCGAAAGCTGCTTGGCTCTATGCTCAGTTTGTTGTGTCCAAGACCGTTGACGTGAAAAAATCCCACGTTGGTCTGACCTTCATCCGTGACTCCTCTGTGAACCACGAGAGCTTCACCGAGCGTGCACCCAAGCTGGGTGGTCTGGTCGAATTCTACCGTTCGCCCGACCGCGTTGCATGGTCCCCGACCGGCGTGAACGTGCCTGACTATCCGAAGCTGGCCCAAATCTGGTGGCAGCAGATCGGTGACGTGAACTCCGGCGCCTTCACCCCGCAGGAAGCCATGGACCGTCTGGCCGAAGAAATGGACATCACAATGGCCCGTATGCAGCGTGCAGACGAGCAGGCGAATGTCTACGGCGGCTGCGGCCCGCGTCTGAACGAAGAGAAAGACGCTGAGTGGTGGTACGCCAACGGTGGCGCCAAGCCGAAACTGGAGAACGAGAAGCCTCAGGGCCAGACCGTCAACTATGACGAACTGGTTGCCCGCTGGGCCTCCCAGTAACCTCTCCTCCCCGTGGGGAGCGTGCGGATCTTCCGTTGCGCTCCCCGCTTTCGCCCCGGAGCGTGGCTGGCCCTCTCCGGGGTATTTTGTCCCCAAAGATCGCGCATGCCGCGCGCAACAGGCCGCCCGCCGGAAAGTCAAAACAAGATGGCACTCGAACTCAGAAACGTGACCAAGCGTGTCGGCGCCCAGCTGCATATCAAGGAAACCTCCCTTGTGCTGGAACCGGGTCACTTCAACGTCCTTCTGGGCGCCACCGGGTCTGGCAAGACCTCTCTTATCAAGATGATGGCCGGGCTTGACCCGATTGCCAGCGGACAGGTGCTCATGGATGGTCAGGATGTGACCGCCCTTAGCACCCAGAAACGCAACATCAGCCTGGTGCACCAGTTTTTCATCAACTACCCGCATATGACCGTCTACGAGAACATCGCCTCGCCGCTGAAAGTGGCTGGCATGGCGAAATCCGAGATTGAAGGTCGCGTGGAAGAAGCTGCGGACATCCTGCAGCTGCGTCCGATGCTTCACCGCCGCCCGCATGAATTGTCTGGTGGCCAGCAGCAGCGAACCGCGCTGGCCCGCGCAATTGCCAAGGAAAGCCGCGCTGTTTTCCTGGATGAGCCGCTGGCGAACCTTGACTACAAACTGCGCGAGGAGCTGCGCGATCAGCTACCTGAACTGTTTGCCGGTCGCGGCGCGGTTGTTGTCTATGCCACATCCGAACCGGAAGAGGCGCTTTTGCTCGGTGGCAAGACCGCATTGATGCAGGACGGCCGCGTCACCCAGTTCGGCACGACCGCTGATATCTATCGCAACCCCGACAATGTCGCGGCAGCTCGGGTCTTCTCGGATCCACCGATCAACACCGCCCCGATTGTGAAACAGGGCACAACCGCCCGCCTCGGCAATAACGTCAGCTGGTCCTTGACCGGTGCGGCAGCAGACTTGGCTGACGGCCCCTATACCATCGCCATCCGCCCCTATCACGTTCTGCCCGTTGCGACGCCCCTGACCACCGTGCAGCTGTCGGGGCAGGTTCAGGTGACAGAGCTTTCGGGATCCGAAAGCAGCGCCCATTTCGACATGGGTCTGGACAGCGATCACGGCAGCTGGGTTTCCCTTTCTGCTGGCGTTCACCCCTATGAGGTGGGTGAGCATCATGACTTCTACATGGATCCATCGGCAGCCTATGTGTTTGCCCCCGATGGCTCCCGCGTGGCGTGAGGCGCAAATGGCTAAGATTACTCTCTCGAAACTGCGGCATAGCTACATGCCGAATCCCTCCAGCGCGTCCGATTATGCCCTCAAGGAAATCGATCTCGACTGGACTGATGGTGGCGCCTACGCCCTGCTTGGTCCGTCAGGCTGTGGCAAGTCCACCCTGCTGAACATCATCTCGGGCCTTCTGGTGCCATCCGAAGGGCAGATTCTGTTTGACGGCAAGGATGTCACCAAACTGCCCCCGGACCAGCGCAACATCGCGCAGGTGTTCCAGTTCCCGGTGATCTACGACACCATGACCGTTTACGACAACCTCGCCTTTCCGCTGCGCAACCGCGGTCGGGACGAGGCCACGGTCAAGGAACGCGTCATGGCGATTGCCGAGATGCTGGAGGTGACCGATCTTCTGGACACGCGCGCTGCGGGTCTGAGCCCGGACAACAAGCAAAAAATCTCCATGGGCCGTGGCCTTGTACGCGAGGATGTGAACGTCGTCATGTTCGACGAGCCCCTCACCGTGATCGACCCGCATCTGAAGTGGAAACTGCGTTCCAAGCTGAAAGAGCTGCACCAGCGCGTAAAGGCCACGATGATCTATGTGACCCATGACCAGACAGAGGCGCTGACCTTTGCCGATCAGGTTGTGGTCATGCAGCTGGGTGAAGTCGTTCAAATCGGCACGCCGGTCGAATTGTTTGAGCGTCCTGCCCACACGTTTGTCGGCCACTTCATCGGCTCGCCGGGCATGAATGTCCTGCCCTGTGAGCTGCGCGCCGGCCAGCCCTACATCGGCAGCCACCCCATCGCACTGGAAGGCCCCATCAAAGGCGACGCTGCAGGCAAGACCGAGGTAGGCATCCGACCCGAATTCGTGTCCCTGGCCGACAGTGGCCTGCCCGCTACCGTGACCAAGGTTTCGGATGTTGGCCGCCACACAGTGGTGGAGTGCGAGGCCGAAGGGCATCGGATCAACGCCGTGGTCGAAGGTGCGGGGCCAAACAAGGGCGACACCGTCCATCTGGCGTTCCGTCAGGATCAGACCCGACTGTATGTCGACGGCTGGATCGCAACCGAAGCGGCTGAATCTGCGGCGCAATCCCAAAGTGCGGAGGAGGCACGATGAAAACCGAAAACCAAAAGGCGTGGTTCTTTGTTCTGCCCGTTCTGCTGCTCGTTGCATTCAACGCGCTGATCCCGATGATGACTGTGGTCAACTACTCCGTCCAGGAGACATTTGGCGACAACGTCTTTTTCTGGCAGGGGCTCGACTGGTTTCAGCAGATCCTGCGCTCTGACCGGTTCCACGCGGCACTTGGCCGCCAGTTCATGTTCACCTTCCTGATCCTGATCATCGAAATCCCGCTTGGCATTGCCATCGCACTGTCGATGCCGCGCAAGGGGTTCTGGGTACCTGTCTGTCTGGTCTTGATGGCGCTGCCGATGCTGATCCCGTGGAACGTGGTTGGTGCAATGTGGAACATCTTTACCCTGCCCGACATTGGCCTGCTGGGGTATTTCCTAAACCACACGCTTGGCATCAACTATGATATGACTCAGGATCCCGTTGCCGCATGGATCACCATCGTGACCATGGATGTCTGGCACTGGACCTCTCTTGTGGTGCTTCTGTCCTATGCTGGCCTCGTGTCGATCCCGGACGCCTATTACCAGGCGGCCAAGATCGACGGCGCCTCCAACTGGGCTGTGTTCCGCTTTATCCAGCTGCCAAAGATGAAAACCGTTCTGACCATCGCGATCCTTCTGCGGTTCATGGACAGTTTCAACATCTACACCGAGCCGTTTGTTCTGACCGGCGGTGGCCCTGGCAACTCGACAACACTGTTGTCCATCGACCTGGTTAAAATCGCGCTTGGACAGTTCGACCTTGGTCCGGCGGCAGCGATGAGCCTCATCTACTTTGCAATCACACTTCTGGTCAGCTGGCTGTTCTACACCGTCATGACCAAAGACGATCAAAACTAAAGGAGGATACTTCGATGCAAAAACGTACCATCGTCCCCATCGTTTATATCCTGTTCCTCATGCTGCCGATCTATTGGCTGGTCGCGATGAGCTTTAAGACGACAAATGAAATCCTGTCCGGCTTCTCGCTGTTCCCGCAGACTTTCACGCTGGAAAACTATGCAACGATCTTCACCGATCCGAGCTGGTACTGGGGCTACATCAACTCGATCATCTACGTGTCGATCAACACGGTGATCTCTGTTGCTGTCGCGCTGCCTGCGGCCTATGCGTTCTCGCGCTATCGCTTCCTTGGCGACAAGCAGCTGTTTTTCTGGCTGCTCACCAACCGGATGGCGCCAGCCGCAGTTTTCGCACTGCCATTCTTTCAGCTTTATTCGGCGGTAGGCCTGTTTGACACGCACCTGGCTGTTGCGCTGGCACACTGCCTGTTCAACATTCCGCTGGCAGTCTGGATCCTTGAGGGGTTCATGGGGGGCATCCCGAAAGAGCTGGACGAAACCGCATATGTGGATGGCTATTCCTTCCCGCGCTTCTTTGCGACGATCTTCATCCCGTCGATCAAGGCCGGCGTCGGTGTGGCAGCGTTCTTCTGCTTCATGTTCTCTTGGGTGGAGCTGCTGTTGGCGAAGACACTGACAGCGGTTGCCGCCAAACCAATTGCCGCCACCATGACCAAAACCGCCTCAAGCGCGGGCTATGAACTGGGCCTGCTGGCGGCTGCGGGTACACTGACAATCATTCCGGGCGCGATCGTGATCTACTTCGTCCGCAACTACATCGCAAAAGGCTTTGCGATGGGGAGGGTATAATGCTGAGTTGGATGGCTTGGACCTGGCCCACGGCCCTGGTCTTTATCGGGATCTTTTCGGCCATTGGCCTGCTGATCGTTCTCGAAATCCGCAGCCCCGGTGGAGATGCCCGCAAAGGCGTGCTGGGACTTGTCACAACCCGCGGGGACCGGCTGTTCATCAGCCTCCTTGGGACATCCTATATCTTCCTGGCGTGGCTGGGACTGGTCGGGATGCCCCTATGGTGGCCGCTGGGTCTGTCGATTGTCTGGTTCATCTTCACCTTCTGGAAGGTGTGACACAAAATGGGGGGTCCTGTTCGCAGGGCCCCTTTTCCCTTGCCGACCAAGACTAGATCGGCCGACGCGACGATGAACTTCTAAAAAAATAGTTTTCAAACGCCCCTGCTATCCCCTAGCATGACAAAAGCCCAAGAGGACCGGACACCAAGTGATGCGAAAGAAACAGGACAACCCGCTTTTGACCGAGGTAGAGCTCGAGTTCATGACAGGTGTCTGGGAAACGGGCGGCGGCACGGTACGGGAAATCCTTGCCGAGCTGAACAAACGGCAGGAACGCGCCTACACATCGGTCGCGACTGTCCTGAAGATTATGGAACAGAAAGGTTTTCTGACCAGCGAACGCGCTGACAGATCGCTCGTGTATCGCCCGGCGGTACCAAAAGCTGACTATCAGAAAACCACCCTGAAGAACCTTTCGAGCAAGCTCTTCAATGGCGCCCCGGCGGCTCTCGTAGCCCGGCTGGTGGATGACGAAGATGTCACCGACGAAATGCTCGTGGAAATGCGGGCCTTGCTGAATGAAAGGTTGGGGGACGATGAACGCTGAAGCTTTTTTAAACGCTTATATTGATCTCAATCTATTGCTCTTTGCTGGGATTGCCCTTTGGCTTGGATCCCGTGCCGTTCTGACCCGAAGCCATCTGGGCCCTGCATTTCGCCCTCAACTGCGCCTGCTCAACGGCATGACGCTTTTGCTGACTTTGTCCCCGTTCCTCGTTGTCGCGCTGACGACTTATGTTGTGTCCAAGCCTCCGACCCTGTCGGACATGCTGGTGGCGCAGTACCTTCAGGGCAACGTCAACATGAGCGCCACCCGTTTCGAGAGCATTCTGGGCCTGCGCGAAGATCTGGTGCGTGACCTGATGGCCCAAACCAGCCTGTGGGCCCAGGCTGCGCTGGCGGTTTTGATTCTTGGTGCTGCCATGTCGGTGGTACAGGTCGCAATTTCGGTTGCCCGTCTGCGCCGTGTTATCAAGAACGCTTATGTCTGGAAACGGATCGGTCGCCTTCAAATCCGCTTTAGCGACAGCAGCAAGGTTGCCTTTTCGACGCGCGGCCTATGGACCCGTTATGTCGTTCTGCCGACAGCACTGGCTGAAAATCCCGCGGATCTGCGGCTGAGCGTTGCGCATGAATTGCAGCACTTCCGGCAGCGCGACGTGGAATGCGAGTTTCTGTTAGAAGCCCTGCGCCCGTTGCTGTTTTGGAACCCGGCCTATCACATCTGGCGCCGCGAGGTGCGTATGCTGCGGGAATTCGCCTGCGACCAGGCCCTTGTCAGCCGCGGCCAGCGGGACGTACGGGCCTATTGCGAATGCCTGATCCGTGCCTGCGTATTGGCGGCTCAGGATCCGATCCGATTTGTTCGTCGCAGCCCATCCGTTGCGCTGGTTGACCGCCGCGAGGTGCGCCGTGGTGCGACTTTGGAAAGGCGGATCCGGGCCGTTACTGCGGCACAGCCACAGGACGGTCATGTTCTGAGTTGGATGTTTGTTTCTGCCCTGCTGGCAACTGGTGTTATGGCAACAGCCCTGCTGATGCAGCGCCCAGGTGACTGGAGCCACGACCGCATCATGCTCTCTACCATTGTGAACCTCGAGCGGATGGCGCATCGCAATGCCATGCCCGAAACCACCCACACCGCTGTCACTGCGCTACAGGGTGGTTTCATGACGCTCAGCCAGTAACCGGCAGCAGAACAAAAAAGCGCTCCGAGCGCACAACCATCACAGGACAAACAGTCAAAAGACAAAAGGCCCGGTCTGCCGTCAGACCGGGCCCTTCCCCCTAACTGGCATGTCCCATCAGCCGTAGGCCGTCTGAGGACCGCCATGTTCGGTCTGGGACCAGTCCACATCCGCGCCGCTCATTTCCTCGACCACGGCAGCGGTCTGTTTGGCGGCTTGCTCTTCGCGCTCGGCGGCCTCATCCGCCAGAACAAGCTTGTCCCTGAAGGTATCCAGACTGCGGGCCAGATCACCCAACTCGTCGCCACGCTTGCGACCGGCGATATCAACGCTGTAATCCTCATCTGCCAGCGCGTTCGTGGCCTCGCGCAGGGCAAGAATGGGTTTGGTGACGTGACGCGCAGCGATAAAGGACACCACAATCGCGATCAGCACCGAAACGCCGATCATGAGTACCGCAACCAAACGGATCTCATTCACCTTTGCGAAGGCCGTATGTTCATCTGTTTCCAGAACCAGAGACCAGTCAAAACCTGTGATATCAAGCGGTTTGACGAGGGCAATCACCTGCTCTCCAGCTGTGGAGGTGATCCCCTCAAACAGGCCACCTTCCCCTGTTCCGGCAGCAGCGATATGGGTTGCGTCGGGAAGACTGTCGCCAACCGCAAATCGCCCCTCCAGCACAGACGGGCTGCGCGCAATCCCGTCTGGACCAACAAGAAAAATGTTCTGGTGCCCGCTGCCATCCAGATTGGAGGTCAGCGCAGACACCACCGATGCGCTAGACAGTTGGACAGCCAGCACACCGATCACCTCTTTTTTCTTGTTGAGAACAGACACCCCCATAAAGGCACCGGCTCCGCCGCCACCTGGTGCGTAGACTGCAAAATCAGAGGTCACGACCTCACCCGGTTCAGCTGTCAACGCAGCCGCAAACACCTGACCCAGGCCGCTTTCGGCATTGGGGCCAGAGCCGAACTGTTGAATGAAATCGTCCCGTTTCTTGACGGAATACAGCAGCTGACCAGCCGCATTCAGGAGATACAGATCTTCATACCCGTTGACCTGCAAGGACTGAAGAAACGTCGGATGGTAGGTTGCATGAGACTGGCTGTAATAAGAACCGTCACCGGGATCGACCAGTTCGTATCGCTTGTCGGCCTCATGCGGATTCTGTTCGATGTAGTGGCGCCGCAGGAACCCGGTCGGTTCCTCCTCGATCATTGTGTAGACACGGTCAAAATTGTTGATGGCGCGAAACACGGTCGGCTGCGAAGCATTGACCGCAAGATCCTTGCGGGCAGCATCGACCATGAAGGTAAGCGCCTGCTCTCCAGATCGCGCAGCCGTTTCCTTTGACGCATAGACAAATTGCCGGATGCTTTTTTCAGCCATCGAATAGACCAGGAATGAAACCGTCACCAGAAAGGTGGCCGTCAGCGCCACCATGATAAGTGGCAGTTTCAGCTTCAACGAAAGTTTCCGGGTCTTGGGCATGACGCGCATGTCTCCTATTTCAGTGCCGATTCCGTCGTAATACGACCAAATTCAGCTCAAAATAGGCATGTAAATCCTTCCAATTCGTTCACGCTCTCTTTGCGCAGAGCCCGCTTGGGGCAGCCAAAAGCGCGCACTCATCAGAATTTCAGACCCAAGTGCAGAGGTTTCAGAACCGATCTGCCCGGTAAGGTGCCATATCAATCAAAGACTTACGTCCCTGCAACAAATCGACAGCCAACTCCGCCGTGCCAGCGGATTGCGTCAGCCCAACATGGCCGTGGCCAAAGGCATAGACCACGTTCTTGTGGCGACGGGACTGGCTGATTACCGGCAGACTATCTGGCATTGACGGGCGATAGCCCATCCATTGGGTGCCGCCTGAAATATCCAGGCCAGGCATGAAACGGCTCGCTTTGGCCAGTAGATTGTCAGCTCGCTTGTAATTGGGTGGCAGCTCCAAACCACCCAGCTCGACGGCTCCACCGACCCGCACCCCGCCCTTGATCGGGCTCACCACGAACCCGTGTTTGCCAAAGCTGAGGGAGGTCCGCAGGTCAAAGGCGCCAGGCGGTAGCGTTGTGTTATAGCCTCGTTCCGTCTCCAGCGGGAGCGGGTCGCCCAGTCGTTTGGTCAGATGGTGTGACCAGGCGCCAGCTGCGACAACCACCTGATCAGCCCTCAGGGTCGTATCAGCGGTCTTGAGCACGACCTCGTCATCAGACGCTGCGATATCGCGCACCTCGGCCTGTTCGAACCGACCGCCTCTTTGCAGGAACGCCGCGAACAGATGTTCTACCCAGGCCTTGGGGTCGATGGTACTGTGCCAACCTGGCGTAAACCCACCATGGGTGAAATGACGGCTGAGACCTGGCTGGATCTCTGCGATCTCGTCGGGACCGTGCAGCAGAGTATAGTCGATCCCGTATTCATCACGCAGATCCCAGCTATGTTTGCTGGCCCGAAACGCGGCCTCGGAATCATAAAGCCGAAGAGCGCCCAGTCTCTGAATCAGATGCTCGCCGTCCGTGCGGGCAATCTGACGTTCTGTCGCTTCCTCGCAGTGTTTCATGAGAGCCGCCTGCGAGACGATGGAGGCGCGGTAGCGATCTGGCAGGCTGGCCCGCCAGAACCGAAGGAGCCAGGGCACCAATTTGACTGCGTAGCTCGGCGGAATGGACAAGGGGCCAAGCGGATCGACCAACCAACCTGGCGCCTGTTTCATGATGCCGGGATGGGCAAGAGGCTCTACATCGGTAAAAGCAAAGGCCCCCGCATTTCCCTGCGAGGTTTCGGCAGCGACACCTTTCCGGTCCAAAAGGACGACCTGATCCCCCTTTCCTGCCAGTTCCTCCTGCAGGCGCAGGGCCGTACTGACCCCAATTACACCTGCGCCGATGATCACAACCGTCCGTGTCATATCGCACTGCCCTCGTACATGTGGCGAGGCTCCCACCTCGCCACGGACTCACTTTTATGCAAACGTATAAGAGGTTTTGATTTTTGAATAAAACTCTTTTGCATGAGCTCCTTGTTCACGCCCGCCAAAGCTCGACCCTTTGGTGCCCCCAAACGGAACATGATAATCCACGCCAGCGGTAGGTAAGTTGACCATGACCATGCCGGCCTCTGCGTTGGCCTTGAAATGGGTCGCATGTTTGAGAGACCCGGTGCAGATCCCAGCACTGAGACCAAACGGCGTGTCATTGGCAACCTGTAGCGCCTCTTCGTAGTCTTCAACACGGATCACGGAAGCAATCGGTCCAAAAACCTCTTCTTGATTGATCCGCATCCCGCTGTTTGTCTCCGTGATCAGAGCAGGTGCCAGAAAGAATCCATTGGTGGTGCGCTGAAGGGTCTGTCCCCCAAAGACCTGCCCACCCTCTTTTGCGGCGATATCAAGATAGCTCAGATCCTTGTCCAATTGGCGGCCATCCACAACCGGCCCGATTTCGGTTGCCCGATCCAACGCATTGCCAACTCGCAACGCAGCAATGCGGCCCGTAAGAGAGGCAACAAACCGGTCATGAATGCCGCCCGCGACAATCAGGCGCGAAGATGCAGTGCAGCGCTGTCCGGTCGAATAAAACGCCCCGTTCAGACAGGCCTCAACAGCGAGGTCGAGATCGGCATCGTCCAGAACCACCATAGGGTTTTTGCCACCCATCTCCATTTGGAGTTTCTTGCGCAGCCGACCACATGTGGCAGCAATTTCGCTGCCCGTCTCAGCCGAGCCGGTAAACGAAATCGCATCTGTATCGCGATGCTCAACCAAGCGAGCGCCAGTCACCTTGCCCTTGCCCAGGACCAGATTGAACACCCCATCAGGTAGCCCCGATCGCGCTATGATTTCTGCCAGCGCATGGGCACATCCCGGTGTCAGCTCTGCGGGTTTCAGAACAACCGCATTGCCGTATGCAAGCGCTGGCGCAGTTTTCCATGCAGGAATTGCCATGGGAAAATTCCAAGGGGTGATGAGACCTACAACCCCAACCGGACTGCGCGTGATTTCCACGCCAACGCCCGGCCTGACGGAGGCCATTGCCTCCCCGCCTCCGCGCAAGGCCTCTCCTGCGAAGAACTTGAAGATCTGACCGGCACGGGCGGTCTCCGCAATGCCTTCAGCAAGCGTCTTGCCCTCTTCCCGCGCCAAAAGGCGGCCCAGATCGTCCTTGCGAGCCAAGAGTTCAGAGCCGATAAAATCAAGCACATCAAACCTCTGCTGTGGGGTGCTTGCCGACCAGGGCACGGCCGCGGTCTTTGCCGCGCCAACTGCGTGATCGATTTCCGCTGCATCACTTTCAGCCGCGTAGCCGATCACATCCGAGATATCCGATGGGTTGATATTGGCGCTGGCTGCTGCGGTTTCACGCCACTCGCCCCCGATGAAATTGCGAAACTCCATTAGTGCCTCTCTTCTAGAATGATCCCGGTCCGATAGGGATCAGATGGCTCGAAATGCAGAATGCTTTCTGCAGTGACAAAGGCGCTGCCCGTGATTGTTGTGACGACCCCACCAGCAGGGCCAGGTCGATAACTCATCGTGTAGGTGCTGCCGATGATGCTCTCCTGAACCCACCGCTCCCCCGGCGCGAGCAGGCCATCTGCCGCAAGACAAGCGAGCTTGGCCGAACTTCCGGTCCCACAGGGAGAGCGGTCATAGGCGCCACCGGGGCAAAGCACGAAATTACGACCATCAGCGTGGGCTGACGGCGACGGGCCAGTCAGTTCGATATGGTCGATCAACGCCCCGCCCTCTCCGGTGATGCCTGCCTGCTCGAGCGCCTCTTTCAGCGCCGTTGAAAATCGTGTCAGCGGGGCGATTTGCTCCGAAACGAGCGGGATCTGGCATTCCTTAGTGAGAAAGAACCAATTCCCCCCCCAAGCCACATCGCCCCTCACAGGCCCCCAGCCGGGAACCTCCACCACCACATCAGACCGATGGCGAAACGCCTCGACGTTTTCGACCGAGACCCGATTGTTCGTTTCAAGACTGACCTCAACAGGGCCTACCGGCGTGTCAAACCGATGCACCCCCGGTGAAAGCCTGCCGCAATGGGCAAGACTGACGGCGGTGCCGATCGTCGCATGACCGCACATCCCCAAGGGGCCGGCCGGGTTGAAATAAATCACCCCAGCCGCACAATCCGGCGCATTTGGAGGCAGCAATAGCGCCCCGACCATCGCCTTGTGCCCACGCGGCTCGCACAGGACGCCCCGGCAAAAATCCGCGTGATCGCGAAACAACCGATCCGCCTGTTCCGCAAGGCTCCCCGAATCCAGATCCGGGCCCTGATCAAGGACCAGTCGTGTAGGCTGCCCCTCGGTATGGCTGTCGATTACCCGCACGATGCGGCGACCTCTGGCTGGGTGATCCAATCCGCATACCACGCCTTAAACAGGGTGTACTGTGTCTCTACATAGGTTTTCTGGCTCGCAGTAAGCGCGTCGCTTGCATTGAAATGCAGACGGTATTCCTGGTCTCCGTTCAGCACCATCAGGTGTTTGTAAAAGAGAACGAGATCAGCCCCCTCATCAAATGAGGACAAAACCCCAAGCGCGGCTTCCAACTCGAGTGCGAGCCTGCGAGCCGTTGCATCCCCCCGCGCCGCCCGCTGGCACAGAGCCACCAGATGCAGCACTTCCTTGGGCAGCGCATTGCCAATTCCAGTGATGGCGCCGCCCGCCCCGCAATTGACGAACCCATGAAAGACGGTGGTATCCACCCCGATCATCAGCGTGACATCCGCATCGTGCGACGTAATGTTTTCCGCCGCATAGCGCAGATCAGCCGCGCCTCCGAATTCCTTGAACCCGATCAGGTTCGGGTGCGACTGGCGCAAGTCAAAGAACAGGTCGGCCCGCGTCGCAAATCCGTAATATGGGCTATTGTAGATCACCGCTGGCAAGTCGGGCGCTGCGGACAGGATGGCGGAAAAATGCGCCCGCTGCGCCGCAATCGAGCTGCCCCGTGACAGAACTCGAGGAATGACCATCAACCCGTGCGCACCCACCTCAGCTGCATGCGCCGCATGAGCAACGGCTTGCGCAGTGTTCACTGCGCCCGTCCCCACGATGGTCGGCACCCCCGCCTTCACCAGACGCGCCACGCCCTCCATCCGATCAGCATCACTGATCAAAGGCCAGTCGCCCATGGAGCCGCAATAGACAACCGCCGACATACCCGCCGCCATCAGCTCCTGCCCCTTGCGCACCAAGGCATCAAAATCCGGCTGCCGCTCGGCAGTACAGGGGGTCATGAGGGCCGGAATACAGCCGGAAAAAACGAGGTCGGTCATGGAGGGCTCCTTTATCATCACTTGAATGGCTCAACTGCCTCAATGCATATTCCATATTGGATCCAATATTCAATAAATAGTTTTTGGATCCTTTTGCTCCTGCAGTCTTCGGCGCTATAACGGTGCAGAGGAGAGCCCGCATGAAGTTGAAATCCGTCGATATTTCCAAGACCGCCTCGGCCGCGACCATTGTCTTTGACGCATTGCGCAAAGCCATCATCGAAGGCGATCTGAAGGAAGGGGAACCCCTGCGTCAGGACGAAATTGCCCGGATGTTCAACACCAGCCGAATCCCCGTGCGGGAGGCAATTTCCCGTCTAGAGGAACAGGGGTTGGTCAAAACGCAGCGCTACAAGGGCGCCGTTGTCTCTGGCCTCTCTGCGCAGGAAGCACAGGAGATTTTCGACCTGCGCGCAGTTCTGGAGCCAGAGGTCATCCGCAGAGCGGTTCCTCGCATGTCCAAAGAGGCCCTCGCCCAGGCCAAGGAGTGCCTCGTGGCCTTCTCGCAATCCTCAGATCCGATGACCTGGGGCGATCTCAACCGTGATTTTCACGCAACTCTCTACCGCGAGGCTGGGTTGCAATATCATATGGATGTCATCGACAATGCGATGGACCGGGTCGACAGCTACCTGCGCGCCCAGCTCGTTCTGTCCAATGGCAGTGAGCGTGCAAACGACGAACACATCGCCATCTGGGAGGCCTGCGCTGCTGGCGACGCCGACCTCGCCGCCGCACTCACCCGCGAACACATCACCGGCGCCTGCGACGCCTTGCTGCAGACACTCAACAAGCTGGGATAAGAGAGAACCGATGCGTGGGTGTTGGGGGAGCTGCTGAGGAAGACAGCAGCAATAACAAGCGCGGGTCTAGGCGCCAACATACTACAGCAGGCCGACCGCCAGAACATGAGCGACAATCAATGCGATCTTGCCAATCAATGAAAGGATGGCGGAGACGAAGGGATTCGAACCCTCGAGACGGTTTCCCGCCTACTCCCTTAGCAGGGGAGCGCCTTCGACCACTCGGCCACGTCTCCGCTGACCCGTCTATCAGCGCAAGGGCGTTGAGAACAAGGGCGAAATCGACATTTTCGGGAAAAAAATTATGCGGTCCGGATCATGGGCCCAAACGGATGGCGCCCGCCCTGGATGACCGGGGCGGGCGCGCGATATTCAACGGGCCTTCGAGCCCTATGCGGGCTGTCAAAGGTTCAGGGCAGGATCGCCAACCGCTTGAGGAACAGGGATTTTACCGCTTCTGCGTCAACGGCCATATAAACGTCGATCGGCTTGCGGCCCTCTTCGCTGGACAGGCGGGTTTCGCCAGATGTGTCGCCCTCACAGGAGACTTCCATTGGCACTGAACGGGCGGTGAACAACTCTGGATGGGTGCAGGCGATCACGGCCGCCGGGTCATGCAGGGAACAGCCGTCGAACTTACCCACGGTTTCGTAGAAATGCAGATAGAACACTGACATTTCCTGCAGCATACCACCCAGTTGCGGCGAGGACGCTGCGATGCCGGAGAAATCATCCTTGGTGCACAGGATGCGGTGTGTCACGTCCAGGCCAACCATTTCGACCCGCGCACCGGAGGCAAACAGTACCTCTGCCGCGTGGGGATCATGATAGATGTTGGCTTCGGCGTGGGGGGTGATGTTGCCGCCCTCTTCCAGCGAGCCGCCCATGATGACGATCCGTTTGACGTTTTGGGCAAACTCCGGGTCCCGCTGGATCGCAATGGCGATATTGGTCAGCGGGCCAATCGGGCACAGGACCAGCTCTCCCTTGTGCTCTCGTGCCATGCGGATCAGAAAATCAGCTGCGTCTTCCTCCACCGGCTTGCCCTTGGGAGTTGCAGCCGGAATATCGCCAAAACCCTCATCGCCGTGAACATGGGCAGAGGGGGTGAACGGCGGCAGAACCAGCGGCGCCTCGGCACCATGGGCAACCGGCAGATCCAGACCTGCAGCTTCGAGCAGACGCAGGGCGTTGCGCGTGGCGGTCTTGGTGGTCACGTTGCCAAAGATTGTGGTGAGCCCGAGCAGGTCGATATCCGGGGCCGCGGCCGCGTAGAAAATCGCCATTGCATCGTCGATGCCGGGATCTGTGTCGATGATCAGCTTTGTCATTTTTATCCTTCCGACTGATTAATCGTGGGGGTTTAGCATTTCCGTTAGCGGCAACTCAAGTCCGGCGCTTTCAGGAATATCCGACAGCTGTATCAAGAAAATGCCCGCCGTCTTGCGAGGGCGGGCATCATGTCGTGTCTCAGACGGCTGAAAAATCAGGTGTTGAAGAGGAAGTGCAGGACGTCGCCATCTTTGACGATATAGCTCTTGCCCTCGGCCCGCATCTTGCCCGCTTCCTTGGCGCCCTGCTCTCCGTTGGCTGCGATATAATCGTCATAAGCGATTGTTTCTGCGCGGATGAACCCCTTTTCAAAGTCGCCGTGGATCACGCCTGCCGCCTGCGGAGCAGCTGTCCCGGTCCGGATGGTCCAGGCGCGCGCCTCCTTGGGGCCCACGGTGAAGTAGGTTTCCAGTTTCAACAGTTCGTAGCCGGCCCGGATCAGACGATCGAGACCCGCCTCGGCGAGACCCATCTCACTGAGGAACATCTCAGCCTCTTCGGGCTCCAGCTGGCTGATTTCTTCTTCGATCTGCGCCGAGATAATCACATGAGCGTTGCCTTGGGCTGTTGCCATGTCCGCTACCTTGGCGGAATGTTCGTTGCCGTCGACAGATTCGGATTCGCCGACGTTGCAGACATAAAGAACGGGTTTGGTGGTCAGCAGCTGCAGCATTTTCCAGGCTTTGGCGTCTTCTGCGTCAACCTCGACCAGGCGGGCGGGCTTACCGCTTTCCAACATGTCCTGTGCCGTTGCCAGCAGGCGATCCTGTTGCTGCGCTTCCTTGTCGTTGCCCTTCAGCTTGCGCACAAGGTTCGCACGCCGTTTCTCAATGCTCTCCAGATCGGCCAGCATCAGCTCGGTTTCGATGGTTTCTGCGTCAGCAACCGGGTCAACACGGCCTTCGACGTGGGTCACATCGCCATCTTCGAAGCAACGCAGAACATGCGCGATTGCGTCGACTTCGCGGATATTGGCAAGAAACTGGTTCCCCAGACCTTCACCTTTGGACGCGCCTTTGACGAGGCCTGCAATGTCAACAAACGTCATCCGGGTGGGGATGATCTGTTTGGAGCCTGCAATCGCCGCCAATTTGTCCAGACGCGGGTCGGGAACGCCGACCTCACCCACATTGGGTTCAATCGTGCAAAACGGAAAGTTCGCCGCCTGCGCCGATGCGGTTTTGGTCAATGCGTTGAACAGGGTCGACTTGCCGACGTTCGGCAGACCCACGATTCCCATTTTAAAGCCCATTTCGGCCTCCTGATGCCACTTGGGAGCCGCTTCTAGGCAGCAATTGACGGTGACGCAAGCGGCCATCGCCTCAACCGCCCTGCCCGCACAATTCAGCCATTGCTCGATTTGCATCATTTTGCGGCACAAAGGGCTGCAAAAATGCAACCATTTCACCTGTTGAGCATTGTTATCCCGTGATCGTGATCCCAGTTCAACGACAGGCACTGGACACAACAACGAAATAGACAGATCATTCTACCCAAACCGATAGTTCGCAACCGAGACGAGATTAACGACCATGACCTTTACTTCGGCCACAAAGGCCACCGCTCTCGCCCTCACCCTTTCCACTGCGGCCGCCTTGCCTGCAGCTGCGCAGGAACTGGTCCTTGGGGCCGGATACACAAGCTTCTCTCGCGAAGGGGCCGAAGACAGTGCGGTATTGTCGCTAGAGTATCAGCACAGCCCGTTCTGGGAGCGCGGCAGCTTTGATGCAGCCTTTGGTGCGGCACTCGATGTGCATACCACGGGGGACGCATTTGTCGGGGCCGGTGTCGTCGGGACATGGCACCTACAGCGAGGTTGGTTCATCGAAACCAGCGTGATGCCGGGCGCATACTCTGAAAATGTGGATCTGAACGATCTGGGCTCAACTTTTGAGATCCGCAGCTCTCTTGCCGTGGGAAAGACATTCGCAAGCGGACGGGCCATTTCGCTGGCCCTGTCCCATAAATCGAACGCTTCCACCGCAGACACCAATCCCGGCGTCAATCAGCTGCTGCTGCGCTGGCACGCGCCGTTGTAACAGCCCCCCTGCCGAAGGTCGCGCTGCTTTCGGCAGGCACAATATGGTTAGGCTTGTCTGTGCACGGGATTGATTTCTGGGAAAACATTCGGCACACCGGGGCAGACACTTGCAAAAGGCCCGATCATGACCCGCATTGACGCCAAATTCGCCGACCTGAAAGCTGCCAACAAAAAGGCATTTGTTGCCTATGTCATGGCCGGGGATCCAGATTTCGACACCTCTCTCGAGCTGGTCAAGGGCCTGCCGGCAGCTGGTGTGGATGTGATCGAGCTGGGCCTGCCCTTTACCGATCCGATGGCCGACGGCCCGACCATCCAGCTCGCAGGCCAGCGCGCCCTGGAAGCCGGGATGACGCTTCAACGTACGCTCGATCTGGCGCGGGCCTTCCGTGAGGAAGACAACACTACGCCAATCGTCCTGATGGGATATTACAACCCGATCTACAGCCGCGGCGTTGAGACCTTCCTCAAGGATGCGAAGGATGCAGGTATTGATGGTCTGATCGTGGTCGACCTTCCGCCAGAAGAAGACAGCGAACTGTGTATTCCCGCTCAGGAAGCAGGTCTGAACTTTATCCGACTGGCGACACCGACCACCGATGACAAACGCCTGCCTCGCGTTTTGCAGAATACGTCTGGCTTTGTGTACTACGTCTCCATCACCGGTATCACAGGTGCCGCCGAAGCCGAGGCCACCAACGTCGGTCCGGAAGTGGCACGCATCAAGGCAAGCACCGATCTGCCTGTGATCGTGGGTTTTGGTATCAACACTCCGGAAAAGGCCAAAGGCATCGCCTCGGTCGCGGATGGTGCGGTTGTTGGCTCCGCCATCGTGAGCCAAATCGGCGCAGGCAAACCCGTGGGCGAGGTTCTGAGCTTCGTCAAATCCCTGTCGGACGGCGCCCATTCCGCCTAATCCCTTGTGATCATTCATGTTTTCCAAAGGCCGCGCCCTCCGGGTGTGGCCTTTTTTCTTGCCCGGTATCTTGGATTGCGCTTTCGGCACAAGATTGGTAAGAATTTATTACCAACTTAGGGCGAGGACAGAGCCGTGCCAGTCATTACCAACATTGATGATCTCAAGCGCATTTACGAACGCCGCGTACCACGTATGTTTTACGACTATGCCGAAAGCGGCAGCTGGACAGAGCAGACATTCCGCGACAACACCAACGATTTCGAGAAGATCCGGCTTCGTCAACGGGTCGCCGTGGACATGGCAGGGCGCAGCACAGCGACACAGATGATTGGCCAGGATGTCACCATGCCCGTCGCACTTGCTCCGGTTGGGTTGACCGGGATGCAGCACGCAGACGGCGAGATCAAGGCCGCGCGCGCCGCCGAAGCCTTTGGTGTTCCGTTCACGCTCTCCACGATGTCAATCAACTCTATCGAAGATGTCGCCGAGGCAACGACAAAACCATTCTGGTTCCAGCTCTACACCATGAAGGACGAAGACTATGTTCGCCGTCTTATTCAACGCGCCAAGGATGCACGCTGTTCTGCGTTGGTGATCACCCTCGACCTGCAGATCCTCGGGCAGCGGCACAAGGATCTGAAAAACGGCCTTTCTGCTCCGCCGAAGCTGACCCCAAAAACCATCGCCAATCTGATGACGAAGTGGTCCTGGGGGATTGAGATTCTGGGAGCCAAGCGTCGTAATTTCGGCAACATCGTCGGACATGTGGATGGCATCTCTGACGCATCGTCCCTTGGCGCCTGGACAGCAGAGCAGTTTGATCCCTCACTGGACTGGGGCAAGATCGAGAAGCTCATGGAAATGTGGGGCGGGAAGGTGATCCTCAAGGGTATCCTGGATGTCGAGGATGCAAAGATGGCGGCAAAGGTTGGGGCAGACGCGATTGTTGTTTCAAACCACGGCGGGCGCCAGTTGGACGGTGCGCTGAGTTCCATCCAGATGCTGCCTGCCATCATGGATGCAGTTGGCGATCAGGTGGAAGTCCACCTGGACAGCGGTATCCGCTCTGGTCAAGACATCCTGAAGGCCATCGCTCTTGGCGCAAAGGGCACCATGATCGGACGCGCGTTTGTCTACGGTCTTGGCGCGATGGGTCAGGCGGGTGTGACAAAGGCCCTGGAGGTTCTCCACAAGGAGCTCGATACGACGATGGCTCTGTGTGGAGAAAAGACGGTACACGGTCTGGGGCGTCACAATCTGCTGATTCCCGAAGACTTCGGCGGTCGCTGGATGGCCGACTGACGACAGGCCCAGACGGGCCAGAATTGAGGGCCAGCGTGGTTTTCGCGGCGCTGATCCCTCTCCGGCCTGACCGATTACCTGTTTGCGGGTTGCAAACTTGGCCAATCCGGTCTATGCGCACGGCTTCACGCGGGGTGACAGCCTTGGAGGCACCCCCCTATCATATTGGAGAATTATCATGGCTGGTCAGATTCCTGATCTTGTTTGCCAGGAACGTACGGGGTCGGGCAAGGGCGCCGCTCGTGCAGCACGTCGTGCTGGCATGGTTCCTGGGGTTGTATTTGGTGGCGACGCGGAACCGATGTCGATCCAGATCCCCTTCAACGAACTGCTGAAAAAGCTGAAAGCTGGTCGTTTCAAGTCCACCCTGTGGAACCTGAAAGTGGAAGGCCAGGAAGACGTCCGCGTCATCTGCCGCGACGTTCAGCGTGACGTTGTAAAAGACCTGCCGACTCACTTCGACCTGATGCGCCTGCGCCGCACCTCGAAAGTGAACCTGTTCGTTCCCGTTGAGTTCATCAACGAAGAAGCTGCACCGGGCATCAAGCGCGGCGGCGTTCTGACTGCCGTTCGTCCGGAAGTCGAGCTGGTTGTGACCGCAGGTGACATCCCCGAGAAGCTGGTTGTTGACCTGACCGGCCTGAACATCGGCGACACCGTCACCATCTCTTCGGTCACCATGCCGGAAGGCGCCAAGCCGACCATCGACCGTGACTTCGTTGTTGCCAACATCTCCGCTCCGTCCGGCCTCAAGTCCGCTGAGAGCGAAGAAGAAGGCGGCGAAGAAGCTGCAGAAGAATAAGAACACCGCCCATTTGGGTTGTTCTGGGAAACGGGTCCTTCGGGGCCCGTTTTTCGTTTGCCATCCCGCCCCGCCGCTTGTTGCGCTCTGTGCGAGGGCTCAGTAGAAAAAAGAGAGCTCAGATGCAGGACAACGCCAGACCATGAAACTCTTTGTAGGGCTCGGGAACCCGGGCGCGAAATATGCAGGCAATCGCCACAACATCGGCTTTATGGCACTTGATCAGATTGCGGATGACCACGGTTTTTCCCCGTGGAAGAGCAAGTTTCAGGCTCAGCTGAGCGAGGGCGTTCTGGGCGGCGAAAAAGTCCTGCTGCTCAAGCCGCAGACCTTCATGAACCTGTCCGGTCAATCGGTCGGAGAAGCGATGCGCTTTTACAAGCTCACTCCGGCCGACGTGATCGTTCTGCACGACGAACTTGATCTGGCCCCCGGAAAAGCCCGCGTCAAACAAGGAGGCGGCCACGCAGGTCACAATGGTCTGCGCTCCATTCACTCCCATATCGGTGCAGATTACGGGCGGGTCCGCCTGGGCATCGGCCATCCGGGCCATAAGGATGCGGTTGCGGGCTATGTGTTGCGCGATTTTGCCAAGGCGGATGAAGTCTGGCTCGACGACCTTCTACGCGGGATTTCGGACGGTGCGGCCTCGCTCGCCAAGGGGGACGGAGGCAAGTTCATGAATGCGGTTGCCCTTCGCGTCGCTCCGCCCCGCAGCTCCACCGGTCAAGCCAAGGCCAAGAACAAGGGCGACACGCAGAGCCCCCAGGCTGTGCAAAAAGCCGCACCGAGCGAAGCCCAGGCAGAGGACACGCGCTCCCCGATGGAAAAGCTGCTCGACAAATTCAAGTGATGTCATGGTGCCGCGGCGTCGCCTTTGCGCGCTGCCCCTCCAGCTGACTAGGATCAGCATATTGCAGGAGGATTTTATGCCCAAGTGGCTACGTATTACGTCTATTTTCGTTTTGACGACATTGGTCTGCGCCGCGTCGGTGGCTCTCTACAAACGAGAGACCATCGCCCGGCTGATCGCGGTGAACACCCTTTTTGACAAAGACACGATCGTTCACAACTTCTCTCATATGGGAGACGCCTTTCTGACCACCCCGCTGGATCGCGGCCCGCAAGAGCCGAGCGAGTTGCCGCGCGGGGTAGAAATGACGCTGCCAAGCGGCGTGCAGGAGTGGATGGAAGAACGATCCGTTACTTCGCTGCTGGTTATGAAAAACGGACAGATCCGGCACGAGAGCTATCACAAGGGCACCGCAGAGACCGATCTGCGCATCTCGTGGTCCATGGCAAAGAGCTACCTCTCCGCCCTCTTTGGTATTCTTTTGGACGAGGGGGCCATCGCCTCACTTGACGAGAAGGTGGTGACATACGCCCCCTCCTTGCGCGGATCTGCGTATGAAACGGCGACAATCCGCAATGTGCTGAACATGGCCAGCGGGGTCGAGTTTGATGAAGACTATCTGGACTATGATTCCGATATCAATCGGATGGGCCGGACCCTTGCCCTTGGCGGGACGCTGGACGATTTTGCCGCAGAGCTGAAAGGCACAATCGCTGCGCCAGGCGAGATCTGGCAATATGTGTCAATCGACACCCACGTCTTGGGCATGGTTATCCGGGGCGCGACCGGTCGTTCGGTGCCAGAGCTGCTCTCTGAAAGGATCCTCTACCATCTGGGCCTTGAGAAAGCCGGTTACTACCTGACGGATGGTGCGGGGGTCGCGTTTGTCCTTGGTGGCATCAATCAGATGACCCGGGATTTCGCGCGCTTTGGATTGATGATGGCGCAGAACGGGCGATATGGCCGCAAGCAGATCGTCCCGCGCCTTTGGGTTGCACGCTCTACCCGCCCTACTGCACCAACAGAACCGGGCAAGACCGGCTATGGTTACCAATGGTGGATCCCAAGGAACGCAGAGCCCGGTGAATTTCTGGCCAGGGGCGTCTATGGGCAATATATTTATATCCATCAGGGCCGAAATGTCGTGATCGTGGTGACTGCGGCAGACCGCGCCTTTCGTGAATCAGGTGTCTCCCGGCAGAATGTCAGAATGCTGAGAACACTGGCCAAGTCACTTTAGGGTAAAGCGATGGAAAAAGACGCAAGCGTGAATGTGAAGGGGGGCGCCTTGGCCCCCTGTTCGACAGAGCCGATGACCGGGTACTTTCGGGACGGCCATTGTAACACCTGCGCCCAGGATCAGGGCAGTCACACAGTCTGCGCTGTCATGACCGACGAGTTTCTCGCCTTTTCCAAATATGTCGGAAATGATCTGTCGACCCCAAGGCCAGAATTCGGCTTTGCCGGACTGAAGGCAGGCGACAGCTGGTGCCTGTGCGCCGGACGGTTCCTGCAGGCCGCAGACGAAGGCTGCGCCCCAAAGGTCAAGCTGAGCGCGACCCATATCAAAGCACTGGATATCGTGCCGCTTCATATCCTCGAACAACATGCAAGCGACCCGGCCACCGACTGACCCTGAAAGATCACGTCCAAACGAAAAAAGGCGCCAGCATATGCGGCGCCTTTTCCTTTGGCATGCATCGACCAATCAGTCGGTGTCGCGCCCTTCTTCTGTGTCGGACATGTCAAACCCAAGGTGACGGGCCACGGTAAAGATGTCTTTGTCGCCACGCCCACACATGTTCATCACGATGATATGGTCCTTCGGCAGATCAGGAGCGATCTTCATCACATGTGCCAGCGCGTGGCTCGGCTCCAGAGCCGGGATAATGCCTTCCATTGCACAGGATAGCTGGAACGCTTCCAGTGCCTCACGGTCGGTGATGGACACATACTCCGCCCGGCCAATGTCATGCAGCCATGCATGTTCAGGCCCGATACCCGGATAATCCAGCCCCGCAGAGATAGAGAAACCTTCAAGGATCTGACCATCGTCATCCTGCAACAGATAGGTGCGGTTGCCATGCAGCACACCGGGGCGCCCACCGGTCAGAGACGCGCAATGCTGCATCTTCTCATCAACCCCTTTACCACCTGCTTCGACGCCGATGATATTGACAGATTTGTCATCCAGGAACGGGTAGAACAGGCCCATCGCGTTGGATCCGCCGCCAATCGCTGCGATGACGGTATCCGGCAGGCGTCCTTCGCCTTCCTGCTCTGCCAGCTGCCAGCGGACTTCCTTGCCGATGATCGACTGGAAATCCCGCACCATCGCCGGATAGGGGTGAGGACCGGCAACCGTACCGATGCAGTAGAAGGTGTCATGGACATTGGTCACCCAATCCCGCAACGCATCGTTCATCGCGTCCTTCAGCGTACCACGACCAGAGGTGACCGGGATGACCTCGGCCCCGAGAAGCCGCATCCGGAACACATTGGGGGCCTGACGCTTCACATCGTGCGCCCCCATGTAGACCACGCATTTAAGTCCGAATTTGGCGCAGACAGTTGCTGTCGCAACACCATGCTGCCCCGCGCCGGTCTCCGCGATGATACGGGTCTTGCCCATGCGGCGTGCCAGCAGGATCTGGCCCAACACGTTGTTCACCTTGTGGGCGCCTGTATGGTTCAGTTCATCCCGCTTGAGATAGATCTTGGCACCGCCAAGGTGGTTGGTCAGGCGCTCCGCAAAGTAAAGCGGGCTGGGACGACCGACGTAGTGTTTCCACAGATCATCCATCTCTGCCCAGAAGGTCGGGTCATCCTTGGCGCGATCGTATTCCTCTTCCAGGCTGAGAATCAGCGGCATCAAAGTCTCGCTGACAAACCGCCCACCAAAAATACCAAACCGGCCCTGTTCATCGGGGCCATTCATAAAGCTGTTGAATAGATCTTCGGCCATGGTTCATTCCTTCTTCGCGGCGCCCGATATGAGTATAGCGCCCCCCGCGTCGGGTAAAGGGACGCGGAGAGGTTTCTATGATTTGGGACTGATTATCGCGGCTGAGCCGACCCGTCGCCGCGCAGGACAGCAGGGGTCAACGGCGCGGTGCGTTTGCAGCCTCGCAAAACGACTTGATCCGAGCCGGATCCTTTTCGCCCGGCGCGCTCTCGACGCCAGAAGCGACATCAACCTGACGTGCGCCGGTGACCCGAATGGCCTCGGCTACATTTTCCGGATTCAAACCGCCAGCCAGCATCCACGGGGCGCGCCAGTATTTCTTCTGCGCCAGCAGACGCCAGTCGAAGGCAACCCCATTGCCGCCCGGCAGCACCGCGTCCTTGGGCGCCTTGGCATCAACCAGAATTTGATCCGCGACGCCTTCGTATGCATCGATGCGCTGGACGTCCTCAAGCGACGAGACACCCAAAACCTTCATCACAGGCAAGCCGTAGCGTGCCTTGACCTCTGCTACACGTTCCGGGGTTTCCTGGCCGTGCAGTTGGATCATATCCAAGGGAACAACACTGGTGATTTCATCAAGCATGGCGTCATCTGCATTGACCACCAATGCGACCTTGCACATGCCAATGGGCGCCTCGACCGCCAAGGCAGCGGCCTCCTGGGGGGTGACCGACCGTGGGGATTTGGCAAAAAAGTTGAACCCGATGTATGCCGCGCCTGCCTCGGCGGCAGCCGCGATGTCCTGCGGGGTTTTCAGCCCGCAGATCTTGACCCGAATGTCCTGCATGACTGGCTCAGCTCGCCTCGTCCAGAAGGGCGAGGACCTCGTCCTTGCCTTCGTTCTTCTGCTTCTTGAGGCGCGAGACTTCACGCGACAGTTTGCGGGCCTCACGGGCTTTTTGATCCGCTTCGCGACGGTGTTTGTGTTCGCGCAGCCACTCGATGATGAAACCAATGACCAGACCAGCGGCAATACCACCCAGCACCACAACAAAAAGTGGCAGTTCAATCTGGAAGTTGTAGCCGATCAGTTCGGCCAGAGCCGCTGGCAGAAGTTTCAGTTCGACCAGCCCACGGTTCGCAAGCGAAACCGAGATAAGAGCGATCGCAATGACACCGAGACAGGCGTAGCGAATGTAGCGCATCAAGCTTTTCCGTTCAGGCGGTCCCGCAAGAGCTTCCCAGTCTTGAAGAACGGCACATGTTTTTCTTCAACATGGACCGTTTCACCGGTGCGGGGATTGCGACCAACCCGCGCATCCCGTTGTTTCACCGAAAAGGCTCCAAAGCCTCGCAGCTCAACCCGGTCACCACGCGCCATTGCGTCAGTCACTTCCTCGAACACCGTGTTAACGATCCTCTCCACGTCACGCTGATACAGGTGCGGGTTTTCGTCTGCAATCTTCTGGATCAATTCCGAACGGATCATGTCCAGGCCCTCCCAAGCCAATTTAGGCGAAGTTTATATGCACCAACTATAGGAACAATTCCGGAAACCGTCACCAATTGATACCGGACGCGCCCGCGAATTAGCTAGCGATTGCCTAAGATTAGGCTGATTCCGCGCAGCGCCAAGCAGAAACATTCATAGGTTTCCCCGCAAAAGGCGATTGCACGGCCACACATGTGGCAACTTGATTCGCAGCCAGTTCATTAACGAATGCCCGCACCTCTGCGAAATCAGGCACTGCGGCAAAAGGAAACGGCCCCGCACAGGATGCGAGGCCGTTCCAGATTTTTCAGCCTGTAGCGGCTACTGAAATCAGTCGCCGGACTTCAGTGCTGCGCCCAGGATGTCGCCCAGGGACGCGCCGGAATCGGAGGAGCCATACTGTTCGACGGCTTCTTTTTCTTCCGCGATTTCGCGTGCCTTGATGGACAGGCCCAGACGGCGGGTCTTGGAGTCGACGTTGGTGACGCGAACGTCGACCTTGTCGCCAACCGAGAAACGCTCAGGGCGCTGCTCTGCGCGGTCACGGGACAGGTCGGAGCGGCGGATGAAGGACTTCATGCCTTCGTATTCCACTTCGATGCCACCGTCTTCGATCGCGGTCACTTCAACGGTGATCACGGAACCACGCTTCACGCCGCCGACGGCTTCAGCGAACTTGTCGCCGCCCAGGGCTTTGATCGACAGGGAGATACGCTCTTTCTCGACGTCCACTTCGGAGACAACGGCCGAAACCATGTCGCCTTTGCGGTAGTTCTGGATCGCATCTTCGCCACGCTCGTCCCAGGACAGGTCGGACAGGTGAACCATGCCGTCGATGTCGCCGTCGAGGCCGATGAACAGACCGAATTCGGTGATGTTCTTGACTTCGCCTTCGACCTGAGTGCCTTCCGGGTGGGTCTCAGCAAAGACTTCCCACGGGTTGCGCATGGTCTGCTTGAGGCCCAGGGAAACGCGGCGCTTGGCACCATCGATTTCCAGAACCATGACGTCGACTTCCTGGGAAGTGGAGACGATTTTGCCCGGGTGGACGTTTTTCTTGGTCCAGGACATTTCGGAGACGTGGACCAGACCTTCGACGCCCGGCTCCAGCTCAACAAATGCACCGTAATCGGTGATGTTGGTGACGCGACCCTTGTGCACGGAGGACAGCGGGTACTTGGCGCCAACCAGATCCCACGGATCTTCCTGCAGCTGTTTCATGCCGAGGGAGATACGGTGAGTCTCTTTGTTGATCTTGATGACCTGAACCTTGACGGTTTCGCCAATGGACAGGATCTCGGACGGGTGGTTCACACGGCGCCATGCCATGTCGGTGACGTGCAGCAGGCCGTCAACGCCGCCGAGGTCAACAAACGCACCGTATTCGGTGATGTTCTTGACGACACCGTCCACTGCCTGGCCTTCGGACAGGTTGCCGATGACTTCGGCGCGCTGCTCGGCGCGGGACTCTTCGAGGATCGCACGGCGGGACACAACGATGTTGCCACGACGACGGTCCATCTTCAGGATCTGGAACGGCTGCTTCAGACCCATCAGCGGGCCAGCGTCGCGCACGGGGCGCACGTCAACCTGCGAGCCGGGCAGGAATGCAACAGCGCCGCCCAGGTCGACGGTGAAGCCGCCTTTGACACGACCGAAGATAGCACCTTCGACGCGCTGGTCGTCTGCGTATGCTTTTTCCAGGCGATCCCATGCTTCTTCGCGGCGCGCCATCTCGCGGGAGATGACAGCTTCGCCACGGGCGTTCTCAGCTGCGCGCAGGTAGACTTCTACTTCGTCGCCAACAGAGATTTCGGGAGCTTCGCCAGGGTTTGCGAATTCTTTCAGCTCGACGCGGCCTTCCATTTTGTAGCCTACGTCGATGATGGCCTGGCCTGCTTCGATTGCGATGACCTTGCCTTTAACAACGGAACCCTCTTCGGGGGTGTCCATTTCGAAGCTTTCGTTCAGGAGGGCTTCGAATTCCTCCATCGATGTGTTTTGAGCCATGAGGTCTCAGGTTTCCTTTACAAATCGGTTTTATCTGGCCGGGCGGTTGTCTCCGCCGGTCTTGAAGATTGGTCCGTATGGGGCGCAGCACATGCCGGTCTGATCAGACAAACACAAAGGGCCGAGGTGTGCCCCGACCCTGCTCAGAATGCCGCCCGTGCGTTAACCGCCCCTATAGTGACAGGGCGTTTGTTACTGGGATTCCCCATCCCGCGCAAGAGAAACGATACAAACAAGGCGATAACCGGCCCAAAGGTCGCAGGTAGTACCTCGATTGCGTGGGGAATTTACGCCGAAATGATGATCCCAGGCCGCAGAATGGACGATACGATCCTAACGTCGCGCCTCGATCGCTGCGATGGCCATTTCAACCGCCTCTTCGATACTCAGGGTACTGGTGTCGATCTGCACAGCGTCCTGCGCGGGTTTCAGCGGCGCTTCGGAACGGTTCATGTCCCGTGCATCGCGTGCCTTCACATCCTCCAGAACCTCGGCCAGCGTTGTCGGATGCCCGGCCGCCAGCAGCTCCTTCAGACGCCGGGTGGCGCGCACTTCTGCACTTGCGGTGACAAAGAGCTTGGCTTGCGCGCGTGGGCAGATCACCGTTCCGATATCGCGGCCATCAAGAACCGCGCCGCCAGCCCGACGCGCAAATGCTCTTTGGAAATCGACAAGCGCTGCACGCACTTCGGCAATGACCGCAACCTTGGAGGCCGCCTGAGCCACCTCCGCGGTACGCAACTCTGGCCGCTCCAGATCTTCTGGCAACAGCGCCTCAGCCGCAGCGATTGGTTTTTCCCCTGCCAGCATCCGAGCGCCAACAGCACGATAAAGAAGGCCTGTATCGAGATGGGCAAAACCGAAATGCGCGGCAACAGCACGGGAAATCGTGCCCTTACCTGCGGCTGCCGGCCCGTCGACTGCGACCGTGAAGCTCATGATGAGGTCTCAAGCCGGGCGCCAAGGCCGGTCATCAGCGGCGTGAAGATCGGGAAAGACGTGGCGATCGGGGTGCTGTCGTCCACAGTCACCGGGTTTTGCGCTCCCATACCCATCACCATGAAAGACATTGCGATACGGTGATCAAGGAAGCTTTCGCAAGTGCCGCCACCCGGGACACCATCAGCGCCCATGCCGGTTACGGCCCACCAATCGTCTCCCTCTTCGACCATCACGCCATTTGCGCGCAGGCCACGCGCCATCGCGTCGATGCGGTCGCTTTCCTTGACGCGCAGTTCCTTAACGCCTGCCATCATGGTCTTGCCGCTCGCAAAGGAGGCCACAACAGACAGAACGGGATATTCATCAATCATCGAAGCTGCACGTTCCGGCGGGACTTCGATCCCCTTCATGTTGGGGGAGAATTTCGCGCGCAGATCGGCGACCGGCTCGCCGCCTTCCTCGCGCATGTTTTCAAAGGTCAGATCCGCACCCATATCCTGCAAAGTGTAGAACAGACCGGCGCGGGTCGGGTTCAGCCCGATGCCTGGCACCAGCACATCAGACCCCGGCGTGATCAGCGCAGCACAGACCGGGAAAGCCGCGCTGGACGGATCGCGGGGCACCGCAATGACCTGCGCCTGCAGCTCGGGCTGTCCGGTCAGCGTAATGACCCGGCCTTCGTCTGTGTCCTCAACCGTGATTTCGGCACCAAAGCCAGCCAGCATCCGCTCTGAATGGTCACGCGTGGCTTCTTTCTCAATCACGACGGTTTTCCCGGGCGCATTGAGACCCGCAAGCAGAACCGCAGATTTCACCTGAGCCGAGGGCACCGGAACCGTGTAGCGCACAGGTGTCGGCTCTGCCGCGCCCACGATGGTCATCGGCAAACGCCCCCCGGAACGGCCGACGGATTTGGTGCCAAACAGGGCCAGCGGATCGGTAACACGCGCCATCGGCCGTTTATTGAGGCTTGCATCCCCGGTGAAGGTCGCGGTGATTGCAGACGTGGCCATCACCCCCATGATGAGGCGAACGCCGGTGCCCGAATTGCCGCAGTCGATCACCTGATCAGGCTCCGCCAGTCCGCCAACGCCCACGCCGTGAACAGACCAGCTGCCGTCGTCATGCTTTGTCACCTCGGCGCCCATTGCGCGCATCGCCTTGGCGGTGTCGAGCACATCTTCGCCTTCCAGCAGGCCCGTGATCTTGGTTTCGCCAACAGCCAGCGCACCCAGAATGATGGAGCGGTGCGAAATGGACTTGTCGCCCGGAACCTCTGCAATACCTTTCAGAGGGTTCGCGCGGTGGGATGTCATCGGGATTGGCGTGCCGTGTCCGGACATGAGGAACCTTTCAATGCTAGCGTTCACATCTGGACCTACCCAATCGGTTCGGGTCGGTCCAGCGCGTTTTGCTGCCACATGGGCCCACGAGCATGAGCTCCGAGCGGGAAAATGTGACGGCTGATGGAAAATTACAGACGGCGGAAGGTCATGTAATGCGGGGTCCGTCCCTCGCGCAGCGCCTTTTGCTCGTAGCGCGTGGAGATCCAATCGCCCCAGGCGTTGCGCCAATCATCCGGCCCCTCGGCAAGCCATTCGAACCCCGCCTGCGGCACTTCTTCCATGGTTTGGCGGACATAGTCAGGAATGTCAGTTGCCACACGGAAAATGGCGCCGGGCTTCAGGCATTTCGCCAAAGGTGCCAGGTGTTCTTGGGTCACAAAACGGCGGCGGTGGTGGCGTGCTTTTGGCCAAGGGTCGGGGTAGAGCAGAAAAGCACGAGAGATCGACTGTTCCGGCAGCACGTCCATCAGGTCACGCGCATCACCCGGATGCACCCGGATGTTATCGGCTCCCGCCCTGCGGATTTTGCCCAGAAGCATGGCAACACCGTTGATGTAGGGTTCTGCGCCGATGATCCCGACATCGGGGTTCGAAACCGCCTGATGAACCAAATGCTCGCCACCGCCAAAGCCGACCTCAAGCCAGACGTCACGGCCACCGAACAGGCTGTCCAGATCAAGCAGCGTGCGATCGGGATTCTCATCCCAACCCACAGCCCCCGGGCTAAGCGCGGCAAGATCTTCGTCAAGATAGCGCTGCTGGCTGTCCTTGAGCTGCTTGCCCTTGAGGCGGCCATAAAAGTTGCGCCAGGGCGCACCGCTCTGATGTTTATCAACCGCGTTGGGCCGGGTGTCCCCAGTCGGCGCCGGGTTGGGTTTGTTGTCATCAGACATCAGATGCGTTTCCTGTAGAGCTGTGAAAAATCTGGCCGCCCATCTGCCTGAACCACAGCGTTGGGTCAAGCCACCAAGCGCCCTTCCGATTGCCCGCAACGCAGCTGTGATGGCTTTAGCCGTTAGCCGCCTTCGCGCAGGACACCTGCCGCAATCAACCTCAGCCGAGTGGGAAACCAGATATCATGTGGCGGCGTCTTCAGTGTTTCGATCGCAAACTCCGGGTCAACACCGCGATCCAGCATGTAGTCCAGATGCAGGAACACCTCTGCCTGGGTATCACGGTAAATCCAAGAGCCGAACTCAAACGGTGTCGCCCAGTCTTCGTCCTTGCGCCAGCGCCGGTAATAGCCCTGGACTGCCTTTGGCGCCCAATCTCGCTGATGGAACCCGATCTGAGAGCCTAGCGTCATCTGCCGCCCCTCGCCCGCAAGAAAGATATCAACGCAGGCGCTGATGCACTCTCCGACGACCCAGGTATCCAACCCGTGCTCAAGAACGATTTCGGCAATCGTCTCGCCCGCATAGACACTGCCACCACCGCTGTTCAGCTGCAGGCGATCAATGGCAGGATTGGCCGCGAGTATATCGCGAAAGGGTTCGATGTCGTCTTCGGTTATCTCCCAGATTTCAGCTCTTGCACCATCTTTGCCGGTGTTTTCTTCCGGCTCCTCGGTGTCATAGATCAAAGTCTGGCCGTCCACCTTGAATTTCGGCGGCAAGGTGTCTCTCGCTTGTGCGCCCATCGCGACACTGCAGCACAGCACTGCCGCAAGGGTTAGAGAAGATTTGACGCCAAACGAGAGTGACACGGGCTACGTCCATTTTGAGTTCGCAAGCACCTTGCCAGTAATGACACCGCATTACCAATGACTTTCAGAGGGAGTGAAAATGAAAAAAGGGCAGGAAATCTCCCGCCCTTTTCAGATCATGTCGTCCAGATTGGATCAGATCGCTTTTGCCAGCGCATCGACGAGATCGGTGCGTTCCCAGCTGAAACCACCATCGGCGTCAGGTTCGCGGCCAAAGTGGCCATAGGCTGCGGTGCGCTGATAGATCGGCTTGTTCAGACCAAGGTGAGAGCGGATGCCGCGCGGGGTCAGATCCATGATCCGATCAATTGCTGCCTCGATCTTGTCGGCAGGAACGTCACCGGTTCCGTGGGTGTCAGCGTAGATCGACAGCGGCTTTGCCACGCCAATCGCGTAAGACAGCTGGATGGTGCATTTATCGGCCAGGCCTGCAGCGACCACGTTCTTTGCAAGATAACGCGCAGCGTATGCAGCTGAGCGGTCAACCTTGGTCGGGTCTTTGCCAGAGAACGCCCCGCCGCCGTGAGGCGCTGCGCCACCGTAGGTGTCAACGATGATCTTGCGGCCTGTCAGACCTGCGTCCCCATCCGGGCCGCCGATTACAAACTTGCCAGTTGGGTTCACGTGCCAGACGGTTTCATCGGTCAGCCAGCCATCAGGCAGGGTTTCACGGATGTAGGGTTCGACAATGGCGCGAATGTCGTTTGAGGTCAGCGTCTCGTCCAGATGCTGCGTCGACAGCACCAGAGAGCTGACGCGAACCGGCTTGCCGTTTTCATAGACAACGGACAGCTGGGATTTCGCATCCGGACCAAGCGCAGGTTCGGTGCCATTCTTGCGCACTTCGGCAAGTCGGCGCAGAATTGCGTGGCTGTACTGGATCGGTGCAGGCATCAGAGCCGAGGTTTCGTTGGTTGCAAAACCAAACATGATACCTTGGTCGCCAGCGCCTTCGTCTTTATCTTCAGCCGCGTCCACGCCCTGGGCGATGTGGGCGGATTGTTCGTGCAGCAGGTTGGTGATCTCAACCGTCTCGTGGTGAAACTTGTCCTGCTCGTAGCCGATATCCTTGATGCAGGCGCGGGCGATCTCGTCGATGCGGCCCATGTAGTCCTGCAGTTTTTCCTGATCGGACAGGCCCACTTCACCACCAATGACCACACGATTGGTCGTGGCAAAGGTCTCCGCAGCAACGCGGGCCTCGGGCTCTTCGCTCAGAAAGGCGTCAAGAACAGCATCCGAGATACGGTCACAGACCTTATCGGGGTGGCCCTCGGAAACAGATTCCGAAGTGAAAGTGTAGTTGGGTCGTGTCATGAAAGTGGTGCTCCGTTGGGGGTTCAGCCTGCCACGCCAGGAAGCCGTTGTGGCAGTAATCGGACCGCACTACGCGGACCGGCAGGACTCGTCAATCTATAATCCGCTATGCTTAACGAGCTATGACCTGCGTGCAATACTCTGCGAAAAAGCCATCCCCCCCACACATAGAACAATGCAGAAGAGAAACACCCAGATATCGCCTGTACGCGCATAGAGCGTGGGGGCCAGCGGTGCTGGAAGGGCCACATCAATATACCCAGCCACGCCAAGAGGCAGGGAATCAACGATCCGACCGTAGGGATCAATCATCGCGGAAATCCCGGTATTGGCGACCCGAACCATAGGCAACCCCTGCTCAAGCGCCCGCATCCGGGCCTGTACGAGATGCTGAAAGGGGCCAGAATATGTCCCGAACCATGCGTCGTTGGTGATCTGGATCAGGACATCCGCTCTTTCCGGCGCGGCGTTTACATCCTGCGGGAACACGGCTTCATAGCAGATCAGGGGCAACGCCTTGCCGATCGGTAGATCAATCACCTGCGGCCCCGGCCCGGCTGCATAACCCGCCCCTGCCTGCGAGGCAAAGCCGTGAATGCCAAACCGCGCCATCAGATTTCCGGCAGGGACATACTCTCCAAATGGCACCAGATGCGCCTTGTCATAGATCTTGCTTGGCGCGCCCCCCTCTTCCAGCAAAATGGCCGAGTTGAAATACTGACCCGCCTCACGGCGCTGGATGCCAAGGAATAGCGGCGTCTGGCCCGCGGCCGCAGAGATCTGGGTCAGCACATCTTCCGCGTAATGCAGCATCAGCGGCACAGCCGTTTCGGGCCAAACAATAAGATCAACATCACCGGGCGCGCTTGTGTATTCGACCTGGCGCTGCACAAATGACCAACGCAGATCAGGGTGCCATTTTTCATCCTGCGGGGCATTGGGCTGCACCAAACGGATGATCTTGTCTGTCATTTCCACAGCCGGAGGCGACGGAACCAGCGCGACACAAAGTGCCGTTGCGGCCAGTGGCAGCACCGCCCAAACCGGACGCAAGGAAAAAAGCCCCAAAGGAAGAAACGCTATCAGGGACAACACTGCGACCCCTTGAGGACCGATCAACGGCAACATCTGCGCAACTGGTGTATCAATCCAGAACTGCGCAAACGCCGCCCATGGCAGCCCCGTCAGCAGATAGGCACGCCCAAACTCCGCCAGCGACAGGGTCGCAATCAGAACAAGGATCCGCGCAGCCCCCCTGCCCCATTTGGTGGCGGCGGCAAAGGCAGCGGCCCAAAACAACGCCAAACCAGCCGCCAGCCCGACAACCGCAAAAGGTGCCATCCAGGCGTAACGTTCCGCATCAATCTGAAACGGTTCGTAGATCCACACCATCGCGACAGCGAAATAGGATGTCCCCAAGAGCCAGCCGTAGAAAGCCCCTTGTTTCCACCCCTCAAACGACAATGCCTGCCTGCCGATCAAGCCAAGGCAAAGCGGCACAAGCCAAATGAAATGGAAGGGCGCAAGCGCAAGCGCCAGTGCGGCGCCCGATGTACAGGCGCCGATTAATCGGGCAGCGGCCCCGCCCCGATCGGCAAGGCGGAGGGCCTTTGCCATCAACTCTGGCCGGGGAGACGCACCCGCAACCGTTTGATCCGGCGTGGGTCGGCGTCCATCACTTCGAACTCTGGGCCATCGGGGTGCTGGATCACCTCACCCCGCACAGGAACACGACCAGACAGCATGAACACCAACCCGCCGAGCGAGTCGATTTCCTCTCCATCCACATCATCGTGATTGGTCAGCGACCGGCCGATTTCTGTTTCAAACTCTTCCAGAGGGGCGCGGGCCTGGGCGATATAGCACCCCTCTTTTTCGCGAAACCACATCTGGTCTTCGCCCGCATCGTGTTCATCCTCGATCTCACCGACGACCTGTTCAATCAGATCCTCAATGGTCAAAAGGCCATCCACACCGCCGTATTCGTCAATGACCAGCGCCATATGGCGCCGTTCCGCCTGCATTTTGGTCAGCAGAACGCCAATCGTCATGGATGGGGGCACAAACAAAAGCGGCCGCACCATCCCCTGTAGCGAGAAATCGGACTCTTCGCAGTTGAAGCCATGCATCAGCGCAAAGTCCTTGAGGTGGACGAAACCAATTGGCGTGTCCAGCGTGCCCTCATAAACGGGAATGCGCGTAAAGCCGCTTTCCCGGAAGATCTGCACCAGCTCATCTTTGGGGGTTGAGGCAGACACCGCCACGATTTCCGCCGCCGGGATGGCCACATCCTCGACACGCAGACGACGCAGATTGATCATGCCATGAGGTTGCGCTGTACCGTTGGCATCCGGGACCACGGCCACTTCTTCCTCAGAGTCTGCGGAGCCAAAAGAGCCGAAAATACGCCCCAAAAGCCCTGTTGATTGAGCCGCAACCGCACTATCGCCAGCGCTGCTCCCGTTCTCCAGCGCGCCATGCGCTGCGTTAGAACTGCCGTCTATGTCGCCCATCTTTCCTATCCGATACGCCCGTAATTCGGGCTGTCCTCTACAGTATATGGGTCATCGATACCCATTTTGCCAAGTATCTCGACCTCAAGACCTTCCATCAAAGTGGCATCAGGGTCACGAATGTGATCATAGCCGAGAAGATGCAACAATCCGTGAACGATCAAATGGCGCAGGTGGTCGGCCAGCGGTTTGCCCGCCTCCTGCGCTTCACGCGCGCAGGTTTCATAGGCAATCGCAATATCGCCCAAGGGAATTTCACCCGTAAAATCAGCCTCCGGAGCCATAGGTGTGCCACCCGGCTCCTCTGCCGCGAGCTCTTCGGCAGGCCAGCTGAGCACATTGGTCGGCTTGGCCTTTTGGCGGAAATCCTCGTTCAAGACGGCGATCCGAGCGTCATCACAGGCCAGCACCGAAATTTCGCACGCCTCGGGGTCAAGTCGGAAATGGGACAGCACGGCCTCGGTTGCCTCGATGACTAGAGGCTCCAGATCCGTCTCTAGCCAGCGATCTTCTTCGATAGAAATGTCGAGGCCCATAGCCGCCTTTTCCGAACCAAGGCGCGCCTTGCCAAGCAAGCGCGCCCCGGATCAATTGCAATTTCGTGTTTTGCCCTGGGTGTCAGGCAGGTTTTTCATCCGCCTCATAGGCCTCGATGATGGCCGCCACAAGCGGGTGGCGCACAACGTCGCGGGCCGTGAAGTAGTTAAAGCTGATTTTGGGGATAGATTTCAAAAGGCGCTCTGCATCCGCAAGGCCCGAAGACACCCCACGTGGCAGATCGACCTGGCTACGGTCGCCTGTGATCACCATGCGTGAACCCTCACCCAGACGGGTCAGGAACATCTTCATCTGCATGGTCGTGGCATTTTGCGCCTCGTCCAGCACGACAAACGCATTAGAGAGAGTACGTCCCCGCATAAAGGCAAGCGGCGCAATCTCGATCTGTTTTTCCTCAAGCAGCTTCGCGAGCTGTTTTCCCGGCAGGAAATCGTTCAACGCATCATAGAGGGGCTGCATATAAGGATCGACCTTGTCCTTCATGTCGCCGGGCAGATAGCCGAGTTTTTCGCCAGCTTCGACAGCCGGGCGGGACAGGATGATCTTGTCGACGTGGCCAGTGATGAACATGCTCACCCCGACCGCAACGGCAAGATAGGTTTTCCCGGTGCCCGCCGGGCCGATACCAAAGGCCAGTTCGTGTTCGAACAGCGACTGCACATAGGCTTTCTGGGCGTCGGTGCGCGGCTCGACCAATTTCTTGCGGGTCTTGATCTCGACCTTGCCACCGCGGAACATCTCCAGCTGACTGCCGGGTTCAGCCGGTTCTTCCTGTCCCATTCGCAATTCGCGGTCGATATCCCCCGCCTCTACGCTGCGACCTGTTTCCAGTCGATCATAAAGCGCGGCGAGCACCGCTGCGGCCTGTTCCCGCGCGCCATCTTCTCCCAAAACAGACAATTGATTGCCACGTCGGACGATCTGGACCCCCAGCGCCTGCTCGATCGAGGCGAGGTTGCGATCATATTCTCCACAAAGATCGATCAGCAGCCGATTGTCAGGGAATTCAAGCAGTGCCTCATGTGAGCTGCCCTGCTCTTGCGAAGGGGTCAAAGTGCCAATGGCCAATCCCGTCTCCTGTCTTTGACGTTGCAGTTTCAGTGTGCCTTTCCCGCAGCGCAGGCGCAAGCACGAGCCGCGCAATTTCACGCGACTGAAACAAATAGGCCGCCCATTTGCGGGCGGCCTGTCCACTCTTCATGCAGTGTTTGACACCGAGCGTCAGATCACATCTTCAAAACTGGAACCCGACTTGAACGGTCCAACAGCCGTATTCGGAGGCGCCACCCCAGAACAGACCGGACGACCATCAGGCCCCAGGCGCTGTGACAGGTAGCCCTCGACACCATCGTCAATAATCCAGTGATCGCATCCTGTTGGATCAACCCAGATGCCTGCTTTCAATTGCGACAGGTCCTTGCTGTCAAAGCCTCGGTCAACCGTTTTGTCAACCTTCTCCCCGCAAGCCCCAAGACCAGCTGCCACCGACAGCACCAGAAGTGTTTTGGCCAATTTCATGATCAGATCCCTCAGCGCAGGCAGATGATTTCGACACGGCGGTTTTGCGCCATGTTGGATGCAGAGTCGTTTGGCACACGCGGGTCGCGCTCGCCGTAGCCCCGCGCCTCTAGGATCCGGGCACCGACGGATTCGCCGACCTCTGCCACTGCATTGGCGCGACGCTGTGACAGGCGCATGTTGTATTCATCAGACGCACGACTGTCGGTATGCCCGGTGATGATGAATGCGCTGGCGTTGGCGGACTGAAAGAACTCCTGCAGGCGTTTTTGTCCTGCTGCGCTGATGCGGTGCTTGTTGGTGGCAAAAAACTGATCGCTTGGCATTACGCCGCAGATGTTGCCACGACGGCAGACCGGTTTGCCATCACGGGTCACATGAGGGGTCATGAACCCTTCGGCTCCGTCGTCCATCACCCAATGCTCACAGCCATCAGGGTCAACCCAGATCGTCGGCACATATCGCTGGCCCGGACCACCAAAGCCCCCGTCCTGCGCCGAGGCGACACCACCCGCACACATCGTGGCCGCGATTGCCGCACCACCGATGACACGCTTAACATTCAACATCGAAAAACCTGCTCCCCTCGCCGATCTGCAGAGCCCATCGTGGCCGGGGCAACCCCGGCGTAAAGCTCCGATTTTGAGCAATAATCGCAGGTATGGGCCTGCAATTGCAATCAAATGCTTAACCGCGGCCCAGATTTGCAGCCGACTGAAACGCGGATCCCACAGGAGAGCCGCGCCAGTCTGGCATGACAGCAACGGCGCAGATCAGCCGATCAGTTCACCTGCGAGAGAGTTTGGCCCAGAGGAGACAATACGTACACGCGCCAGATCACCGATGTTGCGATCACAATCCGCAACGTGAACGGCGTGGAGATAGTCGGACTTGCCGACCATCTGACCAGGCAGGCGGCCAGCTTTTTCAAACAAAACGCCAACTTCGCGGCCGACCATGCTGTCCTGAACTTCACGCTGCTGTTGGGTCAGCAAAGCCTGCAGCCGCTGCAGACGGTCATCCGCCGCCGCAGGATCAACCTGCGCGCGCTCTGCAGCCGGTGTGCCGGGGCGGGTTGAGTATTTGAAGGAATAGGCGGTGCCGTACTTAACCTCTTCCACCAGGTCCATTGTGGCCTGGAAGTCCTCTTCGGTCTCTTCCGGGAAGCCAACGATGAAGTCCCCCGAGATCAGGATATCGGGACGCGCGGCACGGATACGCTCGATCAGGCGGATATAGCTTTCCGCCGTGTGCGCGCGGTTCATCCGTTTGAGGATCTTGTCAGACCCCGCCTGCACCGGCAGGTGCAGATAGGGCATCAGCTTGGCGCAGGTGCCATGCGCCTCGATCAGGTCGTCCTGCATGTCGTTGGGGTGCGAGGTGGTGAAACGAATACGCTCCAATCCGTCAACCTTGTCCAGCTCCCAGATCAATTGCGCCAGGGTCATGTCACCGTTCGGACCGGCGCCGTGGTAGGCGTTCACGTTCTGCCCCAACAGGGTGATTTCGCGCACGCCGCGCTCCACCAGGTCACGGGCTTCACGCAGGATACGGTCTGCGGGGCGGGAAACCTCGGCACCGCGTGTATAAGGCACCACGCAGAAAGCGCAGAACTTGTCGCAGCCTTCCTGCACGGTCAGGAACGCGGTCGGGCCGCGCTTCGCCTTGGGGCGGTTTTTCAGCTTCTCGAACTTGTCTTCTTCGGGGAAATCGGTGTCCAGGACCTTTTCCCCGGTTCGTGCCTTGGCTTCCATCTCCGGCAGGCGGTGATAGCTTTGCGGGCCAACAACCAGATCGACCAGCGGCTGGCGGCGCATGATCTCTTCCCCCTCGGCCTGGGCAACACAGCCCGCAACACCGATCTTGAGGTCCGGCTTGTCGGCCTTCAGCCCCTTGAAGCGGCCCAGCTCGGAATAGACCTTCTCCGCTGCCTTCTCCCGGATATGACATGTGTTCAGAAGGATCATGTCCGCATCGTCGGGCGATTTGGTTTCAACGTAACCTTCACCGCCCAGCGCTTCGGCCATGCGTTCACTGTCATAGACATTCATCTGACAGCCATAGGTCTTGATAAACAGCTTCTTCGGAGCGCTCATGGGGACAACCTTTTCACCGGAGGGGTCGCAACAGCGGCGTGGCATAGCCGGAAACGGCTCTGCTTGCAATGCCAGCCCGATTACCCGAATTTAACAGCAATCGCCAGACACGGAAGCTGGCACTCAAAAATGGGCAGTCGCAGATGATGCATTCCTCACTCGGAGAGTTCTTAAGTCAGGGAACCGAGATCTTGGCATCCGGGCCTGTTGCCATGATCTTCATCGAAGACCGGGTGGAGATGACCACAACACTGCGCCACCATCTCGATTGTGGTTTTGCCGAGGTCGTCGCCTTTGTGCCTGATGCCTTTGATCTGCCTTATGACGTCGAAAGTCGGATCCATCGTGTACCGTTTGATTGCAGCAGGCGCGAAGCGGTATTCGATGCGATCAATCGGGTGATCGATGTCGCGGCACCCGGATGTTGGCTCTACTACTGCTACAACGCCGAATATTTGTTCTACCCCTTCAGCGAGACCCGCAGTGTCGGCGAAATGCTGACGTTCCACGCCGAAGAGCGCCGTGCGGCAATGCTGACCTACGTAATCGACCTATACGCAGCGAATTTAGAGGCCCACCCGAACGGAGTGTCCCTGGAGGACGCGCATCTTGATAAATCGGGGTACTACGCGCAGGCACGGCTCGATCCGGAAACCGGGCACCCGCTAGAGCGGCAATTGGATTTCTTCGGGGGTGTGCGCTGGCGCTACGAAGAGCATATCCCGAAGGTCAGTCGCAAGATTGACCGCATCTCGCTATTCAGGGCCCGCCCCGGCCTGCGGCTGCTTGAGGATCACCGTTTCAACGAACCGGAATACAACACCTACGCCTGTCCCTGGCATCACAATCTGACAGCTGCTGTCTGCTCTTTCAGAACTGCCAAGGCTCTGAAACGCAACCCGGGCTCGGCCTTCGAGATCGACAGCTTCTACTGGCACAACTCCACCCCATTTGACTGGCAGGCGCGGCAACTTCTGGATCTTGGTCTGATAGAACCGGGCCAGTGGTTCTGACCCAGCGGGCTGGGTCTGAGCCGCAAGAGCCGCTCAGACCGAGTTAGATCACCGCTGCAGCAGGACCGGGAACCAGTCTTCGCGCAGAACCTGGCCCGGTGTCATGTCATGGCCCGGATAGGGCGGAGAGGTGCGGCCCGGACGCTCGATATATCGTGCATCGTCTCCTACCAGGCGCAACGAAAAGGCGCGGCGGCGCGTGTCACTCGTGTTGCCACGCGCACCATGAAGCGTCCGGTAGTTGAAAGCGACCGCATCACCGGGCTCCATCTCCCATTCCAGAACCGTCATACCCTCTGCGTCCGGATCCGGAACGGGCATGTATTGCCCCTCATCCGGAAAGAACCCTTCCTCCGACACCCAGCGGGTCGGCAGGACTTCCTTTTCCCAAAGGTGCGAACCCGCCACGCAGCGCAGCGATGCCTCTTTCACCTGATCCAGTGGCGACCAGAAGCTGATGGTCTGCTGCCCTTCGACGAAATAATAGGGTCCATCCTGGTGCCACGGCGTAGGCATAGAGGTTCCCGGCTCTTTGACCAGGACATGATCATGGAACATCTGCACGCGCTTTGACTGCATCAAATCAGCCGCAACCTCGGCCACGGGCGAGTCGTTGATGGCCTGTTCAAACTGCGAAATGCGGTTCCAGTTGCAATAATCATCAAAGAACCGGCCGGTCTGCCCCTTCTTTTCGTTGTTTGACGCATAGGGGCCTGGTTCAGCCATATTGGCCTCAACGCCATCGCGCAGCAGCTGAACCTGATCGGCAAAAAGCCCACGGATCAGGGTCACACCATCGCGCTGAAATTGGTCGATGTGGTCTTGGGTAATGAGGGGATGTGGCATCGCGCTGTCCTTGGTCTCAAATCTTCGGGGTTCCATGATCTGGCAGACCCGTTCGAGAGGATCTTGCGCTCAGCCACCACGAATGCTCAAATAATATCTAAGAATGCGAGCAATAGCCTGATGTTATACCTAACCCTCCGCCACTACGAATATGTCTGCGCAATCGCCCAGCATGGTAGCCTCTCTGCAGCTGCGGCAGCAGCTCATGTCAGCCAGCCGGCCCTATCCAATGCCCTTGCGCGGGTAGAGGAACACCTCGGCCAGGCCCTGTTCCTGCGCCGCAAGGGGGCGGCGGTTGTGCTGACGCCACAGGGTCGGATCTTTGCTGAGCAGGCTCAGGCATTGCTCGATCAGGCAGCCCGCCTCGAAGGTCAGAGCGATGAAGACACGTCAGGCCAGAAACTGACGATCGGATGTTTCAGTGATCTGGCCCCATTTGTGCTGGCCCCGGCACTGCAAGCATTGCGAAGCGCACTACCTGAAGTGGCCATCCGATACCGCGTCGATGATTTCGAACCCTTGATTGCAGCGCTGACCGGCGGTGATGTGGATATGGCGATCAGCTATGATCTTGGCGTTGATGGCAGTTTCGCCAGACAAGAGCTGTCGCGCAGAGCACCCCGTGCGCTGGTTCCGCAAACCCATCCGCTCGCGCGCCAGCAGGCGGTTACGCTGAGAGAGCTAGCGGGTCATCCGTTGATTCTGTCCGACGAGGGGCTGTCTGTTCGCCATATGCTGGCGCTGTTCAAATCCGTTGCGAGCCTGCCCCGCATTGCACATCGGGCGGCATCAGTCGAACTCCTACGCAGCCTTGCGGCCAACGGTGAAGGGGTCGGCATCACTTACAGCCACCCTCCCGGAAGCACGTCATATGACGGCAAACAGCTGGCCGCGGTCCCGATTTCAGACGTCACCGCAGAAGAACCCATCGTCCTGATCAGCCATGCAAAGCCAAGCGCCAACAGCCTGCTTGCGCAGGCGCAGGGTATCTTGAAATCGGTTGTGACCTAGACCTTGCGCAGGCGGATCACCACGTCAACCGACGCGATTTCCACCCCATCAGGTGCGGCAGGCAGGCGCTGGATCACCAGCTGATCAGAGGGCGCGTCGGACAGCCGCCCGTCTTCTTCCCAGAAGAAATGCGGATGGTCATGCGTGTTGGTGTCAAAATAGCTCTTGGAGCCGTCCACCGTAATCTCCTGCAGCACGCCTGCCTCGCAAAACGCTCGCAGCGTGTTGTAGACCGTGGCAAGTGAAACAGCCGCACCCTTGTCCTTGGCTGCGTCAAACAGGCTCTCGGCGGTGACATGGCGGTGCTTGCCATCCCCGACCAGCAGCTCTGCCAGCGCGACCCGCTGTCGGGTCGGGCGCAGACCGGCCGAAACCAGCCAGTCAGTTGCAATATCTGCGCTTGTTGGCGTCATGAAGCGAGTCCTGCTTGGCGTTGCTGACCGCATATATAGCCAGAGTCGGCGCCTGCATTCAATTCAATTTCCACGCGATCGCACTGCTGCGCCAGCCTGTCACAGCACCTTTACCAAAACGCAACAGCACAAACCGACGCGCTCACACAATGCCCGGAACTCTTGCAGGACACTTGGCGCGGGTGCTACAGGGGGCCAGATAAATGATGACACCACAGGCAGGAGAAGCGCCAGCATGGCCGATTACCCCAGCAGCTTTGACAAAGACGATTTGCTGAAATGTGCACGAGGCGAGCTTTTTGGCCCCGGCAACGCACAGCTGCCTGCTCCGCCGATGCTGATGATGGACCGCATCACCGAGGTCTCCGCAGATGGCGGCGCCCACGGCAAAGGCCACATCATGGCCGAGTTCGACATCACGCCCGACCTGTGGTTCTTTGACTGCCACTTCCCCGGCAACCCGATCATGCCTGGCTGCCTTGGCCTTGATGGTCTGTGGCAGCTGACCGGTTTCAACCTGGGCTGGCGCGGCTGGCAGGGGCGTGGCTACGCCCTTGGTGTGGGTGAAGTCAAACTCACCGGCATGGTTCGCCCGGATCGCAAGATGCTGACCTACAAGGTCGATTTCACCAAGGCCATCCAGACCCGCCGCCTGACCATGGGCGTGGCAGATGGCATCGTCGAAGCGGACGGTGAAGTGATCTATCAGGTCAAAGATATGAAGGTCGCCCTGTCCGAGAGCTGATCCTCCGCTCTATCGGCACCTGAACTAGAAATAGGAGTACGCAACATGCGTCGCGTCGTCGTCACCGGTCTGGGTATTGTTTCCTCGATCGGCAACAATGCCGAAGAGGTCCTTGCCTCGCTTAAAGCCGGGAAATCCGGTATCGAAGCCAGCCCTGAAATGGCTGAACACGGTTTCCGCAGCCAGATTGCCGGGACGCTGAAACTGGATGTCAGCGAACATGTCGACAAGCGCACCCTGCGTTTCATGGGCGCAGGCGCGGCCTATGCCCATATCGCAATGAGCCAGGCGATTGCAGATTCCGGCTTGAGCGAAGACCAGATCGTCAACGAGCGCACAGGTCTTGTTGCAGGCTCCGGTGGCCCGTCCACTTCTGCAATGCTGACGGCGCATCAGACCGTTCTGAAAACCGGTGCGACCAAGCGGATCGGGCCGTTTGCAGTGCCGAAATGCATGTCCTCCACGATCTCGGCCAACCTAGCGACAGCGTTCAAGATCAAAGGCATCAACTACTCCATCACCTCGGCCTGCTCGACCTCTCTGCACTGCATTGGCAATGCGGCTGAGCAGATCATGATGGGCAAGCAGGACGTGATGTTTGCCGGCGGTGGCGAGGAACTGGACTGGACCCTGTCCTGCCTGTTCGACGCGATGGGCGCAATGTCGTCAAAGTACAATGACACCCCCGAAAAGGCCTCCCGCGCATTTGATCAGGACCGCGATGGTTTCGTCATTTCCGGTGGTGGCGGCATCGTGGTGCTTGAAGATCTGGAACATGCACTGGCCCGCGGCGCCAAGATCTACGCCGAAGTCACCGGCTTTGCGGCAACCTCTGACGGTCATGATATGGTTGCGCCCTCGGGCGAAGGTGGCGAACGCGCCATGCGTCTCGCGCTCCAGTCCCTGCCGGAAGGCCGCAAGGTGGATTACATCAACGCACACGGCACTTCGACACCGGTTGGTGACGTGGGAGAGGTCGAAGCTGCCCGCCGCGTCTTTGGCGCAGGCAACGTGCCTCCCATTTCCTCAACCAAGTCGATGACAGGCCATGCCCAGGGCGCTGCTGGCGCGCTGGAAGCGATCTTCTGCCTGCTGATGCTGGACAACGACTTCATCGCACCGTCGATCAACGTCGAAACGCTCGCAGATGGCATCGAGCCCTCTGAAGTTGCGACCAGCTTGGTCGAAAATGCGGGCCTCGATAGCGTCATGACGAACAGCTTTGGCTTTGGTGGCACCAATGGCTCGATGGTGCTGAGCAAATACAAAGGCTGAGCTAAGCCAGCTGTAAAACTGACACTGCGGCCGTGGGATTCACTGCATCCTGCGGCCGTCTTCGTTTCGGATGTGCCGCTGGCGGCAAACTAGGCGGCTGCCTCTGCCAACTCCCGGCGCAGCAGCTGCATCAACTCTCTTGCCGACATGGCACGTGCCCGCGTTGCCCCCTGCCCGGCCCATTGCGCTCCGAATCCGGTCTCTCCTGCCGCTTTGGCAGCCTCGTTCAACGCCTTGCCCGCATCATAAGCGATTGGATAGTCCGGCACAGCCAAGGGCGACTGTTCCTGCCCCCACGCAGTGAAGGAATTTGCAAGGCAACGCGCAGGTCGGCCAGATATGACGGCGGTCATTTCAGTTGCGCCGCCACCGTTGAGCAGAGCCGCGCGATAACCAGCGTCTGCACTGCTCTCCGGACAGGCGATGAATGCCGTGCCAAGCTGGGCTGCAGCAGCGCCCGCGCTCAATGCCTCGGCAATATCGGCGCCGGTCATGATGCCACCTGCGGCGATCACCGGCACATCCAGTTCATCAACACTCTGTCGGACAAAATCGAGGGTCGCCAGTCGCTCGTCCTGCGCATCAGGATCAAACACGCCGCGATGACCCCCAGCCTGCCAGCCCTGGGCCACGATGCCATCAATGCCGCTTTCTGCGATCCTCTGCGCCTCAGGCAATGAGGTTGCCGTGGCCAACAGAACGATCCCCAGCGCCTTCATCCGCTCAATCACCCCCTGATCGGGCAGGCCAAAATGAAAACTCACAACATCGGGCCGCTGCGCGCACAGCATATCCTGCATGGCGCCATCAGCCGCAAAACTCGTGTAGATCTCGCGAAGATCGCGGGGCGGTTCAGCGCCGAAGCGGGCAAACAATGGCGCCATCCGAGCAAGCCATTCCGCCTCCCTTTCAGGAGAGGGTACTGCGGGGCGATGGCAAAACACGTTGACGTTGAAAGGCCCGTCTGTTGCCGCGCGGGTCTTTGCGATCATGGCCTGAGCCACCTCCACAGTGGCTGCGCCAATTCCGATGGCGCCCAACCCACCTGCGTTGGTCACGGCAGCCGCCATCTGCGGGGTGCTGACACCTGCCATCGGTGCCTGAAAAATGGGGGTTTGCAGTCCCAGCCGGTCGATCAATTGCGCTGAACGGTCTGACATGGCGGGGGTTCTCCTGCTGCTATCTGATACAGCGCAGAAGACTTGGTTTGGTGAGGCGACGCAAGCCCGCGCCGCCTCAAGCCGGGATCAGTTGACCGAGACCAGCTCGATGTCAAAGATCAGTTCCTTGCCTGCCAGCGGGTGGTTGGCGTCAAGGGTAACGGTCGCCTCGGTCACTTCGACGACGGTCACGGGAAGAACTTCACCGGTCGGCGCCTGCATCTGAAGCTGGGTCCCGATTTCCAGCGGGATTTCTGCAGGAATGCCCTCACGCGGGATGGTCTGGCGTGCTTCGTCGTGGCTTGGGCCATAGGCCTGCTCTGCCGGGATATTCAATGTCTTCTTTTCGCCGACGGTCATACCCATCAGGCCTGCGTCCATACCTTCAATGACCTGGCCTGAACCGACGGTGAATTCCAGCGGCTCCCGCCCCTCGGAGCTGTCAAAGACGCTGCCGTCTGTCAGCTTGCCAGTGTAGTGGATGCGCACGGTATCGCCGCTTTTTACCTCGGTCATGGGATCTCCAATTGGGTTCGAGTGTACAAAGTCGCGCACCCTAACGGACATGGCGCTGATGTAAACCCGATGGCTCTAATCCTGCGTGATTGGGCATTTCGCAGTAATGTGGGTGGTATTCACGCCTGTTTTGCGCCTAGGCTACCCCAACCGGAGCCAAGCGGAGCGCAGACAGATGGCGATCACCACCTGTATTTTCGATGCCTATGGAACCCTGTTCGACGTGGCTGCCGCGGCCAGGCAGGCCGCACAGGAGCCGGAGTTCCCGCATCTGATCGACAACTGGGCTACCCTGGCAAATCACTGGCGGCTCAAACAGTTGCAATACACCTGGCTGCGCGCCATCACCGGGGCACATACCGATTTCTGGCAGGTCACGCAGGACGGGCTGGATTGGGCGATGGAGGCCACCGGGCTCAGCGGTGATCCGCAGCTTCGCCAACGGCTATTGGATCTTTACTGGCAATTGCAGGCCTATGAGGAAGTTCCAAACATGCTGCGCAGGCTGAAAGAGGCAGGCATGAACACGGCCATTCTGTCGAACGGATCACCCGACATGCTCAGCGGGGCAGTTCAGTCAGCGGGGCTGTCGGGCGTTTTGGACGATGTGCTGTCGGTCGAAAGCGTTGGCGTCTTCAAGCCCGATTCGCGCGTGTATGACCTCGTGGGCGCGCGATTTGCGTGCCAGCCGCAGGAGGTCTTGTTTGTGTCCTCAAACGGCTGGGATGCCGCCGGGGCCAGCGGATATGGATTTGAAACGGCTTGGGTCAATCGGGCTTCCGAACCAGTGGACCGCCTTCCATGGACACCGCAGCATATTCTGAGCGACCTCACATCCATCCCTGATCTCATCAATAGCTGAGGCGCCAATATGTCCGAAGCGACATGGCCGAACCCGGCCTATTTCACCACGTCCGACGGATTGCGCCTTGCCTATGTCGACTGCATGCCGACAGAGCCGGATGGATCCGTCCCCCTGATTTGTCTCGCCGGGCTGACCCGTGACGGGCAGGATTTCCGATATCTTCTACCTCACATGACCGGACGGCGGCTGATCCTGCTGGACGCACGCGGGCGCGGGAGCTCCGATCACGCGGACGATTTCACAACCTACGCCGTGCCAGTCGAAGCACGGGACGTGATAGAGATGTTGGATCATCTCAACATCGCCCGTGCGGCTGTTCTGGGCACCTCGCGCGGCGGAATGGTCGCGATGGTTCTCGCCGCAACCGTAAAGGACCGGCTGGCGGCGGTTATTCTCAATGATGTTGGGCCTGAAATTCCGGCAGGGGGCGTTGATCGCATCATGGCCTATGTTGGCCGCCGCCCTGCTGCCAAGACCCACCACGAGGCGGCTGAGGCGCTTTCAGCCCATTTGGGTTCGGACTTTCCCGATGTTCCCTTTCAGCGCTGGCTTGCAGAAGCCCAGACCTTTTACGAGCAGACCGACGACGGCCTTGCCTTGCGCTATGACAAACGCATTCGCGACGCTTTGCTGGCGCAGGCAGAGGCAGGCCCGTTCCCGGATCTTTGGCCTTTGTTCATGGCACTGCAGGGCCTGCCCTGTGGCGTTATCAGAGGAGAGAATTCCGATATCTTGAGCCGGGACACCTTCTCTGAGATGCAAAGACGCCTGCCAGAACTGGAGGCTGTCGAAGTTGCCAACCGCGGCCATGTTCCCTTTCTTGACGAACCTGCCGCCCTTGCCCTGATCAAAAACGTATTGGACCAGATTGAATGAGCACTTTCGCCGCCATTTCCAAAGCCGCTGACCGGCTGGCCGGTCACGCCCGCTGTACGCCGCTTTTGTCATCACCATTTCTCGACGACATCGCTGGCCGCCAAGTCTTGGTCAAAGCGGAATGCCTACAGCACACCGGCTCATTCAAGTTCCGCGGCGGATGGGCCGCGCTGTCCGCCCTCACACCAGAACAACGCAGCAAGGGTGTTCTGGCCTACTCCAGCGGCAATCACGCGCAGGGAGTCGCGGCCGCAGCGGCCGCACATGATGCGCCTGCCGTGATTGTCATGCCCCAGGACGCGCCTGCGATCAAAATTGCCAACACCCGCGCCCTTGGCGCCGAAGTGGTACTGTATGATCGCGCCACAGAGGATCGGGACCGGATCGGCGCGGATCTGGCGCAGACCCGTGGGTTGACCCTTGTGAAACCCTATGATGACGAACAAGTCATTGCCGGTCAGGGCACTGTGGGGCTTGAAATCGCAGATCAAGCCAAAGCACTGGGCATCAAAGAGGCTGATGTGCTCGTCTGTTGTGGTGGCGGAGGTCTGACCGCAGGTGTCTCCATCGCATTGAAGGAACGCGCCCCAGATATGGCCGTTCACCCATGCGAGCCGGAAGGGTTTGATGACGTCACCCGCTCTCTCGCAACGGGAGAGATCTGCCGAAACGCGACAACGTCCGGGTCCATTTGCGATGCGATCCTGACCCCGTCACCAGGTGATTTGACCTTTCCCATCCTGAAACAGACCTGCGCAAGCGGGATCGTCGTGACCGAAGACGAGGCGCTGCATGCGATGGCTCTTGCCTTTACCCGTTTGAAGATCGTGCTGGAGCCGGGAGGCGCGGTGGCCCTTGCGGCGGCGCTGTTCCATCCAGACGCGCTGAGCATGCCGGTGGCAATTGCCGTTGCGACCGGCGGCAATGTCGATCCTGTCATCTTTGCCGAAGCGCTTGGAAAATACGGCTGATACAGGCTTTTGGGACTGCGGTTTGCATCAGGGTCGCGCTGCTTTACCTTGTGATGGGGGCGCGATAATGCTCCCACCAAGCAAGACCGGGAGACCTTTATGCAGATTGCGGACCTGGGCGATGTCCAGCTGAACTATCGTGAAGACGGCAGCCCATCAGGTCGGCCGATCGTTTTTGCAAACTCTCTGGGAACAGATCTGCATCTGTGGGATGAGGTTGTCGACCGCCTCCCCAAAGATCTGCGCATTGTTCGATACGATCTGCGCGGGCACGGCCGCTCTTCCGTGCCCCCTGCCCCGTATTCCATGGGCGCGCTGGTCCGTGATGCTGAGCGTCTTCTGGACCAGCTGGAAGTGCGCGACTGCATCTTTGTCGGTCTTTCCATCGGCGGGATGATCGCACAGGGGTTGGCCGTCAAGCGGCTTGACCTGATGCGTGGGCTGGTTTTGTCGAATACAGCTGCGAAAATCGGAACCGCTGCCAACTGGCAAGCGCGAATAGACTCCGTTCGCTCTTCTGGGCTCGACAGTATTGCCGACGCAGTGATGGAGCGTTGGTTCGCCCCCGCCTTTCAGAAATCGGGCCAGGTTCCGAAATGGCGCGATACTCTGCTGCGCCAGTCAAGCGAAGGCTACGTGGGATGCTGTGCGGCAATTGCCGGGACGGACTTCTACACGCCAACCAGCGGATTGCGCCTTCCGACGCTTGGAATAGCGGGATCGGATGATGGCGCCACACCCGCGGATCTGGTTCGCGAAACCGTTGATTTGATCCCAGGGTCGAAATTCGAACTGATCCGACGCGCAGGCCATCTGCCCTGCGTCGAACAACCCGACATTTTCAGCGATCATCTGATCACATTCCTGCGCGAGGTGGGGCACATTGACTGATCTGCTCTTGGTGCATGGATCCTGCCATGGGGCATGGTGCTGGCGGGATCTGATTCCGGCCCTGACAGAACGGGGCATCAGCGCCCGAACGCTTGACCTGCCCGGTCATGGCGCAGATCAGACAGAGACAACGGATTTGGCCGCGATTTCGCTGGAGGACACGGCCAAGGCCATTCGCGCCCACACATCGGCCGAGACAATCGTTTTGGGCCATTCCTGGGGGGGATACCCCATTTCTGCGGCTGCAGATCTGGGAGAGCGGCTTCGTGGATTGATCTACCTCTGCGCCTATGTTCCGAAGCCGGGCCTGTCCATGATCGACATGCGCAAGGCCAGCCCACGGCAGACTCTGACGGGCAAGACCCGGAAATCGGCTGACGGAGCCAGCTATCGCTTTGCGTCTGAGTTTGCTGCCGAACTGCTTTATCACGACTGCTCTGCCGAGGTTGTCGACTATGCGTTGCCGCGCCTGTGCGCCCAGTCGATCACGCCCCAAGACACCCCGTATCATCCCGACGCCACATGGGCAGAAACCCCAAAGGCGTATATCCGCTGCACGCAGGATCGGGTGATCCCACCAGAGTACCAAGCCCAAATGGTAGCAGACTGGCATCCTGAAACAGTACACGCGCTTGCCCGTTCGCATTCTCCCTTTTTCTCAGCGCCGCAAGAGCTTGCCGGCCTGATTGCCACAATTACGAAAGATATGTAATGGCCGCCTCCCTCTTTGACAGCCAACTTTATGCCAACCTGTTCAAGACAGGAGATGTCTCTCGCCTATTCTCTGACAGCGCCGAAATCCGGGCTATGCTGCTGGTCGAGGGAGCTTTGGCCAAGGCCCAGGGCGCGATGGGGCTCATTCCCGAGGACAGCGCTGCCGCAATCGGGCGTGCCGTGATGGAGGTCGCGCTTGACCCAGGTGCATTGACCCGTGAAACCGGCAGGAACGGTGTCCCGGTTCCAGCGCTGGTGGCGGCGCTGCGCGAGGAAATGAATGCGCCTGAACATGCGCAATACGTCCATTGGGGCGCCACTTCGCAGGATATCATGGACACGGGCCTGATGTTGCGTCTGCGCCAGGCAATGGCTGCAGTTGAGACGGACCTGAAGGCGATCCTCGCACAACTCGGTCCGATGGCGGAAACATACGCCATGCAGCCGATTGCAGGCCGGACCTACGGGCAGATCGCAACGCCCACCAGTTACGGCGCGATTGTGGCCGGATGGGGCACGCCGCTCTTGTCGCTGCTCGAGGAACTGGCAACGTTGCGACGCTCTTGCCTGCTGGTGTCCCTGTCAGGTGCCGCAGGAACCGCCAGCGCCCTTGGTCATGAAGCAGCAGACCTGCGCAAGCGCCTGGCTGAGGGTCTCGCGCTCACCGATCCCAAGCGCAGCTGGCACAGCGACCGCACACCGGTTTTACGCATCGCGGATTGGTTTACGCGCGTGTCGGTTTGCCTTGGCAAACTCGGAAACGACGTGATCGGACTGAGCCAGAGCAGCGTTGGAGAAATCAACCTGTCCTCTGGCGGTGCGTCCTCGACCATGCCGCAAAAGCAAAACCCGGTCTCTGCCTCTGCCTTGGTGGCACTGGCTCATCAAGCGAGCGCACAGCTTTCTGCCTTGCATACCTCGGCCAGCCCTCAGCACCAACGCGACGGTGCAAGCTGGTTTGGCGAGTGGCTCAGCCTGCCGCAGATCGTGTTCTGCGCCGCGAGTGCCGCCCAAACGGCAAAAGGTCTGACAGGTGAGATTTCCCCAAACACCGGACAGATGGACGCTGTTTTCGAGGGCACTGGCGCAACGATCTTTGCCGAGGCGCTGACCTTTGAACTGGCCCGTGTGATGCGCAGACCAGAGGCACAGGCCGCTGTGAAAACCCTGTGCCAGACCGCAATTTCCACGGGTCGCTCCTTGCAGGATCTGGCAACGGAAGCCTACCCGGACCTTGATCTTGACCCCGTCTTTTCTGCGCAAAATCAGCTTGGACAGGCGCCGCAGGAGGCGCGCAACTTTGCCGAGGCCTGCAAGGCGCTCTAAACGGGGTATCTCTCCCCCGACATGTGCCTGGAACGCCACGGCAGCGGACACGACGCAACGTTGCCTGTTTCAGACTTGCGAGCTGTCCCGCTGCGGTCCACCGTGGCCTCAAACAGGGAGAAGAGCACATGCCGACGATCAAAGCCGCAGTCTGTCACGAATTTGGCGCGCCTCTTGTGATTGAAGAGGTGCAGCTGGCAGCCCCCAAAAGCGGCGAAGTCGAGGTCACGCTTGATGCAGTCGCAATCTGTCACAGCGACATTTCCTTCGCCGATGGGGCCTGGGGCGGATTCCTTCCCGCGGTTTATGGGCACGAGGCCGCCGGAACCGTCAGCGCAGTAGGTGAAGGCGTCACAGGCTTTGGCGAAGGTGACAGTGTTGTGGTGACGCTCATCCGGTCCTGCGGGATATGCCCCAGCTGCGCAGGCGGTGCACCGACGTTGTGCGAAACGCCTTACGACGACAAAAACGGCCCGCTCAGCACGGTGGATGGCAAGCCGCTGTCGCAAGCGATGGCCTGTGGCGCCTTTGCCGAAAAGGTCGTGGTTGACCACCGCCAAATCGTCAAGATCCCGTCCGACATGGCCAAGGACGTTGCCGCGCTCGTGTCATGCGGGGTCATCACCGGTGTTGGAGCAGCGGTCAATGCAGCGCAGTTGCGGCCAGGTCAGGACGTTGTGGTAATCGGCGCAGGCGGTGTTGGTCTGAATGCAATCCAGGGTGCGCGCATCGCAGGTGCCAGACGGATCATTGCGGTCGACATGAGCGAAGAGAAACTCGAGATCGCCAAGGAATTCGGCGCAACCGACGGCGTGCTTGCCTCGCTCAAATCGCCATGGAAAGCCAGCTACAAGGCGCTTGGCGGCAAGGGGGCTGAAGTGGTGCTCGTCACCGTCGGGGCTATTCCTGCCTACGAACAGGCGGCCCGTTACATGGGCCGCGGTGGCCGGATGATCATGATCGGCATGCCTCACTCGGGTGAGACCGCGACCTATGAGCCCGTCATCATGGCCGCCATCGGACAAGGCATGATCGGCTCAAAGATGGGCGATGTGGTCATTCAGCGTGACATCCCGTGGATGATCGACCTCTACCAGCAGGGGCGGCTGAAACTGGACGAGCTGATTTCCGGGCGCTGGTCTTTGGAACAGATCAACGAAGCGATTGCCGACACCAAGACAGGCGCGGCCCGCCGCAACGTCATCTTGTTCGATCGCGCGTAAGAATAGACCCTAATCCCAAGGTTAGATCCTGATGAAACTCCAAGACCTCGACGTGATCATCACCGCCCCACCTGCTCCCGGTTGGGGAGGGCGCTATTGGATTTTGGTCAAATTGACCACGGACACAGGCATCACCGGATGGGGCGAATGCTATGCCGCGACGATTGGTCCAGAGGCCATGCGCCATGTGATCGAAGACGTTTTCAACCGCCATATGCAGGGACAATCCCCAGAAAACATCGAGTGGATGTTCCGCAGGGTCTATTCATCCGGCTTCACACAACGGCCTGATCTTACCGTGATGGGCGCGTTTAGCGGGCTTGAAATCGCGTGTTGGGATATCCTTGGCAAAGACCGTGATCGCCCGGTCCATGCGCTGATGGGCGGGCGAATGAATGATCGCCTGCGCGCATACACGTACCTCTACCCCCAGGACGGCCATGATATCGATGCCTTCTGGAACGACCCGGACCTAGCTGCCGAATCCGCAGCCGCGATGGTCGCCAAGGGCTATACGGCAGTGAAATTTGATCCGGCTGGTCCCTACACGATGCGCGGTGGTCATATGCCTGCCCAAAGCGACATCGCCCAATCCGTTGCCTTTTGCCGTGCCATTCGCGATGCCGTTGGCGAGCGGGCCGATCTGCTGTTTGGCACACATGGCCAGTTCACCCCGGCTGGCGCAATCCGGCTTGGTCAGGCGCTGGAGCCATATCAGCCGCTGTGGTTCGAAGAGCCCACGCCTCCGGACATGATCGAGGACATGGCCCGCGTTGCAGCCCAGGTGCGTATCCCCGTAGCCACAGGCGAGCGGCTGACCACCAAGACAGAATTCGCTGCCGTCCTGCGTGCGGGCGCAGCCGAAATTTTGCAACCTGCTCTGGGTCGGGCCGGTGGCCTGTGGGAGACCAAGAAGATTGCCGCCATCGCCGAAGTCTTTGGTGCGCAGATGGCGCCACATCTTTACGCAGGTCCGGTCGAATGGGCAGCCAACATTCAACTCGCAGCCTCGATCCCCAATCTGTTGATGATCGAAACCATCGAAACCCCTTTCCATTCTGACCTGATCAAAAACACAATCACCGTAGAAGACGGGTTTGTGATCCCGTCAGATGCCCCCGGATTGGGGATCGACGTGGACGAAGACCTCGCGCGTGCGCACCCGTTCACAGGTGACGACCTGCACCTGAACATGCAGGATGCCCCCTGCAACTATGCCGAGGGAAACACCTTCGTCGGCGGCGCCCCACCGTCCAAGGACTGAGGCGCAGCCCCCGTCTCTCGGGGCTTGTTGATCAATTAGAGACGTACCCCGCAACCACCTGCAAAAGTTTGAATGCGGTTGCGGCGTCGTTTTCCACCACTGCGAGGAACTCTTCCTCGCCAATGCGAAGACAGGTCAGATCCGTCTCTGCCAGCATGCTCAATGCGCGCGGCTCTTTTCGGATCAACCCCAGTTCGCCAACGAGCCGCCCAGGGCCGACCTTTGCAACCAGCCGGTCAGCCCCTTCCTGCGGCAGATACAGACCTGCTTCGCCCTCCAGCACCATATAGGCGCCATCACTCGCCTCATCATCCTTGAGAAACACACTGTCACCAGCCTTGGCGGTGTACCAGCGCGCGCCAAATGCGAGGAGACGCATCTGGCGGCGGTTCAGGCCAGAAAACAGCTCTGTCTGTTCGAGCGCGCGCAATTTGCGGGCAAGATCCGCGCTGCCCGCCCCATCCGTCGTGGCCTCTGCAGCAGGCAGTTCGCTGACCAACCGCCCCTGACGCAGCTCGTAATAGCTGTCAAAGACTTCGGGGCTTTCAAAACCGCTTCCAAGATAGATCAACGTGGTTTCAGGAAGCAATTTGCGGAGGTTCTTGTGGATCGCTATGCGGGTGTCGAGATCATAACTCGCCATTGCGCTGTCCAGGATCAGGATGTCAGGGCGCTTGATTGAAGCGCGGGAAAATGCGAGCGGCTCGGCAAAGCTCGCAGCCAGCCCCTGCCCACCCAACGCAATCGGCAGGTCAAAGATCAGCTCTACCACCAGATCGCGCACACCGCTGTCGGCCAGCACTTCCGACACCTTTTTCTGAACTTCCTCAGCCCGTGCGCCCGCAGTGTCGGACACTTTACCAAACAGCGCGTTTTCAAGCACATTCAGGCCCGGCGCGAAACTGGCAGGGTCAAGAGGTTCGAAAATGTCGCCGATGGTATCCATCAGCTGTTTCGAGTGGCTCTTGCGGAATGCGAGAATGCGATCCGCTATCTCGTCACCAAACGCAGCCCCAATCTGTTCGGCGGAAATACTGAAAGGAACGATCAACAACCGCGCCAGTTCCTCGTGGCTCAGTGCGCCGACACCTGCATCGCGGCTTTTGGCGACAAGGGACAACGCCCCCTCATACGCCGATGCCTCAAGCCCCAGTTTGCGAAACAGCGGATGATCCGTGCCATCGATACCAAAGATCTGCCGCAGCATTTCAACGACATCGCGGCTAAGCGCGACAAGGTCGCTATCCAGCTTCAACTCGCGCAGCTGATCGAGGAAGTCATCCTGTTCCCGCAGGACGTCTTCGGTAATCCGAACAGGCGATGTTGCGTAAAGGAGGTTCTCTGCCACCGGCAATGCGGGGTTGTAGGTTTCGCGGTCGAGAAAATGGACATAGGCCGAAAGCCCCGCATCATCGATCGCTCTCTGGACGGTCGGGCGCAGCTCTACCAGCCGCTCTGCCAGCTTCTTGTGGGTCTTGGGATCAAAGCGTTGCTCGACCCCACGCCGGAAAAGAGCCGTATCAGAGCCGATACCTGCAACAAGTTTCAGCCACCAATCGCGCAGCTCACTCTCGCTTGAGAAGCCGGCCAGAGCGGGATCCAGCCAGGAGGCGTCCAGCGGATCCGGGCTGTTGCCTGCCCGCTGCGCAACATCATATCGCCGCACATCCCGCGCCCCGCTCAGCGGACGTTGCCGGATCGGCATCATTACATTGTCCCCAAACGACCCCTGAAACAGGACCGGTCGGGAGTTGGCGTGGCCGATGCGTGCCGCAATGACGGCCTGATGGATCTCACGCATGTCCTGGCCGCCAATACTAACCTCACCCGCCGAGGGCAGCAGTTCGCGTGTCAGCACCCCCGCCAGCGCCCTGCGATCTTCTTCCGATGGGGCTGCAACGCCGATAACACGACCAGACGGAAAACTCGCGTTCAGATCTTCAAGCACAAGATTGCCGTCAGCGTCGCGGACGTTGACCCCTTTGATGACAATGTCACCGTGCAGCCGTGTGAGCTTATCAGGTGAGCCCGTCATCAGGTCTTCATTCACCATACCGGCCGGGTCGAACCGCTCAAGTATGACTTCCCAGCGCAGGGCCATGTCCTGCGTCTGGTTGTAATAGGCAAGGAGCTCTTTCCAAGGTGAGGCCAGATCCTTGTAGGCCGCCAACGCCGCCACCAGCGCCCCCAATGAAACTTTGCCTTCAAGCACGAGATATCCGCCAACTGCGTAAAACAGGAACGGCGTCAGCTGGGTGATGAAGTTATTGAGAAACTTCATGAAGAATTTCTTCTGATAGATCTCGAACCGGATGTCGTAGAGATTGCCGAGCCGATCCGTGATCACCGCCATGCGGTACCGCCACCCGCCATTCAGCCTCAGCGTGGCGGCCCCAGCAGCACTTTCGCCAATTTCGGACGCAAGCGCCCTGACCTGCTTGATCCGCTTCTTGTTCAGCAGGTTGATCTGCCGTTGAAGCATCGGGATCAGCCATCCCTGCAACGGAATAAGGGCGACCGCTGCAAGTCCGAACCAGACATTCTGCATGAACAGAAAGTAGAGGATGGTCAGCATCTGTCCCGCCTGCAAGACAGGCTGGCTCACCGCATCCCCCATCAAACCACCCATCGGTTCGCTTTCCGAAGTGATCATCGAGACCAGTTCGCCCTGACTAACCCGTTCAAAATAGGGTTGCGGAAAGCGCAGGACCCGCGAGATCAACCGATAGCGAAAGCGGCGTAGCATACGCTCTGCCAGCACGCCCTTCATGGTGTTGATCCGCATCTTCAACAGCCCGTGCGCCAAAACTGCCAGCAGGAAAGCACCGCACAAAAGCCACAGATAATGCAGTTGCTCCAGCTCATAGCCGAAGACATCAATCAGGCCACTCTGGGCACCGATCGCGTCATTGATAATCCGCTTTGGCAATTCAAGGGTCAGGTAGAGCAGCGGAAACAGGCAGGCTGTCACAACCAGCAGAACGAGTTGATCGCGCTTGGAGTATTTCCAGATAAACTGAAAGAGTGTGCGTTCTATGGGACCGCTCCGAAGTGGCTGGCGAAACCTATCCCTTCATGGGTAGCCGGATCGCTGTGGACAGGCAATGGTCTGACCGCGACAGCGCCTGTTTCAGATTGCTGCACGATAGCCTGACGGGGCGTCGTTGGTCCAAGACACGAGACGGTGTTTGCCAGTGCTGAAAAAATCCGTAAGGTTTCAGAGTGCGCGAAAGCAAATGAGGCCGGACCCTTGCCAGAACACGTCGGTTCCCTTTTGGGACTAATCTGCTTGTTCCAGATCAAGCACATGTTTGCCGACTTCTATCTGCAAACTCCCAAGATGCTGTCCGGGCGGGGCGAATATTTCCACGCCGGACGTGCACAGCATGCTGGCGTCCATGCTTTGGGATCAATCCTTGCCTTTGTCATCATGGGGGCGCCGGTTGGGTTCATCCTGATTGTCTGCGCACTTGAGTGGATCGCGCACTTCAACATCGACTACGGCAAGGCTTGCTATTCTGAAAAGAAATGCCTCTCGCCCAACATGGCCACCTTCTGGCGCGCGATGGGAACAGATCAGGCCCTGCATCAACTGACATATCTCGCGATGGCCGCCGCCTGGGTGTATTTCGTCGCGGCCTAGCCCCGGTCAGACCCGGCCAGCCCGATCAGGGGCGCACAGGCTTGTCCCGCTTGATCGTGCGCAACACGACATTGGTTTGCGCACTTGCCACCGCAGGCAAGCGAAACAGAAAAGACTCCAGAAAACGGTTGTACGCGTCCAGGTCCGGCGCCAACACACGTAGGTGATAGTCAGCCTGCCCTGTTGTTGCATAACATTCCTGGACCAGATCGTTTGTCTCAACTGCGCGAATGAAATCCGTGAGCTTGTCAGGATCGTGCCGTGTGAGGTGCACATGAACGATGGCATGGAACCCCAACCCCATCGCAGCGGGGTTCACAACCGCGCCATATCGTTCGATGACGCCTGCCTCTTCCAGTGCCCGAACACGCCGCCAAAACGCCGACGCCGACATCCCCACGGCCTCTGCCAGCTCCGCGTTAGACGTCCGTGCGTCCTGTTGCAGCAGGGTGAGGATCCTGCGGTCACGATCATCCAAAACAACGGCCATGTAAAAACCTTATCCGAATTCAACATACATATCGGAAATTCTATCCGATTTCACGCAAACTGAAACACGATCTGGTGAAATTTTCCACCGAATTCGGGATAGCCTTGCGCAAATTGACCACCACACTCACCTTTGGCGCAAGGGATCTTCGCGATGACCCAGCTCAACCATGACTTCTGCAGCTATCAGCTGGAAGACCGATACAATCTGACCAGTGGCCGGGTTTTCCTGACCGGCACCCAGGCGTTGGCCCGGATCATGTTGGATCAGGCGCGCCGCGACCGTGAGGCCGGTCTGAACACTGCTGGCTTTGTCTCCGGCTACCGTGGATCGCCGCTTGGCGGTGTTGATCTCGAATTCTGGCGCTCAAAAAAGCGGATGGAAGAAAACAAGATCACCTTCATGCCTGCCGTGAATGAAGATCTTGGCGCAACCGCCGTCCTGGGCGCACAGCAGGCCATTCTTGATCCGCACTGCGAGGTCGAAGGGGTCTTTTCCATGTGGTACGGCAAAGGACCCGGTGTCGACAGATCCGGCGATGCGCTGAAACACGGCAACGCCTATGGATCGTCTGAAAAAGGCGGCGTTCTGGTCGTTGCCGGTGACGACCATGGCTGCGTCAGCTCCTCCATGCCGCACCAATCTGATGTGGCTTTCATGTCGTGGTTCATGCCGGTTCTCAATCCGGCAGATGTGGCGGAATTCCTGAGTTTCGGTGAATACGGATTTGCCCTGTCGCGCTATTCCGGCACTTGGGTGGGTTTCAAGGCGGTGTCCGAAACAGTCGAGAGTGCGCGCTCTGTCGACCTGCAAGCAGATCGCACATTCACCTATCCGGAGCTGCCAGACTATCCCGGCGGGCTGCATATTCGCCGGTCCGATCTGCCATCCCCCGAAATTGAGACGCGGATCCATGCCAAACTGCGGGCGGTACGCGCCTTTGCCGAGGCAAATCCGATTGACCGTCGGGTCTATGATATCCCTGATGCACCATTTGGCTTTGTCACGACAGGCAAGGGGCATCTCGATCTGATGGAGGCCCTGCGACTGCTTGGGCTGGATGAAACGGCCTGCAAACGCCTTGGGATCGACATCTACAAGGTAGGAATGGTCTGGCCGCTCGCCCGCACCGAAGCGCTGCGGTTCGTGAAGGGTAAACAAGAGGTGCTGGTCGTTGAAGAAAAGCGAGGCATCATTGAGAGCCAGTTCAAGGAATATTTCTATGACTGGCCGGGCGACAAACCCCAACGCATGGTTGGCAAACACGACAGCCAGGGCAACCCGCTGATCCCCTGGACCGGGGAGCTGTCACCATTGACCCTTGTTCCGATTGTCGCCGAACGCCTGAACCGCTTCTTTCCGGAAGAAAAGCTGCTGGAAAAGGCACGCGCCCTGACCGAGCAGCCCCCTAAATTGCTGAATATTCCGGGCGCGACCCGCACCCCCTATTTCTGCTCGGGATGCCCTCACAACACCTCGACGAAGCTGCCCGAAGGAAGCAAAGCCAATTCCGGAATTGGCTGCCATGTCATGGCAAGCTGGATGGACCGGGACACGGCAGGCTATGCGCAGATGGGCGGCGAAGGCGTGCCGTGGACGGTTGCTTCGCAATACAACGGGGGCAAGCATGTGTTCCAGAACCTTGGTGAAGGCACCTGGTATCACTCTGGCTCTCTCGCCATCCGCCAAGCCGTCGCCGCAGGCACCAACATAACTTACAAGATCCTTTACAACGACGCTGTTGCAATGACGGGTGGGCAACCTGTGGATGGCCCGGTCAGCGTCTCTGGCATCGCGCAAACCTGCCGCGCCGAGGGCGTTGAACGCATCGCGTTGGTATCTGACGATATCGCCAAATTCTCGCCTGCCGACTTTCCAGCGAATACCAGCTTTCATGATCGCAGTGAGATGGATGTCCTGCAGCGGGAACTGCGTGACATTCCCGGCGTCACCGTCCTGATCTACGAACAGACCTGCGCCACAGAGAAACGTCGCCGCCGCAAGCGGGGCAAGATGGAGGATCCGAAGAAGTTCGCCTTTATCAATGATCTCGTCTGCGAGGGTTGCGGCGATTGTTCTGTCGAATCCAACTGCCTGAGCGTGGAGCCCAAGGAAACGCCATTTGGGCGTAAGCGCAAAATCAACCTGTCGAGCTGCAACAAGGATTTCTCCTGCCTGAACGGTTTTTGCCCCAGCTTCGTAACCGTTGAGGGCGCTGAGCGGCGAAAGAAACAAATCGCAGATCTCAACGCCAACGCGCTGATGGCCGGGCTGCCGACGCCTCAGCTGCCACGCCTGGATACTCCGTTTGACCTTCTGGTCACAGGCGTTGGCGGGACCGGCGTTGTTACGGTTGGCGCCCTGATCACAATGGCTGCGCATTTGGAGGGCAAGGGAGCAAGTGTTCTGGACTTCACCGGATTTGCGCAAAAGTTCGGCACCGTCTTGGGATATATTCGCCTGTCCAACTCTCCCGACACCCTGAATCAGGTGCGCATCGACCAAAGCGCCGCGGACGCAGTGATCGGCTGCGACGTGGTCGTCAGCTCAGCTCCAAAGGCATCGGCTCACTACCGGCCCGGCACAAAGATGGTCTTGAACCATGCTGAGATGCCAACTGGTGATCTGGTCTTGCGTCGGGATGCCGACCTCATGGCATCACTGCGTGAAAGCGAAATTGCCAACGTCATCGGGGCAGAAAACCTGTCGGGGTTTGACGCCAATGAGGCTGCAGAAACGCTGCTCGGCGACGCAGTATTGGCCAACGTGATGATGCTGGGATTTGCCTGGCAGAAGGGATTGGTCCCCGTAAGCGCAGGAGCGCTGGACCAGGCAATCGTTCTGAATGGTGTTGCGATTGAAAAGAACCGTCTGGCCCTCGCCATCGGGCGGGCTCTTGCGGCTGACCCGTCACGCCTTGCCCAGCATTACGCCGAAGAGCCCGCGACAGAAGAATCCTTGAAAGATCTGATCGATCGACGGGCGACGTTCCTCACCGGGTATCAGGATGTGGACTACGCCAGGTCCTACACTGCTGCATTGGACGCCCTCTACAATGCGCTGCCAGAACAAAAGGCAGAGGAGCTGACCACTGCGGCCGCCCGTGCGCTGTTCAAACTGATGGCCTACAAGGACGAGTTCGAAGTCGCCCGCCTACTGAGCACAGACAGCTTTGCTCACCAGCTCAGCACCGAGTTTGAGGGTGATTTCAAGGTCAAATACCACCTCGCTCCAGCGCTGCTCAGCCGTAAGACAGACGCGCGTGGTCGGCCCAGAAAGATGCAGTTTGGGCAATGGTTGCGCCCGGCACTAAAGGTTCTGTCCAAAGGCCGTCGCCTGCGCAACAGCCGTTTCAACCCCTTTGCCTACCACGAAGAGGCCCGGCTGCATCGCGACCTTCTGCAATGGTACCGGGAGGTCTTGAATGCTGCGGCCAAGCGCTACGATGCCGACAAACACGAAAGCTGGCTGGCGGTGCTCTCCGCCCCTATGGACATTCGTGGCTATGGGCCCGTGCGTATGGAAGCCGCAGAAAAGACCCGCGCCGAGGTCGACGCGCTGCTGGCCGGGCTCTGAGCCCGGTCTACCCGCTCAGGCGCGCCAATATTGTTTGGCGTAGACCGCAAATTCGGCCAGCTCATCCGGGTTGGCCGGTTTGCCGGTGAAGACTTCCAGATAGGATCCGGTCATCGACACCCGCTGTTCATAGGGTTCGTTCAGACCCGCCATGTCATAGCCGAGCTGCATGTAATATAGAACCCTGGCACGGGTGCGTGCCTCCAAATCGGGATAGTCGAAACGCCGGAACATATCGGCGAGAGCCTGTACACGGCGGGCGTCTGAGGCATCCAGGAGATTACGCACCGGCCCCGATCTGCGCGACCAGTCGCGGATGGCAAAATCAAGCGCTGTGTTGAACAGTTCAGGGTTCGTGGTACAGCGAAAGACATTGAGGACTGCCGCCGTGATTGTCTCTGCCGGGGTTTCCGCCTGCGTGATCAATCCGGCCGTATTTGTCTGGTCCCAGCTTGTCAGCAAAGCATCAAGCAGTTCTTGGCGGGACTTGAAATACCAATAAAAGGACGAGCGAGACACTCCCATCCGCTCAGCCAGGGCCAGAACCTTTACCTGCTCCACACCGTCGGTGACTAGCACGTCCATCGCAACGTTCAGCCAATCCGTGCGCGTCACCTTGATATTGCCAATCAGCGGTTCAGCATCTGGGTTGTCACGGTGCAAGATCGGTTTTTCGGCCATTTGATGCCTCGTTGTTGTCGAACCAGGCGCACAGGTGGCAGCCCTGCAGTGGTGTTACCACGCAAGAAAGCCCGCTGCAGCGTAAAATTCAGGCAAGGCCAGGGTCTAGAGTGCCGCGCTTGGTCGTTGCGAGATGGTATCGAACCAACGCTGGGTCCCGCTATGCTCTGCAGGGATCCGCATCTTGATCACCCTGGCGAAATCCACAAAGACGAAGGCCGAAATATCAGCAAGGCTGAAGAAATTGCCTGCAAGATAGGGGCTATCGCTCAGCCGGGCATCCAGTAGATCAAAAAACCGCGCAACCCGGCGAAAACCACGCTCTGCCAATTCCGGAACTTGGGCATGGTTGTCCGGCCCTGGAATGGCCCGGTTTTCAAATGCGGGATGGCTGTTGCGCAGCGCCTCTGCGATTGGGTGGCCGCCCTGTGCTTCGACGATGGCATTCCACATCAGCACCTCCGCTTCCTCACGCGCGGAACTGCCCATCAAAGGCGGGTCTGGATGAAGAAGCTCAAGATATCGCGCAATCGCCAGGTTTTCCGTCAGCGTCGCACCATCGTCCGTCGTCAGAACCGGGATGGTGCCATGTGGATTGATCACAAGGAAATCGGCTGACAATTGTTGTCGCTCCGCGATGGAAATTTCGCGGCTTTCGATCTCCAGCCCCTTTTCGGCAATAAACATCCGGGCGCGTCTGGGGTTTGGGGCTGTGCTGCAATCATAGAAAATCACTGGGATCCTCCCTAGGCTGCGTGCTGCTGTGCACAAGATCAGCCTAGGTGCCAGACACTGGCTGGGCCAGTCAATTCAGCGAAAGCTTACCCTACGTCGCTGAAAGTCACTCAATGCGAAGATATGTAAAGCAGCGACCTTCAACCGCCCCTTCCGGCAGCGGCTGCTCGACGAGATTTGTAAAATACATCCGATCAGACGACACCATAAGGCCACCGGGGGCCAGCAGCGGTTCGATCAGGGGGGACACCATGCGCGCAAAAGCGTCGTTCTTCTCACGGCTGTGGCCGCCGAGATCCGCATGGATCAGACTTGCGCCGGTTGGAAAACGATCAAGTGCCGCGGGCAGAGTTTCACGGACATCCCCAAGAATGGTCAGCTCTTCGGCTGGGGTACTGTCGGGGTGCGACGCGACCGCCCGTTCAAAAACATAGATGTCACGGTCCCGGATCCGCTCGCGCATGTGGTGGAACGTACGGCCATTGCCCAGCCCGAGTTCGAAAACCGGTTCGGTCCGTCCCTTTGTGCGCGCAATCGCATCATCCAGACAGGCCCGTTGTGACACCATGCGATCAATGAATAGATCCAGGCGGGTGATGGATGGCTGCTCGCTCATGTAGGCTCTCCTGATCCGTGCGGTCTGCTCGGGTGTCTTTGCGACAGAAGTGACAGAGATCGTCGCGAATGTGTAGCACATTGACGTTAAATTCAGACAGCACCCTCCATCATGCCACTGCTCGCGCGGGCTCAATTTTTCGACATCCACGTTGATCAGATCGAAATCGGATTTGACTATTGACCTACTGGCGCGCGACAGTGGGCGAAAAACAGGGATATGGAACCGCTATGGAAGCGCCTCAAGGGCCGGGCGGCGCAGTTTAGATGACGCCACTGCTGTCTGTCGAAAACCTCAGCATCGGGTTCGGCCACGAAGAGCCGGTCGTGCAGGACGTGAATTTTTCGGTTTCTCCGGGAGAGACCATCGCCCTAGTTGGCGAAAGCGGCTCTGGGAAAACCATCAGCTGTCGCGCCGTGTTGCGCATCCTGCCAAAGGCCGCTCAGATCCGAAGCGGCAAGATGATCTGGCGCGGAACCGGAGGAGCGGCTCGCGACCTGCGCAGCCTACCCGAACGCCAGATGCGGGATCTGCGCGGCAATGAAATCGCCATGATCTTCCAGGAACCCATGCGCTCTCTGTCGCCACTGCATCGGATCGGCAACCAGGTGGGTGAGGTTCTGTGGCTTCACGGCGGCAAAAGCGAAAGCGCCGCCCGCAAGGAAGTGCTGGAATGCTTCGAGCGCGTGGGATTTCCCGACCCTGAGCGCACCTATAAGTCCTATCCTTTTGAACTGTCGGGCGGGATGCGTCAGCGCGCGATGATCGCGATGGCCATGGTGGCCAAACCTGATCTCCTGATCGCGGACGAGCCGACAACCGCGCTGGATGTGACCACGCAGGCCCAAGTGCTCGGCCTGATGAAAGAGCTGCAGCAAGAGACCGGGATGGCGATGATCCTGGTGACCCATGACCTTGGGGTCGTGGCAAATATGGCAGAACAAGTGGTCGTCATGCACAAGGGGCGCGTCATGGAGTCCGGGAGCGCTGCCGACGTGCTCGGAGCTCCGGCGCACCCCTACACCCAGGCCCTGTTCAATGCCGCGCCCCAAATCCCCGCGACCCCGACACCAGCGCCCCCCCTCCCCAGGGAGGATTTGATCCTGCAGATGAAAGACGTGTCCAAGACCTACACGCTGCGGGCCGGAAAAGCATGGGCGAAGCCAACCATCGTCAACGCCTGTATGGGGCTCAATCTGTCTCTAACACGCGGGAAAACCCTGGCGATTGTGGGTGAAAGCGGATCAGGCAAGACAACGGCAGCCCGCATCGCACTGGGGGCAGAGCTGCCCGATCCGGGCGGAGAGGTTCTGTTTCGGCCAACCGCGACGGCAGAGCCAGTCGCCGTCCATGCAATGGATCGCGCAACACGCACCGCGTTCCAACGGGATGCACAGATGGTGTTTCAGGATCCCTACTCGTCCCTGTCCCCGCGGATGCGCGTGCAAGACGCGATGGTGGAGCCGCTTGAGATCCACAATCTCGGAGATCGCAGCAGCCGCAGAGACCGTGCTGCTGAAATGCTTCGACTGGTCGGCCTGAAGCCAGAGATGCTTCTGCGCTATCCGCATGCCTTTTCCGGCGGGCAGCGTCAGCGCCTGTCGATTGCTCGCGCGCTCATGCTCGATCCATCCCTCATCGTCTGCGACGAGCCGACCTCAGCGCTTGACGTTTCGGTGCAGGAACAGATCCTGCAGCTGCTCGAAGACATTCGCGACCGACAGAATCTGTCCTATCTTTTCATCAGTCATGACCTCGCCGTTGTTGCGCGGATCGCAGATGAAGTGGCGGTGATGCGCCGTGGCATGGTGGTTGAACAGGCCCCGCCTGAGACGCTGTTCTATAATCCTCAGCATCCCTATACAAAGGCACTGATTGCCGCCCAGCCAGAGCCAAGCATCGATCGCCCCATCAATCTCAAGCTGGTTGCCCAGGGTGCCGGATCGCCCGACAGCTGGCCTGATCGTTTCAAATTCTCCGGCATCTCGGCCCCGCCGCTGGTGCAAGTGGAGCCCGGACATAAGGTACGTTGCCATGTTTGACTTGCGCTCGTCGTTTTCATCCCTCGCCCGCGCTGCCGCATTGGCGCCCGCTTTCGTGTCCGCACTGGCGTTGTCTGTTGCCGCCGCACCCGATGTGCAGGAAAGCAATTTTTGGTCTGCCGAAGTAAAAGCAGGCGATCTGCCACCAGCAGCCGAACGGATCCCTGAAACCCCGCTGATCGTTGACCTTGAAGCAAAGGGGCGCACACCCGGAGTGCAAGGCGGCACGCTGAACACTATGGTGACCCGTTCCAAGGACATCCGGCAAATGGTGGTCTACGGTTACGCGCGTTTGGCGGGCTATGACGAGAACTACCAACTCCAGCCCGATATTCTTTTGGGGTATGAGGTCGAAGACAACCGCCGCTTTACGCTGAAGCTGCGACCGGGTCACCGCTGGTCAAACGGGGACCCCTTCACATCCGCCGACTTCGAGTACTGGTGGAAGGATGTTGCCAACAATCCACTGTTGAACACAACAGGCGCGCCAGATTACCTGCGCGTTGACGGAGAACTGCCAACCGTCAGCTTTCCCGATGAAACGACAGTCATTTATGAGTGGCAAAGCCCCAATCCCAGCTTTCTTCATTCGCTGGCGCAGGCCGCTCCTCCCTTTATCTACCGCCCGTCTGCCTACCTGAAGCAGTTCCATGCCGACTACGCAGACCCTGAGAAGCTGGCAGAAGAAGTCGACTATGCCCGCGTCAAAAGCTGGGCCGCGCTGCACAACAAGCTCGACAACATGTACAAGTTCGACAATCACGAACTGCCGACTTTGCAGCCCTGGCTAAATGCCACATCCGGCAAGAAAATCCGCCATCAGTTCGTCCGTAACCCGTTCTATCACCGCATCGACAGCAATGGCGTTCAGTTGCCCTATATCGACACGGTCGAAATGGAAATCGTGGCAGGCGGGCTGGTTGCAGCAAAGACCAACGCCGGAGAATCCGAACTGCAGGCCCGCGGCCTTGGGTTTCGCGATATTCCCATCCTGCGCAAAGGTGAAAGCGATGGTGCGGACTACAAGACCTACCTCTGGGGCAATGGCACCGCATCGCAGATTGCAATTTATCCCAACCTCAATGTGAACGATGACCAATGGCGCGCAGTCCTGCGCGACAAGCGGGTGCGCCAGGCCCTTTCGGTTGCGATCAATCGCGCAGGCATCAACAAGGCGCTCTACTTCAAGCTCGCCAAACCCGGCGGGATGACCGTTCTGGAAGCCAGCCCCTTCTTTGATCCCGAGCTGCGGGAAAAGAACGCGCAATATGATCCGGAGCTTGCCAACAAGTTGTTGGACGAGGCAGGCCTTGATCAGCGGGACGGATACGGCATTCGAAAATTGCCAGACGGTCGCCCGATGGAGTTGGTGGTTGAAACCGCTGGTGAGCGTCAGGAGGTAGAGAACGCACTGCAGATCATCTCTGATGACTGGCGCGACGTCGGGGTCAAGCTGGTGATGCGACCGCTGGACCGCGACATTCTGCGAAATCGGGTTTTCTCGGGCACGACGATGGCATCAGTCTGGTATGGCTGGGACAATGGGCTGCCGCAGATCTACACGTCTCCGGCCTATCTCGCCCCGACTGACCAGGTGTTCCTGTCCTGGCCCAAGTGGGGCCAATATCACCAGACTGGCGGCGATGTTGGAGAAGCCCCCGACATGGACGCCGCCAAGAGATTGATGGATCTTTGGCACGCCTGGGAAGCGGCACAAACAGACGAAGAACGCACCGCTGCATGGACCGAAATGCTGCAAATCCACGCCGAGGAAGTTTATGCCATCGGTATCGTCGCAGGCGCGCCGCAGCCCGTTGTCGTCAGCAACCGCCTGCGCAATGTCCCGGAAAAAGGCATCTGGGCCTGGGATCCCGGCGCACATTTCGGCATTTATCGGCCGGATGAATTTTACTTTGTCGATGGCAAAGGCTGAGGGGGCGCCACCTGATGGAGATCCTGCGCTACGCCATCTATCGGTTTGGAACCATGCTGCTGACCTTGCTCGTGGTTTCGGTGCTGATCTTTGTCATCATCAACCTGCCCCCTGGCGACTACTTGTCGAACCAGATCGCGGAACTGCGGGCTTCAGGCCAGTCATCTGGTGTGGAAAAGGCCGAATTCCTGCGCAAGGAATACGCGCTGGATAAGCCACTATGGCAGCAATACATGATCTGGATGGGGTTCATGCCCGGCCCGCATGGGTTTTCCGGCATGATCCAGGGCAACTTTGGCTGGTCCTTCGAATTTGACCGCCCCGTGGCCGAGATCGTTGGCGAAAGCCTATGGCTTACTGTTTTGGTCAATGTGGCTGCGGTTCTGTTTGTTTACCTGGTTGCGCTGCCTCTGGGTGTTCTGGCCGCTGCGCGCGCCCGGACTTGGGTGGACTACACATCGGCCTTTGTTGGCTATCTGGGCCTTGCGACACCGAATTTCCTGCTCGCGTTGATCCTGTTCTACTACGGCCACAAATACTTCGACTTGCCCATCGGCGGCTTGATGGATCCCGCGATGGAAGGCGAGCCGATGAGTTGGGAAAAGGTGAAGTCCATCCTGATCCACTTGATCGTTCCGACATTTGTGATCGGCACATCAGGCGCCTCTGCCATGATGCAGCGGTTGCGCGCCAATATGCTGGATGAACTGGGTAAACCCTATGTGGAAACCGCAGTTGCAAAAGGCATGTCGCCCTCACGCATGCTGACAAAATATCCACTGCGCGTGGCCTTCAATCCCTTTGTCGCCGATATCGGAAACCTGCTACCTGCCATGATCTCAGGGTCGGTTTTGGTGTCCGTGGTTCTGGGACTGCAAACAATCGGCCCCACCTTGCTGACCGCGCTCAAGACCCAGGACATGTTCCTGTCAGGTTTTGTTTTGATGTTTGTCGCCCTATTGACCCTTATCGGAACCATGATTTCAGATGTATTGCTCGTGATGCTGGACCCGCGCATCCGCTATGAGGAACGCCAGCGATGAGCACCCAGCCAGATAACCGATTTGTCGATACGCGCCCCTATGACCCCAACGCAGCCCTGCAGGAGCTGGAGCGCAAGGATCTGGATGCGCCCAACTGGGTATTGATCTGGCGAAAGTTCAAGACGCACAAGCTGGGGCTCACATCAGGTGTCTTCCTGCTTGTCTGCTATCTCCTGCTGCCGGTTGTGGGTTTCATCGCCCCCTACGGACCGAACGAACGGGACAGCGAACATATCTACTCTCCACCGCAGTCAGTGAATATCTTTCACAATGGCGAGCTGCGGGCGCCATTCATCTATCCGATGACGTCCGAGGCAGATCTGGAGACCTTTCAATGGGTCTTCAAACCCGATCTGGAGAACCCGCAATCTCTGCAGTACTTTTGTGAAGGCGCCACCTACAAGATTGCCGGCCTGATCGAGTCGAACACCCATCTGTTCTGCGCCCCGGAAGGCGCGACATTGTTTCTGTGGGGGTCGGACCGGCTGGGCCGGGACGTCTTCAGCCGCATCCTTTATGGGGCACAGTTGTCTTTGACCGTCGGTCTGATCGGGATCACTGTTTCCTTTGTGCTTGGGATCTTCTTTGGATCGTTGGCAGGTTACTTCGGGGGGAAACTGGACTGGACCATCAACCGCATGATCGAGATCCTGAGATCGCTGCCAGAGCTGCCTTTATGGCTGGCGCTCTCGGCTGCGGTGCCGTCCAACTGGTCGCCCGTCGCGGTCTTTTTCATCATTTCTGTGATCCTTGGCATTTTGGATTGGCCCGGCCTCGCACGATCCGTGCGCGCGAAGTTCCTGTCCTTACGAGAAGAGGAATACGTCCGCGCCGCAGAAATGATGGGGGCCTCCTCCGGGCGGGTTATACGTAAGCATCTGCTGCCAAACTTCATGTCCCACCTGATCGCATCTGCGGCACTGTCCATTCCTGCGATGATCCTTGGGGAAACTGCGCTGTCCTTCCTCGGTCTTGGCCTTCGTGCCCCGGCAGTGAGCTGGGGGGTCATGCTGAATGATGCCCAAAACCTTGCCTCGATTGAGATCTATCCCTGGACGGCGATTCCGATGCTGCCAATCGTCGTTGTAGTCCTCGCCTTCAACTTCCTCGGTGATGGCCTGCGGGACAGTCTTGATCCGTATCAGCACTAGACATTTCAAGCCGCCCCTGCCCCGTAACCATCGGAGAGCACATGCAGAACCTTGCAATTCCACAAGGCGTTTCAGTCGTGACCCCTGCCCGCTGGGCAAGCTGCTATGCCGTTGACCAACTGGCGAACCGATCGGTTGCGGCAGTTGGAGATGCGCTGGCTGAGCTGATGGTGGCGACGGCTCTTTGTTCCGAACGGCCCCAGATCACGGTCGACCAGCGGCTCACAGCGCTCTGGTTCAAATACAGCTTCCGCCCGAGCGGGTGGGAGATGCCTGCGCTTTGGGATCCGCTGGCAGGAGATTACCCGACACAGGACGGCTGGATTCGTCTTCATACCAACCTGCCCCATCACCGTGACGCCGCCCTCCATGCGCTTGGCTGTGAGGCCCGGCCAGAGGCTGTCAGGACGGCCGTTGCAGGATGGGGTTCCGATGCGTTGGAGCAGGAAGTGGTCAAGCACGGCGGCGTGGCAGCCGCCATGCGCAGCGAAGCGGCTTGGGCCGCCCATCCACAAGGGCAGGCCGTTGCAAAGGAGCCGCTGATTGCCTGGCAAGATCCGCGCCACATCGCATTGCGTCCACGGCCAGAGGCAACCCCTGCCCGCCCGCTGGCAGGGTTACGTGTTCTAGACCTGACCCGTGTTCTGGCCGGCCCTGTCGCGACGCGCACCCTTGCCGGTTTTGGCGCCACGGTTTTGCGAATTGATCCCCCAGGCTGGGACGAACCCGGCGTTTTGACCGACGTCGCTCTGGGCAAACATATGGCCGCACTGGACCTGAAGTCCACCGATGGGAAGGCGACACTGGAACGCTTGCTGAGCGAGGCCGATGTTTTGGTCCACGGCTACCGACCGGGAGCCTTGGACGCGTTGGGGTTCACATCAGAGACGCTAAGGCAGATTGCTCCGCACCTGATTGACGTGCGCCTGAATGCCTATGGCTGGACTGGCCCTTGGGCCAAGCGGCGTGGGTTCGACAGCCTCGTACAGATGAGCAGTGGCATTGCGGATCGCGGACGCTACTCGGCGGCAGGCGCCACCGCGCCACCCAGCGATGCCCGCCCCAATCCCCTGCCGGTACAGGCGCTGGACCATGCCACGGGTTATCTGATGGCCGCCGCCGTACTGCGTGCGCTTGGCTCGGCGGCACGAGGCGACAAGGTGGCTGATGCGCAGCTTTCCCTTGCGCGGACGGCCCAAGCGCTGAAGGACCTGAGTAACGGATCCGATGACGCCACAGGCGCAGTACTGACAGGGGCCGAAGACCGGGACTACTGCGAGGAAACGGAACTCACCAGCTGGGGTGCAGGCCAGCGGCTACGTTCCCCTCTCACCGTCGGGGCCGCATCGTTGCTCTGGGATCATCCTGCCAAGGCTTCGGGCTCGGCAAAGGCGCGGTGGCCCTAGCCACCACGCCAGACGGTTCTTAGCGGTCATCCCCACCACCGTCATTGAAATCCATCAGATCCTCGTCGATCGCCGCCTGAACAGCGCCTACTGCCAGGTCTTTCTTGTCCTTTGGCGCGTCACCCGCTTGATCCTCCGCCAGTCGAACCGTGACCTCACGGTGGGCGAACTTGATGCCTTCACGCGCAAACAGATCCCGGATTTCCTGGAACACCTTCTTGCGGACCAACCACTGGTCACCCGGCTTGGTCATGAACTTGACGCGGATAATCATTGCCGAGTCCTGCATCTCGATCACGCCCTGAGATTTCAGCGGCTGAATGAAGGTGTCCCCAATCACGGGATCATCCAAGAGTTGCTGGCCGAGTTTCTTGATGAGCTTACGAACCTTTTCGACATCGGTGTCATAGGTCACCCGCAAAGGCAGCTTCATCATCACCCAGTCCCGCGAATAGTTCGTCAGCACCCGGATTTCCCCAAACGGGATGGTGTGCAATGCGCCAAGGTGATGGCGCAGCTGGAAAGATCTCACTGAGATCCGCTCAACGGTGCCTTTCACGTCCCCAATGTCGATGTACTCGCCCTTGCGAAAGGCATCGTCCACGAGGAAGAAGGCTCCGGAGAAGATATCCCGCACCAGAGTTTGCGAGCCAAAACCGACGGCCAGACCGACAACACCCGCACCGGCAAACAGCGGGCTGACATTGATCCCCAGTTCAAGCAGAACGATCAGAATTATCGACACCACGACCACGGCAAGGATGGCACCGCGAAACAGTGGCAGCAGCGTGGCCAGTCGGCTGGCGCCACCCGCACCGCCTTCGTCGCCCAGTTCTCCAACCGGCATGTCGCCGACCTCTTCATCGATCTTGCTGTCGATCCAGATCCGCGCCATGTGGTAGACGATGTACCCGATGAAGAGGATGACGATGATATCGCGAACGCGGTCCACCCGGCTGTCTTCCATCCAGGCTGAATCCGGATTCCAGATCCCGATCAGAGCAAAGAAGCCAACCGTAAATGCCAAAATCCCCGCGATCCTCCGGGCCAGATCCTCGTAGGTGCTGATCGGGTGGCGAACGGGTTCCGGGGCCATTTCAGCCTCGTCTTCCATGTCGTCACCTGTTTCTTCACCGTCCTCAGAAGGCGCGATCACAGGCAGTTTGGAACGGTTGAAATAGCGTTCAATGACATAGTTGATGATGCCATAAACCACGAGGATCGACGTCAGAACGGAGTAGGTTCCCGCCATCAATGGCAGCGACATATCGCGTTCCAGAACCAGATCGAATGCCAGCTCCAGCCAGCCAAAGGTGATGTAGACAACAACAACCGGTGCCCAGGCCAGCGAAAGAAAACGCACCAGCCAGGAACAGTCTTCCTTGCTGCGCCCGGCCCGAATGGCATTGGAAATCGCACCAGCATTGACAACAACCATCAGCAGGTTGCCGAATGTCCCGACCAGGGCAAGCACGCCATAGACCAATGCGTAAACATTGTAGTTCAGGCCAAAGTCACCCACCCAGGTCGCAAAGAGAACCGAACAGATATCGTATGTCGCAAGGGCGGAGGCCCAGAAATACAACTTGCGTGCATCCCCGTCCGAAAAGATCGGAATCCGGTACTGGCTCAGATAGGGGGACAGCACCATCCGCCACAGATCCGACACCGTGCGTGACAGGAAAAACGCGGTGTAGATTGCCGTGACCGTGAACTGCACCGAGGAATTCTCGGACCTGCCAAAGATCAGGTACGAGGTCAACAAAGCGAACACCATCGCAAAGATGGTCCCACCCACACCCATCAGAAAGCGGAAGACCAAGAAAGGCATCTTGTCCTCGTAGCCTTCGGGGGCTTCCTTGATACGCGCCACTACATGGCGCTTGGCGATCCGCTTGCCGTAGATCTCGACCGAAAGCCAACGCCCGATGAAGAGGAACAACAGGCTCCAGCCGAGGACTTTGACATATGTGATGATGCGTCCATCGGGGCTGGTTTGCCGCAGGATATACTGCACTTCAAAGATGGAATAAGGCATCGCCTCCAGACGGCTGCGCAGGGCTTCGCCGAACTGATCTACTTCCGACTGCGCTTTCATCAGGGCAGAGGCACCCTCCATCTTGTCGGTCCCGGGAACGACGTTTGCGTCGCTTGGCGTGTCACCCGCACCGACCAACTGGCCGCGGCTGTCGACAATGATGACACCGACACCACTGTCGGCTGCCTGTTCAATGGCCTTGGCGAGGGGATCAGCTTCGCTGCTGCTTTGGGCCATCGCAGACCCGCCAGTCGCAGCCGCCAGCACGAGCGCAACAAATGCAGATATCAGAAATCGTGAAACAAACTGCAGCACCAAAACGCGCCCTCCCCTATCTTTCTTGTCTTTCACCAAGCCAGCAAAATCCCCAAAATATCAAGCCTGAGGGTGGAAATGGCAGCTCTGCACCACAAAAATGCGAGGATTGCAGCGCTTGATTGCAACTGACCGTGCCCCACGCTATAGAAAATCAGCGTGACTATGCGCAGGTTTAGACAGCTTCGGGGCCATCCGTGCCACCACGTTGTTTGCCTTCTGCACGTAGACGCAGTGATGACCAGTGCCTTGGCCCTTTGCGTGTCAGGCCGCGCAACCTGAGGCGAGACCATGCTGAGGCGGAAGACAGCCGAGCAGACACGCACCCCCGCAGGCTCTGCGGACCTGTTGCGATGGGTCCAGCAAAAGGCACAGTGGCATCTCTCTCCTCTTTCACAGACGCAGGCCCCGCAATGACAAGCAACGCCCCCAAGAGCGCAACACGCGGTGCGCGCGTCATGCTTTATAGCCACGACACCTTTGGTCTCGGCCATCTGCGTCGCTCGCGCGCGCTTGCCAGTGCGATCACGTCAGCCGACCCAAGTGCGTCCGCACTCATCCTGACCGGCTCTCCGGTTGCTGGCCGGTTTGCGTTTCCCTCGCGGGTGGACCACGTGCGTCTGCCCGGCGTCATCAAACGGTCTGACGGGTCATACGCCTCGCGGACCATGGGCATGTCGATTGAAGAGACCACGACGCTGCGGGCCGAACTGATCCGCTCTACCGCCCGCCAATACGCACCTGACGTGCTGATCGTGGACAAGGAACCAACCGGTTTTCGCGGCGAATTGCTGCCAACCCTGCAAGATCTGCAGGAATGTGGTGGCACACAGATGGTGCTTGGGTTGCGCGATGTTCTGGATGAGCCGGATGTTCTTGCCGCCGAATGGCAACGCAAAGACGCAGTTTCCGCTACAGAAACCTACTATGACGAGATCTGGGTCTATGGCACCCGCTCAGTTTATGATCCAACTGCGGGCCTGCCGCTCAGCCCCGAGGCCCACGCGCGGATGCACTGGACAGGCTATCTGCGCCGGGATCTGGGGGAATTGGGCACCCCACCGGAACAACCGTATGTTTTGATCACTCCCGGTGGTGGCGGTGATGGGGCAATGATGGTGGATCTTGTCCTGACCGCATATGAACGTGACCCCGACCTCGCCCCGCGGGCGATGCTGGTTTACGGCCCGTTCCTGTCGGGTGACACCCGGACTGAATTTGAAACTCGCGTCGCTGCGCTCAATGGGCGGGTAACGGCCGTTGGGTTTGAATCCCAGATCGAAACCTTGTTTGCCGGGGCACAGGGTGTTGTCTGCATGGGTGGCTACAACACGTTCTGCGAGGTTCTGTCGTTTGACAAACCCGCGGTGATCGTGCCGCGCACAACCCCGCGTCTGGAACAATGGATCCGCGCCAGCCGGGCCGAAGAACTGGGCCTGACTGCAATGCTGGACGAAAACCGTGATGGCTGGACCCCCGAAGCAATGGTGCGTGCCATCCGCGCGCTCGCAGACCAGCCACCGCCGTCTGCTGCAATCCCGGACGGGCTGCTGGACGGGCTCGACTACGTGACAGACCGCGTGGATGCATTGCTGCACGCCCAAGCCGGAAAGACCACGAAATGACCAACCAAGGCCGCCCCCCTCTTGCCGTCATCGTCAAGGGCTGGCCCCGTCTGTCAGAGACCTTTATCGCCCAGGAGCTGGTCGCGCTTGAGGATGCAGGGCAGAGTTTCGAAATCTGGTCGCTGCGCCACCCAACTGATCGCAAACGGCATCCGCTACATGATCGCCTGCAGGCAGCCGTGCGCTATCTGCCAGAATACCTCTATCAAGAGCCGGACAGGGTCTGGGCTGCACGGCAGAAGGCCCACAAGATGCCCGGCTACCAAACGGCCTATCGGATCTGGCGAGAGGATCTGCGTCGCGATCCCAGCCGCAACCGCATTCGCCGCTTTGGTCAGGCCTGTGTTCTGGCAGCAGAAATGCCGGATGAGGTGCTGGGCCTTTATGCTCATTTCCTGCACACGCCGTCCTCAGTCGCCCGATATGCCGCCATCATGCGCGGACTACCCTGGAGCTTTTCCGCCCACGCCAAGGACATCTGGACCTCTCCGGAATGGGAACTGCGGGAAAAACTGTCTGCCGAGCACCACGGCGCAGTTTTTGGGGCAACATGCACGGGCTTTGGCGCAAAACACCTGCAGGACCTCGCGGACCGGCGTGATCGGGTCGATTTGATCTACCATGGACTGGATCTCAGCCGCTTTCCTGCTCCGCCACAGCGCAAGTACCGCGCCCCGGGTGATCCGCTGCATCTGATGTCGGTCGGTCGCCTGGTCGAGAAAAAGGGCTTTGATCGGCTAATCGGTGCTCTGGCTCTGCTGCCTGCGACGCTGGACTGGCACTGGACCCACATCGGAGGTGGGGACATGGGAGATCTGCTGCAGGGCATGGCCGAGGATGCTGGCGTTGCAGATCGGATCACCTGGCGTGGTGCCTGTGATCAGCCCGAAGTCATCGCAGCGATGCGCGCCTCGGACATTTTTGTTTTGCCCAGCCGCATTGCCAAGGATGGTGACCGTGATGGCCTGCCCAACGTCCTGATGGAAGCGGCCTCTCAGCGGCTCCCCATTCTGTCGACTGCCGTTTCGGCCATCCCGGAATTCATCGACAGTGGCACTCATGGGTTGTTGAGCGACGACAGCCCAGACGCGCTGGCAGAGGCGATCCTCTACCTGAGCCAGAACCCCGAAACTGCAACAGATATGGCCGAAGCCGCCCTGATGCGTTTGCGCCGGGATTTTGGAATGGACCCAGGCATTGCCCGTCTGTCCGAACGTCTCACATCCATGATGCAGCGCGCATGAAAAATGGCGCGGGCCACAGGATTGCCTTTTACGCGCCGATGAAATCTCCGCGCCACCCCGTTCCTTCTGGTGATCGGGAAATGGCGCGCAATCTGATCACCCGGTTGGAAGCAACGGGAGCTGCAGTCAGCCTCTGCAGCGAGTTACGCATATTCGACAAAACCGGCTCTGCCCAAACTCAAGAGACGCTGCGCGCAAAAGCCAAAGCCGAAATCGACCGGATCCTCACGGAACTGAGCAGCACGCCACAGCAAACACGCCCACAGCTTTGGCTCACATACCACAACTACTATAAGGCGCCGGATCTGATCGGGCCGGTCATCGCTAAACGGCTCGCCATTCCATATGTACAGGTTGAATCGACCCGTGCTCGCAAGCGGTTGACCGGACCGTGGTCTGGATTCGCACAGGCGGCCCATCAGGCGGCAGATGCGGCAGATGCGATTTTTTATCTTACTGAGCAGGATCACGAAACGCTGCTACGGGATCGTGCCGGGCAACAGCGCCTGATCCATCTTGCCCCCTTTCTGCCCTACGACCACCTCCCAAAACAAAGTGACCTTACTGGGCCGATGTTGGCCGTGGGGATGATGCGCGCAGGGGACAAACTTGCGTCATATGCGCTTCTTGCCGAGGCTCTGACGACCCTTCAAGAATACTGGTCGCTACAAATCGTCGGTGACGGCCCTGCCCGTTCTGAGGTCGAAGCAAAGATGGCAAAGTTCGGCCCGAGGGTGCAGTTTTTGGGCCAGCTTGACCGTGACGCCCTGCAACACGTCTACGAAAGCGCCAGCCTGTTCGTCTGGCCGGGCGTGAACGAGGCCTTCGGCATGGTCTATCTCGAGGCGCAATCTCATGGCGTCCCGGTCCTGGCACAAGACCGACCGGGGTTGCGAGATGTGGTTGCGCCATGGAGCGATCCAGACATGATGCCCAAACCTGATCTTGGCGCCGCCGCGTATGGCGCAGCCCTGCGCCTGGCACTGGCCGATCCCGCCAAACGGCGCAGTCAGGCCGAGCGGTCGAGACAACGCATAGCAGCGCGCCACCTTGCCCCGGCCGCCACCGAAACCCTGTGGCACACCCTAACCCACCTGATGGAGCAGACACCATGATCCGCCTTGCCCTCTTGCGCCACGGCCACACACCCTGGAACCGCGCAGGCCGCATTCAGGGGCGCAGCGATATCGCGTTGGACGAAGATGCCCGCGCCGAGCTCGCGGCCCAGACCCTGCCCACTCCCTGGGACAAGGCCGAACTCTGGGCCAGCCCTCTGATGCGGGCCGCAGAAACCGCAGAACTGGTCGCAAGCCACGCGCCCAAGACCTCCGCCGCTCTGATTGAAATGAACTGGGGGGATTGGGAAGGCAAACAGGGTGTCGACCTCAAGGCCGATCCTGACAGCGGGTTTCGCGATATCGAGGACTGGGGCTGGCACTATCGCCCACCCAATGGCGAAAGCCCGCAGGATGTCTGGGACAGGATCGAGCCCTGGCTCGCAGGCCTGACCCGTGACAGCGTAGCAGTCTGTCATATCGGCATCATGCGTATGATCCTGGCCAAGGCACATGGCTGGAATTTTGACGGGCCCGCACCGTTTCGGATCAAACGAAACCGACTGTTCATCGTGGAGCTGGACGGCAGCAGCCTCCGCCCTGTCGAAGAGCCCGTGCGCCTGCTGAAACGGGACGCTTCATGAACGTTCTGATCGCTGTCACCCACCTCTTGGGCACCGGGCATCTGGCCCGCGCCCTGACACTTGCGCGCGCTTTTGTTGCCCAGGGTCACAAGGTGCAGATTCTGTCAGGAGGCGGCCCCGCGCCCCAGCTTGACCACTCCGGCGTGGATCTCTTGCAGCTGCCGCCGCTGCGATCGGACGGGGTGGATTTCACCCGCCTGCTCACGCCGGATGGCAGTGTCGCGGACGAGCTTTACCACCGTTCCCGACGCGACATGGCCTGCGCAGCGTTGCAGACCATGCAGCCGGACATATTGATAACCGAGCTCTACCCCTTTGGGCGGCGCAGTCTGCGAGCTGAGTTCAATGCCTTGCTTGAGGCCGCACATCGCCTGCCCCGTCGCCCGATCGTGCTCGCCTCTATCCGCGATATTCTGGCGCCACCCTCCAAGCCCAAAAAGGCAGAACAGGCCGAAGAGATCATCTCGCGCTACTATGACGGCGTTCTTGTGCATTCCGACCCCCAAGCCACCCGGCTGGAGGTGTCCTGGCCCGTTAGCCCGGCCCTTGCTGCAAAATTACATTACACCGGCTACGTTGCCCCCGCAGCGCCGACACCTCATCCGGATGGTGCAGGAGCAGGCGAAATTCTGGTCAGCGCAGGGGGCGGCAGCGTTGGTGATGCGCTGTACCGTGCGGCAATCGAGGCCTCCACCCTGCGGCCTGATCTGACGTGGCGTCTGCTTGTCGGCGGGGCGGATGCCACGTCGCGGATTGATGATCTGAAAGACCCGACCGCCCCCGCTATTCTGGAACCGGCCCGCCCGGATTTTCGTCAGATGCTGTGCCACGCCAAAGCCTCTGTCAGCATGTGCGGCTACAACACCGCATTGGACCTGCTGCAGACCGGATTGCCCGCCGTCATTGTGCCCTTCGATGCAGGAAACGAGGTCGAGCAATCTCTGCGCGCCCAAAGCCTCGCGCCGCTTGACGGGTTCGCGGCGCTGCGCGCCAAGGATCTGACGGGCAAGACCCTTTGCCAATCGCTGGACAGCGTGCTCGCAGCCCCTGCGCGGGACTGCGACAGCTTCCGGTTTGACGGCGCCGCCCGAACGGTAGAGATTGCCGCCAACATGGCACAGGAGCGCGCATGACACCGGACTGGACTGCTTTGGATCAGGAGCTTGCTCGCTGGCAGGAGGCGGGGATGACCCTTCCGATCTGGTGGCGCGATGACGACGCGATTGCCCCGACACCACAGTTGGAGCAGTTGTTGGCTTTGTCAGAACAGCTTTCACTCCCCGTTCACCTTGCAATCATCCCCCGTGACGCGACGCCCGAACTTGCAAAGCGCCTGTCAGGAACTGCAACTGCAATTCCGGTTGTGCACGGCTGGGCCCATGAAAACCACGCCGCCCCCGACCAGAAGAAATCCGAATTCGGTGCGGATCGGGTGGTGGATGACGCTCTTGATGACGCAGAACGTGGCCTGAAAACGCTGGAGCGTCTCTTTGGCTCAGGGCTGCAACCGATGTTCGTCCCCCCTTGGAACCGCCTGTCAGAGGATCTGGAACCCTGGCTTGCCGGGCTTGGTTATAGCGCGCTGTCGACCTTTACCCCGCGCAGCCAGGTCAAGGCGGCTCCCGGGCTTTTGCGGGTCAACACGCATCTTGACCCGATCGACTGGAAGGGAACCCGTTCACTGGTGGCGCCTACCCTCTTGCTGTCTCAGCTGGTCAAACAATTGGCCGATCGCAGGCTGGGTAAGGCCGACAATGATGAGCCCTATGGCATCCTCACCCACCATCTTGTCCACGATGACGCCATCTGGGCCTTTTGCGAGGATCTCTTGCGTCGCCTGCTGGCAGGCCCTGCCCGGCCTTGGGTTTTTGAAGAAAGGAAAAGCTGACATGAGCCGACTGGATTCCATGTTGCGTCGACTGACTGCACAACGCGACGGTCTCAACTGGGCAGCTGCACAAGTCGCCGACCTCAAAGGCGATGTTCTTGATATCGGCTTGGGCAATGGGCGCACCTACGATCATTTGCGCGAAACACTGCCCGACCGCAGGGTTCGCGTCATTGACCGGGTGCTGCAATGTCATCCCTCCTGCGTGCCGCCGGAGGCGGATTTTCTACAGGGCGAGGCCCGCCCGATGCTGGAACAGCTTGCACAGGAAAACGCCCCTGTTGTGCTGGCCCACTACGATCTGGGATTTGGTGTCAAGGAAAAGGACGTGGCAGAAGCCGCAGCGCTCTCTCCTGCGATTGCAGCAGTGATGGCGCCAGGTGGCATCATCGTCTCTGGCCAGCCGCTCGTCGGGTTTGAGGAGCTGAGCGGCCCAGAAGGCATCCCGCCAGGTCGCTACCTTTTTTATCGCGCAGGCTAGTCTGCGGCCGAAGAATTCAGACGCCCCGACCAAAGGTCCGGGGCGTTTCTTGTTTCAGCTTTCGCAGCAATCAAGCCACCCGATTGCCACGCGACCAGACTGCCCGCAGTGCAGGAACCCCGGCCCGCATACGGAAACGGATCAAATCTGCGCGTTTCCCGATGTCGATCCGTCCGCGATCTGCCAGTTTGACAGCATCCGCAGGTGCTGCGGTGACTGTTGCCAGCCCTCTGGCCATATCGCCCCAGATCTCGCCCAACTGCGCTGCGGCCAACAGCAAAGCCGCAGGCACGTAGTCAGATGACAGGATATCCAGTAGTTCCAGTTCGGCCAGCTCACGTGCGGCGACGTTTCCGGAATGGGACCCGCCACGAATGAGGTTGGGCGCCCCCATCATGACCTTGATCTCATGGTCGTGACAGGCGCGCGCAGCCTCAACCGTTGTTGGGAACTCTGCCAGATGGATGCCGTGCCCGGCGGAAACCGCGACCTGCGCTTCGGTCGTGTCATCGTGGCTTGCCAGCACAGCACCAAAACGACGCGCAGCCTTGACTGCCTCCACCTCGTGCAGATCGCCATAGGTGTCCCGCATTCGCTTTAGCCCAGCAACATGCGCCTTGAACCCCTCGTCGTCGAACCCGTGCTTGCCTTTGACGTAGGCTTCCAGTTTGGACATGTCGCGAAACTGACGCTGGCCTGGTGTGTGATCCATCAAAGAAACCAGCCCCACGCGATCGGCATCGCCAAACTCATCCAGTTCGGCCACCAGCGTCTCCGAACAGACCTCCGCGCGCAGATGTAGGAAGTGGCTGATTTTCAACGCATCCTGATGCCTCAGCTCCAGCAATTCGCTTGCAAGGCTTCGGGCATAGGCGCCGTAGCGGGACTCCGTGGCCTTGATCGACCCCACCCGCATCGCATCAAACACCGTCGTAATTCCAGTTCCGGCCAGTTCCGCATCATGGGCAATGATGGCGGCGGCATGGGGCCAGTCGACCTTTGGACGGGGCTGGATGTGACGTTCGAGATTGTCGGTGTGCAGCTCTACCAGACCGGGACTGACATAGTCCCCCTCCATGTCCAAAGCACCGGCAGGGACGGAAGTGCCGTCAGCAATATCGGCGAACAGCCCATCTTTCAGCGTGATGGAACCTGTACGGGTCTCTCCCGGCAGAACAAGCGTGGCATTGGCAAGGATCAAAGGTTCTGTCATCTGACTTTCACACGATTTGAGCTATAGAACGGGCCACACCTAGGAGGCCATTGTGACATTCACGCGATACGCGATCTATTTTGTGCCGCCCAAACAGGCGGAATGGAGCCGATTTGCATCCAGCTGGCTGGGCTGGGATCTGCATGAGGGGCAACCGCTGGATCACCCGACGGGCACAGATCTGGATGTGGCGGCCATTACCGAGGTGCCGCGCAAATACGGGCTGCACGCGACGATCAAACCGCCGTTCCGGCTGGCTGCAGGCATGAGTGCCGATGGATTGGCAGACCGTTTTGCCGATTTCGCGGCGCAGGCCGCACCGGTCACGTTGGAAGGGCTGTCGCTGACCCGGCTTGGCCGTTTTCTTGCGCTTTGCCCGACCGGGGATCAGCTGGCGCTGAACAGGCTGGCATTCAACTGCGTGCGGGATCTGGACGAGTTTCGCGCCCCTGCCTCGACGGCAGAGCTGGAAAAGCGGCGCGCAGGTGGTCTGAGCGCGGCGCAGGAACAGGCGCTGGTGTCCTGGGGCTATCCCTATGTTGGCGACAGTTTCCGCTTTCACATCACGCTGAGCGGCAAACGCCCGAAGGCCGAATTGCCCGCAATCGAAGCGTTCCTGCAGGAACGTCTGCTTCCCGAAATTCCGACACCTTTTGTCATCGATGATCTCGCCTTGGTCGGCGAAGACAGCAACGGTCGATTCCACCTTATCCATCGTCAGGCCCTCTCGGGCTGAAGCCAGGGGGTCAGGGCCGCCTCGGCGGCCGCTACCGCCGCGTCAAGCGGGCCGCTGTTGTCGATCTCGACCACATGCAGAAGCCCCGCAGGGAGCGGCGTCGACGCGCGGGCAAGCCTACGCTCGACCTCCGCGCGATCTTCGCGCCCGCGCGCATTCAGCCGGGCAGCCAATACCTCTGGCGTGGCTGTTACCGACAGCACAATCAATGTACTGAAAACATCCTGCGCCTCCAAAAGCGCTTTGCGGGACAGGTTGACGACGACGCCGGATGCCGAGCGGCGCAAGGCGTCAATCTCACGCGGGATCGCATAATAGAGCCCATGCGCCTGCCAGTGCAGCGCAAAACTGCGCTCAGCACAAAGGTCTGCAAACTGTGTCTCGCTCACAGCCACATAGTCTTCGCCCCCAAGTTCCGGTGCGCGGGTGATGACCCTGCGCTGTTTTTTCAAACCGGGAATACGTGTCAGCATCGCATCCATCAGGCTGTCTTTGCCGACACCGGATGGCCCAACAACTGCGATGACTGGCGCTTTGACGGGTCGCGGGCTCATGCTGCAACCTTTGGAGTGAAGGCCGACACATCAACACATCGATCGCAGACCTGCTCGCGCGCAGCCTCGTCGTGGAAAATTCCGATGATGGCGGCACCGCGCGCCTTGGCTTCCTCGATCAACCGCAGGACCGTAGCTCTGTTCTGAGCGTCCAGACTGGCGGTCGGCTCATCCAGCAGCATCGCCGGATAGCTATGTGCAAACCCCCGCGCGATATTGACCCGCTGTTGCTCGCCGCCAGAAAACGTCGTCGGGCTCAGCTGCCACAGCCGTTCCGGGATGTTCAGCCCTGCCAACAACGTCGCGGCGCGGTCCCGCGCGGCATCAGGCGCAACGCCCACCGCCAGCAGCGGCTCTGCTACGACATCCAACGTCGGCACCCGTGGCACGACGCGCAAGAACTGACTCACATAGCCAAGTGTCTCGCGACGCAACGCCAGAATGTCACGCGGCGCTGCCTTGGCGACGTCGACGCCCCCCACCATCACACGGCCGGATGCTGCGAGGTAATTTCCATAAATCACCCGCATCAGGGTCGATTTCCCGGCCCCCGAGGCACCGGTCAGACCAATGCATTCTCCCGGCGCGACGCCAAGACTTGCCCCCTCCATCACCGGGATGACGGCGCCGCCCTGATTGTGCAGGGTAAAGCTCTTGCTCACGTTTTGAAGTTCAATCATCTCGGATCCTCAGACCTGAAGAACGCTGGAAACCAGCAACTGGGTGTAGGCGTGCTGCGGATCATCCAGCACCTGATCGGTGAGACCGGTTTCCACGACACGGCCATCTTTCATCACCATCAGCCGATCCGCCAAAAGACGCACCACCGCGAGATCATGGGTCACGATGATCGCGCTCAACCCCATTTCGCGCACAAGGTTACGCAGCAGATCCAAAAGGCGCGCCTGAACCGAAACATCCAGCCCGCCCGTCGGCTCATCCATAAAGACAAGCCGCGGCCCGGTGACGAGGTTGCGGGCAATCTGCAACCGCTGCTGCATCCCACCGGAGAAAGCGGAAGGACGATCATCAATCCGACTTTCGGCAATCTCGACACGGCCCAGCCAATCGGCTGCGCGGGCGCGGATGTTGCCATAGTTGCGATCCCCCACCGCCATCAGCCGTTCCCCGATATTGCCGCCAGCTGACACAGACATCCGCAACCCATCGCGGGCGTGCTGATGCACAAAGGCCCAATCCGTGCGCCCCAACATGCGGCGTGCCGGTTCGGACATGGTCACCGTGTCCACAGGCCCGTCTGCCCGGGTGTCAAAAATCACTTCGCCACGATCCGGTGTCAGATGCCCGGCCATGCTGTTCAGCAGGGTCGATTTGCCCGATCCGCTTTCCCCAACGATGCCCATGACCTCGCCCGGATAAAGGTCAAAGCTCACATCCGTGCAGCCAATTCGGGCACCATACATCTTGGCCAGGTTCTTTACTTGCAACAGCGGCGTCATCACGCGGCCTCCTCACTCAGGCGACCCATATGGCCCGCATCGCGCCGGGACCGGCAATAATCCGTATCCGAGCAGACAAACATCCGGTTCCCCGCATCATCCAGGATCACCTCATCCAGATAGCTGTCCTCTGCCGCGCAGAGATCACAGGGATGATCGGCCTTGCTGGCCTCAAACGGGAAATCCTCGAAATCAAGCGAGACGACTTCGGTGTAAGGCGGCACTGCATAGATCCGCTGTTCACGTCCCGCGCCAAACAGTTGGATCGCAGCCATGTTCATTTTCGGATTGTCGAATTTCGGGATCGGCGAGGGATCCGTCACATAGCGACCTGCGACCTTCACGGGATACGCATATGAGGTGGCAATGGCGCCATGCTGGCTGATGTCTTCGTAGAGTTTCACGTGCATCAGCCCATATTCCTGCAAGGCGTGCATCTTGCGCGTTTCGGTTTCACGGGGCTCAAGAAAACGCAGCGGCTCCGGGATCGGGACCTGATAGACAAGGATCTGATCCTCACTCAGCTCGGCCTCCGGAATCCTGTGCCGGGTCTGGATCACACTGGCCTTTTCGGTTTCTTCGGTGGTGGCCACGCCAGCGGTGTTTTCAAAGAACTTGCGGATGGAAACCGCATTCGTGGTGTCATCGGCACCCTGATCAATGACCTTCAGCGTATCCTCCGGTGTCAATGTCGCAGCCGATACCTGCACGCCCCCCGTGCCCCAGCCGTAGGGCATGGGCATTTCACGGCTGGCAAAAGGGACCTGATAGCCCGGCACCGCCAGCCCCTTCAGGATTGCCCTGCGGATCATCCGCTTGGTCTGTTCGTCGAGATATGCAAAGTTGTAGTCAGACATCTTGGGCACCTTTCGTGAAATTGGCCCTTTGGCATACGCCGTTCATTGTGCCGCCTCCCTTGCGGCCATTTGTTCCGCCAGCTCCGCCGCCTCGCGGCGCAGTTTGCGCACCAGTTCCAGTTCGGATTGGAAATCCACGTAATGCGGCAGCTTGATATGCTCGAGGAAACCGGTGGCCTGGATGTTGTCGGCGTGGCTCAGGACGAATTCTTCATCCTGGGCAGGGGCACCAAGGTTGTCTTCGCCCAGTTCCTCCCAGCGCAGCGCCCGGTCGACCAGCGCCATGGCAATGGATTTTCGCTCTGACTGACCGAACACCAGCCCGTAGCCGCGGGTAAACTGTGGCGGCACTGTCTTGGAGCCTTTGAACTGGTTCACGGTCTCGCATTCGGTCAGCTCTATCTCGCCGATCTCAATGGCAAAGCCGAGTTCCGGGATCTCCATTTCCACCGGCACGCTGCCGATCCGCAACTCGCCAACAAAGGCATGGTTGCGGGCGTAGCCGCGCTGCGTGGAATAGGCCATGCCTAGAATAAAGCCCTCATCTCCGCGGGTCAGCGACTGCAAACGCACCGCCCGCCCGGCAGGAAAGGACATTGGTTCACGGGTCAAATCGCCCGGCTCTGCGTCCGTCCGTGGTTCCTGTTCAATGATGTTCTCGCCATCCAGAAACGACAGGATATGTGGTGTGTCTTCGCTACGCGGCTCAGCGGTCTGGGTCTCTGGCAGATCTTCGCGGTCGCTCTCGGCTGCCAATTTGAAATCCAGCAAACGATGGGTGTAATCGAACGTCGGCCCAAGAACCTGCCCACCGGGCGCATCCTTGAAGGTGGCAGAGATCCGGCGGTCACAGCTCATGCGGCCGGTGTCCACCGGGTCAGATGCGCCGAAACGCGGCAGGGTGGTGCGGTAGGCGCGGATCAGGAAAATCGCTTCAATCAGATCCCCACGTGCCTGCTTGATCGCCAGCGCCGCGAGATCCGGATCATAAAGCGAGCCCTCAGCCATCACGCGGTTTACCGCGAGGCCCAGTTGTTCGCGGATCTGTGCGAGGCTGAGTTCGGCAATCGAAGTATCTCCCCGGCGCTCCTCGGCCAGCCAGGCGTGGGCATTGTCAATCGCCCGCTCGCCCCCTTTTACGGCAACATACATCTCTCAGCCCTCCTTCATGAGCAGCGGTTCGATCCGGCTGGACCGTGGCAACGCGCAGATGTCACTGGCGGCGGTGAAATAGGTGTCAAAGCCCAGCGGAAACAGCGCGGCATTGGCCTGCAGCACTTCGATATCGGGCAGCGTGATTTCGGCACGTGTCTTGATGCCCGGTCCGCTCAATTCGGCATTCGGGGCATCAAAGGACGGCAGTTCAACGATCAGTGTGGCGGAGCGGTCGGGATATTCGGACGTCCCGATGCGGAAGCGATCAAACGGGGTCAGCGCGGCCCATCCCCCAACCGCAAAATCCGCATCTTGCGCAGGAACAAATGGGGCGCCTGTATGGAAGGTGATCCAATCCCGTACGGCCGGATGATCGACATCAGGCGCAAGATAGAGACTGGTTTCAGGGTCACACAGCGTCAGCAGAAGACAACCAGCCGCAATCGACAAACCCTCTGGCGGGGTCGCACCCGTGATCGGTTTGATCTCACCCGGGCGCGCCATTGCTGTCATTGCAGCACGAAACACGTGGGACGATTGAATGGCCGGATCACGGAAGCCGCCTGAAAAATGCGAATTTGATGTCTGCGCGGTCATCAGTCCTCTCCCCGCACCATTGTGAAAAAATCAACCTTGGTTGCAGCCGCTTTGGCGGCGCGCTGCATCCGGTGGTCTTCCTTGGCTTTCAGGAGCGGCACGAGAATGGTCCGGTGCAGGTCATCTGCAGCATCGGTCTGCATCATCGCGTCGATCTTGGCGGCGATTTCCGCCTTGGCCTTGCTGCGACCTTGGACATAACCGTGCCCAACTGTTCCGTCGGCCAAGGTCAAGGCGCAACGGGTTACAGTCATTTCACCCAGATTGAATGGCGCGCCCGCAGCTCCCATTCGTCCCCGCACCATGACGCCGCCCGCCTCTGGGGCCCGCAGCCAACTGTGATCGGGGTTCCGGTCAAAACCCGCCCAGAGATCACGCAGACGCGCTTCATCCGCTGTTGCGAGGAGGCTCATCCAGCTTTTGCGGCTTTGCCGCAGCTCGGCGCCGCTCGCCGTCATGTCATTTTCGTTGGTCATACTCTCAAAGCCTCTTGGCCGATTTGTCTACATGATCTATACAACTAGACAAATATTAACTGAGTCTCCCAAGACCGCGCAACGCTTACCTTGTGAAAGTTTCGTGACATGGCCCGCACCCCTGTTTGGAAGTCCATCGCCATCGCCCTGACCGACGACATCGGGCAGCATCGCTACCAGACCGGGGACAAGCTGCCTTCTGAGGCGCAGCTGGCCAGTCGCTTTGGTGTCAACCGCCACACGGTCCGCAGAGCGCTGGCTGAGATGGCAGAAGAAGGTCTGTTGCACGCGCGCAGGGGTGCAGGCGTGTTTGTGGCCTCGCGGCCCACAGACTACCCGATCGGCAAAAGGGTGAGGTTTCACCAGAACCTCGGACGTCTTGGCCGCACGCCCGCCAAGAAAATCCTGTCTATGGAAACCCGTGCGGCGGGTCCACGAGAGGGCGAGGCCCTGGATCTGGATCCGGGTGCGCTTGTCCATGTCTACGACGGGCTGTCCCTGGCCGACGATCAGCCAATCGCCCTGTTTCAGAGCGTATTCCCCGCAGAACGGTTTCCCGATCTGCCCGCCGCCCTGACAGAGACACGATCCGTGACCGCAGCGCTAAGCAGATGCGGAGTCGAGGACTACACTCGCGTACAGACCCGCATCACCGCCAAGCTCGCTACTGCGACGCAGGCGCTGCATCTGCAGATATCAGAGGGCAGCCCCATCCTGCGGACCACAGGGGTCAATGCTGATCCGGATGGTGTGCCTGTCGAATTTGGCCGGACATGGTTTGCAGGCGATCGTGTCACCCTCACTGTCGGTGAGGACGGTGATCTGGGCTAGACTGCAATCCCCCCTCATAACTGGCGAACAGGGTGTCCCTCTCAGGCGTATTTTTCCAGGAATGCCTCTGCACTCAACGCGCGAAAATCCGGAACTGCCGCCTTGATCCTGTCATTGTCCCAGTCCCACCATGCCAGCTCCATCATTCTTGCAGCGACCACATCGGTATATCGGCGACGGATGAGGCGGGCGGTGTTGCCACCGACAATGGTATAGGGCGCGACATCCTTGGTCACGACACTGCCAGAGGCGACGACGGCGCCATGGCCGATTGTCACCTCGGGTTTTATCAGTGCACCGTGACCGATCCATGTGTCATGGCCTATGTACGCAAGCCTGCTGGCCCGGTGCTGAAACCATTCTGCATCATCCTCGATATCATCCCAGTAGCTGGATGAGCGGTAGAGGAAATGGTGCAGCGATGCCTTCTCCAGCGGATGATCGGTCGCACCGATCCGGGTTGCACTTGCGATGTTGGAGAACTTTCCAATCCGGGCGTTGGCAATATCACAGCCCCTGTCGCAATAGCTGTAGTCCCCGAACTCGCTGTTGAGAATGCGGGTGTCGGCACCGATTTCGACATAGGCACCAAACACGCTGTTGGTGATCTGGCTGTTTGGATGAAACACCGGAGTATCGGCAGATAAGCGCGGCATGGGACGTTCTCGCATCAGACATGGGGACAGCGGACAGCTGGCAAACATACGCCAGCCGTCCGGGACCGAGGTGGGATCAGGGCAGCAGTAGGGCTTTGCCCGATTTGGTTTTACGTCCCTTGCGGCCTTGCTCGCCCTTGATCAGGCGGCTGCGCAACCAGCCAGACAGCCAGTCCATCAGCATGACCATCAAAATGATCAGGACAATGTAGTAAGCAACTTCTTCCCAGTCTTTCTGGGTGATGATCGCCTGCGTCAGCAGCAGACCGATGCCGCCCCCCGTGATGGCACCGATAATGGTGGCAGACCGGGTGTTGGATTCGAGAAAGTAGAGAAGCTGGCTCAGCAGAATTGGCGTGATCTGTGGGATGACACCAAACCGATAGCGTTGCGCGGGCTTTGCCCCGGTAGAGGCCACCCCTTCGATCTGCTTCTGGTCGACGTTTTCCAACGCCTCAGAGAAGATCTTGCCGAAGGTGCCGGTGTCCGTCACCAGAATGGCCAGCGCGCCGGTCAGCGGGCCGGGGCCAAAGGCGCGGGCCAGAACAACCGTCCAGATCAGAGAGTCGACGCCGCGCACAAAGTCGAACAGCCGCCGGGTCGCAAAACGGATGGTGCGCAGCGGCATGAAGTTACGGGTGGCCGCGAAGGCCAGAGGCAAGGCGATCATGCCAGCCCCCATTGTGCCCAGAAAGGCCATCAGAAGGGTTTCGAAAATTGCCCAGGCCACGTCCTGATGGCGCCACATCTTGTTGGTCCAGAAGTCGTGGAAGATTGCGCCAGCTTCTCCGGTCGCAGCCAACGTCATCAGCTTGCCCAAACCCACACCGTGGTAGGGGCTGTCCAACGTGAAAAAGAACAGTTCCCAGCCTGCGAAGTAGCGAAAGACCTCGGCCCGGTTGCGGGTCACAGTCAGGCGACCCGCCTCTGTCGTGATTGCAAGGCGGTTCTTGGAGGCATTGATCCAATCCGGCAGATCGCCTGCGGGAAATTCTGCCTGAACCCCCGCGCTCCGACTGGGGGTTGCACGGATCGTCCCATAGCCGGGGATGTCAAACTCAACCGTTTCAGATCCGAAACGAACCACATAGCCGTCCTCCAGATCAATTATCGTGACATCTGAGGACGCGGTGGCCAGCTGGACCCATTCCGGTGCTTCACCCTGCGGATAGGCGCCCTTGCGCTCACCTTCGATGGCGACACTGACCTCTCCGCTGCGATTGTCCCTGGTGACGTGGGTCTTGTAGCTGTAGCTGTCCGCCACCAAGGTGCGGGCGTTCTGAGGGTTCAGCCGCTCAGCAAGGCCCGGAACGTCAAAGGCAAAAAAGACGTAGACCAGATAGGCCAGGATGATCAGCGGAAAGGCCAGGCTCACCAATCGCTTGCGCAGGAACAGCCGTTCCATGTCCAGCTTGCGCAGTGTCGGCGGAACGGACGTATCAAAAGTGGTCATGACTGGGCTCCATAGGTCAGCCGGTCACGCAGTTTGCCGGACAGTTGATCGACCAAAACGATGGTCAGGAACAAAAGCAGGAAAATGGCCGCAGCCTCGTCATAGCGGCCCTGCCCCCAGGACATCGCATTGCGCAGCTCGTAGCCGATGCCGCCCGCGCCCACGAAGCCGAGGATCGCAGAGGCGCGGATGTTGATCTCAAACCGCAAGAGCGCGTAGCTGACGTAGTTCGGACCAACCTGCGGGAAGACGCCCAAAACCATACGCTGTGCCCAACTGGCACCAACCGATGACAGCCCCTCAACCGGCTTCAACGACGCGTTCTCGTTCACCTCGGAAAAGAGCTTGCCCAGAGCGCCAGCCGTGTGGATCGCAATGGCGATCATGGCCGGGACCGGCCCTCCCCCGAGAAGGAAGATCAGCACGAGCGCGATGACGATCTCCGGAATGGCACGGCAGATATCCAGCACCCTGCGGAACAGCGGAATAAGGGACGGCCAGCGCGCCAGGCCACGGGTTGCAAGCAACGACAGAACCGTGCCTGCGATTGCCCCCAGCAGGGTCGCCGCCGCTGCAATATTCAGCGTCTCGACCAAAGCTGGAAAGAAGGTCATGACATGGCCCGGCAGCTGTGCCGCTTTTTCAGTGGCCTCGCTCAGCACTTCTCCGGGGTAGTCGAAGATCCGGGTGAACCCATCGCTGAAGGATCCTGCGTTGCGATCATCTGCAACACGAAAGCCCGCCACCATCATGGCAACGAACACTGCAAGCAGCGCCCCGCCATATAGTCGCTTGCGCTGGATCAGCGCGGCGTAGTCTGCCCGGATATCGGCCACATTCGGGGCCTCGGCACTTACATCTGTCATGAGGGAAACCTGCGTCGTGCTGGACATGTCAGCCCTGACAGGCAGGATCTGGGCAAATGCCGTCAGATGAACCTGCGGTTTGGAACTGATCTGTCGAAAAATGGCGGGGTCCGGCACTCACGCTCCGAACCCCGCACGCCTTGGTGCTAAAATTAGTTGGACTTCAGCTTACGCGCTTCGATGATGACTTCGTAGGCGTCGTGGGTGATCGGCATGAAACCTTTCGCTTCGCCCGCGGCCACACCGTAGAAGCAGTCTGCATCCATGGACTTCAAGGACGCCATCAGGCCGGTCATCTTCAGTTTGACGTCTTCGGGCAGATCGCGACGCAGAACAACCGGACCTTCGGGGATCGGCTTGGACTGCCAGATCTGCACCATGTCGTTCATGTCAACGAGACCGGCATCAACCGCGCGGCGCAGCGCGCCCGAGTTGTAGCCATCTTCCCATTCGCCCAGACCATCGGCCCAGGTGACACCCGCGTCCACGTCACCGTTGTTCACAGCAACAATCGTCTGTTCGTGGCCACCGGTGAATTTCACCTCACCAAAGTAATCACCGGATGTCATGGTCGCGCCAATGGCGTTGGGAATTTCGATGGAGGGGATCAGGAAGCCGGAGGTCGAATTCGGATCACCGAAACCAAAGACTTTGCCTTTGACATCTTCCAGAGAGGTAATTCCGCTGTCCTTGCGGGCAAAGCCAACTGAGTAGTAGCCATAGCCGCCATCGTTGTTCACCTTCACGAGGATCGGCTCAACCGCTTCGGGGTCCGACAGGTAGGTTTTGGCGTAACCGGATGCGCCAAGCCAAGCCATGTCGATGGTGCCGCCAAGCAGACCCTGGATGACACCGTTGTAGTCAGCCGGAGCAAACAGCTTGGTTTCGACACCCAGCAGCGCTTCAGTGCGCTCGCGCAGACATTCATTGTTGTTCAGACGGTCCTGGGCGTTCTCGCCGCCAAGGATACCGATGCGGAATTCCTTGATTTCGGTGGTCTCAGCAACAGCCGGAGCAGTCATCGCAGTGGTGGCCAGAATGGCAGCAAACAGACGTTTCATGATGTCATCTCTCTGATTGAAAATCCCGGCACGACCGTGACCGGGCGTGGTGGGAAAGGGCTCACAAAACCGCAACAGGCTCTTTGCGTGGGTGCGTGCGGTTCAGGGTTTCAATTTCGGTTGACGTCGCCGCCTCGGAGAAGTCGGCTCCAGCGCCATAGATCTCGCGGGCAACGCCGGTGGTCAGCTGCTCAGGCAAGCCATCAAAAACGATCCGCCCGTCGCGCATGCCGACCACCCGGTCGCAGTAACGGCGGGCAGTATCCAGCGTATGAAGGTTGGCAATGACAGTGCGGCCGTCTTCTTCGTGAATGCGGCGCAGGGCCTCCATCACGGTTTGGGCGTTCATCGGATCAAGCGAGGCGATCGGTTCATCCGCCAGAATGATTGATGGATCCTGCATCAGGGCCCGCGCAATCGCGACACGCTGCTGTTGACCGCCAGACAAGGCCTCGGCCCGCTTTGCGGCGTGTTCGGCAATTCCGAGACGATCGAGAATATCGATGGCGCGGTGGATGTCGTCCATCGGGTAAAGATTGAAGAGGGTCGCAAGTGTCGAGCGCCGGTTCAGCGTGCCATGCAGTACGTTGGAGACAACATCCATACGCGGCACCAGATTGAACTGCTGAAAGATCATCGCGCACTCAGACTGCCAGGCCCGCTTTTCCTTGCCGCGCAACTGGGTGACGTCCCGACCGTCGAACAGGATCCGGCCTTCAGTGGCATCGCCCAGTCGGTTGATCATCCGAAGCAGGGTGGATTTGCCAGCACCAGAGCGGCCAATGATGCCGATCATGCAGGGCTTGTCGATGTCCAGCGTCGCAGTGTCCACCGCAACCTTGTCACCGAATCTCTTGGTCAGTTTGTCAATTCGCAGCACGTCGGGCTCCCGTCTCTTTGGACAGGGGGATATGCCAGCGGATCAAAGGTTCTGTGTCAGGGCGGTGAAAGTTTTGTAACGCCCCTTGCCCGATCAGCCTTGCCCCCCTAGGCGCGCAGGGCCGAAGCCGCTATATGGCGCCAAGACGCTCTTCCATTGAACCAAGGAAACCGCTGCAATGTCTTTCGACCGTCAGATCAAGATTGCGCCTTCAATCCTGTCCGCCGACTTCGCCAACTTTGGCCAGGAAATCCAAGCCATCGAAGCCCAGGGGGCCGACTGGGTCCATGTGGATGTGATGGATGGGCACTTTGTGCCGAACCTCACATTTGGCCCGATGGCTGTGAAAGCGTTCCGCCCGCATGTGAAAACCGTTATGGACGTGCACCTGATGATCGCCCCGGTCGATCCCTACATTGACGCCTACGCCGATGCAGGCGCTGACGTTCTGACCGCCCATGTAGAGGCAGGCCCGCATATTCACCGCACCCTGCAGGCCATCCGCGGTGCTGGCATGAAGGCCGGCGTTGCGCTCAACCCCGGCACCCCGGCCGAGGCAGTTGCCCATCTTCTCGACCTGACCGATCTGATCTGCGTGATGACCGTGAACCCCGGATTTGGTGGTCAGAAATTCATCGACATGACCGGCAAGATCCGTGCGCTGCGCGATATGATCGGCGACCGACCGATCCACATTGAAATCGACGGTGGCGTTGATCCGAAAACCGCACCGCTGGTTGCCGAAGCCGGTGCCGACGTTCTGGTAGCAGGCTCCGCTGTCTTCAAAGGGGGCTCTGTCGACAACCCAGAGGCCTACGGCGAGAACATTCGCAACATCCGCGCCGCAGCAAACGGCGTCTGGGCCTAAGACCCAGCGGGCAGATCACCTAATAGAGAGGCGTCCGCCCGGGCGCCTCTTTCTTTTGCGGGGTCACGTGGCAGGTAGCCGATCTGCAAAATGTCCCAGCAACCTGTGTTTCAGGATTTTCCCGGTAGGCGCAGCAGGCAGCGCGAGGGTCAGGACAATATGGGCCGGTCGTTTGTACCCCGCCAGACGCTCTGCCACGAAAGAGCGCAGTTCCATCACATCAGGGGTATCGCCCGCCGCGTGCTGCACAAAGGCGATGACCTCTTCATCACCCTTGATAGGACGGCCGACAACAGCGGATTGGACCACCTGTGGATGGGCATTCAGAGCGGCTTCCACCTCTGGCGGAAACACATTGAAACCGCCGTGGATGATCAGTTCCTTGGATCGCCCATCGATATGCAAATGCCCTGCCGCATCCATCCAGCCCATATCCCCGCTGCGCAACCAGCCATCTGCGCTCAGCACCTCTGCCGAAGCGGCGGGGTTGCGGAAATATCCAAGCATCACGTTGTCTCCGCGCAGGCACACCTCCCCCAGTCCATCGCCGCCACCTGACACAGTCTGATCCAAGCGCACTTCAACCCCTGGCAAGGGCGGGCCAACAGAGACATCGGGATCACCAATTGCACTGCGTGTAGCGCAGATGCCCGCGGTTGCTTCGGTCATGCCGTAGCCGTTTTGCAAGGCGACACCATAAAATGCCTCTGCACGAGTTTTCCAATCCGGATCGAGAGGCGCCGCGCCAGAGGACACATACCGCAGGTCGGGGCTGCCCAGAGTTTGCAGCCCCTGCTCTTTGGCATATTGCATCACCAGCGCATGCATCTGCGGCACTGCTGAGACGAGGGTGATGCCTGAGCGCAGCGCCTCATAAAACTTCTGCGCCGAAAACCGGGCTTCCAACCGCACCTCAGCACCGATCATGACAGATGCCGTCAAAACCGAGGCCAGACCAAACACATGGCTAAGCGGCAGCGTCCCATAGACCACATCCCGAGCGGTCATATCCCTCAACTGGGCCGACGCCCCGCCACCAAAGGCCAGGTTCCGGTGGCTCAGCATCACGCCCTTGGGGTCGCCGGTTGTTCCTGTGGTGTAAAGAAGTACCGCAAGGTCCTGTGGAACATCGCCGCCATCAGTGGCCCCTGTTTCGGGAAGAAAAGCAACGTCGAGACAGCCAAAACACCCCTCCCATCGGGTGCCTCTATGCGCGGCCCGCAGGCGTTTGGCGTGATCCTCTGCTTCCTTTGACGCGGCGGATGTCATCAGCACGATCCGTGGCGCCGCATGGCTGAGGATCCGGTCGATCTCGGCCCCCTGCATTCGGGCATTCACCGGAACAGCAACCGCTCCCAGCCGGGAAATCGCAAAGAGGGCCGCGACGGTGACACAGGCGTTTTCGCACAACACAACCACCCGATCACGCGGACGGACACCAGCGGATGCAAGCAGCTCAGCCAGATCTCCGCAGGCGCGATCAAGTGCGGCAAAGCTCCAGATCTCCCCCAGGCTGTCACGAAATGCGATAGCCTCTGGCCGGTCCCGTAAATGCGGCTCCAGATGAGCATGCCATGCTGTCATTGTGATCCTCCCGGCTTGCCGTAGTCCCGAAGTGTTTTCTCTCTTGATAATCGTCTGCCCGCGCCGCTAGCGCTTGATGCGTTTGAAGACCCCACTTGCCGTCGCCAACAACGTGCCATCCTCGCCATGAAGCGCGCCACTGACATATGCGAGCGACGCCCCGCCCCCCTGCGCAGCGGCTGTTGCGCGAACGCGTCCCGCCTGAACAGCCGCGACATAGGACAGGGTGAGCGAAACCGTGACCACGGGCGGATGCGCTTGCGGGTCGAAATGTTGCGATGCCGTGTTTCCGCAGACCACATCCATGAGAGTGGCGACGATCCCGCCGTGCAGGAGCCCGTTGCGATTGAGATGCTGCGGGCCAAGGTCCAGCGTCACCTCACAATCGCCCGTCGCCAGATCGATCTCTGTTCTGTAGCCAACCATCTGCTGACACCCCGGATCATCAATGAGCCGGATTTGCGCGTCAGGCTGCCGAGAGGTCAATGAACCGCTCCAATTGCGTATCAGCATCGCCGAACCGGTGCTCTGCCAGAATGATCCGCTTGGCAAAATGGGCCAGTTCGTATTCCGCGGTCATTGCGATCCCACCGTGCAGCTGGATCGCTTCCTCTGCAATCTTGCGACCAGCCCGCGCAATAAGATTGCGGGCCGCCGCGATGTGCCGATCCCGCACAGCGGGCTGTTCCTCCAAGTGGCCGGCTGCATTGATCACGGCAGAGCGGGCCTGCTCCAATTCGATCAACATATCTGCCACCCGATGCTGAAGCGCCTGAAAACTGCCAATCGGGCGACCGAACTGCTGGCGGGTTCCAAGGTAGTCCATAGTCAGCTGTGTGGCGGTTTCCATCGCCCCAAGCGTCTCTGCCGCCAGCGCAACCTCGGCAGCCGCCAATGCCGCCTCGATCATCTCAGAGGCACCACCAGCAGGACCGATACGGGCAGAGGACGGAATGCGCAAATTGTCGAAATCGATTTCCGCGGCACAGCCCCCGGCCATGAGGGCCGAGCTGCGCATCTGCAAGCCCTCGGCCTTGGTGTCGACAAGGAACAGCGAAAGCCCCTCACGATCATCGGTGTCCCCACTTTCGCGTGCTGAAACGATCAGGTGATCGGCCCCTGCAGCGTTTACGATAACGGATTTCCGGCCAATCAGCACGATATCATCGCCGTAAGCAGAGGCGCGGGTCTCGACCCATAGTCGTTCATATCGGCTGTTTACTTCACCATGGGCAAAGGCCAGCTGCACATTGCCCGCAATCAGACCCTCGATCAGCGCGGCACCCTTCCCTTGCGGATCTGATGCCAACAATGTTCCGCACAAGACAGCCGTATCCAGAACCGGTTCCACAACACCTGCGCGGCCCAGTTCCTCAAACACGGTCGACAGGTCAAAACCTTTACCGCCGTATCCGCCGACATCTTCCGGCAGCAACGCGCCAAGGATCCCAAGATCTGCGAGCTGCGCCCAAATCTGCGGCGCAAACCCGATTGCATTGCTGACGCTTTCGTCGCGTTGGGCGGCAGAATAACGGTCGGCCAGAAACCGGCGCAGACTGTCCTGCATCATCTGACGCTCTTCGCTCAGCTGAAAGTTCATGTCCGACCTCCCAGTTTGACCTTGGCGATAATGTTCTTCTGGATCTCGTTGGAGCCCCCGAAAATCGACAGTTTGCGATTGTTGAAATACTGAGCGGAGACGGCGGAGGTCCCCTCCGGCTGGGCAAGGTTGCTGTTGTCGCCCTCCAGCGCCTCAGAGGCAAAGGGCAGGGCATAAGCCCCTGCTGCCCGCCTTGCCAGATCGTTGATCTCCTGGCGGATTTCAGTGCCTTTGACCTTCAGCATCGAACTTTCGACACCCGGTGCCTGCCCTGCAGCCGCCGCCGAAATGATCCGCAAGTTCGTTGTCGCCATCGCCATCAGGTCAATTTCGACCTGGGCAAGCCGCGCCGCGAAATGTGGGCTCTCGGCAAGAGGTCGTCCACGGTGCATTTGTTGGCGGGCAAGGCGTTTGACGGCATCCAACCCGGCCTGACTAAATCCGACACCGGCAATGTTGGTCCGTTCGTGGGTCAACAGATATTTGGCGTATGTCCAACCTTGGTTTTCCTCACCCACGAGGTTTTCAACCGGCACCCGCACATCCGTGAACCAGACTTCGTTTACCTCATGCGTGCCGTCCAGCAAGATGATCGGCCGTACTTCGATGCCCGGCGTGTCCATGTCGATCAGCAGAAAGGAAATGCCCTCCTGCTGCTTTGCGTCAGGGTCTGTCCGCACGAGGCAGAAAATCCAATTGGCGTATTGGCCCAATGTGGTCCAAGTCTTTTGGCCGTTAACGACGTAGTGGTCACCATCACGCACGGCCCGCGTCCGCAAGCTGGCGAGATCAGAACCCGCGCCGGGCTCCGAATAACCCTGACACCACCAGTGCTCTCCCGACAGGATGCGGGGCAGAAAATAGTCACGCTGCGCGTCAGAGCCAAATTTCTGCAAGACGGGACCAAGCATGGTCAGACCAAAAGGCACGATGCGTGGCGCATGGGCGCGACAGCATTCTTCTTCAAAAATATGCCGCTGCACGGCGTTCCAAGCACAGCCACCGTAGGCGCGAGGCCAGTTCGGAGCGAGCCAGCCACGGGCATTAAGAATGCTGTGCCAGCGCTCGTGCCCCTCCTTGCCGATGCTGCGCCCCTCGCGAACGGCATCGGACAGATCCGTCGGCAGCTCTTCTCGCAGAAATTCGCGGACCTCATCGCGGAAAGCCAGTTCTTCGGCCGAATAGTTCAGATCCATACCGCATGCACCTCCCTGTGCCTTGGCTTTGTGTTCGTCCCCTTTTTGCGGTCTCTCCCCAAGACCGGCCCTGCCCCGATAGGTCGGGGCAGGTGATTGCTGTCTTGTTTGTCAGTAGATTTCAAACAGGCCTGCAGCGCCCATTCCGCCGCCGATACACATGGTGACTACACCCAGTTTCGCGCCGCGGCGGCTTCCCTCGCGCAGGATGTGGCCAACCATACGGGCCCCAGTCATGCCAAAGGGGTGGCCGATCGCAATTGAACCACCGCTCACGTTGCAGATCTCGTCCGGAATGCCCAGTGTGTCACGACAATAAAGCGCCTGACTGGCGAAGGCTTCGTTCAGTTCCCACAGATCAATGTCCTCGACCTTGAGCCCATGACGCTCCAGAAGGCGCGGCACAGCATAGACAGGCCCGATCCCCATTTCATCCGGCGCACATCCTGCAACGCAAAATCCGCGAAACGCACCCATCGGCTCCAGCCCCCGGCGGCTCGCCTCATCTGCTTCCATCATGACAACGGCAGCGGCCCCGTCAGACAGCTGGCTGGCGTTGCCTGCGGTGATGAATTTCTCGGGGCCTCGCACTGGCTCCAGCGCAGCCAGCCCGTCCAGCGTCGTCTGAGGGCGGTTGCATTCGTCCCGGTCCACCACGACGTCGCGGGTGCTGACCTCTCCGGTTTCCTTGTCCTTGACTGCCATGGTTGTGCTCATAGGCACGATTTCATCGGCAAAATGACCGCCCGCCTGCGCCGCAGCGATCCTCTGCTGGCTGCGCAGACCATAGGCGTCCTGCGCCTCGCGGCTGATCCCGTAACGGTCTGCGACCACATCGGCTGTGTCGATCATCGTCATGTAGACTTCGGGCCGGTGTTCACGCAGCCAAGGGTCCTGGATCTGTTTGACGTTGGGCTGGACCATCGAAATGCTCTCGACCCCACCCGCGACCATCGGACCTGCACCCTCTGCGGTGATCTGCTGCGCCGCGAGGGCAATCGTCTGCAAACCCGAGGCGCAAAACCGGTTGACGGTCATACCGGACGCACTGTCCGGCAAGCCCGCCCGCAGCGCGATCTGGCGACCGATGTTATGACCTGTTGCTCCTTCCGGAAATCCACAGCCGATGATGCAGTCTTCGACCGCTCCTCCCTCAAGCCCCGCGCGCTCGACAGCGGCCTTTACCACATGGCCCCCCATTGCAGCGCCGTGTGTCTGATTGAACGATCCTCGAAAGGATTTCGCGAGACCGGTCCGTGCGGCAGAGACAATGACAGCTTGCTTCACGTTATTTCTCCGCCTTGTTGAGATCATCAAAGCAACGCCCCTCAGCCACCAGCGTCTGCAACAGCGGGGCAGGTTGCCAGAAATAGGGGTCTTCTTTGGCGTAGGTTTCGATATCTGCCAGGATACCGGCCAACCCCTGCAAATCAGCCCATTTGAGCGGGCCACCGTGGTAGCGCGGGAAACCGTAGCCAAAGAGCAGAACCATATCGACATCCAGTGGACGCCGCGCGATGCCCTCTCCAACCACCTTGGCGGCTTCATTCACCATTGCGCACATATAGCGGCGCAGGATCTCGGCATCTGAGAACTCGCGCGGACTGACACCCTGATCGGCCTGATCCTGGGCAATGTACTTTTCGACATCGGGATTTGGCGTACCACCGCGTTTGCCTGCCTCGTAGACATAAAACCCTTTGCCAGTCTTCTGACCAAAGTCGCCACCTTCGCACAGCATATCCGCGAAATGCACGACCCGTTCACGCGGATCCCGGTGTGGCGCACGGCGCTTGCGCGCAGCCCAGCCAATATCGAGCCCGGCAAGGTCACCCACGGCAAAAGGCCCCATTGCAAACCCAAACCCGGTCATCACCCGGTCAATCTGATAGGGAGAGGCCCCGTCCAAAACCATGTAGTCCGCCGCCTTGCGGTAGGCGTTCATGATCCGGTTGCCGATGAAACCATCACATACCCCGGAGCGAACAGAGATCTTGCGCAGCCGTTTGCCAAGCGCGAAACCCGTCGCCACCACGTCAGGATCGGTCTGGTCCGCCACCACGACCTCCAGCAGTTTCATGACATGCGCGGGCGAGAAAAAATGCAGCCCGATCACATCCTGTGGGCGGCTGGTGGCGGCCGCGATCTCGTTGATATCAAGATACGACGTGTTGCTTGCAAGAATTGCGCCAGGCTTGCAGTTGGCATCAAGCGCCTCAAAGACCTCGCGCTTGACGTCCATGTCTTCAAAGACCGCTTCGATGACCAGATCGACCTGCCCCAGTGCGCCATACTCGGTTGCCAGTTCCAGTGCATCCCCGGTCATTGTGTCGAACTGGTCCTGGCTGATCTTGCCGCGCTTGAGAGCTCCGCTCAGATTGCCACTGATGCGCTGGCCTGCGGCCTCCGCTGCGGATGCGTCGCGCTCTACCAGAACCACCGACACCCCCGCCAGCAAAGCAGCGGTTGCGATACCAGCCCCCATAGTGCCGCCGCCGATGACACCGACAGAGGCCACATCGCGTGGTGTGACATCTGCCAGTTCAGGCAGCTTGCTCACCGCCCGCTCTGAGAAAAACGCGTGGATCAGACCCTGACGCTGATCGCTTTCCATCAATTCGGTGAACAGCTCGCGTTCACGACGCAGCCCCTCAAGGAAGCTCGCAGCCTCGCAGGCCGCCTGAACAGCCCGGACAGCTGTTGCAGGGGACAATTGACCACGCCCCTTTGCGAGGGTCTTTTCATAGACCGCATCAAAATCCACCGCCGCCGGAGCTGGCATATCGCAGACGGGGCGGCGCGGTGCGCCCTGGTCCAACAGTTCACGCGCGTAGGCCAGACCGATCTCGCGAGGCTCGCCCTCCTGCACCCGGTCGATCACACCCTTCTCAAGTGCCTCCGCCGCGCCAAAATGGCGCCCTGACGTGATCATGTCCAAGGCCGCCTCGGTCCCGGCAACCCTTGGCAGTCGCTGCGTCCCACCGGCACCCGGCAAAATTCCAAGATGCACCTCTGGTAGCCCCATCTTGGCGCTCGGCACCGCGATACGATAATGCGATGACAATGCAACCTCGAGCCCCCCACCCAGAGCGGTGCCATGCAGGGCCGACACAACGATCAGATCCGCCGCCTCGATACGATTGCAAAGATCAGGCAGGCCCGGATCTTTCATCGGCTTGCCGAACTCGCGAATGTCCGCCCCGGCAAAAAACGTCCGACCATCGCCATAGATCAAAACAGCACGTGCACCCTCTGCCTCGGCTCGTTCGATCCCGGCAAGAAGTCCCAGCCGCACGTCGATCCCCAGCGCATTGACCGGTGGGTTCTGCGCCTTCAGGATCGCGATGTCGTCGACACGTTCGTAGTGGATGGCATGCGTCATGGATCTGTCCTCCTCTTCGAGGTCACCATCTGCGTCAGCGGTCGGACGGCAGCGCAACACGAACAGAGCATCCTGTCCATGATTGCAAACCTCGTGAATTTCGCAAAGCGGAATTTAATTCCGCAAATATGCGCCAGACCCTAAGTCCCGCCCCAGCAGCTGGCAAGTCCCATGATGCCGCGCCCCAGCCGCGTTTGCCAAGCCCGGCCCGGTTGCGTCAGCCTGTTACGGTGCGTCGATAATCCCTTCTGCCAGCCACCGGTCAAAGATCAGCAGCACGTGATCGACAAATGCGGGATCATTGATGTGGCAGGACAGGCGGTGCACTTCGGCTGACGTGGGGCTGGCCGCTTCCAGTGCGTCGCAAAATATCCGAAGCCCTTCAGCGTCATGCAGATCCGCATCTGGCCGGTCCCATTCATGACAGCCCCCATCTGGAATAAGCACTGCCACTGCCCCTTGCGCGCCGGACAACTTGCGCCCGATCTCCTGCGCCACCTGCTCCCGCTCTGCCGGAGACAGGACCGCTGAACTCAGCAAACGATTATGGGCATGCATCGGTCGTCCCTCCAGTTGCGGGGGCACCGCCTGCCAACCAACAAAATCCACCAGATCATGGCAGCCGGACGCAATCATCTGCGGTGTCGCGGCCTTGCCTGCCCCTGTCATTCGGCTTTCACCGGCAGAAAGCCCGCCAAACAGATGATTGCTCACCTCTTGCGGTGCGAAATCCATTACCGCAGCAAAGGCACCTTCCGCCGCAAGACTTTCGAAAGCACGCCCCCCCATGCCGGTGGCATGGAAGACAGCCACATCAAAACCGCGCGCCTCAAGTTCGGGTTTCAACGTGACCATGTAGCGCAGAACCGTCTTGCCAAATGACGTCATGCCGATCAGCGGGCGATCCCTGGTCGGCGGCTCAACCGCCCTCGCCGCGCCAAGAACCGCACCCGTCGCCTGCGACAGGGACGCCTTGCAAATCCCGTTCAACCCATAGAGCCCACCTGCCCACAGGATCATCTGAACGTCTGCAGGGAGCCGATCGGGCGGCAGCAACGGCGAAAAGGCCACTGTTGAGACGATGTACTTCGGCACCCCGATCGGCAGAGCAGAGCATAGATCAAGGGCCAGATCGGTTCCCATGGTGCCGCCCAGAACGATAACGCCATCAATGCGCCCCTCTCGATGCAGTTCCAGTGCCTTTGTCGCCGCCCCTGCTCCCATGATCTGCATGGCGGTGTTTTCATCCCCAGACGCAATCGCCATCTCAATTGAACTGCCACCAGCCTGGGCCACCTCATGTTTGCTGATGTCCGTCGGCAAACGCGGGTCACCCAGCACGCTGACATCCATCGTCAGAACCTGCCCGCCTTGATTGCGGATCACCTCGGCCAAGTAGCCCAGTTCGTCATCCTTGGTGTCATATGTGCCTGCAATCAGAATGGTCTTGTCCGTCAATGCCTCGCCTCCCTCACGCTCACTGACGCGCGCCCGCGCCGTCATCTTTCCCAAAATACTCTCGCCGAAGGCTGCGGGTTTTGCCGTCGCAAAATCCGCATCACAACTGGATCCACGCGGTTTTCAGATCGACATATTTGTCGAGCGCGTGCAGCGATTTGTCATGACCATTGCCGGACTGCCCGACACCGCCGAGAGGAACAGTGTTGTCCGCACCGCCATAGGTGTTCACGTGAACGACACCGGCACGGATCCTCGCAACACAGCGGTGCGCGCGCGACAGATCGGCGGTCCAGACCCCAGCCGCGAGCCCATAGTCGGTCGCATTGGCCAGCTGCAGGGCCTGGTCTTCGGTCTCAAATGGCGTCACTGACAAAACCGGCCCAAACACTTCCTTTTGGAACAGGCTGGCCTGCTGCCTGACACCTGTCACGATGGTTGGTGCCATGTAGCTGCCGCCTGTCTCTGTCAGGATCCGGTCTCCGCCACAAACAACCTCTCCCCCCTCCGCGACTGCTTTTGCGACATGGGCCAGGTTTGCGGCCAATTGGCCCTCAGAATTCACCGCCCCGATCTGACTGGACAAGTCCAGCGGATCGCCCACCTTCAAAGCCTCTGCATGAGATAGGAGACGCTCGACAAATTCGTCGTGGATAGACGCCTCCACCAGCAGACGTGAGCCCGCAACGCAGACCTGACCGGAATTTCGGAAGATACCCATAGCGGACACCTTTGCCGCGTGGTCGAGATCCCTGGTATCGGCGAACACGATATTGGGAGACTTGCCGCCCAACTCCAGATAGCACCGCTTGAGATTGGATCTTGCAGAGGCCTCCAACAAGCGTCGGCCGGTCGCACCGGACCCGGTGAAGACCATCACATCAACATCCATATGTTCAGCCAATGCTGCACCGGTTTGCGCGCCACTTCCGGTCACGACATTCAAGACACCATCCGGCAAACCGCAATCTGCGCAGATCTCAGCCAAGCGAAGGAGAGACAGAGAGGCGCTTTCTGCAGGTTTCAAGACAACGGAATTGCCCATCGCAAGCGCAGGCGCGAGTTTCCATGCACCAATCATCAGAGGGAAATTCCAAGGCACGATCGCTGCCACCACGCCGACGGGCGCCCGCTGGACAAGGCCCAGGACGTCCGCCGCGGTTGGGGCAACTTCGCCTGCGACCTTATCCAACGCCTCTGCATAGTAGCGGAACGTTCCAGCAGCGGACCCCGGCTCTGCCTTGAGCGCCATGTTGATTTCCGTGCCATTGTCACGAACACCCAGCACAGCCAGCTCAAGCGCTTCCGCTTCGATCTGCTCAGCAATCCGCATCAGAATCTTTTTGCGCGCTGCTGGTGATTGCGCTGACCAGCGGCCATCCTCAAACGCGCGCCGGGCCGAGGTGACGGCCCGGTCCACATCAGCTGCTGAAGCCCCGGAAAGCGTGGTCAGAACAGTCCCGTCAATCGGCGAAGTAACCTCGAGTGGCGCGCCCGTACCTTCTTGCCATGCGCCTTCAAGAAAGAGTTTCTGCGGCGCCACATCAGCGCGCCGAAGCTGGTTGATGCGGTCTTGGTCTGCCATTCGGCCTCCTTTAGGCTCAGGCGGTCTTTGCGCACCCGCAAGACGTGCGCCACAAGCACAATGATGATGAGAGAAAAGAGAATGAACGCCACCGGGCGGTCAATGAAATCAAAGGGCGTCTTGATCCGCGCCATGGCCGCGCGCAGCTTGACCTCCATGATGCCGCCAAGAACCATTCCAAGGATGATCGGCACCGCCGGAAGTGACAGTCGCTTCAGGACAAACCCAAACACCCCGAAACCAGCTGCCAAAAGGCAATCGGTGACGGAGTTGCGCAGCGAATAGACCCCCACAAAGCTGAGCGTCAGAATGCAGACCCCGAGGAAACGATTGGGAATGCGGACGACCTGAACAAGCGCGCCGGTTGCGAACAGCAAGAAAACCAGAACCAGAACATTGAGGATCAGAAGGGCCAGATAAAGCGCCACGACGAAATCCATGTCATTCTGGAACAATCCGGGGCCGGGCACCACGTTGTGGACATAGAACACCGACAACATCATCGCGGTGAGCGCCTCTCCCGGAATTCCCAGCGCCAGAAGCGGAACCATCGCTGCGGCCGGAACAGCGTTGTTCGACGTTTCTGCCGCGATCAACCCCTCAGACGATCCGCGCCCAAAATCCTGCGGCCGCTTGGATGTCTTTTGCGCATAGGTATAGGACATGAACTGGGCGGTGAACTCACCTACACCGGGGATCATTCCCATCAACACCCCAAAGCTCGCGGACACACCGGCAACACGGGGGTGACGCGCCAGTTCACGCAGCCCTTGAAACAGCCCACCGCGCAACCGGCTGACACGGATTTTTTCGTCCTCATCCGTGAGCAGCACAAATGCCTGTGACAAGGCAAATAGGCCCAGCACCACAACGATAAGGTTGATACCGCCACCCAGAAAATCCTGCCCGAACGTGTAGCGTTGGGTGTATTTGACCGGCTCCATCCCAATCGTGTTCAGGAAAATGCCCAGACAGGCCAGCGCCCCTGCGATCAAAGTCTGGCCCCGATGAGCAACCACAACAAGGATCAACCCCAAAAGGGCGGCAAGAAAGATCTCGCGAGAGCCAAACATCGGCGCGACCTTGGCCAGAACCGGCGCAAACAGGATAAGGCACACGACGGAAAACACTCCGCCAAAGAAACTGGCCGAATACGCAAGGCTGAGCGCCCTCCGTGGCTCACCCCGTGCAGTCATTGGATGACCATCATAGGTGGTCAGCGCGTTGACCGCGGTTCCCGGAGTATTGATCAGGATAGCCGGAATGGCACCGCCGTACATGGAAGATCCATAGATCCCCAGCAACACGGTCAGACCGACAATCGGATCCAGGGAAAACGTCGCAGGCAACAGAATGGCGATTGCCACCGCGGGGCCAACCCCGGGAATCGCACCAATCAGAACACCACCAACAGACCCTGCCAGCAGAGCCAGCGCAACGTCCCAACGCAGCAGGATATCAAATGCAGAAATCAGGAGGTCCATCTGTCACTCGTCTGATTGATAAGGTCCGCCACAAAGGAGGCCCTTAGAGGTACAGGATGGCAAAGCTGCGCAGTGCCGACGGGAAATATTCATAGAGCATTGCACCCGGTATCCGGACCGCCAGAACCGCCTTGAACAGGATCACGACAGCAACGGCAAAAACCACGCTGAGCAACAGCATCCCCCGGCTGCGATACCCCATGCGCCATGCCAAGGCGGGTACGAAAACCACTGTCACGGGAAGATAGCCAATCACCGGGACCATGATCACATAGGCCATGAACCAGCCCGCATATTCGACAGCTTCGCTCCACTTGCGGACTTCGCGCATGTCGTAGCGGCTCACTCTTTTCCAGGGCAGGCGATAAAGATGCAGCGCCGCAAACAGCGCCATTCCCCCAAGGGCGATGGCGGGCCAGAACCGTGGTTGCGCAAATAGCTTCGTCTTTTTTGTCCAGGCGGTCTGCTCTGGCAGCATGACCAGCAACAGCGCGGACAGTGCGACGAACACCGCTGCAAACACTAGCTGTCCACGGCGCGGGCCAACAAAACGGCGCTCTCGTTCCGTTGTCATCTTGCGGCTCACCCTTTTCAGATCAAAGCATCATCGGAAGGATGGCCCTGCCCAACCCTCATTACGTCACATGAGGTCGATCAGACAGGGCCACCGGGGGGCATCTCAATCGTTACTCAAGCAGCGCACCGATGCGCCCCATTGTGTCGATATCCCCAGCCACGCGAGCAGCACTGTCGTCAGCGTTCTGCCAGTAGACCAAAGCACCCGTTTCTTTGGCGACTGCCTGGGCGCGTTCGCTCATCATGGTTTTCTCTGCCACCGCGATGATCTTTTCGCGCACATCCTGCGGGGTGTCCTTGGTCACGAAAAGCCCATTCCAAAGTGCAATGTTCAGGCTTTCGTCCAGCTCACCAATGGTTGGCGCATCCGGCACCAGCGGAATACGTTCATCGGTGATCGACACCAGCACCTTGACCTGATCGAGGCAGGGCAGGATCAGCTGCAAAGTCGTGTTGATGACATCTGCGTCGCCAGACGCCAGCGTATTGCAATCCAGCGCATCAAACGCCGCGTCAGAGCCCCACTCAAAACCCGCGTTTTTGGCATAGGCCTTGGTAACTTGGGTCGGAGTGAGGACATCCCCGAAATGGCCAAGCGCCACATCGTTGTCCTGAGCATAGGCCGCCAACTCGTCCATCGTGGCATATGGCGCATCCCCAGAGGTGGCGATCACAAAGGGATAGGTCAGGAAAATCCCCAGCGGATCAAATTTCGCAGGGGTGAGCGGAGGGATCTCGATTTGATGCCCCATCACAGGCACGCCAATCACAAAGGAGCCGATCGTATAGCCATCACTGGGGGCATTGGCGACTTCGATTGCGCCCGGAAATGGCCCACCGCCACCACCCGGCTTGTTCACCACTGCGGCGGCAACCCCGTATTCCTGCTGAAAGTCCTCGGCAATCATGCGGGTCAGTACGTCCTCCAGATCACCGGGAGGCCACGGGACAATGAAGTTCACCGGCTTTTCCGGATACTCCGCTGCGGCCTCGCCGGGGGCCCAACCGGCCCCCATCACCATCGCTGCGCTCAGCACGGCGCCCGTCATGCATCTTGTCAGTCTCATAGGTCTCTCCCGGTCGGTATGTCGGTTCATTATTTGAACCATTGGTTTGTTTTTAGATTGACGCTCCCTCGCTTATCTGTCAACAAAAATGAAAATCGCCCCGCAAGCTGCGGGTTTCTCCACCTGACATCCCCCTTGGAGGACAAAAAGACAGATCATGGGAACCGTATCCAAAGCCCTGTCTTTGTTGACTTATTTCAACCACGGCCGCACTGAGATCGGGCTGAGCGATCTGACGCGGCTGTCCGGCATGAACAAGGCCACTGTCTTTCGCCTGATGACCGAATTGCAGGACTGCGGCTTTGTCGAACAAGCCGAGGGAGACCGCTCTTACAGGCTGGGCCCGCAGGTTTTGCGCCTCGCAGCGCTGCGAGAGGCGTCTGTACCGATTCTCTCGGTATCTCGGCGCGTCTTGCGCGATCTCAGCGACGAAACAGGCGAGACGACCCACCTGTCCCTGTTGCAGGGAACACAGCTCAGTTCATTGTCGCATGCCTATTCGCCACGCCATGCCACCAAGGTCATGATGGAAGATGCAGAGGTGCTGACCTATCACGGTACATCCTCGGGGCTGGCCGTTCTGGCGTATGCCGAGCCAGCCTTTGTCGAGACTGCTCTCACCCAGCCGCTTGAAGCACACACGCCCGCGACCATCACCGATCCAGAGACGGTACGCAGCCAGCTGGACGAGGTTCGCAGAGACGGCATGGCACAGTCCATCGGCGGGTTCGAGGCAGACGTCCATTCGCATGCTGTGCCAATTTTCGGACCAGACCGGCAAGTCATCGGCGCCCTCGCGGTTGCAGCCCCCGTTTCACGCATGAGCGAACAACAGAAACTGCACATTCCCGCTGCCCTACGGCGAGCTGGTGCAACACTCATTCACCGTATTGGCGGCTCTGTCCCTGCGAACTATCCGCAGATCGAGCCGACCTGACCCATTTGCAGGCCAAACGGCCCATCAAGGAGCTTATGCCATGAAAGACTCCAACTTCCTCAAAGAGCACAACGCCAAATCCATCTGGCATCCGATGGCACACCCAGCCGACAGCCAGGCCAATCCCCCCACCATCGTGACCCGCGCCCAGGGGGTTCGCATCACCGATCTGGATGGGCATGAAACCGTCGACGCGGTTGGGGGCCTATGGAATGTGAACCTCGGGTTTTCGTGCCAGCCGGTAAAGGACGCCATCGCGGGACAGCTCGATACGCTGCCCTACTACTCGACCTTTCGGGGTACCAGCAACGATCAGGTTATCCAGCTTGCAGAAGAGCTGCGCCGGTTTTTTGCCCCTGACGGGCTGACACGGGCGTTCTTCACCTCTGGCGGATCGGATTCCGTCGAAACGGCGCTTCGTCTCGCGCGTCAGTACCACAAGATCCGCGGCGAGGCCGGACGCACCAAGTTCCTCAGCCTCAAGAAGGGCTACCACGGCACCCATATGGGCGGGGCCTCTGTAAACGGCAATGCAAACTTCAGGACACAATACGAACCCTTGTTGCCCGGATGCCATCATATTCCGGCGCCATACACCTATCGCAACCCGTTCAACGAAAGCGATCCCGCCCGACTGGCCCAGCTGTGCCTGCAGGCGCTGGAGGATGAAATCGCCTTTCAGGGCTCCGGGACCATTGCCGCTTTCATCATGGAACCGATCCTAGGCGCAGGTGGTGTGATCCCACCGCATGAGAGTTTCATGCCGGGAGTGCGGGACATCTGCACGAAACACGGCATTCTGCTTATCGCGGATGAGGTCATCACAGCCTTTGGACGCACCGGCAGTTGGTCAGGCTCGCGTCACTGGGGTGTGCAGCCGGATCTGATGGCGACGGCCAAAGCAATCACCAACGGCTACTTCCCGTTTGGTGCGGTCATGATCACAGGCAGCGTGGCTGAGGTGTTTGAAAACGACCGCACAGGTGCTGCGGCCATCGGACATGGCTACACCTATTCAGGCCATCCGGTTGGCGCAGCGGCCGCACTGGCCTGCCTGGCGGAGACCGAAAAACTGAACGTGCCAGAAAACGCTGCTACACGTGGAACACAGCTCCATCGGGGCCTGTTGGACCTGCGCGACAAGCATTCCCTGATCGGAGATGTGCGCGGCGGACATGGTCTGATGTGTGCGCTCGAACTCGTTTCAGACCGCGAAAGCAAAACGCCAATTGACAAGGCAACCATCGCCACCGTTCAAGAGGTCGCCTATCAATCCGGCGCCATGGTGCGCGTATCAGGCCCAAATATCATCCTGTCACCGCCCCTGATCCTGACCGGGGCAGATGCCGATGTAATCCTCGGTGCGCTGGATGATGGCCTCACGGCGGCGGCGCGCTGACCCTAGCGGAAGCTGGCGACTGGCGTCAGCTTCCTTGCGCGTCTTGTGCAGCACCTTGGCGCACGCAGGTCCAGACCGTCCGCGTAGAGACAGCATCCTCCTTTGCAAACCCAGCGTCTCGCAACACCCGCTTGCAGGCCCGCATCCCTGGAACGCCATAGACCTCTGGATGAAACTCAAGGATCACAGCGCGAAACGGGCTGAGGTCCATGTGTTGCAACAAGTCCAGCTCTCCACCTTCGATATCCATCACAAGAACCGTCGGCTTCAACGCCTCACAGACCTGCGCCAGGTCTTCGGTCGGCACTTCGACTACGCGTGACGGCCTTTCTGACGGGTTCAAAAGCGAGGAGCCCAAATAGCTGCTGCGCAAATGAAACGGCATAGTGGCAGGTCGTTCAGGCCCGCTGACCAACACCGCATTGCGCACCGAAATCCGCTCCTGCAAACCGTTCATCTCATAAAGCTGCTGAATGACAGGGATCAGCTCCGGATTGGCCTCAAAGGACGCAACTTTCTGTGGCTTTGCGATATTGGCGATGATGGCACCGACCAGTCCGATCCCGGCCCCGATCTCCAACACCCTGTCATCAGGTCGCACGACATGCAGTGCCCCGGTGATTTCCTGCCCCTCGTATCGCCCTGCATTGATGCGCCGGATCCGCGTGTCGCTGAGGAACCGGCTCGCGGGCACATTCACCCCGTGGCAACTGGCAGCAACCTCGGATGAGCCGTCGGCGGTTTCAGCGACAGGGCCATCATCAAGGGGTGTCTCATTGTTGGTCATGCCTTGCCTTTCGCCCTCGCCCCAATCCACCAGCGGAACCAAACCGCACTGGATCGCACTATCATTGATGACAGCTGTGCCGCTTTACAAGGACCGGCGCAAGGGGCCGCATCGCAAGGATAAACCTGTCACCAAGACAGCACGTCACATCCGACCCAAGACAGTTGGCTTGCCGAACTCAGATGAAATGCACGTAAAAATCTCGCAGGGCTTCCCCTTCGAGATCACGGGTTTTACGCACCTCTTTGCGCTTCATATAGACGTGGTTGGCCACCAGTTCGGCTCCGACCGCTTCTGCCAGCACAGCGTCTGCCTCAAGATCCGCAACCGCGCCCTTCAGGTCGATAGCGGTGCCCTCTCTGGCATCGGTGCGGTCAAAACCGTCGCCTGTTTCCATCGGTGGCAGTGCATAGCCGTTTTGCACGCCGAGCCGCGAGGCCTGCAACACTGCGGCGACGGTCGTGTATGGGTTGGAGGACGCATCCGCCATTCGGTGCTCCAGCCGCGCCTTTGCCCCGCCTTCAGAGCTGATCCGGGTCGTGACGTTGCGATGATCACCACCCCAATTCTGCCAATACCCCGATAGCGAGCCAGGCTGTAGCCGCATGTAACTGTTCGACGTTGGCGCGATCAGCCCGGCAAGCCCCTTATGATGGTGCAAAAGCCCAGCAAGACACCCGCGAGCCAGGTCATTCATATGCTCCGGCCCTCCCCTTGCCCCGGATGAGACGGCATTGCCGCCTGTTTCATCCACGAAGGAAAAATTCACGTGCATGCCAGAGCCACCGCCCTCGGGAACTGGCTTGGGCATGAAGGTCAGGACAATGCCATATTCGAGCGCGATCTCTCGCGCCATCAACCGAAACAGAACGATGTCATCAACGGCCTTCACCGCGTCATCAAACGTCAGCGTGTATTCGAACTGGGGGCTGTCAAATTCCGCCGTGATCATATCCAGCGCAAAGCCCATCTCGTCAGCCATCGCCCAGATACGATCGTTAAAGCGCAGCGGATCTGCAAAGGGGCCAGTGCCATAGACAACCCCGCCGGGCGCATCATAGGGCTGCAGTCGACCTGCTTCATCCCCCTGCATGGCATAGGCTTCCAGCTCGATGCCCACCTTGGGCGTCAAGCCCAGCGCCTGCCAATCAGCAACCGCACGCTTCAGCGCGCCCCGCGGACAAAGCGGCAAGGGGTGTCCTGCGTCGTCGTAAAGGTCGCCTAAAACGATCTTGGTATCCTGATGCCAACTGTCTCGGATATCATCATGCCGCCAGCGCAGCTCCATATCCGGCAGACCCTGCTTGACCATTGCGCCGGGCGCATCAAGCAGATCCTTGTCGTAATGTGTCCCAAACACAGACCTGCAAAACCGGGTACTGTCATCGCCAATCTTGCCCTCGGGGAGGTATTTGCCTCGCATGATACTCAGATGATCGCAAAACAACGCGCGCAGACGGGGCTTCATGAGGTTTTCCTTCCTGTTGAAAGGGCGTTGGCATCTTTGGCGTGCGGATGGCCCCTGTCTTGATACGATTTGGCCGCAGCGGTTGCGGCTGCCGTGACTGTGATCCTACGCAGCCTCGATGCGGACCGGCAATTCTTTGATGCCGCCCACAAAGTTGGATCGCAAAAATCTGTGGGGGCCGGCTGGCTCGATATGGCGAATGCGTTTGGCGAGCTCTTGAAACAGTACGGTCACTTCCAGCCGTGCCAACCACATTCCCAGGCAAACATGCGGACCAAACTGCCCAAATGACAGATGTCGGTTCGGGCTGCGCATCAGATCAACCTGAAACGGATCGTCAAAATAGCTGTCGTCGCGGTTGGCGGAGGCAAACCAATACAACACCTTGTCACCGGCGCGGATGGTTTTGCCGTGCATTTCAACGTCGCGGGTGGCAGTGCGGCGGAAATAGAGCGCAGGCGTCGCCCATCGGATGATCTCATCCGCTGCCGTCTCCCAGACCGCGCCCCCGCGCTGCATCTGCGCCAGCAACTCCGGCTGGTGGCACAGAGCCTGGATGCCTGCGGCAATCGAATACCGCGTGGTGTCATTTCCCGCCGCAACCAACAGGCAAAAGAAATTGCGAAACTCTGTCTCTGTAATGACAGAGCCATCGCGAGCAGGTTGCAAAATCATATTGAGTACGCCTGAGGTATCCCCTGCCTTCTCTTTTGCCTCCATCAACTCCTTGGCATAGACATAGAGCTCCGCTCCGGCTGGCGAATTGAAGGGCATCATCCGGAAAGCGTCAGTATCCATCTTGTCCAGAACGTGGGAGGTGAAATCAGGGTCTGTATTGGCAATAAGCGCATCACCCTTTTCGACCAACCAAGGCAAATCATCATCCGGCAGACCTACCACCCGGCCAAGCATCCGCATCGGAAGCTGGCGGGCAATGTCCTTGGTCGCATCAAAACTGCCCTTGGCGAGCGCCTGGTCCAGTATTTCGGCACAAAGGGTGCGGAAGTCCTCCTCGTATTGCGCCATCGTGGTCTTGGAAAACGCTTTCAGCAACTTCATGCGAACCTGGGAATGTTCTGGCGGATCCGTTTCCTGGAAGGTACGGCGGGCCAGATATTCCTCGTAGGTCTGATCCTCCATCCGGATCCCGCGCGCAGAAGAAAACACCTCTGTGTTCTTGTTCATCTTGGTGATGTCATCATAGCGCGTGACGGACCAGAAATTCGCCCCGCCCTCATATTCAGTCCAGTGCAGCGGATCCTCGCGGCGCAGTCGCGAAAAGGTGTTGTGGGGGGCTCCATCTGCAAAGGCGTCATGACTGCTCAGATCTGCGTAGCCATCGTCCAATGGTGTCCAGACAGTCATTTGCACTTCTCCCTCTCGGTTCATTTGTATATTATTGGCGCCCATAAATATGTAAACAAAAATCACACGGGGTCCGCAAATGCATCTGGCAATCCTGATGACCAACACAGATCACAGTGACTTTGCCGCCGCCCATCCGCGAGATGGCGAGAAGTTCACGCAGCTTATCCGCATGGTCCGCCCGGACTGGGCTTGCAGCGTGATCGATATTCAAGCGGGTCAACTGCCCGGCGACCTCGCAGACTTTGACGGTGCGATGATCACCGGCAGCCCCTCTTCCGTGCACGACCCTCTGCCGTGGATTGCCCCATTCCTGGGCCTTATTCGCCAACTGAACAGCGCCAAGTTCCCATTGTTCGGGGCCTGTTTCGGCCATCAGGCCATTGCGCTCGCGCTGGGAGGGGAGGTCTCGGCTTCACCACAGGGCTGGGTGCAGGGTCTCAGCCTCAATGAACAGCGATCCAAAACCGCCTGGACAGTGGATCTGCCGACGCCATTGAGGCTCTATGCCTCTCACAAGGAATATGTGAGCCGACTGCCCGATGAAGCGACAGAACTGACCCGTTGCAACGGACTCATCAGTGGATTTGCAATCGGCAATCACGTCTACACCACGCAACACCATCCAGAGATGTCACACCACTTCATCACCGCGCTGACAGAGTTGATGGCACCAACGCTAGGCCCGACCGCCTACACCAAGGCAATGAACAGCCTGCGGGAACGCGCAGATCAACATGCCTTTGCCGAAAGTGTTGCGCAGTTCTTTGAACAGGCCGCGCAGTAGCGTCAGACCGTTTCCAGTGCGGCCAGCAGATCCATCACGGTGACCTGGTCGAAATGTACATGCCGGGTCATCGCCCGTTCGGCACCATCGCGATCATGATCAAAGATGAGCTGCGCGATTTCGCGATGCTCCCTTGCGGACTGTCCAATAACACCAGGGTATCGGTACCGCGCCCGGTAGTAGGCCATCAGCTTTCGCGCGTTGGTTTTGATCATCTCAACCAGAAACGGATTGCCGGAGCCTTCCGCGACGCAGGCGTGAAATCGCAGGTTCAGCTGATAATACCCAGCCGGGTCGCTGTCGCCTTTCTCTGCGGCGTGCCTCTCACAGGCCAACACCGCATTTTCCAGCTCACGTGCCTGTGCGGGCGCAAGCCGTCTTGCGGCAAGGCCGGCCGCCTGCCCCTCAAGTCGCGCATGAACCTCAAGGATGGCGAGGAATTCTTCGAGGGTGGGTTTGAACAAGACCGCGCCTTTGCGGGGAAGCCGCCGGATGAGGCCAATCGCCTCCAATTGGAGGAAGGCTTCCCTCACGGGGGTGCGCGAAACGCCATGCCGCTCGACCAGCTCGCTTTCCTCCAATTGGGCGCCAGGCACCAATCGACCGGATTCGATATCTGCGAGGACGGCATTCAAAACCTGATCCGTCTGTCCTGCCATCATCGCCCCCAACTCACCGCAGCGCCAATTTAGGCGGGGGACGACGCCGTGGCAATCCGATCCTCTGCGCCCCAAAACGCCAACGGCACATAAAGGGGGGCGCTGCCCCCGCCCTGGCGGGCTCCCCCAGAGTATTTCGGGAAGGTGAAAGGCCGGGCTGACCTATTTGGGCACCGGACCGCGATATTTCTCTGTCAGGGCCGGGGCAAGTTCATCAGCCTCATAGACACCCAGCAAAATCCCCTTGCGCCCAGACGTCCCGCGGCGCGCCTTGATCTGTGCGTCAGACAATGTGATCCGCTGCGACATCCTGAGCCCCCATTCCAAGAGACGGTCATACATCATGTCGATGACCTCCTGATGGTCATCAGCCTTTGCCAGGTCGACCAGTTCATCCGGGTCGTTTTCCATGTCAAACAGCATCGGCCTGAGCCCGCCCTCGGCGTGCATGAACTTCCAGCGTTTGTCCGTGACCATGAACAACCGTGCGTCCTTTGGCTCCAGCCCCAGTTTCTCGCAGAGCGGCATGGTGGAATAGTCGAACTCGGCAATCGCATAATCCCGCCAGTCCGGGGTCTCGCCGCGCAGGAAGGGCATCAGCGAGCGCCCCTCCAGAATATGCGACGCGGGCTCACCGCCTGCGGCCTCCAGGAAGGTCGGCAAGAGGTCGATTGCCTCAACCAGTTCATCACAAGTGGTGCCGCGGGTGGTGTCGGCCTCTGCGCGCGGATCATAGATGATCAGCGGCACCTTGATCGAAGGTTCGTGGAACAGGTTCTTTTCGCCCAACCAGTGATCGCCCAGATAGTCGCCGTGGTCCGAGGTCACCACAATCATCGTGTCCTGCATCCGGCCTGTTTCTTCCAGCCAGTTGAACAGCCGCCCCATCTGATCGTCGGCCTGTTTGATCAGCCCCATATAGGCGGGGATCACCTTTGCCCGCACCTCATCACGGCTGAAGGTCTTGCCGATCTGATTGTTCATCATTCCATTGAAAACCGGATGAGCATCCTCGCGTTCCGCATCCGAGCGCACCACCGGCAACACGTGCTCTGCCCCGTACATGTCGTGGTATGGCGCAGGCACGATATAGGGCCAGTGCGGCTTGATATAGCTGAGGTGCGCGCACCACGGACCCTCTGCCTGCTCGATAAATTCCATTGCCTGCGTGGTCAGCCACGGCGTTTCGCTGTCTTCCTCGGCGATATTGGCAGGTTTGTCCGCATTGACCATGAACCAGCCAGAGGCGATGTCATTCCCGTCTATCCCGGCATTGGCAAAGTCGTTCCAAGGGTTCTCGCCCGGATAGCCCTTGTCCTTGAGGTATTCGTTATAGGGGCTGCGCTTGCTGTCGTAGAAGCCGTCCGGCCCTTCTGCCCACAATCCGTCATCGCGGATCCAGGGGTCGAACCCGCATTCCGACTGGCGCACGCCGATCACACTGTCCGGTGCCAGCCCCAGCCGCTGCATCCCCTCGGCATCCGCAACCATATGTGTCTTGCCAATCAGGTGACAGCCCATGCCTGCCTTGCGCAGATGGTCCCCCATCGTCCACTCGCCCACCCGCAAGGGATAACTGTTGAACTGCACCCCGTGACTGGAAGGATAGCGCCCGGTGTAGCTCGACATCCGGGAGGATCCGCAGGTGGGGGATTGAACATAAGCGCGGGTGAAACGCATGCCCCTGGCCGCCAGCGCATCGATATGTGGCGTCTGCAGATGCGGGTGACTTGCACAGCTGAGGTAATCAAAACGCAGCTGGTCAAACATGATGTAGAGAATATTCATTCCGCTCCCCCTCCCCTTCTGGGTGCAATGCCGATTGCACGCCGCTTGCCACGGATAGTCAACATGTAAAGTACCGAGCGGACCACTAATGCGTTACACAAATAGATGGATGTGCATTTTTCGGTTACGTATCTCTTGCCTCGAATCAGCCACAGGAGTATCACCGACTATATGGTCGGCTTATCCGCCGCCGTGACAGGAGACGCGAACACCCATGGATGCTTTCATCTGCGATGCCACCCGCACCCCGATCGGCCGCTACGGCGGCGCGCTGAGCCAGGTGCGTACCGATGATCTTGCCGCCCTCCCGATTGCGGCACTCGCCGCGCGCAACCCGGGCGTGGACTGGGGCGCCCTTGACGACGTCATCTTTGGCGATGCAAACCAGGCCGGTGAAAGCAACCGCAACGTGGCCCGCATGGCCGCCCTGCTGGCGGGCCTGCCCACCTCTGTGCCTGGCACCACCATCAACCGGCTCTGCGCCTCAGGCATGGATGCGGTCGGCATGGCGTCGCGTGGGATCAAGGCAGGCGATTACGACATGGCCATCGCAGGCGGCGTCGAAAGCATGAGCCGCGCGCCTTTTGTGATGCCCAAAGCCACATCCGCCTTCACCCGCGCCAATGCGGTCTATGACACCACCATCGGCTGGCGCTTCGTGAACAAGAAGATGCAGGAAATGTACGGCACCGACTCGATGCCGCAGACCGCAGACAACGTGGCCGAGGACTATGGCGTTTCCCGCGAAGATCAGGACGCATTCGCCGCCCGCAGCCAGGCCCGCTGGGCCGCCGCGCATGAGGCTGGCATTTTCAAGGACGAAATCACCCCGGTCACCATCCCTCAGCGCAAGGGCGATGACATCGTGGTGGACACCGACGAACACCCCCGCCCCGGCACCTCGGCGGAGAAGCTGTCAGGCCTCAAGGGCGTAAACGGCCCGGACAAGTCCGTGACCGCTGGCAATGCCTCTGGCGTCAATGACGGTGCCGCAGCGATCCTGATGGCAAATGAAGCCGCGGCTGCAAAGAACGGCCTGAAACCGATGGCCCGCATCGTCGGCATGGCCGCCGCAGGTGTCGAGCCGCGCATCATGGGCATCGGCCCGGTGCCTGCCACCCGCAAAGTGCTGGCCCGTACCGGCCTGACCATCGACCAGATGGACGTGATCGAGCTGAATGAGGCCTTTGCCTCCCAAGGTCTTGCCACCCTGCGCGAACTTGGCGTCGCGGATGATGCGCCCCATGTTAATCCCAACGGCGGTGCAATTGCACTGGGCCACCCGCTCGGCATGTCCGGGGCGCGGCTGGTGCTGACCGCCGCCTACCAATTGCAGCGCACCGGCGGGCGGTATGCCCTTTGCACCATGTGCGTCGGCGTTGGACAGGGCACCGCCCTGATCCTCGAACGCGTGTAACGAACTCTAGGGAGGTCCCAGACATGTATGCTCAGATGATCAAATCCGAGGCGACCCAGGACGATCCGGAAAAGCTGGCGGCCTTCCAGGCGCGCATCGACGCGGGCGAGAAGATTGAGCCCAAGGACTGGATGCCCGAAGGCTACCGCAAAACGCTGATCCGCCAAATCGGCCAGCACGCGCATTCCGAAATCGTCGGCCAGCTGCCCGAGGGCAACTGGATCACCCGCGCGCCCACGCTGGAGCGCAAGGCGATCCTCTTGGCCAAGGTGCAGGATGAGGCGGGTCACGGCCTCTACCTCTACTGCGCGGCGGAAACGCTGGGCGTCTCCCGTGACGAGATCACCGAGATGCTGCTGGATGGCCGCATGAAATATTCGTCGATCTTCAATTACCCGACGCTGAACTGGGCCGACATCGGCGCGGTCGGCTGGCTGGTGGATGGTGCTGCGATCATGAACCAGGTGCCGCTGCAACGGACCTCCTTCGGTCCCTACTCTCGCGCGATGATCCGCATCTGCAAGGAAGAGAGCTTCCATCAGCGTCAGGGCTATGACGCGATCCGCAAGATGGCGGAGGGCACCCCGGAGCAGAAGAAGATGGCGCAGGATGCACTGAACCGCCTCTGGTATCCGTCGCTGATGATGTTCGGCCCCTCCGACAAGGACTCTGTCCATTCCGCGCAGTCGATGGCCTGGAAGATCAAGATGAACACCAACGACGAGCTGCGTCAGAAATTCGTCGACCAGACCGTGCCGCAGGCCGAATATCTGGGCCTTACGATCCCCGACCCGGACCTGAAATGGAACGAGGAACGCGGCCACTACGACTACACCGACCCGGACTGGAGCGAGTTCTTTGAAGTGATCAAGGGCAACGGCCCCTGCAACGTGGACCGCCTCGCTGCCCGCAACAAAGCCTGGGACGACGGCGCCTGGGTCCGCGACGGCCTCTTGGCCCACGCCAAGAAGAAAGCCACGCGCCAGCACGCCGCCGAATAACCCCAAGCATTCCGGCGCCCTGCCCTAGCTACGGCGCCCCCTCAGCCAGGAGGATTTGAGACATGAAAAACGAATGGCCCCTCTGGGAAATCTTCATCCGCGGCCAACACGGCATGAGCCACCGCCACGTCGGATCCCTGCACGCGCCGGACGCCGAGATGGCGATCAAGAACGCCCGCGACGTCTATACCCGCCGCAACGAAGGCGTGTCGATCTGGGTGGTTGAGGCGAACCACATCTCCGCCTCCTCGCCCAGCGACAAAGGTCCGCTTTATGAGCCGTCGGAAAGCAAGGTTTACCGCCACCCGACCTTCTTCGACATCCCCGAAGAAGTGGGGGCGATGTAATGGCGACCCCTGTTAACAAGGAAGACGCGTTTAGCCAGTTCCTGCTGCGGATGGGGGACAATACCCTGATCCTCGGCCACCGGGTCAGCGAATGGTGCGGCCACGCGCCAGTGCTGGAAGAGGACATCGCGCTGGCCAACACCGCGCTGGACCTGATCGGCCAGACCCAGATGTGGCTTGGCCTCGCGGCTGAGGTGCAGGGCGAAGGCAAGTCCGCCGACGACCTCGCCTTCCTGCGCGACGCCTGGGATTTCCGCAATGTGCTGCTGTGCGAGGTGCCGAACGGCGACTTCGGCCGCACCCTGATGCGCCAGTTCCTGTTCGACGCCTGGCATTCGATCCAGCTGGGCCGCCTGATGAAATCCTCGGACGAACGGGTCGCCGCGATTGCCGAAAAGGCCTCGAAAGAGGTTGCCTACCACCTGGAGCGCTCCGCCGACACCGTGGTGGGACTGGGCGACGGCACCGAGGAAAGCCACCGCCGCATGCAAGAGGCGCTGGACTATCTCTGGCCCTATGTGGGCGAGATGTTCCAGTCCGACGAGGCCGACGCCGAAATGGTGAAGGCGGGTATCGCCCCCGACCCGGCGTCCCTGCGCGAAGAGTACGACGTGCTGGTGTCCCGCATCCTGGGCGACGCCACGCTGATCATTCCGGACAGCAGCTTTGCCCACAAAGGCGGGCGCACCGGCGCGATGCACACTGAGCACTTGGGACACCTGCTGACCCAGATGCAATGGCTGCAGCGCGCCTATCCCGGCGCCAAGTGGTAAGGCCACGGCCAAAAAACTGAGGGCACCCCCGGCTTCAGGCGGGGGGTGAGGCCCGCTTCCGCGAAGGAGGTCGGGCGGAAGAGCCAATGAGGGTAACCGCATGAGCCAAGCGATAGCTCAGCCAAACATCGACCAGATCTGGGAGTGGCTCGACGCCGTGCCCGACCCGGAAATCCCGGTGATCTCTCTGGTGGACCTTGGCATCATCCGCGATGTGGCTTGGGAGGGCGAGACTTTGGTGGTCACCGTCACCCCGACCTATTCCGGCTGCCCGGCCACCTCTGTCATCGCTATGGATATTGAGACCGCCCTGCGCGACCACGGCATCACTGATCTGCGGCTCAAAACGCAGATTTCGCCGGCCTGGACTACCGATTGGCTGTCGGAAAAAGGCCGCACCAAGCTGGAGGAATACGGCATCGCCCCGCCCCAGCCCGCGGGTGGCCCGGAAAAATGCCCGCACTGCGGCAGCACACGTGTCACCAAGGTCAGCCAGTTCGGCTCGACCCCCTGCAAGGCCCACTGGCGCTGCCAGGACTGCCTCGAACCCTTTGATTATTTCAAGTGCATCTGAGGAGACCCTGATGGCGCGCTTTCACGACCTAGAAGTCACCGACGTCCGCAAAACCATCCGCGATGCGGTGGTTGTTACCCTGAAGCCCGTGAACGGCGCGGCTGAGGAATTCGATTTCACCCAAGGCCAGTACCTGACCTTCCGCCGCGACTTCGACGGCGAGGAGCTGCGCCGCAGCTACTCGATCTGTGCAGGCCGTGACGAAGGCATCCTGCAGGTCGGCATCAAGCGCGTTGACGGCGGCGCATTCTCGACCTGGGCTAACACCGAGCTGAAGGCGGGCGACACCCTGCAAGCGATGCCGCCGATGGGAACCTTCTTTACTGCACTCGAGGCAGGGGCCGAGAAAAACTATCTGGGCTTTGCCGGCGGTTCTGGCATCACCCCTGTGCTGTCGATCCTCAAGACCACGCTGGACGCGGAACCCAACTCGTCCTTCACGCTGGTCTATGCCAACAAGGGCGTGAACACGATCATGTTCCGCGAGGAGCTGGAAGATCTGAAAAACCTCTACATGGGCCGCTTCAACGTGATCCATATTCTGGAGTCGGACGCCCAGGAAATCGACCTGTTCACCGGTCTGGTGACCGAAGAGAAATGCGCCCAGCTGTTTCAGCACTGGATCGACATCCAGTCCGTCGATACCGCCTTCATCTGCGGCCCAGAGCCGATGATGCTGGGCATCGCCGCCGCACTGCGCACTGCTGGTCTGAGCGATAGCCAGATCAAATTCGAACTCTTCGCCTCTGCCCAACCGGGCCGCGCTAAACGCAAGGCCACAGCCACTGGAACAGGGGCAAGTGCCAACCAGACAAAGGCGGCGATTACGCTGGACGGTGCAACCCAGACCGTTGAGATGGGCAAGGACATGACCCTGCTGGACGCTGCGCTGGAAAACGCAATGGACGCGCCATACGCCTGTAAGGCCGGCGTCTGCTCCACCTGTCGCTGCAAGGTGCTGGAGGGCGAGGTCGAAATGGTCGCCAATCACGCATTGGAAGACTACGAGGTCGAAAAGGGCTACGTTCTGTCCTGTCAGGCCTACCCGGTCAGCGACAAGGTTGTTGTCGACTACGATCAATAAGGGTCAGAACGCCAAAGAGTGGTTTTAGCAAAAGGGATATTGGACGATGGCAGACGAGATGAGCATTGAAAGCTACCTGGCCGCCGGAGGGGTTCTGAGCAATCCGACCAATGTCCCACCACGCTATCGCGCCGAGCTCCTGAAATTGATGGCAACATTTGTTGACAGCGCGCTTGCCGGTGCTGCGGGATTTGTCGACATCATCAACGAAGGACCGGGCATTAAATCCCGCATGGCCGCTGCGCGCATTGTTCTGGAAAAGACGTCCAATGCAGATCGTGTCCTGCAGGTGATGGCCGATTTTGGCGCTGATACAGAGCGCTATGTCGATCATCACCCTTGGACCGCGCGCCTGCCCCGTGAAGCAGCGGTCGACACCGCAAGATCAAAGCACGACATGCGGCTGGCAGTTTTCAACTATCCGATCGAGGGCTGGGCCGATGCGGTTGTCATGAACCTTTTGATGGGACGTGCGGTTGCAATTCAGTTGGCCGAACTGTCGATGGTGTCCTATCAGCCCCTCGCCGAAGCCTTCCGCGCCATCGCCCCGATTGAGGCAGATCATGTCCGCTTGGCAAACGAGGGGCTCGCACGGCTGGTGCAGGAGGGCGGCACAGAGATGCTGCAGGAATCGATATCCTACTGGTGGCCGCGAGTTGCGATGAGCTTCGGCAGTGAGAGCTCCGAGAAATTGGACATGCTCACCGGTTTTGGCCTGCGCCACCGCAGCAATGGCGATCTGCGCGCCCGCTGGATCAGCGAGACCCGCGCAGCCCTGCGAGAGTTGGGTCTGGATGCCCCCGAAGCAGGATAAAGGAAACGCCTCATCGGGGCTTATCACGTCTGTACAGGGAGCGTGAAAAGGTCTGGACCTCTGACCCATTGCTACCTAGGCTCTGGCCAACCGATACCTTTTTCTTACCTTCGACGAGGCCCGACATGGCGATCAGCAGCACCATCCGCACCTACTTCAACGGCAGCTGGCATGAAGGTGATGTTGCGATCATGAAGGCGGCAGATCACGCCTCCTGGCTCGGCTCCTCCGTGTTTGATGGCGCACGTCTGTTCGATGGGGTCACCCCGGATCTGGATCTGCATTGTGCCCGCGCCAACGCGTCTGCCCGTGCGTTGATGATGGAACCCACCGTCAACACCCAGGACATGGTGGACATCGCCAAGGAAGGCCTGGCGCAGTTTGGCGCAGGTGCCGCTGTTTACATCCGCCCGATGTACTGGGCAGCCGATGGGGATGCCACCACGATTGCCCCCGACCCCGAATCTACCCGATTTGCTCTGTGCCTCGAAGAAATCCCGATGGCGGCCCCAACAGCAGCCGCGACACTGACCCGCACATCGTTCCGGCGACCGGTTCTGGAAAATGCCGTGGTCAACGCCAAGGCCGGCTGTCTTTATCCCAACAACGCCCGCATGCTGCGCGAAGCTCGGGCGAAAGGCTTCAGCAACGCAATGGCGCTGGATGCCATGGGCAACGTTGCCGAAACCGCGACGGCCAATATCTTTATGGTGCGTGATGGCGAGGTGTTCACACCCATCGCCAATGGCACCTTCCTTGCTGGGATTACCCGTGCACGCCACATCGCCAACCTGCGTGCTGACGGCGTTACCGTGCATGAAACCGTACTGGGTTACGCAGATTTCGAGGCCGCAGATGAGGTCTTTATGTCCGGCAACATGAGCAAGGTCACCCCGGTCACCGCGTTCGATGATCGTCAATACCAGATCGGGCCCGTGACCCGGCGGGTGCGCGAGCTGTATTGGGACTGGGCAACCAGCGAAGGCGCGGCGTAAACAGCTGACATTTCACCGGGCTTGCAGGTCTATTGCGCCTCGCAGTCGCTTGCGCCATGATCCGTTCGGAACAACCTGAGGATCATTATGCGCAAATTTCTTGTGGTACTGGATGACAGCCGTGAGTGTCTGAACGCAATGCGCTTTGCCGCAATGCGCGCCGCCAACACAGGCGGCGGTGTTGAGATCCTGTCGGTGATTCCCCCAGATGAGTTCAACCACTGGATCGGTGTTGGCGAAGTGATGCGTGAAGAGGCCCGTGAACGGATCCACGCCCATTTCGAGGTTTTCGCCAAGTGGATGCGCGACCGTCAGGGGATTGAACCCGAACTTGTCATTCGCGAAGGTGAAGCCGTTCCCGAAATCATCGCTCAGATCGAGGCAGACCCCGAAATCGGCGTTTTGGTCTTGGGCGCAGGAGATGATCGCAAAGGCCCGGGTCCGTTGGTAACACAGCTCAGCCGTTCTTCGGGCAGCCTACCTGTTCCGATCACCATCGTTCCCGGTGATCTCTCCAAGGAAAAACTCGAAGCCATCACATGAGATGGCGCCTGCCTGCCCTCACGATTTAGAATCGTTCCAAAACTTGACTTAGGCGCATCAGAGGCGCATATCTCTGCCACGCTTTAAGGAGGCCCGACATGTTCATTCAGACCGAATCCACGCCCAACCCGGCGACGCTGAAATTCCTGCCGGGCCAGACCGTACTGGAGATGGGCACCGCCGACTTCCCCAGCGCAGAGGCTGCTGGCTCTTCGCCGCTGGCGCAGCGCATCTTTGCTGTGTCCGGAGTTACCGGTGTCTTCTTCGGCAATGATTTCGTCACCGTGACGAAAGCAGACGGGGTAGAGTGGGACCACATCAAACCTGCGATCCTGGGTGCCGTGATGGAGCACTTCCAATCCGGCCAACCGGTGATCTCCGAAGGTGGGGAACAGACTTCTGGCCACGCTGAGCACACAGGTGAAGACGGCGAAATCGTCAATCAGATCAAAGAACTGCTGGACAGCCGCGTGCGCCCTGCTGTCGCGCAGGATGGTGGTGACATCACCTTCCACGGCTTTGACCGTGGTGTTGTCTATCTGCACATGCAGGGGGCCTGCGCAGGCTGTCCGTCTTCGACGCTGACCCTGAAGATGGGTATCGAAAACCTGCTGCGCCACTACATCCCCGAAGTCACAGAGGTACGCCCCGTTGCCGTCTGACGCACTCGTCCTGGGTTTTGACACATCGGCCGCGCATTGCGCGGCCGCTTTGCTACGTGGCGACGTCATCCTCGCAGAGTGCTGCGAAGAGATGGGCCGTGGTCAGGCAGAGCGCCTGATGCCACTGCTGGAAGAGGTTCTGAGCGAAGGCAATGCAGTTTGGTCAGATCTTGATGCCATCGGTGTCGGAATCGGCCCTGGCAACTTCACCGGCATTCGCATCGCAGTCTCGGCTGCGCGCGGTCTTGCATTGGGGCTTGGAATTCCTGCGGTTGGCGTGGATGGGTTCGAAAGCCGCGAGAAAACAGGGACACTCGCCGCCGTGCCTGCCCCGCGCGAGCAGGTCTACACCACGCCTCCGGGGGGCGCACCGCGGCTGATGCCACAGGCAGAGGCCGAAGTCATAGCCCGTGACAACGGGCTGACCCTGGTGGCTGAGGCAACGCCTGCGGGCCTTGCCGCTGCGATCGCACGCGCGGCTGCTGGCCGCTATCAGTCGGACACCACGCCCCCCGCACCATTGTATCTGCGTGCAGCTGATGCAGCCCCGGCGAAAGATGCTCCTCCAAGCCTGATCGACGGCTGAACGCAATGCAGACACCGACCGCTAAAACACCCCTCGCCTTGTCGCCGCGGGAAATGGCCGTGGTTCACGCTGCCGCCTTCACGAACGCGCGCCCCTGGTCAGAGGCAGAGTTCGGCTCGCTGCTGGACAGCCGGTTTGTTTTTGCTGTGGGGGACCGTCGCAGCTTTGCCCTGGGGCGGGTCATTGCGGGCGAGGCGGAATTGCTGACAATCGCAACGCGCCCTGACTGTTGGCGACAGGGGCTGGGGCGTGCCACGCTGCAGGCCTGGGTGGCAGAAGCCGTGGCCCGTGACGCAACGGAGGGTTTCCTGGAGGTGGCCGAAGACAACCGAGCAGCCCGTGCCCTGTACGTTGCACATGGATTCGCAGAGACCGGCCGACGCCCCGGATATTACGCAAGAGACGATGGGCCAGCGGTGGATGCTGTGCTAATGACGGCGACGTTACGCAAGGCCCTAGGCGCAGAATAACACCAAATGGTCAAAAAACGGTTGACCCTTTCGACCCGCTGCGGCCTAAATTGTCGCACCTTTTTTCCAGCACACGGGTTGGAACGGTCAATTTGATCGTAACAAGAAAAACAAATTGGGAGTACCCCTGATGACCCTGATGAAATCCCTGATGAGCGCTGCAGCCGCTGTAGCGCTGAGTGCAGGTGCAGCTCTGGCAGAACCGGCGCTGATCTTTGACCTCGGCGGCAAGTTCGACAAATCCTTCAACGAGGCGGCCTTTACCGGCGCGCAGCGTTGGGCAGAAGAAACCGGCGAGAGCTTCCGTGAAATCGAACTGCAGTCCGAAGCACAGCGCGAGCAGGCCCTGCGCCGTTTCGCAGAAGCTGGCGCTAACCCGATCGTAATGGCAGGCTTTGCCTTTGCTGATGCGCTGGGTCAGGTTGCCGGTGATTATCCGGACACCAAATTCGTCATCATCGACATGGTTGTTGATGCACCGAACGTCCGCTCTGTTGTCTTCAACGAGCACGAAGGCTCTTATCTGGTTGGCATGCTGGCAGCCAAGGCATCCAAGTCCGGCACCGTTGGCTTCATCGGCGGCATGGACATCCCGCTGATCCGCAAGTTCGCCTGCGGCTACGCTGAAGGCGTAAAAGCCGTGAACCCGGACGCCACCGTGATCGCTAACATGACCGGCACCACCCCGGCAGCATGGAACGACCCGGTCAAGGGCTCCGAGCTGACCAAGGCACAGATCAGCCAGGGCGCTGACGTTGTCTATGCAGCGGCAGGCGGCACCGGTGTTGGCGTTCTGCAAACCGCAGCAGACGAAGGCATCCTGTCCATCGGCGTTGACAGCAACCAGAACCACCTGCATCCGGGCAAGGTTCTGACCTCCATGATGAAGCGCGTCGACAACGCTGTTTTCCAGGCATTCTCTGATGGCCCGGATCTGCAGACCGGCTTCTCTGTCATGGGGCTCTCCAACGGTGGTGTTGGTTTCGCAGTTGACGAAAACAACGCATCGCTGATCACCGATGAGATGCAGGCAGCCGCTGATGATGCAGCCGCCAAAATCGCAACCGGTGAAATCTCCGTGCACGACTACATGTCCGACGACAGCTGCCCGGCTCTGTCGTTCTGATATCTGAACAGCACCCCCGGCCCACCCGTGATCGTTTCGAGATCGTGGTGGTGTCCGGGGGTTTCAAATTGCCCGGAGGCGGTGCCACGACTGCCTCCGGGTTTGGTTTTTCCTAGGTTGCGAAAACTTGCACAAGTTAACCAGTCACATGTGACTGGTGGGGCCTGTCGGTTGCACCAGGATGGAAAGGGGAGCCCGAATGACGGCACCAGCAATTGAACTAAAAGGCATCTCCAAGGCCTTTGGCCCGGTACAGGCCAACAAGGACATCTCGATCCGTGTTTCCCCCGGCACGATTCACGGGATCATCGGCGAGAACGGTGCTGGCAAATCAACGTTGATGAGCATCCTTTATGGCTTTTACAAAGCCGATAAGGGAGAGATCTGGATTCACGGGAAACGGACAGAGATCCCGGACAGTCAGGCGGCGATTGCTGCCGGTATCGGCATGGTGTTCCAGCACTTCAAACTGGTCGAAAACTTTACGGTTCTTGAGAACATCATCCTCGGCGCAGAGGACGGTGGGCTGTTGAAACCCTCGCTGAGCAAAGCCCGCAAAACCCTGCAGGAGCTGGCACGCGAATATGAACTGAACGTCGATCCAGACGCCCGCATCGACGAAATCGGCGTCGGCATGCAGCAGCGTGTTGAAATCCTCAAGGCGCTGTACCGGCAGGCAGATATCCTCATTCTCGACGAACCCACCGGGGTTCTGACACCTTCTGAGGCAGACCAGCTGTTCCGGATTCTGGATCGTCTGCGGGCTGAAGGCAAAACCATCATCCTGATCACGCACAAGCTGCGTGAGATCATGGAATACACCGACACGGTGTCGGTGATGCGCCGCGGTCAGATGACTGCGACGGTCAAAACCGCCGAAACCAACCCCGAACATCTCGCCGAGCTGATGGTTGGCCGCAAGGTTCTCCTACGCGTGGACAAAGTGCCCGCAGCCCCCGGCAAGCCTATCCTTGAGATCGAGAACCTCAATGTGGTCGACGAGGCCGGAGTGGCCCGCGTCAAAAACCTGAACCTGACCGTCCGGGCAGGCGAAATCGTTGGTATTGCCGGTGTTGCCGGGAACGGCCAGTCTGAACTGCTTGAGGTTCTGGGTGGCATGCGTGAAGGCCAGGGAACCATCCGTCTGAATGGCAACCCTCTCCCGCTGTCCGGCAAAGGATCTGATGCACGGGCGCGACGGGCCTCTCATGTGGCCCACGTCCCCGAAGACCGCCAGCGTGAAGGTCTCATCATGGATTTCCACGCCTGGGAAAACGTGGCCTTCGGCTATCACCATGCTTCGGAATACCAAAGCGGGCTGTTGATGAACAACGCGGCCCTGCGCGCTGACACCGAGGCCAAGATGGAGAAATTCGACGTACGCCCGCCAGACCCGTGGTTGGCGGCCAAGAACTTCTCTGGTGGCAACCAGCAAAAGATCGTCGTTGCGCGCGAGATCGAACGCAACCCTGACCTTTTGCTGATTGGTCAGCCAACGCGTGGTGTCGACATCGGCGCGATTGAATTCATTCACAAGCAAATCGTGGAACTCCGCGACCAGGGCAAAGCTGTCCTGCTGGTGTCTGTGGAACTGGAAGAGATCCTGTCTCTGTCCGACCGGGTTGCTGTGATGTTTGACGGGATGATCATGGGCGAGCGCCCGGCCGATCAGACCGATGAGAAAGAGCTCGGCCTGTTGATGGCCGGTGTCGCGGGGGAGGCCGCGTAAATGGATAAGATGCCTAAATGGGCCGACGTGGTGCTGATCCCGCTGATCAGCCTCATCCTGGCCGCACTTCTGTCTGCCCTGGTGATCCTGGGCATTGGCGAAGACCCGATCGCCGCCGTCAAACTCATGGTGTCCGGCGCGCTGGGGTCGACCTATGGCTGGGGCTACACGCTCTATTATGCCACAAACTTCCTGTTCACGGGCCTTGCGGTCTCTGTCGCGTTCCACGCCCGCCTGTTCAACATCGGTGGCGAAGGTCAAGCGATGCTTGGCGGTCTGGGTGTGGCACTCGTCTGCCTCTACATTCCTTGGCCCCACTGGTCGCTGGCGCTGATCTTTGCCAGCCTTGGTGCAGCCCTGTTCGGTGCAGCATGGGCCGCCATTCCGGCCTATCTGCAAGCAAAGCGCGGCAGCCACATCGTTATCACTACCATCATGTTCAATTTCATCGCTGCTGCGGTGTTGAACTATGTGCTGGTGAACCTTCTGCGTCCCGTGGGCTCTATGGATCCGGCAACTGCTCGCTTCCCCGAAGCGGTGCACCTGCCGTCGCTGCATGAACTTCTGGCCCCTCTTGGGATCGCATTCTCTAAATCTGCACCAGCCAACGTCAGCTTTGTGCTGGCGATCGTTGCCTGCTTTGCAGTTTGGCTGCTGATCTGGCGCACCAAGCTCGGCTACGAAATCCGCGCCTACGGCAACTCTGAACCCGGCGCGCTTTATGCCGGCATCTCGCCGGTCAAGATCACCATGATTGCGATGCTGATCTCTGGTGGTCTCGCTGGCATGATGGCCACCAACAACGTGATGGGTGAGGCAGAGCGCCTGGTTCTGAATTCCACCGAGGGTGCGGGCTTTATCGGGATTGCGGTTGCCTTGATGGGCCGCAGCCATCCCTTTGGCGTGTTCCTGGCCGCGATCCTCTTTGGTTTCCTTTATCAGGGTGGTGCCGAACTCGCGCTGTGGACCTCCATTCCGCGCGAACTCATCGTCGTCATTCAGGCTCTCGTGATCCTGTTCACGGGTGCGCTGGACAACATGGTTCGCGTACCGCTTGAAAAGGCGTTCCTTGCACTGCGTCGGGAGAAAGCATGATGGATTTTCTGACTCTGATCCAAGTGCTGGACAGCACCGTCCGTCTGGCAACGCCGCTGCTTCTGGCCTGTTTGGCTGGTCTGTTCTCTGAACGTGCCGGCATCTTTGACATCGGCCTTGAAGGCAAAATGCTGATGGCTGCGTTTTTCTCAGCCGCTGTGGCTGCGACCACTGGCAACGTATGGCTTGGGCTTCTGGCCGGCATTGCCTCTTCGCTGGTTCTGGCTGGCCTGCACGGGCTTGCCTCCATCACCTTCCGAGGCAATCAGCTGATCTCGGGCGTTGCGATCAATTTCCTTGCTGCGGGTATGACAGTCTTGATCGCACAGGACTGGTTCCAGCAGGGCGGGCGCACACCCTCGCTGATCTCAGGGGGGCGGTTTGAACCGATCACCCTGCCCTTTGCCAACGCTGTCGAAGGGGTTCCAGTTCTTGGCCCGATCTACAGCGAGCTGCTGTCGGGGCATTCCATTCTGGTCTATCTCGCCTTCCTCGCCGTCCCTGCGACTGCTTGGATCCTGTTTGGCACCCGCTTTGGTCTGCGCCTGCGCGCCGTGGGCGAAAACCCCGCAGCGGTCGATACAGCAGGCGTTTCCGTGGTGGGCCTGCGCTATGCAGCCGTGATGATCTGCGGCCTGCTCTGCGGTATCGCTGGCGCATATCTTGCCACAGCGCTGCAGGCAGGGTTCGTGAAGGACATGACCGCTGGCCGTGGCTTTATCGCACTGGCTGCCCTGATCTTTGCCAAGTGGCGCCCTTGGCACGCGCTTGGTGCCTGTCTGCTGTTTGGCCTGTTGCAGGCGGTGGCCCTGCGGTTCCAGAACATCGAGCTGGGTTCGATCGTGATCCCGGTGCAGTTCATGGACGCCCTGCCTTACATCCTGACCGTCGTGATCCTCGCCGGTTTTGTCGGCAAGGCAATCCCACCCAAGGCAGGTGGCGAACCCTATGTGAAGGAACGCTGAGACCGGGTGCGAGCCCATGTCTCCAATCGCGTCAAAACGCCCGGCATCGTCCGGGCGTTTTCTTTTGACTACCAGCTATCCGCGCCTTCCCTGCCTGCAACGCAGGCGATGAGGCGGCACATAGGTCCAGTTTTTTCCTGTTAGTCAGTCCTGTTTTCTGCGCAGCGGCATCGGCAGTTGATTTTGGTCTGGGCCTGCGCTCTAACACAGGTATGCAGATCTATCTCCCCATCGCCGAAGTTTCGGTCAACGCGTTCTTGCTCTTGGGCCTTGGCGGCATGGTCGGAATCCTCTCCGGCATGTTTGGCGTGGGCGGCGGTTTTCTGATGACACCGCTTCTGTTCTTTATCGGCATCCCCCCTGCGGTCGCTGTCGCAACCGAGGCAAACCAGATCGTCGCGTCGTCCTTTTCCGGTGTCCTCGCACATTTCCGAAGACGAACTGTCGACATCAAGATGGGGTTGGTCCTGCAGGTGGGCGGCTTGATAGGCGCGGCGCTCGGCGTGGTGGTCTTCAACTACCTCAAGGCGCTTGGCCAAGTCGATCTGCTGGTCAAACTGTGCTATGTCGTGTTCCTCGGCGTTGTTGGCGCCTTGATGTTCATCGAAAGCCTGAACGCCATCCGCAAATCAAAAAAGGCCGGCGGCACGGCACCAGCTGCACGTCGTCAACGGGGCTGGGTTCACGCGCTGCCGTTCAAGATGCGGTTCCGCACCTCCGGGCTTTATATCTCTGTGATTCCACCGATCCTTGTTGGGGTCTGCGTCGGTATCCTTGCCGCGATCATGGGTGTCGGCGGCGGTTTCATCATGGTGCCCGCAATGATCTATATCCTCGGCATGCCGACCAAAGTTGTCGTGGGCACGTCGTTGTTCCAGATCATCCTGGTGACCGCCTTTACGACGATGCTCCACGCCACCACGAACTACACGGTTGATATCGTTCTCGCGGTCCTTCTGCTGATCGGGGGCGTGATCGGCGCGCAAATCGGGACGCGGATCGGCGTCTATCTCAAGGCAGAACAACTGCGCATTCTGCTTGCGATCATGGTTCTGGCCGTTTGCATCAAACTTGGTCTCGACCTCTTGCTGATGCCATCCGACCTGTACTCGCTCGGCAGCGAAGGGGGGCACTGAAATGGCCCGCAGCTCCCGTCTCTGTAATGTTCTGAACAACGCAAAGCATCACCTGATTGCAGCGGTGACATTGGCCTCTTTCACTCTTGCAGCGCCGCTGGCCGCTCAGAACAAATCCGGCTCGACCGGCGAAGAGGTTGTGCTTGGTCTCAGCAAGGACCGGGTGGCGATCACCGCAACCTTTGATGGCTCCGAAATCCTCGTCTTTGGCGCCGTCAAACGTGAAACGCCAATTCCGACCGGCGCGCCGCTGCAAGTGGTCGTGGCAGTGTCTGGCCCTGCCTCACCTGTCATGGTTCGGCGCAAGGAAAAAAAGCTCGGCATCTGGGTTAACACCGACAGCGTGCTGGTGGACTCGGCCCCCAGCTTTTATGCCATCGCCACAAGCGCGCCATTCTCGGATGTCCTGACAGATACCGAGGATCTGCGCTATCGCGTCTCAATCGAGCGGGCTATTCGCTCAGTCGGGGCCGGCATGCATATTCGCGGCGCCCAGGATTTTGCCGAAGCGGTCATCCGTATCCGGACCCAGGATGATCTCTACTCGCTGCGGGAAAACACCGTCGCAGTGGACGAAGAAACCCTGTTCCGCACCGCAATCGACATGCCTGCCAATCTGACAGAAGGGGCCTATCGCACGCGAATTTACCTGACGCGTGGCGGCGAGGTTGTCGCGCAATACGAGACGACCATTGACGTTGATAAGGTCGGGTTGGAGCGTTTTCTCTACTCCATGTCGCGCGAACAGCCGTTTCTTTACGGTCTGATGTCACTGGCCATTGCAATCGCCGCCGGCTGGGGGGCTTCGGCCGCGTTCAGATTGCTGCGCAACAGCTGATCCGTCAGCCCCGCCCGATATAGGGCATCTTTGTTGCCATCACCGTCATGAACTGCACGTTGGCTTCCAGCGGCAGCTTGGCCATGTGCAGGACCGACCGCGCAGCATCCGCAACATCGAAACTGTGCATCGGCTCTGCGTCCGGATTGGCCTCGGCATGGCGCCTCGCCAGATCGTCCACCATCGGTGTGCTGGCATTGCCGATGTCAATCTGTCCGCAAGCGATGTCAAACGGGCGGCCATCCAGAGACAAGCTCCTGGTCAGGCCGGTAATGGCGGCCTTGGTCGCTGCGTAAGGCGCAGAGTTGGGGCGCGGAACATAGGCCGCGATAGAACCGTTGTTGATGATCCGGCCGCCGCCAGGTGATTGCTGACGCATCTGACGAAATGCGGCCCGAGCGGCCAGAAACATTCCATTGAGGTTCACATTCACAGAGGCGAACCAATCCTCCAGCGGGATTTCATCAATCGTGCCCGGAGGTGTGAAAATCCCCGCATTGTTGAACAAGACGTCGATCCGTCCAGTTTTTTCGACGAACCGGGCGAATGCCGCATCGACAGCGGCAACATCTGTCACGTCCGCAGGCAGAACATGCGCATTGGAATGGCCTGCCGCAATCTCTTCCAGCTTGTCTGCTCTACGGGCCAGCAGCCCGACCTGCCATCCCTCGTTCAGGAACTCTTCTGCCACCGCACGGCCAATGCCTGAGCTTGCGCCGGTGATAAGAATGCTCCCCTTGGATCCCGATACGGTCGTCATTCTGCGCTTTCCTCTTGCATCTCCAACGTCAGCGCACCGGCCGGAACCGCCCGCAGGTCATCGACCTGCAACGGTCCGGTGGGCTTTGCCAAACGGTTGCGGACCACCCAGATCAGCCGCTCCTGCGCGCGTGTGATCGCCACATATGCGAGCCGCTTCCACAAGGGTTGACCTGCCTCGACCCGCCCCATCCGCGCCGCGGCGTAGATATCGGGGGCAAAGACCTGCGCAGTCGGCCACTGCGAGCCTTGTGCCTTGTGGATCGTGACCGCAGCGCCGTGCAGAAAGGCCGCGCCCATCCTCGCAGCAAATGGGATAAAGGGCTCTTCCTCGTCCGGTTTTTCAATCTTGACGATGGACGCCGCAGAGACCTGCGGATCTTCGGCCCCCATCACATGCAGTCGAGAAAATCCCGGTTTGCGACCTGGACCGAGATAGATCACCTGCGCCCCTTTGATGAGGCCACGAGCCTCAAGATCCAGACGTTTTTTGCGATGCTTCATTGGCAGCTCAATTCCGTCGCAGATCAGCGGCTCACCTGCCAACAGGCTGTCTTCTGGCGCGCCGTGCACTGCGCGAAAGGCATTGATCAGCCGGATCCGCGTATTGTTGCGCCAAACCAGAACAGGCGACCGCGCCATCAGATCCACCTCAACCCGCTGCCCCCAGACCACACGCTCATCCTGGCGCGACAGATCCTCGACCATGCGTTCGAAATCCTCAAAGCCCAGCTGCGGGTCAGCCAGCGCATGTGCGAGATCAAGAATGGGGTTGCCCGCCTCCTGCCGGTGGATGCGGTTCAAAACCAACTTTCGGTCGTCCGGCAGTGTTTCAAAAACCATAGCCCCGGATTGGTTGACCGGCGCGAGCTGCGCGGGATCTCCAAACAACAACAGTGTCGGAAAGATCTCCTTCAAATCCTGAAACTGCCGGTCATCCAGCATCGAGGCTTCGTCGATGAAGCCGATATCCAGTGGCTCGTCCCTGCGTTTCCAGCCTGTGATAAAATCTGAGCCACGCAAGCCCGCAGCAGCCAACGCGCCCGGAATGGATTTGTTCTTTTCATAGAACGCCTTGGCCCGCTCCAGTGCTTCCTCGGTCAGACCTTCTATCTCCGGCTGGTCCCCGGTTCCGGCCAGCCATTCCGCGATTTTTTCGTACTCCGGGTCATAGACCGGCGTATAGAGAATGCGGTGGATGGTGGTCGCGGGCACTCCCCTGAGCCGCAGAACACTCGCGGCCTTGTTGGTTGGTGCAAGGATGGCAAGGGTGCGCCGGTCTTCGCTTTTTTTGCGACTTTCATAGTCGCCCGAAACGACATCAACCCCGGCATTTTCCAACGCCTTGTACAGTTCGGCCAAAAGCAGGGTCTTACCGGAGCCCGCCTTGCCGATCACGGCCATGGCCCCGCCATCCCCGCGCGGTGGATGAAGCAGGTCGTCTTCAAGATCGACCCCTGCATCATGCAGGAGCGCACTGACCCGATCAAAGGCAACGGCCTGATCGTCGGAGAATTGAATGGGTGTCGCGTTCATGGCGCGACCCTACAGTTGCGGGGGCGTCTGCACCAGAGCTGACGCCCCCCAACCACTGCTCTTTACGCTTAGCCAACCATCGCGACCGGGCCCGGCATCCCGATCCCGCCAAAGGACAGATCAAACCACAGGGTCGAGAGTTCGGTGGTCAAACCCGCACGCAGAGCCACACGTTGGTAGGCCTCCAGCGAATAGTCCCAAAGCCCCAGGCAAATTCTGTCGCGGCCCTGCCCCATTGTGCCGACAACCTCGGGGCTGAACCCAAGCGACCGGTAGATGCGGACCATTCGTCGGTCAAAAACACCGGCGAAATGGGCGATGTTGAAATTGCGCATGATCTCAAGGCCACCCAACGTCAACGCACCAGCCACGTTGCCGCTGCTCTCTCGCGATAGACAAAAACGGGTACATTCCCAAATCAACGGACTGCAGATCGGCTGATTGCCAGTCAGCTGTGGGAATACATCGTTTACCATGATTGGGCCGGTTGATGGCAAAAACCGCATCGATCCACCGTGGGTTCCGTTCGAATTTTCCCAAATCACATAAAGCGGGTCGAGCGCATCATAAGAGTCGCGCTCTTCTCCCGCGTCATCGACATCGACATCCCACCCCAACCGGGTTTTGAACTGATCGGCGCGGTCCTGAAACATGGATTGAGCGAGTTTCGGATGGCGTGGCAGGTCGTGCGCATAGACGTAACGAAGCATAACTAGTCCCCTTTTAATAGAAAAGTGAGACAAGGTTACGCCCATTACGGGATTTCAACTATAAGGTTAATAAAAGTTAACCAGCACACCGGTCTAGATGATAATCAGACCCAGACTTAGCGCCCGCGCAATCGCGTGTGTGGTGTTGATTGCGCCAAGTTTGAAACGCGCGCTCTCGATATAGACACGCAATGTATGCTCGGAAATCGACAGCGTCTGCGCCACCTGCGCCCGGCTGTATCCCATTGCCAGCAGGGTCAACGCATCAATTTCGCGCGGCGACAGGGGTTGAACCTGACCAGGCCCGCGGTCTGGTTCGAATTCCAGCACCTTGCGGTTCAGATAGTGGCCCATCAGGATCAGGTCACGACTGTGGCGTTCGATAAAATTGTCCCAGGTCGCGTCATCACAATTGTTGCTGACCGTGAACAGGGCAAACTGACCCTTTGGCCCACGGATCGGGATAGAATAGCCTTGGTTCCCGACATCGTGGTCACGGGCATCCTGCATGAACTCGCGCGCGGGTTTTGAAGACCAATCAAGCCGACGCCAATCCACCGGGTGAAATCTCTGGTAGCAGCCGATGATGACTGGATCGACGCGGACATAGGATTTTTCCTGATATCGCGCGACCCACTCATCCTTGTAGGTGCCGAAGTAATAGTGATCGCCAGCACTATCGACCCAGTGGTACATAGCATGATCCACGCCAAAACTCTCGCAGACCCGCTCAACAATCTCGCGCAGACCATCCACAGTGGAGGCTGCGTCCAGCATCTCAAGAATGAAATCCAGGTTAACTTTGGGTGCCATCAGGTTTCTGCGTTCTCATTTTGGGCCACCAATCAGCGGCGTAGAATCTCACACCCTCATTCTAGAAGAGTTGCGGGACTTAAAGTAGGGCCAGGAGTCCTTCCGCGGCGGCAACAGGTCAGCTTCGGCATGAAAAACCAGAGCCTTTCAGCACACTTAGACCAAAACATACCAATCTGCGCCACCCTCCTACGACCAAAGTACCATCTCTTGTCAGAAACGCCATTCTGCCTGCAATAGAGCGGCATTTCTCGGCGCACCGAAAGGAAATGCCACAGATTGCGCATGGCAACCCGTGGCAACACTGTTTGCAAAGCGGGAGAGGCGACGGGATCGCCTCAACCGGGATTAGCTTTCCAAGACGTCTTCCAGTGTCCGCAGCCCCGTTTTCGGGGCCTGAACCAGCACCGACATGTTGCCCGGGAGATGCTCGTTGCGCAGCATCTTCATGTGCGCCTCAGGCAGGTCTTTCCACGTGAACACCTCGGACATGCAGGGATCGAGACGACGCTCGCACATAAGTTTGTTCGCTGCGGCGGCCTGCTTGAGGTGGGCAAAATGCGAACCCTGCAGGCGTTTCTGGTGCATCCACATGTAACGCACGTCAAAGGTCAGATTGTAACCGGTGGTCCCGGCGCAGATCACGACCATACCACCCTTTTTCACCACGAAGGTCGAAACGGGGAAGGTGCTTTCGCCAGGGTGTTCGAACACCATGTCGACATTGTTGCCCTTGCCGGTGATGTCCCAGATCGCCTTGCCGAACTTGCGCGCCTCTTTGAACCACTCGGCATATTCCGGCGTGTTCACTGTCGGCAGCTGACCCCAGCAGTTGAAGTCCTTGCGGTTCAGAACACCCTTGGCACCCAGCCCCATGACAAAGTCACGCTTGCTTTCGTCCGAGATCACGCCGATGGCGTTGGCGCCAGCCGTGTTGATCAGCTGAATCGCATAGGATCCAAGGCCACCCGAAGCACCCCAGACCAGAACGTTCTGGCCCGGCTTCAGGTCGTGCGGCTCATGGCCGAACAGCATCCGGTAGGCAGTGGCCAGCGTCAGCGTGTAGCAGGCGCTTTCTTCCCAGGTCAGGTGCTTAGGGCGCGGCATCAGCTGCTGGGCCTGCACATTGGTGAACTGCGCAAAGGAGCCATCGGGGGTTTCGTAGCCCCAGATGCGCTGGCTGGGGGAATACATCGGGTCGCCGCCATTGCATTCCTCGTCGTCGCCATCGTCCTGGTTGCAATGGATGACCACCTCATCGCCCACTTTCCAGCGGGTGACTTTGGACCCGACGGCCCAGACGATGCCAGAGGCATCAGACCCAGCGATATGATACGGGGCTTTGTGGCCGTCGAACGGAGAAATCGGTTTGCCCAAGGCCGCCCAAACGCCGTTGTAGTTGACCCCGGCAGCCATCACGAGAACCAGTACTTCGTGGCTGTCCAGCTCCGGCACATCGACGACTTCCTGAACCATCGCAGTGTCTGGTGTGCCGTGGCGTTCTTGACGGATTGCCCAAGCGTACATCTTCTTGGGCACATATCCCATCGGAGGGATTTCACCGATCTCGTAAAGCTCTTTCTCAGGGGCCTCGTAGGTGAGAGCGCCGTTTTGCGTGTCCAAAGCCATGCTGGCCTCCTTTTCATCCGCTGTTGCCGCGATGCAGAATCGCAGCTGCTACCTAGGGGATAAAATCCACTAAGCAACATTGCAACACAAATTATGCCCATTGGGTAATTTTATAACCGAGCGAACGCAGCGTGATATTTTGCACACGCAGCATTTCAGCCCGTCATGCTTGCTCTTCCCGGATGAGGTGGGCAATGGAATTGGCATAGAAGGCCAGCATGTCACGTTGCGTCTCTTTGACCTTGTAGGTCCCGCGCAGCTCTTCCAGAACGCCATGATCCACCAACTGACGCAGCCCAACTTCTACAGCGTAGCTGCGGTTATCTCTGGGGGTATGCACATGGGCTGAGGGCATGCGAGCCAGTAGATCGCTCACTGCGTGATCGACCGCGGACCTGCTGACGCTCTCGCCTTTCTCCGCGAAGTTCGCAATGGCCGAGGCCACCAGAGGTACGGGCAACACTGGGACCGCCTCTCCGATGCGGTTCATCAACTCAATCGCCAGATCTGTCGGGGAGTTCGCCTCCGCCCGCCCGAGGGCAAAGTCACGCATGCTCAGCGGACGGCCAAAGCTCACGGCAGCATAGCCAAAACGCTTGTAGCGGCCTGTGATCCACAACCATAACTGCCGCAGAATTCGGATCGCGACTACATGAATGCGTGCTCTGAACCGGCGGTCCCCCGCACGCGCCGCAGACGTCAGGATCTTGTCCTCCAAAACCCTGTCGTAGTTGAGCGCGACGGGAACGAAAACCACATCACGGCCCTCTTCTCCCTCTTCCAGCTGGCCGTCGACTATGTACTTAAGCAATCCCACCTTCGGTTCAGCCAGCGCGCCATCCAGGCTCAATCCGCCCTCCGGAAACATGGCCTGGGTGACCCCGTTCTGGGTTGCCAGCCGAACATAGGTCGCCAAAACCCTGCGGTAGAGATCATTACGCGAGCGCCTGCGAATGAAATACGCGCCCATCGCTCGGATCAGCCGGGACAGCGGCCAGACACGCGCCCATTCCCCCACGGCATAGGACAGCGCAGAGTGATCCGCTGCGAGGTAGGTGATCAACACGTAGTCCATGTTGGACCTGTGGTTCATCACATAGACCACTGTCGCCTCTGGATCGATGCCATCCACCGCCTGCTTGTCCAGATGGGTCAGCCTCACCCGAAACAAGGCGTTCGACAGAAATCGCGCGAGGCGAATCGCGATGCTGAAATAAGCCACGGCTGAAAACGATGGGACGATTTCACGGGCATATCGCCGGGCTTCTTCAAAGGCGACATTTTCCGGGATGCCATTTGCCTTGGCATGGTCTGCCATCGCTTGGGCCACTTGCGGATCGTAGATCAACCGCTGGATCATGTCGTATCGGCGCGCCAACTTGAATGGCTGGATCGGCCGCTGCAACCGCCGGTTCAACCGCACCACGGCCCTCTCCAGCCTACGCCGAAAAAACCACCGCACCGATGGGAACAGGAAGTGCGACGCAAATGTGACCGCTGCAAACAGCAAGATCAGCACAAAAAGCCAAAGCGGAAGTTCCACCGTCTGCGTCATGCGAGGACAGTCGCCCAGCTTAGGCTGCAACACAAGGCAATTGCGTCCGCCCCGGCACTGCGCGCCAGCTGCTTCCCGACTTGTGACCACAAGAAATGGGAACAGGAAACAAGCTGTGACGCACCATGCCGCAATGCAGCGAATTGACAAGGGTCTAAAATTACGATCTAGATCTGATCAGAGAAATATTATTACCCATATGCTTGACGGAGCCTGAACATGCCGCAGATGCAAAAAGACCGCCCCTGGCTGATCCGCACCTATGCCGGCCATTCCACGGCATCGGCATCCAACGCGCTTTACCGCGCCAACCTGGCCAAGGGGCAGACCGGCCTTTCGGTCGCCTTCGACCTGCCGACCCAGACCGGCTATGACAGCGATCACGTGCTGGCCCGCGGCGAAGTGGGCAAGGTTGGCGTGCCGGTGTGCCATCTCGGCGACATGCGGACCCTGTTCAATGAAATCCCGCTGGAGCAGATGAACACCTCAATGACAATCAACGCCACCGCCCCATGGTTGCTGGCGCTGTACATTGCGGTGGCTGAGGAACAGGGCGCGGATGTGTCGAAACTGCAGGGCACTGTGCAGAACGACCTGATCAAAGAATATCTGAGCCGCGGCACATATGTCTGCCCACCCAAACCCAGCCTCAAGATGATCGCGGATGTGGCAGAGTACTGCTACACCAACGTGCCCAAGTGGAACCCGATGAACGTCTGCTCCTACCACCTGCAGGAGGCCGGCGCGACGCCGGAGCAGGAACTGGCCTTTGCCCTGGCGACCGCGCAGGCGGTGCTGGATGAGCTGAAGCCGCGTATCGCGCCAGAGGATTTCCCGGCAATGGTCGGCCGCATTTCCTTCTTCGTGAACGCAGGCATCCGGTTCGTGACCGAAATGTGCAAGATGCGCGCCTTTGTCGATCTGTGGGATGAAATCTGCGAGAAACGCTATGGCGTTGCCGACCCCAAGTTCCGTCGCTTCCGCTATGGCGTGCAGGTGAACTCGCTTGGGCTGACCGAACAGCAACCGGAAAACAACGTCTACCGCATCCTGATCGAGATGCTGGCGGTGACGCTGTCGAAAAAGGCCCGCGCCCGCGCGGTGCAGCTGCCCGCCTGGAACGAGGCGCTTGGCCTGCCCCGCCCCTGGGACCAGCAATGGTCGATGCGGATGCAACAGATCCTGGCCTATGAGACCGACCTGCTGGAATACGGCGACCTGTTCGACGGCAACCCGGCAGTGGACGCCAAGGTGGAAGAGCTGAAGGAAGGCGCCCGCGCCGAGCTCGCCAACCTGGAATCCATGGGCGGCGCGGTGGCGTCGATTGAATATATGAAAGGCCGTCTGGTTGACTCCAATGCCGAGCGCCTGAACCGGATCGAGAAGAACGAGACAGTGGTGGTCGGCGTCAACAAATGGACAGAGGGCGAGCCCTCACCACTGCAGACCGAGGACGGTGGCATCATGGTTGTCGACCCGGCGGTGGAACAGGAACAGATCAGCCGCCTGAACGCCTGGCGCGGCGCGCGTGACAATGACGCGGTACAGTCAGCACTCGCAGCTCTGCGCACTGCGGCCCGTGATGGCACGAACATCATGGAACCTTCGATTGCCGCCGCGAAGGCCGGCGTCACCACCGGTGAATGGGCCGAAGAAATGCGAAAGGCCTATGGCACCTACCGCGGGCCAACCGGTGTGTCGACATCAGTCTCCAATCGGACGGACGGGTTGGACGATTTGCGAAACGAAGTTAACGCCGTCAGTGACCAACTGGGGCGGCGGTTGAAATTCCTTATCGGCAAGCCCGGTCTCGACGGTCATTCAAACGGCGCTGAACAGATCGCATCGCGGGCACGCGACTGCGGAATGGATATTACGTATGACGGTATACGCATGACCCCAGAGGAACTGGTCGCTTCGGCCTTGGCCGACGATGCACATGTTGTCGGCCTGTCCATCCTCTCGGGGAGCCATATTCCCCTGGTCGAAGATCTGATGATCCGGATGGAAAAGGCAGGGCTTACCCATATTCCCGTAATTGTCGGGGGAATCATTCCTGATGACGATGCAGAAAAGCTCCGCAAAATGGGGGTCGCGCGCATTTACACGCCCAAGGATTTCGAACTGAACGCAATCATGGGGGATATCGTTCAGCTGGCAAAACAACCCAAAACCGTGTCCGCTTAGCGAATTTCCGCAAATTGCAATAATCAATGCAATTTTCTGGCTGAAACAGGTCTGGAAAAAAAGCCATAATTCGATCACTTCTCGTTCTGGGCGAGGAGTGACCATTTATGGAGAAACATTATGTCCTTTGACTTGACCGCGATGTCGCGCAAAGAGCTATTGGAATTGCAAGGCGCTGTTGAAAAGGCCCTCAAGGATGCTGAACAACGTGAGCGTATCGAAGCCCTGAAAGCGGCTGAGGAAGCTGCAGCGAAATATGGTTTCTCGCTTGAAGAAATCGCTGGCAACGGTCGCGCAGCAACCAAAAAGAACAAAGCGGCGCCGAAATACCGCAATCCACAGAACCCGGAAGAAACCTGGACTGGCCGTGGCCGCAAACCCCATTGGGTGCACGCCGCACTGACCGCAGGTGTCGATATTTCCGATCTCGAAATCTGATTTCGAATACTGAGAGCTACGAAATGACCGTCCATATTGGAGCCGAAAAAGGCGAAATTGCGGAAACTGTCCTGCTTCCTGGTGACCCATATCGCGCGAAATGGGCTGCTGAAACCTTTCTGAAAGATGTCCGGCTCGTCAATGAAGTGCGCGGCATGCTGGGTTTCACCGGAACCTGGAATGGCCACCCTGTAACCATTCAGGGCAGCGGCATGGGTATGCCGTCGCTTTCCATCTATGTGAATGAGCTGATCCGCGACTATGGCGCCAAAACGCTGATCCGTATCGGATCCTGTGGTGGCATGCAGGAAAAGGTCAAAATCAGGGATGTCATCCTCGCGATGACAGCCACAACCCTCAGCACGCCGTCCCGTGGCATTTTCAAGGAGGTGAACTTCGCCCCCTGTGCAGACTGGTCACTTCTCCAGGCCGCTGCAAATGCTGCAGCCAGCCGCGATTTGGCTCCGCACGTCGGCGGGATCTACTCCTCCGATGTTTTCTATGACGAGCGCCCCGATCTGAATGAACAGATGGTACGTCATGGCATTCTGGGCGTCGAAATGGAGGCAGCCGAGCTTTACACTCTCGCAGCCCGTTACGACTGCCGCGCCCTGGCCGTGCTGACCGTCTCGGACCATCTGCAAACGGGCGAGGCCCTGCCCTCTGATCAACGCGAGCGCAGCTTTGGCGATATGGTCGAAATCGCCCTTGAGGCGGCTTTTGCCTGATTAGGCTGACCTCTCAGCGATCAAAAAGGCAGCGTCCAGCGCTGCCTTTTTTCGTTCACCCGCGCCCGTGGCTACGGTCATATCCGTTTTGGGCTGGGGGCTCCCACCCCGCCAACGCACCTTCCTTGGGGGCAAAGGTCTCAACCAACAGGGGGTGGCACGGGGCTGTATCGCTTGTGTGCTCCGACCCGCAGTCCCCACCAGGGCAGGCGCTCAGCGCGCCAAGCAGATCAATCTCTGCAAAGAACTCCAGATAATCGCCGGGTCTGACCGGGCTCGCCTTCATGAAATATTGGCCAGTGTCACGGGTAAAGCCGGTACACATGAAAACGTTCAACACATCGTGGACATGGGGCTCTGCCTCGGCCAGAGGGATTCCCAGATGATCCGCCAGCGCCCGCGTCAGATTTGAATGACAGCAATAGTGATAGTCATCCCCGGACAGCAGATTACCGGTATAGGGATCACACCGGGTGCCGATCACATCGTGGACAGATCCACCGTAACTGTCGATCCCGTACCACCCCAGCGTATCCTCAGTAATCGTGGCCATCGGGCGCAGATATGGAAGACTGCTCCACAGACGCTCCCCACGTGTCACATGGGTTCCATGCAGGGCACGGGTTTTGCCCGAGAAAAACCGCTCACTCAGGTCATTCAAGTTCCAGAGGTTCAGATCACCTACTTGGGATCCCTCGACGGATGAAATCCGGAAAAAATGTCCTGCCTGGACAGTGAAACATGCCGCATCACGCGGCTGAACCAGAACTTCCCCGGTTTTCACGGCACCGCTTCGGGCCGCCTGATACAGGTCCAGATCCGGTTTCGGGAGTGTTTCGTTGGGATAGCAGATCACGGGTTTAACCGCGCGGCGCTCTGCCGCGTCTGCTGGCGCCTCAGCCGCTGAGACGGGCTGGGTGTGTTGAGACATGGGCGCAAACCTTCCTGTTGTTTGCGCCCATCAAATCCTCAGATGCCACCAGAGACAAGTGATTGTTCCCAAAGCGACCATCGGGAACAGTCACAATCAGATGACCACAACATCCAGCGGGGGGAAGCCGTTGAAGCCAACGGTCGAATAGGTGCTGGTGTAGGCGCCGCACGCGTGGATCACCACACGATCTCCAGCTTTCAGAGCCAGCGGCAGTTGGTACAGCTGTTTTTCGTACAGCACATCGGCACTGTCGCAGGACGGTCCGGCCAAAATGCAGGGGCCAGTCTGCGCCTCACCATGGTCTGTGGTGATCCTGTAACGGATCGCTTCGTCCATGGTTTCGGCAAGGCCAGAGAACTTGCCAATATCGAGATAGACCCAACGATGCAGGTCATCCGCGTCCTTGCGCGACACCAGCAGAACTTCGGCAGCAATCGCGCCCGCCTCAGCAACCAGGCCACGACCCGGCTCTGCCATGATCTCGGCCGCATCCGGAAAACGGGCGTTGACCAGTTCCATCACTTCGCGGGCATATTGGTTGGGTGCCATCACCTCGGTGCCATAGCTGGCCGGGAAACCGCCACCAATGTTCAGCAGGCGCAGGCCATGACCAGCGTCTTTTGCGGCTTTCCAAACCGCGGCAACCTGATCAAGCGTATCAGCCCACATCTGAGGTTCGCGAGTTTGCGAGCCCACGTGGAAGGACAGGCCAGAGACCTCCAGTCCAAGATCACGAGCCTCGTCCATCAGGCTCAGCGCCATTGCGGCGGAGCAGCCAAATTTCCGGCTCAGCGGCCAGTCGGCGCCAGTTGCCTCTACCAGCAGACGAATACACACATGCGCGCCCGGGGCGTGCTGAGCCAGCTTTTCCAGCTCGGCTGTTGCATCGGCCGCAAAATGGGTGATCCCGATCTCATGGGCAAAAGCAATGTCTGCGGGTCGCTTGATGGTGTTGCCAAAGGTGATCTGTGCAGGTTTTGCACCAGCCGCGAGACACAGCTCGATCTCGGCGCGGCTGGCAGCATCGAAATTGGCACCCATGCGGGTCAACCGGCGCAGGATCTGCGGAGCCGGGTTGGCCTTGACGGCATAGTGGATGCGGGCGCGGCCGAGGCCTTGCGCGAGTGCGGCGTATTGCCGGGCAACAGCTTGGCTGTCAACAACCAGTGTCGGGCGTTCAAACGCGGTCTGTGCGATGTAGGACAGGTGGCGAGAAACGGGGACAATAGCATCTTGACGGGCAAGTTGCCCGGTTACGTTTGCGTTCATGGTCATCTCCAAAAGACCCGGCCATCTATGACCGCTCACTTCAATCAGAGACGTTACCGTCGCTACGTAACCATGGGGGATAACCCTTGGGACAGAGGCGCGTGCGTTGGCGTCTGTGCGCCATATCCATCAAACGCACGAGTCGATCAAGTGTTTTTTTACGTGGAACCCCCTTATTTTTATGGCTGAATTTGATCAGATTTCAGCCATGCGCATTTTGCAGGGCTCAGGCTTTTTTCTGCGGTTTCAAACACACGCGAGGATTGTCGTCACCAGCCTGCACCGCACCACAGGACGCGCAACGCCACTGTCCCGCCGACCTTTCCTGCCGCCAGCGGCAGTCCCGACTAAGGGAGGACGTATTGTGGCGCCAAAGGAAATACCCCATGACGCCAACAAGCAGAATGAGAATAAGGATGGGCATGTCGCCTATCTAAAGTGCGGTCAAATCAGCTGCAACCAGCCTATTTTGTTATGCGGCAGCGAAATAGTCGACCACCCCATCTGTGTCTTCATCGCGGACCGGCGCAACGGTTTCGGGGGTGTAATAAGCCCAGGCTTGCTCAAGATGAGCCAGCGCTTCGGCGGCAACGGTTGGCTTCGGGGCCTCGGTGGAATTGGCGGCTTGCGGCAGGAGGGATTGGGTCATCTGTTCGGTCCTATGCAGGGGTTATCTCTTCCCTGCCCCCAATTTAGACCCGCCTTCACCCGTCTGCAGCAGCCACCTTGGCAAAACCGTCATGCGCAGGGCGCAACCCAAGCCCCTACCCCAGCATCAACTCTCCCGCGAGGCCAAGGGCAAACCCCGCCACACCACCAAGAGCTGGCCAGCTGGCACGGTCAGCATGGGCCTTGGGCGCGACATCCTGAAACAGCAGATAGAGAATTCCACCGGCTGCAAAGATCATGATTCCACCAAGCACATCCGGCATATCCGCAAGCCAGACCAGACCTGCGATGGCACAAAAAGGCCCCAGTGCTGCAAGGCCGACAAAGACCATCAAAACCTGCAGCGCAGATCTGTCCCGCTGCCACATGTCGCGAAAGGCCGCAAAGCCCTCTGGAAGGTTCTGAAGAAAGATCATGACCGCCAGCAATATTGCCGTGCTGCTTTGACTGACCAGCATTGCCCCCAAGGCCATCGCCTCAGGGAGGAAATCCAGTACCATCGCCAAAAGCAAGGCGCCACTGCCACCGATCCGGTTCAGCGTGGTGTCGACCCAGGCAAAGACCAGCCCGCCTGCTGCCAAAAGGGATAGAGCCACCAGTGGTGAGAGGGCCTCTGCCCCGTGAGGCACCAAAACCAGTGCCACAGCAGAGAGCAGGGCACCGCCGCCAAATGCCGTAATCGCATGCAATACGCCATCGCGCAGACGTGCGTCGCTGATGTGCTCCCAACGGGCAAGCAGCCCGCCAAGTGGCATCGAAAGCCCAGCCAGACCAGCCAGCAGAATAGCAGTAAGAAGTGGCGACATTCCGGAACGTTAGCAGACAAAAGCGCGGTGGCAACCGGCACAAACAAAAACGCCGCCTGCGATCGGCAGGCGGCGTTATGTCATTCTGTGCAGATACGATCAGACCGCGCGATCAACCATCATTTGCTTGATGTGCGAAATCGCCTTCGCCGGGTTCAGACCTTTGGGGCAGGTCTTGGCGCAGTTCATGATGGTATGGCAGCGATACAGCTTGAAGGGATCTTCCAGCTCATCCAGACGTTCGCCCGTCGCCTCATCGCGGCTGTCGATGATCCAACGATAGGCGTGCAGCAGCGCGGCCGGCCCGAGATAGCGATCGCCATTCCACCAGTAGGAGGGGCAGGAGGTAGAGCAGGACGCGCACATCACGCACTCATACAGCCCGTCCAGCTTCTTGCGGTCCTCGATGGACTGCTTCCATTCTTTCGCCGGGCGGTTGGTCTTGGTTTCCAGCCACGGCATGATCGAGGCATGCTGCGCGTAGAAATGGGTGAGGTCCGGGATCAGGTCTTTCACCACCGGCATGTGCGGCAGCGGGTAGATTTTGACATCGCCCTTGATCTCATCAAGACCATAGATACAGGCCAGCGTGTTGATCCCATCGATGTTCATCGCACAGGATCCACAGATGCCTTCCCGACAGGACCGACGGAAGGTCAGGGTCGGATCAATCTCGTTCTTGATCTTGATCAGCGCGTCCAGAACCATCGGGCCGCATTTGTCCATATCGACGAAATAGGTATCCACACGCGGGTTTTTCCCATCGTCCGGGTTCCAGCGGTAGATGCTGAACTTGCGCACATTGGTTGCGCCTTCGGGCTTGGGCCAGGTTTTACCCGTGGTGATCTTGGAATTTTTCGGAAGTGCGAATTCGACCATAGATCGTTCTCCTTGCTTAGCTGCCCACCAGACGCAGGCGGCACGCGCTGCGACGGCAGGAGATCGGTGTACCCGCCCCGGCAGCCAAGCCGGAACGAAGGTCAGTCAGTGTGTCGGCCCGAAGGTCCGAAAATGCATATGTGCTGAAGGTCATTGCAACAGCCCCTCTGCCGGGATCAGCTTGTGATGCGTCAGCCCCGCGAGACGCGCAGCATCATCGGGATACCTGCGAGAAAGCCCCCGCATCAGCGCCTCGTCACGGGCGGCAAGGTGCAGGATCGCCAGATATTCGCCGTCATCCATCATGCGCTGCCAGCGCTGGTCAGTCCGAAGGCCAAAGGCACTGCCAGAGGCCTGTTCGTCAAAAGATGACCCGCCACCGTAGCTCTGGACCACCCCCAGCGAATTGTCCCTTACCAACAGCCCCAGTCGGCCAAGACACGCCGCGCGGTAAGCCTCGTCTTTCACCCATTGGTCGTAGTCGATGACCACAAGGGCGAGCGCATCGGCCTCGGCTGCGAGGTCAAGCATCTTGCGGTAGCTGTCGATGGCACGCATCACCACACCGCTGCGATGTGCCAGCGAGAAATCCGGGTTGCGCTGCAGCTTCTTCACCAGAGACGCCGACCAGTTCAGAAAGCCGCGCAGCAGGATGACATCTGCTGAAATCAGGGTTTCATCCAGCTCTCCGGACACAGGGCGCGACAGACAGTGATCCGATGGAACGACGTCTTCATAAGACATCAGCATCAAACCGCCCTGCCCCATTCGGGCGCCAAGCACAGATAAATCGCTACTGTCCTGACGCGAAACCCGCTGCCCGTTTTTTTCCACGCCATGATGGTGCGCAAACGGCATGCGCGCTGCCTTGCAGTTGTTGAAAAACAACGCCTGCCCCTTGGGGGCATTGCGCTGCAGCCAGTTCGCAACCGCGTGGTTTCCGCATCGACGCATGCCGAACATGCGCAGCACCGTATCAGGCTGCCAGCTGCCAAGCGGCCACTGTGCAGGTGAAACCATGCGGGTCGGACTATCCGCAACCGTCATCATGCGAGGCCCCGCCCGTGCGCGATCAGCCCCCGAAAACGGGAGCTGATGCAGTAAGGGTATGCCGGGGCACATCGCAGCACGGTCTTAGAAGGTCCGTGCCTTAGGTGCGATCTTCGCCTCGCTGATGCCACCTTCTGCTTCGGTGGTCAGCGGGTCGAGGATCACCGGGCGATAGGTCAGATCAACCTTGTTGCCTTCAATCCGGCTGACGGTGTGGACGCGCCAGTTTTCGTCGTCACGGGTGGTGAAGTCCTCATGCGCGTGGGCACCCCGGCTTTCCTTGCGTGCCTCAGCGCCAACGATCGTGGCCAGCGCATTGGGCATCAGGTTGGTCAGCTCCAGCGTTTCCATCAGGTCAGAGTTCCAGACCAGAGACCGGTCGGTCACGGCCAGATCGTCCATCTTGGCCGCAATCGCGGTCATCTTCTCGACGCCCTCTGCCATGGTTTCGGAGGTCCGGAAGACGGCAGCGTCGCTCTGCATGGTGCGCTGCATTTCCAGACGCAGATCTGCAGTCGGGATCGCACCCTTGGCGTGGCGCAGTGTGTCGAACCGGCCAAACGCCTTGTCGACCTGAGCCTGATTGAGCTCGGGGTTGGGGCTGTTCGGATCAACAACCTTGCCCGCACGGATCGCAGCCGCGCGGCCAAACACCACGAGATCGATCAGCGAGTTGGAGCCAAGGCGGTTGGCGCCATGCACCGAGGCACAGCCTGCTTCACCCACGGCCATCAGACCCGGAACAACTGCGTTGGGATCCTCTGCCGTCGGGTTCAGCACTTCGCCCCAATAGTTGGTCGGAATGCCGCCCATGTTGTAGTGCACGGTGGGCAGAACCGGGATCGGTTCTTTGGTCACGTCAACACCGGCAAAGATCTTGGCGCTTTCCGAAATACCCGGCAGACGCTCTGCCAGTGCTTCGGCCGGCAGGTGGCTCAGGTTCAGGTGAATATGGTCCCCGTGCTCGCCCACGCCGCGACCTTCGCGGATCTCCATTGTCATGGAGCGGCTGACGTAATCGCGCGGCGCCAGATCCTTGTACTGGGGCGCATAGCGCTCCATGAAGCGTTCGCCTTCGGAGTTGGTCAGGTAACCACCCTCGCCACGCGCACCTTCCGTGATCAGACAGCCCGAGCCGTAGATGCCAGTTGGGTGGAATTGCACGAATTCCATGTCCTGAAGCGCCAGGCCCGCACGCGCCACCATGCCGCCGCCGTCGCCGGTGCAGGTATGCGCCGATGTGGCAGAGAAATAGGCGCGGCCGTAGCCGCCGGTCGCCAGCACCACCATCTTGGCATTGAAGACATGCATGGTGCCGTCATCGAGCTTCCAGCAGACAACGCCCTGGCATTGCCCGTCTTCGGACATGATCAGGTCGATGGCGAAATACTCGATGTAGAACTCGGCGTTGTTCTTCAGCGACTGGCCATACAGCGTGTGCAGGATGGCGTGGCCGGTCCGGTCAGCAGCGGCACAGGTGCGCTGCACTGCGGGGCCTTCGCCGAACTCGGTGGTGTGGCCGCCGAACGGGCGCTGATAGATCTTGCCTTCCTCGGTACGCGAGAACGGCACGCCGTAGTGCTCCAGCTCGTAAACCGCCTTGGGCGCCTCACGTGCGAGGTATTCCATTGCGTCGGTGTCGCCCAGCCAGTCGGAGCCTTTGACGGTGTCATACATGTGCCACTGCCAGTGGTCGGGGCCCATGTTGGCCAGCGACGCGGCGATACCGCCCTGCGCTGCAACCGTGTGGGAACGGGTCGGGAAGACCTTGGTCACACAGGCCGTGCGCAGACCCTGTTCCGCCATCCCCAGCGTCGCGCGCAGACCCGCGCCACCTGCGCCTACAACAACAACGTCGTAGTCGTGGGTTTCGTATTCATATGCTGCTGTCATCATCAGTTTCCTTTTGCGCGCAGAGCTCAGAGGGCCAGCTTGATCAGGGCGAGCAGCCCCGCAGCAATCAAAGAATATGCAAACGCGGTCGCGGCGATCGTTGCCATCCGCTCGGACACGCCGTGCATGTAGTCCTCAATCGCCTCACGCACTTCGTGCAGTGTGTGCAGCACGATCACGATCATGCTCAGCGCGGTGAGAATTGCGGGAACCGGACGGGAGAAATAGGCCAGAACCTCTTCGTAGGTTCCGCCCAGCCCTGCACCAACGGTAAAGACGAACACCGGAACAGCGGGCACCAAGAGCGTCGAGGTGACAATCGCATTCCAGTGGGTTTTCGTGCCAGTGCGGCCAGATCCAAGCCCCTGAGCGCGTTTGCGGTCTGTCAGATACTGCATCCCTTGCTCCTTACAACACAATCGCGGTGAAAACGGTCAGCGCCGTCGCCGCGATGAACATGCCCTGGCCCATCTTCTCAGATGTCTCAACATCAAGGCAGTGACCGAAATCCCAGATGACGTGGCGCAGACGGCCAAGCATCAGGTACCAAATCGACCATGTCGCGCCGAGCAGGATGATATCGCCCAGCCAGCCGCGAAGCAGGCCGTCGATGAACCCGAATGCCGCTTCGGAGGTCGCGGCGGCAAGCAACCACCAGACAGCAAGCAGCATGAGGAAGAAAATCGCGATACCTGTTGCCCGCACAAAGATCGACGAAGCAGACGTCAGCTGAGGGCGGTAGATTTGCAAGTGTGGCGAAAGCGGGCGATTGCCCCGATTTACATCGGCCATGTTGGCTCCTTTCCGGTTGGCTGACGACGTTTTAGCGGTTTTTTGCGTCGTGTCACGCAAACGAGGGGTAAAAATGCGCAGTTATTCCTGCAAATGCCAGGAAAACCACATTTTGTGATCACTTAGATCAAGCGCGTGATCACAAATTATTTTTCCCTTAATTTCTTACAGAATCAGACAGGGTTCGGTTTTTCAGTTGCGACGCAGATCCTCCCCTGGCAGTCCAGCAGTCTGCTCTGCCACTTCCCGCAGGAGTTTCTGGCGAATTGCATCCGGATATTCTTCAAAGGTTGCAGCGGTTTGCACGAAGGCCCCTTCGCCTGTGATCACTTCTTCAAAGAAGTAGTCCGTCAGGGCGGGCTCGCTGTCTTCAATCGCCAGCGCATTGACCGTCACGCCAGCCGCGCGCAACGCTGGATGCACATCACCGGGGGCCACCCCTTCGTTCGAAAACCCATCGCCCGAAACATCGATTAGACGCCTGCGACAATCCGGCACGGCGGAAAACTGAGCCAAAGCCAGTTCAAGCGCCTCTCCGATACCTGTTGCAAAGTTCCGCCAAGGACGCGGCAGGCCCGAGATCTCGTTGGACAATCGATCCACATCGCTGAAGTCCGAGATGGCGACCCAAGGGAGAGACAGCTCCTGGCGACCGCTTCCTGACCACTGGATGACCGCCACGCGCGCTTCTCCCCGCACCAGTGCCTCGGCGATGATCCCATCTCGAAGCGCTGCCGCAAGCCCGTCCATCTGGATCCGGTATTCGTCGATGTCGACGCTGCCGGAAACATCGACAGCCAGCACAAGCGCAAGATCACAGGCACGCAGCATACGCGCGCCAAAAACAAGGTGCAGGCAGGTCAGAACAAGAAAAAGGCGCGTCATCTGCATAGGCCCAGCCTAGCGGCCCGTTTTGATCCGCCCTACTCTTTTTCCCGTGAGGCCGCTACCGCGCGATCTCTTCTCCTGCAAAGAGACGCTCCATGACTGCCCAACGGGCGAGCGGGCGGCGTGCCTTGCGGCTGTAGGCAAACCAGCATCCGCCACCTGCGAGCTGGTCCCATTGTCGGCAGATCGGGAGCCCCGCCAACGCACAATAAAGGAGTGTTCCAACTGCACCGTGGCCACAAATGATCAGCGCATGGCCGTCATGATCAGCTTCGGCTGCCATTACTTCTCGCAAGATGCGCGCCTGAGCATCGCTCGCCGCCTCCCATCCGCGCATTGATCTATCGGGATTAGCAAAGAACGCGTCCGCCTGCGCCTCAAACAGCGGTGGGGCCAGAAACCCGGTGCTGGAGCGATCATTCTCATGGGTACCAGGCCGGACGTCGACGCGCGTACCAAGTGCGGCGGCAAGTGGCGCAGCGGTTTCGACCGCCTTGCGTTCCGCGCTGGCGACAACAGCCACAGCGCCGCCCAGATCCGCTGCCGCAATGTGGTCAGCCAACGCATCAACCCTTTGCCGCCCTTCCACAGACAGCTGCCAGTTGGGAACCGGCACATCCGGGTCACTCAAAACCTGCGGGTGGGTCAGGTAGATCACCATGTCAGGGCTGAGCGTGGCCAAGGTGATCCTCCCGTAATCCGCCGATCAATCAGACCGGCATCAGCGCCCAATAGTCCAGATCAAGCAACACCTCCGGCAGGTATTTGCCGTCATCGCCCCGCAGCGCGAACGGTTCGCCGCCGCTGGTCGCAACCAGACGCAGGCGGATCGCACCGACACCCGGCACGCCGGTTTCGGCCTTGTCCAAAACCTCAGACCACGCCCGGATCGTCGTGCCCGACGTACAGGGGTTCGCATGGGCGCCCCCATTCAGACCAACGATCATCTGTGCATTTGCGAGACCATTGAACGACAGAGCCCTCGCCATCGAGATCACATGCCCCCCATAGATCAGCCGCGACCCGTCAGGCCGGGCTGTGGTGTCGAAATGAACCTTTGCCGTATTCTGCCACAGGCGCGTTGCCAGCATGTGCTCGGCCTCTTCGACCGTCACGCCATCCACGTGATCGATCTGTTCGCCAATTTCATAGTCCGCCAAACGGTGGGCTTCACCAGCCTGCACAAAGTCGTAGCTGTCAAACTGCAGGCCTGCAGGAACCACCAGATCTTCGGCTCGGATCACATTTTGGAGCTCCGGGATGACCGTCTGCGGGGCAGGCGCATCCAGATCACCTTTGCGCACCATGACCCAGCGCACATAGTCCAGCACCAGATCATCATGCTGGTTCAACCCACGGGTCCGGACATACACAACACCGGATTTCCCGTTGGAGTTCTGCTTGACCCCGATCACCTCACTCTCGGCGCGCAGGGTGTCCCCGGCGTAAACCGGTCGATGCCACCGTCCCTCTGCATAGCCTAGATTGGCCACTGCGTTCAGCGACACATCCGGCACGGTCTTTCCAAAGACCAGATGAAACGCCGCCAGATCGTCCAGCGGCGCCTCGGGCAGACCACATCCGCGCGCGAATTCATCCGAGGAATACAGGGCGTGTCGCGCCGGGTAGAGCGCGTGATACAAGGCTCGCTCTCCCCCCGACACCGTGCGAGGGACCGCGTGCCGCAGCACATCCCCCACAGCGTAATCCTCAAAAAACCGGCCCGCATTGGTCTTGGCCATCAGTGCTCTCCCAGCTTGGTATCAGGGGTGTAGGTGCCCGGCACATCCTTCACGACGGATTGACCGCAGCGCATGATCCCTTTCACTGGATCAAAGGTTTGGGTGGGGCTACCGTACAGCTCCCAGCCCTTGTTGAGCGCGTCAGTCACCTTATGGCAAAATGCCGATGTGTCGTCTTCCGACAAAAAACGATAGAGTTTCATGCGTTAGCCTCCGAATGGCGAGGGGCCGACAAGCCCGTGGATATAGCCGATCACACCCATCAGAATGATCGAGGCGACAAAGAACATGCCGTCCTTGGCATAGCTGCCTTTGGGGCCCGGTGCCCAGGTTGGCTCTGCCCGGTTGATCAGCATGATCTGGACCGGCACATAGGCCAGCAGACCACCAAACAGAATGATCGACGCCAGATCACCGTTCACCAGCAGGTGCGCAATCGCCCATAGCGCAAACCCCGTCAGCATCGGATGCCGCATCCCATTCAAGAGCGCACCCTTCTTGGGCGCGGGCGACATCAGGAACAAGGCGATCAGAACCAGCGTGTTGTTGATGTGCACCATGAAAGATGGCGGCGCCCAAACATAGATGAACTCCATGCTGCGATAGCCGAGCACCATCAAAACGATCGCAGCAACCAATGCCAGTGCGACCAGCCCCTTGCCCTTTTCCCCAAGGCTCGCCCGCTGCTCAGGCATGAGGCGTTTGAAGAAATGTGCCCCCCACCAGATCAGGATGCCTAAAAGCAATACTGCCATGTCAGTCTCCTACAGATATTTGACTGACTAAACGCCTAGGCGGAAACGGCCGCGATTGCATCAGCTTTCGCAAGGATCTCGCGGGCGGTTGCCACATGCAGGTTCTCGACAATCTTGCCATCCACAACAGCGACCCCCTGACCGGCGGCCTCTGCCTCCTCAAATGCCGCGATCTGGCGGCGGGACAGGTCGATTTCCGCCTCAGACGGAGCAAAGGCCGCATTCGCCACATCCACCTGCGCCGGATGGATCAGCGTCTTGCCATCAAAGCCCATGTCTCGGCCCTGTTCGCATTCTGCTGCCAAACCCTCTGCGTCTTTGAAAGCGTTGTACACACCATCGACGATGATGATGCCTTCCGCCTTGGCCGCGAGCAGACATTGCCCCAAGCCCGCCATCAGAGGGAGCCGGTCGGGACGAAACCGCACCTGCAGCTCCTTGGCGAGATCATTGGTGCCCATCACCATCCCCTGCAGCAGCGGGTGCGCCGCAATCGCCGCCGCGTTCAGGATACCCCGAGGCGTTTCCATCATCGCCCAGATCGGCAGATCACCGGTAATGGCAGCAAGCGCATTCAGATCGTCAGGCGATGACACCTTTGGCAAAAGGACCGCATCACAGGCCATCTTGGTGACAGCTTCTGCATCCGATCGGCCCCATGTGGTATCCAATCCATTGATGCGCACAATCTTCATTCGGGCGCCATATCCACCCTCTGCAAGGGCCGCCCCAAGCGTGTCGCGCGCGTTGACCTTTTCATCTGCAGAGACCGCATCCTCTAGGTCAAAGATGATCGCATCCACCGGCAGTCCGCGCGCCTTTTCCAGCGCCCGCGGTTTGGATCCGGGAATATAAAGAACCGAACGGTACGGACGGGTGCGCGGATCCATATGCGATCTCCTCTGGGTCATTTTGTTTCAAGAACAGCTAGAATATAGAAATTAAACTATCAAGAGAAATTATGCCGCAATGCAGAAATCATCTATGCGGCAGCAGAAAGATCGCCAATGGCGCAACATCTAAACCGCTGACAAACATCCGGAAAGCCAGCAAAACAAGGGGCAGAACGCTGCGTTAATGGCTTATCAGGAAAGATTTGCCACTCTTATCAGGGCAGCGATCAGGTTCAAAACGGATCCCGCTGCCGCAGGTAAATCGCCTGCCAGACGATGACGCGAAATTGGTGCGATGCAAGGCCTGCACAGGTCCGGACCACATGACCTGTCAGGGTGCCCGCGCCGGAGCTTCCGGAAAGGGTAAAACCCATGATGAAGACGACGTTCAAGTTGAAGACCATGTTGCGCGCGGCCGTAATTGCCTCACTCGCGGTACCGCTCATGTCCGCCATGCCCGCGGCCGGGCAAACCAGTTCCAGCTGCGCCCCGCGCGATCAGGTGGTCAAACGGCTTGCCGAACGCTACGGCGAAAGCAGGCAAAGCATCGGCATCGGCCAACGTGGCATGGTGATGGAAACCTTTGCATCAGCGGATACCGGCAGCTGGACGATCACGGTAACAAACCCTTCTGGTGTGACGTGCCTCGTGGCGTCCGGACAATCCTACGAAATGCTGGCCGAGGCTCTGCCGAATACCGACAGCGACGTGTGATGTGACAGACGCACTGTTCGCCTTGCGGAGGGGAGCCCGCAGGCACAGTCTTCTACACAGCCGTCTAGGTCAGCCCGTCCCAGATCAGCTTGGTCCCCGTGACCATCAGCAGCACATAGGTGAGCCCAAAAAACAGCCGCTCGGGCACACGGTGGTGCAATTTCACGCCGACCCAGGTGCCGATCAGCGCAAAAGGTGCAAGCATCAGATCCAGCGTCAAGGATGCAGGCGTCACCAACCCAAAGGCCGCATAAGGCAGAAATTTCGCGGCATTCAGCACCCCGAAGACCAGAACCGTACTGGCCTGATATTCGGTTTTGCTCATCCGCCGACCGAGCAAATAGACAGCCGCAGGCGGGCCGCCTGCATGGCTCACGAAACTGGTGAAGCCTGCAACAACGCCAGCAATCAGCCCGACGGCATTTGCCCTGTCGCGAGGCTGAGACAAACGCGCCCTTAGCCCCTCTGACAACTGCCAGACAACAAATCCAACGGATAGAACGCCGATCAGCACCCGCATTCCGTCCGCATCAACCGAGCGATAAAACACCGCGCCAAGACCCACCCCAGGCAATCCCCCGGCGATCAGCAACAGCGACTCTCTCAGCCGCCATCGCCCCCAGTAGGGCCGCAGTGATGCGACATCAATCAACATCAACAGGGGCAGCATGAACGCCAGCGCGACCCCCGGTTCCACAATCAGAGCAAGAATCGAAGACGAGGCAAAGGCTGCACCTGATCCAAAGCCACCTTTTGAGATGCCCGCAAAAGTGACAGCCAAAACAGCCACGACAAAAAACATAACCGTGATTTCAGGCATCAGCAGAAACCTTCTAAGCCCCTCAAATGTCGCCTCTTTAGCGCTTATCGTCGGATTCGAATAGCCTGCGGCACATTCCCCCTTCCCCCGCATGGATCTTGCGCGACGGGACGGAACGCCGTAGTCCTCGCGGCAATCACAACCGGACCGGAGATAAATTCCAATGGCTCGACCCAAAATCGCCCTGATTGGCGCAGGTCAGATCGGTGGCACACTTGCCCACCTCGCAGCACTGAAAGAACTCGGCGACGTCGTCCTGTTCGACATTGCCGAAGGCATCCCAGAAGGCAAGGCACTGGACATCGCAGAATCCGGTCCTTCGGAAGGCTTTGACGCAAGCCTGAAGGGCACTCAGTCCTACGAGGACATCGCAGGCGCAGACGTCTGCATCGTCACCGCCGGTGTACCGCGCAAGCCCGGCATGAGCCGCGATGACCTGCTGGGTATCAACCTCAAGGTCATGAAATCCGTTGGCGAAGGCATCCGTGACCACGCGCCGAACGCATTTGTTATCTGCATCACCAACCCGCTGGATGCGATGGTCTGGGCGCTGCGCGAATTCTCTGGTCTGCCCCATGAGAAAGTTTGCGGCATGGCAGGCGTTCTGGACTCCGCCCGCTTCCGTCACTTCCTGGCCGAAGAATTCAACGTCTCGATGAAGGACGTTACCGCCTTTGTTCTGGGCGGCCACGGCGACACCATGGTTCCGCTGACCCGCTATTCCACCGTGGCAGGCATTCCTTTGCCCGATCTGGTGAAAATGGGCTGGACCAGCCAGGAGAAGCTGGACGCCATCGTTCAGCGCACCCGTGATGGCGGTGCCGAGATCGTTGGCCTGCTGAAGACCGGTTCTGCATTCTATGCACCTGCAACCTCTGCCATCGAAATGGCCGAAGCCTACCTGAAAGACCAGAAGCGCGTTCTGCCCTGCGCCGCCTATGTTGATGGCGCCCTAGGTCTGAACGGCATGTATGTCGGCGTCCCGACCGTGATCGGCGCTGGTGGCATTGAGCGTATCATCGACATCAAGATGACCGCCGACGAACAGGCCATGTTCGACAACTCTGTCAACGCGGTGAAGGGCCTGGTTGAAGCCTGCAAAGGTATCGACGGTTCCCTGGCCTAATCGGCCTGACACGATCAAGATCTGTACAAAGGCCCGCCTCTTCCGGTGGGCCTTTGTCATTTCAGCGCCGGGCATATGATGCCGCATTTGGTGGCTTGGTTGTCGGCACTGACCTGTTTGAGGTGGTGAAATCTGTTCCTCAGCCGTTCTCGAATCAAATCCGTTCACGATTGATAAATTTGTGATCACACGCCGGAAACCCGTGATCACAAATTAGAGAAATCTTCGGGATTTCTTTACCAGCCCACAGAAAACCCTTTAAACATTGGCCTGATAACGGCGTATTAGTCACGACAATTGCAGCCAGACGGGACAGTTTCAGATGAACATCCACGAATATCAGGCCAAGGCCCTCCTCCGCAGCTACGGCGCGCCAGTTTCCGACGGGCGTGTGGTTCTCAAGGCGGAAGACGCCAAAACAGCAGCTGGTGAACTGGACGGGCCCCTCTGGGTGGTCAAGGCCCAGATCCACGCAGGTGGCCGCGGCAAAGGCTCCTTCAAGGAAGCCGACGCAGGTGAAAAGGGCGGTGTGCGCCTGACCAAATCGGTCGAAGAAGCCGCCGAAGAAGCCAAGAAAATGCTGGGCCGCACCCTTGTGACCCACCAGACCGGCCCGGCCGGCAAGCAGGTGAACCGCATCTACATCGAAGCCGGCTCCGGCATCCAGACCGAGCTGTACCTCGCTCTGTTGGTGGATCGCCAGACCTCGCGCATCTCTTTTGTGTGCTCCACCGAAGGCGGCATGGACATCGAGGAAGTGGCCGAAGCCACCCCCGAAAAGATCCTGTCGTTCTCTGTTGATCCGGCAACTGGCTACCAGGCGTTCCACGGTCGCCGCATTGCCTTCTCGCTTGGCCTTGAAGGCGCGCAGGTCAAACAATGCGTTCAGCTGATGGGCCAGCTCTACAAGGCGTTTGTCGAAAAAGACATGGAAATGCTGGAGATCAACCCGCTGATCATCGCCGATGACGGCAACCTCAAGGTGCTGGACGCCAAGGTCGGCTTTGACGGCAACGCGGTCTACCGCCACGCCGATATCTCCGAACTGCGCGACACCACCGAGGAAGATCCCAAGGAACTGGAAGCCTCCAAATACGACCTGAACTACATCGCACTCGACGGTGAGATCGGCTGCATGGTGAACGGCGCAGGTTTGGCGATGGCCACCATGGACATCATCAAGCTGTATGGCGCTGAGCCTGCGAACTTCCTCGACGTGGGTGGCGGCGCCACCAAGGAGAAAGTGACCGAGGCGTTCAAGATCATCACCTCTGACCCCAACGTCAAAGGCATCCTCGTGAACATCTTCGGCGGCATCATGCGCTGCGACGTCATCGCCGAGGGCGTGGTTGCCGCGGTGAAAGAGGTCGGCCTGAAGGTTCCGCTGGTTGTCCGTCTCGAGGGCACCAACGTGGAAGCCGGCAAAGACATCATCAACAACTCCGGTCTTGATGTCATCGCAGCCGACAACCTGTCCGACGGCGCCGAGAAGATCGTGAAAGCTGTCAAAGGCTAATCCTTGGGGTGGGTGCCAGCCCACCTTTCCCCAAAGCAAGTTATTCTAAGGAGAACGCCAAAATGGCAGTCCTCATCGACGAAAACACCAAAGTCATCTGTCAGGGCTTTACCGGCTCGCAGGGCACATTCCACTCTGAACAGGCCATTGCCTATGGCACCAAAATGGTCGGCGGCGTCACGCCCGGCAAAGGTGGCCAGACCCACCTGAACCTGCCGGTCTTCAACTCCGTGCATGAAGCCAAGCACGTGACCGAAGCCAATGCCTCTGTGATCTACGTGCCGCCGCCCTTCGCAGCGGATTCCATCCTTGAGGCCATCGACGCCGAGATGGAACTGATCGTCTGCATCACCGAAGGCATCCCGGTGCTGGACATGATGAAAGTGAAGCGCGCGCTGGAAGACAGCAAATCGCGCCTGATCGGCCCGAACTGCCCCGGTGTGATTACCCCGGATGCCTGCAAGATCGGCATTATGCCCGGCCACATCCACAAGCGTGGCTCGGTCGGTGTTGTGTCCCGCTCGGGCACCCTGACCTATGAGGCGGTAAAGCAGACTGCAGACATCGGTCTTGGCCAGTCCACTGCGGTTGGCATTGGCGGCGACCCGATCAAAGGCACCGAGCACATCGACGTGCTGGACATGTTCCTGGACGATCCGGAAACCGAATCCATCATCATGATCGGTGAAATCGGCGGCTCTGCCGAAGAGGAAGCTGCAGAATTCCTCGCCGAGCAGAAGAAAAAAGGTCGCTGGAAGCCGGTTGCCGGTTTCATCGCAGGCCGCACCGCCCCTCCGGGCCGTCGCATGGGCCATGCCGGTGCGATCGTCGCAGGCGGCAAAGGTGGCGCCGAGGACAAGATCGAAGCAATGAAATCCGCTGGTATCGTTGTCGCTGACAGCCCCGCCACCCTGGGCGAAGCTGTTCTGAAGGCCATCGGCAAATAATGCCGCAGGCTGCCCCATACGGCACCCAAAATCTTTTTCCGGACGGGCCTGAACCGTCTGTCCGGAAAATGAGCGCCTGTAACGGGCGCTCTTCTTCCCGTTTCAGGGATCCTTTTGTCGATAGGATTGTTACCTCCAGAGGCCGATCTTATCTGCTGCAGGATTCCGCAGGCGTTTTACTCTTCCGAAACGCCTTCTGATCAGGCTGCAACACATTGACCCTTGGTCGCACCAAAACCGGTCCCAACCCGCAAGAGGTACATACATGACCGACCAGAGCCCAAACGAACTCTTCCATGCTTCCTCCTTCATGCAGGGGCACAACGCTGAGTATCTGGAGCAGCTCTATGCCCAATACGCCAACGACCCCAACGCGGTCGATGCAGCCTGGGCCGAGTTTTTCCGCCAGATGGGAGACGCAGAGCTCGATGTGAAGGCAGAAGCAGCCGGCCCCTCCTGGGCCCGGGCCGACTGGCCACCTGCCCCGAACGACGATCTGACGGCCGCCCTGACAGGCGAATGGCCTGCCCCGGCAGAGGCCAAAGGTGCAGGCAAGAAGATCAAGGAACAGGCTGCGGCCAAAGGCGTCGAAGTAACCGACGATCAGGTCCAGCGCGCCGTTCTGGATTCGATCCGCGCCCTGATGCTGATCCGCGCCTACCGGATCCGCGGTCATCTGGCAGCCAATCTGGATCCGCTTGGCATGCGCGAAGATGCGCAGCACCCGGAACTGGACCCACGCACCTATGGCTTTGGCGAATCCGACATGGATCGCCCGATCTTCATCGACAACGTCCTGGGCCTGCAGGTTGCGTCCATGCGCCAGATTGTCGACATCGTGAAACGCACCTACTGCGGCACCTTTGCCCTGCAGTACATGCATATTTCCGACCCTGAACAGTCCAGCTGGCTGAAAGAGCGGATCGAAGGCTACGGCAAGGAGATCCAGTTCACCCGCGAAGGTCGCAAGGCGATCCTCAACAAGATGGTTGAGGCCGAGGGCTTCGAGAAATTCCTGCACGTCAAATACATGGGCACCAAGCGCTTTGGCCTTGATGGGGGCGAAAGCCTGATCCCCGCGATGGAGCAGATCATCAAACGCGGTGGCAATCTCGGTGTTCAGGAAATCGTCATCGGCATGCCCCACCGGGGGCGTTTGTCGGTGCTCGCCAACGTGATGCAGAAACCCTATCGGGCGATCTTCAACGAATTCCAGGGCGGCAGCTTCAAACCAGAGGACGTGGATGGTTCCGGCGACGTGAAATACCACCTCGGCGCCTCCTCCGATCGTGAATTTGATGGCAATTCCGTCCACCTGTCGCTGACAGCCAACCCCTCGCACCTTGAGGCGGTGAACCCGGTTGTCCTGGGCAAGGTACGTGCCAAACAGGATCAGTTGAACGATGCAGACCGCAGCAAGGTCCTGCCAATCCTGCTGCACGGCGATGCTGCCTTTGCGGGTCAGGGCGTTGTGGCCGAATGCTTTGCCCTGTCCGGTCTGCGCGGCCACAAGGCCGGCGGCACCATCCATATCGTCGTGAACAACCAGATCGGCTTTACCACGGCGCCGCATTTCTCGCGTTCCTCGCCCTATCCCACCGACAACGCGCTGGTGGTAGAGGCGCCGATCTTCCACGTGAACGGTGACGATCCGGAGGCCGTGGTTCATGCCGCCAAGGTGGCCACCGAATTCCGTCAGAAATTCCACAAGGACGTCGTGATCGACATCTTCTGCTACCGCCGGTTTGGTCACAACGAGGGCGATGAGCCCATGTTCACCAACCCGCTCATGTACAAGAAGATCAAGGGCCACAAGACCACCCTGTCGCTTTACACCGAGCGCCTGGTCAAGGACGGTCTGATCCCGGAAGGCGAAATCGAAGACATGAAGGCTGCATTCCAGGCGCGCCTGAACGAAGAATTCGAAGCCGGCAAGGAATACAAACCGAACAAAGCCGACTGGCTGGATGGCCGCTGGTCTCACCTCGACAAGAAGGAAGAGGACTATCAGCGCGGTCAAACCGCCATCACTCCTGAAACCTTCAAGGAAGTCGGCACCGCGCTGACGCGTGTACCAGAGGGATTCGCTGTCCATAAAACCATCGGCCGCTTCCTCGATTCCCGTGCCAAGATGATCGAGAACGGCGAAGGCATCGATTGGGCAACCGGCGAGGCACTGGCCTATGGTTCGTTGCTGACCGAAGGCTACCCCGTGCGCCTGGCCGGTCAGGACGCAACCCGCGGCACCTTCTCGCAGCGCCATTCCGGCATCGTCAATCAGGACACCGAGGAACGGTTCTATCCGCTGAACAACATCCGCAGCGGTCAGTCCCAGTATGAGGTGATCGACTCCGCGCTTTCCGAATATGCTGTGCTCGGCTTCGAATACGGCTACTCACTCGCTGAGCCGAACGCCTTGACCCTCTGGGAAGCGCAGTTTGGCGACTTCGCCAACGGTGCGCAGATCATGTTCGATCAGTTCATCTCCTCCGGTGAAAGCAAATGGTTGCGGATGTCCGGTCTGGTCTGCCTGCTGCCGCACGGCTTTGAGGGCCAAGGACCAGAGCACTCCTCTGCGCGTCTCGAGCGCTTCCTGCAGATGTGTGGTCAGGACAACTGGATCGTGGCGAACTGCACGACACCGGCGAACTACTTCCACATCCTGCGCCGCCAGCTGCACCGCACCTTCCGCAAGCCGCTGATCCTGGTCACGCCGAAATCCCTGCTGCGCCACAAACTGGCCGTCAGCAAGGCCGAGGAGTTCACCACCGGCTCGTCCTTCCACCGTGTTCTGTGGGATGATGCCCAGCATGGCAACTCCGACACCAAGCTGGTCGCGGATGACAAAATCAAGCGCGTGGTGCTCTGCTCGGGCAAGGTCTATTACGACCTGCTGGAAGAACGCGACGCACGCGGCATCGATGATGTCTATCTGATGCGGATCGAACAATATTACCCGTTCCCGGCCATCTCTCTGGTCAAGGAGCTTGAGCGCTTCAAAGGCGCCGAGATGGTCTGGTGTCAGGAAGAGCCCAAGAACCAGGGCGCCTGGAGCTTCATCGAACCAAACATCGAATGGGTGCTGACGCGCATCGGCGCCAAGCACAGCCGCCCGACCTATGTCGGTCGTGCCACTTCGGCTTCGCCCGCAACGGGCCTGGCCAGCGAACACAAAGCCCAACAAGCTGCGCTCGTGAACGAAGCGCTGAGCATCGAAGGATAACACCCCATGACCACCGAAGTTCGCGTGCCCACCCTGGGCGAATCCGTGACCGAAGCCACCGTCGCCACCTGGTTCAAGAAACCCGGCGACGCCGTTGCCGCAGACGAAATGCTCTGCGAGCTGGAAACCGATAAGGTCACCGTTGAAGTTCCGGCCCCTGCTGCCGGTACTCTGGGCGAGATCGTTGCAGGTGAAGGCGAAACCGTAGGTGTTGACGCGCTTCTGGCGACCATCACCGAAGGCGGCTCTGCCGCCGCCTCCGCACCTGCGGCGTCTGCCCCGGCAGCGACCAGCGACGCCCCCGCAGGCGATGTCGGCGCCGCCACCGATGTCATGGTTCCCACCCTCGGCGAATCCGTGAGCGAGGCCACAGTCTCCACATGGTTCAAGAAAGTCGGTGACAGCGTCGCACAGGACGAAATGCTCTGCGAACTGGAAACCGATAAGGTCTCGGTTGAAGTCCCCTCGCCAGTTGCGGGCGTTCTGACCGAAATCACCGCTGCAGAGGGCAGCACCGTAGATGCCTCCGCCAAGCTTGGCGTGATCTCCGGCGGTGCATCTGGTGCCGTGACCCCGACACCCACCAAGGATGAGACCGCAGGTGGTGCCCAGTACACCACGCCCCCCGCAGGTCAGGGTGGCCCGGCCAAGGACGTTGCAAATGCGCCCTCTGCTGAAAAGGCAATGGCAGAGGCCGGTCTGTCCGCCGATCAGGTTCAGGGCACCGGCCGTGATGGTCGCATCATGAAAGATGACGTCGCCCGCGCCGTGGCCGCAGCCGCTGCCGCCCCAGCTGCGAGCACATCTGCACCGGCCGCCGCCGCGCCAGTGCGCGCACCTGTTGCCGCAGACGACGCAGCCCGCGAAGAGCGGGTGAAAATGACCCGCCTGCGCCAGACCATCGCCAAGCGCCTGAAGGACAGCCAGAACACCGCTGCCATGCTCACCACCTACAACGAGGTCGACATGACCGAGGTGATGGCGCTGCGCAACGAGTACAAGGACCTGTTCCTGAAGAAGCACGGCGTGAAACTGGGCTTCATGTCCTTCTTCACCAAGGCCTGCTGCCACGCGCTGAAAGAGGTCCCCGAGGTCAACGCCGAGATCGACGGCACCGACATCGTCTACAAGAACTTCGTTCACATGGGCATCGCCGCGGGCACGCCCACGGGTCTGGTTGTTCCGGTCATCCGCGACGCGGATGCAATGTCGTTCGCTGACATCGAAAAAGCGATTGCCGAAAAAGGCGCGCGCGCCCGTGACGGAAAACTGTCGATGGCAGAGATGCAGGGCGGCACCTTCACCATCTCCAACGGCGGCGTCTACGGCTCGCTGATGTCCTCGCCGATCCTGAACCCACCGCAGTCCGGTATCCTTGGCATGCACAAGATCCAGGACCGCCCGATGGCGATCAACGGCAAGGTGGAAATCCGCCCGATGATGTATCTGGCGCTGTCCTATGACCACCGCATCGTCGACGGCAAAGGCGCCGTGACCTTCCTCGTGCGCGTTAAGGAAGCGCTGGAAGATCCCCGCCGCCTGCTGATGGATCTGTAAAAGCACTGGGTTCGCCTGACTTAACGGGCGAACCCCTTCCTTTTGCGACGCGCGTCGCAAGGGCACCCAATTGGCAGAATTTGTTTTGACCAAATGACCCCAGAACTCACCGCCCTCACCCTCGCCGCGCTCTTGCAGGTGTTTCAGATCGCTCTGATGGCCGTGCCTGCAAACTTGGAGCTGGGCCAAGGAAAGACGCTCGGTCCGCGCGATCGGGACAGGCTGGGCGGTGATCTGCGCGATCAGCTCTCTACCCGCACAGCGCGCCTGCACCGGGCAATGTCGAACCATTTCGAGGGGCTGATCCTCTTTGCCGTCGCCTGCGTGGTTCTCGCCATTGCAGACAAATCCTCTGCCCTGACCACGGCCTGTGCCTATGCATATCTACTCGCACGGGTCCTCTACATTCCGGCCTACGCTTTTGGCTGGGTTCCCTGGCGGTCTCTGATCTGGGCCGTCGGCTATCTGGCCACCACCCTCATGTTGATTGCGGCCCTGACATGAGCCGTCATCTTTCCCGAAATACTCCGGGGGAAGCGCATGGCGCCGGGGGCAGCGCCCCCTCTCCCGTTCAACCCAAAAGGAGCACATCCAAATGGCATCCTATGACGTGATCATCATCGGCGCGGGCCCCGGCGGCTATGTCAGCGCCATCCGCTGCGCCCAGCTGGGCCTGAAAACCGCGATCGTCGAGGGCCGCGAAACCCTCGGCGGGACCTGCCTGAACGTGGGTTGCATCCCTTCCAAGGCGCTCTTGCACGCGACCCACTCCCTGCACGAGGCAGAGCACAACTTTGCCAAGATGGGCCTGAAGGGCAAATCTCCGTCGGTCGATTGGGACCAGATGAAGGCCTACAAGGATGATGTCATCGGCCAGAACACCGGCGGCGTCGAGTTCCTGATGAAAAAGAACAAGATCGACTGGCTGAAAGGCTGGGCCTCCATCCCCGAAGCGGGCAAGGTCAAGGTCGGCGATGATGTCCATGAGACAAAGAACATCGTGATCGCATCGGGTTCTGTTCCGTCTGCCCTGCCGGGCGTTGAGGTCGACAATGACAAGGGCATCGTCGTGGACAGCACCGGCGCGCTGGAGCTGCCGAAGATTCCAAAGAAAATGGTCGTGATCGGCGCTGGCGTGATCGGGCTCGAACTGGGTTCGGTCTATGCCCGCCTCGGCTCTGAGGTGACGGTTGTTGAATACATGGATGCCGTCTGCCCGGGCATGGACAAGGACGTACAGCGCACCTTCAAGCGGATCCTTGAAAAGCAGGGGCTGAACTTCATCATGGGGGCGGCTGTTCAGGGTGTGGAAACCACCAAAACCAAGGGCAAGGTCAAATACGCGCTGAAGAAGAAGCCTGATGAAGAGCAGACACTCGACGCGGATGTGGTGCTGGTGGCAACAGGGCGCAAACCCTATGCCGAAGGTCTGGGTCTTGATGCACTCGGCATCAAAATGACTGAGCGAGGCCAGATCGCCACCGACGCACATTGGGCGACCAACGTCAAAGGCATCTATGCAATCGGCGATGTCATCGAAGGTCCGATGCTGGCGCACAAAGCCGAGGATGAAGGCATGGCCGTTGCCGAAGTCATCGCAGGCAAGCATGGCCATGTGAACTACGGCGTCATTCCCGGCGTGGTCTACACCACTCCCGAGGTTGCCAATGTCGGCGCGACCGAAGACGCGCTCAAGGCCGAAGGTCGCAAGATCAAGGTTGGCAAGTTCAACTTCATGGGCAATGGCCGCGCCAAAGCGGTGCATCAGGGTGATGGCTTTGTGAAGCTGATCGTTGATGGCGAAACCGACCGGATTCTCGGCGCGTCGATCATTGGCCCGGCAGCCGGCGATCTCATCCATGAGATCTGTGTCGCGATGGAATTCGGGGCCTCCGCCGAGGATCTGGCCCTCACCTGCCATGCCCACCCGACCTACTCCGAGGCCGTGCGCGAAGCCGCTCTTGCCTGCGGTGACGGCGCGATCCACAGCTGATGATCTGGCAGGAAATAGGGTGCCTTGCGCCTTGATCTCCTGCTAGACAGCAACAACACCAAAGCGGCCCCCATTGGTGGGCCGCTTTCTCATGAGGAGGAAGCCCCGCGATGACCGTCAGCCTGCAAGTGATCTACCCTGCATCCGAAGATGCGACATTTGACTTTGACTACTACGAGAAGACCCATCTTCCCCTTGTGGAGGAACACTGGGGCGATCTGATGGACACGGTCGAAGCGTCGCGCGGGATTGCCAGCGGACCGGACGTACCGCCAGCATTTCTGCTGATTGCAACAATCACCTTTCCGGATATGGAAACGCTCGACACTGCGATGGCCGAAAAGGGTGGACCGATCATCGATGATGTCGCGAATTTCACCAACATCCGCCCACAGATCCTTATCGGTGACGTGCTGATGAGCTGATGTGATTTGGATAAGGCACCGTTTCTGAGATGGTGCCTTGTTCCTGCCTGCTCACCACATGGTTTTGGCGGCCCGCGGCGCCCATGCCTCATCGTAGGTCTGCCCGCCTTCTTCGCCTGCGGTTTGCTCGGCGAGGATGTCGCCCATCGAGGGCAGGCCTTCGCTCTCGTCGCCCGACGTCCAGGTGCCGGCACGCATAAGGGCGCGGGCGCATTGGCTGTAGATCTCGCGGATTTTGATGACAATTACCGTTCGCGGCTGCTTGCCTGCCTTTTCAAACCGAGCCAGCAAATCCGGGTCCGCAGTCACCTGCGCCATCCCGTTGACCCGCACGACATTGTTGGATCCGGGCACCAGAAACATCAAAGATGCCCGTCCATCACGGACGATATTGCGCAAACTGTCGATACGGTTGTTGCCTCGCCAATCCGGCAGAGCCAGCGTGCCCGGATCAAGTTCGAGCACCACGGGACCATCATCGCCGCGGGGGCTGTCGTCTGTGCCTTCAGGGCCTACAGTGGCTAACATGCACAGTCGCGAGGCCATGATCCACTTACGATAGAGCGGCGTCATCCGGCCCGCCACTTTGCGCAGCGAAGGCGCCCCCGGTGTCCCGTAGAGCGCCTCCAGGTCTTCAACGGTTGTCAGAAACTCCATCGCGCACGAACCCCGCTTCCTGCATCAAGGCATCAGACCGCGTCTCTACGCGCTCTTCCAATGTCGTCATGAAGGTGCCGCGCTCAAGCCCCGGTTCAATCGGTTCCAGGAACTCCACCACCGCCACACCGGGTTTTCGCATGATACCCTTGCGCGGCCACAGAACGCCGACATTTGTGGCCACCGGCACACAGGGCTGATTCAACTGTTCATAGAGAATGGCGGTGCCAACCTTGTATTCCTTTTGCGCGCCGGGGGCGACGCGTGTGCCTTGGGGGTAGATGACCAGCTGGCCTGCATCCTGCCGCCCGGCTTCGACCTCCTGCACCATTTTCTGAATGGCCGCCCCGCGTTTGCCGCGATCAACCGCCACGCAGTCCAGAAGCTTGGCATATTGGCCAATCACCGGCGTCCGCAGGATTTCCTTTTTCATGATGAACTTTGCGGTCGGAAGCGCGGTAAAGATCATCATGATATCAAGAAAAGACTGGTGTTTTGCGGCAATCAGCACCTCTCCCTGCGGGACCGGTCCACGGACTTCGCAGCGGATGCCGACCATCAGGCGGGCGGTCCAGAATACATAGCGGGAATAGCTTTTGCAGCAGACTCGTGCGCCCCGTTTGCTGAAAATCGCCCAAGGTGCGAAGATCAGGCCAAAGATCGGCATCATCAGATAGATCTGAAAAACAAAAATGGCCGAAATCAGCCAGCGAAATGCAGTCTTCACGCCAAATCTCCAAGACGTTTGTTGGCCGCACGAGTGGTTGCGGCAAAGGCGACGATGGCGCCAAGTAGCGGAATGAGCAACGGCAGCAACCAGGTCCAGCCCTGAAAGCCCAGACCCGTCAGGAAACCGCCCTCGCGTGAGGCTTCGGGCATCAGCCAGACGCCGACCATGCCAAGCACAATCCCAACAGACGCCCCCACCAGAGCCCGAAGGGTGAAGCGGCGAATGAATGCCTGCGCAATATAGCTGTCCAGTGCGCCGACCAGACGAAGGACCTCGATCACCTGCGCATTGGCCGCAAGCGCCGCGTTGGCGGCAAGGGTAATCATCGCGGCAGTTGCCCCGCCAATCAGCAGGATGGACACCCACGCCAGACGGCGCAGCGCCTGCGCAGCGTCGACAAGCGGCGCACGCCAACGCGTGTGGTCATCCAGAATTGCGCCCGGCACCTCGGCCTGCAAGCGCAGCCGCAGACCGGTTGCGTCATACCCTGGCTCGCCCTCGATGACTTCGATCAGTTGAGGAACCGGCAGGTTGTCCAACGGCAGTTCAGCCCCGAACCAGGGCGCCAGCAAAGCCGCCTGCTCTTCCCGGCTGAGCGCACGAGCAGAGGCCACGCCCGGTGTCTGGTCCAGAATAGCCAGCGCTGCTTCGGTTTGTGCCGCGCGCTGTTCTGCCGGAGCGTTGATCCGCAGGGTTGCGGCGCGGGCCAATTCATCCGCCCAGCGGTCGGCGAGACGGCCAGAGGCAAGCGACAGGGCAAGGGCGAAAACCGCGAGGAAAGCCATCGCACCAGACACAAAGAGAGTGAGCTGCGCGGTAAATCCGCTGGGCGGCACAACCCGGTCGGCCTGGGCATCCCCGATGATCAGATTACGCAAACGGCTCAGGCTCATAGATCTGCTCCTGCCTGCTGCAACTGACGGTTTGAAATCCGCAGAACCCGTGCCTGGACCTGCTTCTTGGCAGCACGGATCAGCGATAGATCATGGGTCGCGACCAGCACTGTCTTGCCCATATGGTTCAGCTCGACCAGCAGCTGGAGAAGCCGCTGGGACATTTCCCAGTCCACATTCCCCGTCGGTTCATCCGCGATAATGACGTCCGGCGACAGGATCACCGACCGCGCCAAAGCCGCGCGCTGACGCTCGCCGCCGGACAGTTCGGGAGGCGTCGCATGGGCGCGTTCTGACAGGCCAACCCAAGTCAGAAGTTCCCGCAGATTGGCCTCTTCCTGCGTTATGTCACGGCCGGAAACCGTCAGTGGCAAGGCGATGTTCTCCAGCACAGACAGGTGATCCAGAAAGCGACAGTCCTGATGGACAACCCCGACACGGCGGCGCAGGAATGCCATCTGATCGCGATCCAAGCCATTGATATCCATATTGAATGCACGGGCACGCCCAGATGTGGGTGTCAGCGCGCCGTAGCACAGCTTAAGCAATGTGGTCTTGCCTGCGCCAGATGGCCCTGTCAGGAAATGAAACGATCCCGGTGCCAGTTTGACTGACACGTTGCTCAGCAGTTCACCGCCGCCGTAGTTATACCCCACATTGTCCAGCTCGATCACGGCGGCCCCCTCTTGGTCTTGGCTGTTTTGCCCGACTGTGCCGACAGTTTCAATGCCTGCGCTGTTGCCAGCACACAGCGGTTGCATCACGCCGATGCGACCCTGCGCGATTGGCTCTTCCTTGAAAGCCCGGAACTGCCTATGATTATTAAACAATCATCCGCCGACAGCCGCCCGGACCCCCCCGGAGCCACCCAGGTCCCAAGGAGTGACCCATGCGACTGACATGTCCGAATTGTGCCGCCCAGTATGAGGTGCCCGATGACGTGATCCCGGACGAGGGGCGGGATGTGCAATGTTCGAACTGTGGACAGACCTGGTTTCAGGCAGGCGCGAACACGCAAGGGGCTGCGATCGCGTCTCCCCCGCTGGCGGATCAGCAGGCTTGGGTTGAGGACGATGAACAGCGCGCTGATCTTCCGTCTGAAGAGATCCAGACAGAACGCGCCGCCACTGCTACAGACGCATCCGCAGATGAAGATACTGTGGAAACGGATCCCGGGCTGGATCATGAGGCGGACGTTGCTGATACAGCCACGACCGAAGAGCATGCCGATGACGTAGATGAGCCCGGTCCAGAGGAGACAGAGACCACCGCTCCCGCTCCGCGTGGGTTGGATCCTGCGATCAGCGGTATTCTGCGCGAAGAGGCCGAGCGCGAAGCCAACCTGCGCGCGGCAGAGGCCAACAGCCTGCAAAGCCAGCCTGACCTCGGTCTCGATTCCCTGCCGGAAGAAGCCTCTGCCCGCCGGGCCAGAGAGGCACGAGAGCAGATGGCCCGCATGCGCGGTGAAGATCCGCAACAGCTCGCCAATGAGGACACGGAATCGCGGCGGGGCCTCTTGCCGAATATCGACGAAATCAACTCCACCCTGCGCTCTGGCGAGACCAGCACGGCCGCCATCGCACCGCCCGTTGACGCCCCCGCACCAAGGAAAAAGCGCAGCTTTACCCGCGGTTTTGCATTGGCGATCCTCGTCGCTCTTGCATTGGCAATGGCCTATGACAACGCCCCGTTGATTGCGCAAAAGGTGCCACAAGCCGACCCGTATCTGTCCAGCTATGTGGCCAAAGTGGATGCCGCCAGATTGTGGCTGGATACGCAGGTGCGGGCCTTCACGGTCCAACAGTGATGCGCTGACAGGCCTGCAGGCCTAAACCGGCTTCAGAACCTGTCCAGCAGGCGCTCCAAATAGCTGCGTTCGGTGTCACTGCGCTCGCGCTCTCCTGCGCGCCTGCGAATTTCCTCAAGCAGATCCCAGGCCCGGCGATAGGCCTGACCTTCACTAAAGGCCCCATCCGCCGATCCGCCATCTCCGTTTTCGCCATTGCGCCGACCCAGCGGATCAAGGCCATTGCCCTGACTGGAAGTCGCTGCGCGCCCCTGCCCCTGCTGTTGGCCAGGTTGCTGTTGGTTCGCCAGCGCATCCCCCAAAGCGCGCATGCCTTCACGCAGGGCTTCCATTGCCTCGGACTGGCGGTCGATCGCCTCGGCCAGATCGCCCTCCCTCAGCGCTTCCTCAGCGCCTTCCATCGCGCGACCTGCCTGATCAAGCGCGTCCTCAGCGGCCTGCCCTGCCGCGCCACCGCCCTCTGGAAGGCCTTGCTGCTGAGAGCGCAACTGGTCGCGCAGCGCCTGCTGGCGGTCGGCAAGTGATCCGCCCCCTTGTTGGCGGTCACCCGGCTGGCCTGACTGACCCCCGCCTTCTGCGCCACCGCTTTCACCGCGTGTCCCGCCGTTCTCGCCGGGTTGGCGCGGACCTTCGGAATTGCCAGAACCGGGCCGATCTCCCTGACCGCCCTGATTGCCCTGACCACCCTCATGGGATTGCCCCCGGCCAAGCCCGCCATTCCGCCCCTCATTGCCCTGGCTCTCGCCGCGGCGGGCACCGGGGTTGAATTGCTCCTGCAGGTCGCGAAAGGCCTGATCGGACAAACCTTGCTGTTCACGCAAGGTTTCTGCCAAGTCTTCCATGCTTTGTTGGCCCGGCTCTCCGCCCTCGCCCTGCTGGCCTTGGGTGACCTGCATATTTTCCATCATCTGCTGAAATTCACGCAGAGCCTGTTCCGCCTCCGCCATTCGGCCCTGTTCCATCAGCTCCTGGATGCGATCCATCATGGATTGCAGATCCTGCTGGCTCAGGGTCATGGCGTTTTCGTTCTGGCCGGTGTCCGGCCTGTCTGTCCCGTCGCCCTCCTGCTGGGCCTGGCGCTGCAGCTGACGCAGGTAGTCCTGGGTTGCATCGCGCAGCTGTTGCATGAGGCGCGCGATTTCTTCGTCACTGGCCCCGTCACGCATCGCCTGGCTCAGCTGTTCCTGTGCACGCTGCATCCGCGCAAGCGCATCCCCAACATCGCCTTCTTCCAGATGAATGGCGAGTTCCCACAGCGCCTCGGCCAGCTCTTCCTGACGCTCTGACGTCAGGGTGTCTTCTGCCGAGGCCCGCTCCAGCCGACGCAGGATTGTGCGCAGACGCAGGTAGTCGCCATGATCACGGAAAACCTCTGCTGGATAGGTCGACAGCGTGCGAAGGATCTGCGCAACTCTCGGTGCATTGGCCCGGGCCCACAGAAGATCGCGGCGTTGCTCTGCAATGGCGGCAGCCATCGGATCAAAGAACCGTCGCGTCACCAGCGGCGCCTTCAGCACCTCAGCGCGGGCTGTTTGCCCCGCGGCATCCTCTACCGTCATGTTGTATGTGACAGGCAGGTTGGCCCACGGATGCTTGGCAAAGGCATCAATCATCTGTTCTTCAAATGCGCTGCGATCACCAGTCAGCGGCAGGGGCAGGTCGAGCAAGATGGGCTCTCGCGGGTCGGGAGCAACTGCAAGCCCGTGCTGCCTTTCCAATGCCGCCTGATCAAGCGTGATCTCAACCCGACCACCTGCTACGCCATAATCGTCGCTGGCCTCGAAGCTGAGAGAAGTGGTGTCATCACCTTCCAACTGCGGAGTTCCGGTTATCGTCACAGCGGGCGGACGATCGTCGATAACAGTCACGGCCCATGCGCGCCCGCCGGGTCCGTTGATCGCCATGTCTCCCGACTGGGTGACTTCAAAACTCTGCTCCGGCTCGGCTGCAGATGGCAGATCGCCTGTGCGACCAGATACGGTTTCATCCAGCGTCAGATCCCCGACCTCACCGTAAAACCGCAACGTGATGCGGCTTCCCTCCGGAACGGACAGCGCGGGGTCGCTCTGATCGTTCAGATACAGCACCGGCAGGCCGGTATAGCGAGGGGGTTCGACCCAACCCTCCCAGGTCGGACCTGCAGCAGCCGCAGCAGAACCTGGCGCCATCTCACCAATGCTCCCCGCCTGCCAGATGGATCCGAACAGCAGGGCGGCCGTCAGCATAAGAAGAGCAACATAGCGCAATGCAAATGGGTCGGCCCGGCGGACAGAAAGATCCGGGACCGGAGCAACCGCTGTTGCCGCACGCGCCTGCATCCTGCGCTGATGCGCCGACCAGAGGGCCTGTGACGCCGGATCATCCCCGCCGATACCCTGGGTATCAAGAATTGCAGCAATCGGATGCCCCGGAAGCGTCGCATCCAGGCGTGCAAGCGCATCGCCTGAATTTGGCCAGCGGAATTGCCACATGCCGTAGCCTGCGGCGCCCAATCCAGCCAGAACCGTCAGAACAGCACCGGTCCAGACCAGCTCAACAGGCAACTGTTCGTGCAACCCCAGCATGAGGGTCGCAAGGGCAAGCATCACGATAGAAACAAGGGGCCAGAACGCATGCACTAGCCGTTCTGCCAAAAGCCCCAGCCAAGTGAGCCGCAAAGGCCACTTTAGCGAAGCAAGACGCGGATCAGAAAGCCGGATGCGCCCAGAGCCTGACGGACCGGACACCTTTGGGTGCCCGGATGTCGATGTCATCTCCGTTTCGGCCTTGCGGCGGAACTCTGCATCATTGGCCATTGCGGCGGCGCCTCCGATAAGCCCTGTGCCGCGTCAGCTGCCGCGAAATACCTCAGAGCCACTCCGGGATGGTATCGCGGTTTATCATTTCGTCAAAGTCCGGGCGTCGGCGGATAACCGCGAATTGATCGCCGTGAACCAGAACTTCCGGGATCAGGGGGCGAGAGTTGTATTCGCTCGCCATCACCGCGCCATAGGCCCCGGCACTGCGAAACGCCACCAGATCATTGGCCGACAGGGGCGGCATCAGGCGAGCCTTTGCAAAGGTATCACCCGTTTCACAAACTGGCCCGACGATATCATAGGGGCGCGGCTCTAAACCGGGTTCCGGTTCGACAACCGGAACAATGTCGTGGTGCGCTTCGTACATCGCCGGGCGGATCAGGTCGTTCATTGCGCCATCCAGAATAAGGAAGTCACGCCCTTCCCCCTCTTTCACATAGATGACCTTTGACACCATCAGCCCGGCGTTGCCCGCAATCAGACGTCCCGGCTCGATCTCGATCTCGACGTTCAGATGCCCAAGCGTATCCTTGATGAGCTGGCCGTATTCGACAGGCAGAGGCGGTGCCTCGTTGGAGCGGGTGTAGGGGATGCCCAAACCGCCGCCCAGATCAAGACGGCGGATATCGTGGCCGTCAGCCCGCAGGGTCTCTGTCAGCTCAGCCACCTTCTGATAAGCAAGGCGGAATGGTTCCAGTTCAGTCAGCTGGGAGCCGATGTGCACGTCGATCCCGATAACATCCAGCCCCTTCAGCGTGGCGGCATGCGCATAGACCTCGCGCGCCTTGGCGATGGGGATGCCAAACTTGTTTTCGGATTTGCCCGTCGCGATCTTGGCATGGGTTTTGGCATCTACGTCCGGGTTGACCCGCACGGTGATCGGCGCAACCACCCCCAGATCAAGAGCGACCGCATTGATCACTTCCATCTCCGGTTCGCTTTCGACGTTGAACTGGCGAATACCACCGCTGAGCGCGGTGCGGATTTCCTCAGCGGTCTTGCCAACACCCGAAAATACGATCTTGTCACCGGGAACACCTGCGGCCTTGGCACGTAGATATTCCCCTTGGCTGACAACATCCATTCCCGCCCCGGCCTGCGCGAGGGTTTTGAGGATCGCCTGGTTTGACGCCGCTTTCATCGCGTAGCAAACAAGGTGGTCCATTCCCGCCAGCGCATCGTCAAACAGCTGAAAATGCCGCAACAACGTTGCAGTGGAATAGACGTAGAATGGGGTGCCAACGGCAGCCGCAATCTCGGCCACCGGAACGTCCTCGGCGAAAAGCGCGCCGTCGCGGTAGAGAAAATGATCCATGCGTTCGCACCTAAGGCAAAAGCCCCCCGAGGATCAATGAATTTGCGCAGCCTCGGGGGTCGCAACTTCAGAAGGTTGTCGAAACACCGACACGCACCTCGCCTGACACGGATATCCCGCTTTTCTGAGCGGGCGGCTGTTCTGGCGGGGTTTCTGCCTGTCGGACCGGTTCACAAGCAGCCAGCCCTACAAATGTCACCAGCAGGCAAATCACTTTCTTCATGTCGCGTTCCTAAAAAAGAAAAAGCGCCCGCGGATGCGTGCGCTTTTAGGATGGCGTTCGAGCCTCCCGGTTTCAAGAAGGCCAGCCGAGGTTTTGCCGTTCGGGTCAAAGACCGAGCGAAACGCTCAGTGGCCCTTTGCTGAGCCCGACAGACCCGCCAGCATGGACGCCGCTGCTGGAAACACCAATGCCCGCATTCAGGCTGGGACGTACCGGTTCGCCGTCCACACCGCAGGCGGCAACGACAAGGGTCAATCCAAGGGCGAACAGAATGCGGGTCATGTTGTCATCTCCTGAAAAGGCTCAGCCCAGCAGCTCGGTCCAGCGGGCCACCTGTGCACGCACCTGCGCGGGCGCGGTGCCGCCGTAAGACATCCGCGAGTTTACCGAATTTTCGACACCCAGCACAGAGAAGATATCCTCGGTGATGCCTGCGTGAACGCCCTGCATGTCTTCGAGGCTGAGATCCGGCAGGTCGCAACCGCGGCTTTCGGCCATGGCCACCAGCGTACCAGTGACGTGGTGGGCGTCACGGAACGGCACCTTCAGCACCCGCACCAGCCAGTCGGCCAGGTCGGTGGCGGTGGAGAAACCAGAGCCCGCCGCAGCGGCCAGCGCCTCGCGGTTGCCGGTCATGTCCTTGACCATGCCCTCCATTGCCGCCAACGCCAGCATCCAGTTGTCGGCAGCGTCAAAGACCTGTTCCTTGTCTTCCTGCATGTCCTTGGAATAGGCGAGCGGCAGCCCCTTCATCACCATCATCAGTGCGGTATTGGCACCATAGATCCGGCCCACTTTGGCACGGATCAGCTCTGCGGCGTCCGGGTTCTTTTTCTGCGGCATGATCGACGAGCCGGTAGAGAAGCGATCGGACAGCGTCACGAAACGGAACTGAGCAGAGGACCAGATCACCAGCTCCTCGGCAAAGCGCGACAGATGCACGGCACAGATCGAGGCGGTGCTGAGGAACTCCAGCGCGAAGTCACGGTCAGACACTGCATCCAGCGAGTTGGCGGCTGGGCGGTCAAAGCCCAGCGCCTTTGCCGTCATCTCACGGTCGATCGGGAAGGAGGTGCCCGCCAGCGCCGCAGCGCCCAAGGGCGATTCGTTCATCCGCGCGCGGGCGTCGCGCACGCGGCTAAGGTCACGGCCAAACATTTCCACATAGGCCATCATGTGGTGGCCCCAGGTCACCGGCTGCGCGGTCTGAAGGTGGGTAAAGCCCGGCATCACCCAGTCTGCCCCCGCCTCTGCCTGTGCCAGCAGGGCACGGATCAGCGCCAGAAGGCCACTTTCCGCTGCATCAAACTGATCGCGGACCCAGAGTTTGAAATCTGTCGCCACCTGGTCATTGCGCGACCGGCCGGTGTGCAGGCGGCCCGCAGGTTCACCGATGATCTCTTTCAGGCGGGCCTCGACGTTCATGTGAATGTCTTCGAGAGCTGTCGAAAATTCGAAAGTCCCGCCCTCGATCTCTGACAAAACGGTGAGCAGACCTTCACGAATGGCCTCGGCGTCACTATCCGTAATGACACCGGTCGCGGCGAGCATCGCCGCATGAGCCCGAGAGCCAGCAATATCCTGCGCTGCCATGCGCTGGTCGAACCCGATAGAGGCATTGATCGCCTCCATGATCGCGTCCGGTCCGGCGGCAAAGCGGCCGCCCCACATCTGGTTCGAGGTCTTGTCTGTCATGGCCCAACCCTGGAGATACTATGCGTCTGTTTCGTCAGCTTACCCTTTATATGGCCCTTGCCCTCGGTGCAAATGCCGCCTTTGCCGCGGACACAGCGGCCTTGTCCGAGCTCCGCGAAGGCGACATGCGCCGCCTGATCCTGCATTCCGAAGCCAAACCAACCTCTGCCAACAGCTTTGAGCTGGAAGACGGCAAGGGCAGCGCATCGCTTGCCGACTACGAGGGGAAAATCGTTCTGTTGAACTTCTGGGCGACCTGGTGTGCCCCGTGCCGCAAGGAAATGCCGATGCTTTCCGAACTGCAAAGCGAATTCGGCGGAGATGACTTTGAGGTTCTGACCCTGGCCACCGGACGGAATTCTCCCGGCGGCATCCAGAAGTTCTTTGATGACACCGGCATCACAAACCTGCCCCGCCATCAGGATCCAAAGGGCGCGCTGGCCAAGGAAATGGCCGTGTTCGGCCTACCGATGACGATGATTTTGGATCGCGATGGCAATGAAATCGGCCGTCTGCGCGGCGACGCGGAATGGAACTCGGACAGTGCCAAGGCGATCCTGCAGGCCCTGATCGACGCCAAGTAAGACATAGCTGCCCGACCATGATTGCAGGCTGCGGCGCCACGCGTCGCGGCCTTTTCTTTTGCCACTCTGTTGACCCTACGCCACCTTTGACAGCGGGTGGTCGCACTCTTCACACTCACAACAGGGAGGAGCGCCATGCCGCTGGAGATACTGGTGACGATGGTCGTATGCGGCGTCGTTGCCATCGCCATCATCTTGCACATGTCCGGACGATCCGCGGTTGTCCCGCTGACCGAGGACAGCGCGACCCGCGCGTGGCTGCGCCATTCGCCTGACAGTGCCGTGCAATCTGCACGACCTGCAGCAACCGGACACGCCGCCCTGATCACGACAGAGAAGGGTATGGGAATCGTCTGGTGCTTTGGCGCAGACACAATTGCCCGCCCCCTAGATACTGCCAAGATTGAACCCCACCCCAAGGGGCTTTGCCTGCGGTTTGCGGATTTCTCCACACCCTCCGTAACCGTTATCCTCAGCAGCCAAGAACGCGCTGTCTGGAAGGATGCCATCACCGCTGCGCCCTCCCCCACCGTCCGTTCGCAAAAGACAGGTTGAGCCAATGTCAGACACGCTGAATTATCCCGATGTCACACAATGGGCCGTGCCGTTTTTCATCGCAGCCATTCTGGCAGAGTTTCTTTGGATCGCCATCAAGGGGCGCGGTGGGCGCTATGAAACCCGAGATGCCGTCACCTCTTTGATCATGGGGGCAGGCAGCGTCGCATCGGGTTTGGCGCTTGGTGTGATCGCGTGGGGCTTTTTCATGATCCTCTGGCAGATTACACCACTGGATCTGGGCACATCGGTTTGGGTGATCCTGCTGTGCTTTGTCCTTGATGACTTGCGGTACTACTGGGTGCATCGCCTCGGTCACCGGGTGCGCTGGGTCTGGGCCAGTCACGTCAACCACCATTCAAGCCAGCACTACAATCTGACCACCGCCCTCCGACAGACCTGGACCGGCACATTCTCCTTTATCATGATCGTCCGTGCGCCGCTGATCCTGCTGGGGTTTCATCCGGCAATGGTGCTGTTCGTGGGCGGCATCAATCTGGTTTATCAATTCTGGATTCACACCGAAGCCATCGGCAAAATGCCGCGTTGGTTTGAGGCGGTGATGAACACGCCAAGCCATCATCGCGTTCATCACGGGCGCAACCCCAGATATCTGGACTGCAATTATGCCGGTGTCTTTATCATCTGGGATCGGCTGTTTGGCACCTTTGTCCCAGAGCAGGCGCACGATCGCCCGGATTATGGGCTGGTGCACAACATTGGCACGTTCAACCCCATCAGGGTCGCATTTCATGAATGGGTCAGTATTTTCAAAGACATGACCCAGCCGGGCCTCTCTCTGAAGCAGCGGTTTCTATATGCGGTTGCCCCACCCGGTTACAGCCATGATGGCAGCCGGGACGATTCGGCCACCATCCGGGCCAAGCACCTTAAACGCCACCCGGAGGATCAGGGCACGGCAGGGTTTGACCGACGCTGATCAGGGCGATCAGACCTGCCTGCAACGCCTGCTGGATTGGCCAGCTCGACAGGCATGGCCCGGACCACAAAGAGCGCCAAGTGAATTTGGCTAAAATTGTAACCTTAATCCCTGAGCAACCCTTTTGCGCGAGAGTGCTGGCCTAAGCCATAGTAACCCCATCACCCCAGCGCCAAGGGACACCGCAGTGAAGAAAAAGCACAAGGTCATGGCCGATATGCCAGAGGGGGGAGAGAACCCTCTGTCCTCTGCCGTTGTTACGCGAGATCGCTCCACGCTCGACATGGTGGGCGAGGCGATCAAACACGACCAGACCATGCTGGCCTACCAACCCGTCATGCAGGCTGTCGGATCTCAGTCCGTCGCCTTCTACGAGGGGTACATCCGGGTGCTGGATGCCACTGGTCGGGTGATCCCCGCACGGGAATTCATGCCGCATGTCGAAGAGACCGAGCTGGGGCGTGAACTGGATTGTCTGGCGTTGGAACACGGGCTGAAGGCGCTGTCTCGCAGCCCCGGTATCCGCCTCTCCATCAACATGTCCGCTCGCTCCATCGGCTATCGTCGTTGGATGCAGGTCCTGGAACGTCACCTCAAACGGGATGCAACCTTGGGGGAACGGCTGGTTCTGGAGATCACTGAAGCCTCGGCCATGGCCGCGCCCGAACTGGTGATCGACTTTATGGATCGGATGCAAAAGCACGGGATTGCCTTTGCGCTCGACAACTTTGGCGCCGCCGCAACCGCGATCAGCAAGTTCCGCAATTTCTTTTTTGATGCCGTCAAGATCGATGGGCAATTCGTCCGCAATGTACACGCCAGCTATGACAACCAAGCGGTTGTTCGCGCACTTGTCGGCATAGCCAAGCAGTTTGACATGCTGGTCGTCGCCGAATCGGTGGAAACCCCGGCAGATGCGGAATTCCTGATTTCGATCGGGGTTGATTGCCTTCAGGGGTATCTGTTTGGCGCCCCGTCGGTGAATCCGCCCTGGCTCGAAGAACTGCGCGAACGCAGCCGCGCCTGACGCGGCCAACCCCTACCCCACCAAGGACTTTCCCACCCTATCCTACCGACGATCCCGTCCAGCCCACCGCGCCGTGTGGGGGCGGATGACCTGTACGCAGCTGACGCAATTGCGATGGCAACTGCCGCGAAACAGACCAAAGGAGAGTTGACAGACGCTCTGCCTTCGGGACACGTTGCGTGTGCTGCAACTGCAGCAAAGCTTAGCGCCTTTTTCAAAAAGGCAGGGGGATCCGGACTGCTGCAGCTGCAAAGCGCTGCGCCCTCGTGCCCCCGGAGGAAGACTGACAGAGGATCCAAGAAGATGACCAATGTTGTAATTGCATCCGCCGCGCGCACCGCCGTCGGCAGTTTTGGCGGCTCATTCGCCAAAACCCCCGCCCACGATTTGGGCACCGCCGTGCTGGAAGCCGTGGTCGCACGCGCAGGCGTCGACAAAAGCGAGGTGTCTGAGACCATCATGGGTCAGGTTCTGACCGCGGCCCAGGGCCAGAACCCTGCGCGTCAGGCCCATATCAACGCGGGCTTCCCGCAAGAGGCCTCTGCCTGGGGCATCAATCAGGTGTGCGGTTCGGGTCTGCGCGCTGTGGCACTCGGTGCCCAGCACATCCAACTTGGCGACGCCTCTATCGTCTGTGCTGGCGGTCAGGAAAACATGACCCTGTCCCCCCATGCCGCCAATATGCGGGCCGGTCACAAGATGGGTGACATGAGCTACATCGACACCATGATCCGCGACGGTTTGTGGGACGCGTTCAACGGCTACCACATGGGCCAGACGGCTGAAAATGTTGCCAACAAATGGCAGATCAGCCGCGACATGCAGGACGAATTCGCCGTCGCCAGCCAGAACAAGGCCGAAGCCGCCCAAAAGGCTGGCCGCTTTACGGATGAAATCACCCCCTTTACCGTCAAAACCCGCAAAGGCGACATCATCGTCGATCAGGATGAATACATCCGTCACGGTGCAACCATCGAGGCGATGCAGAAACTGCGCCCCGCGTTCACCAAGGATGGCTCTGTCACCGCAGCCAATGCCTCTGGCTTGAACGACGGCGCGGCCGCCACCCTTTTGATGAGCGCAGACGAAGCCGAACGCCGCGGTATCGAGCCGCTGGCGCGCATTGCCTCTTATGCGACAGCTGGTCTGGACCCGTCGATCATGGGCGTCGGCCCGATCTACGCGTCGCGCAAAGCGCTCGACAAGGCCGGTTGGTCCGTTGGTGATCTGGATCTCGTGGAAGCCAACGAAGCCTTTGCCGCGCAGGCCTGTGCCGTGAACAAGGATATGGGCTGGGATCCGGCCATCGTGAACGTCAACGGTGGCGCGATCGCCATCGGCCACCCCATCGGCGCCTCTGGCTGCCGCGTTCTGAACACGCTTCTGTTCGAGATGAAGCGCCGGGGCGCCAAGAAAGGCCTCGCTACGCTTTGCATCGGTGGCGGCATGGGCGTCGCCATGTGCGTGGAGCGCCCGTAAGGCGCGGCACTGTCGGAATACCAAAGGGCGCCTTCGTGGCGCCCTTTTCTTTGATGCGCCCCAGTTTCACGATGACGTCACGCGAGGAGGCGATGCATAGTAGATGGGCATAGAGTCGCAGGTGCAATCAAATATCGAATTTCACCGCGCAATATAATTGTGCATTTGACGTCAAAATAGTAGCAAGATTACCAAGGCAATTACGGAGGAATACCCACATGGCACGTATCGCACTCGTCACCGGCGGCTCCCGCGGCATCGGCGCAGCAATTTCTCAGGCGCTGAAGGCCGAAGGTTATACCGTGGCGGCGACCTATGCAGGCAATGACGAAGCCGCAGCGAAATTCACCGAAGAAACCGGCATCAAAACCTACAAGTGGAACGTCGCCAGCTACGAGGAAAGCAAGGCCGGCATCGAACAAGTCGAGGCCGATCTCGGCCCGATCGACATTGTGGTTGCCAATGCAGGCATCACCCGCGACGCACCGTTCCACAAAATGACACCAGAGCAATGGCAGCAGGTGATCGACACCAACCTGACCGGCGTATTCAACACCGTTCACCCGGTCTGGCCCGGCATGCGCGAACGCGGTTTTGGCCGCATCGTCGTTATCAGCTCCATCAACGGCCAAAAGGGTCAGTTTGCCCAGGTGAACTATGCGGCAACCAAGGCGGGCGATCTCGGCATCGTTAAGTCTCTGGCTCAGGAAGGCGCTGCCAAGGGGATCACTGCCAATGCGATCTGCCCCGGCTATATTGCTACTGAAATGGTGATGGCTGTCCCGGAAAAGGTTCGGGACTCGATCATCGGTCAGATCCCGGCCGGCCGTCTTGGCGAACCTGAAGAAATCGCCCGCTGCGTGGCATTCCTTGTGTCGGATGACGCGCAGTTCATCAACGGTTCGACCATTTCGGCCAATGGTGGCCAATTCTTCGTCTGATCGCGACAGACCCCGAAAACGGCAAGGGCCGACCCGGCGGGTCGGCCCTTTTCCAATCCCGTAAGGACATGCGCGCTATGCCCAGCGGGAAATTCCAGTCTGCAGAACACCCGCACGGCGGGGGGCAAACAACCTGGCCCAGAACGCCCGCATCGCGCGGCCGCGCTCTTCATGTGCGCGTTCCATGGCCTGTTTCACGGCAGCAGTGGCTGTACATTCCATTTCTTCGGCCTCCATTCAGATCAACATCATTAACTTGACCTCAATATGATCCCTTACACACAGGCTGACAAACGAGACTTTTCAGAAGGTCAGTTAAGTATTACTTATGTGATATGTCTGATCGTCTCCCCCCTCTCACCGCCCTTCGCGCTTTTGAAGCAGCGGCCCGCCACATGTCCTTTGCCCGTGCGGCAGAGGAGCTGAATGTCACCCCTGCCGCCCTTTCGTTTCAGATCAAATCTCTGGAGGAACACCTCGGCACGCCTGTTTTTCGTCGGCTGAACCGGGCAGTCGAGCTGACAGAGGCAGGGCAGGTTCTGGCCCCCGGCACTTCAGATGCCTTTCAGGCGCTCAGCACAGCCTGGCGCGCAGCATTGCGGCTTCAGGACGAAGGCGCGCTGACCGTGACCGCGGGGCCTGCCTTTACCGCCAAATGGCTGGCGCCACGGTTTTATGAATTTGCTCGCGCCCACCCAGAAATCGACCTTCGGTTCTCAGCCAGCCTGCGGCGCGTTGACCTGGCCCGGGATGAGGTAGATGTTGCGATCCGCTTTGGATATGGGCCCTATCCGGATGTCTACTCGATGCGCCTGCCAGAGGAGTGGGTCATGCCGGTCATGACACCGGACATGGCACGCCAGTATGGCACCATCGAGGCATTGAAGAGCGCGCCGTTCATCCATGACGATTCGCTCAATTTCATGAATCCGCGACTGGATTGGCCCGCGTGGTTCCGCGCCGTCGGAGAGAGTTTTGAGCCCGCGCATGGCGCGCGGTTTTCGAACGCGGATCATGCGGTTGATGCAGCCCTCGCCGGGGCCGGCGTTGTTCTTGGCCGAAGGGCCCTGGTGGTCAAGGATCTGGCTGAGGGGCGCCTGGTTGCACCGTTCAAAACAGCCTTGACGGGCAAGGCGCATTTCAGCTTTCTCTGCCAGAAGGGGTCAGAAAACCGCCCGCAAATCGTGGCATTCCGCGACTGGATCGTGGCCGAAATCGAAAAGACTGCCGCCGTTTCCGAGGGGTTGAACATCGTGCCTGTGGTGACCGAAGAATGACCCGCCAACGCGCAACAGCCATCGGCTTTATCGCCGTCCTCCTTTGGGCGCTGCTTGCAGTGTTGACTGTTGGGACCGCCCCGGTTCCGCCACTGTTGCTCAATGCCATGTGCTTTACCCTTGGCGGCGGGCTTGGCCTGATCTGGTGCTGGCGAAGCGGTGGGTTGAGCCAGCTGAAATATGTCCCATGGCGTGTCTATGCCTTTGGCAGCATCGGGTTGTTTGGTTATCACGCGCTCTATTTTTCCGCGCTCCGCCTTGCGCCCGCAGCCGAAGCCGGTCTCATTGCGTACCTCTGGCCACTGCTGATCGTCTTATTTTCCGGGCTACTGCCAGGAGAGACGCTGCGGGCGGGGCATCTATTGGGAGCAGCTCTCGGCTTTGCTGGCGCGGCGACGATCATCACCGGAGGCGGCGCGAGCTTTGATCCTGCCGCCTTGCCCGGTTATGGGCTTGCACTTCTTTGCGCGCTTACCTGGTCAGGATACTCGGTTCTGGCTCGCAGGCTTGGTTCTGCACCAACCAGCACCGTTGCCGTGTTCTGCGTTGTGACCGCCCTGGCCTCATGGATCATGCACTTCGCGCTTGAGGAAACACTGTGGCCGCAGGGCGCGCTCGGATGGGGCTCGACCCTGGCGCTCGGACTGGGACCTGTTGGCCTGGCATTTTACGTCTGGGACATCGGCGTCAAACAAGGCGACATTCAAATGCTCGGAACCAGCTCATATGCTGCGCCCTTGTTGTCGACACTGGTCTTGGTTCTGGTTGGCATTGCCAGCCCCTCATGGACGCTCGCGATTGCCGCCTGCCTCATTACCGGCGGAGCGCTCCTCGCCGCTCGGGCAAGTGCGACCAAACCTGCCTGACCCTGCTATCTGTCCCATGCAAAAGGGCCATCAGCCGCGCTGATGACCCTTCACCTATCCTTCGTCTGTTTTCAGGGTGCACAGCCTTTCGGATCAGCCACCCCGACAGATTGTCAAAGCCCGCGCCTTAGGACGCTGTGAGACGCTCGATCTCTTCCTTCAGCTTCAACTTCTGCTTTTTCATTGATGCGATTTCCAATCGATCCGTCGAGGGCGATCGTTGGGCGTCTTCGACTACCATGCTCAGGTGCTCGTGTTTTTTCTTGAGTTCGGTCAGATGCGAGCTGAGGCTCATGTCATTCCTCCTTGTGAGCGTGTTGCGTACAGAACGAGTGGATCATAAGAAAATTGCGCTGTCACGCTGCAGGCGCATATATTTTGTCGCAAAACCGTCAAATAGGCGTGTCCTCGCCGATCTGCCCTGAAATCACATCCATACAGAGGGGCGCGCTCGTCGCATCACTTCGGCCAAGGCAGCGCGGCCCCCTCTCTCAGAACAGCCCGGATTTCAGGAACATAGCTTTCACGATCATCGGTGTGCCGGGCCCCTTCGTGCAGGACAAGCGGCGAATGCAAGCGAAAGTTGGCCCGCCCGCCTTTGCGCGCCCGCAAAAGCACCAGCTCCGCACCACGGCCAACCCGCGGGGAAAGCGGCAGCACCTCGACTGACCCCAATCGACCCAGACAGGCTGCAAGCATTTCCGGCAGGCGATCGGCCCGCTGGATCATATGCAGATAGCCCTTGTGCGCCAGCCGTCGGGCCGCAGCATCGAACCACAACTCAAGCGGGGTATCACCACCCAAAGCAATCTGCCGACCCGCATCCTGAGCCGGACTATGCGCGCCTGCCCGATAATAGGGCGGATTGGCAATCACGTGATCGAACTGCTGGTGTCGCAAATCAACGGGCAACGCGGACAGGTCGCCCTCAAACACTGACAGATCTGCTGCATTCAGCGCGGCATTGCGTCGCGCCAGATCGGCGTAATTGGCCTGCAGCTCCAGACCGCTGAGCGCCAACCCCGGCACCCGCGCCGCGAGGCACAGCAGCGCCTGCCCGCCCCCGCAGCCCAGTTCCAACACCCGCATACCCGACCGCGCAGGCACAGCCGCCGCCAACAACACCGGATCAACCCCGGCACGGTATCCCTGGCGCGGCTGCAATAGGCGAACCCGCCCGCCGAGGAAGTCATCCTGGCTCAGCTCTTCAGCAGAAAATCCGGCCATCACCGCAATGGAATTTCATTATCACGCATCACGCGTTCAGCCTGTGCATGATCTTCTTCCCGCACCATCAATCTTCGCGGGAAAATACCGATACCACCTTCAAGGATGCTCATATTTACGTCTATTTGAAAGCAGTCTATATCCTCTCCCTCAAGAAGGGCGGTGGCAAAGGCCATGATGGTTGGGTCGGTGCTGCGCAAAAGTTCCTTCATAGGGATGGATCTAAGGGCAAGGCCCGCGCCTTGTCGAGCCTTGCAAGCGGGAAAACGATGAATCAAATCCTGACGCAAAAGCCGCACGATATGCTGGCCGCGACACTCAGCGAAGAAATGGCAGCGGTTAACACGCTGATCCGGACGCGCATGGCGTCAAAACACGCGCCTCGCATTCCCGAGGTGACAGCCCATCTGGTCGAGGCCGGCGGCAAACGCCTGCGCCCGATGCTGACCCTCGCCGCTGCCCGCCTGTGTGGCTATAGCGGCGACAATCACGTCAAACTGGCGGCAACGGTGGAGTTCATCCACACCGCGACCCTGCTTCATGATGACGTGGTAGACGAAAGCGGCCAACGACGTGGCCGTCCGACCGCAAACCTGCTGTGGGACAACAAAAGCTCGGTTCTGGTGGGCGACTATCTGTTCGCCCGCAGTTTTCAGTTGATGGTCGAAACCGGTTCTTTGCGGGTTCTGGACATTCTGGCGAACGCCTCCGCCACCATTGCGGAAGGTGAAGTGCTGCAAATGACAGCCGCAAGTGACCTCGCCACGGATGAAGACATCTACCTGCAAGTTGTCCGCGGGAAGACCGCAGCGCTGTTTTCCGCCGCAACCCAGGCAGGTGGCGTCATCGCCGAGGCCAGCGAAGCGGAAGTTGATGCGCTTTATGCTTACGGGGATGCGCTCGGGATTGCGTTTCAGATCGCGGACGATCTTCTCGACTATCAAGGCGACAGCTCTGCAACCGGCAAAAACGTTGGTGACGATTTCCGCGAGCGCAAGCTAACGCTGCCGGTCATCAAGGCAGTTGCACAGGCCACAGCCGAAGAACGCGCTTTTTGGGTTCGCACCATCGAAAAGGGTCGGCAAGACGAGGGTGATCTGGATCACGCGCTGGCACTGATGGACAAATACGACACGCTTGGCGCAACTCGCCGTGATGCAATGGCTTGGGTGGCCAAGGCGCAGGATGCGCTGACTGCGCTTCCAGAGGATCCCATCCGTCAGATGCTGCATGATCTGGCCGACTATGTGGTGGCTCGTCTCGCCTGACCCAGTCCCTGGGGCAGGCACAGAAATCCAAAAAGCCAGCGCATCTGCGCTGGCTTTTTCGTTTGGAATTGTGGTCGTTCAGCGCAGCAACCGGCCCGCCCGCACCCACCATTCTGGATGATCAGCAAGCACAGCAGCACGTGCTGCACTTGCCGTTGCATCGTCGGCATAGAGACCATAGCAGGTCGCCCCCGAACCCGACATTGCGTGAAACAGTGCAGGCGTTGCAGCCAACGTCGCCAGCGCCTCGCCGATTATCGGCTCCAGGGCGACGGCTGGACCTTGAAGGTCATTGCGTTGCGCACGCAACCAATCAGCCAGCGCCTCTGTGGTTTGCCAAACTGGCAGCACATCTGCCATCGCAGGATTGTGACGGTTCTCCATCGCCCGAAAAATCGCGGGTGTCGCGACAGACACACCCGGATTGACCAGTACAATCGCGCAATCGGGCAAGGGCGGTAGCGCGTGCAACTCTTCCCCGATCCCCCGCATCCGCTGTGTTCGCGGTGTCATGCAAACCGGCAGGTCCGCCCCAAGCGAAAGCACATCTGCGGTCTCCGGCAGCGGCAGATCCCACACCTCACACAAAGCCCGAAGGGTTGCCGCCGCATCGGAGGACCCCCCGCCAATGCCCGAAGCCGGCGGCAGGTGTTTTTCCAACGTCAGCACCGCGCCCCGGCCAGCAGCAAACAGTTCAGCGGCCTTCATCATCAGGTTGCTGCCGTCCGTCGGCACCCCTGCCGCCATCGGGCCAGCCACCTGTAGGCTCAGCCCATCAGCGGGAGAGGCAGAAATCCGGTCTCCGATGTCAGCAAAGCCAACCAGCGAATCCAGCAGATGATATCCATCTGCACGCTGGCCGGTGACATGAAGGGTTAGATTGATCTTAGCGGGGGCAAAGGCCTCAACCGTCATTCGCAACCTTCAGCGGCTCGGCGCCTTCTTCCAGGAGAACCGCATCCAGACCGATCTCAAGCTTTCGGCGAATGCGTTCAGGGTCGGCCTCGCCGTCTGTATCTTCAGGGTCGATAAAGGAAAGCGCGCGTTTCCACTGGAATTCCGCTTCGCGGGCCCGCCCGACAGCCCAGTAGACATCACCCAGATGGTCATTCACCACCGGATCCACCGGCATCAGCTCGACGGCGGTTTCCATATGCCCCACCGCATCCTCGTACCGGCCAAGGCGGTAAAGCACCCAACCGAGGCTATCAACGATGTAGCCTGCATCTGGACGGGCGTCGACGGCCCGCTCGATCATCGACAGCGCCTCATCCAGCTTGATCTGCTTTTCCACCAGAGAGTAGCCAAGATAGTTCAGCACCTGCGGCTGGTCCGGACGGATTGCAAGAGCTGCGCGGAAATCGGCCTCTGCCTGGTCCCAATTCTTGAGCCGCTCATGACAGATGCCACGGGCATAAAGCAGGAACCAGCGGCCATCCTGTGCCTCGTCAATCAGGCCAAGGGCTGTGTCATAGGCCTTCACCGCACCGGCATAGTCCTCTTGCTGGCGCAGCAGATCGCCGAGGTTGGTGTAAACCGGCGCCTCGTTGGGGAAGTCGCGGGCAAGTTGCTGAAGCACTTCTGCGGCGGCATCCGGCTTCGCTGCACGGCGCAACGCCTCTGCCCGGCCCAGTTCAGCGGCGTGATAGTCCGGGTGGCCACGGGGCACCATCTTGTAGAGATCAATCGACAAGGCATAGCGGCCCAGCTTGTCGAACAGTTCAGCCGCCAAAAGGATCGCATCAACGTGATCTTCGCGCAGTGCAGCCGCAACACGGGCATACATCAGCACGTAGTCGTCAGCCATCTCCCCATTCAGCGCAGCCCCCATGGTAAAGAAAACCTCTGCGATACCGTCGCGAGGTGTGGCAGCCAGGGTGAAGGGCAGCGTCTCTCCCGCGTGCAGACGGTCCGACAGAGCCGTCAAACCAGGATCCAGCTGCCCGTCAAAAGCATCCGCCATGACCTGCAGCGCCTGCTCGTTTCGGCCAAGCTGAGACAGGATTTCCAGTCGCGCGATGACAGCCCGGCGGGAGGTATTGGTCAATTGACCATCGTCAGCTGCAAACAGCGCCTCAGCGCCTTCGTAGTCCCCGACAGAGGCAAGCGCCAAGGCACGGTGATATCGGGCAAAGAGGCCAAGACCGTCTTTCTTTCCCAGTTCATCAAACTGTGCGAGCGCGGCGCTGACGGACCCAGCCCCAAGATGCGCCCACCCCAAAATCAGTCCATCGACCAAACCGTTGATCTCGTATTGCGCGCCTTTGCGGTCGATGATGGCCTGAAAATCCTCTTTCAGGACTGTATCGGCGGCCATCACGATATTGGCGACCTGGCTGCGCGCACCCAATTCCCACAGGCGCGCGGCAACGGGCGCGGCACCTGCAACATCACCAAGGGCCAGTCGGGCAAATACCACGTGCTCCATCAGCAACGGATTTTGCGGATCCCTGACCAAAGCCCGGTTGTAGTAATCTGCCGATGCCTCGAAATCACTGTCGAGCGTTGCCGCCCGTGCGGCCAGATATGACCCCGCAAGACCATCCGCCTGCGCGATGGATGGCAGGGGCAAAGCGGCCGCAAGCGCGGCGGCACAGGTCAGGCTGCGAAGAACTGGGACGGGCACGCGGGGCCTCCTTCTTGGTGACTGGTCTATTTCTGCCTCGGTCCAAAGCGTAGAACGCCACCCCCTGACACGCAATGGGGCAGCCCGAAGGCTGCCCCCATATTACCGGCAATTCCTTGCCGAAACCATTCGCGCGGCGATCACATGTTCGGGTAGTTTGGCCCGTCACCACCTTGGGGCGTCGTCCAGGTGATGTTCTGCGACGGATCCTTGATGTCGCAGGTCTTGCAGTGAACGCAGTTCTGGAAGTTGACCACAAACTCTGGTTTGCCGTCTTTTTCGACCACTTCATACACACCCGCCGGGCAATAGCGCTGCGCCGGTTCCGCGTATTTCGGCAGGTTCACCTGAATCGGTGTATCCTGATTGCCAAGGCGCAGGTGGCAGGGCTGGCTTTCCTCGTGGTTGGTGGCCGCAAATGCCACGTTGGTCAGGCGGTCAAAGGACAGGACACCATCGGGCTTGGGGTAGTCGATCGGTTTGTGCTGATCTGCAGGCTCGGTCGCCTCAGCATCGTTCTTGCCGTGACCAATCGTTCCGAACAGGGAAAAACCAAATGTGTTGGTCCACATATCCAGACCACCCAGCATCAGAGACGCAGTCAGCCCCCACTTGGACCACATCGGTTTGACATTGCGCACCTTCTTGAGGTCCGCGCCAATCGCACCGTCGCGCACGCTGACTTCGTAGGCGGCCAGCTCGTCGCCCGAACGCTCTGCCTTGATGGCGTCAAAGGCCGCTTCCGCGGCGGCTTTACCGGACAGCATGGCGTTGTGGTTGCCCTTGATGCGCGGCACGTTGACCATACCCGCAGAACACCCCAGAAGCGCGACGCCTGGCGCCACCAGCTTGGGCATGGACTGATAACCGCCTTCGGTGATCGCACGGGCGCCATAAGCGACGCGTTTGCCACCCTTCAGCAGCTCTGCCACCATCGGGTGATGCTTGAAGCGCTGGAACTCCATGTAGGGATAGAGATGCGGGTTCTTGTAGTTCAGGTGAACCACAAAGCCGACATAAACCTGATTGTTGTCCAGGTGGTAGATGAACGAGCCACCGCCAGCATTGGAGCCAAGCGGCCAGCCCATGGTGTGGGTAACAGACCCCTCTTTGTGCTTGGCTGGATCGATCTCCCAGATCTCTTTCATGCCAACGCCGTATTTCTGCGGCTCCTTGCCATCAGACAGGCCGTATTTGGCGATCACTTCCTTGGACAGCGAACCGCGCACCCCCTCGGAGAGGAACACGTATTTGCCATGCAGCTCCATCCCCGGCTCGGTGTTGGGACCGTAGGAGCCATCAGCCTCCAGGCCGAAGACACCGGCAACCACGCCTTTGACTTCACCGTTGTCGCCGTAAACCAGCTCGGAACAGGCCATGCCGGGGAAGATCTCGACACCCAGCTCTTCCGCCTGCTCTGCCATCCAACGGCAGACATTGCCCATAGAGACAATATAGTTGCCGTGGTTGTTCATCAGCGGCGGCATGGGGAAATTCGGGATGCGGATCTGACCCGCTTCACCCAGCATGTAGAAATTGTCGTCCTTGACCGGCACGTTCAGCGGTGCGCCTTTTTCCTTCCAGTCAGGGATCAGCGCATCCAGACCACATGGGTCAAGCACTGCCCCTGACAGGATGTGCGCGCCCACTTCGGACCCTTTTTCCAGCACCACAACCTGCAGGTCGCTGTCCAGTTGCTTCAGTCGGATCGCAGCAGACAGACCAGCCGGGCCTGCCCCAACGATCACAACGTCGTATTCCATTGCTTCGCGTTCAATCTCGGCCATAGAAGGCTCCTTAGGCTGTGGCTCAGGACCAACCCATGCGGGCTGTGCGTCCTTGGCGTAATTTTCTTTCGCGGTTGCTTAGCGGGTGGCAGAGGTTCTGGTCAATCCAAACTCTACGTTACGGTGATCTAGAAACCTCAATTGCGACAAATGGTGCGTCAAATATCGTCATTTGGCGTTCTGTTCCCGTCTTTGGTCAAATCCGACGGCCGATCCCCCATCAAATACCGTGGCCCCTGCCCGTTTTGGGCTACCGCATCGTCGGGATTGTACAACTTGCAATTGGGCAGAGACAGGCAACCGCAGCCGATGCAGCCATCAAGATTGTCCCGCAGACGCTCCAGCGTCTCGATTCGGGCATTCAGATGATCGCGAAACTGCTCAGACAGGCGTGCCCAATCGGCCTTTGTCGGCGTCCGCCCACCCGGCAGACTTTTGAGAAAACCGTGGATCTCTGGCAGCGAGAAGCCAAACTTTTGTGCAACCATGACAAAACTCAGCCGCCGCAGGTCGGCGCGATGGAACCGCCGCTGTCCACCTGCATTGCGCCAGGGCTCAACCAGCCCCTGCGCCTCGTAGTAGCGAATTGCCGACACTGCGAGCCCGGTTCGCTCTGCCAGATAGCCGATCGACACACCTGCTGATTTCGCCATGACAGCCTCCCGCTCTACTAAAGATCTGTAATATAACGTCTATTCCCTATTCACCTGGCGCTCAAGAAAATGCTTGATCTCAAGTTAGGTTGAGAAATTAGCCTACAGGCAATCGATCCAAACTGACAAGCATCGGAGCCTGATATGACTGTACGTCTTGAACACGCAAACATCACTGTGACCTCGCCAAAAGCCACCGCAGCCTGGATGCAGGATGTGTTTGGCTGGACCATCCGCTGGCAGGGGGAGGCAATCAACGGCGGCTACAGCCTGCACGTAGGCGAAGCCGACAGCTACCTGGCCCTCTACTGCCCGCCAGAGCCACTGGCAAAGGCCCCAACCAGCTATGGTGTAAACGGTGGGCTCAATCACATTGCCGTTGTGGTGGATGATCTGGATGCGGTCGAGACACGTGTGCGCGCGGCCGGTTTCACTCCCGGTGAGCATCACGATTATGAGCCGGGTCGCCGGTTCTATTTCCGCGACCGCGACAACATCGAATTTGAGGTGGTGGAATATGATGCTTGATCTTCTCTGGCACAGCAGTCGCCCCCGCCGCGTTCTGCCCTTTCGCATCGAACAGACCCAGTCCGGCACGCATCTGCAGTCCAACAGCCATATCAAGGCGCTTCGCGTCCGGCAGCCGATTGCTGCATCGCTTGGCAAGATGTTTGCCACGCTGCGCCGGTTTGATCCGCGACCACGGGTTTCGCGCCACGGCTGGACGGGCCGCAGACCCGTCCCACCGCATGGCTAGGCCCACGACATCCGGCACACACCAACGGTCAGGGCGGCAGGTTTTCGCCCTGCCACAACCACGGCTGACACCATGCCCGACAGCTGGGGGCAGACCGTAAGTCGGTGCAGAAATGAGGCGATTTCCGCCGGCCTAAGCGAAAACGCTGTGGACAGTGCCTCTGGCCCCCTTGCAATCGACCGCCAGATTAGGTCAGGTATTTGGGACACAACCGGTTTGTCCTGCTGCCGTCACGGCGGTGGGACAACCGGTTTTCCTATAGACGCGAACCGCCAGGGATGCTGGCAAAACCTGACACGCTATTCTGGACACAGACATGGAAAAGATCCCGATGACCCCCACGGGTCACGCCGCCCTTGAAGCAGAGCTGAAAAACCTGAAGTCGGTGGAACGCCCCGCCATCATCCAGGCCATCGCCGAAGCCCGAGAGCTGGGCGATTTGTCCGAGAACGCTGAATACCATTCTGCGCGCGAAAAGCAGTCCTTCATCGAAGGCCGCATCAAGGAGCTGGAAGGCATCCTGTCGCTCGCAGATGTCATCAACCCGGCAAAACTGAGCGGATCGATCAAATTCGGCGCCAAGGTGACTGTGGTTGACGAAGACACCGACGAAGAAAAAACCTGGCAGATTGTTGGAGAGCATGAAGCCAATATCGAAGCCGGTCTTCTCAACATCAAATCCCCTATCGCCCGTGCCTTGATCGGCAAGGAAGAAGGCGACAGCGTCGAGGTCCGCACCCCGGGCGGGGAACGTTCTTACGAGATCCTGACGATCGTCTACGCCTAAGGCGTCTACACCCGTTGATGCCCGACACCAGCATCGGGCATCAGCACATTTCATCTGGCCCGTTTCCGAGCAACCGTTATGACCCGTTCCAACGCCACCTCTGCACCGCCGCCAACCAGTGCTCTTGAGAGCCCACCGGATCGGCCGGTTATCGGCGGGATCGAGGCGGCTGCCATCGGCATCAGCGCGATCTGGTTCCTCGTGGTTGTTGCGATCTACGTGCTTGGCGGCGATAGCCAGACGCCTGCGCAGGAACCAGCCAGCTGGTCCGATCATGTGCTTCTGGCCTCCGCCATCCTGCTGCCCGCCTTGTTGATCTGGGTCGGCGCTGTGGCGCTACGCTCATCTCAGGTGATGCGCGATGAATCCCAGCGCCTGCATGCCGCAATCGACGGGATGCGAAAGACCTATATCACCCACGCCCAGCAAGCGGCCTCTGTCGCCGAACCTTCGGTCACCCAAAAGCTGGAGGAAATCGCTGCCGCGACCCGCAAGACGGAAACCGCGCTCGCCACATTCCAAACCAGCCGACGCGACCGTCCGATCCCGGGCATGGCGATGCGCCCCAACGACAGCAGCGAAGCAACCGATCAGGGGCTGTTGGCGCTCGGCACCACGGCAGAGGATATAGCGGCCCCGCTGCCCTCTGCCCAGCTGATCCGCGCTCTGAACTTCCCTGAAACAGCCGAGGACGAAGAGGGCTTTGCAGCCCTGCGCCTCGCACTTCAGGACCGAAAGGCCGCACAGGTCATCCAAGCGGCACAGGATGTTCTGACCCTGCTCAGCCAAGACGGCATCTATATGGATGACCTGCGTCCTGACATGGCTCGCCCGGAAATCTGGCGCCAATTTGCCCAAGGCACCCGCGGGCGCGCCGTGGCGGCTCTTGGCGGCGTGCGTGATCGCAGCTCTCTGGCGCTGACCAATGCGCGCATGAAACAGGATCCGATCTTCCGCGATGCCGCGCATCATTTCCTGCGACGGTTCGACCAGATGCTTGCCAATTTCGAGGAAGAGGCAACAGATGCCGATATCTCGGCCTTGGGCGAAACACGCACAGCACGTGCGTTCATGCTTCTGGGCCGGGTTGCCGGAACCTTTGACTAGCCTGCTGCTGCGCTACATGCCAAAGCTCGCATAGGGAATAAACCGAACGGGTGTTCCAGGCGTGATATCAACCGCCCCATCAGGCAACTCGACCAGCCCTTCGGCCCAGCTGAGTGAACTGACGCGACCCGATCCTTCGGATTTGAACACCTCGACCTGACCGTCGCGCAGGCGCGCGCGCAGATACTCGCGCCGCCCCGGTTTCTTGCGCTTGCTGAACGCGGCTGGCAGCTCAAATCCTTGCGGCACCTGCCAGTCCGCCCCAGCCATGAGCCCCATTGCGGGACGGGCAAAGATCAGCGTGCAAACCATAGCAGCAACCGGATTGCCAGGCAGGCCAAAGACCGGCGTTCCCTGCCACATCCCAAGGGCCAGAGGCCGCCCCGGTTTCAGTGCGATACGCCACTGCTCCATTGCGCCATGCTCGCGCAGGATGGCCGACATGTGGTCTTCATCCCCCGCAGAAGCCCCGCCGCTGGTGAGGATCACATCAACACGTTCCGCCGCAGCGTCCAGATGCCCCCGCAACACTGCCCGGTCGTCCTCTGCTTTGCCGAGATCAATGGGCTCGAATCCCATTGTCGCCAGCAAGGCCAGCAGCATGGGCCGGTTCGCGTCAAAGATCTGCCCGGCAGCGGCAGGCTCTCCCGGCTCGACCAGCTCATCACCCGTCGACAGCACACCAACGCGCAGGGGTTTGCGGACCGCAAGATGTGAGACACCCGTCGCCGAGGCCAGCGCCAGGTCCGCAGGGGTGACAACGCGGCCCTTGCTCAGGATCACATCGCCCTCTGCTGCGTCCTCACCGGCCTTGCGCGTGTTGGCCCCTTGTTTCAGCGGCCCGTTGAACGCGATTTTCGCACCATCACAGGTCACATCTTCTTCGAGAATGACCGTGTCCACCCCTTCTGGCAGGGCAGCCCCCGTCAGAATACGGATCGCATATCCCGCAGGCACAGCATGGTCGTAGGTTAGCCCAGCAGCCGCGCGACCAGCGACCAGCGGCAAGACTTGCGCCCCGTCCGCGGCAGGCCCGGCAAATCCGTATCCATCCACCGCGGTATTCGGTTGCGGTGGATTGGACCGCCGCGCGACGACATCTTCCGCCAGCACCCGTCCCAAAGCCAAGGAAAGCGGCAGGGTTTCAACCGCCGTGACAGGATGCAACCGATCCCTGAGATGAGCGAGCGCGTCATCCACAGGCGTCCAATCCACACCCGCAGGCAGGGCGAAACAATCATTTCGCAAGGGCGGCGGTGCTAGGGTCATGTCTGCCTCTGTTGTTGCCAGACGGGCCTGCCGATCCAGGAGCTGACCACACCCAGCGCCAAGGATCCATGCTTCTTCCTTGGCCTCGGAACTGGGCGCGTCGAAAAGGGTGGAAAACGCCCGTTCATCCAAGCCCGACAAGGCCTGCGACAAAAGCCTGACCTGCACCTTGTCGCGGATTTCTTCCGCCGCACCGTTCGCAAGCGCCTGCTTTACCGCCCCCTCGATCAATCCCGGCCAAACCTCGGCAAAAACCAGTTGCGCGCCGTCAATGTCCTGAAACGGCCAGACAGCGGCCTGATGGCGCTTGCGCAACCGCTCAAGCGTCGGCAACCCCATCAGGAGCTGGCTTCCAACCGTCGGGTTGAAGAACAACTGAAAACAGGAAGACGCGGCCTTGGCAACGAGATCCGTTTTGCGCCGCTCTGCCACGAGGTCATAGATGATCCCGGACTTGCGATAGGGAATTTCTGGCCAGGAGTCTTCGCTCGGCTTCCCCCAAAGAGGCCCCGCACCCGGAAAGGCGCGGTTGATTTCGGATGCCACAGCAAAGCGGTTATTCTGCCCCTTCTCGTCATCTGTAATGCGCTGCGACACCCACTGCCAAACCGCAAATGGGTCATCCTGTCCCGTCAGCTGCCTTGCAAATCCCTTGGGGTAGCCAAAGGGGAAATCAAACCCCGCCAGGACCTTTCTGCCCGCAGAACGTTCAGATGCAAAGAACATGTCCAACCAGGCCTCGGCTTCAAGCCGGGTACGACAGTAGACCTGCTCCACCGCAAGGCCCGCACGCGCAACGCCAAGCCAGATCGCATCCTTGCTTTCCTTCACAGGCTTTCGCGTCGCCGCAGACCAATCGGCGATGAGGACCGTATCAAACACTGTCAAAGCTCCAGTTCCTGCGCGATGAAATCCGCAATTGCTGCCGTATCGTCCAGATCAAAAACCGGTCGGTCCAGCTCCAGCGGGCTATCGCTCGCGACGGCACGGATACTGGTGTCCTTCGGCGCAATGAGCGGCTGACCTGCTTCTTGCCGGTGGGCTTCGATCTTGGGGTGGGCCTCTCGCTTGAACCCCTCGACCAGCACCAGATCCACGGGTCGCAGTCGCGCCAGCAACGACTCAAACGATGGCTCGGGCGCGCCACGCAGCTCTTGCATGATCGCAACCCTGTTGGGAGAGGCCAATATCACCTCGGACGCCCCCGCCGTGCGATGGCGAAAACTGTCGGTTCCGGGGTGGTCGACATCGGTGCTGTGGTGGGCATGTTTCAACGTCGACACCGACAGGCCCCGCTCGCAGAACTCGGCGACGAGCCGCTCCATCAATCCGGTCTTGCCGCAGTTTTTCCAACCGGTGACACCGTAAATCTTCATTTCAGCAATGCCTCGGCACGGGCCAGATCCTCTGGCGTGTTCACATTGAAAAACGGATCAAACGGCTCTGCCTCAAACAGCGCCTCGCGACCACCGTGCTGATCGGTCCATAGCACCACCTTGCGCAAGCCGTTCTGCAGCGCGCCCCGCAGATCCTCGCGCAGCTCCACAGGCCAAAGCCCGAACGTCGGGTGCCGATTTACACGACGCCCCCCGCCCGATTTCAGCGCCTCTTCGCTTGTGCGCGGAGTGGTCGCCAGCACCAACGGATAACGCTGCCCCTCAGCCGCAGCCAGCAGCCGCTCTGCCAGATCCTGCGGAAAGAATGGCGTGTCAGCCGCAACAGTAACGATGGACGACGCCCCCTGCTCAGCGGCCCAGTCGAGACCTGCCAGAACCCCCGCCAGAGGACCAGCAAATCCGTCAATCGTATCGGCAATGACCGGCAGGCCAAGATCATCAAACCGCTGTGGGTCGCCATTGGCGTTTAGCGCGAGACCTGCGACCTGGGGTGCGATCCGGTCGACCACACGGGCCAGCAGGCTTTCGCCCCCAACCTGAAGCCGCCCCTTGTCGCCGCCGCCCATCCGGGTGGCGAGACCGCCTGCGAGGATTACGCCGAGGGGTTGGGTCATTTGTGGCCTCCTTCACAGGCATAGGCTCCAACGAACAGCCATCTGCATCGCTGCACTATTCCTTGCAGCGCATCAGAGACGTCGGACACCCCGCTCAAGATAACTTTCCGTGATACCGATCTGCCCATGACAGAAACCCCGAACTCCGCCGCGACCGGTCCCCCAAAGCGGAACATGGCCCAGAAGGCCAGAACACTCAGGACGAAGAATGATCCAAAGACCATTAGCGCCAGGTCAAGCGGGCTGCGTGCGTGGTCGCTCATTCAATGCCCCTGCGTCCGGCAAAATGCCGGGCAGCGCCCGTCCGCCCCCATGGGCGGGCGCTTCGCTTCCGCCCGCGGAACGGCTCTGCCCTTTGGTTTATTGAACCAGTCATGTTCCCGCACTCTTCCGCCGGTGTTTCTTGTCCTCAACCGGCGCGTCCTTGGGGTCCATGTCGCGCACCAGCCGTTCCTCCCCCGCAAGACAGACGAAACGCTGGCCGCGCATCCGCCCGATGAGCGTCAGGCCCACTTCCTGCGCGATTTCCACGCCCCACGCGGTAAAGCCTGAACGGGACGCCAGAACCGGGATCCCCATCATCGCGGTCTTGATCACCATTTCGGATGTAAGCCGCCCCGTCGTGTAGAGGATTTTATCCGACACATCCGCGCCGGTGCTCTGGATCCAGCCTGCAATCTTGTCCACCGCATTGTGGCGGCCCACGTCCTCCATGTAGACCAGCGGTCGATCTTGCTGACACAGCACGGTGCCATGAATGGCGCCCGCCTCCAGGTACAGCGACGGCGTGCGGTTGATCTTGTGCGCCAGCGCATAAAGCCAGGAGGTCTTCACCTCCACCTCAGGCAGGCGCACATCCTCCAGCCCCTCCATCATGTCACCAAAGACAGTGCCGACCGCGCAGCCCGACGTCCGCGTCTTTTTCTGGAGCTTCTCTTCATAGGACGTTTCGATCTCGGTGCGCACCACTACCGTTTCCAGCTCTTCGTCATAGTCGATACCGGTGATCACGTCGTCAGCGCGCAGCATGCCCTGATTGCGCAGAAAGCCAAGAGCAAGATACTCCGGATAATCCCCAATCGTCATCGCCGTGACGATTTCCTGTCGGTTCAGATAGATGGTCAGCGGGCGCTCTTCGACCACGGAAATTTCAGCCACCGCACCGGTGTGATCAAGACCTTTGACCCGCCGGGTCAGCCGTGCGTTTGTTGGGTTCGGCGCGATCAGATACTCGGCCACAACCGCAGCCTGATCTGCGTTTTCATCCATCATCGCCAATTGCAAACCTCCACCCACAGGCCTATGCCAATTGGGAACAACCTAGGACCAGATCATGGCAATCACCACCACGAAATCGGCATTTTGGAAGGGGTTTCGCGACGGCGCGCCCTTCCTGTTGGTGTCGGGACCATTTGGGCTCCTGTTTGGCGTTCTGGCCGCCGAAGCAGGACTGATTGTCCCCGAGGCGCTGGTGTTTTCGCTCTCTGTCTTTGCCGGTTCGGCCCAGTTCACGGCCCTCCAGCTGATGCAGGAAAACACGCCGACACTCATCATTCTGGTCTCAGCGCTCGCGGTGAACCTGCGGGTGGCGATGTATTCCGCATCCCTCACCCCCTATTTGGGAGAGGCCCCGCTTTGGCAACGCGCCTGCGCCGCCTATCTGACGGTTGACCAATCCTATGCCCTGTCGATTGTTCAGTTCGAAAACAACCCGCAGATGACCCTGTCACAGCGGCTGGCGTATTTCTTCGGCACCAACGGCTGCGTCGCGCCCGGCTGGATGGCGGCAACATTCATTGGCGCACTTCTGGGCGCACAGGTGCCTGACAGCTGGGGCCTCGACTTTGTGCTGCCACTGGCGTTTCTGGCGATGGTCGGCCCGATGCTGCGCACACCTGCGCATGTGGTCGCCTGCTTTGCCGCCGTCGCGACCGCGTTGCCCGCGACCGCCCTGCCCTACAACCTCGGCCTGATCGTTGCGGGTATGGTCGGCATGATGGCAGGGGCACAGGCCGAACTCTGGATTGAACAGCGCAAGACAGGAAAGGACGCAGCATGACACAGGCCCCTGACCCCACGCTGCTGTGGACCATCATCATCGGACTGGCTGTCGGCAGTTTTGCCCTGCGTTTTGCATTCATCGGGCTCATGGGCGGGCGCACGATGCCTGCCTGGCTGATGCGGCATCTGCGTTATACGGCGGTTGCGATCATTCCCGCATTGGTCGCCCCGCTCGTTGCCTGGCCCACCCCCACTGGTGGCACCCCCAGCCTGCCGCATGTCGCGGTCGCAGTGGCGGTTTTTGCGCTCGGCTATCTGACCCGCAATGTCCTGATCGCGATGGGGGCGGGCGCCTGTGGGTTTCTCCTGCTGTTCCTGTTTCATTGACGTTGCGACGCATAACGCAAAACAAAAGCCGCAGGACGACCTGCGGCTTTGTCATTTCAAGCATCTCACCATCATGCTTCTTCGGGCGGGACGGTCAGCTGCCAGCGCCTGCATTCAAAAGCGCATTGTTCTTTTCCAACCCTTCTTTCAGGTCCGCGCTGTCATTTTCGCGGTAAACTTGGGTGGAAACACCCGGAAGGGCTGCAAACTGTTCGGATAGTTTGCCGGGATAAAACGTGGTCTCGATCGACTCGAACCCCGGAATCTGCGCCAGAACAGACGAGGTCGCATTCGAGCAGAACGCCCCCGCAACACGGCCGTTGCGCGTCACCAGTTGATAGGCGAGCTGCGCTTGCTCCGGGCTGACCTCAACGGTTTGAACAACGACGTGATGGGTGCTGCGCGCATGTGACCCGCGATAGGCACGTTCAACCGCAGGCGTGATCCCGTAAAGGACATCATCACGCTCCGGCACCACATCAGCATAGAAAGATCCGGCAGGATCGAAAATCACCCGCTCAGAGGCATTCACCATCAGGGAGGTATGCGCGCCCTGACCCGTGCGGTTGTTGATCATGGTATAAAGCGTCAGCGACGGCGGGCCGTCGTGACGATAGGCCACTCTCTGCAACGTGGCATCATCTGCGTTGGGCTGTTGCGGCGCGGCACAGGCCACCAGCGCACCACACAGCAGCACCGCTGCAGTGGTGCGCGTCAGGCCAGCCACAGACCGGGCCCCCAGACGCCCCAGGCGATCCGAACCGGCCACGCGATCAGGTCGCGAAGATCGCCAGGAATACGGTAAAGATCGCCACTGCAATGCAGAAGCGCGTGGTGAATTTCAGGAAGCCTTCATAGGTCTTTTCCTGAACAGTGATGTCCATCGAACCGTGCTTGTGTTCAGCCATGTGTCCATTCCTATTCGCGTATGTTTGCTTGCTGGATACTGGATTTCGCCGCCACTGTCACCACGTCAATCGGGCGCATCCCTGCCAAAACTGTCGCGGTTTTGGCCTGCGCAGGTGGGATACCCGTACCCCCAGCGCCACGAGAGCCCGCTGCAGGGCCCACCTGCGAATCGAACAGCGCCGTAGACGGCTTTGCTGACAGTCCGGGCAAGCAGTGGATTGTCCTGCAATTGCGTCTCTACGCAGCGGCGCAGGCTCTGATCGGCGTCAAGGCGCGCCTGATAGCTTTGGACGGAGTCCCTGGCCTGTCCGGCAGCGTGATAGCTGCGATCGTGACGGATGCAGCAATGCTCAAACGGAGGGCCGTTGCCAGACCGTGACAGGTGTCGCCACAACTGGGACAACCCGCCGCTGCAGCCATCGGTCGTGAATGGCGAGGGTTCGTACCCCTGCGCCGCCATCACATCGTCCAGCAGCTGATACGCCGGGGCCTCCAACTGGCCCAGCCAACTGTCCTGTCCCCAGGCGACATCTGCTAGGAAACCACAGATCCCCGCGACCAGCACAGCTGACTTCACCCGTCTGACACGCTCAGCTCTCAGGCGCATCGCTCTCCAGATCAGAAACAAGCCGGAACCCGATCCGGTTGGCAGGCGCGGCTTCGTTCTGCTTTGGCAAGGCGCGCAGCATCACATTCAGTTGGCTCACGTGTTGCACCAACTGGGTGCGCGCGCCGCTGGTGTCAGAGCCGTAGTAGGTGATCATGTCGGGATCAAAATAACCCATGCCTTCGATCCGCATCACACCGGCGTCGCCACCAGCAAAACCCATCGCGACCTCGTGTTCGCTGTCCAGCTGCTCTTCGAAATTCTGGATGTATAGGATCAGCCGTTCATAGGCCCAGCGAGCCGGGCTCTTGCTTTCAACCGGCTTTTTCAGCTGCTCTGGCAGGGGCTTCAGCGGATGGCAGGCTTCTGGGTCTGAATGGACCTCGTGAACACATGGCAGGATCGCATCTTCTGCCGCTTCTGCGCTGGTTGCGATTTCATCGGACATGGTGTCTCCCCCGGTGACGGGGCAGATCACCCCTTACGCTGATAAAGCCAGGCCCCGTCATCCCGTCGGACGCGATCCACCTGACCGATATGATACAGATGATTTACATGGGCCACCGCCTCTACCAAGGCAAGACCATATTCCCCCGCACCAATCTTGCGCTTGAACAGAGGCGCAAAACACTCTGCCGCGCTGCGGGGCTCGTCCAGATGGTCAAGAAGCCGCGCAAGGGCTCCGTGATGATTGTCAATCAGCTGCGCCATGCGGTGTGGCAGACCAAGAAAGGGCAGCTTGTGCCCGCCCAGCGCAAGGTGATCGGGCCGCGCAAGCGGCGCAAGCCGTTCGCAGGCTTCCAGCCATTCAGCCACCGGGTCAGCCATTGGTTCGGTCGCGTAGACCCCGATATTGGGGCTGATCGAAGACAGGATCTGATCACCTGTGATCACCAGATTGTCATCGCGACTCCAGAATGTTGCGTGCTCTGGTGCGTGGCCGTTGCCCATGTGGATGTCCCAGTCGCGACCAGCCATACGCAACACGTCGCCCTGTTTGATGCGGGTAAACCCTAGCGGCATCGGATAGACCGTATCGGCAAAATTGAACGGCCGCTCTGCCACCCGTGCGTCATAGATCGCGGGATCCATACCCGCGCTGCGGTAGAACTCCAGCGTCTCTTCTGGCCAGCTTTCCTGCACATCAAGCGTCAGCATCCGCGCAAACAACCAGGCGGTGCGCGTCGTCACCAGTTCTGCACCATGTTCAGACTGAAACCAGCCAGCATTGCCGACGTGATCGGGGTGGTGATGCGTGACGACAACCCGCCTCACAGGCTTGCCGCCAAGCGGACCAGCCATCAGCCGCTCCCAGATGCGGCGGGTTTTGTTGGACGACATGCCGGTGTCAACAATGGTCCAGCCATCACCATCGTCCAGCGCGTAGACGTTCACATGGTCCAGCTTCATCGGCAGAGGCAGGCGCATCCACAGAACGCCGTCGGCCACCTCGATGGCCTCGCCCTCAGCGGGCGGTTCGCTCCACGGGCCGTCGGGGCGTTCGCTGCTCATCCGTCAGCCAGTTCATCCAGGGTCAGTGCGCGCGCGCCATCTGCACCCGCCTGCGCATGAGCCAGCAGGGCTGCGTGCTCTGGCAGCATCCGGTTGATGTAGAAGCGGGCCAATTTCTCACGTGGACCACCGACATCTGCCATCGCAGCCGCCAGATGATAGTGCCCGCCCAAGACGCGTGCAAAAGCATGCAGATACGGAACTGCCCCCGCGAAACGTTCGTCCATATTGCCCTGCGCCGTAAGCCACTCTGTCGCCTCGCGCAGCGACTCGCAGGCCTGCCAGACCGCTTCGGCCATGTTTGGATGGGTGGTGCGGGCCCGTTCGGCCTGCTCTTCGATCTCATCGATCAGACGGTGCGCCATGTCACCGCCGTCCATCATCTTGCGCCCCACCAGATCCATCGCCTGAATGCCGTTGGTGCCTTCGTAGATCGCGGTCACACGGACGTCGCGGTAGAACTGCGCTGCGCCGGTCTCTTCAATAAAGCCCATGCCACCGTGCACCTGCACCCCGGTTTCTGACACGCGCATCCCGGTTTCGGTGCCAAAAGCCTTGGCAATCGGCGTGAGGAACGCCGCCCGCGCAGCCCAGTCCTGCGCACCGGTTGCCGTCTGCATGTCGATAGCCTGCGAACACGCCAGCAGAATCGCGCGCGCAGCGAACAGATCGGCCTTCATCTCCATCAGCATCCGGCGCACATCGGCATGATCCACGATGGTGCCAGAAGCAGACTTGCCCTGTTTGCGCTCCAGTGCGTAGGCCAGTGCCTTCTGATAGGCCGCGCCTGCAACGCCCACGCCCTGACCCCCGACACCCAGACGGGCGTTGTTCATCATGGTGAACATCGCCGCGAGACCACCACCCGGCTTGCCAACCATCCAGCCGATGGCGCCGTCATACTGCATCACACAGGTCGGCGAACCATGCAGACCCATCTTGTGTTCCAGGCTCACGACTTTCAGCGAATTGGCTTTGCCGGGGTTGCCCTCGGCATCCGGCAGGAATTTGGGCACCAGGAAGAGAGAAATCCCCTTGGTCCCCGGCACCGCATCGGGCAGACGTGCCAGCACCAGATGGCAGACGTTCTGGGTGAAATCATTGTCACCCCAGGAGATATAGATCTTCTGCCCGCTGATGGCATAGGTGCCATCGTCCAGTGGCTCCGCCTTGGAGCTGAGCGCCCCCACATCAGAGCCTGCCTGAGGCTCGGTCAGATTCATGGTGCCAGACCACTCGCCCGAGATCAGCTTGGGCAGATACAGTTCTTTCAGGGCGTCACTGGCGTGATGCTCCAGCGCCTCGATCTGGCCTTGGCTCATCAGCGGGGCCAGCTGCAGCGAAAGGCACGCACCCGACATCATTTCGTTCACGGCCGTGGTCAGGGTCATCGGCAGGCCCATGCCACCGAAATCCTCTGCCGCACTCATGCCGATCCAACCCCCTTCAGAGATCGCCTGCCAGCCTTCTGCATATCCCGGAGAGGTGCGCAAAACGCCGTTCTCCAGATAGGCTGGCTGCAAATCCCCGCCTCTGTTCAACGGGGCCATCACCTCATCACAGAACTTGCCCGCTTCGGTCAGGATTGCGGTCACGACATCGTCGCTCGCTTCGCTGAACCGATCGGTCGCGGAAATCTCGCTGTAGCCAATGATGTGATTCAATAGAAACTGATACTCGGGAACGGGGGCACGGAAGGTCATGTCTGGCCTCTTTCAGAGAGAGCTGTTCGGGGCAGCTTGGCATCATTGCCCCGAGCCTTTATGTTGAACGTCTTGTCCGATTACCTAACCGGGCCCTTTTTTCAAGCAACCAAAACGCCGCGTCACCAGCCATGTCCAACTCTCCCACCCGCATCCTGACCGCTCAGCCGCAGGATATTCGTCAGGCTGCAGCGCTCTTGCAGGATGGACAGCTGGTCGCGTTTCCCACCGAAACGGTATACGGGCTTGGCGCGGATGCCCGTCAGGGAGAGGCCGTCGCCGCGCTTTATGCGGCGAAGGGACGACCCAGCTTCAACCCGCTGATTGCGCATGTTCATTCGATTGAGGCAGCAAAACGTCACGTCATCTGGACAGAGACCGCCAACAAGCTGGCAGAGGCGTTCTGGCCCGGCCCGCTAACACTGGTGCTGCCCCTGCGAGACGGGCATGACATCTCGCATCTTGTGACCGCGGGTCTTGAAACTCTTGGCGTGCGCATTCCCGCCCACCCTGCGGCCCGCGCCCTTTTGTCGGCTTTGGACGGCCCCGTTGCGGCCCCTTCGGCCAACCCATCCGGACGGATCAGCCCGACAACAGCGGCACATGTTGTCGCCGGTCTGGACGGGCGTATTGCGGCCATTGTCGATGACGGCCCCTGCGGCGTAGGCGTGGAATCCACCATCGTCGGGCTGTCGGGTGAGACACCCATTCTGCTGCGCCCCGGCGGGCTCGCTCAGGAAGATATCGAGACGGTGCTGGGTCACCCGCTGCAGCTGCGCGATGCGTCGGATCCTCTGACCGCGCCGGGGCAGTTGCTGTCACATTACGCCCCACGCGCCAAAGTCCGGCTGAATGTCACCACACCGGATCCGGCAGAGCTGTACCTTGGGTTTGGCACGATGTCCTGTGACCTGAACCTGTCTGACAGCGCTGATCTGGTAGAGGCGGCCGCCAATCTGTTTGGCCACCTGCATCAGCTAGATGCGATGGACAAACCGATCGCCGTGGCCCCGATCCCCGAGCACGGACTGGGCGCGGCAATCAACGACCGCCTGCGCCGCGCCGCTGCACCGCGCTGACCCCAGTCGACCGCATTGGGCCGATTATCAGGCGTGGCCCGCGCTTGTGGACAACGTCAGGGGGTCCACACCGATCTCCCGCAGCGCCGCTTCCCATTTTTCGTGGTCCGCCAGCTCAAACACAAGATCCGGCGTTGCTGGCGCGTTCAGCCAGCCATTAAGCGCGATCTCCGATTCGAGCTGCCCTGGCCCCCAGCCCGCATAGCCAAGCATGACCAGCTTTTGCGCAGGCCCCTGCCCGGCGCCGATATCTTCAAGCACATCAACTGTTGCAGTCATCGAAAACCCATCCGACACCCGCAGAGAACTGACGTTTGATTGATACTCGGGCGAGTGCAGTACAAATCCCCGCTGTGTCTCAACCGGGCCACCAAATCTGACCGGCTGATTGCCGTCGGTTTCATCCGCGACGCTGATGTCGAGCTGTTCCAGAAGATTGGACACGGCAACACCCGCCGCAGGTTTGTTCACAATCAGACCCATCGCCCCGGTATCGTCATGAGAACACAAAAGAATCAGTGAATGTTCAAACCGGGGATCCCCGATGCCTGGCATCGCTATCAGTAGTTGTCCGGAAAGATCCATCTGCACCTGTATTCCTTGTTGTGGAGGTGGGTTGGCGTAACGCCAGTTCCCTTTGCTCTTTATAATAAGATGGCGCGCAGCCTTTGCGTGTTCAAGGCCAAGTCTGTTTCTGTGTCGCGATCACCCGCCCCTGACCGTATCGTGACTTGGCTTTTACCTTCTGAATGCGCATCTATTCCTTATGACACAGTTTCACCCTGCCCCATCAAAGATGACGTTAAAATCATCCGCACTCCGCCGGGTCGTTTCGGCTGTGGCTTCTGCTGGGCGCCGCTGGCTGCGCGCCGCGCTCTCCGCGGCGATTGTACCGCTGACAGCCCTTCCCGCCGCTGCTCTGGCGGAGCGGATGGAGGATATCGTCCAGCTGGAGATCCTGGATGGCGGCATCACCCGTAGTGGCACCCATATGGGCGCGATCCGTCTGACCCTGTCAGAGGGGTGGAAAACATACTGGCGCGCGCCCGGTGACGCCGGAATTCCACCGCAATTCACCTGGGCGGGATCACAAAACGTGGGCGCTGTATCGATCAAATGGCCAACGCCTGACGTGTTTCTGACCTCAGGTTTCCGGACCATCGGCTATCACGATCAGCTGGTTCTTCCGGTTGAGATCACCCCTGCAAAGACCGGCGCGCCCATCAAGCTGAAAGGTCGGATGGAGTTGGGGATCTGCAAGGATGTTTGCATTCCATCCGAACTCACCTTCGAGCAGGCCCTGAACCCGAAGAGCAGCAAAAACCCCGCCATTGTCGCAGCCCTCGCCGATCAACCGCTTTCCGCGCGGGAAGCCGGTGTGCGCCGTGCCTCCTGCGACATTGTCCCAAGCCGCTACGGCATGCAGCTGACGGCCCGCATCGCCATGCCCTCCGCTGGCGGTGAGGAGGTCGTGGTCATCGAACCGGGCGCGCCCAATCTGGCCACAACGGAAACCACCACCACACGCAACGGCGACCAGCTGGTTGCGCAGACCGAAATCGTGTCGGCGGACGGGGGCATCTTTGCCATGGACCGTTCGCAGCTGCGGTTCACGGTCCTGGGGCGTAATCATGCAGTGGACATCCGGGGCTGCACTCGCCACTAATTCCGGCAACCCTGCCCCAACGTCGGAACCGTCATGTCCAGCTCTCCTGACCCAGTAGAACGTCCCGTGCTCGGGGCACTGGCGGTTGTCTGTCACCCACAAGGGGGACAGGATCACGTCATTCTGGTCCAACGAAAGAAACCGCCCAACGCTGGCTGGTGGGGGTTTCCCGGCGGTCACGTTGAATTGGGCGAAACCGCCTCAGAGGCCGCAGCCCGCGAGCTGTTGGAAGAAACGGGCGTGATCGCCACTCCGCGCAAGATCCTGACACATGTGGATGTCATGCTGCGGGATGACGCCGGTGCTGTGCAACGGCAGTATCTTCTGGTGGCCGTGCTCTGTGACTATGTCAGCGGCACACCGCACCCCGACGATGATGCCCTGCAGGCCAGCTGGGTGCCTGTTTCAGACCTTGCGCTGACGGGCACGCCATCGTCGTCCACTCCCGCCCGGCTGCTGATCGATCAAGTGGCCGAGGTCGCCCTGCTGGCACAGGCGGAACAACAGCTGGCGGAATAGCGCAACGGTTAGGGCGTCACAGGTGCCCCCTTAGGCCCTCTGGCCGCGCGCGCCCGACAGCCGGCCCAGCCCGTAGCCCGCAAGGCTGATCACAACAGCCCCCACCAGGAACAAGGCACCGCCAGCGCGGACCGGATCCATTTCAACCAGCGCCGGAACGCCAATCCGCAACGCAGGATGCAGCGCCCCAGCGGCCATTGCGTAGCCAAGGCTCAGCGCCAACCAGGCAAGCTGTGCACCAGCCAACCCAAAGGTGAGCCAACGCAAACGCCCCGCCCGGCCCTGCAGCCCGCGGCGCAGCGCGGTAAAGGGACGTGCGATATCTGCCTGAACGGCCACCAGTGCTGGCACCACCAAGAGCACAAGGAACATGCCAAACCCCAGCCCGTAGACCAGCGTAATCACCGTCGGCTTCAGGAACTGCGCCTGTTGTGAACCCTCATACATCAGCGGGGCCAGCCCCAGCACCGTCGTCAATGTGGTCAGCATGACCGGTCGCAGACGATCCGCCGCACCATCTATGATCGAAGGGATCAAACCGCGCTCTTCGGCGTATTCGTCGATCGTTGTCACCAGAACAATCGAGTCGTTGATGATGATCCCCGTCATCCCCAACAGACCGACCACAGTGAACATCGACAGCGGAACCTCCCAGAGGTAATGGCCCCAAATCGTGCCGACCAAGCCAAATGGAATGATTGCCATGACCACCAGCGGCCGGGTCCAGCTGGCAAAGATCCACGACAAAACCAGATAAATTCCCGTCAGGCAGAGAATAAGGCCGGTACGCGCGTCATTGAGAAAATCGCTTTCCTGTTCGCTCAACCCGGCCAGCCGCCAGTCTACCTGCCGCTCACTTGCGATTTTGGGCAGGATCTCTTCCTCTAGCGCGGTGACGATTTCTTGGGCACGGGCGGGGTCATCTTCGGAAATGTCACCGGTCACTGAAATCACCCGCACGCCGTTTTCCCGCCGCACCGTGGAAAACCCGGTGCGCTGGCTGACCGAGACGATGTCGGCCAGCGGCAGATAAATCCCCGCCGGGCTCCGCATCAGCGTGCGTTCCAGGAAATCCGCCGTCAGCTCACCGTCGGGCAGTTCCACCCGGATCTCGGCGCTGCGGGGACCGTCCGGATAGGTTGCTGCTTCAATACCATTCAGCCGCCCGCGCAGCGCCCGCCCCAAGGTCTCAACCGTGAATTCAAGCGCCCGCCCCTGCGGCGTCAGCTCCAGAACCAGCTCTTCCTTGTCGTATGCAAGGTTATCCTGCACCGCAGAGACTTCTGGATAGCGCAGAAGCGCGGTCTTCAGATCCTCCGATGCCGCCTTCAGCACGTCGACCGCAGCGCCACTGAACTCGACATCCAACGCATCCCCGCCCGGTCCAGACCGCCACCCCCGGAATGAGACCGTTTCCGTCAGCGGATGCCTGCGCACGCTGTCCTGCAATTCGGCGACAAAGGCAAAGCTGGAATAGGGGCGCAGATCCGCATCGATCAGCTCGATCGAAATCCCGCCCAACAGATCCGTATCCTTGGCATCCACTCCAGCGAGCCCACGTCCGGCGTTTCCACCAATTTCTGCCATGACGAAATCGACCGGATTGCGGCCATGGCGCTGTTCATATTCGGCGCCCAACGCCTCTACCGCGCGCTGCATCTCGCGCATCATGGCCAGCGTATCCTCGCGGCTTGCCCCCTCGACCATGGCAAAATTACCGGTGACCGAGCCCCGCTCCGGCGCATTGAAAAAGCGCCATTTGACATCCCCGCCGATAAACAGCGCCAGCTGGCTCGCAAGGATCACCAAAGCACCGGCCAACACCACGTAGCGGGCCCGCACGACCAGCGCCATCAGCGGGCGAAATGCCCGGTCGCGCACCTTGCGAAAGCCACGGTTCACCACCCGGCTGGGCAAATCATACCAGTGTTCCTTGGCACTATGCGCCAGTGCATGGGCAAGGTGATTGGGCAGGATCAGAAAACACTCAACGAGCGACCCCGCCAGAACGGCGATCACCGTCAATGGGATGTCGCGGATCAGCTCTCCAAAGCGACCGCCAATCGACACAAGCCCGAAAAAGGCAATCACCGTGGTCAGCGTCGCCGCAAAAACCGGCATCGCCATGCGCCGCGCGGCGTTCTCGGCGGCAGAGACAGGGTGTTCGCCCAGACGCCGCGCCCTGAAATCGGCATGTTCCCCCACGACGATGGCGTCATCCACCACGATACCCAGCGTGATGATGAGACCGAAGAGACTGATCATGTTGATGGTCAGCCCACCAAGGTACATCAGCGCAATCGCGGCAAACATGGCCGCCGGAATGCCCGCAGCCACCCAGAACGCGATGCGGGCATTAAGAAACAGGAACAACAAGGCCAGCACCAGACCAAGGCCCATCAGCCCATTGTCGATCAGAATATCAAGCCGCCCCGTGATGGCCTCTGCACGGGTCCGGATCAGGCTGGCGCTTACCCCTTCGGGCAGGCTTGCCTGCATTTCCTCGACCACATCCTCGACCTGGGCCTGAATGCCGATCGCATCGCCCTGATCAGAGCGGTCCACCCGGATCGACATCGCCGGGTTCTCGCCGACAAAATAGGACCGATTGCGATCGACACCTTCGATGCGGATTGTTGCGACATCCCCCACCGTCAACGCCGAACCGTCCGGGTTCGTGCGCAACACGATCCCTGCGAGCTCTCCAGGCGTCCGTTTTTCGCTGCCGGTGCGGATGCGGGCATTGGCCCCGCTTACATCGCCCGCCGGGTTCGCATCGACTTCTGCCGCAATAGCCGACGCGATGTCTGCCATCGCGATGTCATGCGCAATCAGGCTGGCAGAAGGCACCTCAACCAATGTCCGTGGTGCCGCGACGCCGCGAATGGTGGTGCGGGTGACGCCCGCCTCGAACAGACGATTGACCAGTTCGTCAGCAAACAGCCCAAGCTGGCGCGGCGCGATCGGACCGGTCAGCACGATATCCGTCACCCGGTCGCGCCAGGCTCCCCGACGCACGCTGGGCTCTTCGGCCTCTTCGGGAAGGGACGTGATGCCATCCACTGCGCTTTGCACATCATCGGCAGCACGGGCCATGTCCCAGCCCGGTTCGAAATCAAGCGAGATATTTGCCCGCCCTTCACGAGAGGTGGAGCTGGTGCTTTCCACCCCATCCACCGCAAGAAGCGCGGGCTCCATCAGCTGCACAATGGCGCTGTCGATATCTTCGGGACCTGCACCTTCCCATTCAACCGAGACAGAAACGCTCTCGACGATCACATCGGGAAAGAACTGCGCCCGCATGTTCGGGATCGCAGCAGCCCCCAGAACCAGCAGCAGAACAAGAAGAAGATTGGCCAGCGTGCGGTGACGGGTGAAGTAGCTCAGCAGGCCTCCGGCGGATTGGGGCAAATTGCGCAGCATGGCGCCTTAGCCTCCCATCCGGGTTTCGATCCGGTTGACCAGCTGCGCTGGAACCTTTGCTTCGGCCAGTTGCGCCAGCACCCGTGCCTTGGCCTCTTGCGGCATGCGGCTGTTTTGCTCGACCAATGCAACCAACCGGGCCCGGTGGTCATCGCTCAGCTCGATCATCTCTGCCTCGGCCGCGCGGGTTGTTGTCTCTGTGGCAGCGGCCTCAGCCCCTTGGCGCAATGGGCGCACCTTGATACCGGCCCCCAATAGCGGTGTGCGCCCCGTCACGACCTCGCGGCCCGCAAGCCCTTCGCCACGCAGCAAGACATCATCGCCCTGCCTGCGCACCAATGTGACCGCCAGCGTCTCCAAACGATCATCTGCGCCAATCACCAGGACCGTCCCATCCGACCCCAGAGCCGAGGCTGGCAAGCGGGCAACGTCTTCAACCACAGGCTCTTCGACATGGACTGTAACAAAGTCACCGGGTTTGAAGCCCGGCGCAGTGTCGAGGCGGGCATAGATCAGCCGCCCGGCCAAGCCCTCACCTGCAGCGCCACTGTCGCGGACGGCAACCCCCGTCGCCGTCAATGCCGCACCAGTTGCATCCAGCGTCACCCGAACCGGCGCCTCTATCAGCTTGCCCGATTGATCCAGCAGTCGGGCGAACTGCACCGTAGAAACACGAAAGGCGACCTCCAGCTGGGCCGGATCCACCAGATCCGCCAGCTTTTCATTGGTCGAAACCAGCCCTCCCTCAACCAGATTCACCGACTGCAGGGTTCCATCAAAAGCCGCGGTGATGGTGGTGTCATCCAAAGTGCGCTGCGCATCCTCTAGGGCAATGCGGGCCCGCGCAAGCCGCGTGGCGGCCTGATCGATGCGCGCCTCGGCAAGGGAAACCGCCTGTCTGCGCGAAATCACCGCCTGACGTGCCTGAGCTGCGGCCAGCTCAGCAACCTCTGCGGTTGCAGCCGAGCCCACCCCACGTTCCTGCAGGTTCTGCTGCCGCTCGAGGGCGCGCGCGCGCAACGCAGCCTGGTCCTGCGCAGCGGCCAGTTCATCCTGCGCCAGGGTCAGGCCGCGACGCGCCTCGCGGTCTTCAGCCTCTGCGTCCAGCATGTCGGCCTCTGCCCCCTCAAGGGCGGCCTGCGCGTCTGCGGGATCAATCTGCACCAGAACTGTGCCAGCGGTCACATCGCCGCCATCTTCAAAGCCAGGCGCCAGCGCAACGACACGACCAGCAGCCGCCGTGCGCAATTCCAGCCGTCGACGGCTTTCAACCCGACCAAAGGCCGTGAGCTGCGGGGTGACCGCGCCCAACTCTGCTTTGACGACATTGACGGCAAATACCCGTTCACGTGCGGGTGGGGCTTTGCGCTCGTCTGACAGACGGCTCTGGATCGCGGAGGCGACGATTTGCACCGCAAACAGCAGCAACGCCGCCGTCAGCGCCGCCAGGAAAACTCCGAACACCGTGTGCCGCAAAAAGCGCATCTCTCATCCTTTTCAGGCCGGCAAACCCGGCAAAGCACCAGATTTCAGGCGCCGAGTTTATCAGCTTGTCCAAAGCTATACGAGGTTACACGCCGCCGCGGATCATTTCCGTCTCACTTCCTGCGCAAATGTTCGTCAAGGCGGGGCATGATCTCGACGAAATTGCAGGGGCGGTGCCGATAGTCGAGCTGTTTGAGCAGAATTTCATCCCAGGCATCCTTGCAGGCGCCGGGGCTGCCCGGCAGCGCAAACAGATAGGTGCCCCCCGCCACACCGCCGGTTGCCCGCGACTGGATCGCCGACGTGCCGATTTTCTGCATCGACACGATGGTAAAGACGGTGCCAAAGGCATCGATCTCTTTCTCATAGACATCGCGATGGGCCTCAACGGTCACATCCCGTCCGGTCAGCCCGGTCCCGCCCGTTGAGATCACCACGTCCACGTCGGGATCCGCCACCCACGCACGCAGCTGATCTGCAATCTGGTCGCGCTCATCCGGCAGGATCTTGCGATCGGCCAGCACATGACCTGACGTCTCCAGCCGGTCGACCAGCACCTGGCCGGACCGGTCTTCGGAGAGGGAGCGACTGTCAGACACGGTCAACACCGCGATACGCACTGGAATGAACGCTTTGCCGTCGTCAATTTGTGCCATTCTGTCAGGCCTCTCTCACTGCTTTTTCGTCATGATTTTATGCACCTGCGCACAGGCAGGGTCAGCCAGCATCAAGCCGGGATTTGATATCAAGAAGATCAGACCACGCAGCCCGTTTCTGCAGCGGCTGGCGCAGCAGGTATGCGGGGTGGAACATCGGCATGACCGGCTTGCCCCAGGCCTCGCCCCATGTGCCGCGCAGACGGGTAATGCCGCGTTTACCCATCAAGGCATCGCAGCTGATGTTTCCCATGGCAATCAGGATATCCGGATTGGCCAGCGCCACATGGCGTTCCAGAAACGGGGTCATCATCGCAATCTCTGCAGGCAGCGGGTCGCGGTTCTGCGGCGGCCGCCAAGGCAACACATTGGTGATATAGACATTGTCCTGCCGCGACAGGCCGATGGCTGCCAGCATGCGGTCCAACAGCTGCCCTGCCCGCCCCACGAAGGGACGCCCTTCCAGATCCTCGTCGCGCCCCGGCGCCTCTCCGATCACCATAACCCGTGCACCGGGCTTGCCGTCGCTGAACACCAGATTGCGCGCGCCCTTCCTCAGGTCGCAGTGTTCGAATTGGGCCAGCGCAGCCTTGAGACCGGCCAAGTCCCGCACGCCGCGCGCGATGTCGCGTGCAACCTCAACCGGGTCGACTTCCTTGGGTTTGGGTGGCGGCGCCTCTGCCTGGCGGGCGGTCGGTTTGGGCTGGCGTGCCTCAAGCTCATAGCGGTTGACCGGCGCGTCACAGATCGCGTCCGTTGCCCCCAGCTCAATCTGCCAAGCCAAAAGCGCCCGCGCGCTGTGATAATCCAATGCCGATTCCATGCCCCAAGCTACCCCGCCCGGCGACAGATCAAAATACCTGCCGTGCATGCCGCAGCAATGCGCCACGCCACGCCGCTTGCCGCAGATCAAAGCCCTGCCTATAAGGACGCCAAACAGCGCGGAGCCAGCCCATGCCCAATGCCCCCACGTCGATTGATCCGATGTCCTTCAACCAACGGCATCTCTTGGGCATTGAGCCACTCAGGCCACATGAAATCACTGCCATTCTCGACCTTGCGGACAGCTATGTTGATCTGAACCGACGCGCGGAAAAACACGCCGAGGCTTTGCACGGTCTCACTCAGATCAACATGTTCTTCGAAAACTCGACCCGCACGCAGGCCTCGTTTGAGCTCGCAGGCAAACGGTTGGGTGCTGACGTGATGAACATGGCAATGCAGGCGTCCTCGATCAAAAAGGGGGAAACCCTGATCGACACGGCGATGACCCTCAATGCGATGCACCCCGATCTTCTCGTCGTGCGTCACCCCCATTCCGGCGCCGTCGACCTTTTGGCGCAAAAGGTGAACTGCGCGGTATTGAACGCAGGCGACGGGCGGCACGAGCACCCGACCCAGGCGCTGCTGGATGCGTTGACCATCCGGCGGGCCAAGGGACGACTGCACCGGCTGAACATTGCCATCTGCGGTGACGTTGCCCATTCCCGTGTGGCTCGATCGAATCTGATCCTGCTTGGCAAAATGGAAAACCGCATCCGGCTGATCGGTCCACCGACGCTGGTGCCCAGCCAGTTCGCTGAATTTGGTGCCGAGATCTATGACGACATGCGCGAAGGTCTGAAAGATGTGGACGTGGTCATGATGCTGCGCCTTCAGAAAGAAAGGATGGACGGTGGATTCATCCCCTCTGAGCGCGAGTACTACCACCGCTATGGTCTGGACGCCGATAAGCTGGCGCTGGCCAAACCCGACGCCATCGTCATGCACCCCGGCCCGATGAACCGAGGTGTGGAAATCGACGGAACCATCGCCGATGACATCAACCGTTCTGTCATTCAGGAACAGGTAGAGATGGGGGTCGCTGTGCGTATGGCCGCGATGGACCTGCTGGCCCGCAATCTCCGTGCAAGCCGCCAGGCAGACCAACACGGCGCGGCCTGAGCCATGACAGGTGAGCACGCAAAATCTCTCTTGATCCCGGCTGGCGAACAGCGGGTCATCCATCTTTTTGACCTCGACATGCGCGCTGAACAGGCCCGGTTCCTGCGAGAGCCCGGCGCGTTGGCCCAGGTTCTGGGCATTGATGACATCGACCTCGATCATGTGGAGGTCTTTCCTGTCAGCGATCTCGAAGAGCTGGGGCTGGAAGGCTACCTGCGTGTCGGCTGCGGCATCCCCGAAGACGCGCTGCGGCCCGATCGCGCCAAACTTGAAGCCATCGACGGCTATGTGCTGCTGATCCGTTCGCGGGCTCTGCGCGGAGAGGAAACCCATCTCACCCCGGCCGAACAGATCCACCATGTCGGCGATTATCGCGAAGCCGGGGCAGATTGGGCCGCGCGCCCGGCCAGCCCCGCAGAGACCCCGGAAAGCGCCAAGCCGTTCTCCGCGCCCCGCCCCTCCCCGCGGGAGGCCCGGTCGCGGGCACGACGAATTGGTGCGGCCTTGTTCTCTGTGGTGATGGCGCTGATTGTTCTTGTTGTTCTGCTGATGGTGCGCTGATGTCCGAAACCGTATTCACCCCCGACCGGATGGCCTATTGGCGCAGCCATGCCTGGCTGGCCGTGATTGCCATGGTGGGCGCGATGGGCATTCTATGGTTCATGGGTAACCCACATGTCTGGACCGGTGCCATCGGTGGTCTGGCGGCCATCGGCCTGCGCGGCGGTTATCTCGTCTCTGACGAAATGTCCCGCGTCTGGGCGCTGGATGGCACAACAATCAAAGGTCCGGATCAGCAAGCCATCCCGCTTGCCGATGTGGCTGAATTGAACCGCCTTGCCAGCACCGTGCAGATCGTCACTCACGCTGGGCACAAATACCTGATCAAGTACCAGCCTGATCCCGCCGCCACCATTGCAACCCTGCAAAACGCCATGTCCACCCTGCCCGAGAGTTCCCGCGCATGACCCTGCTTTTTACCAACGCCCGCCTGATCGACCCAGAAGCCGGAACCGACAGCATCGGCGCGGTTCTGGTACAGAACGGGCGCATTGCGGCGGTGGAAAAGAACGACACAAACCCTGACCAATTGTTTCGCACGCGAAACATTGGGGCAGAAGATGTGACCCTTGTTGATTGCGGGGGCAAATGCCTTGCACCCGGTATCGTCGACATCGGCGTCAAGGTTTGCGAACCCGGCGAGCGTCACAAGGAAAGCTATAAATCAGCCGGTCTCGCCGCGGCTGCTGGCGGCGTGACAACAATGATCACGCGCCCGGACACCACCCCCGCCATTGACAGCCCCGAAACGCTTGAGTTCGTCACCCGTCGCGCGCAGGCCGATGCGCCCGTCAACGTGCTGGCAATGGCCGCGCTCACCAAGGGGCGCGAAGGTCGGGAGATGACAGAAATCGGCTTCCTGATGGATGCAGGTGCCGTGGCCTTTACCGATTGCGATCATGTGGTGGCCGATACCAAAGTGTTCTCTCGCGCTCTGACCTATGCCCGCAGCTGCGGCGCGCTGGTCATCGCCCACCCGCAAGAGCCGGGCCTGAGCAAGGGCGCAGCCGCAACCGCCGGCAAATTCGCGGCCCTGCGCGGCCTGCCGTCGGTCACTCCGATGGCGGAGCGGATGGGACTGGACCGCGACATTGCCCTGCTGGAAATGACCGGTGCGAAATATCACGCGGATCAGATCACCACAGCCCGCGCCCTGCCTGCGCTGGAACGGGCCAAGGCAAATGGACTGGACATCACCGCGGGCACCTCGATCCACCATCTGACATTGAATGAACTGGACGTCGCGGACTACCGCACCTTCTTTAAGGTAAAGCCCCCCCTGCGGTCCGAAGAGGACAGGCTGGCCGTGATCGAAGCGGTGCGTGAGGGGCTTATCGACGTGATCTCCTCCATGCATACCCCGCAGGATGAAGAGAGCAAACGCCTGCCCTTCGAGGAGGCGGCCGCCGGGGCCGTGGCGATGGAAACGCTGTTGCCCGCTGCGCTGAGGCTTTATCACAACGACCAGCTAGACCTGCCAACGCTGTTCCGCGCCATGTCACTGAACCCTGCCAAACGTCTGGGCCTCGCCTGCGGTCGTCTGGCCGAGGGGGCGCCTGCGGATCTGGTGCTGTTTGATCCCGACAGCCCGTTTGTCATGGATCGCTTCGCGCTGAAGTCGAAGTCACAGAACACCCCATTTGACGGGCAGCGGATGCAAGGTAGGGTGCTGGAAACCTACGTGGCGGGTGAACCCGTCTACCGGAGAAACTGATGCCACCTATCGATTCCACTTTTGCGACACTGATGTTGTGGGCCGTTGTCGGATATGGCCTGGGCTCTATTCCCTTCGGCATGGTGCTGACCCGGATCATGGGCCTTGGCAACCTGCGCCAGATCGGCTCCGGCAACATCGGCACCACCAATGTGTTGCGCACCGGCTCCAAAAAGGCGGCGGCGCTGACCCTGCTGCTGGACGGGGGCAAGGGGGCCGCTGCGGTTCTGCTGGCCCGTGCCTTGGCGAGCGAAGACGCGGCACAGTTGGCCGGGCTTGCCGCATTTGCCGGGCATTGTTTCCCGGTTTGGCTCGGCTTCAAGGGCGGCAAGGGCGTCGCTACGTTTCTTGGGCTGATGCTGGCGCTTGCCTGGCCTGTCGGCATCGCCTGCTGCCTGACATGGCTGGCCGCAGCCTATCTGAGCAAGATCTCTTCAATGGGGGCGCTGGTGTCTGCCATTGCAGCGCCAGTGTGGTGTCTGCTGCTTGGTGCGCCGATGGCAACCGTTCTCGCCGCGCTTCTGGCAATTATTATTTTGTGGCGCCACAAGGAAAACATCGCACGTTTGCGCAACGGCACAGAGCCGAAGATCGGGCAGAAGTAGCCCGCCAACCCCAAATAACCATCTGAAATATATAGATAAAGCCCCTTTCCAACCGGAAGGGGCTTTTTTGTTCACGCAGATGTGCCTCCGCAGGAGCGCAAGGGTTCTGTGCATCTGTGCGCATTCAAAATCAGTTGTTTTGAATGTGAGCAGGAAAATCCCCAACTGCAGTTCATGGCCAAACAGGCCGCATTTCGAAGACCAGAATTTCAGTACGCACAAACTTACCCATTCCAACATAGGGCGCCCTGATCGCCCGACACATCGAAAGGCTCAAACCGATGACCAAAGCAAAATCTTTCCTGGGTGGTATCGCTCTCTCCGTCGCACTGGCAACCTCCGCACTGGCCGCTGGCGTGGATATCAACGCCTCCTCGACCGGCCTCGCAATGCAGGGCTATGACCCGGTTGCCTACTTCAACGCAGGTGAGCCCACCAAAGGCTCCTACAAGGTGACCTCGTCTTTTGACGATGCGACCTACTGGTTCGCAACCGAAGAAAACAAGGCCCTGTTCGAAGCCAACCCCGAAGCCTACATCCCGGCATACGGTGGCTACTGTGCCTTTGGTGCGGCGATGGGCTTCAAATTCGACGGCGACCCGAACCAGTGGAAAATTGTCGACGACGTTCTGTACCTGAACCTGTCCAAGGACATCCAGGAACGCTGGGCGCAGGACATCCCCGGTTTCATCGAGAAAGCAGACGTGAACTGGGACAACATCGAAGACAAATCTCCCGCAGAACTGCTGGAGCAGTAAGCCAAGGCTGAATGGCCCCACTCACGCATGTCTTACGGCGGCAGGATACCCTGCCGCCGTATTCTTTTCCCAACCGGGCTGGTGCTGTTGCAAGCCCGATTACTTGGACGCCAGTCGCTCGATCGCCTCAGCGGTGCGTTTGGTGTTGTTGTAGATCCCAAGCGCCAGATAGAGCGATCCTGCAATCAGGATCACATAGAGTGTCCCGATCACCAGAACGCCAAGCGCTGCGAGCACACCGCCGCCTCCAGGCTGCATCGCTGCCAGAACGGCGCCGCCAAGCACCGCAATCAGCAGAAGAACGACAACAACGCCGACCAGTTTCTCAAACGCTGAGATGAAGAAATTTCCCATATCAATATCTTTCAAGCCATAGACAGACCGCTCCTCTATGGCTCCCACGTCTGGCAGGCAAGACTCCGGTTGCGGGGAAAAGCAGGGGTTCTGCACCAATCACGGCAAAGAAAAAGGCGCCCATGAGGGCGCCCTTTGTACGTTTGCGTGCGGTCGACGGATCAGTAGCTGTAGTCCGCATAAATCCGTGTCAGATCGCCATTCCAATCGCCGTTATAGCGATCAAGCAGCTCGTCTGCGGGCACCTTGCCAGTTTCAATGCTGTCTTTCAGCGCGTTGAGGAAATGGGTCTCATCCGGCACCAAGCCCCCTGCGCCGGCGCGGCCACGGGCCTTCAGGCCGGCTTCGGAGATGGCAACCACTTCGCGGGCGAGGTCGTGCATGTTGATGGCACCGACCTGCGCCTGCAGGCCCTGCTCTGAGGCCGCAACCCGCAGCGCCTCGCGGGTCTCGGCATCCCAGCCCTTGACCAGATCCCAGGCCGCATCGAGGCTGGACTGATCGTACATCATCCCCACCCAGAATGCAGGCAGAGCACAAAGACGACGCCAGGGGCCACCATCAGCACCGCGCATTTCCATGTATTTCTTGATCCGCGCCTCGGGGAAGGCGGTGGTCAGGTGGTCGGCCCAATCACTGAGTGTCGGGGTTTCACCGGGAAGGGCGGGCAGCTCACCCTTGAGGAAATCGCGGAAGGACATGCCAAGTGCATCAATGTATTCGCCATCGCGGTAGACAAAATACATCGGCACATCGAGGGCATATTGCACCCAGCGTTCAAAGCCGAAGCCCTCTTCGAACACGAAAGGCACCATGCCGGTACGGTCTGCATCCAGATCGCGCCAGACGCGCGAGCGCCAGGATTTGTGATTGTTTGGTTTGCCTTCAAGGAAAGGGGAGTTGGCAAAAAGCGCCGTGGCGACAGGCTGCAGTGCGATGGCCACGCGCATTTTCTGCACCATGTCCGCCTCAGAACCAAAATCAAGATTCACCTGAACGGTACAGGTACGGCGCATCATGGTGCGTCCCATGGTGCCGACTTTGCCCATATAGGCATCCATCAGCTTATAGCGCCCCTTCGGCATCAACGGCATTTCGTCGTGCGACCAGATCGGCGCGGCGCCAAGGCCGATAAAGCCGACGCCAATTTCGTCGGCGATATCCTTTACCTCGCGCAGGTGGGTGTTCACCTCGTCGCAGGTTTCGTGGATCGTCTCTAGTGGGGCACCCGACAACTCCAGCGCGCCACCCGGCTCAAGCGAGACATTTGCACCGTCTTTTTCCAGACCGATCAGCTTGCCCGCTTCGCGTATCTCGGACCAGCCGTGACGATCCCGCAGACCTTCCAGAACGGCCACGATAGAGCGGGTTCCCTCAAACGGGAGCGGCTTCAGCGTGTCCTTGCAGTAGCCGAATTTCTCATGTTCGGTGCCGATGCGCCATTGATCGCGCGGTTTGCATCCCGATGCGAGATATTCCGCCAATTGCTCGTGCCGTTCGATCGGCCCGCCGCCGGATTGAGGGATAGACATCTGGGGCTCTCCGTGAGGTTATCCGTATTGAGGTGCCAGTCGTGGTCGCAATTTCGCGCGGTGTCAATGCAACCTGTGCTGGGCAGGTCTGGTTGAAGCGCGCTCCCAGATCACGACCTGGTGAGTGCCTTTGCCGTGCAATTCTGCCAGCATTCGCTCTACTCGCAAACCAGGCAGCGACGCAAAAGCATCAAAGAGCGCATCGCTGTTGGTTGCGTTGACCGGGATGGCCAAGGTGCCATGCCCCGGTTGCTCCAGCAGCCAATGTGCGGGTTTGGCGGTGTGGTCCAATGTCAAACGCTCCAGCTCGGACAGGGCAATGCCGCCGCCCGTCAAAGGACCGAAATATGCAACCTGCCCTTCATCCACCTGAACAACGCCAGGTCCCCCCGCCCCCAAACGAAAACGCAGCCGCTGCGCGCCGATCACTGCGATGATGACAGCGATCACGATCAGGGCCCACCCCGTCAGCGCCAGAACCCCGTACGACCCCAGCGCCCATGTCAGGCCCAGGAGGCCCGTGGAGCCCGCAAGGAGCAATTCACGCCAACGCCATAGGGCGGCGCGGGCCTCGGGACGGATGAAGCTCATGTTGATGGCTCCTTTGCCGCTGTGGCGTTGGACGGGTCAAACAAGACCAGAGAGTAGCCCTCAATCTGGCGAAAGCCAATTGCCTGATAGGCCCTGACAGCAGCGTCGCCTGCTGCAAAAAGCACCGCTTTTTCGGTGCCTTTGCGGGCGGCCTGCTGCAGGTGGAGAGCAAGGGCTGCCCGCGCGTAGCCGCGACCGCGCATGTCCGGGGGCGTGTAGACACCGCCGATCTGAACCACCCCGGGAAGTTGTGCGTTAAATCCCGTCATCGCAACCCATTTCGGCCCGACCGACAAAATGCGATGACTGTCACGCAGAAGATAGCTGTCGATATCCGCAGACGCCATCGCCACCGCCTCTGCTGCGGGGGTGCCCAGCACTTCCTGATGATACGCCGCGCGCCATTGCACCAGCATGGGTCGCGGTGCTGCCGAAATTGGCATTAGGACCGCGCCCGCCAGCGCCGGGCGGTTCAGGCACGTCAGGTCAAGATCCCCAAGGTCCAGCGCCAATCCGGGTTCATCGCGGTTCAGTCGCGTTGCGCGGGCTGCGAGCCCGGTGGCGGCAAGATAGCGGCGTAGCTGGTCGGTCGCGCCAAGAACCCCTGTCTGCGGTCGGCCTGCCAGCTGTGCCTCGACAAGGGCCTGCATTGACCGCCAGTCCGCGTCCGTGGCCATTGGCGCCTGAATAAGCAGCGTACCGTCATTGGTCAGCCCAGCGACACCATTGTTCGGCGCACCACGCAGCCAGACCTTCATGGCCTTGGGCGCGGTTCCAGAAAGGCCGTGATCGCGAAGGTTGGTGAGCGGGAACATGGAGCTGGCCACATGGCGGGAGAGAAACGCCTCAATCGCGCGCTGCTCCTCCGACTGTGCCAGACGCCATGTCACCCCCAGTCACCATAGGCTTGCTGCCAGATCGTCAGCGCTGCAACCGCTGCCGTATCCGCCCGCAAAATACGCGGCCCAAGGCTCACCACATGGGATTGGGGCAGACCATGAAGGCGTTTGCGCTCTTCCTCGGAAAAACCGCCCTCTGGTCCGATGACGATGGCCCACGGGGCCTTGGCGTGATCTGCGGCAGCAAGGGTCAGGGCCGTGCCGACCTCTGCCTCGTCACAGAACATCAGCTGTCGCTCCTGCGGCCATTGGTCCAGCACGCGTGACAGTTTCTGCAGCTCTGCCACCTCCGGCACATAGGTGCCGCCGCATTGTTCTGCGGCCTCTACGGCATGGGCTTGCAACCTGTCCTGGCGGATGCGGTCAGAGTTGGTGAAATCGGTCTGGACCGGCAGGATCCGTGCGGCCCCCATTTCAGCGGCTTTTTCCACGATGAAATCGGTGCGCGCCTTTTTGATCGGAGCAAACAGAAGCCACAGATCCGGCGGCAGCATCAAAGGCCGCGATTGCTCCTGACAGACGAGCAGCCCATTGCGCTTGCCTGCTTCGGCGATCTCGGCCCGCCACTCTCCATCGCGCCCATTGAACAGAGACACCTGTCCCCCAACCGCCTGCCGCATGACCCCAAAGAGATAATGCGCCTGATCGCGGTCCAGAGGAACCGATTGCCCTGCCCCCAGTGGGTGCTCTACATACAGTCTGATCTTTGCACTCATGAGGCATACATATGCAAGGCGGGACGCCAACACCAGATGGACAGGTCGCAGATGCTGTCAAAGACAATTGGGTCGACCGACGCGCACCCGCCTGGAGCCGCCCCTACCTGCGGCTGAGCAGGGCAGACCGGCCAATCGGCACATGGCTTTTGCTGATCCCCTGCTGGTGGGGTTTGGCACTGGCGATCCTGTGGGACCAAAGTCCGCGTTGGGAAGATCTTTGGATCTTTGTCGCCTGCGCGGCTGGATCCTGGCTGATGCGCGGCGCTGGCTGCACGTGGAATGACATCACCGACCGCAATTTCGACGGTCAGGTGGAGCGCACGCGCTCGCGCCCGATCCCGTCCGGTCAGGTCACGGTCAAAGGTGCCGTGATCTGGATGGGGCTACAGGCGCTGATTTCTTTCGCCATCTTGCTGAGCTTTAATCAGGCGACGGTCGCGATGGGTATTCTTGCCCTGTTCCCGGTTGCGATCTACCCATTTGCCAAACGCTTTACCTGGTGGCCCCAAGTGTTTCTGGGACTGGCGTTCAACTGGGGCGCCATGCTGGCGTGGGTTGCCCATACCGGAACGCTGAACTGGCCTGCCGTGGTTCTGTATTTGGCAGGCATTGCCTGGACGCTGTTTTATGACACGATCTATGCCCATCAGGACACCGAAGATGATGCGCTGATTGGCGTCAAATCCACGGCGCGCCTGTTTGGCACCGATACGCCAATGTGGCTGCGCCGCTTTATTGTCGCCACCGTAAGCCTGATGGCGCTGGCGGTCATCATGGCCGTACAGCCCAACGGCTCTGTGCTTGCCTTGGTCCTTGCGCTGGTTGGCCCCTGGGCGATGGGATGGCACATGACGTGGCAGCTGCGTGCCTTTGATGCCGAAAATGGTGACAGGCTTTTGCAACTGTTCCGGCTCAACCGCGATACCGGCTTGATTCCGCTCATCTTCTTTGCTGCAGCCTTGTTCGCGTGATTGAACCTGCCACATTGCCCCTGTAAGACTTCTGAAAGCCGTTTCTGCGGCCGCCAAACGGAGACCCGCTGACACATGCGTCTATCCTCGCTTCTTATATCTGGCCTGACCTTCACCGGAGCTGCGGCTCTGAGCCTGGTTGTGGCCGGGTTTGCCGTCACGGGGATCGAAGCAGGCAGTGAAACAGCCGTAAGGCGCGAGCTGGACAAGGCAGGATACACTTGGGCCGAAGTCACCGCCGATGGCCTGCGGGTCATTTTGAACGGCACCGCCCCGGACGAAGCCACCCGCTTTGGGGTGATCTCGCTTGTCGGTGGCGTGGTGGATGCGGCCCGCATCATTGACGACATGGAGGTCACCCCCTCCAAAGGCATCGCACCGCCCCGTTTTTCGGTTGAGATCCTGCGCAATGACAGCGGCGTGTCGATCATCGGCCTGATCCCGCGGGCGACCAACCGTGACGACGTGATCGAACGGCTGAACACCATTGCCGGTGCCGATCAGGTCGCGGACCTTTTGGAAACGGCAAACTACACGGCCCCCACCGGCTGGATGGATGCAGTTGAATTCGCCCTGGATGCGCTGAGCCTGCTGCCGCGTTCAAAGATCTCGGTTGAAGCGCAGGAGGTTTCGGTCACCGCGATTTCCGACAGCGCCGAGGCAAAGGAGCAGATCGAAAAGCGCCTGAACCGCATGGCACCTGCCGGTCTGCGGCTCTCGCTGGATATTGCGGCCCCGCGTCCGGTCATCACGCCGTTCACCCTGCGCTATAGCATTGACGAGAACGGCGGACAGTTTGACGCCTGCTCTGCCGAGAGCGAACTGAGCCGCGACCGTATTCTGCGGGCCGCGAAAAAGGCGGGATATGACGGCAGTTTCGACTGTGTGATCGGCATGGGTGTGCCCTCTCCCAATTGGGCACGTGCAGCAGAGCTGGGCATCGGCGCGCTGGCGGAACTGGGCGGCGGATCGGTGACGATTGCCAATGCAGACATGACGCTGGTCGCCGCCGAGGGTACGGCGCCTGCGTTGTTTGATACCGTGGTGGGCGAGCTGGAAAGCGCGCTGCCACAGGTTTTTGCCGTGCATGCAGTTCTGCCCGAGCCGGAAACGGATACGGCCCAAGGCCCCTCCGAGTTTGTTGCCACCCTCAGCCCGGAAGGGCAGGTTCAGCTGCGCGGACGGATTTCTGACGAGGCCCTGCGCGAGATTTCCACAAGCTATGCAAAGGCGCGGTTTGGCAGCGGCAACGTCTACAGCGCCACGCGGGTTGTCGATGACCTGCCTGTGGACTGGCCGGTGCGGGTATTGGCCGGGCTAGAGGCGCTGTCCTTTCTTGAGCGGGGCGCCGTGTCAGTCATGCCAGACAGTCTGCAGCTGACCGGCATGAGCCACCGAGAAGACGCCCCCACGGAAATCGCCAAACTGTTGTCCGAAAAACTGGGCGAAGCCGAAAGCTATGATCTGAACGTCACCTATGAAGAGCCTCCTGAACCTGCCGACAAACCGATGTCGCCAGAGCTGTGCGAGGCTGAACTGGCGGCGGTACAGACGGTTTCCAAGATCACCTTTGAGCCCGGTTCCGCCACGGTGGCCGCCGGCAGCCGTGATACCCTTGACCAGATCGCCGACATCTTGGCGCGCTGTGACGGCGTGCGACTGGAAATCCAGGGACACACCGACAGCCAGGGGCGCGAAGAGATGAACCAGAATCTCAGCCAGGCGCGCGCGCAATCGGTTCTGAACGAGTTGCGGGATCGACGCATCGTCACGTCCAGCTTTTCCGCCAAGGGCTATGGCGAAAGCACCCCAATTGCCACAAACGACACCGAAGAAGGTCGCGAAGCCAACCGTCGCATCGAATTCCGCCTGATCCGCCCGGCGGCGACAGACCCGACCAGCGAAACCACCCTTGATGCCGCGGCCTCAGCGCCGGAATCGGCTGACGACAGCGAATAGGAGAGACTTGGCCCAATGAACAGAACCGAGTTCATCATCACCACTGCCATCATCCTGTTTGTTGCTTTTGCGATGGGTTGGTTTGCCAACTGGCTGGTCCATCGTTTCACCCGGGTGAAGCAAAGCGATGTTGCCGATCTGGACCGGATGAGCCAGGAGCTGCATGAAGCAGAGGAAACCCGCGATCAGGCGATCACCTATCTGCAACAGCGGGAATCGGAGTTGTCCAACCAACTGGCACAGACCGAAGCAGAGCTGCGCGCTGCGATGGACGGTTTGCGTGATGCGCGACGCGAAGCGGAAGAACTACGCGCCCAGTTGCACAGCTGACGGCGATCTGATCTGACGAGATGGAAACGACGCGCGCCGCGGGCCTAGGCCCAGCGGTCCAGCGCCTCTTCGTCGCTGTCCTTTGCCTCGACCCAGTTCCCTGCCCCATCCTGCAACAGCTCTTTTTTCCAGAAAGGGGCGCGGGACTTCAGATAGTCCATCAGGAATTCAGCCGCCTCAAAGGCGTGCAGCCGGTGGCGCGACGCTGTGGCGACCATCATGATCTGTTCGCCGGGCACGAGACGGCCATGACGGTGAATGACCAGTACATCCGCAAGAGACCAACGAGCCATTGCCTCATCCGCAATCTTGCGGATCGCGCGTTCCGTCATCCCCGGATAATGCTCGATCTCCATCGCGACCATATCGCCGTTGTCCGATCCCCGCACCACGCCAGTAAAGGTCACGATGGCACCGGCATTGGCGCCACTGTCCGAGAGCCCCGCCGCAAAGCGGTTGCTTTCCTCTCCGATGTCGAAAAGACCATCCTGAACGGCAATGCGCATGGATCAGCCCCCGGTCATCGGCGGGAAGAAAGCCACTTCGCGGACGCCATCAAGCGGAGCGTCGAAATCAGAGAGATCCTGATCGAGAGCCACCCGTAGTGCGGACAGATCAGAAAAGGCCACGGCATAGCGGTCTTCACGCGCGCTCAGTTCCGCCACCAGTTCCCGCACAGTGGCGGCAGAGGTTTCCACCCGTTCTTTGGGGAGGCCAATGCGTTCACGCACCCAAGCGAAATAGAGAATATCCATCAACGGGTCTCCTTCAGATGCGGCATAGCCTTGCGCAGATAGTCCGCGCCGGTGATGAGGGTGAGCGCGGCGGCGATTGTCAGCAGGACAAGTCCGACACGTCCGGTCCAGACCATGCCTTCCAGCTTCCAGCGCAATCCAAGTTCATCACTGACCTGCCCACGCAGAATTTGGTCGATCAACAGATCATCCATCCCAAAGGACGACATCACCAGATAGTGCTCGAATATGCCCTGTGAAAACAGGGTCGCAATTGCGACCATCTGGGCGGTTGTCTTCCATTTGGCGAGGTTGGTGACCTTGAGCGTCCCCGCTGTGTCGCCCAGATATTCTCGCAGGCCGGACACAAAGACCTCGCGGAACAGGATGATCGTGGCAGGCAGCACCAGCCAGGGCGTCCAGTGTTCAGCCGAAAACCCGACAAGGATCATCAGAGCAATGACAACCATCGCCTTGTCCGCAATCGGATCCAACATCGCCCCCAGTTTGGTTTCCTGCTTCCAGGCACGTGCCAGGTAGCCGTCAAACCAATCCGTAATCGCAGCGCTCACGAACAGGATCAGGGCAAACCAATCCGCATAAGGCCGCGAGAAATACAGGAACATGATCGCAAGACCGGGGGCCGCAAGCAGCCGCATCAGGGTCAGGATATTCGGGACAGTCCATTTCATGGCTGCACACTAGCCCGCTGCGATGCAGGTGGAAAGCGCAACAAATCAAAATCTGCGCGAGATGGACATCCTGACGCAAAGCGATCTTTTGACCAGAAAGTCAGGGTCTTGCACCGGAATGATACAGGCGCCGCCCAAGGAGCCCATGCCATGTGGCAGTGCCTGTCCATCTGGTCAGCCCTGCGTGTGGAAGAAATCATAAATACGCTGGGCCAGCGCAGCCGAGACCCCCTCTACCGCGGTGAGATCCGCAAGGTTGGCGCGGCTCACGGCCTTGGCGCTGCCGAAATGCGCAAGAAGCGCCCGTTTGCGCGCGGCCCCCACTCCCGGCACCTCATCCAGCGGGTTCGCGCCCATTGCCTTGGCCCGTTTCGCCCGATGCGTGCCGATCGCGAATCTGTGGGCCTCGTCACGCAGGCGCTGCACGAAATAGAGCACCGGATCATTGCGTTGCAGCGCGAAAGGTCGCTCTCCGAGGCGATGGAATTCTTCCTTGCCGTGATCGCGATCCACCCCCTTGGCAACGCCAACCATGGGAATGTCGTCAACGCCGCGCTCTGCCATGATCTCTGCCACAGCAGAGACCTGCCCAGCCCCACCGTCGATCAGCAGCAGGTCCGGCCAGAGGCCTTTTTCCTTGTCGGGGTCTTCCTTGAGCAAGCGGGAAAAACGACGGTTCAGCACCTCTTTCATCATGCCAAAGTCATCGCCCGGCGTCAGCTCATCCCCCTTGATGTTGAATTTGCGGTAGGCGTTTTTCATGAAACCTTCGGGGCCAGAGACGATCATCGCCCCAACCGCATGGCTGCCCTGAATGTGCGAGTTGTCGTAGACTTCGATCCGCTGTGGCGGCCCCTCCAGTCCAAAGGCATCCGCAACGCCGCGCAGCAGTTTGGCCTGCGTCGCGCTTTCCGCCATCCGGCGAGCCAGCGATTCCCGTGCATTGCGCACGGCACCTGCCACCAGTTCGGTCTTTTCACCGCGCTGAGGCACAAGGATCTCTACTTTGCGGCCGGCCTTTTCACTGAGGGCCTGCTCCATCAGGTCACAATTTTCGATCTCATCCGACAGGATCAATTGCCGTGGCGGTTCCTTGTTGTCGTAGAACTGGCCCAGAAAGGCCTCCATCACCTCGGCCGCAGCGACATCACCGCTAAGGCGCGGGTAGAAATCCTGGTTGCCCCAGTTTTGATTGGCCCGAATGAAGAAGACCTGAACGCAGGCCTGACCGCTGTCTATATGCAGGCCGATCACATCAGCCTCTGCCACGCCGCGAGGGTTGATGCCCTGCGAGGTCTGCACTTGGGTCAGGGCCTTGATCCTGTCGCGCAGCGCGGCGGCGCGCTCGAATTCCATGGCTTCGGAGGCCTCGGCCATCTGCTCGGCCAGCTCTTCCTGGATCTTGGTTGAGCGCCCGGAAAGAAAGCGTTCTGCATCGCGGACAGAGGCTGCGTAGTCCTCTGCCGAGATTTCGCCGGTACAAGGCGCGGTGCAGCGTTTGATCTGATACTGCAGGCACGGCCGGGTGCGACTTTCAAACATCGCATTGCTGCAGTTGCGCAAAAGAAACGCCTTTTGCAGCTGATTGAGCGTTCGGTTCACCGCCCCGGCGCTGGCGAAGGGACCGAAATAGCTGCCCTTTTCCCGGCGCGTTCCGCGATGTTTCTTGATCTGGGGAAAGGCGTGATCCTTGGCCACCAGAATATTGGGAAAGCTCTTATCGTCGCGCAGCAGCACGTTGTACTTGGGCTTCAGCTGCTTGATCAGGTTCTGTTCCAGCAGCAGCGCCTCTGTTTCTGTCCGCGTGGTCAGGAACATCATGGAGGCGGTCAGCGAGATCATTTTCTCGATCCGCGGAGAATGGCCAGGCCGGGAATAGTTTGACACCCGCGCCCGCAGGTTGCGGGCTTTGCCCACATAAAGAACCCGGCTCTCGCTATCCAGCATGCGATACACGCCAGGCGAGTTGTCCAGAGTCTTGAGATAATCCTGGATCACGCCATAGCCGGTTCGCGGTGCTTTGCGCTCGGGTTCGGGTGCTGTGTCAGAGTGCTGTTCTGTCATGGCCGCAGATGTATGATTCCCCTTGTCGGTCTGCAATGTTCGGGCGGCAGGATCAACCGTGAACAAATCCACCAAAGCTGTGGATAAGTCTGGTAATATCTTATGGCTATCCGCCATTTTTCCTTATTTTTGGCCGGTTTCCATCGTTTGCACAAAAAATAGGCAGAAGTATAACCAGCTGTTTTAAAAGGAAACTTTTGTGGACATCGGACAAGTTTATGATTTCAAATGAGTTTCTGTAACGGTTTTGCGACTGCTTAATCCGACGTGCACAACTTCGGCGCTACCACTTTTGAACCGCCCTGTATTCTGGTCACTCCAACCCAACCACATCCGGGGTTTGCCAGCTCAGATGCTGACCGCTATCGACGCAGATCATTTGTCCAGTCACAGCTTTGGCATCCAGCAGATAAGCCAAGGCTGTGGTGATCTCATCCGGGTCGGCACCACGTTGCAAGAGCGTGCTGGCGCATTGTTTGGCGAACTGTTCCTCGCTCTGGCGGGGGCCACGCAGGGTTGGCCCGGGGCCAATTGCATTTACCCTTATCCGTGGCGCGAGCGCCTGAGCGCTGGTTTGCGTCAGGGTCCAAAGCGCTGACTTGGCGAGTGTGTAGGTCATGAACTCGGGCGTGAGTTTGCGCACCCGCTGATCAATCATGTTCACAACGAGAGCGGAGGCCAGCGGACGCCCATCCGCACTGTATTGCAAATGGAGATCCTGAGCAGCAAGCCGCTGGGTCAGGATGAACGGCGCGCGAAGATTGCTTTCCATGTGCCGGTCCCAGCTATCGCGGCTGGCGGTTTGGATATCGTCGAATTCAAAGATGGACGCGTTGTTGATGAGGCAGGTGATCGGGCCGCCCAGTGCCTCGGCTGCTGCGGGCAGCAGGGTTTCGGTCTCTGCCTCTTTCAGCAGGTCCGCACGAAGAGTTTGCGCATTGCAGCCCAGATCCCGAACATCTGCGGCAGTTTGTTCTGCCGCCTCCTGCGAACTGGCGTAATGCACGGCCACGTCATAGCCCCGTCGTGCCAGTTCCAGCGCCATGGCACGCCCGAGGCGTTTGCCTGCGCCTGTAACCAATGCCCGCATCCTGCTCTCCTCTTTTTCAGTCCGGGGTTGGCCCCGGACCTAAAAGCTAGAACAGCTGTACCAGGTAGACCACATAAATGGCCGACAAAATGATCCCCCAGGTGCGGGTAATGTCCTTTTTGAAAAAGACAAACGGCACCAGCACGAGAGACGCCCCAAGCATCACCCACAGATCCACGCGCAGGAATGCCGGATCCACGGTGATCGGACCCACAAAAGTCGCGATGCCAATGATCGCAAGCAGGTTGAACATGTTGGACCCGATGACATTGCCAAGCGCGACATCGGCCTGTCGGCGCAGCGCTGCCATAACGGTGGTGGCGAGTTCCGGCAGAGAGGTGCCGATAGCGACAAGCGTCAGGCCGATCACCGTGTCGGTGACGCCGTACATGCGGGCAATGATCGAGGCGTTGTCGACCAGGAGATCCGCACCAAGTGGCAGGCCAATCAGACCGAGGAGCAGATATATCCCGATCCGCCAATACGGCATGTCCGGATCGGCCTCTTCGATGTCATCAAGGTCGCTGTCCTTGCCATTCTTGCGATGCGCGCGGGCCTCGCGAAAGGCAACGCCCAGCACAAAGGCCAGCGCGGCAAGCAGGATCAGGCCGGACGTCACAGTGAACTCGCCTAGGAAAGCAAGCGCGATGAACAGAACCGAAGCCATCAGCATGAAGACATAGTTCTTGCGCGTGTCGCATTCGCTTGTGTGCAGGGCCCGCATCAGCGCGGGAATGCCCAGCACCAGCAGAATATTCGCCGTGTTAGAGCCAACGACATTGCCAAGCGCGATGCCGTCGGCGTTGTCCCCGACCGCGCTGATCGCGATCAGCAGTTCAGGCGCTGAGGTGCCAAAGGCAACGATGGTCAGACTGACGATCAGCGCAGGTACACCCAACCGCAGGCTGAGGTTCACCGCGCCACGCACCAACGCGTCCCCTGCCAAGAGCAGGATCACCAATCCGAGGGCAGAAAAAAGCCATGGCATCATTGCCGAGGCCCTCCATTCTTTTTGCAGGCACAGGGGCCTTTTCCGATCTTGAAGCGGCCGCAGCTGTTGCACCGCCGGGAGGCCAGTCGTTTCTGGCCGGGCAAGCGCAACTTGCCGAACATGGCCAACACGGCCATCACAACAAGGAACAGGGAAACAATCTTAAAAATCACGTCAGAGGCCAAACCGCGCAAACTCGGCGCGTTCCTCGATGCTGGACAGGGCATCCTGTGCCACCTGCATGCCAAGCCGCCCCAGAAGCGGCTTCTTGACCCCGTAGCGGCGCAAGCGGACCTTGTCGCCGAACCGTGCCTGCAGTTTTGGTCGCAGGTGATCGATCCCGTCGATCAAACCGAGGGAGACGGCACGACGCCCGAGCCAGATCTCGCCGGTAAAGAGATCCTGATCCTGAACCAGCTTGTCGCCGCGACGATCTTTGACGTGGGTGATGAAGTTCTCGTGGATGTCGCCCAGCAGCTCCTTGAGGCGGGCCACATCCTCGGGGTTTTCCGGGCGGAACGGGTCCAGCATGGATTTGCTCTTACCCGCGGTGTAGACGCGTCGCTCCACGCCTTGGCGGGCCAGCAGGACATGTGCCCCAAAGCCTGCGGAGATTACCCCGATAGAGCCCACAACAGAGCTGTCATCCGCATAGATTTCGTCTGCCGATGCCGCCAACCAGTAGCCGCCCGATGCCGCCACATCCTCGACAAAAGCGAGAGTTGGTACTTTCAGCTCTTGTGAGAGGCGGCGAATACGTGCGCCGATCAGCGCGCTCTGCACCGGCGACCCACCGGGAGAATTGATCTCAAATGCGACCGCCGCAGGTTTGCCCTTGCGGAACGCGCGCTCCAAAACCGGGGCCAGCGTCACATCATTCAACGCGCCGCGTCCGGCCATGCCAATGGCACCCTGAAGGCGCACGACAGCGACAAGCGGCGGTTTTTTCAAAAAGGGCAGAGTGAGCTTCATGGCGCCGATGTAGAATGCCGACTGCCCTGAAACAAGGGATGGCCCCGGAACGAACCGGGGCCATCAGCAAAAAAGCCACTATGATCCGGCAAATTTGCAACGCTGACGGGCGCATTGCGCGCAAACCTGCAAGATCGTCTGATTTTTGGCGCCTAGCGTGGTCAGGCGCGGATGCGCCATCCGGTTTTGAAGATCCACCAGATTGCCCCCAGACACAGCAGGGTAAAGCCCCCGATAGCCAACAGGCTAAAGCCGACCGGAACATCCGAAGTGCCAAAGAAGGACCAGCGGAAACCTGAGATCAGGTAGACCACGGGATTGAACAGGGTGATTTTCTGCCAGATCGTCGGCAACATCGAGATCGAGTAGAAAGAGCCCCCCAGGAAAACCAGCGGCGTGACAATCAAAAGCGGCACCAGCTGCAGCTGTTCAAAGTTCTTCGCCCAGACCCCGATGATAAACCCCAGCAGGGCAAAGCTCACGCAGGTCAGCACCAGGAACAGCATCATCGCGAACGGGTGGGCGATGGTCAGATCGACAAACAACGAAGCCGTGATCAGGATCACCACGCCAATGAACAGCGCCTTGGTTGCGGCGGCGCCGACATAGCCCAACACGATTTCGAGAAAGTTCACCGGTGCAGAGAGAAGTTCATAGATCGTGCCGATGAACTTTGGGAAATAGATCCCGAAAGACGCGTTTGATATCGCTTGGGTCATCACGCTCAGCATGATGAGCCCCGGCACAATAAAGGCCCCGTAGGCGACGCCTTCCACCTGATCGATGCGGCTGCCAATGGCCGCGCCGAACACCACGAAATAAAGTGAAGTGGACAAGACAGGCGACAGGAAGCTTTGCATCAGGGTGCGGAAAAAGCGCGCCATTTCAAATCGGTAGATTGCGGCTATTGCTGTCCAGTTCATGTGTTGTCTCCTGAAACCAGTCCAACAAAGATATCTTCAAGACTGGATTGGCGCGTCTGCACATCCGCAAGTGTCAGCCCAGCTGCGGCGACTTCGTTCAGCAAGGCGGTGATCCCTGTACGTTCGGCGTTGGTGTCATAAGTGTAGATGAGGGCGCGCCCGTCTTCGCGCAGACTGACGCCATAGGTGCGCAAGGGGTCTGGCACCTCGCTCAGGGTTTCCACCAACTGCACTTCCAGCTGTTTTTGCCCAAGCTGACGCATCAGCTGTTCTTTTTCCTGCACAAGAAGGATTTCGCCGCTGGTAATGACGCCAACTCGATCCGCGATCGCCTCCGCCTCTTCGATGTAGTGGGTCGTGAGAATGATCGTCACGCCATCGCGCTTCAACTCAGCCACCACATCCCACATGTCCTTGCGCAGTTCGACATCGACCCCTGCGGTCGGCTCGTCGAGAAACAGGATGCGCGGGTCGTGGCTCAGGGCTTTGGCGATAAGAACCCGGCGCTTCATGCCACCAGACAGTTCCTTGATCTGGCTCTTGCGTTTGTCCCAGAGGGACAGCTTGCGCAGGATCTCTTCGATGAGCGCGTCATTGCGAGGCTTGCCAAAGAGCCCACGGGAAAACCTGACAGAGTTCCAAACGGTTTCAAAGGGTTCCAGATTGATCTCCTGCGGCACCAGACCAATCAGGCTGCGCGCGGCGCGAAAATCTTCGAGAATGTCATGTCCACCAACGGTCACCGAGCCGGAGCTGGGCGTTGTGATACCGCAGATGGTTGAGATCAATGTGGTTTTGCCGGCACCATTGGGGCCCAGCAGAGCGAGAATCTCGCCCTCTTCGATATCCAGGTTCACGCCTTTGAGGGCCTGAAACCCGCCTTCATAAGTTTTTTGCAGATCTTTGATCGACAGGATGGCTGCCATGCTGGCCCCTTTCCGTATGTGTGTCGCGTCGGCGCAAGGTAGCGCCAACATCAGTTGGCGACCAGTCTGGATTGGCGCAACCCTGTGTACAGACGCGCATTGCACTGTGCAGTCGTGCAGGTCAATTTATCTCGACATCAAGACAACTATTCGCCACATATTATCTCGACATCAAGATAAAGAGGTTTCCAATGAAGATTTTGCTGCTCGGCGCAACTGGTGATGTGGGTCGTGCCACCCTTTGCCAGGCTGTTCAACGAGGCCACGTGATCACGGCTGTAGCCCGCCGCCCTGATGCGTTGGTCGCTGGCGCATCCAACCAGATCAAACAGGTGGCGCTGGATGTGCTGGATATGCAGGAAGACCTTGCAGATCTGGCGCGCAATCACGATGTGATCATCAGCGCATTGCGCCCAATCGAGGGACAGGAACCCCTGCTGATCCCCATGACCCGCGCCGCACTGGGGGCCGCATCAGCCGCAGATATTCCGATCCTTGTGACCGGAGGGGCTGCGCTGCTCAAGCTGGCCGATGGAAGTGGCCACACCGTCCTGAGCGCGCCTGATTTCCTGCCCGACAGCGTCCGCCCCATTGCCGAAGCCTGTGCCGCACAGGACGCGCTGCTGGACACACGCCCCGATGTTGCCTGGACCTGCCTGCGCCCGCCAGCAATGCTGCACGATGGTCCGCGCAAAGGGCGCTACACTTGGGGGCAGGATACCCTTGTCATCGACAGCGAGGGGCAGTCAGAAATTTCCTTTGCCGACTTCGGCAGTGCGTTGATTGATCTGGCAGAACAGAGCAGCAGACCCAATCGGCGCCTGACCGTCGCCTGGGGCATGGCTGCTTGAAGCATCAGTACGGCAATCCGACGTAGTTTTCCGCAAGCGAGGTCTGCGCCGCCTCCGAGGAAAACAGGTAATCCAGATCGGCCTGTTGCAACCGCAGATCTGCCGGGGACATATCCGGAAAGCGGTGCAGCAGGCTGGTCATCCACCAGCTGAAGCGCTCTGCCTTCCACACCCGGGCGAGCGCTTTGGCAGAATAGGAGTCGAGCCCGCCAGCCTCTCCGCGCAGGAAATAGTCCGCAAACCCTTCGTAAAGGTAGTGAATATCCGACGCCGCGAGGTTCAGCCCCTTCGCACCGGTTGGCGGAACGATATGAGCGGCGTCGCCAGCCAGAAACAATGCGCCATAGCGCATCGGCTCTGCCACGAAACTACGCAAGGGCGCGATGGATTTTTCGATGGAGGGGCCGGTTTCCATCTGCTCTGCGACAGCCTTCGGCAGACGGCGTTTCAGCTCCTGCCAGAACGCATCATCGCTCCAATCCTCCGCTTTGTCGCTCAGTGGGACCTGGATGTAATACCGGCTGAGGCGGGAATTGCGCATGGAGCAAAGCGCAAACCCGCGATCATGGCGGGCATAGATCAATTCAGGCGCGGCCGGTGCGGTCTCTGACAGAATGCCGAGCCAGCCAAAAGGATAGACCTTTTCATATTCCCGCAAGATATCAGCGGGGATCGATTTACGGCTGACACCGTGGAAACCGTCTGCCCCAACGATGAAGGTAGCATCGATCCGTCGTTCGGCGCCGTCGTGAATGAATGTCACATGAGGCTGCGCCCCCTTGAGATCGTGCAGAACCACATCCTGCACCTCATGCAGGACGCGCCCGCCCATCGCATCACGCGCCTCATACAGGTCGCGGGTGACTTCGGTCTGACCATAGACCATCACCGTCTGGCCCTGTGCGTGGCGGGCAAGATCAATCCGGTCCAGACGCCCCTGATGGGCGATGTGGAACCCATGATGGATCTCTCCCTCGCGGTCCATCCGCGCGCCCGCACCGGATTTGCGCAGCAGTTCGACAAACCCCGTCTCCAGCACCCCGGCCCGGATGCGACCCAGCACGTAATCGCGGGTCTGGCGCTCCAGCACGATCGTGTCGATCCCGGCTTTGTGGAGAAGCTGAGACAACAACAGGCCCGACGGCCCGCCGCCGATGATGGCTACCTGGGTGCTTTCTGTCTGCATGGGTATCTCCTGTTCGCCCTCCTACCCTGACCTGTAGCCGACGGTTTGCGAATAGACCTAACCGCCCATTTCTTGTATATTTCGCACATGTCAGCAGCCGCACATATCGACACATTCAGTCTGTTTGGAGAAACCGGAGAACTATCGGATCTGCTTCATATAGAGACTATTGAAGCCAGATCAGCCTTGCATGACTGGTCACTAACCCCACATCGCCATGATCGGCTACACCAGATCCTGATCCTGACAGAAGGTGGTGGAACCGCAAATATTGACGGAACAGACCACTCCCTCGCCCCACCTTGCCTTCTTAATCTGCCGCGAGGCGTTGTTCATGGGTTTCAATTTGAAAGCGACACAAATGGCTGGGTTCTGACGGTCACGTCGGATCTGCTTGACCACTGTCTGCGCCACAACGACCAACTGCGCACCGCGCTGGAGATGCCCGGCATCGCCCCCCTGCAACCAGGATTGCAGCAGATGATAGAGTGCATTGCCCATGAGCATGGTCAGCACGCCCCCTTTCGGGCGCCGGTTTTAACCGGGCTGGTTGGTGCCTGTGCCGGGATGGTGGTTCGCGCGATTTCAGCGCAGCAGCACAAAGGATCCGGGCCGCGCGGCCACAGGCTGTTTTTTCGCTTTCAGGAGTTGGTGGAGCAGGCGTTCCGCTGCCGCAAAGGCGTGGCTGAATATGCAGCGGAGCTTGCAGTGTCTCCCACTCATCTAAACCGGGTCTGTCATCGGGAGACGGGTAAATCCGCCTCTCATCTCATCAATGAACGGATGCTGCGCGAAGCGCGGCGGCTCTTGATCTACACAACGCTGAGCGCAGCAGAGGTGGCTTATGAGTTGGGGTTCAGCGACCCTGCCCATTTCAGCCGGGTCTTTGCAAAGGCAACAGGCCAGCCGCCCAGACGCTTTCGCCAGAAGATGACAGCAGGAGGCTAGGGTCAGCAGCGACGCCAAAAAGAAAAACCGCCCCCTTTATGGGAGCGGTTTCAATAGTTGGTTCACGCGGATTTGCGTTAGTCGGCCGGATCCAGCTTGGACAGCCCCTTCAGGATATCGATCGCATAGGCCAGCTGATAATCCTGCTCGCGGCGCTCTGCTGCGGCTTCGGCCTTGGCACGGTCTTCCTCGATCTGGCGGATCTCATCCTCGGACAGGCTGTCGTTGTTGAGACTACCACGCAGATCCGCTTCGGAACGGGAGCGGCGGCTGGTCGATGCATCCTCTTCCTCGGCCTCTGCGTTAGGGTTGCGACGCGGCTGTTCGACGACGATATCGGGCGACACGCCCAATGCCTGGATAGAACGGCCCGACGGCGTGTAGTAACGCGCGGTCGTCAGGCGCATCGCGCCATCGCCCTTCAGCGGCATGACGGTCTGAACCGACCCCTTACCAAAGGATTTGGTCCCAACAACAATCGCGCGACGATGATCCTGCAGCGCACCCGCAACAATTTCCGACGCCGATGCAGACCCGCCATTGATCAGCACCACAATCGGCTTGCCGTTCACCAAATCGCCCGGCGTCGCATTGAAGCGCTCTCCGTCTTCGGGGTCGCGACCACGGGTCGAGACGATTTCACCGCTGTCAAGGAAGGCATCAGCCACCTTGATCGCCTGCGTCAGCAGACCACCGGGGTTGTTGCGCAGGTCCAGTACGATGCCATTCACATTGTCGATGCCACCGGCTTCTTCCAGCTGCTTTTCCAGCCCCGCTTCCAGATTGGGGGTAGTCTGGTCATTGAAAGTGGTCAGGCGCAGCACGACGGTTTCGTCCTCAGTCCGGGCCCGGACTGCGGTCAGTTTGATCGTGTCGCGGATGATTGAGACGTCAAATGGCTCTGCCTCGCCTTCGCGCACGACGGTGATGACAATCTCCGAGCCGACCGGTCCGCGCATCAGATCGACCGCTTCGTCCAGCGCAAGCCCCAGAACGCTCTCACCGTCCACGTGGGTGATGAAATCGCCGGCTTCCATGCCCGCCTCATCCGCCGGGGTACCGTCGATCGGTGAGACAACTTTGACAAAGCCCTCTTCCTGCGTGACCTCGATGCCGAGGCCACCAAATTCACCCCGCGTCTGCACGCGCATGTTGGCCGCGTCGTCCGGCGACAGGTAACTGGAATGCGGGTCCAGAGAGGACAGCATGCCGCCGATGGCGGCTTCGATCAGCTCTGTTTCATCAACTTCTTCGACATATTGCACGCGGATGCGTTCAAAGATGTCCCCGAACAGGTCCAGCTGTTCGTAAACGCTGGCCTCTCGGCTGCCTTCCTGCGCCAGGAGCGGCTCAGCTACGTAGGTGGTGGCAAGGATCCCTGCCAGCGTGCCGCCCACTGCGGCCATCGCGAATTTTCTCATGAACTAATTTCCATCCTTGTCGGTGCGGAACCAGGTTTCGGGGTCCACCGGACTGTTGTCCATTCTCACTTCTATATAGAGCGTTTCTGTGCGGTCAGTTCCAGCCCCTTCACCGCTTAGTGACAATATGGCGCCGATTTCCGGGCTGTCGCCGCCCATCAGCCCAACAGGTGTTCCTGCCGGGATCACTTCACCCGCGCTGCCATAGACCTCTGCCAAGCCGGACAACACAAACAGCGTTTCGGGCTGCGGCTCCAGAATGACGACATTGCCCAAATCCAAAAGCGGCCCCTGATAGCGGATCGTAGCCGCTGTGGGAGAGACAACCAATGCGCGGGGGCGCGCAGCAACCAACCATCCGGGCCGCGCAATACCTGCGGCATCCTTTTCGCCATACCCCCGCAAGACCAGCCCTTCGACTGGCAGTGCGATATCGCCACGCAGGGCGCTGATATCGGCGTCGCTTTTGCTGATCTCACCCTCGGTAATCTCGGCCAGACCACTGGCAAAGCCGCTCAATGTCTCGGTCGAGGAGATCAGGATGGCGGTCCGCACAGGATCCTGCGTGAAGCGACGGGGCAAGCCGGTCCGGTCCGCAATCGCCGCAGACAGTTGCACGCGCGCGTCCTGCACGCCGTTCAACCCATCCTGCAACGTGTTGGCCGCGCTTTGCTGCAACACCCGCAAGGTCTGGACCTCTTGCAGATCCCGTTTCAGAGCAGTGGCGCGCGATTGCAGCGCAGGCGTCACCTCGGCCAGTGTCATCGCAGAACGCGCGGCCCCAAGCGGGCCAGAAGGGTGCAGCATCAAAACGGGCGGCGGCGAGGTTTCGATCATCTGCAGCACACCAAGCAGATCTGCCACGTCATCTTCACGCGCAGCCAGTTGCGCGGCCAGCTGGCTCTCGCGCTGCGCAACCCGACGCAAGCCGTCGCGCATGGCTGCCAACCCGGCTTCGTAGGCCCGTACCGTCTCGGTCAATGCGGCCACACGATCACGGGCGCTTTCTGCCTCTTGCAGCGCAATGGTTGCCGCTTCCAGCTGATCTGCTGCGGCCTGAGCGGCGCGCGCTGGATTGTCTGCCGCCTGTGCAGGTGTCAGCCCCATCAGCAGCGCAAGGCCAAGGCCTGCGCGGCACAGAAAGCCAGACAGGATCGCGGCTGTTCTGATCATGCCAGCAGGCTCTCCCCTGTCATTTCCTCGGGTTTTTCGAGCCCCATCAATGCCAACAAAGTCGGCGCGAGATCCGCAAGACGGCCATTGCGCAGCGATGCGCCTTCCGGGCCACCAACCAGTGCGACAGGAACCAGGTTGGTTGTATGCGCCGTATGTGCACCGCCGGTTTCAGGATCCACCATGACCTCGCAGTTGCCGTGGTCAGCGGTGACGATCATGGCGCCACCCGCGGCTTTGAGGGCGGCGACCACTTGTGTCAGCCCCTCATCCACCGCTTCACACGCCTTGATCGCAGCATCCAGATCACCGGTATGGCCGACCATATCGGGGTTTGCGTAATTGGTTACGATCAGATCGTATCCAGCCTCGATCGCCTCGACGAATTTCGCCGTGACTTCGGGGGCGGACATTTCGGGCTGCAGATCATAGGTCGCAACCTTGGGCGATTTGGGCATGTAACGGTCTTCGCCTTCTTCCGGCTGCTCCTTGCCGCCATTGAGAAAGAAGGTGACATGGGGGTATTTTTCCGTCTCGGCGAGGCGGAACTGGCGTTTGCCCTGTTTTGCGACCCATTCCCCCAGTGTGTTGACAATCTCACGCTTGGGATAGGCTGTGTTCATATAGGCATTGTGACCCGCCGAATATTCCACCATCCCCAAAAGCCCAGCCAGAGCAGGGCGCGGGCCGGTTTCGAATTCTGCGAAATCCGGTTCGCCAATGGCCCGCAGAATTTCCCGCGCCCGGTCTGCACGGAAGTTCAGGCAGAAGATGCCATCGCCATCGCGAACCCCCTCATAGCCGTCGATGACCGTGGCCTTGACGAATTCATCAAGCTCCTCGCGCCCATAGCTCGCCTCGACCGCAGCAATGGCGGAACTGGCCGTGAACTGCCCCTTCCCCTTGATCATCGCCTCATAGGCCTGGCTGACACGTTCCCAGCGGTTGTCCCGGTCCATGGCGTAGTAGCGGCCCGTTACAGTGGCAATGCGCGCGCCTTCTGCCATTTCGGTTTCCAGCTGCTCAAGATATCCCAGTGCAGATTTCGGGGCCACGTCCCGCCCGTCTGTCATCGCATGGAGCCACACCGGCACGCCCGCATCACGGATCGCCTTTATCGCCGCCAGTATGTGGGTCACATGGCCATGTACCCCCCCGTCGGAGACAAGCCCCATCAGATGGGCCGCACCACCGCTTGCCTTGAGCTCAGCGATAAAAGCCTGCAATGCCTCGTTGTCGTAAAAAGATCCGTCCTCGATCGCGAGGTCAATCTGCCCCAGATCCATCGCAACCACGCGGCCAGCGCCGATATTGGTGTGCCCAACCTCAGAGTTGCCCATTTGCCCGCTGGGCAGGCCAACATCGGGACCATGGGTGATCAGACGTGCCTGCGGACCCTTGGCCATGATGGCATCGAAGGTTGGCGTATTGGCCAAGACCGGTGCGTTGGCCGTTCCCACATCACTGCTGCCCCAGCCGTCAAGAATACACAGAACAACAGGTTTGGGGATCGACATCGCTATAGGCTCCACTTTGCGCTGGTGCGGGTCTGGCCGGATTGCTCGGGGCCATCCACAGACCGGGTTTACTGCCTTCTACAGCTTTGCCGGGCATTGGGAAACAGCGGAAGGCAGCCAAGACCCGCCGCGTGCCCTTGCCGTATGAAAAAATCTCCACCACCCCCTGACGCCAGTGACACGGACAAGCCTTTGATATCGAAATAAACCCCAGCCGAGCGCAGATGGGATGCACAAAAAAGCAGCAGAACAGCCTCTTTTCAAAGTGGAACAAATAGTGAACATATGGGAGCAAGATGATACGTGATTCCTCATATGGGCAGGTGATTCACCTGCCGCGGCCTCCCGCATCCGGGCCGCATTCGTCCGGCTCTGCGCCTGCGGATCAGGTAGGAAACCCGGCCAAGGAACCAGGGGCGGACCCGGTTCTGACAGATGTGCTGCTGGATGCCCCTTTTGATCCCGCTGCCACGGGGTTTGTATTGTCGCTGCTGCCGCGCGAAACACAGCCGCTCTTGTGGGTTCGTGATCGCGCATCGCAGCGGGAAAACGGCCAGATCTACACGCCCGGCCTGCGGCTGTTCGGGATCAGCTGCCCGGTTCTTCAGGTCACGGTCAGCCACCCTCGCGATGTTCTGTGGACGATGGAGGAAGGGGCTGCCTGCAGCGCGCTCTGCGCGGTTGTGGGGGAAATCCACGGCGCGCCAAGCGTGCTGGATTTCACAGCAACCAAGCGCTTGGCGATCAGGTCCGAAGCCTCTGGCGTGCCGCTCTACCTGATCCGAAGCGGAGACCCCGGCACGCTAAGCGCTGCGCGACAACGATGGCGGCTGGCCTCCCTGCCGTCCGAACCACACCCGGACGACCCGCAGGCCCCCGGCCAGCCCCGCTGGAGCGCAGAATTGTTTCGCGCCCGAAACAGGGCGCCAGGACATTGGGTTGCCCAATATGACACAGACACCTCCGTCTCGCATTGTCTCCGTCTGGTTCCCCGATCTCGCGATGGACAGATGGCGACAGATCATTCGCCAGCACCGCACCCTACCCAGCGACGACATCCCCGTCGTGCTGAGCCGTGATGGCACACATGGGCCTGTGATCCACGCCACCAGTACCACCGCGCGCACCCGTGGCATTGAGCCCGGCGCGCGCGTGGTTGATGTGCAGGCCATTCATCCGGACCTGCATGTGGAACCTGCCGACCCGGCGGGGGATCGCAGCTTTCTCGACCGGCTGGCGCTTTGGGCGCGGCGGTGGTCTCCCTGGACCGTGGCGGACCGGGACGACGGGCTGTTTCTGGACAGCCAAGGCGTCGCCCATCTCTTTGGCGGAGAAGCGGCCATGCTCAGCGATATTCAGCGACGCATGGCCATGCAGGGGCTGACGGCACATGTGGCAATGGCAGCGACCCCCGGCGCGGCGCAGGCGCTTGCGCGCTATGGCTCCATACAGATCTGCGATGACATTCCGGCCGCCCTCGCGCCCTTGCCCACGGCGGCGCTGCGGCTGGATGACACCACTGTCCAACTGCTCAACCGGCTTGGCCTGAAAACCATCGGTTCTCTGGCCGAGATGCCGCGCGTATCGCTGATGCGACGGTTTTCGACCCTTCCGGATGACCGCAATCCGCTGGTGTTGCTTGATCGGGCTGTCGGGCGCACTGCTGATCCATTGAATGCACCGGTCGACCCTCAGCAGTTCATAACCCGTAGCCGCCTGCCGGAACCGGTGATGGACGCCGCGCCACATATGGCCGATCTGGCGCGCCAACTGTGCCAGCAATTGGCCCAGGCCGAATACGGAGCCCGCAGCATAAGGCTGACGATCTACCGCATTGATGGCGAATGGCGACAACTGAGCCTGAACACGGCACGGGCCAGCCGAGACCCGGACCACATGCTGCGCCTGTTTCGGGACAAGCTGGAGCGGATTGATCCCGGTTTTGGCTTTGACCTGCTGACGTTGGAAGCCCTACAAGTCGAACCGCTTTCCCAGATCCAGCAGCGGCTGGATGGCCGCCGCGACAGTGATGCCGATCTGGCGGCCCTTCTGGATCGGCTGAGCGCACGGCTTGGTCAGGACAAGGTGAGCTGGTCCCGCTATGTGCAGACCCACAAACCCGAGGCCGTCGAACACCGGCAGCCCGCCATGGCGGGTGATCCCACACCGCCGCCTGCCCCACCAAGAGAGCGCCCCTTGCGCCTGCTTACACCCGCCGAAGAGGTTCAGGTGATCTATGCCGTGCCAGAAGGGCCTCCTTCGCAATTTCGCTGGCGCCGGGTTCTTTACAAAACCGCACGACATGAGGGGCCGGAACGGATCGCTCCGGAATGGTGGCGTGACCGCCCCGGCACCCGGTTGCGGGACTATTACAAGGTCGAAGTCCAAGATGGGCGCCGCTTCTGGCTCTATCGCGAGGGCGTTGTTCACGACGGGCGCGGGGATACCCCGCGCTGGTTTCTGCATGGGCTGTTTGCCTGATGCCTCTGCAGGAAGGACATAAGCGCAGACATCTTGCCACAGGTGCCGCAAACGGCACCCAAGGGGGCTCTGCGTCGGGGGCTGAGTTTGCCGCCCCCCCGCGCAGCCCCTATGTTGAATTCGGTCTCGCCAGTTGCTTCTCGTTTCTTCATGCGGCGTCTGATGCGGTGGATCTGACGGCCACGGCCCATGCCCTTGGTTATGACAGTCTGGGGATTGCGGATCGCAACACGCTGGCTGGTGTGGTGCGACTGTTTACCAAGGCTAGGACAGCCTGCATTCGCCCGATGATCGGTGCGAGACTGATCCTTATGTGCGGCTGCGATCTGCTCGCCTATCCGCAAGACCGTGCCGCCTACGGCAGGCTGTCGTCGCTTTTGTCGCGTGGCAAAATGCAGACTGCCGATGGCAACTGGCAGGACAAGGGCGCCACCCACCTGACGCTGGATATGCTGCGGGAACATGCCGACGGGCTACACCTGATCCTGATGCCACCGGATGATCATGCAACCACGCTTCATCAGCTTGCACGGCTGCTGCCCGTCCTGCCCCAGATGCGCCATATCGCGGCGCGCTATCTTTATCGCGGCGACGATCGGGCTCGGATCAACCGTCTGGACAGGCTCGCCAGACAGCACGGGCTGATGCTCTTGGCGACAAATGATGTTCTCTATCATCGTCCGGATCGCCGCCCGCTGCAGGATGTAATGACCTGTATCCGCAATGGGACCACCATCGCCAAGGCAGGGTATCTGTTGGAGGCAAACGCCGAACGGCATCTGAAATCTCCCGAGGAGATGTGTCGCCTGTTTGCAGACTGGCCCCATGCCATTCGCGCAACACGCAAGCTGGCAGATGACATCACCTTTCAGCTCAGTGACCTGAAATACGAATACCCCCATGAGATCGTCCCCCAAGGCCAGCAACCACTGGAGCGGCTGCAACAGCTGACGTGGGAGGGCGCAAAAGAGCGTTATCCGGCGGGGGTGCCAACAGATGTCCGCCTGCTGATCGAAAAGGAATTCGATCTGATCGACCGCAAAGGCATCGCGCGGTATTTCCTGACCATTCACGACATTGTCCGCTTTGCCCGCGAGGATGCAGAGCCGCCTATCCTATGCCAGGGACGCGGGTCCGCGGCAAATTCCGCCGTCTGTTACTGCCTGGGCATCACAGCGGTCGATCCAAGCCAAACAGATGTGCTGTTTGAGCGCTTTCTCAGTGAGGCCCGTGACGAACCACCCGACATCGACGTCGATTTCGAACACGAACGCCGTGAAGAGGTAATCCAATACATCTATCAGAAATATGGCCGCGCCCGCGCGGGTCTTTGCGCAACGGTGATCCATTACCGCCCCCGCTCTGCCATCCGCGAGGTAGGCAAGGCGATGGGCCTGTCCGAGGACGTGACCTCGAAACTGGCGGGCACAATCTGGGGCAGCTTCGAAGGTCAGATGGATGATGCCCGCGCGCGCGAGGCGGGCCTGGATCTGAGTGATCCCTATCTGCGTATGGTGCTGAAACTGGCCCGTGAGATGATCGGAATGCCCCGCCATCTGTCACAGCACGTTGGTGGTTTCATCCTGACAGAGCGCCCGTTGACGGAAATTGTTCCCATCGGCAATGGCGCCATGGCGGACCGCAGTTTTATCGAATGGGACAAGGACGACATTGATGCGCTGGGGATTTTCAAGGTCGACGTGCTCGCGCTTGGCATGTTGACCTGCATCGCCAAGGTATTTGGCCTGCTCGAAGCACATTACGGGCGACAACTGGATATGGCCTCTGTTCCGCCAGAGGACAAAGCCACCTATAAGATGCTGTGCGAAGGTGACAGCCTGGGCGTATTTCAGGTGGAAAGCCGGGCCCAGATGGCCATGCTGCCCAAACTGCGGCCCGACACGTTCTATGATCTGGTGATCGAGGTTGCGATCGTACGACCCGGCCCCATTCAGGGCGACATGGTCCACCCCTATCTGCGCAGGCGCCAGAAGCTGGAACCGGTCGACTATCCACGCCCCGGTCCTGAATATCCGCAAGACGAAATGGAGCGCATCCTGCACCGCACCATGGGCGTGCCGATCTTTCAGGAGCAGGCGATGAAGATCGCGATGGATGCGGCGCTGTTTTCCCCCGAAGAAAGCAACGCCCTGCGCAAGGCGATGGCCACGTTCCGTTCGCGCGGGACCATAGAAACGCTTCAGGACAAGATGGTCGGGCGCATGGTTGCGCGCGGGTATGATCCTGATTTCGCGCAGCGCTGCTTTGATCAGATCAAGGGGTTTGGTGAATACGGCTTTCCCGAAAGCCACGCCGCCAGTTTTGCCAAACTGGTCTATGTGTCCAGTTGGATGAAATGCCACTATCCCGCTGCTTTTGCCTGTGGGCTTTTGAACTCTCAGCCGATGGGGTTTTACGCCCCGGCCCAGATCGTCAGGGACGCAAGGGATCATGGCGTTGAGGTCCGCGCAGTGGATGTGAATTACTCAGACTGGGACTGCACATTGGAACCAACCGATCGCGGCTTTGCCCTGCGGCTGGGGATGCGGCAGGTCGACGGGATGCGGATGGATGCGGCGCAGCGGATCATGGCCGCTCGCGACAGCCCTTTTGCAGATGTTGCCGATCTAAAATCGCGCTGTCGGCTGGACGCGGGATCCCTGCGGCGTCTCGCGGCGGCCGATGCCTTGCGCAGCATGGGAATGGATCGACGGGCCGCGCTTTGGCAGACGCAGGCGCTGAAGGATGCCCCGTCCCTGCCGATTTTCGAACACGCCGAAACTGCCGCACACGGAACGGAGCCAGAGGTCCACCTTCCTGCCATGCCGCGGGCGGAACATGTGGTGGCGGACTATCAAACCCTCAGGCTGTCTCTCAAGGCCCATCCCATGCAGTTCTTTCGTGCCAGCCTGCATGCCCAGAGATTTCACCGCGCACAGGATCTGAAGGGCAGTCATCACGGTCAGCGTGTCTCGCTCGCCGGGCTGGTTCTGGTGCGTCAGAAACCCGGCAGCGCAAAAGGTGTCTGTTTCATCACGCTGGAAGATGAAACCGGCGTTGCCAACCTGGTGATCTGGCCCAAGCTGTTCACCCTGTTTCGCGCCACCATCATGTCCGCGCGACTGCTGGTCGTTCATGGCCGGGTGCAGACCGATGGCAAGGTGATCCATGTGGTCGCCGACCGGCTGGAGGACGCGACCGACCGACTGGAACGTCTTTCGACAACAGCATTGCCACCGACCACCACCCGTGGCGATCATCCGACCCATCCGCTGCCAGCCCAGGTCGGCGCCGCAAACGCACAACCCGGCGGTGGGCACCGCCATCCGCGCGATGTGCGCGTAATCCCGAAATCACGCGACTTTCACTGACCTGTCAGCACCCTCGTCCCAGCCGAAGTCCGACCCAGAACCTGACCAGATGCCGCGTTGTCGACCTGTCGGAACTGCCGTTCAATGTCCAGCAGGCGCTGCTTGCGCCAGAGACCACCACCATAGCCAGTCAACGCGCCATCCGCTCCGATCACCCTGTGGCAGGGCACCACCAGCGCAATTTGATTGGCCCCATTCGCCCGTGCCACGGCCCGCGTCGCAGACGGCCTGCCGATCTCGGCTGCGATCTGTGAATAGCTGCGGGTCTGCCCTGCCGGAATCTGGCGCAGCTGGTCCCAGACCGCGCGCGCAAAATCCGACCCGTGATAGGCCAGCGGTGTCTGAAACCGCGCGGAACGACCTGCGAAAAATTCCGCGAGCTCGGCTCTGATCTGCTCGGTCGGTGGCGCAGAGCCGACCCCCAGATCCCCTTTGACGGCCTTTTGCAGCTGATCCAGCTCACGCCGCAGAGCCTTGCGCTCCACGAACTCCAGAAGATGCAGTTCTGTTCGGCTGCTGACCGCAATCATGTCGCCAAGCGGTGTGGCAATCCAATCCGCAAGCAGAAGGCCCTCACGCCCAAGGCTCCCTGGCGGGCGCCCCAGCAAACGCGCAAATGCAGCCCGAAAGGCGCTGGGAGATTCAAATTGCGCGTCTACCTGCGCGTCGATGACCCGCGCCCCATCACAGAGGGCAACAAACCCCTCCCGCAAACGCCGCTGGCGGGCCATCTCAAGGAAAGTCATGCCGAATTGCCGTTTGAAGCTGCGCCGCACTGTCGAGAGGTCAAACCCGAAGCGAGTGATATCCGCTTCGCTCCAGCGATGTTCGGGCCGCTCTTCAAGCGCTGCGAGCAAGGTCGCCACAGCCGGATCTGCATCAGCCATTGGTCGCAACGGATGACAGCGTTTGCAGGGGCGAAACCCCGCGTCCAGACACTCTCCCACGCTTCCGAAGAACTGACAATTCTCCCGCTTGGGCTTGCGGGCCGGGCAGGTCAGTCGGCAAAAAATCCCGGTGCTGGAAACACAAACATAGGCCTGACCATCGAAACGGTCATCCCGGTCAACAAGCGCCTGATACAGCGCATCATGGTCAGGTAGATCAAACAACATGACACCATCCTACCATGTCGATCGAGACCTGCCGCCGGTAATCGGGCGCCTATTTCACAACACAGGCATAACAAAACAGGCAAAACGAAACAGCCGGGCTGTTGGCGGCCCGGCTGTCTTTGGCATGTAGGCTCAAGGCTCAGCTCAGGTCGAACTGGGCCCAGACCGCATCGTGATCGGACAGCGGTCGGTCGTTGCTATCAAGAGACGGCACCAATGCGCTGTCTGTGCTGCGCAAACCACGGATGCAGAACCAATCCAGTTTCATCACCCGATCCGGATGTGGGGTAATAAGGCTGGCGCGGGTGGTCATGCCGTCCGGTGTCGCGCTCCAGTCATAACCTCGGGATCTGGCCAGATCGAACAGGGTTTCACGCTTCCAGTCAAAGTCAGGTGGCAGATGGTTGCCAGTGTTGAGATCCCCGCCAATGACGACAGGCATGTCCGGCGCAAAATCATCCACTGCGTCCAGAAGCAGTTCGAATTGAGCATGGCGATGGGCCGCGTCCGCGTTGCTCTCCAGATGGGTGGAGACAAAGCAAACCGGGCCCGCATCCGTCGGAAGCACAGCAGCAATTGCCATTCGTCCGCCCAGTCGGGGCTGTTCCGGATCGGCCGGCACCTCGTCAGAGGAATACCAATGGCCATGATCATCCAGCCGGATCAGCCTGACCCGTTCTGGTTTCACGGCCGAGAGGATGGCGTTGCCATGCCAGCCGAGACTATTGAAATCATCCTTGCAAAAGGCCTGCTCGGTCGGGCCACCAAGATCCAACTCGTGAAACTCCACCCCAAAGAGATAGGTCATGCCCATCGCCTCGGCCATGGCTTCGGTGGTGTGGCGCTGGCCCGTGCGCGCCATACCGTGATCGACCTCGGACAACAGAACAACCTGGGGCGCGAAACGCTCCATATGCGCAGCAGTGTCTTCAGGAAACAGGCACCGTTCGACGTTCCAGGTCACGACAGAAACGCTGGCAGGCAGCGACGTGCGCTGTGCCGTGCCCCCCGCCTGCAGCGCGTTCATCGCTGGGACCTCTGCCATCAAAGCGCGATGAGACGCTGCCGTGCGAGGCGCGGATTTGATCCGCGCCTGCATCTCTGCCGTTACAGACGGCAGCTTTTCAACAATCTGTGTCAAAGACGCATTCCCGACGCTGCATCAAACAGACAGATCGCGGCCGGATCGACAGAGATCTGATGCGCACCCGGATCTACCGGAATATCCTTCAGCACATGGATCGTGAACGGCTGGCCGCCCAGTTTACCATGCAGCAGGCGATGCGCGCCCAGTTCTTCGATCAGTTCCACGTTGATGGACACACCACCCTCGCTGACCAGCTGCACGTCTTCCGGACGAATGCCCAGCTTGACTGCGCCCTGCGCAGAGGTCTGCAGCGCCCCCATGGCCACACCATCTGCCAATGTGACCTGACCGCCAGTGATGGTGGCATCAATCAGGTTCATCGGCGGAGCCCCCATGAAAGACGCAACAAAGACAGACGCTGGATTATGATAGATTTCGGACGGTGTGCCGATCTGCTCAATGCGACCACCGTTCAGAACGATGATCCGATCCGCCATTGTCATGGCTTCGACCTGATCGTGGGTCACGTAGATCGAAGTCACCCCCAAACGACGCTGGAGGGCCTTGATCTCAATCCGCATCTGGTTGCGCAGCTTTGCATCCAGGTTCGACAGCGGTTCGTCAAACAGGAACAAAGCCGGATCGCGCACGATCGCACGTCCCATTGCGACACGTTGACGTTGACCACCAGACAACTGAGACGGCTTGCGTTCCAGATACTCTTCGAGGTTCAGCATCTTGGCGGCCTCGGCCACCTTGCGCTCGATCTCATCCGCAGGGGTTTTGCGGTTTTTCAGACCATAGGCGATGTTCTTGCGCACCGTCATATGCGGATAAAGCGCATAGTTCTGGAACACCATCGCGATATCGCGATCGGCCGGATCCACGTTGTTCACCACCCGGTCGCCGATTTCCAGCGTGCCTTCGGTGATATCCTCAAGACCTGCGATCATGCGCAGCAGTGTGGACTTGCCACAGCCGGACGGGCCGACCAGGACGACGAATTCGCCGTCCTCGATCTTGAAGCTGGAGGAAGTAACGGCCTCAACCCCATTGGGGTAGACCTTGCGTACAGAATTCAGGGTAACCTGAGCCATTGTGTGAAGTCCTTACTTATCGGATTCCGTCAGGCCCTTGACGAACCAGCTTTGGAAGAAAATGACGACTGCCACAGGGGGCAGGATGGCGATGACCGCGAGAAGGTTGGCGCGACCGAATTCGGGCACATTGGTCCCTTCGAGGGTCTGGGTGATCTGCTTGATCCCACGCACCAGCGTATACATGTCCTCTTCGGTGGTGATCATGGTGGGCCACAGATACTGGTTCCAACCAAAGACAAACATGATGATGAACATCGCAGCGATCATGGTTTTGGACAGCGGCACAAGGATATCGATGAAGAATTTCACCGGCCCCGCCCCATCAATGCGCGCCGCTTCTACCAGCTCTTCGGGTACAGAGCGGAAGAACTGACGGAAAAAGAAGGTCGCTGTTGCCGAGGCGATCAGCGGAATGATCAGACCCTGATAGGTGTTGAGCATGCCCAGCTGCTGGACCACCTCGTAAGAGGGCAGAATACGTACCTCCAGCGGCAGAAGCAGCGTGGTGAAGATCACCCAGAACGCCAGCGTTGCAAAACGCAGGCGGAAATAGACGATGGCATAGGCCGCCATCATGGCGATCAGAATTTTACCCAGCGCAAAACCGATGCCCAGCACGAAGGAGTTGAACAGCATCCGCATGCCGGTATTGGCCCCGGAGAAGCCAGAGGCCTCAAACATGGCCTTTTCAAAGTTGTCGTCGAACTGGTCGCCGATCTTCAGTTGCGGGCCGTATTTGATGATGTCCACATCCGGCACGGTTGTGGTCAGAACCACCATGATCAGCGGCACCAGCATGAACAGCGAGCCGAGGATCAGAACGGTGTGGTCGCCAATCGCCCCCCAATTGATGGAGCGGCGCGGCGTTTGAACGTGTGTTTGGTCTGCCATGTCAGCCCCCTCAGGTATAGTGAATCCGACGATCGATCAGCCGGAACTGAAAGACCGTGAGCGCCAGAACAAGGACCATCAGGATCACGGACTGCGCCGAGGAACCACCCAGATCGTTACCGCGGAAACCGTCGACATAAACCTTGTAGACAAGGGTCATCGGGTTGTTACCCGGCTCGCCCTTTACCAGGGTGTCAACGATGCCGAAGGTGTCGAACAGCGCATATGTGATATTGATGATCAGCAGGAAAAAGCCGGTCGGCGCCAGCAGCGGGAACGTCACATCCCAGAACCGCCCCGTGGCCGACCCGTTGTCGATCAGCGCCGCTTCGCGCACCGAACGCGGAATGGACTGCAGGCCGGACAGGAAAAAGATGAAGTTGACCGGAATCTGTTTCCAGACGGACACCAGAACCATGGCCGCCGCCGTATCATTGAAGTTCACGCCCAGAACAAAGTCCCAGCCGAAGAACCCAGCCAGGCGTGTCAACGGCCCCCAGCTCTGGTCGAACATGATAAGACCAATGAACCCCGCGACCGGTGGTGCAACCGCATAGACCCACATCAAAAGCGTCCGGTAGGTGCGGGCACCGCGCAGAACATTATCCGCCTTGACCGCCAGCAACAGCGCGATTGCCAGCGAGAAGAAGGTCACCAGCACAGTGAACACCAGCGTAAACAGCGCAACCCGGCGATACTCGGAATTGCCGAGCAGGTCGGTGTAATTCTCCAGGCCCACAAATGTGGAGCCAAACCCGAACGGATCTTGCAGGTAGAACGATGACTGAATTGCGTGCCATGCAGGCCAGTAGAAGAAAATAGCGATGATGACGAGCTGCGGCATCAGCAGCATGATCGGCATCCACTTGGTTGAGAACCCGGCGCGTTTCACGGTGAACCTCTTAGTTTGAATGCGTTACGGCCGCAGAGGCTGCGGCCGTAACAAAGTGGGGAAAGCCCCGCGAAATTAGCCTTGGGTCTTGGCAAAGCGTGCCAGCAGGTTGTTCGCTTCGTCCTCGATGGTCTTGAACGCGTCTTCAACCGAGGTCTCGCCGGTCAGGATGCGGCCGTACTCACGGTTCATCACGTCGCGGATCTGAACATAAAAGCCCATGCGGTAGCCTTTGGTGTTGTCACCGCCCGGCAGCGACAGCTGCTGGATGCCAACTTCAGCGGCAGGCGCACGATCATAGTGACCATCTGCTTTTGCCATTTCATAGGCCGCTTCGGTGATCGGCACATAGCCGGTTTCCTTGTGCCAGAAGTACTGAACTTCGGCAGAGGTCAGGAAGTCGAAGAACGCCGCAGTTGCTTTGTTTTCTTCTGCATCATGGCCAGCCATTGCAAACAGAGACGCACCACCGATGAAGGTCTGGGTCGGCTCTTTGGTCACACCTTCCCAATAGGGCAGCATGGTTGCGGAGAAATCAAACGGCAGGTCTTTCTTGCTCAGGCCCCCAAAAGAACCGGAAGACCCCAGCCACATGGCAACTTTGCCTTCTTCGAAGGGGGTCTGGTTGTCGCCCCAACCGGTGCCGAACCATTCGAAATAACCGTTGTCTTTCCAGTCTTTGACAGCGCTGAAATGCGCTTTGATCGCGTCATTGTTGACCAGGATCTGAGTGTCGGTGCCGTCATAGCCGTTGTTGTTGGTTGCGAACGGCAGGTTGTGGCGGGAGTGGAAGTTTTCGGTAAAGATCCACGGCAGGTGCGACTGGGACAGGGCGGTATAGCCTGCCTCTTTCAGAGCCGGAGCGGTGACTGTCTGGAATTCTTCCCAGGTTTTCGGTGCGCTTACGCCCGCTTTTTCCAGCGCCTGAACATTGAAATACATGATCGGCGTGGAGGAGTTGAACGGCATACCGATCATCTTGCCATCGCTGTCGGCGTAGAAATAGCGCACACCAGCAATGTAGTCGTTGATGTCAAAATCAACGCCGTTGTCGGCCAGCAGATCTTGAACAGGAATGGTTGCGCCCTTCGCACCGATCACGGTTGCAGCACCGGCATCGAACACCTGCATCACATTGGGCTGCTCGCCTGCGCGGAAGGCCGCGATGCCAGCGGTGAGGGTCTCTTCATAGGTGCCCTTGAAAACCGGGGTGATCTTGTATTCATCCTGGCTTGCGTTGAAGTCGGACGCGATCTGGTTGACGGTGTCACCCAGCGCGCCGCCCATGGCGTGCCACCAGGTAATTTCTGTTTCAGCAAAAGCAGCATTGGCAGCGAATGCCAGCGTGGCAGCGGTTGTAAACGCAATACGTTTCATCTTCTGTCTCCGGTCCTCCGTCACCCGATGCGGGCAGACGGTTCCAATTTGAACCACGGCGACCGGTTCAGTCCACCGCGGTATTTTGAATTGGCCTCCCCTTAGGCCAGTGAGTTCTGCTGCAGCAGCGCTTGAAGCGCTTTTGTTTCAGGAACGAGTCCGTTGCACCAGATCTGCACACGTGTTCATATAGGGGCGGTATGTAACGTTTGTGTCAAGGGTTTCGATGTTTCACAAAAAAAACATCAAATCCGAAAGGGGCATCCGATGAAGCGACCCAGCCCGGATATCACCAAGCGAAAACCCCGTGCAACTGCGGCGGATGTTGCTGAAATTGCTGGGGTTTCTCGGTCAGCCGTGTCTCGTGCATTTACGCCCGGCGCCTACCTTGATCAGGAAAAACGCGAACGCATCCTGCTCGCAGCGCATGAATTGGGCTACCAGCCAAACGCCCTCGCGGCGACCTTGCAGGGGGCGCGCTCGAATCTGGTGGCGGTCTTTGCAGGCGAGATGCGCAACGAATATGACAAGGAGGCCACGGCCGCATTGATCGCCGGGCTGAATGCCGTCGGCAAGTGGCCCGTCGTCATCGCCGGAGGCGGCGACACCGCCCGCGAAGCGGTAACCCAAGTGCTGCGATACCCCCTGGATGCCATGATTTTGCGCAGCGGCAGCATTGCCTCTGAAATCGTCGAGCTATGCAGCAAGCTGAACATACCGGTTATCGCGTCAGGGCGGATTATTGAGGCCAAAGGCGTCGACAACATCTGCCTGCTCAACCATGACGCAGCTGCCCTGGCGGCAGACCTGTTGGCAGAACGGGGCCGCAGCCGCATCGCGCTTGTCGGCGGGCCAGGTGATTTTGGCGCCACCGGCGAGCGGCGCAGCGGCTTCCTCAACGGACTGGATCGCCACGGGCTGACCTTGGTGGGCGAGTATGCAGGCAATTACACCACGGAGAGCGGCTATTTCGCGACAGAGCGCCTTCTTGAGCACGCTGAATTCGACGGCATATTCTGTGCAAATGACGCCATGGCCATCGGCGCACTGGGTGCGCTGCGCGATGCAGGAAAATGTATCCCCACCGATGTGTCGGTTGTGGGCTTTGACGACATCGAGATGGCGCGCTGGCCCGGCGTGCGCCTGACAACGCTACGCAATCCGATTGACGATATGGTAGATGCAGTCCTGTCGAGTCTTGACCGCCGTCTCGCAGATCCGAATGCAAGCGAACAAACCACACGGCTCCACGCAGAAATCATCCTGCGCGACACCCACTAACCCGCATAGATCGCAAAAGCGCCAAACCACGCATCACGCTCAAGAGCGGCTGGTCACCAGATTTTTCTGAAAGGCCGATGGCTGGGGTGGTAGGATTCGAACCTACGATACACGGTACCAAAAACCGCTGCCTTACCACTTGGCTACACCCCATCGGTGAGCGGCTGTCTAAAGCGTGTTCCGGGGGGGTGCAAGAGGGTTTTTGGAAAAAAATGCAGTTTTGTTGGCTTACCCTATGATTCCTTTGATTTCCGTAGCTTGCAGCTAATCTGACAGGTGCTGAAGAGAGGCCATATCCTGCGTCATGGTTGGGTCTTGACCAGAATCGCCCCGCGTCGCTTTCCCTGCTCCACGGCCTGATGCGCCTTTGCGGTGTCCTCTAACGCGAAGATCTCAGCGATCGGGAAAGCGATGGCACCGTCTTGGATCGCGGCGGTGAGTTGCGTGATTGCGGCCTCACGGATCTTGTCTGGCAAAAGATAGACCAAAGCCATTTCCAACGTCACTGATTTGAACATCAACGGATAAAACGGCAAGGTCGGCGTCATGTCCTTGGCAGACCCATAGGCCGTGATCCGACCATTTTGCGCGACGACGGCCGTGTCGACCTGGCAGTTTCTGCCAAATTCGACCTCGACGATGCGCTCGACCGGCTGCCCGGCATTCGCCTCCAGGATCTGATCTGCAAGATCGCACGCCTGGTAATCCAGAACAGCATCCGCCCCAGCGGCAAGGACATGAGATTTGTCTTGGGGTGAGCAGGTCGCGATGACACGTGCGCCGCCCCATTTGGCCAGCTGAACCGCCAGATACCCAACCGTTCCTGCCCCGCCCTGTACCAAAACGGTTTCACCTGCAACCGGTCCTCCGGAAAATACAGTATGCGCTGCGGTAAGTCCGGGAATGCCCAATATGGCACCTGCTGCCATATCCAGGCCTTCAGGCATCAAGACAGCCTGTTTCGCAGGCAAGGTGATCGATTGCGCAGCTGTACCGAATGGGCGTTGCCACTGGCCGTTCCAGATCCAGACACGCTGGCCAAGTCGCGCCGGATCAACCCCCTGCCCCACCTCGACAATCACACCGGACCCGTCGCTATGTGGCACAATTGCGGGATAAGGAAGTTCGCTCACGCCCGCCCGCGCGCCAGCCCGCGCTTTGACATCTGAGGGGTTCACGCCAGAATAGTGCAAATCCACCCGCACCTCGCCCGGACCAGCGGGCACGTCTGCGTGCTCTTCCACAGACAGGACAGATTCGGCTGGACCAAACTTTCGGTACGTGACGGCTTTCATAGAGATCTCCGGGGTGATCGAATTGGCAGTGGGTTCACCACAGGAAACAGAAGGCCGCACAAGGGGGCAACCCCTGTGCGGCCAATCTTTGGATCGAACCGGACGTTCGCCGGAAAACGAGCCGCCTACCAGCTGTCAGATATCAGGCAGGAACCCCGGCAGCCCGTAGCGCGCGGCTCCATTCTTTGCCAAAGGGGGCATTGGAGGCCGCATAGTCACGCTGATAGCTCGTGATTGTGAAATCGGGCTGCACTGCCAACAGCGCTTGCACCACATCCCGCGCCTTGTCGGTATGCCCTGTTTCGTGAAGCGCAATCGCCTTTGTGCGCAGTGTCGATGGAAAGGTCGGATTAGCTTGCAGCGAACGGTCCGCCAGGGAAATCGCCCGCGCATAATCGCGCGCGCCCAGGTTTGCCGTTGCCGACATCGCGTCGAAATAATACCGCTGCGGCCCCAAGGGGGACAGGCGACGGGCTGCATCTGTCAGACGCACCGCCTCCTTGGGCATATTCTGATAAGCGTGTGTCGTTCCCTTCAACAAAAGAGCCAGCGCCTCGTTCGGATTGTCCTTCAGCGCCAAGTCGTAGGAATCCTGCGCCAGATCAAAGCGAAACATCAGATGGCTGGAGATCAGCCCCCGAACTGTCAGGGCAAGCGAAAAGGAAGGGTCCTGGCTCAGCGCGCCGGCCACCATCTGGTTGGCCAAATGCGCATCCAGCTGTCGATCCTTAGAGAACCCCTTTTGCACACGCATCACGTGCCACATCGCCATCCACGTCAGTGCAACAGGATGCTGCGCCTCGCGCTCCAGCAGCACCGATAGGATTTCCTGTGCCTGATTGAACTGCGGCAACTGCATATCCTGCATCAGCGCGATCGCCGCCATCAGCAACGTGTGGCTATCGTGTTTGATCAGAGGGCGGAACCCGACAAGGCGTACTGCCTCGCCTACCACCGTCCAGCCGATCTGTGCTGTCACATCGCGCAAAGCCTGACTGCTCCCGGTGGTCAACCCCGACAGCGCGTCACGGTATTCACGCGACCAGATCACCTTTTCCCGTTCGGTGTCATGCAGGTCCACCTGCAATCTGTATTGCTGACCCGTCACCGTAACAGTGCCCGAAACCAGATAGTTGGCCCCAGCAACGGAATAGACATCACTTGGGCGGACCTGATGCGGATCGAACTGGCGGGACGCGAGATAGGACGTGACGCAAAACGCGTGGCTGCGGGACAGATGACGCACCAGTTCTTCTGATATCAGCGCACCAAGGGGCGATTTCGCCTCTCCCGGTGTGCGATGAACGAAAGGCAACACCGTAATTGGCGGCAGCAAGCTGTCCAGCACCGCGCGGCTGTAGTCATGCAGCATGCCGGTTGCCGCGCGATTGCGTGCATCTGCGCGACACAGTTCATTGCGCTGCTGTTCAAGCCAGACCGCAAAGGTCGATTCATGAGGGAGTTCAAAGCCTTCCATGAACTCGCCTTTTGCAGGATCGGCCTCAATCTCGACCTGCTCGAGATCCAGCACAACCCGCTCCCTGTTGGCAGAAAGGGCCTTCGAAACGTCAGGGCCGAGGTGTCGCCGAAGAGTAGACAGCGCCGTGCGAAGGCTTGCCTTGGCCTGTTCCGGCTGGGCAAGGCTCCAAAGTGTGCGCTCAAGGAAGGCGCGTGTTCTCACTCCGCCTTCAGCTGTCGACAACAAGGCCAGCAAAGCCTGATGCTTCGAGCCGAGGAGGACACTTTCTCCGTTCGGGAGAAAGACGCCGAATGCGCCGAATTGACGTATCTTCAAATGATCTGTCATGTTCCAAACCCATTACTTGAAGCAATGCAATCGGATCCTGAAACCCCTCACCCCGACTGAATTGGTTACCCACGCTTAACCATCACACACCAAAAAATGATTGTCACGAAGAAAAAAACAACCCATGCGGTCTCCGTAAATTCTCCGCAAAAACTGCAAAATTGCCTGCATTTACAGGCGAAACGCGGCCATCAAGAGAACGGAACTCTCCACAAGATGGCGGCAGAGCAAACATTATACAACCTTTGATTGTTTATTTATTTACATCGGCACAAAGACATATTCCTTGTTGATCCTGTCGATCCATCCCATTCCACCAAACGGGAGATGATAGCCAATCACGCGGGTTTTTTCCGAATGGATCTGATCCAACAATCCAACCCTGACACCTGCTGCCGCAGCGGGGTCCTGATCCGATGGCAGCTCCAACTCGGGGCGTGCGAGACTGATATGGTGGTTGGACACGCTATCCCCCAGAACCATCAGGCTTTCACCGCCTTGACGCAGTTCAAACGACATATGCCCAGGCGAATGCCCAAAGGTCGCCCGCGCCGCAACCCCAGAGAGGATTTCCTCACCATCACCAAAGAAGACGATGCGATCTTCCAGCGCCTCCATCCGGCGCCGTGCACCGACGGCCATGCTGGCCCGGTCCGCACCTATCTGATCAACGGTGGCAGGGTTAAACCAATAGTCCCATTCGCGGCGTCCCATCAAATGGGTCGCGTTGGCAAACATCGGATCATCGAAATCATCCAGCACACCCCAAAGATGGTCGGGATGACAATGCGTGAAAACAACATGCGTTACGTCATCAGGCGCAATGCCGACAGCGTCCAACGCATCCGGCAACAGCCCCGTCCCATCCATGAAGGATGTACCAGCACCTGTATCAAACAGGATGACCCTGCCCGCATCGCGAAGCAGGGTGACATTTACCTCTGGCTGCAAAGGAGAAGACAGGTCCATTCCATGCTGATCCAGAACCGGCTGGACCACATCAGGGTCCAAACCGCCAAACTGAAACGAAGATGGCAGAACCATACGCCCGTCGGACAGGCTGAGAACCTCGGCCTGTCCCAGCGACATCCGGGCTTCAGCCCAAAGCCGACCTGTACCACCAACTGCCAGTCCCGCACCGGCGGTGGCTTGCAGAAAATTCCGTCGTGAAATCATGAGCTCCCCCACCTCTTCACACGAAATGGTTTTATACGAATATCTGCATAATAAGAAGCAGCAATTGACCCTAGGGCAGCCTAGGATCAATGGACGGGGCGCCTGTGACGCCCCGTCATGTGGAGAACAACCTCACTTACGGCTCAACTCTTTCCACAACCCGTTTTCGACGACAGAAATCACGATGTCGTCTGCACCCCGGTGATCCTCCGGACCATAGGTGATCTGGGTGTCCGTCAGAGCGTCAAAATAGTTCAGCGTTTCCATCGCCTTGATAAAACTCTCTTGCGTCAGATCCGGACCTGCGGCTTCCAATGCGTTGACCACCGTATTGGCTGCGCTGTAGCCGAGCATCGCAAAACCACCTGCTGGCTGGCCGAACTTGGCTTCGTAGTCGGCCATGAATTTGGCAGGCGCCTCATCATCAGCGCGCGCGATCAGGTCTGCCCAACCGGCGGCTGCATACAACCCGTCGGTCACACCACCCGGGACAGCTGCCACAACTTCTAGGAAACCAGCAGAGGTATTGAGAAACTTGACGTCCTCCCAGCCAAGTTTCTTGGCAGTCCCCACAACAGTGATCCCCTGCCGAACTCCCAGAGCCATTGTGACGATGTCACAGCCCTCCGCCTTCAGCTTGGTCAGGGAGCCAACAAAATCCAGCTCATCCGGTTTGTGCGTGGTCTCTGCCGCATAGGTCAGCCCCAGCTCAGCGGCGATATCAACCGTGCCTTCCTTGATCTCTTTCCCGAAATCTGAGGGGATATGCATTGAACAGACTTCCTTGGCATCGAATTCTTCTGCCAAATAGGTGACCCCTGCACGGACCTGATCGTAATAGCTTGAAAAGCCGATGAATTTATTGTCGACCGGCTCTTGCAACATCTGCCGGGCAGCGGTGAGCGGGCTGACGTTCGGTATTCCCTTCGGATCCAAGAGCTTGAACCCCGCGATGTTCATCGGGGTGCCAAGGGACAGCAGCATGGCAAAGACCTGGTCGCGGTTCAGCAGCTTGTTGTAGCCCTGCATTGCGCGCGGGATCTGATACCCGTTGTCTTCGACCACAAAGCGGATCTGACGGCCATGCACGCCGCCATTTGCATTGGCTTCCTCAAAGCGCAGGTTGGCGCCATTTACAGCGGGCACACCCACCGCCGCAAAAATCCCGCTGAGATCATTGACGGAACCCAGCACAACCTCTGTCTCGCTCACTCCCTGAGCCTGCGCCGCGACCTCGCTGGCCGCCGCTGAAATCACGCCCCCTGCAAGTGCAATGCCAAGCAGGCTCGATGTCATCCTCTTCATCTGCGTTTCCTCCCTATTGCCCGCCTCCGCGGGTCAGTACATCTGGTCGATCAAATTCTTATGTTTCTTCTCCACCAACCCGCGTTTCAGCTTCATGGTCGCGGTTAATTCATCATCTTCAGCGGTGAGCAGCACATTGATCAGGCGGAAGTCCTTGATTTGCTCTACCCGCGCAAAATCCCGGTTTACCGCCTCCACCTCCGCGCGGATCAGTTCCACCACAGGGTCCGCGGCGCAAAGGGAGGCAAAGTCACTAAACGGGATTTTGCGATCCTGGGCAAATTTCTCGACGTTTTCCTGATCGATCATGATCAGGCATGTCAGATATTTGCGTTGGTCTCCGATCACGACGGCATCCGCGATGTAGTGGCTGAATTTCAGGCGGCTCTCGATCTCCGCCGGGGTGATGTTCTTTCCTCCCGCAGTGATGATGATGTCCTTGATCCGGCCGGTAATCCGCAGGAAGCCATCGTCATCCAATTCCCCCACATCACCGGTCCGCAACCAGCCATCCGCGGTAAATGTCTCTGCCGTTTTGTCAGGCTTGCCCCAATACCCCTGAAAGTTGTTGCATCCCCAAAGCTGGATTTCCCCATCATCTGCAATGCGGATGGTGACGCCGGGAACAGCCTGCCCGACAGTGCCCGGTTTGTGCGCGTCGACCTGATTGACCGATGTAAGGCCTGCGTTCTCGGTCATGCCGTAGCCCTCGATCAACGGCACACCGACAGACCAATACCAGCGAAGAAGATCAGGCGAAATCGGAGCGGCCCCTGTCCCGCCCCGCCGCAGCCGATCAAGCCCCAGCATACGTCGCAGATTGCGCAGGACCAGATGGTCCCAGATCCAGTAGCGCAGCGCGATCGACTTCGGAACCGGGCGCCCCGACAGCAGATAGCCTGCGCGCGCTTCTCCCGCTGCGACCGCCCTTGAAAAAGCCCATCGCCCAAGCGCTGTGGCCTCTTGCGCCAGGACCAGCACGCGGGAATAGACCTTTTCCCAGACCCGTGGCACGGCAAAGAACGTTGCTGGAGAAACCTCCTGCATGTTTTCAAACACCGTTTCAGGGCTTTCTGCAAAATTCACCGTACTGCCCGCCGCCATCGGCAAATAAACGGAGACGTTGCGCTCCAGAATATGACAGAGCGGCAGGAAACACAGCTGTTCGTCCGATCTGAGACACTCAAGCGATCTGGCACCGGATTCCATGGTCGCAAGGATATTCTCATGCGACAGCATGGCCCCCTTGGGCTGACCCGTCGTGCCTGATGTATAGATAAGCAAGGCCGTTTGATCCGGGCGCGACTGTGCAACTGCAATCTCAAAGGCATCGGGATTGGCCACGCGGTATGCTGCCCCCTGATCATAAAGCTGATCAAGGAAACGGCATTTCTCGTGTTGCAGATCGTGCAGACCGTCGCGGTCTAGAATAATCACATGCCTCAGGTCTGGAACGTCGGCTTCGATCTCCAGAAACTTGTCCAGCTGTTCATCGTTTTCGACAATCAGGAACCGGCTGCCGCTGTCGTTGATAAGATAGGCCAACTGCTGCGCTGAATCTGTGGTGTAAACACCAGAGGCAATGCCGCCAGCTCCCTGGATGCCCATATCAAGATAGAGCCATTCCTTGCGGTCCTCGCTCAGGATGGAAACAACCTCGCCCCGTTGCAACCCAAGAGACATAAGGCCCAGACCAATCTTCTCTGCGTGGTCCCAGTAATCCCGCCAGGAATAGCTCTTCCAGATGCCCATGTCCTTTTCGCGGTGGGCCGTGCGGTCAGACATCTGCTGGCAGCGGACAGAAAACAGTTTGGGAATAGTGTCGCAGCCATCCACCAGTATCGGTCGCTGACCTGGGGTTGCATTGTAGCTGACACCGTTCAGCTCCACCTGGGGGGAGCCTATGTCCGCCCCTGTCGGTTGCGCCCGGTCCTGCGCCCGTGTCTGCATCGGTGTTCGGCTCGTCATATGTGCAACTCTTTTCTGCCACTCCTGAACCACGTCGCCAAAATACAGGCTCTAACGTGGGGCTATCTCCATGTTTTCTTCCGCTTCCAGCGCTTTTCGCTGCGCTGGCCTGCCTCCTGCTGACCCAGATAAAAGGCCTTGATATCCTCGCTCTGCATCAACCGATCTGCATCGCCATTCATCACGATCCTGCCGATCTCCATGACATAACCGACATGCGCCAGTTCCAATGCGATCCGGGCGTTTTGCTCTACCAGCATCATGGTCACGCCTTCCTCGCGGTTCAGTCGACCAAGGATGGCAAAGATCTCCTGCACCAACAGGGGCGACAGCCCCAAGCTTGGTTCATCCAGCAACATGATACGCGGCCTCAGCATCAGACCGCGGCCAATCGCAAGCATCTGTTGTTGTCCCCCTGAAAGGGTTCCGGCCTCTTGGTGGCGTCGCTCCGCGAGAATTGGGAAGTACTCGAACACCATCTCGCGATCCCGCTCGATCGCGCTGCGATCCTTGCGCGTATAGGCGCCGAGAGACAGGTTTTCATCCACACTCAACAGGGGAAATACCTCGCGTCCCTCTGGCACATGCACAATGCCCCGGCTCACAATCCGATGTGGCTCCTCCCCCTGGATTTCGGCCCCATCAAAAGACACGCTGCCCTTTTCGGGGTCCATTATCCCGGAAATGGTCTTGAGCAAGGTGGACTTCCCAGCCCCGTTTGCCCCCAGAACCGTGACGATCTGGCCCTCCTCAACACTCAGAGAAACACCCCGGATCGCCATGATGGGGCCGTAAAAGCTCTCCAGATTGCGAACTTCGAGCAAAGGCGCCCCCATCATGCCGCCCCCGCCCCAAGGTAGGCCTCGATCACGGCGGGGTCAGATTGCACCTCTGCTGGTGTGCCCTCTGCCAGCTTGGCGCCATCGGCCAGCGCAAGCACCCGGTCAGAAACCCCGGACACCAGCCCCATGTCATGCTCGACCATCAAAACGGTAATGCCCATCTGCTTGCGGATATCATCTATCCACCAGCGCATGTCCTGGGTCTCCTCGACCGACAGGCCGGACGCGGGTTCATCCAGCAAAAGCAACCGGGGACCGGACGCCAGCGCACGGCCCAGCTCCACCACCTTGCGCACCCCATAGGGTAGACCCGCAATCATCTTGTCGCGATAGGGCTGGAGGTCGAGAAAATCGATCACCTCTTCGACGGCAGCCCGGTGGTGACGTTCTTCCTGGCGGACGCGCGGCGCGAAAAACAACTCTTCAATCAGGGTGGTGCGCCGATGGCGGTGGCGCCCAACCAACAAATTCTGCAACACCGTCGCGTGGTCGAACAGTTCAATGTTCTGGAAGGTCCGCGCAATACCAAGATCTGCCACCTCATCCGGCTTGCAGCTCAGCAGATCCTGCCCATCAAAGGAAAAACGCCCGGCATATGGCTGGTAGAACCGCGAGACCAGGTTGAAAACCGTCGACTTTCCCGCACCATTCGGACCCACGATGGCATAAACCTCGCCCTCGTTCACAGAAAAGCTCAGGTCGTTGACGGCGACCACACCGCCGAACTTCAGCGTCGCGTTTTCCACCTTGAGAAGACTCATCTCAGCCGCTCCGTCTTGAGGTAAGATTTTTGCCTGCGGAACATGTCCTTGCGGGCAAAGGGGAACAGCTCAAACCAGATGCGGATCTTCAACCACCTGCCATAAAGCCCCATCGGTTCGAACAGGATGAACAGGATCAGGATCATCCCGAAAACCCCGGTTTCCAAGCCGGGGATCGCCACACCGCTGCCCAGAACACTGTCCTTCAGGATTGACAGGCCCTGCGGCAGGAAGGCGACAACCACCGCACCGAAAAAGGCTCCATGGATCGAACCCAGCCCACCGATCACGATCATCATCAGCAAGGTGATCGAGATCACCAGCGAAAACGTCTCGTTGTTGAAGGCGCCCGCATAGTAACCCATCAACGCGCCCGCCCATCCGGTGATCATACAGCTGAGCCCAAATGCCGTTGCCTTCGTGCGCGCGATATGAACGCCCATTGCTGTTGCGCTGACTTCACTGTCGCGCACCGCGTCAAAGGCCCGACCCAGCGGAGAGCGCAGAATATTCCGATAGAACAGGGTGCACATCACGGCCACAGCCAAGACCAGATAGTAAAACCGCACCGGCATGGTCCAGCGCTCGATCTCCATGCCGAACACCCGGATCACATCCGGGAACTTCCCGGATACGCCGCCGGTCCAAGGCTCCAGCAGGACGATGATGTCATCTGCGAGGATGGACAGGGCGATAGTTGCGATGGCCAGATAAATCCCATGCAACCGCAGCGCTGGGATGGCGATGATCGCCCCAACGACCCCCGTGATCACCCCCGCCAGCGGAAAGGCCAACAGAAAGGGCAGACCCTGCTCTATCAGGATCGTGTTGGTATAACAGCCAATCGCCAGAAACGCGGCATGACCAAGGCTGGCTTGACCGGTCTGTCCAGTCAGCAACATCAGCCCCAGACCCGCAATGGCCCAGATCAGAACGTTTGTGACCTCTCCGATATAGAACTCGTTGATCAAAAACGGCAACACCAGCGCCAGCAGGATCAGGGCTCCGTAGACGATCAGACTGTGGCGGTCGGGAAAGAGGCGGATGTCATGATCATAGCTTGTCTTGAACTGAATCCGCATCGCATCACACCTTCTTGGTCCGGACCTGGCTGAACAGCCCATGAGGGCGGAACACCAGAACCGCGAGCAACAGCGCATAGGGTGCAATCTGCGAATACCCCGCTGCCAGATAGCGCGCGGCAAAAGGTTCGATCACGCCGACAATCAACCCACCGGCCAACGCCCCCGGCAAAGAGCCAAAACCACCAATCACTGCCGCAGCAAAGGCTTTGATCCCCAAAAGCCCCGCATTAGGGTCGATTGCGCCCTTTGATGCAAAGAGGATTCCTGCAACGGCAGCTGTCGCACCCGAAAGACCCCAAATCAGCCCCTGCACCCGTTTAACCGGGATCCCCATGAAATAGGCAGCCATCTGGTTTTGACTGGCAGCCTGCATCGCCAACCCCAGCTTTGTGCGCTGGAAGAACTGGTACAACGACCAAGTCAGCAGGACCGTGACCACGATAACCGCCACATCCGCCATACCCAGTACAACGCCTCCCAACGAGACATCACCAAAAGCCAGCGGGCTTTCCAAGGTCTGCGGCTCATGGCCCCAGATGACCCCGGCAACGAAGCGAATAACAAACCCCAGCGCGATGGTGAGAATGACAACAGCGGTTTGGCTCTGGCCGAACAGATGACGCAGGATCAGAAGGTCCAGCAGGTAGCCAAAAAACGCCATGATCAAGATCGCCAAAGGCGCGGCAATCCAGAATGGCAAATGCAGATATTCGGCATTGGTCAAGCCGAGTGTCACAAACGCACCCAGCATCATGAAATCGCCCTGCGCGAAATTGACTGCTTCGGTCGCCTTGTAGATCAGCACAAACCCAAGCGCGATCAGGCCGTATACGCAGCCATTCGCGAGGCCACTGACCAGCAGTTGCACTCCGTCCAAACTGTCCTCCCCCGCCCCAATTCAGGGCGCTCTCACGCAGTTTTTTCGGTCCCAGGCCTCCTCAAACCCGGACCGTCCTGCGGCTAAACCCAGAGTAGAGAGGATGTTTTTCACCTGTCAATCCGCAAGACCCAGCGTCAACCGCACAAAAACAGGCTACCAGAATTTGGCCCGCCGCCTATCATGCGCGACTGTGAGAAAGCGGTCAGCCGCATTGATCCTTGAGCGTTGCACAAAACCGCGCGGCCGCCGGACTGAGCTGATGTTCAGTCCGCAAGCACAACCCAACCGGCCCACGGGTTCCGCCAGTATCAAGCGGCAAACGCACCAGATGCCCGTCCGCAAGATCCTGGGCCACGACACCATGGCTGATGACCCAGACCGCCTGATGATCCAGCGTAAATCGGCGCCCGAACGTGGACGAGACCGTCTCGATGGCCGTCATCGGCATCTGTATTCCATGTTCCAGAAAAAGTCGCTCCACTGCGGGGCGGATGATTGACGCCTCAGCCGGGATCAAAACCGGAAATTCGCCAAAGAGCGCTTGCGGCAACTGTGCCTTGGATACTGTCGTCAGGGGATGATCCGGTGCAACCACCACCGTCACGGTTTCGTAAAACAGCGGATCGAAATCGAGGCCTACCATATTTTCCGGTGCAGGAAGCCGCCCAACCACCACGTCCAGCTGCCCCCTGCGCAAAAGATCCAAGAGGTGCTGATTGTCGCCGGTCAAAACCGAAAACCTGTTGCGTCCACCTTGTTCCCAGATGGCAGCCAGCGCCTTTGGGACGACCGTCGCCGATACCGTCGGTAGCGCGCCGATCGCCACCTTTGGTCCTTCGGCCTCGTCCAGCGCACGCAGCATTTTCACGCCATCCCGCGTCAGCGCGAGGCTGCGCCCGGCATAGTCGCGAAACATCTCACCATACGCAGACAAGCGGATCCCGCGGCCATCCTTTTCCACCAGCGGCTTGTTGCAGATTGCCTCCAACTCTCTCAGCGCGCGGGTAACGGCTGGTTGTGTCATACCCAACCGCTCCGCAGCTTGCGTCACGCTCTTGCGGCGGGCAACCTCCACAAAGACCTCAAGATGGCGCAGTTTCAGCTGTGACGAGAGAAGCATATCGAAAACAATATAATTACATCCAGAATGAGGGATTATACAGACCATTTATGGTATGAAATAAGTCATACTCAAAGGAGATTACCATGCGCAACCCGCAGTATGACGCAGGCATGGAGGTCCGCCGCCAGGTTTTGGGAGACGACCATGTCGCCCGCGCCGAGGCCGCCAAGACGCCGTTAGATGCCCCGTTCCAGCAGCTCATCACCGAAACAGCCTGGGGTACCGTTTGGGCATCCGACGCCATTTCGCGTCGAGAACGCTCCATGCTGACGCTGGCTCTGCTCGCTGCCACTGGCAATTTTGACGAAATCCCGATGCACATCCGCGCCACGGCAAACACTGGGGCGACCCCGCAGGACATTGCCGAAGTGTTCCAACATGTGGCGATCTATGCAGGTGTGCCCCGCGCCAATAGGGCATTGAAGCTTGCCAAGGAAACCCTGGCCGATATGGCTACCGGAGACAGCGATGACACGACCCAAACCGACTGATTACTACGCCCGCGACCGGCGCTGGCATCCGCCGGCCTACGCGCCAGACTACAAAACCTCTGTCAGTCGATCCCCACGGCTTCCTCTGCTGAGCCTGGAAAACACCGCCAGCGAAATCACCGGTCCGACCTTCGGGCAAAATGACATCGCAGTCGGCGACAATGACCTACTGAGCAATTTCGCCCGCCCCGGCGAAAACCCAATCGGAGAGCGCATCTTGCTGCACGGTCGTGTTCTTGATGAAAACGCCCGCCCGGTGCCCAATACGCTGGTTGAAATCTGGCAGGCCAATGCGTCGGGGCGCTATCGACACAAGAAAGACGGCTATATAGGCGCGTTAGACCCTAATTTTGGCGGCTGCGGACGTACCTTGACCGACGATCAAGGGGCCTATGCCTTTCGCACGATCAAGCCAGGAGCCTATCCCTGGCGCAACGGGCTGAACGACTGGCGCCCTGCGCATATCCATGTTTCGGTCTTTGGCCACGCCTTCGCTCAGCGGTTGATTACACAGCTCTATTTCGAAGGCGATCCGTTAATCGCGCGCTGCCCGATCGTGAACACGATTCCGGATCCAGCTGCGGTTCAACAGCTCATTGCCCGTCTCGACATCAACGAAACATTGCCTCTGGACATGATCGCATACCGGTTCGACATCGTGCTGCGCGGCAGACGCTCGACCTTGTTTGAAAACCGGATGGAGGGAAATTGATGACGCTGCCATATAGACCGCACTTCCTGCAGCAGTCCCTGACCCCGCTCAAGGAAACGCCCTCGCAAACGGCCGGCCCCTACGTCCACATCGGCCTTGCGCCAGGGGATGCCGGATTTCAGATCTACGACACCGAACTGGGGCAGGATATCGCCGGGCCCAATGCAGCAGGCGACCGGATCCGCGTTGAGGGCCGAGTGTTTGATGGCACCGGTGCACCGGTCCGGGATGTGCTGATTGAAGTCTGGCAAGCCAATGCCGCGGGTCTTTACCCCCATCCTGAAACCCCAGGCACAGGTGACGGCGGGCCGGAGAGCACAGAAAACGGATTTCGTGGCTGGGGCCGGGTGATTTCCAACTTCGAAAGCGGCAGCTGGTCCTTTGACACAATCAAACCAGGGGGTGTTGCCGGGCGGAACGGTCGATCAATGGCGCCACATATCAACCTGTGGATCGTTGCACGTGGTATCAACGTCGGCCTGAACACGCGGCTTTATTTCGCAGACGAACCCGACGCCAATGCCTCCGATCCGGTTTTGAACCTCATCGAACAGACTGACCGCCGGGCGACACTGCTGGCCCAGCCCGTTTCCGGGACCGGGAGCGCCCAGAACCCGCGGGTTTATCAATTCGACATTCACCTGCAAGGGCCGGGCGAAACCGTGTTCTTTGACATCTGAGGAGCGACCAATGACACAGCCCTGTATCATCTGCGTGGCCATCACTGGCTCAGTGCCGCGAAAGGCCCATAACCCTGCCGTGCCCATCAGCATCGCAGAACAGGTCGAGAGCACCCACGCAGCATTTGAAGCTGGCGCCAGCATTGCGCACTGCCACGTCCGCCAAGAGGACGAAACACCCACCTCCGACCCGGAGCGTTTTCAACAGCTGATGGAAGGCATACAAAAACACTGCCCCGGCATGATCGTGCAGCTTTCCACCGGCGGCAGGTCCGGCGCAGGTCGTGAACGTGGGGGGATGCTCTCTCTTCGTCCGGACATGGCATCGCTGTCGGTGGGATCCAACAACTTTCCCACCCGCGTCTACGAGAACCCACCGGATCTGGTTGATTGGCTTGCTTCGGAAATGCAGACCCATGACGTCAAACCTGAAATCGAGGCCTTTGACCTCTCCCATATCCATCAGGCCGTTGCGATGTCCAATGATGGTCGGCTGCAAAAACCGCTGTATGTGCAGTTCGTCATGGGCGTGAAAAACGCCATGCCCGTAGACCGGGATGTGTTCGACTATTACGTCAAGACGATGGAGCGCCTTGCACCCGATGCGCAGTGGTGCGCGGCTGGCATCGGGCCTGGGCAGATCCTTGTGAATGAATGGGCGATTGCCGCAGGCGGCCACACAAGGACCGGGTTGGAGGACAACCTGCGCCTAGATCGCAATACGCTTGCTCCGTCAAATGCCGCTCTGGTCGAGCGCACGGTGGCCTTGTGTGAGAAATACGAACGCCCTGTCGCCACCTGTGCCGAGGCCCGCGAGATCCTGCAACTGCGCCCGGCATAAGACTGCAGGGGTAAGCTGCGTCATCCTGTCCCCCTCGCTTGCAAGGGGGCAGGCAGTACCCCATCTGTCAGAGGCGCGCGACGCATTCGCAGCATGAGCCGCTCCTCCCTCGGCTGCTGTAGCCTATCCGGCGGATCTCCTCCTCCCAAAGCCTGCCAGATGGTGTGAATGCGGAGCGCGTTTAACTCTCCGCATTCCAAGGCGCCTTGAATTCACCGCTGTTCGGCCAGATCGGCAGGATCAGTCGCGTGCGTCGTCCGCTGGTTGGGACAGATCCCGCAGGATCGGGCAGTCTGGCCTGTTGTCGCCCGCACAGCACTGGACCAGCTCTGATAAGGTGCCGTGCATCGCCTGAAGATCTGCGATCTTGGCGCTGATCTTGTCCAAGTGTTCCTGCGCCAGTTGTTTCACGTCTGCGCTTGCGCGGCTCTCATCCTCGTAAAGCGCCATCAGGGTCCGACAATCCTCGATGGTAAAGCCCAGCGCCCGCGCCCGGCCCAGGAATGCCAGCTTGTGCAGATCGCTCTCGGCGAAATGACGATAGCCATTCTCGCTCCGACGCGGTTTGATGAGGCCGATATCTTCGTAGTAGCGGATGGTTTTGGCTGGCAGACCCGAGCGGGTTGCGACGTCTCCAATATTCATGCGCGCGCCTTTCGTTCCAGTTCGCCGGAGCCGGTGAACGCCCCGTCTGACTTTTGTTCATTTATGCCCGATTTCAGCCGTCGCAAGCGCAGCGCATTGCTCAGCACAAAGACACTCGACAAAGCCATCGCCCCTGCCGCAAGGCCCGGAGACAAAAGTGGGCCACCAAATGGGACCAGCACCCCCGCCGCGACCGGCACAAGAAGAATGTTATAGCCAAAGGCCCAGCCAAGGTTCTGGCGAATATTGCGCAGGGTTGCGCGGCTGACGGTGAATGCATTTACCACGCCACGCAAATCACCAGACACCAACACAACATCCGCGGCTTCTATCGCCACATCTGTACCGGTGCCGATCGCCAGGCCCACATCCGCAGCCGCCAGCGCAGGCGCGTCATTGATGCCATCACCGACGAATGCCAGTGTACCATGTTCGCCCTGCAGTCGCTGAATGGCCTGGACCTTATCTGCTGGCAGGCAGTTGGCCTCCACGATGTCGATGCCCAGATCCGCGGCAATGGCCTTGGCCGTGGCCTGGCCATCACCGGTCAACATGGCCACCTTCAGCCCCTGCGCCTGCATTGCGGCAACAGCGGCACGGCTGCCTGCCTTTACCGGATCGGTCACCGCGATCAACGCTGCAGAAGCCCCGTCAATTGCTGCGAAAAGCACTGTTGCGCCCCTGCCAGCCAGCGTCTCGGCCTCCTCAAGGAAGGGCGACACATCGATCCCCTCCTGCTCCATCAGGCGCTTTGCACCGACCAACACGTCCTGACCGGCCACCTTGGCCCGCAATCCGAAACCGGGGATAGCCTCTACGGACTCTGCCTCTGGCAGTTCCCCTTCCACCGCCGCGACAATAGCGCGGGCAATGGGGTGTTCGGACTGTGCCTCGGCTGCGGCAACCAGCGGCAACACCTCGGCCCGGTCCCTTCCGTCCACGCAGCGCATCAGCGTCAGGGATGGGCGTCCCTCCGTCAGGGTGCCGGTCTTGTCCAACGCGACCACCCGTGCCTCCTGCAGGCGCTGCAGCGCATCCCCTTTGCGAAACAGCACCCCCATCTGTGCTGCCCTGCCAATCCCCACCATGATGGACGTCGGCGTCGCGAGACCCATGGCGCAAGGGCAGGCAATAATCAGCACGGACACAGCAGCCACAATGGCAAAGGGCAACGCAGGCGCGGGCCCAGCCAACAGCCAGACGGCAAAGGTCAACAAAGCAGTCACGATAACTGCGGGTACAAACCAAAGCGTGATCCGATCCACCAGTGCCTGCACCGGAAGTTTCGCCCCCTGCGCCTGCTCCACCATGCGGATGATCTGAGCCAAGAGAGTATCTGCGCCAACATGGGTCGCACGATAATCCAACACGGCCGAACCGTTGATCGTGCCTGCACTCAACTCAGCACCTTCGGATTTCTCAATCGGAACCGGCTCGCCGCTGATCATGCTCTCGTCAACAAAAGACTGCCCCGACAGGACGACCCCATCCACAGCGATGCGCTCTCCCGGTCGGGCACGCAGATGATCGCCTTCCTTCAGATCCGATACCGCACGCTCTTCGGTACTTGTTCCGGTCACGACCAAGGCCACTTTTGGCTGCAGACCGACAAGCGCCTTGATTGCCGCACCGGTGCGTCCCTTCGCACGCGCCTCCAACCAGCGGCCAAGCAAGATCAGTGTCACGATAACGGCGGCAGCCTCGTAGTAGACATTCGCCGTCCCTGCAGGGAGCAATCCCGGCGCAAATGTAGAGACAACAGAGAACCCATAGGCCGCCGCCGTCCCCAGCGCGACCAACGCATTCATGTCCGGCGCCCCACGCAGCAACGCTGGCAACCCCAGACGATAGAACCGCATGCCAGGACCAAACAGAACAAGTGTCGTCAGAACAAACTGCAGGATATGGCTGTTGCCGGTGCCGATTGTGCGCGCCACCCAGTGATGGAGCGCCGGAATCATGTGCCCGCCCATCTCGATCACAAACACCGGCAGCGTCAGGACGGCCGCAAGCAAGACCTGTCGGCCCAAGGCCGTGATCTCGTCTGCCTTCTCGGCCTCCCGAGCAGCGGTATCATCCTCGGCAGATCCCCGGCGATGCGCTGGGTATCCTGCGCTGTCGCTTGCCTTTAGCAGATCTTCAATTCGAACTGCGCCGCTCAGATACCGCACATGGGCCTGCTCCTGCGCCAGGTTGACCTCGGCGGACACCACACCTGGAACTGCAGACAACGCGCGTTCGACCCGACCAACGCAGCTGGCGCAGGTCAGGTGGTCGATATCCAGATCAACTTCCCCTTCTCCCGCAGGGTAGCCTGCTTGCGCCAACGCATCGCGCAAAGCCATGACATCCAGATCTGCTTTACCGCTTACGACAGCGGCACTGTTTGCAAGGTTGACTGAGGCCTCTGTTACGCCCTCGACACCCGCCAGCGCGCGCTCTGCACGGCCTGCGCACCCTGCACAATTGAGGCCAGTGACCTCGAGGCTCAGTTCGGTCTCGTTGCTTTTTGCGTGCATCTTTCGCCTTCCTTCGGGTGGCGGTTTTTCATCGATGTGCTGGATATGGAGGTTCCAGTCAGGGGAAGGTCAAGACCCTTCGCACCTCTTTTGTCCCCCGCCAGCTGCGACGCAAAATGACGGGAACGACAGACCCGCTGTCGCATTCCTAAAAGGCGACAGCAGACGACATCGATAAATTCGGGATAGCACGCAGCAGGTTGGTTTACGCCCCCCTCTCCGTCTGCCAATATGCCGCGGAAATACAACTGGCGCCTGACGCCCAGACAAACAAAGGAATTTCGCCATGATCCGTACCCGTGCCGCTGTGGCCGTTGCCCCCGGGAAACCGCTTGAGGTGATGGAGGTCAATCTGGAAGGCCCGAAGAAGGGTGAAGTCCTGGTTGAAATCAAGGCAACCGGCCTGTGCCATACTGACGAATTCACCCGTTCCGGGGATGACCCCGAAGGCATCTTTCCTGCCATTCTGGGCCATGAGGGCGCAGGTGTGGTTGTCGAGGTCGGTGAAGGCGTCACCACGCTTGAAGTCGGCGATCACGTTATTCCACTCTACACGCCTGAGTGCCGCGAGTGCGAATACTGCCTGAACCCGAAAACCAACCTCTGCCAGGCAATCCGCTCCACCCAGGGTCAGGGCCTGCTGCCTGACGGCTCCACCCGGTTCTCCATGCTGGATGGCACCCCCATCCACCACTACATGGGCTGCTCCACCTTTGCCAACCACACCGTGGTGCCGGAAATCGCGCTGGCAAAGGTGCGCAAGGACGCGCCCTTTGACAAGATCTGCTACATCGGTTGCGGCGTGACCACCGGCATCGGCGCGGTCATCAACACAGCAAAGGTCGAGATTGGCTCCCGCGCGATCGTCTTTGGTCTGGGTGGCATCGGTCTGAACGTGATCCAGGGCCTGCGTCTGGCAGGTGCGGATCAGATCGTCGGTGTTGACCTCAACCCCGGCAAGGTCGAGATGGCCAAGCACTTTGGCATGACCGACTTCGTGAACCCGGCAGAGGTTGAGGGCGATCTGGTTGCTCATCTGGTCGAACTGACCGGCGGTGGCGCAGACTATACCTTTGATGCCACCGGCAACGTCAATGTCATGCGCACCGCTCTGGAAGCGGCACACAAGGGCTGGGGTGAATCCATCATCATCGGCGTGGCGCCTGCAGGTGCCGAAATCTCTACCCGCCCGTTCCAGCTGGTGACCGGTCGTTCCTGGCGCGGTACTGCCTTTGGTGGCGCGTCTGGCCGGACAGATGTGCCCAAGATCGTGGACTGGTACATGGATGGCAAAATCGAGATCGACCCGATGATCACCCACAAGTTGTCCCTGGATCAGATCAACGAGGGTTTCGAGCTGATGCATGAAGGCAAGTCGATCCGCGCCGTCGTGGAATTCTGATTTCCGCTTCATGGCTGACACAGAAACGCAGGTCGCAAACGGCCTGCGTTTTTGTTTTCACAAAGGCTACATCCCGCTGGCAGCAGCTTGATGACAGCGGCATACTGGGCCCATTGCCCTGCTGTGGAAAAGGAACCCGGGTTTGAAGTTTCAGGCCGTTGATATCTCCAAAACGGAAACAGCCGCGACGATCATCTTTCGCGCGCTCCGCAAGGCGATCATCGAGGGTGAGCTGAAAGACGGCACACCGCTGCGCCAGGATGACATTGCCAAGGCCTTTAAGACCTCTCGCTATCCCGTCCGCGAAGCCATCGCCCGCCTCGAACAGCAGGGGCTTGTCACAGTTCAGCGCTACAAGGGCGCTGTCGTTGCCACCCTGTCGATGCAGGACGCAGCAGAGATATTTGATCTGCGCGCGAAACTGGAAGCCGACATAGTCCGTGCAGCGGTGCCTCAGATGACCGCCGAGGTTCTGCAAACAGCCGAAGCGCATCTGGATGCCTTTCTGCGCTGTCGCGATCCGATGCGTTGGGGCCGCATCAACCGTGATTTTCACGCCACGCTCTACAGCGTCAGCGGCCTGCCCTATCACGTGGAAATCGTCGAAGCCTCGATGGATCGGATCGACCGATATCTACGCGCTCAACTTGTGATGAGCGATGGGATGTCCCGGACAGACCAGGAGCATCGCGCAATCCTGCAAGCCTGCCAGGAGGGTGACGCAGACCGCGCTGCCACGTTGACAGCCCAGCACATCCTGGGTGCCAAGGCCTCTCTCGAGCAGCAGCTGCGATCAGATCCCGCCTAAGCCCATCCGGCAATGCGGGGCAATCTAGCTGTCCTGATCGACCGCATTCAGGCTGACGTCATAACCCCAAAGCCTGCGCAGATGCTTGAGAACCTCATCCTTGTCCTCCTCTGCCAGATGGATGCCATCGCGCACCGTGTGGGTCAGCTTCAACTCCCTGTCGCCCTTCAAATCGGCATCCGTGACCTGAATATCAGGCTCTAAATAGGCCAGATCGTATGATCGCGCCAAATCCCGCCGCACAGCGCGATAGCCGCTTTTGTTGTGGATCTGGCTGACGATCAGATGCGACTGTTCTGCATCATCAGCCAGGGTGAACAGCTTGAACTTGCGGATGAGATGCGGTGACAGGAATTGCTGAATGAAACTCTCATCCCGATAATTGGCCCAGGCATCGCGCAGAACACGCCGCCAGTCCGGGTCACCTGCAAAGTCGGGGAACCATTCGCGGTCCTCTTCTGTCGGGTTTTTGCAGATACGCCGGATATCCTGCATCATGGCAAAACCCAGGGCATAGGGGTTTATGCCAGAATACCGGGGGTCGTCGAACTCGGGCTGCAGCACAACATTGGTGTGACTGTGCATCATCTCCATGTAGGCGCCTTCGGTCAGACGGCCCTGCTCGAACAGCTTGTTGATGATGTAGTAGTGCACAAAGGTTGCGCAGCCCTCGTTCATCACCTTGGTCTGTTTCTGCGGATAGAGATATTGCGCCAGCATCCGCACGATGCGCAGGATCTCGCATTGCCAAGGCTCCAGAACCGGGCTGTGTTTTTCCAAAAAGTAGAGCAGATTTTCCTGCGGCAGGTTCATCTGTTTGCGCCTGCTGCTCGCTTCCGGATCGAAATCCGCATCTTCCTCGCGGTTCCGCCCAAGCGTTGCATCTGTCCATAATTCCAGAATGCTCATCCCTGTTTGATGACCCTCGCGCACCCGTTGCATCGCCTCACGCTCGGCAATGGTGGGTTTTGGGGGGCGGCCATAGCGAAACACCCCTTGTGCCTGCAGCGCATGGGCGGCATCCAGCACCTCTTCTACCGCAGTCAGCCCATAGCGTTCTTCGCAGGCCGCGATGTAGTTCTTGGCGAAGGCCAAGTAGTCATGGATACCTGCCGCATCGGTCCACTGCTGGAACAGGTAGTTGTTCTTGAAAAAGTGGTTATGACCAAAGGCCGCATGCGCCATCACCAGCGTCTGCATCGCCATGGTGTTTTCTTCCATGTTGTAGCTGATGCAAGGGTTGGAGTTGATGACGATTTCATAGGCCAAGCCCTGGCGACCCGTTCGATACAGGGCCTCGTCCCGGGCAAAATGCTTGCCGAAGGACCAATGCTGATACATCAGCGGCAGGCCGACACAGGAATATGCATCCAGCATCTGCTCGGCCGAGATGATTTCAATCTGGTTGGGGTACACATCCAGTCCAAGATCACCCAATGCGATCTCTTCGATCGCATCCCGCGCCACCTCCAACAGTTCAAATGTCCATTCCGGACCCGTAAAGAGCGGCATGGCCGCTGTGTCAGCTGCCTGCATGCTGGCCCCCTTGCGCCTTGGGGAGGAAAAACTCCCTGAAGATCGGATAGATGTGTGATGGCTGTGACACCCGCTGCATCTCAAAATGAGCAGCCTGCGCTTTGACTTCACGGAAGTTCTGCCAGAGATCCTCTCCGACCTCTGGATTGTTCAGCAACATGTCTGCGTTTTCGTCGACGATCTCGACATAAGCGTAGAACTGACAGACCGGCAAAAGATCCTCCAGCAGGAGCGTTTTGCATCGGATGGAGTCATTGCCAAAGTTTTCACCGTCCGAGGCCTGCGCCCCATAGATGTTCCATTCATCCGGTGGATAGCGCTCAGCTATGATCTCCTTCATCTTCTCCAGGGCTGTCGACACGATCGTGCCGCCAGTTTCCCGCGCGTAAAAGAAGGTTTCTTCGTCCACCTCTTGCGCGTGGTGAGTGTGGCGCACGAAAACCAGCTCGGTGTGTTCATAGCTGCGTGTCAGGAACAGGTGCAGCAACAGAAAAAAGCGTTTCGCAAGGTCCTTTTCCCGCTCTTGCATGGATCCCGACACATCCATCAGGCAAAAGACCACAGCGCGAGAGTTGCGGATCTTTTCCGGCACATATGTGTCGTAGCGCAGATCCAGCGGATCGATGTAGCCGACCACCCTGCGCTTGCGTTCCAGCACCTCCAGCCTCTGCCGCAGTTCCGCCAGTTGCGCGTCCTGATCCGGAGTGCGGGCCTCGATCTCCTCCAGTTCGTTGATCTGCTGTTCCAAATCGGAAATGCTCTTGGCCGAGGGGCGCTGCAACGCGATCCGACGCCCCAAGGAATTGCGCATTGTGCGCACGAGGTTGAGGTTATTGGGCGTGCCCGCAGTGGTGAGCCCAGCGCGGCGCGTGCCAATGGTTTCGGTTTCTACCGTCGCCTTCTCGACAAGATCCGGAAGCTCCAGACCGTCAAACAGGATCTCGAGATATTCGTCCCGCGTCAGAGTAAAGGAAAACTCGTCTGACCCGTCTCCGTCCTCAGAGGCCTTCTTGCCTCCCTCCCCGGCCCCGCCTTGGGGGCGTTTCAATGTGTCACCAACAACAAAATCCTTGTTGCCGGGCAACACATGGCGTCGGCGCCCCCCCTTGGAAGAGTGGTGAAAGCGAGGTTCCTTCAACCCTCGCGAGGGGATCGTGACCTTTTCCCCCTCTGCGGGGATCCCACCGCCATCCTTGATTGATTTTTCCCGGACGGAACGATCTACGCGTTCCTTGATGCTGTCGCGGGCGCGTTCGAGGAACCGTTGCCGGTTCCCCAAACTTTTCCCCTTGGGGTTGGCGCGCCTGTCAATGAAGTGATGCATCAGCCTCCCACCTTTGTTGTTAGCCCGCCTTGTTCACACGCATGTACCATTCCACCAGCCTGCGAACCTGCCGGTCGGTGTAGCCGTGGCTGCGCATACGTTCGACGAACTCCTGGTGTTTGCCTTCGGTTTTGCTGTCCTTTTTTGAACCAAAGGAAATCACCGGCAGCAGCTCTTCGACCTGGCTGAACATGTGTTTTTCAATCACATCTCGCAGCTTCTCGTAGGAATTCCAGGCTGGATTGGCCCCGGTATTTGCCCGGTGACGCAGAGCAAATTTGACAACCTCGTTGCGGAAGTCCTTGGGGTTTGCGATGCCCACCGGCTTTTCAATCTTGCTCAGCTCGGCGTCCAGAACCTCGCGGTCGTAAAGCTGGCCGGTATCGGGATCTTTATAGTCCTGTTCTTCGATCCAGGCGTCAGCATAGGCGATATAGCGGTCAAAGACGTTCTGGCCGTATTCAGTATAGCTCTCGAGGTAGGCTTTCTGAATTTCGTTGCCGATGAACTCCTCATAGCGCGGCGCGAGCTCTGTCTTGATGAAGGCGAGATATTTTGCCTCGGTCTCGGCCGGGAACTGTTCCCGTTTGATCATCTGCTCCAGCACGTACATCAAATGGACCGGATCGGCGGCGACCTCATCGGTATCGAAATTGAATGTACTCGACAGAACCTTAAAGGCGAACCGGGTCGATATCCCATTCATCCCCTCATCCACACCCGCGCGGTCCTGATATTCCTGCACGGTCTTTGCCTTGGGGTCGGTGTCTTTCAGGCTCTCACCATCATAGACGCGCAGTTTGGAATAGAGGTTTGAGTTCTCGTGCGGCTTGAGCCGTGTCAGAACAGAAAAGCGGGACAGGATCTTCAGCGTTTCGGGCGCGCAAGGGGCGTTCGCCAGTTCACTATGCTCAATCAGTTTGTCATAGATCTTAGCCTCTTCTGTCACCCGCAGGCAGTAGGGAACTTTGACAATCGAAACACGGTCAATGAACGCCTCGTTGTTCTTGTTGTTCTTGAACTGCTGCCACTCGGATTCATTGGAGTGGGCCAGGATAAGCCCGGTGAAGGGGATCGCGCCAAAGCTCTCTGTCCCCATGTAGTTGCCTTCCTGCGTTGCTGTCAGCAACGGGTGCAGCATCTTGATCGGCGCCTTGAACATTTCGACAAACTCAAGAATGCCCTGGGTCGCGCGGTTCAAGCCACCAGAGAAGGAATAGGCATCCGGGTTGTCCTGGCTGAAATGTTCCAGCTGGCGGATGTCGACCTTGCCCACCAAAGTGGAAATATCCTGGTTGTTCTCGTCACCCGGCTCAACCTTGGCGACGCAGATGCGGCGCAAGCGCGATGGATACATGCGAACAACCGAAAACCTGTTGATGTCACCATCGAATTCATCCAGCCGCTGAACCGCCCAAGGTGACATCAGGCCCGGCAGGCGATGCTGCGCAATGCCGTATTCATCCTGCAGCAGCTTGCCCATGCGCACCGGATCAAACAGGCCCAGCGGGCTCTCGAAAATGGGAGACAGCTGATTTCCGGCCTTGAGCACGTAGATCGGCTGATCCTCGACCAGACGCTTCAATCGCTCCGCAAGAGAGGATTTACCGCCCCCGACCGGCCCAAGGAGATAGAGGATCTGCTTGCGTTCTTCCAACCCCTGCGCGGCATGACGGAAATAGCCCACGATCCGTTCGATCGTGTCTTCCATTCCGTAAAAGTCCTTGAAGGCGGCATATCGCTTGATGGTTCGGTTCTGAAAGATGGGGCCAAGACGCGAGTCCTTTGAGGTATCGACCAGCTCCTCGTCCCCGATCGCCTTGAGCATCCGCTCGGCAACATTGGCGTACATGCCCGGATCCTCACGGCAGGCGTTCAGATACTCCTGCAGTGACATCTCTTGCTCGCGCGTCTCGCCGTATTGTTCGGCAAATATTTCGGCAATGTCTTTCATCTGGCTCTAGCCTCCTAGCTTACTGCGCGCCATTCCTCCTGGGGTTCAAGTTTGCACACGGACAGAGGGAGCCCAGCGCGAGGGCCAAGGGTGTCCGCGTCAAATTATTCGTCTGAATTCTGCTCGGCGCCGAGACCGGCGGAGACAAGACCAGCGGGTCACTCTGATCGGTGACATTCCGGCTGGGGCCTGGGTTTCGGCGTCGTCTACTTACGTTCAACTCTACACCAATTTGGGTCTTCATCCTATCTGAAACTGGTGTGTTTTTGGTTAATTGCCAGTAGGTTTTAATAGAACACTTGTTCACACATCAGCGATTTCACCGTGACGTCCGCTGCTCAAATGTGGGGCTTTAACCCGGACGAAAAGCGCTGCTTTTGCGGGTTTCGGCCATAAAACACAAGCATTTCACCGCCATGCGAATCGTAAACGCAGCGCAAGAAATTCGTTAACGCCCCTCGCCGCAGCAGCCCCATCGAAAAGCGCACAATAAACAAGCACTAAAATTGAATACAAATTAGCCACACCTGCGCGTTTTCAGGAAAAACCGCGACAACAGAACCTAGACAAGATCATAAGCCCAGCCCCATTATGGCAGCAATATGGCCGCGAAGACGGTCGAGTTGAGCAAACATAACAGGCACCCAAGCGCTCCGTATTAGAGCGCCGTGGTCTATTGACGAGCGGTATATAAAAATGAGCACGGTTGGATACATCACCCGCGACATGGCGGGCACTAAGCAGCATGGCACTTCTGTTGAGGCACCCCAGGCTGCAATTGCAGTGGCTCACGCCAAAGATATTTCCCTCAATCTCGGCCCTTCTGACGTTGAGAGCTACGCCCGCCGCGGCAGTGATCTGCACATCACGCTGATCGACGGCCAGGTCATTGTGCTCGACGGGTTTTATGACACCGGCGCCACCGGCGGCAAGAACCTGTTCCTCAGCGAAGAAGGCAACTTCATCGAGGTTGTCCTCGAAGACCGCACCGACGGCATGCTGTTTGCCAGCTACGAACCCCTCGATCTGAGCGGCAAGTGGAGCGCCTATGATGACATGGTGTTCCTTGACGTTGAGCGCATCGAACCGGTTGTCGCACCTCTCGTTGCACCGTTGGTTGGCGGCCTCGGCACTGCTGGTGCTGCGGCTGGTGTAGCTGGCGCGGCCGTCCTTGTCGGCGGTGGTGGCGGCGGCGGCGGTGGTGGCGGGTCGACAACCCCCACGGTCGACAATCCTGATGCAACCTATCCCGTGGCCAGCGCCACAACCGATGATGTCGTCGTCAGCGGCACAGGCGCGCCGGGTTCGGTGGTAGAAGTCACCCTTGGCACCATCGTCGCGACAACCACCGTCAAGGACGATGGCACCTGGGTTGTGAACTTCCCTGTGACCAATCTGCCACCGGATGGTGACTACGAAACCACCGTCTATGTGAAAGATCCGCAAGGCACCGAGTTCAATCTCGACGGGCCGTCGGTCATTATTGACACCACCCCCCCGCCGATTGCCGTCAACACCGTCGAAGGTGACGATCACGTCAACTACATCGAAGTGGCAGATGGCGTTCAGATCAACGGCACCGGCGAAGCGGGCGCAAGCGTCAGCGTGGTCTTTCAGGGTGTGACCCGCACAACCACGGTTGCCCAGGATGGCACCTGGTCCGTGAACTACGGCGTGAACGAAGTGGCCACCGGCATCTACACCTCGACAATCGAAGTGACGAGCGCCGATGCCTTTGGCAACACCAGCACAACCACGCACACCATCAATGTCGACACCGAAACCCGCGTGACAATCAACACGCAGGTCGGCGACGACCACATCATCAGCGGCGCAGAACAGGCCACCGGCATTACTCTGACCGGCACGGCCGAAGCTGGCTCTTCCGTTGTCGTCACCTTCCAAGGTGTCAGCCGCACCGTGCAGGCTGATGGTGCAGGAAACTGGTCAGCAAGCTATCTCAGCTCCGAAATCGCAACCGGCACCTATAACGCGGCGGTCTCTGCTGTTGCGACAGATATTCACGGCAACGTCAGCTCTGCCTCGACCTTTATTCCCGTTGATACGGAAACAACTGCGGCACTGGATGCGGTTCAGGCCACCGACGGCGTTATTTCTGCACCCGAAGCAGCCGCAGGCGTGACCCTCACCGGCACCGCCGAGGCCGGCGCAACTGTCGCCGTGACGCTCGAGGGGACAACACGGACCGTCACGGCGGATGCTCAGGGTAAATGGAGTGCGGATTTCACCTCTAGCGAAATCCCCACCGGCGAATACGACGCCAATGTTTCGGTCACCGCGACCGATGCCGTTGGCAACACCGCCTCGACCACAGGCACCGTCCGTGTCGATACAGAAACCACTGTGGCCCTCAGCAATCCGCTGGCGGGTGACAACTTGATCAACGGCGTAGAGGCCAGCAACGGTCTGAACCTGACCGGCACCGCAGAACCCGGCGCATCGGTTGTTGTGACACTGGGCAACGCAAGCCGTACCGTGACGGCAGACCAGCAAGGCAACTGGACCGCAACCTTTGTCGGTTCGGATATTGCCGACGGCGCTTATGACACGACAGTCACGGCAACTGCGACGGACGCTTATGGCAACACAGCGACCACCAGCAGCAGCATCCGCGTCGACACCACGACCACTGTCGGCATTGATCCGGGCCAAGCTGGCGGGGATGACCTTCTGAACGGCGCCGAAGCCTCTGGTGGTCTCACCCTGACTGGCACAGCAGAGGCCGGTGCCTCCGTCGCTGTCACGTTCCAAGGGATCACCCGCACTGTCACTGCGGATGCACAGGGCCGCTGGAGCGCGCCTTATGGCGCAAACGAGATTACACAATCTGCAACCCCCTATGACTCTCCCATCAGCGTCACCGCGACCGATCTGGCGGGCAACACCGAGACCGCAACAGGCACGCTGCGGGTGGACACCTCCACTTCGGTCACCATCGACCCCAATCAGGCGGGCGACGATATTGTCAACGCAGCAGAAGCCCAGGCGGGCGTCACCCTCACGGGCGCGGCAGAGCCCGGCTCCAGCGTTCAGGTCACCGTTGCAGGTGTCACACGTACAGCGACCGTTGCCCAGAATGGTACATGGTCCGCACTGTTTGAACCGGGCGCGCTGACAGGTGGTGAATACAATACCTCGGTCACAGTGTCGGCGACGGACGCGGCGGGTAACACCGCCTCGACCTCCTCTGCCCTGCGGGTGGATACCGTTGCCGGCACTGTGGCGCTATCTCCTGACCCGATTGAAATCGACGACGTCATCAACGCGACAGAACGCGCAGACGGTGTCGAAATCAGCGGTACGGCAACGCCGGGTCTGGTGGTGACAGTTGGCCTAGGCACTGCAAGTCGCCAGGTCACTGCGGACAATGCTGGCAACTGGTCAACCACCTTCCCGGCTGGCGATATCCCCACCGGTGAAACCACGCTGCCGATCACCGCTTCGATCGTGGACGACGCAGGCAACACGGCAAGTGTGTCCGACACCGTTGAGCTTGATACCCATGTTGTACCTCTCACCGTTCAGCCGAACCAGACCGCGGATGATGTGATCACCAAGGCAGAGCAGCAAGCTGGTGTTACCTTCAACGGGACAGTTGAAGCCGGATCGGCAGTCAAAGTCATCGTTGATGGTAAGGAAGTGACTGCAACGGTTGACGCATCTGGCAATTGGAGTGCGACGCTCAATGATGCGGACCTGCCTGATGGCGACCGCACCGTGATCGCGACTATTTCAGCGACCGATGCAGCCGGAAACACCGAGACTGTGACCGAGCAGTTCGACATTGATACAGTGGTCGATCCCGCGTCCATCTACGCGCTCAAAATCACGGGTCAAGGGATCCTTGAACTCGAAACAAAAGACGCCACCGACAACTACACGGTGAACACGCTTAATCCCGCCGGTACAGTGAGCTCACCCGCTGCCACCAAAACGGTAGATCCGCAAGACGGAACCGAGTTCGAATTCGGCGCGCCGATCCCGGACGGCACTCACCTCGTGCTGTCGCGGTCGGATGCTGTTGGCAACACGTCCAGCACGCTTGTTATTTTCGATGACAATGCCACCAACTCTGGCACCCTTGATCATGCCAAGCTTGGCGACTTCAACATCGACAACCTTGATCTGCAATTCTCCACTGACGTCCAACTGACGTTGAGCGAAGCTGATATCAAAGCTCTGTCAAACAACTCTGACACGCTGACCATTCACGGCAGTGATAATGACAATGATCGCATCACACTGACAGGTGGCAACGCTACAAGCGCAGGAACACGCGTTGTGGATGGCGAGGTGTATAATGTCTACACGATCGGAAACGACGGCACGACCCTGGTGGTCGATAACGATGTTCAGGTGATCATCTAATCCGAAAACAGGTCGACCGGGGGCCGGTCAAACACTATAGCTGGCCCTCGACCAAATACCCGGACACAAGGGTAAGGACACAGGCAATGCGAGGGGGCAGAATGCAGCTGGGACGACCCATTGGCGTGGTGGCACTTTTGTGTTGCCTGTCCGGGTGCATGCAATCCCTGCCCTTTGCCAAAGCTGGCGAAGACGAAAATGTGAACCGTCGTGCCAGCAGCTTTGCCCAACCGGACGCAGAAAACCCGTCGCAGGTGATTTCAACGCTGATGCAACGCCGCTCTCTCCTGGAGGACGGAAGCATCTATGACACGGTCGCTCGGTCCGCCATCGATGCCTCGGCACGCGCCTCGGAGGCAGAGCTGACAAGCGCCAAACTCCGGGCGGAGGCGAAGTCCAAGAACTGGCTACCCACAATCGGTCCTTCGGTCAGCCTGACCGACCTTGGCGATCTGGTGGCTGGCATCCTGATCGAACAGGTGCTGTTCGACAACGGCAGGCGCAAGGCTGAACGCGCCTTTGCTGCAGCAGATGTCGAAGTCGCGGCCGTGAACCTGTCCATCGACATGAACAGCCGGGTGGAAAGCGCCCTTGGTCTTTACGTGTCGGGACTTCGCGGCCAAGAGAAAGCTGCCGTCGGCAGCCGGGCCCTGTCGCGGATGTACGAATTCGAACGGATTGTGCAGGGCCGCGTTGATGGCGGCGTCTCGGATCGCTCTGACCTCAATGTTGTCCGCAGCAAAATCAACGGGATGCGCTCTGCGGTCGCGACAGCCAATGATGCCACAGCCGCTGCCCATGCAGAACTGAAGGCCCTCACCGGTCAGACATTCGAACAAAAGCCCGCACGGCTTCAGCTGACCACACCTCCCGATGGTAGCGGCTATCTGACAGTTCTGAAGGCCGAAGCAGAAGCCACCCGCAGCGTCGAACAGGCCAAGATGGAACGCGCGGGCCTTCTGCCGCAGGTCTCGGCTGCAGGGAATGTAACCAGCGACGGCTCTGGTGCGGGTCTGACACTGGATCTTGCCCAACCCTTTGGTCTTGGCACCCCCGCCGCCCTCAAGGCGATCGAGGCAACGAAGGAAGTTGCCAAGCGCCAGGTGGCAGAAGTCGAAGAAGATGCCCGACGTGACTACAGTCGGCAGATGCAGCGCCTTGCCTCCTACCAGCGTCAGGAAGCCGAGGCCGCCGCCCTGGCCCAGACCAGCCGCGAGACCTACCGCCTGTTCCAGGCCCAATTCAAAGCCGGTCAGCGTTCCGTGATGGATGTCGTGTCGATCTACGAAGAGGTCGTGCGCAGGGAGCAGGCGCATATTGACGCAAAATACGAAGTCGTCCTGATCCAGCTTGCGCTGGCACGCGACATGGGCCTTTTGGCAGATGGGGACCGGATTTGAGCAACTCCAATCGTCCAACGGATCAAACGATGCTGCGCTCCGTTCCCCCTGCGCCCCGCGATGGCAAGCCCGCGCTGCGTGCAGTTGATACAGACGCAGGCCATCACCCAAGCCACGCCGTTTCCCCATCCGCCCCGCAACAAGCGCCCGGAAATCTTGATCTGACGGGCCTGCTGGATGATGGCAACGTGGGAGAAGTCAGCGCACTGATCGAGGACGCAACCGCCCGGATCCAACATCGTGCGGCACTGATTGCGACCTTTGCATCGCTCAAGGGCACCAATGTTCCGCTGAGTGATGTCGCTGAGTTCATGTGGCGCAACGACCCGAGCGATGTCTCCGTTGATTCACTGGCGCGCGCATTGCAGACCACGGGGATGCAGGCCCAGATCAACCACAACGTACCCCTCGTTGCGGAAAGCTGGCCTGCGCTCGCGATGATGAACAACGGCCAATGCGTTCTGGTCATCTCGCAAAGCCGCGATACGGTCGTCATCTATGACACCACATGCCATGACAACCAGGCCGAAGTCCCGGTTGGCGAGTTTGGCCCGTATTTCACCGGCACGACCCTGGGCGCACGCAATTCTCTCAAACAGATTGCCGCGCGCCACACTCCGCAGCTTGAAAGCGATCACTGGTTCTGGGGAGAATTCCCCAAATATCGCCGTCAGGTGGGCGAGATCATGCTTGGCTCGTTGGTTGCGAATATCCTTGCTGTGTCAGTCGCCTTGTTTTCGCTGCAAGTTTATGACCGGGTCGTTCCGCATCAGTCGCACGCCACGCTGTGGGTGCTGGCGATCGGCGCCTTTCTGGCGATCATGCTGGAGGCCCTGCTGAAGCTTGCTCGTGCCCGCTTGACCGATGCGGCAGGCAGACAGATCGAATTGTCTGTGCAAAACAACCTGATGCGCCGCCTGATCGGTATGCGTTCGGACAAAAAACCCCTGCCACCATCCGGTCTTTTTGCTGCGATGCGGGATTTCGGCTCGGTTCGGGAGTTCTTTACGTCCACCACAATCTCAACCCTAGCAGACATTCCGTTCATCGCCGTGTTCCTGCTGCTGGTTGCCTCTATCGCGGGACCAATTGTCTGGATCATTATCGCAGGCGGCGTTTTGATGCTTTTGCCTGCGTATTTCATGCAGAAGCGCATGATTGCGCTGACCCGCCAGACCCAAGGCGCAAATGCCAAGGCAGGTCGGCTTTTGCATGAGGTGGTCAACGAGCTGGACACGTTGAAGAGCCAACGTGGCGAAGACCGAGTGCTGCGTCTGTGGGATGAGCTGAACACCCTGTCGACCCATGCCGCAACCGAGCAGCGTCGACTGGCGAGCGCCCTAACCCATTGGTCGCAGGGCGTCCAGCAGGCCACCTATATCGGCTCTGTTGTTGTTGGCACATTGATGGTGTTCGCCGGAGAGTTCACAGTCGGGACAATCATTGCCACCGGCATTCTGACCAGCCGCACGCTTGCGCCCCTGACACAGTTCGCCGCGACATTGGCCCGCTGGAGCAACGTCAAGGCCGCACTGGAAGGGCTCGACGCGATCGCGAATTCGGCTCAGGAAAAAGAAGACGAGCGCACCTATCTGCGCCGGGACAGCCTGCAAGGCCGGTTTGAACTGCGCGAGGTCATGTTCCGTTATGACGAAGATGGCGCACCCACTCTGGATGTGCCGGGAGTTGCGGTGACACCGGGTCAGCGCGTCGCCGTTCTTGGCGTCAATGGTTCCGGAAAATCCACATTGCTCAAGCTGATGTCAGGCCTTTACGCCCCGGACCGGGGCCGGGTCATGATCGATGGCACCGACATGAGCCAGATCGACCCTCGCGACCTGCGTCGCCACATTGGCTATCTCAGCCAGGACGTGCGCCTGTTTGCAGGCACCCTGCGCGAGAACCTCAACCTGAACCAGCTGGAACGCGATGACGAACGGCTGATGACCGCCCTGGATTTCGCTGGCCTTGGTGCACATGTACGCAATCACCACAAGGGGCTTGATCTTGAAATCCTCGACGGCGGTGGCGGCCTGTCCATCGGTCAGCGTCAGTCCATTGGCTGGGCGCGCCTGTGGCTGCAAAACCCGTCGATCGTCTTGCTGGATGAGCCGACAGCGGCACTGGACCAGACGCTGGAACGGACATTGGTAAGCAGGCTGGAGACTTGGCTAGAAGGGCGCACGACCGTGATCGCGACCCACCGCATGCCCATTCTCTCCCTCACCAATCGCACGCTGATCTTGCAGTCTGGCCGAATGGTTGTGGATGGCCCGCGTGATCAGGTTCTGGCGCATCTGGCCGCCGGGGAAGGCAAATGACGTCGACAGAATTCGATCTCAACGAAAGCTCCCGCGGGGCCAGCCGCATCATCTATCTGGTGGCAGGAGCGTTGGTTGTTTTCCTGCTTTGGGCAAGCTTTGCCTGGGTCGATGAAATCGTGCGCGCCGATGGCGAAGTGGTCTCCTCCTCGCGTTCCCAGATTGTGCAGAACCTTGAAGGCGGCATTCTTGCAGAGCTGCACGTCCATCAGGGCGATGAGGTCAAAGCCGGTCAGATCCTCGCACGGCTGCAGGACACCAAGTTCAGAGCCGCCGCCGACGACCTCCAGGACCGCATCGACGCACTGGAGATCAAGCAGTACCGGCTGGAAGCTGAACTGGAAGGCGCGTTTGATTTTGATGTTCCTCAAGAGCTCGCCGATCGCTCGCCTGGCATCTACACCTCAGAGCGCGCCCTTTTGAACGCGCGTCAGACGGATTTCACCAGCCGCCGGGAAAGCGCGCGTGAAATCCTGGACCAACTGAAAGACGAACACGCGAACATGCAGCGGCTCTACAAGAAAGAGATCGTTGCGCTGATCGAAGTGAACCGGGCCCAGAAGGCCGTCAGCGACGCACAGGCGAAATACAATGAAATCGGCACGCAATCTGAATTGGAGTTGGCGGAAGACTACTCCAAAACCCTGCGCGAGCTGACATCGTACCGGCAGGAACTGCGACTGGCGCGTGACCAACTGGAGCGGACTGTCATCACCTCCCCCATGGCTGGTATCGTCAACAGCCTGTCGGTCACCACCATCGGAGGCGTCATCCGTCCCGGCGAGGAGATCCTCGAAATCATCCCACTGGGCGAGGAGATGTTCGTCGAAGCGCGGGTGAAGCCAGAAAACATCGCAAGTGTTCAGCCAGGCCAGGACGCAACGATCAAGCTTTCGGCCTATGACTACACCATTTACGGCTCTCTACGGGGCAAGGTGGATTTTGTCTCTGCTGACACTTTTGAAGATGAACGCAATCCACGTGCCGAACCCTATTACCGAGTGACGGTAAAAGTGGACCGTTCTCAGTTCACTGAACGCCAGCAGGAAATCGAGATCCGCCCCGGAATGCGCGCCACCGCCGAGCTGCAGACCGGAACAAAGACCATCCTGCAGTACTTGCTGAAACCGCTCTACAAATCGCGCGAGGCGCTGCGGGAACCCTGAATCAAAACAGCTGCGCATCAGACGATACGCAGCTGCAAAAGAGTGGGCATTGAAATGGGGTCAGCTGGCTGAGCGCATCATCGCGTGAACTGTTTGATCAAACGTCGTCCCAATCGAGACACGGCGCTTTCCCATAGCTGCCTTGGCAGAGATCACAGAAACCAACTGCGGTTTGCGCCCTGGCGTGACAGAGAACACAGGAGCGCCGGATGCTCCGAAATCAACCCGGCATGTCATCACGACCGTTTGGTTTTGCCGTGCGAGCACTTCACAGCCTTTTTCCAGATTTGGGCGGTCCTGTTGTGCCATCGAATACGACAGGACATCCACGGCAGCACCACGCGCGGGTTGGCCTGCCAGTTTGAATGGTTGGATCATCAACCGGGAAATCGGGCTATCAAGGCGTAGAATTGCAATGTCATGCCCCAGTTGGGCGTCTGCGTTGCGTTTGTATTGATAGCCCGGGTGCAAAACAGCCTTGACGACAGACCGCGCCGCCTTGGCCCGGCGACCGTTCAGCCCCGCCTCAAAGCGGATACCGTTTGGATTGACCTGCTGGCCCGTGACCGGATCAAACAGGCAATGCGCAGCAGTCACAACAAGATCCGGCGCGACAAGCGCACCGGTGCACATGTTGCGACCGGAAATATTGAGACGGCCAACGGCCTCCCAACCCACCACGGTTTTAACACTTGGCTGCACCTCCTGTGCAGCCACATCTTCAGGCATGCCAAATAGCAGACATGCCGCCAAAGCAGCAAAAATGCGTTTCATCGCCCACTCCAAATTCCCACTTCCTCACCTTGTTTCAAGGCTAGGGCTGGAATGAGACGCAATGCTGCTGAACATGGCCGAAACCATGTGCAGAATAAGACACCACTAACAAATCGTTAACCCCCCCGGGTTTTGATGCCCCATCATCGCAAAAAAAACGCAGATTACCCACTTTTTCTCGTTAAATCCGTAAAATTTCTTATAACTAACTGATTTTTAATAAAACTATCCCGACGACTTCGGCGCCCTCCCCTTTTCGGTTGCCCGGATTTAGGCATTGCCGTGTCAGTCGCGCCACAATCGATCGCGACGCCCCAGAAGCGCCCACGGGAGATAGGCTTCATGGGCCGCATTAGATTTCAGATTTTGAAAACTTCGGAATCCCGAAACAATCCGTTTCCTGCGCCCACGTTAACCAAACGAGCCCAGAACGCCTGAAAACAAGGGGGAAAAACCCTCTCGGGGAATCGCTATAGGTATTTGGTTGTGAAAGCAGTTTTTGGTTTGGGCACCGGAATTGGCCTGAATGCGGGTGGACAAGAAACGCCATCGCGCCATCTGCAGCTGCAAGCAATATTATTTGTTACGATTGATCAGGACACAGAACCGAATGCCAGAGAGAAGCAGCGAGACAAAGGGTGGCCGAGTTGGATCGCAATCCGACAAAGCACAGGAACAGACACATGTGGCGGCGCTCGCGGCGACAAAGCTGGCTGATGGACTGATTGACCCCAAGCTAGTTTTGGCCTGGCTCTTGAATGCCATCGGCGCACCCGGCTTTTTGATCGGCATCCTTGTGCCAGTCCGAGAGGCGGGCTCTCTCCTGCCGCAACTGGCTCTGGCCCGCCACATCGAGAGGCGGCGGATCCGAAAACCCTTTTGGGCGGGCGGATCCGCGATACAGGGGATGGCCGCCCTTGGGATCGCCGCAGCGGCGATTGCCCTGCCCGGCACGGCAGCGGGTTGGGTCATCCTCGGCCTTCTTGCCGTGCTGGCCGTCGCGCGTGCAGCGTGCTCCAGCAGCTACAAGGATATTCTGGCCCGCACGGTGCCAAAGGGGCGCAGGGGATCGGTTTCGGGAACCGCGGGCACAATCGGCGCAGGAGGAGTGCTGGTGTTTGCTCTGTGGCTTGGGGCAGACATCCTGCCACGAACCACCGGCTCGATCTCGGTTGTCATTGCCTGTGCCGGTCTTCTGTGGATTGGCGCGGCTTTCATTTTTCTGCGGCTGGACGAACCAGAGGCAGATCCAGACCCCGACAGTGATTTTCAACTGGAAGAGCTGGTGAAACCACTACAACAGGATGACGAATTCCGTACCTATATCGGGACACGGGCCCTGATGATCTCTACCGCGTTGGCACCACCGTTTCTTGTAATGTTGGGCGGGCAGTCCAGCGAAACTGGCGTTGCGAACCTCGGCATGTTGATGCTCGCATCTTCGATCGCGGCGATCACATCTTCCTATATCTGGGGTCGGTTTTCCGATCGCTCTAGCCGGAAGACGCTCATGACATCGGGCGCTCTCTGTGCGGCGGTTCTGGGCCTTGCGGCGGCACTTGGTGGGCTTGGCGACAATCCTATCTCAAGCTGGGTTTTGGCCTCTCTCTTGTTCTTGGCCCAGCTGGCCTATCAAGGGGCGCGTGCAGGGCGGAAAACACATCTCACGGATATGGACACCCACGGGCACACTTCTCTCTACACGGCGCTCTCGAACTCGATGATCGGTGTTCTCTTGCTCTGCGGCGGCGCATTCGGCTGGCTCGCAGATGCCTTTGGTCCGGCGCTGGTATTGGCCGTTCTGGCGGCAATGGCAGGAGCGGGCGCCGCTTTGGGCGCGCGCCTGTCAGAGGTGCAGGACGATCCCAGCTGACGACGGATCAGGCCCTGTGCTCTGGCCGCTCAGCGTCAATCCCGGCGCCATACAACACCACAAAAGCAGAGAGCCACATCCAGGTCAGCAGCAGGACAACCCCCGACAAGGTGCCAAATGTCTCGCTATAGCTGCCAAAAACCCGCACGTAATAGCTAAACCCGATGCTACCCGCGACCCACAGACTACAGCTGACAAAGGCGCCGGGTGTGATGCGGTGCCACTCTTCGCCCCGTCTGTCAGGTCCAAACCTATACAAAAGAGAGATCCCCACCATCCCGCTGACAAACATTAAAGGCCAGCGAACAACCTGGGCGATGTCACTCAAAAGCGGCGAATCCCCGAAAAGCGCAAGCGCCGCCGGGATAGCCGCGACCACAAGCACCAAAAACAGCGCGCCCACAATGGCGGCAAAGGTGATGATCAACTGCCGAATATAAAGCATGACCATGCCGCGCCGCTCTGCCCGATTATAGATGACATTCAACCCCTGCATCAGGCTGTTGGCAGCACGGGACGCGGACCAGAAAGCAATAGAGATGGACAAGATCGCGGCCCATCCCAGCCGATCCGGCCGCTCCATCGCGACGTCTACCAGCTGGCCATTCAACAGATCAGCCGCAGAGGGGGGCAACAGCCGCGTCAGCCACGCAGACTGTTCCGTAATGACCGTAGGGTCGGCAAACATGCCAAAAAGCGCGACCGCTGCTGTCATACCGGGAAAAACCGACAATAGCCCGTAGAACGCAACCCCGGCCGCCAATAGGCCGCCCTTCGCACGGTCCATCCGCTGCCAGGCATGCCACATCAGCCGGGCCCAACGGGGAAGACGTCGCAACCAGGCTGGATCCTTCTCAGCCACGGGGCGGTGCGGACGTGAGGCCTCATCAACCTGCTGTGGGGCGGCTTTGGTGATATTGTCCGTATTTCCGTCCACCTCAAGCCTCCATCAAAATCTATGAGTATCCAGCGCCGCCCAGCAGGGGCCTGCGCCATCAGCCGCCAGCCAAACCAGATGCTGGATCAGTCTCGCCACCCGTCAGTCACACAGCGTGCGATCAATAAGTGCAAGCCCAAGAAAAAACATCGAACCCAGAAAGACGATATTTGCCACACCGGCCACAGCCCCTGCAGCCCCACCAAACGCCAAGACACCAGCGCCCATCGCGATCATTGCAAAAAAGATAGCCCAGTTCATCGTTCTTTCCTTTTCTAACCACTCGAAAGGAAAACGCGGAACCTGGCTGCAAGGTTCCGCTTTGGCTGAAACGGGTTGGTCAGCCCCTGATCTCCGGGCGGATCTGGGCATAGGTCAACAGGGTAAAGACCACCGTCCCACCGATGACATTGCCGATGAGAACCGGAAGGAAGAACCCAAAGACCGCCTGACCAATCCCCAACTCTCCAAGAAGAAGCAGCAAAGCCATTTCCACAGACCCCGCAACAATATGGGTAAAGTCCCCCGCTGCGATCAGCCAGGTGAAGATCACGACCAGGACAATCTTGTTATTGGGCGCAGAGGGCATCATCCAAACAATGGCTGCGATCAAGATACCAGAGGGGATGCCGCTGATCAGCCCGATCATCGGCTCCATTCCCGTGGCATGTTCGCTGATCTTGATCATCGCCTCCAGCAACTCCGGCTTCAGCACAGGGGTGAGGCCGAAGAAGGCAGCGATGACAAAGGCCCCGACAACATTTGCGCCCAGCACAATGCCCCACAATCGCGCCGTCCGGACAAAACTGTTCATATCCTGTCTCAGGACGACTGGAACCACGGTCGTGATTGTGTTTTCGGTAAACAGTTGCATCCGGCCAAGGATGACCATCAAAAACCCAAGCGAGTAGCCAAGGTTTTCCACAAGCGGCGTCCAGTCGGCCTCCGGCAGATAGGCCCGAAAGAGCGATTTTCCCAAAACCGAGAAGCTGATCAGAATACCGGCGGCGATTCCAGACCACCAAAGCGCCCTGACCGGCCGCTCCAGCTCTTCTTCCCCTTCCCGGCGGATGGTCTCGAATATCAGACGGGGAGAGATCCCGACACCTTCTTCGACAATCTCTCGTTCTGCCTCTTCTTCGATCAGTTCGTCAGTCTGGGGCGCAATCGCCATCTCATTCCCCCGCAGCTACACCGGGAGAAAACGCACAAAGGCGGCTTTTTGTTCCCTTGGTCCTGCGGAGTGTGTCCTGGGGATTGATTCCGCCTTGTTGGCCTTCACAAACAGAAATAACCCCGCCGGAGCGAGGTTAGGAGCATTGGTATTTTGTTGTATATTGGTTGCGGGAGTAGGATTTGAACCTACGACCTTCAGGTTATGAGCCTGACGAG
>NZ_CVRM01000030.1 GCF_001258055.1 Phaeobacter italicus | reverse complement strand
ATTCCAGCCGCATAGGTCTCTTTCTTCAATCTTCTGAACGATAGCTATCGGTCGTACTCGTCGATGTAAACCTTACAAATTGATACATTTCAAACCGGCCCAGTGGTATTGATTTGGTTGGGGTTTTTAGCTTTATCAAGAATAGGCAGTCACCGTTCACAACTGAGTATGTCATGGGACTTTGAAGGTAGAAATGACGAGGTCGCCCTTACTGTCATCGTCAAAACGGCCGTTCGGTCAGACTTGGCAGCGAGAGTGAGTTCCCTCGGCGGTTTACAACAAAACCCAAAAATTGCCTGTTTTGAAATTAAGAAAGCCTCGACACTAACAATCGATCTTGTGCCTCTCAAAGGAGCATACAAAACATGAAAATTCTCTCACTCGCGGCCGCTTTGGCAGTTACTGCAACAACATCATTTGCTGGCGGCGACCATGATATGTCGATGGGCACCGTCACGAACTTGGACCGCAAGTCGAATGTGGTGACGATCAACCACGGCCCGCTCAAAAACATCAACATGCCCGCGATGGAAATGGGTTACGCGGTTGCCAAGCCTTCGATGCTGAAAGGCCTTCGCAAAGGCTCCCAGATCCATTTTGTCGTCGAGCAAGTCAATGGCCAGTACATTGTAACAGAGATTATGAAGTAGAAAACGTCATGTTGAGACTCCAGGGCCGTTACTCTGCTGGCCTTTTTGAGGACATACAATGAGTGCGCCCCTGGAAATCGACGCGTTTACACTTTCCGGTCTTTCCGGCTGGACGCATCATATTGCAGACACATTGGGATTTCACATCAGTGAAAACCCGCCTCACTGGCTACATATGGCGCTGCACTTTATTCTAGTCGTTGCTCCACTGGTTGCTCTATTTGGTTTCCTGGTATTTTTAGCTCAGATTATCAAAAAAGCGGCTCGGAACAGTCTGTTTTCCAATGAAGATCGCGCTGAGCTTGTGCTTGTTCGCAATTTGATAGGATTGCGCTGGCACGAACAGGTTACCGTGATCTTCCTTGGTGTGTTGGCACAGCCAATTCTATATGCGACCCTCGAATTGCCGAAACGCATTGTCAATGGTGCTATCGAATCAAGTCATTTTCCCATCGAGATTCTTAGCGGTCAGTATACGCAACTAGAGTACCTCGGGATCTTGTCAGGCCTATATCTTATTACACTGATTGCGAGTGGAGCAATTAAATATTGCATAAATGTCAAAAAGGGGCAGATCGGAGAGCGAACACTTTTGAGGCTTCGTCTGGTGCTTTACCGGGCATGGCGCCGTGCACCGGAAGGACAGCGCAGAACCGAAGTCATCCCACTATCGACGAGCGAAATAGAGCCCATCGGAGGGTTTGCGGGAGAGGTTCTGGCAACACCTGTTTTCCAAGGCGGTACATTGATCACGATCTTGTTGTTTATGTTCATTCAAGATCCGATATTGGGTGCAGCGGCGATGGCACTCGTCCCTGTTCAGCTGTTCATCATACCCATTTTGCAAAGGTGGGTTAACAAACGGATGAGACTCCGGATTCGTGCTGTTCGCGCATTTGGAGACATTCTTGGTGAGCAAACCGGCGATGTGTCCGGCCGATACATAACTCGCAGAACACTTTCAGCAGCTCACCGGCTAAGAAACACAAGACTCGACTTGCAGCGCGCAAAGTATTTGCAGAAAGCAATCAGCAATTTTCTAATGTCATTGACGCCCTTTCTACTCTACTCAATTGGAGGTTGGCTTGTCATTGAAGGCCGATTATCACTAGGGGCCTTGGTGGCAATAATTGCAGCCTTCAAAGATTTTTCCAGTCCTTTCAGGGAACTCATTCTCTATTACCAGAATTCTTCCGATGTCAGACTTCGATCAAGAGAGTATGAAAATTTCTTAATGAAATGTGGAAGAGTAACCCATGGGCTGAGCGTGAAGCAGTGGAGTAGTCGTCCACAATTCTCTGAAATCGAAGGAGCTTCATGATGCGCTTTGCCCGGCAAGCTTTGGTGATGGGAC
>NZ_CVRM01000029.1 GCF_001258055.1 Phaeobacter italicus | reverse complement strand
TGTTGATTGTCACTGAGAACTGACCCGGTAGCCCTATAAATTGTCACTGAGAATTGACCCATGTGAACACACTTCCCCGACGGTTTTGGTTGGGGGGATTAGGAGTGATCGACATGGGATTTTTGAGTGTCATTCGACGCTGGGCATTGCGTGACAAAATGCCAATCAGGGAGATTGCCCGGCGGACGGGTTTGTCTCGGAACACGATCAAGAAGTATCTGCGTGAAGGTGCGGTGGAACCGCAGTTCAAGACGCCCAAGCGTCCAAGCAAGCTGGACCCCTACGCGGATCGGCTGTCAGCCTGGCTTTTAATCCAGACGCGGAAGTCACGCAAAGAGCGGCGGACAGTGAAGCAAATGCATGCTGATCTTGTGAAGCTGGGATATAATGGTTCCTATGAACGCGTGGCAGCTTTCGCCCGGGCATGGCGTGAAGATCGGCATCGAGCGGAACAGACGACGGGGCGCGGCACCTACGTGCCTTTGGTGTTCGCGCCCGGCGAAGCCTTCCAATTCGATTGGAGCGAGGACTGGGCCAACATCGGCGGTGAGCGCGTCAAACTTCAGGTCGCTCATATCAAGCTATCGCACAGCCGCGCTTTCTTGGTGCGGGCCTACCCGCTGCAAACGCACGAGATGCTGTTTGACGCCCACTGGCATGCATTCCGCGTGTTCGGCGGTGTGCCTGGTCGCGGGATCTATGACAATATGAAGACCGCCGTTGATCGTGTGGGCAAAGGCAAGCAGCGGGACGTCAATGCACGCTTCAAGGCTATGGCCAGCCACTACGTGTTTGAGCCCGAGTTCTGCAATCCGGCGGCCGGTTGGGAGAAAGGCCAGGTTGAGAAGAACGTGCAGGATGCGCGCAACCGCATGTGGCAGGTCATGCCGGTCTGCGCCGATCTGGCAGAGCTGAACCAATGGCTTGAAGATCGCTGTATCGCCCTTTGGACAGAGACGCCGCACAAGGCTTTGCCGGGGTCCATCGCTGACGTGTGGGAGGCCGAGAAGCCTACGCTGATGGCACTGCCGCCGGCATTCGATGGCTTTATCGAACACAGTAAGCGTGTGTCACCCACATGCCTGATCACTTTCGAACGCAATCGCTACAGCGTTCCCGCCAGCTTTGCGAACCGCCGTGTCAGTTTGCATGTCTATCCCGAACGGCTGATCGTGGTCGCTGAAGGGCAAACGGTTTGCAAGCATGCGCGGATCATCGAGCGGTCTCATCGCAAGCCCGGCAAGGTCATCTATGACTGGCGCCACTATCTCGCTGTTATCCAACGCAAACCGGGCGCACTTCGGAATGGTGCGCCGTTCACGGAGATGCCGGATGCCTTCCGTCAATTGCAGGATCACATGCTGCGTAAAGAAGGCGGTGACCGAGAGATGGTCGACATTCTGTCTTTGGTCCTTCAGCACAACGAAGAGGACGTTTTGTGTGCAGTGGAGCTGGCACTTGAAGCAGGCGTCCCCACCAAGACGCACATCCTGAACCTGTTGCATCGATTGATCGACCGCAGACCGACAGATCACCCCGAGGTCGATCCGCCGGACGCACTGGCATTGCAGACAACGCCAGTGGCCAACGTCGGTCGCTATGACGGGTTGCGACAGACTGAGGAGAAGCGCCATGCGTCATGACCCAGCAGGAGCCTCTATCGTCATCATGCTGCGCAGTCTTAAGCTCTATGGCATGGCAAATGCGATTGAAGACTTGGTCGCCCAGGGCGCGCCAGCGTTCGAAGCTGCCACACCAATGCTGTCACAGCTGCTCAAGGCCGAGATCGCCGAACGCGAGGTACGGTCCATCGCCTACCACACGAAGGTCGCCCGCTTCCCCGCATACAAGGATCTGACGGGCTTCGACTTTGCATCGAGTGAGATCAACGAAGCGACAGTGCGGCAGCTACACCGATGCGAGTTTATCGAAGCGGCCGAGAATGTCGTTTTGATCGGCGGTCCCGGAACGGGCAAGAGCCACACAGCCACAGCAATCGGCGTCCAAGCCATCGAACATCACCGGCGTAAGGTGCGCTTCTTCTCGACCGTGGAATTGGTCAACGCGCTGGAGCAGGAGAAGGCGCTTGGTAAGGCAGGGAAACTGGCTGAGATGCTGACGAAGGTCGACTTGGTCATCTTGGACGAACTCGGCTACCTGCCGTTCAGTTCATCTGGCGGGGCGCTGCTCTTCCATCTGCTCAGCAAGCTCTACGAGCGCACCAGCGTCATCATCACCACAAACCTCAGCTTCTCAGAATGGGCGCAGGTCTTCGGGGATGCAAAGATGACAACCGCGCTCCTCGATAGGCTGACTCACCGCTGCCACATCCTCGAAACCGGAAACGACAGCTACCGCTTCAAGGCCAGCGCTGAGGCTGCAAAAAAAACACGAAAGGAGGCCAAAACATTGACCGCGTCATAAACCACGACGCATAACTGAGGGTGGGTCAAATCTCGGTGAAAATACCGGGTCAGTTCTCAGTGACAATCAACA
>NZ_CVRM01000028.1 GCF_001258055.1 Phaeobacter italicus | reverse complement strand
TAGATCAACTTGCGACCGACGGTTGATACAGTCGGATTGAACCGCCCCTTCCGTTCAGAAGGGGCGGTTTCGCGTTAAAACATCAGACGCGTCCCAAAAACAATAGAGGTAACGCCGTTTTCTTCTCCGCTTGCACGAATAAGATCAGCCGTCCCACCAAAGGACTTTTCGTAGTTAACCCCTATGTAAGGTGAGAAGGAACGATCAATCAAATCATAGCTCAGCCGCAGCCCAGCTTCGATTGTTGCACCACCCGAAGCTTGATCATAAGCAAGATCATCCTCAAGGGGAACCGTTACTTCGATGCTAGGCGTCAAGATGAGTCGATTGGTAATTAGACCCTCATACTCCGCCTCAAATCGAAAGAACGAATGATCGGACAAAAAGAAGTCAGCATCAACCTCTAGGAAACCAGGAGCAAGACCTTTAAGGCCTAGCACCGCATTATACCGATCCGGTAATCCGTCGGGTGTACTTGCCTGGACACCGACAACGCCGTCAAAGAAAGTCGAAATCGGGAACTGTAGCCGCAGCTGGTTTTCCAAGCCTTCGAAGTCGCCAGACCCTTCCACGATTTCAGCTTCGCTCCGCCAAACTAACTTCAACTCGTCTGTTCCAACGACGAAATCGAAATCCCAGACAAAGACGTTTTCGCCGTTGTCACCGTCTCGATATTCGAACTGCTCCGCCTGAAACCCGTAGATGAGCGGTTCGGCTTGAGCCGTCGAAGCGGCTGCAAGCATCATGCCTGCAGCGCTAGCTATCTTTATGTTTTGCATTGATCTTTTCCTTCGTATTCGAGGCACTTATGCCGGTCTGCCGCGCACCACGACTTTGCGGAACATGCCTGCATCGGCGTGGTATGAAAGGTGACAGTGGAACGCCCACTGCCCGGGTTCATCAACCTCGACATCCATGTCCACGGTCATGGCGGGGTTCACATTGACGGTATGTTTGATGGGGTTCCGAGACCCTTTGCCCATGTCCACGAGCGACCACATGCCGTGCAAGTGCATCGGGTGCGCCATCATCGTTTCGTTGATGAATCGCATGCGCACGCGTTCTCCGTAATTCAGGACAATCGGCTCCGCGTCACTATACTTCACATCGTTGATCGACCAGATGTAACGCTCCATGTTCCCGGTAAGGCGCAATTCGATGGTGCGCGATGGTTTTCTGTACTTGTATCTGGGCCGCGCGGCCGTCAGATCGGCATAGGACAGGAATTTCCCACCATTGTAGGCCTTGGGTATCAAACCACTACCATTGACATAGGTGGGGTCGACGCTGCTGGGTCCCGACATGCCGCCCATGTTGGAGTGATCCATTCCAGCCATGTTGGAATGGTCCATGCCGGCCATGTTGGAGTCGTTCATACCGGCCATGTTGGAGTGATCCATACCTTCCATGTTGGAGTGATCCATGCCGTCCATATCAGTTTTCTTCATGTCGGTCATGTTGGCGTGGTTCATACCGGTCATGTTCTGCATCACATGACCCTCCATGCCCATTCCACCCATCATACCGCCCATGTCGGCCATGGTGAGAAGCGGTTTCGGCCGCATCGTCGGCACAGCGCCTGCCATACCTTCTCTTGGTGCAAGAGTGCCCCGCACCATGCCGGTACGTCCCACCGATTCCGCGATAATGCTGTAAGCTTTGTTCTCACGCGGCTGCACGATGACATCGTATGTTTCGGCTACAGCAATACGGAGTTCGTCTACCTCGACCGGCTTAACATCATTCCCGTCCGCTTGGACCACGGTCATTTTGAGCCCCGGAATCCGCATGTCGAAATAGGTCATCGCGGACGCGTTGATGAAACGCAGTCGAACTTTCTCACCCGCACGGAACAAGCCGGTCCAGTTCTGCGACGTGCTCTGGCCATTGATTAACGCCGTGAACCCCTGAACGTCCTCGATATCGGTCGGCATCATGCGCATTCTGCCCCACATCCCGCGTTCCTGCAGGGCTGCTTGCAGACTGTCAGCGCGCGAGTCTTTTATGAGTGTTTGGAGCGTGCGCTGCGACCGATTGTAGTAGTCAGGCATTCGCTTGAGATTGCGCATGATCCTGTTGCCGGGGTGCGGATGCTTGTCGGCCAGCTGGACGACATAATCACGATCTGCCCGCACCCGTTCACCTCCGCGAGGCTCGATCACAATGGCCCCGTACGCACCGTCCGGTTCTTGGAACCCGGAATGGCTGTGGAACCAATAGGTGCCAGCCTGGGTGATCGGAAACCGATAGGTGAAGGTCTCTCCCGGGGGGATCCCGTTGAAGCTGATCCCAGGTACGCCGTCTTGAGTAAACGGTAGGATCAACCCATGCCAGTGAATCGAGGTAGTTTCGTTTAGATTGTTTTTGACGTTGATCGTGACTTCTTCACCCTCCTTGAAGCGGAGGACGGTCGGGAACGGGCTATTGTTGTAGCCAACACCCTTCGTGCGGAAATCGCCTGTATCAATCCGCACCCGGTCAACGGTGATGTCATACGTACCCTTAGAAGTAATTTTCGGCGTTTGATGAGCTTGCAAAGCGGTTGGCATTGCGAGAGCTGCAGCTGCCGCCAGACCGAACTCGCGCCGCGAAAGGCCTGTAGAGATATGTTCCGATGTACTCAAAGCAGTGTCTGAGCGTGCAAGGAATTTTGCGCTAAAGAGCGGCATTTTCTTCTCCTTATAAGTGAGATTGTTAGAGTCTGTTAAATTGCAAGATCTGAGATCGGGCGACCGGTTTCTTCGGCGTTGCGAAAAAGCCTACCGGCAACCGCCCTCAAAGCATGCAGATGCAGGGACTAAGCGCTGTTCGCAGTTAACTACACGCACGAAGCAACCTGCAGATCGCAAGGGATTTCAGGAACGCGGAGGGGGCGACTTCACTTCCAGTGTGCGACTCTCGGCGCTCTGCGCCACAAGCTTCTGAGCATTAAAAGCTGTCACAAGACCTAGCGCATAAGGCGTCGGTGGCGTTGTGGAAATAATCGAACAGTGCGCCATCGAGCCAAAGCACGCAGTGTCATGACGCTCTTGCTGATCAGTAACCAGCGCAGCATGCCCTGAGTTATCTTCCGCGCAAATTTCCTGGAACGTTAGAGGCGAGTTCTCAACAGCAACAGACAGAGTTGGAGTGAGCGACAATACTAAAAGAGCGAGCGACAAGACGCAAATTATCTTGGTCATCCATTCCAGCCGCATAGGTCTCTTTCTTCAATCTTCTGAACGATAGCTATCGGTCGT
>NZ_CVRM01000027.1 GCF_001258055.1 Phaeobacter italicus | reverse complement strand
ATTCAATCTTCTGAACGATAGCTATCGGTCGTGTTCGTCGGTGTAAACCTTACAAATTGATACATTTCAAACTGGCCTAGTAGTATTGATTTGTTTGGGATTTTTAGCTTTATCGACATGACGTGATCACGGCTCAAAGCCAAGCAAAGCACAGGATATCGAAGGTAAAAACGCCAGGGCCGTTCACACTGCCAACTTCAACAAAGCCGTCGGGCTCAACCCGATAGTCAGAGTGAAATCCTTCGGTGATTTTCAGCCAAACTCCAAAGCTTGCCTGTTTTGAAATCAAGAAAGCCTGGACTCTAGCAACCGATCTTCCACATCACAAAGGAGTAAACAAAACATGAAAATTCTCTCACTCGCAGCCGCTTTGGCAATTGCCGCAACAGCGTCATTGGCGGGCGGCGACCACGACATGTCGATGGGCACCGTTACGAACTTGGATCGCAAATCGAATGTTGTGACCATCAACCACGGCCCACTCGAAAACATCAACATGCCAGCGATGGAAATGGGTTATGCAGTTGCGAAGCCTTCGATGATGAAAGGTCTTCGTAAAGGTACTCAAATTCATTTTGTCGTTGAGCAAGTCAACGGAAAATACATCGTAACAGAGCTTATGAAGCAATAGACGTGATGTTTAGGTTCCAGGGCCGCTTCTCTGCCGGCCGAATTAAGGACACCCAATGAGTACGGCTCTGGAAATCGACGCGTTTACAATTTCTGGTCTTTTCGGCTGGACACATCATATTGCGGACCTGTTAGGATTCCACATCATTGAAAACCCTCCCCAGTGGCTGCATGTGGCGCTGCAGCTTATTCTAGTAATTGCGCCTCTCGCTACGCTATTAGGTTTCCTGATATTCCTTGCTCAGATTATCAGAAGTATAGCTCAAAACAGGCTATTTTCTATTGAAGATCGTAGGGAGTTTGCTCTTGTTCGCCGCTTGATAGGGCTGCGCTGGCATGAACAGGTTACCGTTATATTTCTTGGTTTGTTAGCACAACCAGTACTGTATGCGACACTTGAGTTGCCAAAACGTATTGTCAACGGTGCGATCGAATCAAACCATTTCCCCATTGATGTTTTTGACTCTCAATACACACAACTAGAGTTTCTTGGACTCTTGTCTGTCTTGTATCTTATTTCCCTGATCGTGAGCGGCGCGATCAAGTACTGTATTAACGTCAGGAAGGGGGAGATCGGAGAGCGAACGCTTTTGCGGCTGCGCCTGGTGCTTTACCGGGCGTGGCGACGCGCACCGGAAGGACAGCGCAGAACCGAAGTCATCCCACTATCGACGAGTGAAATTGAACCTATCGGCGGGTTTGCGGGAGATGTTCTGGCGACGCCTGTATTTCAAGGCGGCACCTTAGTCACTGTCCTGCTGTTCATGTTCATCCAAGACCCGATATTGGGAGCCGCAGCGATGACATTAGTACCTGTTCAACTGTTTATCATACCCATTTTGCAAAGATGGGTAAACAAACGGATGAGACTCCGCATTCGCGCTGTTCGCGCATTCGGAGACGTTCTCGGGGAGCAAACCGGTGATGTATCCAGCCGATACATCACTCGCAAAACACTCTCAGCGGCCCACAAGCTTAGAAACACGAGACTTGAATTGCAGCGCGCGAAGTATTTGCAAAAGGCAATCAGCAATTTTCTAATGTCATTGACGCCTTTTCTGCTCTACTCGATTGGAGGCTGGCTTGTCATTGAAGGCCAACTATCACTTGGGGCCTTGGTGGCAGTAATTGCGGCCTTCAAAGATTTTTCCAGTCCTTTTCGGGAACTCATTCTGTACTATCAGAATTCGTCCGATGTCAGGCTGCGAGCAAGGGAGTATGAGAGTTTCTTGCTGCAATGCGGAAGAGTAACCCACGGGCTGAACTTGAAGCAACGGTATAGTCGCCCACAATTCTTTGAAATCGAAGGAGCTTCATGATGCGCTTTGCCCGGCAAGCTTTGGTGATGGGACTAATTTGGTCGACGGTAGCTGTTCTGCCTGCACACGCGGATGGCGTCGAACAGTCCTTGGAAGGTCTTCACGGCATCTACGTGAGCAAACTGTGCGTTGCCAGCGGTCTTCAAGATGGCGACGCTGAGATTGAGATGGTGTTCGAGAACATTTCCGCCGAGATGGTGTTCCTAGATGGTGTCGCATCCGATGTGTCTTTGGGTGGTGAGTTATACTTCAAAGATCTCGTGGGTTCGACGATCACGCAGAATGGATTTGGCGTGGATGAAGGAGAAATACTTGATGTCTCGAGTTCCCACATCGGCGCGCGATTGACTGATCTCAAACAAGATCTCAGCCCAGGCGACCATCCAACTGTTTTCTTGAACTTCAGGCACGGAACGCTGGAGGTCACGGCACATGTATTACCGCGAGGTCAATGCTGACCGTGACCGAGGCACAAAAACTTCTCAGTGGCGTAAACGGAACGTCGATTTGATTCCGTCATCGCGAAGTTGCTGCATCTCACCCTCATCAAACAATCCCCATGGAGATATACAAATGAAAAAGACCACCCTTTTACTCTCACTAGCCGCGATTTCCGCCGCAAGTCTCGTATGGGCGCATGGCGGTGCCACAGGGATCGTAAAGGAACGCATGGACGGCATGGTGGCTATGAGCAAGGCGACAAAGGCGATTACACCCATGATGCGCGGTAACGTCGAATACAATGCCGAAGCTATCCGAGAATATGCACGCACGATCGAGGAACATGCCGGAGAAGCAATGACAAAGCTTTTTCCCGAAGGGAGCGGTGGCATGCCCTCCGAGGCGAAAGACGATGTGTGGACCGACTGGGAGCAGTTTGAAGTTCTTGCCATGCAACTGGAGAGCCTTGGCAAAGGTCTCGGCCAAGCTGCCGAAAATGGCCTGGCGGCATCAGGTTCTGCGGACGGAGCTAGCACTAATATGATGGGGACCGGCGGCATGATGGGCACCGGCAGCATGATGGGCGCGGGCAGCATGATAGACATCGAGATGCTTGCGCAGATGCCAGCCGACGCGGTCTTTGCAAAAGTCGGCCAAGCATGTTCGGCGTGTCATACAAAATTCCGCGCCGAGTCCAACTAACATGAAGCGCTTATCTATTGGCCTTGGCTTGTTTGCCGCCCTTGCGGTGATCGGCTTTCTTGGGCTCGCTGCTTGGCCGATTTCCCGAACTCCGTCGCCTTCACTGGCGACTCTGGACGGCAATGTTCAGAATGGAGCCTATCTTGCGAGAGCATCCGGCTGCATCGCTTGCCATACCAACCCAGAGGGCGGCGCTCCTCTGGCAGGTGGTATAGCTCTGGAGACGCCATTTGGCACATTGTATTCGCCAAATCTAACGACAGATCCTGTTCACGGGATCGGGGATTGGACAATCGACCAGTTCGCAGTCGCGGTAAGGCAGGGTATATCCCCGGAGGGAGAGCCCTATTATCCCGCTTTCACCTATCCGTTCTATGCGGACTTCTCAGATCAGGACATCGCGGATCTCTGGGCGGCATTCCAAACTGTGCCACCGGTGGCGGAACCTTCTGTCGCGCCAAGTATGATGTTCCCGTTCAATCAGCGTGCTGGTCTAAAGTTGTGGCGCGCAGCATTTATGCACGACCCCGATACGGAACCTGTGGAGGGCAAAGGCGATAGTTGGAATCGTGGCAAATGGTTGGTCGAAGGAGCGACTCACTGCAGTGCTTGCCACACACCTCGCAACTTGGCTGGAGGGCGTAAAGAAGAAACTGAGAAGTTCGCGGGTTCAGACTTGATCCCAGGTGGAGGTAAAGCGCCTGCGATCGATACATCTTCGCTTAAAGAACAAGGATGGGATGCGGACAATTTGGCTTATGCATTGAAGACCGGTCTGACTCCATCCGGAGATGCCTTTGGCAACGCCATGGGAGAAGTCGTTTTACATGGAACCCAGTTTCTCAGTGCCGCAGATCTTGCAGCCATGGCCGAGTACTTAATGGATCAACCAAGACAGTGAAGACAGCTGAGGTATTTGATGGGTCCAGTAAAACTTAGTTTCTGCGTTAGTGTACACTTATCAAGCCGATTTTTGACGTTAGCACTGCAAGAGACGTTGGACGGATTTAAACAGAGGGAGCAAGACTGTGGATAGGTCTACCAACCAGCCGCCCCTAAATACCAGTTCACCAAGCACTGGTCCGGAGGCGATGCTGTCAACGAACAGAGGAGCATTTCTCGGCTTCTTGATGAAGCGATTGAAGGACAGGTTGGGAGTGGACAAAACATGGGGGTCATCTTCGTCGTTGCGGCCCGTGCTAAGGTGAGTTCTTTGCGTGTGGGGCTGCCATGGACGTACGGATTACAATCGAAACTACCTTCGACAACGGGGAGA
>NZ_CVRM01000026.1 GCF_001258055.1 Phaeobacter italicus | reverse complement strand
GCCTACGCCCAGATCAATGAACCAGCAACCTCAGGACCGTTAATGTGACAACACCGACGATATCGAGGAGGCCGTCTTTGAGGGAGCTGTTCTTCGGGTGAGACCCAAAGTCATGACCGTGGCCACCATCTTCGCGGCGCTGATACCGATCATGTATGGCACCGGCACCGGCTCGGAGATCATGCAACGCATCGCTGCACCGATGATCGGCGGTATGGTGACAGCGACCCTGCTGACGCTTTTTGTCATTCCTTCCATCTTCGTGATTTGGAAACGGCTCGCGCTGAAACGCGTAAACCGCGAAATCACGTCCCCAATTCAGCAGCCCGTCGATGCAGCACTGCCTGCCGAATAATCGAACGCACAAACCTCAAGAATGGAGCTTCTCATGAAGATACTGACTGCAAGTCTCGTACTTCTGACCCTGTCCGCGACAGGGGCTATCGCACAAATGAACCACAATATGGATCATTCGGACATGCCGATGTCCGCCGAACAAATGGAGGGCGCGGTTCACGCGAAGGCCGTGATTAATTCCATCGGCGACGGCACTGCAAACGTGAGCCATGACCCGATTCCAGAGATCGGCTGGCCTGCAATGACGATGGATATGACGGTTCTGGAAAACGCGCAGATGATGGGAGAGGTGACCGATGGTGACGAGGTGACCCTGATGCTCGTCAAGGGCGAAGATGGGATGTATGCAATCGGGGGCATAATGCCAAACTGATCAAGGATTCGCAGTTGCCGAGAAATCGGCAGCTGCGGCGCGTACTGGGAGAGTTACACCGAGTTCGACCGCCGAGCTGCGTGTAGGCGAAAGGAAAGTGAATGGCGCTGTCTTCGAAACAACTTGGTTTGATCGCTGCCGGCGGATCGGCCGTTCTGTTGCTGGCCGCCTTCTTGTTTCAGGCGGCGGGCTATGCACCATGTGCGATGTGCATTTGGCAGCGATACCCTCACGCGATCGCCATCGCTATTGGCGCGCTCCTCATGGTTGGTTTGCCCATCTTACCGCTACTGATGGCAGGCGCTGCCGCCGCGTTCGTGACAGCGGGCATCGGGATGTTTCATACCGGCGTAGAACGGGGTTGGTGGGAAGGTCCGACATCCTGCACAGGCTTAGGTCTTGATATGTCAAACTTGTCAGCTGCGGACCTTCTGCCCTCTGCATCATCTGCACCATCGGCCTTGGTCATGTGCGACGAAGTCGCCTGGGAGTTCCTCAGCCTGTCTATGGCGAGTTGGAACGCGCTTTGGAGTTTCCTTCTTGCAGGGCTCTGGGTTCTGGCCTTTGCCCAAGCATGGCGCGCGTCGCGCTCACGTGAGAGCGCGACGGCAATCTAGCTCTGAAGACGCAGGATGACGACGGCAATAGCCGTCAGACACACAGCGGCCGACAAAAAAGCGACGAGAGCAACCGAAACCGCGCCCATGTTTCTTGGGAAGAGATCAACGAATGGTCTCAGGATTGCCGACTTTCCGGCTGCCGTAACATAGAGCGGCAGTGCACTTACCAAAGTGGCGTACAGGTAGACTCCGGATATGTTTTCAAAGAGTGCGGACCGCGCCAGTGTGGGCGCAACCACTGAAAGGGCCGTCGCCCGACTACCTCCAAAAGAGCCGAACCAACCGGCGGAAAGCACGTAAATGAAGGCGTGGAGAACGAGAAAGAGAGCGACTCGGATACCAAGATCGAGGAGAATGAACGACGCTGGATCACGGCCATTGGCGTCCTTGGTATTCAACACCGCAAACAGAAAGAAGCCGACGTAGTTGACGATAAAGATGACCGGAAGCCCATTCGTCAGAACCTGCCTGAAAAACCGTAAAAGCGCCGGTCCTCCGTCAATCAAGGCCGAAGCAAATCCAGGCGCACGCATGACATAAACGAGCAAGACCGGTAGGAGCCCGATCAGGCTGAAGACCAAGACGTTCGTTACAAATTGCGCGCCCGGCATCTTGGTTGAAAAGAAGCGTTGCATGTAAGCAGGTTGGCATGTCTGGAGGATATAGTGTAAGCGGCGGCTGGCGAGCACAGGATTATCTGCTTGACGGGAAATTCCAGGGCAGCAGGTCGTCGATGCGTTTTTTCGGATGACCCGCGGCGATCGCTTCGAGTGTAGATTTCAGATAGGCGAAAGGCTCGACGCCGTTGATTTTGGCGGTTTCGATCAACGAGGCGATCCGGCCCCAGGCTTTGCCGCCTTCGTCATGGCCTGCAAACAGTGCGTTTTTCCGATTTAGCGCAATTGGGCGGATTAAATTTTCGACTTGGTTGCTGTCTATCTCGACGCGCCCGTCGATGAGGAAGGTTTGTAATCCGTCCCAATGGCGGTGGATATACGCCAGTTTTCACCAAGGCGGGATTTGGCAGAGACGCGGGTGCGCTGTGTTTGCAGCCACTCGCCGAAGGTTGCAACGAGGGGCGCGGATCGGGCTTGGCGGGCCGAGAGGCGCTGGCCGGGGGATGTGCCTCGGATATCTTTTTCGATGGCGTAAATTTCGGCGATCTGGTGCAGGCCCTCTGCTGCGATCTCGGATTTGTCGCGATCATGGATTTCCTTGAGCTTTCGACGCGCGTGTGCCCAACAATGGGCAACGACGATGGGCTCGCCGCCCTTGCGCGTGGCGCGGGTCAGGCGATTGTACCCTTGATAGCCGTCCAGTTGCAGGATGCCATCGAAACCGGTGAGGAATTTCTCCGCATTCTCGCCCCGCCGATCTGGGGCGTAGAAGAACACCACCCCCGGCGGGTCATCGCCGCCCCAATTCCGATTATCACGCGCCAGTGCCCAGAGGTATCCGGTTTTGGTTTTCTTGCGGCCGGGATCGAGGATCGGCGCGGTTGTCTCATCCATAAATAGCTTCGTGGATGTCTTCAGGTGTTCGGCCAGCTGGTCGACCACCGGCCCCAGATGGAAGGCCGCTTTGCCGACCCAATCGGCCAGCGTTGAGCGGTGAATGTCGATACCTGCACGACCCAGAATTTGGGATTGCCTGTGCAGCGGGCAGTGATCTGCATATTTTGACACCAACACATGCGCGATGCTGCCCTCTGTCGGCAGCGCCCTTTCGATCAGGCGCGCTGGCGCTGGGGCTTGGGTCACTCCATCGGTGCAATGGCGGCAGGCATATTTGGGGCGCACGGTGACGATTACGCGCATTTTGGCGGGCACGATGTCCAGACGCTCGGATCGGTCCTCGCCAATTTTGTGCATCTCCCCGCACCCGCAAGGGCAAATCAAGCTGTCGGGTTCGACAATCTGCTCGATGCGTTCCAGATGCTCGGGCAGATTGCCCAGGTTGCGCCGCGCCACCGGTTTGCGTTTGGGTGCATCTTCTCCGGTGGCTTGGGTGTCCTTGCGCTCGTGCACCTCGGCGATGGCAACTTCGAGCTCTTCGAATAAGAGCTGCCGGTCATTCTCGTCCAGCTTCTCGGACTTCTTGCCATGCACCGCATGGTTCAGCTCAGCCACCAGATGCTCAAGCCTTTTGTTGATCTCCTTGAGTTCTGCGACCTGCGCGGCCTGCGCCTCAAACAGCGCCCGGAACTCGGGCGGCAGCAGGCTCAAATCAAGGTCATTGGCAGCGTCGGACATGGCCGCCGCATAGCACGAAGGCCCAAGTTTACCGAGCCCAATCGACCTCCTGATTCATTCAGCCGCAGCCGGAGGGCGGCTTTCCAAAGCCTTCACCTTGCGCCAGTCCAGCCCCGCAAAAAGCGCCTCGAACTGGGCGTGGTTCAGCGACATCACACCGTCCCGAATGGCGGGCCAGGTAAAGCTCGTGTCCTCCAGCCGCTTGTAGGTCATCACCAACCCGGTTCCATCCCAATACAGCAACTTTAGCCGATCCACCCGTTTTGAGCGGAACACAAATACCGTTCCCGTGAACGGGTCTTTACGCAAAACCGAACTCACCAGTGCTGATAGGTCATCGTGCCCTTTCCGGAAGTCCACCGGCTTCGTTGCCACCAAAATACGAACCCGGTTTGAGGGGAATATCACGCTGTCTCCCCAAGCGCGCGAACAATCTGAGCAACCCGTGCCGCTGGAGTTGTCCCATCCAGCTTGATCAACATCTCGCCCGCAACGATCTCTATAGCAGGCGACAACGCATCGACTTCCGAGGGCGGCGGCGCAGGCGGACTATCAAAAACCACCAAAGGCGCAAACGCAGCCTCTTTCCCGAGTACCGGCAAAACAAGCTCACCATCCTTGGCCATCCGTCGCCACGACGACACATGGTTCGCGCGCACATCATATTTGCGAGCCACCGCATTCACCGTCGCACCCGGCAACAACGTCTCCGCAACAATCCGCGCCTTCACCGCATCCGGCCAGCGCCGCCTACCATCGCTGGAGGTCGAAACACCCAAGCGCCTGAGAAACTCAACTGTAGTCTCCATGGAGAAACTCACCTCGCAAAATCAACTTTGGAGGTGAAATCTCAAATCAGACATCGGACTGGAAGGTGACCGTCACGCACCGCTTACGATATAGTCGATTTTCGGAACCAAAATTACCGTTTCACACGGGCGTACCTTAGGACCGCAGTTCAGAACAGCAGTTCCAGTGTACTTGTGTGCTAATGATTTTTTCTTGGCTGAAACATCCTCTCTTAATCAACGGTTTCCTCAGTTCGAGAGCAGGCTCACCTGAAATCGAGGAAATATGATGCGAGAAGATCAATAGCGCGTGCAATCTGAGTCTTCTGTATCCGCCACAAATGCGGATTGTTTCGTAGATCAACTTGCGACCGACGGTTGATACAGTCGGATTGAACCGCCCCTTCCGTT
>NZ_CVRM01000025.1 GCF_001258055.1 Phaeobacter italicus | reverse complement strand
AGGGTGGGTCAAATCTCGGTGAAAATACCGGGTCAGTTCTCAGTGACAATCAACACGCGCTTCGTTTTATGATCGTTTGGGGGGCGTTTTCGAGAGGCCGTTTACAGAGCCAATGACACTGGCAAGGTCCAAAGACGTGATCGTCTGCCTGTAGATTTCTTGGCTGTATCCGCGGTCAAGTTTCGGCTCGGTGTCTTCGGCTGTGCCGCAGCCCAATTTCCTTCTGAGGGTGGGTTTCGGTGATTGTGATCTTGAAATACTTATCCACATCGGCCTCCGGCGGTTTTAGGACTGAAGCTCTGGGCGCTTCAGTCGGTCGATTTCTGCGGCGATCACGCCCTACGTTGACGGCGCTGATCCTTGCTTTCCACTTGTTCAGACCCCCGAGCGATGGCTCTCGGATCGAGAGGTGGAGCTCCTGTGGGCGCGCGATAGGCGCGAGCTTCTGGACTGCAGAGGTAAGGTCGAAGTCCTCAGCGGTCGATAGATTGCAAGGTGAGTTAGGGGGCGAGAATGGCGGCGCGATATCTCCGGGGGGGGGGGGGGGGGGCGCCGCCATAGACCTTGGGCACTGTTGGTGTTCGGGCACTATTGGTATTCTGTACCTGCCATCTTTATCGCACCCATTTCTCGCCAATTTGTAAACCTCGAAAGGGTTACGCGCTTGTGTTTGTAAGAACCAGTTTACGTGATGTTCACCGTTGGCGAGTAACACTGTGACCGTCCTGTGATTGGTCCAAGTGAATGCAGTTCAAGTGCGCAGGATCTGGGTTTAAGTCCAACTGGCCCCGCTTCGGCGGGGCCTATTTTGTTTGCGTGATATGGAGAAATTCGTATAAAGAATGCGCGCGCCTGACTGAGTGGCATTGATTGTTAGCGCTCCTAGTAGCCTGTAGACCTCAACTGCGGGCACAAACTAAGCCCCGCCGGTGAGCGGGGCTTTTTCGTTTCTTGATCCGCTCTTGATCGTGCGCTGACGCACAGCGGGAAAAAATGACAGAATACTCCACGGCGCATGTTGCTGCGAATGCTCTCCGGCGGGGTTGAGCCGTTCTTCTAGAGCAATGCTCGAACTCAGCGCAGTGCCTCCAGCCCTGACAACTGGAGCTCTAGGCTGTAAAACTATCTTAGGGGATATGCGCTACCGGTAGATGTACAGAATCAAAATAGGAGACATTTCCATGGCGCATGAGCGGACATTAGATGAAATCCAAAAGGCTATTCGCGCCCACGGCATGTGGAAATTGCGTCTGAAGACCGCCATTTCTAGCGGATCTAGTGATGCAACACCTGAAGTGGTCGGATGCGATCATTTGTGTGAATTTGGAAAATGGCTTTATGACGACACGATGCCGACAGAGATACTAAATGGCAAGCCATATCAAGTAGTCAAGCGTCTCCATGCGGAGTTTCACCAAACTGCTGGAGAAGTTCTGAAGAATGCACTGGATGGAAACGCATCAAAGTCAAAAGAGCTTCTTGATGGTGGCTTTGCTGAAAAGTCAGACAAGCTAGTACGCGCGCTAACTCTCTGGAAGACAGAGCTTCGAAATAGCTGATCTATGGTGGCGCTTTTTGCTTCCGCATCCGTCCTGTATCGCGAGATGAAATGGCGCGCGCTGGTTGCGGGGTGCATTCCTTGGCAGACGACTTGGATCAATCGAAGCCCTGGTGATTGCAGGGGCTTTTTCGTTGGAGACGGTGCCAAGGCTTGGAGCATTTGCCCCGGCACCGTCTGTCCCCGAGCATTTGAGCTGTACCTACGCCTATGGGTCCAGAAGTGCACTGCTCCCACTCGAAATTTTTTTGAAAGTACCCAGACTCTCTTTCGGGTGTCGCGTTGCAGAGACTTTGGCTATGGCCACTGTCCGCGATGGACCGGTCGCGCTTGACGCTCTGGCGAATCAGCACGATCCTGCAAAGATCGCTATTGCGCAAAGCAGTCATCGGGTATTGTGCAAGTTGCAGCTTCAGCGAACGGCAGCAAGGTCCGCATCTTACCCATTGACGAGCCGCGGATCGAACGGCTGGAAAGAGCCCTTAGCTGCCTTCACCGCCTGGCTTGGATGCTGCAGGTGCATTTGGCTGCTTCCAGCCCAAACGAAACATTCGAACCAGGGGCAGCGGGCACTCTGCCGCAAAGGCAAAAGATCTCGTAGGATTTCCTGGAAGCGGACATTCCAGGCTCCCCGATCTGCCATGCGGATGCTGCGCCTCGCTCAAACGTCAGCGAAGCGCAGATAGCGACCTTTGCAAAGTCTTCGGATCTGGCGGCATGGCGAGCACTCCCTGCCGCAGGCGCAAGGGAAAAGCTGCCCTTCGCCGCACGTGCAGCTGCGAACACCTTTAGATGTCGGCTAAGCGGACTTTCCGGACATTCGCTGCAGGCGCAAAAGGTGAAAATCAGCTGTTTGTACGAGTGGCAGCGCAAACGCAACACTACTCAGCTCTCGCTGGTAAAGTCCCTTGGCCTTTGAAGCTCCGGTCGCCTAAATGACTTAACGGATCGATATAAAATTACGGCAGATCCACGCAGACTAAAGATGCTCAATTTGGTCCACTACAAAAATTACGTCGATTTTAAAAAAATTACAGAATCGAATGTAAATTTACTTGAACGCATCAATCGCATCCAAGAGGCTCGGCATTCCAGTATATGGATTAATGTCGAAAGGCATTGCGCTCACTTCAGCGGCAGAAATTCCTGCTGCATTCACCTTCTGGGCACGCGCTCTAGCATCCGCAATGCCGGCCTTGAGATTATCGAACAAGACTGCGGATGACTTCGAGTACGGTTTTCCACAGATCTTCTGAACTTCCGCGCTGAAAGAGCTATTCTTATAAAAGTCGTCATATGATGAATATGAGGCGGATGTATCTTTGAGATGAAGAAGAAGCCAAAACTCGAAGCAAACATTGCTAAGAGCAATGTTCACCCCGGATTTTTGGGCCTTCTGCCAAGCCTCAGAGTGCTTGCTACGCGAGTATTTCGCCACCGACTCCCGGTCATAGACCACCCAGAATTCGTCGTTCGGGAGAGAGCGCGGAGACTTCTTAAGTTTGATCGCTTCATCCACCAACTGCACTGGAGTGTTCTTGCGTGTTGGTTGGATCTCAACAACTGCTGCCCTGTTGCTCGCTCTAAACTCACTTAAGTATCCGCGGATGTAGTATGGCTCTGTTTTTGCCCCCTCGCAGAACACGCGCAAAGTTTTCTGAGCAGCGGGGTGTCTTTTCTTTCTCGCTTTAGGCAATGCTGTCGTCTCCAACGAAGTAGCCTGGATTACCAACAGCTCTAGAAAGAGCTTCTCTAACTCTTGAGTATGGGATGGAAGGCAACGCACCAAGCCTGCCGTCCAGATAAAAATCTTCAAACGGGCTATCAGGCCTCACGACATTCTTATTATACTCATCAAGGCTTGAAAGGTAGGTTCCTCCGTTCTTTTTATGAGTTATCCAAATTTGATCTCTGCGAAGCACACTTGGCTTCATTATATTAGTGTCGTGAGTGGTGAAGATAATTTGAGCTCCAAGTTTGTTGACGACCGGATCATGAAAAAGCTGGAGCACTAATGCGACCAAGTGAGTGTGTAAATGACCATCCAGTTCGTCAAACAAAATGGGAGCGCCGTTAGACAATGAGTTGAGCAACATCGGCAGTATCTCAAAGAGCTTCACCGTTCCGTCAGACATGTCTCTTTCATCGAAGCTAACAAGTTCGCCAGACTTTGCTTGCAGCCAAAACTTATAGGTTTTGCTGTTCTCTTCAATAATTGCGGCCTTGAGCTCTTCTGGCATGTCATCGGGGAGGCGAATATCCTCCGGGTTTTTACGCTTTTCAGATGTTACTTTTTGCACTCCTGTGTCGGCCAATCTAATGATCTCACCGACCGCTTCTAGGTGGCCATCCTGAGCAAAGTAGTTTGCTATCCTGAGCTTTGTTCCAGCGCCTATAAAGTTGATAGAGCGAAAATAATGAATGATTTCGCGAATGCTCTCAGGTGCGGCAGCATCATTTCCTGCCCTTGCTAGATAACAATTGTTCTTGAAGAAGGATAGCCGTCGGCTGCCGCCTTTGTAAGTTCCTCCGAACTTAATGGTCTCCCAGGTGTCGTATTCTTTTCGCTCAAAGATTAAAGCTCGCTGGCGTCCAGGAAAGGAGAATAGAGTTTCGGAGGTTATCCTTTCTTTGTCAAATGCCAATTCATACCGATAGCGCATTCCGGAGGGGACAACGAATTCAACCTCAAATTCTGTAGGAGCATATTTAGTATCTTCTGAAAGCCGGAACGGTTCATATGGAGATATTGCCTCTCCTTCCTGAAGGTCATTAGAGTTACACACCATCCAAGAAAGAGTCCGAATTGCCTTTAGCAAATTTGACTTGCCTGAGGCATTCGGCCCGAAGATTGCAGCCGACTTAAGAACTGCATATTTTCCGTTCTCAATTTCGTGATGGTTGTCCCGAAGTCTACTTCGACTATTCTCTACGTTCATGCTGAACAATACTTCGTCTTCGAAGGAGCGAAAATTTCTGACGGTGAAGTCAATCAGCATGACATTCATACCTTCCGTGGCTAAATTCTGCAGAATCTGCGCAGACAAGGCGCCAAGGCGCGATGTGTGTTCTGTTTAACCACTCTTACTCAAGTTCGCAAACAAGTACTTAAGGTGCGTAGTGATTGGCTTCTCAAACGCCCTGAACATACCAGCAGCATGGCTCTGCCAGGGGCTGGATCGGTTTCAGCTCACCTGTCCTCATCAGGTTCCCTGCGGCCACAGTTTTGGTTCGCGTTCGGGCCATAACCCAGGATCATTTAGAGAGTAGTGCTTGTGGATCATGATTGTGCTTGTTCACAGATAGCATAGCCAAAAATGGTGCTAAAGATAGGACGCCCGGTAGCGCCAGCCAAATGGAACTGTAATGAAACGTCCACGGGAGCTTGAACGGCAGCTATGGACTGCAAGCGGCCCAATGCACCTGCAGCAGCCAAGTTGTGGAGCAATGTCTGGTAAGGGCTCACACCGGACTTGCGGCGATGCAGCAGCAAGGTCGCAGCGAATTCGCACCAGATCCAAGCGGCCAGATGACGCCAGCCAGCCCAAAGCGGACATGATCTTTGCGCTCGCAGCATCGGAGCCTCTAGGCAAGAGGGGCGGAGAGCTGCCGTTCGCTGCGCGCTGGTCCAATGT
>NZ_CVRM01000024.1 GCF_001258055.1 Phaeobacter italicus | reverse complement strand
GATTTCTTACCTATTAGTGGTTGAACAGCATCGGACTCAGATAGTAATCCACGCTCTTTTAAAATGTCAACAAGAGAATCTCTACCATGAACAAAATGTGACTCATATCTAAACCAGTCCTTGACGAACGTGCCAAGCATATTAAGCCACTTCTCCTCATCCAACGCGTCAGTTTTTGACAGAATCGTTAGTTGATGGCGAAAGGTCGCAAAGTAAGAGCTTCTCGAGCTGCGCAAGGATAGGTCGAATTTTCTCATTTTCCGCCAGCAGTCCACTTCGATTTAATTCGTAAACAAGCAGTAGTAATTCCTGCTTTATCAAGATAATTTTTCGACTCATCAGAAATATCCGAAAGTGTTAACTTCTGCGTCATGGAAGCGATAAAACTCTGCAGGTTGGATACGCCAATCATTTTTATCGAAGCGCGCATAAATTTGAGCAGATTTGTCGTCACAGGTTGCGCCGCCAAAACGTCGGCTACAGTAACTTTTCCCAGCCTCAATCTCATCTCTCTTTTTGCGTTCTGCTTCAATATCTGGTTGAACGGCGTCGCGTCGTAACCCAGCTTGGTAAGTTGGATTAAGCACTCCGTGGACAGATTTGTCATTGTGAGCATTTTCATCCCGAAGTTGCGGCTCATTCTGATTCTGAACAGCTTCTTGGGAAGTAGCGACAGCTTGGTTTTTAGTGAGTTGTTCCATTCTTTAGCTCCTAGACCTTTAGCAGCAAGGTCCATATCTGACTTTTTGTTAACGTATTTAGCCACATAGAAACCAACAGCCATATAACTGGTAGCTTTAAGCGGCTCACCTTTAGCATCAACAGGCCACAACCAACCAGAACGTGAAAAAGCGTCCTGCGTGTAGCGAACTGCGATGGGCATACTGTAACCATAAGGCCACGTATTTTGCAAGCTATTTAACTGGCGGCGATTGCGTACCCGACGACCAAAATTAGGGTCAACGCTACCTGTAGGAAGTGTCCGCATAAAGTGCACCGCATGGAAATGAAGACGGCCATTAGCTGTACCATACTCAGGCACACAAAAATACTGATAGCAGTCGGCGTGTGAATCATTAGCCTTGCGACCCTCGGCAGCAAGAACCATACGACCAATATCACGAAAATAGTCACGCAAAGCATTGGGATTATCATAAAACGCCTCTAATCGGTCGTCAGCCAACGTGAGAGTGTCAAAAACGATAAACCAACCATCAGCATGAGCCTGTCGCATTGCATTCATCAAACGCTGAATAGCAAAGCCTCTACGCGATTTCATAGTGGAGGCCTCCAGCAATCTTGAACACTCATCCTTAATACCTTTCTTTTTGGGGTAATTATACTCATCGCGAATATCCTTAAGAGGGCGTTCAGCAGCCAGCTTGCGGCAAAACTGCGTAACCGTCTTCTCGTTCTCTAAAAACCATTTTTCGTCCCCTTCGGGGCGGTGGTCTATAGTGTTATTAATATCAAGTTGGGGGAGCACATTGTAGCATTGTGCCAATTCATCCATTAACTTCTCAGTAACAGATACAAACTCATCACGAACGTCAGAAGCAGCCTTATGGCCGTCAACATACATATCACCATTATCGAACTCAACGCCCTGCATACGAAAAGACAGAATCTCTTCCAAGAGCTTGATGCGGTTATCCATCTGCTTATGGAAGCCAAGCATTGGGGATTGAGAAAGAGTAGAAATGCCACAAGCCTCAATAGCAGGTTTAAGAGCCTCGATACGCTCAAAGTCAAAATAATCAGCGTGACATTCAGAAGGGTAATAAGAACGAACCATAAAAAAGCCTCCAAGATTTGGAGGCATGAAAACATACAATTGGGAGGGTGTCAATCCTGACGGTTATTTCCTAGACAAATTAGAGCCAATACCATCAGCTTTACCGTCTTTCCAGAAATTGTTCCAAGTATCGGCAACAGCTTTATCAATACCATGAAAAATATCAACCACACCAGAAGCAGCATCAGTGACGACATTAGAAATATCCTTTGCAGTAGCGCCAATATGAGAAGAGCCATACCGCTGATTCTGCGTTTGCTGATGAACTAAGTCAACCTCAGCACTAACCTTGCGAGTCATTTCTTTGATTTGGTCATTGGTAAAATACTGACCAGCCGTTTGAGCTTGAGTAAGCATTTGGCGCATAATCTCGGAAACCTGCTGTTGCTTGGAAAGATTGGTGTTTTCCATAATAGACGCAACGCGAGCAGTAGACTCCTTCTGTTGATAAGCAAGCATCTCATTTTGTGCATATACCTGGTCTTTCGTATTCTGGCGTGAAGTCGCCGACTGAATGCCAGCAATCTCTTTTTGAGTCTCATTTTGCATCTCGGCAATCTCTTTCTGATTGTCCAGTTGCATTTTAGTAAGCTCTTTTTGATTCTCAAATCCGGCGTCAACCATACCAGCAGAGGAAGCATCAGCACCAGCACGCTCCCAAGCATTAAGCTCAGGAAATGCAGCAGCAAGATAATCACGAGTATCCTTTCCTTTATCAGCGGCAGACTTGCCACCAAGTCCAACCAAATCAAGCAACTTATCAGAAACGGCAGAAGTGCCAGCCTGCAACGTACCTTCAAGAAGTCCTTTACCAGCTTTAGCCATAGCACCAGAAACAAAACTAGGGACGGCCTCATCAGGGTTAGGAACATTAGAGCCTTGAATGGCAGATTTAATACCAGCATCACCCATGCCTACAGTATTGTTATCGGTAGCAAGCACATCACCTTGAATGCCACCGGAGGCGGCTTTTTGACCGCCTCCAAACAATTTAGACATGGCGCCACCAGCAAGAGCAGAAGCAATACCGCCAGCAATAGCACCAAACATAAATCACCTCACTTAAGTGGCTGGAGACAAATAATCTCTTTAATAACCTGATTCAGCGAAACCAATCCGCGGCATTTAGTAGCGGTAAAGTTAGACCAAACCATGAAACCAACATAAACATTATTGCCCGGCGTACGGGGAAGGACGTCAATAGTCACACAGTCCTTGACGGTATAATAACCACCATCATGGCGACCATCCAAAGGATAAACATCATAGGCAGTCGGGAGGGTAGTCGGAACCGAAGAAGACTCAAAGCGAACCAAACAGGCAAAAAATTTAGGGTCGGCATCAAAAGCAATATCAGCACCAACAGAAACAACCTGATTAGCGGCGTTGACAGATGTATCCATCTGAATGCAATGAAGAAAACCACCATTACCAGCATTAACCGTCAAACTATCAAAATATAACGTTGACGATGTAGCTTTAGGTGTCTGTAAAACAGGTGCCGAAGAAGCTGGAGTAACAGAAGTGAGAACCAGCTTATCAGAAAAAAAGTTTGAATTATGGCGAGAAATAAAAGTCTGAAACATGATTAAACTCCTAAGCAGAAAACCTACCGCGCTTCGCTTGGTCAACCCCTCAGCGGCAAAAATTAAAATTTTTACCGCTTCGGCGTTATAACCTCACACTCAATCTTTTATCACGAAGTCATGATTGAATCGCGAGTGGTCGGCAGATTGCGATAAACGGTCACATTAAATTTAACCTGACTATTCCACTGCAACAACTGAACGGACTGGAAACACTGGTCATAATCATGGTGGCGAATAAGTACGCGTTCTTGCAAATCACCAGAAGGCGGTTCCTGAATGAATGGGAAGCCTTCAAGAAGGTGATAAGCAGGAGAAACATACGAAGGCGCATAACGATACCACTGACCCTCAGCAATCTTAAACTTCTTAGACGAATCACCAGAACGGAAAACATCCTTCATAGAAATTTCACGCGGCGGCAAGTTGCCATACAAAACAGGGTCGCCAGCAATATCGGTATAAGTCAAAGCACCTTTAGCGTTAAGGTACTGAATCTCTTTAGTCGCAGTAGGCGGAAAACGAACAAGCGCAAGAGTAAACATAGTGCCATGCTCAGGAACAAAGAAACGCGGCACAGAATGTTTATAGGTCTGTTGAACACGACCAGAAAACTGGCCTAACGACGTTTGGTCAGTTCCATCAACATCATAGCCAGATGCCCAGAGATTAGAGCGCATGACAAGTAAAGGACGGTTGTCAGCGTCATAAGAGGTTTTACCTCCAAATGAAGAAATAACATCATGGTAACGCTGCATGAAGTAATCACGTTCTTGGTCAGTATGCAAATTAGCATAAGCAGCTTGCAGACCCATAATGTCAATAGATGTGGTAGAAGTCGTCATTTGGCGAGAAAGCTCAGTCTCAGGAGGAAGCGGAGCAGTCCAAATGTTTTTGAGATGGCAGCAACGGAAACCATAACGAGCATCATCTTGATTAAGCTCATTAGGGTTAGCCTCGGTACGGTCAGGCATCCACGGCGCTTTAAAATAGTTGTTATAGATATTCAAATAACCCTGAAACAAATGCTTAGGGATTTTATTGGTATCAGGGTTAATCGTGCCAAGAAAAGCGGCATGGTCAATATAACCAGTAGTGTTAACAGTCGGGAGAGGAGTGGCATTAACACCATCCTTCATGAACTTAATCCACTGTTCACCATAAACGTGACGATGAGGGACATAAAAAGTAAAAATGTCTACAGTAGAGTCAATAGCAAGGCCACGACGCAATGGAGAAAGACGGAGAGCGCCAACGGCGTCCATCTCGAAGGAGTCGCCAGCGATAACCGGAGTAGTTGAAATGGTAATAAGACGACCAATCTGACCAGCAAGGAAGCCAAGATGGGAAAGGTCATGCGGCATACGCTCGGCGCCAGTTTGAATATTAGACATAATTTATCCTCAAGTAAGGGGCCGAAGCCCCTGCAATTAAAATTGTTGACCACCTACATACCAAAGACGAGCGCCTTTACGCTTGCCTTTAGTACCTCGCAACGGCTGCGGACGACCAGGGCGAGCGCCAGAACGTTTTTTACCTTTAGACATTACATCACTCCTTCTGCACGTAATTTTTGACGCACGTTTTCTTCTGCGTCAGTAAGAACGTCAGTGTTTCCTGCGCGTACACGCAAGGTAAACGCGAACAATTCAGCGGCTTTAACCGGACGCTCGACGCCATTAATAATGTTTTCCGTAAATTCAGCGCCTTCCATGATGAGACAGGCCGTTTGAATGTTGACGGGATGAACATAATAAGCAATGACGGCAGCAATAAACTCAACAGGAGCAGGAAAGCGAGGGTATCCTACAAAGTCCAGCGTACCATAAACGCAAGCCTCAACGCAGCGACGAGCACGAGAGCGGTCAGTAGCAATCCAAACTTTGTTACTCGTCAGAAAATCGAAATCATCTTCGGTTAAATCCAAAACGGCAGAAGCCTGAATGAGCTTAATAGAGGCCAAAGCGGTCTGGAAACGTACGGATTGTTCAGTAACTTGACTCATGATTTCTTACCTATTAGTGGTTGAACAGCATCGGACTCAGATAGTAATCCACGCT
>NZ_CVRM01000023.1 GCF_001258055.1 Phaeobacter italicus | reverse complement strand
CTGACCGTCGCAAACAGAAAACGCGCCGCATGACCCCCATGTTTTGTCCACTCCCACCGCCGCAGCCATCGTACATGAGCTGATGGAGGCGCGAGACGAACGCCAGCTCCTGCGGCTTCAGAAACAATTGGTGAAGCAGAAGCTCTTGATCATCGACGAACTCGGCTTCGTGCCTCTCAGTAAGACCGGCGCCGAGTTGCTCTTCGAACTGATCTCCCAGAGGTACGAGCGCGGCTCCATCCTGATCACCTCGAACCTGCCGTTCGACGAATGGACGGAAAGCTTCGGATCAGAGCGCTTGACAGGCGCCTTGCTCGACCGCTTGACCCGCCATGTCAGTATCTTGGAGATGAACGGCGACAGCTATCGGCTGGCACAGAGCAAGGCTCGCCAAGACTCCTGAACCAAGCCTGGACTTGGTCCTAACGGACCAAGGCGCCTTGGCAACCGACAGCTATGTGGGGAGCGCGTTTGCCAAGGCGCCGGTCACGCCCAGACTGGCCGACTTTTGCTCCGCCACGTGGCTGGATTTTGCGCCGCCGTTGACAACCGCCTCAATTCCACCCCGCGCAAGTGCCTCGGCTACAAGACACCAGCAGAAGTCTTCGAAAGCAAGCTGATGGAAATTCAGAACCGTTTGGAATAAAACGACATATCAGAAGTTGCGCTTCAGCGTGAGTTCACACTGGCAACGCTACATCGATATCGCCGTTTTCGACCGTCCAGATCAACCCGCACCGCGGCACGGCGGGGACAATTGGGGCGGGCTGCCATTGCCTGGCGATGCGAGCTTGACCGCCTACAGGAGCGTCGGCAATGGTCACATCGGCTTCTTCCTGTCCGGCAAGGGGGCAGGGGAGGTCTACGCTCTCAGAGGATGATCTGCGTTCAGATACAGGGCTGACAGGCTTTTGCTTTAACGTTTTTAGCCCGGTCGTGCAGATCTAGATAGTCTGTGCTGGGGTGGAGGAATTCACTCGGAAGACCAGGCTGCTTCGTAGGCCTCTTCGATGAGGACGACTTCCTCTTCGGTTAGTGCCGAGAATTCCTTGCGCAAGGCGCGCCTGGATAGCTTGCCATTGCCTTGTTCCAGAAACCCTCGCAGCAGATCCACCATGCGTGCCGGCAAATCCAGTATCTCATCGACACTGGATTTGAACCGGTCATAGCGCTCGATGTAGTCGATTTCTTTGGGGAGATCCTGTTCAACCGTTTCTCTGACGCAATCGGCGACGAACTCGGCATGCATGGTGCTGTCGAAGAAGCGGTAAAATACCGCCGTGTCTGACAGGACCTTCACATTTCCTTGGGCAGTGGGCTTCCAGTCGATGAACTCCATCATCGGCCCCGACACGGACTTTAGGACTTCGCTGTATTCCTCGATGCGCCGGTAAACCACGACGCTGATCGGGAAGACCAGGCCCGCTGGATTGAACCCGCCACGGGCCAAGACATGGTGTAGCAGATACCGATGAAGACGACCGTTCCCATCCTCGAAGGGGTGGATATAGACAAAGCCGAACGACACCGCGGCCGCCACCACCATCGGATCAACGCCTCCCTTGAGAGCCCGGGCTTCATAGAGCGCAATTCCGTCCAATAGGTCTGCCAGATCCTCATGTCGGGCGCTGATATGCACCGGTTCCGGGATCTTTCCGTCACGGGTGTGACCACCAATAAATCCGCCCTCCTTTCGAACACCCATCTTCACGAAGCGCGCATCTTTCAAGACAATCTGTTGCAGGCGCTCAAGCTCGCCGTTCGATAGCTGATGGCTTCCTGCCTCTCCGATCGCACGCGCCCAGCGGGCGGCACGCTGGGGGCCAGGCTTCTCCTGCTCGATCGCAAAGGAGGCCTTGGAATCGTCCAGCAGCAAGAAGGCCGCGGCGCGCGACACGATATGTTGGGGCGCCTTTTCGGTGACCTCCCTTGCCCGAGCCGGCAATTGAAGCGCGATCAGTTGGTTGAGCCTCGAAGACCTCTGCACGAGCGGACAAAAGGCCGGAGTGCCAGGCAGGTTGTCGATGATTTTGTGGCGCACCGATCGCTCTCCGGAGTTTATGGTGAAATAGATGTCTGGATCGAGCGCTGGCTCATACTTCACCTTCCCCAGATCGGGCAGGTCCAGCTTTTCGTCCGTCAGCCATTCCCAGAAGAACCAAAGCCGACGCGCAAAGAGGCCAGTCGCTCCCGCCAAGGCCCGGGAGATTTCGGAAGAGTCCGCAACCCTGGTGGTCTCATGCATGACCCGCAGATCAATGCCTTCGTTCTTGATGGCAAACATAAGATGATCGAACATGGTCTCACCTGGCCATTGCTGCGATCGGAATATCTCCCACTCAGGCTCGGATCGTCGTTCGTGGCGGTCGGAGACAAGAGACAGGCGGCGTGGCATGGGCACGCGAAGGCCGAGCTCGCTGACCAGCCAGCCATATCCTGCAATCCGGCCTGGGCCGGGAAGCTTCCGTCCATAGAAATTCATCACCGGGCCTCGAAATCTGTCACCTTGTGGAGTAACGCTTAGATTTTCTTCACCTTCGTGGCAAGATCACCCGTGAAGAAAACCTTCACTGCATGTCGTTTTTCTTCACTACTTGTACCATTTTGTCGGATTTCTTCACTGCATCCGCCGCTTGGGCACCGAAAAGTTAACCGACGAGGCGCAAAATCCGGGCTGGTTTTTTATGTTCAGACGGCTTCGAGTTGAGCGATGTCGTGCCACGTAACCGGCTGCAACCACACAAACTTTACGGTGCCCCTTCTGTCCCTGTCGGTCTGCTTTGCTACGAAGTTCTTGTAGTGGAAGTAGGGCAGGGGGGAACTACTTTGCCGTTAGGGCGGCGTAGCGTGAGGACACAATCCAAGAAGTGGCCGCCTGAGGAATGCACACTACCCCAATGGGGAAAATGAAATGTGACGGTTCAATTTATGGTGGAGCTCGATCCGAGTTATCTAGCGGCTGGGCTGGTGATGGGTCTTGCAGTCGGGGGCGGCCTTTATGCCAGGCAGTCAAAAGAGAAGAGTGATCTTGCTGTCCAGGCGGAGAACAACTGCGCATCAAGGTTTGAAGAGGACAGGAGCTTAGGCGGATTTGGCTCTTTCGCTGTCGACCGCTGGGATAAAGATGGCCGGATCGTAGTCGAAGTCGGCTTTGACAAGATTGATAGTTCGTACAAGTCCAGGCTTTGTGTGTTCAACCCGAAAACCAGTAGGATGACGGCGCCTACCAACTTCGGCCGAGGCAGGTGGGAAAAAAGAGACAAGCCTATCCGAAGGTATCCTTTTTTTTAGTAACAAGTGTCGCCAGCACCAAAACGGGGCAGGCGGCAAATGTGAGGGGAAGTGTTCAGGATCCGCAATACCCTGACCACTAGGGCAAATGCCTCGAAGCGTGGAGGGGATTGCTGTCCTTACGGATGGCCTCGGAATGCTGAGGTATCAAAACTCGTAAGTGGGACTTTTAGTGGGGCCAGCGAAGGTGGTAGTCAGTCAAGATGATGATTTTATGTATTTTTCATGGAAAATATGGTGCCCGCGGCCGGACTCGAACCGGCACGGCCATGTGGCCAGGAGATTTTAAGTCTCCGGTGTCTACCTATTCCACCACGCGGGCTCTGGTGCGTGTGGAGGGATTTGAACCCCCAACCAAAGCGTTATGAGCGCTCTGCTCTAACCGTTGAGCTACACACGCAGATACTCGCGCAGGTTATGGTCAGGTAAGCCGGGCTGCAACAAGAAGCATGAATTTCGGTTCAATGAGCTATTTATGTTGCAGAACCAAGGTGAGATTACCTTCCGCAGCGCCACAGAAGCAACTGAGTATGTATCTTGAAGAGGGCCGACTGAATGACAGAGCACGAGCGGCAGGTTCTGCGTTTCATTTACGGGAGGGGGCTGGAGTTCAGTGTTCAACCAGATCGGATGCCTGCATCAATCAGGACTTTACTAGAGAACGGCTTAATTGAACGCGGCCGGGATCCTGCGGGTGATGCCGGTTCAACTGTTTATCGTGTCACGGCATGGGGGCGTACCTTGCTGGGCGTGGCCAATCAGGCCGTTCAGTAACTAGAGCACGTGCGCTGATGCCACCCGGGCCCCCGGGAGGCGGAGTGGTTGCCGCCACCGAGCTTGACTGTATTTTCTCACCTGAGGGCCGGTTTTTGAGAGTGACGAAATCCGCGCGAGTTGTGCGGATTGGATGCTTCAGTTGACAGGGCAGGGGAGCGGTGGGCGGTGTCAGCGCACCGTAGTCATCGCCGCCTGCCCAGCAATCCGGTTTCAAGACAAGGGGGATGGCGGTTGGGTTCGCGCTCGCTTGCCTGGAAGTCAGCAGCCCTGATCGCCAATGCGCGCTAGGCTGGGAAGCTGGTGCGTAGATTATTCGAGCTGTGAGAGGATTGCATTTACCCGGGGCCTTGTGGTGAGTGTACGCTGCTGGTGCTGGGGTAACAAACAAGGCATCATGGAAAAGACGTGGCCAAGTGTCCAGCCTGGCACTTGCCATCCCCTTAGGCTGTTGAGTTCGAGTGGACAGAAGCAATATGGTATTCAGAAAGCGGAAAGCCGTTCTGGATGGGGGCCGCACGGTTTTTTTTGCGCGCGGTTACGCTGGGGCGAGCATGGACGAGATTGCTGACGCCGCCGGTGTGTCCAAGGCCACCATCTATGCTTACCACGACAGCAAGGAAGCATTGTTCACGGCGATTGTTGAACGAGACTGCAAAAAACTGATGAGTGATGTTGAAGGAATCGTTTCCGATTGCGACGACATGCGGCTGACCCTGAATAAACTGGCTGCCCGCTTGATTAACTTTACGCTCGATGAAGACTTTCTGTCGCTTTACCGTATCTGCATTGCCGAAGCGCATCGCCAACCGAAGATCGCCCAAGCGTTCCATGCTGCGGGCCCCGGCTTCGCCCGCGGCCTTATTGAACGATACCTGGAACGACAAGCCCAAAGCGGGGTGCTTTTACTTGACTGCGCGGCTACAGCGGCAGAACAGTTCATTCAGCTCAGCTTTTCCGGCTTGATGGTGGACAGGCTGCTTGCCACCGCAGGCCAGTCCAGTGCCGCCGAGGCTGCAAAGCGCGCGGAACTGGCGGTGAACGCTTTTCTCGCCATTTATGCGCCAAGGCCAGGGTGACCGAAATTGGCAATACCAGTTGTTGAAGTTCTTATTCGCACGATATTTCACATCGGAGTGTGATGACTGAGACCGCAGAAGGGCGCTGGCCTTGCCGTCTGCTGGTGTGAGCTTTGGTGAGGTGCTTGTCAAATTAGCGATGCTGCCGTCGATGCGCCGGTAACGCTGCGAGTGTGTCCAGCCCCATTTCTATGGGCCATTTCGGCTTAGAGTTTCGGGCACTGGTGGGCGCATGTTGAGGGCCTGATGGGGTCGGGTGTGGTTGTATTGTCTGAGCCAGCAATTGATCACGATCTGTGCCTGCCTGGTGGTTGTGAACCATTCGGAATTGAGAACCTCGCGGCGGAGCGTTCCATTGAACCTTTCGTTGTACCCGTTCTCCCAGGGTGAACCCGGGTTGTCGCGTTGCCCTTTAATCTGAGACGCGCCGCTGGGAGTGGACAAAACATGGGGGTCATGCGGCGCGTTTTCTGTTTGCGACGGTCAG
>NZ_CVRM01000022.1 GCF_001258055.1 Phaeobacter italicus | reverse complement strand
CGTTCCGTCCGGCACACCGTCAAGCGCCTCAGCGCCGCCGGTGAAGGGGGTTCTAAGTAAAACAACAATCACCCGCAACCCGAAAATGAACAGAAATCAGACTTTTTCCAAAAAATGCTGAAAATAGAAACAAAAACAAAGGGTTATGACCCCGCCTAGACCGTCTCACCCAGGCCTTGATCGGTCTTTGTGAGTTACCCACAGGGCGTGGCTTCAATCGGTGCGGCACCACCCTACTATATATAGGGTATATGCGCAGCTTTTCCACTAATCGGCGCGACTCGGGGCGGGCGAGTCGGTCTCTGCGCCCAGCATCGACTCGCCACCAAGGGTCCGGGATCGCGGGCTGAACGGCCATGAAGGCTTGGGGGATTTACGCAAAATCACCGCAAAACCGGTTTTGCGGTATAGGTATTGGAAACTATTGTCTTATGAAGTCTGACATGGGACCGTTATTGCCGTGATGCAGGCTGTGCCCCTGACAGACGAGGTCGCCAGATTGCACCTGACCGCGGCGCCACATCGGCTATGACTGACCGGCTTTGACCGAAGGGAGCGGTTTGCCCAAGGGGGCCAGAGGCGGATCAGTGGGGGATCAGGCGGGCCGAATTTTGATCACGGCGAGGCCGAGACAGGGCCCTGCCACCAGGACCCGGCCCTGTTTTCTGCTCTGGGCCGGAGCCGTTACATTCATTCCCGCCAGGCAAAACCCGCAGGCGGGCCGCATTCAAGGACATTGGGCGCGATGATCACAAACGGGGAAATTGCCCCCCCTGCCCCCCCAAAGGCCACTGGCGCGCAGACAGCTGGCCTGCGCATGGAGCTGCGGCGTGCAACCCGCGGCGAACATGATGCGGCAGAGGCCGCCTTTGCGCCGTTTCATGCGGCGCCAGCGCAGCATCTCAGCTGGTTTCTGGGATGTCAGCTGGTGGCGCTGCGCCCGCTTTATGCACTGGCGAGCCGCTCTGGCGCGCAGGCAGAGGCGTTGATTGGCGATCTGTTGAAGGCACTTGAACAGGACTGTGCCGACAGGGGGTGGCACCCAGCGCCGGTCGCGGGCCATGGCGCGCAGACGGGCCGCGACCTGGACGGGCTGGCGATCGACTATCTTGTGCTGGGCTCTCGCCTTGGCACCGAGGTGCTGCGCCGCAGGTTGATGGAAGAGGCAGACGACCCGCTGCCTGCCTATTTTGCCCCTCGCCCGCACAAGGACATGTGGCAGCAAAGCTGCCGTGAACTGGATGCAATCCCCGCAGACAGCCCGCGCGCTAAACGGTTGATTGACGATACGCGGACCGGATTTTCGTTTTTTTACGCCGCAGCGCGCGCAAATCCGATTATGATCGGCACAGATATTCAACCCATTCTTTGACGTGACCAATACGAAGGCCCTGAAATGGCAGCCCAGCACACCCTGACGCAAACAGATTTGACAAATTGCGACCGCGAGCCGATCCACCAGCTGGGTCGGGTGCAATCCTACGGGGCCCTCGTGGCTGTCTCTGATGACTGGCTGGTGCAGCATGCCTCGGACAATCTCAAGGACATCCTGGGCGTGGATGCTGCCAGCGCCATCGGGCGACCGATCAGCGAATTTATCGTGGCCGATGCCTTTACCCGGATCCGCCGCAGCCTGGGGGAACTGTCGGAGCCCGACAGCTCGTTGCGGTTCTTCAAGGTGGTGCTGAAGAACAGGGCACAGTCCTTTGATGTGAGCGTCCATCAAAGCGGCCGACACCTGATTCTGGAGTTTGAGCCCAAGACAAGCGGCAGCCAGCGTGATGTCATCTCGGAGGTTTACCCCTATTTCAGCAAGCTGCAGCGCAATGGGGCACTGGCGACACTGGCGCGCGGGGCTGCGCAGGGGCTGCAGGCGATTTCTGGTTTTGACAGTGTGATGGTCTATCAATTTCAGCCAGATCATTCCGGGCAGGTGCTGGCCGAGGCACGGCTGGACGGGCAAAGCAAATATGACGGCATGTTTTTCCCCGCCTCCGATATTCCCGTGCAGGCGCGTGCCCTCTATACACGCTCGCTGCTGCGTCTGATCGCCGATGTCGACGATCCCGGCTCCGCCATCAACCCGCCGTTCAAGGTGGATGGTGCGCCGCTTGACCTGTCGCTGTCGGTCACCCGCTCTGTTTCGCCCATTCATCTGGAGTATCTGCGCAACATGGGGGTCAAGGCCTCTATGTCGGTGTCGATCATGAAGGATGGCGAACTCTGGGGGCTGTTTGCCTGCCACCACCACAGCCCACGCTATATCGACTACGAACGCCGCACCGCGGTGGAGATGTTTGCGCATATCTTCTCGTATGAGCTGTCGCAGTACGAAACCTCTCAGCGCGCGCGTGAGGAAAAGGACATCAACCGCCTGCAGACCCGCCTGATGGCGATGATGGCGGATGGCCAACCGTTTGAAGACAGCCTGTTTTCCGTCTCCCGCGATATTCAGGACGTGATCCCCCATGACGGGCTGCTTCTGTATTCCGACGGGGTATTTCACACCACCGGCACCACCCCCACGCTTGAGGAAACACGCGCCCTTGCGCGGATGCTGGATGGCAATATCGGCACCACCGTGTTTTCCACCAATCAGCTGGAAACCATTCATCCGCCTGCACAAGATTATGTGGAACGCTGCGCAGGCATTCTCGCCATTCCGATTTCCAAACGACCACGGGACTATCTTGTCCTGTGTCGCCGCAATATCAGCCAGACGGTCAGTTGGGCGGGCGATCCGACCAAACCGATGTCGATCGGGCCCAATGGGGTCAGGCTCACCCCCAGAAAGAGCTTTGAGGTCTGGAAGGAAACTGTCGAATGGCGGTGCTCCCCCTGGAGTGATGTGAACCTTTATGCCGCCAACCTGCTGCGGACCGTTCTGCTTGAGATTTTTCTCAAGGTGACAGAGGCGGCCAATGCCGAAAGAAAACGGGCACAGGAACAGCAGCAGCTGCTCATTGCCGAGCTCAATCACCGGGTGCGCAATATCCTGAACCTGATGCGGGGTCTCGTCAGTCAGACCAAAGGGTCGGCGCGCACCTTGTCGGAATTCACCGACAATCTGGATGGGCGCATCCATTCGCTGGCCCGCGCCCACGACCAGCTGACCAGCGAACGCTGGGTTCCGGCCTCCTTGCGCACGCTGATCGAATGCGAGCTGGAGGCCTATGCCGAACAGAGTGACACAAAAATGCACATCACCGGCCCTGATGTGCTGATCATCCCGACCGCCTACACCACGCTGGCGCTGGTTTTGCATGAATTGACCACAAACTCGGTCAAGCACGGCGCGCTCGGCACGGATGCGGGGCGCGTTGAAATCACGCTGAGCGAGGATGACAGCGGCGCGTTGCTCATTGGCTGGATCGAACGCGGTGGGCCCGCCGTCATCCCCCCGGAACGGCGGGGCTTTGGCAGCCTGATTGTCGAAAACTCGATCCCGCACGAACTGAAGGGCGATGCCGATATCAGCTACAAGACATCCGGGTTTGAGGGGCATTTCCGCATTCCGGCCAGCTATCTTGACTGCTTTATCTACGCAGATGATACCCCCGTCACCCCAAAGGAAGAGCCCAAGATCAGCGATGCACCGCGCCTGACCGGCAATGCCCTGATCGTAGAGGACAGCCTGATCATCGCGATGGATCTCTCTGCGATGATGGAAGACATGGGGTTCTTCGAGGTAAAGACTGCCAGCAACGTCAAGAAAGCAATGGCTGAACTCGAGACGGGAGAGTTCGATTTCGCCGTGCTCGACGTCAATCTGGGAAGCGAGCAATCGATCCCGGTCGCCGAGGCGCTGCAAAAACGCGGCGTCCCCTTTGTGCTGACCACCGGCTATGGGGATGCCAAGGATGTGGTCGGCGGCTACCCCCCCTGCCCGATCGTCCAAAAACCGATCTCGGAGGACACATTGGTCAAGGCCTTGATGGACGCGCAGAACAGACTGGCAAGCAAAGACAGTTAAAGAAAAAAGGCGCGGGTGGAACATGCCCGCGCCTCTCCCCCCATCTGACCTGACACCCTCAGGGGGCGACAGCCCCACAGCCAAAGTCGTCCTTACAGGTCCACCTCGATCACCCCGTCCTTTTCGGCCGCGCGGGATTGGCACAGAATCACCGCCTCTTTGCGCTGTGCCTTGGACAGAACAAAATCGCGGTGCTCCACCTCGCCTGACACCAGCCCGCATTTGCACACGCCGCAGATGCCGTCGGAACATTTCACATCAATATGAATGCCGTTCTCTGCCAGCACGTCCGTCGCGGTTTTCTCGGCTGGCACATGCAGGCTGCGACCGGACCGCGCGAGCTTCAGGGTAAAGTCGTGGTTTTCATACTCCGGCACCTCCGGCACCGAGAAGTACTCCAGATGGCGCGCCTCCTCCGGGAACCCCTGCCGTTCTGCCGCCTCCATCACACCGCTCATGTAGCGGTCCGGCCCGCACGTATAGACGTGCCAGCCGTCCTGATAATCCGCCAGCACCTGGTCCAGATCCGCGCGGCTGCCCTCGTCGGACACATGAACATGCACATGTTCGGCCCAGGGCATTGCCGCCAGATCATCCAGATACCCCGCATCCTTGCGGGAGGAGACGGAATAATGCAGCTCAAACGGCTGACCCAGCGCATGCAGACGATGGGCCATGGCAATCATCGGCGTGACACCAATGCCGCCCCCCATCAGGAAACTGCGGCGCGCGCCCTCCTCCAGCGGGAAATGGTTGATCGGCTTGGAGATAAAAACCCGCCGCCCCTTGGTGAAAATCCGGTGCAGCAGTTTGGAACCGCCTCGCCCCAGATCTTCGCGCAGTACACCGATCTGATATTTCGAGCGATCCGCCGGATCCCCGGACATGGAATACTGGCGCAGGAATTCCGGCGCGACCACAATGTCCAGATGCGCGCCCGCCGTCCATTCGGGCAAGGGGCTGCCGTCGAGGCTCTTGAATTCGTATTTGGTGACTCCGTCGCTCATCACCTCGACATGTGACACCTCGACCCGCAAGACCGGGCTGTCGCCGTCATTGGTATAGATGTGATCCCAGTCACCGCTCTCGCCGCGGGCGCGACGGGCCTTGTATTCCTCGGCCGTGACCATTGCCTGATAGGCCTCGATGCCCGCCTCGCGATCCATCGGAAACGGATAGGGCCAGGGATGCGGCGCCAGATGGGCGGGATACACCGCAAGCGTCTGATCCTCATAGCGCAGATCCAGGTCCTTTTGCAGCGCGCGCGCATTGACCGGGTGGCGCGTCGGGCGATAGCCGCCGTCGTCTTCCAGCTCCAGATCCCACCACCATTTCTTGGCCGGGTTCATCTCGCCGTTGCCGACCATATCGTCCAGCTTGGCCAGTGCAGGCGCCGCCGCAGGCATGTTCATCGCCGCCCAACGGAATGGTTTTTCCTTGAATATCCCCTCCAGGTTCCAGGGGCAGGTCTTCATGCACCGCCCACACATCGCGCCCCCCGGCGTGGTGATGCGATAGGTGGTGCATTTCTGGCTGTCGGATTTCCAGATCTCATAGCCATTGAACATCAGCTTCGGCCCGGCCGTGATCGCCCCCGAAGGGCATTCGCGCGCACATTTGTTGCAAGCCTCGCAAAACGCCTGAAGACCAAAATCAATCGACTTGTCATGGGCCATCGGCATGTCGGTGGTAACAACCCCAGACTTCAATCGCGGCCCAAGGAAGGGGTTCAGGATCACCTCGCCAATCCGGCTCACCTCTCCCAGCCCAGACAACAGCAACAAGGGCGGCTGCAACACCTCGCCGTCCATCACCGTATGGGCCTTGGCCTTGTAGCCAAGGTTGCGGATTTGCCGCGCGATGACACCGCCCAGCAGCGAAAACCGCAGATAGGCCCGCATCGACTGCGCCACCGCAATCCAGTCATCGCCAGAGGTGCCCTCGGTGGTGTCAAAACCCTGATCGACAATCATCGAAATCGCCTGATCGTGCTCCGGGTGGATTTCGGCGCCGGTGGCGTCATGGCTGTACCAGGTCCACTCCGGACAGCGGCTGATTCCGACCGCATCAATCCCTAGCCAATAGCTCGCCGCCTTGATGTTGGCAGCGTTGCGTTCCGCATCCGTGGGTCGTGGTGCCTGCGGGGCCGGCGCGCCATCCTGCAGCAGCACAAACGCCCCCAGCATCCGCCGCTGCGCCATAGAGGGCGCGGCCTTGCGCACGTAAAACCCGCCGGTTGCGGCTTGCTGGTTGGTCTTGCCCATGTCACCGAACTGGCTGCGGGCAAACATATCGGCGCGTTTGGGCACCCGCGCCACCCGCGCCTCATCAATATAGGTGGTGGGGTCCGCAACCCGTTTCAGCGTCTCAAACGGGTGCGGCCCATCGCGGAAATCACGGTGGGCAAAGGGGTCGCCATTCAGCGCTGAGCGTTCCGACCCGATCCCCAGCCACCACTTCGGCCCCTTGACCTGCATAACCGGCTGCAAATCCTGCGGCAGCAGCGGCTTGTCCTGCGCCATCTCGAAATCGGTGGTCACAACCGCGACGCCAAACCGCGTCCCCAGATAGGGGTTCACCAGCTTGCCATCCTCAACCGTGGCAAGCCCCGCCGCAACGGTCAGCTGGTTGAGATCAACATCCGCCGACGTCCCGGTATGCGCCTTGGCGTCCCAGCCCAGCAGGCGAATGTAGTTTGCCAGCACCACCGCCGTTTCCGAGGCCCGCAGACAAGCGCGGTGCCGCTCTGCCCCGTCCAGCCAGTCACATCCCGCCTCATCCGGGCGCGGGTCGCGCGGCATCTCGTAGAGAAACACAATCGAATGGGTGTGATCGCCAATGGTGGTCGGCGGTGCCTCCATCGCGTCCCGCAGATCGGCCATGATCATATCAATGCCAGAGGCCAGCGTTTTGGTCTGGCGCGTTTTCAGATCATGGGCCAGGCGGTCGATATCTGGATTGCGATAAGGCACATCCAACCGGGCAGAGCCAGGCATCGGCCCGACCCCCACCATCGCCGCATCGCTGAAATAGCCAAAGGCCTTGATGTGATCGGCCCGCTCCTGCGGATCGCTTGGACACGCGGCCTGGGCCTTGTTGACCAGCCCGTCACGGATCGCATCCATCATCGCCTGATATTCGCCCATCGCATTGACGATTGAGGCGGGCATATCCGGGCGGCGAAAGTTCAGTGGCTGGAACCGCGGCACCGCGGCAAGATCCGGCATCCCGCCCGGCTGCAATCGCTCCATCGGGAACGGCCCCAAATGCATCGGGCGCGTGCGGGTAGAGAACAGACGAAGAGACATGGCAGGATCCCATTGCAGGAGAAAGCTGCCACAGATGTACCCCAGAAATCGGAGGTTGGAATAGGCTCCAACATCCAATTTATCAAAAAACAATCTAACTAGCTGTTTTTATTTCATACAATATTACGCCGCCAGCGCCGTCATAAAGGCAACTTCGCGCACGCGGCCCCCCTCGACCACCAAGGCAGAGCCGGGCAGCACCTCGACCCACCGGCTGCTGTCACTGTCCAGAGGCTCGGACGTGACGATCACCCCTTCGTCATAGACCCGGTAATACAGGCTCGGCGCGTGGCGATCAGAGGCATAGCGCGCGGCAAACAGGCGCTCTCCGTCGGACCAGCAGGCGCCAAACCGCATATGCGGCGTGGTGCCGTGGGCACGAGACATCGTTTCCACCTGCTGCACAGCCGCCGCCACGGCGCCAATCGGATCCGCATCCATCCCCAGACCCAGCGCAATAAGGAAAATCGCCTCGCTCTCGGTTCCACCCAGGCGACAGTCATAGACATGATCGGGGATCAGCATATCCAGCTGCTTGCGGAACTGCATGTGACCGCCGGCCTGCCCATTGTGCATAAAGCTCCATTTGCCACTGGCAAAGGGATGGCAATTGTTGCGCGACACGGCGGTTCCGGTCGAGGCGCGCACATGGGCCAGAAACAGTCCCGTCTTGGTGTGACGCGACAGCTGGGCCAGGTTCGGATCAGACCAGGCCGGGTGCGTGTCCTTGTACAGACAGGGCTCTGCCCGTTCCGAATACCAGGCCAGACCGAACCCATCGGCATTGATCGGTGTCTTGCAGATCAGCGCATGGCGGCACTGATGAACCAGCGAATGTTCAGGCACAAACACCAGATCCTCAAGATAACGGGGCGCCCCCTGCCAGGCGAGAAGACGGCACATTATGCCACCTTCGGCGCAAAGCGCGCAGTTGCTGTATCCACACTGTAACCTGCACTATAGCGGCCCGGATCCAGCGCCAGCGCCCGGACGGCCTGGATGATCGCATCGGCCTTTTCATCACTCAGCAACGCGGAGAAATTGAGCCGCGTCCAACCCGGCTTCTCGATCTCCTGCCCCGCCAGAATGGCCGCCCGCATCTGGTCGGACTGCTGCTGGTCAATGCCCAGCAACCGATGGGCATAGGGACCCGCACAGGCACAGCCACCGCGCGCCTGCACCCCGTAGATATCCGACAGCATCCGGGTGAACAGCTGCTGATGCACCAGCTCTCCGGTTTGCGGATCACGCAGCTGGAAGGAAAAGATCGGCAAGCGGTCCTGGGCCTCGGGATTGCCAAGGATATGCAGATTGTCCAGATCGGCCCAGCCGCGCAACGCCCGCTGGCGCAGCTCTTCCTGCCGGTCGCGCAGGAACGCAGCCCCCATCGCCTCCTTCACCAACAGACACAGCGCCGCACGGATGTCACCCACCACATTCGGCGTACCGGCCTCTTCGCGCGCGGCCAGATTGTCGGCGTAGTCATGCTGCCAGGGGGACACGAATTTAACGGTGCCGCCGCCCGGCAATGTCGGGCGCGTGCAGGCAACTGCCGCCTTGCGCAGGATCATGACCCCCGACGCCCCAGGCCCGCCAAGAAATTTATGCGCAGAAAAAACAATGGCGTCCTTTTCCGCATCGGTGCCTGCCGCCATGTCCATCGGCAGATACGGGCCACCACCGGCATAGTCCCACACCACCCGCGCGCCATACCGGCGCAGAAGGCGGCTGACCGCGTCGGTATCGGTCACAATCCCGGTCACGTTCGAGGCTGCCGAAAACGCCCCCACAACCAGACGCCCCCCACCTGTCTGCGCCGCCAACAGCGCCTCAAGCGCGGCCATATCGGGGCCGCCATCCTGGGCTTCTGGCACTTCGACCACCTCTGCACCGCTTTCACGCCACGGCAGAATGTTGGAGTGATGCTCATAAGGGCCAAGGATAACCAATGGGCGCGCGCCCTGTGCAGCGGCCTCGCTCACCCCAAGAAGATGCACCAACCGGTTGAGCCCAGCCGTCGCCCCCGATCCCGTGAACACGGTCGCAAATCGATCATCCGCACCACAGATCTGCGCAATCCGCTGCCGCGCGGCCGTGCGCAGGCGGGTCATGAAACTGCCGCAGTATGACGCTTCGGTATGGCTGTTGGCGTAATAGGGCAGCACCTCGGTCAGGACAAAGTCCTCCACCTGCCGCAGCGCCCGACCCGAGGCGACGTAATCGGCATAAATCATCGCCAAAGGCCCGTTCGGCCCCGGCAGCGGTGCTCCTTCGCCGATGACACCAGCGCGCAGACGGTCAAGACAGTCCGGCCCGGACAGCGACGCGCTGAAACGATCAAGAAGCTCAGGAGGAGAAGAAAAGGTGGTCATTTGATCGGCCCTTATTGCTATTGACCAATAACTACCCCCTCCGGGCCGAGGATTTGTTTTCAAAACCTGATTGCAAACCACCTATTTTCGAGTGAATGACCACCGTTTTCCGAAAATTAAGGTCAAACGACACAATTCAGGAAAATCACCCTCTCATATGATCGGGAGACCTGCCGAGTCATTGGGTCAGACCATCACGGGTGATCGGGCAACACCTGCGCCAGTGCAATTGCCAGTTTGTCGGTGATTTCCCCGATCTGGTCCTCTGTCAGGATGAAGGGGGGCGCCAGCAGGATATGGTCGCCATTGCGCCCGTCGCGCGTTCCCGCCATCGGGTAGCAGATCAGCCCCGCCTCAAAGGCCGCTTTCTTCAGCCTGCCCGCAATGCCAAGCCCGGGATCAAAGGGCATCTTGCTGTCGCGATCCGCCACCAGCTCAATGCCGCGAAACAGACCACGCCCGCGCAGATCGCCCACATGCGGATGCTGGCCAAACCGCGCAACCAGGGCCGCGTGCAGTTTGTCGCCCATCTCGGCGCTGCGCTGCACCAACCCGCGATCCAGCAGGGCCCGCACCACCGCAAGCCCCGCCGCCGTCGCCACCGGGTGGCCGATATATGTGTGACCGTGCTGGAAAAACCCGCTGCCGCCTTCAATCGCGTCATAGATCTGACGGCTGCACAACATCGCACCAATCGGCTGATAACCAGCCCCAAGCCCCTTGGCGATGCACAGGATATCTGGCGCAACGCCATCCGCCTCGCAGGCAAACAGATGCCCTGTCCGCCCCATGCCGCACATCACCTCATCGAGAATGAGCAGCACGCCATATTGGTCACAGATCTCGCGGATGCGTTTGAAATACCCCTCAACCGCCGGCACCGCGCCAGAGGTCGCCCCCACCACAGGCTCTGCCATGAAAGCCATGACCGTCTCAGGCCCAAGCCGCAGGATCTCTGTCTCCAGCTCATTGGCGACGCGCTGACCATAGTCATAGCTGCTCTCGCCATCGCCCCGGTCAACATATTCATAGCAGGGGGCAATATGCGAAATATCAATCAGCAGCGGCGCAAACTGCTGGCGCCGCCATTCATTGCCGCCCGCTGCAAGGGCGCCAAGCGTGTTGCCATGATAGCTTTGCCGCCGGGCGATCACATGGCGGCGCGCGGTGTCGCCCCGCTCCAGATGGTATTGCCGCGCCAGCTTGATCGCCGCCTCGGTCGCCTCTGACCCGCCAGAGACGAAATAGACCCGATCCAGATCCCCCGGCGCCTGCGAAATCAACAGATCCGCCAGCGCCTCTGCCGGTTCTGACGTCATGAACCCGGTATGGGCAAAGGCCAGCGTGCCGACCTGTGCCTGCACGGCGGCAATCACCTCGGCGTCGGAATGCCCCAGACAGGACACCGCCGCCCCGCCCGAGCCGTCAAAATAGCGTTTGCCATCGGCATCGATCAGATAGCAGCCCTCCCCTGCAACCGCAGTGGGCAGATTGGCCTTGGTGTGGCGCGGAAAAACATGGCTCATGACTGGGCTCCTCGATCACCAGAAACAGATATCACACGCGGGCTGTGCCCCGCAGCACGGGCCAATGCGACAAAGCCCGCAACAGAGGCCGCATTGTCAGGATACTCCGATCCGTCCGCAGCCTGGGTATTGTTTTCAAAACCGATCCGCAGCCGCCCCCCGGCCTCAAGCCCCGCCAGCAGGCAGGCGTGCTCCTGTCGGCCAAAGGCGCACAGCCCCCAGTCCAGATCCAGATCAGCCGTTTGATTCAGCAACGGGCGCAGCTCTTCCGGCTCGGCCAGACGCGGCGGTGCATATTGACCCAGAACAAAAATCACCGACCGCATCTGCGCCGGGATGTCCCCGCGCCCATAGGCCTGACGCAACTGCGCAATACACTCCGGCCCATAAAGGATGTGCTGCACCTCTGTCCCTGCCTCCGCGCAGATTGCATAGGCCCGCGCGGCCAGTGTCCAGTCCCGCGCCATTTCGCGAACCGACACAGAGGCCGCCGCCGGGCGCAACGCCTCCAGGCACGCCAGTTGATCGCCAACACCAAAGATGCCTGCGCTTTCGGTGGTGATCTGTATCGCCATATCCGGTGCCGCCTCGCCAACCGCTGCCATCGCCTCGCGGTAGCGCCCCGCATCCAGCGAATGCCGCCCCTCTCCATCCCGCACATGCAGGTGGATTGCCTGCGCCCCGGCGGCAAAACACCGCGCCGCGGTTTCTGCCAGGTGTTCGGCCGTGATCGGCACACCTGCATGATCCGCCGGGCTGCGCCGCGCCCCGTTGGGGGCCACCATCAAATCAAACTCTGCCATTGCTCAGGTCCGTGATTGCCCCATGAAAAACAGGGGTCCGCTATTCGTCGCCCCCACCCTGCGCCGCCTTTGGGCCTGTCTCAATCACCCAATCGCAGAACAAATGTTTTCTTGCCTCTCGCCGGATCTGCACCGACCCACAGATGGATCCCAGCGTTGCTAACCTGGGCCGCCCGCCTGCTCCACCCCGTCTGGCGCTAAACCGCGTATGCAACTGGACCTAGAGCAATCCCCGTATTTAGCGTTTCGTAACCACAGGGCGAGTCTGACCGGCCAAGCCGGCGCCAGATCGCATTTTCAAACATTGAGAGAAAGGACATGTCATGGACGGCACGTTCAACGAAAACGATCTGAGTCGCGTCATCGCCGCCGACAAGGCCAATGTCTGGCACCACCTGATCCAGCACAAACCCTTTGAGGAAAACGATCCCCGCATCATCGTCGAGGGCAAGGGCATGCGGGTCTGGGATCAAAACGGCAAGGAATGGCTTGACGCCGTGTCCGGCGGCGTCTGGACCGTCAACGTGGGCTACGGCCGCGAAGAAATCTGCAAAGCCGTCTACGACCAGCTGATGAAGCTCTGCTATTTCGCCCAGTCCGCAGGCTCCATCCCCGGTGCGCTGTTTGCAGAGAAGCTGATCTCGAAGATGCCGGGCATGAGCCGGGTCTATTACAACAACTCAGGCTCCGAGGCGAACGAGAAGGCCTTCAAGATGGTGCGCCAGATCGCGCACAAGAAATACGGCGGCAAGAAAACCAAGATCCTGTACCGCGACCGCGATTACCACGGCTCCACCCTTGCGGCGATGTCCGCAGGCGGTCAGGAAGAGCGCAACATGCAATACGGCCCCTTCGCGCCCGATTTCGTGAAGGTTCCTCACTGCATGGAATACCGCAAGCACGAGCTGGGTCTGGAGCATCTCTCCGGCAAGGAATTCGGCATCGCCGCCGCCAACCTGATCGAAGAGGTCATCCTGCGCGAAGGCCCCGACACCGTTGGCGCGCTCTGCCTTGAGCCGGTGACAGCAGGCGGTGGTGTTATCGAGGCACCCGAAGGCTACTGGCCGCGCGTGCAGGAGATCTGCAAACAGTACGACATCCTGTTGCACATCGACGAGGTGGTCTGTGGCGTTGGCCGCACCGGCACCTGGTTTGGCTACCAGCACTACGGCATCCAGCCCGACTTCGTGACCATGGCCAAGGGTGTTGCCTCCGGCTATGCGGCGATTGCCTGCCTCGTCACCACCGAGGAGGTCTTCAACATGTTCAAGGATGACGCCAGCGATCCGCTGAACTACTTCCGCGACATCTCCACATTTGGTGGCTGCACCGCAGGCCCGGCGGCTGCGCTGGTCAACATGCAGATCATCGAGGACGAGAACCTCCTCGACAACTGCATCGCCATGGGAGAGCGGATGAAATCCAACCTCGAGGCGCTGATGGAGAAACATCAGGTCATCGGTGATGTGCGCGGCAAGGGTCTGTTCCTCGGCGCTGAACTGGTTGTCGACCGCGAAACAAAAGAGCCGGTAGACGAGAAACTGGCGCAGGCGGTTGTGGCTGAATGTGGCAATCAGAACGTCATCATCGGCGTGACCAACCGCTCCATTCCGGGCAAGAACAACACCCTGTGCTTCAGCCCCGCGCTGATCGTCACGCCGGAAGACGTGGACAAGATCACCGACGCGGTGGACGTGGCCCTGACCAAGGTGTTTGGCTGATATCTCCCCACCGGGTCTGACAGACCGGACCTGACAGACAGGGCCATCTGGCCTGATGAGAAAGTCAAAAGGTGGCCCTTTTATACGGGCCACCTTTTTTGCATTTCTGGGTCGAACACCTCCGACCAAGGACACGCAATCATGTGGGCTTCTCCGCTCTCCCTGACCGGTAAAACCGTCTCCCTCGTCCCTCTTTCACAAGACCACGCCAGCGATCTGGCAGAGGCCGCCGCCGACGGCGACCTGCATCAACTGTGGTACACAACCGTCCCCGCCCCGCAGGATGTCAGCGCAGAGATCACCCGCCGCCTCACCCTGCAAGACAGCGGCAGCATGGTCCCCTTTGCCATCCTCGACCGCAGCGGGCGCGCGGTGGGCATGACCACCTACATGAATATCGATGCGCCCAATCGTCGGCTGGAAATCGGCTCCACCTGGTATCGCAGATCGGTACAGCGCAGCGGGATCAACACGGAATGCAAACGGCTGATGCTCACCCATGCGTTTGAGACGCTGGATGCCATCGCGGTAGAGTTCCGCACCCATCGTCTCAACCGCCAAAGCCGCGCCGCCATCGAACGGCTCGGGGCGCAGCTGGACGGGATCCTGCGGGCGCATATGATACTGGCCAACGGCACCCTGCGCGACACTGCGGTCTATTCGATCACCGCCGCCGAATGGCCCACAATCCGCGCCCATCTCCTGCATCTGTCAGACAGGTAACGCGCGCCCCGAACGCGCAGCGCCGCGCATCTGCGCGGCGCCTGGCCCAACGGGCGCGGGGCAATCTCTGATTGCTCTGCTACGGGCGGGAGCCCTGCCCGCACGCGCCCGACTGCTGCTAGATCATCTGAAACAGGATCCCCGACAGGATCGCCCCGGTGACCCCCAGCGCCAGATAGGTGGCAAAGACCTGCGGCTTGACCAGGGACCAGACCGCCGCCATCGCCGGGATCGAACTGACCGCCCCCGCCACCATGAACGCCATTGCAGCGCCCGCGCTCATGCCCTGATCCATCAGCCCTGCCAGCAGCGGCGGCGCGACATAGGAATTGAGGTATGCAGGCATCCCCACCAACGCGGCGGTAACGATGGGCAAAACGCCCTCTCCCCCCACAACAGTGGCAATCAGATCCGCCGGAACATAAGACACCAGGAGCGCCTCCAGCACATAGGCCAAGGTCAGCCATTTCACCAGAAACAGGCCGTTGCTGACAAACTCCTGACGGAACTGGCTGCGCCGTGTCGGCTCTTTCCAAAAGGCCCAGACCGGGGCTGTCGCCTTTGGCGTACCACAGCCACAGCAGCCCCTGCGCGATGCCTGTTTCAGCGGGCTGGCAAAGGCCCCGGCCCCGCGCAGCGCCTTGATGGCAAAGCCGCCAAACAGCCCAAGCGCCACTGCCGCCACCGCCTTGCCAATGGCAAAGGGCCAGCCAAGCGCCCCAGCCGTAATCAGCAGCGTCGGCGGGTCGATCAAGGGCGAGGCCAGCCAGAACGCCATCACCGCAGACAACGGAGCCCCCAGCGCCAAGAGCCCGGCAATAAACGGGATCACCTCGCAGGAACAAAACGGAGCAAGCCCGCCAAAAACCGCAGCAAGAAAGATCATCCGCACTTCGCGCCCCTCAAAGGCGCGCGCCACCATCACCTCGGCCCCCGTCGCCTTCAGATACGACAACAGCAGCACCGCAAAGAGAATGTAACGCCCGGTATGCAGCAACGCCGCCCCGGCAAAGCGGATGACCTCCCCCAGATTGGCGGGATCCAGAACCGCCACCGCCAGCAGGATCGCCACACTCAACGCCCATGGCGTTTTGATCCCCCGCAGAACAAACCCAATGGGGCGGGGGGCTTGGGTCAGATCAGCCATCGTTTGCCACCTCCTGCTCTGGCGGCGCATCCGCGCAACACTCACTCAGGATGAACGCCGCCAGTCGTTTCAACTGCGCGTAATCGGCGGTGTTGTAGGTGCTGCGCCCTTCCCTGCGCTGCAAGATCAGCCCCGCGCTCGCCAGGAGTTTCAGGTGATGGGCCAATGTGGAGGGCGCAATCCCCGTGCGGGCCTGAATATCCTGCACCATCAAGCCGCCTTCACCTGCGCGCACCAGACAGCGCAGAACCGCCAGCCGCGCCTCCGACCCCATCGCTGCAAATCCACCCGCCGCATGTTCCCAGTCCATACCGTACCTCTTGTCCCCATCTTGGCCTTAATTGATTCGATAAAACTAGTTTTATGAATTTAAATTCCTCCCGCAAGAGGTCAAAAACAGGTAAGTCCAGATTGCACCCCATTTATGTCCAGCCTACAGTGGTTCATGGCCATCTCTGTCGACACCTTCTTTCTGAACCCCGATGCGCAAGGCACCCTGCAGGCGCAGATCCAGGAAATGATTGCCGAGGGTATTCTCTCCGGCCGCCTACGGGTGGGAGAGAAACTGCCCTCCTCGCGCAAACTTGCCGCGCATCTGGGCATCAGCCGCATCACCGTGACGCTCGCCTACACAGAGCTTCTGGCCAATGATTACCTGATCTCCAAGGGCCGGTCTGGGTACTATGTATCTGAAAACGCACCCGTTCCGCCCACCTATGCGCCCTCACAGAAATCTGCCGATACAGTGGATTGGTCATCGGCCATCGTCGGCTGCTATTGCGGGGGCGACACGCCGCGCAAACCGCAGGACTGGCGCGATTACCGCTATCCCTTCATCTACGGGCAGGCGGATGCCTCGCTGTTTGACCACGCCAACTGGCGGCTCTGCGCCCTGCGCGCGCTGGGGCAAAAGGATTTTGCCGCGCTCACCAATGATTACTTCGATCAGGACGACCCGCTTCTGGTGGAATATATCGCCCGCCACACCCTGCCCCGCCGCGGCATCTCTGCCCGGCCAGAGGAGATCCTGATCACCCTTGGGGCGCAGAATGCGCTTTGGCTGGTGGCGCAGCTTCTGTTGGGACCGGGGCGCAAGGCCGCGCTTGAAGATCCGACCTATTACACCCTGCGCGATCAGCTGGTCTATCGCGGCTGCGAAATCGACTGCCTGCCAGTGGATCATGACGGGCTGCCGCCCGACACCATCAGCGCGGACACCGATGTCATCTTTACCACCCCCAGCCACCAGAGCCCGACCACAGCCACCATGCCGATGGCACGGCGCAAACAGCTGCTGGACCGGGCCCGCGACATTGATGCGGTGATTGTCGAAGACGACTATGAATTTGAAATGTCATTCCTCGGCGCGCCATCACCAGCGCTGAAATCGCTCGATGCGGATGGGCGGGTGGTCTATGTGGGCAGCTTTTCCAAATCGCTGTTTCCGGGCCTGCGCCTTGGCTATCTGGTGGGCTCCGAACCCTTCATCCGCCAGGCCCGCGCCCTGCGCGCCAATGTGCTGCGCCACCCCCCTGGCCACGTGCAGCGCACGGTGGCCTATTTCCTGTCTCTTGGGCACTACGACGCCCAGATCCGCCGCATGGCCAAGGTCTTGCACGATCGCCGCTGCGTGATCGAAGACGCGGTAAAGCAGCACGACCTCAGCGTCGCAGGGGTCGGCGTTTACGGCGGCTCCTCTCTGTGGATGCGCGCCGATGAGGGCATCGATACCGCCGAGGTGGCACAGCGGCTCAAGGAAAAAAGCGTCATCATCGAACCCGGTGCGCCCTTCTTTGCACCCGAGCACCGCAAGCAGAATTACTATCGGCTTGGCTACTCTTCGATTCCTGCCAACCGGATCGAACCGGGTCTCGCCCTGCTCGCAGACGCGCTGCGCCCCGCAAAAACCACGATCACCGCCTGAGCCACCGCCCCTTTCGCAGGCCGCCCCCTCCGCCATGGGCCGCCCAGTAGTCGCGCGTGACACCGGCACAAACGCCAGCCCGAACGGGCTGCAGTGCAGCAATTCTTTCCCCCTGAAATACTGGTATTAAGCCGGGCCGGGAACTGGCCCTAACCGCCTTTCGCCCGGCGGAATAAACCGGATGTATCCCGGCCCCCGTGCCGGCCCTTTTGGCGTCTCATCAGGAGAATACGCGATGAAAATGACCACCGAGGAAGCATTTGTAAAAACACTGCAAATGCACGGCATCCAACATGCGTTTGGCATTATCGGCTCGGCCATGATGCCGATTTCCGACATCTTCCCCGATGCGGGCATCACCTTCTGGGACTGCGCCCACGAAGGCTCTGGCGGGATGATGGCGGACGGCTACACCCGCGCCACCGGCAAGATGTCGATGATGATCGCCCAGAACGGCCCCGGCATCACCAACTTCGTGACCGCCGTCAAAACCGCCTACTGGAACCACACCCCGCTCCTGCTGGTCACTCCGCAGGCCGCAAACAAGACCATCGGTCAGGGCGGTTTCCAGGAAATGGAACAGATGCGCATGTTTGCTGACTGTGTGGCCTATCAGGAAGAGGTCCGCGATCCCTCCCGCGTGGCCGAAGTGCTGAACCGTGTGATCATGAACGCCAAACGCGCCTCGGCACCTGCACAGCTGAACATTCCGCGCGATATGTGGACCCAGGTCATCGACATCGAACTGCCCGCCATCGTCGAATTCGAGCGTCCCTCCGGTGGCGAAACCGCCGTCAGCGACGCCGCCAAACTGCTGTCCGACGCCAAGAACCCCGTGATCCTGAACGGCGCCGGCGTGGTCCTGTCCAAAGGCGGCATTGCCGCGTCGCAGGAACTGGCCGAACGTCTGGATGCACCGGTCTGCGTGGGCTATCAGCACAACGATGCCTTCCCCGGCAACCATCCGCTGTTTGCAGGCCCGCTCGGCTACAACGGCTCCAAGGCCGGGATGGAGCTGATCAAGGACGCTGACGTCGTTCTGTGCCTCGGCACCCGTCTGAACCCCTTCTCCACCCTGCCAGGCTATGGCATGGAATATTGGCCCACGGATGCCAAGATCATCCAGGTCGACATCAACCCCGACCGCATCGGCCTGACCAAAAAGGTCTCTGTCGGCATCATCGGCGACGCGGCCAAGGTTGCGCAGGGCATTCTGGCACAGCTGAGCGATACCGCCGGTGACGCAGGCCGCGAAGAGCGCAAGAACCGCATCGCGGAAACCAAATCCCGCTGGGCCCAGCAGCTGACCGAAATGACCCACGAGGACGACGATCCGGGCACCACCTGGAACCAGCGCGCCCGTGCCGACAAACCCGAATGGATGAGCCCCCGCATGGCATGGCGCGCCATCCAGCAGGCCCTCCCGCGTGAGGCGATCATCTCGTCCGACATCGGCAACAACTGCGCCATCGGCAACGCCTATCCCTCCTTTGACGAGGGGCGCAAATACCTCGCGCCCGGCCTGTTTGGTCCCTGCGGTTATGGTCTGCCCGCCATCATCGGTGCCAAGATCGGCCAGCCCGACACGCCGGTTGTGGGCTTCTCCGGCGACGGCGCCTTCGGCATCGCGGTGACCGAGCTGACAGCCATTGGCCGCGAAGAATGGCCCGCCATCACCCACGTCGTCTTCCGCAACTACCAGTGGGGTGCGGAAAAGCGGAACTCCACCCTGTGGTTTGACGACAATTTCGTCGGCACCGAGCTGGACGAGCAGGTGTCCTATGCAGGTATCGCCAAGGCCTGTGGCCTGAACGGCGTCATCGCCCGCACCATGGACGAGCTGACTTCGGCGCTGGCACAGGCCATCGAAGACCAGAAAAACGGCAAAACCACCCTGATCGAAGCAATGATCAACCAGGAGCTGGGCGAGCCGTTCCGCCGTGACGCCATGAAGAAGCCGGTCCGCGTGGCAGGCATCGACAAGGCCGACATGCGCGAGCAGCAGGTCTGACGCTTATGCCCCTGCCTTTTGATCTCTCAATGGGCGCGGGCGCCTTTCTGGCCGCCGCATTGTTTGCGGCGGCCTTTATCCGCGGATATTCGGGCTTTGGCTTTTCCGCGATTTTCATCATTCTCGCCGCTCTCGTCACCAATCCGCTGCCGCTGATCCCCGTGGTCTTTGCCTGCGAGATTGCGATGACCGCCTTTCAGGCGCGCGGCATCCGTCCCCATATCGACTGGCGCAGGTCCTGTGCCCTGCTGGCAGGTGCCGCCGTTGCGACGCTGCCTGCGGTGGCCGTGATGGCCCGCCTCGGCCCGGATCAGGCGCGACTGGTGATTTCCGTGCTGATCCTCGCGCTCAGCCTGCTTTTGCTCAGCGGCTGGAGCCTCCCCCGCCCCATCGGCACCGCCGGTCATGTCGCTGTGGGCGTTGCCTCCGGGATGGCCAATAGTGCAGGCGTCGGCGGTCTGCCTGCCGCCGCGTTCATGACCGCGCAGCCCATCCCACCTGCAGTGTTCCGCGCCACGATGATCGTGTTTCTGACCGGCATTGACCTGATGGCCCTGCCGGTGATGTCCGCCCATGGGCTGACCGGACCCGACACGCTTTGGGGTGTGATCCTTGCCTTTCCGATCCTCGGCGCAGGCGTCTGGGTCGGCTCTCGCGGTTTTGCGCTCGCCGCGCCACATCTGTTTCGCCGCTATGTCGTCACGCTGATGGCAGGCCTTGCCGCTCTCAATATCGCAAAGGCCGCACTATGAGCCCGACCTCCGCCACCGATATTCTGGTCCTCAACGCAGGGTCCTCCTCGATCAAATTCGCGATCTTCGATGCGGATCTCACCCAGCGCATTGCGGGTCTGGCAGAGGGGATCGGCACGCCGCAATCGCGTTTGCGCATTGCAGACACCAGCAGCGACAACCAGTTCCCCACCCACGCAGAGGCCCTCGCCGCGATTCTGGCGGCACTGCCTGCACACGGGCTTGATCCGACGCGGCTCGCTGCTGTGGGCCACCGGGTTGTGCACGGCGGGCGCAAACTGACCAAGCCGGTGCGCATCACCCCTGAAATCCGTGGTGAAATCGCCGACTGCACACCGCTTGCGCCGCTCCACAATCCGCACAGTCTCGCGGCGATTGACACGATGGCCGCCACCGCGCCCGACCTGCCGCAGTTTGCCAGCTTTGACACGTCGTTTCACGCCACCAACCCCGAGGTCGCCACCCGCTACGCGATCCCCCGAGTCGAAGAAACCAAGGGCATCCGCCGCTACGGGTTTCACGGGCTGTCCTACGCCTCGCTGGTGCGGCGCCTACCAGAGATTTCCGGCGCTCCGCTGCCCTCGCGCCTGCTGGCCTTCCACCTTGGCAACGGCGCCTCGCTTTGCGCGATCCGCAATGGGCAATCCGTTGCCACCACAATGGGCTATTCGCCCCTGGATGGGCTGACCATGGGCACGCGGTCGGGCGGGATTGACGCCAATGCGGTGCTGCGCCTGGTCGAAGACAACGGGCTGGACCGCACCAAGGCGATCCTGAACAACGAAAGCGGTCTTCTGGGCCTGTCGGGCGGCAAATCCGACATGCGCAACCTGATGCTCGACCCCAGCGCAGACAGCGCCTTTGCCATCGAACATTTCTGCTATTGGAGCCTGCGTCACGCAGGCAGCCTGATTGCCGCGATGGAAGGGTTGGATGCCATCGCCTTCACCGGCGGCATCGGTGAAAACGCCGTGGGTGTGCGCGCCCGTATCCTGCGCGGGCTGGAATGGATCGGCGCGCGGATGGATGTCGATGCCAACCACGCCCGCAAACCGCGCCTGCATGCGGGCAGCTCCAAGGTGGCGATCTGGGTGATTGAGGCCGAGGAAGAGCGCCAGATCGCGATGGACGCCCAGACGCTGATGGGGGCGCCATGATCGCCGCCCCCGCCCTCCTGTCACATCACATGCCGGATCAGATCTGCGCCACCGTCAGCACGGTCGCCGCCACGATATCCTCAACCGAGGCGCCCCGGCTGAGGTCACAGACCGGCTTGGCAAAGCCCTGCAAGAACGGCCCCAGCGCCTGCGCGCCGCCCAATTCCTGGCACAGCTTATATCCGATGTTGCCTGCATCCAGCGTCGGGAAGATCAGCACATTGGCCTCGACCGGCGCGATGCCTTTCTTCTCGGCAATCACCGGGTTCAGTGCCGCATCTGCCTGCACCGGGCCTGCAAATCCACTGGCCTCTGCTGCCGCGCGCACCAGCGCCACGCTGTCGCCATCGCCGGATGTGCCGGTGGAAAACGACAGCATCGCGACCCGCGCAACCCCCAAGAGCGCCTCTGCCGACCGCGCAGAAGCCCGTGCAATATCAGCCAGTTGCGCCGCATCCGGAGCCACGTTGACCGCACAATCGGCAAACACCAATTCGCGCCCGTCCGGAAACACCATCAGGAAAAACGACGAAGCCGTACTGACCCCGGCATCCAGTCCGATGCCGATGCTGGCCGCCTCGATCACCCGGCGCGTGGGCACATCCGCCCCCGCCACCATCGCATCCGCCTCGCCCGCAGACACCATCGCCGCCGCGCGGTACAGGGGTTTGGAGAGCATCCGCTTCGCGATGCCTTCCTTCATGCCGCGCGCCGCCACCAGCACCTCGACATGCGCGTCGGACACCGGCGCCAAAGGCACCGCCTCCACCAGCCCCTCACGGGTCAGCTGGTCCACTGCGGCCGCCACTCTGGGGTCATCCATCTCGGGAAACACCACCCGTGCCTTGCGATCCCGGGCCAGCGCATATGCGTTTTCAAGTACAGTCATTTTGATCTCCCTTGCGGGGAAAGGAGCCAGCAATGAGCGATAACGTCAAGATCAACCGCGGCCTCAAGGGGATCTACTTCGAACGCTCCGGGGTTTCCGACATTGACGGCGCCAAGGGCGAGCTGAGCTATCGGGGCTACTCCATCCATGATCTGGCCACCCATTCCACGTTTGAGGAGGTGTGCTATCTGCTGATCCACGGCGACCTGCCAACTGCGGACCAGCTCGCAGCATTCGACACCGCCCTGAAAGCCGCGCGCGTGTTGCCTGCCCCGGTGCTGGATATCATCCGCGCCACCAAGGATGGCCACCCGATGGACGTGCTGCGCACCGCCGTCTCTGCGCTTGCCGCGCTCGAACCAGACAGCCAGCAGGTGGGCGAAGAGGCCTTCGTCGCCAACGGCATCCGACTGATCTCGCAGGTGCCGATCATCATCGCCGCCCATGACGCGATCCGAAATGGCCGCGAGGTTGTGGCCCCGGACATGGATCTCAGCCATGCGGGCAACTGGCTTTGGATGCTGAAGGGTGAAAAACCCACGCCAGAGGCCACCCGGCTTGCGGATGTCGATTTCATCCTGCACGCGGAACATGGCGCCAATGCCTCCAGCTTTGCCGCGCGCGTCACTATCGGGACCGAAACCAATCTGCACGGCGGCATCGTCACCGCACTCTCCACCCTTGCCGGTCCGGCCCACGGCGGTGCTGCCGAGGACGTGATGAAAATGGTGCATGAAATCGGCACGCCCGACAAAGCGGCCGCCTATGTGAAAGCCAAGCGCGCCGCCAAGGAGGCCGTCACCGGCTTTGGCCACCGCGTCTACCGCAAGGAAGACCCACGCGCCCGCCACATGCGCGAAGGCGTGCGCCAGCTGGGCGAGGAAATGGGCGCACCGGAATGGTATGAAATCCTGCAAGCCGTGGTCGACGCAATGCAGCCCTACGCCCGCCACGGCCTGAACGTGAATGTCGATTTCTACTCGGGCGTGATCTACCAGCTGCACGGCATCGCGATGGATCTTTACGTGCCGATCTTTGCCATCGGCCGGATGCCCGGCTGGATCATCCAATGCATCGAACAGCAGCGCGGCAACATCCTGATCCGCCCGCTGACCCTTTACAACGGGCCCGAACCCCGCGCCTATACTCCGCTAAACGCGCGCTGATCCACGCAATCCGCGCCCCCCCACAAACAAACGCCGCCCGGCCCCATGCAGACCAGGCGCATCACCAGACAGGGATATCAGACAGGGACACCATGGCACATACACAGCCCCAGCTAGACACCTCGCCGCCCGTGTCGGAAGAGATCCGCCAGACCACCTGCTACATGTGCGCCTGCCGCTGTGGCATCAACGTCCACATGAAGACCGACGACACCGGCAAGAAACGCGTGGCCTACATCGAAGGCAACCGCGACCACCCGGTGAACAAGGGCGTGCTCTGCGCCAAGGGCTCTGCCGGGATCATGCAGCACAACGCCCCCTCGCGCCTGCGCGCGCCGATGAAACGGGTCGGCCCGCGCGGCTCTGGCAAGTTCGAGGAAATCTCCTGGGACGAGGCGCTGGACATCGCTGCAGGCTGGCTGGAACCGATCCGCAAGGATAACCCGGAAAAGCTGGCCTTCTTTACCGGGCGCGACCAATCCCAGAGCTTCACCAGCTTCTGGGCGCAGAACTTTGGCACCTGCAACTATGCAGCCCACGGCGGGTTCTGCTCTGTGAACATGGCCACCGCAGGCATTTACACGATGGGCGGTGCGTTCTGGGAATTCGGCCAGCCCGACTGGGATCATACCAAGCTGTTCATGCTGTTTGGCGTCGCCGAAGACCACGACAGCAACCCCATCAAGATGGGCATCGGCAAGATCAAGGCCCGCGGTGCCCGCGTCATCGGGGTGAACCCGATCCGCTCCGGCTATAACGCCGTGGCTGACGATTGGGTCGGCATCACACCGGGCACCGACGGGCTGTTCATCCTGTCGCTGGTGCATGTGCTGATGAAGGCGGGCAAGATCGACCTTGAGTATCTCAGCCAGTTCACCAACGCGCCGGTGTTGGTCAATCAGGATCCCGACAGCCCCGACTACGGCCTGTTCCTGCGCGACGACCACGGCGCGCCTCTGGTGATCAACCGCAAGACCGGCCAGCTCGCCCCCTTTGACATGCATGGCGTGCGCCCTGACCTCGGCGGCTCTTTCACCATGGGCGACATCACCCATGTGTCGGTGTTCCAGCTGATGGCCCAGCGCTATCTCAGCGACGACTACGCCCCCGAAGCCGTGGCCGAGCGCTGCGGCATCCCCGCCAAGCGCATCCGCTCTATCGCCGCCGAACTGGCCCGCGTCGCTTTTGACGAAGCCTTTGAAATCGAACGCGAATGGACCGACTTCCGGGGCGAGACCCACAAAACCATGAAGGGCCGCCCGGTCGCCATGCACTCCATGCGCGGTGTCTCGGCCCATGCCAATGGCTTTCAGACCTGCCGCGCGCTGCATGTGTTGCAGATCCTTCTGGGCACGGTGGAGGCGCCGGGCGGCTTCCGCTTCAAACCGCCCTACCCCAAACCTGTCACCGCGCACCCCGCACCACATTGCCGCGTCACCCCGAACAAACCGCTGGACGGCCCGCATCTGGGGTTCGTGCACGGCCCCGAACATCTGGCGCTGAAGACAGACGGCAGCCCCGCCCGCATCGACAAGGCGTTCACCTGGGAAAATCCGATGTCCAGCCACGGGCTGATGCATATGGTGATCTCCAACGCCCATGCCGGTGATCCCTACAAGATCGACACGCTGTTCATGTATATGGCGAATATGTCGTGGAACTCCTCCATGAACACGCGCGGCGTGATGGAGATGCTGACCGATACCGACGAGAACGGCGATTATGTGATCCCCCGGATCATCTATTCCGACGCCTATTCCTCGGAAATGGTGGCCTATGCGGATCTGATCCTGCCCGACACCACCTATCTGGAGCGCCACGACTGTATCTCGCTGCTCGACCGTCCCATCTGCGAAGCCGATGGCGCAGCGGACGCAATCCGCTGGCCGGTTGTCGAACCCGACCGCGACGTGCGCGGGTTCCAGACCGTTCTGGTGCAGCTCGCCAACAAGATGAAACTCCCCGGTTTCACCAACGAAGACGGTACAGCCAAATGGCAGGACTATGCCGACTATATCGTGAACCACGAACGCAAACCCGGCATCGGCCCGCTTGCGGGGTTCCGGGGCGAGGACGGCAGCAAGGTTGGCCGGGGCGAGGTGAACCCCGAACAGCTGAACAAATACATCGAAAACGGCGGCTTCTTCATCGAACACATTCCAGAGGAAGCTCAGTATTTCAAACCCTGGAACATGGCCTATCAGGACTGGGCGGTGAACCTCGGTCTGTATGACAGCCCACAGCCCTATCTGTTCCAGCTTTATGTAGAGCCCTTGCGCAAATTCCAGCTCGCCGCCGAAGGCCACGGCGAACGCCAGCCCCCTGAACATCTGCGCGCCCGTATCAAGGAAACGATGGACCCGCTGCCGATCTGGTATGAAACCGACCAGCACGGCAACGACGGCTACACCGTCAATGCGCTCACCCAGCGCCCGATGGCGATGTATCACTCCTGGGGCACCCAGAACGCCTGGTTGCGCCAGATCCACGGCCGCAACCCGCTTTATGTGCCGACCAAACTGATGCGCGAAAACGGTCTCAGCGATGGCGACTGGGCCAGGGTCTCCTCTCCGCATGGCGAAATCACCGTCCCGGTGATGGAGATGGCCGCGCTCAATGAAAACACCGTCTGGACCTGGAACGCCATCGGCAAGCGCAAGGGCGCCTGGGCGCTGGAAGAAAACGCCCCCGAGGCCACCAAGGGCTTCCTGCTCAATCACCTCATCCACGAACTGCTGCCCCCCAAGGGCGACGGGATGCGATGGGCGAACTCTGACCCGATCACCGGTCAGGCGGCGTGGTTCGACCTCAAGGTCAAGATCGAGAAAGCCGCCGCGCCGGATGACATGCAGGAAAGCCAGCCAGCCGTCCCGGCGCAGGACTCCCCGGTCGGCACCGGCCCGAAAGAACTGAAGTGGAAAGTAGGCAAATGACCGAGCTCCCCAACTCCACCGACCGCAAGATGGGTCTGGTCATTGACCTGGACACCTGCGTGGGCTGCCATGCCTGTGTGATTTCCTGCAAGGGCTGGAACACCGAAAACTATGGCGCGCCCCTCAGCGATCAGAATGCCTATGGCGCCGATCCCTCCGGCACCTTCCTCAACCGCGTGCATTCCTATGAGGTCCAGCCCCCCGAAGGTCACGCCCAACTGGTGCATTTCCCCAAATCCTGCCTGCACTGCGAAGACGCGCCCTGCGTCACCGTCTGCCCCACCGGCGCCAGCTACAAGCGGGTGGAAGACGGCATCGTGCTGGTCAATGAATCCAACTGCATCGGCTGTGGCCTATGTGCCTGGTCCTGCCCCTATGGCGCGCGCGAGCTGGATCTGGCCGAAGGGGTGATGAAGAAATGCACCCTCTGCGTCGACCGGATCTACAACGAGAACCTGCCAGAGGTGGACCGCGTGCCATCCTGTGTGCGCACCTGCCCGGCAGGCGCCCGCCATTTCGGAGATCTGGGCGATCCTGACAGTGATGTCTCCAAACTGGTGGCAGAGCGTGGCGGCATGGACCTGATGCCGGAAATGGGCACCAAACCGGTGAACAAATACCTGCCCCCCCGCCCCAAGGACCAGATCGACGATCAGATCGACATCCTCGCCCCCCTCCTTGCCCCGGTCGCAGAAGAGCCCAAGGGCTTCCTTGGCTGGCTGGACAAGGCGCTCGACAAACTCCCGGGTCACTCTGAAGGGGGATCGAACTGATGCATCCCGCACCCTCTGTTATCATCTTCACCACCCTCTCTGGTCTCGGCTTTGGCCTCTTGACCTTTCTTGGACTCGGCAAGCCCGAGGTGACGGGCTGGGTGGCCTTTGTCTTCTACGCCATCGCCTTTGGCTTTGCGGTGGGCGGGCTTCTGGCCTCGACCTTTCACCTGGGCCGCCCCGAACGGGCCTGGCGCGCCTTCAGCCAGTGGAAAACCAGCTGGCTCAGCCGCGAAGGCATCTGCGCTGTTGCCGCCCTCGTGGTGATGGGGCTCTTTGCCTTTGGTGCGGTGTTCCTCGACACCCATTGGTGGGCGCTTGGCTGGATCGGCGCGGCGCTGTCGCTGGCGACGGTCTTCACGACCTCGATGATCTACACCCAGCTCAAGACCATTCCGCGCTGGAACATGTCGCTGACGCCGGTGATGTTCCTGTCCTTCAGTCTTGCTGGCGGCTCGCTGCTGGCCGGGGCCGAGGCGTTGGCACCCTGGCTTCTGGCTATCGCTGGCGCCGTACAGCTGGCCTATTGGGCCAAGGGCGATCAGGCCTTTGCCACCTCGGGCACCGATATGGGCACCGCCACCGGTCTTGGTGATCGTGGCACCGTTCGCGCGTTTGAACCGCCCCACACCGGCTCCAACTACCTGTTGCGCGAATTCGTGCATGTGGTCGGGCGCAAACATGCGCAGAAACTGCGGGTGATTGCCTTTGCCCTTGGGTTTGCGCTGCCCTTGATCTGCCTGATCCTGCCGGTTGAGGGCCTGATGCTCAAACACCTGCTCGCAGGCATTGCCGTGCTGCTGCATATCGCAGGTGTTGCCACCTCGCGCTGGCTGTTCTTTGCGCAGGCCGAACATGTGGTCGGGCTGTACTACGGCAAACGCTGAGCCATCCCAAAACACCCAACATCAGGGCGCCCCAGTGGCGCCCTTTTTTCTTGCAGGCTGCATTTTTTCAAAAAATCTCACCCCCCATGTCACAAACCCATCCGCTGGCTCGTCCTATTTCTGAACCCATCAGAAAGGACCAAATGATGTCGCAACGTCTTGATTATTTCTCTGTCGCCGGTGATCTGTTCAAACCCATGATGGCGCAGGAAAACCTGTTCAAAAACAGCACACTGGAATACAGCGTGGTGGAACTGGTGAAACTGCGCGCCTCCCAGATCAATCGCTGTGCCTTCTGCATCCACATGCACACCCACGAGATGCGCGCCCATGGCGAAAGCGAGGACCGGATGCATCTGCTGAACGCCTGGCGCGAATCCCCGCTCTACACGCCCCGCGAACGCGCGGCGCTGGCTTGGTGCGAGGCGCTGACACGGGTCGAAACCACCGGCGCACCCGATGCCGACTATGACGCCGTGGCAGAGCTGTTTGACCCGCGCGAGCAGGTTCTGCTCACCCTCTTGGTCAGCGCCATCAACAGCTGGAACCGCATTGCAATCGGCTTTCGTACCGCCCACCCTGTGAGCGAGACCACCACAGGGGCCAACGCCGCGTGACAGCACAGACCAAAGACACAGGAACCGATGCGTTCCTGACAGCGCGGCCGCGATTGTTTGCGGCCGCCTACCGGATGCTGGGCAGCGTGACAGATGCCGAGGACATCCTGCAGGACGCCTATCTGCGCTGGCAGTCGGCCCCCAAGGGGGAGATTCTGGACCCGACCGGCTATCTCATGCGGATCACCACGCGGCTGTGTCTTGATCAGCTGAAATCGGCCCGTGCCCGGCGCGAGACCTATCCGGGCGAATGGTTGCCGGAACCGGTGCTGACGGATGATGCCACTGACCAGCTGGACCACGATGTCTCGGTTGCGCTTTTGCTGGCGCTGGAAACCCTGTCGCCTCTCGAACGCGCCGCGTTCTTGCTGCATGACATCTTTGACAGCTCCTTTGGCGATGTGGCCTCTGCGCTCAATCGCTCGCCAGAGGCCTGCCGCCAGCTCGCCACCCGCGCGCGGCGCAAGGTGCAGGCGCTGCGCCCTGACACCCCTCCGCCCCCGGCCCTGGACGACGATCAGGGCCGCACCCTGACAGAGGCGTTTTTCCGCGCCTCCAAAACCGGGGACACCGCCACGCTCACCCGGCTCCTTGCGGATGGGGTGCAGATGGTCTCGGATGGGGGCGGCAAGGCCACCGCCGCGCTCAACCCGATCTTTGGCCAGGCCAAGGTCTTGCGCCTGCTGGAGGGCCTCGCCCGCAAAGGCGGTGCGCAACTGCCGCAGCTCTGGCGGTTTTGCCATCTGAACGGCCTGCCTGCCGTGGTCAGCCGCGAAGAAGGGGGCATCGTTCAGGCGGCGGCTCTGGACATAACAGAGGGGCGGATCACGCGGATCTATGTGGTGCGCAACCCCGACAAAACGCGTCACCTTGCCCATCTTCTCGTTTGATACCAGGCAGTTATGACAGAATCGACACCAAAAACCCTGGGGTGTTGCGCCCCCTGCGCACGCTGGGGTGACGATCTGTCAGGACCGCAATGCTAAGGTACTCGCGATCGCGATCTTTCGCCGGTTTGGCACCCGGCACCCCAAGGAGACGCGCCATAGGTCTGATGACCTCCGGCGCCGTTGCACGACGTTACGCACACAGGGCGCGCTCTTGCGCCCTGACCCTCCTGCCCTTCCCGGGATCACCACCGGGGCGGCGCCGCCTTTTTACCTTCACCAAGTCCGACCGCAGGCATGTGACCCTAAACCGCCGGTTAGAGACAGAAGACAGCCAAAACGAAACAGACCGGAACGCAGCAGCGTCCCGGCCTGACAAAGCATGTCTATGCTGCTGATCTGCGCTTACAGCAGGCCCGCATGCGCCATGGCGGCATCAATTGCGGCCTTGGTGCTGTCTTCCAGACCCGTGAGCGGCAGGCGCACCTCTTCGCTGCACAGGCCCAGTTTCGACAGGCCGTATTTCGCACCCGCCAGACCCGGCTCGATAAAGATCGCCTCATGCAGCGGCATCAGCTTGTCCTGATACTCCAGCGCCAAGGCGTAATCCCCGGCCAGCGTCGCGGCCTGGAACTCTGCGCACAGCTTGGGCGCGACGTTTGCAGTGACGGAAATACAGCCAACACCACCGTGGGCGTTAAAGCCCAGCGCGGTGGCATCCTCGCCCGACAGCTGGATGAAATCCGCACCGCAAGATGCGCGCTGCTGCGACACACGCGCGATATCGCCGGTGGCGTCCTTCACACCGATGATGCGCTCCAGCTTGGCCAGTTCCCCCATCGTCGCCGGGGTCATGTCGATGACCGAACGACCGGGGATGTTGTAGATCACGATCGGAATATCGGCACAGTCGTGCAGCTCGCGGAAATGCGCGAGCAGACCCCGCTGGGTCGGCCTATTGTAATAAGGCGTCACCACCAGCGCGGCATCGGCGCCAACTTCGGCGGCAAACTGCACAAACCGCATGCCCTCAACCGTGTTGTTGGACCCCGCACCCGCAATCACCGGCACGCGACCAGCGGCGGTTTTCACCACCTCGGCAATCACGGTTTCATGCTCTTCATGGGTCAGCGTCGGGCTTTCGCCGGTCGTGCCAACCGGCACCAGCGCGCTGGAGCCCTGATCGATGTGCCACTCGACCAACCGTTTGAGCGTATCCAGATCCAGCTCGCCGTTGGAAAACGGGGTGACGAGGGCTGGCATAGAGCCTTTGAACATGGGCACGCTCCCTTTTGCTGTTCGTGTGGGCGGGCAAGACGCCGCCAAGGTGATGGACATGCCGGGGAATTGAGTTGATACCGGCAGGCCACGGTTTATCGTAGATGGCTGTATGCCCGGAACGTTGGAAAATGCAAGAGATGACACGCATTCTGGCCCTTATTATCCTCATTTCCGCCACTCTGGGCGGCACCGATGCCAAAGCGGTGGATCTGGGCCGCGCATTGGAGCTGATGCGCGAGGAAAAATGGCGCGAAGCAGGCCGCAGCGCAGGCCAGGAAACCACCATCGCCCGGGATGTGATCGAATGGCACCGCCTGCGCGCCGGCGAAGGGTCGGCTGCGGATGTCATGGCCTTTCTGGCGCGTCGTCCCGACTGGCCCGGCCTGCCGCTCCTGCGGCGGCGCAGCGAAGAGGTGATCGCCACCGCAAGCCCCCGCACGATTCTCGCCTTTTACGAGGGCAACCGCCCGCAAACCGCGCGCGGGGCGCTCAGCTATGCACGCGCCCTCAAGGCGGCAAATCGCGACGGAGACGCCCGCGCAGAGCTGGTCATCGCCTGGCGCAGCCTACCGATGGGCGCGGACACGCAGGCCGATTTTCTGAAAGGCAACGGTGACCTCCTCGCCCCGCATCACGCGGCGCGGCTGAACCGGATGCTGTGGGACGGGCACCACACCAGCACAGCGGGCGTCTTGCCGCTGGTCAGTGACGCACAGCGCAAACTGGGAGAGGCGCGTCTGGCGCTGCAAAAGGACGAACCGGGCGTGGACAGCCGGATCGCCGCCGTTCCAGAGGCGCTGCGCGATGATCCGGGGCTGGCCTATGACCGGTTCACCTGGCGCGACCGCAAGCGGCGGCAGAATGATGCGATTGAACTGCTGATGGATCGCAGCACCTCGGCCGAGAAACTGGGCAAGCCGGAAAAATGGCTCCGCCGTCGCCGGGATTTCGCGCGCCAGCTGCTGCGCGACGACAAATACGAACGCGCCTATCAGCTGGCCGCACATCACTTTGCCACGCCGGACATGGGCTATGGCTATGCCGACAGCGAATGGATCGCAGGCTATATCGCCCTGCGCAAGCTGCGCGACCCCGAACTGGCGGTCTATCACTTTGAGCGGTTTCTGGCGGCTGTCTCCTCCCCGATTTCCGTCGGGCGGGGCGGCTATTGGCTGGGTCGTGCCCATGCGGCACTTGGCGATGCGGACAAGGCGTATGCCGCCTATGCCCGTGCAGCGGAGTACCAGACCTCCTTTTACGGCCTGCTCGCAGCCGAGGCCCTGGGCCGCCCGTTCGACCCGGATCTGGCAAACCCGCCCCCAGTGCCGGACTGGCGCTCTGCGGCCTTCCTCAACACCTCGGTGGCGCAGGCGGGGCTGTTGGCGCTGCAAGCCGGCGATCTGGCGCTGGCTGAACGGTTCCTCACCCATCTGGTCGAGGGGCTGGACGCCGAGGCCGCCCGCCAGCTGGGAGAGATGGCCGTGGCGATGGATCGGCCACATCTGGCGGTGATGATTGCCAAACGCGCGGCCTCTGACGGGGAAGAGCTGGAAGCGGCCTATTTCCCGCTGCACCCGGTGGCCAAACGCGACCTGCCGATGGCAGAGGAAATGACACTGGCCATCGCCCGCAGGGAAAGCGAATTTGACCCAAGCGTCATCAGCCACGCAGGTGCGCGCGGTCTGATGCAGGTGATGCCGGCAACCGCCGATCTGGTGGCGCGCCGCATTGGCACCAGTGACGATCACTCCACCGGGCGGCTGATTTCCGACTGGCCCTACAACGCGCTTCTTGGCAGCAACTACCTGGCGGGCCTGGCCAAGGAATTCGACGGAAACGTGGTGATGATGGCAGCGGGCTACAACGCCGGCCCCCACCGCCCGATCGCGTGGATGGAACGCTATGGCGATCCCCGCGATGGCGAGCCTGACATCATCGACTGGATCGAACACATCCCCTTTAACGAGACACGCAACTACGTGATGCGCGTCACCGAGAGCCTGCCTGTTTATCGCGCCCGGCTGGGCAAACCCGCCCTGCCCCTGCCGTTTTCAAAAGAGCTCGCAGGCTCAACCCTTCTGGCGTTCGCGCCAAAGGGTGAATAGCCCCGCCGCCACGATAATGGCCGCACCGATGGCGACATTGGTGCGGATCACCTCGCCAAAAACCACCACCCCAAGCGCTGCCGCCCAGATCAGGTGGAAATAGGCAAAAGGCTGCACCGCGCTGGCCTCGGCCATCTCGTAGCATTTGATCAACAGCCAGTGCCCGGTCACGCCAGACACGCACAAAAGCCCCATCCACCGCCAGTCGCCGGGGCTCATCGGCTCCCAGTACCACATGCCCACAAGGGTCATCGCCACCATGCCCGCCACCCCGGTCCAGAAGAAACTGGTGGCGGTACTGTCGCGCCGCGCGGCGTAGCGCGTGATCAGACCATAAAGCGCAAACATCAGCGCTGAGATGAACGGGATGATCGCCAGCGGATCAAACACGCCAACACCCGGCTGCAGGATGATCAGCACGCCAACCAGGCCAACGGAAATCGCCGCCCACCGCCGCCAGCCAACCGTCTCGCCCAGAACCGGCCCGCTCAGGGCTGCAACCAAAAGCGGATAGCAGATAAAGACCGCAACGCTTTCGACCAGTCCAAGCACGGTAAAGGCATAGACCGCAACGCAGATTTCAGCGACCAGCAGCACGCCGCGAAAGATCTGCAAGCCCAGCTGATCGGTGCGCGCCGTTGCCCGGATCCCGCCCGGTGCACGGGCAGCAAGCGCGATCACGAACAGCGCAAAGAACCAATAGCGGATCATGATGACCATAAAGGTGTTGTACTGCCCCGCCAGATGCCGCGAGATCCCGTCCTGCAGGGCAAACACGATGGTTGCCGCAATCATCAAAAGCACACCGGCGGTGACGTTGTTCTTCTGGGTGATCCGGGGGGGATGGGGCTCCAGTACCTTGGCGTCGGGGCGCATGGTCATCGCAATCGTGCCTTTGTCATATGCCGCTTGCGCCCGAAACCGGGCGTGCGGGTCACTTCAAATCCGGCGGCCTCCAGCCCGCGGCGGACGAAACCCGCCGCTGTATAGGTTGCCGCACTGCCACCTGCCGCCGTGTGACGGGCGACCTCGCCCAGCAGGTCATCCTGCCACAGCTCCGGGTTCTTGGCCGGGGAAAACCCATCCAGAAACCAGGCATCTGCCTTGCCTGTCCACTCTGGCAGCGACACGCGGGCGTCGCCAGTGATGACATTGACCCGCAGATTGCCCAGGTCGCAAGAGCCCGTCCCGCCCCAGACCGCCAGGAACCGCTCGGCCCAGGGTGCCACCTCGGGAAAGGCCTGAAGCGCGCGGGCCATATCCTGCGTTGCCATCGGAAAGGCCTCGAAACTGGTGAAATGCAGCACCGATGGCGCGGCGCAGCCTTCCTGCGCCTGCTCCCATGCGCGCCAGGCGGTCAGCAGGTTCAGCCCGGTGCCAAAGCCCAGCTCTGCAATGTGGAAATCCGCACCCGCCTGTGCCGCATCGGCAAAGCGCGCCGCCAGATCATTGCCGTCCAGAAACACATGCTCTGTCTCGGCTAGCCCGTTCTGGATCGAGAAATAGGGATCATCAAACTGATCGGAAACCGGAATGCTGTCATCCCGCCAGCTGAGCCGTGCCTGCTGGTCTGCCATGCTATAATCCCCTAAGTGATGCGGTGGAACGGCGCGACACTGGCGAAAGGGTGCGAAAATGGCAATGGCAGATATCACCGTCCGGGGCGCCGGGATCTTTGGGCTTTCGATTGCATGGAGCTGCGCACGCCGCGGCGCATCGGTGCAGGTGATCGACCCCTTTGGGGCGGGCGCGGGCTCCAGCGGCGGGCTGGTCGGCGCGCTGGCGCCGCATGTGCCTGAGAACTGGAACCCCAAAAAACAATACCAGCTGGAAAGCCTGCTGATGGCCGAAGGTTTCTGGGCCGACGTGCAGGAAACCGGCGGCGTCTCTTCCGGGTATGGTCGCACCGGTCGGATCCAGCCCATCAACGACCAGCGCACTCTGGACCTTGCGCGCGCCCGCGAAGCCACGGCGCAGACCTATTGGAAGGGCGAGGCCGAATGGCGCGTCTGTCCGGTCTCTGACATGGGACCGTGGGTGCCGCCCAGCGCCACGGGCTATGTGGTCCACGACACGCTGAGCGCCCGGATGCACCCCCGCCGCGCCTGCGCCGCGCTGGTCGCGGCCCTTGCCGTCATGGGGGTAGAGGTTCAGGCAGAGGCACCTGATGAGGGGCTGGTGGTACACGCCAAGGGCTATGCCGGGCTGCTGGAGCTGAATGAAACACTGGCCGGTCCCGGTGGTCTGGCCGAGGGCAAGACACTGGGCAATGGCGTGAAAGGTCAGGCCGCGCTCCTGCGCTTTGCCGAAAACCCGGAGGTGCCGCAGCTTTATGCCGATGGTCTGCACATCATTCCCCATGCCGACGGAACCCTTGCCATCGGCTCCACCAGCGAGCGCGACTTTGACGCGCCGGACACCACCGACAGCCAGCTGGACGAGGTGATCGAACGCGCCTGCGCAGCGGTGCCGGTTCTGCACGGCGCTGAGGTGATGGAACGCTGGGCCGGTGTGCGCCCCCGCGCCCGCTCGCGCGCGCCGATGCTGGGGGCGTGGCCCGGGCGCGAGGGGCATTTCATCGCCAACGGGGGCTTCAAGATCGGCTTTGGCATGGCCCCCAAGGTCGGCGCGACGATGGCGGATCTGCTGCTGGACGGGCAGGATGATATCCCCGAAGGTTTCCGGGTCGAAGATAACTTCTGACGGTCAGACCAGGGGGCTGAAAGATGATCGCCTATATCACCATCGGATCCAACGACCTGCTGCGCGCCAAGGCGTTCTATCAGGCGATCCTGCCCCCGCTTGGCTATGATTTCAGCGAAGGACGCGAGGGGCTCAGTTTTGTGCTGCCCGTGCCGGAGGGAGAGCAGCCAAGCGCGCCAGATGTCTATGTCAAACGCCCCTTCGACGGCGCGCCTGCCACTGCGGGCAATGGCATGATGGTGGCTTTTCAGGCCCGCACGCAGGCCGAGGTGCGTGACCTGCACGGCGCCGCACTGGCCGCAGGTGGGCAGGATGATGGCGCGCCGGGGTTTCGCGCGGCCTATAGCGCAGGGTTCTACGTAGGGTATCTGCGCGATCCGGATGGCAACAAGATTGCACTGTTTTCCAGCAACCCGGATGAGCCGAGCCGCGACGACTGAGGGCGCGGAGCAAAAAAACCCGGAGCGCGGCTCAGACGCTCCGGGTTGGATCGACGGGGCGGTGCTATGGCTCAGCGCGCGATTTCCGCCTTCAGCTTGTCCATCAGCGCCTGCAGCGTCTCGACATACAGCTCACCCTTCAGGTGGCCGTTGTCGTCAAACTCCTGGTAGGAGGCCGCAAGATGGACCTGCGGGCCTGCCAGCACGCGGGGCTGGAACGGCACCAGGAAACTGCGCAGCAGCATCTGGGCCTTTTCCCCACCAGACCGCCCCGCCGCAGCGGACATGATCGCAACCGGTTTGTCCTGCCAGGGGGCATCGCTGGTGCGGCTGATCCAGTCGAGCGCGTTTTTCAGAACGCCAGAGGGTGCGCCGTTGTATTCCGGGGTCGAAATCAGCACGGCATCAGCGCCTTTGATCAGATCCGCAAGGCGCTGCACGGCGGCGGGGATGCCCGTGGCCTCTTCATCGTCGCCATTATACAGCGGCAGGTTCAGATCGGCATCGATCACCTCTGCGTCGCCGAACAGGCGGGTGGCTTCAGCCAGGAGTTTGCGGTTGGTGGCCTCTGCGCGCAGCGAGCCGGAGATGGTCACAAGGGTCGGGGTCGACATTTTCGGGCCTCATCATTGGGGTGTTGTCTCTGCCCAAGAACCTATTCCAAAGCCCGCCACAGAAAAGCCCGACCGCCGCGCAGTCACTGTGCAAAATAGAACATCAGATCGTAATTATAGACATAACTACGCGAAAATGCACAAAGCAACAATTCGCCAGACATGAAAATGGCCGCGCCCGGTGGGGCACGGCCAGATCAAAACTGTTACTGCAGCAAAGCCGATCAGCCCTGCGGGATCACCACGATTTCGACACGACGGTTGCGGGCCTTGCCTTCGGGTGTGAGGTTGGACGCCACTGGCTGGTCCTCGCCCCGGCCAATGATGGCCAGACGGTTGTAGGGCACGCCACCGGCCTGGATCTGATCCGCAACCGCGTTGGCGCGGCGTTCGGACAGGGCCTGGTTGTAGCTCGCGCTGCCGTCGCTGTCGGTGTGGCCGATGACCTGCACCAGGCTGTTGGGATAGCGCACGAGGCTCGCTGCAACCTTGTTCAGGTCAGAACGGACCGCAGGCGAAATGGCAGAGCTGTCGGTGGCGAATGTCAGGTCATTGGGCAGCGACACGATCAGCCGGTCCCCGGTGTTGACGATGGTGATGCCGTCGTTGGAGATCGACTGGCGCAGCTCGCGTTCCTGCGCGTCCAGCTGGTTGCCGATCACGCTGCCTGCTGCGGCACCGACGATGGCCCCGGTTGCGGCACCAAGGCCACGGTCGGAATCATTGGTGAGCGCGCCAACCCCGGCCCCGATGATACCGCCAATGATGGCCCCCTGCTGGGTGTTGCTGCCGTTGGTGCCGATGGTGGCGGGATCAGTACAGGCGGTCAGGCCCAGTGCGGCCGCCAGAATACCGGCGGTGGTGAGTTTCATCTGCATCATCAAACAATCTGCCTTTGTTCTCTCGACCGGGCTTTGCCCGGCCAGTTATCCGACGGAATATTGGTGTGCCCGCAGGATATCACAAGACATGGCCCTGTCCCCTCGGCAATTTCCCGCCAGCGTCACGGGACGGACAGCCCATCACCGGACCGCAAAGGATGCCCGACGGATCAGGCCGTGCCGCCCCGCTGCCCGTCATCGCGGGCGGCCTCATAGGCGAGCATGGCGCGCTTGACCGGCAGACCCCAGTGATAACCGCCCAAAGCACCCGATTTACGCAGCGCCCGGTGGCAGGGGATGAGCCAGCTGACAGGGTTGCGGCCCACGGCCGTTCCCACGGCGCGCACCGCTTTCGGGCTGCCGATGGACTGGGCGATTTCGGAATAGGTGCTGACATGGCCTGACGGGATCCGCAGGAGCGCCTCCCAGACCTTGATCTGCAAAGGCGCGCCGATCAGGTGCAGCGCGGTCTCTCCCCGCTGGGCAAAGGCCGCATCGACCATCGGGCGCAGGGCCGTCGGATCCTCGACGTAATCGGCATCGGGCCAGCGGCTGCGCATGTCTGCCATCGCAGGCTCTGCGCCGGTTTCGGCGGCAAAGGCCATGCCGCAGATGCCCTTTTCGGTGCCCATCACCAGCGCCAGACCAAAGGGGCTGTCAAACCACCCCCAGGAGATACGCAACCCCGCCCCCTTGCGGGCAAAATCGCCGGGGCTCATCGCCTCCCAGCGGACAAAGAGATCATGCAGGCGACCAGAGCCGGACAGACCAACCGCATGGGCGGCATCAAGGGTGGTGAAGCGATGCTGCAGGAGAGATTTGGCATGGCCGAGGCGCAGATATTGCTGGTAGCGTTTGGGCGAAACCCCGACCCATGCAGAAAACAGCCGCTGAAAATGCGCCGCGCTCATCCCCATCGCGTCGGACAGATCCTCAAGGCTGAGATCCGCCCCATCCGCATCAATCAGCTCGATGGCCCGTTTGATGACGCCGTAATGATAGCTCTGCTCTGTGGTGTCTGTGCTGTTGTGCATCGTGTCTGCCTCATCGGCGCATTCCTGTCCTGAGCCCACCCTACATCCATGACGCGTGACAGCGCGACCCGGATCTTGCGGGAAGTGATCTGCCCCGGTCAAACGCGCGTAGAGACTGTGGCACAAGGGTGTTCTGGTTAGGATCAGGACAACCAGTCCGGCTTTTCTGTTTGCGCCGCGCGCGGCTGCGCGGCATTAAGGAGCGCGATGGCCAAGCAACTCGATTATCATACGCTGCGCGAGATCTTCACGCGCTTTCAGGACGCCGATCCCGAGCCCAAGGGCGAGCTGGAGCACGTCAACGTCTATACCCTTGTGGTGGCGGTGGCGCTGTCTGCGCAGGCCACGGATGCCGGGGTGAACCGGGCCACGCGCGAGCTGTTCAAGATTGCCGACACCCCGCAGAAGATGCTGGACCTCGGCGAAGAGGGGCTGATCGAGCACATCAAGACGATCGGGCTTTACCGCAACAAGGCCAAGAACGTCATCAAGCTGTCACGCATCCTGGTGGATCAATACGGCGGCGAGGTGCCCAATTCACGCGCGGCCCTGCAATCCCTGCCCGGGGTTGGCCGCAAGACCGCAAATGTGGTGCTGAACATGTGGTGGCGCCAGCCTGCGCAGGCTGTGGACACCCATATCTTTCGCGTGGGCAACCGGTCCGGCATTGCGCCGGGCAAGGATGTCGACGCGGTAGAACGCGCCATCGAAGACAATATTCCGGCGGATTTTCAGCTGCATGCCCACCATTGGCTGATCCTGCACGGACGCTATCATTGCAAAGCGCGCAAGCCGCAGTGCCCTACCTGCATCATCCGCGACCTTTGCCAGTTTGAGGACAAGACCCAATGAAAACCTATCAACTCGTCGGGATCGGCAATGCTGTTGTCGACGTGATCAGCCAGTGCGACGACAACTTTCTTGAGCATATGGGCATCGAGAAGGGCATCATGCAGCTGATCGAGCGTGAGCGCGGCGAGGTGCTTTATGCGGCCATGCAAGAGCGGGTGCAGACCCCCGGTGGCTCTGTCGCCAACACGATTGCCGGCGCAGGGGCGCTGGGGCTGGATGCGGCCTTTATCGGCCGGGTGCATGATGATGCGCTGGGGCGGTTCTATGCCGATGCGATGGCCGATGACGGCGTTGATTTCGTGAACCCGCCGGTTGCGGGAGGTGAGCTGCCGACCTCGCGGTCGATGATCTTTGTCTCGCCTGATGGGGACCGGTCGCTGAACACCTATCTGGGCATTTCCTCGGAACTGTCTTCGCAGGACGTTCCCGACGAGGTCGCAGGCCAAGCGCAGCTGATGTTCCTGGAGGGCTATCTGTTCGACAAGGACAAGGGCAAGACCGCCTTTATGGAGGCTGCGCGCGACTGCCGTCTGGGCGGCGGCAAGGCCGGTATTTCGCTGTCGGATCCGTTCTGCGTGGAACGTCACCGGGCCGATTTCCTCAAGCTGATCGAAAGCGAGCTGGAGTTTGTCTTTGGCAATGAGGACGAGGTGAAATCGCTGTTCGAGACCGACGATCTGGATGCGGCACTGGCCCAGCTGTCGGCGATCTGCCCGCTGGTGATCTGCACCCGTTCGGCGGATGGCGCCACTGTCATCACCAAAGAGGGCCGTGTGGATGTGCCGGTTGAAAAGGTCACGCCGCTCGACACCACCGGGGCGGGCGACCAGTTTGCAGCGGGCTTTCTCTTTGGCTTGTCGCAGGGCCGCGATGTGGAGACCTGCGCCAAGATGGGCAACCTCTGCGCCGCAGAAGTCATCAGCCACATCGGCCCGCGTCCCGAGAAGGACATGAAAGAGCAGCTGCAGGCGGCGGGTCTGCTCTGACCCCGCTGCACCCAAGCGATGCGAAAGGCCATCCTTCGGGGTGGCCTTTTACGTGTTCACAGAGTCTAGTTCTGGGTCATCAGGAATTCGGCAACGGCCTGATAGGCTGGCAGAGATGTCGGGTCGATAAACCCGTTCTGCGCCCGCGGATAAGACGCCAGGCGCACCAGAACCATGTCGGCGGTGGGGTCGACATAGATGGTCTGCCCGTGAACGCCGCGCGCGGCATAGGCGCCGTGATCGTTGTGAAACACCCACCATTGGCTGGTATAGCTGCCGTTCGGAATGCTGGGGAAGCCGCTGAATTTTGACTGATCTCCTCCGCCTGCGATGGTTTGTGCCACCGCCGCAGGGAACACCCGTTTGCCATTCAGCGTCCCCTCGTTCAGCATCAGCTGCCCCAAGCGGGCGAGATCGCGAAGTCCGGCTGTCACCCCACCCCCGGCGAAAGGCACCCCTTTGCCGTCAACGGTTTGGTAGGCGTCCATCTCTGCCCCCATCGGCCGCCACAGCCGCTCGGAGGCAAGCTCTGTCACCGCCTTGCCAGTCACCCTGCTGATCACCCAGCCCAACATATCCGAATTGATGGTCTTGTAGTGAAATGCCTCGCCATGCGCTCCCTCCGGGCCGACCTGCTGGAGGTATTCCCAGTACCCGTCGGGACCATCGTAATCTGCCGGTTTTGGCAGCGGGCTTGCGGCGCGGGAATAGACCCAGATGTCTGCCTCCGGGTCCGAATAATCCTCGGAATACTGCACCCCGGTTGTCATATCCATCACCTCGCGCACCGTCGCGGTGGCAAATGCGCTTTGGCCGATTTCGGGAATGATGTCCTTGACCGTCAGACTGTCATCCAGCCCCCCTTCTGCCACCAGGATCTCAGCCAGCAGGCCCGTGATTGATTTCGTCATCGACATGATCGCATGTTTGCCATCCTCACGCAGACAGCCGAAGTAGCGTTCATAGACGACTTGTCCCTTGTGCATGATCAGCATGCCGTCGGTGTAATTGGCATAAAGCGACTGATCCCAGGTCATGTCTTCAGTCGCATTGGTCGGCCGGAAGGTCAGCGCATCGATCTGGCGGGCGAGATCTGCGAAACGGGCTGGGCTGGGATAGCTTAGCGGGATGGGGGCGCCGGTGCCGCGGCTGATTTCCTCGGTCGGCAGAAATTCCCGCAGGTGGCACACCGACCAGCGCAGTTTGGGAAAGCTGAAATAGTTGGCGTCCGGTTGGGTGATCAGCCGCTCATCAGGTGGGGGAAATCCCTGCATCCACCCCATCACGGTCGGATCAGAGTCCTGTGCCGAGAGGACCCCGGTCTCGGCAAGGACCATCTGTGCGCCAGTTGCCAGCGCAACCACCGCTGCAGCGACGCCCGCCTTAGAAGTTGAAAACCACATTTACGAAACCTCCCGTCCATGTTGATGCGCCTGCGCCCACGACCTCATCAATGCCGTCGCCGGGAAAGGAGACGGACAGGCCCGCAGTCAGAAACGTATTTCGATTGAGGATGCGGCTCCACTCCAGGAACAGATCGTCCGCAAGATGGGCGTCTTTCACCCCCGACACCAGATTGCCTGAGGCATCGACACGGGTGGCCTGGCCAAACTGGATCGGACTCTTGAGTTCGTTCGCGCGAATATGCGCATAGCGCAGGGTCAGCGTATCCTTTGGGCTGGGCTTGGTGCGCAGCGCGAGGGTCAGCGCCCTGACGTTCGAATTCAGGAAGGTCGAGGCAGATTTGGATCCCGTGGCCCAGGCGCTGGGGCTGCCTTCGTAAAACAGCGGGTCAAAGCGTTCGAGGCGCGGCGTGGTCGGATCATCCCCTGAAAACGTCTGATACCCAATCGTCAGGGAGGGGGACCAGGGAAGGGTTTCGAATGTGTAGCCCGCCGTCACCCGCCCGGCCCAGGCCCTGAGATCAATGTCGGAATTGCGTTGATAGGCCAGATCCGTCGTAAAGGTCCAATTCGACAGCGCACCACTGTAAGGGTTTGATTTTGCGTAAATGTTCAGCGTGTTTGTGCCGTTTCGGGCAGCGGGCAGGATCGACGGGGTCGCGCCAGCCTTGGGATAGGGCGCACCAGAGGAGAGAACATGCACAAAGGTCGCCCCCACATACCCGCCGGCCGCGTAGTCGTGACGCAGATCAAAGCCTGCCAGCTCGTTGCCATTGTCCTTTGAGGGCAGTTCATTGGGATCGAGATAGAACAAGGTGGCGGTTGTGCGATCAGACGACAGCCGCGCAATGAGTGCACGTTCCCAGGCCTTGCGCGGGCCGAGCTTCAGGGCCCCCCGTTCAAAGCCGCTGGTCGCACCATTGGAGATCAGCATGCCCGTGCCCAGCTTCAGCTCGCGCGCGCCAACAGAGACGTCATAGGTCAACCCGCCCGGGACATCGCCTCTGAGGCCCAGAAAATACTCTTCTGGTGTGGTTCTGCCGGTGTTGCCCGTGTCAAAGGCATCCCTGCCCCAACTGTAAGAGACCACCGCCGAGACCTTGCCATAGAGGGTCAGACCGGTGTCGAACTGGCGTTCGAAACTCAGCCCCGGCTTGAGGTAGAGTTCCAGCCATTCCGTATCCGCATCGAAGTTGGCGCTGGGGGCGGTCACTGTGGCGAGATCCCAGAACAAGTTCTGTTCGGCCACGGCGTTCAGACCATATTGCAGATGTGTTCGCACCGTGGTGCCGTTGGCGTCATAGAGCACCTTCCGGTCAGGTTGCTGCGCATGAGAGGGCGCGCCGTGGAGCGCGACGTTCATCAGACCGGCCGCAAGAACCACCCTGACCCCGCGCCAAGAGTTGCCATGCAATCTGCGAACTGTGCACGCGAACATCTGATCTGCCCCCGTTCGTCAGGGCCCGTTTGTTCAGGGCCGCCCGTTCCGGGAGAGGTAAATCACATTTCCGTTACGTCAAGACAGCCCGCATCCGCATCATGCGGGCGCGGGGCGCGGGGTCAGTCGTCTGATGCCACCTGCAGCGCCTTGGACAGAAGCGCGTTCAGTGCTGCCTGCTCCTTTTGGGTCAGCCCGGTCAGAAGCTCTGCCTGTGTCTGGACATGGGCGGTGGCCACCTCGTCGATCAGGGCAAGGCCCTTGTCGGTCAGTCCGATCAGAAAGCTGCGGCTGTCGTCGGGGTTGACGCTGCGCGACACCAGCCCTGCCGCTTCGAGCCGGTCGATGCGGTTGGTCATCGTTCCCGAAGACACCATCGTGCTGCGCAAGAGATCACCCGGAGACAGGCGATAGGGCGCGCCCGAACGGCGCAGGGTCGCCAGCACGTCGAACTTGGCCCCGTTCAGGTCATAGCGCGCCCAGGTTTTCTGCATGCCCTGCTGATAGGCCTGCGCCAGTCGCCCCACCCGTCCGATCACCGCCATGGCGGAGACATCAAGGTCCGGGCGTTCCTTTTCCCATTGCTGGGTCACAAAATCTACGTGGTCCATGGGAACTGTTTAGCAGTTGGTATCTTGACGTCAAGAGAATCGCACATATCTTGACGCCAAGATAAATGAAAGGAGCCTGCCATGCAGAGCCGAGATCTGATCCTGACTGCGATCGCGCCAATCGTCTGGGGCAGCAGCTATATCGTCACAACCTCGTTCCTGCCGGAACATTCGCCACTGACCGTGGCCCTGCTGCGGGCGCTGCCTGCGGGGTTGTTGTTGCTGGTGCTGGTGCGGCAATTGCCCCCGCTCGCCTGGGTGCCCCGGCTTCTTGTGTTGGGAGCGCTGAATTTCTCGATTTTCTGGGTGCTGTTGTTCACCACCGCCTATCGCCTGCCCGGCGGGGTTGGGGCCACTTTGGGCGCGGTGCAGCCGCTGGTCGTTGTGTTTCTTTCTGCGCTGGTTCTGAAAACGCCGGTGCGCGGCGTGCAGGTGATGGCAGCTGCGCTGAGCGTGGCGGGCGTTGCCCTTTTGGTGCTGACCCCTGCTGCCAAGCTGGACACGCTGGGGGTGGTTGCCGGATTGGCCGGGGCGGTGACCATGGCGGGCGGCGTTGTGCTGAGCCGGAAATGGCAGCCGCCTGTGTCGCTCCTGACCTATACCGCATGGCAGCTGACTGCCGGTGGGCTGCTGTTGCTGCCGGTCACCATCTGGGCCCTGCCGGATATGCCGCAGTTCAGCGGGCAGAACATCCTGGGGCTGGCCTACATGAGCCTGATTGGCGGCGCGCTGACCTATGTTCTGTGGTTTCGCGGGATTGCCCGGCTGGAGCCTGCCTCGGTTTCGCTGCTTGGGGTGCTGAGCCCACTGGCGGCCGTGATCCTTGGCTGGGCCTTCATGGGCGAGGTGCTGAGCGCGAAACAGGCTCTGGGGGCGGGACTGGCGTTGTTCAGCCTGTGGCTGGGTCAGGTCAGCTGGCGCTGGCGTCCGCGCAAACCGGCCTCGGCCTGACGGCGCCGCTGCTGCACAAACGACATCAGGCCCGGTGATGCCGGGCCTGATGGGGGAAGGAAACGGTTGTCTGTGCGGTCCGGGCGGCCCGTCTCAGCGGTCGCGCCAAGGGGTGCAGGCGCGGCCAGCGTGGCAGGCCAGAACGTCGCGTGCGGCCTGACCATCTTCGTTGGAAAAGCCAAAGCCGCCGCAGGGGTTTTCCTCCAGCACCAGTTCATCACCGCGCTGTTCGAGAAAGGCCACGTAGCGCAGGCCATCCTCGGCAGAGGCACACCACGGACCAAGGCAGAGGATTTCCAGTGTCACGGGAAGCTCCACCTCGCGCTGGAAACCGCCCTCTGTCAGCAGTTTGCCACTGAGACTTGCCGGAATGGCGGTGCGCGGCGGCGTGTTGTTGGGGTCATCGCTCGGCGCTTTGGGCAGGGCCGAGGCATCAAAGCGCAGAATGCCATCGACCACGACATAGCTCTTGTCCGACTTTGACGCCTCAAGATAGCCGTCGGCAGGCCCCCAGGGCACACAGCTGAGCGCAGAGGCGGGCCCCGCCAGTGAGGCTGCGGCTGCAAGAGCGGCGGCCATGAGGGTGGCGGTGCGGGGAAGTGAGAACATGATCCAATCCTTGTCACTGCAGGGCAGATAGATGTCGGATCATAGATGGTCCTGAAATTCCTGCACGACCCGTTCGTAAACCTCGCGCTTGAACGGCACGATCTTGCTGACCAGCTGATCCACGGGCAACCAGCACCAGGTCGAAAATTCCGGATGGTCAGTGTCGATATTGACCTGATCGTCCTGCCCCAGAAAGCGCATCAGATACCATTTCTGTTCCTGCCCGCGATATTTGCCGCCCCAGAAATGCGGCACCACATCCGCAGGCAGGTCATAGGGCAGCCAGCCGTCGCTTTCGGCGATGATTTCGATCAGGTCGGGGGTGACGCCGGTTTCCTCTTCCAGCTCTCGCAGTGCGGCCAGACGCGGGTCTTCGCCCTTGTCGATGCCGCCCTGTGGCATCTGCCAGGCGTCTTTGTGTTTGTCCATGCGCTGGCCGACCCAGACGTCGCCTGCCGCGTTGATCAGCATGACGCCCACATTCGGACGGTATGGCAGGGCGGCGATCTGTTCTGGGGTCATGGGGCTCTCCATCTGTTTGTGGCTCCCTGTGTAGCGCTGCCCCCGCGTCGCGCAAGAGGTTGACGCCGCGTCTGAAGTGACAATCCCATGGCAGACAGGCAATTTTTGCCGACGACGATCAGGGAGAGTGTGATGACTGCGTACCCGAAACTGCTGGCGCCGCTGGATCTTGGCTTTACCACGCTGAAGAACCGCGTGCTGATGGGCTCCATGCATACCGGTCTGGAAGAGACCAAGGACTGGAACAGGGTTGCGGAATTCTACGCAGACCGGGCGCGCGGCGGCGTGGCCTTGATGGTGACAGGCGGCATTGGTCCGAACCTGGAAGGTTCGGTTCTGCCGGGGGCCGCGATGATGACCAGCGACGAGGATGTCGCCAACCACAGCATCGTCACCAAACGCGTGCATGATGCCGGCGGCAAGATCGCCATGCAGATCCTGCATGCGGGCCGCTATGCCTATGGGCCGAAATGCGTGGGGCCAAGCCCGGTCAAATCACCGATCTCCCCCTTCCCGCCCAATGAGCTGGACGAAGAGGGTATCGAAAAGCAGATCGCCGATATCGTGAACGCCGCTGTTCTGGCGCAGAAGGCGGGTTATGACGGTGTCGAGATCATGGGCAGCGAGGGTTATTTCCTCAACCAGTTCCTGGTGACCCATACAAACAAGCGCGAGGACCGCTGGGGCGGATCCTATCAGAACCGGATGCGCCTGCCGATCGAGGTGGTGCGCCGCACCCGCGAGGCAGTGGGCACGGATTTCATCATCATCTACCGCCTGTCGATGATCGACCTTGTGCCCAATGGCTCCACCTATGACGAGGTGGTCGAGCTGGCGCAGGAGATCGAAAAGGCCGGTGCCACCATCCTCAACACCGGCATCGGCTGGCATGAGGCGCGCATTCCCACCATTGCCACATCCGTGCCCCGCGCGGCCTTTGCCTGGGTGACGAAAAAGCTGATGGGCAAGGTGTCGATCCCGGTGATCACATCGAACCGGATCAACACGCCCGCGGTCGCCGAAGAGGTGCTGGCCGAGGGCTGCGCCGACATGGTGTCGATGGCGCGCCCGATGCTGGCAGATGCGGATTTTGTGGCCAAGGCCGAGGCGGGCAAGGCCGATCAGATCGCGCCGTGCATCGCCTGCAATCAGGCCTGTCTGGATCATACCTTTGGCGGCAAGCTGACATCCTGTCTGGTCAACCCGCGCGCCTGCCATGAGACCGAGCTGGTGCTGACCCCTGCCGAGACCAGCAAGACCATTGCCATCGTTGGCGCGGGCCCTGCGGGTCTGTCCACGGCGCTGGCGGCGGCGGAGCGCGGCCATAAGGTGACGCTGTTTGATCGCGCAGGCGAGATCGGCGGCCAGCTGAACATGGCCAAACAGGTGCCCGGCAAGGAAGAGTTCTGGGGGCTGGTGGATTGGTATCGCACCATGCTGGCGCAAAGCGACGTGACGCTGGAATTGAACCGCGAGGTATCGGCGGGTGATCTGCAGGGCTTTGACGAGGTGGTGATTGCGACGGGCGTGGTGCCGCGCGATCCGCAGATCCCCGGTCAGGACCGCGCCAATGTGGTCGATTACATCGACGTGCTGCGCCACAAGGCCGAGGTCGGCAAACGGGTGGCGGTGATCGGTGCGGGCGGCATCGGCTTTGACGTGTCGGAGTTCCTGCTGCACGCAGGCGAGAGCGCGACCGAGAACCTGCCGCTGTGGATGAAGGAATGGGGCGTGGCGGACCCGGCAGAGCACCGCGCCGGTCTGGCCCCCGAAGGCCCGCAGCCCGAGGCGCCCGCCCGCGAGGTGACGCTGTTGCAGCGCAAGGCAGAGCGCCACGGCAAGCGGCTTGGCAAGACCACCGGCTGGATCCACCGCGCCACGCTCAAGATGAAGGACGTGAATTTCGTCGGCGGCGTGAACTACGAAAAGATCGACGACGAGGGCCTGCATGTGAGCTTTGGCGAGGCGCGCGAAAACCCGACGGTGATCGCGGCCGACACGGTTGTTCTATGCGCAGGCCAGCTGTCTGAGCGCACGCTGGCAGACACGCTGGAGGCCCAGGGCACCCCCTGCCACGTGATCGGCGGCGCAGATGTCGCCGCAGAACTGGACGCAAAACGCGCAATCAACCAGGGCACACGGCTCGCCGCCAGCCTGTGATCACCGCCCCCTTTCGCGGCTCCCCCGTCCCGCCCCCTGCGGGGCGGGGTTTCTTTTTGGCGGGCCCACAGTGGGGGCTACTGTGGGGTGTGAGTGGCCGACACGAACATCCGCCGCAGGCGCTTACTGCACTCCAGTACTGGAGAGTGAGTGGTTCTTAGAGTAGGTGCGCGAGACCTGATTGGATTAGGTGCTCTCATTGAAAGCGGACATTGATAAACAGCATTCATATTCGTTGATTAAGCGGAGGTAGTAATCAAACTCAGCGATAAATTGCTATGTTTCTCCGATGAAGGACGAGCAGCCGCGAAATCGTAGACACAAAGAGACGGAGGACGTGCCTGCGACCGAGAAAAAAACTGTGCCTAGGTGGAAGCAACAGGCATTCAAGATGGTTTGGCCGCTTCACGCCCGCTATCCGAACTTCATCCCCAACCCTTATGGAGACGACAAAGCCTACTACGGGAAGCGCGATGCAGAGAGCAACGCAAAGTCGGCGCTCGATGAAGGTGTTACGCTCCGGCTGGGCTGCATCATGGTTAGTGAGATTTTCGGCCCGAATGAGATCGAGACTTTATACGACGGCCTTGAGAAGATTGGCTGGGACAGGGAAAGTCCCTCGGTTCGAGACGAATCAAACATTGACTGGCTGAAGACGCAGCGTCTCTACGGCAGCGAAGGCACGATGCCGCTCGGTTGGATTCATCGCCCCGATGACGCAAAGAAATATGTCGGCCTTCGATATACGGCGGAATTTCCGAAGTACTTCTCATCTCTTCTGGTCAATATTTCGCAGTTAACGCCTTCAACGACCTGCATGAGTGTCGGATTTGTTCTCACCGATGAGGCTGCGCTCGAATATGCCAATGCGCTAAATGAGCCCGCGAAGACGACACACGTTCCGAAGCGGCGTTCCAGAGCCTACTCGATCATGGGCGTAGAGCATGTGAAAGAAGAGCGCGTTCGGCGCATAAGGGAAAAGTACCGCAACGCCGGTATCTCTTGGCTATCGATGAACTTTCCCGGATTCTTCAGCGAGCATTGCGAAAACAGTAAATTTCCAACGGTAGAATTTTTGTCTTTGGACGGGTTCACGCCGTTCAACGAAGAGGCGCATAGAGATCGGGGCTGGGGCCACTGGTCGCGCTTCGTCAATATTGCCCATCATTTCAATAGTTGGACGTCTTCATCTGTACCGTCCTTGAGATTTTCGTTCGATGCTGGACACCGCGAAAACACGCCAAATCATATGACAGTTGCTCTGCGTTGGGATGATCTAAGCGAGGAAGACTTAAAGTTCTACAGAAGCGACTCATTGGGTAGCCGAACCTACTTCGCCAATGAACGGCTTGTCGGCATCATCGCCAGATACGCGCTTGCGGCCTATCTTCGTGAGGTGCTTCGACGCCTCAAGGAAACTCGTCAGTCCTTGTCGGCGCGTTCGAACGCGCTTCGTTCCACAAGTGAGGTCGAGAAGATTAGTGAATTCTTCAGACGATCTATCGGCGTGCCATCGATCGCGCGCGAAGTTTTGGCGCTTTCCGAGGACGATGCATCGTTCCGGTGGAACGCCACTGGTTTTACGCAGCAAAGTCATCGGGATGAAGAAAAGCCGCATGAGATTAAAGAAGGCCTGAAATCGTTTCTTGGTCTACTCTCGCGACAGCTTATTGAAGAAGATCAGGACACCCGTGAATTCCTAAACCAGCTTTCATCCGCTTTGGGCACCAAGGAAAGCATCGCGGCGCAGCAACGCATGGAAAGGGTTACCTTACTCGCATTGATTGTAGCTGTGATTTCGATGGCTGTTGCGATCTACACAGCGTTAAATACATGAAGGTTTCCAGTCGAGAACGGAGCCACTTTTCGACCAGTCTATGTAATATCTGCTTTGGTGAAGATACTCCGTAGCGTCAATCGCTGCGTTGAATGTCCGTTATGGGCTGATCGGGCCAGGAGCCGTGTCCGATCACCCCGACTTTGTAAAGCTCACTTCCAGCCCAAAGCCGTCATCGGCTATTGCTCAGGTCGCAACCGCAGCGAATGCCCGCATAGTCCGCACATCGGTCGCTTGACTGACCTTGCCCCCCGGCCCCGAAAGCGGCTGTTTGGACTTGTTTCAACCGAGTGGTGCAGGAACATCTGGCTGGTCAGCCCCGACCTGACCGTCTCTCCGCCGGGCTTCTGGGGCTGGCGAAGGGGGCGCTGGTCACTGTGTGCGGGGGGGTGCTTTGCTGTTTTGGGGATTTGCTCTGCCCCCTGTGACATCTGCCCGCCCTGCCCTCGGTTGATGTGACCTGCCCCAACCCGCGCCAATTTGCCAGAACCTGCGGTGGACCGGGGCCGGGGCATTGCGTCTTGGTGCGGGACGGGGGATGGTCTGGGCATGGCGCGCGAGACAGAGTTCACCTATGACACAGTAACACCCGCGGCGCGGCGGCATATCCGGGTGTTTCAGCTGCACCAGTTTCTTGACCGTTTCGCCATGGGCCTGACGGTTGCGGTTGCGGCCCTGGCGTTGACGGATCGGGGGATGGACCTGTTTCAGATCTCGCTGCTGTTCGGGGTTTATTCGCTCACCACCATGGCGATGGAGCTGCCTTTTGGCGGGCTTGCTGACAGGATCGGGCGCAAGCCGGTCTTCCTTGCGGCGGTTGTGGCCAGCCTGATGTCGCTGGCGCTGTTTCTGTCATCCAGCAATTTTGCCGTTCTGGCGGCGTCGTTTGGCTGTATCGGGTTCGGGCGCGCCTTGCGGTCGGGGACGCTGGATGCGTGGTTTGTCGAAACCTTCCGTGCGGCGGCGCCGCAGGTGGATGTGCAGCCTGCCCTTGCGATGGCGCAATGGGCCAATGCGATGGGTCTTGCGCTTGGTGCCGTTCTGGGCGGGCTGCTGCCCGATCTCATGCGCGCGACGGGGGTTGGGTTCGGGATCAGCATCTATGATGTGTCCTATGCGGCGAGCTTTGCCGTGATGCTGATCGTGCTGGTCTACACCATGCTGGCCATCCACGAAGCGCCACGACCGCTGAGCGCCCGCGCCCTTGGTCAGGGGATCGGATCGCTGCCCTCGGTGATGGCTGAGGCTGGCCTGCTGGCAGTAAGACACCCCAGCCTTTCCATGCTTCTGGCGGCTTTGGCGCTGTTTTTGATGGCAACCAACCCGGTCGAGGTGATCTGGCCCACATATGCCAAGCCAATGCTGGATGCAGGTTTTGCCAACAGCATGATCGGGGGGCTGACGGCGGTTTATTTTTTCTCTGTCGCGTTTGGTGCGTCACTGGCTGCGCGGATCAGCCGCCTGTTCAAACGCCGCCACGCGGTGACCCTTGCGGCGCTGTTCACGGCGCTTGCGGCCGTTCAGCTGGCCCTTGCCCTGCAGGGGGGCATCGTGGGGTTTGTGGGGGTCTTTGTCGTCTTTGCCATCCTGCTGGGCGCGAGCGAGACCCCGGCGAGCACCATCCTGCACGGCTGTGTGGAAGACCGTCAGCGATCCACCCTGCTGTCGCTGCGATCCCTGATCCAGCAGCTGGGGGCCGCGGTCGGGCTGGTTCTGGCCGGGGCGATTGCCGAGGGGTCTTCCACCACGGTCGCCTGGAGCGTGGGTGCCGTCTGTCTGCTGGTGGCGGCGGTGCTGTGCGTGGTGCTGGCAAGACGACTGGCTGCCGGGACACGTTGAGCGCGTTACCAGCCATCCTGCGACCGCGGGGCTGCGGGATCGGCCGCGGTGGATCCCCCACAGGTGAGGCAGCTGTCTGCACCGGCCTGCGCCGGTTCGACCAAAATGGTGATCTCGGCCACAGGGGTCACGTGACCCGCCGCTTGCAGGCCCAGCTGATGCAGACCTGTCGGCAGATCGAGGGTGCGGCTGGTGTGCCCGGCGGGCAGCGGTGTCCTGTCCAGCGGCATATGGTTCAGCGTCAGGTGATACGTGCCCGCCTGCGGGATCTGCAGAGTGAGCGTCGCGGGGCTCGACAGGATGTCACCATCCTGGGGGCTCAGGATCCTGGGTGGCCCGGCCTGATCGGCAGAGCCTGCGCCCGCCGTCAGAGCGAGGACAAGGGAGAGGGCAAGAGCGCTGGCAGCTCCTGTCCCCTTCCCTCTCCCCCTTGCTATCCCGGTGGGCCGCAAGTGTTTCACGTGGCAACAGGATCATGCACCGCGCGGGCATCTGCCGGGGCCTGATCGCGCCGGGTCATGCCGTAGTCGCGCAGCACAGCGGCCACCCGCAGCCGGTAGTCGCTGAACACGCTTTCGCGGCCCTCTGTCTGGCCTGCGCGATGCGCGCTGAGGGAGCGCCAGTTGGCCACGGCCTCCTCGCTTTCCCAGAACGACAGCGACAAGAGCTTGCCCGGTGTTGTCAGGCTCTGAAACCGTTCGACAGAGATGAAACCCTCCACCTCTTCCAACAGCGGCTTCAGACCGGCGGCGATGTCGAGGTAGCGCTCGCGCGCGCCCTCCTTGATTTCGACCTCGAAGATCACGGCAATCATTGATGCCCCCCTTGATGGCGGTGGATGTGTCGCTGCTGGCAGCAGACTGAGGAAACGCACATGGTCGGTTCTGTCAGCTGTCCGAGACCTTCTTAAGCCATGTGCGATCCTCGCGCAGGATGAATTTGCGGTCCTGCGCAAAGGCATAGTTTTCCTGCCCCAGCGGATCAGCCGCAAGGCGCGCGCGATAGGCTTCGTATGTGGCCAGATCCGCCACATCATAGATACCGTAGGCCAGCGTAGACGAGCCCTCATGCGGGGCGAAATAGCCGATCAGATTGGCGCCACAGCGCGGAATGGCCTGCCCCCAGTTGCGGGCATAGGTGGTGAAGTCGTCCCGCTTGGTCGGGTCGATCTGGTAGCGGATAACACAGGTCAGCATCGGGGATTCCTTTGTTGATGACTGCCCCGATGACTAGCGGTTCGACCCGGCCAGACGGTTCGCCCTGTATCTAACTGTGCCGTTACTCGACGCGGATGGTGATGACGTCGGACATGATGGGCCGCGCATGAGGCACATGACCGGCATCCCCCAGAACCAGCTGGAGCGTGTGTTCGCCCGGTGCCAGTTCCAATGTGGTTTCCGTCTGGCCACCACCGAAGTGCAGGTGGTTTTCATCCGACGGCAGACCATAGGCCAGCTCATCCGCGCCATCCTCTCCCTCTCCAAGGGGCGGGCGGTCGATCAGCAGGTGGTGGTGGCCGGTGTTTTCCTTTTCCGTGCCAGCCGGTGCCACCCCCATGCCCCGCAGGCCAAAGACCACGGTGACGGGTGAGGACACGATATCGCCGTCCTTGGGTGACACGAAATAGACGCTGGCGCCATCTGGGGACGGCGTTGTGCCGCCGGTGATCCCCGCGGACGGAGACAAAGCAGCCGCCGCAATCGCAGCCGCGCGCATGGCCCGCCACATGGGCTGGGCAGAGACGATGGATATCATAACAGATCCTCCCATTTACAAACAGACAGCCAAGTGTAGCACAGCTGCCCCCGGCCAAGGGCAAAGCATAACAGGTTCACAATTTCCCTTGTTCGCCGCGCAGGATCTGGTGATGGTCCCAATGCGGGCCTGCGGTTCAGCGCAGCCGCCACATAAGGTCGGTGCGGGACATGGTGTTTCTGGTCATTTTGATGGGGCTGACGCCCAGTTTTCTGATGGTGGGCCTTGGCGGGCTGTTGCGTCGGCGGTTGTCTCCCGAGGCCTGGCAGGGACTGGACCGGCTGAATTTTGAAGTGCTGTTTCCGGCGCTGTTGTTCTTTGCCGCCTGTGGCAGGCCGATCACCTTTGGCGATCTGGGCCGCATTGGCCCTGCGGTCTGGGCGGTTCTGTTGCTGGCGCTGGCTCTGGGTGTGGTGGCGCGCGGGTTCGGGCCTAAGAGGTTTCTGGATTTTGCAGGCGCGTGGCAGACGGCCTGGCGGTTCAATTCTGCCATCGCCTTTGTTGCGGTGCAGACGGTGGGGCCGGATCTGACCGGGCAGATGGCGGTGGCGATCGGCATGGCGGTGCCTGTTGCCAATGTGCTGGCGGTCACGGCCCTGTCGCGGGGCGGTAGTCTGTCGCTGGGTCAGACCCTTTTGAAAATAGCGCTCAACCCCTTTTTGATTGCCTCTGTCGCAGGGGTCGCCGTGGGGCTGTCGGACTACAAACTGCCCGACCCGATCCTTGCACCGGCAGAGATGCTGGCGCAGGCGGCCATTCCGATTGCCTTGTTGTCGATCGGGGCCACGATGAACTGGGAGGCGCTGGCCCGGCTCAATGCCTTTCATGGCTATCTCTGCCTTGTGCGGTTGGTGCTGGTGCCGCTTGTGGTGTTTCTGGCCTGTGTCAGCCTGCCGGTCGCGGACGATCTGGCGGCGGTGTTGATCCTGTTTGCGGCCCTGCCGACGGCTTCGGCTGCGCATGTTCTGGCGTCCGCCTTCGGCGCGGACCGGGAGCTGGCGGCAACGTTGATTGCCCAGTCCACCCTGCTGAGCGCGCTGAGCCTGCCTGCATGGATCCTGCTGATCAAGCTGGTGTTTCAGACAGGTTAACCGCCTGAAAACTGGCACATCTCCTGGCAGGCCCCGGTGTTTCCGCTGCGCGAACGATCCCTGTAAAACCCTGCAATTATCCCACAGTTGCCCCCTTCTTGCCCGATTTGGCGATCATCACTGGTGTCCGACACGATAATTCGAGGACGCGAGAACATGGACCGACTGACCGAAATGGAGGCCTTCGCCAATGTGGTGGATCAGGGCGGCTTTACCGATGCGGCCAAGAAGATGGGCATCTCGAAATCCGCGGTGTCCAAACATGTTTCCAGCCTTGAGGCCCGGTTGGGCGCGCGGCTGCTGAACCGGACAACCCGGCGCGTGTCGCCCACCGAGATTGGCCTGGCCTATTACGACCGCGCCCGCCGCGTGTTGAATGATGCGGGCGAAGCGGATGCGCTGGTTACCTCCATGCAGTCGGCGCCTTCGGGATTGCTGCGCATTTCGGTTGCGACGGATTTTGGCGTCAACCACCTGTCGCCTGTCCTGTCGGATTTCCTGCGGGACTACCCGGAAATCACCGTCAACATGGTGTTGAACAACCGCTATGTGGAACTGATCTCCGAAGGCTTTGACATGGCCCTGCGGATTGGTGAGCTGGAAGACAGCTCTTTGCGGGCGCGCAAGCTGACGGAGACCACCAAGCGGATGATCGCCTCTCCTGCCTATCTGGAGAAGTTTGGCCGCCCGCAGAAGATTGACGATCTGAACACCCACAAGCTGCTCCATTACTCGAACCAATCGAGCGGCAGCATGTGGAAGATCACTGCGCCGTCGGGCGAGAAGCGTCAGGTGCGCACCTCTGGCTGGTTGTCGGTGAATGACGGGCAGTCGCTGCTGAATGCCGCGATCTCCGGGCTCGGCATCGCCTATCTGCCCAGCTATCTTTATTCCGATGCGATGGCGGAGGGGCTGGTCGAGGATGTGATGCCATCGCTGCCGCGCGAAACCCAAGGGATCTATGCGGTCTATCCGCCCGGTCGGTTTACCCAGCCCAAAGTGCGCGCCTTCATTGATTTCCTGGCCGAGGCCTTTGCCGAAAAGGAAGGCATCAACTGGTAAGGCGTTGACAGGCAGAGCTGTCACACCTGTAGAGATTTGAAACCCGCACGGCGCCCGCTGTGCGGGTTTTGTCTTGTCCGCGCGCGGCCCCCACGTCTGCATTGCCTCAATTCCGCTTTGATCGCGCCATGCTGATTTCGGAATCCCCGGCCACAAGGGACGCAGAGGATGACCAACACCCGCCATTTTACGGCCACCACGTGTTACGGTGCCAAGCCAAAGCATTGCCATGACCACGATCAACATTGCCCGCCAGGACGGCACCCCCAGAGAGACCGCCCATACCGTGCGCGAAGACACCTCGTCGCGCGGGGTGGATCTGGACGGCGCGCAGGTCACGGTTGTCTACACGGATGGCACCAGCGAAACCCTGACCTGGCAGGCGCTGGACCCCTACACCACGGGCGGGGCGACTGGCGAGAACATCGATATGTTCTTTGGTTTCAGCTGGCACGAGCTGAGCGCGACCAAACCGATTGCGTCGCTTGAGATCGATCTGGCCCCGGCAAATTCGGTCTTTGACACCACATTTGCGATGGATGATGACCCGGCCGGGGGATCGACGCCCACATCAAAGAACGGCTTTCCCTTCAAGCTGGCGCCGGAATACGAGGATCTGGCAGGCACGATCACTGCGACCTATTCCGACATCGTGAATTTCGAGGGCAGCGCGGCGGTCGGGGATCTTTACACCACCATGACCATCGACTTTACCGGCCTTGAAGGGGGCGGGTTTGTTGGGGATCTGCAGTGGAATTCCGACATTGATACCCTCACCGGGCCCTACAAGGACAGCACACCTCCGCCCTGTTTTGTGGCCGGGACGCTGATTGCAACGGATCTGGGGCTGTTGCCGGTCGAGACGTTGGAGATCGGCGCGCTTGTGGCGACCCGCGACCACGGGTTGCAGCCGCTGCGCTGGATCGGGCGCAGCCGACGCCGCGCGCTGGGGCGGGACGCGCCGGTTGTCTTTGCCGCAAATGCGCTGGGTCGGCATCAGCGGATTGCGCTGTCGCCCAACCACCGGGTGCTGATCGCCTCGGAGCGGGCAGAGCTGCTGTTTGGCCAATCCGAAGTGCTGGTCAAGGCCAAGGATCTGGTCAATGACGGCACGATCCGGGTGCAGGCGGACGGCGCAGAGATCACCTATGTGCACCTGCTGTTTGACCGCCACGAGATCCTGACCGGCAACGGTCTGGACAGCGAGAGCTATCACCCCGGCCTGCAGACGCGCGCCTCTTTTGATGCGGCAACCGAGGATGAGGTGCTGCGGCTGTTTGGCGATCAGGGCGACTATGGCCCGACCGCGCGCATGGTTTTGAAATCACACGAGATTGGGCTTGTGCTGCCTGCCTAGCGCGGGATCAGCACCACTTCGACGCGGCGGTTTGCTTCGCGCCCTGCAGGGGTCTGATTGCTGGTCAGCGGGGCCATGTAGCCCGCACCGGCCACAGCAATCCTTGCGCGGTCGACTGTGCTGTCCTCGAGCAAGCGGCGGCGCACAGCATCGGCGCGGCGTTCCGAGATTGCGATATTCTGATCCAGCGAGCCCACGGTGTCGGTGTGCCCCACCAGCAGAATGTCAAACTCCGTGTTGTCCTGCAGAAAGCTGCTGAGGGCCACGAGGCTGTCATAGGGTTTTGCGCCCAGTTCAACGGCGCCGGTTTCAAACTCCAGATCCCCCAGAACCGCATGGCCCGATTGGGTCAGGCGTGTGATCAGATCCGCCTCGCCAATCAGCGCAGGCTGTGGCGGCGGGCCTTCTGTCGTATCATCCGGGGCGATCACCACCCCGGTGCCGGTTGCGGCGGTGGTTGGTGTCACCTCGATCACCTGCACATAGGTGGCATTTCCAGAGCGCGACACCAAAAGGGTCACGATGCGCCCATCGGGGTGTTCTGCCGACAGGAAACTGTAATTGCTGATATCCACGGCCATATCCGGCGCGGGGATCACTTCGATTGCGAAACGGAAGTCGAAACCGCCGCAGGTTTGGGCCGGGCATTGATAGAGCGGTTCAAACCCCGCCTCGACCAGCTGCGCGCGCAGCGGGGCCAGAACCTGCAGTACGGTGGCATCGCCAGACAGCCGCCAGCTGCGACGCAGGATACGACCTTCGACCTCGCGGGTGGGAACACCGATACCCAGATGACCGCCGGTGCTGCCGTTGACCGGGCCAAGGGGAACCGCATAGGTGCCTAGCGCAGTGGGCCGCTCTGCCAGTTGGCGTGCGCCGACCGGTAGCTCTACCCCTTGGGCATGGGCCGGAATGCCCGCAAGGCTGAAGGCTGCGAGCCAAGCCGTGGTGCCAAACAGGCGCCATTGGCGAAAAGAGGAGAGCGGCGTCATGAAGTCAGCCCGGCTTTTGGATCAGTCGCGGAATTGCGCGTGGTATTCGTCATTGGGCACCATGCCCGTGGCGCTGGCGACGCGGTTGGACATGTTGAAGAAACCCGTGACATTGGCGATGTCCCAGATATCGCGATCGCTAAAGCCGTGGTCGCGCAGGATCTGGCGGTCGGCCTCTTCGATTTCGGCGCTGGCCTTGGTTGCTTTGGCCGCAAAGTCCAGCATGGCCCGCTGGCGCGGTTCGATTGGCGCGACGCGGTAGTTCATCACCAGCATTTCGCCCAGCTTTGGGTCGCCAGACTGCTGGCGCACCGCCGCGCCGTGGGCGACAAGGCAGTAAAAGCAGCTGTTGATGGAGGAGACCACCACCGCGATCATCTCGCGCTCCAGCTTGCTCAGCCCGCTGTCGGCCAGCATCAGGTCATTGTACATCGCGGTGAACGCATTGAGCTTGTCGATGTCAAAGGCATTGGCCCGCAGCACGTTGGGCACCATGCCCAGCTTGTCCTGACAGATGTCGAAATACTTCTGCGTTTCAGGCGGCAGCGGATCCACCATCGGCAGGTCAAGCGCGGTTGGGGCATCGGTGTTGCGGGTCATCGGTTACACTCCCTCTGGGTTGTGCCGATAGTGGTAACGCCCCGCCACGGTCATGCCAAGTGAGGCATAAAGACCATTGGCGCCCTCATTGGCCTTGGTGCAAAGAACCGCCAATTCCTGCGCGCCCTGTTCGGCCGCCCAACGCGCAGCACGGCGCATCAGCCATGCGGCCATCCCCTTGCGCCGCTGATGCGGCAGGATTTCCAGCGCATGCACCATCGCCACCCCGTCGTGGATGGCAAGGAAACCGGTGCCTGCCGGGCTGTCATCCCAGCGCCCCAGGAGCGCCGTTTTGGGCCCCTTGGCCCGCTGCATCACGGCAAAGCGTTCCGGGCCGATGCCGCCCTGCGCCCAGATTTCGTGCTGGATCGCCAGTGGCTCCCAGACGCAGAAGGCGGTGACGGGCGGGATGTCGATGTCACAGAGGTGATCGGCCGGGCAAGTCCAGAGCACCACGGGATCCTTGACCACATAGCCACGTGCCGCCAGCTGTGCGTCCAGACTGTCTTCGCCGTCGCGGATCATGAAGAGCGGGTCCTGCCCCATCTCTCTCATGGCGGTCTCGGCTGTTGCGATTTCTGTCTCTGTCGCGGTGCCGCCCTCGACTGTGGCGGCAGAGACCCGGCTGCCGCCCCCCTGCCCTTCGCGCAGGGTCACGGGGCCGAGGGAAAAGCTGCGATAGCAGGGCCAGGTGCCTTCGGTGACGGCGTAGTATTTCGGGTCGGTCTGCACGTCAGCGCCGTGCGATCCTGCGCCACTCACAGGCCAAGATCCCGCGCCAATTGGGTCATGGCGGCATCCACCCGTGCCCCATCAGACCCCCGCACCACGACATTCGCGCCAAAGGCGCCATTGTGCTGGAACGGGTAACATCCGATCGACAGATCATCGAATGCATCGGCAACCGCGGTGAGAATGGGGGCGATATCGCCTTCGCCACGCTCGACCCGCAGGGTTTGTGACAGAAGCGGCGCACCGCCTGTCAGCGTCGGCAGCACAGAGGCCACCATGGCCTGAAACACACTGGGCACACCGGCCATCACATGCACGTTGCGCAGCGTAAAGCCCGGCGCGGTCGAGACAGGATTGTCGATCAGCGTGGCCCCATCGGGGATACGCGCCATCCGCAGACGGGCGGCGTTCAGCTCCTGCCCGGATTTATCGTAATGGGCCTGCAACAGAGCCCGCGCGTCATCACGCACATCCAGATGCACGTCAAAGGCCTTGCTGATGCAATCCGCTGTGATGTCATCATGGGTCGGCCCGATACCACCGCTGGTAAACACATGGTCGAAACTGTTGGACAAGGATGTCACGGCGGCGATGATCGCGGCCTCATCGTCGCTGACGATGCGCACTTCCTTGAGATCGATACCGTGTTTGGTCAGCTCTCCCGCGAGGAAGTACATATTGGCATCACGGGTGCGCCCGGACAGGATTTCGTCTCCGATCACCAGCATGGCTGCGGTTGGGTTTGCCATTTGCCTTTCCTCCTCTTGATCCAAGTCTAGGGCAGGTATAGGCCCTGTGCCATGCGCTTTCCAACCCCTCTCCTCCGTGCCAGGCTGATCCGCCGCTACAAGCGGTTTCTTGCGGACTGCGAGCTGCCTGACGGGCGCGAAGTGACCGCCCATTGTGCAAACCCCGGCTCCATGATGGGGCTCGCGGAACCGGGCAGCATCGTTTGGCTGGAACCCAACGACGATCCGAAGAAAAAGCTGAAGTACGGCTGGCGTCTGGTCGAGGTTCGTGGCGGCACGCTGGTGGGTGTGGACACATCTGTTCCGAACCGGGCGCTGAAAACCGCGCTGGAGGCGCGTCAGATCGCGCCGCTCGCCGCCTATGAAACGGTGCGGGCAGAGGTGAAATATGCCGAAAAAAGCCGGATTGATTTTTTGCTGAGCCAGCCCGGCCTGCCCGACTGCTATGTGGAGGTCAAAAGCGTCACGCTATCGCGCACAGCCGGTCTGGCGGAGTTTCCGGACAGTGTGACAGCGCGGGGAGCCAAGCATTTGGGCAATCTTGCGCAGATGTGCCGTGCCGGTCATCGCGCGGTGCTGCTGTATCTGGTGCAGCGGGGCGATTGTGACCGCTTTGCCATCGCGCGCGACATTGACCCGGCCTATGGCGCGGCCTGGGATGAGGCCGCAGCAGCAGGTGTGGAGCGACTGGTGATTTCGACCTCGATCACATCCGAAGCGGTCGAAATCGCCCAGCCGATTGTCGCGGAGTAGTGGGATCAGGCGGCTGCGTCCGCCTCGCCCTTGGCGGTCTGCTCTGCCGCGTCCCCGTCGGCGGTTGCGTTTTCGTGGATCACGGTGCGGGTCGGGAACGGGATGTCCACGCCTGCCTCATCCAGCGCCTCTTTGACCTTGCGCTTCATGTCGGCCTGATACTGGAAATACTCTGCCGCATCGACCCAGACACGCACCAGGAAATCAACCGAACTGCTGTTCAGAGTGTTGACCTGAATGAACGGTTCCGGCTCTGCGTGTGAGCGGCTGTCGGACATGATCGTGTCGCGGATCACCTGCTCTGCCGTGGCAAGGTTTGCCCCATAGCCAACCCCGAATGTCCACTCTGCGCGGCGGGTGTCGTATTCGGAATAATTGGTGATCGTGTTGCCCCAGACCTCGGAATTGGGAATGATCACCTTGAGGTTCGACAGGCTGGCAATCACGGTGTTGTTCAGGGTGATGTCCTTGACCGTGCCCATTTCGCCGTTCACGTCGATGAAATCCCCCAGCTTGAAGGGGCGGAACAGGATGATCATCACGCCGGCCGCCACATTGGACAGCGCGCCTTGCATCGCAAGGCCGATTGCCAGACCGGCAGCACCGATTGCGGCGATGATCGAGGTGGTCTGGACCCCGAATGTGTTCAGCACGAAAAGAACCGCAAAGGCGAGCACGACATAGCGCGCCACCGTGCCAAGGAAGTGAAACAGCGTCGTGTCGAGGCTGGCGTGGCTGTCGCCCAGCCGCACGATGCGCCGTTTGACCCAGCTTGCGACGATGAACCCGGCCACGAGGATCACGACAGCCGCGAGAACATTGCCCATCAGCTCTGCCAGAAACTCAAGCGTGATGAGGTCTGACAGCGTCTTGCCGTTGTAGATTTCGGTGTTCATCAGGCTCTGCAATGCTTCCATCCCATATGTTCCTTTTCGTTGTTTGGTCCCCGGACGTTGCCAGAAAAACGCCATTCGCGCGCAAAAGTTCCCCCTGCGGTGCGGCCGTGGCTCTGGCCCTTTGGCTGTGAACCCCTTACATAGCTATCCCAAAGACACCCGATGGAGCCCCGCCAGATGAGATCGAAAGACGGCCGCACGACCAAAGACGGCATCCGTATTTATGAGCCCGGCGATTTTGCCGGCATGCACGCTGCCGGTGCGCTGGCTGCGCGGATCCTTGATGATATCGCAGAGCATGTGTTTCCCGGTCAGACCACCGGTGAAATCGATCGTCTCATCACCAAGATGGTGGAAGACGCCGGGGCCACCTCGGCGACGATCGGCTACAAGGGCTATCAGCACGCCAGCTGCATCAGCGTGAACCATGTGGTCTGCCACGGGATTCCGGGTGACAAGAAGCTGAAGGATGGCGATATCCTCAACATCGACGTCACCGTCATCGTTGATGGCTGGTTCGGGGATACCAGCCGGATGTATGTCGCAGGCAAGCTGTCGCGCAAATCCGAACGGCTGATTCAGGTGACGCATGACTCACTGATGAAGGGGATCGAGGCGGTCAAACCCGGCAACACCTTTGGCGACATCGGTCATGCGATCCAATCCTATGTCGAAGCACAGCGCATGAGCGTCGTGCGCGATTTCTGCGGTCATGGTCTGGGTCTGGTGTTCCACGCGCCGCCAAACGTGCTGCACTATGGTCGCCCCGGCACCGGCCCCGTTCTGGAAGAAGGCATGTTCTTTACCATTGAGCCGATGGTGAACCTGGGCCGTCCAGAGACCAAGATTCTGGCCGATGAATGGACTGCCGTGACGCGCGACAAATCCCTGTCGGCCCAGTTTGAACATTCGGTCGGCGTGACCGCGGACGGGGCCGAGATTTTCACCCTGTCACCGGGCGGCAAGTTTCATCCGACCTACGGGTAAGGGGCCATATCCCCACAAAGAAGGGGCGTGCCGATTGGCGCGCCCCTTTTTGGTTTGTGACCTTTGCGGTCCAACCTGTCTGGTGCCGGACGCAGGCCCGGCCCAAGCGATCAGAATTTGCAGCGTTTCTTGTTGGCCAGTGCAACCAGCACTTCGTGGCGCTCGTTTGCGGCGGCCAGCGCTTCGGTGGCATTGGCGTGGTTGCCGATGATCGCAGGCCAGAACAGCAGGGCAGCCGCGACGTTTGCGCCGGAGACGGTTTTGCCTTTCTTGGCTTCTGCGCGGATCTCTTCCAGCTGGACCAGCTGGGTTTCAATCTCGCCGCAGGTCAGTTTGCTGTCACCCACCTGGGTCTTGGTGACCACGTCGGGGGAGACACAGCCGCTCAGGGTCAGCGCAGCGGCGGCTGCGACGATGGTAAGTTTGGTTTTCATGACTGTCCCTAGTCTTTGATGGTTCGTCTTTTTGTTGTGTCGGACCCATGCGCAAGGGCCTGCGCGGGTCTTGTGCATGGCATACTACACAATCTGTGGTTGACAAATGTTGAATAAAGACGATTGGGATATTTTTCAGTCTTTTCCGAGAGATGAGCCTGCCTACCGTCGTTTCCAACGGCGTTTCCGTCACAATCCGATCAGATAGGGCACCTGCGTCATGGTGGTAATATGTTCGGCGTTGTGTCGCGTCAGGCGCAGACCTTTGCCGTGCGGGTCAAAACCAAGACAGCGCATACCGGCGCGGGCGGCTGCGATGGCGCCATTTTCGCTGTCCTCAACCACCAGACAATCGCGGGCCTGAACGTCGAAATGACAGGCCGCGGCAAGGAACAGATCCGGGTCGGGTTTGCCGGTCTTGAGCGTGTGGGCCGAGAACATCGCATGGGGGTGGAACAGCTCCCACAGGCCGTTCTGACCAAGGGTGATGCGCATCTTGTCCTCGCTGCCGTTGGAGGCCACGCAGAAGGCAATGCCGCGCTCTTGCAGGAGGGCCAAAAGATCCGAAACCCCAGGCACCAGCGAGACGCCCTGGCGCAGGCGGGCATAGGTTTCCTCGTAGACCTCTGCAACCCAATCCGCAGGCAGGTCTGCGCCACGCGCGATCGCCTTTTGGCGGACCTCGGCCATGGTGCCCCCAACAAAGAGATCCATGCATTCCGCAAGGGACAGATGCAGACCGTAGCGCGCCAGGTTATCGGCAAGAACCTGATTGCTGAGCGTTTCACTATCGACCAGCACACCGTCACAATCAAAAATCACCAGTTTTGGCGTGGGGTATGTGGTCGGCATGGTCCTATCCTTTTTGCTGTCTGCTCATCTCTCGTGCCACAGCAACGTTACATGGGTGTCGCCGTATTTGCGGCTGTCGTGCAGGCTAAAGCCATCCGGGGCCTGCATGGGGCTGTTTTCTTCCCAGACCACCAGCGAATCCTGTGCGAGCCAGCCGCCTTTGACGGCCGCCGCCAGGGCCTTTTGACCGAGAGCTTTGCCATAGGGCGGATCCAGAAAGACCACGTCAAACGGCGCGCCATCATTGACCGGCAGGCGGGTGGCATCGCGACGGATGAGCCGCGCGCGATTCTTGATGCGCAAGAGATCGATGTTCTTGGTGACGAGCCCCTGCGAGACGCGGCCATCGTCCACAAATACCGCCTCCGAAGCGCCGCGCGACAGCGCTTCAAGCCCCAGCGCACCCGTACCTGCAAAGAGATCCAGCACCCGCTGCCCGTCGAAATCGACCAGATGGCTCAGCACGTTGAACAGGCTTTCGCGCACGCGGTCAGTGGTGGGGCGCAGATGGGCGCCGGCGTCCCCCTTGCCCACACTGGTCAGCGCGCGGCCACGGAACTCTCCCGCGATGATCCTCATGCGCGCAAAAGCGGCTTCAGATCCGCCTCTGGATCAGCGACCACGCCCTTGTCGGCGGTGCGCCCTGCCTCAATCAGACGTTTCGCCACCATATAGGCGCGGGGATCATTCATCGCGTCCACCGCCACCAGCTGATCGCCCGTGTAATACCAGAAGGACGTCGCACCATCGCTGCCCTGACGGGTGACAACATTGTCGTAGCCCGTGTTCAGCCCTGCAATCTGCAGTTTGACGTCGTATTGGTCGGACCAGAACCACGGTTTGGCCACATAGGTTTCTTCAGCGCCGAGCATATTCCGGGCCGCGACCTCTGCCTGATCGATGGCGTTGGGCACGCTTTCGAGCCGGATGCGGCTGCCGCGGTACGGGAAGGATGCACAGTCGCCCGCAGCCCAAATCGCCGGGTCCGACGTGCGCCCGTGTTCATCCACCTTGATGCCGTTTTCAATCGTCAGCCCTGCGGTCTCGGCCAGGGATGTGGCCGGGGTGATGCCGACGCCGACCACGACGAAATCCACCTCAACCGTGCTGCCATCGCTGAGCACGGCGCGTTTGACGGTGCCGTCTTCGCCCTCCAGCCGTTCAAGGCCGATGCCTTCGCGAATATCGACACCGTGGCCGCTGTGCAGCGCGCGGAAATAGTCGGAGGTCTGGGGGGCCGCGACCCGCTGCAGGATGCGGTCGGCCATTTCCACCAGCGTGACAGAAACCCCGCGTTTGGCGCAGACGGCTGCGGCCTCAAGACCGATATAGCCGCCCCCCACGATCAGAGTGCGCGCGCCCTCCCTTACAACCGGGGCCATCGCGTCCACGTCCGCCAGATCGCGCAGGACATAAACGCCCTGCAGATCGCCACCTATCGCGGCGGGCAGGCGACGCGGGCTGGACCCGGTGGTGAGCGCCAGCTGGTCGTAATGCAGCACCTCATCCGCGAGGGTCACGGTCTTGGCCGCCGGGTCAATCGCCTGCACCTCATGGCCCAGTTTCAGAGTGATATTATTGTCGGCATAGAAGCTTTCGGGGCGCAGATAGAGCCGTTCCAGCCCCATTTCGCCCAGCAGATAGGCCTTGGACAGCGGCGGGCGCTGATAGGGGACGACCGGTTCGCTGCCGATGAGGGTGATCTCGCCCTCAAAACCCTGCTTGCGCAACTGCGCCACAAGAGACGCGCCTGCCTGCCCGGCTCCGATTACGACGAAATGGGTCATTGGCGGCCCTCTCTCTTTTTGCTGTCTTGCTTTGTGGTCTGTGGCTGCGCAACCCTCTGGCAAGGTTGCTGCCCGACCCTATATGTGAGGGGATATAAAACACAATCATGGGAGAGGAACAGATCATGATTTCCGTCGGAGAGACCCTGCCAGAGGCGACATTGACCCGCATGGGGGCCGAGGGCCCGGAGCAGGTGAACATGGCTAACCTGACCAAGGGGCGCACAGTTGCGATTTTCGCCGTGCCGGGGGCGTTTACGCCGACCTGTCACTCTGCCCATGTTCCCAGCTTTATCCGCAGCAAGGACGCGCTGGCGGCCAAGGGTGTGGACGAGATCATTTGCATCGCGGCGAACGATCCCTTTGTGATGAAAGCCTGGGCCGAGGCAACCGGCGCAGATGCTGCGGGCATCACCATGTTGTCGGATGCGGAATGCGGCTTTACCGATGCGATTGGCATGCGGCTTGATGCGCCTGCCGTGGGTCTGGTCGGTCGATCGCTGCGCTATGCGATGTTGGTCAAGGACGGCGAGGTCGCCATCATGAATGCAGAAGAAAACCCCGGTCAGTGTGAACTGTCCGCTGGTGAGGGCCTGCTGGACGCGATGGGCTGAGCCCTGCTGTCCAGCCCCAGGAACACGAAAAAGGCGCGGCAGGATCCGCGCCTTTCTTATATTTTGGTCGGCCAGAATAGCAGCTGGCCGGGGCAGTCTGCGACCGCGCCTAAAGCAGGCTTTCCATCTTGCGGGCAAGTTTGGCGTCCAACGCGCTGAGCCCGCCGACATCATGCGTGGTCAGCACCACCTTGACCTTGTTGTAGGTGTTGGACCATTCGGGATGGTGATCCCATTTTTCGGCCCAGATCGCCGCGCGGGTCATCCAGCCGAAGGCGTCGACAAAGCTGTCGAAGACAAAGGTTTTTTCGATGGCGTCGCGGCCGTCCACCTCTTTCCAGCCCGCGCTGAACAGCGGGTCAAGCAAGGGGCCTCGGGTGGCGGCGGATAGGATTTCTGTCATTGTTGTTCCTCCACATGCGCTTTGCGGAACGGACCGTAGTCGGTCAGGATTTCGATCTCTTCCTCGATGGCACTGCGCTCGGCCTCGAGGTAGCGGGCGATGGCATCAGCAAAGCCCGGATCCCCAACCCAGTGCAGGCTGTGGGTCTGGGCTGGCAGATACCCGCGCGCCAGTTTGTGTTCCCCCTGCGCGCCAGCTTCGACCTTTGACAGGCCACGGCTGATCGCCTGATCGATGGCCTGATAGTAACACAATTCAAAGTGCAGGCAGGGGTGGTGTTCGCTACAGCCCCAATAGCGGCCATAAAGCGTGTCGCGGCCTAGGAAATTCAACGCACCCGCGACGGGCACACCGTCACGTTCAGCCAGAATCAGCACCATGTCGTCAGCCATCGTCTGATGGGCAATGTCGAAAAAGGCCCGCGTCAGGTAGGGAGAGCCCCATTTGCGCGCCCCTGTGTCCTGATAGAAGGTCCAGAAGGCATCCCAGTGCTCGGCGCGCAGATCCGCCCCATGATAGGCCCGAATTTCCCCGCCGAAGCCTTGCGCCTGCGCGCGTTCCTTGCGGATGGTCTTGCGCTTGCGCGATGACAGCGCGGCCAGAAAACCATCAAAGCTGCCATAGCCTTCGTTCAACCAGTGGAACTGCTGGGTGATGCGGGCCATCAACCCCATCTCCGCACCGATCCTGGCCTCGTCCTCTGTGCAGAAGGTCACATGCAGCGAGGAGACATGGTTGTCTGCCGCCAGCTGCACCGCGCCCTGCACCAGTGCCGATTGGCCGATCCCGTCAAAGCCGGGTTTGACAAGAAACCGCCGGCCCGTGGCTGGGGTAAACGGCGCGGCAATCTGCAGCTTTGGATAGTAGCGCCCCCCTGCCCGTTCATAGGCGTGGGCCCAGTTGTGGTCGAAGATATATTCGCCCTGGCTGTGGGATTTGGCGTACATCGGCGCGCAGGCAATCAGCTCTCCGTTTTGGCGAGCTGTCAGATATTGTGGCTGCCAGCCGGTTCCGGGCCCAACCGAACCGCTGTCTTCCAGCGCGCTCAGGAAACGATGGGTGGTAAAGGGATCGAGAGGCGCACCACCATCGGCGGCCTCCGGGCAGGCGCAGGCGTCCCAGTCGGCTGCCGCCACCTGCGACAGCGCACCGAGAACCGCGATTTCGATCTGCGCCTGTTCCATTCAATTCCTCCGCGACAGACAGTATCTGGGTCCGCCGCGGAAGGGATCAAGCCGAGATATCAGAAAGATACCGCTCGAAGGTGACATTATGCGCAATTTTGCGCGCCTCTTCTTCCATCGCGGCAGAGGTCACGGTCCAGCACAGGATCGGAACCCCCTTGGCGCGCAGCTCTGCAACGCGGGGGCTGGCGAGATCAGCGACCTCGTGGCTGATAAAGCACGACCCGGACCGGTCAAAATCAGGGATCTCGCGCAGATGGTCACAGACCTCTGGCGTCAGTTCGGGCCAGTGTTTGGCCTGATAGCTGCTGGTGGTAATGCCACGCGGCAGATCCGGGGCCAGACGGGCCAGTTCAACCACCGAATGGGGGTTGAAGGACATCAGCGCCACCTCACCCGTGTAGCCCTGCAATTGGCGCACGGTGTCTGCCTCAAGCGTGCCGATGTCGGAGCCCATGTTGCCGTCCTGGTCCTTGAGCTCGATCAGCAGCGGCACGCGCCCATCCACCAGCTCAAGGATTTCTGCAAAATCAGGAATGCACTCTCCATCGCCCCCTTTCAGGGGAATGGCACGCAGCTGGTCGCGGGTGTAATCCGCCACCAGCCCGGTGCCTTCTGCCAGACGTTTGAGCCCGTAGTCGTGGAACACCATCGCGCGGCCATCCGACGACAGTTGCAGGTCCATTTCGATCCCATAGCCTGCCTCGATGGCGGCGCGCATGGCGGCGCGGCTGTTTTCGGGGCGACCGTCCGTCACATCATGCAGCGCGCGATGCGTGATCGGGGTGCGCACAAAGGCGTCTGGCAGTTTCATGGTCATGCGATCTGGAACACGCCGTCGATTTCGACCGCGACACCCAGCGGCAGCGAAGGCGAGCTGACCGCAGAGCGGGCATGACGGCCCGCGTCCCCCAGCACTTCGACCATCAGGTCAGACGCGCCGTTCACAACCTGCGGCTGGTCGGTAAAGCTATCGGTGGAGTTCACGAAGGCCCCCAGTTTCACAACCCGCTTCAACCGGTTCAGATCGCCACCGCATGCGGCCTTGAGCTGAGCCAGAAGCGCGATCGCACATTGGCGGGCAGCTTTCTGACCGGCGGCGACATCCATGTCTGCACCCAGTTTGCCGGTGATCAGCCCGCCTGCATCAGCAGAGATCTGGCCGGAGATGTAGACCATGTCACCTGCGACCACGTAGGGCACATAGTTTGCGGCCGGTGCGGGAGCTGCAGGCAGTTCGATCCCCAGCTCTTTGAGTTTGGCTTCGATATCCATTGTCTTGGTCCTTTGAAACGATTTGGACGAACGCTAACCGGGAAGTGTAAAGGCGGAAAGACGAAATTCGGCCCTTCCGCCTGTGATTTGCGACGATTGACCGCCGCCGGACGGTCCTGCGGCTCAGCTCTCGCGGAAGGCGCGGACGAAGTAGTCCGTCAGCGGCTTTACCAGGTAGGCCAGCGGAGAACGATCGGCGGTGCGGATGTAGCCCTCGACCGGCATGCCCGGAATGAGGGCCGTACCTTCCGGCAAGCGGTCGATCTGCCCCGGATCCAGCGCGATTTCCGTCCGATAATAGGAGATCCCCGTATTTGGATCCTCAAAGGCATCTGCAGAAACCTGCTGCACCGCCCCGAAGAGTTCGGGCGTGCTGCGTTGATCCAGCGCCGGAAAGCGCAGGGTGACAGGCTGGCCGACAAAGATCTGATCGACGTCCGTGGGCGCCACCTGCGCGGCAATGACCAGCGGGCGGTCCTGGGGGACGATGTACAACACCGGCTCGGCCGCCCGGATGACAGAGCGAGGGGTATGGACCTGCAGGCCATAGACGACGCCGGACACAGGTGCCGTGATGTCCAGGCGTTCCAGACGATCCAGCAGGGTGCGGCGCGTTTCTGCCAGCTCCAGCTCCTGATAGCGCAGATCGCGCAGACGGCTGATCGCCTCCTCTCGCTGGCGGGTACCAAGTTTGAGGATTTCGATATCAATCTCCGTGATCCGGCCTTCGGCCTGTGCCTCGCTTGCGATCAGCTCCCCCAATGAGCCCTGCAGATCCGCCTCGCTGCGCTGAAGCGACAGCACGGTGCCCGCCTGTGCAAGCCCGCGATCCAGCAGGGACTGCTGGTTTTCCAGTTGCTCGCGGATCAGCTCCAGCTGGGTGCGGCGCGAGGCCTGTTGGGCCTGGATCCCGGTGATCTGGTTGCTGATCTGGGCGCGGCGCTTTTCCAGCTGTTCGATCTCGCGCGCCACTGAATCACGCCGGGCCAGAAACAACCGTGTCTGCCCCTGCATCAAGTCGCGCACATCGGCACTATTCCTGGCTGCTGTTTCCAGTTCGGGGTCGAAGGTGATGGTTTCGGCGCGGTCGCGCTCTGCCTCCAGCCGGGCGCGGCGGGCGATCAGCTCAAACAGCTGCCCTTCCGTGATTGCCAATTGCGAGCGCAGCTCCCGCGCATCCAGTTGCAAAAGGATCTGCCCGCTCTCGACGGTGTCCCCCTCGTCCACGCGGATGTCTTGCACGATACCGCCATCGAGGTGCTGCACGACCTGCCTGTTTCGATCCACCTCGATCCGCCCCGAGGCAACGATGGCCCCCGCGATGGAGGTGGCAACAGACCAAGTGCCAAAACCACCGATCAGAACCAGCACCCCAATAACGCCCACAATCAGCGGACGACGTGCGGACCATGTTTGCTGGCTGTTCATCGCACACCTCCTGCGCCGGTGGACTGCTGGATGGTCTGATGGTTGGCGACCATTTCCCGCAACACTTTGTCTTTGGGGCCAAAGGCGGTCTGAATCCCCTGATCGACGACCAGCAACAGATCGCATTCCTGGATCGCGGCAGGACGGTGCGCCATGATCAGAACAGAGCGTCCTTCGGCCTTCATCTGACGGATCGCGTTGTTGAGCGCCACCGATCCGTCGTTATCGAGATTTGAATTCGGTTCATCCAATATGACGATCACCGGGTCATCATAAAGGGCGCGCGCCAGCGCCACCCGCTGCATCTGTCCACCAGAAAGCCGCCCCCCTCCCGCGGTGATGCGAGTGTCATAGCCCTCGGGCAGGCGCACGATCATATCATGTGCCGCGGCCTTTTTGGCGGCCTCCACCACCTTTTGGGCGTCCGGGGCTGTGGACAGACGGGCGATGTTCTGGGCAATCGTGCCTTCAAACAGCTGGACCCGTTGCGGCAGGTAGCCGATGTTCTGTCCCAGCACCTCTGGTGCATATTGGTCGATGGAGGCCCCATCAAGCCGCACAGTCCCCGCCGCCGGGCGCCATGCCCCGGTCAGGGCGCGTGCCAGCGTGGACTTGCCTGACCCCGAAGGCCCGATGACACCGATCGCCTGCCCCGGCTCTACCCGGAAGCTGACGTTGCGCAGTTGCGGACGGTTGTCACCCGGAGGGATCACCGCCAGCGCCTGCACTTCCAGCTTGGCCTGAGGTTTTGGCAGCGCGGTGCGCTCTTTCTCTTCCGGTACGGTGGTCAGCAGCTCGGCGAGGTTGCGCCAACCCTTCAGGGCGCGCTGCACCATCGCCCATTGCCCCAGCGCCAGCTCGATCGGCGCAAGAGCCCGCCCCATCAGGATGGAGCCTGCGATCATCGCCCCTGCCGTCACCTGATTTTGCAGCACGAGATATGCGCCAAGACCCAGCATCGCCGATTGCAGAAACAGGCGGAGTGTCTTGGTCAGCGTCGTAAAGCTGCCGCCAATGTCATTGGCGGCCACATTGTCGCCAAGGGCGGCATCGCGCCCCTGCTTCCAACGCTCAAATGCCGCCTGGCGCATGCCCATGGACTGGATCACCTCGGCTTCGGTGCGAATTTCCTCGGACATCAAGTTGGCCCGATGGCCTGAGCGGGCCGCCTCAAGGAGAGGACCGCGCGACAGGATCTGATTGATGATTGCGATGGCGATCAGAACCGCTCCGCCGCCAAGGGCCAACAGGCCCAGCCACGGATGAAACAGGGCAATGCCAAGCAGGAACAATGGCGTCCAAGGCAGATCAAAAGCCGCCCCCAGCACAGGCGAAGCAATCAGACGCTGAACCGACTCCAGATCGCTGAGGCCGGTTTGGGCGACCGGATCGGGTGCCACGGCGGAACGACGGATCATCGCATCAAACACCCGCTGATCCAGACCCGCCTGAAAGCGCGCGCCGATCCGGGCGAGAATACGACCCCGAGCATAGTCCAGCACCCCCATCAGCCCGTAGAGAAAGACCACCAGAAGTGACAGCGCCAGCAGCGTCTCGACCGAGCGGCTGCCAAGAACACGATCATAGACCTGCATCATGTAGAGCGGACCGGTCAGCATCAGCATGTTCACAAAGAAGCTGAATATGCCAACCGCCCAATAAAGCCCCCGACTGCGGCGGCGATGGGCGCGTAACTCGTCGCTCCCGGCCTTATGAAGTGATTTCATCATGACAGGCCTGCACTTCCTTCTAAAAATGCCCTATGTATCCGCTTAGCGCCAAGGTGTCAGCAGGATCTGTTCCATATCTGTCACAAGTCGGTAAACAAACCGAGTCCCCCACTAGGCAGGGCTCAGAAACTTTATAAGTGGGACCACATCGCACCCACAGTAAAATAATGGACTCCGAGCGAATGACTTTTCCGCTGCGACCCTTTTTGATGATGGCCATGGTAACGATGAGCGCGGCGCTTGCAGGCTGTGCGACGCAGGATTCTGTCTCGCGCGCCTCTGGCGAGGTGTTTGACCCTTACGAAAACAGCAACCGCTCTGTTCACAACTTCAACCGCAATGTTGACCGCTATGCCTTTCGCCCGGCGGCCAAAAGCTATGTTGCGGTTGTCCCCAAGGATATGGTGCGCGCGTTCAACAACTTTGCCGAGAACATTTCGATGCCCGGCCAGGCCGTGAATGCGCTGCTGCAGGGCAACCTCAAGGAAGCCGGGATCGCTATGTCCCGCTTTGCCGTCAACACGGTGTTCGGCATTGGTGGTCTGGGTGATCCGGCTTCTGATTTCAACATGCCGCGCGTGGACACCGATTTTGGTGAAACACTGCATGTCTGGGGCGTCGGTGAAGGTGCCTATGTGGAGTTGCCGTTCTTTGGCCCCTCCACTGCGCGCGATGGTGCGGGCATTCTGGTGGATTTCTTTACCAACCCGATCAGCTACGCTCGGCATAATCCGGCCGACAACATCGGCATCTATGCTGAGGTCGTGCGCCGGCTCGGGGATCGTGGCACATATTCCGACACAATTGACTCGATCCTTTACGAAAGCGCCGACAGCTATGCGCAGGCCCGCCTGATCTATCTGCAGAACCGCCGCTTCGAATTGGGTCAAGACCAGAGCGAACTTGAAGGGGTCTATGGTGATCCCTACTCCGATCCTTATGAGGACATCTATGCCGAGTAATTTTCTGACCCGTCGCACCTTCATCGCAACCGGTCTGGCCGGGCTGGCGCTTGCGGCCCTGCCTGCCAAACTGCTCGCCCTGACTGAAGCTGGTGCGCGCACCCTTGTGGGCAGCGTTGTGGGCGATATCAACAAGGTCATCGCCTCCGGCAAGTCCGAAAGCGCGATGATCCGCGACTTTGAAAAGATCTTTGTGCGTTATGCGGATGTGAACATCATGGCCCGCTACGCGCTGGGGGTCGACAGCCGCCGGGCAAGCGCAAGCCAGATGAAGGCCTTTACCCAAGCGTTCCAGGGCTACATCGCGACCAAATACGGCCGCCGCTTCCGCGAATTCATCGGCGGTTCCGTCGAGGTGCAATCCGCGCGCAAGATCAAGGCCGGCTATGAAATCAAGTCGATTGCCAAACTGCAGGGGCAGGCCCCGTTTGAAGTCACCTTTCTGGTGTCCGACAAATCCGGCCGCGACAAGTTCTTCAACATGTTCATCGAAGGCGTGAACCTCTTGCTGACCGAACGCACCGAAATCGGTGCCATTCTGGACCGCAACAAAGGCGACATCGACAGCCTGATTTCAGAACTGAAGCGCCTGAGCTGACGCCCCCGAACCGGGCAGCGGACGTGCAAAACCAAAAAGGCCCCGGTGATTGCCGGGGCCTTTTTTTGTGCTTGGGTTTGTGATCGTGGCTGGGGCCTGGGTCAGTTCCCGAAGATATCGCGCAGGAGACTGTCTACCGCGCGGCCCAGCTCTTGCCCGACATTCGGGCGCTGGCGACGCTGGGGTTCGGGTTGGGGCGGTGGTGCGATCGGCTTGGGAGCGGTCATCGGCAGGGGTTTGGGGGTCAGCCCATCATGCACCCGCACCATGACCTCGCGCCAGATATCAGCAGGCAACCCGCCCCCCGTCACGCCGGACAAGGGCGTGTTGTCGTCATAGCCCATCCAGACACCGGCAACATAGTCGGCGGTGAACCCAACGAACCACGCATCGCGGGCGGCCTGGGTGGTGCCCGTCTTGCCCGCAGCCTGCCAGCCGGGGATCTGGGCTCGTTTGCCACTGCCTTCAGAGACCACTTTCTCCATCATCCAGATCAGTTCCTGGGCGGCCTTGGTCTGGATCACCCGCTCGCCCAGGCCACCGCTTGCCCCCATCAGAGGGGTGCTGTCACCGACCAGTGCCAACTCTGTCACACCATAAGGTGTCACCGAAGAGCCACCGTTCAGAATACCGGCATAGGCGCCCGTCATGTTGATCAGCGTGCTTTCCGATGCGCCAAGCGCCAGAGCGGGGCCAGCGGCCAGTTCGCTTTTCAGGCCAAAGTCACCCGCCACCTGGCGCACCAGGTCGCGCCCGACCGCCTCTGAAACCTTGACAGCCGGCACATTGAGAGAGTCGCGCAATGCCCGCGCGAGCGTAACCTCACCATAGAATTTACGGGTATAGTTTTGCGGGCACCATTGGCCGGAACCGGGAATGTCGAGGCAATATTGGGCGTCCAGCACACGATCCAGCGGTGAATAGCCCAGCTCTAGCGCGGTGGCATAGACAAATGGCTTGAAGGCTGATCCGGTTTGACGCTGGGCCTGTGTGGCGCGATTGAAGACCCCCGACACCCGCGTCTTGCGCCCGCCGACCATAGCGCGCACCGCGCCATCTGCGCTCATCACGACAATCGCGGCCTGCGCTTTGGAGCCTTCGCGGACCTTTGTTTCAAAGACATGCGCCAGCGCCTCTTCGGCTGCGCGCTGTAGACGTTGATCCAACGTGGTGCGGATCACCACGTCTTCGGTGGTTTCCGAGCCAAAGAAATCAGGGATTGTGTCCATGACCCAATCGGCAAAATACCCACCGGCCCGGGCGGCGGCGGCTTCGCTCAGGACGGCCGGATTGTCCTGAGCTGAGCGCATTTCCGCCGTGGTCAGATAGCCCTGCTCCTGCATCAGGCGCAAAACGGTGGCGGCGCGATCCTGCGAGCGTTGCAGGTCGTTTGTGGGCGCCAGCGTGGACGGAGCCGTCAACAGGCCTGCCATCATGGCCGCTTCGGCTGCGTTGACCTGATTGGCCGACTTGCCAAAATAGCGCTGCGCTGCCGCCTCTGCCCCGTAGGCACCGCCACCAAGATAGGCGCGGTTCATGTAGATCGATAGGATCTCGTCCTTGGTGTATTTCGCCTCCATTGCCATCGCAAAGATGGCTTCCTTGGCCTTGCGCCAAAGAGAGCCCTGGCGACAGTCGCGTTCATAGGCGCGTTCACTTTCCCATTCATCAGGGTCATAGACCACGCCCAGACACAGGAGCTTGGCCGTCTGCTGAGTGATGGTAGAGCCGCCATGCCCGGAGAGAGGGCCGCGGCCCTCGCGCAGGTTGATGCGCACAGCGCTCGCCACACCACGGGGGGAGACCCCGAAATGGCGATAGAAACGTTTATCCTCGGTCGCGATGATCGCGTTCTTGAGGAAGGGGGAGACGGTATCAGCGGTCACGACACCGCCAAACTGATCGCCGCGCCAGGCAAAGACCTCGCCATTGCGGTCCGTCAGCGTGACGGAACCACGTGCCCGGCCATCCAGGAGCGCCGAAGCCTCAGGCAATTTGAGGTAGTGATACCCCACCGCGAGGCCGACCAGCGCAATCGAAATCATCCCGATCCGCCACGTAAAGCCCCAAGCAAGACGGAAGGCCCAGCGGAAAGGTGTCAGCAACAGCCACACCAGCCGACCAAGCGCCGACTTGGGTTTGCGCGGCCCACGCCCACCACCGCCCGAACCACCCTCACGCGCCTTGCGCTGACCAAAGAGCCCGAAAAAGCCCCCCTTGCGGGCCTTGCCTGCCGCTTTGGCGCGGGGTTTGCGCGTGCGCGCGGCGGGCTTGGACTGTGCGCCCCGCCCTGAACTCGCATAGCGTTTGTCTGCGACCAGAGGCCGACGCCGCGTTCCTTGTGCCATCTTCCAGATCCTGCCCGGTTTGCCCGTTTTGCGCACAATACAGCGTCGCCGCCGCTTTGTTGAGGGGCAGATTTTGGGCAAATTCCCTCAACACGCCGGGTGTTTTTTAGGCGCACCGGCGAAAGGCCGCCTATTTTTTAGGCTCGCCCCTGCGGCATCGCCGTGAATCAGCCCCCCGAACATTCCACCGACTCGGATCTGCCGATTTGCTGCAGGTGCAAACAGTTCAGATGCAGACAACGCGACAGGGGTTCTGGGATGAAAATGATCATAGCAACCATCAAGCCTTTCAAGCTGGAGGAGGTCCGCGAAGCGCTGACCTCCATCGGCGTTTCCGGGCTGATGGTCACCGAAATCAAAGGGTTTGGCGCACAGGCAGGCCATACCGAAATCTACCGCGGCGCAGAGTACGAAGTGAACTTCGTGCCCAAGGTCCGGCTTGATCTCGTGGTGCCCTCCAGTCTGGCCGATCAGGTAGTCGACACCATCACCCAAACCGCCCGTACCGGCAAAATCGGTGACGGCAAGATTTTTGTCCTGGATGTCGCACAGGCCGTTCGCGTGCGCACCGGTGAAACCAATCACGATGCGCTTTGAGCGCCCGTAAAGGAAGGAAACACATCATGAGAAAATCCACACTATCCCTTGCGGCGATCAGCGCGCTGGCCGCGCCGGGCGTTGCGCTCGCACAAGAGGCCGCAGCGCCGGCAGCGGTTCCGACCGATAGCGTTTTTATCCTCAACTCGCTCCTGTTCCTGATCGGCGGTTTCCTCGTCTTTTGGATGGCTGCAGGTTTTGCGATGCTCGAGGCGGGCCTTGTTCGGTCCAAGAACGTCACCATGCAGCTGACCAAAAACGTCGCGCTCTTCTCATTGGCGGCGATCTTTTACTATCTGATCGGCTACAATCTGATGTATCCGCTTGGCACCTGGTCCATTGACGGCGTGCTGTCTGGCGTCTGGGGTCCCGGTGTTCTGGAAGCCGTCGGCATCACCGCAGAACAGGCCGACGACTATTCCTATGCCTCTACCGGGTCCGACTTCTTCTTTCAGCTGATGTTCTGTGCGACCACCGCATCCATCGTGTCCGGCACCCTGGCGGAGCGCATCAAGCTGTGGCCCTTCCTGATCTTTACCATCGTGCTGACCGCTGTGATCTACCCGCTGCAGGCCAGCTGGAAGTGGGGTGGTGGTTTCCTCGACGAGATGGGCTTCCTCGACTTTGCGGGTTCTACCGTTGTGCATTCTGTCGGTGGTTGGGCCGCTCTGACCGGCGCATTGATCCTTGGTCCGCGTCTGGGCAAGTACAAGGGCGACAAGACCATCCCGATGCCCGGCTCGAACCTGGCACTGGCGACCCTCGGCACCTTTATCCTGTGGCTCGGTTGGTTCGGTTTCAACGGTGGATCCCAGCTTGCCATGGGCAGCGTGGGTGATGTTGCCGACGTCAGCCGCATCTTTGCCAACACCAATGCCGCTGCAGCAGGTGGTGCCGTAGCCGCGCTTTTGCTGACCCAGCTGCTGTTCAAGAAGCCTGACCTGACGATGGTTCTGAACGGTGCGCTGGCTGGTCTGGTGTCGATCACCGCCGAGCCGCTGACCCCGAGCCTTGGCATGTCCACCCTGATCGGTGCTGTTGGCGGCGTGATCGTGGTGTTTGTTGTCCCGATGCTGGACAAGATGAAGATTGACGATGTCGTCGGCGCCATCCCGGTGCACCTGGTTGCCGGTATCTGGGGCACGCTGGCCGTGGTGCTGACCAACCCCGATGCCAGCCTGATCACTCAGCTCACCGGTATCGTTGTTGTCGCGCTCTTCGTGGTGATCGCCTCTGCGGTTGTCTGGCTGATCCTGCGCGCAGTCACCGGCATCCGCGTGGATGAGGAAGACGAGATCAACGGGCTGGATATGGCCGAGCTGGGCATGGAAGCCTACCCGGAGTTCTCTCCCAGCTGATCCCATCACATCCTGAACACAACGATGCGGCCCCCGGAAACGGGGGCCGTCTTTGTCTGTGCCGCTTGTCCCGCATTCGCATCGAAAGTCTGAACGCCCGATACGAAAAACGCCCCGACAATGCGGGGCGTTTTGATTGGCTCAGAGCGAATGCCCCTGTGAGCTGCGTCAGACGCCAGCGTCGACAATCGCCTGTGCCAGGATCGGCACGGTCTGCGTGTTCAGGCCCGCGATGTTCATCCGGCTGTCGCCCACCATGTAGATGCCACTGTCGGCCCGCATCTTTTCCACCATCTCTGGCGAGGTGCCCAGAAGCGAGAACATGCCGCGGTGCTGTGCGAGGAAGCCGAAACGATCAGAACCGGTCAGGCGCTGCAGTTCATCGGCCAGTTGCTGGCGCAGGGTCAGCATGCCCAGACGGGTCTCTTCCAGCTCTGCGGCCCAATCGGCCCGCAGCGCGTCGTCGTTCAGGATCATCGAAACCAGACGCGCGCCGTGATCCGGCGGGAAGGAATAGTTCTGACGGTTGAGGAAGGCCAAGGTGCCCTGGTTCAACGCCTGTGCGCCTGCGTCCTGAGACACCGCCATCAACAGACCCGTACGCTCACGGTAGATGCCGAAGTTCTTGGAACAGCTGGCCGCGATCAGACACTCGGGCGTATTGGCCGCAACATAGCGCACACCCTGGGCGTCTTCCTCCAGACCATCGCCAAAGCCCTGATAGGCAATGTCGATCATCGGGATCAGACCGCGTTCATTCAGGATCGCGACAACTTCCTGCCACTGCACCATGTTGAGGTTGGCACCCGTCGGGTTGTGGCAGCAGCCATGCAGCAGGACCACATCGCCTTTGTTGGCCGTCTTCAGGTCCGCGACCATACCGTCGAAATCGACGCCACAGGTTTCGCGGTCGAAGTAGCGATAGGCGACCGTTTCGATGTTGAGATAGTTCAGGATCGAAATATGGTTCGGCCAGGTCGGGTTCGACACAAAAACGCGAGCACCCGGGTTGGCCATCTTGATCAGTTCAAACGCCTGGCGCACGGCGCCGGTGCCCCCCGGTGTCGCCGCAGCAGCGATGTTGCCGCGCGCAACGCTGTCGGACAGGATCAGCTTGATCATCGCATCGGAATAGGCCGGATCACCTGCCAGACCGACATAGGATTTAGAGGTCTGCTCTTCCCAGAGTTTGTGCTCTGCCGCCTTGATGGCGCGCATGACCGGCGTCACCCCTTCGGCGTTCTTGTAGACGCCCACGCCAAGATCAATCTTGGTCTCGCGCGGATCGTCGCGATACATCTGCATCAGCGCCAGGATCTTGTCCGCTGGCTGGGGTTTCAGGGTTTCGAACATCAGGCTTCTCCGGTTGCAACGGGCAGTGTCGGGAAGGCGCCCCACTCGGTCCAGGAGCCGTCATAGAGCGCATGATCGGTCTTGCCGAAACGCTCCATCGCGAGGCTGAGGACAGCAGCGGTGACACCTGACCCGCAGGTGGTAATGGCTGGTTTGCCGAGGTCGACGTCGGCGCGTTCGAAAACAGCGCGCAGCTCGTCCGGCGATTTCATGGTCTGATCGCTGTTCAGCAGGCTGGTAAAGGGCACATTGCGCGAGCCGGGAATATGGCCCGAACGCAGACCCTCTCGTGGCTCGGGAACCGCGCCCTGAAAGCGTTCTGCTGCTCGTGCGTCGATAATCTCGTGGTCACCGAGCTTGGCTGCGGAGGACACTTGCGTCACATCGCGCACCAGATGGTTTTGCACCCGCACCGTCATGTGGCGATCCCGGATCACTGGCGGCAGATCCTCAACCGGGTGGCCCTCGGCCTGCCATTTGGGCAAGCCGCCATCCAGCACGGCAACATTGGTCTGCCCCATGAGGCGGAACATCCACCACACCCGCGCGGCGGAACGCAGACCAGAGCCGTCGTAGACCACCACCTGATGGCCGTCCCCCACCCCCATGGCCCGCAGGCGGGACATGAATTTCTCGACCGGGGGCATCATATGCGGCAGATCCGAGCGGTTATCGGCGATATCGTCGATGTCAAAGAAACGGGCGCCGGGAATATGGGCGGCTTCATATTCGGCCTTGGCGTCGCGGCCTTCGTGCGGCATGTACCAGGACGCATCAAGAAGCCGTAGGTCCGGATCCTTGAGATGTGAAATCAGCCAGTCTGTCGACACAAGCGTTTTGGGATCGTCCACGATTACCGCCTCCTGTCATGTAAGCTGTCGAAGCAGTACAACCGACCGGACAGAGTCGCAAGGGAAGCCGGCAGGGTCACGCAATATTATGACCCGGCCACACTGTGGCAGATTGCCTGCCCCCTGCTGGCCGGACCTTTTGCAGCAGCTCGGCTGCGCGTTCGGCTCAATTGGTCGGTGTGCTGTGCGCGTGCGCTGTGCATATACCCGATGCGTTAGCGCACCACCCGCAAGACAGCACGAGACTGGGGGCGGTCAACAGCCGCGGCCTGCAGGTGTTCGGCCCGCTCCGCCGCGGGAAAGCGGTGTGCGAAACCAAGGGCGGCCCGGATCAGATCCGCATCCATTCGGCCCATCAGCAAATCCGCCAGCGCATCGCGGGCCTGCGATGTCTGATCCCGCCGCATGTGGTGCAGAACCAGCAAAAGCGCCGCCTCGTCCGCGCTCAGCCGGTCCCGTTGATCGAGATCCAGCGGATCGTGCAGTTCCACCCCTTGGCCGCGCAGCGCGTGCAGTCGCGCAACCACCGGCACCAGGGCCTGCGCCACGCCCAGACCGAAACTCGCCCCCCAGCGTTCTGCCGCAATCTGAAACGCATGCTGCCAGGCCTGGCTCTCGGCCACCTGCAAACTGGTCAGAAGATGGCGCAACACCGGGAGCATCCCTGCCTCGAACGGATCAAGGCACAGAGAGTCACACGAAATGGCGGTCTCATCGGTCGCGGAAAACAGGGCAACAGTCATGGTGCAAAGCTCCTTATGGGCCAGGCGCAGGTCGGGATCGGAAGAACAAAGACAGAGGTGCCGGGCCTGACGCGAGGGTGAGTCTGCTGGGTCGCGGATATCTGACTCATTTTGTCAGAATTAGCAACCCCACCCTTGCACGCAGGTTTTCAGGCACATGTTCAGGAGCAAATTCAGGAAAAAAACCGCCAGCCGGGGCAACGGCAGACGGTTTGGAATAAGCTTGATCCTGTGCGGAAGGTTGGCTCAGCCGTGGTCTTTCAGCAGGCGCTGTTTCTGCCGCGACCAATCGCGTTTCGCTTCGCTCTCGCGCTTGTCATGGTTCTTCTTACCTTTGGCGATGCCGATCTTCAGCTTCGCCAGCCCGCGGTGATTGAAGTACAAAACAAGCGGCACCAGGGTCATCCCCTTGCGCTGTGTCGCATTCCACAGGTTCGACAGTTCCTTGCGCGACACCAGAAGTTTGCGGCGGCGGCGTTCCTCGTGTTTGAACATCTTGGCCTGTTCGTATGGCGCAATATAAGAGTTCACGAGCCACAGCTCTCCGTCATCCACGGTCGCGTAGCTCTCTGCGATGTTGGACCCACCCGCGCGCAGAGATTTGACCTCGGACCCTTCCAGAAGGATCCCGCACTCCAGATCATCCTCGATCGCATAATCAAACCGCGCGCGGCGGTTTTCAGCGATCACTTTGTAATTCGGGTCTGTCTTTTGCTTGGCCATGCAAACGGATGTAAGGCGCTGCAGGGAAAGGTGCAAGGTGGCGCAACGCCTGTCCGGGACGGAATTCCATGCATCAGACCTGCCCGTTCACAGTGCGGCACCCAAGGCAGCCCCTTTCAGCCGCCCATCCGGCACGGTCCCTAACTTGCCCTTGCCGTGCGATTGCTGCGCAAGAGCGTGAAGGCGCCACTGATCACGATCACCGCACTGCCAGCCAGGGTCCAGGCATCTGGGCTCTCGTTGAAGACAACCACCCCAAGGATCATCGCAAAGATCAGACGGGTGTAGCGGAAGGGCGCCACCACCGAGATTTCGCCAAGACGCATCGCACCGATCAGCGCATGATAGGCGACCACACCAACAAGGGTCGCAGCCACTAGATCAACGCTGGTGGACAGATCAGGCAAAGCCACAGGCCCACCGAACGGCAAGGCAACGGCACCTGCAACAATCAGCATGGCAAACCCCGCCAGCCCAAGGTGGGCATTGGACAGCCCCTTGGGCGCGGCGCGGGTTGCCAGATCTCTGCCTGCAAAGCCCAAAGTGCCCGCCACGGCAAACAGCGAGGCCAGCTCAAACCCGCTGGCACCGGGGCGCAAGATCATCAACACACCGACAAACCCTGCTGCGATCGCGATCCAACGGCGCAGGCCCACATGTTCCTTGAAAAACACCACAGCCCCGGCCGATACGACCAATGGGGTGGCCTGCAGAATGGCCGAAGCCGACGACAACGGGGTCAGCGCGATGGCAAGCGTGAAGCACAGGCGCCCGGCCACCTCTGCAACCGAGCGCAGCAGCAGCGCGCGCGTGCAGAACACCGGGTTCCACAGCGGCTCGCTCTGCGCACGCGCCATAAGCGCAAAGATGACCATGCCACCGGCCCCGAAGAGGATCAGGATCTGACCGACAGGCAGGCTCTGCGCTGCGGATTTGATGAACATGTCCTCCAGTGCAAAGGCCGCCATGGCCAACACCATCAAAAGACTGCCGCGCAGTGTATCCATGGGTCTGATCGCTTTCCTAAAATGGCCGACACGACGGTCTGCGGCAGTCTCTGAAATAGACGGGATGGCCAACCCTCTGGGCGCTCATCCCTCATCATCAATAAACCCAGCATTAGGCAGGCGCAGCGGGCGTCACAACCCGTGCCGCTGCGGCCAATTGATCCGGCAGCGCCGCCTGCCGGGTGGGCTGCGGCGTCGCCAGCCCCCTGCCGGGCAGTCAGCCAGCCGGGTCCGCGCGGCGGTAGTGATGCATGTTGAGAAAGGCCGCACCGCTGTCTGAACAGCGATACCCATGGGGTTGATCGGCAGCAAACCGCAGCCCTTGGCCCGTCTCCAGGGCCACCCAATCCTCGCCCCGCAGCACTTCCATCGCGCCTTCCAGGACAAAAACCTCTTCGGTCACGCCACTGTCATGAGGTTGGGAGAGATGGCATTGGCCGGGATGCAGCGTCACATGAAAGGTCTCTGCCGCCAACGCGGGATCAAAGGGAAACACCATCTTGACCGCGATCGAACCGGGAAACTGGACAGAGCGAAAGACCCGTTCCCCACCAGCCGCGAGATCCGGTTGCGCCGCTTCGCCGATCAGCGCGCTCAGCGGGAGATGAAACCCTTTTGCGATCTTCCACAAAGTGGCAATGGTGGGACTTGATTCGCCCCGTTCGATCTGGCCCAGCATGGCCTTGCTGACGCCCGTGATCTCTGCCGCCTTCGAAAGGCTGAGCCCCGCATCCTGTCGAATCTCCCGCAAATTCAAGGTAATGCCGTCTTCGCTCATTCGTGCTGCCTGTCGTATCTCTACTCGGCGCAGACTGTTTGCTGCTGCGCGCCAAAAACCTCTTGTGCGTTATAACGCACAAACGCTACTGTGCGCTATAACGCACGCAACCCGATCTCTAGCGGATCTGCCACCAGAGGAAAACCCGGATGCTCGGTTCCTTGAAACTCTCACATGTCGTTGCGGGCGCGGTTGCCGTGCTGGTGGGCTATACTGGATCGGTCGCGATCATCTTTCAGGCGATTGAGGCCTCCGGCGCCAGTCAGGCGCAGGCCAACAGCTGGATGCTGGCGCTGGGGCTTGGCATGGGGCTGACCAGCCTTGCGCTGTCACTGATCTACCGGATGCCGATCCTGACCGCCTGGTCAACACCGGGTGCTGCGCTTTTGGCCGTCAGCCTGACCGATGTCGCGCTGAGCGATGCGATCGGCGCGTTTCTCTTCTGTGCATCCCTCCTGATCCTCACCGGGGTGACGGGCTGGTTTGCTGCGCTGTCTCGGCTGATCCCGGATGCCCTGGCGAATGCCATGCTGGCGGGATTGCTGTTTCCCTTTGGGCTCGCGGCCTTTTCCGCCTTTCAGAGCGAGACCGCATTGGTCGCGGCGATGGCTGTGACCTATGTTGCCGGTCGGCGGCTCTTTTCGCGCTATACCATTCCGGCTGTTCTGGCTGTGGGCATATTGTGGGGGCTTGGCGATGGCAGCTTTGCCGGTGCTGGACCGCTGGATCTGTCTGTGGCGCAGCCGGTCTTTGTGATGCCAAGCTTTTCCCTGCCCGTACTGATCGGGATTGGCCTGCCGCTTTATATCGTGACCATGTCCTCGCAGAATATGCCCGGCGTGGTCACGCTCAAGGCGGCAGGTTACGCTCCGCCAGTGTCAGCCAGCCTTGTGGTGACCGGTCTGGCATCGCTCCTTCTGGCCCCGTTTGGCGGGTTTACCTTCAATCTCGCGGCGATCACCGCAGCCATTGGATGTGGCCCGGAAGCGGATGAAAACCCCAAAACCCGCTATTTGGCCGGTGTCATGACCGGCGTGTTTTATATCATCGTGGGTCTTGGCGGCGCCACTGTCATCAGCCTGTTCCTGATCGCCCCCAAGGCGCTGGTTGCCACGGTTGCGGGTCTTGCGCTCTTGTCGACAATCTCCAACAGCCTGTCCGCGGCATTGCAGGAGCCGCAGGGACGTGACGCCGCCCTGATCACCTTCATGGTCACGGTCTCCGGGGTTGGTTTCTTCGGCATCGGAGCCGCCTTCTGGGCGCTGCTGGTCGGGATTGTCGTGAATCACCTGATTTCGGCCCCCGCAGCACAGGCGCCCCCACCACAAGAGACACCAACCCCTGCCCGGCCCTGAGCGGGCCAGGACCTTTCAGACGCGACCAAACACCCCGAAAACCCACATAAACCACCAGATAATTACCGAAGACCGCCCCGACATGTTGCCTTTATTGCGCAAATCGTGTCCCTGAGGGGCAAAGACAAGGGAACCAGCCAGATGCCAATGTACCGATCCAGAACCTCCACCCACGGCCGCAACATGGCGGGCGCGCGCGGCCTGTGGCGCGCCACCGGCATGAAGGACGATGATTTCGGCAAACCGATCATCGCCATCGTCAACTCCTTCACCCAGTTCGTACCCGGCCACGTCCACCTGAAGGACCTGGGCCAGATGGTCGCCCGCGAGGTCGAAGCCGCTGGCGGGGTCGCCAAGGAGTTCAACACCATCGCGGTGGATGACGGCATCGCCATGGGACATGACGGGATGCTCTATTCCCTGCCCTCGCGCGAGGTGATCGCGGACAGCGTCGAATATATGGTCAACGCCCATTGTGCAGACGCGATGGTCTGCATTTCCAACTGCGACAAGATCACCCCCGGCATGTTGATGGCCGCGATGCGCCTCAACATCCCGGCGATCTTTGTTTCCGGCGGCCCGATGGAAGCGGGCAAAATCGACATTGCCGACCTCGACGCCAAGAAGATCGACCTGGTTGACGCGATGGTCGCCGCCGCCAACGAAAACCTGACCGATGAGCAGGTCCAGCACATCGAGGAAAACGCCTGCCCGACCTGTGGCTCCTGCTCCGGCATGTTCACGGCAAACTCGATGAACTGTCTGGCCGAAGCGCTGGGTCTGGCGCTGCCGGGCAACGGCTCCACCCTCGCAACCCATGCCGACCGCAAACAGCTGTTCCTCGAGGCCGGCCGCAAGATCGTCGACATCACCAAGCGCCACTACGTGGGCGAGGAAAAAGGCCTGCTGCCGCGTGAAATCGCGACTTTTGATGCGTTTGAAAACGCCATGAGCCTTGATATCGCAATGGGCGGCTCCACCAACACGGTGCTGCACCTTCTGGCGATCGCAAACGAAGGCAAAGTCGATTTCACAATGACCGACATGGACCGGCTCTCACGCAAGGTGCCATGCCTGTGCAAGGTCGCGCCCAACACCGAGAACGTCCATATGGAAGACGTTCACCGCGCGGGCGGTATTTTCTCGATCCTGGGCGAACTCAGCCGCGCGGGCCTGCTGCATAACCATTGCGCGACGGTTCACTCCAGCTCCATGGGCGAAGCCATCGCCAAATGGGACATCAAGGTCGCCAACAACCCCGAAGCCGAAGAACTGTTCAAAGCGGCCCCCGGCGGCGTGCGCACCACGCAGGCGTTTTCGCAGTCCAACCGCTACAAGGAACTGGACGACGACCGTGAAAACGGGGTGATCCGCTCCAAGGAACATGCCTTTAGCCAGGACGGTGGTCTGGCGGTGCTGTTTGGCAATATCGCCCGCGACGGCTGCATCGTGAAAACCGCCGGTGTGGACGAGAACATCCTCAAGTTCACCGGCTCGGCCTATGTCTGCGAAAGCCAGGATCAGGCGGTCAGCGATATCCTGACCGGCAAGGTCAAAGAAGGCGATGTGGTGGTGATCCGCTACGAGGGGCCGCGCGGCGGTCCGGGCATGCAGGAAATGCTCTATCCGACCTCCTACCTGAAATCGAAAGGCCTCGGCAAAGCCTGCGCGCTGCTGACAGATGGCCGTTTCTCCGGTGGGACGTCAGGTCTGTCGATCGGCCACGTCTCTCCAGAGGCGGCTGAAGGCGGTGAAATCGGCCTGGTTCAAAACGGCGATACCATTGAAATCGACATCCCCAACCGCACCATCAACCTCGCGGTATCGGATGACGAACTGGCCGCGCGCCGCGAAGCCCAGGACGCCGCGGGCTGGAAGCCGGTAAAACCACGCAAGCGCAAGGTCTCAACCGCGCTCAAAGCCTATGCCATGCTGACCACCTCAGCCGCCAAGGGTGCTGTGCGCGCACTGCCTGACGACGAGTGATCGCCGCCAAATGAGTTGTGAATTACCCTCGCAGTGCTTTGGCCTGCGGGGGCTTTTTATTTGGGCCTCATGATGCACAAGTTTCTCCTCACAGGGTGTTCCGGCGGTGGGAAATCGACGTTGATTGAGGCGCTGGCAGGCAGAGGGATCACAACCGTACCAGAACCCGGCCGCCGCGTAATCGCCGCTGCACAGGCGGCTGGCAGCGATGCCTTGCCCTGGCAAAGCCTTTCGGCCTTTTTGGCGGATACGCTTGAACTGGCACATGCGGATCTGGCCCGATTGAAGGATACAGCTGCCCCGGTTGTTTTGATCGCGGCGTTTTGGACGCTGCGGTCGCCTTGCGCCACCATTGTGGCACGCCGCTCGACCACAGTTTTCGGGGCGCGTTCCCGTATGCAAGCTGCGTGTTTGTCGCCCCGGACTGGCCGGATCTCTTTCAGGTCGATGCAGAGCGCAGACACAGCCTGCAAGATGCACAGGCAGAATACAGACGGATTTTGACGGCCATTCGTGAACTGAGGCTGGAGCCTGTCTTCCTCCCCAGAACAACGGTTGCAGACAGGGTTTCATTCGTGATGGACGCCATCCGTTCCCGATCGTAAGGCAGGCGTTTGGGCGCAGTCACCGCCCATTCCCTCACCTTTCCCGAAATACTCCCGCCGGAGGCGCGCCGCGCCAGCGGCGCCCGGCCCAACCGGGTCAGATCATGCAATGATCGCTACCCGGGCGGGAGCGTTGCGCAGCCGCAGGTCACTCGCCCAATTTGGCGTGGACTTCATCCAGATCTATTTCACCCACCGGCATCTTGTTGGCCGGATTGTCGACGTCATATTTGAACACCTCGAAATCGCGTTTGTAGATTTCATAGACCAGATGCATCGACAGATCGTCGAAATAGTCTTCGACCGGATGGGCGCGTTTGGGGCCGTGGCCCTCGCTTTCGTTGAACCGCGGGATTGTGGCCAGATCCACCTGATGCGGCGTCTCAATGGTGTTCAGCACATCCTGCATGCCCTCGTTGAACCGCTCGGTCCAGATCACCTTGTTGTAGCGACCACCATTGCAGATGAAGGTAGAGACATGCCCTGATGTCGCTGACCAATGGATGTCGGGATCCATGGGACGACGAAAGCGGATGGTGTCGCGCACAAACAGCAAAAAGCGGCGAAAGCTCTTGATCTGGTCGAACTCCTGCTTGCCATCGTCGCCGCCGACATCAATGCCGTAATCGTAAATCAACCGCGGCACCAGATTGCCGCGATAGCGTTTGCCGTTGCGCTGGATGCCGCAGATCTTGTCGAAAAACGAGCTCAACACCCGCGTGTATGGATTGCGCACACAGGTAAAGGCATAAGTTTCCTGTCCCTGTACGGCGCGGACGATCTTGTCCTGGCTGTCGGGCAGCGCCCATTTGTGCAGACCGCTGGTCGCATCGTGAATGTCGCCGTCAAAGAACTGCCCATGATCGGAATAGTAAAGAATCTGACCGATGGTGGAGCAGGCGCATTTGGGCACTACGCGATACACCACGCTTTCGCTCTCTGTCATCCAAGTGCCTGGAAATCCCATCATCTGTCTCCGCTTGCCCTATCCGGCAATAATGTCAAAGCTGTTATTAAAACGCGAATAATCCGGTTTATTCAGACAGAATTCGTCAGTATCAAGGAAACAATCAAACAAAATAAGGCATCGGGGCGTCTTCATGGCGAAAATTGCATATGTGCTGCTCTGCCACAAAGACCCGGACGCCATTATCGAGCAGGCAGAGCGTCTGACGGCGGTTGGGGACTATATCGCGATTCATTTTGATGCCCGCTCTTCGGAAGCGGACTTTGACCGTATCCGGCAGGCGTTGCAGGACAATCCCCATGTCTGCTTTGCCCACAAGCGCATCAAATGCGGCTGGGGTGAATGGTCGTTGGTTGAGGCGACGTTGAAGGCCCTGGAAAGCGCGGTTGCGGCCTTTCCGCAGGCGACCCATTTCTACATGGTCTCTGGCGATTGCATGGCAATCAAAACCGCCGAATACGCCCACAGGCTGCTGGATGCGCGCGATTGCGACTACATCGAGAGCTTTGACTTCTTTCAGAGCGACTGGATCAAGACCGGCATGAAGGAAGACCGGCTGATCTATCGCCACGTGTTCAACGAACGCACCCAGAAGCGCCTGTTTGAACTGAGCCATCGCCTGCAAAAGCGGTTCGGCCTGCGCCGCAGCCCGCCAGAGGATTTGCAGATCCAGATCGGCAGCCAATGGTGGTGCCTGCGCCGTCGCACCATCGAATGGCTGCTGGATTTCATCCGCAAACGGCGTGACGTCGTGCGGTTTTTCCGCACCACCTGGATCCCGGATGAGACGTTTTTCCAGACCCTAGTCCGTCACCTCGTGCCAAGTGCTGAAATTGAATGCCGCACGCTCACCTTTCTGATGTTTTCAGACTACGGGATGCCGGTTCAATTCTACAACGACCACTACGATCTGCTGCTTGGGCAGGATTTTCTGTTTGCCCGCAAGATCAGCCCCGAAGCGGAAGAGCTGAAAGCACGGCTTGGCGCGCTCTACGCCGCCGAGAATGTTGAGTTTCAGATCTCTGACGAAGGACGCAACCTCTACTCTTTTCTCACCCAGCGCGGGCGCGTCGGCCTGCGCTTTGCGCCGCGGTTCTGGGAAACAGAGGGGACACTGGGGCGGGACCGAGAGTTGCTGATTATCACCTGCAAGAAATGGCACGTCGCCAAGCGGCTGATCGCCAAATTGCGCGAGATGAGCAACATTCCAGCGCTGGCCTATCTGTTCGACGAGGAAGGCACGGAGATGCCTGCGCTTGGCGGAATTGAAAAGACAATCTGGAAGCGGACGCGCCACCGCCGGGCCTTGGTGCGAATGTTGTTCGACTATTATGAAACCGACCGCATGGTGATCTGCCTGGATCCATCGGCCTTTGATCTGATGCAGGATTTCAGTTCAGATCGCTCGGTGACCCGCATTCTGCAGATCGATTGCACATTTGATGATGCCTATCTCATCGGTCACGCAGAGCGGATCGGCCTTGCCGGGCCGCAGACATCGCAGTCGGCACTGGACAGCATCTTGCCGACGATCCGCAATGACATTCAGTTTGAAACCGATCGCATCCGCGACGTGGGCTTTACACATTACGGGCTGATCCGCGATGGCGATACCGACGAGCAGATTGCCGATCAGTTGATCCCGTTCCTCGGCGTGGACCGCGACACCGCCCTGGCGCTGGCGCGCACGGAACATCTGTTTGCGGATTGATCCCCGCTTTCCGTCCGCCTCTGGCCGAGACAGGGACCCGGCAACAAAAAACCGGGACGCACCTGCCCCGGTTCCATTTCTCGTCTCGTGGCGCGCGACGGCCTAGCTTGACTTCCAGCTGCTGAGCCAACGGCGCAGCCGCCCCTGACGTTCCGCGATTGCATCCCCCGCCGCATACAGGCTGTCTTCGACGTTTTCGACCATTGGATCAATCCGGGCCCGGCGGAACCTGCGCCAGCGGACATAGATCGCCCAGAAGACGGCTGCCAGCACGATGAGGAAGATGATAGTGAACCAGTTGGTCGGCTTATCGTCCGGCCCTGCGACCGTGCGGATCGTCACGGCATTGGGAAACGCAGACAGGAATTCATTGCGCCACCCATAGTGCATCACTGCCACCCACTCGGGGTTGGCCTTTGTGGAAATGCTGTCATTGGCGTCGGTGTAGAGATTGGCGGTGTCGAACTTGAAATACGGCGGCCAGTTCCAGCCAGTGTCTTCGTTCCGGTAGACGATGTTGCGCCCGTTCGGACGCACGGCCTGAATGAACTGCACGTCGCGATTGCTGATCTCGGCGGACTGGCTATCGGGCGTCGACCAGAAAATCCGGGTCCAGTCGTTCAGCTCCTGGCGTTCCTCGTAGGTGTTGACGATCCGAACCACGTCATATTGCGGCAGCGTGTAGTGCAGAAAGGCACCAAACAGCACCCAGATGGTGATCAGGAAAACCCATTTGATGGTACGCATCGCGCCACCTCACATGAAATTAATGACATAGACCAAGAGCATCAGAGCCCCCAGCGGAATGATATAGACCAGCAGGATCAGTTTGCGTCTGAACGAGCGGTCGTATTGCCTCAGCCCCCGCTGGATGAAGGCCGCGCGGTCGCCGGTCAACCCCTTCTGTTGCCAGCGACGGCGGAGTTTGGCGCGCCGCACCTCGCGCGAGTAGAGAGAGACCGCCAGATAGACGAGTGTGAGCCCCACAAACAGGATCAGAACGAGGCGGAAAAACCCAAACATCACTGGCCACCGATCTGCATGAGATTGGATCTTGTGTCGGTTATGACCATGTCCAGCTGCATCTGCCCTCTCGCCCCGCCTTGCAGAGATATGGGATAAGTAAACAGAGTTTACATCCCCCCTCCCAAAACGCAAAACAGCCCGGCCGTTGGGTTCGGGCCGGGCTGCAAGGGCATTCGCAATGGCGTGGTGGTCAGACGGGCTGAACCTTGCTCAGGATCAAGAAGGTCATCAAGCCGAAAGGCGGCAACGGCTGGTTTTCCTCAAGTGCAAGATCATCTTCGCTGAGGACCGTTTCGATCTGGAAATCGGAATGCCAGCCCAAAAGGTTTGCAAATGGCGCGGAGGCCCGTTCGAGAAAGGCCAGAACCCCTTTGTCGCGCAGGAAATGGTTGGTGACGACCAGCTTGCCACCGGGTTTTAGCACGCGGGCGATTTCCCCCATCACCTGTTCCGGGTCAGGAACGACAGACAGCACGTGCATGGCCGAAACCGTGTCAAAGGTGGCATCGGGAAAATCAAGCTGGCGGGCATCCATCTGACGCAGTGCCTCGATGTTATCGAGATTGTTGTCCTGCACCCGTTGGCGCGCCTTTTCCAGCATGTCCTCGCTGAAATCGATGCCGGTCACTTTGAGGTCTGGTTTGTAAAGAGGGAGGGACAGGCCCGTACCGACACCCACCTCAAGCAGACGACCGGTCCGGTTCGCGTTCACATAACCAACCGCGCGCTTGCGTCCGACGTTGGTGATTGCGCCAAAAGTTCTGTCATAAACCGGCGCCCAACGCGCGTATGACGATTCAACTGCCTTGATATCCAATTTCCCACCCTAACAACTACACGCCGTCCTCCGGCGTTTTTCTTCGTACCAACCCCCAGGCCACCATGGCAGCGTACCCAAGGCACAGGATCACAAGTGTTATCCATGCGTAAATCAGGACAGCCGCTCCCGCAAAGGCAAAACCGACCAGGAAGTACTTCACATTTTCACGCGAAATCTTGACCGCCTTGAGAGACCAGGTTGGCACATGGCTGATCATAAGCAATCCGATGACAACCATGTGAATGCAGATCAGCACATCAGGGATCACCGGCGCATCTGCAAAGGCAAAGGAAATAAACATCGGCAGCATCGCCAAAAGAGCCCCGGCCGGTGAGGGAACACCAACAAAATAAATGCTTTTGGCGGCGACTTTTTCTTCTGATTTTGTGGAGACGTTAAATCGGGCCAGACGCACGACGCAGCAGACCGAGAAGACCAGAACCGCCAGCCAACCAAGGCCCCGCATGTCCTGCAGCGCCCAATAGTAGATCACCAGTGGTGAGGCGACGCCGAAGTTCAGGAAATCCGCCAGCGAATCCAGCTCGGCTCCCATTTTGCTGTCGCTGCGCAGGATTCGCGCAAGCCGTCCGTCAAAGCCATCCAAAATGGCCGCTGCCAGGATCAGCTGAACCGCGAGCGTATAGTTGCCCTGCACCCCAAACCGGATGGCAGACAGACCCGCGCAGATCGCAGCAATGGTCATCATGTTGGGCAGCAACTGGATCAGCGCGTATTCGGAACGTCGTTTTTCTGGGCGGTCGGTCATTATGGTGATGTCCTTCTTCGCGGCATATTTGCCTGCGGTCGCGGCGCAAAGCGCCATCAGCGACATATGCCTGAACCAACGCCGCCGCGCAACGGCTGGTCCACCTGCGGACAGCTTGGGCAGCTTGGGCAGGGCTGGCTGGGCAGGCACGGGTTGGCACAAACGAAACGGCACCGTGCAATGCACGGTGCCTGGCCCAACGGTGAGCGCCCGTCAGGGCGCAGAGCAGGCGGGAGCCCCACCTGCCCCACAAGATACGGATCCTGCGCGATCAGCCGACCACGTTGAACTCCGGCCCGTAGGGGTATTTGGTGATGTTTTCGTTGCCGTCCTCGTGGATGATCAGGATGTCATGCTCACGGTAGCCCCCGGCGCCCGGCTGGCCATCAGCGATGGTCAGCATCGGCTCCATCGAAATCACCATGCCCGGCTCAAGCACCGTGTCGATGTCCTCACGCAGTTCAAGGCCCGCCTCGCGGCCATAATAGTGCGACAAGACACCAAACGAATGGCCATAGCCGAAGGTGCGGTACTGCAGCAGATCCTGCTCTTCAAAGAAGGCGTTGATCTGATGGGTGATTTCCGCACAGCTCGCCCCCGGTTTCAAAAGCGAGATACCCAGTTCATGGGCCGCCACATTGGCCTCCCAGATGCGCAGGGACTCGGCGTCGACCTCTTTCACGAACATGGTGCGTTCCAGCGCGGTGTAATAGCCGGAAATCATCGGGAAGGTGTTCAGCGACAGGATGTCCCCGCGCTCCAGCCGGCGGCCCGTCACCGGGTTGTGGGCGCCGTCGGTGTTGATGCCCGACTGGAACCAGACCCAGGTGTCACGGTACTCCGCATCCGGGAAGCGCTTGGCAATCTCCAGCTCCATCGCGTCACGGCCCGCCATCGCCACATCGATCTCACGCGCGCCTTCCTTGACCGCATCGCGGATCGCAAAGCCGCCAACGTCGGCCACCGCCGCACCGGCGCGGATAATCTCCAGCTCAGCCGCGGATTTGCCCATCCGCTGGCGCATGGTCGGCTCGTAGAGGTCAACCAGCTGCGATGGCTTCAGGAAATGTTCCAGCTTGGCCTTTTGCAGCAGGGTCAGGTGATCGCTCTCATAGCCGACGGCAACACCCTCGCCGCTTACCGACAGGATGGCACGCCAGAAATTGTCGCGCTGCCAGTCGGTGTAGGTGATGTTGTCGCAGAACGACCGGCGCCAGGGCTGGCCCGCGTCGATGCCAGCCGAGATGGTCACGGCCTCGGAGGCGGTTACCACCAGGCCGTAGGGGCGACCAAAGGCACAGTACGTGAAGCCCGAGTAGTAGGAGATATTGTGCATCGATGTGAAAACAGCAGCGGACACACCGGTGTCTGCCATGATCTTGCGCAGGCCTGCGATCCGCGCCTCATATTCAGAGACAGCAAACTGCAGCGGCGCCTTTTCGCCGTTGTGAAAACGATACATTTCAGGACGTGAAGTCATAGTGACCCTTCCATCTTACAAGAAAGGTCCCGGCGTTCAGGACGTAATTTTGAGATTTGAAACGGGCAGCATGCCAAGCATGCGGCGACGCCATCGCCTTCCCGTCCCGACACAATGGGCGAAGCGGCCCGCCGCCGCTAGCCCGAAATCACCAACCATCGCCGAAAAACGACATCTCTCAAACAGAAAGGACCGCGGATATCCACGGTCCTTTCGCCAAATGGTCTGGCGGGGTTAGGTCACCAGCAACTTCACCAGATCGCTTTCCGGATCTGCGAGGGGTTCGATCACGTTGAAATGGTGCCTGCCAAAGGCAATGACGTGATCTGCCTCCCAGGCTTCGGTCAGCCAGACGGCCTGATCCAAAAACGCAGGGCGTTCCTCTCCGCCCACCCAGACAGTGACCTCGGCGGGATAGCGGTCTTGCATATCCACCGGGCTTTCGGCGGCGGCGCTGGCTGCGTCCATCTTGAACTTGTCGTTCATTGAAGTCCGCAAAAGTGGTCTCAAATCCGCCAGCGGCGAAATCGGCACCACCCTCTGGATGCGCTCTCCGACGTCTGCAGGCAGCAACGACCGGTCCAGCATCCGCGCGACGAGATGCCCACCAGCGGAATGTCCGGCCAGCGAGATCGGCCCTGCCACCTCTGCCGCGATGGCAGTCACAGCCGCCGCAATCTGGCTGGTGATATCGGCAATCCGAACCCCGGGGCACAAATCATAGGAAGGCAGTGCCACCGCATACCCGTGGGCCAAAGCCCCGACCGCAAGATGCGACCAACTGGACTTATCGAAGGCCAGCCAATAGCCGCCATGGACAAAAATCATCAGGCCCTTGGGCTCTCCCTCCGGGAAAAACAGATCATATGCCTGACGCGGGCTTTCACCGTAGGAAACATCAATCCGCGAGCGTTCCCGCATCGCATTGCGGAAATCCTCGGCTGAGGCTGCCCAGCGTGGCGGATAGCTTGCTGCATTCTCGATATAGACCCCGTTGGCATAGGCATCATCCAATTCCATGCCAGCCCTCCCCTTATGTGTTGTTTGCCCTACCTGACTATCTTGAGAAGAACATGTCAAACGCACAGGAGCTGTCATCTGGCGGGCTCATCAATGGTTGCCCCATGAGGTCAGCCCTCTATCTGCCGCTGGATTTGATCAAATTCTGGACTCATCACTCTTTCTGGACATATCAAGTGACAGCTGATTTCCATTTCCAGCAAACGACATCCGGGAGACAAGCCATGCTTGACGCGACTACAGATCTGAAATCCCTGCTCAAAGACACCAGCCTGCTGGAAAGCCGGGCCTACGTCGGCGGCCAGTTCGTTGATGGAGAGGACGGCACCTTTGACGTGATCAACCCGGCCCGTGGCGACGTGATCGCGCAGGTGGCCGATGTCAGCCGCAGCCAGGTGGCGGGCGCCATCGCACAAGCAGAGGCAGCACAAAAGGACTGGGCCAAATGGACTGGCAAGGAACGCGCAGCCGTATTGCGCAAATGGTTCGACCTGATGATGGAAAACCAGGAAGACCTGGCCGTAATCCTGACCGCTGAAATGGGCAAACCCCTGGCAGAAGCGCGCGGCGAGATCGGCTATGGCGCCTCTTTCATTGAGTTCTTTGCCGAAGAAGCCAAACGCATCTATGGCGAGACCATTCCGGGCCACCAACGTGACAAACGCATCACTGTTTTGAAACAACCCATCGGCGTTGCGGCTTCGATTACACCGTGGAATTTCCCCAATGCGATGATCACCCGCAAGGCGGGGCCCGCACTGGCAGCAGGCTGCGCCTTTGTCGCACGCCCAGCCGAGTTGACGCCTCTTTCTGCGACCGCTCTGGCCGTATTGGCAGAGCGCGCAGGCATCCCCGCCGGTGTGTTCAACGTTGTCACCTCTTCCAATGCATCAGAGACCGGCAAGGAGTTCTGCGAGAACAACGCCGTGCGCAAGCTGACCTTTACAGGCTCTACCGAAGTGGGTCGCATCCTGATGCGGCAGGCGGCAGACACTGTTATGAAATGCTCGATGGAACTGGGCGGCAACGCGCCCTTTATCGTCTTTGATGACGCCGATCTCGACGCTGCTGTCGAAGGAGCCATCATGTGCAAGTTCCGCAACAACGGCCAAACCTGCGTTTGCGCCAACCGGATCTATGTGCAGGCTGGGGTATACGACGCCTTTGCCGCCAAGCTGAAGGACGCCGTGGCCAAGATGACGGTTGGCGACGGTCTGGCAGAGGGCACCCAGTTTGGCCCGCTGATCAACCAGAAAGCCGTCGAAAAAGTGCAGGCGCATATTGCCGACGCAAAGGAGAAAGGCGCAGAGGTGATCCTGGGCGGCAATCCCTCTGAACTGGGCGGCACCTTTTTTGAGCCGACAATCCTTACCGGCGCGACCCAGGACATGGTTTTCTCTCAGGACGAAACCTTTGGACCGATGGCACCCCTCTTCAAATTCGAAACCGAAGATGACGTGATCGACATGGCCAATGACACCATCTTTGGTCTCGCCTCTTATTTCTACGCCAAGGATCTGAGCCGGGTCTACAAGGTCGCCGAAGCGCTGGAATATGGGATCGTCGGCGTCAACACCGGCATCATCTCGACAGAGGTGGCCCCGTTTGGCGGGGTCAAGCAGTCAGGCCTGGGCCGTGAAGGAAGCCATCACGGCATCGAGGACTATCTGGAGATGAAATACATCTGCATGTCGGTCTGATCCGCCTCACAAGGCCCCGTCAAGCGGTTGTCGGGGCCTTGCATCATCAAAACTACATCAAACCGTCACAGTCCCGTTAGGCAGAAACGGCAGGAGCAAGGGCAGTCCATTGTCCAACTTTCGGAGTAGCCGATGTTTCCGCGCCTCATGTGCCTGACCTCTGCGCTGGCCCTCACCACCGGTGCCGCCCAGGCAGAGAAATCCTTTAACCGCATTGCCGCCTTTCCCGTTGTCCAGAACATGACTGCCGGTGAGGATCAAACGCGCGAATCCTCGCCAGAGATCATCGACGCGACCGCAGATGGCATGACGCTGGTCTATACCGACAGCCCAATGCAGGCGCTGGGGCTGATTGATATCACCGACCCTGCCAAACCCGCACCCAAGGGCAATATCGCCCTGCCCGGCGAACCCACATCGGTCGCAGTTATTGGCAGCACGGCCTATGTCGGCGTGAATACCTCTGAAAGCTACACGCAACCCTCGGGCCTGCTGAAATCCATCGACACTGAAACGGGCTCTGAAACGGGCTCCTGCGACCTGGGTGGTCAGCCGGATTCTGTCGCGAAATCCAAGGACGGCGGCTTTCTCGCTGTGGCGATCGAAAACGAGCGGGACGAAGACCTGAACGATGGCATGCTGCCACAGATGCCTGCAGGCAACCTTGTCTTGGTGGATACCACCAAGACGGGCCTTGATTGCGCGTCGATGAAGGTCGTGAGCCTGACAGGCCTTGCCGATATCGCAGGCGAGGATCCGGAGCCTGAATATGTCTCGATCAACGGGCTGGGGGAAACCGTCGTCACGTTGCAGGAAAACAACCACCTGGTGGTCGTCTCCAAGAACGGCGAGATCGTGACGCATTTCTCTGCCGGTTCGGTGGATCTTGACGGGATCGACGCAACTGACGAACGCGGCGCGCTGATCTTCAACGAAAGCCAGACCGCGCGACTGCGTGAACCCGACGCCGTTACCTGGATCGACGACACGCACTTTGCCACCGCAAACGAAGGGGACTATCAGGGAGGTTCGCGCGGTTGGACGATCTTCAACAAGGACGGCACTGTCGTCTACGACAGCGGCACCTCCTTTGAACATGCCATCGTGCAGATTGGCCACTACCCCGACAAACGCTCTGACGCAAAGGGCGTCGAACCCGAAAGCGTGACCTTCGCTGAATTTGACGGCACACCCTATGTGTTTGTCGGAGCGGAGCGCGCATCAGTTGTCGGCGTCTACGATGTCAGCGATCTGGCCAATCCGGTGCTCACACAGCTGTTGCCCTCGGGTGTTGGCCCGGAAGGTTACGCAGTCCTGCCGGAACGCAACCTGCTGGTCTCTGCCAACGAGAAAGACCTGATCGAGGACAAGGGCCCCCGCGCGCACGTGATGATGTACGAGTTGCAAGACGGCGCCCCCAACTATCCACATCTGACCTCTGCCGGGGCGGAGGAACTGATCGGCTGGGGCGCACTCTCTGGCATGGTGGCGGATGCGGATGGCATGATCTACGCGGTCAACGACAGCTTCTACGGCTTCCAGCCTTCGATCTTCAAAATTGATCCCAGCCAGACGCCTGCCCGTATCGTCGACGTGATCCGCATCCATCGGCAAGACGGCAACCCGGCCCAGAAACTTGATCTCGAAGGCATCACGCTGGACGGCAACGGCGGGTTTTATGTCGCCTCGGAAGGGCGCACTGATCGGGTGACCCCACATGCCATCTATCACGTCTCCAAAGACGGGCTCATCAAAGCCAAGAAGGGCGAAATCGGACTGCCTGCCGAGCTGATGGCAGTTGAACGACGCTTTGGCTTTGAAGGCATCACCAAGGTCGGTGACACGCTGTGGATGGCGGTCCAGCGGGAATGGAAAGATGACCCCAAGAACCACGTCAAACTGGTGGCCTATAATCTTGAGACCAAGGAATGGGGTGCGGTGCACTACCCCAAGGCAGAGCCTGACACCGGTTGGGTTGGTCTCTCGGAGATCGTGGCCCACGGCGATCATGTCTACGTGATTGAGCGCGACAACCAGCATGATTTCCGCGCTGTCACCAAAAAGGTCTATCGCATCCCGCTGGCCGAAATGCAGCCCGCACCGCTGGGTGGCGAACTGCCGGTTGTCAGCAAGGAGCTGGTGCGCGATCTGCTGCCGGATCTGACCGCAACGGGCGGCTATGTGCTGGACAAGGTCGAAGGCCTCGCGATCACCGCCGAGGGAGAAGGCTATATCCTGACCGACAACGACGGTGTTGATGATGCCTCGGGCGAGACGATGTTCTTCTCGATTGGGCCTGTGGATACGGCCACGACCAACTGATCCGACCCGTTCTTTTGACAAACGCAAAACAGCCCCCGGTGGATTGCCGGGGGCTGTTGTGGTTCATCAGGGGTGCAGCCATCCGTGCAGCTCACCCCTGTCTGAAGTCAGATCAGTTGACCGGCTTGGCGTCCAGTTTCGGCGCTTTGGTCGATGCGATTTCGATCCGGCGGGGTTTCAGCGCCTCGGGCACTTCCCGGTGCAGATCGATATGCAGCATCCCGTCAGAATGGCTCGCGCCTGTGACCCGCACGTGATCAGCCAGCGTAAAGCGGCGCTCAAAGGCGCGGGTGGCGATGCCGCGGTGGAGATACGTGCGGTCGCTGTCGTCGTCGGATTTCTTGGCCGAGACAACAAGGGCATTTTCCTTGACCTCGACGCTCAGATCCTCTTCGGAGAAACCGGCGACGGCAATCGAGATCCGATACGCATCAGCTGCGTTTTTTTCGATGTTGTAGGGCGGGTAGCTCGGCTGGGCCACGTCGGTGCTCAGAGCACGATCCATGAGATCTGCGATCTGGTCAAAACCGATGGTGGCACGGTGCAGCGGGGCAAAATCAAAACTACGCATTTTTCATCCTCATCTTGAGCGATTTTCTAGCGTGCCCTCCCCTCTGGGACGGGCATCAGGTTGCTCGGGCCCCGATCGACGGCGACCCGATGACACTGAGATAAGGACTGTTTTGAGGGGTTCAAGAGGTCGGGCAACTGCGGATGTCGCGCGCCTAGTTCTTGATGAATTTCGCCCCACCCGACCGGGCCCGTTCGCCGACACGCACACGACCCACACCGGGGGGCATCTGACCGGCGGATCGGCCATTTCCAAGCTGAGCCCGCAGCAAATCCAGCTCTTCCGCCAGCGCAGAGCCCAGCGCCACTTGCTGACCAGAGACTTCAGCCTTGGCCGACACCACAGACACGATACGTGCTCGCCCCCCTTCGAACGAGAACACAGGCGCCCCCGAAGAGCCGTAGTCGACATCACAGGACATCACCAACACCCCCTCCTGGCGGGCCATTACGGCGCAAACGTCCTGCAAAGATGGCGCCTCAGAGCGATCATGGGCATAAGAAACCACGCCGATCCGCGCCCCTTTCTGAGGGCGCAAACTGGTCTCAAATGGGGTGACGGTCGTGTTGCGGATCGGGCGCTGTAGCTGCAACAAAGCAATGTCATTGCGCACCCGATCCGTCGACAGCTCTCCGTCGAATACATAGTTCGGATGGATCACCGCCTGGCGTACACTGCGATAGGCCGAGGCACGCCCATTTCGCCACCCCGCCAGAAACTCGATCGTTTGCGGGGCAATCCGGGTGCGGCTGTCGCGATCAAACAGACAGTGCGCCGCAGTAAGGACCAGATCAGGGGCAATCAAGGCACCGGTGCAAAAGCCCTCTCCATTCACGTCGAGCCGCCCAACGGCCTGCCAATCCCGGCCAGCCTCGGTTGTCTCCAACCGCTGCAGACGGCTGTCCTGCGCCTGCGAAACCTGCGGCGCCGCAATGGCAAGAAGCGGCACCAGAAGCACGGCACATGCACGCGCGAGCCGCCACTTCCCTGCTGCCATGTCTTTGGCCAGTGCTGCCATAAGTGATGTGCTCCGCGCTGAAATTGCCTGCCGTCTGGGATAACGCCCCCTTCAGGCGAAATTACGGCACAGACCGGGCAATTGCACCCGCGAAAACACAACACCCCGCCGATGACAGGCGGGGCGTCGCTTACTGTGATTTGCGATAGCGCAGCGGCATCAGCGCAGGATCGGCACCTCTCCCGCACGGCTGACGGTGTTCCCTGCCTCCATTGCGCGGGGCTTGGGCCCACCAGTGGCCCAGTCCAGCAGCTCAACTGTGTGGACAATGGGCAGCCCGGTGGCCGAACCGATCTGCATCATGCAGCCGATATTCCCGGCTGCGATCAGATCGGGGTTCCTGGCCTCAAGCGTCTTGACCTTCCGCGCCTTCAGCTCGGCTGAAATCTCCGGCTGCATCAGGTTATAGGTCCCCGCAGAGCCGCAACACAGATGCGGATCAGCCGGCTCAACGATCTTGAACCCTGCCCGTTTCAACAGCGTCTTCGGATGGGTCTTGATCTGCTGGCCATGTTGCAGAGAGCAAGCAGCATGATAGGCAACGGTCAGCTCTTTGTCTGCCCCCTCTGGCAGATCCAGCTGCATCAGCAGCTCTGATATATCCATCGCCAACGACGACACCCTTGCCGCATCCTCTGCCAGCGGATCGTTACGGAACATATGCCCATAGTCCTTCACAGTCGTGCCGCACCCGGAGGTGTTGATGACAATCGCGTCCAGCCCCTGGCCGTCCATCTCTGCACACCAGGCCCGGATATTCTTGGCTGCGGTCGCATGGCTTTCGTCTTCGCGGCCCATGTGATGGGTCAACGCCCCGCAACATCCCGCACCTTCGGCCACCACCACCTCGCAGCCAAAGCGGCGCAAAAGACGGATTGTCGCGTCATTGATATCAGTGTTGAGCGCCTTTTGCGCACAGCCCGTCATCAGAGCCACCCGTTTCCTGCGCGGGCCAGTTGGATGGAAACTCTGCGGATCGTCGTTGCGGCTCACCGGTGGGATGTGCTTTGGCGCCATATCCAGCATCGCCCGCAGCCGCGCATCCGGAACAAGACCACGAAACGGGCGGGCCAGCTTTGCCCCGAACAAGGCAAGCCGGAAACGACCGGGATAGGGGAGGATTCGCGCCAGCAGCCAGCGCAACGCGCGGTCGCTCCAGGGGCGGTCATAGTGCTTTTCGATATAGGCACGGGCATGATCGACCAGATGCATGTAATGCACCCCAGACGGGCAGGTCGTCATACAGGCCAGGCACGACAGGCAGCGATCGATATGTTTGACCGTCTTGGCATCCGGCGTGCGCTGGTTTTCCAGCATATCCTTGATCAGGTAGATCCGGCCACGGGGGCTGTCCAACTCGTCTCCCAGCACCTGATACGTCGGACAGGTCGCTGTGCAAAAACCGCAATGCACGCAGGTTCGCAATATCTCATTGGCGCGCTGGGTGCCGGGATCCTGGAGCTGCTCTTCGGTAAAGGTCGTTTGCATATCTTTATCCCATCAGTCCCGGACTGAGGATCGCGCGCGGATCGAACTGCGCCCTGAGCCCGGCAGAAATCGCGGCCAGCGGGGCGGGCTCTGGCTGAAAGCGCGCAATGGCGCCACGTGTCTGCGCGCTGGCCCGCACCAATGTGGCATGGCCCGGCACGTTCATTCGGGCACGCAAATCGGTTCCCTCTTCCATCAAGGCCCAGATCAATCCGCCGCCCCAGTCGAACTGCAGCGCTGTCGCCCCCAGCGTCTGCGCCAAAACGATCGCATCAGACGGTTTGACCGAGATCCGCCAGACGTCTCCCGGTTTGTCATGAAAGGCCGCAACGTCGCGGATTCCCTCCCACAAGGCAGCGCCTTCGCCCAGCGTCATACGCGCCTCGCCAAATTTCGCCAGCGCCTGCAAGAGCGCCTCGCCGCGATACGCAACCGAGGTCTCAAACCCCTCAACCCGGATGAAGACGGTGCCCGCATCAGGGTCATATGCCGCCCCGGTCACATCATAGGGCGATCCCAAAGCAACCGACATCGCCGCCACCGCTGTCGCCAGATCAGCCACGTCAACAGCAACCGTCCCGCAGGCCTCGGCCATTGGCAGCACCTTCAGGGACAGCTCGCTCAGCACCCCCAGGGTGCCATATGCACCGGCCATCAGCTTGACCAGATCATAACCCGTCACGTTCTTCATCACCCGGCCACCGTTGCTCAGGACATCGCCCCGACCATCCACAAACCGCACCCCCAAAAGAAAATCGCGCGCTGCTCCGGATTGGATGCGCCGGGGCCCAGAGGTGTTGGCGGCAAAGACCCCGCCCATGGTCGGCACCCCCTGCGTGCCAAGCAATCCACGGTGATCCATAGGCTCAAAGGCCAGGCGCTGGTTCTCGCCCGCAAGGATCTTCTTCACCTCTTCAACAGGCGTGCCGGCCTGCACCACCAGCGTAAGCGCGCCGGGCTCATACAGGGTCACACCGCTAAGACCGGCGACCGACAGTGGATCCCCCTCCCCCGAACTGCCACGGGTGCCACCGCCCCGGATGCTCATAGGTCCCTTGGCGGCCGCAATGATGTCGGCCAGTTCGGCCTCGCTCTGAGGTGTCATGGTTTCACCTTTTCAAAAATACTCTGGGGGTGTGGGGGCAAAGCCCCCGCGACTGGCCCGCATCAAGGGCCTGTCAGGCCAGTTCCTATTCTGCGGCCATTGCGGGCGCGCGGCGGCTCTGTGTTGTGGACAAGGGAAAGACCTTGGCCGGGTTGAGCAGCCATTTCGGATCAAAGACATCCTTTACCCGCAACTGGGCCTCGATATCGGCTGGCCGGTACTGATGCAGCATCAGGTCACGCTTTTCGATACCGACACCGTGTTCACCGGTCAGACACCCCCCCACCTCAACGCAGAGTTTAAGGATCTCGGCGCCAAAGGCCTCGCAGGTTTCCAGATCGCCGGGCTTGTTGGCATCAAACAGGATCAGCGGATGCATGTTGCCGTCACCGGCATGGAATACATTTGCAACGGCCAGTCCGAATTCCTTGCTCATCTCACCGATCCGGCGCAGCACATGCGGCAGCGAGGTCACAGGGATCGTTCCATCAAGGCACATATAGTCGTTGATTTGCCCCATGGCGCCAAAGGCGGATTTGCGACCCAGCCAGATCCGGGCGGCTTCATCGCTGTCGGTGGCCTCGCGCAGTTCAACAGGGTTATGCGATCTCGCAATATCGGTGATCAGTCGGAGCTGGTGGTCAATCTCTGCTTCGCTGCCCTCGACTTCGATGATCAGCAGCGCCTCACACATCGGATAACCCGCTTTGGCAAAGGCTTCGCAGGCCTCGATACAGGGTCGATCCATGAACTCGATCGCAACCGGCAGAACACCGGCCTTGATGATATCGCTGACACAGGCGCCTGCCACCTCATTGCTGTCATATCCGATCAGAACGGGGCGGGCGCCTTCAGGTTTGCGCAGGATCCGAAGGGTGGCCTCTGTCACCACGCCAAGCTGTCCCTCACTGCCACAGATCACCCCCAGAAGGTCGAGGCCGCCAGCGTCCAAATGAGCCCCCCCGATTTCAACCACGGTGCCATCCATCATCACCATGGTCACCCCCATGAGATTGTTGGTCGTCACCCCGTATTTCAGGCAATGCGCTCCGCCGGAGTTCATGGCGATATTGCCTGCGATTGCACAGGCCAGCTGTGAAGACGGATCAGGCGCGTAAAAGAAGTCTTCCTCCTCGACCGCACCCGATACGCTGAGGTTGGTACGCCCTGTCTGTACGCGGATTGTGCGGTTCGCATAATCCGTTTCCAACACGTCGTTCATGCGGGCCACACCAAGGATCACACAATCCGCCGTCGGGAGCGCCCCGCCGGCCAGCGAGGTTCCGGCCCCGCGCGGCACCACTGGCACCCCCTCTTCGTGGCAGATCCGCAGGACGTCGGAAACCTCCTGTGTGCTGCGCGGCAGCACAGCCAGAAGCGGTGGGCATTTGTAGGCCGTCAGCGCATCACACTCATAGGCACGGGTCTCTGCCTCGTCCTCGATCACCGCGTCAGCGGGCAGGACCTTGGCCAGACGCTCAACCAGCCGCGACTTGCAGGCCAGAATGGCGGGGTTCGGGGATGGCATCTCCATGGGGCTCTCCTCTTTGGTAAAATAATATGACCAATTTTCCGATCTGGCAAGCCAGTTGTTCGGCGGGTAAGTTGACCACATGACATTGATTGACCGACTGGCCCTGTTCTCTCCTCTCGATTTGATTGCCTGCACCCTGCTTTTGCTGAGCTGGCTGAGCATTGGCTGGCGCATTGAAAACGCGCCCAAGGGCAAACCATCAGTTTCAGAACTGATGGCACAGTTCCGGCATGAGTGGATGATCCAGATGGTGTCACGCCAGCCGCGTATCTTTGATGCCCAATTGATCAGCAACCTGCGTCAGGGAACGGCGTTTTTCGCGTCAGCCTCGATGATTGCAATCGGCGGCGGCCTGGCGCTGATTGGCAACACCGACCAGCTGGTCGGTGTCGCGCGCAACCTCAGCCTCGACAGTGCGCCAGCCTTTGTCTGGGACGTGAAAATCCTGCTGGTCCTTCTGCTGCTAAGCAACGCGTTCCTGAAATACGTTTGGGCTCACCGGCTATTTGGCTACTGCTTTGTCCTGATGGGAGCAGTGCCAAACAGTGGAGACGCCCCCAATGCGTTCAAACGCGCAGAGCAGGCCGCGGATCTGTCGATCACTGCCGCCCGGAGCTTTAACCGTGCGATGCGATCAACCTATTTCTCGCTGGCCTCTGTCGCTTGGCTGGTGGGCCCACTTGCCCTGATCGCCACGACGTTGATCACCCTCGCGGTTCTTTACCGGCGCGAATTTGCCTCGCAATCCCGCCAGATCCTGCAACGTCTGCCAGCGGATACAAAGCCCCCGCAAACTTCTGCCTAACACCGGGCACCTTGCGAAATGTCAAAGACAGCCGGGCGAATCCGACCTAGGCTGGATCCATGTTGAAAGCTCTGACCCTTGCCTGTGCCACCTGTCTGCCCATCGCTGCCTGGGCCGATGATCCGCGCATCCTTGAGGCAACCGCAACCCAAACCGGCAGCAGCTGGCGGATCAGCGTAACGCTGAGCCACCCGGACACCGGCTGGGATCATTATGCTGATGGCTGGCGGGTTCTGGACATGGACGGCAATCCGCTTGGCCTGCGCGAGCTGGTGCATCCCCATGTCAACGAACAGCCATTTACCCGGTCGCTGGCAGGAGTGGCGATCCCGGATGGCACTGAACAGGTCAAAATCCAGGCGCGTTGCAATGTCGATGGATGGGCAGAGGCGTCCTATATCCTCGTGCTCAACTGCGACGCCAGCTGCTAGGCGAGTAGCGCCGGGCAGCTGTCAGACCCGGTGATAGGGACTGCCTGCCAGGATCGTGGCGGCGCGATAGACCTGCTCTGCCAGCAGGACCCTGACCAGCATATGCGGCCAGACCATCTTGCCCAGAGAGATGGAAAAATCTGCCTCAGCACGCAGGCTGGGATCGATCCCATCCGCGCCACCGATGACAAAGGCGACATCCTGGCGCCCTGTATCGCGCCAATCAGCCAGCCGTTTCGAGAAATCCGGTGACGTCAAAAGCTTGCCACGTTCATCCAGCGTACAGATGACAGCCCCCTTGGGGATTGCCTTGCGCAGGAGATCAGCCTCGGCAGCCATCCCTGCATTTTTCTTGTCCTCGACTTCGATCACCTTGCAGGGGCCAAGACCCAAGGCCCGGCCCGTACGGTCAAACCGCTCAAGATAGTCATCAATGAGCTGCTTCTCCGGGCTGGCCCGTAGGCGCCCGACCACACAAAAATGAAGTCGCATGGAAGATCTTTCGATTCGGGCCTGCAGGGATCAGCGGCGCATTGCCGTGGCAACTGGCGCCAAGGATCGCACAGGCCGATCCAGTCAGAACCGGCCTACCCGGTTCTGCGGTCAGGCTGTCTTCAGTTCTCGCTCTGCGCTGGTGAGGTGCCAGCAGGAAGCCACATCTTTTCGAGTTGATAGAACTCGCGCACTTCCGGACGGAACAGATGGATGATGATATCGCCAGTGTCGATCAACACCCAATCGCCAGTATCCTTGCCCTCGACCTTGCACAGCAGGCCGTAGTCCTGCTTCAGCCGGTCGGCAAGTTTCTCGGCCATGGACGCGACCTGACGGGTCGAACGGCCCGAGGCAATAACCATGTGATCGCCAATGGCTGTCTTGCCGCGCAGATCGATCTGCACAACATCTTCGGCCTTGTCGTCATCAAGCGAGGAAAGAACACGCGCCAGCAGCTGATCGCTGGTCGGCTGTGATTTGGTGGCCATTACAGCCACACCGCGGCCTGCATCTTGGGCCGCCTGAGGTTCGGGTGACAGGACATTGTCCTCCTTGTAGCGCGCCGCCGGTCCCCCGGCGCTGGGGTAGTCTCAATTTAGCAAGGCAGACGTGCTTTTTCAATGAACCTTAAACGAGAGGCTGCATTGCGTGGCACGCAGGCCCACCACCTCCCCCACGGGAATGGCTCAACCACTCTCTGCGCTCTCTCCACCGCGGGTTTCAGCGACTTCAACCGACAGCGCATCATTCATCACCCGCACCTCCCGCTGCGGGAACGGAATGGACACGCCCGCGTCTTTAAACGCATCCCACAAAGCCAGATAGACGTTGCCACGAATATTGGTGAGACCTCCGGTGGGGTCATCAATCCAGAACCGCAACACATAATCCACGCTGCTATCGCCAAATCCGATGATGTGACACACCGGCGCGCGCTTGCCGCCGCTGAGCACACGGCTGACCCCTTTTGCGGCGTCGATAGCCACGCGCCGCACCTCGTGCGGGTCATCCCCATACGCGGTGCCGAACTTCAGATCCAGCCGGACGAATCGATCCGAGTGAGACCAGTTCACCACCTCATTGGTGATGAAATCCTCGTTCGGAATCAGGTATTCGCGCCCATCCCGTGTGACCACAGACACATAGCGCGCGCCAAGGGAATTGATCCAGCCAAAGGTCTCGCCGAGCGAAATCACATCCCCCGGCTTGATGGATTTATCCAACAGGATGATGAGGCCTGAAACGAGATTGGACACCACCTTCTGCAGACCGAAACCAAGACCAACACCAATCGCGCCGGACAGAACCGCAAGGCCGGTGAGATCAATGCCTATCGCCTTCAGCCCGATGAAAAAGGCCCCGCCAAGCAGAAGGATCTGAGCGAGCTTTGCTCCGAGGACCTGCATCGAGGGCGAAATGTCGGGATTGTTGCGGATCCTGTTTGCCGCCACGGATGAAACCGCGCGCGCCAGCGTAAGCATAACCCCCAGGATCACGATGGCCTGCACGATGAGGAACAGGGAAATCCTCAGATCGCCAAAATCAATCGCTATACTGTCGAGAAAGGCCGTCGCCTCGGCCGTCAGACCCAGAATTCTAAGGGTAATCCACACCCACGCGCCGTATTTGACCATCTTGCGCAGCAGCGGATTGGCCACGAGACGGGTGGCAAAGGACACGATCAGCCAAGCCAGCGACAGGTTGGCGATCACCACAAGCACCCGCGAGCGACTTGGCCAGGTGATCTCTTGCATGATGAGGACCGTGGACCAGATCAAAAGCACAAAAAGGATCCCTCTGATCCGTTTATGCACCACAAGCCCTGCCCGGATCCGCCACTTTGGCCATCCTGCGCGGCCTCGCAGCCAGTCATGAAAGCTGGCCGCAATCGGACGCGCCAGCAGCGCCGCAATCAGAAATAGGCCCGCAGCGATGCCCAGTTGGTAGGCATTCCAAGGCCGCAGCAGAACCTCAGCCGTATCTGTCAGAAAAGCCCACAGCTGCTGGCCAAACTCGATCGCCTCTGCCGTGCTCTCAGCCAGCGCATCTTTTGTTTCGATCTGTTCTTCCGGATCCATGATGCTCCCTATCTCAGTCAGAAGTCTGCCGCCCCTTGCCGCGAGGATCAAGGCAGGACATTCCGCAACCGGTTTGCATCTGGGCCAAGACCTTGTTCACCGCAGTCCAGAACGAATCTTGATTGCAGCGCCCAGCAGATGTATCTGACAGCCATGACCCACGTTTTGGCCCACCATATCGAGCTGCAAGACCGCGCACGCCTGCGCGAGCGGTTCTTTGGCGCCGCCCGCACGGTCCTGGCGCGGCTATAAGGCTGCCGCCAAGCCCTTTTGCCAGCTATATTCCAAAAACTACGGGAGAGGACTCATGTCCCCCAAAACGCTCTACGACAAAATCTGGGATGCGCATGTCGCGCATGAAGCCGAGGACGGCACCTGCCTGCTCTACATCGACCGCCACCTGGTTCACGAAGTGACCAGCCCGCAGGCATTCGAAGGCCTGCGCATGGCCGGCCGCAAGGTGCACGCACCGGAAAAGACCATCGCCGTGCCGGATCACAACGTGCCGACCACGCTCGACCGTGCCAAGGGCATCGAGAACGAGGAAAGCCGCATCCAGGTTGAGGCCCTCGACAAGAACGCCCGCGAATTCGGCGTGCATTACTACCCGGTCGATGACGTCCGCCAGGGCATCGTGCACATCGTCGGCCCGGAACAGGGCTGGACCCTGCCCGGCATGACCGTGGTCTGCGGCGACAGCCACACCGCCACCCACGGCGCCTTTGGCGCGCTGGCACATGGCATCGGCACCTCCGAGGTCGAGCACGTGCTGGCCACCCAGACGCTGATCCAGAAAAAGTCCAAGAACATGAAGGTGGAGATCACCGGCAAGCTGAAGCCGGGCGTGACCGCCAAGGACATCACCCTCGCGGTGATCGGCGAGACCGGCACTGCCGGCGGCACCGGCTATGTCATCGAATATTGCGGCGAAGCGATCCGTGATCTGTCAATGGAAGGCCGCATGACCGTCTGCAACATGGCCATCGAAGGCGGCGCGCGCGCCGGCCTGATCGCGCCGGACGAAACCACCTTTGAATACGTCAAAGGCCGCCCGCACGCCCCCAAAGGCGCCCAGTGGGAAGCGGCGCTGAACTGGTGGAAGACGCTTTACACCGACGAAGGCGCGCATTTCGACAAGGTCGTCACCCTGAAGGGCGAGGACATCGAGCCGGTTGTGACCTGGGGCACCTCCCCCGAGGACGTGCTGCCGATCACCGGTGTGGTTCCATCGCCTGAAGACTTCACCGGCGGCAAGGTCGAGGCAGCACGCCGCTCGCTCGAGTACATGGGCCTGACTCCCGGCCAGAAACTGACCGACATCGAGATCGATACCGTGTTCATCGGCTCCTGCACCAACGGCCGCATCGAAGACCTGCGCGCTGTGGCAGAGGTCGTGAAGGGCAAGAAGATCAAGGACGGCATGCGTGCCATGGTCGTTCCGGGCTCTGGTCTGGTCCGCGCTCAGGCCGAGGAAGAAGGCATCGCCGAGATCCTCCAGGACGCAGGCTTTGAGTGGCGCCTTGCGGGCTGCTCCATGTGTCTGGCGATGAACCCTGACCAGTTGTCCGAAGGCGAGCGTTGCGCCGCAACCTCCAACCGCAACTTCGAAGGTCGTCAGGGCTACAAGGGCCGCACCCATCTGGTGTCGCCTGCGATGGCTGCCGCCGCTGCCCTTACCGGCAAGCTGACCGACGTGCGCGAGCTGAATTAAGGAGCGAGCAAAATGGAAAAGTTCACAAAAATCCAAGGCATCGCTGCCCCCATGCCGCTGGTCAACATCGACACCGACATGATCATCCCCAAGGTGTTCCTGAAGTCCATTCAGCGCACCGGGTTCGGAAAGAACCTGTTCGACGAGATGCGCTATAACCGTGACGGCTCCGAGATCGAGGACTTCGTGCTGAACAAGCCGCAGTACCGCGACGCCGAGATCCTGATCGCGGGCGACAACTTTGGCTGCGGCTCCTCGCGCGAACATGCGCCTTGGGCCATTGCCGATTTTGGCATAAAGTGCATCGTGTCCACATCCTTCGCGGACATCTTCTTCAACAACAGCTTCAAGAACGGCATCCTTCCGATCGTCCTGCCGCAAGAGCAGGTCGACATCCTGATGAAGGACGCAGAGAAAGGCGCCAACGCGCGCATGACTGTCGACCTGGAAGCGCAGGAAATCACCACTTCCGATGGCGAGGTGATCACCTTCGAAGTTGATGCGTTCAAAAAGCACTGCCTGCTGAATGGTCTGGACGACATCGGCCTGACAATGGAGAAATCCGCATCCATCAAGTCGTTTGAGGACAAGGCCAGCCAGGAACGCCCCTGGGTCTGATTGCCCTGCACATGACATCATCAAAGCCGCCCGATCCGGGCGGCTTTTTTGTTTCGCGGCCCCGCCCCATGCGAGGGCGTCAAAACTTTGCCACATTGATTGCCAAGTGCCCATCCTGGAGCCGCGACCGATTGGTTTGAGGTTTGATTGGAACAGGGCGTATGGGGGCCTGTTGATAAGTCATTGATTATACACAGCCCTCTGGCCGTTACTGATGCAAACTGGCACCAGTCGGCCTGTGACTGAGGCAAAATGGACCTGCACCCCCTCACCCCTGCTTGAGCGGAATCGGGTTTGCAGGCACAAATAAGGCGGAATTGAGGCACGGTCCGGTAAAGACACCCCAGCAAGGGATGCGCCCGGATCACCAAGTTGGAACACGGCACGGCAATGTACCGGCTGGTCCGATTTGAGAGGATCGAGACGTGATAACACGCATTTCAGGCGCGGCCATCCGAGGCGTTTTCATCGCATTGCTGATCGCGATGCCGTCTCTGCTCTTGCCTGTTGCGGCCACCAAATCACCCGAAGTGATCGCCCTTCTTGCCATTCTGGCCGCAGGTCTGACATTTGCGGAATACTCTTCGAACTATCCCAGTTTCATGGAATTCCGCGATGCGCCCCCACTCAACCGGATGCGGTTCGTCGCGCTTAGCCTCATGGTTCTTTCGCTCAGCCTGCTGGCACGCCATCCGCTCGAGGGCACGGCTCTGACCGGATTGCTCAGCGGCTTGGCCTATGGCTTGGCTGGGGTGCTGGATTTCCCGTTCTCCCCGGTTCAATTGACTGGGCTGATGATGCCCGCCCATGCGCCTGCACCTTTGTTGGCGCAGGTGATGGCAGCTGCCGCGCTGGCCTTTGTGATCGCGTTTCTTGCTGTAGCGAGCTTTTTCATCGCGATCCGCTGGCAGAACTGGCCGCTTGGCAATGGGCCGTTCAACGTATGGACCAATCTGCCCCTGTTTGACCCAACAGCCGGAGGCGATGTGGTCCAGCGCCTGCAACGCGACGCCCGCATCAACATCATTGCAGGGGTGCTGTTGCCCTTTGGCTTGCCCGCCGCCGCCAAAATGCTGAGCGGGATTGCCGATCCGACGCTGCTGTCGTCGCCTCAGACCCTTGTCTGGGTGATGTCGTTCTGGGCCTTTCTCCCCGCCTCCATGATCATGCGGGGGTTGGCGATGCAACGGATTGCCGAACTGATCACCTTCAAACGGCGCGCAGCCTATGCCGACGCCGAAGCCTTGCAGATCGCATGAGGTTTTGGGCCGCCCTCTGCACGGCCCTCCTGCTGCCGCTCGCTGCGCAAGCCGAAACAGCAATAGCACTGCAGACAGATCGAATTCGGATTGCGACGTTCAACACGGAACTGTCACGCAAGGGACCGGGCCTGCTGCTGCGCGACCTGCTCCGACAAAAGGATCCGCAGATCGCCGCAGTGGCAAAGACAATCACCGCGGCTGACCCTGATATCCTTCTATTGCAAGGGATGGACTGGGATTTGAACAGCGCGACCCTAAACGCCTTTGCCGACCTCCTGGCAGAGACCATCGCCCCTTATCCTCATCGTTTTGCCCCCCGCCCAAACAGCGGTCTCGCAACGGGGCTTGATATGGATAGCAATGGCAGACTGGGAGAAGCGCGCGACGCCCAGGGATATGGTCGTTTCACGGGCCAGGGGGGCATGGCCCTGTTGTCCCGTCACCCCATCCATTCAAGCCAAGTTCGTGATCTCTCTGCCCTGTTGTGGAAAGATCTGCCGGGGGCGGTGCTGCCTGTCCATCCTGATGGCTCTCCCTTTCCATCGGCAGAGGCGAGAGACGCGCAACGTCTATCGAGTACGGGCCATTGGGTTGTGCCGATCCAACTGCGAGATGACGTCACCCTGACGCTCATGGCGTTTCAGGCAACCACGCCGCTCTTTGACGGAGAGGAAGATCGCAACGGCCTGCGAAACCGCGATGAAATCCGGCTCTGGCAGGTGCTGCTGGATGGAGATCTCGGCCCGGTGCCAACGCCCCCATTTGTCATTGCAGGCGGCGCCAGTCTGGACCCCAGACGCGGCGCGGGCCACCGCGATACAATCTCCCGCCTGCTGCAAGACCCACGCCTGCAGGATCCCCGCCCAACTGGCGCAGACGGGCGTGTTGCAACAGTGGATTGGGGCAAGTCAGGTCGCATGCGGGTGGATTATCTGGTGCCGTCCCGCGCCATGAACGTGCTGGACGCGAGGCTGATCTGGCCCGCAGAAATTCCAGCCCCGGATGGCGACGGCGACCGGCTGGCCAGCCGCCATGCCCTCGTCTGGATAGATCTGGAAATTCCCAGCAGCGCCGACTGAAACAACATGGCGCGAAAACCCCACTTTTAGCCATAAAAATAAAGCGACGCGGCGCTATATATGGCCCCGAACATTGACCCAAGAGCGATGTGCCGTTACCCCGGCGGCAACGGTTTCAAGGAGTACCCATATGTCCAACCCATCGATTCTGATTCTGCCCGGTGACGGCATCGGCCCCGAGGTCATGGCAGAGGTTCGCAAGATCATCACATGGTTCGGCGACAAGCGCGATCTGGCCTTTGATGTGAGCGAGGATCTGGTTGGCGGCGCGGCATATGACGTGCACGGCAAACCGCTCGCGGATGAGACCATGGACAAGGCCCAGAATGTGGACGCAGTTCTGCTGGGTGCTGTGGGTGGTCCGAAATACGACGATCTTGATTTCTCGGTGAAGCCCGAGCGCGGCCTGTTGCGTCTGCGCAAGGAAATGGACCTCTACTCCAACCTGCGCCCTGCCCAGTGCTTTGATGCGCTGGCTGATTTCTCTTCGCTGAAAAAGGACATCGTGGCCGGTCTCGATATCATGATCGTGCGCGAACTGACCTCCGGCGTCTACTTCGGCGAGCCGCGCGGCATCTTTGAAGAGGGCAACGAGCGCGTTGGCATCAACACCCAGCGCTACACCGAATCCGAGATCGAGCGCGCGGCACGTTCCGCGTTTGAGCTGGCGATGCGCCGCAACAAAAAGCTCTGCTCGATGGAAAAAGCCAACGTGATGGAATCCGGCATCCTGTGGCGCGAGGTGGTGACCCGCGTTGCAGCGGATTATCCCGAAGTAGAGCTTTCCCACATGTACGCCGACAATGGCGCCATGCAGCTGGTGCGCGCGCCCAAACAGTTCGACGTGATCCTGACCGACAACCTGTTCGGCGACATCCTGTCCGACTGCGCCGCAATGCTGACCGGTTCGCTGGGCATGCTGCCCTCCGCGTCTCTTGGTGCACCAATGGCAAACGGCCGCCCCAAGGCGCTCTATGAGCCGGTGCACGGCTCGGCCCCCGACATTGCGGGCCAGGGCAAGGCAAACCCGATTGCCTGTATCCTCAGCTTTGCGATGGCGCTGCGCTACAGCTTTGATCAGGGCGCCGAGGCTGACCGCCTGGAAGCGGCGGTTGAAAAGGTGCTGGCAGACGGCCACCGCACGGCGGATCTGCTGGGTGAAGAAGGCGTATCGCCGATCAGCACCTCAGAAATGGGCGATGTGATTGTCGCGGCGCTCGACGCAAGCCTCTGAGCCGATAGATTTGCACAGTTTCAGGAAAGGGCCGGGTCACCGGCCCTTTTCGCTTTCTCGGACCTCACGCACCATCTAGGCGCAAAAGCCGATTTCTGTTAAGTCACCACCATCTGTTAGCGCTAGCCGCTCGCGGAACCTGTCAGCCCAGCATAAATCAGCGATTTCACATGAACGTCAAAGCCGCCCTGCTTGCCCTGCTTGCCTATGCGATTTTCTCCACCCACGATGTCGTGGTTAAGGTCTTGGGCGCAAATATCTCGCCGATTCAGCTGGTTTTCTTCAGCAGCCTTCTGTCCTTTCCGCTGATCATGCTGATGCTGATCAAGGATGTGACCCCCGGCCATCTGCGCCCGGCCCATCCGTGGTGGACCGCGCTGCGCTCTATCACGATGTCTCTGGTGCCGGCCTCTGCGTTTTACGCGTTTTCAGAGCTGCCGCTCGCGCAGGCCTACGCGCTGCTGTTTGTCACCCCGTTGCTGATTACACTGTTGTCGATCCCCATTCTGGGTGAACGCGTGGGACTGCCGCGATTGGGTGCCGTTCTGGTTGGATTCATCGGCGTCATGGTTGTCCTGCGTCCCGGGGCAACGACACTTGGCCTGGGCCACGCTGCCGCCTTGTTTGCCGCGTTGTGTGCAGCGTTCCAGTCGGTTGTGCTGCGCAAGATCAGCGCCGATGAACGCCGGGTGGTTCTGATGATTTACCCAATGCTCACCACATTTGCCGTCATGGGGATTGCACTGCCTCTCGTCTACGTCCCGATGGAAGGCAGCATGTTCGCAGGAATCGCGGTTGTGGCGTTGTTTGGTTTCTGCGCCACCTTGTTGACGGTCAGTGCATACACCATCGGCGAAGCCGCCATCGTGGCGCCGATGCAGTATTCGCAGATCATCTGGGCCACTTTGTTTTCAGTGCTGATGTTTGGAGAAACGGTCGATGTGATGACCCTGACAGGCGCCGCAATTATCATCGCCAGCGGTATTTTTATCGTTTTGCGCGAAGCATTTGGCGGCCGGTCGGACAATACGCCAGTGCTGCGGACCCGCACCCGTGGCTACACCGCCGGCGGCACCAATGTGTCGCTGATCCTCAAACGCAAAGGCGTGCAAAAAGCCAGCGAATAGGGCTTGCATATCCCGGTCACCCCGTGTACTCCCGCGCCACGGTCGGAGCGTAGCTCAGCCTGGTAGAGCACTGTCTTCGGGAGGCAGGGGCCGGAGGTTCGAATCCTCTCGCTCCGACCAATAAAACAAGGCGCCCTTGGGCGCCTTTTGTTTTGTCTGCAACCCGCAAAAAAACGGGCCACAGCAGATTTCTACCGAGGCCCGATTGAATTACAGACAGTGATGGGGCGATTACCCGTTGTGCAGTCGGTCCAAAAGCGCGCCCAGCACCTTTTTCTCGTCGGCCGAGCATTTTGCCGTGCGGCTGCGCCAAAGGGTCGCCTGAGACCGCAAGACCGGGCCATCTGACAAAAGCTTCAGGTGGTTTGCACGCAGGGTTTCGCCGGTGGAGGTGATATCTGCCACCATCTCGGCGGTTTCATTCTTCACCGTGCCTTCGGTCGCACCTTGGCTGTCAACCAGCTGATAGTCCGCCACCCCGGCATCCATCAGGTATTCACGCACCAGGCGATGGTATTTCGTTGCAATCCGCAGGCGGTGGCCATGTTTGCGACGAAATGCGGCTGCAACCGCATCAAGGTCATCCAGCGTGTCCACATCGACCCAAAGCTGAGGAACAGCCAAGATCAGATCCGCATGACCGAACCCAAGCGGTGCAACTTCCTCGACCTGTTGCTCCCAGAGCGGCAGCTTTTCCTGCACAAGGTCAGTGCCCGTCACCCCGAGGTGGATCCGCCCCGCCGCCAGTTCACGCGGAACTTCCCCAGCGGACAGCAGCACAAGGTCGACGCCATCGACGCCCTCAACAGCGCCCGCGTATTCGCGATCAGAGCCCGTGCGGCTCAGCGTGATGCCACGCTTGGCAAACCACTCAAAGGTCTTTTCCATCAGCCGCCCCTTGGACGGCACACCAAGTTTGAGGGTCATTGCTCTGCCCCTTCCAGTCGCAGCATCAAGTCCGGGCGCAGTACGCCACCCACGGCGGGAATCTCGGCGCCCTGCCCCAGTTGGCGGGTCAGAGCATCATAGCGACCGCCGCTGGCGATCACCGGCAGATCCGGGCGCGCATCAGCGTAGAAGCCGAACACAAAGCCATCGTAGTATTCCATCGATGTCCGACCATAAGACGCTTCGAAGTCGAGCGTTTCGATATCAATTCCGCGGGCTTTCATTGCTGCCGTGCGCGCATCAAGGCGATCAAGCGCAGGATTGATGGATGGCAGATCCACCGCGATGTCGCGCAGCTGCTCAGACGCGTATGGGATGGTTTCCCGCACCGCCATCAGCGCCTCAAGCGCGAGAATCTCATGCTCTGCGATCGGGGGTTCCGCCGCATCGGCGCGCAGCGCATCAACCCGCGCATCGATTTCAGCCGGGCGGCGTTTGCCGATTGCGGGAACCTGTCCAGTCAGCACGCCTTCAGTTGACAGAAGCTTGCGCCGGCTGTCCGCAAGCGGAGCGCGGCCCGCAAACCGGTCAAGAAGCGCACGGAACCGGCGCGGGCGCCAGATATGGCGCATCAGCGCGGCCTTGCGCAGGTCCGTCGTGTTCAGCCCCTGAACCGCAGCCATCAGAATACCAATATCACCGGTTGCCGCGCGAACGGGCATGTCGCGCAACTGCAGTGCGATCAGGGCAAAGACTTCGGCATCTGCGCTGGCGGGATCCTTGCGGTCGAAGACCTCATACCCCACCTGGAGATACTCGTTTGCACGGTCTTCGTCGTGCTCCTGGCGACGAAACACCTCTCCTGCATAGGTATAGCGCGCCGGTTCAGCGCCGTGGCTCATATGCATCTGCACGACCGGTACGGTGAAATCGGGGCGCAGCATCTGCTCCCCGCGCAGCGCATCGGTAGTCACATAGGCACGGGCGCGAATGTCCTCGCCATAGAGATCAAGCAGGGTTTCTGCAGGTTGCAGATAAGGCGGTTCGACCACGCGGGCCCCTGCGGCTTCAAAATTCATCCGAAGCCGGGCGGCCAGCGCCAAGGCGTTCATACGATCGCTCATCGGTTCAGTCCTGACTTGCGAGGATTTCCCGCACTTTCGCCACCAGATCACCGCGTGGCACCTCAAACTGGCTGGGGCGTTCTTTCCACTCTTCCAGCGTCGCGCTCTCGGCGATCTTGGCCCCAAGGATGAGATCCTTGATCTGGATGACGCCGCGCTCTTTTTCCTCACCACCTTCGATGATGGCGATGGGAGAATTGCGTTTGTCTGCGTATTTCAGCTGGTTGCCAAAATTCTTGGGGTTGCCGAGATAAACCTCTGCCCGGATGCCTGCGTTGCGCAGTTCAGCGACCATTGCCTGATAATCCGCCATGCGGGCCTTATCCATGACCGTGACCACAACAGGGCCAGTCGGTGTCGTGGACAGACGTCCCTTTTCACGCAGCGCAGCCAGCAGGCGATCGACACCAATCGACACACCAACCGCCGGGACTTCCTGACCGATGAAGCGTTTGACAAGCCCATCATAGCGGCCACCACCTGAGACAGAACCGAACTGACGCTTGCGGCCCTTTTCATCCAGGATTTCAAAGGTCAGCTCAGCCTCAAAGACCGGGCCGGTGTAATAGCCAAGCCCGCGCACGATAGAGGGGTCAATCAGCACCTGATCGGCACCGTAACCACCGGCGGCGATCAACTCACCGATCTGTTCCAGTTCCGCGATGCCTTCGGCCCCGACTTTGCTGTCGCCGACAGCTGCACGCAGGTTGGCCATGGTTCCGGCGACATCATCCGCACGGGAGGTCAGGAATGCGATCACAGGGTCGGCCTGCGCCTCGCCCAGACCGACACCGTCGATATAGGCACCAGATGCATCCAGACGTCCTTTGCCCAGCAGCTCGCGCACGCCTGCTTCGCCGACCTTGTCGAACTTGTCGATGGTGCGCAGAACGTCGTCGCGTTTGGGGTCGTCTTCTGCCAGGCCCATTGCTTCCAGAACGCCGTTCAGCACCTTGCGGTTGTTGACACGCACCAAATAGTCACCGCGCGGAATGCCGACGGTTTCCAGCGTGTCAGACAGCATCATGCAGATTTCGGCATCTGCTGCCATCGAAGCGGTGCCAACGGTATCAGCATCACACTGATAGAACTGGCGGTAGCGGCCAGGACCGGGTTTCTCGTTGCGCCAGACCGGCCCCATCGCGTAGCGGCGATAGGGGTTGGGCAGATGATTGCGGTGCTGGGCATAGACGCGGGCCAGGGGCGCCGTCAGATCGTAACGCAGCGCCATCCAGTCGCCCTTGCCATCGTCATCCGCTTCTTGCCAGGCAAAGACGCCTTCATTGGGGCGGTCGACATCGGGCAGGAATTTACCCAGCGCTTCGACCGTCTCAACAGCCGAGGATTCAAGCGCATCAAAGCCGTAATGATGATAGACACCCGCGATGGCCTGCAACATCTCAGTGCGCTGGCTCACCTCTTCGCCGAAATAGTCACGGAATCCTTTGGGCGTGATCGCCTTTGGACGGGGCTGTTTCTTGACTTTGGCCATCTTGGCCTCCTCGGGGTGTCGAAATGGGACAATTACTCGCCCGGCGGTCTAGCCCAAGGCAGGCTCAACAGCAAGGCGGCAGAGCGGCATGCCCCCTCGCCCACCCCTGCGGCGCCTCATATGCGGGCAGAGTGTTTCAGATCCGTGACAGCATGGACCTACCCGCCCCAACCGCATATGAGAGCATCAGACCAAGGAGACAGCCATGCAACATCTCGAAGAGCAGATCGCCCACCTGACCCGAACTGTCGACGAGCTGAGCGATGTGATCAGCCGCCAGCAAGGCGAGATCGACCGGCTGACCCACCGTGTCGCCATGCTGATGGAGCGCGAACGCGCCCGTGATCAGGAAGGCAACGGTGGTGTTATTCTGGGTGACGAACGTCCCCCCCACTATTGATCCGGATCTGATTGGGCCAAGCCTGCTTCTGTGCCGCAACGGCGCACTTGGCTGACATCGTGAACCGGTTAGTCTCGCCCTGACAACAGATTTGGGGAGAGCGCATCATGCTGCAGGGCATTCGGATCATCGAAATCGAAGGGCTGGGGCCCGGTCCGTTTGCGGCGATGATGCTGGCGGATCTTGGGGCGGATGTCATCTGCGTTCATCGCAAGGGCAAAAAGCCAGATGGCCTTGCTCCGGCCCAGGCGATTTTGGATCGCGGCAAACGTTCCATCGAGCTGGATCTCAAAGACCCGCAGGACGTCGAGACCCTGTTGCAACTGCTGGAGACGGCCGATGGTCTGATCGAAGGGTTCCGCCCCGGTGTGATGGAACGGCTGGGACTGGGCCCTGACGAATGTCACGCGCGCAATCCGGGCCTGATTTTTGGCCGCATGACGGGCTGGGGTCAGGACAGCCCCCTGTCCCAATCCGCAGGCCATGACATGAACTATATCGCCATGTCCGGCGCGCTTTGGCACAGCTCTCTGCCCGGCACCCCACCGATGGCAACGCCTACGTTGGTCGGCGACATCGGCGGAGGCGCGCTTTACCTTGTGGCCGGCATTCTGTCGGCCCTGCTTGCCCGCAAGGACCGTGCAAGCGATGGATGCGTGGTGGATGCCGCAATCTATGACGGCTCAGCCCATATGATGAACCTGTTGATGACGCTGCAGCAGGCAGGTCAGTTCGGTCATCCCCGTGGCGAAAATCTACTGGACGGCCCCCACTGGAGCCGGGCTTATACCTGTGCTGACGGGGGCCATATCACGGTGCAGTGCCTTGAGCCGCAATTCTATCAGGTGTTTTTGAAACACATGGAGCTGACGGACGATCCCGACTTTGCCCGCCAATATGACAAGTCGATGTGGCCCGTTCTCAGCGCCCGGCTTGCCGGGATTTTTGTGACCCGACCGCGCGATCACTGGGCAGCGATGTTCGAGGGAAGCGATGCCTGCGTTGCGCCTATTCTATCCCCCGAGGAAGCGCGGGATCATCAGATGAACACGCGCGGAACGTGGGTGCAGACAGGTGGGGGTCTTCAGGCCGCCCCAGCCCCCCGGTTTTCCAAAGGGATGGACGAGGGCACAAAATGGTCACCACCAGAAAGCCCCACCCGCGGACAGCACACCGCCGAAATCCTGAGAGACCTTGAAGACCTCAGGCGCTGAGGTCTTTCTTTCCCTTGGCAGCAGCGGCCTTCATGCGCTCCAGCAGCTCTGCTTTGTCAGATTTCTTGTCATAGGGGTTCTTTGCCGTCCCCTTGGCATTGTGCTCTGCGTGGCGGGGTTTGTTGCGGCCCGGCTTCACGCCGCCCATTCGGCTGTAGTCCATCGTAACACCTCCGGAAGGTTATGAAGATGCCGCTGATGCCGCATCTTCGCTGCCTTGGCAAGGTCAGTCGCCGCCGGTTCAGCCGTTGCGAACCGTGTCGATCATCAGTTGCACATTGTCCGGATCAGCATCCGGTGTGATCCCATGACCAAGGTTGAAGATATGCGGCCCGTTCTTGAAGGCCGCGACGATGCGCCGGGTCTCGTCGATCAGATCCTGTCCGCCGGTGACCATGTGGCGTGATGCAAGGTTGCCCTGAACGCAGCCATCGACCTGCACATTCGCAGCGGCCCATTCCGGATCAACAGAGTTGTCGAGCGCAACGCAGTCGATGCCCGTCGCCTTGGCAAAGCCAACATATTTATCGCCCGCCTCACGGGGGAAGCCGATGACCGGAATATGCGGATACCGTTCCTTCAGCGCAGCGGTGATCTGGCGGCAGGGTTCCAGCGCGTATTTCTCGAACGCCTCTCCCTTGAGCGATCCGGCCCAGCTGTCAAAAATCTTGACCACTTCTGCGCCCGCGTCGATCTGCATAGACAGATATTCGATGGTTGCCTCGGTAATGCGCGCCAGCAGGGCCTCGAACAGGGCCGTGTTTTCTTCGCGCAAGGCATGAGCCGGGCCCTGATCCGGGGTGCCACGACCTGCGATCATATAGGTCGCTACCGTCCAGGGCGCACCGGCAAAGCCAATCAGAGTTGTCTCGGACGGCAGCTCGCGCGAGAGGATGCGAACAGTCTCGTAGATCGGGTTCAGGGTCTCGTGGATGTCACTGACGGGGCCCAGTTTGGCAAAGTCTGCTTCGCTTGTGATCGTGGACAAGCGCGGCCCTTCGCCGGTCACAAACCACAAGTCTGCACCGAGTGCCTGCGGAATCAAAAGGATATCTGCAAACAGGATCGCCGCATCAAAGCCATAGCGGCGAATGGGCTGCAGCGTCACCTCTGCAGCGAGTTCGGGATTATAGCACAGCGACAGAAAATCACCGGCCTGCGCGCGGGTCGCGCGGTATTCGGGCAGATACCGGCCCGCCTGACGCATCATCCAGATCGGTGGGACATCCTGCGTCTCACCCGCCAATGCGCGCAGCAGCTTTTTCTGTTCGGCCATGTTCACCCTCATTTCTTTGCTGTCACTGAGGTCTAGCCTTGGCGGCAAATTGTCAAGGGCAGCAGGTGGGGTGCTTGTCATGGCATTATGTCGCGATTAAGGGTCAATACATGACACAGATTGACCTGCCCTCTCCCGCTTCGCCCCTGAAAATCGGCACCCGCGGATCGCCGCTGGCCCTGGCTCAGGCCTATGAAACACGCGCGCGACTGGCAGCCGCTTTTGACCTGCCCGACGATGCCTTCGAGATTGTGGTCATCAAGACCACAGGCGACAATCAGGCGCTGATTGCAGCTGACAAGCCACTGAAGGAGCTGGGCGGCAAAGGTCTGTTCACCAAGGAAATCGAGGAAGACCTGCTGTCAGGCGCCATCGACATTGCCGTGCACTCGATGAAGGACATGCCGGTCCAGCAACCCGAGGGGCTGATGCTCGACACCTATCTTCCCCGCGAAGATGTGCGTGATGCCTTTATTTCGCCCTCGCTGACATCGATCCATGATCTGCCCAAAGGGGCAGTCGTGGGCACCTCCTCGCTGCGGCGGCGGGCGCAGCTGCTGCACCGTCGGCCCGATCTGAACGTGGTGCAATTCCGTGGCAATGTGCAAACCCGATTGCGCAAGCTGTCGGAAGGCGTTGCGGAATGCACCTTTCTCGCCATGGCCGGTCTGAACCGGCTGGCGATGGCAGATGTCCCTGCCAATGCGATCGAAACGAATGACATGCTGCCGGCGGTTGCCCAGGGCGCCATCGGGATCGAGCGACGCACCAGTGACAGTCGCGCTGCCGACATGCTGGCCGCAATCCACGATCAGCAGACGGGACAGCGACTGGCCGCTGAACGCGCCTTTCTTGCGGCGCTGGATGGATCCTGCGAAACCCCTATTGCCGGTCTTGCAGAGCTGGACGGCACAACCCTGCGCCTGCGCGGAGAAGTGCTGCGCCCCGACGGCTCCGAGGCAATCAGCGACGATCAGAGCTGCCCAATCGAAGATGGCGCAGAGTTGGGCCGCGCCATGGCAGCAAAGCTTCTTGATCAGGCGGGCGAGGGTTTCTTCGACTGGAAACGCTGAGTTTTTGCTCAGATCTGGCCGGACCAGCGCAGCCAACGCTCTGGTCCGCCACCAAAAACATTCAGGTCCACGTTGCCCTCGATACCCGGCACCCGCCCTGTCCCGGTATATTGCCAGAAGCGCCACAGCGCACCGGGATAGGTGATATGGGGATGGTCCGCCACAGAGCGCAGCCAGAATTCGGTTCCGGGCAAGCGCCCAATCCCGGTGTCGCGGTAGAAATCAACTGTCGTGTAGAGCACCGGTCGACGGCCATAGTGGGCCTCAAGCAGATCCAGAAACCGTTTCGCTTCGGCCCGCACCTTGGCACCTGAGGGACGTTTGGTGCAGGTGCGCGAATGCGGCGTCCACTCCATATCCAGAACATGAGGCAAGGCCGCGCGATCGCGTGGCACGTGGCGAATGAACCAGCGGGCTTGCTCGGCGGCCGGTCTGCAGAAATAGAAATAGTGATAGGCACCGCGCTTCACGCCCGCGCGCCGGGCCGCCTGCCAGTGATCGCGAAATTTGGGATCCAGAAGATCCCCGCCTTCTGTCGCTTTGATATAGGCAAAACTAACGCCCGACCGGCGCGCCCGCTGCCAGTCTATGTCTCCCTGCCAGCGCGACACGTCGATACCGTGAATGGGATAAGACCAAGGTGTGCGCCCCTCCCAAGAATGGGGATCGCTGTCGGCAAATTTGGGGTTCGTAATCAGCCGCGCCTTCGCGGCCTCTAGTGCTGCCTCTGTCGCGCCGGGTTGAACCGGAACACCAATCGGCGGCGTCGGAGGTGGAGCAGAAACACGCGGCGCACACGCCATTGCCAGAAGCAACGCAACCAGACCGATCCCCTGCACCGCTTTGCCAATCCGCATGCCCTGCCCTCCCAAACCCTGCGCGTTCAATCGCGCTTTGGTTTAGTAGAGCCTGTTTGCCACCACCGGGCAATCACCAAGGACAAACAACCGAAAGATCAGCGATAAACCGCAGGAGCGGTTGCACGCCCATCAGATCCATTTCGCGAGCGGCGGCAGGCTCATCAGGACGGCGTTGGCGTCATGACCCGTTTCAAGGCCGAATTTGGTGCCCCGGTCATAGACGAGATTGTATTCCGCATAGAGCCCACGATGCACCAACTGGGCATCCTTTTCTGCCGCACCAAATGCAAGCGTGCGCCGCTGTTCCACCAAGGGCAGATAAGCCGGCAGAAACGCGCGTCCGATGTCCTGCGTCAGGGCGAAATCCGCCTCCCAATCGCCAGAGTTTCGATCGTCCATAAAGATGCCGCCGACCCCGCGGGCCCGCTTGCGGTGGGGGATGTAGAAATAGTCATCCGCCCATTCCTTCAGGCGGGGATACAGATCTTCGCCATGAGGGTCGAGGTGACGCTTTTGCACATGGTGGAAGTGTGCCGTGTCTTCGTCATATTCCAGACAAGGGTTGAGATCCGAACCGCCGCCGAACCACCAGGCGTGGGGCGTCCAGAACATCCGGGTGTTCATGTGGACCGCGGGCACATGCGGGTTCTGCATATGCGCCACCAGCGAAATCCCAGAGGCCCAGAACCGGGGATCATCCTTCATGCCCGGAATACCCTTGCGCGCGGCCATCGCGTGCTGCGCGCGCTCGCCCAGGGTGCCGTAGACTTCTGAAATGTTGACGCCCACCTTTTCAAACACACGGCCACCGCGCATGACGCTCATCAATCCGCCGCCCGCGTCGCTTCCATCCTCTGCTGTCCGTTTGGTTTCGCTGACATCGAAACGACCGGCAGGCTGGTCGCTGAACGGGCCCGTGTCATGGCTGTCTTCCAGCCCCTCAAACGCGGCAACGATGCTGTCTCGCAGGGATTTGAACCAGGCCGCGGCGCGAGCCTTTTCGTCGATCATGTCAGTGCTCATTGCGCAACCTCTGGCAACGGTGGGGGCGTTAGTGGACGGGGACTTCGACGGTGTCGAGCAGCGTGCGCCCACCATCAAGCGTGACGATCTGACCGGTCATGAAGGCAGCCGCGTCCGATGCAAGGAACTGTGCGGCCTCAGTGAGTTCGCTTGGCGAAGCAATCCGCCCCAAGGGGGTGTGTCGTTCGATATCCTGGCGAAAGGCCCGGTTGTCCTTGAGCGTTGCCTGCATCGAGGCACTCATGACGGAACCAAACGCAATAGAGTTCACCCGGATCCGATGCGGCGCCAGCGAGACCGACAGAGAGCGTGTCAGCTGATCCAACGCGGCGGAGGCAACGCAATAGGCCATCAGTTCGGGATGTGATCTGCGTGCCGCAATGGAGGACAAGTTGATGATTGCCCCGTTCGGGCCACCGTTGTCCCGTTCTTCGCCCTGTTTGATCATTCGGCGCGCCACTTGCTGCGACAGCCGCATGGTCGGCAGAAGGGTTTGATTGAGCAGCAATTCGAGCGACTGATCTTCGGGATCGAGCGGATCGGTTTGAACCACCTGACGCGCGCCATTCACCAGAATGTCCACCTCGTCAAAGGCATCAATGGTTGCCGACAAAAGGTTTGCAATCGTCAGTCGTTCACGCAGATCTCCGGCGAAATAGCGGATATTGCTTTCGTCTGCCTGCGTGCCCAGCTCTGCCAACAACGCGGCCTCATCCGTATCGGCAAACATCACGTTTGCTCCGGCAGCGGCGAATTGCTTGCCGATTGCCAAACCGATCCCGCTAGATGAACCGGTTACGATGGCGGTTTTGCCAGAGATGGAAAAAGACATGAATGACCTCCGTCATGTTCCCTGCCGCGCGAGGCGCTGCACGCTAGTGGCAACCTAAACTGCAGGGCGCGGCAAGGAAACCATCGTATTGCGGCACCCTTAGCGGCGATGCCGACGCGGACGGCTGGCGTGAAGCACTTTGAACCGATTGTCACCCGCGACCTCTTCTACCACGGCAAACTGCTCTGCCAGGGTGGTCTCATATGGCAGGTGCCGATTGGCCACCAACCAAAGAGAGCCCGCAGGCGCCAACATGCCCGAGGCCGCAGTGATAAAGGCCTGCCCAAGCGAGGGCTCTGCCGCGCGACCGGTGTGGAAGGGTGGGTTGGAAACGACGCAATCAACCCGGTCTGGTGCTTTCCATCCCCGCGCGTCAGCCCAGTGAAACTGGACCCGGTCATCAGAGATATTCTGCCGCGCACAAGACAGGGCAATATGATCAGCCTCGACCAGATGCAGAGACTGAACGTTTTCCCGTTTGAGAATTTCGGCAGACAGATAGCCCCATCCGCCCCCCAGATCGACGACATTGCGCCCCAGCTTTTCAGGCAACGCCGCCGCCAGAAGGGCCGAGGCCGGGTCGATGTCATCTGCAGAAAAGACACCTGGTGCCGTGGTAAACCCACCTGTGATCTGCTGCGGACCAGCCCGCCAATCTGCCAGATCAGCAGACGCCGCCTCAAACCAAAACGCCTTGCCGTGGGCCTTTGAGATCGCGCTGGAGAGGGTTGCGCGGGGTTTCAGTGCCTTCAGGATCGAATCGATTCCGTCAGTCTTGTTGCCATCAATCAGGACAGGGCCATCACAGACCGCGGTTGCGTCGGCAATCAGACTACGGGCCAAAGCCTTGGCGCGGGGCAGGAACACCACCGCAGCGGCGAAGCGATCATCCCCGGGCAGATCGGGCGAACAGGTATACCCTGCAGCGGCAAAGATTTCATGATCGGGGGCGAATGGCTGGACAATCAGCACCCTTTCTTTAGGCAAATCTGACAGATCCAGACCCGAGGCCGGATTGAAAACAGCGATGCGGCCAGTTTCGGGCACGGAAAATCCGCCCGTCTCGACGGCCAGGGACAGGCGAATAGACATGTTCTGGGGCCTCGTTATTCTTCTTTTTCCATCGTGCACTGCAGCGGATGCTGGTGACGATGCGCAAAATCCATGACCTGCCCAACCTTGGTTTCGGCAATTTCATGACTGAAGACACCCACAACAGCGACGCCTTTCTTGTGAACGGTCAGCATGACCTCGAACGCCTCGGCGTGGGTCATGTTGAAAAACCGCTCCAGAACCATGACGACAAATTCCATTGGCGTGTAGTCATCATTCAACAGCAGCACCTTGTACCGCGGCGGACGCTGTGTCTTCGGTCGGGTCTTGGTCAGGACACCGAATTCGGTATCGTCATCTGAATGGTCCGACATCATTACTGGCGTAGGCAGCATGGGCACTGAATTCCGATCATGGATGGATTTTGGTGTCCCGCTTATATAGCGTTTCTGACGGATAGGAAAAGGGATTGAGCGTGTTCGATTGACCCGAAATTTGACAACAATCGGCTTCGATGCCGACGATACCCTTTGGCATAATGAACGGTTTTTCCGTGTCACGCAGGACCGCTTTGCCGAATTGCTGATGGATCATGTTCCTGACACGGTTGATTCCCGGTCGCTCTCCGAACGCCTGTTGGCAGCTGAAAAACGCAATCTGGGCCGCTACGGCTATGGGGTGAAGGGGTTCACGCTGTCGATGATCGAAACCGCCATCGACGTGACCGAGGCACAGGTGCCTGCCAGCGTCATCCAGGAATTGATCACGGCAGGGCAGATGATGCTGTCCTATCCGATCGAACTGCTGCCTGCAGCACAAACCGCGGTGGAGGCACTCGCCGACAGTCACCGGGTGGTTCTGATCACCAAGGGGGATCTGTTGGATCAGGAGCGCAAGCTCGCCCAGTCTGGTCTGGGAGAGCTGTTTGACGGGGTAGAGATCGTGTCCGAGAAAACCCCCGCAGTTTACACCGACATCTTTGCGCGTCACGGCGACGGAGCCGAGAGATCAATGATGGTGGGGAATTCCATGCGCTCTGACGTGGTTCCTGTCATCGATGCAGGAGGTTGGGGCACCTATGTGCCGCATGGTCTGGTGTGGGAGGTGGAATATGCCCCCGCTCCCGAACACAGCGCACGCTACCGCGAAATTGCCGACCTCTCTGCCCTGCCCGATCTTGTGGCCGGTATCGGGTAGTCCGGCCGTAAGCCTTCATCACATTACACCACGACATTTCATAACATTCGACAGTTCGGACGGCCTTCATCATGCCTCACGCAGAAATCAAATATACCCAAGATATCACCCTCGACGCGCCCGCCATTCTGGAACGCATTGAACAGATCATTCTTGAACATGACGATGGCGCAGGAGCCTGTAAGGGCCGCGCCTTTCGCGTAGACGCGCATCACCACACACACGTCGACATCAAGGTGGCGCTGCTGGTGAAGGCCCATCGCGACGACGCCTTTTCGAACAGGCTGCTGGATTCGCTGAAAGCTGCGGTCATGGCGATGATTCCCCAAAACTGCCATTTTTCGCTGGAACTCATCTATTCCGGCCCCTTCTACTTCACCGGCACCCACGAGGTTTAGCGCCATCTGCGCACCCCAGCGATGACAGGTAGGGCTTGGCTGTTGCGCGGTGGCATCAACTGCCGCCGCTCCGGGCAGGATGACAGCAGTTCTGCAAGGTTTTTTTGCTAACCTTTCATTAACCAACAGCGCATTTAGTGGAGGGTGCGACTTTCATCCACTAGATATCGAAACACCTCACCTGTTCACGAAATTATGTAAAAAACCTCAAGGTTTATTCGGAACTGCCCCTGTGTTAGGGTTTTGCTAATCAGGCAAAAAAAGTCAGTCGGAAAACCGACGGCATAGAGGCATAGATGGCAGATAACGTGCAGGTCAGGCGGACTCCGCTGATCCTTGCGCAGCAGGTATCGCACCGGCTGTCGCGTTGGGTCTTGGGACTAGTTGTTTTTCTCACCATGATCATGGCTGCGCCTCCCAATGTTGGTGCGGCACCCTATGCTGCGATGGTGATTGACGCGCGCACCGGTGAGGTGCTGCACTCCCGCAACGCCGATACCCGTTTGCACCCGGCGTCTCTGACCAAGATGATGACGCTGTACATTGCGTTTGAGGCCGTCCGAAACGGCGAGATCACTCTCGACACCAAGGTGAAAATCAGCCGTAACGCGGCAGCGGAACCTCCATCAAAGCTGGGCCTCAAGGCAGGTCAACGCATTGCATTTCGCTATCTCATCCGCGCCGCAGCCATCAAATCCGCAAATGACGCAGCCACGGCAATTGGTGAAACACTGTCCGGATCCGAAGCTGCCTTTGCACGGCGCATGACCCGTACAGCCAAGGCGCTTGGCATGTCGCGTACCACATTCAAGAACGCGCATGGTCTGACCGAGAATGGCCATATGTCCACGGCGCGAGATATGACGACACTCGGGCGTCATATCCTTTATGACTATCCCGAATACTACAATCTGTTCTCTCGCAAATCAGCCGATGCCGGGGTGCGCACGGTGCCAAACACCAACCGCCGACTGCTTGCGGCTTATCGTGGTGCTGACGGCATCAAAACCGGTTACACTCGCGCTGCCGGTTTCAATCTGGTTGCGTCAGCCCAGCGAGGCAACGAACGGGTAATCGCGACGGTGTTTGGCGGCAAGTCCTCGACCTCGCGCAATGCAAAGGTTGCTGAACTTCTGGATCTGGGGTTCCGCCGGGCCCCCAGTCACGCAAAACTGCGCCGCCCGGCGCAGCCGCCTTATCAGGGCAACCGGGGGCTTGGCACTCAGGTCGCAAACGCTGACGGCACCGCAGGAAAAACAGTGCGCGTGTCCGGCCTTGTCAAAACCAGCCTGCGACCGAAACAACGACCAGAGAGCGAGACACAAGAACCAGCCACCCTGCTGGCGGAAGCAGACACTGAAGTCGACGCAGAGGCCATCGCGCAGCAAGTCGCAGAAGCGCAGGCAGCCGAAGTGCTGGCGACCGACGTTCTCGCAGCGGAGGCCACGCCGCAGCTGGATCGCGACGTTCTGCGCGCCAGCATCACCGCCGCCATTGAAGAGGCAGAAATCGTCTCTGCTGTTGCTGCGCAACCGACGACACCCATTGCGCAGACCTTGGCACGTCCCCGTCCCTTTACCGGTCTGCGCCCACAGGCGCGCCCTGCCCGCCTCGCCGAAAGCCAGGATGCAGCAGATCCGGAACCTGTGATCGTGACCCGCCTTTCCACCTCTGGCGGTCGCTACTGGGGCATCAATGTCGGACGCTACGGCAGCCGTTATCAGGCAGAAAAGGTGCTCCTGCGCACAGCACTGGCTGAGATGGCAACGTTGGACGGTTCCTTGCGCAAGGTGGTGAAAACGCCCCGCGGTTTCGACGCAAATTTCCTGGGCATGACCAAGGAAAGCGCAGCCCTCGCCTGTCGTCGCCTCACAGCCCGCAACATCAGCTGCGAGACGGTTGGTCCATCCTGACGCCAAACACAGACACCACCATCCATCAAAAAAGGCGCCCAAGCGGCGCCTTTTTCGTGTCTGTTCTATCCACCGGATCAGGGTTTGGGATGATCATCCCATTCATCACTCAGGATGCGCCGTGCATCCCCCTCGGGATCGTCATATTGGTTTGATCGTACCGTGTAGAGAAACCCCACAAGGCCAACTCCTCCGAGAAGAAGCGAAATCGGGATGAGATAGGACAAAACACTCATGTCAGGGCTTTCCAGTCAGCGCGCCAGTCACATTCAGCGCAAGCGCAAGGCGTTCAGGGACACCGTAATCGACGAGGTGGACATCGCCAAGGCCGCAACAAAGGGAGTGGCGAGCCCAGCGACTGCCAGCGGCACGGCAATGACATTGTAAAGCGTCGCGATCCGGAAATTCTCGCTGATCCGGCGGGTCGCCTTTTGTGCAACGCTGCAGGCCTCTGCGATCGGCGACAGATCCTGCCCCAACAAAACGATGTCCGAGGCCACCCGCGCTGCATCAAGGGCGGACGCAGGGGAAATCGACACATGCGCAGCAGCCAATGCCGCTGTATCGTTCAGCCCGTCGCCCACCATCAGAACGTGCTGGCCGGCCTCTGACAGCCCCATGATCCGCGCAGATTTGTCCTGAGGAAGCGCAGAGGAAACCCAGTTGGTGATCCCAAGGCGCTGCGCCAGATCGCGCACGGCACCGTCTGTATCGCCAGAGATCAGCCAGACCTCCTTTCCTGCCTCCAGCAGCGCCGATACGGCCTCTGCCGCGCCGGGGCGCAGACTGTCTGAAAAGGTGATCGACTGCGCCGCCCCGTCTCCCCGGTCAAGGAAAGCCGCCGTCTTGCTGCCAGCCTCGGCCCCAACCCAAGCCGCGCGCCCCAGGCGCACGCGCGTTCCATCATGCATGGCTTCGGTGCCAAAGCCGGGAATTTCGCGCAACTCGGTCACCGGTGCAGGTGCGACATTGGCGGCCTCGGCGGCATTGCAGATCGCAACAGACAGCGGGTGATCCGAACCGCGCGCGAGCGCATAGGCCAGCTGCTGATCTTGCGGCGAGAGGGCCGAAAAGTCGTCAGCCTGCGGGGTGCCGTTTGTCAGGGTGCCGGTCTTGTCAAAGACCACGGTGTCCACCTCTGCCAGCCGCTCAAGTGCGGTGGCATCCTTGATCAGCATTCCTCGTTTGAAGAGCCGACCGGACGCCGCCGTTGTCACCGCCGGAACCGCCAGCCCCAATGCACAGGGGCAGGTGATAATCAAAACCGCCGCCGCAATATTCAGCGCCACACGCATGTCAAAGGTGAAAAGATACCAACCAAGAAACGCCAATGCCGACAGGATGTGCACCCCGGGCGCATAGAGTTTGGCAGCACGATCCGCGAGCGACGTATAGCGGGAGCGACCAGATTCTGCGATGGCGACAAGATCCGCGAGCTGATGCAGAGAGCTCTCTTTACCCACTGCCGTCGCCTTGATGACCAGCGGCCCGGTCAGATTGACCTCACCGGCAGAAACGACACTGCCCGCCTCCGCAAAGACAGGCAGGGTCTCACCAGTCAGCAAAGAACGGTCCAGTTCAGACTGGCCTTCCACGACCTGCCCGTCCACCGGCATACGGCCACCCGGACGCACCAGAATGTGGTCTCCCACCGCCAAGTCACCAACCGCCACCTCGGCGGGCTCTCCCCCATCATCCAGACGAAGCGCCCGTGGCACCTCCAGTGCCGCCAGTTCCTCGGCCGCTGAGCGCGCCACGGCGCGGGTGCGGTGATCCAGATAGCGACCCGCGAGCAACAGAAACGTAAGTGTCAGCGCGGCATCGAAATAGGCGTGTTCGCCCGACAGAGATGTCTCCCACAAGGAAGTAACCAGCGTCAGCACCAAGGCCAGGACAATCGGCACGTCCATGTTCAGACGTTTGACCCGAAGCGCCTGCCAGGCATTGCGAAAGAACGGCTGGGCAGAGAACAGAATCGCGGGGAAGGTAATCGCGGCCGAAATCCAGTGAAACAGATCGCGGGTTGCGTCGCTTGCCCCGGACCAGACCGATACGGACAAGAGCATCACATTCATCGCAGCAAAGCCCGCGACGGCAAGCCGCATCAACAATTCGCGCCCGGCCTTGTCGGTTTCTGTTGCGCTCAGCGCCGCGATGTCCAGTTCGTGAGCCTCAAAACCAAGCCCTTCCAGAACCGGGATCAGGTCTGCCGCCTTCATGTCTGGGTCGGCTTCGATCAAAGCCCGTTTCAGGGTCAGGTTCACCCGCGCGCTGCGCACGCCCGGTTGCGCATTGAGACCGCGCTCGACAGTTGAGATGCAGGCCTGGCAATGAATGGTCGGCAATGACAGCGCCAGACGTGCCTCGGTTGGTGCGTCATCCACGGCCCCGTTGGGGGCCGCGACACAGCCGGGACATACGGCCATTTGCGGGCGCACTGCAGTCGTCATGTCAGCTCACCGCGCCACATGCAGGATGACCCGCTGTTCAAACTCGGTCCCGTCATCGGCGCGCGCCTTCATGCGAATATTCCAATTGCCCGGGCTCAGCTCAGCCGGAGCAACATAGGCTTTGCCGTCGAACCGGAAATCAGGGGTCTGGTCATCTTTGACATGGGTCGCCCGCCCCAAGGTGGCAGACAGCGCAGCCACTTCGACCGGCGCACCATCTGCATCGGTGATTTCCAGCTTGATCTGATCGCCTGCGGCAGAGGCATAGACAGACCAGCCCAACGCCTCTTGTGCATCACGGCGGGCGTCAAAACTCTGGCTCGCCACATAGCTGTTCTTCACCTCAAGCCCCGGAAAGGTGCTGACTGCGCTCACCGCCAGTGCGATGTTGACCGCGATGATGATGCCGAATGCACCGCCAAAGACCATCAGCGCGTGCCACCCTGTGAACTGTCGCGCGGGTTTTCCTTCGCTCATTGGTCCGCTCCCTTTCCGTTGAAGCTGCTGTCCTTGAAGGCACGTTCACCATTTGCCACATCCGCGACCCAGATGCGAACCGGCGTGCTGCGGGCCTGCGCTGCGTCGGATCCTTTGGGCGCAACAATATAGACGCGCTGCAAGAGGCTCGTATCGGCTGGGACGTCAACGATGGTACCATCGACCCCTTCCAGCGTCATTTGCAATTCACCTTCGCCCTTGAGCGACAGCTCGAACGGACGCGGCTCTCCGGTTTTGTTGCGCAGACGCACATCATAGGTGTTGCGGATCGACCCATCGGAAAGCGTGACAAAGGTCGGGTTGCGGACCGGTGCGACCGTCAATTCGATGTCCGAGCGAATAAACAAGGCAAACAGCAGCGCCAGGCCAACTGCGCCCCAAAGCGAGGTATACATGATGGTGCGCGGACGCAGGATGTGTTTCCACACACTCTTGGGAGGCTGGCCTGCCCGTTCGTTGGCCTCGTCGCTCAGCGCCATGTAATCGATCAGGCCACGCGGCTTGCCGATCTTGTCCATGATGTCGTCGCAGGCATCAATACACAGCGCACAGGTGATACACTCCATCTGCTGACCATCGCGGATGTCGATGCCCATCGGGCAGACGTTCACGCAGGCCATACAGTCGATGCAATCACCGTGCTGTGTGCCGGGCTCATCGGTTTTGCGGGCTTTGCCCCGCGGTTCGCCACGCCATTCCCGATAGCCTACGGTCAGCGTGTCCTCGTCCATCATCGCGGCCTGAATGCGCGGCCAGGGGCACGCGTAGATACAGATCTGCTCGCGGGCAAAACCACCAAAGAAGAAGGTCGTCCCGGTCAGGATCGCCATCGTGGTATAGGCAACCGGATGGGCATTGCCGGTCACGAGATCCCGCAAGAGCGTCGGCGCATCGGCAAAATAGAACACCCAGGCACCGCCTGTTGCCAAGCCGATCAACAGCCAGACCACCCATTTGGTGACCCGCAGCCGTGCCTTGCGGAAGTCGAGTTTCTTTTGTCGGTGCAGACGCAGACGCGCGTTCCGGTCGCCTTCGATCCAGCGTTCCACCAGGATGAAGAGATCGGTCCAGACAGTCTGCGGGCAGGCGTAGCCACACCACACCCGACCCAAAGCCGAGGTGAAAAGGAACAAGCCCAAGCCTGCCATGATCAAGAGCCCGGCAACGAAATAGAATTCATGTGGCCAGATCTCGATCCAGAAGAAATAGAACCGACGGTTGGCAAGATCGAGCAGCACCGCCTGATCCGGCAGAGCCGGTCCACGGTCCCAACGGATCCAGGGCGTGAGATAGTAGATCCCCAGCGTCACGGCCATGATGTACCATTTCAGATTACGAAACGCGCCCGAGACACGGCGTGGGAAAATCGGCTCTCTCGGGGCGTACAGGCTGGGGGCGGGATCGGAATCGCTCACGGACTCACTCCAAATCTTGCGTTATGGGTGCGGTTGTCCCAGATGCGTCAGGCGCTAACCTTGACGTGGATCAAACGCATATGCAGAACGCATCTTTCGCGTTGCGCGGGCGTGGTCAACGGGGCGTGGCATTGTGTCCACGACAGGAAATTCTGAAATTTCCCTTTTAAAGCAATGACCTAAAATCCCGCACCCCAATTGTCGCGCGGCGCCCTGCCGCAATGTGACACCAGAGCGCAGGCCCGACACTCGCGCATTTGTGACCACCTGCATGAGCTGCAGCATAGGGCAAAACCCCGTTTGCGCACAGGGGTCATGCAAAGCCATATCTTGACACGGAAAAACCGCCTGCGCGGGGTCAGCAGCGGCGGCGGAAAAATGAGCGTCGGCTTTCCAGGAAACGCGCGAACAGATCGAAAAGCCGACGCTGCCCCACCTGCCAAACACGCGGCGGCGGGATGGGAACACCCATGCCTTGGGGTCAGGCCCTCAGGCGGGTGCAACTCTCACCGTTATGTTTAAGACGGCGCTGCCACGGCCGCTTTGATGCAAATCAAGAGCATGCAAATTGACCAAAGAAAAAGCCCCGCGCGATTGGCGGGGCTTTCGATTGTTTCAGGCAACGGTGGGTTATTCACCACCACCCAGCTGGTGCACATAGGCAGAAACCGCTCGGATCTGGGCCTCGCTCAGGCGGGTGTTCCACGGGGGCATCACGCCATAGCGGGAATTGTAGATCGTCTCGGTCAGGGTGTCGTAGTCACCACCATAGAGCCAAATCGCATCCGCAAGGTTTGGTGCCCCCTGGAAGCGGTCACCAGTGCCGTCTTCCATGTGACAGGATGCACAGTTGTCGGCAAAGATCACCGCGCCTGCGTCCACTTTGGATGCGTCCTGCGGTTCACCCGACAGGGACATGACAAAATTCACGACCTGATCGATCTCTTCCTTTTCCAACAGCTCGTCCCGGCCAAAGGCAGGCATCTCGGAGTAGCGCGCTTCGTCGCTCTCTTCGTTGCGGATACCGTGGGTGACGGTCACGTGGATGTCCTCCATCGTGCCACCCCAAAGCCAATCGTCATCCAGAAGGTTCGGATAGCCCTTGGCACCCGCAGCGCCAGCACCGTGACACTGGGCACACCAGGTCTTGAAAACCGCAGCACCGGACGAGACGGCATAGCCGTTCAGATCCGCGTCAGCGGCGATCTCGGTCAGCTCGGTTTCCACCAGGCGGGCGTTGATCGGCGCGTTGGCCTCTTCGACGGCTGCGATTTCCTCAGCCACCAGGGCGCGGGAATTCCAGCCAAGCACGCCTGCAGTCGCTGCCTGGATGCCAGGCCAAGCGGGATAGGCGATGGTATAGCCGATGCCCCAGATGATGGTGGCGTAGAATGTCCACAACCACCAGCGCGGCATTGGATTGTCGAATTCTTCGATACCGTCCCAGCTGTGGCCGGTTGTGTTCGGATCGTCGTCGAACTTCTTCACTTTTTTGCTCATGACCGCGCCTCCTCGGCTTTACCCATTTCTGGGGCGGGTTTGTCTTCATGCCGGAACGGGATGTTGGCGGTGTCCTTGTAGACCTTGGTTGAACCTGGGCGGAACGCCCAGACCACGATGCCCATGAAGAACATAAACAGGAACAGCAGCATCCAGCTGTCCGCGAATTGTCTTAGCAGCGAATAGATATCCATCTCTGCCTCCAATCAGCGGTTAGCGACCGGGGTAAAGGTCGAGAAATCAACCAAAGTCCCCAGCATTTGCAGGTATGCGATCAGCGCGTCCGCCTCGGAAACACCGGGCTGGCCATCGAAGTTGCGCACGTTGATCCCCTCACCATAGCGTTCCAGCAGGCCGTCATAGTCTGCATCCGGATCCGCCTGAACACGGAAGTCCATCTGCGCGCTTTCGATCATCGCGTCGGTGTAGGGCACACCAACAAAGGCGTTGGCGGCCATGACATCACCGATGTATTTGCCGTCGATCATCTTGTCCTCAAGGAAGCCATATTTGGGCATCACCGATTCAGGGACAACCGACTGCGGATCGCGCAGGTGGTCGACGTGCCATTCATCCGAATAGCGGCCGCCCACGCGAGCCAGATCCGGCCCGGTCCGCTTGGAGCCCCACTGGAACGGATGGTCATACATCGACTCCGCCGCCAGAGAGTAGGGACCGTAGCGTTCGACTTCATCGCGCATCGGGCGGATCATCTGGCTGTGGCAGACATAGCAGCCTTCACGGATGTAGATATCGCGACCTGCCAGTTCCAGCGGGGTGTAAGGACGCATGCCCTCCACCTCTTCGATGGTGTTTTCCAGCCAGAACAGCGGTGCGATCTGGACCAGACCACCGATGGTGACAACCAGGAAGCTGCACACCAACAGGAGGGTCGCGTTGGTCTCGAGGATTTTGTGTTTATCGAGAATTGCCATTGTCCGGCCCTCCTTATTCAGCCGGAACCGCGACGGTCAGGCTGGCCTCTTTGGCCGGTGCCCGTCGTACGGTCATCCAAAGGTTGTAGCACATGATCAGGGCACCAGCGAGGAACATGACCCCACCAAGAGCGCGAACCACATACATCGGGAACTTGGCTGCCACGGTGTCTGCAAAGGAGTTCACGAGGAACCCGTTGGCATCGACTTCACGCCACATCAGGCCTTCCATGATGCCGGTCACCCACATGGATGCCGCGTAAAGAATGATACCGATAGTGGCGAGCCAGAAGTGCCAGGACACCAGGCTGAGGCTGTAGAGACGCTCACGTTTCCACAGAACCGGCACCAGGAAGTACAGCGCACCAAAGGTGATCATGCCGTTCCAGCCAAGCGCACCAGAGTGAACGTGACCGATGGTCCAGTCGGTGTAGTGCGACAGCGAGTTCACGGCGCGGATCGACATCATCGGGCCTTCAAAGGTGGACATGCCGTAAAAGCCGATCGAGATCACCATCATCCGGATGACCGGGTCAGTGCGCAGCTTGTCCCAGGCGCCAGAGAGGGTCATCAGGCCGTTGATCATGCCACCCCAGCTGGGCATCCACAGAACAATCGAGAACACCATGCCAAGGGTCGAAGCCCAATCCGGCAGCGCGGTGTAGTGCAGGTGGTGCGGACCCGCCCAGATGTACAGGAAGATCAGCGCCCAGAAGTGGATGATCGACAGCTTGTACGAGAAAACCGGACGTTCGGCCTGCTTCGGCACGAAGTAGTACATCATGCCCAGGAAACCCGCGGTCAGGAAGAAGCCCACCGCATTGTGGCCGTACCACCACTGAACCATCGCATCCTGAACGCCAGCCCAGACGATCACGGATTTGGAACCCCAGATCGAAACCGGAATGGTCAGGTTGTTCACCACATGCAGCATGGCGACAGTGACGATAAACGCAAGGTAGAACCAGTTTGCCACGTAGATGTGCGGCTCCTTGCGTTTGATGACGGTGCCCAGGAACACGGCCAGATAGGCAACCCACACAACGGTCAGCCACAGGTCAACATACCACTCGGGTTCTGCATATTCCTTGGACTGGGTACCGCCCAGAAGATAACCGGTCGCCGCCAGAACGATGAACAGCTGATAGCCCCAAAACACAAACCACGCCAGATTGCCGCCCCAGAGGCGGGCTGCCGAAGTCCGCTGGACCACGTAAAATGAAGTTGCCAGCAGCGCGTTGCCACCAAATGCAAAAATCACTGCAGAAGTATGCAGCGGGCGCAGACGTCCAAAATTGGCAAAGCCTTGGGCCCAATCGAAATTCAGGACCGGAAAGGCCAGCTGAAAGGCGATGTAGACACCGACGAGAAAGCCGACAACGCCCCAGAAGGCGGTGGCGATCACACCGTAGCGGACCACACTGTCGAAATACTCCCTCTGCAACGATCCGGTCGCAGCAACAGGTTCATCAGTATGGCGGAGAGTGTAGAGAAAAAGCCCACCAGCAACGAGCATTACGATAATCGCATGCACCTGGTAGGCCAAATCCCGCGCGTAATTGGTCGCGATCATCGCGAAAAGCGTGATCAGACCAAGCGCTATTAGCTTGATATAATTAGACATCTTGCGTCCCTTTCCTTGTCCACCACGATTCTCTGGGGCGTGCCGGACCAACTTTTTATGTGCTTTGAATGCAAAAATGCGCCCATGCATGCCTTGATCTGCATCAAGACGCGTAAAGGCGGAATGTGACATGCAGTTCCATGATGCAGCGAAAGCGCGAAAAAACCAAACTTCGCCGCCGCCCTTGAGACTTGCGAGGCTGACATGTCCTACAAAACCATACTCACCGTCCTGACCACCCCCGCCAATACGGCGACCCAGCTGGAACAGACCATCTCCCTTACCCGTCAGGTGGACGGCCATGCAGATGCGCTCTGCCTTGGTGTCGACCGCACCCAGACCGGATATTACTACGCCGGTGCAAACGCCATGGTGCTGCAAGAGACCCTTGCCCGGGCCAAGGAAGAGGTCGGAGAAATTGAAAAAACCGTGACCAAACGTCTTGGTCAATCTGGCGTCGCTTTCAACGTGGAAACCGGTGTTGCCCAGATCGCGGATCTCGGGCGCCATGTCGCCCGCTTGGCCCGATTTTCCGATCTGGTGGTGCTAAGCCAACCCTATGGCAAGGACCGCCCGGCCGAGGCCGAGGCAATTGTCGAAAGCGCCCTGTTTGAAGGTCGCGCGCCGGTTCTTGTGGTGCCTGATGACGTCACCCTGCCGGAGCGTCCCAAAACCGTTCTGGTTGCCTGGAACGAAAGCATCGAGGCGATGACTGCCATCCGCAAGGCCCTGCCGATGTTGCAGGCCGCTGACCTTGTCCGTGTCGTGGTGATTGATCCGCCTCAGCACGGGCCGGAGCGCTCTGATCCTGGCGGGTTGCTTTGCCAGATGCTGTCGCGCCACGGGGTGAAATGCGAAATCGACGTGCTGAGCAAATCAATGACTCGGGTGTCCGATGTGCTGAACCGGCATGCGGTGGATACCGCTGCAGACCTGATCGTGATGGGGGCCTATGGCCACTCTCGCTTCCGCGAGGCGATCCTTGGTGGCGCGACACGGAATATGCTCGAAAAGGCAAAGGTGCCGGTTCTGATGGCGCATTAAGCGCAGGTAAGCTGGCAGAAACAACAAAGGGGCCGATTGGCCCCTTTTCGTTTGAACAACCTCAGAGGAAGCCGCCCCCGTCGCTGTCATCACCGGCCTCTTCCATCAGGCGCCCCATGTCAGGGACGGTCACATGGCGTTTGCCTTCCAGCTCAATCACGCCGTCCTTTCGCAGGGCGGAAACCTGGCGGCTCACGGTCTCCAGCGTCAGGCCGAGATAATCCGCCATCGCTTCGCGTGTCAGCGGCAGGTCAAAAACCCGGCGGTTGCTGTCCTTTTCGGGTCGCAGCGATGCGTCCCGTCGCGCCAGAATGGACAACAGGCTCGCGATTTTCTCCCGCGCAGTCTTGCGCCCCAGAACCAACATCCACTCGCGGGCGGCGTCCAGTTCATCCAGCGTCATCTCCAGCAGACGATGAGCGATATGGGGCGTGCGCGACATCAGATCTTCAAAAGGTTTGCGGCGGAAACAGCACATCACCACGGTTGAGGTCGCAACGACGTTGTAGGCCGCAGTGTCCCGCCCCGGCCGCCCCACAAAATCGCTGGGCAGCAAGAGACCCACCATCTGGGTGCGCCCGTCCTCCATCGTCTGGGTCAGGGTCGCAATCCCGGACACGACCGAGCCTACAAAATCCATCCGGTCGCCAGACCATGTAATCGACTGACCGGCATCATAGGTCCGGTAGTATTTGATCGCGTCCAGCGCCTCCAGCTCGTCGGAATCACAGCGGGCACAGACAGCCCGGTGGCGGATGGGGCAATCACCGCAATCAAAGGTTTGGATGGTTGGAACGTTCATGTCTGGTCCGATTTGATCTGGGTCAAGGCTAGGAGCCGGGATCAGAAACTAGGTTAGCCGGATGGAGCAAAAATCACAATTGGCGACGCGCGCATTATTCGACGCAAAGACCCCGCGTTATTCAAGCTATCCGTCGGTGTCACACTTCAGCCCAGAGGTCAATTCTGGGCTTAAACGTCAATGGCTTAGCTCCATTCCTGCGAATAGCTCCATCTCCATCTACCTGCATGTGCCATTCTGTCGCAAACTCTGCTGGTTCTGCGCTTACCGCACGCAAAGCAGCCAGAGCGATGGCCCGATCCGGTCGTATGTCGAGGCTTTGAAACGGGAAATTTCACTTGTATTACAATCCCTTCCGCCCGGCACAACTGTATCCCGGCTGCATTTCGGCGGCGGAACACCAACGATTCTCCCTGCGGATGTGTTTGCGGACCTCTGCGCAACCCTGACCTCTGCCATACCTTTGGCGTCGGATTACGAATTCGCGGTTGAAGTGGATCCGAACGATGTCGATCTTGACCGGGTCGCGGCCTTGCAGGCTGCCGGGGTCAACAGTGTCAGCATGGGCATTCAGGACTTTGATCCCGAAGTCCAGGCCGCGATTGGACGGACGCTCAGCTTTGACAGGGTGTCAGCCGTTGTCGAAGATCTGCGCGCGCACCACATCGGCCAGCTGACATTTGACGTGCTCTATGGCCTGCCACATCAGACCGGTCCGCGACTGACCGACACTTTGCAGATGTTGCTGTCTTTGTCGCCAGATCGATTTTCAGTCTGCAACTACTCCCACGTCCCGGCGCTCGCACGACGCCAGAGCATGATCCCCTCCGAAGCCCTGCCGCCGCCTCCGGACCGCCTGCGCCTGTTTGAAACGGCCGAGCGGCTACTTCAGTGGGATGGCTACCAGCCTATCGGAATGGATCATTTCAGCCGCCCTGATGACAGATTGGCGATTGCCAACCGGCTTGGGAGGCTCCGCCGGGATTTCCGCGGCTACTCCGATGATCCCAACGATGTGCTGATCGGGCTTGGCGCCTCGGCTGTATCCCGGTTCCCGCAAGGCTACTGTCAGAACGAAATCAGCACCTCAGGGTACGAACAGGCGATTGCAGGTGGTCATCACGCCACAACCCGCGGTCACGTCTTCAAGAACGACGACAAGCTGCGAGGCGAGATGATCGAGCGGCTGCTGTGCGACCTGCATTTGTCGGGCACGTCGCTTGCGCGGGATCTGGACATGCCGGTTGCGGTGCTGGACCTGTACCTGGATCAGATCGCAACCGGGCTGTCGGAAATGCTACAGCGAGACGAGCACGGCATCGCAATCAAACCCGAGGCCCGCCCCTTTGCCCGCATGATTGCAAGCCGGTTGGACCGCTACGCGCTACCGGCAATCTGACGTCAGCCGACCGCTGCCAGCAGTTGCTGCGTATAGGGGTCGCTGGCGTTGGAGAACAGATGTTCTGCCGTACCGGCTTCGACCACATCGCCCTGTTTCATCACGATCATCTTGTGCGACATCGCCCGCACCACGTTCAGATCGTGCGAAATGAACAGATATGCCAGCCCATAGCGGGCCTGCAGGTCTCGCAAAAGGTCAACGATCTGCACCTGAACCGTCATGTCGAGGGCCGACGTCGGCTCGTCCAGCACAACCAGTTTGGGGCGCAGAACCATCGCACGCGCAATGGCGATCCGTTGACGCTGGCCGCCGGAAAACTCGTGCGGGTAACGGTCCATGAACGCCGGATCCAGCCCCACCTCGCTCATGACCTCCGCCACCAGTTCGCGGGGATCGCGGTCCTGGTCGACATTGTGGATCGCCAGCCCCTCGGCAATGATCTGAGCACAGGTCATCCGCGGGCTGAGCGCCCCAAAGGGATCCTGAAACACGATCTGCATGTCCGCGCGCAAGCGGCGCAAATCCCGGGTGGACCACTGCCGCAGATCCTGGCCCTGAAACTCGACACGCCCCTCAGAGGCAATCAATCGCATGATCGCCAGCGCCAGAGTGGTCTTGCCACTGCCGCTTTCGCCGACAATGCCCAATGTCTCGCCTGCGCGCACAGAGATTGAGGTCGGGTTGACCGCTTTGACATGGCCGACAGTGCGCTTCAGCAGGCCCCGTTGGATCGGGAACCAGACCTTTAGATCTTCGGTCCGGATTAGTTCCTCGGCACCGTCAGGCACGGGGGCGGGCTGGCCCGTTGGCTCTGCATCCAGAAGTTTCTGCGTATAGGGATGCTGTGGGTTGGCAAACAGCTCCGCTGTTGGCCCCTCCTCGACAATCTCGCCCCCCTTCATCACACAGACCCGGTCTGCGATCCGGCGCACGATGCTGAGGTCATGGGTGATGAACAACAGCCCCATGCCTTCGCTTTTCTTGAGATCCGCCAGCAATTCGAGGATCTGCTGCTGGATCGTCACATCCAAAGCTGTCGTTGGCTCATCCGCGATCAGGATATCGGGCTTGTTAGCCAGCGCCATTGCGATCATCACCCGCTGACGTTGTCCCCCCGAAAGCTGATGGGGATACGCCCCCAGCCGGTTTTCCGAATCGCGGATCCCTACCCGGTTCAGGAGGTCAACGATCCGTACACGCGCCGCTTTGCCGTCGAGGCCCTGATGCAACGCCAGAGATTCCGCCAGCTGTTTTTCGATGGTGTGCAGCGGGTTGAGAGAGGTCATCGGCTCTTGAAAGATAAAGCTGATATCGTTGCCCCGCACCTGCCGCAGGTGACGTTCGGAGGCGCCGACCATTTCCTGCCCATCATACGTTACAGAGCCGCTGACTGACGCGCTGTCACCCAAAAGGGAAACCGTCGAGAGGGCAGTGACCGACTTGCCCGAACCGCTTTCGCCGACAAGAGCCACGGTTTCACCGCGTCCAACAGAGAAGGACACACCGCGCACCGCCTCTGTCACCTTGCCGTCCTGACGGAAGGAAACCCGCAGATCGCGGACATTCAGGAGCTGAGAGGTGTCAGTGTTCATGAGAATGTCTTTCTCGGATCAAAGGCATCGCGCACACCTTCAAAGATGAAGACCAGCAGGGACAGCATGATCGCAAAGGTGAAAAACGCGGTGAAAGCGAGCCAGGGCGCCTCCAGGTTTTGTTTTGCCTGCAGCGTCAGCTCTCCCAGAGAGGGCGCTGATGACGGCAGGCCAAAGCCGAGGAAATCCAGCCCAGCCAAGGTGCCGATCGTTCCTGTGACGATGAACGGCAGAAAGGTCAGCGTCGCCACCATCGCATTGGGCAGCATATGGCGGAACATGATGGTCATGTTCCCAACCCCAAGCGCCTTGGCCGCGCGGACGTATTCCAGATTGCGCGCCCGCAGGAACTCAGCCCGCACGACGCTCACCAAGGCGGTCCAGCTGAACAGGATCATAAGGATCACAAGCAGCCAGAAACTGCGCCCCAGTATCGCAAACATGATGATGATGACGTAAAGCTGCGGGATAGAGCCCCAGATTTCGATCACGCGCTGGAACACCAGATCCAGCCAACCTCCGAAAAATCCCTGAACCGCGCCCGCAGCAATGCCAACCAGCGTTGCAGCACCTGTCACCATCAACGTGAACAGGATGGACAGGCGGAAACCGTGGATCACCCGTGCCAAGACATCCCGCTTGGTGTCATCCGTGCCCAACAGGTTCTGTCCGTTCGGTGGCAAAGGGGCAGCACCTGGCCGGTCGACGGTGGTGTTGTAGCTGTAGGGAATGACTGGCCAAATCGCCCAGCCCTCGTCAAACCCGTCACCCGCATATGTACCAGCCTCTATCTCTTCCAGGATGCCTTCAGGATCATCAAAACAGTCCTCCACCCCGCCAGAGGCGATGAGGCACTGAACCTCCGGGTCGCGGTAGGCGGCCTCGGTCTGGAAGTCTCCACCAAAGGTGGTTTCCGGGTAAAAGTTGAAAATCGGGGTGAAATACTCCCCGCGATAGTTCACAAGGATCGGCTTGTCGTTGGCGATGAACTCGGCAAACAGCGAGATCCCGAACAGCACGGAGAAGATCCACAACGACCAAAAGGCCCGTTTGTTGCGGCGGAAGTTATTCCAACGGCGCTGGTTGAGCGGAGACAAAGCCATCTGTCAGCCCTCTCTCTTTTCAAAATCGATCCGCGGATCGACGATCACATACATGATGTCGGAAATGATACCGACAACGAGGCTCATCAAACCAAAGATGAACAGCGTGCCAAAGATCACAGGATAATCCCGCGCCACTGCCGCTTCAAAGCCAAGGCGCCCCAGACCGTCGAGCGAAAAGATCGTCTCGATGATCAAGCTGCCCGAAAAGAACACGCCGATAAAGACAGCCGGGAATCCCGCAATCACAATCAGCATGGCGTTGCGAAAAACATGGCCGTAAAGGACCCGCCGCTCGCTCAGGCCCTTGGCGCGGGCCGTCATGACATATTGCTTTTTGATCTCGTCCAGGAACGAGTTCTTCGTGAGAAGCGTCAATGTGGCAAAGGCCGAGATGGTCGAGGCCACAACGGGCAGTGTGATATGCCAGAAATAGTCTGCAATCTTGCCAAACAGGCTGAGGTTTTCCCAGTTGTCAGAGGTCAGCCCCCGCAGCGGGAAGATCTGCCAGTACGAACCACCCGCGAACAACACCAGCAGCAAGATCGCGAACAAAAATCCCGGAATGGCGTAGGCTGCGATGATGATGCCACTGGTCCAGGTGTCAAAGCGCGACCCATCGCGCAACGCCTTGCGGATGCCCAGCGGGATCGACACGAGATAGGCAATCAGCGTTGACCAAAGACCCAGAGAAATCGACACCGGCATCTTTTCCAGAACCAGATCAAGCACGTCGATCTTGCGGAAATAGCTCTCGCCAAAATCAAACTGCGCGTAGTTGCCAAGCATGATCAGAAAGCGTTCGACCGGTGGCTTATCCAGACCGAATTGCTCTTCCAGCTCAGCGATCAGTTCAGGTGGCAGACCTTGCCGACCCGCATAATTGTCGTTTGCCGCAATCGCCTCTCCTCCGGCGTCGCCTCCGCCGCCGGCAAAGCCTTCGAACACATCACCGCCGCCTTCCAGCTGGGCGATCATCTGTTCCACAGGCCCACCGGGCACGAACTGCACCAAAGCAAAATTGATCACCAGGATCCCGAACAGTGTCGGGATCACCAGCAAGAGACGTCGAAGGATATAAGCTGCCATGTCAGGCGCTTACCGCAATGCACCAGAGGATTTCAATGCCGCTTCCTTATCGGCATTGACCCACCAGATATCCCGAAGGCCCAGATCAAAGGGGGGCAGGTTTTCCGGATGCTCGTAGAAATCCCAATACGCCACCCAGCTCACGTCCAGATACCATGTCGGCACCATGAAACGCTTGGCCCGCAGCACGCGATCCAGCGCCCGAACATTGCTTTGCAGGGTCTCCTGATCAGTTGCTTCGACGATTGCCGCAATCAGTTTATCCACCGCGGGATCTGCAAGCCCCGCAGGATTGAAAACGGAATATTCATGCGCCTCTGACCCGAACTGCTGATAGAGCCCGGTCGAAGGTTCCAGATACTTCGGGTAAGCGAAGGTGATCATGTCAAAGTCTTTTTCACGCCGGCGGCTGGTGTACTGAGCATAGTCCACCCGGCTCGCAATGGCTTCGACCCCCATCTGGCGCAGGTTTGCCACATAGGGCTGCACGATCCGTTCGATGGTCGGGGAATCCAGCAAGAACTCGACTTTCAGCAGCTCACCATCAGCGTTTCTGCGCAAACCATCGTCACCAACGCTCCAGCCCGCGTCATCCAGCAACTTCATTGCACGGCGCAAATTGCGGCGATCACCGGGGCGGTCAGCCTTTGAACTATGCGCCATCACCGGTTCACTGCTAAGGAGCGCGGGATCGATCATGTCCCCCAGCCCGGTCAGCACCTCCAGCTCGGCCCCTTGCGGCACGCCCTTGGCTTCCAGCGCGCTATCCTGCCAGAAGGAGTGGCGCTGACGGAACAGGCCGTACTGCAGGCTCTCGTTCGTCCAATCGAAGTTATAGGCCAGCTGCATCGCTTCGCGCACGCGCGGATCTTGGAACTTCGGGCGCAACAGGTTCATCACAAAACCACTGGCTGCAGGGACATTACCGTCGGCAAATTCGCCCCTGACCACATGCCCATCGGCCACAGCATCGAATTCATACGCAGTTGCCCAGCTTTTGGAGCTGTTCTCGGGGCGCATCGTGTAGACGCCTGCTTTGAACCCTTCCATCGCAGCGACCGCATCGCCGAAATACTCGATCCTGATCCGATCGTAGTTGTGGCGCCCTACGTTCACATTCACGTCTTTGCCCCAATAGTCCGGGTTGCGCTTGTATGTGATGCGCTGGTTCACATCGAGAGATTCCAGAACATAGGGACCAGATCCGATGCCCGGATCAAGCCGCGGCTCATCCAGACGCCGGTTTTCCGGGTCCGCATCAAACCACGCTTTGGAAAAGACAGACGTGCCGCCAACCTGAGTGATCATGGCGCGACGGGGAAAATCAGGAGAGAAGTAGAATTTCACCCGATGCGGCCCCAGGACCTCGGCCTTGGGAATGCGTTTCTTGACCGCCTCGGCGTAGGATTTCAGGCCCTGTTCCAGCAGCAGATTGTGTGAAAACACCACATCTTCAGCCGTCAGTGGGCTCCCATCAGAGAACCGCGCTTCGGGGCGGAGGTTAAAAACCACCCAATCCTGCGTTTCCGGGTACTCTAGGCTCTCTGCCAACAAACCATAATAGCTGCCCGGCTCGTCATAGGATTCGACCAAGAGAGATTCGAAATGGTCCGCCGACATCGCGCCGCCGCGCCCCTTGCGGGTGTAGGGGTTCATGCTGTCGAACGTCCCGACCGCGGATAGGGACAATTCGCCCCCCTTGGGCGCTTCCGGATTTACATAATCGAAATGCGCAAAACCTGCCGGATACTTCAGCTCGCCGAATTCAGCGAAGCCGTGGCTCTTGATGATCTCCCCCTCTGCCCGGGCAATCGTGGCCAGCAGACACATCACAATCAACGCCAGAAAGCTGGCTGCGATGCTGCGGAAAAACGGTTGCGGATCAATAACTCTGGCCGAAACGGCACGGCGAGCGGTGAGGGGCGTTTTCATCTGCAAGAACCTCCTTGGTGCGGCGTTCACTGTCAGGAACACTTGGTGCAAAGCTAAGCGGCTGCACCGGGAACATTCAAGTTCAGATTGGCTGAATTTCCCGTGTGTCAAGGCGTGAACCCGCCGATCCGCTGCTCTGCACCCTGTCAGAGCACTGCAGACAAAAAAAGACCGCGCTCAAAGCGCGGCCTTTCGAAATTGTCAGAGCCTGCCGGATCAGTTGTCGAGGCTGTCCAGATAGGCGATCAGGTTCACACGATCGCTTTGTTTCTTCAGGCCGCTAAAGCTCATGGTGGTGCCAGGCACGTACGAAGACGGCTTGGTCAGGAAGGCGTCCAGTTCCTCTGCGGTCCAAGTGCCGGACATGCCGGACAGGGCGCCAGAGTAGCCAAAGCCATCTGCGGCGGCAAATTCACGACCCACAACACCATAAAGGTAAGGGCCGGTCGCATTCGCGCCTGCTTCAAGTTTGTGGCAAGCAGAGCATTTCTTGAAGACCTTGGCACCTTTGCCAACGTCTGCAGAGGCCATCAGTTCACCAAAGTCTACAACTTCGGCAACTTCTTCTGCACCTGCCTCTTCCACTTCAATCACATAGGAAGCTTCACCATGTGCTTCGGTGTGATACAGTTCCTCTGCGGCCCATTTGCCCAGAAGGAACACGAGGAACGCGCCGCAAAGACCTGCGGTCGCTTTGGTAAGGGTCATCGTGTCAAACATGATCGCGAGTCCATTTCAGCTGTCTGAGGGGTTGTCTAAGGCTTCCCCTCTCAAGTGGCAAGGTATAGACAGCGCGACGAAACGCCCGTTTTTTGAAGTTTTGCACGGATGCCGCAGTTATGACCCAGAGAATTGCCATTCAGGGGGAGCTTGGCTCCTACAGTCACGAGGCCTGTCGTAACGAACGGCCAGATATGGACGTGCTGCCGTGCCGCAACTTTGAGGACGCAATCAATGCGGTCCGCAGCGGTGAAGCAGAGCTTGCCATGTTGCCTGTCGAAAACTCCACCTACGGGCGGGTCGCCGACATTCACCGGCTTCTACCCCATAGCGGGCTGCACATCATCGACGAGACATTCGTGAGGGTTCACATCAATGTCCTCGGCGTGCCCGGCGCCAAGCTGGAAGACATCACCGATGCGCATTCCCACCTTGTTCTGCTGCCGCAGTGCGCCCGTTTTCTCAATGAAAACAACATCCGCGGCCGTGTCAGCCCAGACAATGCCCGCGCCGCACGCGACGTTGCAGAAGCCAAAGACAAGACCCACGCAGCCCTGGCAAGCGAGCTGGCGGGAGAGATCTATGGGCTGGATGTTCTGGCCCGCCACATCGAAGATCAGGGCGACAACACCACCCGGTTCCTCACCATGTCGCGCACGCCGGACCACAGCCGCCGGGGCGAGCATGGTATGATTACCAGTTTTGTTTTCGAGGTCCGCAACATCCCCGCTGCGCTTTACAAGGCGATGGGCGGATTTGCGACGAACGGCGTCAACATGACGAAACTCGAAAGTTACATGGTCGGCGGCTCATTCACCGCGACGCAGTTCTATGCAGACATCGATGGCCACCCGGATGACCCAAATGTGCGCCTCGCCATGGACGAGCTGGCCTATTTCACAACAAATATCGAGATTCTCGGCGTTTACCCTGCAAATCGCGACCGCCTCTGATTCTCTGTTGCTGCCGACCAACAAAAAGCCGCGCCAGTATTCGCTGACGCGGCTTTCTTTTATCTTGGCACGTCAACGTACCGCAGAACACTTCAGACGGTGCCGCTCAACCTCGCCTCGGTCTGGCGGGCAAATTCGCTCACACGGCGTTCAAATCCCCGCACAAGCCGGGTCTTGGCCAGTTTCAGCGACTGAACCATCAACCGGCCCGACAGCGTCTTGGGCGACAGCGCCAGTTTCACCACCATCCGGGTTCGTTGTGGCGAAAGAGCGAGAAGTTCCACCTCCAGATTGCCATCAACCCCACTGCCCGTTCCTGTCACAGCCATCATGGTGACCGGCTCGTAGGTGGTCAGCGCGACGTTCAGCTTGCGGTCCTTGCCACGGAACTGAAATGCCACGTCCCACGCCAATCCGTTCTCGGGATGCGCAGCATCGCCCATGCGCTGAACCTCGGCACCGCGACGCAGGGCCTGGCGCTCCATATTCTCAAAGTCACACAGCGCGTGAAACACCTCCGCAATCGGGGCATCAATGTCCTCTTTGCCGGAAAACTCCATACGGTCTCTGCCTTTACGCCATGTCTCGGAAGATAGATCTGAAATCTACTATTCGTCTCAATCCAACGTATCCGCAAGCCAGTTCTGCAATAGAAAATGTGCAATTGCGCCTTTGCGCGGCTGGCGGATCGTGGGGTGGTCTCCCGCAAAAACCGTCATCATGTCCTGCCGACTGACCCACAGGGCGTCTTCGATCTCGTTCGGGTCAATCTTGATATCGCGTCCCAGCGCCTCGCCCGCGCAGCCAAACATCAGTGACATTGGAAACGGCCAGGGTTGACTGGACAGATAGGAAACGGCGCCGACTTTCACTCCGGTTTCCTCCTCGACCTCTCGCCGGACCGCAGCTTCCAGCGTCTCGCCCGGCTCCACAAAGCCCGCAAGAAGCGAATACATTCCCTCCGGCCAACCGGGTGAACGCCCTACCAGAACCGATTCGCCATGTGTGATCAGCATGATCACAACCGGATCGGTGCGTGGGAAATGCGCGCCTCCACAGCTCGGGCAAATCCGCTGCCAGCCGGCCTGGGCCATATTGCTCTTCTCGCCACATCGCGCGCAGAAACGATGTGTTTCATGCCAGCCAAAGATCGCTCTTGCTGTGGCGGCAAACTCGGCTTCGGCACGGTTCAGATGGGCCATGATGCGGCGCAGCTCTGCAAATCCGCCGTCCTGCGGCAGCTCAGGATGCCGCTGCTCACTGAGATCAACGAACCCACCGACACTATCGGTGTCCTGCGCCTCTGGCTCCCATGTGCTGATATCTATCGCAAACCGCGCAACACCTTTGGCACACCGCCCAAGAAAGACCGCCTCTGTCTCTTGGCCCTTCACGACGGGATGCGTGGCAGGCAACCACGCCAGCGCGCCCGGCACATCGCCGGCCGCGGCCAGCTGGCACAAAGGCTTGCCGCGCCACATCACCAACACCTGCGCCGTCTGCCATTGCTCGGCCAAGGCCTGTGGGTCATCGCGCAACTGCGCTGCGCGATCGATGTTGCCACCCCCAAAGGTGACCTGCTCTGCATTCTTCATGGACCCGTCCTTAACCTGTCTCTGCCCCGCGCGGCGCTGTTGCACACGTGCTAGCTGCTTGAAATAACCGCACAAACTCCCCCATTGGTTGCAACGCTGTCTCTTCAGGGTCACAGTCAGGGAGAAAACCGTTTTCCCATATAAATCTTGAAAATCGCAAATCACACTTATCTCAAGGGGGAAGAAGCATTTTGTGTCTAATTCTCCGCAAAAAACAGCTTTCCAGTTCGGAGTTTGGTTGCTTCAAACTGCGCCGGTGAGTTGTTAATAAATTCGCAACCTTCGCCATTGCCTGGAAACACCGTGAGATTTGCAAGAAGCGCAACATGACAGGATCGGAGCAAACCGACGACCACGAAGTTGGATGTCTGCGCATTCTGGCGACGACGGACCTGCATGCCAACCTGTTGAGTTATGACTATTATTCGGATCGACCAGATCCGACCGTCGGTCTGTCGCGGGTTGCAAGCCTGATTGATCAGGCCCGTGCAGAGGCAGAAAAGACGCGTGCCAGCACTGTGCTGGTCGACAACGGCGATAGTCTGTTCGGCACGCCACTGGCCGAACTGCCCACCCGTATCGGCGATCCCACTCAGGCCGCTGTTCCGCTTGCCTTTGACCTGCTGGGATATGATGCCATCGGATTGGGCAATCATGATTTCGATTTTGGCATCGACGTGCTGAGCCAGACAGTGGCCCAGATGGACTGCAGTGTGATTTGCTCCAATGTCCGCGCACTCGACCCCGAGTTGTCTTTGCCGTTTTCCACGACCACGATCATTCACCGCGATTTGCATCTTGGAACCGGCACCTGTCCAATCAGGCTGGGCCTGCTGTCGGTGCTGCCACCACATACGATGAAATGGGGCGCCTATCAGCTGCGCGACAAGGTCGAAATCGACCAGATGGTCACCAGCGCCCAACGGACGGCTGCATCCTTGCGCGACGCAGGCTGCGATCTGGTGATTGCATTGGCCCACACCGGTCTTGACCCGCATGACGGCGAAGATGACGCCGAAAACGCGCTAAAGCCGCTCAGCATGTTGACGGAACTGGACGCAATCGTCGCGGGTCACACCCATCTGACCTTGCCGGACGGGCGCCACACATTTGCCAAACCGGTTGTGATGCCCGGCGCCCATGGTTCACACCTTGGTATCATCGACCTTTTCCTGACGCACAGCGCGCAGGATGGATGGCAGATCACGGATCATTCCGTGGATCTGAAGCCAATCATCAAACGTGGACCGGACGGTACGGTCCAACCCCAGTCGCCAGAGCAACAGACCCTGACCGAGGCACTGGCCCCGCAGCATGAACGCACCCGCAGGCGCATGGCGCAACCCGTAGGGGGGACCGCGCAGTCGCTGCACTCGTTCTTTTCCTTCGTGACAGAGGACCGCGCCCTTTCGCTTGCCGCCTGGGCCCAGGCCGCTGCGGTGCGTCCATTGCTGCAAAACACCGTTGCTGCGAATCTCCCCCTTTTGTCGGCCTGTGCACCGGGCAAGTTTGGCGCCCGTTCCGGGCCAAGCAACTACACCGACGTCCCCGAAGGACCGATGTACATGCGCCATGTGGTCGACATTCAGCCCTTCCCCAACGAGCTGCGCGCAGTGGTCGTTGACGGGGCGCAGCTGCGGGATTGGCTCGAGATGTCGGCGGGGCTTTTCAACACAATCCGCCCAGGTGAAGGCGACCAACCCCTCATTGATGAGGACCGCGCAGGCCATAACTTTGATGTGATTTTCGGCCTCGAATACGACATCGATGTCTCGGCGCCACCGCGTTTCAGTAGCAACGGGACCCTCTGCGATCCGCAGTCCAGCCGTATCCGCAACCTGTGCTGGCAGGGTGCACCGGTACGCGACAGCCAGCATTTTGCCATTACAGTGAACAGTTTCCGGATCGGCGGTGGTGGCAATTTCGCCGTACCGCAAACCGCAACACGCCTGCCGCTGCCCTCTGTCAGGGTGCGCGATGCTATCTGTGACTACGTTGCAGGTCGACTTCCCCGCGACCCGCTGGAGGATGCGCCATACCCGTGGCGCCTGAGGCAGATGCCGCAGACCCAGGTAGAAATCTTCACTGGTCCCGATGCCAGGGCCCACCTGCATGAACTGGACCCCGCAACCCACCGTGTCGCCGGTTTGACCCCCGATGGGTTTTTGAAAGTGGTTGTCTCTCTCTGAGTTTTGCAGCGGCCATTGGTTTGATTGCAGACAGGCTTGCCATTCCTGGTCACCCCCCCTATATCGGGCCTTGAGAGGTTGGCGCGGGCGAGCGCCTCGCCAACCTGGTCAGGTCCGGAAGGAAGCAGCCACAACGAGCCCCGCTTGGGTCGATGTCCAACCTCTCACCTTATCCCCCAATCAACCGGTCTCTGCCCCTTTGGGGACGCCTATTGGATCGCATGATCCCAAATCCGGGCCGATGAGGTTGATTGCGCACAACATCTGCCGCCTTCCAGAGTCTTTTCCACAATTTATGGATCCAATGCTTGACGACTCGTCGCGCATCCCGCTAGCCATTGGGTGATGGTTCCCGCGCTGCATTGTGGCCGGGATGAAAAGGGAACACGGTGCGATCGGCTCATTTCAAGCAGATCAATGCCGCGACTGCCCCCGCAACTGTAAGCGGCGAGCGACCCCGGACAAAGCCACTGATGCAGGCACCAAGCCACGGCATCGGGAAGGCCCGGATCAGCTGCGACCCGCAAGTCAGGAGACCTGCCATCTCGTAAGAAACCACAACCGGGCGGGGTGTCCTGGCAGGGTCTGCATGTCCTTCTCAGGCTTGCCAGCTCTGTCCGAATGCGCCGCCAACGCGCGGAGGGCGCAATGAACTGGACCGACACAACACACAGCTACTCTGTCAGCAGCTGCCGTCATTTGGGGCGCCCCTGCCCCGCTGTTGAACGCATGATTGCGCGCCTTGGGATGGCGCTGGATCAGGCCCGACCATCGACAACGGATGATTTTGAAATCACCGGCACCTGCCTGCTTGAACGCTGCGACGCGCGCTGTGCCAGCCGCTGTTCTGCACGATTTGTCGCCAGCCACAGCCGCATCCGTATTTTCACGGGCGTTGGCGAAGACGCCTCGCTCAGCGGTCTGGATCAATTCGCCGATGCCATCTTTGATCCGGCGGCATCGCCCTTTGTGCCGAAACGCAATCAAACCTATCCCAGCGGCCTTGCCCAGGCACTGCCGCGCCGCTCACTGCCGTCACAGCCAAAGGCGCAGGCTGCTTTAGCATCGGCCTGAGCGCCGACAGGAGTTTTGCACTGCAGATCAGTCAGCCGTCACTGCCCGCGCTGGGGATCCGGCGCGGGCCATAGGCCCAGGCCATCTGGGCGTCGGTCTCAATGGCACAAGGGCGCACCTGCCTCAGCCGGGCCAGGGCAAGCTCTGGCTTTTCGCCGCATTCCGTCATCAGGCGCAACACCACCATTCCCGACCGTCCACATCCCCCCCGGCAGTGCACCAACACCCGCCCACCGCCGACAAGCGCCTTGCGCGCCAGATGGCTGACCTCGGGCCACCGTGCCAGAATATCCGGCGGTGGAGGGCTGAAATCCGGCACCGGCAAATGGATCCAGCGACAGCCCATGCCTTGCAAATCCGCGCCAAGCGTTCTTGCGCCGAGCGTTTCGTGCTCTTCTGTGGTGGTCATGGAAATTACCAGCCCCGGTTGCCACTCACGAATATGGGCCATATCCGCCTCATAGTCCCCACCAGCGCCGGGCAAGGGACAAAGGGCCAGGATACCGTCAGCGACAGAGAGCGCATGCAGGGTCAGACCGTCCCCCGGCCCGCCCTTCTGTGTCTCATCGCAGTGTTGCGATCCGTCCTCCACGTCACGCCCCCCATCCCACGTTTCCGCGCATTTCCATATGACAGCCCGGCATAGAACCAGGCGCCAGATCCACGACAGCAGCCAGTCTATCCTCAGCCCGGCGCCGGACCTAATGGAATCTCTCGACCGTATCACGGACCGCAACAGCGGTGGACGAAATGCGCCCGCTTGCCTAGGTTACAGTCTCAACCAAGGCGACAGCGAATCTGGTACGGGGCATCATGAACGAGACAGCAGGCGACACCGGTCAGGCCACCGGCCAATATCAGGTTCTGGCCCGGAAATACCGCCCCGAGACCTTTGCCGATCTGGTCGGTCAGGACGCGATGGTGCGCACGCTGAAGAACGCCTTTGCTGCCGACCGCATTGCCCAGGCTTTCATCATGACCGGTATCCGCGGCACCGGAAAAACCACGACCGCCCGGATCATCGCCAAAGGCATGAACTGCATCGGAGAAGACGGCCAGGGTGGCCCCACCACCGACCCCTGCGGTAAATGCGAACACTGCACCGCGATCATGGAAGGTCGGCATGTCGATGTGATGGAGATGGACGCCGCCAGCCGAACAGGTGTGGGCGACATCCGCGAGATCATCGATTCGGTTCAGTACCGCGCCGCCTCCGCCCGCTATAAGATTTACATCATCGACGAGGTGCACATGCTGTCGACCTCCGCCTTCAACGCCCTGTTGAAGACGCTGGAGGAACCGCCTGCACATGTGAAATTCATCTTTGCCACCACCGAAATTCGCAAGGTGCCGGTGACGGTGCTGTCGCGCTGCCAGCGCTTCGATTTGCGGCGGATCGAGCCAGAGGTGATGATCGACCTTCTTCGCAGGATCGCCACCGCCGAAGGCGCAGACATTGCTGAAGACGCTCTAGCCCTTATCACCCGCGCCGCCGAAGGCTCTGCCCGAGACGCGACCTCGCTGCTGGATCAGGCCATTTCTCACGGCGCTGGAGAGACCACCGCCGATCAGGTCCGTGCCATGCTGGGCCTCGCGGACCGCGGCCGGGTGCTGGACCTGATGGACATGATCCTGCGCGGCGATGCTGCCGCCGCCCTGACGGAACTCAGCGCACAATATGCCGAGGGCGCAGACCCACTGGCGGTGCTGCGCGACCTGGCCGAAATCACCCATTGGGTGTCGGTCGTTAAAATCACCCCCGACGCAGCCGAAGACCCCACCGTCAGCCCCGACGAACGCGCCCGTGGCAGCCAGATGGCCGAAGCACTGCCGATGCGGGTGCTGACGCGGATGTGGCAGATGCTGCTGAAAGCACTGGAAGAAGTCGCCGCCGCGCCGAACGCAATGATGGCGGCAGAAATGGCTGTGATCCGCCTGACCCATGTCGCCGACCTGCCGACGCCCGAACAACTGATGCGCACGCTGCAAGACACGCCGCCCCCGCCGCATCCAGGTGGCGGGCAGATGAACGCCCCTCACATGAACGCCCCTATGGGGGGCGCGGGCGGCCCGTCCAGCGGTGGCCCCGGCGGCTATGTCCCACAGCAGGGCGCCCCCTCCGGAGGGCCTCAGGGTGGGCCGACGATGTCGGCTGGCAACGGACAGGCCACAGCCCTCGCACCACAGGCCGACCTTGCGCTGGCGCGCTATCCCAGCTTTGAACATGTGCTGGAACTGATCCGGGTCAAACGGGACGGCCTGCTGCTGGAGTATGTGAAAACCTACCTGCGGCTGGTGTCCTATCAGCCCGGTCGTATCACCATCCAACCGACAGACGACGCGCCCAAGGATCTTGCCGCCCGTCTGGGTCAGCAGCTGCAGAACTGGACCCATGCCCGCTGGGTGATCTCGCTCGCCAACGAGGGCGGTGGCGAAACCATCACCGAACGCGAAAACGCGGCAGAGAACGCCTTGCGCGCCGAAGCCAGCAAACACCCGATCGTTCAGGCCGTCTTGGAAAACTTCCCGAAAGCCAAGATCACCAAAATCCGCACCGCCGAGGATCTCGCAGCTGAAGTGCAGGCCGAAGCCCTGCCGGAAGTCGAGGATGAATGGGATCCCTTCGAGGAAGAGTAACGCTCACCCTCGCAGCCTGCGCCTATGCCTCGTCGGCAATCGCAGGCGCATCGCCCTGCCTTGAGGGGGACAGTCGCGATCAGGGCGGCTGGGTTTTCCTCCTTGATCTGTCGACCAAGCCTGCGGTTGTCGCCCTCTACCTCCTCGTTGCCATCGCGCTCTACAGCCGTCGGCGCGCCGTCTATGCCGCTGCGGGCCTCCTGTGGGGGCTATTGGCCCTTGTCATCACGGTGGACAGCCAAGAGCAGCTCTTTGATGACAAGAGAGCCCTGGGTATTATCCAGGACTGCGTGGCCTCCCCCCACTTGTTCATCGGGCTCGCAATTGCGATATGTGCAGGGATGACTTACGGCGCCCTGCGCCCCCGCACTTAGGAGAAATACCATGCTCAAAGGCCTCGGTGGTCTTGGCGATATGGCCAAGATGATGAAATCGGCACAGGAACTGCAAACCAAAATGGCGCAGATGCAGGAAGACCTGCACAACGTCATGGTCACCGGCGAAGCAGGCGCAGGCCTGGTAAAGGCGACCGCCTCGGCCAAGGGCGACCTGAAGGCGCTGGATATCGATCCGTCGATCTTCAATGGTGACGACAAGGAAGTGGTCGAAGACCTGATCCTCGCCGCGATCAAGGATGCACAGGCCAAAGCGGCTGAAAAGGCGCAGGACGAAATGGGCAAGCTGACCGAAAGCATGGGCCTGCCCAAGGACATCAAGCTGCCCTTCTAAGGGCAGCCCGATCCGGCAGACAAAGGCAGCTTCGGCTGCCTTTTTTGTTGTCCGGTGGAAGAAGAGCCATAAAACAAAACCTGAACATTTCACCGCGCCGCCCTTGCACTTTGCGGCGGCGGCTGGCCTATATGGCATAGATAAAAAGGGCCACTGAGATGCGCGACACCTCGACCAGCGAAATCGAAAACCTGATCGCATTGATGGCCAAGCTGCCAGGGCTTGGCCCCCGGTCCGCGCGACGGGCTGTCCTGCATCTGATCCGAAAACGCGCGCTGCTGCTTACGCCCCTTGCCGACTCGATCACCGAAGTGGCCGCGACCGCCCGTGAGTGTCTCAACTGTGGCAACATCGGCACCAACGACATCTGCCCGATCTGTGAAGACAACGAACGCGCCAATGGCGAGCTTTGCGTGGTCGAGGACGTCTCGGACCTTTGGGCAATGGAACGTGCAGGCGTCTTCAAGGGCCGCTACCATGTATTGGGCGGGACCCTCTCTGCACTGGATGCAGTCGGGCCAGACGATCTGCGCATTCCGCGCCTGCTGGACCGGGTGCCTGCCGAAGCCGTGACCGAGGTTATTCTGGCATTGAATGCCACCATCGATGGGCAGACCACGGCCCATTACATCGCGGATCAACTCTCGGGTCAGGTGCGCCTGACATCGCTGGCGCAGGGTGTCCCCATCGGAGGAGAGCTGGACTATCTCGACGAAGGCACCATCAGCGCCGCCCTGCGCGCCCGCAAGGAAATCTGATCCGCGGCTCGCGAGAACAACAGATTGAAAACAAAGTGATAAACCGGCAATTTTAGCCAGTCGGTCGAGTCATTTTTGTAAGAGAGAAGTGGTGGCGTGGGGGAGACTCGAACTCCCGACCTAACGATTATGAGTCGTTCGCTCTAACCAACTGAGCTACCGCGCCGTTGGGGGCGAATTACGCCAGCCACAGTCCAGCGTCAAGGCAGAAATGTCATAAAAATGCAGAGATCCACAGGATAATGCAGATTTTTTCGACCACCCACCAATTGCCCCAAAGTCAGCGCCCCATGTGATGAACTGCAACGCGCTTTCGATGGCGTCAGGCAACAAAAAACCCCGATACGCAACACGTATCGGGGTCCTTGCAATTGCGGCTGCAGCTCAGGCGCAGCAGAAATCAGAAGCGCGGATCTGCGTCGTCGTCCTCATCATCGTCGCCACCACCTGCAGGCAGGTTGAAGAAGCTGTCCGCATCGCGAACGGTGTCTTCCTCATCGGTGCTCGACTTGTCGCCACCACCAAGAGTGAAGGTCTCCAGACCCTCGATCGCGGTCGGAATGCGCGGCTCTGCGTCCATCTCCAGCGACTGTTCGGTGGACACCAGCTTGCGGCGTTCATCATCGCTCATGACACCGCCTTCAGCGGCTTTCTTGGCAGCGGCCTTTTGCACGGCAGCATCCAGTTCGGACTGTTTGCACAGACCCAGAGCAACCGGATCGATCGGCTGGATGTTTGCGATGTTCCAGTGGGTCCGCTCGCGGATCGCCTGAATGGTCGGCTTGGTGGTGCCCACCAGTTTGGAGATCTGGCCGTCCGACAGTTCTGGGTGGAATTTGACCAGCCAGTAGATCGACGCAGGACGGTCCTGACGCTTGGACAGCGGGGTGTAACGCGGGCCACGGCGTTTTTCCTCACCTGCGGCAGCAGGGTTGAACTTCAGCTTCAGTTTGTGAAGCGGGTTGGCCTCTGCCTTGTCGATCTCTTCCTGGGTCAGCTGGTTGTTTGCAACCGGGTCAAAGCCCTTCACACCAACAGCCACTTCACCATCAGCAATGCCTTGGATTTCCAGCTCGTGCATGCCCACAAAATCGGCGATCTGTTTGAAGCTGATCGTGGTATTGTCCACCAGCCACACGGCGGTAGCCTTGGCCATCAACGGTTTTGCCATGTGCTCATCTCCTTAAAACACTCAAACCCCCGGATACATCTTTCCCGTCGCCTGAAAGAGGCTTCCCCGATGTGGGGCGGTTTCCGTTGTCGGGGAACTTCAGTCCTATATAGTCGCGTTGTTTCTATAAGGAAAGAGGCGAATGCGCAGGATGATCCGGGCCCTCATGGCCGCCTTTCTCACGGCTGTCACCGCCACCCATGCCACAACGGCCCAAGCCGAAGGCGAGCGGGCGGGGGTTTTCGACTACTACGTTCTCGCCCTCAGCTGGTCCCCAAACTGGTGCGCTGTTGAAGGGGACGCAAAGGGCTCTGATCAATGTGACCCCCGCCACGATCATGGCTGGATCCTGCACGGTCTCTGGCCGCAGTTCCACCGAGGCTGGCCCAGCTACTGCCGCACGCCCGAAGCCCCGCCAAGCCGCCGCCAAACTGCGGAAATGGCTGATATCATGGGCACATCCGGGCTCGCCTGGCATCAATGGAAGAAACATGGCACCTGTTCAGGCCTGTCAGCCAATGACTATTTCGCGCTGTCACGACAAGCCTATGATCAGATCAACAGACCGCAGATCTTTCGCAAACTGACGCAGGAAATCACCCTGCCCGCCAGCTTGGTCGAACAGGCGTTCCTGAAGGAAAACGAAACCCTCGCGCCTGATACGCTGACGATCACCTGCCGGGATGGCCACATACAGGAAGCCCGCATTTGCCTGTCGCGCGATCTCAGGCCGGTGCCCTGTGGCCGTGATGTCATAAAGGACTGCCAGATGAAGAACGCGGTCTTTGCTCCCATCCGCTGAGGGCGGGCCACCCCTGGCTTCACCAACGTGTCACGCCTGTGTGACACGCAAGTGACCGCAGTTGCGATGGTTTTATGGTAGACTGATCTCACGCACCGATCTCGGTCGCCACAGATCTGGCCTCTCCAGGCGGTGTGAAACCGCTGTTGTCGGGAGGATAGGATCATGGAACGTACAATCGGAAATCCCATCAGCTGGCTTGCCAAACACCTCGGGCAAACCGGCGCACATATGTCAAACTCGGTAGATCATTTGGGCAGTGATCGGGCGACCGAAACACCTAAGGTTCAGCAGTTGGACATGTCAGATCTCAGCGCGGCACTGCGCGCAGGCTGGCAGGATTTCAGCGCGTGCCGCTCTGATGCGATGGCGCTGGTGTTTCTCTATCCGCTTATCGGATTGGCGATGGTCGTGCTCAGCCTGTCGATGGATCTTCTGCCACTGATCTTTCCTTTGGTGATGGGCTTTGCCCTGATCGGTCCGGTTGCTGCCGTTGCGTTCTATGAGATGTCAGCGCGCCGCGAAGCCGGATTCAAGCCGCGCTGGATGGATGCGTTCTCGGTCCTGCGCTCTCCTGCATTTCTTTCAATTGTCATGCTGGGCCTTTACCTGGCGGCTCTGTTCATTCTCTGGCTGATGTTTGCAGCGGCCATCTACAACCGCACCCTGGGGCCAGAACCGCCGAGCTCTCTGATGGCCTTTGCCCGCGATGCTCTGATGACAGGACCGGGCTGGGCCATGATCCTGATCGGCTCTACTGTGGGTGCGCTTTTTGCATTTGCTGCGCTGGCGGTAAGTCTCGTGTCGTTTCCATTGCTTTTGGATCGGCACACCGGTTTGCCCGTCGCTGTTGCGACCTCCCTTCGGGTAGTCCGCAGGAACCCGATGGTAACGCTTGCCTGGGGGGTGATTGTGGGGGCTCTGCTGCTGATTGGCGCCCTGCCCATGTTCGCCGGTATGATCGTGGTCATACCGCTGCTCGGTCACGCGACCTGGCACCTTTACAGGCGTGCAGTCGCGTAACCCACAATTAGCTGCTGTTGGCGGGGCTCAGGCCTCGCCACCAACCTCCAGGACAATCTTGCCGATGTGGGTCGAGCCCTCCATCCGTGCATGGGCTGCCGCCGCATCGGCCAGCGCAAAGGTCTGATCCATCACCGGGGCAACCGTGCCTGCCTCAATCAGGGGCCAAACCACCTCTCGCAGATCCTGCGCAATCCGTGCCTTGGCCAGATCACTCTGCGGACGCAGGGTGGATCCGGTCACGGTCAACCGCCGTGCCATGATCTGAGCAAAGTTCAACTCGGCCTTGGGGCCGGACAGGAACGCGATGTGAACCATCCGCCCATCGTCTGCCAAGGCGCGGATATTGCGGGGAATGTACTCCCCGCCCACCATATCGAGAATCAGATCCGCACCGCCCTCGCCTTTCATCACCTCGACGAAATCTTCGGTGCGGTAGTTGATTGCCCTCTCTGCCCCAAGCGACAGGCAGGCGGCGCATTTCTCGTCAGAGCCTGCCGTCGTGAAAACACGCGCCCCAAGGGTCGACGCAAGCTGAATTGCGGTCGTGCCGATCCCGGACGACCCACCATGCACGAGAAAGCGCTCCCCGGCCTTCAGCCCACCGCGGGTAAAAACGTTGGACCACACGGTAAAGAAAGTCTCGGGAAGGCAGGCCGCTTGTTTCATCGACAGGCCCGCAGGAACAGGCAGACAATGTGCAGCCGGGGTGGCGACGTATTCCGCATAGCCGCCACCGGGCAAAAGGGCACAAACCGCATCCCCCAGCGCAAGGCCGCTCACACCGGGCCCGATTGCAACCACCACGCCGGACGCTTCCAGCCCGGGCAGGTCACTGGCAGTGGGAGGCGGAGCGTATTTGCCTGCACGCTGCAACGCGTCAGGTCGGTTCACACCGGCATAAGCCACCTTGAGGACAACCTGACCATGCGCTGGTGCCGGGATTGGTCGGTCACATTCCCGCAGGACATCCGGCCCACCGGGCTCGCTGATTTCGATCGCCCGCATCATGTCACTCATAGGTCCGTCCTTCTCGTCCTGCTGTGCGTCATGCCTAACATCCACCCCCGCCTGCGCAAACAGCAAAGGCGCCCCCAGCGGGACGCCCTTTCGTCACATCAGCGTAAATTCGTATCCGGACTCAGGTGCGCGGCCCGACAGATCCGGGCAGGTCATCCCGCGCTTCGGGGGCGCGAATTTGCTGTGCCAACCAGTTCGGCCCAATCATCAGGGGTTTCAGCAGCGGATTGGACTGCACCTTGGCCTTCAGCTTTTCGAACTGCATCACATTGTCGATGCGCCGGTCCAGGAACTCCCAAGTGGCCTGATGGTCAAGGCTGTCATCTCCCAGCCAATACAGCACAGTCGCCGAATACACCGCCGAAAGCGTGCCTCGCTTGGTGTACCAGTTTATGTCCTCAGATGAATCGCCAAGCGCCGTCCAGATGGCGTCGACTGTTCCCCAGATCAGCTTCACACCATCGCCAGCATATTGTGGCAGGGAAAACAGTGTCGTGCCCCGTCGCACCGCTTCCTTGTCGTCGATGACTTCCAGCCGCAGCTGAACCGCGCGGGCGATCTTGTCGCGAAAGCGCAGGCCGGTCATGTCTTCGGCAGCCAGCTGCTCCAACATCAGCGCATCGCCGCGTTTGTGATAGGCCACGGCGAGATCAACCGCGCCCCGGGGACAGATGGCATCAGCCACAATCCGGTCAACGCCTGCATCCGACACCGCAGCTGCAAACGTCGCATCACTCCATCCGTCAAACGGCACATGCATGAGAGCGGCATCCAAAAGCTGGTTCACCACGTCATCAGCGGCGGGGGCGGTATCATGCTTTAGGGTCATCTCAATGCCTTCCGGTTTTTAGGATCTCATAACGCAAATTTCCGGCCGGAACAGCAGGTCAAACGCCTCAGGACCGGACACTGGACAAACTAGTGCAGGCTTGCTATATGGCCACCTCCTGCAAATCCTTGCAACTCAACTTAGAAAGGTGGTGAAAACCACATGCAGGTTAGTGTTCGCGACAACAACGTCGATCAGGCGCTTCGTGCCCTGAAGAAAAAGCTGCAGCGCGAAGGCGTCTTCCGCGAAATGAAGCTGAAGCAACATTTCGAGAAGCCGTCCGAGAAAAAAGCGCGTGAGAAAGCTGAAGCGATTCGCCGTGCCCGTAAACTGGCACGTAAGAAAGCACAGCGCGAAGGTCTCCTCTGAGCCCTTCGATCCGCTTTTTCGGATACATTTGACGACCCCCGAGGCCCAGCCGCGGGGGTTTGTCGTTTTTGGGCTAGCCAGATATGGGGAGGCCCCTTCGATTTCCACGACGGAAGCCGGAATTTTATCGAAAATAATAGCCTTGCCTCATGTTCATTCGGTCGAATTACGCTAAACTCTTAGTCGAGCGGGCAGGCTGACGCGTTTCCCCAGCACTGCCCGTCCCGTCGGACCTGGAACACCCGGCGGTGTAACCCGGAGTTGGCAGCGTCTCCCCCCCATCAGGCGCTTGTCTTACCCCCTAATGACCAAGACATTTTGCCGCTCCGGGTTTTTTACCTTCCCGTATTTTCCGACAGTTCCCTGACACTCCGCCCAGCCCCCACACATGACAAAGCGACCCGCAGGGCGGATCGCTTCTCTTTCGCATCCCGCGCCTAACTCCATCGCTGCGATGCGTCAGGACTGGCGCGCCACGTCAGCCCAGCTCAGTAGATCTTGGGCACATACAGATCATCAGGCAGAACCCGCCGCTCGTAGTCGGGATTGTAATTCCGGTCAGGCAGGGACACGCGCTCGCTGGGGACGTCTTCGTATGGGATCTTGGTCAGAAGATGCTCGATGCAGTTCAGCCGTTCGCGCTTTTTGTCGTTGCCCTCGACAATATACCACGGCGCCTCCGGAATATTGGTGCGCTCGAACATGTCTTCCTTGGCTTTGGTGTACTGCTCCCAGCGGATCCGGCTCTCCAGATCCATGGGCGAGAGCTTCCACTGCTTCATGGGATCATGGATCCGCATCATGAACCGCAGCTGCTGTTCTTCATCAGTGATCGAGAACCAGTATTTCAACAAGATGATGCCCGACCGCACCAGCATGCGTTCAAATTCCGGAACGTCCTGAAAGAACTGTTCGACCTGATCGTCACTGGCAAACCCCATGACCCGCTCGACCCCCGCGCGGTTATACCAGGACCGGTCAAAGAGAACGATTTCACCAGCCGCTGGCAGATGCGGCACATAGCGCTGAAAATACCACTGGCTTTGTTCCCGCCGACTGGGGGCAGGCAGGGCCACGACACGGGCAACCCGCGGATTGAGCCGCTGCGTGATCCGCTTGATCACGCCCCCCTTGCCTGCGCTGTCACGCCCCTCAAACAGGATACAAACCTTCGCGCCTGTGTGCTGCACCCAGTCCTGCACCTTGATCAGTTCCGCCTGCAGCCTCAGGAGGTTGCGGAAATAGACCTTGCGGTCCAGCATCTCCGGATGCTGCGATCGATAGATCTTGCGCAGCTCCATCGAGAGCATCGGCTCGGCAAACTCGATTTCGAAATCCTCATCAAGCGTGTCCTGAAGCTCTGCATCCAACCAATCAAAGGCATCAAGGTCATTGTCGCTGGTCACGCTGGGGCTCCTTCAAAGTCATCTCTTGGAACGCCGCCCTAACAGTCGGATGTGATCGTTTCATGTCACGACACGCAAAAGGCAGACGGAGCACGGAACTCTCCGAAATCGCCTGGGCTCGACCTGGGATAGCGTTGGCCGACTGACATCAGTCGGGTCCACTTCAGGGAATCGGATATCCGGGACAGACGCAAGGGGACAAAACGCGCCGGACCATCAAATGGCGCTGATCTGCCTGCAATTTATCCTCGCCCCAGCCCTTTGGCACTCTCTGCGCTAGCCGGCCGCAGCCTCCTCAAGGATCAAGTCAGCGGCTTTTTCCGCGATCATGATGGTGGGGGCATTGGTGTTGCCGCTGGGAATGGTCGGCATCACGCTGGCATCCGCCACCCGCAGGCCCGCCACCCCTCGCAACCGCAGCGCGCCATCCAACGGCGCATCGTCATCCACGCCCATCCGAACCGTACAGGTGGGATGAAAAATCGTCGTCCCCACATCCCCGGCCGCCTGAACCAGATCCTCGACGCTATCACCAACCCCAAGGCCGGGCTTGATCTCCTGCGGGGCATATCGCTGCATCGCACCCTTGGACATGATCGCACGCGCCTGCCGGATTGCTGCGACAGCCACCTGCCGGTCGCCCTCGGTAGAGAGATAGTTTGGCGCGATACGCGGCGCCCGCATCGGGTCGGCACTGGTGATTGCAACCTCACCCCTGCTTTCGGGACGCAGATTGCAGACGCTGGCGGTCAGACCCGGAAAATCATGCAAAGGCTGGCCAAAGGCCTCCAGTGTCAGGGGTTGCACGTGATATTCCAGATCCGGGGTCGCCAGATCCGGACGCGAGCGGGAAAACGCCCCCAGCTGACTGGGGGCCATAGACATCGGGCCCGACCGCCGCAGCGCATATTCAGCCGCGATCTTGGCCTTTCCGATGATCGAGTTTGCCAAGGTGTTCAACGTCTGCGCCCCCTCCAGACGCCAGGCGCACCGTAGCTGCAGATGGTCCTGCAGATTCTGCCCGATCTGGGGCATATCTCGCAGCACCTCAATTCCGTGGGCGCGCAACAGGTCAGCCGGACCAAACCCAGACAATTGCAGAATCTGAGGGCTGTTGATGGCCCCGGCCGATAGAATGACCTCGCCCCGGCTGCGGGCGGTCTTGATCTCTCCACCTTGCATGTATTCGACGCCGACGGCCCGGCCGTTCTCTACCAGAATGCGCCGAGTATGTGCGCCGGTCTCGACTTTCAGGTTCTCCCCCGTTGCCGTGCGCAAAAACGCCTTTGCGGTATTCATCCGCCAGCCCGCACGCTGGTTGACCCGGAAATAGCCAACGCCCTCGTTGTTGCCGGTGTTAAAGTCCGTAACCTTGGGCAGCCCCCATTCTGCGGCGGCCTCCATCCAGTGGTCCAGCACGTCCCAATGCAGGCGCTGGTTCTCAACCCGCCACTCGCCGCCCGCCCCATGCATGTCGGACGGGCCATCAACATAATCCTCGGATTTCTTGAAATAGGGCAGCACATCATCCCAGCCCCAGCCGACAAGCCCACGCTGCCGCCAGCCATCGTAGTCAGCCGCCTGTCCGCGCAGATAAAGCATGCCGTTGATCGAAGAACATCCACCCAGCACCTTGCCACGGGGATAGATCAATGCCCTGCCGTTCAGGCCTGCCTCCGCTTCGGTCCGGTACATCCAGTCGGTACGGGGGTTGTTGATGCAGTAAAGATACCCCATCGGGATATGCACCCAATGGTAATTGTCCTTCCCGCCTGCCTCAAGGATGAGCACCCGCTGCCCGACCGCGCTCAGCCGGTTTGCCAGAACACAGCCCGCGCTGCCTGCACCAACGATGATATAATCCCAGTCCATCTGCCCCCCGACCGCAGCTGTATCAGCCGCCCTCTTCCCTTTTGCGGCAGTCTTTCCCAGATCAACGGGTCAGGCAAGCACGACAGAGGTCGCAGAAGGTCGCAGTGCGCTCGACCCGTCAGACCGGCAGGGCTGTCGTCTTGAACACGGTACGCAGCGCAAAGCTCGACTGCATTTGTGCGACGCCCGGCAGTCGGGCCAGATGCTGGCGGTGGATACGGGCGAAATCTTCGGTGTTCTCTGCCACCACCTTCAGGATGTAATCCGCCGTCCCTGCCATCAGATGACATTCCAGAACATCCGGGATTCGCGCCACAGCCTTTTCAAAGGCATCCAGAACTTCATCCGCTTGACCAGAGAGGGTGATTTCAACAAAAACCGTGGTTGGCACTGCCATTTTTCGGGCATCCAGCAACGCCACATAGTCGCGAATATAGCCGTCGGTCTCCAGCCGCTGCACCCGCCGGTGACAGGCCGATGCCGACAGGTTCACCCGTTCGGACAGATCCGCATTCGAAATGCGCCCCTGCTTTTGCAACACCGACAGTATGCGACGATCCGTTTCATCAAGAGACATTTTCGCGAAGATCCTTGCTAGATCTAACCAATATACGCGAAGATTCTTCGAAAGACATGTTTTAATTCTGCTCAAAAAAGCAGCACATTTTGTCGCACCTCACTCAGGCTATAGGCAAAGAGTTTGGAGGACTTTTGCAATGAAAATCGGATGCCCCACCGAGATCAAACCCCAGGAATTCCGCGTCGGCATGACGCCTGACGCGGCGCGCGAAGCCGTCAACCACGGTCACTCCGTGCTGATCCAGAAAGGCGCCGGCATGGGCGCTGGCTTCACGGACGAAGACTATGTCGCAGCTGGCGCAGCCATCATCGACACCGCAGAGGAAATTTTTGCCACCGCCGACATGATCGTGAAGGTAAAAGAGCCCCAGGCCGTCGAGCGCAAGATGCTGCGCGAAGGTCAGCTGCTGTTTACCTACCTGCACCTGGCCCCCGATCCCGAGCAGACCCACGACCTGCTGGAATCGGGCTGCACCGCCATCGCGTATGAGACCGTAACCGATGACCGTGGCGGCCTGCCCCTGCTGGCCCCGATGTCCGAAGTTGCGGGCCGTCTGGCCCCTCAGGTCGGGGCCTACACTCTGCAAAAGGCCAATGGTGGTCGGGGTGTTCTGATGGGTGGCGTTCCGGGCGTTTCCCCGGCCAAGGTTGTCGTGATCGGTGGCGGTGTTGTCGGCACCCACGCGGCCAAGATTGCAGCTGGCATGGGCGCGGATGTCACCATTCTCGACCGATCCCTGCCCCGTCTGAAGTATCTTGATGATGTCTTTGGCCGCGAGTTCAAGAACCAGTATTCCACCGCCGGTGCCACCGCTGATCTGGTGCGCGAAGCCGATATGGTGATCGGTGCGGTTCTGATCCCCGGCGCGGCCGCACCGAAACTGGTGTCCCGCGCGCAGCTGTCCGAAATGAAGCCCGGCGCAGTGCTGGTGGACGTTGCCATCGACCAAGGCGGCTGTTTCGAAACCTCCCGCGCGACCACCCACGCTGATCCGATCTACGACGTTGACGGCATCATGCACTACTGCGTGGCCAACATGCCGGGCGCCGTGGCGCGCACATCGACCCAGGCCCTGGGCAATGCCACCCTGCCCTTCATGCTGGCACTGGCCGACAAGGGCTGGAAGCAGGCCTGCGCAGATGATCCGCATCTGCTGAACGGTCTGAACGTCCACGCGGGCAAGCTGACCTACTTCGCGGTCGGCAAGGCGCTTGGCCTCGACGTTGTTTCTCCTCAGCTGATGATCAAGTAACTCCCTCCCCAAACTTGGCATCAGCCCCGACAAGGCCTCGCATCACGCGGGGCCTTGTTGCATTTGGCCCCCTCAAACAGCCCAGAAAAATACCCTAAAAAAATCCCTACCCCTAGACAATCGGTCTAGTGCTCCTATCTTCTCCGCATGAGCAACACGCGTACGCATATCCTCGACACCGGTCGCAAGCTGACGGCACAGCGTGGCTATACCTCGGTTGGCCTGTCCGAACTGCTTGCCACGGCTCAGGTACCGAAGGGGTCGTTTTATCATTATTTCTCCTCGAAGGAGGATTATGGATGCGCGCTGCTCAGCCACTATGTTGATCAATATCGCGGCGAACTGCGCCAGACGCTGGACAATCCGGCGCTCAGCGGTCGCGATCGGCTGTTGGCCTATTTCACCGCTTGGCAAGACCGGCAACTCTCCGGCCAGGCCGATCAGAAATGCCTGATCGTCAAACTGGGCGCTGAAATCTCCGACCTCTCCGCAGACATGCGCGCCATCCTGCAAACCGGGGTAGAGGCGATCGTCGCCAAGCTCGCAAGCTGCGTCCGCGCGGCACAGTCTGACGGCTCTCTGAACGCAACGGTCGATCCCCAGACCACCGCCACCACACTTTACCAAATCTGGCTGGGCGCCAGCCTCATGGCCCATCTGTCACAGGATGACCGCCCCTTCAAAACCGCCATGGCGCAGACCCGCGCCCTGTTGCCCACCAGCTGACCGAAACCGCAGCCTGCCCCTCACATTGTGTGCGCACTGCTAAAAAAATTTGCCGATCACTAGACGATCGGTCTAACGCCCAAATGCCCCAGGAAAGGAGCACATCATGCCACAATCCGAGACACAAAACCGCCAGTTCGTCCTTGCCGAACGTCCCAAAGGCGAGCCGACAGACAACACCCTGCGCCTTGAAACCACCGAGGTTCCAACCCCTGGCAAGGGCCAGATGCTCCTGCGGAATGAATATCTGTCGCTGGATCCTTACATGCGCGGCCGCATGAGCAGCGCCCCCTCCTATGCGCCGCCCGTCGAGATTGGCGAGGTCATGGTCGGCGGCACCGTCGCACAGGTCGTCTCCTCCGATGTTCAGGGCTATGAAGCAGGCGATTGGGTCGTCGCCTTTGGCGGTTGGCAGGACTACACGCTGTCGGATGGCACCGGTGTGATCAACATGGGCAAATCGCCGCAAAACCCGTCCTGGGCGCTTGGTGTTCTGGGGATGCCAGGGCTGACAGCCTGGGCAGGTCTCACCCAGATCGGCCAGCCCAAAGAAGGCGAAACACTGGTCGTGGCCGGTGCCAGTGGCCCGGTCGGGGCAACGGTCGGCCAGATCGGCAAGATCCTCGGCCTGCGCGTGGTCGGCATCGCCGGCGGATCCGAGAAATGCCAGCATGTGGTCGACACCTTGGGCTTTGACGCCTGCATCGACTACAAGGCAGACAGCTTCGCAGATGATCTCGCCAAGGCGGTTCCGGATGGCATCGACATCTACTTTGAAAACGTCGGTGGGGCTGTCTTCGACGCCGTGATGCCGCTCTTGAACCCCTCTGCCCGCATCCCCCTCTGTGGCCTGATTTCGCAGTACAACGCCACTGCCCTGCCCGAAGGCCCCGACCGGATGAACTATCTGATGGGCCAGCTCTTGCGCAAACGCATCACCATGCGCGGCTTTATCGTGTTCGACGATTTCGGCCACCTCTACCCGGAATTTGCCAAGCAGATGACCGGCTGGGTGCAGGAGGGCAAAGTGAAATACCGCGAAGAAATGATCGAAGGTCTGGAACAAGCCCCCGCCGCATTCGTTGGTCTGCTGAGAGGCGAAGCGTTTGGCAAACGCGTCATCCACCTCGCCGACTAACTGACACAGAATAAGGAGACCAAAGATGAAAATCCTGATGGTTCTCACCTCGCACGACAAACTGGGTGATACCGGCGAAAAGACCGGCTTCTGGCTGGAAGAGTTCGCAGCCCCCTACTACGTGCTGAAAGATGCTGGCGCCGACATCACATTGGCATCCCCAAAAGGGGGGCAGCCGCCGCTCGATCCCAAGAGTGATGATGAAAGCGCGCAAACCGATGCGACCCGCCGGTTCAAGGACGATGCTGCCGCACAGGGTGCGCTGGCCAACACCAAGGTTCTGGCAGAGGTCAAGGACGATGGCTATGACGCGGTATTCTACCCCGGCGGCCACGGCCCGCTGTGGGACCTGGCAGAGGACGCCGACAGCCGCCGCCTGATCGAGGCCTTCGCACATAGCGACCGCCCCGTCGGTGCCGTGTGTCATGCCCCTGCCGTGTTCCGCCACACCAAGGACGCAGATGGCGCGCCATTGGTGCAGGGCAAACGCGTGACCGGTTTCTCCAACAGCGAAGAAGACGGCGTCGGCCTGACCGATGTGGTCCCCTTCCTGGTTGAGGACATGCTGGGCCAAAACGGTGCGACCTACGAAAAAGGGGATGACTGGGCCTCATTCGTCGTCACCGACGGCAAGCTGGTCACCGGCCAGAACCCCGCCTCATCAGAAGAGGCCGCCAAACAGCTGCTCGCCCTGCTCTGAGGCACCCAGCTGATTTCGAAATAAGAAAGGCCGCCCAGCAGGAATGCGGGCGGCCTTTTGCATCGGCATATGACGTCGCGATCAGATCGCTTCTTTCATGCTTTCTTCCAGATAGATCTCGCGCAGGCGCTTGGCGATCGGGCCCGGTGTCCCATCCCCCAGTGCCACGCCATCAATCTCCACCACCGGCATCACAAAGGCACTGGCCGAGGTGGTGAAGGCCTCATCTGCGGCCTTGGCTTCCTCGATGGTGAACAGGCGTTCTTCCACTTTCAGCTGGGCTTCCTCGGCCATGCGCAGAACCGCCTTGCGGGTGATGCCATGCAGAATGTCATTGGACAGCGGGCGGGTAACAATCACACCGTCCTTCACGAAATAGGCGTTGTTCGATGTGCCTTCGGTCACGTGACCATCTTCGATCATCCAGGCATCATCGGCCCCGGCCTTCTTGGCCATCATCTTGCCCATCGACGGATAGAGGAGCTGCACGGTCTTGATGTCACGACGGCCCCAGCGGATGTCCTCGATAGAGATGATCTTGGCGCCTTTCTTGGCCGCCGGGCTGTCGGCCAGACCGGGTTTGTTCTGGGTAAACAGAACCAGTGTTGGCTTGGTGTCCTCCGACGGAAACACAAAGTCACGATCCCCGTCAGAGCCACGGCTGACCTGCAGATACACCAGCCCCTCGTCGATACCGTTCAGCTCAACCAGCTTGCGGTGGATCTCCAGCAGCTCTTCCTTGCTGCAGGGCTCCGCCATCTCCAGTTCGTCCAGCGACCGCTTCAGGCGCACGGCATGACCTTCGAAATCAATCAGCTTGCCGCCCAGCACCGACGTCACCTCATAAACCGCATCCGCCATCAAAAAGCCGCGATCAAAGATAGAGACCTTGGCTTCGGTCTCGGGCAGGTATTCGCCATTTACGTAAACGGTACGGGTCATCTGTGGTTCCTTATCCATCCGGGCTCAGCCGGGGTTGGTCTCTGGCAGGGCCAGAAAAATCTATGCGCATCCCATCAGCCGGACGCCAACCGCCTGCCTTATCCCCAGAGCGCAGCCTGAGGCGGGTGCACGCCCTTGTCATCGAATTCAAGCGGCGTATCGCGGTCTTCGGCCAACAGAAGCGGTCCGTCAAGGTCTGTGACAACGGCGCCCTGTGCCACCAGTGTCGCAGGCGCCATCGCAAGCGAGGATCCAACCATACAGCCAACCATCACCTCAAAGCCCCGCGCCAGCGCCGCCTCGCGTAGCTTCAGCGCCTCGGTCAGGCCACCGGTCTTGTCCAGTTTGATGTTGATGACGTCATATTTCCCATCCAGCGACGAAAGGCTCTCGCGGTCATGACAGCTTTCATCCGCACAGACGGGCACCGGGCGGTCCATCCCGATCAGGGCATCATCTTCGCCAGCAGGCAGCGGCTGCTCGACCAGAGCCACCCCCAACCGCACCAGATACGGCGCCAGATCAGCGTAAACCTCGGCGCTCCAGCCTTCGTTGGCATCCACAATGATCCGCGCATCGGGCGCACCGGCCCGCACCGCTTCAAGCCGCGCCATGTCATCTGCCGTGCCCAGCTTGATCTTCAACAACGGGCGATGGGCATTCTTCGCCGCCTGCGCCTGCATGTTCTCGGGACTGTCCAGCGACAGCGTATAGGCGGTGATTTCCGGCTCCGGCTCGGGCAGGCCTGCCAGCTCCCAGACACGCTTGCCCGCCTGCTTGGCCTCCAGATCCCACATCGCACAATCCACCGCATTGCGCGCAGCACCCGCAGGCAAAAGCGACTGCAGCTCTTCGCGGCTAAAGCTCTCTGGCAGACCTTCGATCTCGGCGGTGACACTCTCCAGCGTCTCACCATAGCGCGCATAGGGCACGCATTCGCCCCAGCCCGTGACACCATCCCGCTCGATGCGGACGGTCAACACCTTGGCTTCGGTGCGCGAACCGCGGGAAATGGTGAAAACCTGCGCCAGCTTGAATGTATCGGGGGTCACGCTGATCTGCATAGGTCTCTCCAGTGCTGTGGGTCTGTTGTTTTCTGTGGCCGTGAATGACCTTGGCCAAGACGCCCGCCGATGCGCGCGCCTGCTTGTCATCTTTCCAAAAATACTCCCGCCGGAGGCACCCGCATGGGCAAGCCCCCCGACGGCAGCTGGGTTAGATCACACCGCGTCCAGCGCGTCCACCAGGCGGCCTGCGCCGTGGCGATAGGGGTCAACAGCCGGCAGGCCCATCCGCGCCTCGACCTCGGCCAGATACTTGACCGCGTCTTCCTCGCCCAGGTGCTGGGTGTTGACAGAGATACCGACCACTTTGCAGTCGGGGTTTGCAACCTGCGCCAGACCAAGCGCCGTGTCGCGCAGCTGTTCAAGGCTCGGCAGTTTATAGCCCGGCAGGCCGCGCATATGCTCGCGGGTCGGTTCATGGCACAGGATCAGCGCATCGGGCTGACCGCCGTGAACCAGCGCCATGGTCACACCGGAATAGGACACATGGAACAACGAGCCCTGACCTTCGATCAGATCCCAGTGATCGTCATCATTGTCCGGGGTCAGATACTCGATCGAGCCCGCCATGAAATCGGCGATCACCGCATCCAGCGGCACGCCGTGGCCGGTGATCAGGATGCCGGTCTGGCCAGTCGCACGGAAAGTCGACTTCATGCCACGCTTCTGCATCTCGGCGTCCATCGCCAATGCGGTGTACATCTTGCCCACCGAACAATCGGTGCCAACCGCCAGACACCGCTTGCCGCTGCGCTTTACGCCATTGGCGATGGGGTAGCCGACGGTGGGAACACGCACATCATGCAGGGTGCCGCCGTGGGTCTGGGCAGCCGCCACCAGATCGCCTTCGTCGCGCAGAAGGTTGTGCAACCCCGACGCCAGATCATAACCCATCTCAAGCGCCTTGATCAGCACCTCTTTCCACGCGGCGGAAATGACACCGCCCCGGTTCGCCACGCCAATCACCAGCGTCTTGGCGCCGGCTTCCTTGGCCTCGGCAAGGCTCATCTCGGTCAGGCCAAGATCCGCACCGCAGCCCGGCAGGCTCAGCTGGCCAACCGCGTGGTCCGGCCGCCAGTCGCGGATACCGATGGCCACTTTGGCAGCCAGCATGTCGGGCGCATCGCCCAGGAACAGCAGATATGGGGTCTCGATCATGGCGGGTTTCCTTTTCTAACTCACGGGTGAGTTTGTGAGGAATTCATCGCAAGTTCATACCGATTTTGCAGACCTGTAGCAGCGACACGCAAGATCTTCCCGCAATTTGCACTTCAAGTCGAAGATTTCTGCGTTAGGTCAGCAGAGGTTCCATTATTATCCTCTTCCAACCACGATTCCGCCTGCAACACCCCCGCCTGTGGCGCACCAAGCACCGCAATAGCCTGCAAGTTGCCGGTTTCTTCCGGTGCATCCTCTTGTCGGCGGCGCACAACAGCAACCGCTGCAACTAGGAAACACAGGGCCGCGAGCGCAATCAGGAACCCCTTTCCGTCAGCAATGCTGACCGTATTTGGCCCGACCAACGTGCCGACAAACTGCCCGACGTTCAAAAGAAACAGCATCGTGCCGCTTGCAGGCACAATCTGCGCCCGGCTCAGCTGGTCGTTGGCATGGGCCGTACAGACCGCATACATCGGCAAACTCGCCCCCGCGAGAACACCAAACCCAACAATAAGCGAGGTCTGCCCGGGCTGCAGCAGCATCCACAGGCTCGCTGCGGCTCCGGCAACCGCCAACCCCAGCAGCACAAGCCGCCGGTCGGTCTTGTCGCTGATCCAGCCCACCGGATATTGCACCAGCGCCCCCACGATCATGGCGACAACCAGCACCCCAGACGCCTGCGCTGCGCTCATCCCCAGGGACAGCGCATAAAGCGGCAGCGAGATGAACCAGACGGCAACCGCAACAGCACTCAGGAGATTGCCGACAACGGCCATCGGCGACACCCGGTACAGTTTGCGCACAGGCATCTTGTCCGGCACCTCGTAATCCGGCGCCTTGTTTCCGGACAACAGCAGCGGCACGATCGACAGCGAAATCAGGATCGACACCACGCCAAACAGCAGATTGCCCCCCGGATCCGGAACAGCCACCAACGCCGTGCCGATCGCAGGACCCGCCATCCAGATCATGAAATAGATCGACAGAATCTGCGCGCGGTTGTGGTTTTCCGCCTTCGCCTGCAGCCAGCTCTCGGTGATCACATAAAGACCGGGATAGCAGAACCCCGCCAAGAACCGCATCGCAGACCATGACAGCGGGTCAGATGTCAGCAAATGCAGGATCGCTGCAATCGACACCAGCGAGGCCAGCGCCGAAAATGCCCGGATATGGCCCACATTCTCCACCATGCGCGGCGCCGCGGCGGTGCCCACCAGCGCCCCCAACGGATAGGCCGCCTGCATCAACGAGATGGTGAACTCCGAAAACCCCAGCCCAGCGCCCCGGATCGTCAACAATGTCACCAACAGCCCATTGGCGATCATCAGCAGCAACATGCCCAGAAACAGGGCCCAATTTTCAAGAAATGCATGTCTCATACTGGCGTCCTGACAGCGTGGCTGCGCAGGGTCTTGTCTGTTTGCGGCATGAAATGCGGCGCCGCATTGCAGCGCGAGCTTTCTGCGTGCGCAAAATTCCCTTGCGAATGACGGCGCAACTTCATAACAATCAAGCCGATCAATACGACATTTCATTACCCAGAGGTCGCCGACATGAGCTTTCGCATCCAACCCGCCGCCCCGGCCCGCCCCAATCGCTGCCAGCTGTTTGGCCCCGGCTCCAACACCAAGCTGTTTCCCAAAATGGCGGCGTCGGCGGCAGATGTGATCAACCTGGACCTCGAAGACTCCGTGGCCCCTTCGGACAAGGATATTGCCCGCGCCAATGTGATCGAGGCGCTCAATACCGTTGATTGGGGCAACAAATACATGTCGGTGCGCATCAACGGGCTGGATACGCCCTATTGGTACCGCGATGTCGTGGATCTGCTGGAGCAGGCAGGCGACCGCATCGACCAAATCATGATCCCCAAAGTGGGCTGCGCCGAGGATGTCTATGCCGTGGACGCGCTGGTCACCGCGATTGAACGCGCCAAGGGCCGCGGCAAACCCGTGTCGTTCGAGGTCATCATCGAATCTGCGGCAGGCATCGCCCATGTCGAAGCCATCGCCGCCTCCAGCCCCCGCCTTCAGGCGATGTCACTGGGCGCGGCGGATTTCGCGGCCTCAATGGGTATGCAGACCACCGGGATCGGCGGCACGCAGGAAGACTACTACATGCTGCGCGCGGGCGAAAAACACTGGTCCGATCCCTGGCACTGGGCGCAGGCCGCCATTGTCGCCGCCTGCCGCACGCATGGCATCCTGCCGGTGGATGGGCCGTTCGGCGATTTCTCCGATGACGAGGGCTACATCGCGCAGGCCAAACGCTCTGCCACCCTTGGCATGGTGGGCAAATGGGCCATCCACCCCAAACAGATCGCGCTCGCCAATCAGGTCTTCACCCCGTCTGATGAAGCGGTCTCCGAGGCCCGCGAGATCCTGGCCGCGATGGAAACGGCCAAGGCCAATGGCGAAGGCGCCACGGTCTACAAGGGCCGGCTGGTCGATATCGCCTCCATCAAACAGGCAGAGGTCATTGTCGCGCAGTCAGAGCTGATCGCCCAAAGCTGAGCCAACCCGGCACCTGCGGGCCTCCCCAACGTGGGTGCCGACCCAACAGAGGCTGTTTGCCAAGACAGGCAGACGCAAAAGGCAGAGCCGAATGACTGATCTGACCCTTCTGCACACAGCCGAGGTGCATGTCGCCACCTTTGATGCCCTCGCATCAGGGGCGGCGCTCAGCCATCTGGTCCGCCCCGACTGGCTGGCCCGCGCCCAGAACGACCCAAGCGGACTGGACGCAGAATTGCGGGCAGAAATCACCGCAGCCATCACCAGTGCCCAGCACACAACCGGGCAGCCAGTCCTGTGCACCTGCACCACTTTGGGCGAAATCGCCGAAGCCGCAGGCGCGATCCGGCTCGACTGGCCCATGATGCAGATGGCTGCACAGATGGGCGGGCCCGTCCTGCTGACCTATTGCCTGGACAGCACTGCCATCCCGTCAACATCGCTCTTGCAGCGGGCGATGACCGGCGCAGGCAATCCCCATCCGATCCTCTCGCTGCCTCTGCCCCATCTTTGGCCACTGTTCGAACAAGGTGACAGCGTGGCGTTCGCCACCGCCATCGCGCAGGCCATCACAGATTTTCTGGCCACCAGCCCCATCCCGGCAGATCATCCCAACGCTATTGTGCTGGCGCAGGCCTCTATGGCCGGGGCTGCGGATCTCGTAGACGCCGACACGCCGGTTCTCGCCTCACCCGCCATTGCCATGCAGCAGCTGCTCACCAAACGCTAGGGGCCGAGACTAGGTTTGCGCCGTCATCTTTCCCCAAATACTCATAATTCTCCGGCCGCGGCACTCAGCTGCGCAGATCCTTGGGGGATCCCATCACCACATAGGTCGTGATCGCTGTCACATAGGGCGATGTTCCAAGAATATCGGTGTGAAACCGTTTGTAGCTCGGCAGATCCGCACATTCGACACGCAGAAAATACTCGATCGTACCAGTGATGTTGTGGCACTCCACGACTTCTGGCGCCTCGGCCATCGCCCGCTCAAACGCCTGCTGCGCCTCTTTGGTATGCTCGCCCAGACCGACGCCGATATAGGTGACAAAGCCCAGCCCCATAGCCTGACGGTCCAGCACCGCGCGATAGCCGGTGATAACACCGCTGCGTTCCAGCTCCTGCACCCGGCGCAGGCAGGCCGAGGGCGACAGCCCCACCCGGTCTGCCAGGTCAAGGTTGCTGATCCGGCCATCGCGGGTCAGCTCTTGCAATATCTGCTGATTTATTCGGTCCATTTTCGCCATTAATTGCAGAGATAGCAGACTTGCGCACAAAAACGCAATTTCATTCCCGGCTGCGCGCGTCATTCTCCGCGCCATGACTTATGAACTCTTCCTCGCCCTTGCGGGCTTTGTCTTTGGCACGGTGTTCACCCCCGGCCCGAACAATCTGATGCTGATGGCATCGGGTGCCAATTTCGGCTTTCGCCGCTCCATTCCGCATCTGACAGGTGTGGCCGTGGGCTTTCCGCTGATGATCCTGCCCGTTGGCCTTGGCGTGATGCAGCTGTTTGATGCCTTCCCGCCGCTCACATGGATCATGACAGCCCTGTCTGTGATCTACATGCTCTGGCTGGCGTGGAAGATCGCCAATGCCGCCCCCCCGCGCGAGGGAGAGGCCCAGGGCACGCCGCTCAGCTTTGTGCAGGCCTGCGCCTTTCAGTGGGTGAACCCAAAGGCCTGGGCGATGGCACTGGGAGCCATCACCCTCTATGCGGCCAGCCGCGACCTGACGGCCATTCTCTGGGTCTCGGGCACCTATCTTCTGGTCGGTACCTTCTCTGCCTCGACCTGGACGCTGCTTGGCCAGCAACTCCGCCGGCTGCTGACCAAACCAGCGCAGCTGCGGGTGTTCAACTGGACGATGGCCGCCGTCCTCCTGGCCTCACTTGCCGCGATTTTGCTGCAACAATAGTCACTTCAACGGCAAACAGATCTCCGTCAACAGATCCTCGGGCGCCACCGTCTGGGGATCGTTCAGATAGATCTCATAGCAGGGCAGGTCTGCGGGCTCCTCGCCTGATTTGGGCAGCCAGGCCCCGAACAGATCGCCATAGGCACCGTGAATGCCAGAATATGGCCCCTTGTAGGTCATCACCGCTGTCCTGCCACCGCGCAGCGTCAGCTGCTCCATCCCGTCCGGCGCATCGTCCAGATCGCTCGACGCCCCCGCATAGCTGCGCAGATCGCTCTCTGCTACGGTGTCCGGCGCATCAAGATAGACCCCGATCATCTCTCGCATCCGCGGCCACAGCCCGCGCGAGGAACAGATGGCGGCAAAACTCTCGAAACTGCGGCCAATTTCGCCATATGCCCCCTTGTGGGCCACGGCGGTCAGGGTGCGGGCGGGTTCGTTGCGAATGTCGACGGGATACATGGGCGGTCCTTTCTGCAAAAGCGTCTGATCAAAGGGCAGAAGACGGCCCGCCTTGCGAAAGGCAGCAGGCGTCATGCCATAGGCCTCGGCAAAGACCCGCGCAAAGGATCGGCTGTTGGGATACCCCACCTGATAGGCCACCCGGTCGATGGACTCATCTCCCTGCACCAGCGCCATTGCAGCCAGATGCAGCCGGATCCGGCGCACCATCTGCGCGCAGGTCTCCCCGGTCAGAGCCCGAAACACCCGATGCCAGTGAAACCGCGACATCGCAGCCACATCCGCCAGAGCATCCAGCGACAAATCCCCGGCTGGGTTGTCATAGATATGTTCCAGCACACGCAAAATGCGGTCTTCGTAGGAATGTGCCATCGCAAATTGGTCCTCTTCTGCTGGTCTTTGAGTGCCATAGCAGCTGTTCACAAATCTTGCTGAGTTGCATCTACCGCCGCGTAAGGCCATATATCGGTCAAACCGCCCGAGTGAGACGACATGACCCAGTACCTGGACTTTGAAAAACCGCTGGCCGAGATCGAAGGCAAAGCAGAAGAGCTGCGCGCGCTGGCCCGTGCCAATGAAGAGATGGATGTAGCCGAAGAAGCTGCCGCTCTGGACGCCAAGGCGGCTCAGCTGCTGGTGGACCTCTACAAGGATCTGACCCCCTGGCGCAAATGCCAGGTTGCCCGTCACCCAGAGCGGCCCCATTGCCGCGACTACATTGACGCGCTGTTCACCGAATACACCCCTCTGGCTGGGGACCGCAACTTTGCGGATGACCTCGCCGTCATGGGTGGCCTGGCCCGTTTCAACGACCAGCCGGTTGTGGTGATCGGCCATGAAAAGGGCTCTGACACCAAGGCCCGCATTGCCCATAACTTTGGCATGGCCCGCCCCGAAGGCTACCGCAAGGCGATCCGCCTGATGGAGATGGCCGGCCGGTTCGGCCTGCCAGTCGTGACCCTCGTGGATACCGCTGGCGCCTATCCCGGTAAGGGCGCAGAAGAGCGCGGCCAATCCGAGGCCATCGCGCGCTCGACCGAGATGTGCCTCAAGATCGGCGTGCCGCTGATCTCCATCATCATCGGCGAGGGTGGCTCTGGTGGCGCCGTTGCCTTCGCAACCGCCAACCGCGTTGCCATGCTGGAACACTCCATCTACTCGGTGATTTCGCCCGAAGGCTGCGCCTCCATTCTGTGGAAAGACGCCGAAAAGATGCGCGAAGCAGCCGAGGCGCTTCGCCTGACGGCGCAGAACCTCCGCGAACTCGCCGTGGTTGATCGGGTGATCCCTGAACCGCTCGGCGGGGCGCACCGCGATGCGGATTCCGCTTTCTCTGCGGTTCGCGCAGCGCTGGCTGAAATGCTCAAGGAGCTGAGCGGCAAGGACGCCGCGGAACTGGTCAAGGACCGTCGTCAGAAGTTCCTGGCGATTGGCTCCAAGGGCCTGCCCGCCTGAAGCCAACCAACCCCATGATCTGATTGCGAAACCCCGGCCCCAGCGCCGGGGTTTTTGCTGTTGCGCCCTTGGAAGGGCACGCAGGAAAGGGAACATTTGGACAGGCCTGCGCATTGATCTCACACCTGCCCCCTACCGCGTCAGGAGCGTACCAATGCCGGATCATCAGACCCGAGATCACCAAAACACCGCAACATTTGCCAACGCGTCGACCGCGAAGGGCCTCGCCGGACGCGCCCTGCCCTCGCAGTCGACACGCGACGAGATCCTCGACCAGATCAATCCGGATGATTTTTCCTGGGCCGTGCCAATCATGCGCGCAGGTTACGCGGGCCGTGCGCTGGTGTATCTGACGGTCGCGGGCACTTCGCTCTGGTCGATCTGGCAGGGCGGCGAGGCCAACAGCACGACGGATGCGCTACGCTGGCTGGACGACGGGATTGGCCTCGCGGTGCTGCTGCTGATCATCCTCGGCCTCTCGGCCTATGCGCTATGGCGGGTCGTGGACAGCGTCTGGGATCTCGAAGCCTATGGATCGGGCCTCAAGGGCATGATCGCCCGCGCAGGCATGATTGTGACGGGTCTGGTGCACCTGGCGATGGCTGGCCTTGCTCTGACCGTTCTGATCGGCAGCCGCTCGGGTTCTGGCAGCGGCATCACGGACGCCGCCGCGTCTTCGGCCGGGACAGCAATCCTGGCAGTGGTCGGCCTGCTGACACTTGGAGCGGGGGGATACTACCTGCACAAGGCCTGGAGCGAGGGCTACCGCAACCACCTGCGCGGCAATCAGATCACGCTGCGGCTCAATACGCTGCTCAAGATCGGCGTGGCCGCAAATGGTGCGGTGATCGGCATCATCGGGCTGCTGATCCTGCAGGCTGCGCTGTCGGCCTCGGCAGAAAATCCCGAAGGGATCGGCAGTGTCTTTGACTGGCTGCGCGAACAGATGTTCGGCCAGATCCTTGTCACCAGCCTTTGCCTGGGCCTGCTCGGGTTTTCGCTCTTTTGTGCCGTCAACGCGCTTTACCGCATCGTGCCCAAGGCCAGCGATCGCGGCACGCAAACGCTGCGCGACGCATTGAGCAGCGGTTAACCCGCCAAAAGACGCAGCCCCTGCGTCACGTCAGAGCGAACTGCCAGCCGCAGGCCGGGCTCATCTCCGGCCTTCAGCGCTGCAATGATCAACTTGTGATTCTGCGGTGGTTCCGTCCGACGCAGCCGACCATAAAGCGCGCGCATGGTCGGCCCCAGCTGCAGCCATACAGTTTCCGCCATCGCCAGCATGGCAGGCGCCTGCGCCCGCAGATACAGGGTGCGGTGAAATTCCAGATTGGTGCGAAGATAGCCCACCGCATCCCGTTTCGAGATCATCTCGGCCACATTCGAATTGATGCTCTGGAGCCGGTCAATCAACGCCATATGCGCCCGCGGCAGCGCACGGCTGGCCAGCTCCACCTCAAGCAGCGCGCGCAGGGCGGCCAGCTCCTCAATCCGCTCGTTGGTCAGCTCAGGCGTGGACACGCGCCCCGACGTCGACAGAAACAGCGCCCCTTCTGCGACCAGCCGACGGACCGATTCGCGCGCGGGCGTCATCGAGACATCAAACTCCTTGCCGATCCCGCGCAACGTCAGGGCCGCGCCGGGCGCCAATTCGCCATGCATGATCCGCGTCCGCAACGCGCGATACACCCGATCATGGGCAGATCCGGTGGACAGTTCGGCGGCAGGGCGAGCAGGCATAGACATGACAGCGGTTGTGATCACAAAACAGCGGCCCGTCAATCAAAACGGCGACACCCCGGCGACAATCTGCGCCTCAGAACCGAAAGCGGTGCAGATGATTGCCTTCACTGCGCAGCCAGCCCCGGGCCCCGTCATAGTTGCCATATAACCCCTGCACGAGATCCCAAAAGGCCTGCGAGTGGTTCATCTCCTGCAGATGGGCAACCTCATGCGCGGCCACGTAACGCAGCACTTCAGGCGGCGCGAGTATGAGCCGCCAAGAATACATCAACGCCCCTTCCGAAGAACAGGACCCCCAGCGCGACCGCGTATCGCGGAGCGTGATCCGGCTGTAAGGCCGCCCCAAAGCGGCAGAATAGCGGTCTGATGCCTCTGCCAGCCGATCGCGGGCCAGTTCCTGCAAGTACCGCTGAATGCGACGGCCAGGACCGGCATCGCTGCGTAGATCGGGCACCATCAACGCGCCATCCTGCAACAGGATGCGGCGACCAGATCCCGCGACGATCCGACGGGGCTGACCATCAATGGGCAGCACCGCACCAAAGGTCACGGCAACCGCCTCGGGCCGTCCTGCCAGATGGCTGCGGATCCAGCTTTCCTTTTCCCGGGCAAAGGCCAGCGCCTCACGGTCCGGCACCCGCGTCGGCAGGGTCAGCGTCACCCGTCCATCCAGCCCTGAGATGCGCAGGCTGATCCGGCGCGCCCGCGCAGAGCGGCGCAGCGTCAGCGGAACCGGCGGATCTCCCGGCAGGTGATGATCAGCCATGAAGGCCTCCCTTTTGGCAAAGGCTTTGACAGCACCCGGCGCATATGGCAAGGCACCTGAATCGTCGAACCGACTCAGCAGAAAATCAAGGGGATCCACATGCCCAAGGAAGAATGGGGTGTAAAGCGCGTTTGCCCGACGACCGGCAAACGTTTTTACGACCTGAACAAGAACCCGATCGTCAGCCCCTACACCGGTGAGGTTGTCGAACTGGACAGCGGCAAAAGCCGCATGATCGAAGCCGACGCAGAGGACGCCGCAAGCCGCAAGGCAAAAGACACCGTCGACGCCGATGACGTGGTACTGGACGATGCAGATGACGTCGATATGGACCTCGGTGACGACGTCCTGGACGATGATGATGACGAGGATAACGTCTCCCTCGACGAGATCGCAGACGTCGCGTCCGAAGACGACGATTCCTAAGGTCTTCAGACCCTTGGGGGAGGTTTAACCACCTCCCCCGGACCTCCCTTTTGCCTCTCGATCGCGGTGTTCCGCTCGCTCTGGATGGGAAGTCAAAAAAATTGTGACAGGGATGCATTTTCCGCTTGCGGCCCGCCGCCCTGTCCCGTAAATCACCGTCACACACCGCGACGCAGCATCGCAGAGCGGTTGGTTCGGGGCCTTAGCTCAGCTGGGAGAGCGCCTGCATGGCATGCAGGAGGTCAGCGGTTCGATCCCGCTAGGCTCCACCAAACATCCTTCTCTGAAAACTCAATCCAGCCCCTTCCTGGGATCAGCTTGCCTATCGTTTGCGCGCCAAACAGGTCCGGCCGCCATATCCGCGCGCGGCATGTCAGATCACCCCGCCAACCGCAGGCCCGCTTAGGCAAAAACGATCTCAGGCGCGATGATCCGGCTGATCTGCCCGCCCGTGTTCACAGCCTCATAAGTCGATCTTGGCGGCCGGGCAGTACCATCAACGCTGCGCAAAACCCAACTCTTCGCCTCCATCGCCTTCAGCGACTGCGACAATGCCCGGTCGGTAATGTTTGGCAGCTGCTGCTTGATGTCGGTGAAATGTCGCGCCTCATGCAGAGAGCCGAGAACCGGCAAGGTCCAGGATCGGCGCAACAGGGGCCAATCGGCCTCTGCCGCAACATCGCGCACCCGGTCAGCCATCGCTGCAACCGTCCTGCCCAGCGGCGTCAGCCGGAACTCTGGCCGCAACGGATGCCCGTAGCCCGGATTGCGCTCCAGAAGGCCCAGCTCAATCAGATGATCGAGACTTTGCGCAAAGGCCGTCCGCCCTGCCCCCGTGGCCGCCAAAAGCGGCGCCTGCCGCCCCGCGACACCCGAATGCAGGCTCGACAAGATGGGCATCGCCCAGGCCCTTGAGGTGATGTTGACAAACAATCCAATGTCCATAAAGTATAGTTAGTATATTTTTAAAAGATAGGAAACCCCATGTCCCTTATTTCCGTTGATCAGACCATCACCATCGCCATGTCCGTTGCAGATCGCCACGCAAGCGCGAAATGGTACGAAACCATGCTCGGGTTTGAGCTGTTGTATCACGCAGATGACGCGGGCTGGTCCGAGGTTCAGACAAACACCCCGGGCGTTGTCATCGGGTTCGGTGAACACACCAAGCCAGCGCCGGGAAACTGCGTGCCTGTCTTTGGGATTGCCGATCTGGACACCGCCCGACACAAGCTGGAGCAGGCTGAGGTGAAATTTGACGGCGACACTGAGGTCATCGACGGCATGGTCAAAACCGCAACCTTCTATGACCCCGACGGCAATGCGCTGATGCTCGCGCAGGATCTGACAGGCGGGAACGGATAAGGCGCAGCTCCAGATCAGTACACCATCAGAGCGACGGCCAACGGTCTTTCCGGTCGCAGGCTGCGTTCATCAGGCTCTAACAAGGGCAAATACTGAAAAAGAAGAGAGGTCTGCGCCCCCCAGCGCAAACCTCTCCGGCCCGGCGGGCCCTGATCCGGGGGAGGGATGACATCCCCGGATCAAACCAAATCAGCATTCAGACATTCATTGCCGCAAGGCTGGCAGACATTCGACCAATCAGCGCGTCATCCTCGCCGCCGATCAGGATGTAGCGATACCCGCCTTGCTGCCACAACGCCGCGCTCAACCCCTCCATCCGGCGCAATTCTGGCGCGCGCTCTGCCCCCTCTTCGGCCCGCATGATGCACAGCGCCAGCGGGTCCCCCGTGCTGGTCAGAAAGGCAAGCTGGATCAGGGGCTGCCCCTCAAAGCTCAGGATCTGCGAGCGGGCAAACCGCACGTCCGGAAAGATCTGCAAATGTTCGACCGACATGCTCTTGCCGATAGAGGCCGCGACCCGGTCCAGCTCTGCCTGCTGCAACGGGGTTGGCACATCGATATGGGCAAGCGTGCTATTGGAGTAAAGCGCCTGATAGGCGGCAACATATTCTGCCCAACCATCGCGCGACGGGCTTAATGCGGCCCCCAGAAACACCCCCACCACCAAGGCGGCGGCAATCGCCCCAGCCCAGAAACCCGACCTCAGGCCCGCTCTGCCGTGGGGGGCTGGGTCTGCAATCTGACCCGACCAGCCGCCGTGTCGCGCACCCGGGGAAAGCACTGCAACAGACCGCAGGCCCGCCTCAGGCTGCAGGTCCGCAAACCCCTCGGCCAGCGCCGCCCTGTCGATCTCCAACGCCGCCAACCGCGCCTGCAACGCGGGATCCTGCGCCAGGACGGCGGTGATCTCTGCCACGGGCGCGAAATCCGTTTCCCCATCCAGATAGGCGACCAGTTCCTCGTCCGTGAAATATCTATCGTGCATTCCGCCCCCCTTTCTCAGTGCGGAACTTCTGCGCCAGAACGGCCCGCGCCGCCGCCAACCGGCTCATCAGGGTGCCGACAGGAACATCCAGGATCATGGCAGCATCCCGATAGGAATAGCCTTCGACGTAAACCAGAACCACCGCCTGGCGCTGCACCTCCGGCAGATGCAGGACGGCCTGCAACAGTTCGCGCCGTTCTTGCCGCACGTCACTGTCCTGAGTGGGGTCAACGATCTCTGCCGTCTCGATCCCGACCAATCCATTGCCGCTGCGCACCTGCCTGTGTCTCACCTCTGTCACCCACAGATTATGGGCAATGCGAAACACCCATCTGTCCAGATGCGAGTCCGGCTGAAACTGGTCGGCCCGCTCCATCGCCCGCAAACAGGCCGCTTGCGCCAGATCGTCGGCCTCTGGTCGTGATCCCGTAAGGCTGAGCGCATATCGCCAGACCCGCGGGAACACCTGGCTCAGCCCCTCGCGTACAGCCGCATCAGAAGGTTTACGCCTGAAAAAAGACACCATCGCCCGACCTCACCCTCTGCCAGAATCTGTCAGATCAGGGGTCGGGCGCAGGCTCATTTCTGAAACACCATGCGGACCGTGACGGGAACAGCGCGGGTGATACTGTCGAGACTTGCGAGCTCCTTCAGCGTGTCGATGCCCGCATCAATGCCCAGATCATCCGTGGACAGAACGATAAAATCGGCCGTCGTCACCAGCACCTTGTCCTCGCCCAGCCGCGCGACCAGCATCTCGGCTTCGACATCCGCCTCCACCCCGGCGAAACTCAGCACACCCTCAAAATCGGTCAACGCGGTATCGCCCACCGCCAGACCTTCGAAATCATCCAGCTCGACCGAACCGCTCAGCACCGCAGTCGGGGCAGCCGCGCGAAAGACATGTTCGATCATGCGTTTGTTTCGGATGTCGATGTTCGTCTCGACAGAGCCGAGATCAATGCTGATGGTGACAGCGCCATCTTCGCCAACCGTTCCGGCGACAGAGGTGAAATGATGCACCTCGCCATAGTCATTGCCCTTGATAGAGCCGAATGCCACCCGCGACTGATCCTCAACCGCAGACCAGACGCTGTGCCCGCCCGCAAAGGCGGCGCCGGCTGACACCACACAGGCCGCTACGCATGCCAACAATTTCTTCATGTGCCTTCTCCCAAGAGACCAGAACAAAAACGTTCCTATGAAACACAACGCGCCAGCGCCGGAATCCATCTGAACTTTTTTGTCCGCCCCTGCATTTTTTGCGAACACTTGCACCATGCCCGATCCAGCCAGGCATGTGGCTGCACGTTCGCTCACATCTGGGAGAGGGAGAGCGCAGGCGGCAAACGCCACCCTGCGCGCTCAGGACAGGACGTCGACCCCAGAAAGGTCAGCCGATATCCGGATCAGCGGGCTGGTCACACCGGGACAGAGCCGCCCCAGCCCCGCCAGCCCCATCAGTTCGGCCGGGACACGCGTCGCTGCCGCCAGCGCCTGTTCCAACGGCACGCCGACCTGGTGGTGCAGCACCCGCAGCGCCGTGGTCAGATCCAGATCCGCCCCGGCCAATGTGCCATCGGCCAGCGTCAGTCGGCCGTCCACACGGCAGATCTGCCGGCCTTCCAGCTCAAACGCGGTCTGATCTGTTCCCGCAGGCGCCATCGCGTCACTCACAAGAAAGATCTTCCCCGGTCCCCGCTTTGCAGCCCAGGCCGCGCGCATGGCTTCGGGGTGAACATGGATCGCATCGGCAATCAGACCCGCGCTCAGATCACCACTGGCCAGAACAGCCCCCACAAGACCCGGCTCGCGATTGCCAAGCTGGCTCATGGCGTTGAACAGATGGGTGGCGCAACGCGCGCCCGCCTCGGCATATCTGAGGCAGGTCGCAAACCCGGCGTCCGTATGCCCCAATGACACCACAGCCCCGGCTGCAACCAACGCCCTGACCTGATCCGTGGTGGCGTTCTCCGGCGCAAGCGTCAGCATCAGCGCAGGCAAGTCCTGCGCAGCCGGAATCAATGCCGCAAGATCCGCCTCTTCCATCGGACGGATCAGCGCGGCGTCATGCGCGCCCTTCCGTGCCACCGACAGATGCGGCCCCTCCAGATGCAGCCCGGCAATCCCCGGCACTCCCGCAGCAATCGCGGCCTTGGCGGCCGCAATCGCAGCAACGGTCTTCTCCCGCGCGTCCGTGATCAGGGTTGGCAGAATCGCCGTCGCGCCAAGCCCGCGATGGGCCAGGGCAATCCGACGCAGCGTATCAACCGATGGATCATCATTGAACATGACCCCGCCGCCGCCATTCACCTGCAGATCCACAAAGCCCGGCGCCAGAATGTCACCGCCCAGATCCACCCTCTCTCCCGCGCCAAGGCTGGCCACAGGTCCGATCGCGGCCACGCCCCCCTGCTCGACGCGCAGGCCAAGCCCCTCTTGCAAGGCCACACCGTCAAAGACGGATCCACCGTGATAGATGGTTGCCGGGCCGCTCATACCGTTTCCGTCACTTTGCGCAGATGGCGGGGCGCATCCGGGTTGATCCCGCGCTGCACCGCGACCTGCTCAACCATCGCATAGAACGAGACGATGGCCGCCACCGGGTCAGTCAGCCAGTGATCGGTCCTGACATGGGGCAGCTCTTGCGCGGTCTTGACCAGCGGGCTGGTCGCAAACACCCGCGCGCCCTTGGCCGCCAGCGTATCAGCGACCTCCGCCAACAGCGGCTCTGCCGCATCCTTGGCAGCAAAGGCAATCACCGGAAAGCCACCCGCCACAATCGACACCGGCCCATGCAGCACCTCGGCCGAGGAATAGCTCTCGGCATGGATCTGGCAGGTTTCCTTGAACTTCAGCGCCGCCTCATTGGAAATCGCCATGCTCGGCCCCCGCCCCAGCGTGAACAGCGAACTTTGCGTGACCGCCTGGGCAGCGGCGCTCCAATCACACCGCGTGGCCTTGTCGAGATGCTCGGGCAAGCTGCGCAAAGCCGCCAACAAATCGCCATCGCCTTTCAGTTCTGCCAGCAACCACAGGCCAGCCACCAGCGAGGTGACAAAGGTCTTGGTCGCCGCCACACTGCGTTCTGGTCCCGCATGCAGCGGCAGCGCCGCCTCAGCCGCCAGAGCAAGCGGCGAAGTCGGATCATTGGTTATCGCCACCGTACTGGCGCCAGAGGCGCGCGCGCTCTTGGTCAGCTGCACGATGTCCGGGCTCTGGCCGGACTGGGACACCGACAGGCACAACGCGCCCGCAGCCTTCAACTCGGCCCCATAGACAGAGGCGACAGACGGGCCAACCGAGGCCATAGGCAGGCCAAGCAGCAGCTCGCTTGCGTATTTCAGATAGGTGCAGGCATGGTCGGACGAGCCGCGCGCCGCAGAGATCACGAACCGCGGCCCCTCCCGCCCAGCAACAGCCACAGCCGCAGCCAGCGCATCGGTGCCCTTGGTCAACAGACGCTCAACGGCGACAGGGATTTCTTCGATTTCCTGACGCATCAGGGTGGAGTTCGGGGTCATCGTGGCAGCCTTTCCATCAGGTGTCCGGATCACGGTGTCAGCCGCAGCTCTGCCACGAAATCGTAGGCATCACCGCGATAATTGGATCTGGTGAACTCAGCCACGCGGCCGCTCTCAAGATATGAGATCCGCTGAATGCTGAGCCCGGCCACACCCTCGGCAACCCCCAAGAGGGTCGCATCTTCTTCCGCCAGGTTGACGGCTGAAATCTTTTGAATTGCGCGCACTGGCCTGCTGCCGCTTTCGCCAAGCAGATCGTACAGAGAATCGCGCACCGCCAGCGGGTTGGGCAGGATATCCAGCGGCAGCGAGGCCCGCTCAACCGCCATCGGCCTCCCCCCCGCCTCGCGCAGGCGACAGATCCGCGCCACCTGCCCATCCGCAGGCAGGCCCAGCACCTCTATTTCCTCGGCGGACGGCAGAAAGACGCCCCGCTCCAACCACTTGGAACTGGTCTCCATCCCGCGATGGCGCATGTCCTCGGTAAAGGACGTCAGATGCGACAGCGACTGCTCAAGCCGCGGCGCCGCATCCCGCACGAAAGAGCCGGACCCCTGCCGCTGCACAATCGCCCCCTGCTTGACCAGCTCCTGAATCGCTTTGCGCACGGTGGCGCGGGACAGACCGGTGATATCGGCGATTTCGCGTTCTGGCGGCAACGAAGAGTTGGGCGGCAGAACGCCATCCTCTATTCCCTGCTCCAGCCTCTGCCGCAGACGCACGTATCGCGGCCCACCGCTGGTTTCGAGCCACTCATCAGGGGAAAGAAACGCCGCCGCATTCATTGTGTCTGCTCCTTCTGAAGCGCGTAAGCCAGCGCAATCGCACCCTCGATCGGCGCCCCCTTGGGCGCAACAATCGCAGCCTGCGCCTCTGGTGGGAGATAGGGCGCATATAGCGGACCAATCCCGCCCGTCAGGCACAACGCCATCTGCGGTGTCCATCCCATCGCGCCCAGCGCCTGCCACAGATAGCCCGCGCCCTCCCGCATCAACCCTTGGCCGGCCACATCCCCGGCCTGCGCAGCCGCAGTCACCCGCCGCGCGATCTGACCCAGCTCATGTGGCGGGGCCTCAGCGGCAAAGGCAACGATGCCGCCCGTGCCGTCATAATCCGCAAGCAGGCGTCGGGTCAGATCGCTTTGCTCCGCAAGGCCGTCATGGGCGTTCAGCGCCACCGCAAGGGCCCGGCGACCAATCCACTGCGCCGACGCCTCGTCACCCAGAACAGGCCCCCACCCTCCGGCAAAGCGACGCGCCTCACCCGCTTGCAAGGCCAGAAACGATCCGGTGCCACAATGGGCAATCGCCCCGTTTGCGTCGCCATGCGCACCCGCCAGGGCAGGATGGCGATCATCTTCCACCCGCACGACCTGAAACGGCAGATCCGCCGCAACGCGGGCGGCGATTCGCGGGCTCGCAACACCGGCCAGACCAAGATACGCAGGCGCCCCGTACAGCGCCTCTGCGCCGCCGGTCACATGGCTCGCCAGCTCGGCAATTCCGTCACGAAGACGGCCAAGGGCACCATCGTAGTCACTGCTTACATTGGCTGGGCCAACCTCAACGACACATCGCCCCTGCGCACTAACGCAGGCGATCCGACAGGTTGTTCCGCCACCGTCAACGGCGACCACGGGGGAAAGGATTGGATGAGGATATGGCAGGTTCATGACCACACCTATACGCATCCACCACCCTCGTGTAAATACCAAAACCAGTCCAATGCACTCCAAAACCAGACCTAATAGCCTGTTTTCACCAACCAATTGCGCTTCAAAAAATATTTGTAGACAAATGGTACTGTATAGGTATGCTTTTGGCCAACGAGGAGAGAAACCGTGCTGCCACACACCACAGAGCAAGTGCACCCGGATGCGCACAAGCTGAGCGATGCCACGCTGAAAGACGCCGCCCGCGCCCTAGCCAAGGGGCAGAGAGAGGCCGCAAAAGCGCCCCAGCAGGCCATCTCCGCCATCTGCAGCGGCGCCAGCGCAATGGCGCGCAGCCTCACCTCTGACGGATCGCTCTATTATGTCGCGGCGGGCTCCTCCGGCCTGATGGCGGCAGCAGATGCAATGGAACTGGGCGGTACCTTCAGCATTGATGAAAGCCGCATCCACATTCTGATGGCCGGCGGCCTTCCCCAATCCGCTCATATGCCCGGTGACACAGAGGATGACATCCACGGCCTCTCGGAACAGCTCGCACAGCTGCGTCCGCAGGACACGGTGATTGCCGTATCCGCCAGCGGCACCACCCCCTTCACACTGGAAGCCGCGCGCCTGGCGAGGGCCGCGGGGGCCGCATTGATCGGCATCGCAAACAATCCCGGCAGCCCCCTTCTGGAGCAGGCAGACCATGCCATCGCGCTTGCAACCCCGGCAGAGCTGATTTCCGGCTCGACGCGAATGGGCGCCGGCACGGCCCAGAAAATCGCACTCAACATGCTGTCCAGCCTGATGGCGGTTGAGCTGGGCCATGTCCATGACGGCATGATGGTGAACCTGCGCGCAGACAACAGCAAACTGCGCGCCCGCGCCGTCGGCATCGTCAGCCGGATCACCGGCGCAAGCGCGACCGACGCGCAAATCGCCCTGGATCAGACCGGTGGCGCGGTAAAGCCCGCAGTGCTGATCTGCGCGGGCGCCACCTCTGTCGGGCATGCGCTCACTCTGTTGCAAGACAGCGCCGGGCGGCTGCGCCCCGCGCTTTTGGAACTACCGAAAAGACAAAACAAAACAGACTAACCTTGGGAGGAAATAATGCTACGAAAGTCTCTTACCATTGCGCTGACAACAACGGCGCTGACGGCAACCGCGGCCTGGGCCGAGGATGTGACGCTCACCATCGAAAGCTGGCGCAACGACGACCTGACCCTGTGGCAGGACAAGATCATCCCCGCCTTCGAAGCAAAACACCCCGGCATCAAGGTGAAATTCACCCCCTCCGCCCCTGCGGAATATAACGCGGTGCTCAACTCCAAACTTGATGCGGGCTCTGCGGGCGATCTGATCACCTGCCGCCCCTTTGATGCCTCTCTCGCCCTGTTCGAAGCAGGCCACCTGGCCGATCTCGACGACATGGAGGCGATGAACAACTTCTCCGACGTGGCCAAATCCGCCTGGCAGACCGATGATGGCTCCGCCAGCTTCTGCGTGCCGATGGCTTCGGTGATCCACGGGTTCATCTACAACGCCGATGCCTTTGCCGAACTCGGCATCGACGCCCCCGAGACCGAAGCAGAGTTTTTTGCCGCGCTGGACAAGATCCGCGAAGACGGCACGTATATCCCGATGGCGATGGGCACCAACGACCAGTGGGAAGCCGCCACGATGGGCTACAACAACATCGGCCCGAACTACTGGAAAGGCGAAGAAGGCCGCCGGGCTCTGATCGCAGGTGAGCAGAAACTGACCGACGAGGCCTGGACCGCCCCCTATGCGACCCTTGCCAAATGGGCGCCGTATCTCGGCGATGGCTATGAGGCGCAGACCTATCCGGACAGCCAGAACCTGTTCACCCTTGGTCGCGCCGCCATCTACCCCGCGGGCTCGTGGGAGATTTCGGGCTTCAACACCCAGGCCGATTTCCAGATGGGCGCCTTCAAACCGCCGGTCCAGAATGCAGGCGACACCTGCTATATCTCTGACCACACCGATATCGGCATCGGCATGAATGCAGCCACCGACCATCCTGAGGCCGCAAAGACCTTCCTTGCATGGGTCGGCTCGCCGGAATTTGCGTCGATCTTCGGGAACGCCCTGCCCGGCTTCTTCCCGCTGTCCAAGGAACCTGTCGAACTGGCCGATCCGCTAGCCAAGGAATTCGTCAGCTGGCGTGGCGAGTGTGAAAGCACCATCCGCTCCACCTATCAGATCCTGTCCCGCGGCACGCCGAACCTCGAAAACGAGACCTGGGGCGCATCTGTCGCTGCCATCAAGGGCACGGCCTCGCCTGAAGAGCTGGGTGCCAAGCTGCAGGATGGCCTGGCCAGCTGGTACGCACCGCAGCAGTAACCCCTGCGCTGCAATTGTCTCCGGGCGGTGCATCGCCGCCCGGACACCTCAGGAGACTCCCCATGACCAAGCCCCGCGTCCGCTGGCACATCGCCGTCTTTCTGGCGCCTGCCGTGCTGATCTACTCTGCCGTGATGATCTTTCCGCTGTTCAACACCCTGCGGCTCGCGCTCTACAGCCGCGTCGATCAGGAGCGGATCTTCACCGGATTGGACAATTTTCGCACCCTGTTTTTTGACCCCATCTGGGCCGAGCAGTTCTGGAACGCTCTGGGCAACAACTTCTGGTTCTTTCTGGTTCACATGCTGGTGCAGAACCCGATCGGCATCGCACTCGCCGCGATCCTCAGCCATCCACGGCTTCGCTTTGCCGCGCTTTACCGCTCTGCGATTTTCATTCCCACCATCCTCAGCTTTGTCATCATCGGCTTTGCCTGGAAACTGATCCTCTCGCCGATCTGGGGCATTGCCCCCTCAATGCTGGACGCGGTTGGTCTCAAATCCCTGTTTGCTCCGTGGCTGGGCAAGGAAGAATACGCCCTCACCACACTGGCGCTCATCTCTGTATGGCAGTTCGTCGGCATTCCGATGATGCTGATCTACGCCGCCCTTCTGTCGATCCCCGAAGAAATCCTGGAAGCCGGTGAAATCGACGGCATCACCGGTCTGGCCGCCTTCTGGAAGATCAAGCTGCCGCTGATCCTGCCGTCAATCGGGATCATCTCGATCCTGACATTCGTTGGCAATTTCAACGCGTTCGACCTGATCTACGCATCCCAAGGCGCGCTGGCTGGGCCCGACTATTCAACCGATATCCTGGGCACGTTCATGTATCGCACGTTCTTTGGCTTCCAACTCCAGCTGGGCGATCCGCATATGGGGTCGGCCATCGCCGGGGCGATGTTTGCGATCATCCTCGTCGGCGTCTGTATCTATCTCTTTGGCATCCAGACCCGGATGCGCCGCTACCAGCTGTAAGGAGGTCGGACCATGAACAAGGCCCGCACAAACCCCCTAAACGCGTTCGCCATGCACGGCGCGCTGATCCTTTACACGCTGATTGCGCTGTTTCCGGTCTTTGTGATCCTCATCAACAGCTTCAAGACGCGCAAGGCGATATTCCGCGAGCCACTGGCGCTGCCGGATGCCGACAGTTTCTCGATGATCGGCTACCAGACAGCTCTCAAACAGGGCGATTTCTTCCTCTATTTCCAGAACTCGCTGATCGTCACGGTCGCCTCACTGGCGCTTGTGCTGCTGTTTGGCGCCATGGCGGCCTATGCGCTGAGTGAATACCGCTTCAAGGGCAACACGCTGATGGGGCTGTATCTGGCCCTTGGCATCATGATCCCGATCCGCATCGGCACTGTTGCGATCCTTGAGATGATGGTGGCGACAGGACTGGTGAACACCCTCTGGGCGCTGATCCTTGTCTACACGGCCCAAGGCCTGCCGCTGGCGGTGTTCATCCTCAGCGAATTCATGAAACAGGTGAGCGACGATCTGAAAAACGCAGGCCGCATTGATGGGCTCAGCGAATACACCATCTTCTTCCGACTGGTGCTGCCCCTGGTGCGCCCGGCAATGGCCACCGTCGCCGTGTTCAACATGATTCCGATCTGGAACGATCTGTGGTTTCCGCTGATCCTGGCCCCGGCCGAAGAGACCAAGACGCTGACACTGGGCAGCCAGGTCTTTATCGGGCAATTCGTCACCGACTGGAACGCGGTTCTGTCGGCGCTGTCGATGGCAATCCTGCCGGTGCTGATCCTCTATGTGATCTTCTCCCGCCAGCTGATCCGCGGCATCACATCGGGGGCGGTGAAATGATCTGTTCAGCCCTTGCATCAACAGGCCCGCTCCCGTCCGCGTGGGGGCGTGAAGCGCCCCGGCTCAGGCTGCGCAAGACCGCTTGTCCTGATCTTCTTGCAGGAGTCTGCTCATGACCCGTGTTCTGATCGCAGGCCTTGGCAATATGGGCCTGTCCCATGCCCTTGCCCATCACGGCCACCCCGACGCCGAAATCATCGGTCTGGTGAACCGCTCCGGCACCGTCGACCACCCAGACCTGCAGGGCTACCCTGTCTTTACCGACTTTCACGCCGCCCTGCACAAGACCAAACCGGACCTCGTGGTCGTGGCCACCTATTCCGACAGCCATGCCGACTACGCCGTGGCCGCGATGGAGGCAGGCGCGCATGTCTTTGTCGAAAAACCACTCGCCACAACCGTCGCCGACGCCCGCCGCGTGGTGGCAAAAGCGCAGGAAACCAACCGCAAGCTCGTGGTCGGCTACATTCTGCGCCACCACCCCAGCTGGGTCCGCCTGATCGCTGAGGCCCGCGGGCTTGGTGGGCCATATGTCTTTCGCCTGAACCTCAACCAGCAATCCAGCGGCGCCGAATGGGAAACCCACAAGGCGCTGATGCAGATCACCTCTCCCATCGTGGACTGCGGGGTGCACTACGTCGATGTGATGTGCCAGATCACCGATGCCGCACCGGTCCGCGTCCACGGTATGGGGCTGCGCCTGTCGGATGAAATCGCTGCCGACATGTATAACTACGGCCAGTTCCAGGTGGTGTTCGCTGATGGCTCTGTCGGCTGGTACGAGGCAGGCTGGGGGCCGATGATGTCGGAAACCGCCTTTTTTGTGAAAGACATCATCTCCCCCAATGGATCCGTCTCCATCACCGACGGCAACAAAGGCGCCTCTGCCGATGTGGACGGCCATACGCGCGTCGGCAGCATTCTGGTGCACCGTCCCGGCGGCGACCACAGCATCGACCTGCCGGATGAGCCGGGCCATCAGGCCCTGTGCGATGCGGAACAGGCCTACATGCTGCGCGCCATCGCCGAAGACATTGATCTCACACGCCATATGACCGACGCCGTGCAATCCCTCGCCATTTGCCTGGCCGCGGATGAAAGCATCCGCACCGGCCAACCCGTTTCTCTTGAGGAGCCCCGCTCATGACCGCCCTGTCGCTGAAGAACGTCAACAAATCCTTTGGCCCTGTCCACGTCCTGAAAGACATCAACCTTGAGGTCGAAGACGGCGAGTTCGTGGTCTTTGTCGGCCCCTCCGGCTGTGGCAAGTCCACCCTTTTGCGGGTGATTGCAGGGCTGGAAGACGCAACATCAGGCGAAATCCATATCGCAGGCGAACAGGTCAATTTGACCCCGCCCTCCAAGCGCGGGATCGCAATGGTGTTCCAGAGCTATGCGCTCTACCCCCACCTGAACGTACGCGGCAACCTGACCCTTGCGCTGAAACAGGAACGCCAGTCCAAAGCCGTGATCGAAGAGCGCGTGGAAACCGCCAGCCGCATGCTGGGGCTGGAACCGTATCTCGACCGCTACCCGTCAGAGCTGTCCGGTGGCCAGCGACAGCGCGTTGCCATTGGCCGCGCCATCGTACGCCAGCCCAAACTGTTCCTGTTTGACGAACCGCTATCAAACCTCGACGCGGCCCTACGCATGAACACCCGCATCGAAATCGCCAATCTGCACCGCCAACTGTCGGCCTCGATGATCTACGTGACCCACGACCAGACAGAGGCAATGACCCTTGCGGACAAGATCGTGGTTCTGCGCGACGGTCGGGTAGAACAGATCGGCAGCCCGATGGATCTCTACAATGATCCGGCAAACCGCTTTGTCGCGGGCTTCCTTGGGGCGCCGTCGATGAACTTCCTGCCCGCCAGCACCCTGACGCCGGATGACCCGCGCGAAATGGGTCTGCGCCCGGAAGACATCCGCCTCGAAGGGGGTGGCCCGATTGCTGGGACGGTCTCTCACGTGGAACATCTGGGCGGCGACACCAATGTGATTTTGCAAACCCAGACCACGCCGCTCACCATCCGGCTGTTCGGCCAGCACGCCATCGCACCGGGAGAAAGCGCCCAATTCGGCTACGATCCCGCCCGCGCCTATTACTTTGCACAGGACGGCCAGCGCCTGCGCTGATCACCACAAGACCCCACCGCTGCAGACCCGCCTGGGCGGGTCTGCCTCCCCGTGCAGCAACCACACACAGCAGCCAACGACACACCGCAGCCAACAAGTGCGTCAGCCAGTTGGCTGGCCTTGACGCGTCACAATCGCGCCAGACACCACGTCAACCGGGCCAAGCTATCCCGACCAGCTGCCAAGCATTTTCGGCCCCAACCGGACCATCACGGTGATCCGGATGGAGGTCAGTAGCGCGGACAAAGTGTGAATTCGCTGCGGTTGCGCGAATGGCAGCTTTGTAGGAACATGTTCGAATGAAGCGATTTATGAAATCAGCATTTGTTATCGTGGCCGTTTGCTTGGCGATTGCTGGAAATTTATCAGCGCAAAGGTCTCAGCAGTTCTTTCGACGCCTGCTTGCCACCAACCTCAGGTGGCAACGTGAACGCCGAAGACTGCCCTCTGACATATCGCCCACCACCACCAATTGGGCAAAGCGTTGTTGTAATCGAGTGCCATTTTCTACCGGAACGAGCGGAATTTCTTGGTAAAGTCTTTTTGACGATGCAATGTTCCATTTCGAACCGCTCAGAGGAGCGTGTCGCCTCCTTCAATTATGGTGTTCGTTACTTGGCGGCAGGCAATTCGACAGTTCTCAAGGAGGTTGGCTTCGAAGGCGAACAACGCTTTGGTACGGCACTTTTGGTGCCAATTTTACTACCACAAGAAACGCAGTCGCTCAGACTAGTCGCCTCCGACTTGCCAACTGATGTTGTCACTGCCGATTTGGACATTTCAGTGGAAGTCATAAGCGTACGTACGCCGGACGGTCGCATCCTAAGATAACTACAGGAAGCCGTCATTCGTGCGGTCTGCAGCATTCGGTAAAGTGGGCTCGAAGCCCGATTTCGCTGCGCGAGGGGCGAAGGTCCGCCATCCTGTGCAGCTCACAACCTGGGTCAGCGACATGACACGGGTGTCAGCTTTGCCTGATCTTCAACAATGAGGGGGTAGTGGCGGACCGAGGAGGATTCGAACCCCCGACCCCTTGATTCGTAGTCAAGTACTCTATCCAGCTGAGCTATCGGTCCACTGCGGCGGGGTTTACTGGGGCTGGGCGCAGGGCGCAACCCCAAAATGTCACAAACCTGCAGCTTTTCTCAAATTATCTGCCGAACCCCAGAAAAACATCAGAAAACCAAAGGCTTCTGTGGATAAATCCCGCTCAGATCGTGCCGTCCCCCTTGGGAAGGCAGATGTCGAACACGGTGCCCTCAGGCCCTGTTTCACGTAAAACCACCATGCCGCCGTGACCGCGGGCCAGCTCATTGGCGATGGTCAGCCCAAGGCCGGTGCCCCCCTTGCGATAGCTGCCCTGAAAGGCGGTGAACAGGTTCTCTGCCGCCTTTGCAGGCAGGCCCGGCCCGGTGTCCGCAACAGAGATCCACCAGCTTTCCCCGTCCTCGCGGGCCGATATGGTGATGCGCCCCGCCTTGCCCGTGGCCTCGATGGCCTGACGGGCATTGCGCACGAGGTTCATGACGATGCGGAACAGCTGCTCAGGGTCCGCCCGCAGGCTGAGATCACTGGGCACCGCATTTTCAAATGTGACCAGTTCCTTGTCCCGGTTCGCAAGCCCCTCGGCCTCAAGGATATCCTCGACCTGCCCATGCAGCGTGACGCGGGCAAAGGTCGGCGCCGGTTCCTCGGCCTTGCCAAAGGCCAGCGTGCCTTCGCACAGCGACACCGCGCGCGTGATCGAATTCACCAGTTTGGGCGCCAACCGCCGCACAAGGGGGTCTTCGCTCATCTCGATCCGGTCGGTAAACAGCTGCGCCGAGGTCAGGATATTGCGCAGATCGTGGCTCACCTTGGCCACCGCCCCTCCCAACTGGGCCAGACGCTCGCGCTGCTTGAGAGCCTGCGTCAGCTCTGTCTGCAGCTTCATCAACGCCTCTTCGGCCTCGCGCAGCTCGGTCACACCGGCACTGGGGTGGATGATCCCGCGGGCATCCTCCGGCGCCGCCGCATAGCGCTGCATATAGCCGATAACGCCCTTGATCGGCTTCACCATGAACCGGCGCACCGCTGCAAACAGCAAAACCGCCGTAAAGATCGAGATCACCGCCGACAGCAGCAGAATGCGCACGCCATAGTCGATCATGGCGGCGCGCAGCCCCTTGGTTTCGATGGTGATCTCGATCAAAAGGCCCGCCTCGCGCACGGGCGAGCCGATGACACGGATGATTTCATTTTCAGGGGTCAGCAACCGTTGCATGGCCTGCCCGATCAACGAAAACGGGCTGCTGTTGCGCAGATCATAGGTGCCTGCAATCGGCGACGGGATGGGCGAGGACAACACCAGCTGGCGCACCTCGTCGCGGCGCAGCACCACGTTGAAGACGCCCGCGTTTTCCAGCAGCTCCGCCTCCAGCTCTGTCTCCAGCATATCATCCGCCAGCAACGCCAGCGACGCGATCTGCGCCCGCTCCAGCCGGTCCGACAGGTAATCCAGCCGGAACCGCGCGATGGACGGGACAAAAATCAGAACCTCGGCCAACATCACGAAGACCGTGGTCAGGATCAGGAATCGGCCTGATAGCGTGTTGAGCATTCCGCCCCTTCCGGCGTTACGGGAGCCAGCGCTGCACAAAGCGCACCACTTGTTTCACTCTTGGACTATCAAAAAGCCGTGGCGAGAAATAGGCCCCTGCAACACGTTTATTCATTTCGGAAATTGTCGGATAGGGCGCAACCATCGCGGCGACCTGGCTCATCTTCATGTTGTTGGCGATGGCCATCGACCACAGCGCAACCAGTTCCCCCGCCTGATGGCCGACAACAGAAACACCAACCGGGCGACCCTTGACCACCATCACCTTGATCAGGCCCTTGCTCTTGCGCTCCCCCAGGGCGCGGTCGTTGTGGTGGTAATCAAATCGCGCCACCTCCAGCCGGTCGCCATGTGCCTTGCGCGCCTCCGCTTCGCTCAGACCGACCTGCGCCAGTTCAGGGGCCGTATAGGTCGACCACGGAATGTGGCTGGTCTTGGCCTTGGACGGCAGGCCGAACAAGATCGACTTGATGATGACGCTGGCATGATAGCCGGCCACATGAGTGAACTGCAGCCCCCCGGCCACGTCCCCGATGGCATAGACACGGCGGTTCTTGCTGCGCAGGCTCTCATCGACAACCACCCCGGCGCGGTTGGTTTCCACCCCCGCAGCCTCAAGATTGAGCCGGTCGATATTGGCTTTGCGCCCGACCGCCATCAAAAGGTGGCTGCCCTCAAAGACGCGACCGTCCTTGGCGGTGACCCGCACGCCCCCTGTTGGCGTTGCGCCGATATGGGCGGCCTGCGCCTCTTCTGCGATTTCGACACCCTCGCTGCGCAGCTGATCCAGCACGATCTCGGCCAGCTCCGGGTCGTCCTTGCCAAGCGCCTTGGCCCCCTCGATCACCGTGACCTTGCTGCCCAGGCGAATATGGGCCTGCGCCATTTCCATGCCGATGGGGCCACCGCCGATAATCAGCAGGTGATCGGGCCGCTCGCGCAGGTCGAACAGGGTTTCATTGGTGTAATACGGCACATCTTCCAGCCCCTCGATCGCAGGGACAAAGGGGGATGAGCCGGTGGCAATCACAATGCGCCGCGCCGTGATGCGAAACGCACCGGCCTCGACCACGCGATCATCGACGAACCGGCCATATTCACGAACGACCCGCACGCCAAAGCCCTCGAATCGCTCCTGGCTGTCCACTGGGGCGATGGTGGCGATCACGTCATGCACGTGATCCTTGGCTGCCGAATAATCCACCACCGGGGCCTGATCGGCCACGCCATAGGCGCTGGCGTGGGACTGGGTATAGGCGGTTTTCGCCGCCGCCAGCAGCGCCTTGGAGGGCACACACCCATAGTTCAGGCAGTCGCCCCCCATCTTGTGACCCTCCAAAAGGATCACGTCCGCCCCCATCTGGCTTGCCCCCGCCGCAACCGACAGACCGCCGGATCCGGCCCCAATCACCAGAAGATCACAGGTCAACTCTTGCATGGTCACTGCTCCGATTCTTGGGTGGTTGCCGCCGCAGGCGCATTGCCCGCACGTGGTTTGCGTTTCTTCAGAAGGATGGGCAGCGCTGCCAGCACACACAGGCCGATGATCGGGCCAATCACATGTGGCTCCCACAACAGGGACAGGTCAGGCGTCTCACCGCGGTCAAAGACAGAACCAAGCCCAACACCGATCCAGGTAAAGACGATGGCACCGGGAATGATGCCGACGGCCGTGGTCCACAGGAAATTGACCAGTTTGACCCCCACCAGCGCAGGCAGCAGATTCGCCACAAAGAAGGGCACCGCCGGGACCAGCCGCAGCAGCAAGAGGACTTCGATCTCGTTTTCCCGCAACGCCTGCTTCAGCATCTTGACCCGACCCTCAGCCGTCTCCAGCCGCTGCGTCAGCATCGCGCCAAGGCCCCAGCGCGCAGCCAGAAAGATGCCCAGCGCCCCGGTTGTGGCGGCCAGCACATTGAACGTCGTGCCCAGCGCCAGACCAAACAGGAAACCGCCCGTGACCGACGCCACCGCCGCACCGGGCAGCGAAAATACCACAATGACCACATAGGTCAGCATGAACAGCCCGACGAGCCCGGCATAATTGTTGTCGCGAAACGCCATCAGCGCCTCGCGGTTGTCGCGCAGGGTTTCAAACGTCAGATAGTCCCCCAACGTCATGGCACCGATCGCGGCCACCACCAAAACAGCGGCAAGGGGCAGAAACCGCCCCAGACCCGGCTTCTTTGCCGATTCTCTGGCCTCACTCTGAGAGGGCTGCGATGGGGTCTGATCCTGCATGGGGCGATGCTCCTGCTCTTCTGGCCGTCTGCCTGTCTGATGTCTGCTCTGGCCTCGTGCCAGAACAGGCGCGTCTGCGACCATCCCCGTTGACAGGGCGGGGTCGCGGTGTTGGTGGTACCTGCAAAATAGCCCCGGCACGAGCGCTGCAGCGCTTATCTCACAGCGGCTTGATCGTGCCCGCGAAAAAAGTGAGCCATTTGTCCCATTCCGTGCTGTTTCGGGGCTATCTGTTACAAAACCCTTCTGTTAAAAGGCCGCGAGCGCCCGATTTTCGGGGAAATGTTGCATTTCGCGCAGAAAACACCCCGCTGGGGTTTGACTCGCACGGCATTCCCTTCTAGAGACCGGGCTTCGAGATAGACCCCGGGTGGCCGATTCCGCGCCGTCCCGATGTAAACAGTTGGAGACCGGAGCGATGAAACGCACCTATCAGCCTTCGAACCTGGTTCGCAAACGCCGCCACGGCTTCCGTGCGCGCATGGCCACCAAGGCAGGCCGTAAGATTCTGAACGCACGCCGCGCACGCGGTCGTAAAGAACTGAGCGCATAAGCTCAGTTCACGTTCTGACGGACATGACACCGCCGGAGACCCCCAAGGATGGCAACGCTGCCCGCGGGGATCAGTCTCCGGCGGTGTCCGTTTGTGCATCTGATGCAACCGCCGCCCGCGCGTTGCCGCAGCCACAACCCGTGGTGATCGCCAAGCGTCGCGATTTCCTTGCCGCTGCCCGCGCCCGTCGTCAGGGCACCAAGGGCATGATGGTCCAGGGCCGCAACCGCCGGAGCGATGAACCCGGTGGCGATGGCATTCGCATGGGCTTTACCTGTTCCAAAAAGGTCGGCAACGCAGTGGCCCGCAACCGCGCCAAACGGCGCCTGCGCGAAGTTGCGCGGATGATTCTGCCTCTGCATGGCCGTGCGGGATGGGACTATGTGCTGATCGGACGGGCCGATCAGACGGCAGATCGCCCCTTTGAAGAGCTGAAGCGGGATCTGATCTACGCCCTGAAAAAGATCCACGGCCAGTAAGGTTGCACCAGTAAAGCTGCAACGGGCTCCCTCCCCGGCTGGGGCGCTGTCCTGATTGCCATATCGCGCAACTCTGCCTATCTATCCGCCATGACCCCGCTGGCCCATCTCTTTGCGCTGCCTGTGCGCGCCTATCGGCTGATCTTCAGCCCCTGGGTTGGATTTAACTGCCGCTATCAACCGACCTGCTCGGCCTATGCGCTGGAGGCGCTGGAAAAACACGGCGCCATCCGTGGCACATGGCTGACACTGCGCCGGATCGGCCGCTGCCACCCGTTTGGCGGCGACGGCTACGACCCGGTACCCGGATGCAGCTGTGCCGATCACGGCCCTGACCAGCAGCAAGACACATCAAGCACCACAGACCCCAAGGGCCCTGCCCCGCACCACCGCGATCAGAACCCGCGCTAGTCGTCCTTCTTCTCAAAGAAGATCGTGACCTCGCCCAGTGTCACGCCAAAGCGGCTCATATAGGCCTTGTTCAAGAGCCGCTCGTCCTCCAGCAGCCACATCCAGTCGTCAAAGGACACCCGCATCGTGTCTCCGCCCGGCACCGGCAGGTCGATTGTATAGGCCCAGTTAAAGGTATCGCCCCGCTCTTCGCCGCGTGCCTTGCCCTGCACCCCGTCCGCCGTGCCCTCCCAGCTGTCCGGCCCGGTTTTGGTCAGGGTCCAGATCCGCTGTTCCGTGCTGCCATCGGCATAGCGGAAATCCTCGGTCAGGGTCAGATCCCTGCCATCCCACTCTCCCGTGATGTCGACAACAAACCGCCGCCGCACCGTGCCAAAACGGTCGGTGAACTGGCCGTAGGCCACTGTCTGCCCCACGAAATACTCTTCCAGATTAAGCGCCTTGTCGCTCAGCTTCTCATCCGACAGGCTTGGCCGCCCACAAGAGGCAAGCGCCGCAACCCCGGCAACCGCGCCTCCGATCAGCGCCAGTCGCCCCAGACGGCGCATCGCGCTGCGCTTGGAACGGTGGCGGGTGGTATCTTGGCTGGCAGGGGTCATGTCTTTCACCTCATGTTGGGGGCGCTGCATCGTCTGATGACTACGCATCACGCCCGCCTTCGGATGACTTTGCAGGCCCGGCCACCCGCGCCCGGATCGCCCAGATCACCTTTTTTCCTTGGCAAAACGCCGATCCTCGGCTAGGGCGCGGCCATGCTTGATGATGATCTCGACGATATCCACCCGCTGTTTGCCGGCGCCCCCTCCACAACGGAGTTCAAGAAACTCCGCAAACGGATCGTGCGCTACGCGCGCGAGGCGATCGAACAATACGGCATGGTGGAACGCCGCGCCGATGGCAGCACGCCGAAATGGCTGGTGTGCCTGTCTGGCGGCAAGGACAGCTATACCCTCCTCGCGGTTCTCTATGAACTGAAATGGCGCGGGCTGCTGCCCGTGGATCTGCTGGCCTGCAATCTTGATCAGGGCCAGCCCGGTTTCCCGGCCACCGTCCTGCCCGAATTCCTGGAAAAGATGGGTGTGCCGCACCGCATCGAATATCAGGACACCTACAGCATCGTGATGGACAAAGTGCCCCAGGGCCGCACATATTGTGCACTCTGCTCGCGTCTGCGCCGGGGCAACCTCTATCGCATCGCCCGCGAAGAAGGCTGCTCTGCGGTGGTCCTTGGCCATCACCGAGACGACATTCTGGAAACCTTCTTCATGAACCTGTTCCACGGCGGTCGCCTGGCGACCATGCCGCCCAAACTGGTGAACGAAGAAGGCGATCTGTTTGTCTTCCGCCCCCTCGCCCATGTGGCCGAGGCCGATTGCGAGAAATTCGCCCGCGCGATGGACTATCCGATCATCCCCTGTGATCTCTGCGGCAGCCAGGACGGGTTGCAGCGCCAGCAGGTGAAACAGATCCTCGATCAGTGGGAATCAAACAGCCCCGGTCGCCGTCAGGTGATGTTCCGCGCGCTGATGAATGCCCGCCCCTCGCATCTTTTGGATCCAAAACTGTTCGATTTTTCTGCTCTTAGCCTGAAAAATCCGGAATTAACTGCTGATTCAGACGAGATTCCCGACCTGCGTTAACTAGACGGTGAGACGCCGATTCTAATCTGTAGCCACTGCCCCTCGTCGTAGGTGAAAGGTCTACAGATGACAAAAACGCTGTCGCAGACACTTGCGCACGTCAGAAAACGGATTGTTCCGGTGCTTCTTGGCCCGCCTCTTCTGGCGTTTCTGCCTGCCCTGACGCTTGCGACCTTCTGGATGGGGGGAGAGGCCGCCCTTTTGATCGTGGCCCTTGGTCTGCCGCTGGTCTTTGCCGCGATGGGTGGCTTTGCCCATCTGCGCCGCCCCGGCCAGCCGCGCGACCGCCTTACCGGGATGTTGCTGCGCGACGGGTTCGAGGAAATCACCTGCGAAATCTATGACAGTGCCGCCGAAAGCGGCCTGCGCTCTGCCGTGTTCATGGTCGAACTGGACGATTTCAAGGATCTCGCCCAGCGCCACGGCCAGGAGACCGCCGATATGCTGGTCAACCGGTGCGGCGACCGGATCCTGTCGATCCTGCGCCCGCAGGACAGCGTTGCCCGCATCAGCGACAGCCGCTTTGGCGTCTGCCTGACCCCGGTGCTGCAAATGGATCTGGAACTGGCCATTCAACTGGCAGGCCGCCTGCAGACCGCGATTGAGGAACCGATTTCCGTGGATGGCGTCTCTGTCTACGTGTCCTGCTCCATCGGGTTCTGCCTTCACGGGCGGGCGCCGAAACCGGCGGGCTCTGACTGGATCAATGCCGCCACCACCGCCCTGATGGAGGCCCAGACAAACGGCCCCTCCGGCATTCGCGCCTATACCGAAGACATGGACAAACGCGGCAAGGCCCGCGGCGACGTCAAGGAAGAACTGGTCAACGCCTTGGAAAGCGGCCAGATCCAAGCCTGGTTCCAACCCCAGATCTGCACCGACACGGGCCGCGTTTCCGGGTTCGAGGCGCTGGCGCGCTGGAACCATCCCGTGCGCGGCATGATCCCGCCCATGTCCTTCCTTCCCGCGCTGGAAGACGCAGGGCTGATGGAACGGCTCAGTGAAATCATGCTGTACAACGCCCTCACCGCGCTCAAGGCGTGGGATGCGGCCGGGCTGAATGTCCCCTCTGTCGGCGTGAATTTCGCAACGGACGAGCTGCGCAACGTCAATCTCGTTGAGCGCATCCAATGGGAGCTGGAGCGCTTTGGCCTCACCCCGGACCGGCTTTGCGTCGAAATCCTGGAAACCGTGATGACCGATCAGCCCGACGACATGATCGTACGCAACATTGCCGCGCTTGGTGAATTGGGCTGCAATATCGATCTGGATGACTTTGGCACCGGCCATGCCTCTATTGCTGCGGTCCAGCGGTTCCGTGTCTCCCGGATCAAGATCGACCGCTCCTTTGTGATGAAGGCCGACCGTGACCCCGAACAGCAGAAACTGATTGCCGCCATCCTGACCATGGCCGAGCGGCTGGATCTCGCAACCCTGGCCGAAGGTGTGGAAACCGTGGGCGAACACGCGCTGCTGGCGCAGCTGGGTTGCGATCATGTGCAGGGCTTTGGCATCGGCCGCCCGATGCCCTTTGACCAGACGCTGGACTGGATTGCCGCCCATGAGGCAAAGCTGCAGGACGCCCCGGTGATTGGCCGTCAGGGAAAATAACCGAAAGACACTGAACCAGCGGCACGCCACCGGGATCCGCGCGCCGGGTTTTTGCCTGCGCCCCTACGGCCAAGTCTGATACATCGGGCCAGCCAACCGTCGGCTTCAGCCGACCGTCATCGCCCCGGATCATCCGGCCTGCCTGCACGCTTTCGCCCCTCCCCGAACAGCCGACTCGCGTTTGGTGCAAATGACCAATTGCTGCGAATCCGGCGGGAATGCCCGGAAATCCCGGCTCATCGCGACTGCGACACCGCTGCGGGGGCGATTCCACTTGACCTTTGGGGTCCACCTCTGTTGAACCACACCCTGTCATTCCATGCACGAGGTGGCGGTCCCCAATGGACGATCAGAACAAGAACCTTCTTCTCGCAACCGCGCTCAGTTTCCTGGTGATTCTGGGCTGGTATATCTTTTTCCCGCCCCCGGAGCCTGCCCCGCAGCCCGACGCCGAGATCGCGCAGACCGCGCCTGCCGGCGATGGCGTCTCTGCCCCTTCGGCGGCTCAGGCCATCGCAGGTGACGCGGCAGCCGCTGGCGCAGCCGAGGCCGAAACCGCAGCCGATGCACCGCGCGTGGCGATCGACACCGCGCGTGTCACCGGCACCATTTCGCTGCAGGGCGGCCGTCTGGATGATCTGGCGCTGAAAGATTACCGCGTTTCGCTGGAGCCCGACTCTCCCATCGTCAAGATGCTGTCTCCCGCAGGCAGCCCGAATGCCTATTACGCGCTGTACGGCTGGGCACCGGGTGCCGGTCTGGGGATCGATGATGTCCCCGGTGCAAACACGCTCTGGTCGCTTCATGAAGGTGAGACCCTGACGCCCGAGACCCCCGTGACCCTCTCCTGGCGCAACGGTAAGGGCCTGACCTTCTTCCGCACGATCTCCATCGACGAGAACTACATGTTCCAGGTCGTACAAAGCGTGATGAACGAAGGCGCAGGCACTGTTTCGCTCGCACCTTACGGCACCATCGCCCGCCACGGCATGCCCCAGGATCTGAAGAACTTCTTCATCCTGCACGAAGGCGTCGTTGGCATGGCAGACGGCACGCTGGCGGAAATCGACTATGACGACATGGCGGATTTCGATCTGGACGCCCGCAGCGGCGCCCGCAGCGAAATCACCCAGGTTGAAGGCAACGGCTGGATCGGTTTCACCGATCACTACTGGATGTCCACCCTGGTGCCCGAGCCCGGCCAATCCTTCCGCTCGATCGCGAAATTCGACGAACGCCGCGAGATCTATCAGACCGACGTGGTGCTGCCGACCGTGACCCTTGCCAATGGCGAAGGCACCGAGGTCACCACCGAGCTGTTCGCCGGTGCCAAGGAATGGGCCACCATCCGCGGCTACCAAAAAGACGGCATCGAAGGCTTCCTCGATTCCATCGACTGGGGCTGGTTCTTCTTCCTCACCAAACCGATCTTTGCGGTTCTGCACTGGCTGAACGCGCTGATCGGCAACATGGGCTGGGCGATCATCGGCCTGACCGTGCTGATCAAGATCCTCGTCTTCCCGCTGGCCTATAAATCTTATGCCTCGATGGCAAAGATGAAGGAACTGCAGCCGGAGATGGAGAAGATCAAGGAAAAGGCCGGCGATGACCGCCAGAAGCTCCAGCAGGAGATGATGGCGCTCTACAAGAAGGAAAAGGTGAACCCCGCCGCAGGCTGTTTGCCGATCCTGATCCAGATCCCGATCTTCTTCTCGCTCTACAAGGTGATCTTTGTCACGCTGGAGCTGCGCCACGCGCCCTTCTTTGGTCCCTTCCAGGATCTCAGCGCGCCTGACCCGACCTCCATCATGAACCTGTTCGGCCTGCTGCCGTTCACAGGTCCGGAGCCGGGCAGCATTCTGGCAACCGTGCTGATCGGTATTCTGCCGCTCCTCCTGGGTATCTCCATGTGGCTGCAGCAAAAGCTGAACCCGGCACCGACCGATCCGACCCAACAGATGATCTTTGCATGGATGCCCTGGGTATTCATGTTCATGCTGGGTGGATTTGCATCGGGTCTGGTGGTGTACTGGATTGCGAACAACACCATCACCTTCACCCAGCAGTACCTGATCATGCGCAGCCACGGCTATAAGCCGGATGTGTTTGGCAACATCAAGTCGAGCTTCAAGAAGTCGCCCAAGGCGGAGAAGTAATGACAGCAACTGTCAAGGAAATGTGGCGGCACCCGATCAAAGGTATCGGGGCCGAACCACTCTCAGAGGTCCGTCTGGAAACAGGCGGGCCTATGCCGTTTGACCGGGCCTGGGCGGTGCTGACCGGCACCTCTCAGGACACCGGCGCATGGCAGCACTGCCGCAACTTTGCCCGCGGCTGTTTTGGCCCGGAACTGATGGCGATCACCGCACGCACCGACCTTGCCCAGGACGGAGCGGCGCAGATCACCCTCAGCCATCCCCGCCAGCCCGATCTCAGCCTCACCCTCGGCGCAGATATTGCCGCCGAAAGCGACCGGCTGATCGCGTGGCTAAGCCCGCTTTATCCCAGCGAACGCCCCCAGCCCCACAGCCTGATCAAGGCCCCAGAGGGCGGGATGGCAGACGCCAGTTTTTCGGCCGTGGCCATCCTGTCGCTCAGCTCTCTGCGCGCGCTTGGGGATGTGCTGGGTCAGGAACTGGATCCACGCCGGTTTCGCGGCAACATCTGGATCGATGACACCGCCGCCTTTGGCGAATTCGACTGGGTCGGCCAGCAGCTGCAGATCGGCGAAACCCGTCTTGAGGTGGTGGATCGCATCACCCGCTGCCGCGCCACGGAAACCAACCCCGACACCGGGGTCCGCGATGCTGAAACATTAAAAGCCCTGCGTGACACATGGGGCCACACCGACTTTGGCATTCGCGCCAAGGTTCTGGATGCTGGCCAGATCCGCATCGGCGACAAACTGGAGCTGTTGTGATGCAGATGTCCTTTCCCCTGGCCGAACAGCCGGATGAAATCATGACCGAAAAGGGTCGCAAGCTGTTTGCGGGCGAATCCACCTTTGTCAAAGGCGTGGTCGCCATGTCCGGCCTGCCGGATGCCGACCGGATGGAGGTCTGCTTTGCCGGGCGCTCCAATGTCGGCAAATCCAGCCTGATCAACGCCCTGACCGGGACCAAGGGTCTGGCGCGCGCGTCAAACACGCCGGGGCGCACGCAGGAGATCAACTACTTCACACAGGGGCCAGAGCTGTATCTCGTCGACCTGCCCGGCTATGGCTACGCCAATGCGCCGCTGCCCGTGGTCGAGAAATGGCAGCGCCTGCTCAAGCAGTATCTCTCTGGTCGCCAGACCCTGCGCCGCGCCTTTGTGCTGATCGACAGCCGCCACGGCATCAAAAAGGTCGACGCCGAGATCATGAAGCTGCTCGACAGCTCTGCGGTGACCTTTCAGGTGGTGATGACCAAGGCCGACAAGGTCAAGGAAAAGGACCGTGCCGCCGTGCTGTCACAGGTGCGCGAGGCGCTCTCCAAACACCCTGCCGCCTATCCCGAGATCGTGCTGACCTCTTCGGAAAAGGGCGACGGCATCCCCACGCTGCGCGCCATCATCGCAGGGCTTGAATAACCCTCAGATCGCGCAAAAACAGCCGAACAAAAATGCCCCCGTGATCTGCTGATCCGGGGGCGTTTTTGTCTCTAACCCGCAGGTCAGAGCCACATGGTCAGGCTGGCTCAGACGTGCTGGGCGCCGTTCACCTCGATTTCTGCCCCAGAGATATACGAGCTCTCTTGCGAGCACAGGAAATAGATCGCGGCTGCGACCTCCTCTGGCTGACCCAGACGCTGCATCGGCAGTTTCTTGACAATCTTGTCGGTGCCGGGGCTCAGGATCGCGGTCTCCACTTCGCCCGGCGCGATGGCATTCACCCGCACCCCCAGAGGGCCAAAGTCATGCGCCATCTCCCGCGTAAGCGCAGCCAGCGCCGCCTTGGATGTGGCATAGGCCGCACCAGCAAAAGGATGCACCCGACTGCCCGCAATAGAGGTCACGTTGACAACCGATCCTTTGGCAGCGGCCAGCTCATCCTTAAGGCCCCGCGCCAGGACAACAGAGGCAAAGAAGTTCACATGGAACACCTTGCCCCAGGTCATCAGGTCGGTATCCAGCGTATTGAGCCGCGCCCCATCCGCCCCCTTGGGGGACACCCCCGCATTATTGACAAGCGCATCCAGCCGACCGTCCAGCCGCTCCTGGATTTCACCCACCTTGTTGATGGTGTCGGTCGGGTCGGACAGATCCACCTGAACATGGTTTTCCTCGCCGCCGCCCCAGGGGCATTCCGCCGGAAACGGCTGGCGCGAACAGGTGATGACCCGCCAGCCCTCGGCATTGAAACGACGGACGGTGGCATGGCCGATTCCACGGCTCGCCCCGGTCAGCAAAAGGGTCTTCTGGCGCATCTTATCATCCTTGGGATGGGGCCAGCGGGGAGAGTGGCCCGAACATGAAACAGATCGCACCAGCGGGTATCAGCAGGGGCCCGGCTCATTGCGATCAGCCCAAACTTAGGCGCGCGCCGTAGTGGCCGCAATGGGGCGAATGCAGCCTCTTACCTTGGCAGGGGGGGCAGAACCGCGTAACACGGTGCCCATGGTCTGACTGCCTCGCGTTTGGGGCAGCCGCCATGTCCAGGGATTGCAATGATGAAGAAACAAGACATGAACCGCGATTGGATTGCCACTGCCGAGACCCTGTCAAGCGCCCTGCCCTATCTGCAGCGCTATGACGGTGCCATCGTTGTCGTGAAACTTGGCGGCCACGCCATGGGCAGCGATGACGCAATGGAAACATTTGCCCGTGATATCGTGTTGTTGCGACAAGTCGGCGTGAACCCCGTGATCGTGCATGGCGGTGGCCCGATGATCAATGCAATGCTGGACAAGCTGGCGATCCAGTCCGAATTCGTGAACGGCAAGCGGGTCACCGATGCAGCCACGATGGAAGTGGTGGAAATGGTGCTGTCCGGCGTGGTGAACAAACGCATCGTGCAGGCAATCAACCGTCAGGGCGGCGCAGGCGTCGGTCTGTCGGGCAAGGACGCCAATCTCATCACCTGCACCCAGGCCAACCCCGATCTCGGCTTTGTGGGCACACCGGATCAGATGGATCCGTCGGTGCTGCATCACCTGTTTGAACAGGACATGATCCCGGTCATCGCCCCGATCGGCGCAGGCCCCAATGGCGAAACCTTCAACATCAACGGTGACACAGCCGCAGGGGCCATTGCCTCGGCGCTCAAGGCCGACCGCCTGCTGCTGCTGACCGATGTGTCCGGCGTCAAGAACGGCGCAGGCGATGTGGTCACCGAACTGAAGGCCGCCGATGTCGAAGAGATGACCGCAACCGGTGTCATCGCCGGCGGCATGATCCCCAAGACCGAAACCGCATTGTCCGCCGTCCGCAATGGCGTGCGCGCCTGCACCATCGTTGATGGCCGCGTGCCCAATGCCGTGCTGCTGGAACTGTTCACCGATCACGGTGCAGGCTCCATGATTCGCCCCTGATCCAGGGCTGATCGACAGCAGACAGCGGCCATCAGGTCTCAAGCCCGGTCGCCAAGATAACGGATGGCAAAAGGGGGCAGGCAGCTCTGCCCCCAACCGACCACGGGCGCAGGGCCCTGTCTCCTTGCCTGTTTTCAACCTGATGTCTTTGCGCTGCCGCGTCATGATCTGGTGCGCTTTGCGGCGTCAGTTGCCGTTTTTATGCGCCGATCCGCTGCCATCTGCGCTAGTCTGGGGGCATGAGCCCCGCCACGCCCCCGACCTACACTGACATCGCCCATAGCGCCGCCGAGGCCGGGCTGGAGATCTACGGCGCCTTTCACGCGGTGGCCGACGATCTTGGCAGTGATCTCAGCAATACTGTCGCCACCAAGGGGCCGGATCTGCCCCCAAACAGCGCAAAGCCTGACGGTCCGCAACCTGACGGAACAATGGTGCTTTTCGGGACGGGACCGGGGTTCTGGGCGCAGTTTGAAACCACGCCCGAGTTCCGCGATGGCACAGCCGATCCGGTTGACCGCTGGTCCAGACGCACCATCGATACCCTCGCCGCCGCCTGGGGCGCGCAGGCGCGCTACCCGTTCACCGGCCCGCCCTATCAGCCCTTTGTCGCCTGGGCGCGTGCCTCTGGCCGCTGTTTCACATCCCCGTCGCAAATGCTGGTGCATGATCGCCTCGGCATGATGATTTCCTTCCGCGGCGCTCTATATTTTGCGCATTACATTGATCTACCGCCCCCACCCCGCAGCACCTCCCCCTGCGAGAGCTGCACAGGGCGGCCCTGCCTGACGGCCTGCCCCGTTGATGCGCTTGTCGCCGGTGGTCCCTACGGCGTTGCCGCCTGCCATGACCACCTGAACACGGCTGCCGGGGCCAGCTGCCTGTCTGGCGGATGCCTTGCGCGCCGCGCCTGCCCGCTGTCGGCCAGAGCCGCGCGCCCCTTGTCGCAATCCGCCCACCACATGAGGTATTTTCACAACCAATGACTTGCACGCTGATCCTCACCCGCCACGCCAAATCCGCCTGGGACACCTCAGCCCCCAGCGACCATGCCCGCCCGCTCAACCAACGCGGCCAGCGCTCGGCCCCTGCCATCGGTGACTGGCTACGCGATATCGACATGATCCCGCATCAGGTGATCTCTTCCTCTGCGCAGCGCACCCGTGAAACCTATGACCTGATGGGGTTGGATGTCCCCGCCATCTTTATCGAACGGCTGTATCACGCCACCGCTGATGTGCTGTTTCAGGTCCTGCGCGAGGCAGAGCACCGGCGCGTGCAGATCCTCGGCCATAATCCGGGCATTGCCGATTTCGCCCATCAACTGCTGCGCAACCCGCCCGACCACTCGCGATTTGAGGACTACCCGACAGGGGCCACATTGGTCGCAACCTTCCCGATCGACAATTGGTCCGATCTCAGCTGGCGCAGCGGCAAAGTGGTGGATTTCACCGTCCCAAGAGAGCTGCTGGGCGCCTGACAGCCTGCCCTGCCGCCTGCGACAAAGCCGCACATCCAGCGCAGGACACCCATGGCAGGCCGGGCTGCAGCGGCGCTATTGTCTGCCCAGACACCAATGACAGGAGCTCTCTCATGCGTCGCCGTTCCTTTATTCTGGCAGCCCTCGCCCTGCCCGCTCTGCGCCTGCCAGCCCACGCAGCCCAAGGCCCCGAAATCCGGGTGCTGAAATCCCCAAGCTGCGGCTGCTGCACCGCTTGGGCCGACCATCTCAGCGCCGCGGGCTTTTCGGTGGATCTGCGCGACGTGCCCGATGAACAGCTGTGGACGATGAAGGACCGGCTCGGCATCCGCGATGAAACCGCCTCCTGCCACACCGCCATGATCGAGGGCTACGTGATCGAAGGCCATGTTCCGGCCGAGGATATCACCCGCCTCATCAACGAACGACCCGATGCCCTGGGCCTTGCCGTGCCCGGCATGCCCATTGGATCGCCCGGTATGGAAATGGGTGACAACACAGAGCCCTTTACCACGCTTCTGCTGCTGGCAGATGGCGAGACCCGCGCGTTTGCCCGCCACGGCTGAGCGCGCGCCTGCTGTCATCTTTCCCCAAATACTCCGGGGGTCAGGGGGCAGCGTCCCCTGCCTTGAACAGCCGGAGACAAACAGAAAAGGCCGGGCAGATGCCCGGCCTTTCCAATTCAACAGGTCACAGACCCTATAGGCTGATCTCAGTGGCCGAGGATCTGGCTCAGGAACTGCTGGGTCCGCTCGGACTTGGGGTTGTTGAAGAACTCTTCCGGTTCGTTCTGCTCAACAATCTGGCCATCCGCCATAAAGATCACGCGGTTCGCCACCTGACGGGCAAAGCCCATTTCGTGGGTCACGCAGAGCATGGTCATACCTTCTTCCGCGAGCTCGATCATGGTGTCGAGCACCTCTTTGATCATCTCCGGGTCGAGCGCCGATGTCGGTTCATCGAACAACATGATGCGGGGCATCATGCACAGCGAGCGGGCAATCGCCACACGCTGCTGCTGACCACCGGACAGCATGCCCGGGTACTTATGCGCCTGGTCGGGGATCTTCACCTTTTCCAGGAAGTGCATTGCGCGCTCTTCGGCTTCTTTCTTGGGCGTCTTGCGCACCCAGATCGGGGCCAATGTGCAGTTCTCAAGGATCGTCAGATGGGGGAACAGGTTGAAGTGCTGGAACACCATGCCAACCTCGGACCGGATCTTGTCGATGTTCTTGAGGTCGTTCGAGAGCTCGGTACCATCCACCACGATCTTGCCCTGCTGGTGTTCTTCCAGCGCGTTGAGACAGCGGATCAGGGTGGATTTACCCGACCCCGACGGGCCCGCGATAACGATCCGCTCGCCGCGATTGACGGTCAGATTGATGTCGCGCAGCACGTGGAAAGAGCCGTACCACTTGTTCATGTTGTTGATTTCGATGGCAACCTCGTCGCTCACCTGCATTTTGGAGCGGTCGATTGCGCGGTCAGACATAAGTTCAGACATAAGTTGAACTCCTTAACGGTGATCGGTGGCGAGACGACGCTCGAGCCACTGTGAGTATTGAGAGATGCCGTAGCAGACGACGAAGAACAGGAAGGCGGCAAAGCCGAGGAGTTCCCAATAAACGCCATTCCACTCGGTGGAGGCGAGGATCGGGCCACGGATCATGCCCAACAGGTCGAACATCGAGATGACCGACACCAGCGTGGTATCCTTGAACAGGCCAACAGCCACGTTCACGATACCGGGGATAGAGATCTTCAGAGCCTGCGGCAGGATGATCAGACGCATCGCCTGCGGGTAGTCGAGACCCAGACTGTCTGCTGCTTCGTACTGCCCCTTGGGCAGAGCGGCCAGACCGCCCCGGATCACTTCGGCGATATAGGCCGAGGAGAACAGGGTGATCATGATGACCACGCGCAGGAACAGGTCCACGGTGGCATCTGGCGGGAAGAAGTAGGACAGCATCACCGATGCCACGAACAACAGGGTGATCAGCGGCACGCCACGAACGAATTCGATGAAGACGACGCAGATCCACTTGATCAGCGGCATGCTCGACTGACGGCCCAGTGCCAGCGCGATACCCAGAGGCACCGACAGCGACACACAGGTGACACCCAGCATCATGTTCAGCATGAAGCCACCCAGATCCCGCGAGGGCACAGCCGCCAGCATCGCGTTCTCAGAGGCCCCTTCCGGGATCAGGAAACCACCGACATTCCAGACAACAATCGCCGCGAGGATCCCACCAAAGAACCCGACAGCAAAACTGCCCTTGCCGTATTTCTGAAACACCACCCCAGCCGCAACAAAGCCAAGCAGGGCAACGATCGGCACCAGAATGGACCCACCCCAGATCAGCCAGAAGGCGATGAAGGGATAGACCGCCGTAAAGGCCAACAGCTTGCGCGGCAGGTCAAAGAACAGAACCGGCGCCAGCGCGATCAAGAGCAGAAGCAGGGCCAGATTGGGGCGCCAGTACTCTTCAACCGGATACTTGAAGCCATAAAGCAGCTGATTCCAGCGCTCGGTCAGGACCGAGAAACAGGCGCCAACCTGGCCATCCAGAACCTCACGGCATTCCTGCAGCGAGCTGGTGTTCCAGACCCCGTTCAGCAACCACGGCAGGGTGCCGCTCAGCAGGGAATAGATCAGGGCCAGTGCAACAATGGTCAGGACCGAGTTCGGAATGCTGGAGAACAGGTTCTCGCGCATCCACTTGTAGACCCCCGTCTCGCGGCCGGGCGGCGGCGCGGGCGGGATTTCGGTTTCGCGGACAAAGGCGACAGTTTGTGCGTGTGTATCGCTCATGTCTCAGCGCTCCTTCAGTTTCACAGAGGCGTTGTAGACGTTCATCACCATGGAGATGGTCAACGACGCGGTGAGATAGAACAGCATCAGCAGAAGCACGCATTCAATCGCACGGCCCGTCTGGTTCAGCGTGATGCCGCCCAGGGTCGCGGTGATATCGGCATAGCCCACGGCAATCGCCAGCGAGGAGTTCTTGGTGATGTTGAGGAAGTTGGAGATCAGCGGCGGAATGATCACGCGCAGTGCCTGCGGCAGTACGACGAGGTTCATGATCCGGCCCGGACGCAGACCCAGTGCCGCGGCGGCTTCGGTCTGGCCTTTGTTGATCGCCTGGATACCCGCACGGACGTTTTCCGCGATGAAGGCACCGGTGTAGATCGACAGGGCGAACCACAGGGCGATCAGCGGACCACCGATTTTGATACCGCCGGAGAAGTTGAAGCCCTTGAGCGCCGGAACTTCCCAGGACAGACCCATCAGGAACAACAGCAGCACCAGCGGCACCAGCCAGACGCCCAGAGCGATCCATTTGGTGTTGGGGCGGATACCGGTTTCTTCCTGCGTTTTGGTCGCGTTGTTCTCGACCTTGCGCATCACGAAGAATGACCCAACGAGGGTCGCGATGACCAGCAGCCAGTTCATCGTGGCAGAGGCAAAAAGACCCGTCTCAAACCAGGGCATCGGGATGTAGACGCCGCGGTTGGTAAAGGCAAAGAGGTCAAGCACCATGCTCGACGTGGCATTGTCACCACGGAATTCCCGTGGGCCAGGCATCACGGCGGTCATGATGGTAAAGATGATGATGATCCAGATCAGGACCGGGATATTGCGGAAGATTTCCACGTAAACCGCCATCAACTTGGATACGAGCCAGTTGTTGGACAGACGCAGAACACCCGCAATCACACCAAAGATGGTTGCAGTGATACAGGCCAGAACAGACACCAGCAGGGTGTTGAGAACCCCGACAAGCGCGGCACGTGCGTGGCTCGACTGGCTGTCGTATTCCACAAGGCGCTGGTTGATGTCGTAGCCGGACGGATCCCCAAGGAAGTTATAAGAGATATTCAGACCGGCAGCGCGAAGGTTCTGGATCAGGTTGTTGCCGAGATACCAGATGGCCAAGGCCAGGACGAGCGCAGCAATCGCCTGGAAGGTCAACGAACGATAGCGGGTATCGTTGACCAACATGGACAGCTGAAACTGCTCCTTTGGTGGGTCAGTGAGAGTTGACATGAATGAGTGATCCCCGTGGCTTACAGGTCATCTGTTCGGCAGAGTTGGTTCCCTGCTCGCGAAAAACCTGAAGCGTTTTTGTTAGGATAGGTAGGGAGGAAAAAGGGCGCAGGATGACCTGCGCCCTTTTCCAAATGGGTCTTAGCGGAACGGCGGTGCGTACAGCAGACCACCTTCGGTCCACTGAGCGTTCAGGCCGCGTGCCAGACCGATCGGAGTGTCTTCACCGATGTTTTTCGCGAAGACTTCGCCATAGTTACCGCCAGCGGCAACAGCGTTTTTCGCCCAGTCAGCAGACAGGCCCAGCATCTCGCCCAGGGTACCTTCGGTGCCCAGCAGACGGTTGATTTCCGGGTTCTCGGTGCCAGCTGCCATCTCGTTGATGTTGGCGGAGGTCACGCCCAGCTCTTCAGCTGCGATCAGCGCGTTCAGGCTCCAGCGAACAACGTCACCCCACTCGTGGTCGCCGTGACGGACCAGCGGGCCCAGCGGCTCTTTGGAGATGATTTCGGGCAGCAGGACGTGGCCAGCCGGATCGTCAAAGGTCGCGCGGGTTGCCGCCAGACCGGATGCGTCGGTGGTGTAAACGTCACAGGCGCCAGCCAGATACTGCTGCTGCGCTTCTGCGTTGGTTTCGATCGGAACCGGCTCGTAGCTGATGTTGTTGGAGCGGAAGAAGTCCGCCAGGTTCAGCTCGGTGGTGGTGCCGGTCTGGATACAAACGGTCGCGCCGTCCAGTTCCTTCGCGGAGGATACGCCGAGGTCTTTGGGGACCATGAAGCCCTGACCGTCGTAGTAGTTGATGCCGACGAATTCGAACTTCAGGTCGACGTCGCGGGAGAAGGTCCAGGTGGTGTTACGGGCCAGCATGTCGATCTCGCCGGATGCCAGCGCGGTAAAGCGTGTCTTACCGGTGGTCGGAACGAATTCAACAGCGGTGGAGTCACCCAGAACAGCAGCAGCAACCGCGCGGCAGACCGCAACGTCAAAGCCTTCCCATTCGCCATTGGCATTGGGCGCAGCAAAGCCAACCAGACCGGTGGTCACACCGCAGTTCAGCTTGCCACGCGCCTTGACGTCATCAAGGGTGCCCGCCGCAGCTGCACCAGCGGCCAGACCAGCAACAGTCAGCGCGCCCAGAAATACCTTATTCTTCATGTTTACCTCTTCCTGATAGTCCGCCTATTTGGCGGCTCTTTTTGACCGGCACCAGCCATGCCGGATAACGGTTGCGAAACGGGGATTTGCCCCCCTTTCAGATGCGAGTGTGGTCGCATTCATCAACAAACGTCAAGTCTGTGATCAGGAATTTCGATGGCCGTATAGAGAACATTTTTGTGCGCGCGCACGATTTTTGCGGCACGCGCGCATTTTCGGTAATTTATTGCATCAGCTGGAAAAATCGTAGAATCGCTTGGCGTGCATAAAGGCGAGCCGTTTCAATTCAGCTGTTGCGCTCGCCTCGTCGTCTTTGCCCCATTGTTCCTCCTGCCACAGCTCATCCAGCCGCGAAATCTGCCAGATTTCCTCGGCCGGACGCCAGTCGCGAGCGGCGGCAAATCCCAGCACAAGAGAGCCCGACATGGACACGAGATCGTGAAAGGCGGCCAGCTGAAATGCTGACATTTCATGCACTAAGCCGCGCAAACGGGCGACAGCGGCTGCATCCTGGGCCACATGCAGGATGCCGCTGCGCGGTGCCAGCTTTGCGCCCAGAACCTCTTCTGCCCAGGCCAGTGCCGGATCCCAGCTTTCGGCCTGACGGGCCACCAGTTCCGCCGGACTGTCCGCGCGATAGCACAAAAGATCGGAATCACCGTAGTCCGCCAGCATATCCGACACTTCGCCATGCTGATGCGACACCTTGTCGATTGCAGCATTCGCAGAACGAGTCGTAGGCATCGTCGAGGGGTCGACTGATTCGGTCTGTGCATCCCATTCCGCTGCAATAGCATCCGCCATCGCACGGCTTGGAACCACCAGCGCAGCCTTGGCTGGCGTCTTGATCCGACGCCCATCCAGCTCAACCGCAAAGCCGCCCTCGGTGTCGGCCACGGTGACCTCTTTCCAGAATCGTTTCTGTTTCCACTCGCTCATGTTGTCAGACCTCTCCGGTGTCTTACCAAGTGTTGCGCAACAGGGGCGCCAGTTCGCCAAAGCTCTTGATGATGTGATCCGCACCCAGCCGCTCTGCCGGGTGAAATCCCCAGTCGACCGCAATCGTGCGCACACCTGCCGCACGTCCCATATCGATGTCGAAACTGGTGTCGCCAATCATCACCGTATCTTCGGGCCGCACCCCGGTTTCCGCCATCGCGCGCAGAACCATCGACGGATGCGGTTTGGACGGGTGGTGATCGGCGCATTGGCGGGTCACGAAACACCGCAGCTCATGGGCTTCGATCAGCGCATCGAGCCCGCGCTGCGATTTGCCGGTGGCCACCCCCAGCAGGTATTCGGGAACAGCGTTCAGCTCTGCCAGAACCTCTGCCGCACCGGGATAAAGCGGCGAATGCCCGGCGCCTGCAGCCAGACGGGCGGATTTATAGGCCGACTTGTAGCCCTCGACCAGAACCGCCTGCACATCCGCTGGCTGCTCCCCCGCCAGTTCGGCCATCGCCAGCGGCAATGACAGACCCACAATCGACAGGATCTCCGCCCGGCTGGGCGACGGCAGGCCAGCGCCGGCAAACGCCGCCGCCATCGCCGAGGTGATCGCCCCCAGGCTGTCGGCCAAGGTGCCATCCACATCAAACAGGATCAGGCGCAACGCATCGCTCATCGGCGCAGGCCTTATCGCAGGCTCTCGAAGGGATCGTCCTCAGCCAGATCCTCGCTCCAGCCAAAGGTGTCCCAGCTCTCTTTCATATGCTCCGGCAACGGTGCGGTGATCGACAGCGGTTTCTTGGTGGTCGGATGTTCAAACGCCATGCGACGGCAGTGCAGATGCAGCTTCTTGGAGATGATCCCCCCCAGCTGCGCGCCCCAGCCATCGCCCAGGTTTTCCTGACCCGATCCACCATATTTGCCATCGCCGGCAATCGGGTGGCCGATCTCGGCCATATGCGCGCGCAGCTGATGGGTGCGGCCGGTGATCGGCTCCATCGCAACCCAGGCCGCACGGCTCGCCACGCGGTAGAGCGTGGCATATTGCGTATGCGAACGTTTGGCGCCCGGCGTGCTGTCCACTTCGTTGGAGTGGATGGCGATCATTTTCTCGCCCTCACCGGATTTGCCGTGCCCCGGCGCCTTGACCAGACCACATTTGATCTCGCCCAGATAGGGTGTCGGCACGCCGGCCACCAGCGCCCAATAGATCTTGCGGGTGGCATGATGACGGAAGGCCGCGGTCAGGGCCTGTGCGGCCTGACGGGTGCGGGCCAGAACCAGAACGCCCGACGTGTCCTTGTCCAGCCGGTGCACCAGACGGGGCTTTTCCTCGGCATCAAACTTCAGCGCCTCGGACAGCCCATCCACATGTTTGGTGGTGCCGCTGCCCCCCTGCACCGCAAGCCCCGCTGGTTTGTTCAGCACGATCACCGCGTCATCCTTGTAGATCACGCAGCCCCGGATCATCTTGGCATCCGCATCGGAAATCCGGCGGCTCGGTGCCTCGGCCGGTTTCAGATCCGACGCAGGCAGCGGCGGCACGCGCACGGTCTGCCCCGCCTCAACCCGAGAGCTGGCCTTGACCCGCCCGCCATCCAACCGCAGCTCGCCCTTGCGGCACATCTTTTCGATGCGCCCCTGGCTCACATGCGGAAACAGACGCCGCAACCAGCGGTCAATGCGCTGGCCTGCGTCATCTTCTGTGACGGTAATCATCTGTACGCCGCTCATGCGAACACTCCTCTGGCCGCCATCAGGCCCAAAAACAGCCCGCCGACCGACAGGCCCACGGACAAAAGCACATATAGCGCAGCCTGCCCGAAGGCGCCGCGCTCGATCAGGTTGGCCGTCTCAAGCGAGAAGGCCGAAAACGTCGTGAAGCCGCCCAGAAGGCCGGTCATCACAAGGGGGCTCAGGTGGCTCAACCCCTTATGGGCCGCCGTGACAACAAAAGCCCCCATCAGGAAAGAGCCGATCACATTCACCGTCAGGATCGCCACGGGGAATTCCCCCACTCCAACCAGGCGGGTGATCCCCAAACCGGCCAGATAGCGGCAGCAGGCGCCGATCGCGCCGCCCAGGGCCACATATAGAACCGAAAAAACCATCAACGGTCTGTCGCCGGCTGGCGCGTGGATGTCAAGTTTTGCTGGCGCATGGCTGCTTTGCTTGCAGCTGGCGTCGCTGTCATCTTTCCCCAAATACTCCCGCCGGAGGCCCCGGTCTGGCGCAGCCAGGCCGGATCAGCTGTTCCGCTTGGTCCTGAGGTTGGCGAAATACTCGCTGCGCCGTTTCAGCTCGCGTTCAAACCCGCGTTCAACCGGCTGGTAGAGCACCGGGCGTTTCACCCCGTCGGGGAAGTAGTTCTGACCGGAAAACCCGTCTTCGGCGTCGTGGTCGTAGGCATAGCCATCACCATAGCCCTGCTCCGACATCAGCTTGGTTGGCGCGTTCAGGATATGCTTGGGCGGCGGGGCGCTGCCGGTTTTCTTGGCCAGACGCCGTGCGGCCTTGATGCCGACATAGACCGCGTTGGATTTCGGGGCCAGGGCCAGATAGACCGCCGCATTGGCAAGCGCCAGCTCACCCTCCGGGCTGCCAAGCCGCTCATAGGTCTGCCAGGCATTCAGACACACGGTATTGGCCTGCGGGTCGGCAAGGCCGATGTCCTCTGTCGACATCATCGTCAGCCGGCGGGCCAGATAGCGGGGATCTTCACCGCCCTCCAGCATCCGGCCAAGCCAATAGAGCGCCGCATCCGGGTCAGAGCCACGGATCGATTTGTGCAGGGCCGAAATCAGGTTGTAATGCTCGTCCCCTGACTTGTCGTATTTCGCAGCCCGCCGCATCAGCCGCGCCGCCAGTGCCTCTGCGCCGAGGGGGGCAGGCACTTTCCAGGCGGCGACCTGTTCGATCAGGTTGAGCAACATCCGCCCGTCGCCATCCGCCATTTCATGCAGCGCATCGCGCGCATCGGGCAGCAGGGGAAGACCGCGGCCCAGCTCCTGTTCGGCGCGCTGGGTCAGCCGCTCAAGATCTGCCAGCGACAGCCGTTCCAGCACCAGCACCTGACTGCGCGACAGCACAGCGGCGTTCAACTCAAACGACGGGTTTTCGGTGGTGGCCCCCACCAGCAGGATGGTGCCATCCTCCATATGCGGCAGAAACCCGTCCTGCTGGGCCTTGTTGAAGCGGTGGATCTCATCCACGAAGAGCAACGTGCCCTGACCGTTCTGGCGACGGATCTTGGCGGCTTCAAATACCTTCTTGAGATCAGGCACACCGGAAAAAATCGCCGAGATCTGGACAAAATGCAGATCGGTTTCCCGTGCCAGAAGCCGGGCGATGGTGGTCTTGCCTACCCCCGGCGGGCCCCACAGGATCAGCGAAGACAGGGACCCGGAGGCCAGCATCACGCCAAGCGGCGCCTCTGGACCCAGAACATGGGTCTGGCCAATCACCTCTGCCAGGGACTGCGGGCGCAGCCGGTCGGCAAGGGGGCGGTTCACATCCCGCCCGCCAGCTGCCGCTGCGGCCTTGCCGTCTGTGCCTTCTCCGCTGTCGAACAGATCGCCCATATCAGAGCCTGTAGCGCAGCGAGACGCGCTGGCCCTGACGGTTGAGATCCACCTTCATCCAGCGCCCCGCAGCGGCCAGCACATTCGGCACGTCCTGCGGTGTTTCGATCACGGTGTCGTTGATTGCGAGAATGATATCACCGGGGCGCAGCCCCACGCGGCCGCCATAGGCGCCGGGGTCGGTGATCACCACGCCCTTGGCCGACATCGGCAGTTGCAGACGGACGATCGATTGCGGGTTGATGCGCGCCACCGTCAGACCGGGCAGCGGGCTGCGCTCATTCAGGGTCAGCGGATCAGCAGGCGGATCATCGGGGGCCAGCATCATTTCGACCTGGAGCGCGCTGCGTTCACCGCCGCGCAGGCGCGTGACCTCTGCGGTGTCGCCCAGACCTGCAACTGACATGCGAAACACCATTTCAGAGGGCGAATTCACCGGCTGACCGGCGACATCCAGAACCACGTCCCCCACCTGGAAACCGGCCTTGGCAAAGGGGCTCGCGGGGTGGAGATCGGAGATCACCATCCCTTCTGGCAGGTCCATGCCAAGCGAGGCGGCAAGATCCGCATCAACCGGCTGGCCCATCATGCCCGCCCAGGGGCGCTGGAACTCCTCCGCGCCCTGATCGGCCTGCCGCATGAAGGCGCGCACCAGATTGGCGGGGATGGCAAAGCCGATACCGTTGGAGCCGCCAGAGCGGGTCACGATGCGGGTGTTGATCCCGATCAGATCGCCATTCACGTCAATCAGCGCCCCGCCAGAGTTGCCGGGGTTGATCGGGGCGTCGGTCTGAATGAAATAGCCCAGCCCCTCTCCGGTGGCGGCACCGCTGCGCGCCAGCCCCGACACGATGCCGCTGCTGACGGTCTGCCCCACGCCAAAGGGGTTGCCGATGGCCAGCGCCAGTTCACCCACTTCGACCTGATCGCTGTCGCGCAGCTCCAGATAGGGCAGGCCTTCGGCATCTTGCAGCTGCAAGATTGCCAGATCGCTGGCCTCATCTGCCAATACCACCTGCGCGGCGTATTCGCGCCGGTCGGTTGTCACCACGCGGATATCGGTCGCCATGCCCACCACGTGATAGTTCGACACCACGATCCCGTCCGCTGACAGGATTACGCCCGACCCCAGCGAGTTCTGCACCCGTGGTTGCGGCTTGGACAGGCCACGAAAGAAATCGTCAAAGAACGGATCGTTCATGAACGGCGTGCGACGTTGTTCCTGCACGATCTTGGCGTAGATGTTCACCACTGCGGGGGCTGCCTCTTTCACCAGTGGTGCAAAGCCCAAAGAGATCTCTGCCTGCGACTGCGGCACGCGGGTCTCGGCGAGCGCCTGAGTGGTGGGGATCTGAGTGGCCAGGAACAGGCCTGCTGCGGTCAGGATGGCACGAAACATGACGACTCCGTTTGTTCTTGTGAACAGGATATGCGGACCATGCCCCCCTTTTACAAGGTTGGATTTACGGGGGAAAAACAGCGGTTTTGGCCCCTGCCCCGGAAACGAAAAACCCCCGCCCTGTTTCCAGAGCGGGGGTAGGTCCGGTCGGATGACCGAGAAGATTATTCTTCGTCAGCAGCTTCGATTTCTGCCAGACGTGCCTTGTCGGCGGCGCCTTTGGCGGAAACGTCGCGGTCGACGAACTCGATGATTGCCATCGGAGCCATGTCACCGTAACGGAAGCCGGCTTTCAGGATGCGGACGTAGCCACCCTGACGGTCCTTGTAGCGCGGGCCCAGAACCTCGAACAGCTTCGCAACGTCCTTGTCTTCTTTCAGCTTGGACGCGGCCTGACGGCGAGCGTGCAGATCGCCACGCTTTGCCAGGGTGATCATCTTTTCGATGATCGGGCGCAGTTCTTTTGCTTTCGGAAGGGTCGTTTTGATTTGCTCGTGCTCGATCAGCGAGCCAGCCATGTTGGAGAACAGGGCCTTACGGTGCTCATGAGTACGGTTCAGGCGGCGATAACCACGTGCGTGACGCATTGTTTCATTCCTTGATCTTAGGTTTTGCTTTGTCAGGCAGCTGATAACTTGTCAGCCACTCACCTTGGGGCGGATGCCCATATCGTCCCCGGCAGGTCCGGGCATTTCGGGCGGCCCGAAAGCCGCCCAATCTCTTAGAAGCTGTCTTCGAACTTCTTGGCCAGATCTTCGATGTTGTCCGGCGGCCAGTCCTCGACGTCCATACCGAGGTGCAGACCCATACCCGACAGCACTTCCTTGATCTCGTTCAGGGACTTGCGGCCGAAGTTCGGGGTGCGGAGCATTTCTGCTTCGGTTTTCTGGATCAGATCGCCGATGTAGACGATGTTGTCGTTCTTCAGGCAGTTTGCCGAACGCACGGACAGTTCCAGTTCGTCCACTTTCTTCAAGAGAAGCGGGTTGAACTCGAGACCATCGTCGTCGTCCTGACGGCCAGCCGATTCCGGCTCGTCGAAGTTGACGAAGATCGACAGCTGGTCCTGGAGGATGCGCGCAGCAAAGGCCACGGCGTCTTCCGGGGTGATGGAGCCGTCGGTTTCGACCTTCATGGTCAGCTTGTCATAGTCCAGAACCTGACCTTCGCGGGTCGGCTGAACGTCATAGGAGACCTTCTTGACCGGCGAATAGATGGCGTCGATCGGGATCAGACCGATGGGCGCATCTTCGGGCTTGTTCTTGTCGGCAGAGACATAGCCTTTGCCGGTGTTGACAGTCAGTTCCATGAACAGATCCGCACCATCATCGAGGTGGCAGATCACGTGCTCGCGGTTCAGAACTTCGATGCCAGCGGATTCGGAGATGTCACCTGCGGTCACAACTGCCGGGCCTTTGGCATTGATCGAAAGGCGCTTGGGGCCTTCGACTTCCATGCGCAGCGACACACCTTTGAGGTTCAGGATGATGTCGGTGACATCTTCGCGAACGCCGGCGACGCTGGAGAATTCGTGCAGGACGTTGTCGATCTGCACAGAGGTGATGGCCGCGCCTTGCAGCGAGCTCATCAGAACGCGACGCAGCGCGTTGCCAAGGGTCAGACCAAAGCCGCGTTCCAGCGGTTCTGCCACAACGGTGGCCTGACGTGCGGGATCATTGCCCGGCTTAACATCAAGCTGGGTCGGCTTAATCAGTTCAGCCCAGTTCTTGTGGATCATGCGGTCCCTCCATTCCTGTCCGCGCCCCATGTCCGAAGGTGCAGACGCCCGAGGTTTCAAATGACGGACTGGGGCCCTGCAGAAATTGCAAAGCCCCAGCTGAATTCTTGTCGATTATACGCGACGGCGCTTCGGCGGACGGCAGCCGTTGTGCGCGATCGGGGTCACATCACGGATGGAAGTGATGTTGAAGCCGATTGCAGCCAGTGCGCGCAGTGCGGATTCACGACCCGAACCGGGGCCCTGAACTTCGACTTCCAGAGTTTTAACGCCGTGATCCTGCGCTTTTTTGCCTGCATCTTCAGCAGCCATCTGAGCAGCATAAGGGGTCGACTTACGGGAACCCTTGAAGCCCATGGTGCCTGCGGAGGACCAGGAAATCGCGTTGCCTTGCACATCCGAGATCAGGATCTTGGTGTTGTTGAACGAGGAGTTCACATGTGCAACGCCAGAGGCGATGTTCTTACGCTCTTTGCGCTTAATGCGAGTCTTATCGCGTGCCATTGGTCAGACCCTCCCTTATTTCTTCTTACCAGCGATGGCCTTTGCGGGGCCTTTGCGGGTACGAGCGTTGGTGTGGGTACGCTGACCGCGAACGGGCAGGTTACGACGGTGACGCAGACCACGGTAGCAACCCAGATCCATCAGACGTTTGATGTTCATGGTCACTTCGCGGCGCAGGTCGCCTTCGACGGTGTAGTTGGCGTCGATGTGCTCACGGATGGCCAGAACTTCGGCATCCGACAACTCGTTGACGCGACGGGTACGGTCGATGCCTACAGCTTCGCAGATTGCTTCTGCGGAGGTGGAACCGATACCGGTGATATATGTGAGGGCGATTGGTACCCGCTTTGCAGTCGGGATGTTAACGCCGGCAATACGTGCCACGTGTCACTTTCCTTTTCGTTGCGGTTCCGTAGTGCCGGAACCTTTTTTCACAACACTTGACCTTGGCAGTGGAGCCAGTGGGTCCAGCATTTTGAGGTAATTCAGATGCGCGGTATACGCGCGCAGCTGGAATGATTCCCACAGGGGATGGGGTTCCCTATGTGGAAATGACGCTTGGGTCAACCCGTGCCCCGATGCCGTGGCAAAGTTTCCTTGCGCCATGCCCGTCCGCCCGGCCCGGCCTGCGTTTTTTGCGGCAGCTTTGCGCAGAGCCCTGATCGGGCCCCCGGGTGAAAAAACGGCCCCGAACCCAAGGGGGCGGAGCCGTCAGAAACCACTGGGTCAGATCCGGTTTCGGATCACTCGCCCATGATCCAAGCGAGGTTTTCGCGGACCTTTTCGATGGAATCGAGACCGTTGAGACGCTGCAGGTTGCCCTTGGCGTAGTAGTAGCCGATCAGCGGCGAGGTCTTTTTGTAGTATTCCATCAGACGGGTGCGGAGGCTTTCCTCGTTGTCGTCGGCGCGGCGTTTCTGGGTGGTGCCACCACAGTTTGCGCATTTGCCGTCTTCGGGCCAGGGTTTGGTCTGATCGTGATAGACCTCACCGCAGTCGCCGCAGGTGGAACGACCGGTGATGCGGGCAACCAGCGCCTCGTCATCAACCTGCATCTCGATCACTGCGTCGAGCTTCTGACCGGTTGCCGACAGCAGCTCTGCCAGGGCATCGGCCTGCGCCAGAGTGCGGGGGAAGCCGTCGAAGATGAAGCCGCCTTCGGCGCCTTCCTCGATCTTTTCGCGGATCAGGCCAATGACGATCTCGTCTGTGACCAGCTCACCACGGGCGATGACCTCTGCCACGCGCTTGCCCATCTCGCTGCCGGAGGCCTGCGCGTCGCGCAGCATGTCACCGGTGCTCAGCTGAACCATGTTGCGCGATTCGACCAGATAGCGGGCCTGGGTGCCTTTGCCGGCGCCGGGCGGTCCAAGAAGAATGATATTGGTCATCGGCGTGCCGGTCCCCGTCGTGTGCGTTTCTTGTTACGGCCGCGCAGCTGGCTCTTCTCGATGAGGCCTTCATACTGATGCGCGAGCAGGTGGCTCTGGGCTTGCTGGATGGTGTCCATGACCACCGACACCACGATCAGCACCGAGGTGCCACCGAAGTAGACGGGGATCGCCAGCTGACCACGCAGGATTTCGGGCAGCAGGCAGACAGCGGCCAGATAGGCAGAGCCGAGAACCAGGATGCGGTTGACCACATATTCCAGGTATTCCGCGGTTTTCTTGCCGGGGCGGATGCCGGGCACGAAGCCGTTCTGGTTCTTGAGGTTGTTGGCAACATCATCCGGTTTGAAGGAGACGTTGAAGGTGTAGAAATAGGCAAAGAACACGATCATCGCCACGAAGAACAGCAGGTAAAGCGGCTGTCCGGGGCCGAAGTTTGCCAGCAGCCACGACATGATCGGGCCGTTGGTTGCATCCGCCGAGAAGGTGGAGATGGTCACCGGCAGCAGCAGAAGCGAGGAGGCAAAGATCGCCGGGATAACGCCTGCCGGGTTCACCTTGACCGGGAGGTGGCTGGAGCCACCGTCATAGACCTTCATCCCGACCTGACGGCGCGGATATTGGATGTGGATCTTGCGCAGGGCGCGTTCCATGAAGACCACGAACATGATGATCGCAACCATCATGACGATCACGGCAATGATCACCGCAGGGCTGATCGCGCCAGAGCGGCCGGAGGCCAGGAACTGGGCGATTGCGGCGGGAACCTCGGCAATGATGCCGACGAAGATGATGAGCGAGATACCGTTGCCGATGCCACGCTGGGTGATCTGCTCGCCCAGCCACATCAGGAACATGGTGCCGCCCACCAGCGTGATCATGCAGGCCAGACGGAAGTACAGGCCCGGATCGGTCGCCAGATCACCGGATTCGAGCGACACAGCCAGACCATAGGACTGGGCTGTTGCCAGAAGAACGGTGCCGTAGCGGGTGTATTGGTTGATCTTCTTGCGACCCTGTTCGCCCTCTTTCTTGAGCTGCTCAAGCGAGGGAACCATCGAGGTCAGCAGCTGGACGATAATCGATGCCGAGATGTAAGGCATGATACCGAGGGCAAAAATACCCATCCGGCCAAGCGCGCCGCCGGTAAACATGGAAACCATGCCACCGATCCCCTGCCCTGCCTGTGCCATAAACTGGCGCAGGGCATCTGCATCGATTCCGGGAACCGGAATATATGTCCCAAGGCGGTAGACGATCAAAAGGCCAAGGGTAAACAGAATGCGATTACGCAGGTCTGTCGCCTTGCCAAGAGCCGACCAACTGGTGTTCGCCGCCATTTGTTCTGCTGCTGATACCATAAAAAAGGTCTCTTCTTGCGAAAACGCCGCCCAGGGCCGTTTTCCGGCTCGGGCGGCGTCAATGGAAAACTGAATTCTATGTAAGCGGCATCGGCGCCGCTCACAAGCTGTTACTCAGCTGCGGCAGTGTTTGCCACGGTCAGGGAGCCACCGGCCTTTGCGACTGCGTCCACGGCAGCCTTGGAGGCGCCGGTTACTGCGATGGTCGCTTTTGCGGTGAATTCACCCTTGGCCAGAACGCGAACGCCGTCCAGTTTGCGACGAACAACACCGGATGCAACCAGGGTGTCTTCGTTGATGGAGGCTGCGTCGAGCTTGCCTGCGTCGATGAACTTCTGGATCAGGCCCAGGTTCACAACTGCGTATGCCTTGCGGTTCGGCTTGTTGAAGCCACGCTTGGGCAGACGCTGGTAGAGGGGCATCTGGCCGCCTTCGTAGCCGTTGATCGAAACACCCGAACGGGATTTCTGACCTTTGATACCACGGCCACCCATTTTACCTTTGCCGGAGCCCGGACCACGGCCAACGCGGGTGCGTTTCGGTGCGGCGCCTGGGTTGTCGCGCAGTTCATGAAGTTTCATATCGCTTCTCCTTCGCCGGAACTGACCCCTGAAGCGTAAGCGGGTCAAACACGGCATTTTTGATTTTCTGATTCTGCAGTCCATAGGACCACCGGGGGCGTATAGACCCGATGCGGGGCAGGATCAAGAGTGGAGGTGTACAGACAGCCGGGATCGCCAGCAGGGCGGCGGACATACACGCCGTTTCCCCGCCAAGGCCCCTGCCCTGCCGGTTGCTCTGCCGTCTCGTCTGGTGCTGTGTCCGTTCCGTCTGGAGCCGTTTCATAAAGGGTGGCGGCGCCGCCGGGTGGATGTGGATCGGGGGCTTGCCCCGCATGAGGATATATCTGTCATGGCCCGCGCCTGTTTTGCGTGGGTCCGGTTCCATTTGCCGGGGTGCCAAACCCGGCGAAGATCGCGATCGCCCCCAGCATGGCACAGCGATCTGAAACGATCGTGCATGGGGCGTGCGCAGGGTAGGCAACACCCCGGCATCAGCCCCCCAAAAACGAGAAAACGCCCCTGCCCAGGGAGGAGGAGGGGCAGGAGCGTTCTCAGCAAATTGTCAGATCCGAGGGAGGAGGAACGGGTCCGACAATTCTATCTCGGTGGGATCAGGCGCCGTAGACGTGCTCGCGGGCGAGCGTGTCGATGTCACCGCGGCCGATGCCGATGTCGGCCAGGTCACGGTCGCTCAGAGCGTTCAATTCGTTGTAGGTGCGGGTGTACTCGCGGTGCAATGCGCGCTGGTCCTGCAGTTCCTGGAACAGGGTGCGGATGCGGGCAAAGAGGGAGTTACCGGCGTAGGTGGTGTTGATGACATGTGCCATTGTGATGTTCCTTTATCTGACCGGACGTATTTCCGGCGGGTGTTGATCATTGTCTGTTTCAGTGACACCCATCAGATAGCCCTGCATGTTACCGCAAACAACTGACGCATTGGACTTCCCGCTATGCAGCCTGTGCATGGGAAAAATCGCTCAAATCGGATGTGATGCTGCCGTTTTGGCAATTTGAGAGCCGCGCGCACAGCAAAGGGGCAAAAGAAAAACGCCCCGGCGAACCGGGGCGTTTCTAAGTCGTGTCTCAATCGAGAAAGAGGCTTAGTCGCGCTCTTCGATGATCTCAACCAGATGCGGGATCTTGTTGACCATACCGCGTACGGAAGGGGTGTCTTCCAGTTCACGGGTCTTGTGCATCTTGTTCAGGCCCAGGCCAACGAGAGTTGCGCGCTGGTCTGCGGGGCGGCGGATCGGGGAACCGATCTGCTTAACAACGATGGTTTTTGCCATGTGTCCGTCTCCTTACGCTTCTGCTTCAGCAGCAGGTGCTTCATCCCGCTTGGGCAGGATGTCGGCGACTTTTTTACCACGACGCTGAGCAACCGAACGCGGCGACTGCTCTTTTTTCAGACCGTCGATGGTGGCGCGGATCATGTTGTAGGGGTTCTGCGAACCGATCGACTTCGAAACAACGTCTTTGACGCCGAGCATTTCGAAGACGGCACGCATCGGACCACCTGCGATGATACCGGTACCTTCCGGTGCGGTGCGCATGACAACTTTGCCTGCGCCGTGACGGCCGTGCATGTCGTGATGCAGAGTGCGGCCTTCTTTCAGCTGCACGCGGATCATCTGACGCTTGGCCTGCTCGGTGGCTTTGCGAATGGCCTCGGGGACCTCTTTCGCTTTACCTTTACCAAAGCCGACGCGGCCTTTCTGATCGCCAACAACCACCAGAGCGGCGAAGCCAAAGCGCTTACCACCTTTTACGGTTTTGGAAACGCGGTTGATCGCGACGAGGCGATCTGCGAATTCCGGGGTTTCCTCGCGGTCGCGACGGTTACCCCGGCGGTTTTCACGTTCTGCCATAAGGCATTCCTTTCATCCTGGCGACGAGCGCCTTTATCTACTCAATCCAGGTGAGCCGGTCTAACCCGGCTCCCGGATCATCGGGGCGGCGCGGACGCCGCCCACAGTGTCTGACTTGTGCCTCGCCGAGGGCAGACACAAAGATCATTAGATCTTCAGACCGCCTTCACGCGCTGCGTCGGCCAGAGCCTTCACTTTGCCGTGGAACAGGAAGCCGCCACGGTCGAAGTATGCTTCGGTGACGCCTGCCGCCTTTGCGCGCTCGGCAATAACCGAACCCACTTTGGTGGCTGCTTCGATGTTGTTCTTGCCGACAAAACCCAGGTCTTTTTCCAGGGTGGAGGCGGCGGCGACGGTCACGCCACGCACGTCGTCGATCAGCTGAACAGAGATGTTCTTGTTCGAACGGTGCACGGACAGGCGCGGACGGCCTGCGTTGACCTTGCGAAGCTTGTTCCGGACGCGCAGCCGGCGCTTCAGAAACAGGGTACGTTTGCTGTTTGCCATTTTGCTGGTCCTTACTTCTTCTTGCCTTCCTTGCGGAAGATGAACTCGCCTTTGTAGCGGATACCCTTGCCTTTGTAGGGCTCGGGACGACGCCAGTCGCGGATTTTGGCCGCAACTTCGCCGACGAGTTGTTGGTCGTTACCTTCGACAACGATTTCGGTCTGCTTCGGTGCGGTGATGGTGACACCTTCCGGAGCAACAACGTCAACGTCGTGGCTGTAGCCCAGGTTCAGCTTCAGGGTGTTGCCCTGCATCTGAGCCCGGTAACCCACACCCTGGATCTCCAGCTCTTTTTTGAAGCCCTGGGTCACGCCGGTGACGAGGTTCTGGACCATAGTGCGGGACATGCCCCACTGCTGGCGGGCACGCTTGGATTTACCGCGCGGGTCCACTTTGACCAGGTTGTCTTCGACAGTGATGGTGACGTCGTCGGTTGCGGTGAAGCTACGGGTGCCTTTCGGACCTTTCACTTCGATGCTCTGGCCGGAGACGCTGGCGGATACACCGCTGGGCAGCTCGACCGCTTTTTTACCAATACGGGACATCGACAGACCTCCTTAGAAGACGGTGCAGAGCACTTCGCCGCCAACGTTGGCTGCGCGTGCGTTTGCGTCCGACATCACACCCTTGGGGGTGGAGACAATCGACACACCCAAGCCCTGACGGACCGACGGGATGTCATTGACGCCCATGTATACGCGACGACCGGGTTTGGAGACCCGCTTCAGTTCGCGAATGACAGGTTCGCCATCGAAGTATTTCAGGCTGATTTCGATGGCCGGGTGGCCCTTCGCATCAGTCGTTTTCTCATAGCCGCGGATGTAACCTTCGTCTGCGAGCACATCCAGAACCCAGGCACGCAGCTTGGAAGCCGGTGTCAGGACGGTGGATTTGCCGCGCATCTGAGAGTTACGGATACGGGTGAGCATATCGCCGATAGGATCGTTCATATCAGTCTCTCCCTTACCAGCTCGATTTCACCATGCCGGGGATCTGGCCATTCGAGCCCAGTTCCCGCAGAGCGATACGGCTGATCTTCAGCTTACGGTAGTAAGCGTGAGGACGGCCGGTCAGCTGGCAGCGGTTGTGCAGACGGGTTGCCGACGAGTTGCGCGGCAGTTTCGCCAGGTCGAGGCGCGCTTTGAAGCGCTCTTCCATCGGGCGAGATTCGTCGTTTGCGATCTCTTTCAGCTCGGCACGCTTTGCGGCGTATTTAGCCACCAGGCGCTCGCGCTTCTTCTCGCGTTCGATCATGCTTTTCTTAGCCATGTCTCTTCCTTCCCGCGCTTAGCTGTTGAAGGGCATGTTGAATGCTTTCAACAGCGCCTTTGCTTCCGCGTCGGTGTTCGCGGTGGTGGCAATCACGATGTCCATACCCCAGGGTTCGTCGATCTTGTCGAAGTCGATCTCGGGGAAGACCATGTGCTCTTTCAGACCCATGGCATAGTTGCCACGGCCGTCAAAAGACGTGCCCGGAACGCCGCGGAAGTCGCGGATACGGGGCATCGCGATGGTGGTCAGACGGTCGAGGAATTCATACATCCGGTCGCCGCGCAGAGTCACCTTTGCGCCCATCGGCATGCCTTCGCGAACGCGGAAGCCAGCGATGGAGTTCTTTGCCACGGTGGTCAGAGCTTTCTGGCCCGCGATTGCGGTCAGGTCAGCCTGAGCAGACTTGGCTTTCTTGCTGTCTTTTACGGCAGCACGGCCGCAGCCGATGTTCAGAACGATCTTGTCCAGCTTGGGGATCATCATCTCGTTCTTGTAGCCGAACTCTTCTTTCAGGGCGCCACGGATGGTTTCCTTGTAGAGAGCTTTCAGACGCGGGGTGTAGGTTGCGTTATCAAGCATCGATCACGTCCCCCGTGGTTTTGGCGAAGCGCACTTTCTTGTCGCCTTCCATGCGGAAGCCAACGCGGGTTGCTTTGCCGTTTGCGTCCAGCAGAGCCAGGTTCGACAGCTGGATCGGCAGGGCCTTGGGCAGGCGGCCACCTTGGCTGGTCTGGGTCTGACGGGTATGACGGATCGCCATGTTCACGCCTTCGACAACGGCTTTACCGGCTTTCGGGTCAACGGAGGCAATGGTGCCTTCTTTGCCCTTGTCCTTGCCGGCCAGCACGACGACCTTGTCGCCTTTGCGGAGTTTAGCAGCCATGATTACAGCACCTCCGGAGCGAGCGAGATGATCTTCATGAAGTTTTTCGCGCGCAGTTCACGAACAACCGGGCCAAAGATACGGGTACCTACCGGCTCGTTGTTGTTGTTCAGGATGACAGCTGCGTTGCGGTCAAAACGGATTGCGGTGCCGTCTTCACGACGGACCTCTTTGGCGGTGCGTACGACGACGGCCTTACGGACGTCACCTTTTTTCACGCGGCCGCGCGGGATGGCTTCCTTTACCGAGACGACGATGATGTCGCCAACGGATGCGTATTTACGCTTGGAACCACCCAGAACCTTGATGCACTGAACTCGGCGAGCGCCGGAGTTGTCAGCAACATCCAGGTTTGTTTGCATCTGGATCATGTGGTTTCTCCCGACCTATGGGGCAGCGATGCGATGCTGTGATCCCCCAGGGTTTCGACTGACTGTTAAGTCTAGTCGCCAGGAGTCTCGAATGAGACTCTTAGGCTTCCAGAACTTCCCAGCGTTTCGTTTTCGATTTCGGCGCGCATTCGATGATGCGTACAGAGTCGCCGACCTTGAAAGCGTTCTTTTCATCGTGAGCCCGGTATTTCTTGGACTTACGAATGGTTTTCTTCAGAACCGGGTGCGTGAAGCGGCGTTCAACCGAGACAGTTACGGTCTGGGCGTTTGCGTCGCTGGTCACAACGCCTTGCAGGATACGTTTGGGCATTGTGTCGCTCCTTATTCGGCTGCTGCTGCAGCTTTTTCGTTCAGGATGGTCTTCACGCGGGCAGCGTTGCGGCGTGCCGCTTTGATACCCGAAGTGTTTTCCAGCTGACCGGTTGCCTGCTGAAAGCGCAGGTTGAAGCTCTCTTTTTTCATGGATGCGAGCATGTCGCGGAGTTCATCCACGGTCTTGTCGCGCAGATCATTGGCGTTCATCGCCTTTGTTCCTTGTCCTAAGCACCAGAAGGCCCCGTGTGGGTCACCTTTGAACCTGGTGGGTTATGTCACCCGTGCAAAATGCACGGCAAAAAGAATCACCAGACCAAAATCCAAGGCGGATTTGGCCCAAGCGATGGGTCCCTATAGAGGAGATAGGAGGGGGGGGCAAGGGAAAGGTTGGCGCGCGCGGGGGTGTTGCTTGCAAGCCATCCAAAAGCTGCTACCCAGCATCCAATCACACTGCAAAGGATGCCGCAATGATCCAGCCCACCGCATCGTTCAAAGAGAACCTCCAACTTATCCCTTCGATCGAGGGGACAGACGGTATCGAGCTCTTGGATACTTCCGGCCGCGTCACGGCCCGTATCGACAACATTCCCGGCAAACAGGGCTCGCTTGCGGTCTATCAATATCTGGCACAGACATTTGAGACACTGGATGCTGAAGCCGCCTCTCACGGGCTCGCCGTTTTTGCGGAACATACCGAAGACGCCAGAAACCGGCCCGGTGCGCATCCCAACATCGACCTGCTGCTGGAGATTATTGGCGGCGGGGCACCATTGACGGTGCGGGTTGTCACAAAGTGACATCGTGCGGCAGGCAATCCTTGAAAAGGAATGCGAGACTGCCGCACGCCACCTGTGGTTCAGACGCGGGCGTGGTTTGGATAAACGGCTCTAAACCGCCATTCGCGATCTCTTGACCTGAAGATCTTGGCGCGGGCTCAAAGCCCGGGTCGGCCCCGCCCCCCCCACGGAAGGGCGCCTTCCCTGGGGGCTCGCAAAGCGGCTTATGCCCCCTAAAGAAGCGGGATTTACGTCAAGCGCCAGCATCACATTCCCATGCGCTGCACATTGTTCAGAACGGTTTCGAAATGCCAGCCGTCCGGCAGCCGCGGGAGCCACAGCCGCTTGCCCCCTGCGTAGATCATCATCGCTCCGCGACGGGTTTTCAGGCGCTGAATGTCCCCGATACCGACTTCATCGCAAACACCCGATCTTTCAACCGACAGGACACGCTGTGTGGTAATCACATATGTGGACGAGCGAAAGCTCCGATGCACAAACAGCCATATCACCAGAGCCAGCGGCGCACACAGGGCGATAACCACAACTTCGGTCAAGGTTGGAACTATGCGGGCGTGAACGGCGTGGACCACCTGCTCACCATCGTTCAAAACAATCGGGCTGTGATCATACACTAAGAGGCGCCCCCCTCACCTGAGGAGTGCCACAAACGCGCTCTCCCGTTCAGTCAGCGACCGGGGACTACGCCCGTTCGCGTTTGAATGCCCCTCCCGGATCATTTCCAGGATGGCGGTTACTCCCAGCGGTAGTTGAAGCTCACCGAGACGCGCTCGTCTTCGGCCATGTTCAGCGGGACTTCGTGGCGGATAAAGCTCTCCCAGAGCAGCACATCACCGACCGCGGGGGATTGGTAGACAAAGGTCTTCAGCTCCTGTCGGCAATCCTTGGTGCGCGGGGGATGGGCCATCATCATGGCGTGACGCGGGTCTTCCAGTTTCAGGGCGCTAGTGCCGTCGGGCATCGACACATAGGTGGTGCCCGAAATCACCGAATGGGGGTGGATGTGGCTGGCGTGGGTGCCGCCTTCGGGCAGGATGTTGATCCAGAGATCTTCCAGCACCAGTTTGCGCCCGTCCAGATCCAGTTGCAGATCCTCGGCAAAGGCCGCCACATGCAGGTCCAGCGACTTTACCAGATCGGCAAAGATCGGAAAGCGCCAGGGCAGGTCCGTCAGCGATGCATAAGAGGTGTAGCCCGGATAGCCATTCTCCTCGCACCAGTCCTGACCGGCGTCGTCATCCTGTGCGATCACAAAGCAGGAGTTTTCAAGTTCACTCGCGTCGATCTTGGGTCCATGTTCGGACAAGGCGGCGCGGTAGAGACGGGTAACGAAGAGTGATTCAATCTGTGCCATAGCTGTCCCATAGCGCATGCCCGGACAAAGTGCGAGATCCGTTGTTTCCCGGCCCGCAGGCCAAACTGGCTCTTTCCTTTGACAAGTTGACGCACGTAAGCTGCGCAAAACTCAGCAAGAGGGACCGGGATATGCGTTGGATCTTCAGACTTGTGACACATGGGATTGCGCTGGTGATCGGCGTGGCATTGGGGATCTACATCCTGCCAATCCTGACCGCGCCAAAGGGGCCCGATGCCGCAACGCTGACCGCTGGCGCGGAAGGTGCGACCTATACCGGCAGCTTTACCCGTGATCTTGCAGGCAGCGATTTCCTGCATTGGGGCACCGGCAGCATCAGCCTGTCCCCCTCGCGGATCACCCATATCGGAGAGCTGGCCCCCGGCCCGGACTACAAGCTGTATCTCGCCCCCGAGTTCGTAGAGGATGAAGCCGGATTTGAAGCCATCAAGGATGCCTCTGTGCGGGTGGGGGATGTCAAGATGTTTGGCGGGCTGATCCTTGACGTGCCAGAGGGCATCAACATCGAGGCCTATACAACCGTTGTGATCTGGTGCGAGGCCTTTGGCGAGTTCATCACCGCAGCCAAATACCGCTGAGGGGCGCACGCCCCCCCCCCTGCCCCGTCACCGCAGGCAGACACCGCCATCCCCTGCCAACAAAACCCGCAGAACGAAAAACCCCCGCTGAGATTTCAGCGGGGGTTTCTATTTTCAGATCAGTATCTGGCTTTCGCCAATTACCAGTCTTCGCGAACCACGACGCGGGTTTTCACCGGCAGTTTCATCGCGGCCAGGCGCAGGGCCTCGCGTGCGATGTCGTCGTTCACACCGTCGATCTCGAACATCACGCGACCGGGCTTAACTTTGCATGCCCAGTAGTCCACGGAGCCCTTACCTTTACCCATACGAACTTCGACGGGCTTAGAGGTAACCGGGGTGTCCGGGAAGATGCGGATCCATACACGGCCCTGACGCTTCATGTGGCGGGTCATGGCACGACGGGCAGCCTCGATCTGACGTGCAGTCACACGCTCAGGAGTAGTTGCCTTCAGGCCATAGGTGCCGAAGTTCAGGTCCGAACCGCCTTTTGCTTCACCGGAGATCCGGCCTTTGTGCATTTTGCGGAATTTAGTACGCTTTGGTTGAAGCATCTCATACCCTCCTTAGCGACGACCGCCTGCACCGCGAGGTGCCGGACCGTCCTGGAGTTCCTGTGCTTTACGGTCACGCGCCTGAGGATCGTGTTCCATGATCTCGCCTTTGAAGATCCAGACTTTGATCCCGATGATCCCGTAAGGGGTCGAGGCTTCGGAGTGAGCGTAATCGATGTCGGCGCGCAGGGTGTGCAGCGGCACACGACCTTCACGGTACCATTCGGTACGAGCGATTTCAGCACCACCCAGACGACCAGCGACGTTCACCCGGATACCCAGGGCGCCCATGCGCATTGCGTTCTGAACGGCACGCTTCATCGCGCGACGGAAGGACACACGGCGTTCCAGCTGCTGAGCGATGGATTCGCCAACCAGCTGAGCGTCGAGTTCAGGCTTGCGCACTTCAACGATGTTGAGGTGCAGCTCGGAGTCGGTCATGGAAGCGATCTTCTTGCGAAGAACTTCGATGTCCGCGCCTTTTTTGCCGATGATCACGCCCGGACGCGCGGTGTGAATGGTCACACGGCACTTCTTGTGGGGGCGTTCGATGATCACACGGGCGATGCCTGCCTGCTTGCACTCTTCCTTGATGAAATCACGGATGCGCAGGTCTTCCAGCAGCAGATCACCATAGTCTTTGGTGTCGGCGTACCAACGGCTGTCCCAGGTGCGGTTGACCTGAAGGCGCATGCCGACCGGATTGACTTTATGTCCCATTAAGCTTGCTCCTCAACTTGACGCACCTTGATGGTGATCTCCGAAAACGGCTTGAGGATCTTGCCAAACCGGCCACGGGCACGAGGGCGGCCACGCTTCATGGTCAGGTTTTTACCTACATAAGCCTCGGCTACGATCAGTTCATCGACGTCCAGGTTATGGTTGTTCTCGGCGTTCGCAATTGCGGACTGAAGGCATTTCTTCACGTCCTGCGCGACCCGCTTGTTGGAGAAAGTCAGGTCGGTCAGAGCCTTCTCAACTTTCTTGCCACGGATCATGCCGGCGACGAGGTTCAGTTTCTGCGGGGAGGTACGGAGCATGCGCAGTTTTGCCATTGCTTCGTTGTCTGCCACGCGGCGGGGATTTTTTGCCTTGCCCATGACTTACTTCCGCTTCGCTTTTTTGTCCGCAGCGTGACCGTAATAGGTACGAGTCGGGGAGTATTCACCGAACTTCTGACCAATCATGTCTTCTGAGACGTTGACGGGAATGTGCTTCTGACCGTTGTACACACCAAATGTCAGACCCACGAACTGGGGCAGAATGGTGGAACGACGCGACCAGATTTTGATGACTTCGTTGCGGCCCGACTCGCGCGCTGCTTCGGCTTTTTTCAGCACGTAAGCATCGACAAAGGGGCCTTTCCATACAGAGCGAGACATATGTTAACGTCCCTTCTTCTTGGCGTGGCGCGAGCGGATGATGAGCTTTTGCGACGCTTTGTTTTTGTTGCGGGTGCGCTTACCTTTGGTCGGCTTACCCCATGGGGTCACCGGGTGACGACCACCGGAGGTACGACCTTCACCACCACCGTGCGGGTGATCGATCGGGTTCATAACCACACCACGCACAGAAGGACGCTTGCCCTTGTGGCGCATACGGCCGGCTTTACCAAAGTTCTGGTTGGAGTTGTCAGGGTTGGACACGGCACCAACGGTGGCCATGCATTCCTGACGGACGAGGCGCAGTTCACCCGAGGACAGGCGGATCTGAGCGTAGCCACCATCACGACCAACGAACTGAGCATAGGTACCGGCTGCACGGGCGATCTGGCCGCCTTTGCCGGGCTTCATTTCGATGTTGTGAACGATGGTACCGATCGGCATGCCCGAGAACGGCATTGCGTTGCCCGGCTTGATGTCGGCTTTCGCGGAGGCGATTACCTTGTCACCAACTGCCAGACGCTGCGGAGCGAGGATATACGCCTGCTCGCCGTCTTCGTATTTGATCAGTGCGATGAATGCGGTCCGGTTCGGGTCGTATTCGATCCGCTCGACGGTCGCCGCAACATCGAATTTGTTGCGCTTGAAATCGACGATCCGGTAGAGACGCTTTGCGCCGCCGCCACGACGACGTGAAGTGATCCGTCCGGTGTTGTTCCGGCCGCCCGATTTGGTCAGACCCTCAGTGAGAGATTTGACCGGACGCCCTTTCCAAAGCTCCGAACGGTCGATCAGAACCAGCCCACGCTGGCCCGGCGTAGTCGGTTTATACGACTTGAGTGCCATGCTTTCTGTCTTCCGTTTAGCGTGCCAGACCTTAGGTTTTTGTCTTTGGTCCAGCTATGTTTAAGGCCCCCGTAGGTGCCAGTGATATAGGGCCCCAAAGGTCCCCGAGTTCGAACATCCCGACAAACGTAACGACCCCGGAACGAATCCGGGGTCTTCAGGATTGCTGCGGCATAGCAGAGAGTCGGAGGGGTGGCAATGGGGTTAGGCCCAGAATGCGGCGGCCTTGGACACGCTCAAATCTTCTGATGCAGCGTTCAACAATTCAACTATGGCCTTATTCGCCGGGTCACGCAACCTGACCTCATAGCCAGGGAAAAGATCACCACCGAAGTGTGCTGCCGACTGCAGCGACTCTACTAGTTCGCTGCATGCTTCAATTGTCTCCAAGATTACATGTGCTAACCAAGGCTTGAGAGAAACCAAGTTCTCATTATAAGCGTGAAAATCTTGCCAATTGAAATCATCAAAGGGTTGCTCAGACTTGCGTACTGCGAACCCTCTTTCTGTAACGAACACATGCCCTGCACTCTTCGTTCCATGAACGATCAGATCTCGGCTCCGCCTCAAGGTGCAAAAGAAATTTGAGTGCTTCTCGTAGACTTCCGCCATTCTTGACGAAAGAGAGTACTTTTCCGAAATTCTATCTGCAGTTCGAACTCTATTGTTCTCCAAAACAACTTTGCGAAAGCTGGCAGGCAACTTGTTCCGGTTCTTGTTGCTATCAGCCTCCTCATCATTCAAACGAATACGGTCGTTCCAAATACGAGCAACGATCTCTTGGGATAGGTCAAAAACTGATCTCGCCGTTGCCAGCAAAGCCTCAACTTCCGACCGAACGAAAGACGAAACAAGCGTGGAGTCTATGCGTTCTCTGTTGAGAAAAAAATGCTCTAGCTTAGCCGCATGAACAGCAAGAAGGTGGAAGTCATCCTCAACAGCGTGAACAAAGCTGTTCGTCTCAGGAAAGCTCAATCTTTGACAAACGAAATTCAGAAAGCTCAGGTAAAGATCCTCTTCGCTCGCTAAAGAACTCCTTGTTAAATAGGCACAGTTAGAAGCGCCAACTGGGTGCATCTTAATCAGACCGCCACCATCACCTGGAAGCCATAGTGTCCACTTCTCGTTTTCCCACAAAGGAAGCAGCGGAACGGTACGCCTCCCAAATTTTCGTGATCCAAGTGTTCGAGCCTTTGAAGATCATCCCGGCCTATCAAATGCGCCATCCCACACCTATCGAACAAAATTGGCTTGTATTCGCTGACTTTTCTAGATGATGTACTGCCACCCCAAAAGGCTTGCCAGTTGTTAGGCTCCATTATTCTACTCTAGCCGCGTCAGCGCCGTCCCGCGGGGTGGCGCTCTCAACGTGGCGTTTGGCAGTTTATCCCAGCCAAGTCCGTACGACCTCACCGACACGCAGAACATCAGCACAAGCGCCGCCCCATGGGAGCGGGACGGCGCTGGCGCGGCGGCCTGCGGCCTTGATTCCGCGCCTAGGAGCGAGATCGCAGCTCAGCGCATTGAAGGCTGTTGCGTGAGGTGCGCACGCAGGGCTTCGCGGATCTTAACCGGCAGCGGCTATACCTTGAGGCCAAGCTGCTCCAAAGGACCCCGCAATGCCCCACAAGCCCCCTGCCCCAACGCAAAAGGCCCCCGCTTTCGCAGGGGCCTTCTTAAGTCTCAGACAAACAGATCTCAGAGTCCGGTGGACACGTCGATGGTGTTGCCTTCTTCCAGGGTCACATAGGCTTTCTTCACGTCCTTGCGACGGCCGATTTGGCCGCGGAAACGCTTGACCTTACCCTTGGTGATGGTGGTGTTGACCGCTTTGACCTTCACACCAAAGAGCGCCTCAACGGCTTCTTTGATCTGCGGCTTGTTGGAGTCGATCGCCACTTCGAAGACCACTGCACCGGTTTCGGATGCCATGGTTGCTTTTTCGGTGATGATCGGCTTGCGGATCACGTCGTAGTGTTCTGCCTTCGCGCTCATTTCAGGCGAGCCTCCAGTGCTTCGACACCTGCTTTGGTGATCACCAGGGTGTCACGCTTCAGGATGTCATAGACGTTTGCGCCCATTGTCGGCAGGATATCCAGACCTTCGATGTTGCGCGCGGCGCGGGCAAAGCCCTCGTTCACGGATGCACCATCGATGACCAGTGCGCGCTTCCAACCCAGGTCCTTGACCTGTTTGGCCAGAGCGGCGGTCTTGCCTTCGGAATCGGCGTTCTCAATAACGACCAGTTCACCCGCTTTTGCCTTGGCGGACAGCGCGTGGCGCAGACCCAGCTTGCGGAATTTCTTGGTCAGATCGTGGCCGTGCGAACGCGGGGTCGGACCCTTGTAGATACCACCCTTGCGGAAGATCGGCGCGTTACGGTCACCGTGACGTGCGCCACCGGTGCCTTTTTGGCGATAGATCTTCTTGGTCGAGTAGGAGGTCTCGGAGCGGGTCTTTACCTTGTGGGTACCGGCCTGCGCGTTGTTACGCTGCCAGCGCACCACACGGTGCAGGATGTCGGTGCGCGGCTCCAGGCCGAACAGCTCTGCATCCAGCTCGATGTCGCCGGCTTTGCCGCCGTCCAGTTTGATCACATCAAGTTTCATGCTTCACCACCTTCCGCGGAGACTTCTTCCGCTGCAGCCGACTTCAGAGCTGCCGGGTAGGGCAGACCTTCGGGGGCTTTCTTTTTCACGGCGTCTTTAACGGTGACCCAGCCACCTTTGGAGCCGGGAACGGCGCCTTTGATCATGATCAGGCCACGATCGGCGTCGGTCTTGACGACTTCCAAGTTCTGGGTGGTCACGCGGGCAGCACCCATGTGGCCGGCCATTTTCTTGCCTTTGAAAACCTTGCCGGGATCCTGACACTGACCGGTCGAACCGTGGGAACGGTGAGAGATCGACACACCGTGCGAGGCGCGCAGACCACCAAAGTTCCAGCGCTTCATCGCACCGGCAAAACCTTTACCGATGGAGGTGCCGGTCACGTCAACCTTCTGACCTTCCAGGAAGTGCTCTGCGGAGATTTCCGCACCCACTTCGATCAGGCCGTCAGCAGGCACGCGGAATTCAACCAGCTTGCGCTTGGGCTCAACCTTCGCTGCTGCGAAGTGGCCGCGCATGGCTTTGGAGACGCGCTTGACCTTGGCCGAACCTGCGCCGAGCTGAACAGCTGTGTAGCCGTCTTTTTCCTCGGTGCGCTGTGCGGTCACTTGCAGGCCGTCCAGCTGAAGAACGGTCACAGGAACCTGCTTGCCGTCTTCGAGGAACAGCCGGGTCATGCCGACTTTCTTTGCGATAATACCAGAGCGCATATTCATTACCCTCCGATCTTAGGATTGCAGCTTGATTTCGACGTCCACGCCAGCGGCGAGGTCGAGCTTCATCAGCGCGTCCACGGTCTGGGGGGTCGGATCAACGATGTCCAGGAGCCGCTTGTGGGTGCGGATCTCGAACTGGTCACGAGATTTCTTGTCAACGTGCGGGCCACGCAGAACGGTGAATTTCTCAATCTTGTTCGGCAGGGGGATCGGGCCGCGCACCTGGGCGCCGGTCCGCTTGGCAGTGTTCACGATTTCCTGCGTGCTGGCGTCCAGTACGCGGAAGTCGAATGCCTTCAGCCGGATACGGATATTTTGGCTTTGCATAGTCGTGCCTTTTTTCTCAGGCGTTGGGGTTGAGAGGAGGGCATGCGACCACCGCGTACCCTCATCGAACCCAAAAGGCGGGAATCACCCCGCCTCTGCCCCGCAAAGCGGGATGGCGCCGTATACGCCTGTTGGACCAGTGTGGCAAGGGGGTTTGGGAGGTAGATGATTGGGTTTGCAGAACGAGGTGGGTTTGGGGTCTTGCTGGGGAGTGTTAGAGGATGGTTAAGGTGGACAAAAGAGCGTTCAATCACTAATTCCAATTCGTCTACGACTTAAGAATGAAGTTAGATGGATTCACTTTCTCGAAAGCCAGTCTTCGATCTCTATTTGCAATTTTGTCGGCTTGAATGCCACAAGTACAATCGGCTCTAGCTTTACCCTTTTAGGCGTCACCACAGCCGACAACGCCTCGTAGCGAGTGTCGTCATCTAGTGCCGTGTGAGGGCCATCCCCAGCCTTCCACTCCGAGCGAGGCTTCCTATCGTACAAAATTCGATGGTTTAGCTCCATAAAGCAAACTGGAGAAAGATGTGCGCCCTCTTTTTCTTCTCGAAGAATGCGTGCGACTTTGTTTAGGCTGGCGGACCCACGGCGAAGACAAGGGCCATCTATTTTTTCGACGAACCCATCGTGAAAGGTCACTGTTCCTTTGACCCTTACACTTACGACTTCTTTTCTCTCTGAATACTCATAAGGATACTCAACTTTAATAAAGGTAGTACCGTGGTCCGTGCCAGCGGGCATAGAATCATAAAGAACATGCCCCCAGTTCGTTACACTTAGAGAAACTTTCCCTTCGAACTCCGCTTTGGCAACCTTTGGCCACTGAAGGAATACTTCCCTCACAATCAATGCGATTGCGAGAAACAAGCACAGACGTCTCAACTTAACTAACTGCCTTCTAATAATTTTTATCCGACTATACTGTGTTTCAATGCGCATCAAGACCCGCGATCGGCCAGACTAGAGGACGGGCGCGATTGCGTCTCAACCGGAGCTGGCGCTCCCTGAGGCCTCAAAAGCTCCGCCGGAGCTCTTGCAAGACGGCCTCCGGCCCCAGGCCGGTCCCTGCCCTGTTCAGACGTATTTCAAAAGAAAAAGGGCCTCCGAGGGAGGCCCTTTCTATAATCAGAACCGTGTGGCTCTCAGCGGTTTTCCGATGGAAAACCGCCTGTCGCCACTGTTTCCAAAATTACTCAGTGATTTTGGAAACTCTTTGCATGTGCGTCTCGGGATCATTGAATTCAAACAAAAAAGGGCGCCCATCGGGCGCCCTTTCTCATCTGATCATTCGCTAGAGCGAATTATTCAGTGATCTTCGACACAACGCCGGCGCCGACGGTGCGGCCGCCTTCGCGGATCGCGAAGCGCAGGCCCTGCTCCATCGCGATCGGTGCGATCAGTTCAACGTCGAACTTCAGGTTGTCGCCCGGCATAACCATCTCGGTGCCTTCCGGCAGGGTCACGGTGCCGGTCACGTCGGTGGTGCGGAAGTAGAACTGCGGACGGTAGTTCGCGAAGAACGGGGTGTGACGACCACCTTCTTCTTTGGTGAGGATGTAGGCCTCAGCTTCGAACTTGGTGTGCGGCTTCACGGAACCCGGCTTACACAGAACCTGACCACGCTCAACGCCGTCACGGTCAACACCACGCAGCAGCGCGCCGATGTTGTCGCCTGCTTCACCACGGTCCAGCAGCTTGCGGAACATTTCAACACCGGTACAGGTGGTGTTGGTGGTGTCACGGATACCAACGATCTCGATCGCGTCGCCAACGTTGATCACGCCGCGCTCAACACGACCGGTCACAACGGTACCACGGCCGGAGATCGAGAACACATCTTCGATCGGCATCAGGAACGGCTGGTCAACAGCGCGCTCGGGGGTGTCGATGTATTCGTCAACAGCCGCCATCAGTTCCTTGATTTTCTCTTCGCCGATCTCAGGCTTGTTGCCTTCCATCGCCGCCAGAGCGGAACCTGCAACGATCGGGATATCGTCGCCCGGGTAGTCGTAGGAGGACAGCAGTTCACGGATTTCCATTTCGACGAGCTCGAGCAGCTCTTCGTCGTCAACCTGGTCAACCTTGTTCATGAACACGACCATCTTCGGGATGCCAACCTGGCGGCCCAGCAGGATGTGCTCGCGGGTCTGCGGCATCGGGCCGTCAGCTGCGTTCACAACCAGGATCGCGCCGTCCATCTGCGCCGCACCGGTGATCATGTTTTTCACATAGTCAGCGTGGCCGGGGCAGTCGACGTGTGCGTAGTGACGGTCTGCGGTTTCATATTCCACGTGTGCGGTGGAGATGGTGATGCCGCGTGCTTTTTCTTCCGGTGCGCCGTCGATCTGGTCGTAGGCTTTGAAGTCACCGAAGTACTTGGTGATCGCTGCGGTCAGCGTGGTTTTGCCGTGGTCAACGTGGCCGATGGTGCCGATGTTGACGTGCGGTTTTGTACGTTCAAACTTTTCCTTAGCCATAATGGCCTCCTTTTGTGTTGAGAAGGGCACGCGCGGAGCGCGAACCCTTCAATGTCGGTACGCTTATGCGTATTTCGCTTGGATCTCGTCGGAGATGTTCTGCGGAACCGGATCGTAGTGGTCGAACTGCATGGTGAACTGGGCACGGCCGGACGACATCGAACGCAGGGTGTTGATGTAGCCGAACATGTTTGCCAGCGGCACGAATGCGTCGATTGCGATCGCGTTACCACGGGGCTCCTGGCCGGACACCTGACCACGACGGGATGTCAGATCGCCGATGATACCGCCGGTGTATTCTTCCGGGGTGATCACTTCGACTTTCATGATCGGTTCCAAGAGCTTTGCGCCAGCTTTCTTCATGCCTTCGCGCATCGCCATACGTGCGGCGATTTCAAAGGCCAGAACGCTGGAGTCAACGTCGTGGAACTTACCGTCGATCAGAGCAACCTTGAAGTCGATCACGGGGAAGCCAGCCAGAGGGCCGCTGTCCATGACGGACTGGATGCCTTTTTCAACACCGGGGATGTATTCCTTGGGAACAGCACCACCAACGATGCGGCTCTCGAAGGAGTAACCTTCGCCAGCTTCTGTCGGCGAGATGATCATCTTCACCTCAGCGAACTGACCCGAACCACCCGACTGTTTCTTGTGGGTGTAGGTGTGCTCGACTTCGTGACCAATGGTCTCGCGGTAAGCAACCTGCGGGGCGCCGATGTTTGCTTCGACTTTGAACTCGCGCTTCAGACGGTCCACCAGGATGTCCAGGTGAAGTTCGCCCATGCCCTTCATGATGGTCTGACCGGACTCGAGGTCGGTTTCGACACGGAAGGACGGGTCTTCGGCGGCCAGACGGGCCAGACCCTGGGACATTTTCTCCTGGTCGCCCTTGGTTTTGGGCTCAACCGCGATTTCGATAACCGGATCCGGGAAGGTCATGGTTTCCAGGACCACCGGCTCTTTGGCGTCGCAGAGGGTGTCACCGGTGGTGGTGTCTTTCAGACCCGCCAGCGCGATGATGTCGCCTGCAAACGCTTCTTCGATTTCTTCACGGTTGTTGGAGTGCATCATCATCATACGACCGACGCGCTCTTTTTTACCTTTGGTGGAGTTCAGGATGCTGTCGCCCTTGTTCAGCACGCCGGAGTAGATCCGGGTGAAGGTCAGGGAGCCAACAAACGGGTCGTTCATGATTTTGAACGCCAGACCAGCGAAGGGCATGTCGTCATCTGCACGACGTGCAATGTTACGCTCTTCGGTTTCGTCACCCGGCTTGAAGCCCATGTAATCAACAACGTCCAGCGGGCTGGGCAGATAGTCGATCACAGCGTTGAGCAGCGGCTGAACGCCTTTGTTCTTGAACGCAGAACCGCCCAGAACAGGAACGAAGGACAGCGACAGAGTACCCTTACGCAGCAGGCCGCGCAGAGTTGCGACGTCGGGCTCGGCGCCGTCCATCAGGTAGTTTTCCATCGCGTCGTCGTCCATTTCGACGGCCGCTTCGATCATCTTGCCGCGCCATTCGTCGGCCATGTCCTTCAGCTCGTCGCGGATCTCGGTCTGGATCCAGGACGCACCAAGGTCTTCGCCCTGCCACAGCCATTCCTTCATGGTGACCAGGTCAATCAGGCCTTCCAGTTCGGATTCTGCACCGATCGGAATACCAACCGGAACAGCGCGTGCGCCGGTGCGGTCTTCGATCATGTTGACGCAGTTGAAGAAGTCAGCGCCGATCTTGTCCATCTTGTTGACGAACACGATGCGCGGAACCTTGTAGCGGTCAGCCTGACGCCACACGGTTTCGGTCTGGGGTTCAACACCGGCGTTGGCGTCCAGAACACAGACTGCACCGTCGAGAACCGCCAGCGAACGCTCAACTTCGATGGTGAAGTCAACGTGGCCGGGGGTGTCGATGATGTTCAGGCGGTGCTTCGGAGTGTCAGCGGTCTGACCATCTTCGGTGCGTTCCCAGAAAGTGGTGGTCGCAGCCGAGGTGATGGTGATGCCGCGTTCCTGCTCCTGCTCCATCCAGTCCATGGTGGCTGCACCATCGTGCACCTCACCGATGTTGTGGGATTTACCAGTGTAATACAGGATACGCTCGGAACAGGTGGTTTTACCTGCATCGATGTGCGCCATAATACCGAAGTTACGGTAATGGTTGAGTGTATAGTCGCGTGCCATAGGTCGGAGCCTCTTGGGTTACCAGCGGTAGTGCGAGAAGGCCTTGTTGGCCTCTGCCATCTTGTGGGTGTCTTCGCGCTTCTTAACCGCAGTACCGCGGGACTGTACAGCGTCCAGCAGCTCACCGGCGAGGCGTTCTTCCATGGTGTTTTCGTTGCGGGCACGTGCCGCTTTGATCAACCAACGGATTGCCAGGGCTTCGCGGCGCTCGGGGCGCACTTCGACAGGAACCTGGTAGGTGGCACCACCCACACGACGCGAACGCACTTCGACGGAAGGCTTAACGTTGTCGAGGGCTTCGTGGAACACTTCCACGGGGGCGCGCTTGATTTTTGCTTCAACGCGATCGAACGCGTTGTAGACGATACGCTCTGCGGTCGACTTTTTACCGTCGATCATCAGGTTGTTCATGAATTTGGTCAGTACGCGGTCGCCAAACTTTGCGTCGGGCAGGACTTCACGTTTCTCAGCAGCGTGACGGCGAGACATTTATCAATATCCTTCTTACTTAGGACGCTTCGCGCCGTACTTGGAGCGGCGTTGCTTACGGTCTTTGACGCCCTGGGTATCCAGAACACCACGCAGGATGTGGTAACGAACACCGGGAAGGTCTTTTACACGGCCGCCACGGATCAGAACCACGGAGTGTTCCTGAAGGTTGTGGCTTTCACCGGGGATGTAGGAGATCACTTCGAAACCGTTGGTCAGGCGAACCTTCGCAACCTTCCGCATAGCGGAGTTCGGTTTCTTCGGAGTGGTGGTGTATACACGGGTGCAGACGCCGCGCTTTTGCGGGCACTGTTCCAGGTGCATGGACTTCGAGCGTTTTACTTTCGGCTGCCGCGGCTTGCGGATCAGCTGTTGGATCGTTGGCATTCCGGTTCTTTCCCCGTCTCAACAACACATGTGTCATGCACGTCCTTGAACGTACGGCTAAACTTGTCGCACTTACGCGTCCGCAAGCGCAAAAACCGCAATCGTTCCCATTCCGAGGTGAACGACGCGGTGGGTTTACAGAGGATCCGCGCAAATAGGCGCACGAGATCTTGAGCCACTTTGATTTTGATATCGGCTTTTGGGGCGACCCCCGGTTGCCGGATAGGCGGGCGTATATGGGGAGTCGCGCCTGATGTCAACAGCGCCCCCTCTGGCAACGGCCTGGCTGGTGGGTGGGTTTGGGGGCGCCTGCCCCGTTCCCACGGGGTCGGCCCGCTGCCGTGTTGCTGCGGTTTCCGGCCCGGTGCATAGTTGCCAGCGAAACAGACAGCAGACGGCCAGCCATCAAGGTCGCGTTCAGCAGGGATTTAGGGCAATGCAGGTGATCGGTCTATGCCGTTTTTCGTATCCGGCGGTGGGCGGCTTTCAGGTTGAACACGACAGTATCGAAGAGCGCATTGCCTACCTCTACGCTGAGGAGCGGATGGAGGAGCGGTTTCATCTAATGGAAACGGTCGCCCTGCCCTGCCTGCGGGAACAGACCGATCCTGATTTCACCCTTGTGACCCTGGTTGGTGACAGCCTGCCTGATCGCTACCGTAACCGGCTGGAGGCCATGGTTGCGGATATGCCGCAGGTGCAGATCGTGGCGGCCGCGCCCGGGCGGCATCGCGATGTGATGAAACAGGTGCTGAATGACGCACGGCGCAATCCTGAAGCACCCTGCCTGCAGTTTCGCCATGACGATGATGATGCGGTTTCCGTGGATTTTGTCGAACGGCTCCGCCAGACCGTCGGCGATTGCAGCGGGTTGATTGCGAACCATCAGACCATCGCGATCGATTTCTGCCAGGGCTATGTCGCCCGGCTGGAGGATAACGGGATCCACGCAGCGCTGGGGCATCACCCCTATTTCGTGGCAGCGCTGGGGATGTATGTCGCACCGGGCTGTCGCCAGACGATCATGAACTTTGCCCATCACCGGCTTGCGCGCTTCATGCCCGCCATCACGCTGCCGGATGCGCCGATGTTCGTTCGGACCCTGAATGGTCACAATGATTCCCGCCAGAAAGGCGCGAAGGAGCCAGACCTGCAGCGCCTTGACGCAGCTGGCCTTGCCGAATTTGACGCGCGTTTTGCGATCCGCCGCTGACGGAGCGCCGTGCGGCGGGGTTACTCGGGCTCGCTGATGCGACGGGGGGCTTCGCGCATCAGGCTGAAAACCCCGGCCGCCACCACGATTGCGGCCCCCACCAAGGTGAGCGCATCAGGCCAGCTGTCGAAGACTGCCCAGCCAAGAAGCAAAGCCCACAACAGGCCCGTGTAACGGAAGGGCGCAACCGCAGAGACATCCCCCACCCGCATGGCCATGACCGAAAAAAGGTAGCCGACAAAGATCATCCCCGACGCCCCAAGAAGCATTGCACCAGCGTCGTAGCTGATCGGTTGCCAGTCTTCCCCCAAACCCCAGAGCGCGCCAAAGGCCGTAACCGATAGAGCAGCCACCAGAGAGACCGTCATGGATGGCACCTCTGCCGACAGACGACGGGTGAAAAGATCGCGGGCGGTGATACAGGCCACCGCTGCGATGGCATAGCCGGTGCCGCTGTCAAATCCATTGGGGCCGGGCCGCACGATCAACAACATCCCCAGAAAGCCTGCTGCAATCGCCAGCGACCGCCGCCAGCCCACGGTTTCGCCAAAGACCAGCACCGCTGCCAGCGTGACGGTCAGTGGCAGCATCTGCAGAATGGCGGTGATATTGGCGATGGGCATCACCATCAGGGCGCTGAGAAAGAAATATGTGGTCACAGCCTCTGCCACGCTGCGACCAATGACCAATCCCCAATCCCTGCGCGACAGGTTGAGCCGTAGGGCGCCAAGGGCACGCGCAAGGCCGAAGATGAGGACAGAGACCAGCAGTCCGCGCAATGTCAGGATCTGGGACAAAGGCAAATTCTGGCCGAGAAGTTTGATGAACCCGTCATTGAGCGTGAAGCCCGCCATGCTCCCCATCATCAGGAGCGCGCCTTTCTGGTTCGCGGTCAGCGCAGAGATCATGGCAGGACATCCTTGAGCTGTTGGGGGGTGAGGTCAAAGTGACGTTTGAGATCCGCGGCAATTTCGGCGTCGCTTTGTTTGTGGGTGATGCCCATCTGCGCGGGGCTGGATTTGTTGTCGCCGTGGATTGTGCGCACAAAACCTGGCACCGAAATGTCGGAGAATGTGTTCCAGTGCTGGGCAAATTTGCGGTGATTGAAGCGGTAGGGGTTGGGCCCGTAGCCAACCTGGGCAACGAGTGCGGCGCCCACTGAGAGAGGTGCCTTTTCGCAGGCATCAAAGATTTCGTCCTGCGGGCCGTCAGGGCCCTCTGTCCGACGCAGATAAATCCCCCGATTGTTCGCCAGGATGAAAGGCGTCTGCTCACCTTGCAGAGGGATCAACCCCATTGCCAGACGCCGGTTGCGGGCAATGTAATCCAGATCAACGGCGTCATCGTCATCCAGTCGAAACAATAGCCGATGGCTCGCGCCGTGACTGGGGACGAGATCATACGCCCTGCGCAGGGTGCCGTAGTGGTTGCTTGCTCCGACCGGCAGCAGGGTGATGTTGTCCGCCCCTCCGACCAGATCGTGCAGGCGTTCCAGATAGGGAACGGGCATGTCTTCGGCGGTGACAACGACCAGATGAAACCCCTGATCCGTTTGTCGCCGGATCGAACGGAGACACAGCCGTTCAAACACACGCAGACGCAGCTCCATCCGTTGCGGCGAAAACAGATGAGCGGCCTTTTCCTCCAGCGTTGGGAAGCGCTCGGAATAATAGGTGGAGGTCAGGACCGAAAAACGGACGACACCAACAATGCTCAGATCAATGGTCATTCAAAGCGGCCCCAAATGTGACGGCGGTCTTCGTGCTCAAACATGCTGCCCGGCAAGAGAGCACCGCCGCCCTGATTTGGGAAGAGGAGGAATGCACCGTTGCCAAACAAAAAGCCCCCCGCAACCTGCGCTGCGAGGGGCCAAATCATTCAGATCGTCCGATCAGGATCAATCGCGGCTTTCCGGGGTGTCGACCAGGTTGTCGAGACCTTCATCACCCATCATGACGTCATCTGCAGAGGGTGCGGCCAGTGCGGCAGCGGCTTCTGCTTCCTCGCGGCGTGCCTCGAGGACGACGTTGTCACGACCCTGCGCGATCTGGCGAACACGCTGTGTCGCGCCACCGGTACCCGCCGGGATCAGGCGACCCACGATGACGTTTTCCTTCAGACCGACCAGCTTGTCGCGTTTGCCCTGAACCGACGCTTCGGTGAGCACGCGCGTGGTCTCCTGGAAGGAGGCCGCCGAGATGAACGAGCGGGTCTGCAGCGACGCCTTGGTGATACCAAGCAGGATCGGCTCACCCTGAGCAGGACGCTTGCCACGGGCCAGCGCCTTTTCGTTGGCGGTGTCGAACTCTTGCTTGTCCACGTGCTCGCCCTTGAGCAGCGTGGTGTCGCCGGAGTCGGAGATCTCCCACTTTTGCAGCATCTGGCGAACGATCACCTCGATGTGCTTGTCGTTGATCTTCACACCCTGCAGTCGATAGACGTCCTGAACTTCGTCGATCATGTAGTTTGCGAGCGCTTCAACGCCCATGATCGACAGGATGTCGTGCGGTGCCGGGTTACCGTCCATGATGTAGTCACCCTTCTGGACGTAGTCACCTTCCTGAACCGGAATGTGCTTGCCCTTGGGCACCATGTATTCGACGGCATCCATCGACTCGTCTGCAGGCTCGATGGTGATGCGACGCTTGTTCTTGTAGTCGCGGCCAAAGCGCACGTAACCATCGATTTCGGCGATGATCGCGTGGTCCTTGGGACGACGGGCTTCGAACAGTTCCGCAACACGCGGCAGACCACCGGTGATGTCCTTGGTCTTGGCGCCTTCACGCGGGATACGCGCAACAACGTCACCTGCCATGATCTGCTGACCATCGTCGCAGGACAGGATCGCGTCCACGGACATCGGGTAGTGAACCGGGTTGCCCTGATCGTTGCGGACCGGTTCGCCATCTGCATCCACCAGGATGATTTCCGGCTTGAGGTCTGCACCCTTCGGAGCCGCACGCCAGTCGATCACGATCTTCTGGGTCATGCCTGTGGCTTCGTCGGTTTCGTCGCGGACCGCCAGACCCGAAACCAGGTCGACGTATTTTGCGGTACCAGGCTTCTCGGCGATGATCGGCAGGGTGTAGGGATCCCATTCGAACAGCTTGTCGCCACGGGCAACGGTCTGGCCTTCCTTGACGAACAGCTTGGAGCCGTAGCCCAGCTTGTGGCTGGCGCGCTCTTCGCCGTGCTCGTCCTGAATGATCAGCTTCATGTTACGGCCAACAACCAGGGTCTCGCCATTGGCGTTCTCCAGGGTGTTCGGCATTTCGAACACGATCTTGCCCTCTTGCGAGGCTTCGAGGAAGGACTGCTGGCCACCCTGCGCAACACCACCAATGTGGAAGGTCCGCATGGTCAGCTGTGTACCAGGTTCACCAATCGACTGTGCCGCGATGATACCGACCGCTTCGCCGGTGTTCACCTGCGTACCACGGGCCAGGTCGCGGCCGTAGCACATGGCGCAGACGCCTTCTTCGCTCTCACAGGTCAGCGGCGAGCGGATCCGGGTCGACTGGACGCCGGCCTCTTCCACTGTGTCTGCCATGCGTTCGTCGATCAGCTGACCCTGAGCAACCAGGATCTCCTCGGTGCCGGGGCGTTTGATGTCCTCTGCCGCAACGCGGCCCAGGATACGCTCGCCAAGGCTTGCCACAACTTCACCATCGTTGACCGCAGCCTCTGCCGTGATCGCCGCCTCGGTGCCACAGTCACGCTCGCGAACGATGCAGTCCTGTGCCACGTCAACCAGACGACGGGTAAGATAACCCGAGTTCGCGGTCTTCAGAGCGGTATCCGACAGACCCTTACGGGCGCCGTGGGTGGAGTTGAAGTATTCAAGAACGGTCAGACCTTCCTTGAAGTTCGAGATGATCGGGGTCTCGATGATGTCGCCGTTCGGCTTGGCCATCAGGCCGCGCATACCGCCCAGCTGTTTCATCTGCGTAACCGAGCCACGCGCACCGGAGTGAGCCATCATGTAAACCGAGTTCGGTTCCATAACAGCGCCGTTCTCGTCGCGCTTGTCCGCGGAGATGGTGCCCATCATCGCTTCGGTGACTTTGTCGTTACACTTCGACCATGCGTCGACAACTTTGTTGTACTTTTCGCCCTGGGTGATCAGGCCGTCCATGTACTGCTGTTCAAAGTCCTTCACCTGCTCGCGGGTCTCATCCACGATGGTCCATTTTCCATCAGGGATAACCATATCGTCCTTGCCGAACGAAATGCCCGCCTTGAACGCTTCGCGGAAGCCCATGGTCATGATCTGGTCACAGAAGATCACGGACTCTTTCTGGCCGCAGTAACGATAGACGGTGTCGATGACCTGCTGAACTTCCTTCTTACGCAGAAGGCGGTTCACCAGTTCAAACGGTGCCTTGGCGTTCTTTGGCAGCAGGGCGCCCAGACGGACACGGCCCGGGGTGGTCTCAAAACGCTTGAGAACCTCGTTGCCTTCGTCGTCGATCTGCGGGATCCGCGCGATGATCTTGGAGTGCAGGTGCACTTCGCCGGCGTCCAGCGCGTGCTGAACTTCCTCGATGGTGCCAAAGATCTTGCCTTCACCCACCATGCCTTCGCGTTCCAGGGTCACATAGTAGAGACCCAGAATCATATCCTGCGAAGGAACGATGATCGGTGCGCCGTTTGCAGGCGACAGAACGTTGTTCGTGGACATCATCAGAACGCGCGCTTCCAGCTGGGCCTCAAGGCTCAGCGGGACGTGCACAGCCATCTGGTCGCCGTCGAAGTCAGCGTTGAACGCCGAGCAGACCAGCGGGTGCAGCTGGATGGCCTTACCTTCGATCAGCGTGGGTTCGAACGCCTGAATACCAAGACGGTGCAGCGTAGGCGCACGGTTCAGCATGACCGGGTGTTCGCGGATCACCTCATCGAGGATATCCCAGACTTCGGGACGCTCTTTTTCGACCAGCTTCTTCGCCTGCTTCACGGTGCTGGACAGGCCCTTGGCCTCCAGACGCGAATAGATGAACGGCTTGAACAGTTCGAGCGCCATCTTCTTGGGCAGACCGCACTGGTGTAGCTTCAGTTCGGGGCCGGTCACGATGACCGAACGACCGGAGAAGTCGACGCGCTTACCCAAAAGGTTCTGACGGAAGCGACCCTGCTTACCCTTCAGCATGTCGGACAGCGATTTCAGCGGACGCTTGTTGGCGCCGGTGATCACGCGGCCACGACGGCCGTTGTCGAACAGAGCGTCAACGGATTCCTGCAGCATCCGCTTTTCGTTGCGGACGATGATGTCAGGTGCGCGCAGTTCGATCAGACGCTTCAGACGGTTGTTCCGGTTGATGACGCGGCGATACAGGTCGTTCAGGTCGGAGGTCGCAAAGCGGCCACCATCCAGCGGAACCAGCGGGCGCAGTTCCGGCGGAATGACCGGGATCACGGTCATGATCATCCATTCCGGACGGTTGCCCGATTCCAGGAAGGATTCCACGACTTTCAGACGCTTGATGATCTTCTTGGGCTTCAGTTCGCCGGTGGCTTCGGCCAGTTCGGCGCGCAGCTGTTCAGCTTCTGCTTCCAGATCGATCGCGGCCAGCATCTCACGGATCGCTTCAGCGCCGATATTGGCGGTGAACGCGTCCATGCCGTACTGGTCCTGGGCATCCATGTACTCTTCTTCGGTCATCATCTGGCCATAGGTCAGATCGGTCAGACCCGGCTCGATGACGACGTAGTTTTCAAAGTACAGAACGCGTTCCAGATCACGCAGGGTCATGTCCAGCATGAGGCCGATGCGCGACGGCAGCGACTTCAGGAACCAGATGTGCGCAACCGGCGATGCCAGTTCGATGTGGCCCATCCGCTCGCGGCGCACTTTCTGAAGGGTAACTTCAACACCACATTTCTCGCAGACAACGCCGCGATATTTCATGCGCTTATATTTGCCGCAAAGGCATTCGTAGTCTTTGATCGGGCCAAAGATACGCGCGCAGAACAGGCCGTCACGCTCGGGCTTGAACGTACGGTAGTTGATGGTTTCCGGCTTTTTGATCTCGCCGTAGGACCAAGACAGAATCCGTTCCGGCGACGCCAGCGAGACTTTGATTTCGTCAAAGACCTTGGGCGGCGTCAGCGGGTTGAACGGGTTGTTGGTGATTTCCTGGTTCATTTTGATACCTCAAATTTCGCGGAAGGGGGGAGCGGGGTAAGGGCCGAAGCCCTTACTCCTCAACCTCCGCATCCAGGAGTTCCATATTCAGGCCGAGACCACGGACTTCCTTGACCAGAACGTTGAACGATTCCGGCACGCCCGCTTCGAAGTTGTCTTCGCCCTTGACGATGCTTTCATAGACCTTGGTCCGGCCTGCGACGTCATCCGACTTGACGGTGAGCATCTCCTGCAGGGTGTAGGCGGCGCCGTAAGCTTCCAGAGCCCAGACCTCCATCTCACCAAAGCGCTGACCACCGAACTGCGCCTTACCACCCAGCGGCTGCTGGGTAACGAGGGAGTACGGACCAGTCGAACGCGCGTGGATCTTGTCGTCGACCAGGTGGTGCAGTTTCAGCAGGTACTTGATGCCAACGGTCACGGGGCGGGCAAACTGCTCGCCTGTGCGGCCGTCGAACAGGATGGACTGACCAGACTGATCGAAACCAGCACGGACCAGCGCGTCGTTCACGTCGTCTTCCTTGGCGCCGTCGAAGACCGGAGTTGCGATCGGAACGCCACGGGTGACGTTGCCTGCCGCTTCCAGCAGATCCTCTTCGGACATATCGGCGATGCCTTCATCATAGACATCGTCGCCATAGGCGTGGTGCATCGCTTCACGGACCGGTGTCAGGTCGCCGGAGCGGCGGTATTCCTGCAGGGCCTCGTCCACTTTGATGCCCAGACCGCGTGCGGCCCAGCCCATGTGGGTCTCAAGGATCTGACCAACGTTCATACGCGACGGAACGCCGAGCGGGTTCAGACAGAAGTCGACGGGGGTACCATCGGCCAGGAACGGCATGTCTTCCATCGGAACAACCTTGGAAATAACACCTTTGTTCCCGTGACGACCGGCCATCTTGTCGCCCGGCTGCAGCTTGCGCTTAACCGCGATGAAGACTTTGACCATCTTCATCACACCCGGCGGCAGATCGTCGCCACGACGGACTTTCTCTACCTTGTCTTCAAAACGGGCGTCCAGAGCACGTTTCTGTGCTTCGTACTGCTCGTTCAGCGCCTCAACGACCTGTGCGTCCTGCTCGTCTTCCAGTGCGAGCATCCACCACTGACCACGGCTCAGGCTGTCCAGCAGCTCTTCGGTGATGACCGAACCTGCCTTGATGCCTTTGGGGCCTTTGACAGCGGTTTTGCCAAGCAGCATGCCGCGCAGACGTGCATAGATGTTGCGGTCAAGAATGCCGAGTTCGTCGTCCCGGTCACGGGCCAGACGTTCGACTTCCTCACGCTCGATCTGCAGCGCACGTTCGTCTTTTTCGACGCCGTGACGGTTGAAGACGCGAACCTCAACCACGGTACCATAGTCGCCCGGCTTAACGCGCAGCGAGGTGTCGCGCACGTCAGATGCCTTTTCGCCAAAGATGGCGCGCAGCAGCTTTTCTTCCGGGGTCATCGGGCTTTCGCCCTTTGGTGTGATCTTGCCAACCAGAATGTCGCCCGGCTCCACGTCAGCACCGATGTACACGATGCCAGCCTCGTCGAGGTTGCGCAGCGCTTCTTCACCGACGTTCGGGATGTCGCGAGTGATTTCTTCCGGACCAAGCTTGGTGTCACGTGCAGCGACTTCGAATTCCTCGATGTGAATCGAGGTGAAGACGTCGTCACGCGCGATGCGCTCGGAGATCAGGATGGAGTCTTCGTAGTTGTAACCGTTCCACGGCATGAACGCGACGACAACGTTCTTACCCAGAGCCAGTTCACCCATATCGGTGGACGGACCATCGGCAATCACTTCGCCCTTGCGGACCTGCTGACCTACTTTCACCAGCGGACGCTGGTTGATGCAGGTGTTCTGGTTGGAACGCTGGAACTTGCGCATGCGGTAGATATCAACGCCCGCGTCGCCCAGCTCCAGATCTTCGGTTGCCCGGATCACGATACGCTGTGCGTCGATCTGGTCGATGATACCTGCACGCTTGGCCATGATGGCCGCGCCGGAATCCCGTGCCACGATCTCTTCGATGCCGGTACCGACCAGCGGCGCTTCTGCGCGCAGCAGCGGAACCGCCTGACGTTGCATGTTCGAACCCATGAGAGCGCGGTTCGCGTCGTCGTTTTCCAGGAACGGAATGAGCGAGGCCGCAACCGAAACCAACTGCTTTGGCGAAACGTCGATCAGGTCAACGCTTTCGTTCGGAGCAAGGGTGTAGTCGCCGGACTGACGGGTAGAGACGAGATCGTTGATGAACTTGCCGTTCTCATCGAGGGTCGCGTTCGCCTGCGCAACAGTGTGGCGCATTTCTTCGGTGGCGGACATGTAGTGAACCTCGTCGGTCACTTGCCCTTCTTTCACCACGCGGTACGGCGTTTCGATGAAACCGTATTTGTTCACACGGGCAAAGGTTGCCAGCGAGTTGATCAGACCGATGTTCGGACCTTCCGGCGTTTCAATCGGACACATACGACCGTAGTGGGTCGGGTGAACGTCGCGGACCTCAAAGCCTGCACGCTCACGGGTCAGACCGCCCGGGCCAAGCGCCGAGAGACGACGCTTGTGCGTCACTTCGGACAGCGGGTTGGTCTGGTCCATGAACTGCGACAGCTGCGAGGAGCCGAAGAATTCACGAACGGCAGCAGCCGCCGGTTTCGCGTTGATCAGGTCCTGCGGCATGACGGTGTCGATCTCGACAGAGGACATACGCTCCTTGATCGCACGCTCCATGCGCAGCAGACCGACGCGGTACTGGTTTTCCATCAGTTCGCCAACGGAACGCACACGACGGTTGCCGAGGTGGTCGATGTCGTCGATGTCGCCTTTGCCGTCGCGCAGCTCAACCAGGGCCTTGATGCAGGAAACGATGTCTTCCTTGCGCAGGGTACGCTGGGTGTCTTCGGCGTCCAGTGCCAGACGCATGTTCATCTTCACGCGACCAACGGCCGACAGGTCGTAACGCTCGCTATCGAAGAACAGGGTGTCAAACAGCGCGCTGGCTGCTTCAACGGTCGGCGGCTCACCCGGACGCATGACGCGGTAGATGTCCATGAGCGCGGTTTCGCGACCCATGTTCTTGTCCTGCGCCATGGTGTTGCGCATGTAGGGGCCGACGTTGATGTTGTCGATGTCCAGAACCGGAATGTCGGTGATGCCCGCATCCAGCAGTTCCTTGACGGTACCACCGATGATATCGCCGCCTTTGTCATACTCGAGGGTCAGCTCATCGCCAGCCTCGACGTAGATCGCGCCGTTTTCTTCGTTGATGATATCTTTTGCGACGTATTTGCCAACGATGTGCTCGAAGGGAACCAGCAGCTCAGTGATGGTGCCTTCGTCGATCATCTTCTTGACTGCGCGCGGAGTGACCTTCTTGCCGGCTTCGGCAAAGATCTCGCCAGTGGCGGCGTCAACCAGATCATAGGTCGGACGGGTGCCACGCACGCGCTCCGGGAAGAACGGTGTGACCCAGCCACGGCTCTTCTCGAGCTTGAAGTTAACCGTGTTGTAGTAGGCATCCATGATGCCTTCCTGGTCCAGACCCAGCGCATAGAGCAGGGTGGTCACAGGCAGCTTACGACGACGGTCGATACGGGCAAAGACGATGTCCTTGGCGTCAAACTCGAAGTCCAGCCAGGAGCCGCGGTACGGGATGATGCGGCAGGCGAACAGCAGTTTGCCCGAGGAGTGGGTCTTGCCCTTGTCGTGGTCAAAGAACACGCCGGGGCTACGGTGCATCTGGGACACGATCACACGCTCGGTGCCGTTGACCACAAATGTGCCGTTCGGAGTCATCAGGGGCATGTCGCCCATGTAGACGTCCTGTTCCTTGATGTCCTTGACCGACTTCGCGCCGGTGTCTTCGTCGACATCAAATACGATCAGTCGCAGAGTGACCTTCAGCGGAGCCGAATAGGTCATGTCGCGCTGCATGCATTCCTCGACGTCGTACTTCGGACGCTCGAAGGAGTATTTCACGAACTCAAGGACAGAGGTCTCATTAAAGTCCTTGATCGGGAATACCGACTGGAACACGCCCATGATGCCTTCGCCGTCGAGCGGCTGTTCTGCATCACCAGAGCGCAAGAAGAGGTCGTAAGAAGATTTCTGGACCTCGATGAGGTTCGGCATGTCCAGGACTTCGCGGATTTTACCGTAGTATTTGCGAAGACGTTTCTGGCCAAGGAACGATTGAGCCATGTCAGATGTCACCTTTCCAATTCTCACTGAACAAGGATGCCGCCGGGCCCCGGCACCTTGCCCATACGAGACAGCGTGTTCGGATCAATTCATGACCACCTTCCCGAATGGTGGCCTCCCGATCCTTTGAACCTCGCCTGAAAAAACGCCCCGGAATTAGGGCCCTTTCTAAGACAGGTTCGGCTGGACCCGGTTATTACCGGGCCCAGCCAAATTTCCGGGATGTTCAGGGGCTCCCCGAAGGAAACCAATGTTGTCCCGTATCGCGTAGCTTAGGCCAGCTCGACTTCTGCGCCAGCTGCTTCCAGCTTGCCCTTGATGTCTTCTGCTTCGGCTTTGTCCACGCCTTCTTTGATCTTGCCGCCAGCTTCGACCAGCTCTTTGGCTTCTTTCAGGCCAAGACCGGTGATGCCGCGAACTTCTTTGATCACGTTGATTTTGGATGCGCCAGCGTTTTTCAGAACGACGTCAAACTCGGTCTTTTCTTCTTCTGCTGCGCCACCGGCGTCGCCGCCAGCTGCCATGACAACTGCGCCGCCAGCTGCGGGCTCGATGCCATATTCGTCTTTCAGGATGGTTTTCAGTTCTTGTGCTTCCAGCAGGGTCAGACCCACGATGCTTTCTGCGAGTGCTTTCAGATCAGCCATTGTATCAGCTCTTTCCGTTTACAGTGTGTGTGTTCCAACGTGCGGGCGGATGCCCGACGCCAGTCATTCAGTGCCAACCGCTTACGCAGCTTCCGCCTTCTCTTCGATGGTCGAAAGGATGCTTGCGATGTTGCTTGCAGGTGCGCCAATTGCGCCGGCGATGTTGGAAGCAGGTGCGCCAAGCATGCCTGCGATGGTAGCAATAAGCTCCTCGCGGGACGGCATTTTCGACACGGCTTCAACGCCTGCGCGGTCCAGAGCGTTCTCGCCCATTGCACCGCCAAGGATTTCGAACTTTTTGTTCTCCTTGGCGAAGTCCTCGGCCACCTTGGCTGCTGCCACGGGGTCCTCGGAATAGGTCAGAACGGTCATCCCTGTCAGCAGGTCAGACATGCTTTCACACGGCTTACCCTCGAGGGCGATTTTGGCGAGCCTGTTCTTGGCAACACGCACGGCACTACCAGCTGCGCTTGCGCGCGCTCGCAGGTCCTGCATCTCTGCAACTGTCAGACCGGTGTAGTGGGCTACGACCACCACGCCAGAGCTTTCGAAGATCTGGCCGAGCTCGTCGACCACTCTCTCTTTCTGGGCTCTATCCACAGTTCTCTCCAAGTTTAGGGACACTTGCGTATCCCGGCTCATTGATATGCCCGGCATTGCTGCCCAGCGTTCAAGTCCGTTTTACGGGGTGAGCCAAAATCACCCGAGGGTTTGAATTCCCTCGATCGTTTGGTCTTTCCCGTCTCAGGAGGGAAATTAAGACCCGATCGACAGGCCACCCACCATCTTGGACGAAATGAAATAAAGCGCACGACGAATCGCGCGCTTCACTTCGAGGTCGTAGTTAGTCCTATTTCAGCAGTTTTCCAAGGGCAAAAAGGGCCCGCCCTGTCAACCATCCGCAAGGTCAAGCGAAAACTGCCGCAAAACCGGCGCATCAAGATCAATCGACAGCGAAAGCGCCACCCCTGCGGCCTCCATCCGGGCCCAAACATCAGGGCTCACGTGATGCAGGCGCCGATGAAGATCCAGAAGCCTGTCCTCTGCATCCTCGCACAGAAGCGCCTCGCTGACTTTCTCGGACAAGGGGCCACTGAAACCGCGCGACTGGAGCCGCCAATCCACCTTGCTGCGCCAGGCTGCGAAGTCCAGCCCGATGAAATGGAGCAGATAGGCGCCAGTACCCGCGTCGATCACCTTCTCCGGCAGCCGTTCGCCGGCTGCGTTCTGGGGCCAGTGCTGGCGCAACCTCACATCCGGCAACCCGGCCCGGGTCAGAGATTTACCTTGCGGATGCCCCACCAACCCCAGTCGGCGCGGACCAAACAGGCCAGCGTCAGCACCATAGACACTGCGGCGGGTCGGGCGACGTTCCATCGGCAGCCGGAATCGGGTGACGGTGCCCCCCTGCCCCGACCATGCAACAGCCTCCGCCGTCAGGATCCGAACAGCGCTGTCCGTTTCCGGAACATCAGCCAGGAGCGGGGCAAGCCCCTTGGGTCCGGGAAAGAGAAACTCATCCGCGTCCACATTCAGAAACCAGCCATCAGAGACCTGCCGGTAAACCCAGGTCAGTGCAGCGTTCTGTCGTTTGGTAAAGCGGGTGCCCTGCGTCAGACCCAGTTCTGCCCAGAAATCGGGCGTGCAGGGGATGCAGGTAATCTTGGGATGGTTCCTCAGGACCCCGATCGCAGGGTCCTGAGGATTGTCAAAGAGGAGAAAGAGCCGATCCGCCCCCAGTTCGAGATGCCAGGCCGCAAACCGCAAGGTCGTCGCCAGGCTTTCGTTCAGGATGGCGCCAAGGCGCCAGATCGGCTCTGTCGCCACTGTCGATCCTTACTCGGAGACAGCGGTTTCCACGTTAACGGTCACGCCCGGGCCCATGGTGGAGGACAGAGCGATTTTCTTCATGTAAGCGCCTTTGGCACCCGACGGCTTTGCCTTGGCAACCGCAGAGATGAACGCCTTCACGTTTTCGATCAGCTTGGCTTCGTCGAAGGACGCTTTGCCAACGCCTGCGTGCACAACGCCGCCTTTTTCAGCTTTGAACTGAACTTCGCCGCCTTTGGCTGCTTCCACGGCTGCTTTCACGTCCATGGTCACGGTGCCAACCTTGGGGTTCGGCATCAGGTTGCGCGGGCCAAGCACTTTGCCCAGACGACCGACGATCGGCATCATGTCCGGGGTTGCGATGCAGCGATCAAAGTCGATGTTGCCGCCCTGGATGGATTCCATCAGGTCTTCTGCACCAACGATATCTGCGCCAGCCTCTTTCGCTTCGTCAGCCTTGGGGCCACGTGCGAAAACAGCAACACGCATGTCTTTGCCGGTGCCGTTGGGCAGACCAACAACGCCGCGAACCATCTGGTCTGCGTGACGGGTGTCAACGCCCAGGTTCAGAGCGATTTCGACGGTCTCGTCAAACTTGGCGTTGGCATTTGCCTTGATCAGGGCAACAGCTTCTTCCACGGACAGGTTTTCTTTGCCTGCGAAAGCTTCGCGCGCGGCGCGGGTACGTTTACCGAGCTTTGCCATATTACTTCACCTCGATGCCCATGGAGCGGGCAGAGCCCAGGATGATCTGCATTGCCGCGTCGATATCGTTCGCGTTCAGATCTTTCATTTTCGCTTCGGCGATTTCCTTCACCTGAGCAACGGTCACGGTGCCCACGGTTTCACGCGACGGGTTGTTCGCGCCGGATTTCACCTTGGCAGCTTTTTTCAGGTAGTAAGACGCAGGCGGCGTCTTGATGTCCATGGTGAAGGACTTGTCCTGGTAGTAGCTGATCACGGTCGGGCACGGCGCGCCGGGCTCCATTTCCTGCGTCTTGGCGTTGAACGCCTTGCAGAATTCCATGATGTTGATGCCGCGCTGACCCAGTGCCGGACCAACCGGCGGGGACGGGTTTGCCTTACCGGCGGGCACTTGCAGCTTCATTGTGCCAACAAGCTTCTTAGCCATTTGGTGTTCCTTTCAACGAGGACGAAACGCGTTCCGCCCGGAGTATGTTGCGTGGTCAGATTTCAGGGTCGCGACCCGTCGATCTCCCACGAGAGAATCTCGCCCGAAGACGATAGGGGCGCATGTACAGGGGAATGCGGGGGTTGGCAAGTGGGCGGAGAGGTCACAGTTCGATTGCGGCTCGAACCGATTGCAGGTTGCTATGTTATCATATAACAGACGTCCAACTCGCGACCCCGCCAACTTTGCCGGGGCTAAATATTAGAGGAACCCACATATGCCGGGAAATCTGGGCCGAACCAGTCTCAAGCGCTCACGCAACAGACGCAATCCCATGCAGGATTACGATAACCTCCCCGCAGATTTGCGCAGGTGGGTTTCCTCAGCCGCCCTACCCTGGAGCGTGCCGTCAGTTCAGCGAACCTTCAAAACCGCCCTCGCCCGCACCGGCGATCGAAAACTGGCGCTGAATGAGCTGGACCGGATTGAGCAGAAACTAACCGCAAAGGACACACGAGCGATCTGGGGACGCGATCACCCCAATGCATCGCGCTGAGAACCAGCCAGCCCGCAACACGCGGATCGGACGTTCAGGGGGCTACAGGACAAACAAAAAACGCCGCGTTGAACCCAACGCGGCGTTTTGAATTCTGACGGTGGAGAGCAATCAGCCCTGCTTGGTCACCTGAGTGAAATCCAGTTCCACCGGGGTTTCGCGACCGAAGATGGAGACGGTGACCTTGAGCTTCTGGTTTTCGTCATCGACGCCTTCGACCATGCCATCAAAGTCTTCGAACGGACCGTCGTTGACTTTGACCTTCTCACCAACCTCAAAGGAGATGAGGGTGCGCGGGGCTTCTTCGCCTTCCTGAACTCGACCCAGGATGCCCTGCACCTCTGCGTCGCGCATCGGCATCGGGCGGCCCTGCGGGCCGAGGAAGCCAGTCACACGGTTGATCGAGGAAATCAGGTGATATCCGCGGTCGGACATTTCCATGTGCACCAGAACGTAACCCGGCATGAAGCGACGCTCGGTCGAGACCTTTTTGCCGCGACGAATCTCGATCACCTCTTCGGTGGGAACCAGCACTTCGTCGATCTCGTCCTCAAGGCCGTGTTCTGCGACCGAGGTGCGGATCTGCTCTGCGATTTTCTTTTCGAAGTTCGAAAGAACGCTGACCGAATACCACCGTTTCGCCATGAACCTGATCGTCCTTGTGTCTCTTGGGCCGGAAACTCTCGGCCACTGCTGAAATCAATTGCAGCCCAAGCTGCGCCTAACGAAAAGCGGCGCGCGACACGAATCGCCACACGCCATCGTCAGAGTTACGGCTGACCTACCGCCCCAGTCGACCAAGATCAAGAGGCCAGCCAAGATTTGCGGATGCCAAGCCGACGGTTAGATGAACACCATCCTATCCGCCGGACGACAAGAAAGGCCGGTCTCCCGGCCAATCAATCAAGCTGTGCGGAAGGCTGAAATCAGCCGAACATGCCCAGGATACCCTCAAGCCCGAAACGGATCAGGATATCAACGATCGCAAAGAACACGGCAGTCAGCGCCGCCATGACAAACACCATCACGGTGGTCAGCAGCACCTCACGACGGGTCGGCCAAACGACCTTGGAGACTTCTGCGCGGACCTGCTGGATGAACTGGACGGGGTTTGTAGTGGCCATGAGGCGGTTTCTCTCTGCTAGCAATCAGTCTGCGATGTAACCGGAGACTATGGCAATTTCAAGCCCCGCCCCCGGCGGCGCCGCTCTGCCCCGGCATCAGGCCGCGCATCCAACCATCTGACCGGACGTCAAGTTTCGCAGGTCTGATCAATTCTATCTTAATTTTCGAGGGTCATAAACGTTGGCCATGGGGCGCGGGCTCTTCCAGCGCAACGCCGCGACCCCCTATTCGAGCGCGATTATGAGATAGGATTCCATGACCCTCGCACCTACAGATCGACAGGCGAACGACCCGACCAATTCCGGCATCCTGGCCGCTGATCCGCAACGCGATGCGCACACGGCTCCGCCACTGACGATGAAATTGTCTGGCCAGCTCCCCGGCCGCAGCCGCAGCCTGCCACCGCAGGCCGCAAAGGCGCTGGACCCCGATCTGCAGGAGCAGCTGACCGCGCTGTATCAACATGGCCAATACCAGCAAGCCGCGGCACGATGCGCCGAATTGCTGAACACCCACCGCAAATCCGCCTTTCTGTGGGAACTGCTTGGCCGCTGCCATCTGGCGCAAAACGCGTTGGACGAGGCGGCGACCTGCCTGAACAAAGCCTGCGAACTGCAGCCCACATCCGCGACCACCTTTGCCGCGATGGGCGATGTCTACAAACGCCAGAACCGCGGACAGGATGCACTGGCGCTGTACAAAAAGGCACTCTCGCTTGATCCGGCCTGTCTGCCCGCGCTCAACAACATGGGCAACACCCTGTTGGAACAAGACAAGATTATCGAGGCAGATGAATGCTTTGCCAAGGCGATTGAGCAGGCGCCAGACAACGCGCAGCTTCTGTACAATCGTGCCAACATCCAGCGCCAGCTTGGCAATGTCGACGTTGCCTGCAAGCTGTATGAACAGGCCGCCCGCTATGCGCCGAACTTTCTTGAAGCCCGCTATAATCTGGCCCAGATGGCCGGTCAGGCAGGGCGACAGGCCGAGGCGATCCATCATCTGGAGCAGATCCTCGTGGCCCGCCCCGCAGACGACCGCGCGCGGGCGCGCAAGCTGCGGCTGATGGCCGAATTATGTGACTGGCGGTGGATTGACGAATATCAGGCACACCGCCGCAATCTTGGCCTGCGGGGATCCGCCTGCGCGCCACTGGCGCTGATCGGCCTTGAGGACAACCCCGACCTGCTGCGGATACGGATGCAGGCCCATGCCCATGCGGCACCGACTGCTGAACCGGTTCACCTCGCTGCCGCGACAGACAGCCGCCCTGTTCAGCTGCGCATCGGATATTTCGTGAGCTCAGCCCGAGACCGCGACGCGCTGGACCGCCTCGACACGCTACTGGCCCAGCACGACACCAGCCGTTTTGCGCTCTATGCCTATGTTGCAGGCCCCGCACGCGAAGGCTGCGCCCATGTTCACCATCGCGATCTGCGCGGCCTGGCGGCCAGCACCATCCGCACTCAGGCGCAGGCTGACAAGCTGGACATCGCGATTGATCTGACCAGCTTTACCGAAGAGGTAGAGACCCAGGTCTTTGGCGCCCGAATCGCACCTGTGCAGATCGCCCTGCCCGGCTTTCCCGGCACGATGGGGACACTGGCCTATGACTATCTTCTGACCGATGCCGTCACCTGCCCACCCGGCAGCGAGCGTTACTTTGAAGAGCATCTGATCCGCATGCCGCACAGCTACCATGGCAGCATCGAGGCGCCGGATCTTTCGGGTCATCAATTCAGCCGTCGCGATTGTGGTCTGCCTGATGATGGCTTTGTGTTCTGCACATTGGCCCCCAGCCATGCCATCACCCCGCGAGAGTATGACATCTGGATGCGCCTTCTGACCAAAGTGGACGACAGCGTTCTGTGGATGCCCGCCTACCCCACCAAGGCACAGGTGGCCCTGCGCAAAGAGGCCGAAGCGCGTGGTGTCTCTCCCGAGCGGCTGATCTTTGGCCCGGCCTGTGATGGCAGCGAACGCATGGCACGTGCAAAGGTCGCGGACCTGTTCCTGGATACCTTTACATTGAACGCAGGGCCAACAGCCCGCGAGGCGCTGATTGCAGGGCTGCCGGTTCTGTCGATGGCAGGTCGCCAGTTTGCGGCACGGACAACGGCCAGCCTCCTCACTGCGGCGGGGCTTGGTGAATTGCTCACCACCAGCGAAAAGACGTATGAGGCGCGCGCATTGGAGCTCGCTGAGGATCGTGACCAGCTGATGACGCTGCGCAGCAAGCTGCGGCTGATGCAGGCCAAGGCGCCGCTGTTCGACAACAGCCGCTATGCCCGCGATCTGGAACGAGGTTTTGAAATGGCCTTTGCCCGCTGCCTTGAAGGCCTGCCACCGCAGCATATGACAGTTCCGGCCAATACCGCGCCAGATCCCGTGATCCCTGCGGAGTTCGCGCCGGTTCGTGCAGCATCCGGCCCGATCCACGCCGCCTGATAACAGCCATTCGACAACCGTCAGACGCCCCGGCCACGGCTGGGGCGTTGGCACATGACACGCCACACAGATCACGCGACCGCAGGTCACCCATTGCGCGAAAGAGTTCGATGTATAGAAAAATGGCAGGGGCAGCAGGGTTCGAACCCGCGACCTACGGTTTTGGAGACCGTCGCTCTACCAACTGAGCTATACCCCTACGGTGCGGCAGTTCCTAAGGCAGAGCTGCGCCACTGGCAAGAGGGAAATCGCAGAAGACGCAGGGTTTTCCGCCAAACAGCTGCTCTGCTCTCGGCTCTGGCTGGCCCCGGTGGCTCTGGTTCAGTATGACAGGGCCAACAGACCTGTCCTGGGAAAGGGAAATCCCCGTGAGCCTGCGCAAAAAGATCGCTGACAGCCCGAAAGTAAACCGTGCCGTTGAGGCGCTCCTGGCGGGCTATGTGCGATTCGCCTTCCGAACCTCACGTTGGACACGCACAGGGTTTGAGGAAATGGACGCCTGCGTGCGCCGGGGAGAGCCGGTGATTTTCGTGCTCTGGCACCAACGGCTGATCATGGCACCTTATCTGTTCGACACATCCCTGGGCCGCATCTGCGCGCTGACCTCCGCCGCCCGCGCCGGACGACTGGCGGGCCAGATACTGGTGCGCCTGGGTTTTGAGACCATCCCGATGTCGAGCCACAAGCGCCATGTCGCCTTGTCGCGCGAAGTCCTGCGCCGCACAAAGGAGGGATGCTCGATCGGGATCGCAGCTGATGGCCCGCGCGGCCCGGCCCGCATCTCATCCGGCGTGCCAATCACCTGGGCGCGGATGACAGGCTGCCGCGTGTTCACCGTCGCCTTTGCAGAGCGTCGCGTGTTGCGCCTGCCCACCTGGGACAAACAGATGCTGCCGCTGCCGTTTTCGCGCGGGGTGCTGATGTGCCGGGAATGGACGGACGAGGTCCCGAAAAAGCCAAGCGACGAGGATTTCGAACTCCTGCGCCAGAGCATTGAAACCTCGCTGGACGATATCACGGATACAGCCGACCGCGCCGTCGGGCAGCCCCTGCGCACGTAAGGCAAAGACAAAGGAGCGCTCTGCTTGGACGGGTTTCTGCCCAAGTCTGCAGGCGCTGCAAAGAAAAAGGGCGCCCATCGGGCGCCCTTTTCCGTCTGATCATTCGCTAGAGCGAATTATTCAGTGATCTTCGACACAACGCCGGCGCCGACGGTGCGGCCGCCTTCGCGGATCGCGAAGCGCAGGCCCTGCTCCATCGCGATCGGGGCGATCAGTTCAACGTCGAACTTCAGGTTGTCGCCCGGCATAACCATCTCGGTGCCTTCCGGCAGGGTCACGGTGCCGGTCACGTCGGTGGTGCGGAAGTAGAACTGCGGACGGTAGTTCGCGAAGAACGGGGTGTGACGACCACCTTCTTCTTTGGTGAGGATGTAGGCCTCAGCTTCGAACTTGGTGTGCGGCTTCACGGAACCCGGCTTACACAGAACCTGACCACGCTCAACGCCGTCACGGTCAACACCACGCAGCAGCGCGCCGATGTTGTCGCCTGCTTCACCACGGTCCAGCAGCTTGCGGAACATTTCAACACCGGTACAGGTGGTGTTGGTGGTGTCACGGATACCAACGATCTCGATCGCGTCGCCAACGTTGATCACGCCGCGCTCAACACGACCGGTCACAACGGTACCACGGCCGGAGATCGAGAACACGTCTTCGATCGGCATCAGGAACGGCTGGTCAACAGCGCGCTCGGGGGTGTCGATGTACTCGTCAACAGCCGCCATCAGTTCCTTGATTTTCTCTTCGCCGATCTCAGGCTTGTTGCCTTCCATCGCCGCCAGAGCGGAACCTGCAACGATCGGGATATCGTCGCCCGGGTAGTCGTAGGAGGACAGCAGTTCACGGATTTCCATTTCGACGAGCTCGAGCAGCTCTTCGTCGTCAACCTGGTCAACCTTGTTCATGAACACGACCATCTTCGGGATGCCAACCTGGCGGCCCAGCAGGATGTGCTCGCGGGTCTGCGGCATCGGGCCGTCAGCTGCGTTCACAACCAGGATCGCGCCGTCCATCTGCGCCGCACCTGTGATCATGTTTTTCACATAGTCAGCGTGGCCGGGGCAGTCGACGTGTGCGTAGTGACGGTCTGCGGTTTCATATTCCACGTGTGCGGTGGAGATGGTGATGCCGCGTGCTTTTTCTTCCGGTGCGCCGTCGATCTGGTCGTAGGCTTTGAAGTCACCGAAGTACTTGGTGATCGCTGCGGTCAGCGTGGTTTTGCCGTGGTCAACGTGGCCGATGGTGCCGATGTTGACGTGCGGTTTTGTACGCTCAAACTTTTCCTTAGCCATTCTGTAGGCGCCCTTTTGAACTGGGGGTCGAAACGTGACCCGGTTTTCCTCTGCGCGCGCGGCTTATTTGGTTTGTGGACGAAAATCAACCCGTTCCTGTGCGTCGGCCCATGATTGATCGGCAACTGCGTGCCATTTGCCAAGAGTTGCGCGTAGATCGCACAAACCAGCGCATGAAACGCAGAAAACCCCGCCTGTGCCTAGCGGAGTTTCTTCAGGAACTGGAGAGAGGCGATGGCTTAGCCCGCAACCTCGTTGGTGGCGTCGGCAGCCGGGGCCGCCCCCGTATCAGTCGCCTCAGCGGCGGTTGACTTGGCATCGAACCAGCCATTTTCCTTGTGCTGTTCGACCATCCAGTCTTCGATCTGACCGATAGCATTGCGCGCCAGTCCCAGGATCTGCTCTTCGCGGGTGCGCGCATGTCCCGACCCCACCAGGAAGCTGTCCGCAGTGGTGGTTTCAAAGACGGTGAATTTCTTCACCTCCTGGTTCAGCTTGGAGCCCGCGGCGTCATCCCAGACCGTCACATTGATGGCCAGAACCGATTTCGGGCTCAGCACCAGAGGAACGCCGCCCGGAGCGACAAAGTAGCCTTCGACACTGATCCCGAAATGATAGAGCTGATCGCCGTCATATTGGCTGAAGCGGGCGTCCACCTCGTTCTTCAGCGCGTCGATCCATTCCTCCTGCGACACCTCACGCGAGCCGGGCACCATCTGCACCTTGGACGCGATCACGATATTATGGCCCAGCTTGAAGGCGCCCAGATCCTCGAGAGGTTCATCCGGAGCAGCCGCTGTGCAGGCAGCAAGAGTGACCAGGGCGGCCAGAAGGGCAAAAATGCGGATCATGACAGTCTCATTGTGAAAAACATCTGTTCCCAGATAGCCGCCCGGCCCGGCAGCGGTAAAGACATACCGTCCAAGGCCGGGGACCGGGTGGCGCTGAGGTCACAGGTCACAGGGCGCTATGAGCGCCCTATTTGAATTTATAGTTCCGCGGGAAACCATGCGGAGGCCGTTTGCCGACGCTTGCACGTTTGCCAAGCCATTCGGTCAGGTCTCCCTCGTGGCGGGTCTTGCCACCGCCCATTTCCCACTTGAGCCCCTCATCCCAGTTGAATGTGGTGATGTCGCTCAGCCCACCATCCAGTTCCAGCGCGCCCTGTTTGCCGCGGGCCATATTGTATTTCTGAAGGCGAACCCCCTTGCCACGGCTCAGCTCGGGCATTTCTTCAACAGAGAAGACCAGGAACTTGCCGTTTTCAGAAACCACCGCAACGTGGTCGCCCTCTACCGGGATGCAGATCTTGGCCTTGTCGTCATCCTTGACGTTCAGCACCTGCTTGCCGCTGCGGGTCTGGGCCACGATGTCTTTTTCCGCACAGATAAAGCCATTGCCCGCATCCGAGGCAACCAACAGCCTGCCATCGGGGTTGTGGATGAGGATATCAACGATTTCAACTTCGTTCGGCAGATCGACCATCAGGCGCAGGGGCTCGCCCATGCCACGCCCGCCGGGCAGGTTAGCCGCAGAGACGGTGTAAAAACGGCCGTTTGAGCCAAACACCAGCAGACGATCGGTGGTTTCCGCATGGAAGATGAAGCGCGGGCCATCGCCGTCTTTGAACTTCAGCTCGCGGTTCAGGTCGATGTGGCCGGTCATTGCGCGGATCCAGCCCATCTGCGAACACACCACGGTGATCGGCTCTCGGTCGATCATTGCCTCCAGCGGCACGTCTTCCACTTCGCCTGCTTCGGCAAAACGGGTGCGACGGGCGCCACCAGCATAATCCTTGCCGAACTGCTTCTTGGTGTCCTTGAGCTGTTCGGTGATCCGGGACCACTGCAACTCTTCGGATCCCAGAAGCTCAACCAGGCCCGCGCGTTCCTCGCGCAGCGCGTCGCGTTCGCGGGTCAGCTCGATCTCTTCCAGACGGCGCAGACTGCGCAGGCGCATATTGAGAATCGCTTCGGCCTGGACCTCTGTCAGCTCTCCCACACCCTCGCCCGGCGAGACATATTCCGCCTCGCTGTAGGCACGCGGGTGATCGCGCTCCCAGTCCTCGCGCATCAACGCTGCCTTGGGGTCGTCATCATAGCGGATGATATCGATCACACGGTCCAGGTTGAGGAAGGCAATGATGAAGCCTTCCAGAACCTCCAGACGGTGGTCGATCTTGTCCATCCGGTGCTGCGAGCGACGTTGCAGGACGTCACGACGATGGTCGAGGAAGGCACGCAGCACTTCCTTCATCGAGCAGACCTTTGGGGTCACACCATCAATCAGCACGTTCATGTTGAGGCTGAACCGCACTTCGAGATCCGAGTTGCGGAACATCATGTTCATCAGAACCTCAGGGTCCACATTCTTGGACTTGGGTTCCAGGATGATGCGGATGTCGTCAGCCGATTCGTCACGCACATCTGCAAGGATCGGCACCTTTTTGGTCTGGATCAGCTCTGCGATCTTTTCGATCAGCTTGGATTTCTGAACCTGGTAAGGGATCTCGGTGACAACAATCTGCCACTGGCCGCGGCCCAGGTCCTCGACTTCGTGCTGGCACCGCAGACGGAAAGAACCGCGGCCGGTGCTATAGGCCTTGGCGATGTTTTCCTTGGGCTCGACGATGATGCCGCCGGTCGGAAAATCCGGCCCCGGAACATAGTTCAGCAGCGTATCATCGCGTGCATCCGGCGTGCGGATCAGATGGATACAGGCGTCGATCAATTCAGCGATGTTATGCGGCGGGATGTTGGTCGCCATCCCGACGGCGATGCCCGATGCACCATTGGCCAGAATATTTGGGAAAGTCGCCGGCAGAACCGCGGGCTCTGTCAGACGGCCATCATAGTTGTCACGGAAATCAACCGCGTTTTCATTCAGCCCTTCCAGCATCGCCTCGGCGATGAAGGTCATCCGTGCTTCGGTATAGCGCGAGGCCGCCGGGTTATCGCCGTCGATATTGCCAAAGTTGCCCTGACCATCGACCAGTGGGTAGCGGACGTTAAAGTCCTGGGCGAGGCGCGCCATGGCATCATAGATCGCCGCATCGCCGTGGGGGTGGAAATCCCCCATCGTGTCGCCGGAAATCTTGGCCGATTTGAGAAAGCCGCCGGACGAACTCAGCCGCAGGCGATTCATCGCATAGAGAATTCGACGGTGCACCGGTTTCAAACCATCGCGCGCATCGGGCAGCGCCCGGTGCATGATGGTGCTGAGCGCATAGGTCAGATACCGCTCGCCAATGGCGCGGCGCAGCGGCTCCAGCACTTCTCCGGATGCGGGGGAATCGGGGGTGTCTTGATCATCTACCAGGTCGGTCATGCATTTGTGATACTGCCCCCTCTGGCCTTGGTAAAGCAGGGCTGACCGAAAATGCGCAGTTACCCCCAGCATTCGCACGCACCAAGGGCCCAGCTATGCCCTCTCACCCGTTGGGGGAGAAACAGCCGGGAACTCCCCTACTGAAATTACGCCATATAGCGTATAGTAATCTGGCCGGAACATTCTGGGGTGCAGATGCGTATTACCTGCACACGGCCATTGGCCATCTGTCTTGAATTTGTTGTGTTTTATCCGGCTATCCTTGGGGGGGATGTAAAATGTCACGTTTTGTCGTCGCATCGTTTTTGTTTCTTGGTTGGGGTTTTTACGAGGCCAGCGGCGGCGCTGATTTTGAACCACCCAAAGGACCATCCGCTGCATTGGATGTTGCGGATGCGATGTTTGGTCAGGACGATACTCCGTCGCGGGCCACTCCGGTCACAGCAGAATCACTGGTAAGCAAGGTCGCGCTGCGGGTGGATTCCGCAACCTCCGCGACCAAAACCGAACGCCCGCTCGCAGATCCGAGCCTGCGCAAACGCGTCGCGATGGAGCAGATCGCAGCGGTCGGGAACAGTTTCACCGATTCTGACACGGCTTTCTCGGTTGGTGCAGCATCGCAAGCGGATGACCAGCAGGCCACCGTGCAGCTTGCATCGCTTTCCAACGGCCTTTCGGGGCTGTCTGATGCAACACCGCAAGCCGAACTGATCACCGCCGCCGCAGTGGTTGACGAGATCGAAGCTCCAAAGGCAGACATTCGCTCTGTCACCGCGACACGGGTGAACATGCGTTCCGGTCCCGGCACGGTCTATCCCGTTCTTGACCAGCTGACCAACGGCGCAGAGGTTCAGGTGATTGAAGACATCGGCACCGGCTGGCTGCACCTGCGCACTGTTGAAGGGGGAAAAGTAGGCTGGATTGCCGCTTCCCTGATCAGCAAGAAAGGCTCATAAAGCGCGGTTAGGGCTTACCTGACGCGCGAGGGCATCATGCAAAAAACGATCCTGATTACAGGCTGTTCCTCCGGGATCGGCCTGGATGCTGCGCACGGAATGCGCGCGAAAGGCTGGACCGTATTTGCAAGCTGCCGCAAACAGGCCGACTGCGACCGTCTGCGGGCGCAAGGGTTTATCAGCCCACGAATGGACTATACCGATCCCGACAGCCTGCAAAATGGGCTCGCGGAGGTGCTGGCGCACACCGGTGGCACGCTGGATGTGCTGTTCAACAACGGGGCGCATGGGCTGCCCGGCGCAGTAGAAGATGTGTCGACCGACGGGCTGCGGGCCATTTTCGAATCAAACGTATTTGGCTGGCACGAGCTGACACGCCTTGTGATCCCCGTCATGCGCGCCCAGGGGCACGGTCGCATTGTGCAGAATTCCTCTATTCTCGGGTTCGTCGCCTTTCCGTGGCGCGGCGCATATGTGGCAACCAAACATGCCATTGAAGGCCTCAGCGACACATTGCGCATCGAACTGCGGGACAGCGGTATCAAGGTCATTCTGATCGAACCGGGCCCTGTGACATCCAAGATTCGCGAAAAGGCGATCCCCCATTTCGAGAGATACGTGGATTGGGAAAATTCGGCCCTGCGTGATCGCTACGAATCGAGCCTGCTAAAGCGCCTGTACGAGAGCAAAGGGCCTGACACCTTTGAACTGCCCGCCTCCGCCGTGACCGCAAAGCTCCTTCATGCCTGCGAAAGCCCACGTCCGCGTCCGCGCTACTATGTCACCGTACCGACCCACATCGGCGGTGTGCTAAAACGCATTCTGACAACGCGCGCGATTGACCGCATCCTTGCGCGCCTTAGATAGCTTACTCGCAGCGCGGCCTGCCATGGGGGCATTCGCCTGCTGCACCGACAGACAAGGAACATGAGAAGATGAGTGATCCGCTCCACATTCTGGCGATCCTCGCGATTGCGGCCACCGTTATCGTGCTCGCCATCGGCATTGGCGGCTTTGGCGCAGGCGGGGCTTTCAATGCGAAATACGGAAACAAGATGATGCGCCTGCGTATTCTGTTTCAGTTCATCGCGGTCGTGCTGTTTCTGGGGTATCTCTATCTTCGCAACCAGGGAGGCCAGTAAGACGTGGTCGTACTGAACAAGATCTACACCCGGACCGGCGACAAGGGGGATACCGCGCTAGGCAATGGTGAGCGGGTCGCCAAGCATTCTGCGCGCGTCAATGCCTACGGCACATCTGACGAACTGAATGCCTTTGTTGGTGTCGCGCGGCTGGAAGCCCAAGGTGACATGGACGACGCCCTTGCCCGCATCCAGAATGACCTGTTCGATCTTGGCGCCGATCTGTGCCGGCCCGACATGGACAAGGATGCAACCGCCGAATATCCGCCCCTGCGGATGGCGTCCTCACAGGTCGAGCGGCTGGAAGCAGAAATCGACACGATGAACGCCAACCTGGCGCCCCTTCGCAGTTTCGTGCTGCCCGGCGGCTCTGCCCTGTCGGCCCATCTGCATGTCTGTCGCACAGTGGCCCGGCGCGCCGAACGGCTGGCAACGGAATTGGCAACACTGGAAGACATCAACCCCGCTGCGGTCACCTATCTCAACCGTTTGTCGGACTGGTTTTTTGTTGCTTCGCGTGCGGCCAACGACGATGGCGCCCGCGATGTCCTGTGGGTGCCCGGCGCAAATCGCTGAGACCAACGTTTTTGTATGGCTTGATTGACGCGGCACAACGCCGCGTCAACGATTCCCGGAGGATGCAGTTGCAGCATCCCGCCCGGCATTGTTTCCCCAGCGACAGCTGAACATGAGAGCGGAAACATTCCTGCAAAAGTGATCCGACATTTGTTCAGACGCGACGTCGGTGGACGGTAACGTGACGATTTTGCCCTGTTGCGGGTCATTCTTAGCCGTTATCAACATCGCGAGAGCATGGAGGAGAGTCGCCCCGGCGGCTTACCGTTTGTCTAAGGAGAGAACGCAAAATGAAGGTGCTTGTGCCCGTCAAACGCGTGATTGACTACAACGTGAAGGTCCGCGTGAAAGCGGACGGCAGCGGTGTCGATCTCGCCAACGTAAAGATGTCGATGAACCCCTTCGACGAAATCGCCGTCGAAGAGGCCATCCGTCTCAAAGAAGCCGGCAAAGCAGATGAGATCGTTGTTGTCTCCATCGGCGTGAAGCAGGCGCAGGAAACTCTGCGGACCGCTCTGGCCATGGGCGCAGACCGCGCGATCCTGGTTGTTGCAGCCGACGACGTTCACACCGACATCGAGCCGCTGGCCGTTGCGAAAATCCTGGCCAAAGTGGTCGAGGAAGAGCAGCCCGGTCTGGTTCTGGCCGGCAAACAGGCGATCGACAACGACATGAACGCGACCGGTCAGATGCTGTCGGCGCTCTTGGGTTGGTCCCAGGGCACCTTTGCCTCTGAGCTGGACATCGACGGCGACAACGCTGTTGTGACCCGCGAAGTGGACGGCGGTCTGCAGACCATCAAAGTGAAGATGCCTGCCATCGTCACCGTGGACCTGCGCCTGAACGAGCCGCGCTATGCGTCGCTGCCGAACATCATGAAGGCCAAGAAAAAGCCGCTGGACGAGAAAACCGCTGACGACTACGGCGTCGACGTCTCCCCGCGTCTGGAAATCATTTCCACCACCGAACCTGCCGCCCGTGCCGCTGGTATCATCGTGGGCTCTGTGGACGAGCTGGTTGGGAAACTCAAAGAAGCGGGGGCTGTGTAATGGCTGTTCTTCTCCTTGCCGAAGTGACCGATGGCGCCCTGGCGCTGGACGCAACCGCAAAAGCCGTAACCGCGGCTGCGAAACTGGGCGACGTGACTGTCCTGGCCGCTGGTGCATCCGCAGCAGCCGCTGGCGAAGAAGCCGCCAAGATCGCTGGCGTTGCCAAGGTTCTGGTCGCAGAAGATGCGTCCCTGGGTCACCGTCTTGCAGAGCCGACCGCTGCGCTGATCGCGTCGCTTGCCTCTGACTACGAGCACATCGTTGCACCGGCGACCACCGATGCCAAAAACGTTCTGCCCCGCGTTGCGGCGCTGTTGGACGTGATGGTGATTTCGGACGTGTCCGGCGTTGTCGATGGCAACACCTTCGAGCGCCCGATCTACGCAGGCAACGCGGTTCAGACCGTGAAGTCGAACGACGCGAAAAAGGTCATCTCCTTCCGGACCTCCACCTTTGACGCGGCTGGCGACGGCGGCTCTGCATCTGTGGAAACCATCTCTGCTGCTGAAAACCCCGGCCTGTCCGAGTGGGTTGAGGACAAGGTTGCCGCGAGCGATCGTCCTGAGCTGACCTCTGCTGGTGTGGTTGTTTCCGGTGGCCGTGGCGTCGGTTCCGAAGAAGACTTCAAACTGATCGAAGGTCTGGCAGACAAGCTGGGCGCGGCTGTTGGCGCATCGCGCGCCGCCGTGGACTCCGGCTATGCCCCGAACGACTGGCAGGTTGGCCAGACCGGTAAGGTTGTCGCCCCTGAGCTCTATGTTGCGATCGGCATCTCCGGTGCGATCCAGCACCTCGCGGGTATGAAAGACTCCAAGATCATCGTCGCGATCAACAAAGACGAAGAAGCACCGATCTTCCAGGTTGCTGACTACGGTCTGGTTGCCGATCTGTTCGACGCCGTTCCCGAGCTGATGGAAAAGCTGTAAGCACAGCTTTCTTTCAAACACGAAAGCCCGCAACATCCGTTGCGGGCTTTTTTCGTTTCAGGGCTGGTCTTCTCAACCGTTCTGGAAATAGCGCACCAGCTCTGCGGCGATACGCTGATGTTCCTTAGGACCAATCATGCGCTGCGCCGACGCCAGATCCATCTGGCCGTAGAACATTCCTTCGATATCGGCGGCCTCTCGTGCGGTGTGCACGGGGATTTCGATCACCCCGTCCACCTGTGCCCGCAGGGAATCGACCATCGGGCGATCCACCAGCGCGGGTTCGTGACCAAAGAGCGACTGCTGATCGAGATCGTATTGCACCCACAACAGGGCCACATTGCCCTCTATCTCTGCAATCAGCTCTCCCATGCGATCGATCCAGGTGCTTTGCAGATGATCCCGCACGGTTTCGTAACGGGTTTTGCAGCAGGATCTCAGCGCCCCAAGGAGGTGTTTGTTGAAGTGGTATTCGGTGAAGTCGATCTCAGGATAGAGCTCTCGCAAGGGGGCGTGCGCGCACAGGAACCTGTCGTTGCGACGCGGGTGAACCTTGTAATAGCCGTTGGAGATATTCTGAGCCCCAAGCACCTGCAAAACAGTCGTTTCAGCCCCATGCGCGATCCCAAGCAGGGCATCGTCGCTCAGAAAGCTGTCAACGCCTGCATTGACGCTGCCAAGATTGACACAGGTCTGCCCCAACTGCGCCTCGGCCTCGGCCACAAATGGCACCTCGACAAAGCGGCCAAAGACCTCTGTCCCGCCGATAAATGCCAGATATGGTTCAGTCAGATCCCGCGCTGGTCCCCTGACCAGCAGTTTCGAGCCCGCATAGCTGCACGGCTCGCCCGCAAGCGCGGTTGCGCTCTTGAGTTCGTAGCTCATGGTACCCACCAATTTTCACCCGAGTCTCAGTTAGCCCGCGACCTGTTGACGAATTGCTAATGCTCAACTTTGAGTAAAAACTCCCCCAATCGGCCTTGTGCCGTCTATCGGCGGGCCAGTATGATCCGCCGGAAACTCCAAGAGGCATGAGCGATGGACATCCAGAAAATCGGCGTTATCGGTGCGGGCCAGATGGGCAACGGCATCGCACATGTCATGGCCTTGGCAGGCTATGACGTTGTTTTGAATGATATTAGTCAGCAGGCTCTGGACGCGGCGCTAAGCGCGATCCAAAAGAACCTGACCCGCCAGGCCAGCAAGGGCAAGATCGATCAGGCCGAGGTCGATGCAGCACTCGCGCGCATTTCGACCACGCTGACGCTGGCGGATGTCGGCAAGACAGACCTGGTGATCGAAGCGGCAACAGAGCGGGAAACCGTGAAGCAGGCGATCTTTGAAGATCTTCAGCCACATCTTCTCCCGCATACGATTCTGACGTCGAACACCTCGTCGATCTCGATCACCCGGCTGGCCAGCCGCACGGACCGTCCCGAACGGTTCATGGGCTTTCACTTCATGAACCCTGTGCCTGTCATGCAGCTGGTCGAACTGATCCGCGGCATTGCCACGGACGAGGCCACATTTTCTGCATGCCATGCCGTGGTCGAGAAACTGGGCAAGACCGCTGCCAGCGCCGAAGATTTCCCTGCCTTTATCGTGAACCGGATTCTGATGCCGATGATCAATGAGGCAGTTTATACCCTCTATGAAGGGGTCGGCAGCGTGAAGTCGATTGATGAGTCGATGAAGCTGGGCGCCAATCATCCTATGGGCCCTCTGGAGCTCGCAGATTTCATCGGGCTGGACACATGTCTTGCGATCATGAACGTGCTGCATGACGGGCTGGCGGATACCAAGTATCGCCCATGCCCACTGCTGACGAAATACGTCGAAGCAGGCTGGCTGGGCCGAAAAACACAGCGCGGTTTCTACGACTACCGTGGGGAAGTTCCCGTCCCGACCCGCTGAATGGTCCAAACGAAAAACGGCGCCCAGGGGGCGCCGTTTCTATTCCGGGGTTTGACCAATCAGGCCGATTTGCCGAGGTTCAGCGTATGTTCGCGAAGCCAGGCCATGAAACCACGTGGGTCACTGTGCAGCTGCTCCATCTGCTCATCTGTCAGCGGTTCACCAACCACAGGTGCCTGCGGTTTGTTGCACGAACGGACAATCTCATGCAGGAGAAGCCCCTGTCGCAGAATGGGCGAGATCCGGTTGGCGATCTGATACCAGCGAGAGTTGCTGCCGGGGAAATAGATCGGCACCACACGCGCACCGGAGCGACGGATCAGCTGAGCGGTGAAGACATTCCATTCACGTTCCACCGCCGGACCAAACCAGCTGTCGGATGACATCACAACACCCGAGGGGAACAATGCGACAACGCCGCCCTCTTTGAGGTAGGCCATCGCTTTGCCGCGCATCTCGACCATCTTGCGCTGCGCGTCAGGATCATGAGGAAAGGGCACCGGAATCATGAAAGAGGTCGCAGCCTCGTCCAGACCGGTCAGAACGGAACGTGTCAGGATCCGGTAATCCTGCCGCACTCTGCCGATCAGATCCGCAAAGATCATGCCATCAACCATGCCGTGCGGATGGTTTGCCACAACGACAACCGGCCCCTCGGTCGGGATGCGAGCGATCTGCTCTTGCGGCGTGACGAGATCGATACCCATCACGTTCAACGCGCCGCGCCAGAATTTCTGGCCACGATACTCTGCATTGTTGCGCTCGAACTTACGCACCATCCGCAGGATCTTCAGCTTGCCGGTGCACCATTCGATCGCCCGGATGGCCAGCGAGGTCCAGCGATCATCAAAGGAGTTGGCATAGGTCAGCGTGCGGCGATCATAAATCTCGCCGGTCTCTGCAGCCTCTGGCTTGCCACCAGTATCCTGTTCATGCGCCGTTTCCACCAAGGGCTCAGTCCTGTGTCGTCTCGTTCCAGCCGGTTCAGTATCCTTCACCGAACTTATCGGCGACCAATGCGTCAAGAGCTGAAGCCAGCGCCTCTGCATCCGGTCCCGAAGTCGTGACGTCAATAGTCGTTCCCTTGGAGGCTGCCAACATCAAAAGCCCCATGATGCTGTCGCCCGATGCCGACAATCCATCGCGCGAGACCTCTGCCGTGGCATCAAAGCCTTCGACCACTTCGACCAATTTCGCCGATGCCCGCGCGTGCAGGCCTTTTTCGTTGATGATTTTCAGAGTTTTCTGAACCATTTAATGCGCTTGCTCCCCTTCGGGGTTGATATTTTGGGCGTTGATGTACTTGCGTCCTGCTTCCATCGCGTGACGCACCGCCTCTGCCACAGGCAGATGGCGGGATTTCGCCAGCTTGATCAGCATGGGCAGGTTCGCCCCGTACAGGATGCGCCGGTTTGCAGGGGTGCAGGCCATAAGGCTGAGATTGGACGGAGATCCGCCAAACAGATCAGTCACCACAACGACGCCATCGCCGCTGTCGACGGTGTCTGCGGCACGGCAGATTTCACGCTGTTTTGCGTCGCGGTCGTCTTCGGGCCCGATGGCGATCGCCTCAAGACAGACCTGAGGGCCAACCACGTGCTCTACAGCGGCCAGGTATTCCTTGGCCAAACCACCATGTGCAACGATAACGATTCCGATCAAGCCGGTCCCTCACTTCTGCCGCTGGCCATGCAGCTCGCGGTGTCTAATTGACACCTGCTGCCCGTCTTCTGCAAGATCACTGGCAAGTCTTTCTGCCAATGTGACCGACCTGTGCTGTCCTCCGGTGCACCCAAATGCAATGGAGAGATGCGATTTACCCTCTTCGCGATAGGCAGGCAACAGCAACCGGACCAAATCCAGCACGCGGTCATAAAATGGCTGAAACCGGGCATCCTGTCCGACATAGTCCTGCACCGCCCGGTCACGTCCATTAAGACTGCGTAGGTCTGCGTCCCAGTAGGGATTGGCCAGGAACCGGCAGTCAAACACCATGTCGATGCTGCGCGGCACCCCGCGCTTGTAGGAAAAACTCTGGACCGACACGGCCAGGGCCCGCCCGCCGGGGGCGAATTGCCGTTCGATTTCCGCCTTCAGCTGATGAACATTCATCTCGGAGGTATCCAGCAGGAAATCCGCCCGGTCACGGATCGGGGCCATCAGGTCCAGCTCCCGCGTCACCCCAATTTCCGGGTCTTCCGCAGGGGACATCGGGTGGCGCCGCCGGGTCTCTGAATAGCGCCGCAACAAAACATCCGGGTCTGCATCCAGATACAACACATTGAGCGCGAGGTTCTTCTGACCCGAAAGCCGGTCGATGACATCCAGAAGTGCCGCGGGAGAAAAATCTCTGTTGCGGCTATCAAGGCCAAGCGCCATTGGGCGGCTCAGGCTGTTTGCCTCAACGAGATCAGGCAACAACCGAAGCGGCAGATTATCAATCGCTTCGAACCCGAGATCCTCCAGCACGTTGATCGCTGTTGTCCTGCCCGCACCCGATGGGCCCGTCACCAGAACAACCGGAATTTCGCTATCAGATCCGGGCATCTGCATCATGTGCTCCGTTCTTCAAGGCCAGCAGCAGCGCCGGGGCAAACTGTGGGCCATCCACCCGTCGAAACCGTCGTATTTTACACCCTAGAAACATAGTGCTCAGGTGGTGGGGCAAACGATCTGTTTCAAGCGCGTCCATATCCACCACAGCCGCAACGCGGCTATGCGCCACGGTAGCGGCCTGCAACAACCCTATGCCGCGCGCTTCGATCAATGGCGGTAGCGTCGCGGGCCGTCGCGCCACCAGCGAGCCACTCTCGGCGTTGAGGCAGACCTGGTCGTCCGCAACCAAACGCGCACCAAGCGCGATGAGTGAAAGCGCAAGCGCCGATTTTCCGCTGCCGGACGCCCCGGTGATCAAGAGACCGCGCCCTGCCACATCCACACAGCTGGCATGAATCTGGCAGGTCGTTTCATCTGTCATGGATCAGATCGGCAGGCCGACCACGAAACGGGCGCCCAGAGGTTCAGAGGTGATATCTGCCTCAGTCGGGCGAATGTTCTCAGCCCAGATGACACCGCCATGGGCCTCAACGATCTGCTTGGAGATCGCCAGACCAAGGCCGGAGTTATTGCCAAAATGCTCTACCGGGCGCTGGGAATAAAACCGCTTGAAAACCTTGCTCAGGGCCTGTTCGGGGATACCTGGGCCAGTGTCTTCCACCACGACGAGCACCCGGTTGTCACGCCGACGTGCCCAGACCCGGATTGCATCGCCTTCTTCGCAGAAGGAAATTGCGTTGGTGATGAGGTTCACAAAGACCTGAGCAAGCCGGGCCTCAAGGCCCTGGATATCGATCGGCGTCTTGGGGAGGTCAGTGATATAGTCGATGCCTTTGCCGCGCGCATCCTCGCCCAGAAACTGATTGAGGTTGCCGAGCATGTTCAGCAGGTCAAAGGTTTCTTCTTCTTCCTTGACCAGTTCTGCATCCAGGCGCGAGGCATTGGAGATGTCACTGACCAAACGGTCCAGTCGGCGAACGTCATGCTCGATCACGTCGAGCAGCTTGTCACGCTGATCTTCTCGCTTGACCATGCGCAACGTACCCACCGCCGATTGCAGGCTAGCGAGCGGGTTCTTGATTTCATGTGCCACATCCGCGGCGAATTGCTCGTTGCTGTCGATCCGGTTGTAAAGCGCCTTTACCATGCCACGCAGCGCGCGGCTCAGGCGGCCGATCTCATCCGGTCGCGCGGTCAGGTCAGGAATACGAATGCGGCCCGGCTTGGATTTGCGGGCATCGCCGTCACGTCCCAATTCGGCCGCCGCGGCGAGATCGGCCAATGGATTTGCGATGGTAGAGGCCAAAACCAGGCTAAGACCGATAGACACCAGCAGGGCCACGACGAACATCTGCAGAACCTGTTCCTGTTCACTGCGAACAAGAGCATCAATTTCGCCGGTCGGCGACGCAAGGGTGACAACGCCAATTGCCTCTCCCTGAAACAGGATCGGTGTTGCCGCCGAAAAAACGGTCCCGCCTGAGGTATCCACAACGGCCTGCACTTCGGTGCCGCCGGACAATGCGGGCTGCACCATATTGCGCAGCTGGTCCTCAAGAGAAGTGCTGACACCGCCCTGATCAGGTTTGACAAAACCACCAACAGCCGACCAGACCGCTGACAGGGCATCACTGATAATCGTGGGCGCCTGCCCCTTTTCGCCCAAAAGATCCAGTGCACCACCGGTTTCGACGCCCTTGGTCTGTGCGATCAACGTTCCGGCCGTATCGAACACGAACACCTCGACACCCGAGCGCAGGCTGATGTTCTGCAGGGTTGTTACCGGGTCGATCCCGTCCCCAACCGCGAGGCTAACGGTGCCAATTTCAGGCAACTGAGCCTCAAAGACATCGGAAATCAGCATCGCCTCGGCGGCAAGTGCCCCGGCGCGCTGCAAGACGAGGCTTTGCCGGGAAGAGTTCAGATAGAGGATGCCTGAGACCAGAATGATGAGGGCAATCAGGTTCAGGGTAATGATCTTGCGGGTCAGGGGCGAGCCTCGCAAAGAGAAAACCCCGCGGCGCGCGCGCTTGTTCTGCAATTCGGGCGTGACAGCTTGATCCGGCGCGACCCAATCGTCGCCCAGAACCACATCATTGTCCCGCTGAGAGCGGCCTATACCCGCATCGCGCATCGGCGTTATTCCCTGCCCATCCGGGCTGTCGGCTTACTCTTCATTGTAACGGTATCCGATACCATAAAGCGTCTCAATCGCGGCGAACTCAGGATCGGCGCTGCGCATTTTCTTGCGCAGGCGCTTGATGTGGCTGTCGATGGTGCGGTCATCCACATAGACCTGATCGTCATAGGCCACATCCATCAGCTGATCGCGGCTTTTGACGAAACCGGGGCGTTGCGCCAGTGCCTGCAGCAGCAGGAATTCGGTTACGGTCAGGGACACATCCTGCCCCTTCCAGCTGACCGAATGGCGCAAGGGATCCATCCGCAGATTGCCCCGCTCCATGACCTTGCTTTCCGTGGTCGTTGCGACCGCATCCCCGCTGATCGCTTCCTGGCGCCGCAGGAGCGCGCGAATACGCTCAACCAGCAGGCGCTGAGAGAATGGTTTCTTGACGTAATCATCCGCGCCCATGCGCAGGCCAAGAACCTCGTCGATTTCATCATCCTTGGAGGTCAGGAAGATCACCGGCATCTGCGTTTTCTGGCGCAGGCGTTGCAGCAGATCCATGCCATCCATGCGCGGCATCTTGATGTCGAGAACGGCCATATCGGGCAGCTTTTTGTTGAAAGCGTCCAGCGCGGCCTGTCCGTCGTTGTAGGTTTCCACCTCGAACCCTTCAGCCTCAAGCGTCATGGAGACCGAGGTCAGGATATTCCGATCATCATCAACTAATGCAATCTTTGACATCTGATTGGTCCCTTAACTGCTCATTTTTTGCGTCTTTTAGACGTTCATCGCCCGTCTGCAGCGGCGAATCAATGCCAATCAAAGATTCCCGACACAGTTTCGCCTCAATTGAGACAAAAATACCTTAGCAGGCGCTGAACGATCCGACATCTTGCCCGACAAATTGTCGTCAAAAAGAATGGTTGCGCTAAACATCGACGTGATGGCGCTAACTGCGGCAAAGGCTCCTGTTCAGCCAGCAAAACGTCATGTTAAGACCACCCTCATCGGCTGGTTGAGCCGACGAATGCCCCAGGGCGCGGCTTTATTGTTTGCGGCCTTCAATGGTCGACACAGGAGAAGAAACAAATGGCATCTGGACGGGTAAACCCGAATTTCCGCCTCGAAGATCAAGGTATCGAAGGTCTGGGTAACGTCTATTATAACCTCATGGAGCCCGCCCTGATTGAGGCGGCCCTGAAGCGCGACGAGGGCACCCTTGGAAATGGCGGCGCATTCCTGGTGACAACCGGGAAATTCACCGGCCGGTCCCCCAAGGACAAACATGTCGTGAAAACCGCCAGTGTTGCTGACACCATCTGGTGGGAAAACAACGCCGAGATGAGCCCCGAGGGCTTTGACGCACTTTATGACGACATGCTGGCCCATATGCAGGGCAAAGAGTATTTCGTTCAGGATCTCGTCGGTGGCGCGGATCCCGCACATGCGATCAACGTGCGGATGGTGACCGAACTGGCCTGGCACGGTCTGTTCATTCGCACCATGCTGCGTCGTCCGGACCGTGAGGATCTGAACGACTTCATTGCAGATTTCACCGTTATCAACTGCCCCAGCTTCCAGGCCAACCCCGAGCGCCACAACTGCCGCAGCGAAACCGTGATTGCGATGAACTTCGATCGCAAGATGATCCTGATCGGCGGCACGGAATATGCTGGTGAGAACAAAAAATCCGTCTTCTCGCTGTTGAACTACCTGCTGCCGGAAAAAGGCATCATGCCGATGCACTGCTCCGCCAACCATGCCAAGGGCAACCCGGTCGACACCGCCGTGTTCTTTGGCCTGTCCGGCACCGGCAAGACCACCCTGTCCGCAGATCCGGATCGCGTGCTGATTGGTGACGATGAACACGGCTGGGCCGACAACGGCACCTTCAACTTTGAAGGCGGCTGCTACGCCAAGACCATCAACCTGAATGCCGAGGCAGAGCCGGAAATCTACGCCACCACCTCCAAGTTCGGCACCGTGATTGAAAACATGGTGTTCGATCCAGAGACCAAAGAGCTGGATTTCAACGACGACAGCCTGACCGCAAACATGCGCTGCGCCTACCCGCTGCATTATATCTCCAATGCTTCGGAAAGCGCGCGCGGCGGTCATCCCAAGAACATCATCATGCTGACATGTGATGCCTTTGGGGTGCTGCCTCCGATCGCACGGCTGACCCCGGCGCAGGCGATGTATCACTTCCTGTCCGGCTTCACCTCCAAGGTGGCAGGCACCGAGCGTGGCGTGACCGAGCCTGAGCCCACCTTCTCCACCTGCTTTGGTGCGCCCTTCATGCCGCGCCGCCCGGAAGTATACGGCAACCTGCTGCGCGAAAAAATCGCGGAACATGGCGCAACCTGCTGGCTGGTCAACACCGGCTGGACCGGTGGTGCATATGGCATCGGCTCGCGTATGCCGATCCGCGCGACCCGCGCGCTGCTGACTGCGGCACTGGATGGTTCCCTTGCAGAGGCCGAATTCCGCAAGGACGGCAACTTTGGCTTTGATGTTCCCGTGACAGTACCGGGCGTTGCCGAGGTCCTGCTGGATCCGCGCCGCACCTGGGACGATCAGGCGGCCTATGACACGCAGGCTGCAAAGCTGGTACAGATGTTCTCGGACAACTTTGAACAGTACCTGCCGTACATCGATGATGACGTGAAGGCGGCTGCAATCAGCTAAGCCCACACATCACAAGACAAAAAGCCCCGGTCAACACCGGGGCTTTTTTGCTGTCAGGGGTCTGCGTTATTGCCCGGGCCGAATGCCGCTGTCTTCCAGTTTGTGTTCTGGTTCCACGTGGATCGTGACCTCGGCCGTTGGCAGCGCGGCGCGAATGGCTTCTTCTATTCGGTCACAGATCGCATGCGATGCCCGCACTGTCATATCGCCTGCCACAACCATGTGGAATTCCACAAAAACGGCCTGCCCTGCCCGCCTGGTCTTCAGCCCGTGCACCTGCAATGCGCCTTGCGCGGTCTTGTGGATAATTTCGGCAATTTCTGCACGTTCATGGGGCGGTGCGGCCTGATCCATCAACCCGCCGACCGAACTGGCCACCACACGGTAGCCCTCGCGCAGGATATTGACCGCGACAAGCAACGCCAGCAGCGGATCGAGCCAGGGCCAACCAGTCGCCAGCGCAAGGCCGAGCCCGCACAAAACCCCGGCAGAGGTCCAGACATCGCTCATCAGGTGGCGGCCTCCGGCAGACAATGCAGGCGACGCCAACGCCCCGCCCCGCACGATCAGAACCTGCGCCCACAGCAGGTTGACCACCATCGCACCCGCATTGACCAGCAACCCAACCGGACTCCAGACCAGCGGTGCAGGGGCGCGCAGCGCCTCAATCGCCTCATGCAGGATGAGCAAGGCAGCAACGATGATCATGATCCCCTCAAGAACCGCCGAAAAATATTCGGCCTTGTGGTGCCCAAAGGGGTGTCCGGCATCAGCAGGACGGTTTGCATACCGCACTGCAAACCAGGCCATGATCGCGCCACCGATATTGACCAGTGACTCCATCGCGTCGGAAAACAACGCAATCGATCCGGTCATCCACCAGGCCAGCGCCTTTAGTGCCAGCACCAGCAGCGCAATAGCGATCGACGCGCTGGCAATGGTTTCGGCTGTCAGCCTCTGCAGCATGGCAGTCTCCGGTTGCTTTCAGGGCTCGTGGCACCCGACGGTAGGCGCTGAGGGCAGATGTCTCACATCATCAGGCCGCGTCGCAACAGGTTAGCGCCAGCAAGCAGCAAGACAACCAGTGTGGCCCGTCGGAACGTCGCCTGGTTGATGCGGTCCTGCAGTTTTCCACCAAACCACATGCCAAGGATCGCCGGGGGGATCAGGGCAAACGAAAACGGAGCCGTTTCCGCCCGCATCACGCCAGAGCCCAAATGTGCGACCAATAGCGCCACAGCCCCCAAGCCATAGATGACCCCTTGGACCCGCATCTGTTCACGCTTTTCCGTTCCGAGGGCCGTGAGATAGGCCACGGTCGGCGGACCCCAGATACCAGAAAACCCACCAATGAACCCGGCCACAGCGGCCACTGTGGCCTCTACCCTTCGCGTCGCACGGGAAATGGGGATCGCAATGCCAAACAGCTGCAGCACAGCAAAGAGCGTTACAGGTGCGCCAATCAGGATCAGCATGACATCTGCGGGCAAAATCCGCACCAGTTGCGCGCTGACAAGAAGGAACGCGAGGCCAACCAGCAAGAAGATCCGGAAGCGGTAAATCGACTGCCAGGCAGCTTGCGCCCCCTGCCGGAGCGCCTGCATCCCATTGGTCACAAGCGTCGGCAGGATCAGCCCAGCCAGCGCGATATCGGGGGGCAAAAACAGACTGAGCCCCGACACCAGGATCATTGGCATCGCAAAGCCCACCATCCCCTTCACCGTGCCGGCCAGCGCCGCAATCGCAAAGGCGACAAGCAGGTTCAGCACGGTCAGGTCCGCCGGCAGGAAAAGCGCAACAAGTGAATTATCAGACATGATCAGAGCCTTAGCACAAATGAACCCTGCTGCGCGCGCAAAATCGCTACGTAACTTTTGATCCAAATATATCACCACAGGGTATTTTTGTTGCGCTGCAACTGCAAAATGATTTACCACTGACCCAGCTGAAAAGGATGTGATTCATGCCCCACGACGGACAGGACCCGCAAATGCAACAGACGCTGATACCTGATGTGCTGTCGCTGACAGCTGCCGCATTGGAGCCGGTGGACCAATTGCTCGATGCCGCCCGAACCGAGGTGCGCGCGCAAGTGAGCGAAGACGGACGCGTCTCCGGGAAACTGGTCGAGGCAAACCAGACAGCGGCCCACGGGCTCGCTTGGCTGGCAACCTATGCCTATAGCCTGCGGCAGATGCACCGTTGGGCCAGCGACCTCCAGGCAAACGGCAAGTTTGGCGAAATGGAACAGCTGCTGCTGCAGATCGGCTTTGGTGAATACCTCTGGCAGATCTACGGAGGCATTCAGATGAACCAGGGCGAGATCCTGCGCCTGCAGGATCTGGGGTTGTCGCAGGACAGCCAGCGCGTCCTGATGGTGCCTGCTGTGATGACACTCTGCGACAGCGGCAATACACAGGCCGCACGTCTGCGACTGGTGGAACTGATGCAGGAGCAGGCCGGATCGGTGATGTTTGGCGCATCTGGGCTGGACGAAGAGCTGGAAATGATCCGCGACCAGTTCCGTCGCTATGCCGTCGAAAAGGTCGAGCCGAACGCCCATGACTGGCATCTGAAAGACGAGCTCATTCCGATGGAAATCATCGAAGAGCTGGCCGAAATGGGTGTCTTTGGCCTGACCATCCCCGAAGAATACGGCGGCTTTGGTCTCTCCAAGGCCTCGATGTGCGTCGTCTCAGAAGAACTGTCGCGGGGCTATATCGGTGTGGGCAGTCTCGGCACCCGGTCCGAAATTGCAGCCGAGCTGATCATCGCAGGCGGCACAGAAGAGCAAAAAGCCAATTGGCTGCCCAAGATTGCCAGCGCCGAGATCCTGCCGACGGCAGTCTTCACCGAGCCGAACACGGGTTCTGACCTCGGCTCTTTGCGCACCCGCGCGGTCAAGGACGATAACGGAGACTACAAGATCACCGGCAACAAGACCTGGATCACCCATGCGGCCCGCACCCATGTGATGACCCTTTTGGCGCGCACCGATCCTGAAACCACCGATCACCGCGGCTTGTCGATGTTTCTGGCGGAAAAGACACCGGGCACCGACGAGAACCCGTTCCCGACCGAGGGTATGACGGGTGGCGAGATCGAGGTGTTGGGCTACCGCGGCATGAAGGAATATGAGCTGGGCTTTGACGGGTTTCACGTGAAGCGTGAAAACCTGCTTGGTGGTGAGGAGGGCAAGGGCTTCAAACAGCTGATGGAGACCTTTGAATCCGCACGCATTCAAACCGCGGCCCGCGCCATCGGTGTGGCGCAATCCGCGCTCGACATTGCGATGCAGTATGCGCAGGACCGCAAACAGTTTGGCAAGCCGCTGATCGCCTTTCCACGCGTGGCCTCCAAATTGGCGATGATGGCAGTCGAAATCATGATCGCACGCCAGCTGACCTATTTCTCGGCCTGGGAAAAGGACAATGGCCACCGCTGCGATCTTGAGGCTGGCATGGCCAAGCTGCTGGGCGCGCGCGTTGCTTGGGCGGCGGCGGACAACGGTCTGCAGATCCACGGCGGCAACGGATTTGCACTGGAATACAAGATCAGCCGCGTTCTCTGTGATGCGCGGATCCTCAACATTTTCGAGGGCGCTGCAGAAATCCAGGCACAAGTGATCGCACGACGGCTTCTCGCCTGACCATTTCGGCCTTTCTTCCCTTGGGCCCTCCTCTGGCCTGGCACATAGTGTGCCGGGCCTTTTTCATGCAGGCTTTGGTTGACCTTTGCCCCCCGGTGCGAGAGCGTGCCGCCATGAAAACCAAGACCTTTTCCATCTTATCCATCACCGCCCTTCTTGGGTTGAGCGGATGTTTCGGCGATGAAACCCTGCGCGCCTATGGCGGCCTTGGCAGCCAGTGGCACCTACAGGAACTGGACGGCGCAGCCGTATCAGGCGCGACCACGATCACCTTCGGACGTGGCAATGATGTGTCCGGCTCCCTGCCCTGCAATCGCTTCACTGCACGGCTCAGCTCGCCTTATCCCTGGTTCGAACTGGAACAGCTCGCCACAACGCGACGGGTTTGTCCTGCTTTGGCAGAAGAAATCACGATCCTCGACGCGCTACAGTCGATGCAGATTGTCGAAATCAAGGGCCGCATCATGATCCTGTCAAACGAAGCCGGCCGTGAAATGCTGTTCACTTCTGCCGAGTAAGCACATCCAGAAAGCGGCCCCGCGCCTCTGGCAGGGGGGTATTCCCAAGAGATGGCGCCAGACGGTGTTCGAGAAAGAAACCGGTGGTCGACAGGCCCTGCAGAATTTCGCCTGTGCCTGCCTCGCCCTCTCCCCGCATGACGGCGGGCAGGGGCAGCAGGCGGTCCGCCCATTCCCCGGCACTGGCGCGCGACACGGCACGCCCGCTCTTTGGCGAGATGTAGATCAGCTCATCAAGAGCGCCACTAACCGCGCAGCAGGACAGGTCCAACCCAAAGCCCAGTTCTTCCAGCAAGGCCATTTCCCATTGCAGATACGCAAGCGGCCAGATCTCATCCTGCCCCAGCAGGTCGAGCAGTCGTTCGCTGCGCAGGTATAGATCAGGGTGCGGTTCACGGTCCGGCAGGCAAAAAGCCAACAAACCGGTGACCGCGTTGAGCCCTGCAAGCGCGAGACGCCCTGACAAGGCCGCCCCTGCCCGGCTGCGCATCAATTCCGCCTGATAGCTCCCGAGGTGATCCTCAAGCCGGGCACGCCACAGCAGATCCAACTGCGCGCCCGGTTGCAGGATGGGTGCCATCTTGCGGCTGGCCCCACCGCGAATGACACCGGCGTGGCGACCATGTTCTGCCGTGAACATGTCGACGATGGCCGAGCCCTCTCCATGGCGGCGCATTCTGAGCAGAATTCCCTGATCGCGCCATTCCATGATTATTCCAGTCCCGGCTCATCAAGCAGATGGCGTCCCTGTCGGTCTTCGACCTCGACCACCCATAGATCAGGATCAAAGCTGCGCTGTTTGCCGATCGCGGCATCGACAGTCTGTTCGTCACCTTCGGCCAATGTGACCCAGCTGCGCGCACCGGTCATCAAGTCATAGGACCGATGCAACGCTTTGGCCTGGCCATCCAGCGTGTTCAACTTCACCAGGACGGCACCGGCTGTGTCATCGCCATGGGCCGTCACAAATGCAGGTATATCTGACAGGCGCAGCCGCGTCAGATAGGCCTGCACCCAAAAGCTGGCCGTCAGCCGCGCCATCGCCGGTCAGTTCCCGTCCTTGAAATCAAGGCCCATCTCAGAATAGCGCTCCGCCTCTTCCAGCCAGTTCGGACGAACCTTGACCTGCAGGAACAGATGCACCTTGCGATCAAGGAACTCTTCCAGTTCGGCACGGGCGGCCTGGCTGACGGCCTTGATGGTTTCGCCGCGTTTGCCCAGCACAATCCCCTTGTGACCATCGCGCATCACATAGATCACCTGGTCGATCTTGGCAGACCCATCCTTGCGCTCTTCCCAGTGCTCGGTCTCAACAGTCAGCTGATAGGGCAGCTCTTGATGAAGCCGCAGCGTGAGCTTTTCTCTCGTCATTTCCGCAGCGATCATGCGCATTGGCAGATCCGCGATCTGGTCTTCAGGATAAAGCCACGGGCCTTCGGGCAACTCCTGAGCGAGCCACTGGCGCAACGCATCGACACCGTGACCGCGTTCAGCCGAAATCATGAAGGTCTCGGAGAAGTCGTAGCGTTCGTTGAGATCCTTGGTCAGCCCCAACAGAACCTCAGACTGCACGCGGTCAATCTTGTTGATGGCCAGCGCGATGCGGCGGCCTTCGCCGATGTCCTGCAGCCCCTCAAGGATACGCTCTACCCCTTCGGTGATCCCACGATGGGCTTCGACCATGAGAACCACGACATCCGCATCAGCCGCGCCCCCCCAGGCGGCCGCGACCATCGCGCGGTCCAGTCGGCGGCGCGGGCGGAAAAGACCAGGCGTGTCGACAAACACGATCTGGCTGTCGCCTTCCATTGCCACGCCACGAATACGGGCACGGGTTGTCTGCACCTTGTGTGTCACGATGGACACCTTGGCTCCGACCATACGATTGAGAAGGGTGGATTTGCCCGCGTTGGGCTCTCCGATCAGGGCAACAAAGCCTGCGCGTGTCGTCATTTGTCCTGCTCCAGTCGAGCCAAGAGAGATTTTGCAGCGGCCTGTTCGGCCTGCCGCTTGGATCCGGCAGTTGCGCGGCCCTCGGTGCCGTCCTGCAACTGTACGGAGATGGTGAATTCGGGCTGGTGATCCGGCCCCTTGCGTTCGACAAGAACATAGGTCGGCGGCTGTTCGCCCCGCGCCTGGGCAAATTCCTGCAACGTGGTTTTCGCATCGCGTGCATCTGCTTCGACACGACCAATGCGATCCCCCCAAAGCCGCAGGATCAATTCCTGTGCGGCGTCAAAGCCGCCGTCTTTATAGACCGCGGCGATCACCGCTTCCATTGCGTCACCCAACAGCGCCATTTTGCGGCGCCCCCCCGAGAGGGTTTCCGAGCGACCGAGTTTGAGCACGCTGCCCACATCGATCTGACGCGCCACATCCGCACAGGTTTCCTTGCGCACCAGCGCGTTGAAACGCGGTGCGAGCTGGCCTTCGCTGGCGTCCTTGTCGGTTTCCAAAAGCGCTGTCGCCATCACAAGGCCAAGCACCCGGTCACCCAAAAATTCCAGACGCTGGTTGTCCTTTCGGTTCGGAGACGACACCGATGCATGCGTCAAAGCCCGCACAAGAAGTGCGGGCTCCGTGAACTGGTAGCCAATCCGCGCCTCGAAGGCGTGCATATCCCTAGAGAGTTTCACTCGATCCCCTTGAAGAAACGATCCCCACGCCATGTCCAGAAGAACAGCATGGAGCGGCCCGCAGAGGAGAACATGATCCGATCTGCGCGACCAATGAGGTTTTCAAACGGGACAAAGCCAACCCCACCCGCCGATTGCGGCAAACGGCTGTCAGAGGAGTTGTCGCGGTTGTCCCCCATAAAGAAGTAGTGCCCATCCGGCACCTGATAGACGCCAGTGTGATCCATGCCCTGATTGCCGATGTTCAGCACAACATGCTGGCTGCCGCCGGGCAGGGTTTCGATCTGACGGGATTTCTTACATACGGCGCCTTCACCCACAGGAGCGTTTTCGCACAGCGGGTATGACCCGGCCGGACCTTGCGGTGCCATGATCTCTTCGAAGTCGCCAGCGTCCTGCAGCGCAACGGCGGCGCCGTTGATGTGCAGAACACCATTCTTGACCTGGATCTTGTCGCCCGGCATGCCCACCAGACGCTTGATAAAGTCGTTCTGGTTCACCGGATGCCGGAAGACCACCACATCACCGCGCTCAGGTTCGCTTGCCAGAATGCGGCTGTTGTCGCCATCCAGGAAACCGCAGATATCACTGCTGTCGATATCAACACCCAGACCTGGAAACTTCAGGCTGGGACAGGACGCCGAGGAATAGCCGTAGGCCATCTTGTTCACGAAAAGGAAATCACCAATCAGCAGCGTTTCCTTCATAGAGCCAGAGGGAATCCAGAAGGGCTGAAAAAACAGCGTGCGGAAGACACCCGCAATCAGCAGCGCATAGACAATCGTCTTTACGGTCTCAAGGATCGAACTTCCGACTGTAGCTTTGGCCGTCATCAGGCTCTCCGGTCTAACTGTGAACAAGGGTCCGGGGCTTCATGCGGGGCGGACCGGGGTAAGTCAAGCATCGCCCAGCGTCGCGGACGCCTGAATGGCAATGGGCCGCGCTTCTATCACCACAAAGGCCTGCGCCCAAGGGTGATCGTCCGTTAGAGTGACGTGAATGATGGCTTCATGCCCTTCCGGGGTCATCTGCCGCAAGCGATCAGCCGCCCATCCGGTGACCTGCATCACGGGCTGTCCGCTGCGCAGGTTCGACACTGCCATGTCCTTCCAGGCGATTCCCATGCGCAGCCCCGTGCCCAACGCCTTGGAACAGGCCTCCTTGGCGGCCCAGCGTTTGGCATATGTCCCCGCCACATCCATGCGTCTTTCGGCCTTTGCCTGCTCTACATCGGTGAACACCCGGTTGCGAAACCGATCACCGAAACGATCCAGCGTGCGTTGGATGCGGTCGATATTTGCAAGGTCAGTACCAATGCCAAGGATCATGCGTCGCCTCTGAGTTCACGGCCTGCTCATGGATCAACCAGCCGGGCCTCGATCGTGCCCTGCCCCTGATTGATCAACACCATCAAAAACGCCAGTCCGGCGCCGTCACCCTGCCAGATATTGACAGCTGTGCCCACAAGAAGCCCGTGCGCCGGATCGTATGTAGCTTCGGCCCCCTGCAGGTCGATCCCCCGAAACCCCTCACCGCCCGGCATGGAGAATACTGTGCAGATCTGTCCCGGCATGTCCGGGTCCGGCATCGCCACCATCAGATGAGAGGAACAGCAGGCAGGCTCTTCCGTATCCAGCCAGATAAACCGCACATTCCCATTGGCGTAGAGACGGATGCCGTCTTCAACGGGAAACCAGATGTTTTGCGCCCCAGCGATCGGGCTCTGATGGCAAGGCACCGATGCAGGCTGAACCGACTGCGCAAGAACCGCACCCGGCCAGAGCAATGCCGCCAGAACAGGTCTGCACCAGCGGGTAAAGCGGCTCGGACGAATTGGCATGATCACGTTTCCTTTGTGGTGCAATCGCCCGGCTCATGCTCTTGGCAGATCTGTGTTGTTTCTTCGTTTCGCAGAGGCACATCCATCAGCGCACAATGGGCGCCCGCCTCCGAGTTGCGGTGGAATCGACAACTGCGGCACAAACCAAAACTGCGCCCACCACGCGCAGCGATCATTCCCATGACCAGTTGACGAAGCGTGTTGCGAACGTCTTCGAGCAGGTGATCCGGCAGATCCACGCCTCCTCCTGCGTCGAGAGTCCGGGCCAGCGCCTCACCTTCAGCGGTCAGATCATAGCGCCGCGACCGACGGTCGGTGCCGGCTGGCCCTTCTTCAGCAAGACCCTTGGCAGCCAGCGACTTTAGCGTCTGTGAAACTGTTCCACGCGTTGCGGACAGATACTCAGCCACGGCAGAGGGCGTGCGGGAAAACCGATTGGCCCGCGCCAGATAGTCCAAGGCAGAGGCCTGTGCCGGGTTCAGGCCAACAGAACGGCGACCCGTGCCATGCAGGCGCGAGAGCCGATCAAGAAGGCTGGCGATGTCATGGGCAGGGGTCATGCAAGCTTGATAGCGAGTCAAAATCATCATTGCAATAATTTCGACTCGATACTACCAATATGGTATCGAGTCGAAATTAAGGAGATCGAGATGAGACCCTCAATCATTGCAGCCATCCTTGCAGCCGCAGCTGTCGGCACAATCGCGCAGGCTGATGGCAACCACAGCGAAGCGCACGCCGTTTTACCCTCTGACGCAAAGGACGGCATTCCAGCCGACACCGACATCCGCATGGTGCATGTTCACCGGCGCGGTGCGCAGGTTACGTTTTCAATGGAAACCGGCGGTACAGCCGGGACCACGATCCCCGCTGAAACCGGGGCTTTGGCGGGGGCTGGCGTACAGGCCTATGTCTGGCCGCTCTCTCTCGATCCCTCGGCTGTGGGGTTTGAAACCGGTAGCGGCACACTGGCACTTGTGGCCACGGCGCACCCCGACTTTGACGACACGCCCCTATTTGACGAAAACGGTGACGGTGATCTGGGCAATGATGGGGCGGGCTGGCACAGCCATTGGGTGGTCCTGTCGCCAAACGATGGCTGCGGAGAAGGGATGCTGTCGGTAAAAGACATTCCCGAAGGCGCAACGCCTGAGCTGCCTGCCACCTGGCCGGGGCTTCCGCTCTATATCGACAGCCCAGGCTTTTCGCCGGTCCTGAATGGCAAGGAGGTCAGCCTGACTGTGCCGCTTCGGCCTGAGCCTCTGGCCTTTGACGGGGTGACAGCTGGACTGAAGGTCAATGCCAACATCCACGCGCCATTGCTGTGCGTAACGGATGTCTTTGACATTGCATCGGGCGACCTAAGCCTTCCCGGCAAACTGGACTGACACGACACGGGCGTTCATGAGATCCAAGTCCGGGGCCTTCCCATGTGGCGGCCCCGGATCAGTTGTGACTGCGGTTGATCAACCGCGGGCGTCGTCCATCAGGCGGCGCATCTCGGCAATTGCCGGGGTCAGCCCCCTGAAAATGGCCTCGCCTATCAGGAAATGACCGATGTTCAGCTCGCGCACCTCAGGGAAGGCTGCGATCGGCTGGACCGTTTCATAGGTCAGACCGTGACCTGCATGCACCTCCAACCCCAGGGAATGGGCAAAGCTGGACATCTCACGAAGGGCCGCCAGTTCTGCGTCGCGCTTGGCGAAGTCACCTTCGGCATGGGCATCACAATAGGCCCCGGTATGCAGTTCGATCACCTCCGCCCCGATCCGATGAGCCGCCTCGATCTGGCGCTGATCGGCTGCGATGAAAATCGACACCCGGCACCCCGCATCACGCAGGGGCGCGATGAAATGAGCCAGTTTGTTTTCGTCCCGCGCCACTTCCAGCCCGCCTTCGGTGGTACGCTCTTCGCGTTTTTCGGGAACGATGCAAACCGCATGCGGCTTGTGGCGCAGGGCGATTTTCTGCATTTCCTCGGTTGCCGCCATCTCAAAATTGAGCGGGACATTCAACGCCTCCATCAGGGCGTCGATATCGGTGTCGGTGATGTGGCGGCGGTCTTCTCGCAGATGGGCAGTGATGCCATCAGCTCCGGCCTCTTCCGCCAGTTTTGCAGCCCTCACCGGATCGGGCGTCTGGCCACCGCGTGCATTGCGCACGGTTGCCACGTGATCGATGTTCACACCCAGCCGCAGCGTGGTGTCCTGCAGGGAAGTCTGTGCCATTGGATTGCAAGCCCTCAATCAGAATTAGATGCTGAGACACTAGGCGCCCCGGTGGCAAGAGCAACCCCGGATCACCGAATAATCGGCCAATCAGGCAGAGCCTGCCCCGTCAGTGTCGTTTGCCGCATCCAGCGCGGCGCGTTTCTTGATGATCTCGAATTTGGCTTTGATCTTGGCGCGACGCCGCTGCTGATAGGCGCGGATCAGGGGCACCGACAGAACGTAGCAAACTGTGGCGCAGATGATGCCGGGAATCACGCCCCCTACGAGATAGGGATAGAAAACCTCGTGGTAGAACAGGGTCAGCCCCTGCCAATCCGCCGGGCGGTCAAAAACCAGCGCAACCAGATTGTCGAACAGATCCTCACCCGCGGCAAGAAACTTGCCCACTAGGGATTTATCGACCTCGGAATCAAATTCCGTTCCGAGGATCCAGTGGCCGGTCTGCAAAGAGGCCACACCAATAGGCACATAGGTCAGCGGGTTGCCAAAGAATGTTCCACTGAGCGCTGCGAGGATGTTGCCGTTCATCAGCCGGGCGATGATCGCGGCCACGACAAAGTGCATCCCATAGAACGGGGTAAAGGTCGTAAACACGCCAGCCCAGACCCCACGCGCAATACGTTCCGGCGAATCCGGCAGGCGACGCACACGATGTTTGACGTAATGAAACGCCCGCCCCCAGCCACCACGCGGCCAGAGGAAATCCGCAACCGCACGCAGCGGCGGACGTCTATCACGGCGCCTGAATACCAAAGGTTCGCGTCCTTCCAATCGCTCTGAACGGCTACCCTAGTTTGGGGCGGCTTTCGGGCACGTCACGGAAACGCGCCACGGCAGCTACATCGCTCTCGGCTTCCAACATCAACATCAGCGAATGCAGCTGTTCCACATCCCGCAACTCGACATTGATCATGAGCCGGTAAAAGTCTGGTTTCCGATCCACAAATTCAAGGTCCGAGATATTGGCCTTTTTCTCGCCGATCAATGTGCAAATGCGTCCCAGCACACCTGCGTCATTGCCGATGGTCAGTTCAAGCGTCACCCCATAAACGGCTGGGTGTGTCCCACTGTGCCAGTGCAGATCGACCCAGCGTTCGGGCTGATCTTCGACTTCGCTCAATGCGTTACAATCCGCTGTATGAACAACCACACCGCGGCCCCTATAGGTGATGCCGATGATCCGCTCTCCCGGCAGCGGCTGACAGCACTGGGCGCGTTCAAAGCTCTGCCCTGGCTCCAGACCAATCACAGCGCGACGCGGAGAGACCTCTTCGCTGTCATCAGCAGTCAGTTCTGGATAGACGGCCTGCACGACGTCATGGGCGGTCAGAACCGCGGCCCCAAGCCGCGCCAACAGCTCATCAACCGAACTCACACGCAACGCACGCGCCGCTGTTTCCAGCGCCTTATCCGTGGCCTTGCGGCCGACATGTTCGAACGCGGAGCGCGCCAACTCGTGGCCCAGCTTGACGAACCGCGCCCGGTCCGCCTCACGCAGGGCGCGGCGGATGGCCGTCCGCGCCTTACCTGTGGTTGCGATATCCAGCCAGCTCACCTGCGGTGTTTGCCCTTCTGCGATGATGATATCGACAGACTGACCATTGCGCAGCCGCGTCCATAGCGGCACGCGAATCCCGTCAACCTTGGCCCCGACACAGGCGTGGCCAATGCGGGTATGGATGGCATAGGCGTAGTCGATCGGGGTCGCGCCTTTGGGCAGCTTGATAACGTCCCCCTTGGGGGTGAAGCAGAAAACCTGGTCCGAATACATCTCCAGCTTGACCGCTTCGAGGAACTCGTCGTGATCTTCCTCTGCGTCAAACTGTTCGGACAGCGAGGCAATCCACTTGGCCGGATCAACCGCAAACGGATTTTCAGAACGGATCCCGTCGCGATAGGACCAATGGGCTGCCACACCGGTTTCCGCAACATCATGCATCTGGCGGGTTCTGATCTGCACCTCAACCCGTTTGCCGTCGCGGCCGGAAACGGTTGTGTGGATGGACCGATAACCGTTGGATTTCGGCTGGCTGATATAGTCTTTGAACCGCCCCGGCACCGCCCGCCAACGTTGGTGGATCGCACCTAGCGCACGGTAGCAATCTTCTTCGCTGGCCGTGATGATCCGGAAGCCATAGATGTCGGACAGCCGCGAGAAACCCTGATCCTTTTCCTGCATCTTGCGCCAGATGGAATAAGGTTTCTTGGCTCTGCCAAACACCTCGGCCTCAATGCCGGCCTTCTCCAACTCGGTCCGCATGTCCCCGGTGATGCGATGGATGACATCTCCAGTCTCACGTTGCAGGGTCACAAACCGGCGGATAATCGATTGCCGACCTTCCGGGTTCAGGACGCGGAACGCCAGATCTTCCAGCTCTTCGCGCATCCACTGCATGCCCATGCGACCGGCGAGCGGCGCGTATATGTCCATCGTCTCACGGGCCTTTTGGGCCTGTTTGTCAGGACGCATCGCCTTGATCGTGCGCATATTGTGGAGACGGTCAGCGAGCTTGACCAAAATAACTCGCAGGTCTTTGGACATGGCCATGAACAACTTGCGAAAGTTCTCGGCCTGCTTGGTTTCGCGACTGCTTAGCTGAAGGTTGGTCAGTTTGGTGACACCATCAACCAACATCGCCACCTCGCCGCCAAAGCGGGACGCGATTTCGTCATAGGACGCTTTTGTGTCTTCGATGGTGTCGTGAAGAAGAGCGGTGATGATAGTCGCATCATCCAAGCGCTGTTCTGTCAGGATGGCGGCCACAGCGACGGGATGGGTGAAGTAAGGTTCGCCAGAATGGCGGAACTGGCCTTCATGCATCTGTTCACCGAAGTCATAGGCATCGGCGATCCTGTCCGCATTGGTCTTTGGATTGTAGTTGCGGACCAGAGCAATCAGGTCTTCTGGTGATATCATTTCCGGTCCGCAGCCTTCATTCAGTTATGTCGAGCGTTATCTCAGCCCTGGCCCTGGGCCTCCATGAGCGCGCGCAGCAGTTTTTCTTCCGACATGTCGTCTGCTGCCGGCTTGTCGTTGTCAGCACCCATCAGGAGAGCCATGGAATCTTCTTCCGGCTCGTCAACTTCGATCTGGGACTGGTTGCTCTCGATCAGGCGCTCGCGCAGGGAGTCGGCGCTCTGAGTTTCTTCGGCGATTTCGCGCAGGGACACGACAGGGTTCTTGTCGTTGTCACGATCAACGGTCAGCGCAGCGCCAGCCGAGATCTCGCGTGCACGGTGCGCGGCGAGCATTACCAGCTCAAACCGGTTGGGAACCTTGTCTACGCAGTCTTCAACCGTCACACGGGCCATGGGCGACTCTCCAAATCAAAATGGGTCCAGAAGGGAGACTTCTAAAACCAAAGCTTTCTCTTGACAAGCGCCGAATAGGACGCATTGCCGGTTCAAATCGGGGAAATCTCGGACAAATCCGTTTTTGGCAGCGCATCGCGCATCTGACGAACGGTCCGGTCAAGAATCGGATGGCGCCAATCAGGGGCGATATCCGCAAGTGGAACCAGCACAAAGCCACGGTCCTGCATCCTTGGATGTGGCAGGAGCATCTGCCCCGGCGCATCCCGCATCTGCTGCTCCAACGGCAGATCCTTCCACCGCTCAAAGGTCGCTTGATCCGGGTGGATCAGGTTCCCATAAGCCAGCAGATCAAGATCAAGGGTGCGCATCCCCCAACGCTGGGTCCGGCGACGGGCATAATCCGCCTCGATCTCGTGCAGGCGTTCTAACAGGGTGCCCGGGTCCAGATCCGTCTCCACCGCGATGGCGGCATTTACATAGTCAGGACCGGCCCCCGCGGGGAAGCAAGGCGTCTGATAAAACCGCGACACGGCCAAAAGCCGCGTGCGTGATTCGCACAACTGCGCAATCGCACCTATAAGAGAGTGCACCACTGACTGTTCGCCAATAGGCAGGTTTCCCCCCAAGGCAACCAGTGCTTTTGACCGAATTTCGGTCATTTTTCACCCCGTTTCTTAATCCCGGTCCACTTGCGGCAAATGTCAAATAACCTACATTAAGTCCACCCGTTTCGACACATTTCAGCATTCACTCACGGACTTCACTGTTGAAACGGATATGCCAGAAGGACACTGTTGATGTTTTACAAGGACGAACGGCTCGCGCTGTTCATCGATGGATCAAACCTATATGCCGCCGCAAAGGCGCTTGGCTTTGACATCGATTACAAATTGCTCCGGCAGGAATTCATGCGCCGGGGGAAATTGCTGCGGGCGTTTTATTATACTGCTCTGCTGGAAAACGATGAGTACTCCCCAATCCGCCCCCTGGTGGATTGGCTGCACTACAATGGCTTTACCATGGTCACCAAACCGGCCAAGGAATACACCGACAGCATGGGCCGTCGCAAAGTGAAGGGCAACATGGACATCGAACTGACAGTCGATGCCATGGAACTTGCACCGCGTGTCGACCACATCGTGCTGTTCTCCGGTGATGGTGATTTCCGCCCACTGGTCGAAAGCCTGCAGCGTCAGGGCGTGCGCGTTTCGGTTGTATCGACCATCCGCAGCCAGCCCCCCATGATTTCGGATGAGCTGCGCCGCCAGGCCGACAACTTCATCGAACTGGAAGAGCTGAAGGACGTGATTGGCCGTCCTCCGCGCGAACAGGGTGAACCGCGCCCCGTGTCTGCTGCCAACGGCTGACACAAGGCAGGCGCGCCATTATGCGCGATCTGACTTCGGACCAAGACCCGTAGCACGATGGGATATCGCGCTGCGGGTCTTTGTTGTTCCGATCCTCGCGCCACCAGGCCAACGCCCGCCATGAACCAACCGCCTGTGACGGCTTGGTCTGAAACCTACGTGCAACCCTGTCACGGGTCTGGACCTTGACCACAGAAAGCCCTAGCTCTGAGCGGCAAGGAGACCGTGATGACCAAGCCAGCCCTCACCCTTTATCTCGCCGCCCCACGCGGCTTTTGCGCCGGTGTCGACCGCGCCATCAAGATCGTTGAAATGGCGATCGAAAAATGGGGCGCACCTGTCTTTGTCCGCCACGAGATCGTCCACAACAAATATGTGGTCGATGGCCTGCGGGCCAAAGGCGCCGTCTTTGTGGAAGAACTGGATGAGTGCCCCGATGACCGGCCGGTGATCTTTTCCGCGCACGGCGTCCCTAAATCCGTCCCGGCAGAGGCGGATCGCCGTCAGATGGTTTATGTCGATGCCACCTGCCCGCTGGTTTCAAAAGTACACATCGAGGCGCAGCGCCACGCAGAAAACGGTCTGCAGATGATCATGATCGGCCACAAGGGCCACCCGGAAACCATCGGCACAATGGGGCAACTGCCGGATGGCGAGGTGCTTCTGGTCGAGACGCCGGATGATGTCGCGACTGTAGACGTCCGCGATCCCGACAACCTTGCCTATGTCACCCAGACAACGCTGTCCGTTGATGACACCAAGGACATCGTCGCAGCCTTGCAGACCCGCTTTCCCAACATTGTTGGCCCTCACAAAGAAGACATCTGCTATGCCACGACGAACCGTCAGGAAGCCGTGAAGGAAGTAGCCCCCAAGGCGGATGCCCTGCTCGTGGTGGGCGCCCCCAATTCGTCGAACTCCAAGCGTCTTGTCGAGGTCGGCGCAAAAGCGGGCTGCCAGTATGCACAGTTGGTGCAACGGGCGGAGAATATCGACTGGCGCGCATTGGAAGGGATCTCTTCGGTCGCCATCACCGCCGGGGCGTCCGCGCCGGAACTGCTCGTGAACGAGGTCATCGACGCGTTCCGCGAACGCTATGATGTTACCGTCGAACTTGTTGAGACCGCGATTGAGCGGGTGGAGTTCAAAGTCCCCCGCGTTCTACGCACACCAGCCTGAACCGCCCAACCATCAAGACCCGCAGCCACATTCCCCGTCTGCGGGTTTTGTTTATCTTGCAACTGACTGGCAGCCCACTACCCTTGCCCTCGTTAGGCAGGGCAAAAAGGATTTGGTCATTTGATTTCAGTGCAGTTTCTCCTGACGGCATTTGTCGTTGTTCTCGCGCCCGGCACCGGGGTTTTGTACACGATTGCGCTTGGCCTTGGTCAGGGACGGCGCGCCGCGATATGGGCGGCCTTGGGTTGTACAGCAGGGATCGTCCCGCATTTGGCTGCAGCCACATTGGGACTGGCCGCAGTTCTGCATACGTCCGCCGTTCTGTTTCAGGCGGTCAAAATCGCAGGTGTCCTGTATCTGTTGTACCTTGCCTGGCAGATGCTGAGATCTGATGGGGCGCTCTCCCTCTCTGCTGAGAGGCGCGCCCAGGACGGGGGCATCAAAATCGCCAAACGCGGGGCGCTCATCAATGTCTTGAACCCCAAACTCTCTGTGTTCTTCCTGGCGTTGCTGCCGCCCTTTCTGTCAGGTGCGCCGGATGCGGCAACGCAAGAAATGGTCCTGCTTGGGGGCATATTCATGGCTATGACGTTTGCTGTTTTTGTCCTCTACGGGTTGTTTGCGGCCCAGGCGCGTCGCATGATTTTAGGGTCGGACACAGTGATAAAATGGCTCAACCGGAGCTTTGCTGCGCTCTTTGGCGCGCTTGCTGCCCGCCTTGCAATGGAGCGCGCATGACCAAGATCCCCCCTGCCCCGCTTGTCTTGGGTCTGGCCGGCCTCATCCCCTTTGTCTGGGGCGCATTGACCACCCATATGCCAAACCTTCAGGCCTGGGGCGCCACGCACCTGGGCCCCCGCTTTGTCGGCCCTTATATTCAGCTTTTTTATGGCTCTGTGATCCTCAGTTTCATGTCCGGGGTTCTGTGGGGGTTCGCCACCAAAACCTCCGGCCTGCGGGCGACAATGGGCTATGCGCTTTCGGTGATCCCTGCCTTGTGGGCGTTTTTCATGACGGGCGGCGGGCCAACAAGCGCAGGGATCAACCTGATCTATGGGTTTGCCGGCCTTCTGCTGCTGGACTATGCCTTTCACATGTGGGGCCTGACCCCCGGCTGGTGGATGCGTCTGCGCCTGCTGCTGACGGCGATTGTGATTTCCTGCCTCGCGATCGGCGTCTACCTATGAGCGGCCCAGATCCAAAAACGCTCCAGATCTACAACACCCGCGCAGCCGACTACGCCGCGCAGAATACCGATCACTTGCGAAAAGATCCCAGGTTGGCGGCGTTCATCTCTGCATGTCGCGAAAACGGCCATGTCCTGGACTTGGGCTGTGGTCCTGGCACATCAAGCGCTGTCATGGCATCGGCCGGGTTACGGCCGCTTGCGATGGACCCCTCAGAAAAAATGCTCGCCCTCGCCAAGGACCACGCAGGCGTCGAAACGCGGCAAGGCAGCTTTGACGACATATCGGGCACAGATCTGTTCGATGGTGTTTGGGCCAATTTCAGCCTGCTGCATGCCCCCCGGCTGGATTTCCCGCGCCACTTGCGCGCCATTCGGCAGGCATTGCGAGCAGGTGGGCCCTTTTACATTGCGCTGAAGCTCGGTAAGGGCGAAGCCCGAGACGCCATCGGGCGGCTTTACACCTATTACGAGGAAGATGAATTGACGGATCTGCTGCGCGCTGCGGGCTTTGCCCCGACCAACAGCACCACAGGCGAAAGCACCGGGCTGGACGGCTCTGTCGCCCGCTGGATTTCGGTGGCCTGCCATGGCTGAGCTGTTTGCCTACACGGACGGTGCCTGTTCCGGCAACCCCGGCCCCGGTGGTTGGGGCGCCCTGCTGCGCGCGATGGATGGCGACACCGTGATCAAGGAAAAAGAGCTGAAGGGCGGCGAAGCAGAGACGACCAACAACCGCATGGAGTTGCTGGCAGCCATCCATGCGCTGGAAAGCCTCGCCCGTCCCTCGACCATCACGGTTGTCACCGATTCCGCGTATGTGAAGAACGGCGTGACCGGTTGGATCCACGGCTGGAAGCGCAACGGATGGAAAACAGCCTCCAAGAAACCCGTCAAGAATGTCGAGCTGTGGCAGCGCCTGGATGAGGCGCAGCGACGCCACACCGTGACATGGGAGTGGGTCAAGGGTCACGCGGGTCACCCCGAAAACGAACGCGCGGATGAACTGGCCCGCGCTGGCATGGCTCCGTTCAAGCAGGGCAAAGCAAAAGCATGACGATCCTCACCCTTTTGGATTACGCATCCGTTCTGGTCTTTGCCGCCTCCGGGGCGCTGGTCGCGAGCCGGGCGCAGCTGGATATTGTCGGCTTTGCCTTTGTGGCCTGCCTCACGGCGGTAGGCGGCGGCACGGTGCGCGATCTGCTGCTGGATCGTCACCCGGTGTTCTGGATTGGGGATTCCAACAACATCCTGCTGGCCGCCGGTGCGGCTGTGGTGGTGTTCTTTACAGCACACCTGGTCGAGAGCCGCTTGCGTTGGGTTGTCTGGCTGGACAGCTTTGCGCTCGCGGTCGCGGTTTCAGCCGGGACAGGTGCCGCTATCCTGACCGGACAGACGCCGGTGATCGTGGTTCTGATGGGAATGGCCACAGGCACCCTTGGCGGGCTGATGCGGGATGTGGTCTGCAACGAGGTTCCGCTCGTGCTCAAGCAGGGTGAGCTGTACATCACCTGCGCCATGGTCGGCGCGATCACGGCGGTTGTTGCGGTTTCCCTCGGGATGCCCACACGCTGGGCGCTGGTCGCCTGCGCTGTAGTGTGCTGGGTACTGCGCGCAGGCTCTATTGCCTTTGGCTGGCACCTGCCGGTCTATCGCGCCCGGCCGCCCCGCAGCTGAGCAACCACAACACTACCTGCGCCAGTGAAACGGCACGATAATCAGCGCCCCGATGGAAGCCGCGATGGCATTCCATCCGGGCGCACGAAACCCGACGCCAAACATGATCGCCACAAAGTGGAACAGAAACGCGCCACCGACACAGATGATGATGGATGATAGGTAACCATTGCGGGTGAAGCCGGATTTTTCGGCCAGATAGCCAACGATGCCTGCGATCACGACGCTGCCAAACAAGGCCAAGAACATACTCGCTCCTTTCAGAGTTGGGTCCCCGCGCCAACAGGAAAGCCGTTGAGGAAGACTTCCCTGTCCTGTGCACCCTTACCCGCCCGTTGAAGGCGCAGCAGCTCAACTGCTCCGTCACCACAGGCCACCCGCAGACTGTCGTCCAGAACAACCCCGGCAGGGCCTGTGCCCTCTGTCAAACGAGAGGCCAGCAGCTTGACCCGCTGGCCATCGATTTCACACCAAGCCCCCGGGAACGGCGACAAGCCACGGATCTGGCGGTCTACTTCGGCTGCAGGACGGGTCCAATCGACACGGGCTTCGGCCTTGTCGATCTTATGGGCATAGGTCACGCCCTCCTCCGGCTGCACATCGGCGGTCAGTTCCGGCAAGCGCCGCAGAGCCTGCACAATTAACGCCGCGCCCATGTCGGACAGACGGTCATGCAGCTGGGCGGTTGTTTCTTCTGATCCAATCGCGGTGGCCTCTCGCATCAGGACAGGGCCAGTATCCAGCCCCGCTTCCATCTGCATGATGCAAACGCCTGTTTCCGCATCGCCCGCCATGATGGCCCTGTGGATGGGCGCCGCACCGCGCCAACGCGGCAACAGGCTTGCATGGATGTTCAGACAGCCGTGATGTGGTGCATCCAACACCGCCTGCGGCAGGATCAACCCATAGGCAACCACCACCGCGACATCCGCCCCCAAAGCCGCGAACTCCGCCTGTTGGTCTGCGCCTTTCAGGCTGACCGGGTGGCGCACCTCAAGGCCCAGTTCCGTCGCGCGGGCATGCACAGGAGTTGGCCTGTCCTTTTTGCCGCGACCAGCCGGACGTGGGGGCTGGCAGTAAACAGCCGCGATTTCGTGGCCGTCCGCCACCAATGCGTCGAGAACCGGAACCGAGAAATCGGGCGTCCCCATAAATACAATGCGCATGTCCTGCCCTTTCCCTTCTGGCTGACTCGCTTGGATCCTGAGGGTGTTCCCCCGAAGCCAACCATCAACCGGTCAGTTTTTTCGCCTTGCGAAGCAACATGTCCCGCTTCACCTTTGACAGGTTGTCAAAGTACATCTTGCCGTTCAGGTGGTCGATCTGGTGCTGAACGCTGGTCGCCTCGATCCCGACGAAATCCCGCTCAACCGTCTCTCCGTTCTCATCCATATAGCGGACTGTGACGGCGCGGGGGCGTTTGATTTTTGCCGACACGCCGGGGAGATTGGGGCTCGCTTCGTCATGTTCCCGCAGCGCAACCGATGCATGAAGAATTTCGGGGTTTGCCATACGCACCGCGCGACCGCGCTCGCTAGAGCCGTCCACAACAGCCAGCCGCTGAAGAACGCCGATTTGATTGGCGGCCAGACCCACCCCCGGCATGGCCTCCATTGTGTCGATCATATCCTGCCAGAGAGCACGGACGTCGTCGGTGATTTCACTGACCTCTACAGCGCGGCTGCGCAGATGTTTGTCGGGCCACGGCAGGCAGGTGCGCACGGTCATCGGGGTGTCTCCACGTAGGAATTATATGTTTTCTCTGCCTCTGCCCGAGCCACTGCTGACACTCGGTCAAAGGTAACGATACCATCAAGGTGATCGTATTCATGCTGAATGCAAATTGCGTCAAAACCGTCGAAACGGCGGCAATGGCGCACGCCCTGCAGGTCGCTCCATTCCAGATCGACCCACTCTGATCTCTCGACCGTCAGGCTGACACCCGGGATCGACAAGCAACCTTCGGGCCCGGAAACATGCTGATCGGAACGATCCTTGATCTCGGGGTTGATACAGACCAGCGGCGCGCGTGTGCCATCCTTCCAGGTCGTGTCCATCACAAACACGCGCTGCAAGACACCAACCTGCGGGGCTGCAAGCCCGCGGCCTGGCGCCCCATACATGGTGTCCAGCATATCCTGGGCCAGATCGGCGACGTCAGTGATTGCGATCACCGGGCTGGCAGGCGTCGACAAGACAGGGTCGGGCCAGGCAACAATGGGGCGAACTGCCATCGGTCTTGGTCCTTCCCTTGTGGTTTTCAGCAGGCTGTCCGAACGGCACGCACAGGGGCAAACCCGGCCCCACGCATCAACCGCGCGCGCGCTCCCGCTTCAGCTTTTGCATCTTGCGGGTAATCATCTGGCGCTTCAGCGGCTTCAGGTAATCGATGAACAACTTGCCATCGAGATGGTCGATTTCATGCTGAACACAGGTCGCCCACAGCCCGTCAAAGGTTTCACGCTCGGCATTTCCATCGCGGTTCATCCACTCGACCTCAACGACCTTCGGGCGGGTGACTTCTGCGTATTGATCCGGAATGGACAGGCAACCTTCCTCGTAGACGTTGGTCTCATCAGAGGCCGAAACGATCTTTGGGTTGAACATGACCAGCGGGCGCGGGGTCTCTTCGTCTTCTTTGGCGCAATCGAGAACGATCAGCCGGTCCAGCACACCGATCTGCGGCGCAGCCAGGCCGACACCGGGGGCCGCGTACATGGTTTCCAGCATATCATCCGCCAGAGTGCGCATCGCATCAGTCAGATCTGGCACCTCTGCGCAGACCTTTTTCAGGCGGGGATCGGGATGGATTAGAATTGGACGTTTCATGCCGTTGATGTAGGCCATTGCCGCCCGCCCTGCAACGCCCCCCTTGCGCACAGCGCTGATGGCGTTAGCTTCGGCCCTGACAAACGGAGTTTTGAGCATGGATTTTGACAAGATCATCGACCGCCGCGGCACCCATTGCGCCAAATGGGACATGATGAGCGACCTCTACAATGTGCCGGGCGACGACGGTCTGGCCATGTGGGTCGCTGATATGGATTTCGCGGTTCCAGACGTTGTGACCAACAAGATGCGGGAGATGGCAGATCATGGTGTCTATGGCTACGTCAACTGCGACGCCCCCTATAAAGACGCCATTCGCTGGTGGATGAAAAACCGCCATGGCTGGGATGTCGAGGCAGATGCCATCTTTACGACGACCGGGCTCGTCAACGGTGTGGGCATGTGTCTGGATACCTTCACCCAACCCGGTGAAGGCATCGTTTTGTTCACCCCTGTCTACCACGCCTTTGCCAAAGTCATCCGCAATGCGGGCCGCGAAGTGGTGGAATGCCAGCTGGTCCAGAATGACGGCCGCTATGAAATGGACTTCGAAGCATATGACGCGCAGATGACCGGATCCGAAAAGATGGTCATCCTCTGCTCACCGCACAATCCGGGTGGCCGTGTCTGGACCCAGGAAGAGCTGCGCGCCGTTGCGGATTTTGCCAAACGGCACGATCTGATGTTGCTGTCGGATGAGATCCATCACGATCTGGTCTATGGGGATGCCAAGCATATTCAGATGCAGAATGCTGCCCCTGACATCACCGACCGTCTGCTGATGCTGACGGCGCCATCCAAGACATTCAATTTTGCAGGGATGCACACCGGTCAGGTCATCATCCCGGATCCGGACCTGCGTGCACAGTTTTCACGTCGGATGATGGCGCTGGCGCTGTCTCCCAACTCGCCCGGCCAATGGGCAACGGCCTGCGCCTATTCTCCCGAAGGCGCCGCATGGGTCGACGAGCTGGTGGCCTATCTCGACGGCAACCGGCAGATGTTTGATGCAGCGGTCAATTCCATTCCTGGCCTGCGGTCGACCGAACTACAGGCGACATATCTGGCATGGGTCGATTTCTCCGGCACCGGCATGAGCCGGGAAGAGTTTACAGCGCGGGTTGAACAGGGGGCAAAGATCGCCGCCAACCACGGGACCACCTTTGGAACCGGCGGAGAAAACTTCTTGCGCTTCAACCTGGGAACCCAGCGCTCGCGCATCGAAGAAGCCTGCAATCGCCTGCGCGAAGCGTTTTCGGACCTGCAGTGATCCGACCATCAGGACACTGAACACACATGAAAAACGGGGGCGCCAGAGATGGCTGCCCCCGTTTCTAATCTCGTAGATCCGGCGTGGTACGGATCACTGGCACTGCCGCATCACAGGCGGCTGTCATCCTGCGCAAGAAGCGCAACCGGCGCATCAGGTGCACGGTAGAAATCAAGCGGTGCGCTCTCCGCAGCCGGGGTCGCCCGTTTGAATTCATAGCACATCTCATCGCCTTCCAGATCAGAGGCTACGATCAGGCACTGCGACAGGTGGCGCGCGCCATCGTACAGATCAACCAGCCCCCGCAGTTGTGGTGCTGTTTCTGCCTCAACAGAGAAGCCATCCTTCCACATGCGCAAAACCGGAAAGATCTGATCCTCAACAGAGACCCGTAGACGGCTTTTGCTCTTCAGGCCCTGCATCCGGGCGGCATCAAGGGCGTCCTGTACAGCTTTTGGCACATATGTCGTCATCTGAATGACCCTTCTCTGTGATCCCACGCGCTAAGAACTGGTCACACTCTTGTGACCGCCCCAGCGGGCGGGTGGGCGTTTTGCCCGGCTGATTAAAGGATGACTCGCAAATGACTAAAATCAAGTGAAGTTTTTGAGTCATTTCCGTGAGTTGCGATCGCAGACCCCCAAGATGTCGTCTGGCGCACACTCTTTCCTCCCCTTGTGCATGGATGCAGAGAAACTGCGCGCTGACGGCAGTGGGCGCCCATCGTTTGCGGGCCTAAGTTGTGGCCAGATGAAAAGGAGAACAGCATGGGCCTTCTGATTGACGGCATCTGGCACGACCAGTGGTATGACACCAAATCAACCGGTGGCGCATTCAAACGCTCGGCTGCGCAATTTCGCAACTGGATCACCGTTGACGGGCGGGCTGGCCCAACAGGGCGCGCTGGTTTCGCTGCCGAGAGTGGACGCTATCACCTCTATGTATCTCTCGCCTGCCCGTGGGCGCACCGCACCTTGATCTTTCGGCAGCTGAAAGACCTGTCCGACCATATCAGCATCTCGGTCGTGCACCCCGACATGCTCGACAAAGGGTGGACCTTTGCCAAGGACGAGCATGGCGCCACCGGTGACACCCTGTTTGGCAGTGGATTTGCCCATGAAATCTATACCCGGGCCGACCCAAAGTATTCAGGGCGCGTGACTGTTCCAATTCTTTGGGACAAAAAGGAAAACACCATCGTCTCTAACGAAAGCGCCGACATCATCCGGATGTTCAACAGTGCATTTGATGACATCACTGGCAACACCGACGATTACTGGCCAGAAGAGCTGCGGGAGCCGATCGAAGCGGTGAACAGCCGTATCTATTCGACCCTCAACAATGGCGTCTACAAATGCGGCTTTGCCACATCGCAAGAAGCCTATGACGCCGCGATTGATCCGCTTTTTGAGACACTGGACTGGCTCGAAGATATCCTGTCGGAACATCGATTCCTGCTGGGAGAGCAGCTGACAGAGGCCGACTGGCGCCTGTTCACGACCCTGCTTCGGTTTGATCCGGTGTATCACCTGCATTTCAAATGTAACCGGAAACGGATCATCGATTATCCGAACCTCTGGGCCTACACGCGGGCGCTGTTTCAACACCCTGGCGTTGCAAAGACAGTCGGGATGGATCACATCGTGCGCCACTACCACTACAGCCACGACACCATTAATCCGCACCGGATCATTCCGACCAACCCACAGATTGACTGGTTGGCCCCACACGGCCGAGACTGACAGCAAGTGGTTCATGGATTTCTGAGGGGACGCTCCGGGCGCCCCCTCAGGGATTAAATCAGCGCAAATCTAGTGGATTGTTGCGAGGAGTTTTCTGCAAAGCCTGCCCGTGATTCGCGGCACCAGCGCACGAAAAGTCGCCATTGGCGGCTTCTGCGGCGATTTGCGACAAACACCGACCGTCAATCTGCCGCAAGTCTGTTGCAGACCGTTGTTCGATCACCGTTTTTGGGGAATTGCGGTGCACAATCACCTATGTTTGCATCCCAAACACAGCTACTCCATACGGTGATCGCGGCGGGCTTTGGCACGACCGCTGATCTTGTTTTCTCATGCAAGGCTCATGATGACTGGCATCCTGGACAATTCGGCCCCTCAAAAACGCGACCACGGCGGCAATCTGAGCGCCGCCATGACGGAATTCGGGGGCAGACCGGAAGACTGGATTGACCTCTCAACCGGCATCAACCCAGACCCCTACCCTGTCACGGGCCTCACTGCCTCTGACTGGACCGCACTGCCAGACGAGCAAGCACGGCTCGATCTCATACAGGCGGCGCGGACATTTTGGGATGTCCCGGCAGGTGCTGATATTGTGCCTGCTCCCGGAGCCTCTGCGCTGATTGCAGCGATCCCCGCCCTGGCAGAGGCACGCTGGGTCGAAATCACCACGCCAACATACAACGAACACGCAGCAGCCTTTGTGAACCACGGCTGGACAACCGTCGCCCATGGTCCGGCAGAGGCCCGCGTGATCGTGCACCCCAACAACCCCGATGGTCGTCTATGGTCCGCCGAAGACGTTCAGGCCCCGCTTGTCGTCATTGACGAGAGTTTCTGCGACGTCTGTCCCCAAAACAGTCTGATTCATCTGGCTGAGCGGCCAGGCACCCTTGTCCTCAAGAGCTTTGGCAAGTTCTGGGGGCTCGCCGGGATGCGGCTGGGTTTTGCAATCGGTGATCCCGAGCTGATCCAGCAATTGGGCAACCTGCAAGGGCCGTGGGCTGTGTCTGGACCTGCGCTGCGGGTTGGCACACGTGCGCTGCGCGACGTGGATTGGGCAATCACCACCCGCGCGCAACTGGCAAAAGGGGCCGAACGGCTGGATGCCTTGATGCATGCCAAGAACGCCACGCTGGTCGGGGGCACGGATCTGTTCCGTCTTTACGAAGTGGATGACGCTGCTGCCTGGCAGCAGCGGCTCGCAAAGGCCCATATCTGGAGCCGAATTTTCCCATATTCCTCGACCTATCTTCGTCTTGGCCTGCCCCCTGCCGACGGATGGGAGCGCCTGGAGGCTGCGCTATGACCACCGCGGCCCTTCTTGTTCCTGCGCTGGCGTTGGATGCGCTGTTTGGTGAACCAAAGTGGCTATGGTCGCGCCTGCCGCATCCGGCGGTGCTGATGGGGCGCGTCATCAAACAACTGGACGATCAGCTGAACCATGGCCACCACCGAAAGGCAAAAGGCATCGCAGCCATGGTCGGGCTTGTGCTTTTTGCCGGCTGGTTGGGGTGGGCTTTGTCCCTTGCGGGTCCAATTGTAGAAATTCTGGTCGCGGCCATCCTGCTGGCACAGCGCTCGCTGTGTGAACATGTGGAGGCTGTGGCAGACGGGCTGCGCCGCGATCTCGCGGAAGGACGGACTGCGGTTTCGATGATTGTCAGTCGCGACACCGGCAAGATGACTGGCCCGCAGGTTTCTCGCTCTGCCATCGAGAGTGCCGCCGAAAATTTCTCTGACGGGATCATCGCTCCGGCTTTCTGGTTCCTGATCGGCGGCCTGCCTGGCCTGCTGATCTACAAATTCACCAATACCGCGGACAGCATGATCGGCTACAAGACACCGCGTCACCGCCATTTCGGTTGGGCGGCTGCGCGATTTGACGATCTTCTCAATCTGATTCCGGCGCGTCTTTCAGCTGTGTTGATCGCGATCGTCGGTGGACAGCTGCGCAACTGGGGCGACATTGCCGCAGATGCCCGTCAACACCGCTCACCCAATGCCGGCTGGCCAGAGGCTGCGATGGCACGCGCCATCCACGTCGCGCTCGCCGGGCCCCGGTCTTATGACGGGCGGATGCAGTCCTTTCCATGGGTCAATCCGGATGGAGCCAAGAGCAGTGACGCCCATAGCATAAAGCGGGCCGTGCGCACGCTTTGGCTTGCTTGGGGGCTTGGGCTTATCCTTACGGTTGCCATTGCCGTGCTGTTCTAGCTAACAAAGGGAAGTTCCACGAAAAAGGACGGTTTTCCCGTGTTGCGTTCCAGCCTATTTGCTTTGATTACCCTTGCCCTTCCTGTGACAGCCCATGCCCAATGCGGCGGCGGCTTTTCCAATTTCGTCAGCTCTCTCAAAGAGGAGGCGATGACTGGCGGGTATGACCGGGCAACAGTGAACCGCTTTTTCAAGGGCGTGCGTCAGGATCCTGCCGTACTTAAGGCTGATCGGGCACAGGGTGTTTTCCAAAAACCATTCGTTGAGTTCTCGCAGCGCTTGATATCCCAGGGGCGGTTGGATCGTGGACGGGCGATGTCCAAGAAATACGACGCCATCTTCCGCCGGATCGAGACAACCTACGGCATTGATCGCGGCGTGCTCTTGGCATTCTGGGCGTTTGAGACCGACTATGGCGCGGTCCAGGGCAACTTCAACACGCTGAATGCACTTGTCACCCTCGCGCATGACTGTCGCCGCCCAGAGCTGTTCCGCCCGCAGGTGTTCGCGGCTTTGGAGCTTTACAGCAACGGGGATTTCGACCCGCAAAAGACGACCGGAGCCTGGGCGGGTGAAATCGGCATGGTTCAGATGCTGCCGCGCGACATTCTCGAAAACGGGGTTGATGCCGATGGCGATGGCCACGTGCGGCTGAAAACCTCTGCTCCGGATGCCCTGATGTCGGGTGCCAAGATGCTGTCGCACCTCGGATGGCGGCCAAACGAGCCCTGGCTGCAGGAGGTCAAAATCCCGACGGATCTGGATCTCAGCCAGACGGGGGCCTACCGCAAGAAAAGCGTTGCCCAATGGCAGAAACTTGGGGTGGCACCGCGCGATGGGCGGCTCGCCAACCCAAACATGAAGGCCGCCTTGCTACTGCCGCAGGGACACAAGGGGCCTGCCTTTCTCGCCTATCCGAACTTTGACGTCTACTTCGAGTGGAACCAGAGCTTTACCTACGTTCTGACAGCCGCCTATTTTGGCACCCGCTTGTCCGGTGCAGATCGTTATGACGCGGGCAATCCGGATAAAGGTTTGTCCGGTAACCAGATGAAACAGCTGCAAGCAAAATTGCAGGCCCGTGGTCACGATGTTGGTGAAATCGACGGCATACTCGGGGCGCGCACCCGACAGGCCGTGCAGCAGGAACAGAAACGATTGGGCCTGCCAGCTGACGCCTGGCCAACCCCGGCCCTGCTGTCGCGTCTTTGAAAATCCGGCTCTAACTTGCGGGTTAGAGCCTGTTCAAATCGCCGCGCTAACCTGACTGGCGCACCGGGAAACGTTGCCCATCTTCCGTGATCAGAATGGTGCGGTTGCGATTTTTCACATAGAGATCGCAGCGGGTCGCCCCCGAAACAAATGACACACAAACACTGCCGTCCGTGGCGATGTGGTAGCTGCCCCAAGCAGTGCCGCCCCCATTGGCGGGGGAATATGTGTAGGAATAGGCCCCATCCGACCCGAATATGGCCTCGCCATCGTCGTAGAACACAAACGACTGCCCTGGCAAACTCGCGAGTGTTTCCGCATCATATGGCGTGTCCCCTGCCCTGAGGGCCCATGTGGGTGCTGATGCCTCTTGCGCGACGGCAGGCAAGGAAAGAAACAAAGCTGGCAGCAACAGGAATTTCATGCTGCCAGCCTATCAGACTTGTTCACAGATCGCCGTCACGTTTCAGTGACGCTTGCGGTCAGGTCAGAGAGACGCGGCTCACCAGTCGATCAAGGTCTCGAAATCCTGCACGATGCGGGACCAGATACCCAGCGTCTCGGCAAAGTCATCCGGATCCATGCCGTCGTTTCCAAGGTAGATGTCAAACTCGATCCGGGCAGAGCCCTCCTCAGAGATATAGGCACGACCAAACCGGTTTTCGGTGTTCCATTCGTTCACTTTTGAAAGACGAACGCCACCATCGGTCTGGTATCCAGAGAAGAACTGGATCGCGTCGCAGTTCGTGTTGTCTGTGCAGCCGTAGAAATAGATGGAAAAGTCATTGCCATAGTAGTCGACCTTGATCTTGGGGTCGCCCACATCATCCGTGGTGACTTCGAAGGCCACCCCTTCTTCGTCAAAAAAGTTGGCAATGCTGGTCGCATTTTTCGCGACGATGTTCTGCGCTTGGGCAAAGCCGGGCAATGCGAACAATGCTGCGGCGGTCACTAGAGAAAGATACTTCATGTGAATTCCTGTGGTTGATGCTGCGACCCTAGGACATGGGTCGCAGCAGAACAACCGATCAGGCCACCAAAGCTTCGGCCTTTTTCAGATCCACGGAAACCAGCTGGCTCACGCCCTTCTCCTGCATCGTGACACCAAACAGCCGGTCCATGCGGGCCATAGTCACGGCGTGGTGCGTGATGATGAGGAACCGCGTGTCGGTCTGGCGGCACATTTCATCCAGCAGGTCGCAGAACCGCGTGACGTTCGCGTCATCGAGCGGCGCGTCGACCTCGTCCAGCACGCAGATCGGAGCGGGGTTGGACAAGAAGACAGCAAAAATCAGCGCCATTGCGGTCAGCGTCTGCTCGCCACCCGACAACAGGGACAGGGTCGACAGTTTCTTGCCCGGCGGCTGGCACATGATCTCGAGACCCGCATCAAGCGGATCGTCGCTTTCGACCATCACCAGATTGGCCTCACCACCACCAAAGAGATGAGTGAACAGCATGGCAAAATTCGCGTTCACTTCCTCAAACGCGGTCAAGAGCCGCTCCCGGCCCTCACGGTTGAGGCTGGCGATCCCCGCGCGAAGGGTTTTCACCGCTTCTTCCAGATCCGCCTTTTCACCGACCAGCTGATCGTGCTCTTCCTGTACCACCCGCGCATCTTCTTCTGCGCGCAGGTTTACCGCACCAAGGGCATCGCGCTGGCGCTTGTGTCGGTTGACTTCGGCCTCCAGCTCGTCCGAGCTGGGCATGTCCTCCGGCGCCACATCTAGTTGCGCAGCGAGCTGCTCCGGAACGGTTTCCTGTTCCTCGCGAATACGGTCTTCGGCCAGTGCGACAGCTTCGCGTGCCCCATCACAGCGCGCCTCGGACCGGGCGCGCGCTTCACGGGCCTCTGACGCCAGGCGGGCACATTCACGTTCGTTTTGCACGGCATCGCGCAGGACGGTTTCCGCACCGACAAGCGCATCCGAAGCTGTGGCCTTGCGGGCCTCTGCATCCTCGATCGCGGCATTCAGCTCTTCGCGGGTCTCCGCGATCTCGGCCGGAACCGCGTGCGCCTCTTCCAGCTCTTCCTGAGTGGCCTCCCGACGTTCGTTCAACTCTGCGATACGTCGGTCCGCGCTTTCCAGCCGGTGCCGCCAGCCAGAGAGATCCTTTGTGACCTGTTGACTGCGGGCAATCCGGGCTTCGCCTTCACGGCGCAGCTCATCATGAGAAGACCTGTGCGTGAGCATCGTGATCCGTGCCGCCTCAACCGCCTGCTTGACGTCCTCAACCGTTGTGCGGGCCTCATCCAGATCCGCGAGATCGGCCTGTGCGGCCTCAGCCTCAGCCAGCTGCGCCTTGGCATTGGCTGCATCTTCGTCGTGACGGGCCACCGCGATCCCAAGGGTTTCCAGCTTGCCCTCGGCCAAATTGCGGTTGTTTTCTGCCCGGCTCAGCGCACGTGCGGCCTCAGCGGATCGCTGGTCTGCTGCGCGCCGGGCCTGGCGGGCCGCCTGATCGGCCGCGGTGACATCTGCAAGCTTTCGCATCAGAACCTCATGGGCCGCGCGGGCCCCGTCAGCGCGGGCGCTGACGTGTTCCAATTCCTGTTTGAGTGTTTCCAGGCGGTTCATCTGCTCCAGCCGCAAAGCCGCAGCGCTGGGGGCATCTTCGGCCCATGCCCGGAACCCATCCCAACGCCACAAATCGCCCTCCAGGGTGACAAGGCGCTGACCCGGCAACAACTTTGCATGCAAATCCCGCGCAGCGTCACTGTCCACCAGTCCAACCTGAGAGATACGCCGGTGCAGCGCGTCGGGGCAGGTCACATGAAGCGACAGCGGCACAGCACCCGCAGGCAGCGGAGCATCCCCGTCGTAAGGTGGCAATGTCACCCAACCACTCGGGCCATCGACCTCTGCGAGGGGCGCGCGCAAATCATCGGTCAACGCGGCGCCCAGTGCCTTTTCATAACCCGGTGCGACACGCATATCGTCCAGCACGTGGCCGCTTTCGGCAGTGTCACGCTCTACCAGCTTGGCCAGCGCCGTCACTTCGGCCCGCAGCGCGCCCAGCTCACCTTCTGCCTCAGACCGGGACGCGCGGGCCTCTGCCTCACGCGATTGGGTCTCACTGCGCGCATCCTCGGCGGCAGCAAGCGTTTCTTCGGCCTGCTCAGCGGCTTCGCGGGCTTCCTCTTCGGCTTCGATTGCGGACGCAAAAGCCCCCTCTGCCATTTCAAGCGTCTCGCGGGCGGTTGCCATTGCCTCGCGCGAAGCGCTGCCTTCGTCCTCCGCACGGCTCAGCGCGCGACGGCAATCTTCGACCTGTCGCTGCGCTGACTGGTGGCGGGCGGCCAGACGCGCGACGTCTTCCGTCAGACTGGTCAGGTGCTCTTCGCGGGCTTGCAGAACGGTTCCTGCCTCGCGGGCGCGCTCCGCAGCCTCGGCAAGGCGGTCATCGTGACCGACAGAAGCGCGCGACAGTTCGCGCTGCTCCCACTCCAGCCGTTCAATCGTTTCCCCCGCATCGCGGTTCAAACCGCTTTCGCGGTCGATATCGCGTCCCAGCTGAGCCACCCGATTGGTCAGGGTCTCAATGGTCTGGCGGGCCTTAGCTTCCTGATCGCTTAGCGCGTCACGCTGGACGACAAGCCGCTGGACCACGGCGGCAGCAATCGCTTCTTCCTCGCGCAGAGGAGGCAGCTTTGCCTCTTCTTCCTGACGTTTGATTTCGGATGCCCGCGCCAGCGCTTCGGCCTTGGCTGCCTGGCTTTCACGCAGGCGAAGGATGTCTTCGGCCTCAAGTCGGGCATCATCAGCTTCGCGCCAGCGCCGATACAACAGCATCCCCTCTGCCCGGCGCAATTGTTCACCGATGTCACGGTAGCGTTGCGCCTGGCGGGCCTGACGCGAGAGCTGCGACAACTGGGCTGCCAGCTGCTCGATCACATCATCCACCCGCAGGAGGTTGGCTTCGGTGTTCTTGAGCTTGAGTTCAGCCTCGTGGCGGCGCTGATAAAGACCCGAGATACCCGCTGCTTCCTCAAGGATGCGGCGGCGCGCCTTGGGTTTGGCGTTGATCAGCTCTGCAATCTGCCCCTGGCGCACCAGAGCCGGAGAATGCGCGCCGGTTGATGCGTCAGCAAACAGCATCTGCACGTCGCGGGCCCGCACATCCTTGCCATTCGCCTTATACGCGCTGCCGACATCACGGGTGATCCGGCGGAGAATTTCCAGATTGTCGTTTTCGTTAAAGCCGGAGGGAGCCAGACGTTCGCTGTTGTCGATGAGCAGGCTTACCTCGGCGAAGTTGCGAGCAGGACGGGAGTTCGTGCCCGCAAAGATCACGTCTTCCATACCGCCACCGCGCATCGCCTTGGGGCGGTTTTCCCCCATGACCCAGCGCAGGGCCTCAAGCAGATTGGATTTGCCGCAGCCGTTTGGCCCAACCACACCGGTCAGCCCATCCGCGATCAGCAGGTCGGTTGGATCCACAAAGCTTTTGAAGCCATTCAGTCTGAGTTTCGAAAATCGCAAGCGACTATCCTGTGATTCATTGGGGGCCAAGTGTCATGGGTTTGTTACACCACTGTCAATCTGGCTGCCCCCCAAATCAGCGGTATCAGCGCCAATTCGCCACCATATCTTGTGGATAACCTGCTATTTTGCGGATTCTCCGCCCGGACAGCTGAGCTGCCCAACCAGCAGCGCCTGATCCCCCAGAACGCGGTCCGCGTCACACCCGCTGGCCGCTTCCATCGCGCGGCGAGCCCGCTCCCGGATAGGGCCAAGACGCGGCGCATACTGGGTATTGATGCGTACCGCCTCTGCCAGATTGCCACGCACTCGCACCTCAAAGGTGCTGCCATCAACTGTGACGCGCTGCATCGGCATTGCCGCGAAATGCGGGCTTGCCGTATTGCAGGCGCCAACCAAAACGACAAGAGGCAAAATCAGAAGAAAACGGAGGTTTTGCGGAAAACGGACAGTCAAATACATAAGGCGCACCGTGGTCTGTGGACAGGGTCGTGAGTACGTGAACTTGGCCTTATGCGCAGGTTAGCATGACCCCTCGCACCTGTCTGCAATTGCACCCGCGATCTGCGATGCAGACCTTGCAGCCGCCCGCCCCACGTGGTCATATGTTTTGACCAATCAATATGAACCGGTCCGCTGCAATGCCCTTTCAAAAAGTTCAGCCTGAAAAACTCTCTGCCTCTGTGGTTCGTCAGATCGAGCAGTTCATCCTGCGGGGCATTCTGACACCGGGTGAACGGCTCCCTGCCGAGCGTGAGCTGGCAGAACGGCTGGGCGTCTCCCGCCCATCTCTGCGAGATGCGTTGGCGGACCTGCAAGATCGCGGGTTGCTGGTGTCACGAGCGGGGGCAGGTGTATTTGTGGCCGATGTTCTCGGCTCTGCATTCTCGCCTGCGCTGGTGCAATTGTTTGCAAGTCATGATGAGGCGGTTTTCGATTACCTCAGCTTTCGCCGCGACATGGAGGGGCTCGCTGCAGAACGGGCCGCAAAGTTCGGCTCGGACTATGATCTGCAAGTCATTCAGGCGATCTTCGACAAAATGGAAATGGCAGGCGATCCGGCGACCTCGGAAGAGGCGGCGGCCCTGGATGCAAAATTCCATTCCGCAATCATGGACGCCAGCCACAACGTCGTGATGCTGCATATGATGCGGTCGATGTTTGATCTCTTGCGAGAGGGCGTGTTCTATAATCGCCGTGTCATGTTCCAACAGCACACCACCCGCGAGGCGCTATTGGAGCAGCACCGAGCTATCAACGCCGCTCTTCAGGCCCGCGATCCGGCCCGGGCACGTGAGGCGGTGGAGACCCATCTGGACTATGTCAAACAGGCTCTGATGGATCACCAACGTTCGATGCGGAACGCAGAAATCGCCAAGCAGCGGCTGCAACACGAACTGGGCCAGTGACCGCCTAGCGAGGATTTCCACGCAAATTCACTTTCAATCCAGAAAGTAAATTTAAAGGTATATCCCCTACGTGTTGAGGCATGGGGGAAGCCGCACAGAATCTCATCTTCTTTGCAGTGACCGCAGTCATCACCGTCTGCGCACCCGCGATCATGCTTTTTGCCTGTGCCACTCCGCAGGTTGGTGAGGTGGCGTTGATTATTGCGCCCCCCTGGGGTGACAGCGCCGCGCAGATCGCAAAGCGTTCAAATGTGGCAGAGGTCACACCAGAGCGTGCGCCGTTTGGTGCCTTGGTGATGCTGGAAACCCCACAAAGCGCCGATCAACTTTTCCGCCAGGGGGCGTGGTTGGTCATGGATGGAAGAAAGGTTCTGGAACTATGTTCAAAGTGAAGGGCGTCAGCCAAGGTAAAGCCACCGCCCCTGCTGTTTCCAATGCGAATGCGGAGCAGCGCGTCCAACAGGTATCGAGCTGGCTGCTGATGCCAATCCCTGCTCTCGCGGCATTCTACCTCAATGATGCGGGGAACTGGTGGATCCTCGGGCTGCTGAGCCTTACCCTTGGTGGGCTTGCATTTGTGTCTCAGTCATTGCCGCATTCAACGCGGGACTACGTGCTCAGCTTTTGTTTTGTGGGCCATTGCATCCTGTTCGCTGCGGCCTTGAACGGCCACCCGTGGCAGCTTGATGCCCACATGATGTTCTTCGCGGTCCTGGCAATCGTGTCGACTTTGGGCAGCCCCAGCGCGCTTATCTTTGCCACTGTCCTTGTGGCACTGCATCACATCTCCTTCAGCCTTTTACTGCCCAGCCTTGTCTACCCATCAGGCGGGCTAAGCGAGAACCTGCAACGGACGGTCCTGCATGCAGCGATTGTTCTGCTTGAAAGCGGGGTTCTACTGATCAGCTTGCTCAAGAGCCGGGCCGCTGACGCAGCCTTGCTCAGCGAACAGGACGCCGCGCGCGAACAGGCCGCCGCAGCCGAACGCGCCGAAGCACGTGCCATCCAGACCCAGCAGGAAACCGAACGAATGGTGGCGGTGCTGGGCGACCACCTGAACGAGTTGGCACAAGGCAAGCTGAATTGTCGGATTGATGAAGCATTTGCACCGGAATACGCAAAGCTCCAGTCAAACTTCAATGCAACGGTCGACACTCTCAAAGGCACCATTCATCAGGTTCTGGACGCAACCGGCAGCATCAACAATGGCGCGACTGAGATCAGCCGGTCCTCTGATGATCTGTCCAACCGAACCGAAAGCCAGGCGGCAACATTGGAACAGACAGCCGCCGCGCTGGAGGAGTTGACTGTCTCTGTCAAATCAGCGGCTGAAGGCGCGAAGAACGTTGAAGAGACAATGCACAAAGCCCGCGCAGAGGCCCAAAGCAGCGGGGAAATCGTTCGCACCGCTGTCAGCGCGATGGGCCACATCGAAGAATCCTCTGCCCAGATCTCGCGGATCATTGGTGTGATTGACGACATCGCGTTCCAGACCAATTTGCTGGCTCTCAACGCAGGTGTTGAAGCCGCTCGCGCCGGTGAAGCGGGTCGTGGCTTTGCGGTCGTCGCGTCGGAGGTCCGTGGTCTTGCCCAACGATCTGCTGACGCCGCGACAGAGATCAAATCGCTCATCGCCGCCAGCTCTGGGCAGGTGGAACAGGGCGTCGATCTGGTTGGCAAGGCCGGTGAGGCGATCGAAAAAATCGTCGAACGGGTGAACCACATTTCCGGCTTGGTGTCTGACATTGCAACTGGGGCATCTGAACAGGCAAACGGCCTAAGCGAGATCAACCTGGGCGTAAGCCAGCTGGATCAGGTGACCCAGCAGAACGCGGCCATGGTCGAAGAAGCAACAGCCGCAGGCCATATGCTGCGCTCTGACGCCGAAACCCTCGCACGGCTGATGGAGAGGTTCGACCTGTCCGGTGGCGTTTCTGCTGCGCCACAGGCCGACGCAGGCTTTGATCACTTCAAAGAGGCGGTTTGACACCCCTCCTGCAGGAGATCTTGCCCAGACACAGCGACCGCCCTGCTCACAAGCGGGGCGGTTTTTTGCCGCCCCCCAAGGTGTACTGCGCCGCCCACTGCCTGATGGGGCGGTGTCGCGTCTTGGCCCGGCCGGTCAGCCCCCCGCTTAGTGGGTGAACAAGACTGCGAAACAAGTTTGAGCCACCCCTTTTTTGAGCCACACCTTGCTTGCGTTGACCCCAAACAGAAAAACCCGGCCGCAGGGGCCGGGTTCTTGATGCACAGACGATATAGCGAAGCTTAGTGCAGCTTTGCGTCCACGTCTGCGATTGCTGCGTCGATCAGCTTGTTGGCTTCGGTCGCTGTCATCTGCTTGGAGATAACGGCGTCGGCAGCCTGGATCGCAACGACAATCGCCTGGTCGCGCACTTCTTTCACAGCAGAGTTCTGAGCTGCTGCGATCTGCTCTTCTGCAGCGGCCATGCGGCGCGCAATAGAAGTCTGCAGGTCTGCCTTGGCTTGTTCAGCGGCCTGAGCTGCATCCTCACGTGCCGAAGCAACGATGCGATCTGCCTGAGCCTGAACTTCCTGCTGCTTGCGCTCGTAGGATGCCAGAATGGTCTGGGCCTCTTCACGCAGGGCACGGGCCTCTTCGAGGTCCTTTTTGATGCCTTCAGCGCGCGAATCCAGCTGGCCACCCAGCAGGCTCGGCACTTTGGCATAGAGCAGGATACCGATGAACAGCAGGAACGCGAGCGTTACGACGAAGTCGGTGTTGCTCATCGACAGGAAGGGACCAGACGCTGCAAATGCGGGGCTGGCGCCGAGTGTCAGGGCAAGAGCGAAGACTGTACGCATGTCCTTATCCTTTCATCCGGTCAGCAACCGCAGCTGCGATGGCTTTTTCGTCTGCTTTGCCACCGAAGGCAGCAACGATTTCAGCGGCGGTCTCAACAGCGACAGCTTCGACGCTCTCGATGGCACCAGCCTTGATCTCAGCGATGGAGGCTTCGGATTCCGCGGCTTTTGCAGCAATCTGCGCATCAGCTTTGGCGATAGCCTCATCCAGGTCTGCCTGGATTTCCGCACGGGTCTCAGCAGCGATGCGCTGAGCCTCTGCACGGGCGTCCGCCAGGGCCTGATTATAAGCGGTTTCGGCCTCGACAGCTTTGGCCTTCAGGTCTTCGGCTGCAGCGAGGTCGTTGGTAATGGTTCCCTGACGCTCGGCCAACACTGCCGCAATGCGAGGCAGCGCGATGCGCGACAGGATAAAGTAGATCACGACGAGCGTGACCACGAGCCAGAAGATCTGGTTCGCATAGGTCGAGAAGTCCAGCTGCGGCATGCCGCCCGAACCGTGGGCGGCCTCTGCGGCACCGTGACCTGCGTCCTGCGTCTGAGTTGCCATGTCGTCCTCCTAGGGAACTTGCCGTTACACCGGGCGGCGCAGTCGTCCACACCGCCCGGCCGTAAGGAAAATGGTTCCGAAGGTTCTTAGACGGCGAACATCAGCAGCAGAGCAACCAGGAACGAGAAGATGCCCAGGGCTTCTGCGAATGCGATACCGATGAAGAGGGTTGCGGTCTGGGAAGCAGCCGCGGAGGGGTTGCGCAGAGCGCCTGCCAGGAAGTTAGCAGCAACGTTGCCAACACCCAGTGCAGCAATACCAGTGCCCATGCCAGCCAGACCAGCGCCGATGTGTGCGAGTTCGCCTTCCATTGTGTATCTCCTTACGATTGGAAGTTGAGGATTTGTTGTTCAGACCTAACCGAGCCTTAGTGGGACGGATGCAGCGCGTCTTTCAGATACACGCAGGTCAGAATGGTGAACACGTAAGCCTGAATGAAGGCCACGAGAACTTCGAGTGCGTAAACCGCGGTGATGGCAAAGATCGGCAGGAAGCTGAACAGGCCAAGAGCGCCTGCAAAACCTGCGAATACCTTCAGAACCGCGTGGCCCGCCATCACGTTACCTGCAAGACGAATGCAGTGGCTTACGGGACGCACAAAATAGGAAATCAGTTCGATGATCGCGAGCACCGGACGCAGCGCCAGTGGTGCGGAGCTGACCCAGAACAGGCCCAGGAACTTGGTGCCGTGCAGAACGAAACCGGTCACGGTTACGGTCACGAACACCAGCATCGCCAGAACAGCAGTCACAGCAAAGTGCGATGTGGTGGTAAAGCTGCCCGGGATCAGGCCCAGCATGTTCGCGGTCAGGATGAACATGAACAGTGTCATGATGTAGGGGAAGAACTTCAGACCGTCTTTGCCGGTCACGTCTTCGACCATCTTGTAGATGAAGCCATAGGCCAGTTCAGCAACAGACTGGATGCGCGTCGGGACGATCGCGCGCTTTGCAGAACCCAGAACCATCAGCGCGAAGATCGCGACAATTGCCAGACCCATCCAGAGGGTCACGTTGGTCGGGGTGTAGAAGTTCAGCTCGCCTGCGCCACCCAGAGGCTTGACCAGAAACTGATCAGTCGGGTGGATCTGGAGGCCCGGAATAGCGGGCGCAAAGAACAGCCCAGAAGCAAGTACCAGCAGGAATGCTGCACCAAAGATTAGTTTGCCCATTGTCCCGTTTCTCCTGTCGCCGGGGGATCAATCCCGGTCTTGCGCATCTTGTTCGGCCATTTCGGCCAGTTTCTTTTCCTGGATCTCTTGCGCGCTGCGGAGCATTGTTTTCACTCCGGCGGCGAGGCCCAGTATCGTGAACAGCACCAGAAAGATCGGAATGGTCCCAAGCAGGTGGTCCAGCCCGTATCCAATGCCAAATCCGATCATCAGACCGGACACCAATTCAATCACCATTCTCCAGGCCTGATTGGCTGTCGAATAATGTTCGTCCGCGCGCGGCTTGGGCTCTTGTGCCTTACGCGCCTCTGCCAGTCGGGCCTCCAGCTGCGCCAAGCGCTGCTTATGTGGCTCATCTGTCACGGGCGCCATCCTCACGTGAATTCTGTGTGCGGTGCTAAGGAGTCACGGTCACAGAGTCAACAACGCAGACGCCCCTGCGGCGCCATGCGCAACCATCTGAAATAAAAAGAATTTCCCAATAGCCGCATCGCGACGCGCCTCCCCTGCCACGGAAAACGCAGCGGAAAAGACCGCAAAAGCCATATTCAACCAAAAGGTTGATCTTGTCAGACCCGTCTGGAACGGCGCAGTCCGCTGAGAATTCGGCCATCAATCAACAGCAAGCCAAACAGAATTGCCGCCATGCCGATCAGGTGTTCCGGCATCAAGGGTTCTTTCAGGATCCAGCTTCCCATCACGAGGGCAGAGATCGGCGCGATCAGCGTCGGCATCGTGATGTTGGTCGGGCCAACCTTGGGCAGCACCCAATAAAACAGGATGAAAGCTGCGGACGTCAGGACAAAACCGATAATGAACAGCGCGCCCCATGTCTCGGCGCGCGTCACAATTGGCAGCCCCTCTGCCCAGATCGCAAGGGGCGCGATCGCGATTGTTGCCCCCGTCAGCGCGATCGCCACCAGGACCACAGGCTCCATATCCTTGAACTGGCGGGCAACGTTTACCGAAATCGCGTAACAGACGGGCGCACAAAGCGTGATCAAAACGGCCCACATCTCGGATGTTCGGTTTTCCTGCAACAGCGGCAGGGACAACACGACAATTCCCACAAACCCGCAGAGCACACCAAGCGATTTCATCAGTGTCGCGCGTTCTCCTCCCGGCCAGAAGTGCGCAGCAACCACAGCGAGCGCGGGCGTCATCGCATTGACGATACCCGCAACACCGCTTGCGATATCCTGCTGACCAAGTGCGTAAAACGCAAAAGGGGCCGCATAGCTGAGGACACCGAACCCAAAGAGAGCCAGCCACCTGCGGATGTCGCTCGGCACCTTCTTTCGGGCGCCGATCACATAGATCCAGCACCCCACAGCCCCAAAGCCGACCCGCCCCATGGAAACCGACAACGGCCCCAGCTCCCGCAGGAGGATCGCATTGAACATAAAGGACATGCCCCAGCCGATCCCCAGAACAAAGATAATCGCCCAATATTTCAGTGCCATGCGCGCGCCCCTTTTGATTGCGCGCCATTTGTGACCAACCCTGCGGGATTGTCGACCCGCTTCCTGCGGTTTAGGAGTAGATCATGAGCGATCCCCTCGACACTGTCTTTGCCGCCCTTGCTGATCCGACGCGCCGCACCATCCTGACCATGCTGTTGGAAGACGACATGGCGGTAACGGACGTGGCAGAGCCGTTTGAAATGTCGCTGGCTGCGATTTCCAAACATCTGACCATTTTGACCCGTGCAGGTCTGATTGCGCAGGAAAAACGCGGCCGGGTCAAATGGTGCAAACTGCAACCGGATGCCATGCGATCTGCAAGTGTCTGGATGCAAGGGTTTGGCCAGTTCGAACCCGTCAACCTGGATGCCTTTGAACGCTTTCTGGAGGCGGAGCTGCTAAACGATGACGCCAAGCCAGAAGCCTAGCCTCAACGCACGACGTCACCGCACAACAAAGACAGACGCGTCAGAGTGCAGGACCAGATGGCTTGCATGCGAAGAAAACACGTAGTCGAGGATGCTCGGCATATGTGTGCCCATAACCACCAGATCCACACCCAGTTCTGCCGCGGTCTGTGACAGAATCCCATTGATTTCGGCCACCGTGTCCACCGAATGCACCGGCACGGCCTCAACCTCACACCCCGTTTCCGCAGCGAGTTTGTCGGTCAGATCCTGAAGCTGCGCACCGGCTTTGCCGTCGGTTTTGCCCTCTTTGATCTGCTCCATTGTCACGTGAACAAGGCTGATCTTGGCGCCGTGCAACTTCGCCTGCTCAGCGGCCACCTTCATCGCCTTGGCAACAGACGGTGGCATCCGCAGGTCAATTGGAACCATGATATGACTAAACATCTCTTTCTCCCTTCATCAGGGCGCGCTCCCTATATCCAAAGGTAGCGCTGCAAAAAGATGCTGCGTTGATGTATCTCAAGGACGGTGTGGCGGATCAATTATGCCTTGGATGTTCTGGCACGTCCTTCCAGCAGCATCACCAAAGCAAGCACAGACAGTGCAATGCCGAGCAGAACAATGACATCCGGCACCCCCTTGCCCAGCGCGATTTCCCACAGGATCACCCAGCTTGGGGTAAGATATGTGTAGGCCATCACCTTGGCTGAGGGCAGATGCAGGCTTGCGTATTGCAGAAGAACAAAAGTGGCGGCGCTGGCAAAGACTGCGACATACAGAATAGCAATCCAGACGAGTGATGACAGGGACGCCCAGTCTGTAGCCCGGATATCCTGCCAACCAAAAAGCGTGAGAATGATGGCCCCAGCCACAAGGGTGCCAAAGGTGAAAACAACCGCAGGCTCGCCCCGGTTCAGGCGCCGCACCATCGGGGTGTAGATTGCGTGGGCAACGCAGCCCCAGAAATATGTGATCTCACCCTGCCCGACCTCAAAGGCCCGCATCGCCGAAAGATCCCCACGAAAGATCACCCAGATCGCGCCTGCCCCGCCAATGGCCAAGGCAAGGGCCATCGGCAGCGTTGTAATTTGGCGCAACAGAAGAAAGCCGAAAACTGCGCTCAGTACCGGCGTCAGCGTGAATACCGCAGCAGCGCTGACAGGCGGGGCAGTTTGCAACCCATAGAACATGAGGACGAAGTAAACGGCAAACAAACCACCAAGCACAGCAAACCGCCACGGGGCACGAAAGTGCGCAGGCTTCAGCCCGTGGGTCAGATGGGCCGCAACACCAATCACCACCCCTGCAATGACAAACCGGATCGCATTCAGTGCCATCGGCGCGATATCGTTGGCCACCATTGATCCAAGTGAAAATGACCCGGCCACAAGGGCCGAGAACAAGAGCATCGCAAGATGGCCGCGGTAATAGGGGCTCATGCAGTCCAGGCCTTGGCTTCGGCTTTCAGAAATTTAAGGAATGTCTGAACCTTGGGTGTGCGGTGCAGGTCGACATGGGTGACAAGCCACAGATCACTGGTCCATTCCGGTAGCGGGTCCATCATGCGCACCAGATGCGGATAGCGGGCAGCCTCCCATTGTGTGAGAAAACCAATCCCGGCACCGGCGATCAACGCATCCTGCATGGACACGCCCGCAACACAGCGGAACGACAGGGCGCTTTCGGGCGCATGGGCCCGCAGCCACTTGCTATAGGGAGCACGGCTTTCGACGTCATCATTGGCGACAAACCTGTGGTTGGCCATGTCGTCCAGCCCCTTCAGCGGGCCATATTTGTCGATGTAGCCTTGGCTTGCATATAGATTGTGCTGCTGCGTCATGAATGGCTGCACAACATTGTCAGGCTGTTCCGGCGGTGCCCCTGCGCGGATTGCCACATGCGCTTCACCGTATTCCAGACGGAACAAGCGACTGCCGGTCAGGAAACGGATAATCAGATCAGGGTGCTGGTTCTGGAACTCGGTCAAGGCAGGTACCAGCAACGCGGACATCGCAGACAGGGATGTCACCACCAACTCCCCCGACACTGCATCGCCGTGCCCCTTCAACCGTCCAACCAATTGCCCGAACTGGTCGTCAGTGGCCTGCGCAACGCGAAGCAGATCTTGCCCGGCCTCGGTGGGGGTGTAACCACGCGCATGGCGTTGGAACAGTTTGACCCCCAACCGCGCCTCAAGCGCGTCTACGTGGCGGATGACCGTTGCATGGTGAACGCCCAACACTTCCGCAGCGCCACTGACAGTTCCCATTTTGGCGACCTGATAAGCGGTCCGCACCTCATCCCAGTTCTCCATGACGCAATCTCCCGTCGCATGCTTACTTGCAAACATGCACATTCCTGCACATCAGGCCAGAGAACTGTTCATTTTTGCAAGCGCGAATTGGTCAGACCCACTGGATCTCGACACCCAGACGCTCCATCACGGCCAAAAATGCATCACGGGTCAGCCCGATGGTGCGGTCATTCACCAGAGGGTGCATGTAAATGCTGTCAGCATTCTGCGCCGCCTTGTCCATGTAAAACCGCACATTATGGTCGCGACCATTGATCATGGCGAGCGGCGTCACCGCACCTGGGCGCACGCCCAGGTTCTCAAGAAGCCGATCCGCTGATCCAAACGACAGATTGCCAAGCCCGAGCTCGGCTCCGAGCGCCTTAAGATCAACATCGCGGTCTTGCTCCAGACTGATCAGATGGTTGCGCTTTTTCTTGTCACGCAGGTAGAGGTTTTTCAGCCGCAGCGCCACTTCGCCTTCTGCCATGAATGCATCCTCAACACCTTTTGCATCCTCAACCGTGCGCAACGGCACGTGCTCGTGCAGGCGATAGTCAATGCCCCAATCGTCCAGTTGCGCCAGCAACGCGTCAGAGGAAACGGGGAGACTGTCTTGATAGGCGGAGGAGGCATCCATTGTTGCGGGCTCTTTCACTGCTGAATTTGATCTGGGGGCAGATCAATCCGAAACCGCACCGGATGCAAGCCAGCTTCAGCGCCATTTGGCAACCAGATGCGACATTGTCCACACAATCGGGTGGCACGCTGATCCACTTGGCAAAATCAATCAGGCCCGCATCTCCTCATAGTGATCAAAGTCACTGGAAAACCAAGCGGTTCCCCGCGTTGCGCTGGCAAGGGAGGCCGACAGCTGATCCTGGGCCGCCACTGGCAGCAGCGTTTCGAACACATCCCAGCCTGCCGCCTCAGGGTGTGACATGAACCCAAGGATCTGGCCCTTCATCCCGCTCACCACTGGCACCAGTCCACCGGTAAAGACGGCAGGAACGTGGATCGCGACTTTCATGATGGGATGCAGGACCACGGCTCCCGCGTCCTCCAGCGCCGCTTTCACAGCAGCCTTTCCCGCTGTACGGAATGCATGATCAGAACTGTCAACCGAGTGATGTTTACCATCCTGAAGAACCACCTGCACGTCCACGACAGGGTGGCCATTCACCCCAGCTTGCAAAGCCTCTCGGACACCGGCTTCCACCGCCGGGATATAGCCTTTCGGAATTGCGCCGCCCTTGATCTCCTCACGGAAGGAAAATCCGCTGCCGCGCAAGCTTGGGGAGATACTCAGAACCACATCAGCGAATTGTCCCGCCCCTCCTGATTGCTTTCGGTGCCGGTGATGGATTGTCGCCGGACGCGTGATGGTCTCACGCAGTGCCAGGGGCACCGGCGCGTCGCTCACGTCAACTCCGAAGGAGGTTGCAAGCTGTGCAAGTATGCGCCGCAGATGTAATGGCCCCTGCACCCCCACAAGCGCATGCCCCGTCACGTCATCCTGTGCGAGACTAAGGCCCGGATCGACCTCTGCAAGGCGTTCCAAAGCAGTCGAAAGACGCGCATCGTCCCGCTCATGCAGTGGGGTGATAATCCGCTGGAAGGTCGAAGGCCGCGGCTGCGCCCAGTCCGGCAGGCCAATCTGGCCAGTGCTGTCATAGGCAAATCCCAGGTCGAGATGGTCAGATTTGACAACAGCACCGATCTGGCCCGCCGCCAAGCTCCGGCCATCCGCGCGCAGCGGCGTCAGCGTGCCAAGGGTCGTGCCGCAGACCTGCGTCCCGGTGCCAACATCATCCGTCATCGCACGCAGGACGATGGTCTTGCCAAGGTGTTTCACCACATCGGCGGCACAGCCAACAGCGATGACGCCATTCTCCGCCGTTGCGCCATCATCCAATCGGCGGACAGCCGCATCAACCGTCGGGGCTTCGTGGCGCAGCGACTTCATGAGACGCAAAATCCCGTTGCGGTGCAATGCAGAACCAAGAAGAGCTGGTATCATGTCGTTGTGGCGCAGCACGCGGGTCGCCACCTCATACACATCTTCAGCGATCGGTTTGCGGTCCTCGATGAGCTGCTCCAGCAGATCATCATCGTAGTCGGCCAGCGCCTCCAGCATTTCTCCCCTGGCTTGCCGCTCCCGCACGTGGGCGCTGTCAGGAAAGGCGACCAGCGCGGAAGGCTGCCCTTCGCGGTATTGCCAGGCCCGTTCGGAAATCAGATCCACCGCGCCAACCACGCGCCCACCCTCACGGATCGGGATCTGGCGCAGAATGATATTGTGGCGGCAATAGGTCTGCAAAGCCGCAACAATGTCGGCCACCCGCCCGTCAGCCTGATCCATCTTGTTGATAAAAAGAAAGGCGGGAATGCCCGCCTCTTCAACCATCCGCAAATAGGGGGCCGCTAGAACGCCCGATGCATCATCCGCTGGCACGCAGACGACCGCTGCATCGCTCGCTGCAAGGGCAGGACCAGCTGACGCGAGATTTTCAACGCCACCTGCTATGTCAATCACCCCCCATTCCTCTCCCTTAAAGGCAAAGGTATGAATTTGAGCGATATCGGTGGTCTTGCCCGGTGGCTGATTGTTGCCCTCCAGCGTGGCGAGCGCTGTTGCCAGCTCGCTCTTTCCCGAATGTGAGGGGCCCAGAATAGTGATGACACGCATTTTCCCTGTCCTTCTCTTGGCTCATGATGCCCGATGAAGGAATGCAGAAGGTGCCACGCACCCATTACCCGAATGTCACCGCCTCTTGGCTCTGCGCTGTTCTGACCGTTATCCCCCGACAGTGGCCAATGACGCAGGAGTATGTTCGCGCCCCGCTGCGGGCCAGTCAAGCGTTGTCGAACAGAGACAGCCAGCTCTGGATACCCCTCGGAACGGGCCGTGGGTTGACTCATCCAGGCAGAGGGCGTAACGCAGGGCCATATCCGGAAGCCAAGTTGAGTCTTCCGGTCCCTGCCCGTGCCAGGGATCGCCCCCCACCAGCGTGTTACGCCCGTGGGGGCAATTGCGCATGGGTCATTTGCTCCCTAGATGTGGGGCGCACGCGTTGAAACCGGCATAGGAGGCCGCAGGCATGTTTGAAAATCTATCCGAACGCCTTTCCGGCGTCTTTGATCGGCTCACTAAACAGGGCTCCCTGTCTGAGGAAGACGTCAAAACTGCCCTGCGCGAAGTCCGCGTCGCCCTGCTTGAAGCCGACGTCTCGCTGCCGGTTGCGCGCGACTTTATCAAGAAGGTGCAGGATCAGGCGACCGGCCAGGCCGTTACCAAATCGGTGACCCCCGGCCAGCAGGTCGTGAAGATCGTTCATGACGCACTGGTCGACACCCTGCGCGGCGAAGGCGACCCCGGCCAGTTGAAGATCGACAGCCCGCCTGCCCCGATCCTGATGGTGGGTCTGCAAGGTTCTGGTAAGACAACCACAACCGGTAAGCTGGCAAAACGCCTGAAGGAAAAAGAAGGCAAGAAGGTTCTGATGGCCTCGCTCGACGTCTACCGCCCCGCTGCGATGGATCAGCTGGCCGTGCTCGGGACCCAGATTGGCGTGGACACCCTGCCGATCGTGCCTGGCCAAAAACCTGTCGACATTGCCAAACGCGCGAAACAGCAGGCTGTCCTGGGTGGGTATGACGTCTACATGCTCGACACGGCCGGGCGTCTGCAAATCGACGAAGTGCTCATGCAAGAGGTCGAAGACGTCCGCGATGTCGTCTCCCCGCGTGAGACACTGTTGGTCGTCGATGGTCTGACCGGTCAGGTCGCCGTCGAAGTCGCCGAGGAATTCGACGCCAAGATCGGCATCTCCGGTGTGGTGCTGACCCGGATGGACGGCGACGGCCGCGGTGGTGCCGCACTGTCGATGCGCGCAGTCACCGGCAAGCCCATCCGATTTGTCGGCCTGGGCGAGAAGATGGACGCCATCGAGACCTTTGAACCGGACCGTATCGCGGGCCGCATTCTGGGCATGGGCGATATCGTTGCGCTGGTCGAAAAGGCGCAGGAAACCATCGAGGCCGAACAGGCCGAAAAGATGATGAAGCGCATGATGAAGGGTCAGTTCAACATGAACGACCTGAAGATGCAGCTTGAACAGATGCTCCAGATGGGCGGCATGGAAGGCATGATGGCGATGATGCCCGGCATGGGCAAAATGGCCAAGCAGGTGCAGGACGCCGGCATGGACGACAAAGTCCTGAAGCGCCAGATCGCCATGATCCAGTCGATGACCAAGAAAGAGCGCGCCAACCCCGCCCTGCTGCAAGCCAGCCGCAAAAAACGCATCGCGGCCGGTTCTGGCATGGAGGTCTCGGACCTCAACAAGCTTCTGAAAATGCACCGGCAGATGGCCGATGTGATGAAGAAGATGGGCAAGATGGGCAAAGGCAAGATGCTGAAACAGGCCATGAAGGGCATGTTCGGCAAAGGCGGCGGCATGCCTGACATGGCCGGTATGGATCCGTCCAAGATGGACCCCAAAGCGCTGGAAGCGGCGGCCAAGGCGATGGGCGGCGGCAAGGGCCTGCCTGGCGGCCTGCCGGGTCTGGGCGGCATGGGCGGCCTCCCCGGTGGCCTGAGCGGCTTTGGAAAGAAGAAGTAAGTGACCACCCGGACGGCATATCCTTGGGAGGCCGCGGCCTCCGGCGCGGCTGCTGCACTTGCGCAGCAGCTGAGCAGCCATGTGCCGCAGCTGGATACTGCTCGCTTGGTGCTCCGGGCGCCCCGGCTGGATGACTTCCCGGATTATGCTGGCATCCTGATGTCAGACCGCGCCCGCTTTATGGACGGCCCTTTCAGTCGGCAAAGCGCCTGGCTGGATTTCACCCAATATGCTGCAGGGTGGCAGCTGCGCGGTGTAGGCATGTGGACGGCAGAGCAACGGAAATCGGGTGCAGTGGCCGGTTTCTTTTCTGCCGGAATGGAATACGGCGACCGCGAACACGAGCTCGGCTACCTTCTCACCGCCGATTTCGAGGGCCAGGGCCTGGCAGCGGAAGCCATCGCAGCTGTGCGGGACTTCGCGCTTACCACATTGGAGCTGCCCTCGCTGGTGAGCTACGTCGACCCGGACAATCTCCGGTCAGCAAAGGCCGCCGAACGATCCGGGGCACAGCGCGACACCGATGCCGAAGCCACCTTTGAATCAAAGGTTCTGGTCTACCGCCACCTACTGCAAGACAGCGACGGCGGAATGGAGGGATACGCATGATTGCCTCTCCCACTTTCGCACCTGTTGCAGGCTATGCGCTGGCGCGCGGCTTAACCCCTTGTTTCCGCACATGTGGCATGATCTCGCAATCATCGACACAGGAACAGACTGCAACTGCGCGGGCAGCTGCAGTCAAAAAGGGTGTAGATATGCCATACACGGGCAACCGTTTCCCCAGCCTCCAGACCCGGAGGCTCCAGCTGGTCTCTCCTGCGGAGGCGGGGTTTGATGCGCATGAGGCATTCCTGCGCATTGGTGCACCGCGCTTTATTGATGCCGCCGATGACCCCGATGCGCTGTGGTGGTCCGTTGCCACCATCATCGGCCATTGGCACCTGCGTGGTTACGGCCTGTTTGCCGTCATCGAACGCAGCACCGGCCGACCCGTTGGCCTGATTGGCCCCTGGTTCCCAAAAGGCTGGCCCGAGCCGGAGCTGTCCTGGCACCTGACGGAAGACGCCCGTGGCAAAGGATACGCCAGCGAGGCCGCTGAGGTCGTTCTGGACTGGCTGTTTCACGAAATGAAATGGAGCACCGTCGCGTCCTTCATTCCTGAAGACAACGATGCCTCCATTGCGCTAGCACAACGCATCGGAGCCCGGCCGGAGCAACTGGTTTCCTTCCGGCTGGCCCCGGCTGACAACATGCGCACGTGGCGTCACTATCCGGCGGCGCGCAGACTGGAGCAGCCGAGCATCACGGAGCGGCTGCAATGACCGTTTTCATGCTACACATCCAGATGAGGGTGCTGTGATGCCGTCCTCCATCCCTGTCATCGAAACCAAACGTCTGGTGCTTCGTGGACCGGAAGCCGAGGATTACCCCGACTTCAAGGCCACGTTCAGCTCTTATCGTGCGCGCTTCATGGGTGGCCCTCTCAATACCTATGAGGCATGGATGCTCTATGCAGCTGAGATCGGTCATTGGCAGGTTCGCGGCTTTGGCATGTGGATGATCCACGACAAAATCACCGAAGAGACGTATGGGATGGCTGGCGCCTGGCAACCAGCAGGCTGGCCCGAGCGCGAGATTGCCTGGATCATCTGGCCCGATGCCGCCGGCAAGGGCTATGCACTCGAGGCCACTCATGCAGCCCGCAACTACCTGTACGAGGTTCAGGGCTGGGATGGCGCAGTGAGCTACATCGATCCCAAGAACCTGGACTCGATTCGCCTCGCGGAACGTTTGGGTGCCAAGAAAGACCACGACGCACCGACCATCGATGGCAGTGACGCGGTCTATCGCCACCCCTCTCCGGCTGCGTTGCGGGACAGTCAGCTGTCCCATGGCATTGAGATGGAAATCAGCCACTACGCCGACCCACTCTTCAAACCGAAGGGATGGGCGCTTGACTGATATGCAAAAACACACAGAGCAGCCCCCCGCACGGTGGTGTGCAGATATGCAGGTCGTGACAGGCTTTGCCTTCCCTGCTACCTGTGCCCAGCCCGCAGGGCAGTACATCTGATGGAGACCGGCATGACCACCGACAGCCAAGATCCCGTTGCCCGCGCAGCTCAGCTGCTCAAGGGGCACCGCGAAAGCATCGACCGTCTGGATGCGATCCTCGTCTATACTCTGGGCGAGCGCTTCAAGCACACCCAGGCTGTTGGTCGGCTCAAGGCCGAACACGACCTTCCCCCGTCCGATCCGACCCGCGAGGAAGCGCAGATCGCACGGCTCGAAGACCTGGCGAAACAGGCCGACCTGGACCCCGATTTCGCCAAGGCTTTCCTGAACTTCATCATTCAGGAAGTCATCCGACACCACAAGAAACACCAGGAATAACAGGGATATCCCTGAAAACGCCATCAAAGGAGACTGAACCCATGGCAATGAAAATCCGTCTGGCCCGTGGCGGCTCGAAAAAGCGCCCCTTCTACCGCATCGTTGCAGCTGACAGCCGTATGCCGCGCGACGGCCGCTTCATCGAGAAGCTGGGCACCTACAACCCGCTGCTGCCGAAAGACAGCGAAGAGCGCGTGAAAATGGACATGGAGCGCGTTCAGCACTGGCTGAGCCAGGGCGCCCAGCCCACCGACCGTGTCGCACGTATGCTGGAAGCAGCTGGCGTCCGCGAAAAAGCAGAGCGCAACAACCCCAACAAGGGTACCCCGGGCAAGAAAGCTCAGGAACGCGCAGAAGAGAAAGCTGCAAAGGCAGCTGAAGCTGCCGAAGCGGCTGCTGACGCGGAATAAGCAAATGGATCTGCGGGAGAATTCGTTTCCTGAAGATTTCCGCAGCCAGCTTGATCTGTTGATGCGGGTCCGGCGCGATGTGCGCCGGTTCCGCTCTGATCCGGTGGACGAGGCAGTGCTGCAGCGCTGCCTCGGCGCCATTCAACTGGCCCCCTCTGTTGGGCTCAGTGAACCGTGGCGGATCATTCGCATCGAAAGCGAAGCCGCCCGCTCTGCCGCTCTGGCCAATTTCGAAACTGCCAACGCAGCTGCGCTGGCCGGATATTCGGAAGAAAAAGCCGAGCGCTATGCCAAGCTGAAATTGTCCGGGATGCGCGAAGCCCCCGTGCAGCTGGCAATCTATTGCGACGATGCGACCAGCAAGGGACATCGCCTGGGCGCGCGCACCATGCCCGAAATGCGCAGTTATTCCGTTGTGACAGCCGTCACGCTGTTCTGGCTGAGTTTGCGGGCCGAAGGGCTGGGTCTTGGCTGGGTGTCGGTGCTTGACCCCGAACAGCTGAACCGAGATCTCGATGTGCCGGATGATTGGAAACTGATCGGGTATTTCTGCGTCGGGCACCCTGAAAACGTCTCAAAAACTCCGGAGTTGGAGCAGCTGGGCTGGGAACAACGCCGCCACTCTTTGCCCATTGAAACCCGGTAGCCCCAATGTGGCGGCTGATCCGGCTTGCGGTTTTCGTGATGATCGCCTTTACCGCGGGTATCCTCTATGAACGCAATTACCAGAAAGAACGCTGTGGAAACGCTGGTGGCACGTGGTCATCTGCGCGTTTCTGCGAAGGATGGACAGAATGACTGAGCAGATTTGTGTTGGCGCCATTGCCGGATCGTATGGGGTGCGTGGTGAAGTGCGGCTGAAAAGTTTCTGCGCAATCCCCGAAGACATCGAGGCCTATTCTCCGCTCAGCAATGAAGACGGCACCCAAAGCTACACGCTGGTACTGGTCCGCGCCATCAAGAATGGCTTTACAGCGCGGGTCGGCGGGGTTGAGACCAAAGAACAGGCCGACGCCCTGAAGGGCCTGCGCCTCTTTGCGCCACGCGACCGCCTCCCCAGCTTGCCGGATGATGAATATTATCACACCGATCTGATGGGCCTTGAGGTCTACGACACGGGTGGCACTCTGCTGGGGACGGTCAAAACGGTGCAGAACCACGGCGCCAGCGATCTTCTGGAGATCACTGTTCCCGGCCATAGCAGCACCATCTTGCTCCCTTTCACGCTGGCTGCGGTACCAACTGTAGATCTTGCGTCAGGTCGCATCATCGCAGATCCGCCCGAAGGATTGTTCTGACGGTTTCAGAGGTCACGCTCCGTCTTCCAACAACGCGTCCAAAACACGTAGGGCACCGGCCAAGGCATCGGCGGTGCGCCGGTGTTGATAGGATGGCCTCGCCGCCAGAGCGGACCACAGTTTGAACAAACGCCAGGTGAAGAAAAACCGGAAAAGCGGATCAACCGTCAGCCGCATGCCATATCCGTCTTCGAATGCCGCCCAATCCGCACTGGCAATACCACCGAAACCGGGCTGGCATCCGTCGGGTGCCAGGTGGTCCGGGCAGTTCGATATCCAAATATCTGCGATGTCCCGGTAGGGGTAAATTCCCTTGTGGTTTGAATAATCGATGAAGGACACATCGGTGTCGGACATCATGATATTCCGCAGATGCAAATCGCCGTGTTCTATCGCGCCGCGAAAAACCTGGCCGCGGGCCGCACGTCCTGCACGATGCAGCAACGCACATAGGCCTAGGAATTTTTTGGGTTTCGGAACTTGGAATTGCCCCGCCCGCACAGCCTCTGCCCGAGTTGAAACCTGTTTCAGGAATGGCTTGGGCCAAAACCTTTGATCTCCAACATCCGACACACGGTGAAGCGCAGCAACAGCATGCCCTATCCGCCGAAGCACCTCTGCCCGCTCAGCCAACCCGTAGTCACTTAGCGATAGTGCGCGGTATGCCGTGTCACCCTCCGCGAACTCCATCAAGACAACACCGCTATCCCGATCACGCCACAATATCGAAGGTGATGACACACCTGGGACGGCTCTTAACCTCTCTGACGCCTGTTGATGCCTGTCCAGAGACTTCAACTGCTTCGCGGCGTTGATTTCATCAAATACGGCCCTCATTACATAGCGTTGCCCGGTTGCCGTCTGAACCATCTGAACGCTACGGACATGCTGGTACCGGCTATTGACCATTAGCTGGCGGAACCGGGCACCTTCGGCAGCCAGACCAAGGTCCGATGCAATACGGGGCCAGACCGCTTTGGCACGCGCCTGCACCGCATCAACTGCGACCTGATCCTCATGGCCAGCTACGATTGGGGACATTCCCGAATTCATCCAAACACCAAAGCTTTTTATTGCGTGGAATTCTGACTGCACTAAACAGCACCGTATGACAGCACCAAACAAATCTCACGGCCGCAAGGCCATTCGCCCCTCGTTCAAACCGCGCGAGCTGATGACGCCAACGCCGGATTTGGTGGGCGTCTGGAAGGCCAAGATCATGACTTTGTTTCCGACGGCCTTTCCCGGTGTCCTTGGCGAAAGCCTGACCGGCAAGGCGCTGCAGGAAGGGCTGTGGCAGATGGAAACCGTCGATCTTCGCCAGTTCGGTGTCGGCAAACATCGCAATGTCGACGACACACCAGCAGGCGGCGGTGCGGGCATGGTGCTGCGCCCCGATGTTCTGGGCCACGCGATCGAACACACGATGGCGGACACAGCAGGCAAATGGCCACTGATCTACCTGTCCCCGCGTGGTCGGCGCATGGATCAGGCGTTGATGCAGGATCTGGCCCAATGCGATGGCGTGACCCTGCTGTGTGGCCGGTTTGAAGGCGTAGATGAACGAGTGCTCGAACACTACGGCATCATGGAGGTCTCGCTTGGCGACTTTGTCATGACAGGCGGCGAAATCGCGGCACAGGCGCTGATTGACGCGACAGTCCGCCTGCTTCCGGGTGTCCTGGGTAACCAGGCCTCCACCGAGGAAGAGAGCTTTTCATCGGGCCTCTTGGAACATCCGCAATATACGCGCCCTGCCGAATGGAAAGGCCGCAAAATCCCCGATGTTCTGATGTCGGGCCATCACGGCAAGATCGAAAAATGGCGGCAAGACATGAGCGCAGAGATCACAAAGGCGCGCCGCCCCGATCTTTGGGCTGCGCATGAAGCCAAGCAACAGGACGGGTCTGATAAGGACTGAGGCCAAAACAGTTCTGTCGCCATGAAAATAAGGGGCAGATACGTGTCACAGCCCTTGATTCACACATAAGGCGGGCGTAAAAGGCCCCGGTCTGGATTCGCATCTGCGTCTTTGGACTTTTGTGCTGTTGTATCACACACCTGAACACGTCTTCTTCGACGCATTGGGGATCGCGGCACAGATCAAGGAAAGAACGGGGTGATCTCTGGCGGGCTGCACATGCGGGACCCGGTGAAGACCAAGAGCTCTCGCGACCGCGCAAAACTTCGTGGAGCAACCACGAGCAACATAGGAGACGATCATGGACCTGATCGCACAGCTGGAGGCGGAACAAGTTGCCGCCCTGGGGAAAGACATCCCCGATTTCAAAGCCGGTGACACCATCCGCGTCGGCTACAAAGTGACCGAAGGCAGCCGTTCGCGCGTGCAGAACTACGAAGGCGTCTGCATCAGCCGCAAAAACGGTTCCGGCATCGCCGGTTCCTTCACCGTTCGCAAGATTTCGTTTGGCGAAGGCGTGGAGCGTGTGTTCCCGCTGCACTCGACCAACATCGACAGCATCACCGTCGTTCGCCGTGGTCGCGTTCGTCGCGCCAAGCTGTACTACCTGCGTTCGCGTCGCGGTAAGTCCGCACGTATTGCAGAAGATACAACCTACAAAGCCAAAAAAGCCTGAGGAGTGGTATCATGAAAGCAGACACCCATCCCGAATACCACTTCATCGACGTCAAAATGACCGATGGCACCATCCTCAAAATGCGCTCCACCTGGGGCAAAGAGGGTGACACTCTGTCCCTGGACATCGACCCGACCGTGCACCCCGCATGGACCGGTGGCACCACCCGTCTGATGGACGCCGGTGGCCGCGTATCCAAGTTCAAAAAGAAATACGAAGGTCTGGGCTTCTAATCGCCGTCCTCCGCATTTTCGGGAAACGCCGTCCATTTGGGCGGCGTTTTCTTTTTCATGCTTCGCCCCCGTCTATGTTGCGAAATAGAGCCTAACTCAGAGCCTAACCAAGGGATTTGACGGCTTCCCATAGAATCGAGCGGGCAGTATACTTGACCCAAATATGCGCGAAAATTCGCGCAAGGTTCTGGGGGAAGTAGACGTGGCGCATATCATTGTCGTCGGGAACGAAAAGGGCGGTGCAGGCAAATCAACCGTCTCCATGCATGTCGCAACCACCTTGGCCCGTTTGGGGTTCAAGATTGCTGCGCTGGATCTGGATCTGCGGCAACGGTCCATGGGCCGTTATCTGGAAAATCGCAAAACCTTCATGCAGCAGGCTTCGCTGGACCTGCCGCTGGTTGAACTGCATGAACTGCCAGAAATTGATGCCGACAGCCTACAGCCCGGCGAAAACATCTACGATCATCGCCTGTCGGCCGCAGTGTCCGAGCTGGAACCCAACAACGACTTTATCCTGATCGACTGCCCCGGTTCGCACACACGGCTGAGCCAGGTTGCGCATTCGCTCGCCGATACGCTCATCACACCGCTGAACGACAGCTTTGTGGATTTCGACCTGCTCGCACATACCGATCAGAAGGGCGAGAAGATCACTGGACCCTCTGTCTACTCCGAGATGGTATGGAACGCCCGCCAGCTGCGCGCCCAAGCCGGCTTGAAGCCCATCGACTGGGTGGTGATCCGCAACCGTGTCGGCACCCAGCGGATGGTCAACAAGGAAAAGATGGAGCGCGCCATCAACATGCTGTCCAAGCGGATCGGCTTTCGGGTGGCGCCTGGCTTTTCCGAGCGTGTCGTCTTTCGCGAATTGTTTCCGCGCGGGCTCACCCTGCTCGACCTGAAGGACATCGGCGTCAAGCAGCTCAATATCTCCAACATCGCCGCCCGCCAGGAACTGCGCGACATGATGAAGGCATTGAACCTGCCGGGCGTGGATGTCGACATCTGAGCACATGACACCTGCTGGGGGCATCTCTGCCCCCAACAGGATTGGCGCGCGCCGTCTGTTCTTTGTGCTCGCCATTGCAGTGGCAGAGTTGATGGCCGTGATGGTCGCCTACCAGCTCATTGCAAATGTGCACTGCAAGTTTACGGGGGCAGATCTTGCCTGTACCAGCGTACGCTCGATTGCCGGGCGCCTGATTGCAGCACTGACTGTTCTTGGTCTTTATCTTGTCCTGGTGCGGAGCGCCTATCACCGGCTCGTCCTCGCGATCGGCGAGGCACCAAAACGCACCTCGGCGCTGGCGTTGAATGCAGTCGGCGTGCTGATCGCCTTTGCCCCACTCGCCCTGTTTGGGCCCAGTGGGATAAATGCCTGGATCTCTCCCACTCTGATCCTGATCTGTCTTGGCGGCGCCATTGCTGGCGCTGGCGGTCTCTTGGCTTTGATGCCTTTCGCCCGCTGGCTTTCCTGGCTTCGCGAAAGCGGCCGCACGCTCATCCTTGCGCTTCTCGTCGCGCTCATCATGCCGGACATCACCCGCATGATGGAGCCGCTCTGGAATATCGAGGCCCTGACCAGCGTGACCTTTTTGCTGGTTTCCACTGTGCTCAAAGCAACAGGCGCATCCGTGTGGACCGACGCGAGCGAACATCTGATCCGGGTTGATGGGTTCCTCGTAGAAATCGGCGAGCCTTGCTCAGGTGTCGAAGGCTTCGCGTTGGTAACGACCTTCATGGCGCTTTATGCGCTGCTCATGGGCCGTGATGTCCGCCAGAGCCGCTATTGGCTGATCCTCTTTCCCGCAGCGCTCCTGCTGAGCTGGACCTTCAACATTGCTCGTATCGCCATCCTGATCCTGATCGGGGCGTGGGTTGCGCCCGAACACGCCGTCAACGGTTTCCACAGCTATGCCGGATGGCTGATGTTCACCATCCTGGCGCTCTTGGTTCTCGCGATCGCCCACCGTTCCCGCCTGCTGCAAAGCAATCCCGAAGCTGTCGCGGCCGCCTCAGCCGTTTTGCCGCCCGTGCGGGCAGATCTGCTCTTGGCCTCAATCGTGCCGTTCATCGTGATGATGCTAAGCGGCGTCCTTGTGGCGGCCCTATGGGCAGATCCCGCCGACGGCTACCCGTTGCGGGTCGGCATGATGGCAGCCGCATTGCTGGTTTTCTGGCCAGCGCTGTCGCGCCTTCGCTATCGCCCGCAACCCTTGGATATTGCCGCCGGGGCGGGGATTGCCGCTGTCTGGATCCTGCTGTCCGCCCTGGATGTGACCCGCGGCGTGAGCGACGATCCTCGTGGCCTGTTCTGGATCGGATGCCGCCTGCTTGGGACCATTGTTTTGGTGCCCGTCATCGAAGAGCTGTTTTTTCGCGGATACCTGTTGCGCCGCATTGCAGGCGAAAGCCAACCCTTGGCCCGGGCTTTGATCGGGTTGATCGTGACATCGGCGCTCTTTGGTTTGATGCATGATCGGTTCGCTCTTGGCATGGCGTCCGGAGCGATCTTTGGTGCGCTTTATCTGCGCGGCGGGGGGCTGCCTGCGGCGATCGTCGCCCATATGGTTGCAAACGCTGCTATCGCCTATATGGCCCTCGCCACCGAAAACTGGGCCCTGATCTAGATCCTGCTTCCTCGCTTGCTCGTTTACGGTCGGGTGATTCAGGCCATCCGGCGTCGACGCAGTTCCCATGCAAGCAACAGCGCAGCAGCAACCGCCGCAAGCGCCAACATGCCAGCGCTCACATCAATCTCGGGCACAGTCTGGCTTCCGCCGTTGCCGTTTCCGTTGCCGTTCCCGCCACCATTGCCCCAGCCGTTTCCCCAACCATTGCCATTCCCGTTTCCAGGGCGGCCATTGTCCTGCGGCCATTCACCGGCTGCAAAAACCACTGGCGCGGTTACGGCCCAGGCCACAATACCGGCAGTAAACGTCCCAAAGCGGGAGAAAAGGGTCATCGATCTGCTCCAAATCTGCTCATGACCCGATATTGGCTCGCCCATAGCCCGGAAATGCGGGCAAGGTGGAATCGGGTCTTGAGCCAGATCTAGTGGGCAATATTGGGCAAATTAAGGCAAAATTAACCCTAGTTTTCGGCCCGAGTTATCCGTCGACCTCACTGTCGTAGATTGTGAACAGTTCAATCGGCTCTGCGACACCGCGCAACATGTAGCGCCCCAGAGACACAAGATCTTGCGGACAAGGATGTGCGACCTTCTGGACGTATTCCGACACGATGATGCTCCGCCCAACAGAGGCATGTAGTCCTGAAATTCGTGCGGTCTGGTTCACCGTCGGGCCGATCACGGTGAAATCAAGCCGGTTTTCCGACCCGATATTGCCATAGAGGATCTCGCCCGCATGTAGGGCGAGCGTAAAATCAGCTATGGGCAAACCGTCGGCAGATCGCTCTCGGTTGCGCTGCCGGATCTGACGTTGCAATTCACAGGCTGCGGAAAGGGCCGCGTGCGCATCTTCGGTGACGCTGCCCAGGTCGAACATCGTAAGGATGCCGTCGCCCATGAACTTCAGTATGTTTCCGCCAAATTTCTGGATCGTCGCAACTGCGACGCCGAAATAGTCGTTCAACATCTCGATCAGCTCGGTTCCGGGAATCTGTTCCGCCAACTGCGTAAAGCCCTTGAGATCGAAATAGCAGATCACAGCGTCGATTTGCCGTGACGAACCGCGTGTGATCTCTCCCGACATCACGCGACGCCCTGCGTCCCGACCCAGATAGACCTGCAACAGATCCTTCGCCATCTGCTGGGTCGATGCGGCACGCATCGCAAGCCCGAGGTGCGGATAGGTCTGGCGGATCAGGTTCAGATCAGACTCGCTGAAACCGTCCCGCGCGTCGGTTGTCCACGAAGACAAGATCCCCTCTCCAGGGCGGCGGGGATCAAATGGGGCGTCAATGAAATCCCCAAAGCGCAGGATCATCGACAGATAATCGGTACCACCGCTCTTGCGAAATTCGGCCAGGACGGGAAAGCGGTCTAGCGCCGGGCCTTCCAGCCTGCTGCGAAATTCAGGCACGTTTTGATCCAGCATGTAATAGAAAGGGCTGCGCAGCCATTCATCGCGGGGTGTGTCGCTATGCTCGAAATACTCGTGGTAGACGCCGCCATCGCGGGTCCAGGTAAAACCCGTTCCCCCGTATTTGGGGTGAAACGCACGCTGCGCCAGATGGAACCGTCGCAAGGGAACACCCGCGTCAGCAAGACGCTCCGCGTAGCCTTGCAGCATTTCTTGGCGGTCCGTGTCCTGTAGTCCGGCCGAGGTAAGCCACTGAACGATCGCTTTGCTGCGCGGGTCATCATCCGTCATCTGACTGGCCCTGTTCCCTTTTTATCCGTTCCTCGCCAACTCTCGACGTCGGGCGTCTATTGGTCAATCCCTGCCAGCTTGCGCAGCATGTGACGCAGCGCCTCGCTTTCGCCTTCGCTTAGCCGGGAGGCCAGCTGGCAGTCGTAGATGGCGGCCTGCTCTCGCAGGTCCCGATAGGCAGCCTCTCCCTGTGGGGTCAGCTCCAGATGTTCGGCACGCCTGTCCTGTTCATCCCGGTTGCGCACGACAAATCGCCGCTCGGCGAGTTTGGCGACAGCCCGGCTGATCTTGGTTTTGTGGATCTTGGCGCGTTGACCAATCTCCGTTGCGGTCATCCGACCGTAGTTGCCCAAGTGAAACAGAACCCGCCATTCATTGCGCAGCATCCCGTAGCGGTTTTTATAATGCTGCTGAAATTCGAGCGAGCTCTCTTCCGCAGCGCGATTGAGCAGATAAGGCAGAAAATCCTGCAGAGTGAAGTCATCTTTTTCGGTCATGCTGCCGACCTATGCCTTGTTAGTTACAAAATCAACTATTACCGAAACTGAGAACATGAAAAGGAGCGCGCCATGAATCGCAAAGTCGATGCCCACGAAATGATCCAGGCCCCGTCCCTCGCCGGGCCCCACGAGGGGTATATGCCCGGATTCGGCAATGACTTTGAGACCGAAGCCCTGCCAGGCGCACTGCCACAAGGCATGAACAGCCCCCAGAAATGCAACTATGGCCTTTACGGTGAGCAGCTGAGCGGCACCGCCTTTACCGCACCAAGCCATCAGAATGAACGCACCTGGTGCTATCGCATCCGCCCTTCGGTCAAACACTCCCACCGTTACACCAAGATCGACCTGCCCTATTGGAAGTCCGCTCCAAACGTGGACCCCGATGTAATCAGCCTGGGTCAATATCGGTGGGATCCCGTGCCACATGGTGCAGAGGGGCTGACCTGGCTCACCGGCATGCGCACGATGACAACGGCAGGTGACGTGAACACGCAGGTCGGAATGGCTAGCCATATCTACCTCGTCACGGAATCAATGGTGGACAGCTATTTCTACTCTGCGGATTCCGAACTGTTGGTCGTCCCGCAGGAGGGCCGTCTGCGGTTTGCAACGGAACTTGGGATTATCGACCTGGAGCCACAGGAAATCGCGATCATCCCGCGCGGTCTGGTTTACCGGGTGGAAGTCCTGGAAGGGCCCTGTCGTGGCTTTGTCTGCGAAAACTACGGCCAGAAATTCGAATTGCCGGGCCGCGGCCCCATTGGCGCCAACTGCATGGCAAACCCGCGCGACTTCAAGGCGCCTGTGGCGGCCTTTGAGGACCGCGAGACGCCCTCGACCGTGACCATCAAATGGTGCGGCCAGTTCCACGAGACCCAGATCGGCCACTCGCCGCTTGATGTGGTTGCCTGGCACGGGAATTATGCCCCTGTGAAATATGATCTGCGCACCTATTGCCCGGTTGGTGCGATCCTGTTCGACCACCCGGATCCGTCAATCTTTACCGTGCTGACAGCGCCCTCGGGCCAGCCCGGCACCGCAAACATCGATTTCGTTCTGTTCCGTGAGCGTTGGATGGTGGCAGAGGATACGTTCCGCCCGCCTTGGTATCACAAGAACATCATGTCCGAGCTGATGGGCAATATTTACGGCCAATACGACGCCAAGCCGAAGGGCTTTGTTCCCGGTGGTGTCAGCCTACACAACATGATGCTGCCCCACGGTCCCGACAAGAACGCCTTTGAAGGCGCCTCTAACGCCGACCTTGGGCCAGAGAAGCTGGACAACACCATGTCCTTCATGTTCGAGACCCGCTTCCCGCAGCACCTGACTGCCTTTGCCGCAAATGAGGCACCGCTGCAGGATGACTACATCGATTGCTGGGCGGATATCGAAAAGAAATTCGACGGCACCCCGGGCAAGAAATAATCCAGCAGGGGGCGCTGCCCCCTCTGCGGCCTGCGGGCCGCATTCACCCCCGGAGTATTTCGGGAAAGATGACGAGAGCAGCGGCTCTCAAACGTAAAGGATCACCTATGCCTTTGATGAAATCCTGGGTCACTTCCGCCAATAGCGCGACCCACCCGTTCCCGCTGAACAACCTTCCCTACGGCGTTTTTTCCGTAGATGGCGACGAGCCCCGCTGTGGTGTGGCAATTGGCGACATGATCCTGGACATGCAGGCCGCAGAGGAAGCAGGCCTTGTCCAGCTGACGGACATGCCGCTGTTTGATGTGCCTTATTGGAACGATCTGATGGAACAGGGCCCGGCTGTCTGGACCGCTCTGCGCGAGCGGCTGACATCCCTTCTGGCCGAGGGGGCCGCTGAACAGGACAAGGTCGAGCCACTGTTGGTGTCGGCCTCCACCGCAGAACTGCACATGCCGTTTGCAGTGAGCGAATACACCGATTTCTACGCTGGCAAAAACCATGCCTTTAACGTCGGTACGATGTTCCGTGGGCCGGAAAATGCATTGCCCCCCAACTGGCTGCATATTCCGATCGGCTACAACGGACGTGCCTCTTCCGTTGTGGTGTCCGGCACCGATGTCCGTCGTCCCTGGGGACAATTGAAAGGCCCCAACGATGACGCGCCCCGCTGGGCGCCCTGTGCCCGGTTCGATATCGAACTCGAACTGGGGGCGATTGTTGGCACATCTTCGGAAGGGCCGATAACGGTGCAGCAGGCGGATGACCATATCTTTGGCTATGTGCTGTTGAACGACTGGTCCGCGCGCGACATCCAGGCCTGGGAATACCAGCCGCTTGGCCCGTTCCAGGCCAAGGCGACCGCCACCTCGATCTCTCCCTGGATCGTGACCAAATCCGCACTGCATCCGTTCCGCTGCAACACGCCGGAACGCGAGGTAGAGCTTCTGGACCACCTGAAGGACTGCGGGCCGATGCTTTATGATATCGACCTTGAGGTCACCATGGCCCCGGAGGGCAAAGAGCCCACGACCATTGCACGGACGAACTACAAGGAAATGTACTACTCCGCTGCGCAGCAGCTGGCGCATCACTCCACATCCGGCTGCCCGATGAATGCAGGCGATCTCTTGGGATCGGGCACCATTTCAGGCCCTACCAAGGAAAGCCGTGGCTCGCTTTTGGAGCTGAGCTGGGGCGGTAAGGAGCCACTGACCCTGGACACCGGCGAAGAACGCTCCTTCATCGCGGATGGTGACACGCTGACCCTGAAGGGCGCAGCCAAGGGCAAGGGCTATACGATCGGTTTTGGTGACTGTACCGGCACCGTTCTGCCCGCGCTTAACGATCCGTTCCAGAGGTAAGCCACGCTTTTCCTCTCGCCTCAAATATCCCCGCCGGAGGCTCCCGCACTTGCCTCCTGCGCACCGCTCAAAAGGACCGAACACATGGCTAAGGCATTCGCATCCCAAGGGGACATGACCGAAAAGAAAATTACCTTCGACGAGATCGGTGAGGGGCTCTATGCCTTCACCGCCGAAGGTGACCCGAACTCTGGCGTGATCATCGGCGACGACAGCGTGATGATCGTCGAAGCGCAGGCCACCCCGCGTCTGGCCAACAAGGTGATCGAATGCGTCCGCTCGGTGACAGACAAGCCGATCACCCATGTGGTGCTGACCCATTATCACGCTGTCCGCGTCCTGGGGGCCTCTGCCTTTGGTGCAGGCCAGGTGATCATGTCGGACAAGGCGCGTTCAATGGTTGTGGAGCGCGGTCAAGAGGACTGGGACAGTGAATTCCAACGCTTCCCACGCCTGTTCGAAGGCCACGAGAGCATTCCGGGCCTGACTTGGCCAACAACCACGTTTGGCGACTCGATGACCGTCTACCTCGGCAATCGACGTGTCGACATCAAACATCTGGGACGGGCGCATACCGCAGGTGATGCCGTAATCCATGTCCCCGATCAGAACGTCATGTTCACCGGCGACATCGTGGAATACCACTCTGCCTGTTATTGCGGTGACGGCCATTTCAGCGACTGGGGCCAGACATTGGACAACATCAAGGCCTATGATGTGGACGCCATTGCGCCGGGTCGGGGTGACGCCCTGGTTGGCAAGGAAATGGTCAATGCGGCCATCGAAAACACCCGCGATTTCGTCGAAAGCACCTATCGTCCTGCGGCCAAGGTTGCGGCCCGCAATGGCTCCTTGAAGGAGGCATGGGATGCGGTGCGCGCGGAATGTGATCCAAAGTTCGCAGACTATGCGATTTACGAGCATTGCCTGCCTTTCAACGTCGCCCGCGCCTATGACGAAGCCCGTGGCATCGACACCCCGCGGATCTGGACTGCGCAACGCGACCTGGAAATGTGGGAGGCCCTGCAGGGCTGAGCCCGGGGCAATTTTTGCGACCGGGGCGGTTTGATTCAGATCGTGTCGCCCCGGAACAACCTATGAAATGCTTGATCAGATCCCCGACACATCCATGTCCGGGGCCCGGTTGGGCTGTGCCTGACGGCAGGCAGATTTGGGAGGAGACCAGATGAACAAGATCTTTGAAATTCCCTTGTATTCGTATCAGCGCAGCGACGATCAGGACGCATCTTCACCGGTGCGTCACCCGGTCGTCGTGATCGGCGCTGGTCCTGTTGGCCTCGCTGCCGCCATTGACCTTGCCCAACAGGGGGTTGGCGTCGTGGTTCTGGATGACAATGACAAGGTCAGTTTTGGCTCTCGCGCCATCTGCTTTTCCAAACGGACGCTCGAAATCGCCGACCGGCTTGGTTTGGGTGATCCGCTTGTCGACAAGGGCGTTCAGTGGAACCTTGGCAAGGTGTTCTTTGATGACCGCAAGGTTTACGAGTTCAACCTGCTGCCTGAAGAGGGCCACAAGCGGCCTGCCTTTATCAATCTTCAGCAATATTATTTTGAAGAATACATGGTGCAGCGCGTCCGTGACCTGCAGGAACAGGGCGCGCCAATTGAAATCCGCGGCCGCAACAAGGTTTCCGCTATCGGCACCCATGACGATCACGTCACGCTGGAAATCGACACGCCCGAAGGATCCTACAACCTCGAAGCAGATTGGCTGATCGCCTGTGATGGTGCAGGCTCGCCCACCCGGCAGATGCTCGGGCTCGATTTCGTGGGTCGGGTGTTTGAAGACAACTTCCTGATCGCAGACGTGATCATGGAGGCCGACTTCCCGACTGAGCGGTGGTTCTGGTTTGATCCGCCTTTCAACAAGGGTCAGTCCGCGCTTCTGCACAAGCAGCCCGACGGGGTTTGGCGGATCGACCTGCAACTGGGTTGGGATATCGACAAGGAGCGCGAAAAACGGCCCGAAAACGTAATCCCGCGCATCCGGGAGATGCTGGGCGAAGACGTCAAGTTCGAACTGGAATGGGTGTCCATCTACACCTTCCAATGCCGCCGCATGGAGAAATTCCGGCACGGTCGGGTGATCTTTGCGGGCGACGCGGCACATCAGGTGTCCCCGTTTGGAGCGCGCGGGGCGAATTCTGGCCTGCAGGATACCGATAACCTGTGCTGGAAGCTGAAACTGGTTCTGGATGGGCAGGCCGACGAGAGCCTGCTGGACACATACGACGTCGAACGGATCCACGGAGCGGACGAAAACATTCTGAACTCATCCCGCTCAACCGATTTCATCACTCCGAAATCCGAGATGAGCCGGGTCCTGCGGGATGCGGTTCTGGATCTTTCGGAACAGTATGAATTTGCCCGCCCTCTGGTGAACTCTGGTCGATTGTCACTGCCCTGTACTTACGAGGGGTCCCCATTGAACTCCGCGGATGCCCTGAATGGCCCAGAGCGCAGCGCACCGGGCAGCCCCTGCCCTGATGCACCGCTGGGTGATGGATATCTGCTGCCGCAATTGGCGGATCGGTTCACGTTGCTGACGATCAATGCCGACGCGCCCGACAGTTTTGAGGAAGCAGGCATTACGGTGCATCGCCTCGCGCTATCGACCCAGGACGACAAGACCCGCGCGCTGCGAGAGCGTTACCTGGGCGACAACGACAGCGCCGTCTACCTGATCCGGCCCGACCAGCATGTCGCTGCGCGCCGGCCCTCTTTTGATGACAGTCAATTCCGCGCAGCCCTGCGTCGCGCGATCGGAAAGGAGCATTCGGCATGAACCATCAAGACCAGCTGATACTGACACCGAATATCGACCGTGCAGATGACTTTTATGCAGATCTGCTCTCTGCCCATGAGGGGTTGAGCAAACCGGAAAGCGATGCGTTGAACGCCCGATTGGTGCTGGTGCTTGCCAATCACATTGGCGATCGGGACGTGCTGAAACAGGCCTTGGCTGCGGCCGCGCTCAACAAAGGGGAGTGAAAGCCATGAAAATCGAACAGATCCACCACGTAGCCTATCGCTGCAAGGACGCGAAAGAGACCGTCCAGTGGTACAACAAGATGCTGAACATGGATTTTGTCCTGGCCATTGCCGAAGATCATGTTCCATCGACCCATGAACCTGATCCCTACATGCACATCTTCATGGATGCGGGGAATGGCAACGTCCTGGCCTTTTTCGAACTGCCGACCAAGCCGGAGATGGACCGTGATCGCAACACCCCCATCTGGGTGCAGCATATCGCCTTCAAGGTGAAGGATCGCGCCACCCTGATTGAGTTCAAGGACCACCTGGAAGCCAATGGTGTTGAAGTCCTGGGTGTCACAGATCACTCGATCTTCCACTCCATTTACTTCTTCGATCCAAACGGTCACCGGGTCGAACTGGCCTGTCCCGATCCGGAGGAAGAAGCCCTGCTGCAGAAACTGGATGCCGTGAAATGGGAGATGCTGGAAGAATGGTCAAAGACCAAGAAAGCCCCCAAACACGCAGACTGGCTGCACGCCAAAGAACTGCAGAAAACCTGATCCCGGGTCTGTCAGGGGTCGCCGGATCGGACCGGCGACCTCGTTTCTATAAGATGGGGCTGTGGCCATGACTGACGTGACATTGTTCGACTACTGGCGCTCTTCGGCCAGCTACCGGATCCGGATCGCACTGAACCTGGCCGGGATCGACCATGATTGCGTGACCATTGATTTGGTAAAGGGCGATCACCGCAGTCCTGAGCATTTGGCGCGCAATCCGCAAGGATTTGTCCCGGTTTTGGAAATCGATGGTCTGCGGCTGACGCAGTCGCTTGCCATCCTCGACTATCTTGACCAGACCCGCGATTTGGATCTGTTGCCAAGGGAGCCGTCAGCAAGGGCGCAGGCACAGGCTCTCGCGCATTCCATTGCTGTTGATCTCCACCCGGTATGCAATCTGCAGGTCGCCCGGCATGCAACGCTGCTGGCAGACGGTGCAGGAGACATGCCAGGAGACTGGATGCGGCATTTCATCCGACCAGGGCTGCTGGCTTTTGACGCGTTGCTTGGCGCCTATCCACCTGCGCCCTATTGCATCGGCCACAGCCCCAGTCTCGCAGATATCTGCCTGATGCCGCAGCTCTACAATGCCCGCCGTTGGGGTGTCGATTTCTCCGACATGCCTCGACTGCAGGCGATTGAAGCAACCTGTGCAGAAAACATGGCCTTTGCACGCGCCCACCCGGATGCAGTACACCCGGCCAGCTGAACACCAAACGGAGCGCAAGATGGTCGGGCAATGGACAGAGTTCGCCGCAGCAATGGCGGTTTTTCTCGCGAGCCACTTCATCCCCCGTCTTGGCCATCTGCGCGATGGACTGATCGGGCTTTTAGGACGACGGCTCTATTTCAGCGCCTACGGTATCCTCTCTATAATCCTGCTTGGCTGGGTGATCCACGCTGCGGCCCAAGCGCCCTACATCGAGGTCTGGGCGCCCGCGAACTGGCAGCGTTGGGTTCCCATGCTGACACTGCCCGCCGTATTTGTTCTGGCTGCAATCGGTATCGGCGTGGAAACACCCTTCACTTTAGGAGGAAGGCGCACCGCTTCAGTTAGCCCTGCACCCGAAGGGCGGGTTGAACTCAGCCGCCATCCCCTGCTTATTGCTCTGCTTATCTGGGCGGCGGCGCATCTTGTGGCCAACGGGGGTTTGGCTCATGTGATCATGTTCGGCCTGTTTGCGGGCCTGCCGTTGGTTGCAATTCCGGTTTTTGACGCCAGCGCTCGCAGAGAGCTCGGCCAAGGAGCTGCCGGGCTCTACTTTTCTGGCGCCCCTTTGTTTTCGCTGAAACCGCTGATGCAAGGTTCATGGCGCGCCAAACACCTGCGCCCTACGTTGCGCCGCGCCGCGGTTGGCCTTGTGCTCTGGGTTGGCGTCCTGCACTTGCATGAGGCGGTTATTGGCGTCTCGCCTTTCCCGTTTTGACCGGGCTACCCTGGCAAGATTTGATGCGCCAAAAAGTCAGGATTTGATTTGGCGCAAAGTCGCCGCGGCCGGAATCATTCATATCTGCCCGCATGCAACAGATCGAACGCCTTCGCGCGCTGGGACTTTTTGACAGCCGCGTGCCCCGCTACACCTCCTATCCGACTGCACCGGTCTTCAGCGCTGCGACAGGCAATGCGTTTCAAGCCCGCGCGCTTGCCTCGCTGGATCCGGCCGTGCCTGTCTCCGTCTACATCCACATTCCGTTCTGTGAGCGGCTTTGCTGGTTCTGTGCCTGCCGGACACAAGGCACGCAGACCCTCAACCCGGTCGAGAATTACATCGCGACAGTTGAACAGGAACTGGCCCTTCTGGCTGAAACCGTGCCAGCAGGTCTGCGCATGGGGCGGCTGCACTGGGGCGGCGGAACACCAACGATCCTGCCCCCTGCCCTGATCCATCGCCTCGCAAAGGCGGTCAAGGCGGCTATTCCTCCCGCTGATAACTGGGAATTTTCGGTGGAAATCGATCCGACCCTTGTTGATCGCGACAAGATCGCGGCGCTGTCAGCGGAGGGGATGAACCGGGCCAGCATTGGCATTCAGGATTTCGACCCAGAGGTTCAAGCCGCCATCGGACGCACCCAACCCTACGAGGTGACGGCCGCCTGTGTTGCAGATCTGCGCGCCGCTGGCATCCGGTCTCTCAATACCGATCTGGTCTATGGCCTGCCCCATCAGGACGCGGCACGCATTGCTGATACAGTGGACAAGGTGCTGAGCCTGCGGCCCGACCGTGTGGCGCTGTTTGGCTATGCGCATGTGCCCTGGGTGGCCAAGCGTCAGAAACTGATCGACGAAGCCGCTCTGCCAGGGGACGAAGAGCGTTTTGCACTGGCCGAAATCGCCGCCGATGGGTTTCGCTCGGCCGGGTTTTCTCCAATCGGGATTGACCATTTTGCACTGCCCGGAGACGGCTTGGAAAAGGCGCTGCAGACCGGTCACCTGCGCCGCAACTTTCAGGGCTACACCGACGATCATTGCCCGACTTTGATTGGGGTCGGCGCCTCGTCGATCTCGCGGTTCGCCGATGGTTATGTGCAAAACGCCCCGGCAACCGCAGCCTATTTGCAGCGGGTCGAAGCAGGTGAATTCTCAGGAACCCGCGGTCACGAACTGACCCAGATGGACCGCCTGCGCGGACGGGCTATCGAAATGCTGATGTGTGATTTCGTGCTGGACCGAAAGGAACTCGCCAGCCGGTTCGGCGCTCTTGCCGCACAACTCAATAGTGACATCGCCGAGGTCGCCGAGACCTATGGTGATCTGGTCACGCTGGACGAAGACAGCCTGTGCATTCTCCCTGCCGGGCGGCCGTTGACGCGGATCATTGCCAGCGTGTTTGATGCCCACAAACCTGACGGTGTTCGTTATAGCCAGGCCTCCTGACGCGCTCAGGGCCCAGCCAGACTGACAGGATGTGACGGCATCTGGCCGCTGCTGGAAGAGGAGCCAGCGGCGGCCCTTTTGCATTTTAGACCCTAAACCAGTGATTTTCGCACAGGTGACACGCTCCTGTTGCCTCCCAATCTTGCAGTCCTACCTCCCACCAGCAGGAGAGACAGAAACAAGAGCGATCCGCATAGATATGAGCGACCAGACACCTTCACAGGCCTCCCCCGGCAATATCATCCTCATTCTGGGCGATCAGCTTTCGCCAGACCTGCCCTCTCTGAAACAGGGGAATCCTGAACGGGATCGTGTCTTGATGGCCGAAGTTGCGGATGAGGCCTGTTACGTCCCGCACCACAAGAAAAAGCTCGCCTTTGTCTTTGCCGCAATGCGCCATTTCGCAGACGAGCTACGCGAGAATGGCTGGTCCGTCACCTATGTGCGGTTGGATGACAGCGACAACAGCGGGAGCCTGCCAACGGAACTTGACCGGATGCTGAGCGAGACACCGGACTGTTCGGTTCTGATGACAGAACCCGCCGAGTACAGACTACGGACTGCGCTCACATCGTGGGCAGAGCAGCGCGAGATTGATCTGACCCTCCTGGAAGATAGCCGCTTCATCGCGACCCACGCCGAATTCCAGGATTGGGCAAAGGGCCGCAAGCAATTGCGGATGGAATATTTCTATCGCGAGATGCGGCGCAAGACCGGGTTGCTGATGCAGGGAGACGAACCCGAAGGCGGGCAGTGGAACTTTGACGCCGAGAACCGAAAGCCCGCGCAGGATGACATGTTCATGCCAGGCCCCTTCGAGGTTGAACCCGACGCCATCACCAAAGAGGTCCTTGCGCTTGTCGCCGATCGCTTTTCTGAAAACTTCGGCACGCTGGAACCGTTTTGGTTTGCAACAACCCGGGCTGATGCGCTCCGGGCGCTGGATCACTTCGTTGATCGCGCTTTGGCCAGCTTTGGTGACTACCAGGACGCCATGTTGGAAGGACGCCCCTTTCTCTACCATTCCGTCCTTGCCCAATACATCAACGCGGGCCTTCTGAATCCGTTGGAAGTCTGCAGGCGGGTGGAGCGTGCCTATTATGACGGCGACGCACCACTGAACGCGGTGGAGGGCTACATCCGGCAGATCATCGGCTGGCGCGAATACGTCCGCGGGATCTATTGGCTCAGAATGCCGGACTATACGAAGCAGAACTTTCTTGATGCCTCGCGGGAGCTGCCGGATTTCTATTGGACCGGCGAGACGGACATGGCCTGCATGGCTGCAGCCATCGGCCAAACCCGAGACGAAGCCTATGCCCATCATATCCAGAGATTGATGGTGACTGGTAATTTCGCGATGCTGGCGGGTGTTGATCCGCATCAGGTCCACGAATGGTATCTGGCAGTGTATGCAGACGCCTATGAATGGGTCGAAGCGCCGAATGTCATCGGCATGAGCCAGTTCGCCGACGGTGGCTTGCTGGGATCAAAGCCTTACGCAGCGAGCGGGAATTACATCAACAAGATGTCAAACCACTGCGCAACCTGTGCCTATGACGTCAAGAAAAAGACAGGCCCAAAGGCCTGCCCCTTCAATTCGCTGTACTGGGATTTTCTTCACCGCAACAAGGAAAAGCTGCGGGGCAATCCGCGTCTGGGGCAACCCTATAGCACTTGGGGCCGGATGTCGGACGACCGGCAACAAGAGTACCTGGACAGCGCCGCAACCTTCCTGAAGCGGCTCTAATCAAGGGATTTTCAACTGCTCCAGCAGCTGGGGTATCTTTTTCTTCAAGGCAAAGAACCCCTTTGACGCATGCGGCCAGATCACCGCGTCATAGGCCCGTTGAACGAAATGCAACGTAATCCCTTCCCGTGAAAGGGCCTGCCGCAGGTTGGCCAGACGATCTGCGTTGGGCCCGACGGGTGCAAACGACGTCACGACATCTCGCACCCCCAGCGATTGCGCGCGTGAGACGATGTCATGTTCTGAACTGAGCGAGTGGCTCTGATCGTCAGCCCAGCGCAACGCAGCGTCGCTCAATGCGGCGTTCCGGAACGACTGTGCAACCGGTCCAGTCGCCAGAGGAGAGCCTCTTTCCGCCGCTCCCAGGACCAATGTGTCAGCAGGCGGAGACGACAGAGAGGCCGCAAATTCCAGATCATCCTCTGTCAACAAAAGGAGAAAGGGCGAAGCAGGCAGCGGATCGCCCACTGACAACCCGGTCAAGCGAGGGTGTTCGCATCCCTCTTCCAATGCCGGTGCCTCCTCGCTCAATTGTCCTGCTGGATTGAAACGACCATCCGTAAACTTGGCAATGTTGTCCGCCCGCGCGATATAGGTTTTGCCCTTGGTATGCAGCCCACCCACCCAACGCCAGCTAAGCGTGTTTGACGCGGGATCGCCGTCCATCAAGTGGCGCAGAAAGAAATCCGCCCCCAGCTGCCAAGGCAGACGCAGGGTGAAAATCCAAATGGAGGCAAACCACATTCGCGCATGATTGTGCATGTATCCCGTCTCAACCAGCTCGCGCGCCCAATGGTCAAAACAGTCGATACCGGTTCGCCCCTCAACTGCATCCCGGTAGTCGGCAGAGCTGCAATGATGGTCAATCAGGTCCGGCAATGCCTCATGATAGGTGCTCCACACTGTGGGGTGGTGCTGTAGCCATCCCTTGAAGTAGCCACGCCAGAAAACCTCCTGGACGAATTTTTCGCTGTTCTGCAGCGGCCATGAAGACAGCACCTGCTGCAGGATCTCATGCTCGGTGATCAGCCTGTGCCGAACCCAGGGCGACAGGCAAGAAACGGCCGAGGCGTGACGGCCATCATAGTTGCGCAGACGCGCGTAGGTCTGCGCTGCGTGGGGCAGAAAATCCTGAAGGCGCTGCAGACCAGCCGCGCGTGTCGGCTGCCACGTAAAGGCGTTTTGGTGCTCTCCATCCATCACGAGGCCCTCCGGCAGCGTTGCGAGCAGTAGCGTACGTCATTCCAGACCTTCTCCCATTTCTTGCGCCAGCTGAACGGCCGACCACAGGTCGCGCAGATCTTCTGCGGCAGATCGGACTTTCGTTTCATCTTCATCCTAGAGCCTCCTGCCCAAGCGGTTTCAGTTCAGGAACGCATCAATGCGATCGGTGATCTTGGGGGACATGGGCGCGACGCGGGATCCAAAGGTGGCTGCCACCTCTCCGTTTGGATCGATCAGGACCTTGTTGAAATTCCAGCGCGGCACAAACCCCGTTTCGGCCTTAAGCGACGCATAAAACGGGTGCGCGCCTGCGCCTCGCACCTTGGTGATCGAGGTCATTGGATGATCCAGACCAAACTGGACCTCACAAAACGCCTTCACCTCTGCCTCTGTCGCGAGCTCTTGGTTGAAGTCATCCGAGGGGACAGACACCACCACCAACCCTTGGTCTCGGTAGCGATCATAAAGCGCCTGCAGATCCGCGTATTGCCGCGTGAAGGCACATTGCGATGCAGTGTTCACAACAAGGATGGGCCGCCCTGCCCAATCATCCAGCCGCAATTCACCGCCGTCGATTGAAAGAAATGGCGCCGACAGATCGACGGCCTGTACCGGGATGCCAAAGACGGCAAACACCACTGCATAGATGAACTGACGCATATGACCTCGCACGTTTTATTTTGGTACGCACGTAGGCCGGGAACAGATCAATGACGCCGATGGGTAAAGAAAAGGCCGGGGAAAACCCCGGCCAGTAAGAGTGTACGAAAATCGGTAAATTGGCTGGTCACACCTCGACTTCGACCTTGCCGATCGGATGAGAGCAGCAGGCGAGGATATAGCCGTCCGCAACGTCGTCATCCGAAATCCCGCCATTGTGGACCATATGCACCTCGCCGGAGGTTTTGCGCACTTTACACGTGCCGCAGACACCAAAGGTACAGCCCGACGGGATATTGAGCCCTGCCGCCTTGGCCGCCGCCAGAACGGTGTCCGTCTCAGCGCATTTGTGGCTGATGCCGGATTGGGCAAAATGGATTTCAGAGGTGCTGTCTTCTTCAAGAACGACATCATCCAACTCGGGCAGATCGCTCTCGCTTTCGACTGGCGCGTGAAAGCTCTCCTGGTGATAGCGGTCCATATCAAAGCCAAGCCCGGCCAATGCCTCGCGGACCGCCTGCATGAACGGCTCCGGTCCGCAACAATAGACCTCACGCTCCAAATAATCCGGTGCCATCAGACCCAGCATCAGCTGGTTAAACATGCCCTGGTAACCTGTCCACGGGCGGTAGGGATCCGGTTCTTCGACAACAAACTTCAGATCAAGCCCCGGCGTGCGGCTGGCCATATTTTCCAGTCTCTGCCGAAACAGGATTTCGGACGGGCGTTTTGCGCAGTTGATAAAGACGACATCGAGGGCCTGCCCCTCATCCCACATACAGGTGGTCATCGACATCATCGGCGTTATGCCGGACCCCGCAGAGATGAAGAGGTATTTGTTCGCCGTGCTGTCAGCATTGGTGAACAATCCCGCCGGCCCAAAGGCTCGCAGCCGCGAGCCCGGCTTTAGGTTGTCAAGCATCCAGCGGGTGCCGATGCTGTCAGCCTGCGCTTTAGCCGTGATGGTGATCGAACGCGGCCGCGACGGCGATGAAGAGATCGTATAGGTCCGATGCACCGTCCCGCTTTCCGCCGGGATTTCTAGCGTCAGGAACTGCCCCGGTTTGTAGTCGAACAACGCGCCAGACGGGGCGCAGAATGTGAACGACGCCGTATTTGGCATTTCCGGAACGATAGAGACACATTCCAGCATCTCACTGTCCTGCCAGACCGCAGCCCGAGCCGGTTGGGAAATTGCGTTCATGGGTTCACTCCGCCGCCATAGGTGTCTGGCCAACAGAGGCCCCGAGGGTGTCGCAGTACCAGTCCACGAATTGGATCACCCCGCTTTCCTGCGTGGGAGAGTACGGCCCCGGCTGATAAGCGGGCGAATTGATACCATGCTGATTGTCTTCCACGACTCGGCGGTCCTCGTCATTGGTGGCGACCCAAACCTCGGTGAGGCGCTTGAGATCGTAGTCCACGCCTTCAACGGCATCCTTGTTCACAAGCCATTTGGTGGTGACTTCGGTTTCCGTTGGGCTGATCGGTGTCACCCGGAACACAATGGAGTGGTCAGCAAGGAAATGGTTCCAGGTGGTCGGATAGTGGAACTTCAGCAGCGTACCGGCATCCGCAAACGGGGCCCGGCCCAGCCAACGCGACACTGCGGACTTGCCATCGAGGGTATAGCTTTCGGCCCCTTCGTTCAGCGGCATCCGCGCCAGACGATATTGACCATCTCCATGCAGATAGAAGGCCGAAGGAAGACCAGCGGCTTCACAACGATCGAAGTGCGCTTGCAGTTTTGCCGGTGTTTCGCCCCCCTCGATGCCTGTGACAGACGGGTCATCCGGGAAGGTACGGCAGAGGGAGGGGTGGTTGCCGCCACAGTGATAGCACTCGCGGTTGTTTTCCCACACGAGCTTCCAGTTGCCGTTTTCAATGATGGAGCTTTCAAACGCGACCTTGGCATTTGCCAGATCATGCGGCTCCAGGTAGGGGCGCGCGATATTGGCAAAGGTGTCAAAGTCCGGAGCCTCATCTGCGAGGCAGATGTAAACCAAGCCCGCGAGTTCGCGACAATGCACCGTTTTCAGCCCATGATCCGCCGGGACAAAATCCGGCCCCATGTCACGCGCCCACAAAAGCGAGCCATCAAGTTCATAGGTCCACTGGTGGTAGGGGCAAACGAGTTTGGGAGAGTTACCCTTGGCTGCCGTGCACAAGACCGATCCGCGATGGCGGCAGGTGTTGTGGAAGGCTCGGATCACATTGTCTGACCCACGCACAATCACCACGCCGTATGCGCCAACCTTGTGAGTGACATAGCTGCCGGGCTTTTCCAGTTCGCAGGCGGGAATGGCAAACAGCCACTGGCGATAATGGATCGCCTCAAGATCAGCAGCAAAAACTGCCGGATCGCTATAGAACGCCTGCTCCAAGGCATGACCGGGGCGACGGCGGGCCAACAATTCCCGGATAAATTCACTCATTCTGGCTCTCCTGCCGCACAGGCGGCGATGCTGGAGCGGGCACAGGGCATGGGGCAACCATCGGGTGCCGCCAGAGAGAGGAGCCACACCCGTTCGATCGCCCACACCGCCACCCGCGGTTTGACGTAGTGCAGGGCTGGTTTCCGGACTTCGAAGGGGCATGGCCAAGCTGCGACGCCTTCCCGGGAACCTCTTTTCCCAGTGGCCTGAATTTGTCGCAGTGCGTCCTTCGCTACCGTTGCGGGGGCAGTGCCGGGCTTTGACCGGCTTCCCAATTATCCGAACCTGCAACCACAGATCCGGCACCTTGCGCCGCCAGCATTAGAAGATTCCCCAAGCGGTGAATTTCAGTTTGCGACACCTGCAGCGCTGGAAAAGACCTCTTAAAAATAGGGTTTGGCAGGCCATTTCGCGAATTCACCAATAGGTGTCGCTATTCGTCAACGCTCTGTTTTTTGTATGCTTTGGTGTGCTGGAAACGCTCTGGCAAACTGTCAAGTGAGCAAATCCAGCCGCTTTTCCCACCAAGGTTTGTTTGCCCGTGCCACACCCGGCGCGGTAGCCTCTGACAGCATTTCATATGACGTATTGAGTTGAGGAAGTTTCCGATGTTTCACACCTCGCGCGCCCACCGGTTGGCTCTCGCATTCCCATTGATCATTGTGGCAACCAGCAGCAACGCTGGCGACTTTTGCGAAAGGGACCGCAGCACATTGTTCACCTGCACCTTCAAGGGCGCTCAAAAGAGTGTTGAGGTCTGCGATGCTACCTGGCTCGCCGGGGATATGGCGACCTACGGTTTTCTTGGCGCCACCGGGACTGTCGAAAAGGAAATCGTCACCGACAAGGCGTCGCTGAGCTATATGCCGTGGAACGGCATTGGCAACTACATCAGTGAATCCGTCACCTTTTTCACAGATGACGGATACGGGTACGAAGTGTTCTGGACAGCCGAACGTGGCGAGGGTTCAACGGAAGATGGCGGCATCAACGTCCTGAAGGACGGCGCGGTCATCGCATCCCTGCAATGTGATACAGGCAGTGTCCGCCAGGATCTTGCCGCCCTGATCGACATGATCGACACCGCGCAACTTTCCCCGTGAGGGAAGAACCGTCTCAGTCGCGCGCGCACTCCCGGATTTATGATAACTTTATCCTATCAAAACTTTTAGAAGACAGAATTGGGATTTATGCAATCCCGGTGCTACTTCAGTGTCATTACCAGGCGTCACCGTCCCCGCACGGGCCGCGCGCAAAGAACACACTAAAGTGGGAGATGATTTCATGGACGGAAACAAGATCGGAGCCTCTGGCGGTTGCCCCGTGATGCACGGCAGCGCAACAGATGCCTCTAACACACCCACCAAATGGTGGCCCAACGCGCTGAATATCGACATTCTCCATCAACACGGCGCCCGCACCAATCCGATGGACGCGGACTATAACCACCGCGAGGCCGTGAAGGCATTGGATTTTGACGCGGTGAAGGCTGATGTCAAAGCCCTGATGACAGAGAGCCAGGACTGGTGGCCCGCAGATTGGGGGCACTACGGTGGCCTGATGATCCGCCTTGCCTGGCATTCTGCCGGGTCCTACCGCATGCAAGACGGCCGTGGCGGCGCCGGATCCGGCAATATCCGCTTTGCGCCTCTCAACTCCTGGCCAGACAACGCCAGCCTCGACAAGGCCCGTCGCCTGCTTTGGCCGGTCAAAAAGAAATACGGCAACGCGCTGTCCTGGGCCGATCTGATCATCCTTGCGGGCAACATGGCCTATGAATCGATGGGCCTGAAGACATTTGGCTTTGGCTTTGGTCGTGAAGACATCTGGGGCCCGGAAAAAGATGTCTATTGGGGATCTGAAGGCGAATGGCTTGCCCCCTCCGAGAACCGTTATGGTGATCTCGAAGACGCATCCACTCTCGAAAATCCGCTTTCGGCAGTCCACATGGGCCTGATCTATGTGAACCCAGAAGGCGTGAACGGTCAGCCCGATCCCGCACGAACCGCGCAGCATGTACGCGAAACCTTTGCCCGTATGGCCATGAACGACGAGGAAACCGCGGCCTTGACCTGCGGTGGCCATACGGTCGGAAAGGCGCACGGCGGGGGCGGTGCTCATGATGAAATCGGCGTAGAGCCAGAAAGCGCCGGGATCGAGGCACAAGGGTTTGGCTGGGCCAATCCCGGTCATGCTGGCAAGGCCAGCAACGCCTTCACCTCTGGCATCGAAGGCGCCTGGACAGCGAACCCGACCCAATGGGACATGGGTTACTTTGACTATCTGTTCAATTACGAGTGGGAGCTAACCAAATCCCCGGCAGGCGCCAACCAGTGGAAGCCCGTGAACATGCCGGAAGAGGCGAAACCCGTCGATGCTTCTGATCCGTCGGTTCGTCGCGAACCCATGATGACGGACGCCGACATGGCGATGAAGGTTGATCCAATCTACAATGAAATCTGCCAGAAGTTCATGGCGGACCCCGAGTATTTCGCCGACACCTTTGCCCGCGCATGGTTCAAGCTGACCCACCGCGACATGGGGCCGAAAGCGAATTACCTGGGACCGGATGTTCCGGCGGAGGATTTGATCTGGCAGGATCCTATCCCGGCAGGCAGCACCAGCTACGACGTCGAGGCAGTGAAAGCCAAGATCGCGGCAACGGGTCTGAGCAATGCAGAGATGATCGCCACCGCTTGGGACAGTGCCCGTACCTTCCGTGGGTCGGACAAACGCGGCGGCGCGAATGGCGCCCGCATTCGTCTGGCACCGCAACGCGACTGGGACGCAAACGAACCAGAGCGGCTGAACAAGGTGCTGGCAGCGCTGGTGCCCATCGCAGCAGAAACCGGCGCATCCATTGCAGACGTGATCGTTCTTGCCGGAAACCTGGGTGTAGAAGCCACCGCAAAGGCGGCAGGGTTTGACATCTCCGTTCCATTCAGCGCGGGGCGCGGCGACGCAACTGCGGAACAGACCGACGAAGAGAGCTTTGACGTGCTGGAGCCGCTGGCCGATGGGTTCCGGAACTATCAGAAGACCGAATATGCCGTGAAACCCGAAGATATGATGCTGGATCGCGCCCAGCTTCTTGGTTTGACCGCCCAGGAAATGACGGTCCTTCTAGGAGGTTTGCGTGTCGTCGGTGCCAATCATGGCGGCAATTCGCACGGTGTGTTCACCGATCGCGTGGGACAGCTGACCAATGACTTCTTCGTCAACCTGACGGATATGGCAAATTCTTGGCACCCGGTCGAAGGCGGCACTTATGAAATCCGCGATCGCGCGAGCGGAGCCGTGAAGTGGACAGCAACAAGCGCCGATCTGGTGTTTGGCTCCAACTCTATCCTGCGCGCCTACGCAGAGGTCTACGCACAGGATGACAACCAAGAGAAGTTCGCACGCGACTTCGCTGCCGCATGGGCAAAGGTCATGAACAACGACCGCTTTGACCTGCAGGCGTGACAGGCGCGAAATAAGAAACCAGATCAAGGGCGCCAAACCGGCGCCCTTTTTCATGTCGGCCCCGTTCGACTGGCGCGCTTTCCGATCGCCTTGCTGCCAAGATCCTGCGTCAATCTGCGCAGTGACATCGGGGCCAATGCCGCCGCGCGAATTGCCGCAAGACCCTTAACCCGGCGGCGTCCCGGCATAGATCCTGACCAAACAGATCCTGTTTTCGCCAGGCTGCAAGTCGGCAGAGCGAAGACGCTGACGCAAGGTGTTACACATGGAAGCACTCGACACATTGATCCTGAGCCGTATCCAGTTTGCGGCCAATATCTCGTTCCACATCCTGTTCCCGACGATCACCATCGCACTGGGCTGGGTGCTGTTGTTCTTTCGCATCCGCTTCACTCAGACGGGAGATGACAAATGGATGGCGGCCTATCGGTTCTGGGTAAAGATCTTTGCCCTCAGCTTTGCGATGGGGGTGGTTTCCGGGATCACCATGTCGTTCCAGTTCGGCACAAACTGGCCTGGTTTCATGGAAACCGTCGGCAATATTGCGGGGCCTCTTCTGGCCTATGAGGTGCTGACAGCGTTCTTTCTGGAGGCCGTTTTTGTCGGCATCATGCTGTTTGGCTTTTCGCGGGTCCCACGCTGGCTGCACACGCTGGCAACGGGGTTGGTTGCCTTTGGCACGACTGTTTCGGCCTTTTGGATCATCGTTCTGAATTCCTGGATGCATACCCCTCAGGGATTTGAAATGATTGACGGCGTTGCCCATGCCACAAGCTGGTGGGAGATCATCTTTAACCCCTCCATGCCCTATCGCTTTGCCCATATGCTGATGGCCAGCTTCCTGACCGTTGGCTTCCTTATCGCAGGGGTATCTGCATTCCGATGGGTTCTGGGAGATCGCTCTCGCGAGGTGCGCAGCATGCTCAAGACGGGGGTGCTGATTGGAGCAGTCCTGATCCCGCTGCAGATCCTCGCTGGCGACAAACACGGGCTGAACACGCTTGAATACCAACCCGCTAAGGTCGCCGCGATGGAAGGCAACTGGGACACCCAGCCCAATGTCCCGCTGCTGCTGTTTGCCCTGCCGGACGAAGAAACACGCGAGAACCGTTTCGAGATCGGCATTCCAAATGTCGCCTCGCTTATCCTCACCCATTCCTTTGACGGAGAGGTGCCCGGTCTCAACGACTTTGTTGCAGAGGATGGAACCGCCCTGCACCCACCTGTGCTGCCAGTGTTCTGGTCGTTCAGGGTTATGGTTGGCACCGGTGTTGCCATGCTTCTTTTGTCGTGGAGCGCGGTCTGGTTCATGTGGCGTCGTCGCAACCGGCACCAAGGTCGCAGCAACGCTCACAGGCTCGCTGTTGAAGGGCTGCCAAAGGTGCTGGTGTGGGCGATGGTCCCGATGGCGTTTTCTGGCTGGGTCGCCACCCTTGCGGGGTGGTACACCACCGAAATCGGGCGACAGCCCTGGCTGGTGCAAGGTGTCATGACCACTGAAATGGCCGTGGCCGATGTGCCCTCTCCGATGGTTTTGGGCACGTTGCTAACATACCTGGCGGTCTACGCTGCACTGTTGTCGGCCTATATCGGCGTCATCATCTACATGGCCCGCAAAGCCGCCGCCGGCGAGCCGCAAACACCAAACACACCATTTGCCAATGACAACGTCATGACGGCTGCGGAGTAACCACAAATGCCTGACTTCTCAAACCCGGCAGACTGGCTGCCATGGGCGTTTGCCTCTCTCATGGGGCTGTCCATCCTGATCTACGTCGTCCTTGACGGATTCGACCTTGGGGTTGGCCTGCTCTTTCCGATGGCAGACCGAATTGAACAGGACCGCATGATTGGTTCAATCGGCCCGTTCTGGGACGCCAACGAAACCTGGCTGGTGCTGGCGGTGGGGCTCTTGCTCGTTGCCTTTCCCACTGCGCACGGTGTCATTTTGTCGACACTCTACCTGCCAGTGTTTGTCATGCTGATCGGCCTCATACTGCGCGGGGTTGCTTTTGAGTTCCGCGCAAAAGCGCGAGATCATCACAAGGCATTGTGGAACCGGCTGTTTTTTGTTGGCTCATTGATGACCGCCCTCTCGCAGGGCTTCATGCTGGGGCTCTACATCATGGGTCTGGAAAAGACCTTGGCGACCTATGCCTTTGCCTGTCTGACAGCCGTTTCTCTCGCTGTTGGCTACAGCTTCATCGGCTCTACCTGGCTGATCCACAAAACAGAAGGCGCGCTGCAATTGAAGGCGGTGACATGGGCGCGACGCAGCCTCTGGGGCGCCGTGATCGGGGTTTTTGCCGTCTCCGCGGCGACGCCGCTGGTCAGTGACCGGATCTTTGGCAAGTGGTTTGCCTTTCCCGAAATCCTCTGGCTCGCCCCTCTGCCACTCTTGTCCGTGTCGGTTCTGGTCCTTCTGTGGCGCCTGCTGCAACGGATGCCGATGCAGGATGACCGCCAGAACTGGCTGCCGTTTCTGATGTCGACCGCATTGTTCGTCATGGCCTACCTGGGGCTGGCCTACAGCTTTTATCCGTATGTCGTGCCAGAGAAGCTGACGATCTATGCCGCAGCGGCGGCGCCGGAAAGCCTATGGATCATTCTGGTTGGCGCATTGTGCGTGGTGCCAGTGATCATCGCCTATTCCGTGATGGCCTATTTCATCTTCCGCGGCAAAGCGACGGACCTAAGGTACGAATGAAACACCGACGGCTGTGGAAAATATGCACGTGAAATGCTTCTTTCTCGGTCATTTTCCCATGCCCCTAAGTAATCCTTAGCCATTTTACGCGATCGTCCCGAAAACCAGTAACCAGGGACAAATGCAAAATGCCAAACTTTCTGTTCAGATTGCCAGCCAGGATCTATGCGATGTCAGGGCTGGCAGTTGTTCTAGCCGTTGCACTGACGTTCATGCTGCTGTCTCAATCGGTGCAGAACGCCTATGATACGCGCGAGAAAAAGCTGCAGGAATTTGTCGAACTCGCCACGGGCCAGCTGTCTGTACTGCAGGCGCAGGTCGAACAGGGTTCGCTCACTCTTGATGAGGCCAAATCCCTTGGCCGTGAGCGGCTCAACACCATGCGCTACGGTACGGCAGGCTATTACTTTGCCATGGACCTCGATTATATCATGCAGGTTCTGCCGACAAAGCCTGAACTGATCGGCGCCTACCGTCGTGATATCGAGGATGTGAACGGCTTCCGTCTTTATGAGGAAATGGGAAACATCGCGCGCACAACAGGCGACGGTTCCTTGATGTATCATTTCCACAAGCCCGGCACCGATGAGATCGAAGCAAAGATGAGCTATGTCGATCTGTTTGAGCCTTGGGGCTGGATCGTCGGAACTGGCGCCTATGTCTCTGACATTGACGCAGATCTTGCGTCCATGCGGATGCAGGCCCTTGTCATTCTGGCAGTCAGCCTTGGGGTTCTTTTGCTTGCTGCCACAGCAATCACCCGCGGTATCACAGGGCCGGTGAACCGGCTCAAGGCCCGGATGGCGGAACTTGCTGATGGCGATACCGATGGCGATATTCCAGCCACTGACAGCAAGAGCGAGATCGGGGATATGGCCCGCAAGGTTGAGATCTTCCGCGAGTCGCTGATCCGCCAGCAGATGCTGGAGCGCGAACAGCAAACCCGCGAGGCAGAGCAGCTGGAAGTGGTCGAAACACTCAGCAAGCACCTTTCGATGCTTTCGCAGGGCGACCTCAGCACGCAGATCACCCGTACCTTCCCCGACGGCTACGAGGGATTGCGAAAGGACTTCAACACATCCGTTGAGAACCTCAATGCAACGGTTTCTCAGGTCGTCTCGTCCGCCGCAAGCATCCGAAACGGCGCGTCGGAGATCAATCAATCCTCCAGCGATCTGTCCAGCCGGACCGAAAGCCAGGCAGCCACCCTTGAAGAAACCGCCGCCGCGCTGGAAGAACTCACTGCAAGCGTGAAATCCGCCGCTGATGGTGCGCGCAGCGCCGAACAGGTGACCCGCGAAGCCCGCGACGAGGCAGAACAAAGCGGCGAGGTCGTTCAAAGTGCCGTAACTGCCATGACCGAAATCGAGAGTTCTTCTGAGAAGATCTCTCAGATCATCGGTGTGATCGACGATATCGCGTTCCAAACCAACCTTTTGGCCCTGAACGCAGGCGTCGAGGCCGCCCGCGCAGGCGAAGCTGGTCGTGGCTTTGCGGTTGTGGCGAGCGAAGTTCGCGGTCTGGCACAACGCTCCTCTGACGCGGCGCTTGAGATCAAGACATTGATCGAAGACAGCTCAAGGCAGGTTGAAAGCGGCGTGCATCTGGTCGGACGTGCCGGAGATGCGCTGACCTCCATCGTTGGGCGGGTCAACCATATCTCGAAGCTGGTCACCGACATCGCAGAAAGCGCCGCGGAGCAATCGACTGGTCTTGGCGAAATCAACACTGGCGTGGTGCAGCTTGATCAGGTGACGCAACAGAACGCGGCAATGGTCGAACAGTCAAACGCCGCGGCTCAACTGCTTGACAACGATGCAGCCAAACTGGCCCAACTGGTGGAACATTTCTCCATCAAGGGCGGGAACGTCACGCCAATGCGCCAACGCGCAGCTGCACCGCCGCCAGCCGCAAACCCCACACCGACAAGCCATGGCGATGACTGGGATGTTCCGCCCCCAACCAAGGCTGCAGTCAACACCAGTGCAGCAGGACTTTGGGAAGATTTCTGACCTGAACAGGGCCCGGTCTCATAAGATCGGGCCTGATCCGTTCCTGGCCTGCTAAACGCGGCATCTTACACGGGCAACGGGGCTGTCTGGCCGGACTGCTCCAGGTCCCAGATTGCGCCCCACTCACCGTCGACCCGGCGAAGCGTCAGGGTGTTGCGCTCTGCCACGTAACGCCTTCTCTGACCCGGCAGGCGCTGCATCCGGATCGGCGCACCGCTCAGCGGGCTGTCCCCCAAGACGGCAAGCCAGCCCAGAACCCGCGCCCAGGCATTCGGAGGCGCGCGATGTGCAACACCCGAAGCGATCAGCTGATGCAGGACACGCCCCTGCCCCAAAGGCATGGTGCCGCGTGCCGCCAGATGGATCTCTCCCGACACGATGGTGATATCGGTTTGCCCCAGCTCTGAGATACCGCGCAGCAGGTCCAGCATCCGACGCCATTCGCTCCGGTGCGCTCTGCTTTGCCATTGATCCCGGAGATCATCCTCGTATTTCTGCATCTGCGGAATTGCTACCATCACGGCCTCCAGAATGGACAACCGTGGCCCCAACAGGGGCACCGACGACACCACGATCAGCCGTCGCGTTGGCGTTGCATTCAGCAGGTCGTCCATCATCTCCCAGCCAATGCGTCCCATAACCTGCCTGCGTGTTCGCTCAGAGCGCAGATCAGGCGCCACGATCCTCAGATCCGGCAGGTCAATCCTCCAGCTCAGGCTCAACCCTTCCGGGTCATGAAACCGCCCCGGCAGATCCCCGTCCACACAGGCATGTTGAAACAAAAGAGCGGCCTCACGCGCCACGTCAAAAAGGGTCTGGCCGATCGGAGAATAGGTCCTTGATCTGCGCAGCGACCCCCACCCGTCACAAATGTCGTGGTCGTCCCATTGGCACAGGGATGGCACCGTCGCGGCAAGCGCCAGCATGTCAGGACAGCCGAGAAAGAATGAGACATAGCGCTCAAAGAACCCCCGTCTCAAATGCGCCCGCAGATCCTCAAGGCCCTCGCGGGAGGGATCTTTGGGCAGGTGGTCTGGCCAGTCCTCGCTCAGCGGGTGGCCCTGTGTGACCTCATCTGCATAGATCTGGTCTCCCCCATGCAGCAAGAGATGAAATGGGCGTACCTTATGCTCTCGCAACAGGCGGGCCCACATGACATTTCGCTCTTCCGGATCACGGTCAAGATCTCCGTGTTCCTCTCCATTGCAGGACGCGAATGCGATATTCAGATTGCCACCAAACGCTCCGGCCAGCTCATATGTCGTTCCCAGTGCACTGTAGCGGATCGTGCTTCTGGCCTCCCCCCGAAACCTCGCCCGCATCACCCGCCAGCCCGCTTCGCAAGCCAGTTCCCGAAAGGGATGCGCCGCCCCATCATCGCAAATCAAAGGCGCAAGATCACCATCGTCGCGCGTCAAAACAAGAGCGCTGAGCCAGACCTGACCGTCGCGAATGTCGTCAAGAAAAAGCACTGGACCCAAAACACCAACGCCCACTGACCCGCCGTTCAAGTCACCCAAGCTACCACTATCTCCCCCTGCCCGCTGCACATGCCCCCCGATCTGCCAGAACCCGGCGATTGCCCACCGCTGTGATCAGACATAGGGGCAAAAACAAAAAATGCAGCAAGCCAATCGGCGCTGCATCACATTTTTTTCACTCTAGGTAAAATGGTGCCCGGGGGCGGAATCGAACCACCGACACGAGGATTTTCAATCCACTGCTCTACCCCTGAGCTACCCGGGCACGGGAAGGCTGTTTGCCTTGGGTGAGGGCCTTCTATGACGTGGGGGTGGCGGTGTCCAGAGGCTTTTTCAAAGAAATTCGCTAATGTTTGGTTTCTTGCGCTTTTTCTGCTTCTTCCAGAGCGATTTCAATGTCTTCGGGGTCGGTGCTGGGGGTGGCATAAGCGCCATTCAGCCATTTTGCGAGATCAACATCAGCGCAGCGGCGAGAACAGAAGGGGCGGTATTCCCTTCTGGTTTCTTCTCCACAGATCGGGCAGCTCATGACAGCACCTCAGACAAGGGAACCCGGCCCCGTTTGCGCTGCAATTCAAAGTGACCAAGGTTGGTCCAGCCAACCAACGTGGTCTCTTCGCTGTCGGTGCGGAAACTGGCGCGCAGTGCGGATTCGAAGGCGCGGCGATCCTTTTTCGGCATCGGAGCAAGATCGATCACGATCTGGCCCCCCAGCCCCCGCAGCCGCAGCGCACGGGCCAGCCCCTTGGCGCAGGCCATGTTTGCCTTGGTGCCCGCAGCGAGAGAAGTATCCGAACCGGTGTTAACGTCGACAGCCACCAGGGCACGGGTCGGCTCGATAAACAGGAACGCCCCGCCGCTCAGCGGCTCGCGAATCGTCTTCACCTGATCAAGCGTCTCCAGAACACCGTGGTGTTCAAAGCCGCCCGGTTTCCGTTCCACATCTGCAGGATCGGTCCAATCGCGCCACGCCAGCAGATGCGGAGTATCGCCTTCTGCCAGGACTTCGGGGCCTGAACCTTCGTCGTGCAGCACCTGATCCGCAAGCGCGAGCATCGCGAGAATGTCTTCCTCGATATCTTCTGCGTCGGCACCGTCACAGGCTGAACGCAGGATGAGCCCGTAGCTGCTATCGCCCATTGTGCCGTGGGCGATTTCCAGGAGCCGATCACGTTCGTCTTCGTCGCGGATCGAGCGGGAAATATTGAGCCCCGGCGCCTCTGGTGTGACAATCGCATAGCGACTTTTGAAGAGGAGCTTTTGCGTCACGGGCAGCGCCTTGCCCGTATCGGCGTAGCCTGTCAGCTGGACCAGAAGCTCCTGACCGGGCGCCAGACCCTTGACCTGACGCAAAAAGGCGGGGCCGTCCGGTGTGGTGAGAAACATGCCCCCCTGCCCTTTTACCGGACGATCCGCCTTGGCGCGATAGATCGTGCCGGGAGTTGGCGCATCGCTGTCGATCAGGAAATCCTCAAGAACCCCATCAACAACGAGTGCGGCGGCTTCCCGGCCTTCAATATGGTCGAGAATGATCGTACGGCCCTTCATGCGGCAGTCTCCTTGTTCTGTGTCCAGCCTGCTGCGCGCAGCAATGTGGCGGTTTCGGCCAGCGGCAGGCCAACAATTCCGGTGAAAGATCCGTTGATCCACGGAATCAGCGCCCCGGCAGGCCCCTGAATGGCATAGGCCCCTGCCTTGCCCTGCCAATCGCCAGTCGCGAGATAGGCATTGAGTTCTTCATCCGACAGCCGCTTCATTTTAACAGCGCTGACAACGTCACGGGTCCAGAGGCGATCACCGCGCCGCACCGCAACAGACGTAATCACCTGATGACGGCGCCCAGACAGGGCAAGCAGAAACTCTGCCGCCTCACCAGCGTCCGCGGGTTTACCCATGATGCGGCGCCCCAGGGCGACGGTGGTATCCGCGCAAAGCACCAGATCATCCAGCTCTGCGGCGATTGCTTCGGCCTTTTCCCGCGCAATCCGGGCACAGTACAGGCGCGGCTGCTCACCCCTCTTTGGGGTTTCGTCGATGTCCGGTGGACACACCGCATCCGGGGCAATTCCCAGCTGAGCCAGCAATTCCAGCCGACGGGGGCTGCCAGATCCCAGAATGAATGCCATTTCCGTCCCTCTCGGTCATATGGTGTTTTCTGCAAGCGTCTCAGGCACAGCGCAGGTCTGGCCTGTCTTACTGGCTCTTCCGGATCTGGGGAAGCCCAACACCGCCAGAGGCAACAGATGCGCAAAACAAAAGCCCGGCGGGATGGCCGGGCTTTGATCGTATGAAGGATCTCTTTGCTTACTTGAAGCGGTAGTTGATCCGTCCCTTGGTCAGATCGTAGGGTGTCATCTCGACCTGAACCTTGTCGCCAGCCAGAACGCGGATGCGGTTTTTGCGCATCTTGCCTGCCGTGTGTGCGATGATCTCATGGCCGTTTTCCAGCTCGACCCGAAACGTCGCATTGGGCAGGAGTTCCTTCACGACACCGGGAAATTCGAGCGTATCTTCCTTGGCCATGTTATCTCCATAATGATGGTTTCCCGCGAGTCTGCGGGACGTGGGCTTAAATGAGCGCTTTTTCCCTGATTTTCAAGGGCGCAATCACCGCATGGGACATATTGTGACGGTTTTCCCCGGTTCGGGGCGTTCTTGCCAATGGCTCCGGTTGCGAACGATGCCATCCCGACGCACATGGGCAATGGCCTCAAGGTCCACATCAGCATAGGTCCAGCCCGGTTCGTTCAGCTGTCCTTCAGCCAGCACACCGGTCGCCGGAAAGCCCGTGTCCGGAGGACCAAAGATGCCCCCCATGCCGGTATTCTGGTCAACTGCCTCTGACCATTCCGCTGGGCCAACGATAGAGGACATGACGGAAACGCACTGGTTTTCAAGCGCGCGCGCCATGGCTCCGATACGCACCCGCCAATATCCAGCAAGCGCCTCCGTACAGGAGGGGACAAGCAGGATATCGACATCGGCCAATGCTCGGCCCAGCAGCGGGAATTCACTGTCATAACAGATCAGGATGCCGATTTTTCCCAATTCAGTATCAAACACTTTGAGCGGACATCCCCCTGTCACATCCCAGGGGTCGCGCTCGAACATCGTCATGATCTGTTTGTCCTGAAAGCCCTTCTGCCCATTCGGGGCATAAAGTGTTGCGCGGTTAACAGGACGGGTGCCACCGTCAAAAACCGGTGCAGATGCACCGAGGATGTGAACGCCAAACTCAGCCGCCAGCTTCAGATGAAGTGCATCCACATCCGGCATGCGGCGGGAAACCGCGTGCAGGGACTGTTCCAGATCCCCGGCGACGTCAGCCCCGTCCAATGTCGACAGCTCCATCGCGGCATATTCCGGGAACACCAACAGGTTCGCGCCGTTGTCTGCCGCATCCTTCACCCAGCGTGTGATTTTCGCCTCATAGGCGGACCAGTCATCGAACCAATCAAGAGGGTAGGCTGCAGCAGCGACTTTCATCAAAGAATCCTATGCGTTGAGTGCGGGCAAATATGACAATCGGGTCGCAAACCTTGGCTTAGGTCAAGTTCCGTGACCAAAACTGCAGAGGCTTGCGGGTTTCTTCCGTATCCCCGACGTCGCGCCAGGAAAAACTGGCCACCACGCCCGGCATGGGCTGATACCCGCGCTTGCGCCAGAAATCATGCAGATCGCGGTAATTCTGCGGTTTGGCCGGATGGTCGTCAGGGCGCTGGACGCTACAGAATGCGGACACGGCAAAATCCAGTTCCTTCGCGTGGGCCTCGCGCAGATCGAAGAACCAATGTCCAAGCCCCTGCCCGCGATACTGGGGCAGCAGAACCGATTCAGCGCAATAAAACACGTCCTCCAACGCGAGACCTGCACCTTTGAACGCAGAAGCAAAATCCTCGGCATGATCGGCAAGGGGGGCCCCTGTCGAGGCACCAACCAGCTCATCGCCATCAAAAGCACCAACCACCACAGAGCGTTCGCTCTCCAGATAACTTTGCAGATAGCTCCGTTCATAGCTCAGGTCGCCATCGTAAAGATAAGGCCAGTCCCGGAACACGGCGATGCGCAGACGCGCAACATCATCAATCGCCCTAGCCAGGTCTTCGCCCCGCAGAACATCCAGCCGCAGCCCCATCAGGCAGAAACCTGCGCCGTCCAATCCGCGAGATTGTAATAGGTTGTCACCCGCGTGATCTTGCCATCCTCCAGGTCAAAGAACGACCCAGCCGGCAAACGGTACGTCTGCTTGCGCGCCTCTGGCAGGCCTGCATCGGTTTCAAGATAGACGCCATTCACGATGTATTCGGCAGCGGCACGGGTGCCCTCTTCGTTGGCGAAGATCACCATATCGGTGAGGTTCTCATCGTAGCAGCGGCTCATGTGCGCGCAAAACTCTGCGAACAGCGCCTTGCCGACACGGATTTTGCCCTCGTTCACGTGGTGAGCCACATCATCGGACAGGCAGGCCAGCATGGCATCAGTATCTTTTGCGTTGAACGCCTCAAAGTAGCGAGTAATCGTGCTGTTCATTTTGTCTCCAACGGGTTTCCCCAGCGCTCTGTCAGGCGCTGGATGATCTGGGATCGGGTTTGCCTGTAGCTGTCTAGCTTGGCTTCACGGGTTTCCCCCAGTCCAGTTGGGTCCATAATTGGCCAATATTCGACATCGAGATGAAAAAAACGGGTCAGTTCCAGCGCTCGACGCTGACTGGCAGGGGACAGCGCCACCACCAGATCAAAGGACGACAGATCGTCCCCCCATTGTTCCATCTCGTCAAACGACCGCGAACGATGACGTGACAGCTCCACACCAATCTCTTGGCAGACCGCGATGCAAAAGCCGTCGATCTCCATGTCGTTCTTGACGCCGACGGACTGCACATAGGTGCCTGAGCCGTAGAATTGTTTCATGATCCCCTCTGCCATAGGGGACCGGACCGCGTTGTGGTCACAGCAGAACAGGATCGACTGCGGCAACTCGCTCACGCCTTAACCTCCGAAGTGCAGAACGCAGATCAGTGTGAAGAGCCGGCGAGCGGTATCAGTATCGATCTCCGCCTTGCCCTCCAGCCGCTCCTGAAGCACCCGGCTGCCTTCGTTGTGGATCCCGCGACGGGCCATATCGATGGTCTCGATCTGGCTAGGGGGCAGCGTCTTGACCGCAGTAAAGTAGCTCTCGCAGATCTGGTAATAGTCCTTCACCACCTGCCGAAACGGGGACAGAGAAAGGTGGAATTCTGCCGCTTTGTCGCCGCTCTCGGAGGAGACGTCGAAAACCAAACGCTTATCACGGATCGCCAGCGCCAGGTGATATGGCCCATCCGGCACTGCGCGCTCGTCTCGGGCTGGCAAGGAAAAGCTGTTGTCTTCGATCAAATCGAAAATGGCGACGCGGCGCTCCTGCTCAATCTCTGGCGTCGGCGGAGGCAGATTACGGTCGTCCAATTCGATTTGGCTGATGCGGCTCATGGGTCAGGTCTCTATGCGCAGGTCACATTGATACCTGAGTAGCCGAACCCTGTGACAACGGCAATGAGCAGCAGCGCGAAGTTCCCTCACGATGCGGTGCAGCCACCATCGGGACGAAAAGAAAAAGGGGCGGTGCGCAGAACGCCCCACCCCGAATTGCGCGCCGTGTCAGCCAATCACCGGTTGAGACGATCAAGCCGCGCCCGAATGGACAGCCCATGGGCTTGCAGGCTTTCGCTCTTGGCAAGGGTCTCTGCTGCCGGACCGATGGCCCGCAAAGCATCCGGCGTGATTTGGCTCAATGTGGTGCGTTTGAGGAAATCCATTACCGACAAGCCGGAGGAAAACCGCGCAGACCGGGCCGTCGGCAAAACGTGGTTCGGACCACCAATGTAGTCCCCGATTGCTTCGGGAGTGTACTGGCCGAGAAAAATCGCGCCTGCATGAATGGTCTTTTCACTCAGGGCGCGAGGATCCGCGACGCATAGCTCCAGGTGTTCGGGGGCGATGCGGTTAGACAGCTCTGCCGCCTCGTCCAGATCCTGCACGGTGATGATGGCGCCGAAATCGCGCCAGCTCGGCCCGGCGATCGCGCTGCGCTCCAGCATCTGCAGACGTGCGTCAACCGCATCGGCAACAGATCGACCGAACCCCTCATCATCGGTGATCAGGATAGATTGCGCGCTTTCGTCGTGTTCGGCCTGGCTCAGCAGGTCCAGAGCGATCCAATCCGGGTCGTTGTCCTTGTCAGCGATCACCAGAATTTCGGAGGGGCCTGCAATCATGTCGATGCCGACCTTGCCGAACACCCGGCGTTTCGCCGCCGCAACAAATGCGTTGCCGGGACCGGTGATCTTGTCGACGGGCGCAATGGTTTCGGTGCCGTAGGCCAACGCGGCGACTGCCTGCGCTCCACCAACACGATAAACCTCGTCCACACCTGAAAGACGCGCGGCCAACAACACCAGCGGATTGACCTGGCCATCTGGGGTCGGGACCACCATTGCCAGCCGTTCAACTCCGGCAACCTTGGCCGGAATCGCGTTCATCAGAACAGAAGACGGATAGCTCGCCAGCCCGCCCGGCACATAAAGCCCTGCCGCCGAAACAGCAGACCAACGCCAGCCCAGGGTCGCGCCGGTGTCATCCTGCCATTCATCATCCGCCGGCATCTGCCGCGCGTGGTAGGCCCGGATCCGTTCCGCCGCCAGCTCCAGCGCCGCGCGCTCTTCTGCTGAGACGTTTTCGATTGCGGCATCAATCTCAGCTTCGGAGATCTGCAACCGGTCCGCCGTCAGGCTCATCCGGTCGAATTTTTCGGTCAGTTCAACAAGCGCGGCATCACCGCGGGCGCGCACATCCGCAATGATGTCCGCAACGATAGCATCGACATCGGGACTGTCTTCGCGCTTTGCCCCGAGAAGGGCGGTAAAGGCCTGTTCGAAATCGGCATCAGCGGTATTGAGAAACTGTGGCATTCGGCTCTCCTTTGCGCCTGCAATATAGGGCAAGCCGCGCAGTCTCAAGCCGTATGACGTGCGATGCCCCCATGCCGCACATGGGAGCATGAGGTGTTATGCGCCGTGGTCGGGCGCAGCCCCAGAAGGGGCCTTGTAAGGGCGTGTCACATCCCGCAACGTCACCTCAAGCGCCTCAACATGAAGGCGGATTGCCCCGTCACCTGCAAGGGTGAGCAGAACATGGCCTTCACCATCGTCGCCAGGTTCAAACGTGACCGACAGAAGGGACAGCACGAGGTCGCGATCCTTGCGATTAATCCCCTGCGAGGCAACACCCAGCACTTGATCCACCACAAGCACGCATTGAACCCGTTCATAGGGCCGACCACGCCGTTCCGCTGCGGTTTTATCCTCCCAGCGGAACCTATTGAGAAGGATGGCAAATCGCCGCTCAGACGGGCGCCAGGTGATTTCTGTCACCGGGAAAACGGCATCCTGTGCAAGCGAGGCGATGACCTGCAGGTCATCCACCTCAAAAGCACCAAGGTTCAAAGGCGCCTCGCGCCCGTCATCAAAGCGTGCGTCTGCCATCATTCCTCCTTGATGCGCTCAATCTTTGCGCCAACTGCGGACAGCTTGCGCACCACATGCTCGTAGCCGCGATCAAGGTGGTAGACACGGCTCACCTTGGTCTGCCCCTCAGCAGCAAGACCAGCAAGGATCAAGGACACCGACGCCCGCAGATCCGTCGCCATGACTGGCGCGCCTTTCAGCTTTTCGACGCCCGTTACGGTCGCATGGCCGCCATGCACTTCGATCTGAGCCCCCATGCGCACCAGTTCCGGCGCGTGCATAAAGCGATTCTCGAAGATCTTTTCTTCCAGAACCGAGGTGCCTTCCGCCGTGCACATCAGCGCCATCATCTGCGCCTGCAGGTCTGTCGGAAAACCTGGGAACGGCTCTGTCACCACATCGACTGCCTTCACCCGATTGTCACCTCGGCGCACTGTCAGGCTATTGTCGTTTTCGATGATCTCGACCCCGGCGGCTTCCAGCTTCGCACAGAAGCTCTCAAGCAGGCTGCGACGACCGCCAAGCAGCTCCACTTCACCACCGCAAATCGCAGGCGCCAACATATAGGTTCCCAGTTCGATCCGGTCAGTTACCACCTGATGCGTTGCACCATGCAGTCGGTCAACGCCCTGAATGGTGATATCGGGCGAACCGTCACCTTCGATCTGCGCCCCCATCTTGCGCAGGCAATCCGCAAGATCGACGATCTCAGGCTCGCGCGCCGCGTTTTTGATGACGGTGGTCCCCTTGGCAAGCGTTGCCGCCATCATGATGTTCTCGGTGGCGCCGACCGAAGCAAAGCTCAGTTCGACAACTGCCCCTTTCAACCCGTTCGGCGCCTTGGCGTGCAGATAGCCATCTTTCAGTTCGATTTCCGCGCCCAGGGCTTCCAGCCCGTGGATATGCAGATCCATCGGTCGCGCACCAATGGCACAGCCGCCCGGCAACGAGACAACGGCCTGCCCGAGCCGCGCCAGCATCGGCCCCAACACCAGGTTGGACGCACGCATTTTGCGGACGATGTCATAATCGGCAACATGGCTGGTGAGGTTGTGGCTCGACAAGGCCAGCACCTGACCGTCCTGCAAGCTGGAGACCTCGGCACCCAGCGATTGCAGCAGCAGCGTCATTGTTTTGATATCGCTCAGACGCGGCGCATTGGTCAGCGTCAGCGGTTCCTCACTCAGCAAGGTCGCCGGCATGAGGGTAAGGCAGGCGTTCTTGGCCCCTGCAATCGGAATTTGTCCCTTGAGGGGGCCATTCCCCGTCACCAAAATCGAATCCATCTGCTCTTTACTCCTTGGAACTGCTTGTTGCGGGGGAATCGCTGTCGTCACTGACCGCACGCGCCTTGGCCTGCGCCTTGCGGCGGGCCATATTCGCCTTCAATGCGGCCTTCAACCGGTCTTCCCGCGTCTGCGCAGACCCTTTGTTTTTTGCTGTTTTCTTCTCTGCCATAGATCTTCTGTACCGGAGAGTGAAAAAACCGTCCAGAATGCTCTTGCACCCCCGAGAGTTTCCCCCTAAAAGCCCCTTCACCGGCGCTGCTGTAGCTCAGAGGTAGAGCACTCCCTTGGTAAGGGAGAGGTCGAGAGTTCAATTCTCTCCAGCAGCACCAGTAAAAAAATCCCCAAAAATCAAAGCCTAAGATCACATCTAACCCTATTTGATGTCCGGGTTGGCGGTTTTCTGCTCCTTTCGGCGTATCTACGGCCGTTAGGCGTGATGCTCAGATGTAGCGGCGTGGTTCAAACACTCTGAGCGTGTAGGGATTCGGCACCGAACGGGCAATTTTCGATTCGTTTGACTAGGAAACCGCAGCAGTCGCCACCAAGGGCGCAACTGATGTTTCTGCCTCGCAAACAAACACCCCAAAAGACGTAAAACTGTCGGCGGTAACCTGCCGTTGAATCAAATTGCTCTCATTATGAGTGATCCGAATCGCTCCATTTTAACGTGGTTTAAGATTTGTCAGCCTAACCTCTCCGCATCGAGCAGTGAGATTGCCCCCAAAAACGGGTGCTTCACTGGCAATACACCCGCAACCAGGAGGTGGGAATGACGCCGTCGAACAGTTCTTGTTCTCGCCATTGCAGGCGCGGGATTTCGCGTAATCCAGCCATAGGTTGGCCACAGGACGCTGCATCAGCGCATTGTGAACGATACAAAAAATTAACCCACCCTCTGAACGGGGCTGCGCCCCTTGGTGGCGCTGATTTCGTACAGGCATGTGCGTTGCTACATACACCCGTTCGCAAAGGCGGATGGTTTCAGGCTGCGATTTTCTTATGGGCCACGAAGGCTGCCAACCGTGCCGCCGGGGCAGACATCTTTGTCGCCCTTCGCCGACGACGGCGACGATGTTCGAATATCGCACAATAAGTTTGACCAAAAAATCAAGCTCTCACGCAAAACCAAACTGACGGATTTCCGCCGATAGCTGGGTGAATTTCTGCCCAGACACGCTGCTGTGCTTTGTGTCAGGCCCCGCACATGGTGTACCCGCTTTTCCCCAATCGGAGGGGTCAGCGGCCGGAGATCCTTTTGATGGCAGGACACATGCTCCCGGGGGGCGTCCTGAACAACCGTAGATGAGAGCGATAAGACGCCTGACAGGGCCTTTTGAACCAACTGATCCGAATGCCGGTCTGCTCCGGTCCGGATCTGTCCTGTCCACGGCGCGCTGACCCGCTGTCAGCCCCCCAACCCGAGGCTGCCCTCGACAAGGAATTGAGCATGTCGAAGATCCAAAACTCACTGATCCGCAAATCCACCATTGCTGCTGCGGCCCTGGCTATCACAGGCATCTGCGCAGGTATGTTGCCCGCTCAAAGCATCAACAACAACATGAAAGCCCAGCTGAAACGCTATGTGAAGCAAGGCACGGAAGTCCGTTTCGAAGGCTACCTGACCGGCTACAGTTACTGGGACAACACACCACCGGGAAGCGCAGCAATCGCCCGCCCCGTTCTGCGCCAACAGGCCGGCGGCACCGGAACATACAACGATCCGATCACAATTGCCGTGGGCCATGCGATCCGCGGCGGTCACCAAACGCTGGATTTCCCCCCCGGCACCCGTTTTTACATTGAACGGCTGCGCAAATACGCCATCGTCGAAGATGTCTGCGGGGATGGATATCAGCCCCAAAACGGCCCCTGCTACACAGGCAAGAACGGGCGGCCTTGGCTCGACATCTATATCGGCGGCAAAAACAGCAGCGTTCGCGAGACCGAGCAGTGCATGTATCGGCTTACCGGAATGCAGCCCATCCGAATGAACCCACGTCGAGGTTATCCTGTTACCCGTGGCGAGATTTCTGAAAGCGGCTGTCAGGTATTTGGTCCCGTCGGCTAATCACACCCGTCACCGGACCCCATGATATCATGCAGCACAGCCCAGCCCGCCCTGCGGGTTGGGCACATAATCTGACAGTGATCGGCGCGTCACGACCGGCGTTTGATATGGGCGAGAGCCTGCAAAACGATGCCATTTGTGTTCAGGTCAGCATGGTTTTGCATCTGACCATAGCCATCCAGAAACAGCCCGCTGCTCATTCCAAACCCCTCTATGCGGGCACGGTTTTGCGCCAGCTGAAGCATCTGTCTGGTGTAGGCACAGGGGCGCACGGCATACCAGAGATATGCCGCCTTGGTTGAATAGATGCCAAACTCACTGCTCTCGACCGGGTCGAAAAACACCTCACGACCCCGGCGATAGCTGACATTCCAGCGGGTCGCATGCCCCAGATCGAAGCCCTGGTAGACAAACCAGGGGGCCGTATCGATCGGAGTTTCTGACGGGGCGAGGATTTGGCCTGTTTCGTCAAAATGGTGCTTCATCGCGCCCAAGAAAACGTCACTCAAAACAGAGCATTCTGCAGAGGGCCCCAACTCGACGTATTCAAGCAGCAACGGTTCTGTTGGTAAAATCCCGATCTGATCCACCGCATACAGCAGGCTCACAGTTCGATCTGCAAGCGTTTCGCCCACAAAAGCCTCTCGATAAGGCGAACGCATCTCGGCATAGCCAAGCATTGGCAGCACCCGCGCCATGTAGTGGGCGCAATGCGACAGGTAGGAAGACTGTGTCCGGGTCTGCAAGATGTTGATCAGGGCGCCATCCTGAATGAGGCCTCCAACCTTCCATTTCCCGATCAACTGGCTTGCCGCCTCGGCCAGGTCAGGGCGTTGTGCGGCACGCGTGACCGCACTGCTGAGGCGCCCAAAGTCGCATGCATCAAACCCGTCCCGTTCAATCGAGGCATCCCGCACATTGATCAGCGTCGGGGGATAGGCATGGTCTCCGTCCTGGATAACCGGCAAGCTGCGCATGATTTTGCGGATACGGGCATAGGCTTCACGTTCTGGTACAAGTCCCAGGTCAGCCGCAGCCAGAAGCCCCAGTATCAGGCTGCCCACATCCCACATTGTGATTTCGGCATTGTTGAACGACTTGCCGTTGATCTGCTTGCGCACAGTGAGCGCGAGCCCAGTGGCCGACATCTCTGCCTGCTCAAGATACGAATAGGCCAGTTCCGCATCTGCCGTCAGCCCGTCATCAAAACGCACCTTTTCTGAAGCAAGCGTCGACTGGCTGAGCGCCTGACGCGCCTGCAGAAACAACTCATGGGCCGGATCCACGATTGTCACGGGATAGTTCAGGCAAATCCCGTTTGATGGCGGCACCTTTGAAGCGACTTTGCCCGCCGCTTCGGCCCGGTGCAGAAACACAGCGTCCGGGTGGCGGATGTCCCCCCGTTGCGGGGCAACCTCGTCCGCCAGAAAAAGCGGCCCCTCAACCGGCACGCCATCGGGCGCAATGCCCGGCGCCCCCAACCGATGGGTTTCGCCGTCTCGCGTCCGGACCCAGAGCGCGCCGTCCGTTCCGGTGCCGCCCCCGCTGACGAGGGTGACGCAGTCCACATCAAGAAGAGCCCGCGCCTGTCCAAGCATTCGGTCATAAGAGGCTCGATCATCCGGCACCTCAGGCAAAAGGACGAAATGGCGGGAATGATTGGGCAGGAAGGCACAACAACGTTTGTAAATCTCCCGCGGCAACACTGACAGCAGATAGCTGGACAACCGCGCCCGATTAACCGATGCGGCAACCCGCTGGCCGATTTCATAGGCCCGGGCCGGATTGATCGGCAGCTCCTGGACATTGATGGCCAAGGCCGTGCCGTCCCCTAGCCTGTCAAACAGTGTCGGCGTCATCTGCTGAACCGCATCCGCCAGATCCAGCCGCGCTTTGAGCGGAACCATCAAGACCGCTGCAGGCCCCAGCAGCGCCTCCTGTTCGGGGCTATCGACTGCGTCGTAAATTACAGTCGTGCAGCCACCAGTGCGCAGCCCGTCCTGCCGCAGGTCGGCATCCAATAGACCGGTTGAGACGGTCGAAAAATGTGCTGTCTGGGTTGCTTCGCTCAGGGCACCGGGCAGCAATTGGTTGATCTGATTACGAACCCGCCACAAGTGCCGCGCCTTGAAATACCCTGTCTGCCCCAGCAAGCCGGGCATGGCCGGGACAATCTCGACAAAGGTCCTGTTTCGCGCCGACGTTTCATTCAACATCGCCAAAGTCGGGTGCAATGCGTCCGGCGTATGTTTCGCAAAGGCCTCGAAATCCACCTCGACTGAGACGGCGACCCCTTGGGACAAAAACGCAAAAATCAACGAGCCAAGCGCATTTTCTGGCAGCGAGGGATGCACACCGGTCAGCAGCACGGAAAAGGCCCGGATCCCCTCCACGCGCGACGTCTGAGCCAACGACGGATATGCCGCGCTCATCAGGCCAGAGGTAGCCAAACCCAGAAATTCACGACGTTTCAACGGCATCGACCCTGTCCAATGTTCCGGTTCCGGCTGGTGTTAACCTAAACTCTCAACAAACCGGTGCCCACCTTGAAATACCCTTAAGGTTTTGTTAAAAACTTAACGAGTGATGGCGGAATCGAAAAGTTCTGACCTCACTTGATGGCGAAAATCGCCTGCCCCCCAACTGTGAACGACTGATTACCACGTTTTTTCAACGGGTTGGCAAGTGATGACTACGACGATCAAAAACCGGCCGGCGCCAGGGCCCACCAAACGCAGTGCAAAGCGCGCAGCGCCCAAACCGCGTCGTTTCAAGACATTCCCGACTGAGATTCTCCCAGCCGAGATGTCAAACTCCACGGATCCGCAGCGGCAAATCTTTAAAGCAGATGGTCCTGCCCGTCCTCTGCTGGCTGTGTTGATCTTTGTTCTGCTGGTTGCTCTCGCGCTCGCGATGATCTTCGCCGTCACCAAGAATGTGATTACCGAGTTCAACTTTGCACGCACGCTGTTTCAGGAAAGCCCTGCAAAAACAGTCGCCTCACAGGACTTGCGCCGTTTCCTGCCGCAAAACGACAGCCTGCATGGCGACAGTGGCCACGACCATCTGGGTCACAATCAGCTTCACCAACACGCCACCACACCGACCGAAATGGCGGCGGCATGCACTGGTGATGGAATGGCTGCACGCACCGCCAGCGGCAACCCCTCGCAGGTCTACGCCTTTGTCGCGGCCAACCTTGAGGATGTGTCCAACGCGATCAGCCGTACCTGCGACACCATCAATACCTATGTTCCCGAATGGCTGATGCTGAGCGAAAACGGCATCGATTGGCTGCAGTCGGGCCACACTGGTGAGAGCGTTCCGTACATTGTGCGCAACAACCCCTTTGGTGGCCATCCGATCCAGCCGTTGATCCACGTACAGGCGGACGTTCTGGAAGGGCAGAACCCGGATCTATGGGCCAAGACGGCAGATCTGGCTGTGACCGAAGGTTGGTCCGGCCTTTGCTTTGATGTGCGTCGGCTCGAAGTCGAGAACCTGCGCAAGGCGCTGGGAGAGATCGAAAGCGTGCAGACCAGTTTTACCCAAAAGGGATTGGAAAACTGCGTCGTCGTCGCCCCGGACCAGATCGAAGCCCTGGCATATAGCGCGGAACTGCCAGACCGCGTGATCCTTCCCATTGTTCAAAACAGCTTCCGTCTCAGCATTTATGAGGAATCCCCTGCGCCACTGGACTGGTTCGAAGAAACGCTGGTGCGTGCACAGGATATCATCCCCTCCGAAAAGCTGGTTGTTGGCCTTGCATCCGGTGGCGTTCACTGGAGCACGGCAGAACCGGTGCCGGAGTTCATCAGCTACGCAGACGCCATGTCTCAGGCCGATCAATACCGCGCCTTCGCCGGCTACTCGCCAGAAAAAGGGCACGGGCTGATCTCCTATATGGACAGCGCGGGTGAGCGGAACATGATCTGGTACCTTGATGCGGTCAGCCACTACAGCCAACTGTTGTCTGTGTCCGAAGCCAACATCGATGGTGTCGCGATCTGGGGCCTTGGGCAGGAAGACCCGTCCATCTGGCCGCTGCTCTCGAATGCAGACATCCTGTCTGAGGACGCCTTTGCATCGCTGAAGGAAATCGACCTCGGCAGCTTTGTCTCCTACCGCGGTGAAGGCGCGTTTATCCGGTTCGACCAGACAGAGGTTCCGGGGCGTCGCACTGTCAGCCGCGACCCTGAAACCCTGCGCGTGACAGAGGCGATTACCGATCCGTTGCCGACCCCGGTGATTGGCCAGCGCTACGGCGCCCTTCCGGACAAAAGCATTCTGCTGACCTTTGACGATGGCCCCACCAAAGAGCACACCCAGGACGTTCTGGATATCCTGGCGGATGCAGAGGTTCCTGCGACCTTCTTCATGATCGGCAACCAGATGTTTGAGCATAAGTCGGTCGTGAATGCGATGGCACAGAACGACTATGACTTTGGCCTGCACACCTTTTCCCACCCGCAGCTGGATCGGTCATCACCGAACCGGGTTCAGGTGGAGCTGGCCTTGCAGTCGCGGATGTTTTCCTGGCTCACCGGGAAGACTCCTGTTGTGTTCCGTGCGCCATACATGCGTGGTCCCGGCCCGCTTGAGGGAGAGATGGCCCGCCGCCTGAAGACCGTTATCGATCAGCGTTACCATCTGCTGGGCGCCGACATCGTGCCGCCGGATTGGCGTGACCTCAGCCCTCGGGAGCTGGTCGATTACACAATCGAACAGCTGGACGGTTCCGGTCAGGTCTTGCTTTTGCATGATGGCGGCGGTGAACGCAGCAACACTGTCGCTGCTCTGGCACTGCTCATTCCGGAGTTGAAGGCGCGCGGCTACGAGTTCATTTCTCTGAAAGAGGCAATGGTAAGCTTTGGCACACCCTACGAAACCCGCCAGGTCAGCCAACTGGAATCTTTTGAATCCCTTGCCTTCAGCGGGGTTGGCAGTGGCGCAACCTGGGTTTCCTACATCGTCCCGCTTGCCGTGCTTCTAGGGGTATTGCGGGCACTGACGCTGTTCGTGCTGGCGATCCGCTCAAAACGCCTGTCCCGCTCGGATCTCCGCCATCGCACCGGTGATTTCACCGCACCGGTGACAGTGGTCATTCCCGCCTATAACGAAGAGAAAAGCATCCTCAAGACCATCTACAGCGTCCTTGATTCCGATTATCCGAACCTGTCGGTTCTGGTTGTCGATGACGGTTCGACCGATGCAACCTATGACCTGGTTTCAAAGACTTATCTGAACAATCCAAAGGTTCAGATCCTGCGCCAGCCAAACGGCGGCAAGTGGAAGGCCGCAAACCTGGCCTTTGCCCATGTCACCACCGACTATGTTGTGGCCATTGATGCGGATACAATCGTCGCGCCTGACGCAATCCGCCGCCTGATGCAACCGCTTCGCAACCCAAAGGTCGGGGCCGTGGCCGGAAAAATCATGGTTGGCAACTCCAACAACCTGCTGACCAAACTGGAAAAGCTGGAATACACCGTCGCCCAGAATATCGATCGTCGCGCCTATGAGACGATCAACGCGATCATGGTGGTCCCCGGTGCTTTTGGGGCATGGCGGACCGCTGCCGTTCGTGAATGCGGCTATTATTCCAGCCAGACCTTGGCGGAGGACACGGATCTTACCATCTCGCTGCTGGAGGCCGGCTATGTCGTCCGGGCCGCTGAAAAAGCCTATGCCTACACAGAGGCACCCGCATCTGTTGGCACGCTGATGAAACAGCGCATGCGCTGGTCCATTGGCATCCTGCAATCAGCCTGGAAACACCGTGCGACGATCCGCAAGGGCCATGCCATCGGGCTTGTCGGGCTGACGGACCTGGTGCTGTTTGGTGTGATCATGCCGCTGCTTGGCCCGATCATCGATCTGTTGCTTGTTCTGATGCTGGCGCGCTTCATCACCAGCTTTGACGGCACCAGCTTTGATGCCTTTACCGCACGGGACTATATCGTTCTGTCAATTTTCCTCGCTTTGCCACTGCTGGAAATGATCATGGCCGATTATGCGGTTCGCTCCGAACCCTCCACGCCTCGCCGAATGGTGTTCCTGCTGCTGCTCAACCGGCTGATCTATCGGCAGTTGCTGATCATCAATGTCTACCGTTCGCTGTGGCGGATTTTGACAGGTCGGTTGACCGGCTGGCATAAACTGCGGCGGTTTGGGACAGTGCAGGCCCCCGTTCGCCAGACCGTGGCAGCAAGGGTCAGCATGGGCTGACAGCCAGCCCCCCCGCTCAGGAAACGAAAAACCCCCTGCCCGGATTTCTCTGGGCAGGGGGTTCGTGATTTGAAAGGCAGGACAGTTTTGACTGCCCTACCTTTGTCGCTTTAGTTGCCGTCCGAGCCGCCCCCGGACAGGGCATTGGGGTCAAATGCACCACCAAAAGCAGAGCTGCCGCCACCGGAACTGGGTGCGCTGCTCTGGTCATCGGTCTCTTCTGCATCTGATGACCCACCACCAAGGGCATTGGGATCAAACACATTGCCGAAGCCAGAGTTGTTGCCACCAGTGGCAGGCGCGGTTGATGTCCCGCCCGTGGCATCATCGCCTTTTTCCGCCTCTTCAGCAGCCCGACGCGCTGCTTCTTCTGCGCGGCGTTGGCGCAGTTCCTGGATGCGCGCCTCAGTCTCAAGCCGCTTTTGCTCGCGAATATCCGCAATACACTGTTGCGGGCTGTAGACTGTTGCGGTTCCGACCGTTGCAATGGTCAGACAGGCGACAACAACCAGGGCAACCGCAGCCCAGTTCGAGCTGAAGAAATTCGGCAACCGCAGACGGCCACTTTCCAATTCTTCGACAGTGGCATCCTTGCGCGCAGCTGCGACCAGCTCCTTGCGACGAATGTTCGCCTCGTTTGCGAGCGCGACAAACACCGTCAACACCACGATGATAAAGGCCAGAGCCGAAATCGCAGGCGTGATGCCATAGCGAACCTTCTGGGCCAGTTCGATTGTCAGCGTCGGGTATTCCCCGAAGGTAAAGGTGGTGGTGTTGTAGTTCTCAAAGCTCGCCAGGAAGGCCAGCACCGCCGCAGAGGCAATTGCCGGTTTCATGAACGGCAGCAGAACCTTGCGGAATGCCTGCGCATGGGTTGCGCCCAGATCCAGTGCCGCCTCTGTCAGCGCGATGTCATAGCGCTGCAAACGCGCGACCAGAACAAGCATGCAGTAGCTGGCAATAAAGGTGGACTGACCAATGATGGTCAGGAACAAGCCATTGGACAGGAAGCTATCCGCCCCCAGCCCCAACATCCGGTTGATCCGGTCCCAGAACACAAGGGTCGAGATACCAAGCACGACGCCAGGAATGAGAATCGGCGCAATGATGATCGTGTAATAGGTTGCGCGCAGTTTCGGCCAGATCTGAGTGAGCATCAGCGCTCCGGCCAGCCCCATCGCAACAGACAGAACCACCGTGCCTGCACCGACCAGAATGGAGTTCCAGATCCCGTTCAGAATGCGTTCATCCTGAAACAGGGCAGAGAACCATTCAAAGGTCAGACATTCCCAAGGCGACGCCCGCGGAAACTCTGGCGAGTTGAAAGCGGTGACCGACATGATCACCAGCGGCCCCAACAGATAGGCGAAGAAAATCGCCAGGTAGAACCATACGCTCAAGCGAAGGAAGGAGAAGCTCTTCATTTGCCGATGTCTCCCATATTCACCTTAAACAGGCGCATGATTGCCAGAACGAGCAGGATACAGGTGACCAGCAGAACCACTGCATAGGCGGCACCCTGCGGCCAATCGGAGTTGTCATTGAACTGCTGATAAATCAGCTGTGTGAACCACAGGGACGACGGCCCGCCCAGGATCTGTGGCGCGGCCAATGCGCCGGCCGACAGCATGAACACCATGGTGCACCCCGACGAAATACCCGGCTTGGCATAGGGGATCACCACGCGGCGGTGGATCATCGGCCAGCTGGCCCCCATATCGCGCGCCGCTTCGATCTGGTTGCGGTCGAGGCTCTCGATCACATTGTAGATCGGGAAGATCATAAGAAGGATGTAGGCGTACCCCAGACCCGCATAAAGCGCGATGTCATTGCGGATAAAGTCAAACGGCGTGTCAAACAGCCCCATCCCGACCAGCAGATTGTTCAAAACCCCCGTTTCGCCAAAGATGATGCGCAAAGCAAAGGCGCGCAGGATCTCGTTGATCCAATAGGGAATGATCAGCATCAGCGCAAAGATACGGATGTGATTGCCCTTGGTCTGGGCCAGATAATAGGCGATCGGGTAGCACAGGATCAGGTTGAAAACTGTCACACAGACCGCAGCCACCAGCGTTCGAAAGAAAACCCGAAGATCGACAGCGTTATAATCCTGACTGCCGCCTTCCGGACCGTAGATCAGGTATTTGTAGTTCTCCAGCGTGTAGACATCCTTAGGCCCGCCAATTTCCGGCGGCGGCAGGTTGGGCCGGAACGAAAAGTCCAGCATCGACAGCTGTGGCAGAATGATCAGGCCAATCGTCCAGAACAGGACAAGACCCAGCATCACACTGCCCATGCCGACGCCGTTCCGTTTGAAGAATTCCTTCAGGAAACTAGGCATGGTTCGGCCCCTCTCATTCCGCAGCCAGTTCACCAGCAGGCACGACAACGGCATTTTGCGTCTCGTATTCCAGCGTGATGTTCTGGCCTGTGTGATCCTCGAACGACTGACCGAGGTTGGGGATGGAGACCTTGAGCTCCTTACCGCCTTCACCTTCCATGAAGATGTTGAAGACATTGCCCTCGAATTCTTCGTGGTTGACCTTGGCGGTGACGAAATGATCACCCGTGGCGCCTTGCGGCGCGAGAGAGAAGGCCTCGGGGCGGATGAACATCATCGCATCATCGCCCACTTTCAGCTTTCCGCGGTTGGCCGAGGAGATCCGCGCCACCAGATCACCGGATCGATTGGTCCTGATCATGGCCTCGTCGCCCATGACCTGCTGCACCTTGCCCCGGAAAACATTGTTTTCCCCGACAAAAGACGCTGCAAAGGCGGTTGCAGGGTCGTTGTAGATGGTTTTGCCATCTGCAATCTGGTCAATCACACCTGCCTTCATCACCGCGATGTTGTCGGACATGGTCAGCGCCTCGCCCTGATCGTGGGTGATGTAGATGAAGGTAATGCCGACCCGCTGCTGGATCTCGCGCAGTTCGGTCCGCATGTGCTGACGCAACTTGAGATCCAGCGCCGACAGCGGCTCATCCAGCAACAAGACGTCCGGCTCCGCACAGAGCGCGCGGGCGATGGCCACCCGCTGACGCTGGCCGCCTGACAGTTCGGAGGGCAGCTTGTCGCCCTGCCCCGGCAGCGCGATCATGTCCAGAAGTTCGTCTGCACGCTTGCGACGTTCCTTGGCAGAGGCCCCCTTGATCTCCATGGAGAAGGTGATGTTCTCCCAGATTTTCATCAGCGGGAACAAGGCGAGGTTCTGAAAGATCAGCGCTGTCGGGCGCTTGTTCGGCCCAATCCCGCGCATGTTGTTTCCGCCGATCAGGACATTGCCCTCGCTCGGCTCCAGAAACCCCGAAACGGCCCGCAGAATTGTCGTCTTGCCGCAGCCGGACGGGCCCAGAAACGAAAAGAAATCGCCCCCGTTGATTTTGACATTCGCGTCGCGCACCGCGACGAAATCTCCAAAGCGGATCCAGAGGTTCTCAAGATCTACGCCAACCCCAGCACTCATTTGGCTTCTCCTTCGGTGCACAGACACATCCGGTGGAAACCCACCGGTCGACGCCACCTGCATCCGATTGATAATATGTTGAAATTACGCCTGCGGCGTGTGGCTGGCCCCCACCACAGCAGGGGCCAGTTCTGCACGCTGATCAGATCAGGCGCTCTTGAACTTGTTGACGAACTCGGTCCGCACGTCCGCATACCACGGGGCTTCCGCCGGCCAGGGGTTCAGGTTGGCAAGGCTGTCACCAGGATAGGCTTCGGCAAAGTTCTTTTTGTAGACATCACCAGAGAAGCTGTCTGCCTCCAGAACCGGAGAGTTGTAGCCGTGGCTGTCGATGGCTTTGCCTGCCGGCTCTTTTTCGTAGGCATAGTCGATGAAGGCGTAGACCTGCTCTTCGTTCTGGGCACCAACCGGCATCGACATACCGTCAACCCACGCCATCGCGCCCTCAACCGGGGCCTGATAGTGCACAGGCTCGCCTGCGGATTTCAGCGCCAGCGGCGGACCATCCCAGGTCTGACCCACAACAACACCCTCGTTCAGCAGTCCGTTTTTCTGGGTGTCTGCATCGTTCCAGATCAGCTTGATGCGATTCTTACGCTCAATGCACCAGTCGGCGATCTGACCCCAGACCTTCCGCATGGTGTCTTCGTCGTTGTAGGCCGCCCAAACCGAACCCGGCTCCATTTCGCCAGAGGCTTCCATGTAGAGGCCTGCACCCAACATCATCGAATGGGCCCGGCCCATGGTCTTGCCTGCGTTTTCCTCGGACCAGACATCGCCATAAGACGGCGCGTCACCCGCGGGCAGCCATTTATCGGTCCGATAGGCAATGCCTTCGGTGCCCCAGATGTGCGGCAGCCAGTGCACACCCGCACCGTCAAAGTTCCACGCGTCGGTGCCGATCTTTGCCATTGCGGGGTTCACCGCATCGACATTGACCTTATTCATGTCAAACGGCTTCAAAAGCTCTAGCGGCCCCCACTGCAGCGAGCGGTTGTTGGTCGGGGACACGATGTCAAACCCCTGACCTTTCGTGGCCTTCATTTTGTTGATGATTTCTTCGTTCGAACCGATACCGGTGTAATTCACCTTGATGCCGGTCTTGGCCTCGAACCCGGAAATGAATTCCGGCGGCAGATAGTCCGACCACATCAGGATGTTGATCTCGCCAGAGGAGGCCAGTGCGCTCTTGGAGTAGAGCGGCGCCGCCAGAGCTGCCGCGCCTGCCCCTTTCAGGATGGAGCGGCGAGTTACTGTGGACTTTGCAGTCATCTTGTCTTTCTCCCTATGGATCTGTTGGTCTTGGTTTTGTTTTTGTTTTTGGTGGGGAAACTGTGCGAAACACACACCCATCCCTACAGAGACAGATTCAGATTTTGATAAGGCCAGAACGCACTACGGATGCGACTCGATGTGGCCAGTTTGGGACGTTTTGCGCGCAAAACGCGCAAATTCCCTTGTTTTGAGGGCGGTGGTTCGCCTGTGAGATCGTCTCTCACTCACAGTCTGCGCCCGCAAAGGCCTCGGCGTCAACGCCACACAAACAAGTGAGTGCCCAGGTTTTGATCAGGCTGCTTAAACAGCAGTCCCGATTAGGGCGACACCTCCTGCCATCAGGACAGCCGCCCCAAGCCTGCGCTTCCAGTTCCCTTCCTTCAGGAAAACGAATCCGATCAGGGCTGCAAAGATGACAGAGGTCTCGCGCAACGCAGAAACCGCCCCAAGCGGGGCAAAGTTCTTGGCAAACAACACCAGCCCGTATGCACACATGGAAACCAGACCACCTGCGACGCCCAAAACCCAAACCCGCATCGGAACCGTGGGCAGCGCGTCGCGCTTGCGCCAGAACACAAAAATGGTCACGAACAGATGCAGAAACGCACCCCACGCCCAATAACTCAGCGTGTTGCCCGACAGCCGGACGCCAACCCCGTCAACCAGCGAATAGATCGAGATGCAGACACCGGTGCCAAGCGCGTACCACAGCGCTGTCCGCCCAACACCTGAACGCAGCGCCTTCCAGCTGCTGAGCTGGATGCCAAGGCCGATAAGGCCAATGCCCAGCCAGGCCTGCAGCGGCAGCACCTCTCCCACAAAAATCATCGCCCAAAGGCCGACCAATGCTGGAACAATGCCGCGGGCAATCGGATAAACAACGCTCAGATCACCATGCTGATAGGCCCGTCCAAGCATGTAGAAATAGCCAAAATGCACCACGGTAGAGAGTGCGACATACCAAAGGCTTTGCAGCTCTGGCAGCGGCAAGACTGCCACCATCACGGCCCCTGGGATCACATGGCCCAGCGCCACCAGGCCCAGAGTCGTCGTTCGATCAACAGCTGTTTTGACAATCGCATTCCAGACCGCATGCAGCATGGCTGCGGACAGGATGATGGCGATCACGAATGGCGTCATAGTGAACCTATCTCGCAGCAGGCCGAAACCTGATCAGTTGATCTCTTTTTCATGCATACCCTGGATCAACCGCGTCTCAAGCAGTTGGCCGTTGCGATACAGGATCGGATAAGCAATCGCCGCAATGTGGCTGTTGAATTCCCGCAATGCCCGGAGCGTCTCAAGGTGGATATCCGAGGTCTCGAAACTCTCGCTCGCCCCATGCTGAAGCCGCCGCAGGTGCCGCTTGCGGCTGTCGCGCTCCATGCGCTTTACCTCGGTTTTTTCCAGTGACAGCAAGCGGGCGCTTTCCAAATCATCGGAAATCAGGACATTGGATGCCAGCTGCATGTTTGCGACGATCACCTCATGCATGCGGGTGATCTCTGTCCAACCCTCTTTAGAAAACTGAACGCCTTTTTTGTGCATCGACGCGGCCAGCGCTGCGAGCCGCTCATCAACCACATCCCCCGCGGTTTCCAGGCGGATGGCATATTCAACAAGATCGCGGGCTGTCTTTGCATTTTCCTCGCTCATCCCCTCAGTCGGCATTCCGGCGACATAAGAACGGATCCCGGACAGGCAGGCGTTCACCTCCGTATCAAGGGCCTTGACCGCCTTGATCTTGGCGCTGTCGCCACTTTGGTACAGCTCAGGCACAGGGCGGAACATGGAGCCTACCAGATCGGACATGCGCAACAGCTCTCGCTTGAGGCTGGTGATCGCCTGCTGTGGCTGTCTGTAGTCATCAGTGTTCAGAACACTGACCGGAAGGCCGGGCTGTTTGCCGCCAGAAACAACAGGATCCGGCAGCATGCGCATCATCACCCCGCGCAAAGCCCCGCAAAACGGCAGAGCCAGGATCAACAAGGATGCGTTGAACAATAGATGCGCACTGACCAATGCCTGACCGGTCTCCGGCATCTCAATGATGCCGGTACGTTGCGCCATGTTGATACCAATCAGGCAGATCACAGACCATGTGCCCCGCAACGCCAGATTGGCCAGTGGTATTCGGCGACCCGAGGGCGCCATCGTCCGACTAAGCCAGACCGGGATAAATGCAGAGCCGCAGTTCGCCCCCAGCATCAGCGACAGACCCGCCGCAAATGGGATCGCTTCAATCTGAACCAGGGTCACGCACATCAAGATGGCCGCAACAGACGAATGCATGACAAAGGCCAGTGCCGTACCAACCAAAAAGGCGGTGATGTAATCCCGGGCAAGGTATTCGGCAATCGCGGGGAGAAAGGCACTTTCCCGGATCGGATCCATCGCCTCGCGCAGAAAACGCAGGGAAATCAGAATGAACGCGATCCCCATAAGGATCCGCCCCATTTGTCGGGCCTTCTTGGCCTCGGTCTTGACGAACAGATAGCCACCGACGGCGAGCAGAACAGGCACCAACCAATCCAGACGGAACGACAGGAGCTGAATAATCAGCGCTGACCCCAAATCCCCGCCCAGGACGATGGCCAGTCCTGAGGTAAACGACAACAGACCACTGGCGGCAAATCCAGAGGTGAGCAAGGCAACCGCAGCTGAACTCTGCAGGATGATCGCCATCCCGATCCCGACCGTACTGGCCTGCACCAGGCTCCGCTGTCCCGTCAGAAGACGTTGAAATGTCGCGCCATAGCTCCGCTCGATTCCCGTGCGCACCATACGCACAGCAAACAAAAGCAGCATGACTGCGCCCGCGAGACTGGTCAGAAAGCTAAGAATTGCCATGTTCTGTTATCGTTTCCTCATCTATTGTAGTTGCTCCGGGTAAGCCACCCCAGGGGTAGTGAGCATCGCGATCACCCCGGCGCAACCACCAGTTTGATCGACCAATCTTCCAGCGCCTTTCGGTGTTTGCGCGGTGGCACATCATCGGTGACGACAAGATCCAGCTGTTCAGGGAGTGGCCCGCGATGGGCGGCGGTTTCGTCAAACTTCTGATGCGCCAAAGCAATCATCACCTGATCCGCAACACCCGATACCACAGCGGCCAGCTGCGCCTCTGTGGCACTATTATAAAGTGCACCGTGCTTTGCCGAGAAACCATCAACAGACAGAACCGCCATATCCAACGCAAAGGCGCGCACCTGCTGTTCTGCGACATGACCAAATGTGCCGCGTTCATTGCTTTGGATTTCACCACCAAGGAAATGGACGTGGTTGCCGTTGTGGTTGGCCAACGTCTGGGCCACGCCGATCGAATTGGTGACAACCGTAAGCCCGGCACGATCCCGCAACTCCTTTGCGACATAGGCTGTGGTGGACCCCACATCCAGGAACACGGTCATTCCGTCCCCAATATGCGCCAGCGCCGCGGTGGCGATCTGCTTTTTCTCTTCCGGGTGCTCGGAGATACGGCGGAAAAAACTGTCAGCGGTGTCCGGTCCTGCAAGATAGGCCCCGCCATGGACCCGCTGCACGAGGGTCTGCTTGGACAGCGATTTGATGGTCCGGCGAACTGTTTCCTCGGAAACCTCCAGAACTTTCGCAAGCTCCGCGCTACGCGCAGACCCTCCCAGGCGGCGCAAGGCCTCCAGCAGTTCCAGCTCTCGATGCGATAGTTTTTCGGCTTTGCTCACACGGGTTCCTCGGGTTTCAGGCTGCCATAAATGCACGAATCTCTCGGAAAATTCAAACAGCAAATCCCCAAAAATCCACAAACACACTCAAAATTCGGTCAAACGCTTGTGCTTTTCCTTTGCCAAGTTTCGTTCTTCCCGCTTATCTGAGCCAAAGATCAGAAAGGCGAATAGATGAGCACGACAACTGAAAAACAACGAAATGTTCTCTTCATTCTGATTGACCAGATGCGGGCCGACTGCCTGTTTGGTGCCCTGGCCGACCATGTCCAACTGCCAAACCTGCAGGCACTCATGGCGGATGCCGTGACGTTTACGCGCAACTACACCGTTGTGAACCCCTGTGGCCCATCCCGCGCCTCTATTCTGACCGGGCAATATGCGATGAACCATCGGTCTGTTCGCAATGGAACCCCCCTGCGCCACGATACGCCGACCCTTCCGGCCGAGATGCGCAAGGCGGGGTATCTCCCGATGTTGTTTGGTTATACGGACACTTCCCATGATCCGCGCGTTCATCACCCAAACGACCCGACCGTGCGCACCTACGAATACCCTATGGCCGGTTTTCAAGAGATGCTGGAAATGCGGCTGGAGATGTCGCACCCTTGGCGCGCCCATCTGCTGGGCAAGGGGTATACCTTTGACAGCTACTGGGACCTCTACAAACCCACCGCTCCGGATGGTGGCGCAGCCAAGCTGAACGATCCGGCAGTCTATTCAGCCGATGACAGCGATACTGCATTTCTGACTGATCGGTTCCTCGCAACCATGCCGGGCTACAGCGATCAAAGCTGGTTTGCCCACCTCACATACATACGTCCGCACCCCCCGCTTGTCGCCCCTGCACCCTACAATGCAATGTATGATCCATCGGACCTGCCCGCCGCCGATCGGCTTCGCACGGTCGGGGAGGAAAATGCCATCCACCCGTTCTTTGTGCCCGCAACACAGGCCCAGACGCCTGCGTCTTTCGTGGAGGGTTTCCCGGACCTTCAAGATTCCGAAGAAGTCGTGCAGACGCTGAGGTCCGTATACCTCGGCCTGGCGAGCGAGGTGGACGCCCATATCGGCCGGGTCATGAAGTACCTGCGCGATAGCGGTCAACTGGACAACACTCTCGTGGTTCTGAGCGCCGACCACGGTGAAATGTTGGGGGATCGCCACAGCTGGGGCAAATTCTCTGTCTACAATGCTGCCTACCATACGCCTCTGATCATTCGCCAGCCCGGCAACACGACCCGCGCCGGGGCGGTTGTAGACGCCTTTACCGAATCCGTGGATCTGACTCCCACGATCCTCGACTGGGTTGGACAGGAAATCCCGAACTCGATGGACGGACGCTCGCTGTTACCGCTGTTGGCTGGCGAGGTTCCGGAAAACTGGCGGGATTTCAGTATCTCCGAGCTGGATTTTGCCGATCCAGAGGTGCCCAACATTTGGCAACAGCACCTTGGCACAACCGCCAGCGACTCCTGCCTGACAATCCTGCGGGACGCCCGCTTTACGCTTGTAGAGTTCGCAGCTAACCTCCCGCCACTTCTGTTCGACAAAGACAATGGCGGTGAGCACGTGAATGTTGCCGATGATCCGGCCTACCAAGCGGATCTGATGCGGCTGACCCGGCAAATGCTGCGGCACAGGATGCGCAATATGGACCACACCCTGTCTCTGGACAGCATCACCTCAGATGGACCACGCCGACAGCAACGCCAGCCTCTGTCGCCAAGATAGCGCTACAACACGGTTTTGCCCGCGCAAGGAAATGCAATGAAGGACCTTCACGAAACCGCGAAAGCTCTCTTCAAGGCGGCCGTTGACCGGGCCGACCCGGCTACCGCTTTGGCAACTGCGTTTCAAAAGACCCCACCCGAGCCACCTTTGGGGTCTGGCCGCTTGATTATCTTGGCTTTGGGAAAGGCTGCGGTACCGATGGTCCGCAAGGCCATGGAACTGTTGCCCGCTGCCGATCGGGTCGTTGCAGTGACAAACCCGGAAAACCTGATCCCGATTGCGGGTGCAACGGTGATGGCCGGGGCACATCCCGTGCCGGACGCGGACAGCGTCGCAGCGGGCGAATGTCTGCGCGACGCGGTTGCAGATTTGACAGCCAAAGACAGGGTCGTTGCGCTCATTTCCGGAGGTGGATCTGCCCTTGCAGTCCTGCCCGCAGGTGCGCTGACCTTGGCTGACAAATCTGCGGTGGCCAAACAGCTGCTCGCCTCTGGAATGGACATCAACAAGATGAACCTTATACGCCAGCAGCTCTCTGATCTGAAAGGCGGTGGTCTGTTGCAGTTGGCGGCTCCTGCACAGGTCACAAGCTACATCCTGTCCGACGTGATCGGGGATGACCTGCGCGCCATCGCGTCCGGTCCGACTGTCGCGCCGCTTGGTACGCAGGAAGACGCCATCGCGCTTTTGCAGGAGGCAGGCCTTTGGGACGATCTGCCCGCTTCCGTTGTGGCCCATCTGCAAGCCAGCCCCAAGAGATCCGACGTGCCGCCCAGCGCCGCGCACCTGATCGGCTCCAACCGGCACAGCCTTGGGGCCATGCTGGACACAGCGCAGGCTCAGGGATGGAACGCACGCATTGTCAATGATGCATTGGAAGGCGATGTCGCAGACGCCGCGGCAGAGATCATCGCAGCGGCCAAATCGATTGAAAACACAACCATCCCCGCAGCGTTGATTTTCGGTGGCGAGACAACCGTTCAGCTGCGTGGCGATGGCCTTGGCGGGCGCAATCAGGAACTCGCGCTGCGCGTAGCCCGCGATGGCGCATCCGAGCTGACAGGAAAATGGCTATTCCTGTCAGGTGGTACCGATGGCCGCGATGGCCCGACCGAAGCGGCTGGCGGTATCGTGGATGGCACCAGTTGGGACAAGATTCGCACAGCCGGGGCAGACCCGCAGGCGCTGCTCGCCAACAATGACAGCAACAAGGCGCTGGCGTTGTGTGATGCTCTACTGATGACCGGTGGCACCGGCACCAATGTTGCCGACGTCCAGGTTCTGCTGCGCCTCCCCGCCTAGGCGGCCAAACCCATCCCCCCTTAGGAAAAGCTGGACTCAGTCGCCCTTTCGGTTGAGCTCATTCAGCAAATCCAAAAGGGCCTCATACCGCTCAGGCCCCATCTTGGTCCGTGTGTTTTCTATCACGGCCAGGCTGGCTTCGAGGTTGTCATCAATGATCTGCTCCCCGGCAGGGGTGATCCTGACGATCTGGCGCCGACGATCCATCTGGTCCTTTTCCCGTTGGATCAGGCCCTTGTCCTCCAGCTTTTGCAGAATACGGGTCAGGCTGGGCAGCAAAAGACAGGCCTGCTCGGAAATCTGCGTGGGATCGATGTCGCCACTTTCCTGCACCACCCGCAGTACCCGCCACTGTTGCTCTGTCAGGTCGGCATCGCTCAACAACGCGCGGATTGGCCCCATTACACGCTCACGCGCGCGCAGCAGGGCGATAGGCAGGGAACGGTCCGTACTGGGAAGCTGTTTTGTCATACCCAATTATCGCCTTGCCACGACACAAAGGCAAACCAAGACCGTGCTTTTTGCGATTTGCCGCCACGATTGAGCAGCCCATCAGCGGATCTATGCCCGCCCGATCTGGTCCTCGTTGACTCGCTCTCTTATTTTTGTAAACATGTTAAGCATAGTGCAAGAGGGGAGGCTTGCCATGCCACATCTCACAATTGACTATTCGCCCAATCTCGAAGCCGACATCGACATGGCTGCCTTCTGCAACCATCTTCGCATCGCGGCCATCGGTACAGGCGTATTCCCTGTGGCGGGCCTCCGTGTTCGCGCCTTTGCTGCGTCCCATGTTTCGATCGCAGACGGTGATCCGCAGCACGGATATATCGATATTTCCATTCGGTTGCGCGCAGGTCGCCCACAAGAGCGGAAAGACAGCGCAACACGGGCGATATTCGCCGCTGCCAAAACCTTTCTCGAACCCATCATGCAACGTCGCTCTCTCGCACTGTCGATGGAAATGCGAGACATCGACCCGGCGCTTTCCCCAAAATGCGGCACCATCCGCGACCACATGCAAAAGGCGGACCAGTGATGAGCGATCTGACCACCAACATCGAAACGCTGAACGGCCATTTGGCGCGCTTTCGCACGGGCGGCATCCTGAACCTGATCAACGGAGAAAGCCGCCCTGCCGCCTCAGGTGCGACGTTTGAAACATCCTCACCCGTGGATGAAAGCGTGATCTGCTCCGTCGCAAAGGGCAGTGCCGACGACATCGGCGCTGCCGCTCAGGCCGCCAAAGCCGCCTTTCCTGCCTGGCGCGACACCCCTGCGCTGGAGCGCAAGAAGATCCTGCATCGTATCGCCGACCTGATCGTCGAACGCGCCGAAGAAATCGCGCTCTGCGAATGCTGGGACACCGGGCAGGCCCTGCGCTTCATGTCCAAGGCAGCGTTGCGCGGCGCCGAAAACTTCCGCTTCTTCGCGGACAAGGCCACCTCCGCCCGCGACGGCCAGCAGCTGCAATCGCCAACGCTGATGAACGTGACCACCCGCGTGCCGATCGGCCCCGTTGGCGTCATCACCCCGTGGAACACGCCTTTCATGCTGTCCACATGGAAAATCGCACCCGCACTGGCGGCCGGCTGCACCGTGGTCCACAAACCGGCCGAGTTCTCCCCCCTCACCGCCCGCATCCTGGCCGAGATCGCCCATGAGGCAGGCCTGCCGCCGGGCGTCTGGAACCTGGTCAACGGCTTTGGCGAAGAGGCTGGCAAGGCGCTGACCGAACACCCCGACATCAAAGCCATCGCCTTTGTCGGCGAGAGCAAAACCGGTTCGATGATCATGAAGCAGGGCGCCGATACTCTGAAACGGGTGCACTTCGAACTGGGCGGAAAGAACCCGGTGGTGGTCTTCGACGACGCTGATCTAGACCGTGCGCTCGATGCCGCAATCTTCATGATCTATTCGCTGAACGGCGAGCGCTGCACCTCCTCTTCCCGCCTTTTGGTGCAAGAGAGCATCGCCAAGGAATTCGAGGCCAAGCTGATCGAGCGCGTCAACAACATCAAGGTCGGCCACCCGCTGGACCCGACAACAGAGGTCGGCCCGCTGATCCACAAGGTGCATTTCGACAAGGTCACATCCTATTTCGAGACCGCCAAAAAGGACGGTGCCAGCATTGCTGCCGGCGGCAACCGCGTTGGAGACCAAGGCTGGTTCGTGCGCCCGACGCTGTTCACCAATGCCACCAACGATATGACCATCGCGCAGGAGGAAATCTTCGGCCCGGTCCTCACCGCCATCCGCTTCAAGGACGAAGATGATGCTCTGTCATTGGCAAATGACACCCAGTACGGCCTCACTGGATACGTCTGGACGAATGACCTCACCCGCGCCCTGCGCTTCACCCACCAGCTTGAAGCCGGAATGATCTGGGTGAATTCCGAAAACGTCCGCCACCTGCCCACTCCCTTTGGCGGGGTAAAATCCAGCGGCATCGGCCGCGACGGCGGCGACTGGAGCTTCGAGTTCTACATGGAACAGAAACACATCGGCTTTGCCCTAGGCCACCACAAGATTCCGCGCCTCGGCGCCTGATCCGTTTTTCTTCTGGCTCAAAATATCCTGGGGTGCGCGAGGGGCCAGCCCCTCGCTCCCGTCCCCGGCCCCAAGTGAAAGGTTCAAACCATGCCCGTCCCCGCCCCGAACCTCTATCCGCCTTTCAACATCGTGCGGCTGTCCCATGTGGAATACGCCGTGACCGACCTCGCCGCCTCCCGTGCGTTTTACGTCGACATCCTCGGCCTACAGGTGACGCATGAGGACAACAGCCGCATTTACCTGCGCGCCATGGAGGAACGCGGCCATCACTGTATCGTGCTGGTTCAGGCGGATGAGGCCTCGGTCGGGGTCTTGGGTTTCAAGCTTTATGACGAGCCCGACCTGGACAAAGCCGCAGAATTCTTCGCCTCCAAGGACCTGCCCGTCGAATGGGTCGAACGCCCCCATATGGGCCGCACCTTGCGCACCCGCGACCCCTGGGGCATCCCGCTGGAGTTCTACGTCAAGATGGAGCGTCTGGAGCCGATCCACCAGAAATACAGGCTCTATAACGGGGTAAAACCCCTGCGCATCGACCATTTCAACATGTTCAGCGCGGATGTGGATGCCTCCGTCGCCTTCTACGGCGAGATGGGCTTTCGCGTGACGGAATTCACCGAGGATGACGAAAGCGGCAAGGTCTGGGCCGCCTGGATGCACCGCAAGGGCGGCGTGCATGACGTGGCCTTCACCAATGGTCTCGGCCCGCGCCTGCACCACACCGCCTTCTGGGTGCCGAACCCCTTGAACATCATCGACCTCCTCGATCTGATGTCAACCACTGGCTATGTCGATAACATCGAGCGCGGCCCCGGTCGCCACGGCATCTCCAACGCCTTCTTCCTTTATGTGCGCGACCCCGACGGCCACCGGATCGAGATCTATTGCTCCGACTACCAGACCGTCGATCCGGATCTGGAGCCGATCAAATGGTCGCTCACCGATCCGCAGCGCCAGACCCTCTGGGGCGCGCCTGCACCGCGCAGCTGGTTCGAGGAGGGCTCCGTTTTCGAAGGCACCACTCCGAAACCCAGCGCCTTGAACGCGCAGCCGATTATTGCACCCTGACACTGTTCGTGCCGATGGCACGGACAAAAGGAATACGAGATGAAATGGAATGAATTCTCCGAATGGGGCCGCAAGGTCGCGGATTGGACGCAGGACTACCACCTGACCGTCGGCGACCGCCCGGTGCGCGCCATGACCGAACCGGGCCAAGTGCTGAACGCCCTGCCGCAAACCCCGCCTGAGGACGGTGAAGGGATGGAGGCGATCTTCCGCGATTTCGAGGACATCGTGATGCCCGGCATCACCCATTGGCAGCACCCGCGCTTCTTTGCCTATTTCACCTCCAACGCCGCCGCGCCTTCGGTGCTGGCGGAGTTCCTGGCCTCGGCCATCGCGCCGCAATGCATGCTGTGGCAGACCTCGCCCGCCGCAACCGAGATGGAAACAAGGATGATGGACTGGCTGCGCCAGGCCCTGGACCTGCCGGAGCAGTTCCAGGGCGTCATCCAGGACTCCGCCTCCTCCGCCACCCTCGCCGCAGTGCTGACCATGCGTGAAAAGGCGCTGAACTGGCAGGGCAACAGCCAAGGCCTGTTCGGGCAAAAGGCGCTGCGCATCTACTGTTCTTCCGAGGTCCACACCTCCATCGACCGCGCTATTTGGGTTGCAGGCATCGGCCAGCAGAACCTGATCCGTGTGCCGATCAAAGGCGATTGGCGCGGCATGGACCCCGACGCGCTAGAGGCCGCCATCCAATCTGACCTCGCCGCAGGCCACCAGCCCGCGGGCGTCATCCTCTGCGTTGGCGGCACCGGTGTCGGTGCCACCGACCCGGTGGATCAGGTGCTGGACGTCGCCGAAAAATATGGCCTCTACACCCACGTGGACGCCGCCTGGGCCGGCTCCGCAATGATCTGCCCGGAATACCGCCACTACTGGCCCGGCGTCGAACGCGCCGACAGCATCGTCTTCAACCCGCACAAATGGCTGGGCGTGCAGTTCGACTGCTCCGCACATTTCCTGAAGAACCCGGACGACCTGGTGCAGACCCTCGCCATCAGCCCGGAATACCTCAAAACCCACGGCCATGATGGCATCATCAACTATTCCGAATGGTCGGTGCCGCTGGGCCGCCGCTTTCGCGCGCTGAAAATCTGGTTCCTGATCCGCACCTACGGGCTGGAGGGCCTGCGCCAGCGGCTGCGCAACCACATCAACTGGTCCAACCAACTGCACGAAAAGCTCAAGTTAGAGCCTGATTTTGAGATCACCAGCGCGCCCATGTGGTCGCTCTGGTCCTTCCGCTACACTCCTGATGGCGCTGCGGACCTCGACGACCTCAACCTGCGGCTGGTCAACGCCATCAACGACGACGGTCGCATCTACCTGACCCAAACCCGCCTCGACGGCGATCTGGTAATCCGCTTCCAGGCCGGCCAGTTTGAGACGACTGAGGCAGACGTGATGATGGCCTTCGACGTCATCACCGAAATCGCAAGGAGCCTGAGCTGATGCGCTTTGCCACCTACACTGCCGACGGCGAGATCTTCTATGGTGCGGTGACAGATGCTGGCATGATCGCCCTGTCGCCGCAGTTCCCGGACTGGCCCACACTGCGCGACGTGATCGCGGCGGACGGCCTGCCTGCATTGGCCGTGGCCGCCGAGGGCAAACCAGTCACCCACACGGAGTTCACCTATGAAATCCCGGTCCCCAACCCGGAGAAGATCATCTGCGTCGGCGTCAACTTCCCCGACCGCAACGCGGAGTACAAAGACGGCTCCGCCCAGCCAAAACACATGTCCCTGTTCCCCCGCTTCCCGCGCTCCTTCACCGGAGCCGAACGCCCGCTGATCCGCCCGCCGGAAAACCACACGCTGGATTACGAAGGTGAGGTTGCCGTGGTGATCGGCAAAACAGGCCGCCGCATCAAGCCGGAAGACGCCTACGATCACATCGCGGCGCTGACGCTGGCGAATGAGGGCACCATCCGCGACTGGGTGCGCCACGCCAAATTCAACGTCACGCAAGGCAAGAACTGGGACAACTCCGGCGCCATCGGCCCCTGGCTGGTGCCCTTCACCGATGCCGCGCAGCTGGATGAGGCGCGCATCGTCACCCGCGTGAACGGAGAGATCCGTCAGGATGACACCCTCGCCCGGATGATGTTCCCAATCCGAGAGGAGATTGCCTATATCTCCACCTTCACAACCCTGCAGCCTGGCGACGTGATCATCACCGGCACCCCGACCGGCGCAGGCGCGCGGTTTGATCCGCCGAAATACCTAGTTCCCGGCGATGTGATTGAGGTGGAGGTCGAAGGCATCGGCATCCTGCGCAACACGGTTGAGGATGAGGCATGACCCCGGAGCAGCACCAGGAAGCCGCCGACAGATTGTTCAAGGCCGAGCAAACCGGCCAGCTGTGCGGCCTGCTCTCGCTGGCCTATCCCGGCATGACGCTGGACGATGCCTATGCGGTGCAACAGGCTCTAATCAGGCAAAAACTGGCCTCCGGGCGCAGGAAGATCGGCTGGAAAATCGGCCTCACCAGCCGCGCCATGCAGCAGGCGCTGAACATCACCACCCCGGACAGCGGCGTGCTGCTGGACGACATGCTGTTTGAAAACGGCAGCACCGTCCCCGCAGGCCGCTTCATTCAGCCGCGGGTGGAGGCGGAGATCGCTTTTGTCATGAAATCCCCCCTCGCAGGCGCCGAGTGCACCCGCGCAGATGTGCTGGGCGCAACAGATTATGTGGCGCCGTCGCTGGAGATCCTCGACACTCGTATCCTGCGCACCGACCCGGCAACCGGCCAGGCCCGCATTATCACCGACACCATCAGCGACAACGCCGCCAACGCGGGTGTTGTGCTGGGCGCGGAGCGCCACGCGGTGGACGCGCATGACCTGCGCTGGGTGGGTGCAATCGTGGCCCGGAACGGGACGGTGGAGGAAACCGGCCTCGGGGCGGGTGTTCTGAATGACCCCGTCACCTCTGTCCTGTGGCTGGCGCGCCGGATGGCGGAATATGGACAACAGATCGAGGCCGGGGATATCGTGCTCTCGGGCTCGTTCATCCGCCCTATCGAATGCCCGCCGGGCACGGAGATTGCCGCTGATTTCGGCTCCTTCGGTTCCGTATCCATAAATTTCGCCTGACAGGAGGCCCCGCCCATGCCCGCGCCCAAGAACCCCTTCAAAGAGGCCCTTGCCAAGGGTGAGCGCCAGATCGGCTGCTGGATGAGCTTTGCCGACGGCCAGATCGCCGAGATCATGGGCACCTGCGGTTTCGACTGGCTGGTAATCGACGGCGAGCACGCGCCCAATGACATCCGCTCTATCCGCGACCAGCTGATCGCGCTGACGGCTTCGCCCAGCCACCCGGTGGTGCGGGTGCCAGTGGGGGAAACCTGGATGATCAAACAGGTGCTGGATGCTGGCGCGCAGACGGTGCTGGTGCCGATTGTCGAAAGCGCCGATCAGGCCCGCGACCTGGTTCGCGCCTGCCACTATCCGCCCAAGGGCGTGCGCGGCGTCGGCGCTACGGCGGCCCGCGCCACCATGTTCGGTTCGGTCTCTGAATACATCCAGACCGCCGATCAGGAAGTCTGCCTGCTGGTGCAGGTGGAAAACCGCGCCGGGATAGACGCACTTGATGAGATCCTGCAGGTCGAGGGCATCGACGGTGTTTTCATCGGACCAGCGGATCTATCCACCGACATGGGCCACCAGGGCAACTCCGCCCATCCGGAGGTGCGCGCGGCAATCGCCGATGCCATCACCCGCATCAAGGCAGCGGGCATTGCCCCTGGCATTCTAGGTGTGAGCGAAGAAGCAACACAGGCCTATCTGGATATGGGAGCACAGTTTCTGGCGGTTGGCATTGATGTGCTGGTCCTTGCCCAGAATGCACGCGCACTGTCGCAAAGCTGGAAATCAAAGTAAGCCGTTCACCTGCTGAACGCTTCCTCGACGCCCGCCATGCGGGAAATTAAGTATTTCCACGCAATTGACCGGTTTGACACCCTACCGATAGCCTGACACCACAGGAGAGAGCGCGCACCGGATCCTCTGGTGCGCCAGGAGGGAGAGAAACAGGATGAAGCGCACATTGATTGCGGGGGTGGTCTCTGCACTGGCTCTCAGCGCAGGGCTGGCAACGTCGGCCCTCGCCGATATCAAGATTGCCCACATCTATGGCAAGACGGGGCCATTTGAGGCCTACGCCAAACAGTCTCATGATGGGCTGATGCTTGGGCTGGAATACGCGACCGGTGGGACCATGGAAATCAACGGCGAGAAGATCGTCGTGATTGAAAAGGACACCCAGCTCAAACCGGAAAACGGCAAGGCCCTGCTGGAAGAGGCCTATGGCGACGACGAAGTTGATCTGGCCATCGGCCCGGTCAGCTCGGGTGTGGCACTGGCCATGCTGCCGGTTGCTGAGGAATACGAAAAACTGCTGATTGTCGAACCTGCGGTTGCAGACTCGATCACCGGCGCGAATTGGAACCGCTACATCTTCCGCACCTCGCGCAACTCGTCGCAGGATGCGGTCGCCAGTGCAATCGCACTCGCCGGTGAGAATGTGCATATCGCAACCCTCGCCCAGGACTATGCGTTTGGCCGGGACGGTATCGCGGCCTTCCGTGAGGCGCTCGCCGCACAGGGCCATGAGATCGTGCACGAAGAATTCGCCCCCACCGACACAACCGATTTCACGGCCGCCGGAGAGCGCATCTTCAACGCGATGAAGGATCTGGAAGGCGAGAAGAAACTGTTCATCATCTGGGCAGGCGGAGGCAACCCTTGGGCAAAGATCAACGCCATGGATCCGGGCCGCTTCGGGATTGAGTTTGCCGGTGTCGGCAACATTCTCGCCGCGCTCAAAGGCTTCAAGGACTTTGAAGGGATGGAAGGCGGCACCTATTACTATTACGAGTTGCCCAACAATCCGGTGAATGACTGGCTGGTCAAAACCCATTTTGAACGGTTCGACAGCCCGCCGGACTTTTTCACGGCAGGTGGGATGGCAGCTGGCATCGCGGCCGTTGAGGCGATCAAGAAGGCTGGCTCTACCGATACAGAAGCCCTGATCGAAGCGATGGAAGGCATGGAATGGGAAACCCCCAAGGGCACCATGCGTTTCCGCGCAGAGGACCATCAGGCCCTGCAATCCATGTACCATTTCAAGCTGCGGGTTGAGGACGGTGTGGAATGGGCTATCCCTGAACTGGTCCGCGAGCTCGGCATCGATGATCTGCCAGTTCCGATCCGCAATCAGTAAGCCAAAACGCTAAACTGTTTCAGCCAGCCGGGGCACAGGTGCGACCCACCGTGTGCCCCGGCAACCGACCCAAGGATCTGACAGGTCAGCGATGCCCGAACCCATTCTGAGCACAACCAATCTGACCGTCCGCTTTGGTGGCCATGTCGCGGTCGATCATGTCACCTGCGCTTTCAATGCCGGAGAGTTGACAGCAATTGTCGGCCCGAACGGAGCAGGCAAGACGACATATTTCAATTTGATCTCAGGCCAGATCCCCGCATCTGGGGGCACTGTTCAGCTGCACGGCAAGGATATTTCGGGCCATCCCGTCTCTGCGCGGACCAAAGCCGGGATCGGACGGGCCTTTCAGCTAACCAACCTGTTTCCTGACCTGAGCGTGCTGGAGAATGTGCGACTGGTCGTACAGGCCAAGGCTGAGCGCGGATTTAATCTGTGGTCAATGGTGTCCCACCACACAGATCTGACCGAGCAGGCTGAGAACATCCTGCAACAGGTTCGCCTGCTGGAGGAACGCAATCAGACCGTCTCTGAACTTTCGCATGGCAACCAGCGCAAGCTGGAGGTGGCACTGCTGATTGCCCTGGACCCGGCTGTCTACATGTTTGACGAACCCACCGCTGGCATGAGCGTGGACGAAGCGCCGATTGTTCTTGATCTCATAGCGCAGCTCAAGGCGCAGGGGGACCGGGCGATCCTATTGGTCGAACACAAGATGGACGTCATCCGCACGCTCGCAGATCGGATCATCGTCTTGCACAACGGCGCCCTTGCTGCAGATGGGGCACCAGCCGAGGTCATGGCCTCTGACGTCGTGCAGGAGGCCTATATGGGACGCGGACTGGAAGGAATTTTGGCTGATGTCTGATCCCATTCTCAAAATCGAAGGCATCTGCACCAATATTGCCCAATATCACATCCTGCAGGGGGTCGATCTGGTGGTGCCGCGGGGCGGTGTAACCATGCTGCTTGGCCGCAACGGGGTGGGCAAGACAACGACCCTGCGCAGCGTCATCGGCCACTGGCGCGCGCATGAGGGTCGCATCCTGTTTGATGGACAGGATATCACCCAACTGCCGACCGCTGCCATCGCCCGTGCGGGCCTTGGTTTCGTGCCCGAAGATATGGGCATCTTTGCGGACCTCACCGTTGAAGAAAACATGATCCTTGCAGCTATTTCCGGCCCGATCGACCCCGCGCGCCTGGACTGGATCTTTGCCGCCTTTCCCCCTCTCAAAACCTTTTGGAAGTCTGAGGCAGGAACGCTGTCGGGTGGGCAGAAACAGATGTTGTCGATTGCCCGCGCGATGGCCGAAGAACGCAAGCTTTATCTGATTGACGAACCCACCAAGGGCCTGGCGCCGGCGATCATTTCCACGATGGCGCGTGCGCTCAAGGATTTGAAGGATCAGGGCGCATCGATCCTGATGGTGGAGCAGAATTTTGCCGTGGCCAAAGCGTTGGGTGACACGGCCAACGTGATGGATGACGGGCGGGTAATCTGGTCGGGTGCGATGGAGGCGCTCGCCAACGACGCTCGTCTACAGGAGCAACTGATGGGATTGAGCATGGAGGCGCATTCGACGTGACCCAATCAGCCTATTCCAACCCGGCAGGATACCACCCATGACCGCGGCCCCCGAACATGCGCCGACGATGGCGCGCACAACGCTACGCGACCGGCTCGCGCCCTATGCGCCGTTCCTGCTGGTTCCCGCGCTGGCCGTTGCCGGTTTCCTCGCCGTACAGAACCCGGCAAGCTGGCTGACGCTGACCGTCTCCGGGCTGGCGATGGGAATGATGATCTTCATCATGGCCTCTGGCCTGACGTTGGTTTTCGGATTGATGGACGTCATCAATTTCGGGCACGGCGCCTTTGTCTCGGTGGGGGCCTTTGTCGGAATCTCTGTTCTGTTGGCGCTGGGGCAGATGACCGGGGCTCCGTCTCTTGGGCTAAACCTACTGGCGGTTCTCGCTGCCGTTCTCGCCGCGATGGCCGCCACGGCAACAATGGGCTGGGCCTTTGAGAGGGTGATCGTGAAACCCGTCTACGGAAATCACCTCAGCCAGATCCTCGTTACGATGGGCGGGCTCATTATCGCAGAACAGCTGATTATCGTCCTCTGGGGGCCAGAAGAGATCTATTTCACCCGCCCTGAGACACTGAAAGGCGCGCTGACATTTGGGGATGCGGCAATTGAAAAATACCGTCTGGTGGCCGTCGGCGTCGGGCTTGTGGTCTTTGCCGCGATGCGGTTCGTGCTGCGCCGTACCAAAATTGGTCTGATCGTACGGGCAGGTGTCCAAAACGGTGAAATGGTGGCGGCCCTTGGGTACCGGTTGAGACTGGTTTTTGTCGGCGTCTTCATTGCCGGTTCTGCACTGGCCGGTTTGGGCGGAGTGATGTGGGGTCTCTACCAGGAGGTCATCACCGCCCATATGGGCAATCAGGCAATGATCTTGATCTTCATCGTCGTGATTATTGGCGGGCTTGGTTCTGTCGAGGGATGTTTTGTTGGCGCTCTTCTTGTCGGCCTTCTGCAAAACTACATCGCCTTTGTTGAGCCGAAACTCGCACTGATTTCCAACATCGCGCTAATGGTCGCGATCCTCATGTGGCGCCCGATGGGCATGATCCCGGTGGTAAAGGCAAAATGATCCGCTCTCTCCTGTCTGGCGATATGCCACGATCCAAGTTTCTGGGCGCAATTCTGCTTGTCATCCTGATCTGTCTGGCCTTTGCACCGTTTCTTTTTCCGGGGGTCCGCACAGTCGACACGGCCGCCCGGATCTGTATCTTTGTTGTCCTGGTCGCCAGTTATGACCTGCTGCTGGGCTATGGCGGTATTGTCAGCTTTGCCCATACGATGTTTTTTGGCATCGGCGCATATGGTGTTGCGCTCAGCTCTACCCATCTGGGCCGCGGATTTGACTCCCTGATCATCGGAGCAGGCCTCGGTGCAATCCTGGCAGCGGCCCTTGCGCTGGTGATTGGTCTGTTTTCCCTGCGGGTTCGGGCGATCTTTTTTGCAATGATCACCCTCGCCGTCGCATCCGCTGTGGCCGTTCTGGTCAGCCAGATTTCGTCTGTAACCGGAGGCGAGGACGGTCTTACATTCAAGATCCCGCGCGAGCTGGGACCAGCATTCAAATTCGGTAAAGACCTCTTTGGCGGAGAGCTTCTTGGCGTCAAGCTGAACGGCAAACTTCTCACCTATTACCTGATCTTCGGCGGCAGCCTCATCTTGTTCCTGACACTGTTGCGGATTGTGAATTCACCGTTTGGCCGCGTCCTCCAGGCCATCCGCGAAAACGATTTTCGCGCAGAAGCCATTGGCTACCGGGTGGTGATATACCGCGTCACGGCAACCTGTCTCTCTGCTGCGGTGGCCGCCTTGGCCGGATCTCTCTATGCGATCTGGCTGCGATACGTCGGGCCGGACACCACCCTGTCGATGGAAATAATGATCGACATTCTACTGATGGTCGTGATCGGCGGCATGGGAACGATCTACGGAGCCGTGATCGGGGCCACGTTGTTTGTCCTTGCCCAGAACTATCTGCAGAACCTGATGAGTGGCCTGTCGAGCATGACAGAAGGACTGCCCATTCTGCCGGAGCTGTTCAGCCCGGATCGCTGGCTCTTGTGGCTGGGAGTTTTGTTTATCCTCAGCGTCTATTTCTTTCCAACCGGTGTGGTTGGTCGCTTGCGCGGGCAACGATAGGCGATATGCCTTCCATCATGCCGGGCGGACAGGCATTTTTGCCCCGAACCGGTTTTCCAGCTCGCTTGTCGGATAGCCGAGGAACCGGCAGGTGCAGATTTCCACATGGCTGTGGCAATCCTTGAGCCGAGTGCGGCCGCTACGATGCTGAAGGTAAAACCCTTTGTCGCGGAGGGCCTGAAACAGGTCCACCCAGGATTTCGCGGTTCTGAAGCTCTCATTCAGAACCATGCGAAGCTGAACAGCCATTTCAGTATCCAATCGCGCGGACATGCGCGCCGAAGCCCATGCACTTTCGCCCGATTGGCCTGGCAGGTGTGTGGTGTATGTCGTCATCGTCTGATCCCCTTTGGTCCGGAATTGACCTCCCCTTCAGACTAGTGACACCAAGGCTGCTAGAAATAGCTGTACAAACAGTAAAAGGGGCGCCTCTTTCGAGACGCCCCTCTATCTGGAAGGATAGCAGATTAGCCTTTTTTCAGGACTTCGCGACCCAGAAGTTCTGCGATCTGCACGGCATTCAGGGCCGCGCCTTTGCGCAGGTTGTCAGAGACGCACCACAGGTTCAGACCGTTGTCGATGGTCGAATCCTGACGGATGCGGCTGATGAAGGTTGCAAAGTCGCCAACGCATTCGATCGGGGTGACGTAGCCACCGTCTTCGCGCTTGTCGATGACCATGATGCCCGGCGCCTCACGCAGGATGTCGCGGGCTTCGTCTTCGTCAAGGAAGTCTTCGAATTCGATGTTGATCGATTCGGAGTGACCGACAAACACCGGCACACGCACGCAGGTCGCCGTGACCTTGATCGACGGATCGACGATCTTCTTTGTCTCCGCCACCATCTTCCATTCTTCCTTGGTCGAACCGTCGTCCAGGAAAACGTCGATGTGCGGAATCACGTTGAACGCGATCTGCTTTGTGTAGACGCTCGGCGGCACGTCCTGCGTCGGATTGTAAACCGCCTTGGTCTGATCCCACAGCTCGTCAATCGCTTCCTTGCCGGAGCCGGAAACGGATTGGTAGGTCGATACCACCACGCGCTTGATCTTGGCACGATCATGCAGCGGCTTCAGCGCCACAACCATCTGCGCGGTAGAGCAGTTCGGGTTGGCGATGATGTTTTTCTTGGCATAGCCGTGCACGGCCTGCGGGTTCACTTCCGGTACGATCAGCGGGATGTCCGGATCGTAGCGATAGAGCGAAGAGTTATCGATGACGGTACAGCCCGCCGCCGCAGCCTTGGGCGCGTATTTCTTCGTCGCATCGGAACCGATGGCAAAAAGCGCCATGTCCCAGCCTGCAAAGTCGAACGTGTCCAGGTCCTGGGTTGTCAGTGTCTTGTCGCCGAATGTGACTTCGGTGCCGAGGGATTTGCGGCTCGCCAGAACTGCAATCTCATCCACAGGAAACTGGCGCTCAGCCAGAATGTTCAGCATTTCGCGACCCACGTTGCCCGTGGCGCCAGCGATAACGACGCGATAACCCATTTTGTTTCTCCAATTGTATCCGGCCCTGTGGCCGGCTGCGGTGTCATATCGATATTGGCCTCAGTATGAAAGGCCGGATCAGTCCAACCGGTCCTGACTGAGCAGATATATTGCGCATCCGACCGCCAAAAAGATCGTGAAGAAGGCAAAAATCGCAAAATAGGGAACAGAAAGGTCCGCACCGGCCATTTTCGCATGGAGCCGTCCGCTGGCGAACTGCATGATTCCCACGCCGCCAATTCCAAAGAAGTTGAGCATCGTGACACCCCGCCCGACCAGATGCGGCGGAACAAAAGCCCGCCCATGTGCAAGGATCACAGGAAAAGACGCGCCAAAAAAGCCAACCGCAGCCAAGAGCGCGATAACCAGAACCACCGGCCCGTCGATCCACATCATCACCCCACAAAGAGCCAGACCACCCAGCAGGTTGCCTCCCAGGATTACCCCCTTGCGAGTACCCAGCAGCCGGTCCATTGGCCCATAGGCAAAGGTTCCCAGGATCATCGCGATCCCCATCGCGAGGCTGGCAAGCCCAACATCCGCGCGGCTCATGTTGAAAACGTCGCTCAGGTAGGGGCCGATCCACAGCCCTCGCAGTGCCGCAGAGGGGGCATAGGCGACCAACATCAGCAGAAATATGGGCCACAGGACCGGCATTCTGAGAATATCAAGAACCGACCCTTTGGGCGCATCATCAGGCGCGCTGACCTTTTCCGGATCCCGGACCGTAACGCCTATACCAACAGCCACCAGCGCAGAAACCACCGCCAGTCCGATCATGGTGCCACGCCAGCCGACCCATTCCACAGCCAATGCCGTCGGATAAGAGGCCACCAAATTCCCAAGCGACCCCACCCCCAGCATCACGGCCGCAAGTGTTGCAAACTGGCGCGGCGGATACTGGCGCGCAAAGATGTAGTAGGACGCCATCAGAACCGGAGAGCAGCCAACACCGATCAGCACCATCGCAAGGCTGACATGGATCGGCGCAGTTGCAACCGCAAACAAGAGCGCACCACCCCCACCGCCCACAAGCAACAGGGCCGCCGCCGTTCGGCTCGGCCCGATGCGGTCCAGGGCCCAGCCCACCGGTAGCTGCATAGCGGCAAATGTCAGAAACCAAAGACCAGAGGCGAACGCCAGATCTTCGGGTGTGGTGCCGATGTCGGTTTCCAGCGCAGACGTCAGCACAGCGAGAAACGCCCGATAAAACTGACTGAGCACATAGCCCAGACACAAGATGATCAAGCCGATGTGCATTGCTCTGCCTCCTCCTGATATGGTTGAACTCACAGTGGCGATTTCGCACCGTTGCACAAGGGTGCGAAACCACCAGTCCGTGAATGGTCGTGATCTGAAACCGCGCTACCCTATCCTTCGACAGGAGGCATTTACCCCAATGGCCCAGGACGATTTTTACAAAAACCTTTCGCCAAGCAAGGATTTCGCTGCTTTGACGCGGAGCGGCGCGTTTACCCCACTGCCGCGCGACTGGATGGTCGGCTGCTGCGATATCGTAAATTCCTCAGAGCTTATCGCCAAGGGACGGTACAAAACGGTCAACACCATCGGCGCTTCTGCGATTGCCGCTATGATCAATGCGATGAGAGGCACGTCGTTCCCGTATATCTTTGGCGGTGATGGTGCATCTTTTGCCGTGCCACCCGAATTCGCAGATACCGCCCGCGATGTTCTTAGCCGGTTGCGCAGTTGGGCCAGTGCAGAATTCGATATCGACCTGCGCGCCGCGCTTTTGCCGGTGTCATGGATCCGGGCCGAAGGGCTTGATGTCACGGTTGCGCGCTATGCGGTGTCAGATGCAGCAGACTACGCAATGTTTTCCGGTGGCGGCCTGACTTGGGCGGAACAACAGATGAAGGCAGGCGGTTTTCAGGTCGCCCCCGCCGAGCTGCCGGACCCGCCTGACCTGACCGGCCTTTCCTGCCGCTGGAATACAATCCCTGCGCGCAACGGGATGATCCTGTCCGTGGTGGTGCAACCTGTTCCCGGCGCGCCTTCTGGCAGCTTCGAGAGAATCACGAGCGAGGTCCTCGCTGTTGCGGAACAGCTACAGCGCAGCGGCCATCCTGTTCCCGCTGAGGGGCCAGATTTCAGTTTTCCACCGCCCGGCATTGACCTGGAGGCCCGGATTTTCCGCGGTCAGGGGTCGGTGATTTGGAAAAAACTGCAAGTATTTCTAATCAGTGCCTTTGCCGCCTTTGCCCTGTCGCGCAAAAAGCCTCTGGCTGGATTTGACGCATCGCACTACCGCCATATGCTCGCCGCCAATGCCGACTACCGCAAATTCGATGACGGTTTGAAACTTACGCTCGATTGCCCCGAAGAGGTGCGCGCGGCCCTTGCCGATATCCTGGAACGCGCGGCCGCTGCGCGGCTGGTCCGCTATGGCCTTCATCAACAAGACGAAGCACTGGTCACCTGCATCGTGCCCTCGGTGATGCGGGACGATCACGTCCATTTTGTTGATGGGGCGGCTGGTGGCTACACTCAGGCCGCGCTTCAGATGAGCGCAGGTATGACCTCTGCCGTGGCCTGATCGCTCCCACCTGCAAGCAAATCAAAGCCCTCCCGCATCGCTGCGAGAGGGCTTTGTCTTATCGGGACAGAATGTGCTGATCACACAGGCTGGAATCGCCCGGCACGCGGATCGTAACATTCCAAACCGCCCTCACCGATATCCGTCCAAAGACCGTGCAGGCTCAGGGTTCCGTCGCGTACAGCACTGTCAATAAAGGGAAATGTCATCAGGTTTTCCAGAGACGCAACAACCGCCTGACGTTCAAACTGGCGGGCCTGCGCATCGGCATCTTCGATATCTTCCACCAAAGAGAATTTCGGTTTCAGGATGTCCATCCACCGCCCGACAAAGCTCTCCTTGGCGTCAAGAGCCGGCGCATGGCCTTTGCACATGTCGATGCAGCCCTGAACACCACCACATTGCGAGTGACCCAGCACGATCAGATGCGCAACCTTGAGAACGGTCACGGCATATTCGACCGTTGCGCTGGTCCCGTGATGATCCCCATCCGGTTGATAGGGCGGAACGAGGTTGGCGATATTTCGGTGGATAAAGAACTCACCCTGATCAGCCCCAAAGATGGAGGTCACATGCACGCGGCTGTCACAGCAGGAAATCACCATGGCACGGGGACGCTGACCTTCGCTGGCAAGCCGCCGATACCAGCCTTGGTTCTCGCTGTAGGTGGTCGCTTTCCAGCCGTGATAGCGCGTCACCAGATAGCTGGGGAGAGGTTTGGCGAATTCCATAAGTTATTCCTCAAATGACCTTATGCGAGGTCTGTTACCAAGGATTGTTACCAAATTCGAGAGATTTGGCTACCTGCGTGGAAACCTTTTGAAAACTTCTGAGGCGCAATTTTGGATCGTGCCGTGGGGGCATGAATAATGGGGTTTAATGTGGTGGCTCAGATACTCACAGTAATACACAAGGAAAACGTGCGCCTGGATTCCGAGAAACTCTCGGAGCTCTATGCGCAACTTGGCGAAGCCGGGGCAGAAGATGTCATCTGTCGCGCAATTGAAGAGCTGGCAGTGCGCCTGTCTCATTGCGAACGGCTCTGGCGTCAAAATGATATGGCCAACCTGCGCAAAAGCGCGCGATCGCTGATTGCGATTTCGGATCAGATCGGGATGACGGCGATGGCGCGCATTGCGCGGGACGTCACCGCTGCGATCGACAGCGAGGATCCGTCAGCCATTTCTGCAACATTGTTCCGCCTGATGCGGATCGGAGAGCGCTCGCTCACGGCCGTTTGGGAGCAACAAGACCTTTCCGTTTGATCGGTGATCCTGGGGGGACACCGCCAAAACAAGGCAACCATAGCTGAGTTCGGACTGCCACCGACAGGGTTTCCCCGCATCAGCAGATGCCTGCCAAACCAACGTCGCACTGTCTCAGTGACCGGGCTCTGCAAAGGGGCCCTTATCGGCGTTGGGCATACGACAGTCAGGCCCGGAGACATCCGTACTCGGGCGGACGAGCCAAGACAGTGCAGGGCTTGCAGATGGCGCTGTGACAGATACTGTGACGATGAAATCGCCCCCCCGGACCGGAGTATCCCGTCATGACCTCTGCCAAGCCCGCTGTCTTTGCCAATGCGGATGCCGCTGCAATCGATCTGCATGTTCTGGATCAGGACACCTGCGAGGACTGGCTGGCAGCGGCCCCCGCCATGACCGCGAATTGGGCTCGCACCAATGGCTTTCGGGGCGCGATTGGGCAGGTCGTTGTCGTGCCCGCGCCTGATGGGCAACCCGCACAGGTGCTGGTGGGATATGGCCGGGCTGCAGACCGCGCCCGCAAACGGTTCAATCTGGCGGCAGCCGTGCCATCCCTTCCCAAAGGCATATATCGCCTGGCGGAGGGTGTCGCAGAGGCTGATCGCGCAGCCGAATCGCTTGGCTGGCTATTGGCGCAATACCGCTATGACCGCTACAAATCCGGCGGTGATGCCGACACGCATCTGGTCGCCCCCGAAGGCGTAGACGCCACACGCATCGAAGCACTCGCAGCGGGTGAGTTCCTGACCCGCGACCTGATCAACACACCTGCAGGTGACATGGGGCCGGATGAACTGGAGGCCGCCGCACGCGATCTGGCTGACAAGCACAAGGCCAGTTTCACCGTCATCCAGGATGAAGATCTCCTGCAGCAGAACCTGCCGATGATACATGCGGTTGGCCGCGCCTCTGACAGGCGGCCGCGTCTGATCGATATCAAATGGGGCAACAGCGGCCCGACGCTGACACTGGTTGGCAAGGGCGTCTGTTTTGACACTGGCGGGCTGAATCTCAAACCCGGAAGCAGCATGGCGCTGATGAAAAAGGATATGGGCGGCGCGGCAAATGTTCTGGGCCTTGCCCATATGATCATGGCGTTGAACCTGCCTGTCCGCTTGCGGGTTCTCATTCCCGCGGTTGAAAACAGCGTCTCAGCAAATGCCTTCCGCCCCGGCGACGTCCTGACAGCGCGCAACGGGTTGACCGTCGAGATAAACAACACCGACGCCGAGGGGCGGCTCGTGCTGGCCGATGCTCTGGCTCTTGCAGCGGAAGACACCCCCGATTTGCTGATTTCCATGGCGACCCTCACAGGCGCGGCACGGGTGGCGGTTGGCCCTGACCTTGCCCCGTTTTATACCGATAACGAAGGCGACGCGGTTGCACTGGCACAGGCGGCACAGAGATTGGCAGATCCAGTCTGGCGCATGCCGTTCCACACTCCGTATGAGACCATGATCGAACCGCAGATCGCTGACCTCGACAATGCCCCGGGTGGTGGTTTTGCAGGCTCGATTACTGCGGCGTTGTTCCTGCGCCGCTTTACAGCCGATACCCGCTACATGCATTTTGACATCTACGGCTGGACCCCCGCTGCCGCACCCGCCCGCCCCAAAGGGGGCGCGCTGCAGGGGGCGCGCGCCCTGCTCGAGGCTCTTCCAAACATGCTGGACCTGCCGAAAGGCTCCAAATGACGGACGCACGACGCACCCCTGCCAATGATCGGGTTGTCGCCGCACGGCTGAAACAGAGCTACCCGGATCTGGCATCCGTTGACGGAACCACCATGACGGTCATCGCCCCCGTGGTGGACCTGTTGCGCCGACCTGATGGGCCGCGGGACAGACAACTGCTGCTTGGCGCGGATGTCACGGTTTATGAGGACAGGAACGGCTGGGCCTATGTGCAGTCCGCGGCTGATGACTATGTTGGCTACGTATCGCGCGCCGCACTGGCAGAGCGGGATGCGCCTGCGACCCATATGGTGTGCACGGCCGCAACCCATGCCTACCGCGATGGCAACATGAAGTCCCCAGATCTCTGCGGCTTGAGCTTTGGCGCTCGTGTTCGGGTCTTGGGACAAACAGACCGGTTCGCCGAAACCGACCAGGGCTTTATCCCGGCCCACCACCTGCGCCCCTTGGATGCCTACTCAGCTGATCCGGTAACCGTCGCTGAGCTGTTCCTCGGGACCCCATATCTATGGGGCGGCAACAGCCGCTCCGGCATCGACTGCTCGGGCCTTGTGCAGGCTGCCATGTTGGCCTCCGGCATCGACTGTCCCGGCGACAGCGATCAGCAGGAACAGGAACTGGGCGAACCTTTGCCCCTAGGCAATACATCCGTCCCGGCAGATCTGCGACGCGGCGATATTCTGTTCTGGAAAGGCCATGTGGCAATGATGCGGGACAGTGAAACCATGATCCATGCAAATGCCTACCATATGGCCGTGGCACTAGAACCTGTCACAGGGGCCGTCAGCCGGATCATGGAACAGGGGGACGGGCCGATCACCGGGCATCGCAGGCTACCGCTCACGACAGGGTGACACAGTGCTTCACGTTACAGAGCGGATCAGTTTGCGTTCCAACACGCGCAACACCGTCTTCAGGTCATGCCCCCGCTTCAGGATCTGGCCATCCATACCGACAACGGCATACTGCCCTTGACGACCGCGCAGCTTGGGCCGTTTTTCAATCCGGTATAGTGGGTTTTCTGCGGTTCGACGAAACACGGAGAACACTGCCAAGTCCCGCAGCGAGGATATTCCGTAATCCCGCCACTCCCCCGCTGCAACCATCCGCCCATAGAGCGACAGGATAACCGCCAGCTCTGTGCGATGAAAGGCGACCTGCTCGGGGCCGGAGTGAGACGGGAAAGGCTGTACCTGGTCAAAGCTCATGGAGTTAAGGATGCCATGATTTGCCCCCAAATCAAGCCCCTGACCGAATTGAACCGCGCAAGTGGCCTCAGCTGGCGGCGCTCTCAGCGCCAACAGCATGGGTGTCCAGGCCCAGGATTTGTTGAAAAGCCACCCGTCCCGGCATCGTCAGAACCAGCCCACGTCGCACCGTCTGACGCTTGACCCAACCAATGTCCAACGCGTGGGACAGCAACTGGCGCCCCAGCGGACCTGAGATGTGCAGACGCCGTTCCGTCCAATCCATGCACGGGCGGGCGAAGGGCTGTTTGCCTACGGTGTGCGGCAGTTCAACACCCAGCTTTTGCCAGACGTCATCCGGTTGAATATCAAATCCGCCGTTGCGTTCGATCAGCATGCCCCGCGACAGAAACCGATCCGTCATTGCCACAGCCAACGGTCCGGCAAAATGATCATAGCAGCTCCGCAGCGGGGCAAGCGCTCCCGCCTTGCGCCTTTGTGCCTGATGCAATGCGTCTGATGGCGCAATCGAGGCCAATTGCTCCAACGCGTGCGCAACCTCGGCGCTGGTTAGGCGGTGAAACACACAGCGCCCCCGCCGCTCAGCCACAACCAGCCCAGCCGACTGCAAGAGCTGCAGATGCGCCGTTGCCGTTGGGGGTGTGACGCCCGCAGCAGAGGCCAACTCCTTGTTGGTGTAGGATCGCCCATCCAGCAGTTCACATAACATGCGGGTCCGGCTCGCATCTGCGAGGGCTTGGCCAAGGATATCAAATCGAGGAGTGCTCATGGCATCAAAGCCTAGCGCAGCTGGCCCCAACGCCCCAGAACAATCGCTTCGATGATGAGCGAACGATCACCGTAACGGTTGGCCGCAGATCTGATCAAACCCCGTAGCGGGTCAGGAAAATATCAATTGCACCATTGATTACCTTTTCCCGCTCCGCCTGCGAGATTTCGGCATCTATGTTGAACAGAAGCCGCAGAAACATATCTGCGCGGCACAGTTCGGCAAACTGATCCGCAGCCAGGCTGAGATCGTCGATCTGCAGCTGATTTTGCGCGACCGCCATTGCAAGGTAGTCCCGCAGCTGCGCCCGAATGGTGAGCGGGCCACTCTCATAAAACCAGCGTCCAAGATCGGGAAAGCGGTCGGCCTCTGCGACGCAGATCCGAAACATCTTCACGCCAAATTCAGACAACACCACGGACAGGATATGATGCCCCGCCGCGCGCAACACCGTTTGCGGATCACAGGACGCAGAACAGAAATCCTGTGCCGTATCTGCCTGATGGGCACAGCCGTGGCGCGCGACTTCCATGAACAACAGCCGCTTGTCGGGAAAGTAGCTGTAAAGCGTCGCCTTGGACACACCCGCAGCCCTGGCAATGTCATCCACGCTGGCCCCTTCAAAGCCATGCGCCATGAAGACGTCCCGTGCGCCCTGCAGAACCTGATCGTATTTGCGCCCTTTTCGCGGGCTGGTGGCTGTTTGGCTCATGGCTATTCCGGTTGCTGCGGTCACGCCGCTAATCTGTGCGGCGTTGCGATGCGATGGCACTCCCCTGCGCAAATGGCAAGACAAGCGGCGCGAAGTCCGGTTAACTTAGCAAGCATCCTGCGACCGTTGGACCTGCATCACAGCCTGTTGTCATAACGTGATCCAGAGTAGGTGTGCAGCTATTGCGGTAAAAGGAAAATACGATGTTCTATTTCACGCAACGCCGACGGTTCAACGAGTTGAGCGAGCAGGAGATTCTCGCGCTGGCAATTTCCTCCGAGGAAGATGATGCACGCATTTACAGGGGCTACGCTGAACGCCTGCGTGAGGATTACCCGGCGACTGCTGCCGTTTTTGACGGGATGGCCGCCGAAGAAGACACACATCGCGCTGCGTTGATTGATCTGCACGAGGCCAGATTTGGCCCGACAATCCCGCTGATCCGGCGCGAACACGTTGCCGGGTTCTACGCGCGCCGCCCCATTTGGCTGGTGGAAAACCTTGGCCTCGACCGTATCCGGGAAGAAGCCGCCGTGATGGAACGTGATGCCGAGCGATTTTACACCGCCGCAGCGGCGCGCACATCCGACGCGGCAACGCGTAAACTGCTGGGCGATCTGGCTGCGGCAGAGGCAGGCCATCAAGTCACCGCAACCGAGTTGGGGGATCGCCATCTGGGCGCGGAGGAAACCGATGCCGAAGACGCCACCGCACATCGACAGTTCCTGTTGACCTGGGTTCAGCCGGGGCTTGCGGGGCTTATGGATGGCTCTGTTTCCACCCTGGCACCGATCTTTGCCACCGCTTTTGCAACGCAGGACACCTGGACCACCTTTTTGGTCGGCGTCGCCGCCTCGGTTGGGGCAGGCATATCCATGGGGTTCACCGAAGCGGCTTCGGACGACGGCGCCTTGTCAGGCCGGGGCTCTCCGCTCAAACGTGGATTTGCGTCAGGGATCATGACAACTGTTGGCGGCCTTGGTCACGCCCTGCCCTATCTGATCCCCGATTTCTGGACCGCCACCATCATTGCGGTGCTGATCGTCTTTGTAGAACTTTGGGCGATTGCCTGGATCCAGAACCGTTTCATGGAAACACCGTTCTGGCGCGCCGCGCTACAGGTGGTTGTCGGGGGCGCGTTGGTGCTGGCCGCCGGCGTCCTTATCGGTAGCGGCTAGGACGGTCGCAATTGCGGCTTTCCGCCGTGGTCAAATCAGGTTACCAATTCCGTCAATGTTAGACATCTTTCTGAGAACCCTTCCCTTCTTTGCGATCATCGGTCTGGGATACTGGGCCGGACGAAGCCGTTTTTTCAGTGAAGAAGCGACAGCCAATCTCACCAAATTTGTCTTTTACTTCCCACTGTCCGCGATGATCTTTCGCTTTGCGGCAAATCTGTCGGTTGCAGAGATCTTTGATCCCAGGCTGATCCTCGGCTATCTGCTTGGGACTTTGGCGGTGTACCTCATCGCCACCGTCATCGCCGCCTTGCGTGGGTTGGACATGCAAACCGCTGCCGTAGAGGCCCAATGCGCAGCAATTGGCAATGTTGGTTTTCTTGGTCTGCCGATGATGGTGCTGCTTTTCGGAGCCGCCTCAATCGGGCCGATGATGCTGGTCCTGAGCGTTGATCTGGTGGTGTTTTCGTCACTGATCGTTATCCTCATCAATGCGGGGCGCGGCTCTGGTCTGGGGTTCAGCACCCTGAAACTGGTGGGCCGTGGTCTGCTGCAGAACCCGATGATCCTGTCGATTTGTGCTGGTCTCATTTGGTCAGCACTGGCCCTGCCCATCCCTGCACCTGCGAATGCATTCCTCGAACTGCTGGGAGACGCAGCAACACCCGGAGCGTTGTTTGCAATTGGTGCATCCCTCGCATCGAAATCGGCGGAGCGTGTTCAGATTGCCAGCTGGCTCAGTTTCGCCAAACTGGTCTTGCACCCCGCTTTGGTTGCGCTGTGTGTTTTGGTCCTGATCCCCGTTGATCCCTATGCTGCCGGTGTGGCGATCGCGGCCGCTGCGCTACCGGTTGCCGGCAACGTCTACATGCTGGCCCAACACTATGGCGTCGCCCCGCACCGCGCCTCTGCGGCGATCTTGTTGTCCACGACACTGTCGATCGTCACTTTGCCGCTCGTTATCGCCTGGGTCACGACTTTTACGCTACGCTGAATGTCGCTCAGGCTGCCGACGTTCAGCTTTTTGCAAGCTTATGTCGCAAAAACAGGGGCCACAGACGCGCAGTCACTGGACCCTGTGCCTGACCACAGGTAGCGATAGGGCAGCACACGAACAAAGGAGTCGCCCAATGGAAACCGTCTCGGAAAACGCAGCTTTTGGCGGCGTGCAGGGCGTTTATCGCCATTCCAGCACAACCACCAACTGCGACATGACCTTTGGCCTGTTCCTCCCCGAAGAGGTGGCAGACGGCCCCGTTCCTCTCTTGTGGTATCTCTCCGGCCTGACCTGCACCCATGAAAATGCCATGACCAAGGCAGGGGCTCAGGCATGGTGCGCGGAACAGGGGATCGCGATCATTTTCCCCGACACCTCACCGCGCGGCGAAGGTGTCGCTGACGACGACGCGTATGATCTTGGTCAGGGGGCAGGGTTTTATGTGAATGCCACCCAAGACCCATGGGCGCCGCACTTCCAGATGTGGGACTACATCACCGAAGAGCTGCCCGCTCTCTTGGGCGAGAACTTTGCAATTGATCTCGACCGCCAGTCGATCACCGGTCACTCGATGGGTGGGCATGGTGCTCTGACCATGGCAATGAACCTGCCTGGCCGGTTCCGCTCGGTCTCGGCCTTTGCGCCGATTTGCAACCCTAGCGCCAGCGATTGGGGCCGCAAGCAGTTGACAGCGTATCTGGGCGAAGACGAGGCAAACTGGGCTGCCCATGATGCCACGCTGCTGATGCAGGAAAAGGGATTTGACGGCCCCGTTCTTGTGGACACTGGCACTGCGGATCAGTTCCTTGATCTACTGAAACCCGAAAGTCTGGCCCAAGCCGCCGCTGCGCGCCGCCAGCAGGCGACACTGCGCATGCAGCCAGGTTACGACCACAGCTATTTCTTTGTCTCCACCTTCATGGAAGATCACGTCGCCTTCCATGCCGAAGCGTTGTACCGGGGCTGATCCATGACCGAATTCGACTACGATCTCATCATCATCGGTTCCGGCCCGTCGGGTCGGACAGCGGCCATTCAGGCGGCAAAACTGAAACGCCGTGTTCTGGTCATCGACCGCAAGGATCGGCTTGGCGGGGTGTCGGTTCACACTGGCACGATCCCATCGAAAACCCTGCGGGAAACCGTGCTCAATCTGACCGGCTGGCGTGAGCGCAGTTTTTACGGGCGCAGCTACCGGGTCAAGGACACCATCGAGGCCGAGGACCTGAAGGCCCGCCTGCACATGACGCTCGATCACGAGGTCGACGTGCTGGAACACCAATTCAACCGCAACCACGTCGACACTTTGGCGGGGCTTGCGCATTTCGTCGGCCCGAACGAGGTCGAGGTGGAAACCGAAGCAGGCGACACCACCCGCGTTACCAGCGAAAAGTTCCTGATCGCGACCGGCACCCGGACGTATCGCCCGGACTATGTACCGTTCAACGGGACAACCGTTGTGGATGGTGACGAATTCCTCGAAATGGCAGAGATCCCCCGCTCGCTGATCGTTGTGGGGGCCGGCGTTATCGGCGTTGAATATGCCACCATGTTCTCTGCCCTTGATGTGCGCGTGACCTTGATCGAACCGCGCGACAGTTTCCTGGACTTCATTGACCGGACCCTGATCCAGGAGTTCACCCATCAGATTCGTGAAAACGGTGTCGATCTGCGTCTTGGCTCTGCCATCGAAAAGATCGAGGACGAAGGCGAACATATCGAAGTGACCCTGGCCAACGGGCGCCACGTGCGCGGCGAAATGTTGCTGTTTGCAGCTGGTCGCATGGGCAATACCGAAAAGCTGAACCTGAAGGCGGTTGGCCTCGAAACCGATCATCGCGGCCGCCTCGCGGTTGAACGCAAGACCTATCAGACAGCAGTGCCGCACATCTATGCAACCGGTGATGTGATCGGCCACCCCTCGCTGGCGTCCACATCGCTGCAACAGGGCCGTGTTGCGGCCTGTCATGCAATGGACGTCCCAACTGTCCCGGAAAGCCCCTGGTACCCCTATGGCATCTATTCGGTGCCGGAAATGTCCACCTGCGGCATGTCCGAGGAAGAGCTGAAAGAACGCGGCGTTCCTTATGAAGTTGGCATCGCCCGCTTCCGCGAGACATCGCGCGGCCACATCATGGGGCTGGAGCACGGTATGCTGAAGATGCTGTTCTCGCTCAAGACGCGCCGGGTTCTTGGGGTCCAAATCGTGGGCGAGGGTGCAACAGAGCTGATCCACATTGCCCAGGCTGTTTTGAACCTGCAGGGCACGGTTGATTACTTTGTTCAGAATACCTTCAACTACCCCACCCTTGCCGAGGCCTACAAAATCGCTGGTCTGGATGCGTTCAACCGGATGCCAATTCCAGATGAATACAAGGTGATGGCCCCCTCGAAGGCGAAAAAACCTGCGCCGAAAAAGAACGCAGAGAAGACAGAAAAAGCTGCACGCAAAGCCGCCGAATGAGCGCGCTTTACATCGACGCAGATGCCTGTCCGGTGAAAGCCGAAGCAGAACGTGTCGCCACCCGCCATGGGTGGCGCATGTTCATCGTCTCCAATGGCGGACTGAGACCATCGCCAAATCCCTTGGTGGAAACCGTTATCGTGTCCGAAGGGGCAGATGTTGCCGATATGTGGATCGCGGAGCGCTGCGGCCCAGGTGATGTCGTTGTAACCGGCGACATACCCCTTGCATCGAAATGCATCGAAGCGGGGGCACGTGTGCTGCGCCACAATGGGGAACGCTTTACCGAGGCCAACATCGGTCAGCAGCTGGCGATGCGCGACCTGATGGCCGATTTGCGGGCTGCAAATCCGCTATCTGCGGGTGGTGGGGGCAAACCCTTTGGCAAGGCGGACCGGTCCCGCTTTCTTGATGCGCTAGAGCGCGAAATCCGCGCAGCAAAATCGGCGGGTTAGGATCAGAAAGCCACCGTCGCTCACCCGATTGGCACCGATTATCGGTTTCAGCTCTTTTTGCAATCTCCACCCATTGCCCCAGCACAGCTTTTGCGCGAAGGATCGTCCCTAGAACGGTGGAGGCGCAACAATGAGTGACACTGCAAAGGTCAGCCTGTTCGGCATTTTCGCCGCCATCGGTGCCGCTGTTGCATTTTCCGTCATCGACGTGATCTTCAAATTTCTGTCGGGGGACTACCCGCTGTATCAGGTCGTCATGCTGCGATCGATTGTGGCGATGATCGTGCTGATGGCTGTCATCATCCCGCTGGAAGGTGGGTTTGGCATCCTGCGCACCCGCCAACCGCGGCTGCATCTGCTGCGCAGTCTTGCTGTTTTGTTTGCGAACCTCTGCTTTTTCACAGGCCTTGCAATCATGCCCATTGCCGAGGCCGTGGCGATCGCTTTTGCAACGCCCCTGGTCGTCACCACACTTTCGGTCATCTTTCTCAAAGAGCGTGTTGGCCCCTGGCGATGGCTTGCTGTTGCGGTCGGTTTTCTCGGCATTCTCATTATCATGCGCCCCGGACCCGGCACCTTTCAGGCCGCAGCGTTTCTGCCGTTTCTGGGCGCCTGTGGCTATGCCACGCTGCATGTGCTGACCCGGCGGGCCGGTGGAAGCGACAAGGCGGCAACGCTGTCATTTTATCCAACGCTGGGTTTTCTCGTGGTCAGTGCTCTTGTCGGGCTTGCAACGGGCGACGGTCGCTTTGCGACCAGTGACAGCGCCGCCTTGCAGTTTGTCCTGCGCGCGTGGGTTTGGCCCGCTCCAGAGGACTGGCTTCTGTTTCTGACTGTTGGCTTGGCGGGATCGGTCGGAGGCTATCTCGTCAGCCAGGCCTATCGCCTGTGCGAAGCTGGTCTGGTGGCGCCATTTGAATATAACGCCATGCCTATGGCTGTGTTTTGGGGCGTTCTGGTGTTCGATGAATGGCCCGAGCCTGCCGTCTGGATCGGTTCTGCGCTTATTATTGGCGCGGGCCTTGTTTCTGTCTGGCGCGAAACCCGCAGGAACCGCCCTGCCCCACGCCCCAGACCTCGCTCAACCGGCTAGGAGACACGAATGCCTATTGATGCCGTCGTTTTTGATATTGGTCGCGTCCTGATCGAATGGGATCCCGAGCGTTTTTATGACAGCAGACTGGGAGAGGCAGAGCGCATGCGCCTGTTTCAGGAGGTCGATCTGCTGGGCATGAACGAAGGACTGGATCGGGGAGATGACTTTAAAAGCGCGGTCTATGACCTGGCCGAACGTCACCCTGCCTGGGCCGACGAGATCCGCCAATGGCATGACAGCTGGCTAAAGATGGCCTATGCAGAAATCCCCCACTCCGTAAGACTGCTACGCAATCTGAGGCGTGCAGGCGTTCCTGTCTTTGCCCTGTCCAATTTCGGCATCGGCCCGTTCGAACTGGCAAGCACAGTCTATCCCTTCTTCAAGGAATTTGATCAGGCCTATGTCTCTGGCTATCTCGGCACGCTAAAGCCTGAACCCGAAATTTATGAACACCTGGAACGCGGCAGCAAGGTTGCCCCGAACCGGCTTTTGTTTACCGACGACCGCCCTGAAAATATCGCAGCTGCGGCAGAGCGGGGATGGAACACACATTTGTTCACCACCCCGGATACTCTCGCCCGCCGCCTCGTGGATGAAGGGCTCCTGAGCGAAGAGGACGCGACATGACCAACATCCTGCACATCCCGTTTGCCGAAGGCGAAGCCAATCTTGATTGGCTGGCGTTCTGTGATGCGCTGGCCGCCGGGCACAAGCTGCCCAAGGCAGAGGTCGCCGACAGTTTCCTGTATCGCGGCAAGGACACCCTGCTGAACCGCGCCGCATGGATCGACGGCATGGGGCTTGCGGTAAAGAACGCGACGGTGTTCCCCGGCAATCCGGAACATGGCAAGCCGATGATCAATGGCGGTGTCTATCTCTACGGCGATGGAGACGGGGTGCTGGAAGCTCTGGTCGACTTTCACCTCGTGACAAAGTGGAAAACCGCTGGCGATACGCTCCTTGGCGCGCTGCGCCTTGCCAACCCTGACAGTCGCGAGATCCTGATCGTGGGGGCCGGCACGGTTGGCGCATCTCTGATCGAAGCCTTTGGCACGGCTTATCCAGAGGCGCAGATCCGTATCTGGAACCGAACAATCACCAAAGCAGACGCGCTCACAGCTGCCTATCCGGGCACCCAGACTGCCCCCGATCTCGAAGCCGCAGTCCGGGCCACTGATATCATCATCACCTGCACCATGTCCTCAACCCCGGTGATCCGGGGGGAATGGTTGCGCCCCGGTCAGCACCTGAACATGATCGGCGCCTATCGCCCGGACATGCGCGAGGCGGACGATACCGCTCTTCAGCGCTCACAGATCTATTGCGACAGCTTTGACACAACCATTGACCACATTGGTGAGTTCAAGATCCCGCTCGCCAATGGGGCCATCCAACGGGAGGACATCCTCGCGGACTTCTATGCATTGGACAGCTTTCCTGCCTTCGATCCAGGTCAGATCACCCTGTTCAAGAACGGCGGTGGGGCCCATCTTGATCTGATGACCAGCCGCCACATTCTGGAACGCTGGCGCGCAACAACCTGATTGCACGCAGACCCAGACAGGCTGCCGCCCATTCAGGCGGCGGCCGCCGCGAGGGGCCGCTCGCGGATCGGCAGGTGCACGATGGCACTGAAGGCACCAACGCCAACGCCGATCCACCACACCAGCGTGTAATCGCCGTAGATGTCATACATCCGGCCACCCAACCAGACCCCCAGGAACCCGCCAATCTGGTGGCTGAGGAACACGATGCCATAAAGCGTGCCCATGTAGCGCAGACCATAGATATGCGCGACCAAACCAGAGGTCAGTGGCACCGTGGCAAGCCAGAGTGACCCCATCACGACCGAAAAAATGATGACCGATAGGGGGGTAATCGGCAGCAGGATAAATACCGCAGCGACAACCGTACGCGCAGTGTAGATCCCCGCCAGAAGATATTTCTTGGTGTACCGCTTACCCAGATAGCCAGCGAACAGCGTACCCGCGACATTCGCCGCGCCGATCAACGAAATTGCAACCGCGCCAAGCGCGGATGTCGTCGTGACACCAACCGAATGCAGCACACCGCCGGGCATGATAGGGCCGCACATCTCGGTGACGAAGGCAGGGAAATGAGCCGTGATGAACGCCAACTGGTAACCACAGCTGAAAAAGCCCAGGAAGATCATCGTGTAGCTGGGATCCTTGAACGCCTTGACCAGGATCTGCCCCAGGCTCTCTTCCAGTTCGGCTTTGCTCGCGACCTCTGGCGCCCGCATCAATGGCAGCGTCAGGATGAGGGCCAGAACACTGACCGCAAACACCAGAAACACCATCTGCCAGCTCATCATGGTCAGCAGGAACTCTGCTGTCGGCGCGCCGACGATCTGGCCTGCCGATCCGGCTGCGGTAACAATCGCAAGCGACATGGATCGGTTCTCATCAGAGCTGGCCCGCCCCACGACCGCCAAAACCACACCAAAACCGGTGCCTGCGATCCCAAAGCCCACAAGCCACTCGTAGGCCTGCATCTGAAATGGCGTCGTGGCACCTGCGCTCAGGACCAGACCGGCGGCGTAGACGACAGCGCCAAGGACAATGGCCTTGCGATCCCCGATCTTCTCAGCCACCGCGCCAAAAATGGGCTGACCGATCCCCCAGGCGAGGTTTTGAATGGCGATGGCGAGCGAGAATTCAGAGCGCAGCCAGCCAAACTCTTCCGCGATCGGGATCTGGAACACCCCGAATGAAGCGCGCACGGCAAAGCTCATCATGATAATGACGCAGCCCACGATCAAAACCGGGGTAAACAAGGGCGTGGCGCGGGGCATGGGGTCTCTCCTGCTCATCAAATGGCAGGACCATGATCTGCCAGACATTCGGATGGCCACGGTAGCCAAATCCCCTCACCGGTCAAATCAGCATTTCTTCGGGGTATGTTAAGCAAAACTGATGTGAACAGCCGCAAGGGGCGGATGGCTGATAACAAACCTTTGCCCGCATGTGGTTTTCCATCGCTTCCCATCCGCCGTCCGGCGCGCTATCCCTTTGCCATGACGCATCTGAGCACGCTGTATCAGCAGAAAATCGACGCGGGTGAATTGAAGCCCGATGCTGCCCAAGAGGCGGTGTTGCCGCATTTCGATCGTATCGCCGAAGGGCTGATGGCGCCTCCGGTGAAACGCGGGTTCTTTCGCAAGGCCAGCTATCAGTCCGTGCGCGGCCTTTATCTCTGGGGCGGTGTCGGGCGTGGTAAATCCATGCTGATGGATCTCTTTGTCGACAGCCTGCAAGGCGTGCCCGCCCGTCGCGTCCATTTTCACGCCTTTATGCAAGAGATACACAGCAAGATGCATGAGGCCCGGCAAAGCGGCACCGAGGACGCACTGGCCCCTGTCGCAAAGGAGGTCGCCGATAGCGTGCGCCTGCTGGCCTTTGACGAGATGCAGATCACCGATATCACCGATGCGATGATCGTTGGTCGCCTGTTTGAAGCGCTGTTTGAAGCCGGAGTGACGGTGATCACCACCTCCAACCGTGTGCCGGATGATCTTTATAAGAACGGATTGAACCGGCAGCTGTTCTTGCCCTTCATCGCCCTCATCAAAGAGCAGATGGAGGTCCACGAAATGGTGAGCCCGGTGGATTATCGGCAGGATCGGCTGACCGGTGAACAGGTCTATTTCGCGCCCGTTGACGCAGACTCTCGGGCCAAGATCCGGGCTGTCTGGGAAGATCTGTCAGGCGGACCGGCGCAACCGCTCACCCTGGAAGTCAAAGGCCGCGAAGTCACCTTGCCAGCCTTTCGCAATGGTGTCGCCCGCGCCACCTTTTACGACCTATGCGGCAAGATGCTGGGGCCCGGTGACTATCTTGCCATCGCTGAAGAGGTGAAGGTTCTCATCCTTGAAGATATCCCCCGCCTGTCGCGTAACAACTTCAACGAGGCAAAACGCTTCGTGACGCTGATTGATGCGCTTTATGAGGCAAAGGTCAGATTGATTTGCTCCGCCGCGGCCCAGCCCGAAATGCTCTATGTTGAGGGCGAAGGCACGTTTGAATTTGAACGTACCGCTTCGCGGTTGCGGGAAATGCAGGATCAGGACTGGGGCAAGGCGGGTTGAAGCCCTGCAAGATTGGGGGCGCTGCCCCCTCGACAGCTGCGCTGTCTCACCCCCGGAGTATTTGGGGAAAGATGACAAACGCCGAACTGGCCTGAACCGCCCAACATGCCACCGCCTTGCGCCGTCGCGGCAAAAACAAAAAGGGGGCGCTCCCGCCCCCTATTCTGGTCCTGTTGCCGTCAGATCAACGTCCGTCAGCCGTTTTCGCGCAGAATGTGACCTGCGAGATAAAGCGAGCCGCAGATCAGCACACGGGCGGTTGGATCCTTGGCCAGGATTGCCTGGAGTGCAGCCAGTGTATTGGCTGCGGTTGTTGCCTCAAGTCCCACGGATTTCGCCGCAGCTTCGGTTTCCTCTGCGCTGAGGGTGTTGATCTCATCGGGGATCGAAATCGCGGTGAGGCTTGCAGCCTGTGCGGCCAGAGGGGCCATGTAGCCCTTGACGTCCTTGGTGTTCAGCATCCCGCAGATCAGATGCGTCGGACGTTTCGGCAGGTCGGCCAGCACGTCAGCCAAGGCAATTCCGGCAGCCGCATTATGCCCACCATCCAGCCACAGTTCCGCATCACCTGCAGCCTCGACCAGGGGGCCGGTCTTCAGCCGCTGCATCCGCGCGGGCCATTCGGCGTTGGTCATCGCGGCCTCGCAGGCGGCTTCATCCGCACCGAGGTGGCGCAAAGCAGCCAATGCAGCCCCCGCGTTCTGGATCTGATGGGCACCCAGAAGCGCAGGTAGAGGCAGATCCAGAAGGCCGTTTTCATCCTGAAACACCAGGCGACCACGCTCTTCCTGCACATGCCAGTGCTGGCCATAGGCCAGGACCGGCGCACCCAGACGGGCGGTGGTCGCTTCGATCACCTCCAGCGCGTCCTCGTGCTGAGGGCCGACCACAACGGGAACGCCACGCTTGATGATGCCCGCCTTCTCCGCTGCGATCTTGGCAATCGTATTGCCAAGGAACTGTTCATGATCGATCGATACAGGTGTGATGATCGACAGTTCTGGCGTGATGACGTTGGTTGCATCCAGACGGCCACCCAAACCGACCTCGAGCAGGGTGTAGTCTGCCGGGGTGCGCGAAAAGGCCAGCAGGCCCGCAACCGTGGTGATTTCAAAATAGGTGATATCTTCACCGCCATTGGCGCGGTAGCATTCGTCGAGAATGTCGGTCAGGTGATCCTCTGAAATCAGCGAGCCAGCCAGGCGGATACGCTCGTGAAAGCGGGCCAGATGTGGCGAGGTATAGGCGTGAACAGCCTTGCCCATGCCTTCGAGCCCTGCACGGATCATGGATTGGGTCGACCCTTTTCCATTTGTGCCGGCAACATGGATCACCGGAGGCAGTTTCTCCTGCGGGTTGTCCAGCGCCCCGAGCAGCCGCCAGACGCGATCCAGGGTCAGATCGATGATCTTGGGGTGCAGCGCCATCATGCGGGCAAGGATCGCGTCAGATGTCTGTGTCATGGATAGGGGGTCTCTGGCAGCAACAGGGAAGAGGACGGATCGTCCGGATCAAATGAAAACGGCCCGCCCGGAACGGACGGGCCACTCAGGTTCTGTGTAGCAGGATCAGCCTTTTGCCGAGGGCGCCGGGGCGGCATCATTGCCGCCGTTCGCGGCGTCCGCCTCACCATCGGGAGCGGGCAGATCGCCAACGATCTGCGGTGGCAGGCCCATCAGCATACGGGTGATGGTGATCAACTCGTTGCGCATCTCGGTGCGCGGCGTCACCCGGTCCAGCATGCCGTGATCCAGCAGGTACTCGGCCCGCTGGAAACCCTCGGGCAGTTTTTCACGGATGGTCTGTTCAATAACGCGAGGACCGGCAAAGCAGATCAGCGCGTTGGGTTCAGAGATATGAACATCGCCCAGCATTGCATAGGATGCGGTCACACCACCCGTGGTCGGGTGTGTCAGAACGACGATATAGGGCAGACCTGCCTCTTTCAGCATCTGAACTGCCACCGTGGTCCGCGGCATCTGCATCAGTGACAGGATGCCTTCCTGCATGCGCGCACCACCGGCAGCGGAAAACAGGATTAGGGGGCGGCCAAGCTTCACGGCCTCCTCGGCTGCGGCGATGATGGCGTTGCCGACATACATGCCCATCGACCCTCCCATGAAGGAAAAGTCCTGTGCAGCAGCCACGATCGGGGTACGACCGATTTCACCTGCGGCCACCAGCATGGCCTCTTTCTCACCAGCTTTTTTCTGCGCCGCTTTCATCCGGTCCGGATATTTCTTCTGGTCCTTGAATTTCAGCGGGTCGGCCAGTGGCTCGGGCACGGCAACCTCTGTGAACACGCCACCGTCAAACAGCGCGGTGAAACGGTCACGCGGCGAGATATGCATGTGGTGCCCGCAGTTGTTGCAGACGTTCAGATTGTCACTCAGCTCGCGGTGAAACAGCATCGTGCCGCATTCATCGCACTTGCGCCAAAGGTTCTCAGGAACTTCGCGGCGCGAGAAGATCGAGTTGATCCGCGGCCGGACGTAGTTGGTAATCCAGTTCATTAGCCATGCCTTTGTAGGGGCGGTTTGACATCCCAAATAAGACCCTACGTCAGTAATTGCAATCAGCGGCGAATAGCCAGCCGTGCCGCAAGCCAACCAAGCAAGATGATGGCCCCGTCCAGCCACAGCATCTGGCGGACAGCAACCGTGTCTGACAGCTCATACGGCAACAGATAAAGCGCGAGCCCGGAAAGGTTCGTGGGTGAGCCAAAAATCAGCATTGCCAGAATGTTGTTGAAAAAATGCACGGCGCAGGCAGGGCCAAGACTGCCCGCCCTTGCCGTCAGATCCGCCATCAGCACACCGAACAGCCCCGCCCACAGCGCGATCAGCGCAGCGTTGTCACCGGCGTCTGCAGGCACGTAATGTCCAATAGCAAACAACGCGCTTGGCAGGATTAGCCAGACCAGAGGGCTGCGAAATCGCGCGGCCAGGGTTTGCTGGACATACCCCCGGAACAGGATTTCTTCAGCGCTGATCTGAATCAGAACCGCCGCCAGAGCCGGCAGCAAGAGCACCAGCCACAGGCGGATTGGCATGTTCTGAACCAGCGGCTCCGCTCGCCCGCCACTGAGATCGACAGGTAACAACACAAACACTGCAAGCAGAGCCAGCCCCAGCAGAAGGAGCGCGCCGGACACCCGCAGAAACTGCCAGAATGCCAGGGGAAGCGGCCCAAGGATCTCCACCAGCTGCCTTTGGTGCAACAACCGCAAGGCCAGCGCCACACCCAGGGTGATGAATAGAAAACTGCCCAACAGGACGAACATCGCAGTCGGCGTTGCGCCTGTTGGCAGATCCCACAGCCATTGCCCTGGAAAAAGGCCGCCCAAGATCGGCAGTGCTGTGGCCGTAAGCAAATAGCTGGTCATTGCAACAACCAACAGCCCAAGGCACAGACGCCAGAGCTGGGCTTTCTCGCGGGCCCGCTCGATCAGCAGGCGTTGGGCTGCATAGTCACGCTCAGTGAACATTTTCCGTCTGCTCCTCGACCGGTCGGCTGGCGGCGGCCATGCTTGGCGCGGCGGTGTTCTGGTCTGCGGCCCGAACCACGCCAGCCACGCGCACCAGATGGCCAGCCACGGTTTCCAAAAGCTGCGTCGCGACACCTGCGTCGGTTTCGATGACAGCGCGGTATTCCTCTGCGCCAATGCGCAGGAAACGGCAGTCTTCAGCGGCAATGAGGTCCAATTGCCGCTCTTCCCGCAGGATCACGGCAAGATCACCGATCAGACGCCCAGGTTCAATGACAGAGACCGGCTCTGCGTCGGGTTCGGCATCATGCCAATGCAGCTCTGCCCGCCCCTTGAGGCACAGGAACACTGCGTCACCGCTGTCCCCCTTGCGAAAGACATAATCCCCCTTGCCCACTGAATGCCAACGGGCCGAAAACGCAAGAAGCCGCTGGTTGCGTGCATCCAGCTTGCGGAACAGGTCCGTGCTCTTGATGACATCAAGCCGCTTGTTGAGATCGCTGCTGCCGATCTTTTCCTCTGGCTCGGGTTGGCCGCCTGCAACCCCATCGATCCTGCCATTCTGGATCTTCACATAGAGATCATAGCGTTCCGGATAGTTGAAGTGCTGCTCCAGGAAGAGCATCGTCGCGTTCGGCAATAGACCCGCCAGACGTTCACGTGCCTGAAGACGGCTTTCGCTGTCGTGGCTTGCGAGCGCGTGATCCAGAATCAGGACATCCGGTCGTTTGATTGCCGCGCGGGTAAAGGCCGCGCGCTCCTGAAAAACCGGCTCAAGCGAGGCGCCACCAATACCCGCGGGTAGATCATAAAGGATCAGTGCGAGCCGTTTGCGCAGCCCGTGTTCTTCCAGAACGTCAGCCACAAGATCCTCAACCTGTTTTGCCTTGGCTCCTGCCATCAGGGACAAACGCCCGAACAGGACGTTTTCCATAACCGTCAACCGTGGAAAGTAGGCGTCTTCGGTGATCGGAATGAACAAATCACCCAATTGCGCCTGAAGCGCCGGGCCGGTTTCGCGCCGCATGGCCAGAATGCGACGTTTGAACCGCTCTGGGAAAGGGGTGCCAATCTGATCCTCTGACATCAGGAATGGTACGGAAGCGAGCAAGACACGCTCCTCTTCACGCAGGCCGGAAACGCCAAGGGTCATCTGCCGATCCGCCACTTCTGCGATGCGCTGATACAGTGCTTCATCAAGGCCGAGACGTTTGAACAGGGGGTGATCTGTGTTGGCCCGCCCAAAAGTCTGTTGCAGGGTTTCCATCACCCCGATGCCGAAGGCGATGACCTCGTCACGGAGCCCGTTGTCACGAAGCGCTGTAACGATAGGGCCATCCGGGGCGATCAGCTCTTCGGGTGCAATCGCTCGCGTTGGCGCTGCAAACAACATGTTGCCCCCCAATGGCACCGAGGGGTTGAACGTGTTGGGGTCGAACCGGTGCACAACATCTGACAGGCCGGCCTGATACAACCGCTCTGCAACCAGTGGGCGCAGGGCGATCACCTGCTGAACCAACCCAAGGTGCGGCCCGATCTGAAACCGCGTGTGCAGCGTGCGTCGAAACAGCTGTTCATCAATGCCCATGGCTTCGACCAGCTGGAACCACCAGTCCCGCAGCTCCCCTTCAGAGCCGAGCCCCGCCAAGGCAGGATTGATCCAGTCCGCCGCCAACGTGTCTGGGCTGTTGCCCGCTTTGCAGGCCTCGACCATTGCTTTTCCGGGTCCGCGGGTCTCGGCCCCCGGCGGCAGGTGAGGGTGATCGCGCAGCGGCATCAAAACGTTGTCGCCAAGTGAGCCGTTGAACAGGTAAGGACGCGAATAGGCATATCCGATCCGGGCAGAAATCACCCCTTGATGGATTTGATCCAATCGGCGCCCTGCAATTTTGACCGATCCGCGATACGGCATGACCTCTCGGGTCAACAGGGCGGCAAAGGCCGCACGCTCTGCTTCGTTTGCGCTTTCGATTGCGACGCGACTGCCTGCCGGAATGGTCAGAGAGACATCTTCCAGCACCATATTGCCATCTGCATCCTTGACCGACACGTCGCGCAATTCGATGTCGCCGCGTAGGTGCGGGATTTCAACTGGCGTGCCGTCGATCAGTTCTTCGGCAATCATCCCCTTTGGCGCAAAGCGTTCGGTCATGATTGACCAGCGCAGGCTCATGTCCTGCACCTGATTGTAATAGGTCAACAGTTCCTTCCAGGGGGCCGACAGATCCTTGTAGGCCGCAAGGGCGGCAACAAGGGCGCCCACTGTGATGTCGCCCCGGATCGCCAGAACTCCACCCGCAGAATAAAACACAAACGGCGTCAGATGGCCGATCATGTTATTGAGGAACTTCATGAAGTATTTCTTGTTGTAGATCCGGCGGCGAATGTCGAACAGCTGTCCCAGCCGTGCAGAAATCTGTGCCAGACGATACCGACGCCCGCCATTCATGCGCAGATCGCTGATGCCGGCCGCCGTTTCACCGATCTCGGCTGACAGGGCCCGTACCTCGTGGATGCGCCTTTTGTTCAACTGGTTGATCTGGCGTTGCAACATCGGGATCAGCCAGGCCTGCAAGGGGATCAGCGCAATAGAGGCCAGCCCGAACCAAACGCTCTGCATGAACAGAAAAAACACGATGGTGAGCATCTGGCCTGCCTGAAACACAGGCTGCGCCACCGCATCGCCCATCAGTCCGCCCATCGGCTCTGACTCTGACGTGATCATCGAAACCAGCTCTCCCTGGCTGGTCGTCCGGAAATAGGGCGTGGGAAACCGCATCATCCGGTTGATGAGAGTATACCGCAAACGTCGGAGCAGCCGCTCGGCCACCACCCCTTTCATCGTGTTGAGCCGCATCTTCAGCAGCCCGCTGACCAAAACCGCTCCCAGAAACCCGAAACACAGAATCAGGAGATATTCGATCTGCCCGACCTCGTGGCCGAATACCGTCACGATTTCCGTTGGCGAGCCGATCGCATCGTTGATGATGCGCTTGGGCAATTCCAGCGCTGCGTAAAGAAACGGAAATGTCACGAGGGTCAGCGCCAATAGGCCTATCTGCTGGCGCCGTGAATAGGTCCAGATGAATGAAAACAGGGTGGATTGCATCCCCTGCTCCTTCTTGTCTGTCGGAAAATGATCAAAGATCTGCACGCGAACGGTGCAGGAACCAGAGGCTAAGCATTGGCCCCTGACATTACAAGGCAACACACGCTTTACTTTTCCGCGAGGTGCTTGCCCCCCGCTGCGCATCGAACTATCCCGTTCGCAAGAGCGTAAGGAAACGACGGGGCAAACCGTGACGACCGTAACAGGCAGAAATAAATACACAATTTCTGATCCCCTTCCCGCAGAAGTGCACCCGAATAACGGGCATCGGGCAGGGATCCGTGCGCAGATTGCGCATGGTCTCTCACGGCTTTTTGCACAGCGGCCATGCAAGACCGCACAGCAGGGCGCGCTGCTGGGTTGTCTCGCCTTGGTAAGCGCCTGCAACACACAGGCCTATCAGCCGCAGCCAGGTGACGTGACCCGCATGAGCTTTGCGTCCGAAACGATCCATTTGGTTGCCCCTGACGGTTTCTGCATTGATCCAAAAATGACAGGCCACCGGGCCGAGGGGGGCTTTGCCCTGCTGGTCCCTTGTGCCAGCTTGCGCCCCAGCCTGAACTTCACCAGTCGCAATCGCGCGATGATCACCGTCGCGGTCGGACCGGCAGGGCCAGCGGACAGCACGCTTAGCGGCGCGGAAATCCTGGAAAACGCACCCGGCGCCAAACTGGTGGCAGGGCGCAATGACCTGATGCTGCCCCTGGTCAAACTGGACATGCCGGACCATCGCGCCCGCGGGGCAAGCCCGGTCCACTGGCGCGGCGCTTTTGTGCTGAACGAACAGTTGGTTGCCGTTGCTCTATACGCCCCCGAAGGCAGCGCAAACCTTGGTAACAGGGGCGCGCGCCTGCTGGATGAACTGACGGCCAAAACGCTCGAAGCTTCTGTAACTGCGGATCTCGATACCGACGAGAGCCAGTAAAACCCCGCCAAATCCGCCCATCGTGGGTTTGTCACAAGGCGCTGCTTTGGCTAGGCTTTCTGCAAAGGCACGCAAGACAAGAACAACCGCACGCCCGCGTCAGAAGACCGGGTCAACAAGATAGGCCATTGATGGGCAGGATCGTTCAGAATTTGCTGTTCAACCGTGTACTGCGCCGGTGGCGACGGGCAGCGCATCAGGCCCCTCGAGCCAAGCTCAGCACATTGCGCGAGCAACGCAGCAAGGCGCGGCAACTGCGGGTTCATATCGACCGCCTGTTGCATGTTGCTGACACTCGGCTCTCGTTGCCCCAGATTGGATCAAACACCTTCCCGCGGCCACATGGCACCGACTGGGGCTGGCGACCGGATCTGTGGCGTGGCCCGCTCCCGGTTCATGGAATTGCAGGCGTGGAGAGCAAGACAAAACTTGGCGATGAAATTCAGCTTTTTCATGATTGCCCGCTAAGCGAACTCACCCTGCGCCAAATTCGCAATACACGCGACAGCGATCTCTCACCTTTTGGGATCCGAATGGATGTCTTTCGATTCGAGGGGTCATTTCTATCATTGGTGGTTGAACTGCCCCAACACGCGACCGAGGGGTTGAGCCGGGACCACCTGATGCGGGTGGACTGTAGCTTTGAAACGGAAACTCCGATTGAGATATACGCCCGGCTCAATATCAAACACGGTCCGAACACAGAACAGATGGTGCGGGAAATACCGCCTCAGCCCGCCGGGCAGGTTGTTTCCACCCATGTGGAATACGATCTGGCCTATGCGGAGTTGAACGAAAAAAGGGTGGAACGCATGTGGTTTGAACTGATTTTTGAATCGCCAGACATGAACCAGGTCACCGTACGTGATCTGACCCTTTCCCGCAGTCGCCGCGCAGGCATCTGAGCCCCGAGCCCACAGGAAAACCACCCCGATGAGCAAACTGACCCTGAGCAAGATCCGCTTTCACAACGCCCTGTGGGAGGGCCGTATCAGTGGTGAAACCGGCTCGGGTCGGCCCCCGGCGATCGATGTTCGCTATCTGGATCGACCGGTTGAAGGTGTCACCCTCACCGAAAGCGAAACGCCAGGCGAATGGGCGCTGTCGATCCCGGTGCCCAACGAAGCCGTCGCTGACGGGGTGCAGAACTTTGTGATCTTTGACAGCGCGACAGGTGAGAAGCTAGGCGATTTCACCCTCATCTGCGGTGAGATCTCGGGCGATGACCTAAGGGTTGAAGTCGAGCTTCTGCGGGCAGAACTCGACATGCTGAAACGTGCATTCCGCCGCCACTGCGTGGAAACACAGTAGCGGGAAAACAGGCTCTAACCTGACCAGATGGGGCTGCTTCAAGACCGCGACTTGGTCAGGGAAAGGAACACGTCCTCAAGGTCCGCTTCCTCTGTCTTGACGTCACGGATCGAAATTCCGGCCTCATGAACCGCCGAAAGAACCTGTTCGGCGCTGGTCGCGTTGCCGTGATAGCGCAGCACCACGGCCCCGTCACCGCGCAGCTCCGAACTGATCCCCGCGCCTTGGGGCAGGACGGTTACAGGTGCCGCCGGATGCACCACCATAGCCTTGGCATCCAGACGTCCAAGAAGATTGGAGGTGGTATCACGGGCAACCAGCTCGCCCTGATTGATGATTGCGATCTCATCACACATTTCCTCGGCCTCTTCGAGGTAATGCGTGGTCAGAATGATGGTCATCCCCTGAGCATTCAGTTTGCGGATGTTCTCCCACAGCATCTGGCGCAGTTCGATATCGACCCCGGCAGTCGGCTCATCCAGCACCAGAATATTTGGATGATGCACCAGTGCCTTTCCCAGCAACAGGCGGCGCTGCATCCCACCAGACAGGGTGCGAGCATAGGCATGGGCCTTGTCCTCCAACCCGATCATCTTCAGGATCTCGTCACTGCGCCGTTCCGATTTGGGCACACCATACAGGCCCGCCTGAACCTCCAATGCGCCCCTCGGGCTGAAGAACGGATCAAGGTTCAGCTCCTGCGGCATCACACCGATCGATGCGCGTGACTGGCGAGGGTTTTCATCCTGATCGAATCCCCAGATCGTCACCTTTCCGGCGGTTTTCAGCACCAGGCCGGCCAGAATGTTGATCATGGTGGATTTGCCGGCACCATTCGGGCCCAGTAGGCCAAACACCGATCCACGCGGAATCGTCAGATCCACGCCCTTAAGTGCCTCTTTTGGTGGTTGGCCCTTCCGGGCCTTGTAGGTTTTCTGCAAACCCTCGATACGGATTGCGTCCTCAGTCATCGCGGCTCTTGCCCCCGGTTTTACCTTGGCTCATAAAAGCCCCTAACTGATAACCAAGAGGACCGCCAGAGATGACCATCGAAGCGCCGGAAACCAAGATCGTGGACAGCTACCGCGTCGCCTGCGACGGCAGCGAAGGTGCGTTGGGGCATCCACGGGTCTACCTGCAAATCCCCGAAGCTGAGGGTTTTGTCGAATGCCCCTACTGCGATTGCAAGTACATCCACAAAGATGCGGCTGAAGCGCAGAGCTGATTCCAAGCAGACACCAAATTCATAAAAACGCTGTCCCACGGGCAGCGTTTTGTGTTTTCGGGCAAAGCGCTGAAAAGGTGCATCTGGAAGACCCCTTATTTCTCTGGGGTGATCTGATCAATTTGATCAAACAAAACCCATGCCATCTGCTCTGACCTAGCGGCTTGTTAACGCTGACACCGTTACAATGGAGGTGATTTTACCTCCGGAGCTTTCATGTACACCGTTATCCAATGCCTGACCCAGGACCATAGTCTTGGGCTGGTTGCCCTTGCTGCCCTCGTCTGCGTCGTCGGCTCATCTTTGTCCGCCCTCATGGCGGGTCGACTGCGGCAAACCAGCAGGTCGCGGATGGCGGTGCAGATTGCCCTGACCAGCCTGATTGTTGGGGGCACGGTCTGGACCACGCATTTCATTGCCATGCTTGCCTATGACCCCGGTTATCAGCATGGCTATGATCCGGTTATCACTGGCCTGTCACTCTGCCTTGCGGTTCTTGGGATGGGCGGTGCCAACACCATCTTCGCACTGTCCAAAAACAACATGATCGGCATAGCCGCGGCGGGTGGCCTGTTCGGGCTGAGTGTCTCTTCGATGCACTACCTTGGCATGGTCGGCTTTCTGCTGCCCGGCGTAGTCGACTGGAAGCTCGGCCATCTGGCCGCATCGATTATTCTTGGCGCAACGATAGGGGCCGGAGCCTATCTGCATATCGCGTCGCGGACAAATCGGCACGCATGGATCGCATCGGCCGGTTTGATGACACTTGCCATCTGCACCATGCATTTCACCGGAATGGCCGCCATTTCGGTCAAGCTCAGCCCGCTTTATCCGGTCCCTGCCGAGGTGATTTCGGACACCACGCTGGGTCTTTTGATCTTGGGGGTCATGGCGATCATCCTGATGATCGGCTTTGCAGCACTCAGCATCGAAACCAAGCTGGAGAGCGAGGCCCAGGACCGCCTGGAACACGCCGCACTGCACGATCCGCTGACTGGCATGCCCAACAGGATGTCACTGACACGCAAGGCCGAGGCCCTGACGCGCCTGCTGAAACACAACCGCACCGAAAAGGTTGCAGTGCTGACCCTCGACCTCAACCTGTTCAAGGAAATCAACGATCTGTACGGCCACGCTGCGGGTGACGCGGTCTTGCGCACGGTGGCGCAGCGGTTGTCAGATGCAATGGAAGAAGGTGAGTATATCGCGCGCACGGGCGGCGATGAATTTATCGCCTTCAAGCAAGGCTTTCGCCGGGTCGAACAGGCCATTGCCTTTGCTGAACGTCTGCAGGCTCTGGTGGTGGAGCCGGTCGATTTTGAAAACACCTCAGCCATCGTTGGCGTGGCGATCGGGGTTGCCACCAGCATAAATGAGGGGCGCGACATTGAGAGCCTCATCCATAAATCCGACGTCGCCATGTATCGCGCCAAGGCGGACGCAGAGCGCCACGTCTGTCTGTTCAACGCCACGATGGAGGAACACAGTCGCGAGCGGCTGCAACTGGTCAATGATCTGCGCCAGGCCTGTATCGCCGGGGATCAGTTCGAGTTGGTTTATCAGTTACAGAACGATCTCAGCTCACTTGCCCCTGTAGGCTTTGAAGTGCTGCTGCGTTGGGACCACCCGACCAAAGGTCGCATCCGCCCCGATATCTTTATCCCGATTGCTGAGGAAACAGGGCTGATCCGTGAAATCGGCCTATGGGTGCTGCGCACCGCCTGCGCAGAGGCCGCTGACTGGCCGACCAACCACAGTGTCGCTGTCAACGTCGCGCCGCAGCAGCTCATGCAGCCGTCCTTTGTCGAACATGTATCGGATATCCTGTTTGAAACCGGTCTGGCGGCAGAACGGCTGGAATTGGAAATCACCGAGGCCAGTATCATCGACGATCAGGTACACACGCTGAAAGTCATGCAGCAGCTCAAGAACATGGGATTGAGGATCGCCATGGACGACTTTGGCACCGGCTATTCCTCGCTCGCGATGCTGCAGACCTTTCCCTTCGACAAGATCAAAATCGACCGCAGTTTCGTGCAGGACGTGCACAAAAACGATCAACGGGCGGCCATTGTGCGTTCTACCCTGCTTCTTGGGGCTGCACTCAACATCCCGGTCCTGGCCGAGGGCGTCGAGGTCGAGGACGAGCTGCAATTCTTGCGCAGCGAAAAATGTGCATCGGTGCAGGGGTTTTATTTTGGCAAGCCAATGACCCGCGATGAAATGCGCCGGATTGTAGAGGCCAGCGAACAGGCAAAAATCGCCTAGGGCCCCGACGCAACCGGGCGAAAGGGCAATTGCCCTCTCCCCGCTGATCACCGATAACGGGGGCCAACGCGCAACACCCGGAGCATCGGCAATGACCACGACACCTTTTGGCAAGGGCTGCCATCTGCACCTGATCGACGGATCGGCCTTCATCTTCCGCGCCTACCATGCGCTGCCGCCCCTCACCCGCAAATCCGACGGGCTGCCTATCGGGGCGGTTGCAGGGTTCTGCAACATGCTGCACCGCTACGTCGAAGGAAACACAGGACCGGATGCACCGACCCATGTGGCCGTGATCTTTGATAAGGGCTCGCACACCTTCCGCAATGATCTCTACGATCAGTACAAGGCCAACCGTGAGGCCATGCCTGAGGATCTGCGCCCGCAAATCCCGTTGACCCGCACTGCGACCGAAGCCTTCAACATTGCCTGCAAGGAGCAGGAAGGCTTTGAGGCGGACGATATTATCGCCACCCTTGCCTGCCGGGCCCGCGACGCAGGTGGGCGGGTCACTATCATTTCCTCTGACAAGGATCTGATGCAGCTCGTCGGTGGTGGCATCGAAATGCTGGATGCGATGAAGAACAAACGCATCGACAGTGACGGCGTGTTCGAGAAATTTGGCGTTGGCCCTGACCGGGTGGTCGACGTGCAGGCGCTGGCTGGCGATTCTGTTGACAACGTCCCCGGCGCCCCCGGTATCGGCATCAAGACCGCAGCGCTGCTCATCAATGAATACGGTTCGCTGGAAGAGCTGTTAGACCGCGCCGAGGAGATCAAGCAACCCAAGCGCCGTCAGACATTGATCGAAAAGCGCGAGCAGATTGAGCTCTCGAAAAAGCTGGTACAGCTCGACAGCAACATGGAACTTGGCTTTAGCCTTGATGATCTGGGTGTGCGCGATCCAGACGCAGACACGCTGCTGTCCTTCCTCGCGGAAATGGAGTTCCGCACCCTGTCAAAGCGTGTCGCAGAACAGCTGGGCAAGGAGGCACCGGTCATCGCAGACGCCCCCGCTGCCGCCCCTTCCGGAGGTGCAGCCCCAGCTGATGCACCGTCGGTTGCGGACCTGCCGTTTGATGCCAGCGCCTATGAATGTGTCCGCGATGCAGAGGCACTGCAGATGTGGATCAACCAGATCCGCGAACGCGGTTGGGTTGCGGTGGACACCGAAACCACCGGACTGGACGAAATGAAGGCCGATCTGGTCGGCATCTCTCTCGCAGTTGAGCCCGGCGCGGCCTGCTATATCCCCCTCGCCCACAAGGCAGAAGCAGGCAGCGATGACCTTTTTGGGTCCGACACACTGGCCGAAGGACAGATGGATTTTGCGACCGCTCTGTCCATGCTGAAACCGGTGCTTGAGGATCCTGCAATCCTCAAGATCGGGCAGAACATGAAGTATGACGCCAAGATCTTCCGCCGGCAGCATGGCGCCGGGTTCGAGGATGGCATCACCGTCGCGCCTTATGATGACACCATGCTGCTGTCTTATGCTCTGTTTGCAGGGCAGCATGGACACGGCATGGACACGCTTTCTGAACGCTACCTGAGCCACAGCCCGATCCCAATCAAGAGCCTGCTGGGCACCGGCAAATCCGCCATCACCTTTGACCGTGTCCCGATCGCGGATGCCGTGGCCTATGCCGCTGAGGATGCCGACATCACATTGCGTCTGTGGAAGCTCTTTAAACCGCAGCTGCACCAGCAACGCGTCACCACCGTGTACGAAACCCTTGAACGCCCTCTCTCGCCGGTTCTGGCCAAGATGGAAATGGAGGGGGTCAAGGTCGACCGGGACACGCTGTCGCGCATGTCGAACGCCTTTGCCCAGAAGATGGCCGCCCTCGAAGCAGAGATTCACGAACTGGCAGGAGAGACGTTCAATGTCGGCTCTCCCAAACAGCTGGGTGAAATCCTCTTTGACAAGATGGGGCTGGAAGGTGGCAAAAAGGGCAAGACCGGCGCCTATGCGACCGGGGCCGATATCCTTGAAGATCTGGCGACCGAACACGATTTGCCAGCCCGCGTTCTGGATTGGCGGCAGCTAAGCAAGCTGAAATCGACCTACACCGACGCCCTGCAGGACCACATTCACCCGGAGACCGGCCGGGTCCACACCTCCTATGTGCAGACCGGTGCAAATACCGGGCGCCTAGCCTCAACCGACCCGAACCTGCAGAACATCCCGATCCGTTCAGAAGAAGGCCGCCGCATTCGTGAGGCCTTCGTAGCCGAAGAAGGCAATGTTCTGCTCGCGCTGGACTACAGCCAGATCGAACTGCGCATTCTGGCCCATGTCGCTGGGATCGACACACTGAAGCAGGCCTTTGCCGAAGGTCAGGACATCCACGCACTCACTGCCTCTGAAATGTTCAACGTGCCGCTGTCTGAAATGACGCCGGACATCCGCCGACAGGCCAAGGCAATCAACTTTGGTGTGATCTACGGCATTTCAGGGTTTGGTCTGGCGCGCAATCTGCGGATCCCTCGCGCTGAGGCACAAGGCTTCATCGACCGCTATTTCGAGCGCTTCCCCGGTATTCGGCGCTACATGGATGACACTGTCGCCTTTGCCAAAGAGCATGGTTATGTGCAGACCCTGTTTGGCCGCAAGATCCACACCCCGGAAATCGCAGCCAAGGGCCCCCGGGCGGGCTTTGCCAAGCGCGCGGCCATTAACGCCCCGATTCAGGGGACCGCCGCTGATGTCATTCGTCGCGCGATGATCCGGATGCCTGAGGCGATTGCCCATCTGCCTGCACGCATGCTCTTGCAGGTACACGATGAACTCTTGTTCGAGGTTCCGGAATCCGCTGCCGAAGACACCATTGAAGCAGCCCGCAAGGTAATGGAAAGCGCAGCTGATCCTGCCGTGCATCTGGACGTCAAACTGGTCGCCGACGCAGGCCAGGGCAAAAACTGGGCAGAGGCGCATTGATCGGCCTCCCCTGATAGAACGAAAGAAACGCCCCAGCCGAACGGATGGGGCGTTTTTCTTTGGCTGGAAATGTCTGGATCAGTTGGCGGGGGCTTTCACCAGCATCGCCACAAACCGCCGCACCGCAGGTGCCACCACCAGCACGACGACAAAGGCCACCGGCCAACTAAAACTCCATGCACCCATCCACAGCCCCGGCGCTTCCGGGCTGAACCCCACGGCTTTGAGCGTTGCAACACAGGTAACGACGCAGGACATGATCCCCGACAGGATCAGGCCAAACAATACAGGGGCGAGGCGGGCAGGCAGCATCGGGCACACTCCGGAACATCTGAGGTCGCCCCTGTTATGCGCCTACCGGCGTCACATATCAATTCACGAATATGTTTTCACCCTGTGACCACTCAGCGCATCCAGCCCAGACTGTCCTCGGTGCGTTTGGTCGACGGCGTGTACTCCGCGCTCACCCAGCCGGTGTAGCCGCTTTCGTCAATGGCCGCAAAAAGTTGCTCGAAATCCACCGGCCCGGTTCCGGGTTCGCAGCGTCCAGGCGCCGCACCGATTTGCACATGCACCGCCCGCTCACCAAAGGCATCCCAGACCTTGGCCGCATCACCGTGGATCATCTGCGCGTGATAGGCGTCATACTGCAGGCCAACATTCTGACGGTCGACCGCCTCCAACACTTCAACGGCCAGATTGTAGTCATCCAAAAAATACCCCGGCTGGTCGCCGCTGTTCAGCGGCTCAATGGTAAACTGCTGCCCCGGCGCATAGTCTGCAGCCCATTTCAGATTGTCGATCAGGGTCTGTTTGGCGACCTCGCCCTTGGCGTAGCCGGACATGATGTGGATCATCCGCGGCCGCAGCACATCTGCATAGCGCAGCACGCGCCGGATATCGCGCTGGAACCGATCCGTGCCCATTGGCAACGCCGCATAACCGGGCATGCCACCCGTATAATTGGGAGGGGGCGCGTTGATCAGCAACAATTGCTGGCCATTCGCCAGAAGCGCGCGCTGGGTCTCTTTCGCGGCAAGTTCATAGGGAAACAGGATCTCAACCGCATCAAACCCCGCTGCAGCAGCGGCGGCAAAGCGTTCGAGATAGGGCAATTCAGCAAACAGCAGCGAAATATTGGCTGCAAACTTGGGCATGTCAGACCTCCTTTGGTGCCGTCCACAAGAACGGCAGAAACGTCACATGAGGAGATTCGGATGCAGTTGCTCCATCATCCGGTTTCACCGGACCAGTCGTCCTGCGCCCCCCAGCGCGTAGGCCCAATCTGCCCCAGATCCCGCGGGTTTTTGAGCAAGTTTTCGGAAGAATTTTTGATAAATTGATGAAACATTGCGGCAAGGCGGCAACAACCCGCCCAACCCAGTCATCTCAGGCAAGCCTACGCCGATTCTGTGAACAAACACAATCAGATCACACGGCTGGCGCAGATCAATTCAGCCCTCCTCGGACAGCAGCTCTTCGGAGGGGATCACAGCAAAGAAGCTGCCGCCCGACCACAGACCAAACCAGCCGTCATGGTGTTCGCCCAGATCGACAAGCCGATAAAAGCTCTTGCGGTCGATAAGCGCCTCCAGCCCGTCCCGCACCATGATGTAGGGGGATGGCTCTCCTGATTGGGGATCCCGCACAACGCGGATCGGATGATCTGGTCCGGCATCAACCTCGTCCTCGACATGGGTGACAAACCGCAGAACCTGCTCGCGACCCTGGCCGCTTGCCTCAAAATCCACAGCAACAAAGGGCGCGTCATCGACAGTGATGCCAACCTTTTCCACCGGTGTAACCAGAAAGTATTTTCCGTCCTCAAGCTTCAGGATGGATGAAAACAGCTTGACCAGTTCAAAGCGCCCAATCGGTGTACCGAGGTAGAACCACGTCCCGTCCCGCGCGATACGCATATCCAAATCGCCACAAAATGGCGGGTTCCACAGATGCACCGGCGGTTTGCCGCCCTTGCCGGCCTTTTTGGCAGCAGCGGCAAGCCCTTCGGCATTTGGTGTTGCAGATGCACCATTTGTCTGGGCCGATGCTTCGGCTGTCTTCTCGGATGTCACGGGATTTTGTCCGCTCATTGCTTTTGCCATTTTCCGTCAACGCGATACACTACCATCATATATTCGCCGTAAAGGGAAAGTCATGTCCGAACCCGACGATCTACTGGCCGAAATTGAAGCCCTCGAAGACAAACTGACCCAGGCCCGCGCCTCGATTACCCGGCGTTTTATCGGGCAGGAACGGGTGGTTGATCTGACGCTCAGCACCTTGCTCTGTGGTGGGCATGGCCTGCTGATCGGTCTTCCGGGACTGGGCAAAACCCGTCTCGTTGAAACGCTCTCCACAGTCATGGGGCTGTCCGGCAACCGGGTTCAGTTCACACCGGATCTGATGCCTGCTGATATCCTTGGCTCTGAGGTACTGGAAACAGCATCGGATGGCAGTCGCGGCTTCCGCTTTATGCCCGGACCGGTGTTTTGCCAGCTGCTGATGGCAGATGAAATCAACCGCGCCAGCCCGCGCACGCAGTCGGCGCTGCTGCAGGCCATGCAGGAACGCATCGTCACGGTTGCCGGGGCAGATCGCCCCTTGGGCACCCCGTTCCATGTGCTGGCAACGCAAAACCCGATCGAACAGGAAGGCACCTATCCGCTGCCAGAGGCGCAGCTGGATCGTTTCCTGTTCCAGATTGATGTGCCCTATCCCACACGCCAGACTGAACGTGATATCCTGCTGGCAACAACCGGCGTGGAAGAAGGCGCTGCCCATCAGGTCTTTACGGCTGAGGACCTGATCGCAGCACAAACCCTCTTGCGGCGGATGCCGGTTGGCGACGCGGTTGTAGAGATGATCCTCGATCTTGTGCGCGCCTTCCGTCCACAAGAGCCAGACGCCTCCGAGCAGGTCCGCCAGACAGTGGCCTGGGGCCCAGGTCCACGGGCCGCACAGGCGCTGATGCTTGCGGTTCGGGCCCGGGCGCTGCTGCAGGGGCGCCTTGCACCGAACGCAGATGATGTTCTGGATATGGCCCAGCCTGTGTTAAGCCATCGAATGGCGCTCAACTTTGCCGCCCGCGCCCGTGGCGAGAGCCTGGCAGATCTGATTGCAACGACTGCGCAGTCCCTGTCCCGTAGCGGAGCCGCCGCGTGAGCAGCCCCCCCGCCTCTGGGGTCACGGATCCACAAGACGCCAGCCCGCTGACGGCAGGTGAACTGCGCCACCAATCCGAGGTCGCAGCAAGCCACCTGCCGCCCCTTCTGGTAGAGGCGCAGCATCTGGCGGGATCTGTTCTGTTGGGCGAACACGGGCGCAGGCGCGCGGGAATGGGAGATGATTTCTGGCAATATCGCCCCGTTCAATTGGGCGATAGCCGCCGCATGATCGATCATCGCAGGTCCGCCAAGGGCGATCAGCAATTTGTCCGAGAACGGGAATGGCAAATCGCCCAGACGGTCCACCTCTGGGTCGACCAGGGGGCTTCCATGCGTTACGCGTCGGACAAGGCGCTGCCACGCAAGATTGACAGGGCCCGCCTGCTTGGGCTTGCAACCTCCATCCTCATGCTGCGCGGTGGCGAACGGGTCGGGCTGACCGGCGGGATGCTGCCACCCAGGCGGGGCAACGCGCAGGTGATGCGCCTGGCCGAACACCTGAGCCAGGATCAAGCCACCGATTACACCCCACCCGAAGATCGCGCCATGATGCCCCATGCGCGCGTCCTGTTCATCTCTGATTTTCTCGGTCCATTTGACCCCATACAACAGGCGCTCGCCAAAGCCGCCGATCGCGGTGTGCAGGGGGTGCTCTTGCAGGTGCTGGACCCGGCAGAAGAGGAGTTCCCGTTTCACGGGCGCACGATCTTTCACAGCGTCGCTGGCGGGCTCAGCCATGAAACACTGAAAGCAGGCGCGTTGCGGCAACGCTATCTCGACCGGCTGGCGGAACGGCGTGACGCACTTGATCATCTCTGCCGCACGGCAGGTTGGCGGCTTGGCCAGCACCACACCGGAGACAGCGCGCAGACGGCTCTGATGTGGCTCTATCACGCGATGGAGAGGAACAACGCATGACCACGATTGCGGGCATCGGTTTTGCATCGCCCTGGCTGTTGCTGGCGCTGCTGGCGCTGCCGTTGCTGTGGCTGTTGCTGCGGGCCGTGCCGCCTGCCCCCCGCAAGCGGCTGTTTCCTGCAGTGACCCTGCTCCTTGGGTTGCGCGATGACGACAGCCTGTCGGATCGCACCCCCTGGTGGCTGTTGTTGTTGCGGATGCTTGCTGTTGCGGCTGCCATTGTCGGGCTGGCCGGCCCGGTTCTGAACCCGACAACAGAACCATCTGGGCGTGGCCCCCTGCTGGTCGTGCTTGATGGTAGCTGGGCGGGCGCACCCAACTGGGAGCGAACCCGCGATGAAATGGATCGCCTCTTGGCAGAGGCTGGACGTGCTGATCGCGCTGTTGCTCTCATGCGGCTGACAGCGCCCGAGGCCCCCGTCTTCCAAAGTGCCGCAAGCTGGCGACGAAAACTCGCGGGCGAGGCACCTTTGCCTTGGCAGCCGACAACAGAACAACTTGCCACTGCGCGGGCACAGATCGATGCGATCGACACCGATTTTGATACCGTCTGGTTCAGCGACGGGCTCGACTATGCCGAACGCGAAGCGTTGATTTCGCAACTTGCCCAACGCGGCACTTTGATCGCCTATGAACACCCGCAGGCCACAACCGCCCTGCGCCCTGTTGGCCATGTCGATGGTATGATGGAAATCTCTGTGACCAGCAGCCAAGCTGTCCCCAGTCAGGTTGTGACTGTTCTGGCCCGGGGCCCGGATCCGGGTGGAACAATGCGCACATTGGGCTCTGTCACTGTCGATTTCGGCGACACCGCGACGATTCAAGATAACGGTGCGACTGCCACCGCCCGTCTGGCCCTGCCATCTGAGCTACGCGCCCGCATCCGGCACTTCGAAATTCAAGGCCAGAGAGGCGCGGGCGCGGTTGCTCTGTCAGATGACAGTCTGCGTCGGCGTGAAGTGGCGCTCATCTCCTCACAAAGCGGCAATGAAGGGCTCGCGCTTTTGTCGCCGCTGCACTATCTGCGCAAAGCGCTTGAGCCGACGGCAGACCTTTTGGACGGCGCATTGAGCGATCTGATCCCCGCCAATCCGGATGTCATCGTTCTGGCCGACACAGCCCGTCTGCCCCCGGATCAGGAAAGCGCCGTGATCGGCTGGGTGGAAGAGGGCGGCCTGCTTCTGCGCTTTGCCGGTCCACGCCTTGCCGCAAGCGATACAGCCCGCACAGAGGAAGAACCCCTATTGCCTGTCCGCCTGCGGATTGGGGGGCGCAGCATCGGTGGCGCAATGAGTTGGGGAGAGCCAAAGACCCTGGCTCCCTTTGCGGAAACCTCGCCATTTTTTGGTCTGACCATCCCCGCGGATGTCACAGTCAGCTCTCAGGTTGTTGCCCAACCGGATCCGCAACTGGCCAGCCGCGTCATTGCTGAGCTGTCGGATGGCACGCCGCTGGTCACCCGGAAATCCCTCGGAGATGGGCAGATCATTCTCTTCCATGTCACTGCCAACGCCGAATGGAGCAGCCTGCCGCTGTCCGGCCTGTTCGTCCAGATGATGGAGCGGCTGGCAATCTCGTCAGGGGCCAAACCGCCCGCTGCGGGCGATCTGGAAGGCACCACATGGGCCCCACTGCAAGTGCTCGACGGGTTTGGCACGCTGGCGGATGCTGCTGCTCTGCCTGGGGTGTCAGGGCCAGACCTGGTGGAAAAACCTGTTGGCCCCGACCTGCGCCCCGGCCTTTATCAAAGTGGCGAGCGCAGCATTGCCCGCAACGTCTTGCGTGCCGACGAGCTGCTGACACCTGCGGAATGGCCGGCCTCCGTCGCGATCAGCCGCTACGCCACTGCGCCTGAGCGCCCTCTTGGCGGTCTTCTGATCAGCCTCGCGCTGCTGTTGATGTGTGTTGACGTGGTGGCTGCACTCGCGCTCTCTGGCTTGCTGCTCAAATCAGGCGTGTCGCGCAGGCTGTCCTCGTTCTTTCTGGTGGCTACGACAGGCGCGGCCCTTGCTGTTGTGCAGGTATCCGGCGCATGGGCACAGGGGAACGCCGTCCCGATTGATACCCAGCCTGATGACATCGCGCCCCTGCACGCGTCAGAGCTGACTTTGGCGCATGTTCTGACTGGCGACCGGCAGGTCGACGCCGTTGCGCTGGATGGATTGAGGGGCCTGTCGGACACCCTGCGCTTTCGCACCTCGGTCGAACCCGCGCCCCCTGCCTCGGTTGATCTGGAGCAGGACGAGCTGTCGTTGTTTCCCCTGCTTTACTGGCCGGTCACCGCTGACCAGCCCATGCCCTCGGGCAACGCCTATGACAAGTTGAACGCCTATCTGCGCACCGGCGGCATGATCCTGTTTGACACCCGCGACGCCGACATCACGCGATCCGGTGCAAGCAGCCCTGCGGGCCGCAGGCTCCAACAGCTGGCTTTGCGGTTGGACGTTCCTCCACTGGAGCCAGTGCCAAACGATCATGTCCTGACCCGTGCCTTCTACCTGCTCCAGGACTTTCCCGGTCGCCACACCCGTGGAGCCGTCTGGGTCGAAGCCGCACCAGCGGACGCAGAGCAGATCGAAGGTATCCCCTTTCGCAACCTCAACGACGGGGTAACCCCGGTTGTGATTGGTGGCAACGATTGGGCTGCGGCGTGGGCCGTAGATGCAAACGGTCGCCCTCTGCTGCCCGTCGGGCGCGGTTTTGCAGGCGAACGACAGCGCGAACTGGCGCACCGTTTCGGGGTCAATCTTGTGATGCATGTTCTTACCGGCAACTACAAATCCGATCAGGTCCATGTGCCTGCACTGCTTGATCGGTTGGGGCAATAGGGGGCCGCAATGACACAGACGATCCTCTTTGATCCCTTGCTGCCCTGGACTGTGATCTGGGTGCTATCTGCCCTGTCACTTGCTGCTGTGGCGCTGGCACTTTGGAAACGGCTCTCGGGCTGGGCTCTGCGTGGCGCTGCCGCGCTTGTTTTGCTGGCCGCGCTATGCGGACCGGTTTACCAGACCGAAGACCGTGCGCCCCTCAAGGATATTGTTGTCGTGCTGGAAGATCAGACAGCGAGCCAGCAGCTGTCCAATCGCCCAGAACAGACCACCGCGACCCGCGCCACGCTGGAAGCGGCCCTTGCAGCACGTCCCAATACGGACATCCATTGGGTCACCGTCGACGGGGTCGAACCACGCGAAGGCGCAACCGACAACAGCGGAACCACATTGATGGGCCACCTGGCCGAAGCCCTTGCCAATTTGCCGCGCGGGCGCATAGCCGGAATGATCGCAATCAGCGACGGTCAGGTCCATGACATCGACCAAAGCCCCGCTATGCCAGCGCCGTTTCATGTTCTTCTCAGTGGACAGCCCGATGACTGGGACCGCCGCCTTATCGTGCGCAACGCCCCAAGCTTTGCCATCATCGGGGAGCCCGTCACGCTGACATTGCGGATCGAAGATCAGGGGGCGGCACCGTCGCCTGGGGGCCTTGCGGAGCTGGCGATTTCCATAGGCGGGGCAGAACCGCAACGCTTTAACTTGCCGGTTGGGGTAGATTTCGATCTGCCTCTCACTCTTCCGCATGGCGGTCGAAATGTGATCCAGTTTTCGGTCCCGATGGCCGAGGGTGAGCTTACTGACCGCAACAATGCAGCGCTGGTGCAAATCAACGGTGTTCGGGATCGGTTGCGCGTGCTCTTGGTATCGGGCGAACCCCATCCAGGTGGACGCACCTGGCGCAACCTTCTGAAATCGGACAGCGCGGTGGATCTGGTACATTTCACCATTCTGCGGCCACCGGAAAAGCAGGACGGGGTGCCTGTCGACGAACTTTCGTTGATTGCCTTTCCCACCCGCGAGTTGTTTCTGGAAAAGATCAATGACTTCGACCTGATCATCTTCGATCGCTACAAACGGCGCGGCATCCTGCCTGCAATCTATCTCGACAATGTTGCAGATTACGTCCAGCGCGGCGGCGCTGTTCTGGTCGCAGCTGGACCGGATTTCGCCAGCGCCGACAGCATTTACCGCTCCCCCCTGTCCAGCATTCTGCCCGCCAGCCCATCGGCACGGGTCATCGAACGCCCCTATCGCCCGACCGTCACGGATTTGGGTCAACGCCATCCCGTCACCGCCGACATGACCGACGCCGAGAGCTGGGGGCGATGGTTGCGTCAAGTGGATGTGAACGTCCCCGAAGGGGATGTCCTGATGAGCGGACTGGACGACCGTCCCTTGCTGGTGCTGAACCGCGTAGGGGACGGGCGCGTGGCGCTGCTTGCATCCGATCACGCCTGGCTCTGGAGCCGCGGCTACGAAGGCGGAGGCCCGCAGCTTGAGCTGCTGCGCCGTCTGGCTCATTGGATGATGAAAGAACCTGAGCTGGAAGAAAACGTCCTGACCGCAGACGCAACGGGCCAGCGCATGCGCATCGAACGCCGCAGCCTGCAGGATGATGTCGGAGACGTCACCGTGACTGCGCCAGATGGCTCTACCGCCATCGTCAAGCTGCGCGAGATCGGGCCGGGCCGTTGGGAAGGTCGCTATGAAGGAAAAGAGCCAGGCCTCTACCGGTTGGAAGAAGGTACGCAAAGCACAGTGATCGGCCTTGGCCCAGCCGCACCACGCGAGTTCGAGCAGACCATAGCAACAGCCGACGTGCTGGCCGAGGTCGTCAGCCAGACCCGCGGCGGCATTCGCAACATTTCGGATGGTATACCGATCCTACGCAATGTCAGGGAAGGCAGAACCGCAGCGGGCCGGGGGTGGATCGGCCTCACGCCACGCGATGCCTACCGCACCGTATCGGTCAACCAAACGCCCCTTTTGCCGGGTTGGCTTGTGCTGCTGCTTGCCTCGGCCATGATCCTCGCTGGATGGCTGCGAGAAGGACGCCGCTAGGGACACCGGTCTGGCGCGTGATCTAGCCTCGCGTGCCCAGAGGTTGAACCGGCATGATCCTGACCCGCACCCGGTCTGACTGCCCATTGCGGTCCACCACGACAAATGTCGAATACCCTTCCCCCGGTGAAGGAACCTCCAGAACGCGGCGGCGCACACCCGTTCGGATAGGCCTGTCATTGGCCATGATGACAAACGGCGCCTCACCGCCCCGCAGCTTTAGGGTCAAGGCGTCAGCGGACGAAACCAACTCTGCGCCATCCGGGGGGAACACCACCTGAAGCGGTTCAATCCACCCGGTGGCTCCCTTGCTCTCTCCCGCTGCGCTGAACCGGCGAAGCGGAAGCGGAAGGTCAGCCGTTGCCGCCACCAATGTCTGCGGCGGCGCGGCTGGCAACGGTGTAAAGCTGACGCCCATTCGGCCAAAGGCTTCAAACAACAACGGCGCCGCCAGCTCTGCTCCAAAGGCACCCGGTACGGGCGTGCCGTCAGCGCGCCCCAGCCAGACGCCGATGACGTATCGCCCATCCCAGCCAATCGCCCAAGTATCGCGATGCCCGTATGATGTCCCGGTCTTATAGGCCAGCATTCTGGCCGGCGCGCCTGGGGGTGGCGGCAGATCCCGAAGGATATCACCCAGCTGCCAGGCTGCCACCTCTGACAAAATCCGGGCACTCCGCTCAGGCGGCTGGTCCTGCTGGTGATGCAACACAATACCCTGCCCCCCAGCGGCGATCAGCGCATAGATCTGCACGAGGTCACGCAAGCTGACACCGACACCGCCAAGCGCGACCGCCAGCCCCGGCTGGCCACCGGGCAGCACGGGTCTTGCGCCGCTCCTGCGCATTGCTGTCATCAACCGCGCGGGGCCCAGGTCCTGCAGCAGGCTGACAACCGGGGTATTCAGCGACAGCTGAAGCGCCTGACGCACCCGCAGATCCCCGCGGAAGCGGCCGTCAAAATTCTGCGGTGCATAGCCATCGATATCAATCGGGCCGTCGTGGATCATGGTCTCGGGATGTGCCATGCCCTGATCAAAGGCCAACCCGTAGACCAAAGGCTTCAGGGTCGAGCCGGGCGAGCGCGCCGCACGGGTCATGTCGACATAGCCACGCCTTCCCCCGTTGTGGTAGCCGGGCGAGCCGACAGAGGCGAGGATCTCACCGCTTTGATGATCGGCCAGAACAAGCGCCGCAGACAGGTTCGCCCCGTGACGCTCCACCGTTTCCCGCAACAAACCTGCCAGCCGCCGTTGCATGCCCTCATCAATGGTCAGATCAAGTTGGCGCTGATCTGGTCGCTCTGCCAGCGCCAAATCAGCGAGATGCGGCGCCTCCAGCGGGAAGGGGTAAATTTCATTTGGAATCGGCTCTAACAAGGCAGTTTTTGCCTGCTCTGCCGTAATCACCTCTGCTGCGGCCATGCGGTTGATCACCCGGTTGCGCGCGGCCAGCGCAACACCCGGCGCCCGATCAGGCCGCCGCGTTTCAGGAGACTGCGGCAAGGCGACAAGCAGCGCTGCCTGCGACGGAGTCAGCCTCCGGGGGGCCTTGCCAAACCACGCATAGCTCGCTGCGCGCACGCCCTCGATGTTGCCGCCAAAGGGGGCGTGAAGCAGATAGAGCTGCAAGATCTGCGCCTTGCTCAACCGCTGTTCCAAAGCCAGCGCAACACGGATCTGGCGCAGTTTTCCGGCCCATCGCCCCGTCCCGCCATTCTCAAGCAGACGCGCCACCTGCATGGTCAAAGTAGAGCCGCCAGATACAACCTCGTCGCGCCAGACCGCCTGCGTTCCAGCGCGGAGCATGGCCCACAGATCCACTCCGCTATGGCTGTAGAACCGCTTGTCTTCATAGCGCAGCAGCATGGCAAGATAGGTCGGATCGACCTGATCAGACGCCACATCCAGACGCCAAATGCCATCCGCTACCGGATAGGCCCGCAACAGCGCACCGTTGCGGTCCCGTACCTCTCGCGCGGTTTCCGCCAACACCGGCGGCAGAACAGTCCGGCTGACCCAGCCCTGCAGCCCGAGGGCCGCGATCCAGACCGCAAGGCCCATGCAGAACAGAGCCCAGCAAATGGCGCCGCGTCGGTTCACCGGATCAGCAACCGTCCGGTCCCAGTGCGGGCCCGGAACTCTGGCCTGTACATATCCTCGACCGAAGCCGCAGGATGGTGGAACATCCCCGGTGTGACGGCACGGGCGACATAGGCAAGCGTAATAATGCCAGCCTTATCGCCTCGATCTCCGCGGCGCAGATCCACCGCTGCAAGGAACCGATCTGATCGAAACTCTGTATGTTGCGCAGTCGACAGATCCAGCCAATCCAATCCGCTCAGATCTCCTGATCGCAGCAGACTTGGGTTGTCGATCTCGACACCGGCCGCAAGCGGATCATTGATCATCAATCGCGCACCCACCGGCTCGAATGGCACAATGCGCAACACGGTCACAAACCGATCTCCGACAGCGTGCTCTGCGTACTCAATTGGCACGCCATCCAGCGTGTAATAGCTGCGCTCGATGCTGTAGCCTGTTCCGCCAACCGGGGCGGGGACTTCTGGCACGCCAATCGTGGTGAGTGTGATGTCGATCTGCCTGCCACTGGCTGCACTCAACGACACGGGCAACGCCGCATTTCCCCCGTCGCGGACCTCGACAAAGGGGCCATCAACAGGCTGACCATTGACCAGAAGCCCGCTGTCTTCTGCGCGGTTCACCAGCGCCTGCGCCGCCATCAGTGTCCACGCGCTTTCCTGGGTTGAGAGCGACCGCCCATCCGGTGCAAGGCTCTGGGCCAGGCGATCCGTCGACAGAACGTCCGATCGTGCCTCAGTCACCAGTGCCAGAACACCGGCCCGATCACGCAAGGCACTGCCATAGTCGGCACGCCACAGGGTGACATCCGGCGTCTGTGTCCGCAGCATATCACCGGCCTGCCGGAACAACCTGTCCGCACGGCGCTGATCACCGTAAGCGGCAAGCGCAGCACCCAGCTGGGCAACGGCCAACGGGGTGGCAAAAGCCTCGGCCTTGACGTCAGCGTAATAGCGCAGATCGCCCATCGCCGCCTCGCCTTCGCGTGCCAAGACCAGCAACCCATAGGCCAGGGCCTCGCCTCCGTTGTCGAAATCAGCGGCATAATTCACCCGGTTGCGCAGGTTGTCCAATGCCTGCTGCATCCGTTTTTCAGGCACGGCGTGGCCCGTGCTTCGCGCCCGACTAAGAAAGTCGGTCACATAGGCATCAAGCCAGAAATCTCCGCTTTCGGCGCGCCACAACCCAAAACCACCATTGCTGGCCTGTCGGGTCAGCACCTCTTCGATGGCCTGATCGATCTGGGTCGCAACGCTGTCACCCTGCGCCACTCCGGCGGCCTGAGCCACAGAAGACAGATACAACAACGGCAGCGCGCGGGATGTAACCTGCTCAGTGCAGCCGTATGGGTAACGGTCCAAAGAGTTCAGCACCCCCGGCACGTCAAAGCGCGCCAGCGGACCACTCGACAACATGGCCCGTGCAGTGCCCGGACGCAGACCGGAAAACACATCGGAGGAGAAGTCGAAACTATCCCCGCCCGCCAGCACAAACCGTCTGGTCATCGCGACCTCGGGATCATTTGCCCGCACCGGCATGCGCAGGCGCTGAACCACCGTGGCCCCATCGGGGCCGGTCAGCGCCAGCTCGATCTCTGGATCACCAACCGCGCTTGCCGAAACGGGCAGGATCAGGCTTTGGCTGCCCTGTTCTGCAAGCACCACGCGGCTGGGCAAGTTGCCCAAGGCCAGCCCGTCACCCAGAACCCGTGCCGCAACAGACACCTCACCAGAGGGGCCGTCGGCATGAGTGAGGTCAATTAGGATACGGCTCTGATCACCGGGTGCCAAAAAGCGCGGCGCAGAGGCGCTCACAACGATTGGGTCGCGAACCAGCATATCCTGTTCTGCCTGCCCGACCGCGGACTGTGTCCACGCCACAGCCATCAGCCGGACCGTGCCATTGAAAGGCGGCAGGTCAATCGGCACATCAACCGTTCCGTCAGCTGCGACCTTGAGTGGCCCGGAGAACACAGCCATCAGATCCTGGGTCGGGGGCGGAGACTGCATCTGCATGCCTGATCCGGCATCCCCGCCGGATCGCACCACTCCCAGAGCCCCGTTTCCAGTTTCAATCAGCCGCCCATATAGATCGCGCAGCTCCACCCCCAGACGCCTTTGGCCATAGAAATACCCCACAGGGTCAGGGCTACGGAAACCGGTCAGGTTCAGGATCCCTAGGTCGACAGCCGCAACAGTCAGCCAGACGTCTTCACCTGCCTGGGCACCCTCAACAGTGACACCGGTCAATTGCGTTGTCCGCGGGCGCGCAACGTCGGGGACGTTGATCGACACGGCCAGCTTTTGTCCCGGTCGCTCAACAACGGCATGAACCACGCCCAGCGCCCGCACCGGGGTCTGGTCTGCCTTGCCCTGCAAAGGTTGCACCAAGGCAGCCGTGACATAGGCACCGCTGCCCCACTCCTCTGTCACGGTGAGCGGTATCAGTGTCTCACCCGCAGATACCTCAATCAGCTGACGGCTGATCAGCCGATCTGACACCACGGATATCATCGCCATTCCGCCGTTGCGGGCATTCAGGCGCAGGCGGGCGGCATCACCTGGCTGATAGCTTTCCCGATCCAGAGACACGTCCAGCCGATCAGGCGTATCCGCGCCATCAGCGGGCACATACCAACCCGCGTGGAACAAGGAAGAGGACGCCACATAGCTTTGACCTTCGTGCTCGACCACCAGCTCGTATTCGCCCCACTCGACCGGTTGCGCCAGCTCGAGAGGATCACGGCCCAGCGTAATCTCGCCCGTCGCAACCCGCGTCCGCCGGGTGGTTGGTTCCCAGTTCCAGTTCCCGTAAAGCTGATACCACTGATACCGGGTTTCAATCCGATTGAGTGTCCATGTCGCCTTCAGGGTCGCAGCCTCTTCCGGCCCGGGGATCGCAATCAACTGAAAGCGCGCGTCCTGCCCCTCTGGCACCACGTCTTCAAACAGCGACTTAATCCCGATCAAGGGCTCTGATGCAGGCACCGGCAACTCCAGGCGCCGTTCAACCGGACGGGCGCTGCCATCCGACAGGCGTGTGACAACCTCAGCCAACAGGGGCTGGCCCAGTGTCTCAAGCTGCGGCAGGCTCAGATCGATCTCTGCCAGCCCGGCCCCGTCTGTCGTCTGTCCACTGAAAAACCGGCTTTGTGGAGGCAGGCGGTCATCGTGACGGCCAAACCGGTAACCCGGCCACCCAGCCAGACCCTCCGCAGCGCGCAGCCGGACCTCTCCCTCAATCGAAAGATCGCTTCCAGGTGCGCCAAACAGATACCGGGCGTTGATCGAAAGCTGCAGAACACCTCCGGGCCGCAGCTGCCCTGCGTCCGCAACCTCCTGGGTGAAATCGATCCGCTCTGGCAAAAAGTCCTCAACCAGCACCTGCTGACTGGCAAGGGGTTTGCCGTCCGGATCAGCCAAAATTGACAACCGCCAGGTGCCACGCGGCGCAGTTGCCGCGACTGGCAGGGAAAAGACATGCCCCCCGATTTGCCCCCGCTCAGAGATCTGCCGCGAATATTCCACGCCGTCCGGACGACGCAGCACAGCAATCAACGGCACCTCTGGCAGGGCCTGTGCACGTGGGTCGCGTGCCAACGCCGTGGCATGAATGACCTCTCCCGCCCGATAGGCGCCCCGGTCTGTGAACAGGAACACATCGACTGGGCCGGGTGCGGCCCGCCCTTCGACACCTCGGTCAGACAGATCAAAGGCGGCATCCCGTAGCGAAAGGAACGCAAAATCCGCAACGCCTCCTGCTGTATCAACCTCTGGTCCGACCTCGGCCATCACCACAGCTGGAGCCGCCGCGCCGGTCCCACGGACCAAACCGGGAGCAAACCGCGCATAGCCCTGCTCATCGGTCACTGTTCTGCCCAGGATCGCATTCGCGTTCGAGACAAGCTGCACAGACACGCCAGCCCGTGGTGTGGCGTCAGACAGGCTTTGCACCTGCACATGCAACCCATCACGTCCCATCATGCTGCTGAGCCCCAGATCCGTCAGCACAAACCACTGGGTCGCTGCGGGCGTGTCATAGGGGTCGGCCCCCGGCAATTGTGCACTCAGGGCGTAGATGCCAACCGGCTGCCCGTCCAGCGCCTCTCCCAGTGGCAACCGCGTTGTGACTGCCTGATTAAGATCTTGGCCAACATCGGCCGTGCCGGTCCAGATTTCCTCTGCAATATCCGCCGTGAATTGCTCTTCCTGCCACTGCGACAGGGGGCGGGCGAAATAGTCCTCTTGCAGGGTCCGCAATAGATTGCGGTCACTCACCCTGCGCAGGCGCAGGTCAAGCTGGGTGGCATTGACCGTTTCAACCGGCAACGCCACCTGATCGCCCTTCGGCAAGACATAGGACCGCCCGGAGAAACGCACCGCTGGACTGCGGTCGCGCACGTAGTGGGTCAGCGTGACGTCCTTGTTAAGCACCTCCCCCGTTGCCGCGGGCAGACCACGACGCAAAGTCAGTTGATAGCGCGTGCCATGTACCACGCCGTCAATGCAAAGCTGGCGACCATCGGCATCCGCGACCAGTCGGGGATCCGGCAGTTTCACATAGTCATCATAGTTCACGCCCAGTTTTCGCAGCTCTTCCGAGAAGGTCACGCAGATCCTTGGCGCTGCGCTGTCACTTTCAACCGAACTGTCCGTGACCCGAAAGCCATAAGCCGCAATCGCCTTGTCCAGACGCTCTGCCAGCCGCGGGCTGGGGGCCAGGTCGTTGGCAACGCGCAACACCGACACTGCCGCGCGCCCCCTCTCCAGCTGCTCCAAGGCGCGGGCAGCCACCATCAGGGCCTGCGCCTGCGCGCCATTGCCCTGAGCGCGGAAATAACTGTTCAAAGCCGCCGAAAGCGCGGCCTCTCGGGTGCGGCGCAAAGCTGTCCCTTTGCCCTCTTGGCGCATAAGACTGCGGGCATAGGCCTCCCACAGATCACCCCGGTCACTGATGGCGACCGCCTCTGCAATCCAGCGCAGGGCAACCGCAGGCGAGGCCTCTGCCGCTGCTGCCGCCAGATCCTCTACTGTTGCGCCCCCGGCCGGGAACCGCAGTCCCAGCCCAGCCGCCTGCTGACGCGCCGCCGTGAAATCAGCAGGATCCAGACCAGTCAGCTGCGCTGCGCGCTGTTCGGCCTGCCGCTGTTCGACCTTGCCCGCCCGGATCAGCTGCGCCGAAAACGCCCCTTCGAACGGCGCAGATTCGGTCATCGAGGATTTGGGAAAACAAGCATCCGAGCGACTGTTGAAAACAAACCCGACACAGGCCTGCTGCCCACTGCAGGCGCGGGCGCAACTGGCCATATCCGTATCAAACAAAGGCCCCAGATCAGCGCCGAAATGATCGGTGTCGCGCTGCAGAACAAACCGCCCCTCGGGCAAGGGTGAGTCGGCCAAAACCGCGGACGACGCAGAAACAAAGCTGAAGAAAAGAAGAAGATAAGTCAAAAACATGCGCACTGGAAAACCCTCCGAAACTGTTCAGAGGCTGGCACGCGGTTAACGCCATAGCAAGACATCCCGCCGTAACACCAACGCTAATCTCAATTTAATATCTCAGCCTCATTTTGAATCGGGCTGATGCGCTGGTTGCAATGTGGAGTTTGCAGGGATGAGCCTTGCCGACAGATTGAAAGAAGAAAGACGTGCCCGCCTCGCGGCGGAGCGCCTGCTTGAGCTGAAGCAGGCCGAACTTTCTGCAGCCAACCGCAAGCTAGGCCGCCATGCCCTTGCTTTGACTAGAGAAATTGGCGCAACGAAAGCCGAAGTCGAAAAAACCAAGGACGAAAATGCCAAGGTCAAACTTGACCTGTCCACCGCCAATGAAAAGGTGGAGCGCGCCGAACAGCGACTGTGGGATTCGATTCAGGCGATTCAGGATGGATTCGCCTTTTTTGATTCTGACGGCAAACTGATCAGCGCAAACGCCGCCTATCTTGAGCTGTTTGACGGCCTTGAAGAGGTGGAACCGGGTGTTTCCTATGTCCGGCTGCTGCAAATTCTTACCGACGAAGGTCTCATCAACACTGGCGAGCGCGACCCGGATGACTGGCGCGCGGAGATGACTGAGCGTTGGCTGCATCCCACACCCGAACCGGTTGTGGTACGCATGTGGGATGATCGCTATCTGCGCCTCGTCGATCAACGTGGCAACTCCGGCGATATGGTCAGTATGGCCCTCGATATCACTGCCTCTGTCCAATATGAGGAAGAGCTGGAAGCCGCACGCGAACGCGCAGAGGCGGCCAACCGCGCCAAATCGGCCTTCCTTGCCAACATGAGCCATGAAATCCGCACTCCCATGAACGGGGTGGTGGGGATGGCAGAATTGCTGAGCGACACAAACCTCAGCGAGGAACAGCGCCTTTACGCCAATACGATCAAAAACTCTGGCGAGGCACTGTTGGTCATCATCAACGACGTGCTCGATTATTCCAAAATCGAGGCCCAGAAACTCATCCTGCATCCGGAACCATTTGATCTGGAACGCAGCGTGCATGAGGTTTTGATGCTGTTGCAGCCAACTGCGCGCGAAAAAGGGCTGAACCTCATTCTCGACTATGACCTGTTCCTCCCAACCAGCTTTGTCGGGGATCCGGGTCGCATCCGCCAGGTTCTGACAAACCTTGTCGGAAACGCCGTCAAATTCACAACCGAAGGCCATGTCAATCTGCAGATCACCGGGATCTCAAGTCCGGAGGATGAATTCTGCTCCATCCATGTCGCCATCGAAGACACCGGTATCGGCATCCCCGCGGAAAAGGTTCAGCACATTTTCGGGGAATTCAATCAGGTCGATGACGAACAAAACCGCAAGTTCGAGGGTACTGGCCTTGGTCTTGCAATCACCAAGCGCCTGATCGAACTGATGGGAGGCGAGATCTGGGTCGAAAGCGAAGTCGGCAAGGGATCTTGCTTTGGCTTCCGTATCAAACTGCCGCTCGCCGCCGAGAGCACGGCCGCCATCCCGACAATGCCGCCTTCGCTGCGCAAGGTGATGGTTGTCGATGCGCCCTCCGTGATGCGCGACATCCTGAACAAGCAACTGGCGCTTCTGGGGCTTGAGGTTGTGTTGATGGACAATGGCGCCTCTGCGCTCGCCTATCTTGACCCCAGTATCGACCTGATCGTCTGCGACGAACTTCTGGCAGATGAAGAAGCGGTGGACTTCTGCCGCAAGGTCCGCGCTGGCCCCTATGCCTCTGTCCCGATCCTCATGATCAGTGGTGATCCAACAGCGCCCAGCAACCCAGAGGTTCTGGCCGCTGCAGACAGCATTCTGCTCAAACCTCTGCAGCGGGAAGAACTGTACATCCGCCTGTCCGCCCTGCACGGCGACGCGGCGGCGATTGCCAGCCTGCCACCGGCACCCGCTCCGGAGCCAACAGCCAACGTGCGCCCGCGACAGCAGGAGCAGTCAAAGCTGCAGGCGATTTCAGATCAGGCCGCTTCCCCGCAACAGCCTGCGACACAGCCAGCCAACACCGATCCGGTGCCGCTCACTCCCGTTGGGGCGACCGGCGCCCGGCGCATGCGGATCCTCGCCGCCGAAGACAATCGCACCAACCAGCTTGTCTTCCGCAAGATGGTCAAGGAGCTGAACATAGAGCTGCAGTTTGCCAACAATGGCGTTGAGGCCGTTGAAGGCTATCAATCCTTCCAGCCTGACCTGATTTTCATGGATATCTCGATGCCCGTCATGGACGGCAAGGAGGCCACCCAGAAAATCCGCGAATTGGAATACGGATCAGGCAGTTATACGCCAGTGGTCGCCTTGACGGCCCACGCCATGACCGGGGACGCCGACGGCATATTGGCCGCGGGGCTGGATCACTATCTGACCAAACCCCTGCGCAAGGCTCTGATCCACGAGCGTATCCATGCCTACCTTCCGGCGGAAGCGGCGCCGCTTGCAGACGCTGCAGATACCCAGTCAGGCGCAGCCTGAAAGCCAACGCAGCCCCCTCGCCCCTGATCACACCAAAAAGGCCAGGCAATAGCCCGGCCTGTTTACGTTTCATCTGCCCAGCCAAACGGCTGATCCGGCCCTCACCCTGCCCGCAGAAACACGGGCTGATCCGGCTTTGACAGGTCGGGCATGTGCCGATAGCCGCCAGCATCAAATTCCAAAAGGGACGCCGCCTCTGTCAGACGGTTCTGAATGATATAGCGGGCCATCGCACCGCGGGCGCGTTTGGCATAGAAACTGACCACCTTTGGTGTGCCGTTCTTGTCTTCCATAAAGACCGGAGAAATCACCCGAGGTTTCAACGCCTTCAGATCAACAGCGCCGAAATATTCTTGGCTGGCGCAATTCACCAGCAGGTCACTGCCCATCGCTTCGGCCTGCGCATTCAGCGCCTCCGAAATCCGGCTGCCCCAGAACTCATACAGGTTCTTGCCCTTCTCGGTCTTCAGGCGCGAGCCCATCTCCAGGCGATAGGCCTGCATTGCATCCAGCGGGCGCAGCAGACCGTAAAGACCGGACAGGATACGAAAATGATCCTGCGCCCAGGTCATTTCATCCGCATCAAGCGAGCCAGCTTCCAGCCCCTGATAGGTATCCCCGGCAAAGGCCAGCGCCGCCGGGCGGATATCATCCGGGCCCGGATCCGCGGCAAAGCTCTGAAACCGCTCGTGGTTCAGCTTCGCCAGATCCTCGCTGATGTGCATCAGCTTCATCAAATCGCCAACCGACAGATCCCGCGCATAGCCCACCAGCTCTTGCGCAGCATCGTGCATTGCGGGCCAGGTCATATCGACCTCCCGCGCGCTCCAATCCAGCTTTTTCGCCGGAGAAGTCACTACCAGCATGTTCTGCCCCCGTTTGGTTCTGGGTGATACTTAGGTCGCGCCGCGCAAGACGTCCAGAAACGCCCCGGCAAAACGTTCCGCGCGGCGCTCTCCTAACAGCCTTGTGATGGCCGCTTCATCCTGCGGACGCATCTGCGCGAGCTTGGCCAGCTGTGCCGCAGAGCAGCTGAGCGGCTTTTGCGTGCCGCAGTCGCCCCGCCCCAGCTGGGCCTGAACCTCCAGCAATTGGTCATAGACCGATCCGGCATCCCGCCCGGCCAGCTTGCGCCGCATGGGATGCAGCTGCGCTGCCTCACCGGTGATGACGGACAGGAACGCATCGCCATACCGTTCCAGTTTCTTCGCGCCGACACCGCCAATGCGCGCCAGCTGGTCGAGCGTGTCAGGACGTGTTTCGGCCATCTCGATCAGGGTCCGGTCGTTGAAGATCACATAGGCCGGTACCTTCTGCGCCTCTGCCAGGGCACGACGCTTGGCTTTCAGCGCCGACAGCAGCGGCGCATCCTCGTCCGAAACCAGCGCCTTTACCGCCGGGCTGCGTTTGGCCGACGTGATCGTATCGCGCCGCAGCGCAACCTCCTGCTCGCCTTTCAGAACCGGCAGCGCCGCTTCGGTCATACGCAGCGCACCATGGCGTTCGGGATCCGGGCGCACCAGATCATGTCCCATCATCTGACGAAAAACCGCCTGCCACTGGCGTTTGCCGTATTCCTTGCCACAGGCAAAAACCGACAGCTCGTCGTGGCGTTTTTCCTTTACCCGGTCGGTTTCATTGCCGACGAGGATGTCGATCAGATGGCCCGACCCATAGGTTTCATTTGTGCGCAATATTGCCGACAAAGCCTTGCGCACTGCAGTGGTGCCATCGAACACGTCAACGGGCTGATCGCACAGATCGCAGTTGCCGCAAGGCTCGGCCTCTTCACCGAAATAGGCAAGCAGGCTCTGGCGGCGACATTTCAACGCCTCAGCCAGTCCCAATAGCGCATTGAGCCGGGCATGATCCGCGCCCCGACGTTCCGGTGGCGCAAGCCCTTCGTCAATCTGGCTGCGGCGCAGGCGGATGTCTTCGGGGCCAAACAACGTCAGCGTCTCGGCAGGTGCACCATCCCGCCCCGCCCGGCCGATTTCCTGATAGTAGGCTTCAATCGACTTCGGCAGATCTGCATGGGCAACCCAACGAATATCCGGCTTGTCGATCCCCATGCCAAAGGCCACCGTGGCCACGACGATCAAACCATCTTCGCGCGCAAAACGGGTCTCTACCACGCGACGATCCTCGGCCTCCATGCCACCATGATAGTGGCAGGCCACATGACCTGCGTCCCGCAACCCCGCCGCAAGCGCCTCTGTCTTGGCGCGGGTCCCGCAATAGACGATGCCAGACTGTCCCTTTCGGGCCGCCGCAAATTCCAGGATCTGGCGGCGCGGGCTATCCTTGATGCCAAACGCCAGATGAATATTGGGGCGGTCAAACCCCCGAAGAAAGCTGCGCGGCGCATCCCCATCGAACAGCTTTTCAACGATTTCCTCGCGGGTTTCCTGGTCCGCTGTTGCTGTAAACGCGGCCAGAGGAACATCCAGCGCGCGACGCAGCTCTCCGATCCGCAGGTAATCGGGACGGAAATCATGGCCCCACTGGCTGACGCAATGGGCCTCGTCCACAGCAATCAGGCTAACGCCGATCCGGCGCAGCATGCCCATCGCAGCCCCAGAGGCCAACCGCTCCGGTGCCATGTAAAGCAGCTTTAGCCGCCCGTCTTCAATTGCCTGCCAGACCGCCTCTGTTTCTTCGTCGGTATTGCCAGAGGTGAGCGCGCCCGCCGCCACCCCAACCTCCTGCAGGGCACGGACCTGATCGCGCATCAGGGCAATCAGCGGCGAAATCACCACCGTAATCCCATCACGCATCAGCGCGGGCAGCTGATAGCACAGCGACTTGCCCCCACCGGTCGGCATGATCGCCAGCACGTTTTCCCCGGCGGTGACGGCATCGACGATCTCTCCCTGTCCGGGCCGGAATGCATCAAACCCGAAAATTTCGCGCAACAACGGCGTTGCGCCATGAGCTGTCGCACCGACGGGTGCGGTCATTTCCGGCTGGAGTGCGGACATGGGGGCTTGGGGCCTCGTTTTGCTGGTCTGCTCGTCTTGGCAGGCACAATCCCACAGGAGGAATCGGGCGGCAAGAGCCACGCGGCAACACTTCGCACCCTGAAAACGCAAAACCGCCGAGGATCTCTCCCCGGCGGCTGGCAATCACGTCACTGGCAACACGCTGGCCGTCAGTAGAACATCGCAATGTTGTTGGTCAGGATGATCCGCAGCGCATAAACCGCGATCAGCACCACCAGCGGCGCCAGATCAAGCCCCTGCATATTTGGCAGAATGCGACGGACCGGGCCGTATAGCGGCTCTAACAGGCGGTTCAGGCCATACCAGATCTGCGCCACAAACTGCTGATTGAGGTTCAGAACCTGGAAGTTGATCAGCCAGCTCATGATCACATGAGCGATGATGAAGAACCAGACGATGTCCAGGATCAGCATCAGAATTTGAAACAGCGACAGCATCTCATCTTTCCCTTTTTGGAGCTTGTCCACAGGTAAGCCCGCCCGCGCAAAATCGCAAGGCTGCCGCGAGGTTGCGGTTGACGCGCTGTAAACACAGGGCAACACCCTGCGTCCATTGCCGCAGGAGTTTCGGATTCATGTTTCCCATTTTTCGCCTGATCAAAGACGTTCTGGTTGCCCGTCGGATGCCGCCTCTGGACCTCACAGAGACGCATGTCTCGCGCCATATCTGTTGGCCCTGGGATCTTGATATCTGGCTGGAGCTGAACAATGGCCGCGCCATGACGCTCTATGATCTGGGGCGCACCATGCTGGCGCAGCGGGTCGGGCTGATTACAACCCTGCGCAAACGCCGCTGGGGGCTGACTGTTGCAGGCACCACCGTGCGGTTCCGCCGCCGTATCCGCGGTTTTGAACGGTTCGAGATGCGCACCCGTACTGTCGCCTGGGATGATCGTTTCATCTATCTGGAACAATCCATGTGGAAATCGAATGGCGACTGCGCCAGCCACGTCATGCTGCGCACCGCCGTGACCGACTCGCGCGGGATCGTTGCCCCAACAGAGGTGCTCGCCGCCCTTGGTCGCACCGACCAATCCAGCCCGGAAATGCCCGACTGGATCAGGGACTGGTGCGCAGCCGACGCAGGGCGTCCCTGGCCCCCGATGCAGGACCAGACCGCCACGCCCTGACGCTCGGCAGGGCGCTGCCGTTCCTGCAGCTCGCGCTTGCCTAACCCTGCTCTGCCCTGTCATACCGATAGGTAAAGGTCACAAATGACCACATCACCCGCCCGGCTACGGTCTTGGGGTGGTGAGTATCGGTAGCAGGCAGGGTAAGGGCAGGCAGAGCATGACGCAGATTTCCATGCGCAAACGCATCTGGGGATGGTGGGCTTTTGACTGGGCAAGCCAGCCCTATCACACGCTGCTGATCACGTTCATATTCGGCCCCTTCTTTGCCGCTGTCGCAACAGACGCATTCATGGCGCAAGGGCTGGCAGAAGAGGCCGCAAAGGCTCAGGCGCAATCCACCTGGTCCCTTTGCCTGACCATCGCTGGGCTGACCATCGGGATCTGTGCACCGTTTCTGGGCGCCTTTGCCGATATCTCCGGACGGCGGCGACCTTGGGTTGTGTTGTTTTCCTTGATGTATGTCATCGGAGCTGCCGGGCTCTGGTTTACGGATCCTGCAGGCTCCAACCTCTATCTGATGCTGTTTGTCTTTGGGATTGGGTTCCTGGGGGCGGAGTTTGCGCTGATTTTCGTGAACGCGCAGCTGCCCTCCCTTGGCCTGCGCGAAGATGTCGGCACCCTGTCAGGGTTCGGCTTTGCCATCGGCTACCTCGGTGGTGTTGTTGCCTTGGCGATCATGCTCACCCTTTTTGTCGAAAGCGCCAACGGCCGAACACTCATCGGGCTGACCCCCGCCTTCTGGCTTGACCCTGCCCTGCGCGAAGACACCCGTATCGTTGGCCCAATCACGGCTCTGTGGTTCGTCGTCTTCATCATCCCCTATTTCCTCTGGGTCCGCGACGGTTCTGCGACCGGCAATCGCGCCACGATGCAAGAGGCTGTGGGCTCTGTTCTGCGGTCCGTGAAAAGCCTGCGCAACCGCCTCAGCCTGGCGAGCTATCTGGGTTCCTCCATGCTTTATCGGGATGCGTTGAACGGGCTTTACACCTTCGGGGGGATCTACGCACGGCTGGTGCTGGACTGGCAGATCACCTTGATCGGGATTTTTGGCATTGTCTCAGCCATTTCCGCCGCGTTTTTCTGCTGGGTCGGCGGGTTCGCAGATCGCAGGTACGGCCCCAAGCCCGTTATCCGCACCTCAATCCTCGTGCTGACCGTCGTCTGCCTGATCGTGGTCAGCATGTCACGGGAACAGATCCTCGGCATTCCCCTTGCCGAAGGATCCAAGCTACCGGATATCGTCTTCTTTGCATGTGGCGTCCTGATCGGCGGGTTTGGCGGTATCCTTCAGGCTGCAAGCCGCAGTCTCATGGTGCGTCACACGACGCCCGAAACCGCGACCGAGGCCTTCGGCCTTTATGGTCTTTCGGGTCGCGCCACGGCCTTTCTGGCACCGGCCCTGATCGGCATCGCCACCACCATGACCGGCAGCCCCCGCCTGGGCATCACGCCGATCATCTTGCTCTTCCTTGCGGGGCTGTTCGTGCTGCGCTGGGTCAACGCGGAAGGAGACCAGAGTTGAAGTTCAGTCGATACATCACCCTCACCGCCCTCCTGTTGGCCGCCTGCGGGCCCGCCGCAGACAGCCGCTCACCCACTGTAAACCCGGTGGTCAGTCGCTCTGCCGACTCGGGCGTGCCCGCCAAACAGCTTTTCGGGGCCAAGCGCAGCGGCTCCGCCCAGAATCCCGCACCACACGGCTCTTACGCCAAAGGCTGCGTTGCCGGGGCTGAACAACTGCCCCAAACCGGCCCCACCTGGCAGGCCATGCGCCTGTCGCGCAATCGCAACTGGGGACATCCCGAAACCATCGACTTCATCAAGGATCTGAGCCGCGTCGCCGCAAGCCAGAACGGCTGGAACGGGCTGTATGTCGGCGACATCAGCCAGCCGCGTGGGGGGCCCATGCTGTCGGGCCATCGCAGCCATCAGATGGGCTTGGACGCGGATATCTGGATGCTGCCTGCCGATCGTCTCGATCTCTCTGTTGCCGAACGCGAGAAGATCTCCTCCATCTCCCTGCGCCGCGCCAAGGGCGCCTATACCAACTCCAACTGGACATCTCAGCATCACGCCATCCTGCGCGCCGCCGCAAAGGATGACCGTGTCGCGCGGATCTTTGTGTTTCCGGGCGCCAAGGTGCAGATGTGCAACGATGAAAAGGGCAACCGGGACTGGCTGCGAAAAATCCGCCCCTGGTTTGGCCACCACTACCACTTTCATGTGCGCCTGAAATGCCCGCCCGGTGCGCAGGGCTGCGTCAATCAGGATCCACCGCCCCGCGGTGATGGCTGCGATGATGCCCGCGAATGGGTCAGCAACATCCTGAACCCACCACCGCCCAAACCCCGCGACCCCAACGCCCCCAAGCCTACGCCACGGCGCGAACACACTCTATCGGATCTGCCACAACAATGCGCCGCCGTACTGCAATCAAACTAGGTCTTGGCCTGGCTGCCGCGACGGGCCTGTCGCTCTTTGGGGCGCAGGTCTATCGCCCGGTGGCCTCGGCCGCGCAGCCAGGTGCTGCGCAGCTGGTCGCAAGCTACCGCTGGACACACCCGGCCAAGTGGTTTGGCGGTTTTTCCGCTCTGGCGCTGTCAAAGGATGGCCGTCAGATGACGGTGATCAGCGACCGCGCAACCATCGTCACCGCAAATATTGCGCGGTCGGATGACGCGCTGGAACCCATCACCGGCATCACCCCTGTAGAAACCCACAAGCTGCGCGCCTCAAACGGAAAACTGCTGCGGGGACGCATTGTCGATTCCGAAGGGCTCGCCATTGGCAAGGACGGCACGCTGTTCATCTCGTTTGAGGGGGTTTCCCGCGTCGTTCGCCACACCCGCGGCGACAGCCGTGCCGAAGTGCTGCCCCGCCCCAAGGCATTTCGCCGCCTGCCACTGAACAAGGCACTCGAGGCCCTCGCAATCGACGACAAGGGCCGCCTCTATACCCTTCCTGAACGGGCCCTGACCAAGGCCGGCACGATCCCCGTCTGGCGTTGGAATGGCCGCCGCTGGGACCGCCCCTTTGATCTGCCAAGCCGCGGGGCATTCCTGCCGGTCGGGGCTGACTTTGGCCCCGATGGCAGGCTCTACCTGCTGGAGCGGGACTTTGGTTTCATTGGCTTTCGCAGTCGCCTACGCCGCTTTGATGTGGATGACACCGGTATCAGCGGCGAGGTGACGCTTCTGCAAACCGGTCTGGGCCTTCATGACAACCTTGAAGGCATCTCTGTCTGGCGCGACAGCAGCGGCGCATTGCGGGCCACTATGGTGTCCGACGACAATTTCCAGTCGCTCCAGCGAACGGAGCTGGTCGAATACCGCCTGCCAGAGTGAGCAGCCGCTTCTGTGCCACTGCACGCACCTGACCTGGCGCACGCGTCAGGACAAACCCCTTGCCACAATGCCCCCATCTCCGCTAAACGGCCTGATCTTTCGCAGCGCGAAACAAGTCTCCGCGACCTTGTCTAAAAAACGGACTACAAAATGACACGTTCCTATCTTCCTGGCGTCTTCGCCATGGCCGCCGTCGTCGTGGCCTCCAACATTCTGGTGCAGTTCCTGTTCGGTCAATGGCTGACCTGGGGCGCCTTTACCTACCCGATCGCTTTTCTCGTCACCGATATCACCAACCGCGTCTACGGCACCGGCCCCGCGCGCAAAGTGGTCTTTGCAGGCTTTATCGTCGGCGTCATCTGTTCGCTGATCGGCACCCAGATCATGGGTGAATTCGGCCCGTTGGTCACCCTGCGTATCGCAATCGGCTCCGGCCTTGCCTTCCTGACCGCTCAGCTCCTCGATGTGTCGATCTTTGCCGCGCTGCGCAACGGCGCCTGGTGGCGTGCGCCACTGGCCTCGACCCTGATCGGTGCATCTGTGGACACTGCGCTGTTCTTCTCCATCGCCTTCTCCGCCACGCTGACCTGGATCGAGCCGGGCAATGATGTGTCCTGGGCCGGTGAAATGCTGCCAATTCTGGGCTCTGGTCCGGTCGCCCCGCTGTGGGTATCGCTGGCCGTTGCTGACTGGGGCGTCAAGATCGGCCTCGCTCTTCTGGCGCTGGTCCCGTTCCGCCTGATCGTTGGCCGCCTGCTGCGCAAGGAAGCAACAGCCGGCTGACCTGGAATGGCGCTCTGGCGATTTTTGTTTTGACAAAACGCCAGAGCGTGCCACCCTCTGTCTCAACCGAAACAGTGAGAAAAGGAGGTGATCCAGTGTCTAAGAAGGTATTGGAGCAATGCGCAGCAACAACCGGAGCGGCCCGCCTCTGAGGCAGCCCTCTCTGGCAGCAGCCATCCGGCTGGGCAAGATGCCCTAACCTGCCTTTGCTCTTACAACTTCATGAAAGGGCCGCCCGATCTTCGGCGCGGCCCTTTTTCATGGACGCCTGCCATGTCCCAGAACACTGTCCTGCGCCGCAGCCACTTGGAGCCCGGCCAGCGACAAGGTAAGATCGCCCCATGTTGCGGATCACCGATGAAATCTCCCTACAGGACTGGGAAATGACCGAAAGCTTCGTACGGGCCTCGGGGCCCGGCGGGCAGAATGTGAACAAGGTCGCCACCGCGGTCGAACTCCGCTTCGAGGCCGCCCGCTCCCCCGCGCTCACCGCTGCGGTCAAGTCCCGGCTCAAACGGCTGGCAGGCCGACGCTGGACCAAGGAGGGCGCGATCATCCTGCAATGCGACGAAACCCGCTCGCAGCAGCGCAATCGCGATCTCGTGCGCGAACGGCTGGCCGAACTGGTGCGCAAGGCCCTCGTCGCCCCCAAACGCCGGATCGCCACCAAACCCACCCGCGGATCTGTGCGCCGCCGTCTGGATGCAAAACGCCAACGCAGCGACATCAAGGCGACGCGGGGTAAAATCGACCTCGACTAACCCGGCGATTGCACTGCCCCGCGTTCCCGGCCAAGCTGCCGCAAAGTCAACTCGGGGAGGACAACACCATGCGGCTGAACGGGAAACGTGCCATCGTGACAGGCGGCGCATCTGGATTCGGTGCGGGAATCGTCGACAAATTCCTGCAAGAAGGCGCGCAGGTGATGATTGCCGATATCAACGCCGATGCCGCCCAATCAGCGGCTGAAACAGCCTGCGCCACATACGGCGCCGATCGCGCCATTGCCCAGGCAGTTGATGTCTCCGCCAGAGCGTCGGTTGACGCGATGGCCGAAACCGCGCTCCGGGTCTTCGGACAGGTGGATATCCTCGTCAACAACGCAGGTGTCAGCCACCTGCCTACCCCGCTGGAAGAGGTCAGCGAAGACGACTTTGACCGCGTCTTTGCCGTCAACATGAAGTCGGTCTACCTCACGGCCCGGGCCCTGGTGCCGCATATGAAATCCTGTCAATCCGGGGCAATCCTCAATGTGGCCTCGACTGCGGGGGTGTCACCGCGTCCCAATCTCAACTGGTACAACGCGTCCAAGGGCTGGATGATCACCGCGACCCGCACCATGGCGGTAGAGCTTGCCCCCTCTGGCGTCCGCGTCAATGCGATCAACCCGGTTGCGGGCGAAACCCCCTTGCTGAAAACCTTCATGGGAGAGGACACGCCCGAAATCCGCGCCAAATTCCTCTCCACCATTCCCATCGGCCGGTTTTCTACCCCCGAAGACATGGGCAATGCCGCCTGCTACCTGTGCTCGGACGAGGCCAGCATGGTCACAGGCGTCGCGTTGGAAGTCGACGGCGGCCGCTGCATCTGACCACGCAGCCAGACGCAGCCCCGTCTGTCATCTTTCCCCAAATACTCCCGCCGGAGGCATCCCCCCCTTCGGCACATCACAAAGGATGAAGGCATGAAACCCGGTCCCCTGAACCTGATCACCGATGTCCCCGGCCTGAAGGTTGGCAATGCCCAGGACCGGAAGCTGAAATCCGGCACCACGGTACTAACCGCCAATCAGCCCTTCACCGCCGGGGTGCACGTCATGGGTGGCGCGCCAGGGACACGGGAAACCGATCTGCTGGCGCCCGACAAATCCGTCGCGCAGATCGATGCGCTGGTGCTCTCTGGCGGGTCCGCCTTTGGCCTCGATGCCTGCTCCGGCGTGGTCGCGGGTCTGCGCGATGACGGGCGCGGCTTTGCCGTTGGTCCTGCGCGCGTGCCCATTGTGCCGGGGGCCATCCTTTTTGATCTGCTGAACGGCGGTGACAAATCTTGGCAGCACAACCCCTATGCCGCCCTTGGGCGCGCCGCCTATGACGCGGCTGCGGTCGAATTTGATCTGGGCAGCGTGGGCGCGGGCACCGGCGCGCTGGCTTCGCGCGTCAAGGGCGGGCTTGGGTCTGCATCTTTTGTACTGCCGGGCGGGGTGACTGTCGGCGCACTGGTGGCCGCCAATCCCCTTGGCTCCGTTACAACTCCGGGCGATCGCCATTTCTGGGCCGCCCCCTTCGAGATTGGCAATGAATTCGGCGGGGTTGGTGCCGATCCACGCGGCGGGTTTGCAAGCCCGGACCCCAGCCTCAAGGTCGCGTCCATGCTGGAACTGGCCGCCGCGGCAGAGCTCCCGAGCGAAGGCAGCAACACCACAATTGCCATCGTCGCCACGGACGCCCCGCTCAGCAAATCACAATGCCAACGCCTCGCCATCGCCGCCCATGACGGGATCGCGTGGGCCATCGTGCCTGCTCATTCGCCGGGGGACGGGGATCTGGTGTTTGCGCTCAGCACCGGTGATGCCAGCACAGCCACCCCGGGCGGAGAGCTTGAGGCAGATCTGGGCGACATCTGCCACGCCGCCGCGCTGTGCCTCAGTCGGGCCATTGCACGGGCCGCCGCCGAGGCGCGCGCCGAACCGGGGGATCTGCTCCCTGCCTGGAACGATCTCCGCTAAACCCGCGTTTCATGGTCACAATCCCGCCAACGCGCCCCTGCCTGGGCTTCCGTGGCTTGACCTATGTCCTTTGCGGGCCAATTGGTGGGACCAACCGGCACCACGCGGGAATGCGTCAACACGTCCGTTTGACTCTTCCCGCCGCCGGGCGCGTATTGACCAAGCCAACTCAATTTTGGAGCAAGCGAAATGAAACTTATGACTGCTGTTGCGGCCCTCGGCCTGCTGGCCGCCCCTGCCTTCGCCGAAGGTGACCCGGACAAGGGCGAAAAAGGCTTCAACAAATGCAAATCCTGCCACATGGTCGTCTCTGATGCAGGCGATGTGATCATCAAGGGTGGCAAGACTGGCCCGAACCTGTGGGGTGTCGTTGGTCGCACCGCTGGCTCGGTTGAGGGCTTCAACTACGGTGATGACATCGTTGCCGCGGGCGAACAGGGCCTGGCGTGGGACGCCGAAAGCTTTGCCGCCTACACCGCAGACCCCAAGGGGTTCCTGCGTGAATACCTGGACGATTCCAAAGCGAAATCCAAAATGTCCTTCCGCCTGAAAAAAGGTGCCGAAGACATCTATGCCTTCCTCGCGCAGCACGGCCCGGCTGAGGCAGAGACCGCCAGCGAAGACGCAGCCACCAACTGATCCCGGCTGTCATCCATCTGCAAAAGCCGCGCGCCCCTGGCCGCGGCTTTTCGCACAATTGCCATATCGCAAATGCTGGTTTATCAGCCGGTCAGGATCGGCGCAGAGCCACTGCGCACCTGCCTTTCACGCTCAACCTGCTCACTTTCGTCACACCTGCTTCGGGACATGATGGGACACGATTTTCTGCTGATGACCTGCCTTTTTGCACGCTCCCTGCCGCACGGCCCAACGTCACACCTGCGAGAGGGCCACTGATGTCGCATATGATCCCGGCCTGGGTTGATGGCACGCTCACCCCGGTGGAAAAACTGGCCGCCCATCAAAAAGGGCTAAAGCACAAGGCGGTCTCTGTCTTTGTGGTCAAAGGCGGTGAAATCCTGATGCAGCGCCGCGCGCTTGGCAAATACCATACGCCAGGCCTGTGGGCGAACACCTGCTGCACCCATCCGCAATGGGATGAACCCTCCTCTGCGTGTGCCGTGCGTCGCATGAAAGAAGAGCTGGGCATCACCGGACTATATCCCGAATTCCGCCACCACCTCGAATACCGGGCGGATGTCGGCAACGGGCTCATCGAACACGAGGTTGTCGATGTCTTCCTCGCCCATGCCCACCGGCCCGTCAAACTGGCCCCAAACCCCGAAGAGGTCATGGAAACCCGCTGGGTGGATTATCACGACCTTCTCGCCGAAGTGCAGCGCCATCCGGATCGATTTACGCCCTGGCTCAAGATCTATCTCAACAGTTACTCAGACGTGATCTTTGGCCCCGACCTCAGCCTTGGCAGCGCCGAGGACAGCTGAACTCAGGCTCTAACAAGGGCGAAATGGCGCAACCTCTCCCGCCTTTGCCCTGTTGCCATCTGAACCCGGCTCCTGCCATGTTGCGCCACAAGAAACACAGGCAGGCTGCTGCCGCCAGCTGCGCGGCCAACCGGGGGATGGACAAGATGACCGTATTGATTTCAGGCGCAGGAATTGCCGGGCTGACCCTTGGCCTCACCCTGCACGACCTGGGTGTGCCTTTTCATATCTACGAAGCCACCCAAACGCTGAAACCCATGGGCGTGGGCATCAACCTTCAACCCAACGCAGTGCGCGAGCTGATCGATCTCGGGCTGGAGGATGCCCTCTCTGCCATCGGAGTTCGCACCGCCCAGCTCGGGTTTTATTCCAAACTTGGCAAGACCATCTGGGAAGAACCCCGCGGGCAGGCCGCCGGCTACAACTGGCCGCAGTACTCCGTCCACCGCGGGGAACTTCAGATGATGCTCTACCACGCGCTGGTAGAGCGGGCAGGCCACGATGTCATCACCACGGGCGCGCGTGCGACGGGGTATGACCACACCAGCGCGGGCGTTCGTCTTCACATCGAGGGCGGTCGCAGCGCAGAGGGCACCATGCTGATTGCAGCCGACGGCATCCACTCTGCCATCCGTGCCCAGATGTACCCCAACGAGGGCGCACCGATTTGGAATGGTCGCATCCTGTGGCGCGCGACAACCCGTGCCCCTTCCTTTCATGGCGGCGCCGCGATGGCGATGATCGGCCACGATCACCTGCGAATTGTTGCCTATCCGATCAGCCAGCCGGACGATGCAGGAATCGCCACGATCAACTGGATCGCAGAAAAACAATTCGACCCCGCTGCGGCCTGGAACCGTGAAAGCTGGAACCGCGCGGCAGATATCGCCGATTTCCTCCCGGATTTTGCCGAATGGCAATTCGACTGGATCGACATCCCGGCTCTGATCCGCGGGGCCGAGATCGTGTATGAATACCCGATGGTTGATCGCGATCCTCTGCCCGCCTGGCAGGACGGTCCGGTCACCCTGATGGGGGATGCCGCGCACCCCACCTACCCTGTTGGCTCCAATGGGGCGAGCCAGGCGATTGTCGATGCCCGGATCATTGGCGCACAGATGCTTGCGCTGGGTGTCACACAGCACGCGCTCGCCGCCTATGAAACAGCCGTGCGCCCGGTGACCACCGCAGTGGCCACCGCCAATCGCGCAGGCGGCGGGCCGGATGGCGTGCTGCAACAGGTCGAAGACCTCTGCGGAGGTGATTTCACCGACATCAACACCGTGATCCCGCACGAAGACCTGGCCGCCCATGCCGCCAAATACAAATCCATCGCGGGCTTCTCCATCGAAGAGCTGAATGCCCGCCCGGCAACGCTGCCACCCGGTGCAAGGATCGGCTGACACCGGCCGGGTACAACGAAAAACGCCGCGCAGTGCGCGGCGCCACGCCCAACTGTGGGGGCCTTTTCCTGAAAGGGCGCAAACAGGCGGGAGATCCTGCCGCCTGCAGCAAAGTGTTACACGCCGATAACCGCCTCAACCGCGCGTTTCCAGCGCGCATAGGCCGCATCCCGCACGTCAGCCTCCATCTGCGGTGTGAACTGACGGTCCAGCGCCCAGGTCTCGGCAAAGCCCGCCTGATCCGGATAGACCCCGGCACGCATCCCAGCCAGCCACGCCGCCCCAAGCGCCGTGGTTTCCTGCATCACCGGACGGTCCACAGCGGCCCCCAGAAGATCAGAGAGGCTCTGCATCGTCCAATCGCTTGCGCTCATCCCGCCATCGACGCGCAGCGTGACCTGGGTGTCACCATCCCAATCCGCCCGCATCGCTTCCCACAGATCGCAGGTCTGATAGGCCACCGATTGCAGCGCCGCGCGGGCAAATTCCGCAGGGCCCGAACCACGGGTAAGACCAAACATTCCGCCGCGACAGTCCGGCTTCCAATATGGCGCACCCAGCCCGGTGAAGGCAGGGACAAGGATGACGTCCTGACCGGGATCAGCCTGCATCGCCAAATCGCCAGTCTCTGATGCATTGGCAATGATCCCCAGACCGTCACGCAGCCACTGCACGGCGGCCCCCGCAATAAAGATGGAGCCCTCCAGCGCATAGGTTGGTGCACCATCCAGCTGATAGGCGATGGTGGTCAGCATCCGGTTCTGCGACACAACAGGCGTGTCGCCGGTGTTCAGCAACGCAAAACAGCCGGTGCCATAGGTTGATTTCATCATCCCCGGCTGGAAACAGGCCTGCCCGATGGTGGCTGCCTGCTGATCGCCAGCCACCCCCAGAATGGCGATCTCTCCGCCCAGAAACTCTTCCTTGGTGGTGCCGAAATCGGCGGCACAGTCCCTGACCTCCGGCAACATATCGCGCGGCACGCCGAGGAAGCCACAGATCTCGCTGCTCCAGCGTCCCTTGCGGATGTCATACATCAGCGTACGGGCCGCATTTGTCGCGTCGGTCACATGCGACGCACCGCCAGTAAGGCGCCAGATCAGAAAGCTGTCGACAGTGCCAAACAGCAGATCACCGGCCTCGGCCCGCGCCCGCGCATCCGGCACGGTGTCCAAAATCCACTTCAGTTTGGTGCCCGAGAAATAAGGATCCAGCAGCAGGCCCGTCTTCTGCCGCACACTGTCCTCATGGCCCGCGCTGCGCAGCTCTTCGCAGATTGCGCTGGTGCGGCGATCCTGCCAGACGATTGCGTTGTGGATGGGCGCGCCGGTGTGGCGATCCCAGACCACTGTGGTCTCGCGCTGGTTGGTGATGCCGATGCCTGCGATATCGCCAGCCTTGACGCCCTGCTCTGCCATCACCTTGCGGCAGACATCCAACGTCGTGCGCCACAGGTCTTCTGGATCGTGTTCCACCCACCCGGCCTGCGGGAAATGTTGGGTGAACTCCTGCTGGGCAGAGCCCACTGCCTGCATCTTTTCGTCAAACAGGATGGCGCGGGTCGAGGTCGTGCCCTGATCGATCGCCAGAATAAATGTCATCTCTGCCCCTCCCTGGGTCGTGTCGGAGCAGAGATTAGACGCAAAAGCGGTACCGCTACCAGCCCCTACTAATCGATTAGTTTGTCCAATCCGCCTCAGACCGGATCAACAGCGATATTGTCGATCAGCCGGATCCCATCAAGCCAGACCGCAACCAGCAGACGCGCGGGCCGGTCCGCGCGCTCCAGCGGTGCCAGAGTTTCGCCGCAGCGCAAGTCGAGATACTCCAGCTCCCCAAAGCCCTCCTCGCTCAGACGGGCCTTGGCGGCTGGCAAAATATCGTCAAACCGCCCCCCCGCCTGCAGCTGATCTGCCAGCTCCCGCAACACCGGATACAGCTGCCCGGCCTTGCCCAGCGCCTCTGGTGACAGGCGCATGTTGCGCGAAGACATCGCCAGCCCCGAGGCTTCGCGCACGGTGGCGCATCCATGCACGGTGATGGGAATATCCAGATCGCGGGCCATCCGGGTCACGACCATCAGCTGCTGATAGTCCTTTTCCCCGAAAAATGCCTCATCCGCACCGCTTTGCAGGAACAGTTTGGCCACCACAGTCGCCACACCGTCAAAATGGCCAGGCCGGAATTCGCCCTCCATCACATCGGTCAGCCCCGTAACAGAGACGGTTGTGGCATAGCCTTCGGGATAGATCTGATCGGGATCCGGCACATAGATCGCATCCACACCATAAGGGGCCAGCTTCTCTGCGTCCGCCAGTTCAGTGCGGGGATATTTCGCCAGATCCTCGGCATTGTTGAACTGCTTGGGGTTCACAAAAATCGTGACAATCACCCGGTCGCAGGCCGCCTTGGCCGCAGCAACCAGCGACAGATGCCCCTCGTGCAGCGCACCCATGGTGGGCACCAGACCAATGCGGGCACCCTCGCGGCGCCATTCGGAATGCAACGCGCGCAGATCGCTCAGGCGGCGCAGGATCGGGGCAGTCATGATGGGATCAGTCCTTTTGCGGGGCCTTGGACGCTGCCGTCTTGGCAGCCATCGGGGCCTGGTCTGCAAACACATGCTCGGGCGCGGGGAAACGGCGCGCGCGCACGTCGGCTGCATACTCGGAAATGGCGGCCTCTGCCAAGGGGCCGAGGTCGGCATAGCGTTTCACGAACTTGGGCTTGAAGGCCGTGAAAAAGCCCAGCATGTCATCAACCACCAGAATCTGACCATCACAGCCCGCGCTGGCACCAATGCCGATGGTGGGAATGGCAACCTCTGCGGTGATCCGATCCGCAAGCCCCTGCGGCACCTTTTCCAGCACCACGGAAAATGCCCCGGCATCGGCAACGGCACGGGCGTCGGCCAGCACGGCATCGACCTGCGCATCGCGGCCCTGCACCTTGTAGCCACCAAGCGTGTTGATTGACTGCGGCGTCAGGCCAATATGCGCCATCACCGGAATGCCACGTTTCACGAGAAAGCGGATGGTTTCCGCCATCTCCACGCCACCCTCCAGCTTTACCGCGCCCGCGCCGGTCTCCGCCATCAGGCGCGCGGCATTGCGAAACGCCTGCGCGGGGCCTTCTTCATAGCTGGCGAACGGCATGTCGATCACCATCATCGACTGGCTCAGCCCACGCGCGACGGCCTGCCCGTGCAGGATCATCATCTCCATGGTGACCCCCAGCGTGGACGTCAGCCCATGCAGCACCATGCCGACGCTGTCGCCGACCAGCACAAAATCGCAATGACCGTCCATGAACTGCGCCATCGGTGTGGTATAGGCGGTCAGGCTCACCAGCGGGGTGCCGCCTTTGCGGGCGCGAATATCCTCGGCGTTGGGTGCCATTTTGCGGGCCGTTGCACTCATGATGCTGTCCTCTCCGTTCGCATTGCGCACCGCTAGCAATTTACGCTGCGCGCTTCTAGGGGGCGAAATGTCCCGTCAACCTTGATTACCTGACGGAAAATGCGGAACAGTTTTCCTAAAGGTCACAAAATACGGCCACCACCAGAGGGAGACACCACCGATGACACGACTGCCATTCCTGTTTGCCGCCAGTTCCGCACTGGCCATTCTGGCGGGGGCCGCATCCGCGCGCGACACCGTCACCGTGGCCCTTCAGCTGGAACCGCCGCATCTTGACCCCACCAGCGCCGCTGCGGGCGCCATTGATCAGGTGCTTTATTCCAACGTCTTCGAGGGGCTCACCCGCTTTATGGGCGACGGCTCTGTTGTGCCGGGCCTTGCCGAGAGCTGGGAGATCTCAGAGGATGGGCTGACCTATACCTTCCGCCTGCAGGATGGCGTGACCTTCCATGATGGCACCACGATGGACGCAGAGGATGTGAAATTCAGCCTCGATCGCGCCCGCGCCGAGGATAGCACAAACGCGCAAAAAGCACTGTTTGCCGATATTGCCAGTGTGGATGTCGTTGACCCGCTGACTGTCCAGATCACCCTGTCACAGCCCAACGGCAATCTGCTGTTCAACCTCGCATGGGGCGATGCCGTCATCGTCGCACCAGAGAGCATCGACACGATCAAGACCACCCCCGTTGGCACTGGCGCCTTCACCTTCACCAACTGGGTGCAGGGTGATCGCATCGACCTTGCCCGCAACCCCAACTATTGGGGAGACACCCCGGCGCTAAGTGCGGCGACCTTTAAGTTCATCTCTGACCCGACCGCCGCCTTTGCCGCGATGATGGCTGAGGATGTGGATGCCTTCTCCGGCTTCCCCGCGCCAGAGAACCTGCCCCAGTTCGAGGCCGACCCAAGGTTCCAGGTTCTTGTTGGCTCCACCGAGGGTGAGACGATTCTGTCGATCAACAACAAACAGGCGCCCTTCGACAATCCCAAGGTCCGCGCCGCCGTGGCCCATGCGATCGACCGGCAGGCGATCATTGATGGCGCAATGTTTGGCTACGGCACCCCGATCGGCACCCATTTCGCGCCCCACAACCCAGCCTATGTCGACCTGACCGGCACCAGCGCCCATGACCCGGAGAAAGCCCGCGCACTGCTGGCAGAGGCGGGCCTGGCCGATGGCTTCACCACCACGCTGCACCTGCCGCCGCCGTCCTACGCCCGCCGGGGGGGAGAGATCATCGCCGCGCAACTGGCCGAGGTCGGCATCACCGCCGAGATCATCAACGTGGAATGGGCGCAGTGGCTGGAAACCGTGTTCCGGGGCAAGAATTTCGGTCTGTCGATCGTCAGCCATACCGAACCGATGGATATCGGCATCTATGCCCGGCCCGATTACTACTTCCAGTATGACAACGCGGCCTTTCAGGACCTGATGGCAGAGCTGACCGGCACCACCGATCCCGACGCCCGCACCAAGATGCTGCAACAGGCGCAGGAGATCATTGCCAATGACTATGTGAACGGCTTCCTGTTCCAGCTGGCATCATTGAGCGTCGCCAAGGCCGATCTGCAGGGGCTCTGGGCCAATGCCCCGACACAGGCCACCGATCTGACGGCGGTGAGCTGGGCAAAATAAGCCCCAAAACCCCAGGATCAGAGCCACAACAGCAGCGCCCCAAGCGGGCGCTGTTTTCTGTTTCAGCCGTTCAACCCAGCCCCCGACGCCGGCGCAGCATGGCAACCGACTCGCGAATCTGATCGCGCACGGGGCCGGGGCGCGGATCATCGCGCAACGTGGTGAACCAATGCTCTGGCGGATTGCGGCCCAGACGGTGGCCCTTGAACTCCAGCCCGCGCAGGACCTCCTCAGCCGTCGGTGGCAGACGGTCGGGGATCTCATGCCCGTTCAGGGTCGCCCAAACCCCGGTCCACAGCCGCCCGACGGACCAGGGGTTATACCCGCCACCGCCCAACACCAGATAGCGCGGCGCAAGCGACCGCAGCGCCGCGACCACCGACCAATGGGCATTGTTGGACAGGTCCAGATGCGCCAGTGGATCCTCGGTGACCGCATCTGCCCCGCATTGCAGGACCACCGCATCCGGCGCAAAATCCGCCACCGCAGGCAGGATCAGCTCCTCGCGGATATAGGCCATCTCACTGTCATTGAACCCACGCGGCACTGGCAGATTCAGCGCGCTGCCCCCCGCATCATCGGCCAACTGACCGGTCTTGGGCCAGAGGTTTTCCTCGTGCGTCGAGATCATCAGCACGTCCGGATCGCCGGCAAAACCGTGCTCGACCCCATCTGCGTGATGGGCATCGATGTCCACATAGGCAATCCGCTGCGCCCCGTGATGGCGCAGGGACAGCATCGCCAGCACCGGATCATTGAGATAGCAAAACCCATTGGCCCGATCCGGCATGCCGTGATGTGTCCCGCCCGCCGGGTTGTAGACCACGCCACCGTCCCGCAGCAGCTCTCCCGCCAGGATAGAACCGCCAGCCGCCGTGGCTGGCCTGCGAAAGATCTCTGGAAAGACGGGGTTCGAAATCGTCCCGATGTTGAACCGCGCCTTGACCTCTTCGCTGACCTCTTGCGCGACCTCAGCCGCCTGCAACGCCGCAATGTAGTCGGGGCTGTGCCAGCTGTGCAGCGCCGCAGGCTTGGCACGCGGCGAGGCGCGGTACTGGCTCAGCGGCAACCAGCCCATCGACCGCGTCAGGTCCATCACCGTGGACACACGCGGTACCCGCAGCGGATGCATTCGCCCATAGCTGGAGCCGCGATAGATCTCGGAGCCGATGAACAGCGGGGCGTCCGCTTCGGGAACGGCAATCACATCCAGCGCCTCATCAGCGACGCTCTCGGACATTGGGTCAGGGGAGAGGTTCAGGTCATCCAGCGAAATCTCAGTCATGAGCCCAGAGATAGCCCGGAACGCCCCCGCGCCAAACCCAAAGACCCAGGCCGCCCAAGCCAAGATCGAAAACAGACAAGGCACCTGCGCGATAGACGCACGAATGCCACCACAACATGCCCCCTATACAGTTGGAAATTGGAAATTTTTCTGCTTTTGCAAGGGATCGGTGGCGCCCCCTCTGGACCCGCGCCCGACGCCCCCCTAACCTGCCGCTGATGGGACGCTACTTTGCCAAACGCCTGCTGTCGCTGATCGTCAGCCTTGTGGTTGCCTCTTGGGTGATCTTTTTCGTGATCGAAATTGCACCCGGTGATCCTGCGTCCTTTATGCTGGGGATCAACGCCCAACCCGACACGATCGCCGCCCTGCGCAGTGAACTGGGCTTGGACGAGGGGAAAGTCACCCGCTACATCAATTGGTTCACTGGCATGTTGCAGGGCGATTTCGGCACCTCTTACACCTATCGCACACCGGTTGCGCAGATGGTTGCAGATCGGCTCTGGGTGTCGCTGCCGCTGGCGATCTATGCGCTGACCCTCTCTACGCTGATTGCCCTGCCCGCAGGCATCTATGCCGCCGCGCGCCGGGGCAAATCAGGCGATATCGCGGTGATGGGGGCAACCCAGCTGGGGGTTGCGGTGCCAAACTTCTGGTTTGCGATGATGCTGGTGCTGGTCTTTGCCATCAATCTGCGCTGGTTCAGCGCCGGGGGCTTTGTCGGCTGGGAGGCAGGGCCGCTCGCTGCGCTGCATTCCCTCACCCTGCCCGCCATCGCGCTCGCCCTGCCACAGGCGGCCATCCTGGCCCGTGTCATGCGCTCGGCGCTTCTCGACATTCTGGGAGAGGATTTCATCCGAACCGCCCGCGCCAAAGGTCTGAGCCAGCGGCAGGCCCTATGGCGGCACGGGCTGCGCAACGCGCTGATCCCGGTGCTGACCATCATCGGGTTGCAGTTTTCCTTTCTGCTGGCAGGCGCGATCATCATTGAACAGGTGTTCTACCTCCCCGGTCTGGGGCGGCTGGTGTTTCAGGCCATTTCCGCCCGCGATCTGATCGTGGTGGAGAGCGTCGTGATGCTCTTGGTTTTTGCCGTGATCATGGTGAATTTCCTGGTCGATCTGACTTACGCGCTGGTTGACCCGAGACTGCGGGGGCGCGGATGACATACCAAACGACCCTCCCGACAGGACGGCGCCCGAGCCTGGGTGGGTGCAAAGCGCCCTCCCGTGGGGAGGGTCGGGCGCTGCCCGACCTGTCGGCCGGACGAGCCGTATCAACGCGAGGCCCCCGATGACCCGTAGTCTCTTTCTTGGTGGTATCCTCTCCGCGCTGGTGCTGCTGGCAGCATTGCTGTCCTTCATCTGGACACCCTACGACCACACCGCCCTGAACATCCCCGCCAAATTGCAGGCGCCAAACGCGGAACATTGGCTTGGCACAGATCACTTTGGCCGCGATATCCTGTCGATGATCATGGTCGGCGCGCGCACCTCGATTGCGGTGGCGCTGGTGGCGGTGGGGATCGGCATGGGGCTTGGCGTGCCTTTGGGACTGGCCGCTGCGGCCAAACGGGGTTCCTGGCTGGACGAAGGCATCATGCGGGCCAATGATCTGGTCTTTGCCTTCCCGTCGCTGGTCATCGCCATCCTGATCACCGCAATCCTTGGCGCCGGTGCGATCAATGCAATCATCGCCATCGGCATTTTCAACATCCCTGTCTTTGCCCGCGTGACCCGTGGCGCGGCGCTGTCGCTTTGGCAGCGGGAATTCATTCTCGCCGCCCGTGTCGCTGGCAAGGGGTCGGCGCGGATTTCGGCAGAACATATTCTGCCCAATGTTGCCAACCTGCTGATCGTACAGGGCACCATCCAGTTCTCGCTCGGCATTCTGGCCGAAGCAGGTCTCAGCTATGTGGGCCTTGGCGCCCAGCCGCCGGTGCCCAGCTGGGGCCGGATGCTGGCCGATGCGCAGACCATGGTCAGCCTCGCCCCGCATATGGCGCTGGTGCCGGGCTGTGCGATCATCCTCACCGTTCTCGGCCTGAACCTGATGGGGGACGGGCTGCGCGACTGGCTGGACCCGAAATTGCAGGGGGGACGGGCATGACGCTGCTTGATGTGACCAACCTGTCGCTTTCCATCGGGGCGTTTCCGATCTTGCGCGATGTCTCTTTGTCGGTTGATCCCGGCGAGATCCTTGCCATCACCGGCGAAAGCGGATCGGGCAAATCGCTGACGGCGCTCACCATCCTGCGTCTGCTGCCCAACTGCACCCGCCTGTCTGGGCATCTCAGCCTTGAGGGACAGGACCTGTTGGCGCTGAGCGAAGAGCAGATGTGCGACCTGCGCGGCCACAAGATCGGCATGGTGTTTCAGGAACCGATGACCGCGCTAAACCCGGTGCAGAGCATTGGCGATCAGGTGATGGAAACCATCCTCCTGCACAGCAGCGCAACCAGAACCGAAGCCGAAGCCGAGGCCCGCAGCCTGCTGGATCGGGTTGGCCTGCCTGCCGACCGCTTCCCGCTCAGCCGTTATCCCCACGAACTGTCCGGTGGGCAACGTCAGCGGGTGGTCATCGCGATGGCCATCGCCATGCGCCCCGCGCTGCTGATCGCGGATGAACCGACAACTGCACTGGATGTGACCACGCAGGCGCAGATCCTTGATCTGCTGCGCGATCTGGTGCGCGATTACGGCATGGGGATGATCATCATCACCCATGATCTGGCCGTTGTGGCCGACATGGCGGATCACATCGTGGTCATGCGCAAGGGAGAGGTGGTGGAAACAGGGAGCACCAAGCAGCTGCTTGCCACCCGGCGGCACCCCTATACGCAAAAGCTCTTTGCCGCATCGAACCACCAGGCCGATCTGCCGCCGCCGGTCACGACGGACCCGCAGAGCGCTCCGCTGCTCGAGGTACGCAACGCGGTGCGCGACTATCCCCTGCCCCGCAAACGCCTGTTTGCACCAGCAGAACACATGCGCGCGGTGGACCACGTCAGTTTCGCCCTGCATCGTGGCGAGCGGCTGGGGCTGGTCGGTGAATCCGGCTGCGGAAAATCCACCCTGACCCGCGCCATCCTGGGGCTCGAACCCCTCCAAGGGGGCGAGATCTTGCTGGATGGCTCCCCCCTGTCGGGCAAGGGGCTGACGGCAGAGCAGCGGCGCAAGATGCAGGTGGTGTTCCAAGATCCCTTTGGCAGCTTCAACCCCCGCCACAAGGTGGCGAGGCTGATCACCGAACCCTTCCACGGGGTGTCGGATGCCCCAACCGGACAGGACCGCGACAACCGCGTGGCCGAAGCACTGATCGCGGTGGGGCTCAATCCCGAGGATGCAGATCGCTACATCCATCAGTTCTCTGGTGGCCAGCGTCAGCGCATTGCCATTGCGCGCGCACTCATCACGCGGCCAGAGCTGATCCTGTTTGACGAAGCCGTGTCTGCGCTGGATGTTTCCGTGCGGGCGCAGATCCTCGACCTGCTGGCGGAACTGTGCAGCGCCTATGGGCTGAGTTACCTTTTCATCAGCCACGATCTACATGTGGTGCGCAGCATGACCGACCGCTGTCTGGTCATGCAAAAAGGTCAGATCGTAGAACACGGCCAGACCGAAGATCTCTTTTCCGCGCCACAACATCCATACACGAAATCCCTGATTGCGGCCGCCCCGGTGCTGCCCGATCTGGCAACGGGGGCGGCATGAGCTTTCGACTGACCTTGATCCTGCCACGCGAACGCGCGCGGCTTGCAGCGGCGCTGACCCGCTATTACTCCGAGATCGCCCCGGATCTGCGGATCGACCCAAGCGAACGCGCGGGCCAGATGCTGCACCGCAAGGATGTCACCGCCTTCTGGATCCGCCAGGATGAAGACCGCATCGGCTTTGCGATCGTGCTGAACCTGCCAGAGGACCGGCGTGAGCTGTCAGAATTCTACATCTGCGACACCAAGCGCAGGTTGGGCTATGGCCATGCAGCAGCCAGCCTGATTTTTGCTGAATTCCCCGGCTACTGGCGGATGGGCATCTCGGCCGGATCCCCCAATGCGGTGGCGTTCTGGGGCACCTGTCTCAGCGCGATCAAGGGCGTCGAGCAACTGCGCGACGGCGCGCCATTTACCGAACATCAGATCAAGAGTTACAGTTTTCACATCGCAGGAGCCCAGAATGACTGACGCAGCGCCGCTTTGGTTTGATCCCGCACTCTGCCTGATTGATGGCCGCTGGCAGGCGCCTGCCGGGGGTGAGACCCTGCCGCTGACCAACCCGTCGGATGGCAGCCCTCTGTGCCAGATCGCCCGCGGTGACGTGCGCGATATCGACGCCGCCGTTGCCGCAGCCCGCGCCGCCCTGGAAGGGGATTGGGGAGAGATGACCGCAACCGATCGCGGGCGTATCCTCAGCCGGATGGGTCAGATGGTGCTGGAGCGCTGTGAGACGCTCGCCCAGCTGGAGGCGATGGATGTCGGCAAGCCACTGACGCAGGCGCGCGCCGATGCCGTGGCGCTGGCACGGTATCTGGAATTCTACGGCGGCGCGGCAGACAAGCTGCATGGGGACACCATCCCCTATCAGGCTGGCTACACCGTCTACACGCTGCGTGAACCGCATGGTGTCACCGGGCATATCGTACCCTGGAACTATCCGATGCAGATCATCGGGCGTTCTGTCGGGGCCGCACTGGCGATGGGCAATGCCTGCGTTCTGAAACCCGCTGAGGAGGCCTGCCTGACCGCGCTTGCCTTTGCCCAGATCGCGGTAGAGGCAGGGTTGCCCGCTGGTGCGCTGAACGTGGTTCCGGGCATCGGCGCCGAGGCAGGCGCGGCGCTGGCGGGGCATCCGGGGGTTGACCATATCTCCTTTACCGGGTCGGTCAGAACCGGCGCGCTGGTGCAGCAGGCGGCAGGGGCCAATGTGGTGCCCGTCACGCTGGAACTGGGCGGCAAATCTCCGCAGTTGGTGTTTGACGATGCCGATCTGGACGCAGCCCTGCCGTTTCTGGTGAATGCAGGGATCCAGAACGCAGGCCAGACCTGTTCCGCCGCCTCGCGCATTCTGGTGCAGCGGGGTGTCTACGATCAGGTGCGTGCCGCGATGGCCGAGGCCTACAGCAAGCTGACCGTCGGGCCGGCCTTGTCCGATCTGCGTTTGGGCCCGCTGATTTCCACCCGCCAGAAAGAGATCGTAGAGGGCTATCTGGCAAAGGGTGCCGATCTGACGATCGCGGCCCAGGGTGTCCTGAGTGACACGGCCAGCGACAGGGGCGCCTATGTGCGGCCCACGTTGTTTGCCGATGTCGCGGCGGATCATCCCCTGGCACAGGAGGAGATCTTTGGCCCGGTGCAGGTGCTGATCCCCTTTGAGGATGAGGCCGAGGCGGTCAGGATTGCCAACAGCACCGATTACGGCCTGGTTGCAGGCATCTGGACCCGCGATGGTGCGCGGCAGATGCGGCTGGCCAAACGTCTGCGGGCCGGTCAGGTGTTTCTGAACAACTACGGTGCCGGTGGCGGGGTTGAGCTGCCTTTTGGCGGGGTCGGCAAATCGGGGCACGGCCGCGAAAAGGGCTTTGAGGCGCTTTATGGGTTTTCGCAGCTGAAGACCGTCGCAGCCTATCACGGCTAAACCGACATTGGTATTTAGGTCATAGGGTCTGCCCGATTGTTTCGCGTGCGAAACATTGGGGCAGATCTATTGCCGCAACTTGTTGGGAACTCCGCGATATTCACCCCCAAATGGGCGGAGTATTGCTAGACGATTACCGCCTGGCTGTCCTGTTCACCAACGCCAAACACCCGTTTGTAGCGCTGGATTTCATCCGCCGGGCCCATCGCCTTTTCAGGATTGTCTGAGAGTTTGACAGTCGGGCGCCCATTGGCTGAAACCGCCTTGCACACCAGCGAGAAGGGCGCCAGCGCATCATCCGGCACCAGCCCGCGAAAATCATTGGTGAGCAGGGTGCCCCAGCCAAAGGAAACTTTGGTCCGGTCAGAGAACTGCGCGTGCAGTTCCTTGATCTTGGCCACATCCAGACCATCAGAGAAGATCACCCGCTTGTCTTGCGGGTCCTCGCCGCGCTCCTGCCACCAGCGGATCGCCGTTTCCGCGCCACCAGCCGGGTCTCCGCTGTCAATGCGGATCCCAGTCCAGCCCGCCAACCAGTCAGGCGCGCGATCAAGGAAGCCCTTGGTGCCATAGGTGTCGGGCAGAATGATGCGCAGATTGCCCTCGTGTTCCTCGTGCCAGTCGGACAGCACGTCATAGGGCGCCTGCGCAAGGGCTGCATCATCCTCTGCCAGCGCCGAATAAACCATGGGGAGTTCATGGGCGTTGGTACCGATGGCTTCCACCTCGCGGCGCATGGCGATCAGGCAGTTGGAGGTGCCGGTGAACTTGTCGCCCAGCCCTTCCTGCATTGCCTGCACACACCAATCCTGCCAAAGGAATCCGTGCCGCCGACGGGTGCCGAAATCAGCAATGCTGAGGCCGTCAATCTCGCGCAGCTGTTCGATCTTTTCCCAGACGCGGGTCATCGCGCGGGCATAAAGCACCTGCAATTCAAACCGCCCCATGCTGTTGATCACCGCGCGACTGCGCAGTTCCATCAGCACCGCAAGTGCGGGAATTTCCCAGAGCATGACCTCAGGCCACTTGCCCTCGAATGTCAGCTCGTACTGGTCGCCTTTGCGCTCCAGCTCGTATGGCGGCAGGCGCAGCCCCTCGAACCATTCCATAAAGTCGGGGCGGAACATCTGGCGTTTGCCATAAAAGGTATTGCCGCGCAGCCAGGTGCTTTCACCGCGGGACAGCGACAGCGAACGGATATGGTCGAGCTGTTCGCGCAGCTCCCCTTCGTCAATCAGCTTGGCCAGCGGAATATGTTTGGACCGGTTGATGAGAGAGAAGCGGACATTGGTATCGCGTCTGTTGCGATAGACCGACTGACACATCAACAGCTTGTAGAAATCCGTGTCGATCAGCGACCGCACGATCGGGTCGATCTTCCACTTGTGGTTATAAACGCGGGTTGCAATGTCCACAGGCGGGCCTCATCCATCGTGTTACACTGGTTGATAAAACAGCGCTGCCGCAGGGGCAAAGGAAATCAACCCGCAGCGCGGCTGGCGACCTGCTGGCAATGCTTGCGCAGAACCGCAATCAGATCTGAACGGTTGATCGGCTTGCTGAGGAAATCATCCATTCCGGCGCGCAAACAGGCCTCTCTGTCGGAGTCAAAGGCATTGGCGGTCAGGGCGGTGATAATAGGCTGGGCGATTTCCATCTCGCGAATTGCTTCTGTCGCCTCAAGGCCGGTCATGACCGGCATCGACATATCCATGAGAATAACGTCTGGGCGGAAATCCACGGCCTGCTCCACCGCTTCGGAGCCGTCCATGGCAAATGCCAGCTCTACCGGTTCGTCCTGCAGATATTTTTCGATCAGGAGACGATTGATGCGATTGTCTTCCGCCACCAGAACCCGCAGCCCATCCAGCGCGTTGTCCTGATAATCGCTGATCTGCGCATTTTCGACGACCGCATCGCCGGTGGCCGGGTTCATCCGCAGATAGGCCGAGAACGTCGCGCCCTGACCCAGTTCAGAGCGCACGGTGATATCCCCGCCCATCGCCTCGCACAGAAGCCGCGAGATGGTCAGGCCCAGCCCCGTGCCGCCAAACCGGCGGGTGATGGCAGCATCTGCCTGGGAAAAACGTTCGAATATCCGGCTTTGTTGTTCCGGTGCGATCCCGATACCGCTGTCTTTTACCGAAAAGCGCAGGGTCATGTGATCACGGGTGCGGTCAGCGTTTACAGAGACTGCTACCGCGCCGTCGTCGGTGAATTTCACCGCATTGCCAACAAGGTTGAGGATCACCTGCCGGAGCCGACGGTCATCACCGTTGAGAAGCTGCGGCACATCCTCGGCAACATCGAGATGAAGCTGGATGCCCTTTTCCTGGGCCTGCGGTTCGAACAGCTTGAGCGTTTGCTGGAAACAAGCGCGCGGATCGAAATCAACCTCGCTCAGCGTGACCTCTCCGGCGTCCATCTTGGACAGATCAAGGACATCATTTATCAGCGACAGCAGCGTCCGGGCAGAACCCAGAATGGTATCCGCGTAAAGGCGCTGTTCCTCGTCCAGCTCTGTTCGTTCCAGCATCTGTGCCATGCCGATCACCCCGTTCATCGGGGTGCGAATTTCATGGCTCATCGTGGCGAGAAATTCGGATTTGACGCGCGCCCCTTCTTCGGCTGCGATACGGGCATCATTGAGCTGCTGTTCATATTGCTTGGCTGCGGTCATGTCCCGTTCAACCGCGATGACGGTTTCAACCGACCCATCTTCACGCAGCATCGGAACCTGATTGGTTTCGAGCCAGATCAGCTGACCGTCCTTGCGGCGGTTGCGGATTTCCAGACGGAAGGGTTTGCCAGTCGCGCGGCCGGCTTCGAGTGCGTCAATGACCGCCTGATCCGTATCTTCGCCATTCAGAAGCTCCCCCGGCAGTTTCCCTATGGCTTCGTCGTATTGGTAACCGGTGATGCGGCTAAAGGCTTCGTTCACCCAGGTGATACGCCCATCAGAATCCATCAGGAAAACGCTGTCATTGGCGTTTTCGGCCACGACCGCCAACCGTTCAGACTGCAGCTGCTGGGCCTGTAGCTTGGCGTTGATCTGCTCCAGCTGCTTGTTTTGCAGGGCCACCGCCAAAGTGTTCTTGCGACTGCGGTGAAACCTTTTGGTGATGAAGTTCACAAAGAAAATGACGCTCAGATAGAGGATCAGAAGACCAGCCAGCTGAAAGGCATGAAAGGCCTCGAACTCCGGCTCGCCAATCGCGCTCCAGACGACGCTGAGAAGGGCTGCTGCAGCAAAAACCAGAAGGCGCACAATGCCCGCCATCGGGTGATGCGGCAGGCTGACCGTGGCATTGATCGCGGCCCCGATCAGAATCCCAAGAGAGAACAGGGTTGCGGCATGGGTTTCATGCAGATCAGCAGGCCCCGGATCCATGAACAGCCCCGGCGCGCAGGCAACAAATGCAACGGATGCTGCCTGAATGAGGGCTGTGACAGTGGACAGACGCAGCAAAGGGCGCACCGGTGTCGGCCGTTCGACCGGTGAAATGCGGCGCAGGTACATCGTATCGATCGTGTCACCGACCACGGCCACCAGGAAACAGATCAGGCCGATGCTGGGTGACAACAAAATCCCGATGAGCGTCGCGAGAAGGACAAAGGTGCTTTGACGGAAGAGGTAATACCGCACACGCCCATTGGCGTAGCGGTTCATCAAACCGCGACGGCTGTAGCGACGGTGATAGGTTTCCAAAGGCCCATCAGTATTCTGGGCGGACCGCTGCACCAATTGTCAAATCCCTAGTGGCAATACCAATACCCAATATCAAGAAAGAGTTAACAACTTATCGCTGCATACCCTAGATTAACGCAACCCCCGCGTTTTTCATTTTATCAATGGCCGCTTGAAGCGAGCCATCCAGATCGATCGCCCGACATGCCGCCAGATCCACCGTCACGTCATAACCCAGACGGGCCGCATCCAGCGCAGAAAATGCAACGCAGAAATCGGTTGCGAGCCCTGCCAGTGTAAGCGCGCCTATGCCCCGCTCTTGCAGGTAGCCGTGCAAGCCGGTTGGCGTGCTTTGATCGTTTTCAAAAAACGCAGAATAGCTGTCGATCTGGCGGCGATATCCCTTGCGAATGATGAGATCCCCGGAAAGACCCAGATCAGGATGGAACGCAGCGCCGGGGCTGTCGATCACGCAATGATCGGGCCACAGGACCTGCGGACCATATGGCATGTCGATCATCTCATAGGGGGCTTTGCCCGGATGGCTGGAGGCAAAGGAGCTGTGAGCGGCCGGGTGCCAGTCCTGAGTGTAGATCACGGCATCATGCTCTGCCATCAAGGCGTTGATCGGGGCGACCACCGCGTCCCCGCCCGGAACAGCCAGCGCACCGCCCGGGCAGAAATCATTCTGCACATCAATCACGATCAGGGCCTTGGTCATATCGCTCTCCGCTTGGACGTCATGAAGCTCAGACCTCTAGGGGTACGCGGAGGGGTGGCGTGCGTCAATTCTCGCCTGCTCTGGCGCTTGCAGGAAACAGAGCCGTTGTGTAAGGCCAAGGCATGTATACGATCGCTGCACTCTATCATTTCACCCGTTTCGAAGACCCCGCTGCGCTGAAGCCCGCCCTTTTGGAGCTGTGCGAGGCAAATGCCGTCAAGGGCTCGCTGTTGCTGGCGCAGGAAGGGATCAATGGCACCATTGCAGGCCCCCGCGCAGGTATCGACGCGGTGCTCGCCCATATCCGGGCCTTGCCCGGCTGCGCTGGTCTGGAATGGAAGGAAGCCGAGAGCGACCATCCCCCCTTTGGTCGGATGAAGGTCCGTCTGAAAAAGGAAATCGTCACCATGGGCCAGCCGGACGTCGATCCGCGCGCCAGTGTTGGCAACTATGTCGAACCTGAAGAATGGAATGACCTGATCCGTCAGGACGATGTTGTGGTGATCGATACCCGCAACGACTATGAAGTGGCGATTGGCACCTTCGAAGGGGCAATCGACCCACAGACTGCCAGCTTTCGGGAATTTCCCGCCTGGTGGGAAGAAAACAAGGACCGCTTTCACAACAAACGGGTCGCCATGTTCTGCACCGGCGGGATCCGCTGTGAGAAATCCACCAATTTCCTGATGGGTCAGGGCGTCGAGGACGTCTATCACCTGAAGGGCGGCATCCTGCGCTATCTCGAAGAAATGCCCGAAGAAAACAGCACCTGGCAGGGTGAGTGTTTCGTCTTTGACAACCGGGTGTCTGTCGGCCACGGCCTGAAGGAAGGGCCGCATGAGCTGTGCAATGGCTGCCGCCGCCCGATCCTGCCCGAGGACAAAGCCCATCCCGCCTATGAGGCCGGTGTGTCCTGCCATCAGTGCATCGATGAGACCTCTGAAGCAGACAAGGCGCGTTTCCGCGAACGACAGAAGCAGATGCGCCTGGCCCGCGAGCGCGGCGAAGACCACCTTGGCCATCTCCCGCTGAGCGGATAAAGCCACCGCTGTCGCCCGGACGCTGCAGACCGGTTTTCCTGCACCTTGCGCCAGCGGCCCCATTCAGACCCACAGACATGACCCCCCGCAGCAATTGCCGGGGGTTTTTTCTGTCGTGACGTGGGGTTCTGTCTCCTGCTCCCTCGCGTCAGACTTGTCAGCAAGGGCCCCAGGCCCGCAGCCTGTCGACACCCTGCCCCAATCCGCCCCGAGACAGGAGCATGAACATGCCGCCAAGACGCTCCATAGCCCAGTTGCCCACCCACGAGGTCGCCAATACGCCGCCGCATCTGGGGGATCAGGATCTCTGGTCGCAGGACATCGTGTTGCAGGAAGGGGTTCTGCGCGAAGGGGCGGCCGGATCTGTCGCGAAACTCGCCCAATTTGGCAAGGATGCAGGCCGCGCCGAGGTGATGGAACAGGCGGATGAGGCCAATCGCCATGCCCCCGAACTGCGGGCCTTTGACCGATACGGTATGCGCATCAACGAGGTGCGGTTTCACCCCTCTTATCACGCGCTGCAGGACCTGGCCGTCAGCAACGGCCTGTCAAACCATGCCTGGCGCAACCCTGGCCCGGGCGCCCATGTGACCCACGCGGCGCTCAACTACATGCTGAACCAGATGGAGGGCGGCGTCATGTGTCCGCTCGCCATGAGCTACGCCGCTGTCCCGGCGCTGCGCACCACCCCTGATGTCGCCGAGGACTGGGTTCGCGGGCTTTTGTCCCAGCGCTATGACCGACGCGATATCCCTGCATCCGAAAAAACCGGGCTGCAAATGGGGATGTTCATGACCGAAAAACAGGGGGGATCGGACGTTCGCGCGAACAGCACACAGGCCGTCCCGGATGGCGCAGGATACCGGCTGACAGGGCACAAGTTCTTCTGCTCGGCCCCGATGTCCGATGCCTTCTTGACCCTGGCCTATGCGCCCGGCGGTCTGTCCTGTTTCCTCGTGCCCCGGTTTACCCCGGATGGCGCGCGCAACAGATTTTATCTGCAACGCCTCAAGGACAAGCTCGGCAACCGCTCCAACGCCTCAAGCGAGATGGAGCTGCAGGACACATGGGGGATCCTCGTGGGACCAGAGGGGCGCGGCGTGCGCACCATCATCGACATGGTTCAGGGCACAAGGTTTTACTGCGCCTTTGGCTCTGCCGCATTGATGGGACAAGGCCTGCTGCAGGCGGTGCATCACACACGCCACCGCGCCGCCTTTCAGCGCCGCCTGATCGACCAGCCGCTGATGCAGAATGTTCTGGCTGATCTTGCATTGGAAACCGAAGCCGCCCTCACCCTGTCCTTGCGCCTGGGCCGCGCCATTGACGAGGCCGAAGCAGGCGATGCACGTGCCGGCAAACTGGCCCGGATCGGCACTGCCATTGCCAAGTTCTGGATCTGCAAGCGGGCAATCCAACATGCGGCTGAAACAATGGAATGCCATGGCGGCCCCGGCTACATCGAAGAAAGCCCGATGCCCCGCCTCTATCGCGAGGCACCGGTCAATTCGATCTGGGAAGGCTCCGGCAACGTGATCTGCCTCGATGTTCTGCGCGCTCTGCACAAGGATCCAGAAACCGGCGAGGTCTTTCTGGAGGAGCTCGCCGCAGCCCGTGGCGGCAACCGCGATTTCGACCAGGCGCTTGCGCGGCTGCAACAGGATCTACCATCCATGGTGGCAAACCCGGCATCCGCCCGGCACCTCAGCGAACAGATGGCGGTTCTGTGGCAGGCCTCCCTGTTGATCCGTCATGCGCCGAGTTTGGTGTCAGATGCCTTTTGCAGCTCGCGACTTGGCAGCCGCTGGTCGGGCGTTTTCGGAACGCTCCGGGGAGATGCGGTGTCACGTGCCTTGGTCGATCGGGTCGCGGCTGTGTAGGTCGCGTCTGTCCAAGCTGTGCCCGAGTGCCGTGCTGCGCTGGCGTTTTTTGGTGCTTGCCCGAGGTGGAACGCAGAGGGCCCCGCCGGAGCGAGGTTAGGGGCTTTGATATTTTGGGTTATTTGGTTGCGGGAGTAGGATTTGAACCTACGACCTTCAGGTTATGAGCCTGACGAG